>OY759969.1:2270000-2573357 GCA_963662865.1 Gammaproteobacteria bacterium | reverse complement strand
TGATTACGTTTTCTATTAACGGCAGCAGGAGAAAAACCAAGCCGCCTAGTAGACCGCCAACTAATATGCCGCCGAAAAATGTGTTTTAGAAAGCTGTATACGACATCAGAGGTACCGGTCGTATTTTCGCCATGTGTCGCGATGGCGATCAGTAAGGTGAATAATACTATCGCGGTTGCATCATTAAACAGGCTCTCGCCATCTATCAGTATGGATAACCGTTCCGGTACGCCCGCTTTTTTGAACAGGGCCAGTACTGCTGCCGGGTCTGTTGCCGACAGTAAGGCTCCACTCAGCAGGGCTGCTACCCATGGAAAGCCGACGGGATGGCCAATGCCGTAGTATAGCAGGGCGGCTATGAGTACCGTTGACAGTAACATCAGGGGTATTGCCAGGAATAAAACGGGGATTATGTTTTTTATGAGTGAGCGCAGGTTAAGGTTGAATGCCGCTTCAAAAATCAGTATGGGTAAGAAACCAAAGAAGATCAGGCCGTGAAAGTTGTCCCAGCGTATGCCGGTGTCGATTGAGAACATTACCAGCATTTCTGATACGGTAAAACCGATCAGTAGTAACGCCGCTGTAAACGGTAAGCGGGCCTTTTCCGCCAGCGGTTCAATGATGATGGCCAGTAGCAGCATGCCCATAAATAAAAGGATAATGTGCTGTATGGCCATTTGCGCAAGCTGCCTATCGACGAAACTTGCGCACAATCCAGTAGTCGGCACTTATGTATTTGCCTGCGCCGATAAAGAAAAGCGCCAGTAGCATTATAAAATAAGTTGCTGCCCATTCTATGCCGTTGTTCGATATGACGAAGCTGCCTGAACCTGTCAGCCAGTCATAGTTTCCATGTTCCTGCAATATCGAGCGGGCGGCCTGTAACCGCTGGCCTGTTTCTTCTATGTCTGCCGGTGGCCATGGACTCATTGTATCTGCGACGGCCTGCCAGCCGTTTTGCCAATGGACGGAAAATGCGGCCACCAGCATGGTAATCATTAAGGGTATGGATACCCAGCGCACACCTATTCCTATTAACAGCATGATTGAGCCTAAAATTTCGGTCTTGATTGCCAATAGCGCCATCAGGCCCGGTAACGGTAAACCCAGTCCCCAATCGGGATTGCCGAACCAGTCGGCTGTATTTTGAAATCCTTCCTGAACCGCATTCCAGCTTTGCAGGCCGCCTATTTTGTTTGTGCCGGCAATCCAGAATACCGGGGCCAGATATAATCTCAGCAGTAAAGGCGCGAGAAAATCGGTTACGCGACTGGTGTCGAGCCAGTCCTGTAGCTTATTGAGCAGGGCTATCATTTTTTCCTCCCTGGTGTTACCAGATAACGTTCAGTCAATGGTTGTTGTGCCCTGGAATATATTGCGGACGAGGGTATTGTAAATATCGATTGTCAGTTAAGGTCTTACATCTTTTTTTGGGGATCATGCAGTGTAAAATCCGCAAAGGTTTTTGAATTAATGTTGTGCAGTCGCCCGGGAATCGGCTGCTTATCCCCACCGCAGGATGGCTAACCCAAGGCCCAAAAACATTGTCCCAAGGCCCAAAACAACTTTAATCAGGACTCCAATCAGCCATTTGTTCTGGCTGGCAAATTTCTCTTCTATATCTGCTTTTGTGGCGAGATGCCTGATTTCGCTCTCAATAACGGCTAGTTTCTTTTCAACTTCCCGTAAACGATCATCGCTTCCACCTGTACCATTTCCGCCAGGTGCAGAAGGTCTGGAAGTCCGGAGATCATGTACTGTCCCCTCGGAACTCATTGGAATTTCTCAAACCATTCCCATAAATCAACTGCTTCATATCCATTGAAGTGACTTACTTGTAGAACAATCCCGTTAATCTTCTGGCTACTCTCCATACCAATCATATCGGATATTTTCGTAGTGGTTATTGTTGGATCTTTCGATACGATGAAAGCAATTCTATCGCTCAGTATGTAATGAGATGATTCCCAGTACTCTTTAATCTTATTCCACACATATTGACTGGGTTCACGACTCAAAATTATCGCATATGTACTCATTATTTGATTGCCTTTTCCAGTTTCATCAGTTCATCATCGTCTTAATTATGCTGTTTTTTGTGTCATGTCGCAACATCTCCTCTGGTTCTATTCCATTGGGGGATCCGGACTTTGCTACATAATTCCCTTTGTTTTTCATACTCTGGCGAGTCTGGGATGGAACTTTGTTCAGAGAACCCTCAAACCTTCCCTATCAAGCGCAAGCAGCCGTAACACTTTCTTTGGCTCCGTACTATCTGATAAATCGCATATCTCTCGCAGGATGGCATTATCATGTTCCATCAGCGTCGGTTGTTTCCGGTAACGGGTGGAGTTCGTTCAGGGGGATGGACAGGCTGTTCTGGCCGACAATTCGGGCGTGGTAACGCCTGAGTTCCCGCGGTTCTTTAACTCCGCAGGAGTGACCGATCATGCCAACTTCATAGACCATGTTGCGCGCATAGCTGGCGACTCGCTGTGCTTTTTCGGTCACTACCAGGCCGCCCTGCATTTTTTTGTTGTGCGTTGTGATGCCGGTCGGGCAGGTGTTTTTATTACATTGCAGGGCCTGAATGCAGCCCAGGGCGAACATGAAACCTCTGGCGCTTACGCAGAAGTCGGCCCCGAGGCACAACGCCCAGGCTACGTCGGCGGGTGTTACCAGTTTACCGGAGGCGAATACTTTTACCCGGTCACGCAGTTTGTGTTCAATCAGTCTGTTTACTAATAACGGCAATCCTTCGCGCAGGGGTAATCCCATATCGTCGATTAATGGCATAGGTGCCGCGCCGGTGCCACCGTCCGCGCTGTCCACGGTAATAAAGTCGGGGGCGCTTTGTTTACCTCGCTTGTTGACTTCGTCGAATAATTCATCGAGCCATCCGTAGGCGCCCATCACTGCCTTGAATCCGACCGGTTTGCCTGTAATCCGGCGAATGTGGTCTATCATGTCCAGCAGTTCGGCATTTGAGTTGATGTCCGGATGGCGGTTCGGGCTGATGGCGTCTTCTCCGACTTTGATACCTCGTATTGCGGCGATTTCTTCGGTCACTTTGGCGCCCGGCAGAATCCCGCCTTTGCCTGGCTTTGCCCCCTGGGAAAGCTTGATTTCAAACATTCTGACCTGTTCATGTGCGGCGACTTCGCTTAGTTTGTCGTCATTAAGGTTGCCTTGTACATCACGCACTCCATTCTTTGCCGTGCCGATCTGAAAGATGATGTCGGCACCACCGGCAAGGTGATAGGGCGATAGGCCGCCTTCTCCTGTGTTCATCCATATGCCGGCCTTGCGAGCACCTTTTGACAGGGCCAGTACCGCCGGTTCGGATATGGCTCCATAGCTCATGCCTGAAATGCCGAACAAGGCGCTGGTCGTCCAAGGCTTTTTACAGTATGGCCCCAAGGCAACCGGCGATGGGTCAACGGCATCTTTTCCCAGAGTGGGAAACGGGCAGTTCACAAACAGAACTGTGCCTGGCGATTTTAAGTCACGGGTGGAACCAAACGCTACGGTGTTATTCAGGTTCTTCGCCGCACGGTACGCCCATGAGCGCTGCGCTCGGTTAAATGGCAGTTCTTCCCGGTCCATGGCAAAGAAGTACTGTCGGAAAAATTCGCCGACATGTTCGAATAGATAGCGGAAGTGCCCTATCACCGGATAGTTGCGCCGGATGGCGTGCTGGGTTTGCGTTATGTCAATAATGTAGGTGACGATGACCAGAGCAACCAGGATGCCTATCGCAAAGATAAAGCTTATAGCGAGAACTTCCAAGGTTGCATATATAAAGTTATTTTGTAATGTTTCTACCATGTTCAGGCTCCCGTTACCTTTTTATATCGCTTTGGATCGTATTATCATCATTTTTTCTGTCGTCATATCTTCATAGGTATGTCTTATGCCACCTACTCCATAACCCGATTGTTTCAGGCCGGCAAATGGCATCCAGTCAACTCGAAATGCTGTATGTTCGTTTATCATAACGGCCGAGGCATCCAGATTTTTATAGGCATGCAGGGCTGTGTCCATGTCCCGCGTATAGATGGATGCCTGGAAGGAATACGGCAGGCTGTTCGCTCGTTGAATCGCTTCATCAATATCATCATATGCATAGACGCAGATAATGGGGCCAAATACTTCATTACAGCTAATTTTTGTGCTGTCGGGCGGATTGAGCAATACTGTTGCCGGGTAGCAGGTATCGGAAACCGGCTTGCCGCCGCTTAGCAGTTGGGCACCTTCGTTCACGGCCTGCTCAACCCATTCATGTACTCTGGTGACTTCGCGGGGGCGAATGAGCGGCCCAATATCCGTGTCTTCAAGCACCGGGTCACCAACCAGCATGGCATCACCCAGTTTCGCCAGATGTTGCGCAATCTGTTCGGCCAGCGGTGACGGGGCATAAACGCGTTGGACCGATACACAGACCTGCCCGGCATGATAAAAGCCGGCTTTGGCTATCATCGGCAGGTTTTCATCCAGGTCTGCATCTGCCGCTAAAATTACCGGTGCAGCGCCTCCGTGTTCGAGTGCGCAACGCACGCCCGGGGCCAGTTTGGAATGCAGCATCCAGCCTACTCCGGCGCTGCCTATAAAGCTGAAAAATCCGACGCGCTCATCGGTCACCAGCTGCTCTGCAACGTTGAGGTCATCAACAACACAGGACTGACACCATTCATCGGGCAGGCCCGCTTCTCTGAGTATCGAGATTAGCCGCATACATGATAGTGGCGTGTCTTCGGCCGGTTTGACAATCACGGGACAGCCGGCGGCGACCGCCGGTCCTATCTGGTGTACGATCAGGTTCAGCGGGTGGTTAAATGCGCTGACGGCTACGACAACGCCAACAGGTTCGCGATGTGTGAACGCCAGCCGTCCCGCTGATGCGGGGGTGATGTCCATTGGGATTTCACGTCCCGATTCATTGCGCAGTAATTCGGCGCAATTTTTGACGCCATCAATGGCCCGCGCAACTTCAGCACGTGAATCAACCAGGGGCTTACCTCCTTCCCGGGCCGCTTCAATGGCAAGGTATTCAAATCTGTCCCGCATGATTTCAGCCGCTTTGTTCAGTATCTGAATACGCTCGGTTCCACTCAGCCACTGGCTACGATTACGGTAAAGCCCAAAGGCGACGGACAGTGCGGTTTGCACGTCTGCGCCGCTCGCTATGCCCGCCGAACCAATCCGGGAACCGTCGAAAGGCGAGGTAACGGTCAGCTGCTGTTGCGCTTCGCATCCTGTAATCATTAGTGGATAATCTTCTGCCATATCGGTCCCTGGTGTGTTATTCAATCATTGCCGCCGTTAAATTGGACAAATCAGCCCGCCAAGTTTTTCCGTTAGTTTCATGTTTTCTTCGTAATCAACGGCGCAATCAATAATAGCGACGGTTCTGTCGTCTCTCGCACGTTGCAATGTCGGTAATAAATCCTGTGCAGATTCCACACGATAGCCCCGGGCACCGAAGCTTTCTGCATACTTTACAAAGTCCGGATTGTGGAAGTCTATATGGCTGGGCCTGCCGAAGGCTTTCATCTGGTGCCAGCGAATCAGGCCATATTTTGAATCGGTCCAGATAAGGATGATCAATGCCGTACCGATACGAAGCGCGGTCTCGATTTCCTGAGAGTTCATCATAAAACCCGCATCGCCGGTTACTGCGACCACGGTACGTTCAGGGTAATGGAGTTTGGCCGCAATGGCACCGGGAACGGCTATCCCCATCGACGCAAAGCCGTTTGAAATAATACAGGCATTCGGATATTCCCCCTGATACATGCGCGCCATCCACATCTTGTGTGCGCCAACGTCGCTAATGACGATGTCTTCCGGTTGCAGTAATTGCCGCAGGTCCCACATTATTTTCTGGGGTTTGACGGGGAAGCCGGTGTCATTGGCATGTTCTTCGGTTTCATCGAGAATGGTCTGACGCAGGGTCGTCGCCGGAAACGCATCACACGGCGTGGCCAGCTCGCTGATAGCGCCCAGCGCCTGGGCAATGTCACCGATAACTCCACATTCAACAATGTAGTATTCATCAACTTCGGCGGCTGAAAAATCAATGTGGATAATCCGGGCCTGTTTGTTTCTGTTCCATAAATGCGGGTGGTATTCGACGATGTCGTAACCCACGCAGATCACAACGTCGGCTCTATCAAAACCGCAGGAAACATAATCGCTGGCTGCCAGACCTACCGATCCAAGGCAGTGATCATGTGAGAAGGGAATCGATCCCTTGGACATGAATGTTGTGGCCACGGGCAGGTTAAGTTTCTCAGAAAATTTGACCAGGGCTTCATTGGCCTTACCCCGCACAACGCCGTTACCGACCATGACCAAAGGAAAACGTGCGGCAGAAATAAGATCGGCGGCCTGTTGCAGCTTGTCTGCCGGTGGCATGGGAGACGCTGCGCTTTGTACTTTGAGTGGCTCTTTTCCCTCGATTGACATGCCCGCTATATTCTCAGGAAAATCTATAAAGCTACCGCCCGGCTTTTCCGCCTGTGCTACCTTGAAGGCTTTACGGACAATTTCAGGAATGATTTCCGGTTCACGCACCTGGGTTGAGTATTTTGATATGGGCTTAAACAGGTTGACGAGATCCAGTATCTGGTGGCTTTCCTTGTGTAATCGTGTCGTTGCGCCCTGGCCTGCGATGCCTAAAATCGGCGCACGATCCATATTTGCATCGGCAAAGCCGGTAATGAGGTTGGTCGCACCTGGGCCTAACGTGGCCAGACAAACTCCCGCCCTGCCCGTCAGACGACCCTGCACATCGGCCATAAAGGCGGCACCCTGTTCATGGCGCGTTGTAATAAAATTGATCGGGCTATCGAGCAGAACATCCATCACGGCGATGTTTTCCTCGCCGGGAATGCCAAAGATGTATTCGACATTTTCATTCTCAAGACAGCGGACAAACAGTTCTGATCCCTTCACTATTCACTCCTCGGTATTACCATTATCGGCTTATGCGTAACTGTTGCGGTATTGTGGCGGCAATAGTCAATCGGGGTGACGCGCCGCATCCTTAGTCTATTATAGAACCTAATATATAAACCTTTCAGGTTTTTATATCATCTTATCGGCGGACAGGCTGCCAGTACAATGTCTTTTGCTCGTAATTGCCTTAACGTATCCATTCCGCCTGAGATGATAATCTCCGGCTGTGGGTGATCCAGCTCTCGGGCGACCTGCTCCAGGGCCTGTGCACCACTCAAACGCCGTTCTTTATCATCCAGTAATTGAAACAATCGCGCAGTTACGGGATTTACCTGTATAAAACCAATGTCGTCGTGTTTATCACGATAAATAATAATCCGGGTTGGCTGGGCCGGCTTTTCGGTTGGCCGGTAGTCGCGACTGATCGCATGCACCGGCCATTCGTAGGAAAGCAGCCGCGCCAGAGGGGAGGTAACGATGGGATCGTGCATTAAATCCCCCTGGCTGTTATATGGGATGTCGGCCATACGATCTTTGGATAGCAGTAATGCGGTTTCCATCCATTCGTAATGAGCCAATTCAAGGATAAAGGCGGGATCATCGTCGCCCGGAGTCAATTCATTCTGCAAATAATGGATAAATTCTTCGGCCATTTCCGGAAAATGCGGGGTTTTGGCGTTATGGCGTGAGAAGTAATCTCTTATCAACAAATGCCAGGCATCATTATCATAGAGTGAACGCAGGACCGGAAAGCCGCTTGCCATAAAGCTTTCCACATTGTTATAGAATAAATTGCGGTAAATCGCCATGCGGCGATCTTCTATTCCTTCGGGTCCGGGGGCGTTCTCAGGATCGCGGATATGCGCGGCAAAATCGCGCTGTATCTGCTTGAAGCCCGGCTGTGACATGGCTAGGAGGCGCGTGATTTCAGCATGACATGAGAAGTATCACCCTGGTATTCGGCAATTCTGTCAACCTCAACGAGCAGCTCCTGTAAAGGCGGGATATTAAAATCACGCTCCAACAGGGTCGGAAACACACCAAACGTGTCATAGGCAATCCGTAATAGATTCCATACCGGTTCGCAAACGTCATCGCCATGTGTATCAACGCGCAAGTCTTCAGCTTCGACAAAGTGCCCCGCGATATGGGCATAAGCGATACGCTCGCCCGGCAGGGCCTTTAGAAACTCTTCCGCATCGTACCGATGATTGATCGCGTTGACATGGATGTTGTTGATGTCGATATGTAAATCACAATCGGCTTCTTCGAGGACTGCATTTATAAATTCTATTTCTGACATCTCCTGCCCCGGCGCCGCATAATAGGAGACGTTTTCCATCGCTATACGACGCTCCAGAATATCCTGTACACGATGTATCCGAGCCGCCACGTAGTGTACGGCCTCTTCGGTAAAGGGGATTGGCATTAAGTCGTATAAGTGTCCGTCGTCTGAACAGTAACTGAGGTGCTCGCTGTAGCATAGGATGCCGTGCTCATCAAGAAAGCCCTTTATTTCTCTGACAAACTCAACATCAAGGGGAGATGGCGAACCAATCGAAAGTGATAGACCATGACAAACGAAGTCATGTTGCTCCGTGAAAGTACGAAACTGCTTGCCGGCCTTAGCGCCGACTCTCATCCAGTTTTCCGGGGCAATCTCCATAAATGAGATGTGCTCCGGAAAACCGGCTGCCAGCGAGTCCATCAGGACTCGCCGGAAACCTAAACCTGCACCACGCACGGGATAATCACGTGTCCGAATATCATGCATCGTCTTTTCCCATGGGGCACGTTACCGGCCCTTTGCCCGATGTTACTTGTTGCCTCCACACTTGCCTTCGCCGCACTTGCCTTCGCCGCATTTGCCTTCGCCGCATTTGCCTTCACCTCCGGCTTTGGAACCGCCGCATTTGCCTTCGCCACATTTGCCTTCACCTCCGGCTTTGGAACCGCCGCATTTGCCTTCGCCGCATTTGCCTTCACCTCCGGCTTTGGAACCGCCGCATTTGCCTTCGCCGCATTTGCCTTCACCTCCGGCTTTGGAACCGCCGCATTTGCCTTCGCCGCATTTGCCTTCACCTCCGGCTTTGGAACCACCGCATTTGCCTTCACCGCACTTGCCTTCCATTACGACCTGATAGCCTGAACCCAGATCGGTCATACCAAACGGGCTGGCGTCGGCCTGGGCGACAGGCATGGCCGCCAGGGAGGCAGCCACAGCCGCGCCAATTGCAGCAGAGATGGGTTTCATTGAAATTTTTTCAGACATTAGTTTGCTCCTGTGTCGTTCAATCTTATTGATTGTTCATAAATGAGATCTGTAAAGACCTGATAAGCTTTTAGAAAATATACAAAAACAAGCGATGGCCCGCTCACAGCATCATTGTAATACATTCATACATATGATAAGGCCAGTACTGCAAAGTTCATAGTTTTATCGGGCCGTCAGTCAGCCATATCGTTTCGACGCTATATCGAGCAGGCCGGGGTAATCGGTTTTTCCTGCTGCCAGCAATGGAATACTGTCCACATGGGTGATATTCCTTGGCACCAGGGACTGGCTCTGACCCATTTGATGGGCCATTTCAAGCAGTTCTCTGCGGCTACGCTCTGTGATATCTCCGGTTGAAAACAGCACCAGTTGCTCTCCTCTTCCGGCATCAGGTATGGCAACTACGGCATGATCTTCATCCGGCCAACAGTGTCTCGCCAAGCTCTCAACCTGGGCAAATGATACCATCTCTCCGGCAATTTTTGCGAAGCGCTTAGCTCGGCCTTTTATCGTGACAAAACTCATATCATCTATGGAGACAATATCTCCTGTATCGTACCAGCCGTCACCTCTCAATGTTGATGGTGGCTGTAATATACCGGGTTCATCCGGCATAAGGTAACCACGCATGACATTCAGGCCCTTGACGTGTAAGCGTCCACCTTCTTCAATTCCGGCAACCGGTTCGAGATGGTATTCAATGCCCGGTAACAACCGCCCCGTAGTCCCCACTTTGTAATATAGCGGCGTGTTAACAGAGATGACGGGGCTGGTTTCAGTTGCTCCATAACCCTCAAGAATCCGCAAACCAAATTTTTCATACCATATTCGCTGCGTTTCTTCCTGTAACTTTTCCGCCCCCGCCAATAACAGCCTCACTTTATGAAAATCATAGGCTTGGGCTTTTTGCGCGTAACCCGCCAGAAAAGTATTGGTTCCAAATAGAATTGTAGAACGAATATCGTAGGCCAATTCAGGAATGACGTTGTAGTGTAACGGTGATGGATATAGAAAAAGTTTAACTCCAGAGATCAGCGGCAGTATCATTCCCGCCATGAATCCAAATGAGTGAAACAACGGCATGGCATTCAATATGACATCATCCTCTGTAAAGGTAATTACTGCGTCAAGCTGACAACGGTTTGCCAGAAGATTGGTATGGGAAAGCACGACGCCCTTGGGCTCGCCTTCTGAACCTGATGTAAAAAGTATGACGGCTGACTCTTGCGGATCGTCAGTCGCCTGACTGAAACTCCAGGCGAGACGAGGAAACAGGCTTGATAGTAAAGCCTTCAGCTTTATGTATACAGTGATGCTTTCTCTAACATCTTCTAAGTAAATAATATCGGTATCACGTTCTATTGCCTCTATGTCATCCTGTCTTCCCCAAACCTCAATAAATTTTCGAGAGGTAATAATCATGCCGATACTCGCCGTGCGAATTGCGGAGCGAATGTCTTTTATTCCCATTGTGTAGTTAATTATGGATGGTGTCTTGCCAAGCAGGTGTAATGCCAGGAAGGTCACAACCGTGGGTATGGCATTAGGCAGCATTAAGCCAATACCTGCCCTGTGCCCTAGTGATCTTTTCAGTGCATAGCACAGGCCAAACACGGAACGTAACAGTTGTTTATAGCTCAGTTGTCTGCGATTAATATCCTCTATTATCGGGAGCGCTCCACCATGGATCGTCCGCGCATCAAGCAATGACTCAAAAAGTGTCTGATGGTATCGCCCGGAAATAAACACCATGTCCCGCATCATGTCCTCCAGAAGTTGAGCGACAATTACACGGCGCCGGGAACCTTTAATCTCCGGATCAATGTCAATCGTGCGGGGAGAGAGGATCGTGATTCGTATTTCAGGAAACCAGCGTTGGCGGATAATGCCCTTCAGTCGGGAAAATTTTGAGTATTCCGGTCCATCGAGGTGTATGGGCAGTACCTGCGCTCCCGCTCTATCCGCCACCAGTCCTGAGCCCTGATAAATTTTCATCAGGGAACCGGTCACTGTAATACGGCCCTCAGGAAAGATGGCTACAAGCTCGCTGCCTTCCATAGTGCGAATCAGTGTTTTAACGTACAGCGGGTTTGTGGGGTCAATGGTGACGTATTTAACCAGTTGTAAAAATGGTTTCACCCACCAGTTACGAGCCATAAAGGTATTAATAACAAACAATGGCATTTTGGGCAGAAAAACAGCTAATAAAATCCCATCAAGAAATGAAACATGATTGGCAATGATTAAAACGCGGTTGCCTGCGCGGTGAAAGTTTTCAATCCCTTGCACCTCTACGCGATATAGGATGCGCAAAATCGTGCGCACTAAGTATCGAAGTATTTCCAGCATTTTACACAGACTCCCAGTTATGCTTATTCCGTATAGACAACTTTGGATCGCAGTCTATCAATAAGCCGGTTATAGCGTGAAATCATGGCTGATATCCGACTATATGGCAAGCGCATCTTCTTTCAAGGCTGATTGCCGTCTGCCCTGATCTCACCTTCGGAACGCTCGCTATGGCTCCTCGCTTTTTCGGTCATTTTTACCTTGGCTCGGACGCGCCTGAGTGAATTTCAATCACCTGCTAACGCCTGCGGCTCTGCCGCCTGATTCGTTCACGTTTCTTTATTTGCCGCGGTGTCAACTTATTCTTCCGACCCTTAAAAGGGTTATCGCCGCTGCGGAATTCAATTTCAATCGGCGTACCTTTCAATCGTAAATGCCTGCGTATCCGATTAACCAGATAGCGACGATAACTGTCAGGGACAATATCGGTAGAATTTCCATGAATGATAAAACGAGGTGGATTCGTGCCACCTTGATGCATGTATCTGAGTTTCATTCTCCGTCCTCGAATCAATGGCGGTTGATGTTCTGCCAGCATATCCTGTAATAACTGGTTCAGAACCGGCGTTGTGAAACGACGAAACGCCGCCTTGTAAACTCTCTCGGCCGCATCAAGGACATCAAATACACCCGTACCGTGAAGCGCAGATATAAAATGCGGTTCGATAAAGTCGGTAAAGCCGAGCTTTAGTTCCAACTGTGTTTTGATTTTATTTCGTTGTTCAGCCGATAGCCTGTCCCATTTATTGACTGCAAGCACCAGTGCTCGCCCTCTTTTCAGAGTGTAACCCAGTAAGCTGGCATCCTGCTCGGCGATTCCTTCGCGGGCATCAAGCATCATTATCACAACATTGGCTTCATCAATGGCTTGCAGTGTCTTCACTACGCTGAATTTTTCTACTGTTTGTTTAATGCGACCACGGCGGCGTATGCCGGCCGTATCAACCAGGGTAATTTTTTTATTGCCATGCCGGAGAGGAACGAAAATGCTATCGCGCGTTGTGCCAGGCTGATCAAAGGTCACCAGTCGTTCTTCACCCAGCAATCGATTTACATAAGTTGACTTTCCAACATTCGGGCGTCCGACGACCGCAAAGGTCATTCCTCTATCAGCAGAATCAATCTGACTGTCAGGTTTCTCCGACACCGGGAAATGATCAATCAGACTTTCAGAAAGCTTTCTCAGACCTCGACCCTGCACTGCGGCTATCGCTATGGGTTCACCAAACCCCAGGGCATGGAATTCACTCAGGGCCATGTCGGCATCCGTAGAATCAATTTTGTTCACCAGCAGTTGCACCGGCTTTCCATAGCGCCTGAGTTGTCCGGCAATCTGCTCATCATGCGCATTAGGCCCCTGTTGCGCATCGACCAGGAAAAGAATCAGGTCGGCTTCATCCGCCGCCTGAAAAGACTGTTGAATCACCAGGTTATCAATATCGCCTGTTTCATCAATCAGGCCACCAGTATCTATGACAATAAACGGTCGGCCATCTATGTCGGCGTGACCATATTGACGATCACGGGTCAGCCCCGGATAGTCCGCCACAAGGGCATCACGTGTTTTTGTGAGGCGGTTAAAAAGCGTCGATTTACCAACATTCGGTCTGCCAAGTAACGCGAGAACCGGCACAGGACAATTCCCGAGTAATCCGATTATCTGGCTGAATAGACTGACAGTTTCCCGTCAAGCGAATAACTATACACAAACCCATCTACAACCAGCGGTGGAACATTGATTGCGGAGCTGCCTGCCTTGATGCGGCCCGCGAAACTCCCATCATTAATCGAAAGCCAATGCAAGTAACCTTCAAGATCGGCAACAACAATATGTTTGCCGTCCACGGCAGGCCCTGTTACGTTTCTGAACTTCAGTTTGTCCTGCTTCCAAAGGGCGGCACCGCTTCTACGATCAAGTGCCCAGATGTTGCCTTCGACATCGGTTACATAAATGTTTGATTGGTCGGCGGATATATCGGCGGAAGTCGCCAATTCCTTTGACCAGATAGTGTGACCAGTCTCAAGGTCCAAAGCAACTACGGTGCCCTGATAGGATGCGGCATAAATAACGCCGTTAATTACCAGCGGGTCTCCGTCGATATCAACAATGCGGTCCAATTCAGAACGGCCACTCGGATAAGCAACGCTCTTTTCCCAGATTGGCAGGCCTTCCTTTAATGAAATCGCCGCTAATTTGCCGCCATCCGAACCATAGATCACCAGCCCACCCACCAATGTCGGTGAACTGCTGCCACGCAAGGTAAGAACCGGAACCGTTCGATCATAGGTCCAGAGGCGCTCACCATTTGCCGTCGAAAGACCAAATAAGCGTCCATCAATAGACCGTACTACGACAATGCCGGCAACAGCTACCGGGACAGACAGTACTTCACTGGTTACACGACTGCGCCATAATTCCTTACCTTCGTCAGTTGTGAGTGCAATCACTTCTCCTTCGCGCGATCCCAGCAATACCAGAGCTTCGCCCACACCTGGCCCACCTCCTAAACGGGACTGCGTATCAATCCGCCATTTAATTTCGCCTGACCCTGAATCCAGGGCGGTGACAACACCGTCACGACTGGCTGTGTAAAGACGTTGACCGGCATATATTGGCTTCAAATTAACGGCATAGTGTGTGTCACCGACATTTTTCGACCACACTCCACTGACTGTAACCGAGCTGTTAATTTTTGTCAGCGGTGTCGGAAGCTCTGCGTTATTCTCGCCCTCAAACATACTACTGATAGACTCGCATCCGCCCAGCCACAGTAAAAACAACAGATAAACAAGATAACGTGCTATAAACATGGCGGTTACTCCGTTGTCGTATCGGTCTGGGCAACACGATCCGTGTACATGGATAAGCCATCAATTTTCATATGCAGAATCTCGGTATTTCCCCTACCACCGGCACGCTGCTGTGCCCTTAGATAGGATTCCCTGGCAAGCTGAATATTGCCCTGTGCATGGTGAATATCGCCCCGGACTTCCTCATATAAAGCGACATACGCCGTTGAAGGCTGCTCAATCAGTAATGCTTTAGCCTCATCAAATTTCGATGCTTCGATATGGATTCTTGCCAGACGAATTCTGGCTACTGATGCCAGAATGGAGGCTTGACCACGGTCAATCACTTCCCTAAGAGGCTGAACGGCGTCTTCCAGCTTTCCTTGTTCAACGTGTGAACGGGCAAGCAATAGCCTTGCTATATCGGTGTACAGACCATCGCTCATTCCAGATAATAAAGACTGCGCCGCCGCTTCGGCCGCATCTGGTGTGGATTCATCGAAAGCCCTGACTATGTCATACAGTTTCCTGGAGGTTTCCTGGGAATCTATTATGCGGTGTTCTTTCCATGCGTTCCATCCGAATACCCCACCCAGGCCCGCGATAATCCCCAGCGCAATTGATAATCCATTTTCATGAACCCATTTTTTAATCTGTGCCAACTGTTCCTTTTCTGTATCCATGTCATCCGACCTGATGTTTATTAATGTTCAAGATTTCTGTCATTCGCCCGGCGAGCTGCTCATATGAGACCACTTCCTGCCGGGCATCCGTCCGAAGAAATTTAATCACGATATTCTGATCATTGAGCTCCCGTTCTCCAAGAATCAAGGCAATCATCGCACCGGATTTATCGGCCTTTTTAAGCTGGCTTTTGAAGCTCCCGCCACCACAATTTACAATCATTCCAAGTTTCGGGATGTCTCGACGTAACCTTTCAGATAATCGGCATAAAGCTACTTGGACGGCATCGCCAACACCGACAAAGTAAACGTGCGGGTGTCTTTCAGCTTGTATATTCGGCAGCATTTCGGCCAGCCTCTCAATACCCAGCGCAAACCCTACAGCCGGCACGGACTCCCCTCCAAGTTGACTGACCAGCCCGTCGTAGCGCCCTCCTGCGCAAACAGTTCCCTGAGCGCCCAGACTATCCGTAATCCACTCAAATACGGTATCGGAATAGTAATCAAGCCCTCTTACCAGCTTATCGTCCAGCACATATGAAATTCCTACCGCATTCAGTCGGTCACATAAACCCTGAAAATGCTGCCGCGAAAACTCATCCAGATATTCTGTCAGATGTGGTGCGCCTTCTACAACAGCCCGCACATCAGGATTCTTGCTATCCAGTACTCTTAGAGGGTTCGTATGGAGCCGCCGCTTGCTGTCATCATCCAGCTTGCCGATATGCTTCTCAAGATAGGCAACCAGCGCTTTACGATATCTGGCCCTGGATTCAAGGTTACCAAGAGAGTTTATATGCAAACGCATATCTTCAATACCCAATTTTTGCCAAAAACGATTCGTCATCATGATCATTTCAGCATCGACATCCGGGCCGCTCAATCCAAAGGCCTCGGCTCCGATCTGATGAAACTGGCGATAACGTCCTTTTTGTGGCCTTTCGCGTCGAAACATGGGTCCCGCGTACCAAAGACGTTGAATGCCCTGATTGATTAAGCCACTTTGCAAAACTGCCCGCACACAACTGACTGTGCCTTCAGGGCGCAGGGTCAGACTGTCACCATTACGGTCATCGAAAGTGTACATTTCTTTTTCAACGATATCGGTCACCTCTCCAATAGAACGCTTAAACAGCTCTGTTTTTTCGACAACAGGGGTACGAATTTCCCTATACCCGCAGGCAAATAAAATATCACTCAGTGACTTCTCTATATGCCGCCAGATACCTGAGTCAACAGGAAAAACATCGTTCATGCCCCTGATAGCCTGTAATAAGGGAGTTGCCAAGAAATAATCCTCAGTATAAGCCTGTATTAAAGCGATTTTGAACTAAAGACTGGCATTACTCAATTTGACTATCCAGAGTCAGTCGGGCCACTTTATTGTAGTAAGGGGTTAAATCTATAGACCTTCCCTTGTACGTTAGTTCGACGTTTTCCGGCTTGCCCAGGATAATCTCGATAGGAGCAACGCCATTCAGTTCAATACGTTGGCCATCGTCGAAAGTGCCGGCACGTAATTCACCATCGACATCATTGACTTTAACCCAGCTGCTACCCTTGAATGCCAGCACTACATCGGCTGTGGTTGCGTCTCTGGCAGGCTCCGATTGATCTGCACTGGCCGCTAAATCATCAACCAGAGGTAAGGTGGACTCAGGAGACTGAGTCAAAACATGTTGCTGTAAATCAATGGCTATTGCGGTTGAACCGTCAGTCAATGAATCCTCGGGCATCTCTGCTGCATGGTTCTGTGAATCAATTGTCGCTTCTTCTAAATCCATAACCGTCGCTGACATCCCGACACCATGATCTGTGGTTTCCGTTATCAGGCTATTATCCACCAGGCTTTCCGGTGTCTCTTCAGACTGGTCCGGCTGAGGCTGGGACATCTGTTGTATCAGATGGAAAGAATTTTCAACAAACCACAAACCAACGGCTATCACCAGAAGAATGATAAGCCCGCCATTGACGCATTTAACCCAGCCATCCTGACCACATAAGTCGAATGATGCCGTGTTGGTTGACCGAAGGGGCGAGTGTAGGTCGAAGTACTGGTCGAATGGTTCCAATACAGGTTCGGGGAGATCAAGCAACTTCGCATAGGCCAAAATATAGCCCCTGATATAGGTTGGTTCCGGCAATCGGGTATAATCATCCGCCTCCAGATCTGTTATCACGCGCACCTCAAGATTTAAGCGACCGGCAATATCTTCGGGTTTAAGCCCTTTCTCTTGCCGGGCTTTTTTCAGTGCAGTACCCGGTAAACCGGTCTTCTGTTCCTCGGCGGCCTGCTCATTATCAATTTCAGCGCTCATCTTGGGGCAATATCTTCAAGTAGCAAGATCGTTTGCGCCGAATCAGGAAAGCGCGATTTGAGGCGTACCGCATAGCCAGCAGCCGCTTCTTTATCTCCCATCTTTTTTTCGATCCGGTATCCGGCCCACAGAGTATCGGCGGTATGCCTGGACAAAGCCACATAACGTTGCAGGTAAGATCTACCTTGTAGATATTTGGCTTGCTTCAGGCTTACCTGGATCATGCCGGTCAGGGCAGGAAGCAGTTCCGGGCTTTCTTCCAGTGCTTGACGAAGATAGCTTTCCGCCATAATGTCCTCATCTATCCGCAGCGCACAGAGTCCCGCACTAACCAAAGGTAAATACGGAGCTTTATAGAGTGGATTTTCGGCTGCAATATCAAGCTGCTTTATACCTTCCAGCTCACTGCCATGCCGACACAGGTATTGTCCGTAATTATTCCGTAGTCTGGGATCATTAGAATCCAGTTTAATCGACTGCTCATAGTGCTGTTTCGCCAGGCGGCTCTCGTCCATGCTTTCATAAAGCACGGCGATTGTGTTATGTGCGACTGCAAGTCCGGGGCTCTGTACCAGAGCTTTCTTCAATTTTTCCAGAGCTACTCCCAGCGCTCCTTCTCTCATATAAACGATACCAAGTTGAACATTCAGGTAAGCAGGGGAATTAATATAATCTTCCCTGGGCTGCTGGTTGGCAAATTGAGATTCCTGAGATTTGCCTGCAATCTGACAACCTGATACAGATATCAATGAGATTACCAGTAAAATAACGGGGAACGCTTTCATGGCGTAGCTACCTGAACCTTATCAATAAAGCCGGGCTGTATCGTAGCCCGCATTGAACGGTCCCGCACCTTTCCTGCCAATTGACCGCAGGCAGCATCAATATCCTGTCCGCGGGTTTTACGTATCGTTGCCACCAGTCCAGAGGCCTGTAAAATTTCTCTGAACCGGCGAATAGTATGACTATCCGAACAGCGATACGGAGCACCCTTGAAAGGGTTAAATGGAATCAGATTAATCTTTGCGGGTAATCCTTTTAATATCCTGATTAATTCCCTTGCCTGTTGTGACTGGTCATTCATGCCATCAAGCATAACGTACTCCATGGTAACCTCGCGATGAGCCTTGGCGTCGGTGTATTTTTTACATGCCGCCAGCAATTCACTGATCGGAAATCTGCGATTCATTGGAACCAGTTTATTTCTGAGCTCATCGTTTGGCGCATGGAGGGAAATTGCAAGGCTGACATCACAATCATTCGCCAGCTTCAGAATGTGAGGTACGACGCCTGCGGTACTCAGTGTCACGCGACGACTGGATAGGCCATAGGCGAAATCATCCATAAGGATTCTGAGTGCAGACAATACGTTACGGTAATTATAAAGAGGTTCTCCCATACCCATCATGACGACATTACTGATAACTTTCTTCTTGCGGCCAAAGCCCGACAGGAAATGATTTGCCAGCCAGATCTGAGCGACGATTTCCGCCGTTGTCAGATTACGGTTAAAGCCCTGCCGGGCTGTCGCACAAAACGTGCAATCAAGGATACAGCCAGCCTGGGACGAGATACAAAGCGTACCGCGGATACCTTCAGGGATAAAGACGGTCTCGATAACATTACCGTCATCCAGGCGAAATAACCACTTGCGGGTACCGTCTTTCGAGACTTCATCACGGATCATTTCAGGAAATGTGATCTCTGTACGCTCCTTGAGCCAGTCACGAAGCGACTTGCTCATATTGGTCATCTTATCGAAATCGGTCACTCCGAATTGATGAATCCATTGACTTAGCTGGTCGGCACGAAAACGCTTCTCTCCATGGTCGGTAAAAAATACCGCCAACGCCTCTCGGTCAAAATTCAGCAGATTGGTTTTTTCAGTCATTGATGTTTATTTTAACGGGTACGCTCACAAATACCGCCTTCGCCGAAGAAAAATCTGATCTCTTGCTCCGCCGTTTCAGGGGCATCGGAACCATGGACAGCATTTTCATCGACAGTTGAGGCAAAGTCAGCACGGATAGTGCCGGGAGCAGCCTCCTGAGGATTGGTTGCCCCCATCAGCTGGCGATTTTTCCTGATTGCATCCTCGCCTTCCAGCACCTGCACCATTACCGGGCCTGAGGTCATAAACTCAACCAGATCAAAAAAGAAGGGGCGCCCCTTGTGAACGGCGTAGAAACTTTCGGCCTGCTCGTGCGTTAGATGAAGCATTTTAGACGCAACAATGCGCAACCCTCCCTTTTCAAAACGGGAATAAATTTCTCCAATAACGTTCCGGGCAACCGCATCAGGCTTAACAATGGAAAAGGTACGTTCTACTGCCATGGGAAACTCCAGAAATATCAGTGTAATGTAGCAAAAACCGCGCAATCAGGCGGATTTCCATGAAAATTCGGGGTGGATTGTATAGATGCCTGACGGTTCAGGCAATTAAAGAGGGATATCAGTGGGCCTCTAACAGGCTATTGAAAAAGTTCCGTCCTCAGTAGCTTGTTCTCAGGATACCTGACAGGACTCGACCCGGGCCGGCTCATCGGAAAATCGCAGCCTGCATCAACCCTGGAAAACCCCGGCTTGCAGCCCGTCCCGGGCCTGTATCAGCGCATCAGGATGCTCAGAATTCATCCTCAATCAGGATTGGCAATCCCCGTCATCAGCAAAATCAAATCGGCCTGCCGATGTGTACCGGTTTTTTTGAAGATACTTTTCAGGTGAGAGCGTGCCGTTTCATAGGATATGCAGGCTTGTTCAGCGAATTGTTTCAGATGACGCCCGGCAACCAATGCCTCAACGAGTGCGATTTCGACCGGTGTCAGATGATAACGCTGGCCGAGTATGGAAACGGCCGTTGCGTTGGCCGCAAACACCGGGGCGCTGATTAACAACAACGCCGCAAAGCCGACCTCATCGCGCAACGACCCGGCTATCGGAGTAAAGCGCAGCGACCAGTGACCCATCTTGCCATAGACCGGTATCGTATAAACACAGGGTTCGTCCGTCTGCGTCGGCAGGCGCTTAAGCGCCGCCGATAAAGCACGCTGCAACCAGTCATGCGGCGGCAGTAGCGACCCATTACTTATATCCATGCGCGTGCCAGTGAGTATTTTTTCGGTAATTCCGTTGACATGCACCACACGCCCCTGAACATCGAAAAAGATCATGCCGTCGTCTGAGAGTTCGGCAAACTGTTTGCTGACGTGCGCAGCGGCACCGAATAGCTTATAGCGGAAGGCGACGGCGCGTTGCAGGTACGGCATCAAATGTCGCAAGGGCTACATCCGTTATGCGCCACACAAGATCTGACAGGCACGGACTGTGGAAATGGCTTGGCCTGATTCTTTTAACCTATATTTTTGTAACAATTTAGATAAGGAGATTAATAAATGAGTTCGAAAAACGCTTTAATACTTTTAGCACTTATGATTACTGTGGGCTGCAATACTGTACCCAAAGATAATCCATCAGCTCTGAAAGAACTCACAAACAGCAGCATCGAAAATAAAGCCTACGACGATGAGGATAAAAACTGGCATGTACCTGCTACCCTTGCTTACAAAAATCCCAGGTATCATTCACCAACCCCATTGTCACATCTTACTGCTAAAACCATAACCACCTATGATCTGAGTAAAATGCTTACCTCTGAAAACAGGCCAGCGGTTATAAATGTGCTTAATAAAAAAGATAGCTCAACAAACTCAATTCCCACATCTGTTTGGCTTACAGGCTTTGGCAGAGGCTCAAAAGACAAAGACTATGACAACATTGATCATGAACGCTTTATTGATCAGCTTGCTGATCTGACTGGCAATAATAAAACGGCTCCTCTTGTCTTTTACTGCCTGGACTCGAAGTGTTGGTTATCTTACAATGCGTGCTTGAGAGCGGCTAAGCTCGGTTACTCTAATATCTACTGGTATCGCGGTGGCATTAATTCCTGGAAGTCTGCCGGGCTTCCTGTGGTTTCTACCGGGGTATATAGAAAATTAATCGCCTGACCTATGCATCAAACGACCCTTATCTGAGATTTAGAGATGGGAAAAATCCTGTATTCAAGCCTTTCCTTCCGAATCATCTGGCGCTTGCGTGTATAATACCCCTTGTCCCAGGTATCCCAGGTAACAGACGATGACCGACCAGGAACTCAAAGAGCTGGTAGCCAGTCTGGCGCTGGCCCAGCGCAAAACCGATGAACAATTGGCCAAGACGGACGCACAACTAGCCAAGACGGATGCGCAACTGGCAAAAACGGACGCACAACTAGCCAGAAGCGATGCCCGACTGGATAAATTAGCCACCATGTACGGTGGTGTTGCCAACAACCAGGGCGCGGTCGCCGAGGCATTTTACTTCAACTCGCTCAAGCATCGTCCGGTGTTGCGCGGCATCCGCTTTGATTCTGTGCACAAAAACCTGACCAGTAACAGCCATGGGATTGAGGATGAGTACGATATTCTGCTGTCGAACGGCCAGCATGTGTTCATTATCGAGGTCAAATACAAGGCGCATCCGCATGATGTCAAGACCTTGATTGACAAAAAGGCGGTCAACTTCAAACCCCTGTTTCCACTGTACAGAGACCACAAACTGCATCTGGGGCTGGCTTCCTTTTATCTGGACGACGAGACCATACAGTCCGCGCTCAATCAGGGCGTTACCGTACTGCAACGCAAGGGCGATCTGATTGAGACCACGCCCGCAACTCCATTCCATTGAGCAATCATTAAGATCGTTGCGCCGGATTGTCGATAGTGTGGCCTGGAATCAATCGGCCTCCTCCTCGATGGTCACCTGACGCTTGCGTGTATAATGCCCCTTGTCCCGGATGCCCTAAGTAACAGACGATGACCGACCAGGAACTCAAAGAGCTGATAGCCGGCTTGGCACTGGCACCGCTCGCTATGGTTTTTCGAGGCTCCTATCACACGGGCCTCCCAGGGCTTTCAGCCAGACGCGAAACAAAGCAGACGCCTACGATAAAATACAGTGTCTGAAAAAAGACGGGTATTTTGAAGAAATGCGCCGTACCGCATCACACCAGAAGAGAGATAAAACCTCGGCTAAACAACAAAGCTTTCACCGCAGCCACACTCCGCTGTAGCATTTGGATTGCTGAACTTAAACGCCTCGTTGAGTCCCTCGCGACCGTAGTCAATTTCGGTACCATCAAGAAAGGACATGTGCTCATCGTTAATCACAATCTTTGCACCATGTGCTTCAAATATCTGATCGGTATCTGACGTTTCATCCGCATAATCAACCGTGTACATATACCCGGAACATCCGGATGTTTTCACGCCAATGCGCAGACCGATGCCTTTACCTCTGGAAGCCAGGGTATTCTTGATACGACCTGCTGCGGCCTCTGTAATCATGATTGCCATAAAAATTCCTCAATCAACCATCAGGGCGAACCTTTGCTACCGGCTCATTAACCTTCTAATCTCATCCGTTCTGCAAAATATTCGCTAAAGTACCCATTTACAGCCTCGGCCACAGAGTCGGCTGAAATCTTGCCAGACGGCAAGTTCTGTAGAATGACCCTGCAAGAGCCATGAAAGCTGTTCGCCAGCTTTGTACGCCTTAGGCCACATAAGCAGCCGCCCCGTATGAAGTATGGGCACTCCACCACCTTACAAGACCAGACCCGGCATGACGATGCAGACTTAACGACCTTTCGTTACCATTTTCATCAAGGGGATTAACTCATAGTCCGATAAAGCAGTCAACTATTCCCAATAGGCTAGCCGCGGTGCCTTTGCATCAAGCTAATCGCCTGATTTCAAGTCACTTTCCGCGTCGTCCGGCGAACCGGCGTCATCCAGTGAAGCGAGCTCACAGGGTTCCAGAGGCGGTATGGCACCATTCTCGGCGGTGCCCGTTTCCTTGAGGATAGTACTGATTTGCGTTACCCGCTCATCAAGCATATGGATATGATCGAGCATCTTATTAATTGAGTTTATGACCGGGTCCTGCATATCCCGTGTCGCGCCATACGCATCAAACCCTATCTTCCTGGCCATGGCCTCGCGGCGGGCATTTACTTCGTCCGGAGTAGAATTGATAATGCGCCCGGGAATCCCAACAACTGTCGCACCGGCCGGCACCGACTTTAAAACCACCGCATTGGAGCCGATACGTGCGTCGTCGCCGATTTCAATCGGCCCGAGTATCTTGGCACCCGCGCCAACGACAACATCATTACCTAATGTCGGGTGACGCTTTCCGGGAGACCAGGAAATACCACCCAGGGTCACGCCATGATAAAGCGTGCAGTCATCGCCGATTATGGTAGTTTCCCCGATCACCACACCCATACCATGGTCGATGAAAAAGCGTCGGCCAATTTGTGCGCCAGGAT
Source organism: Gammaproteobacteria bacterium (assembly GCA_963662865.1). Classification (GTDB taxonomy): domain Bacteria; phylum Pseudomonadota; class Gammaproteobacteria; order JAJDYQ01; family JAJDYQ01; genus JAJDYQ01. The sequence goes on along the minus strand of OY759969.1, from coordinate 2,549,612 downwards.
GTATTTCGACCCCCGTAAACCAGCGGGCAACATGCGACAGCACACGAGCAAGCCAATTCAGACCATAGTTCCACAACCAGTGGTTCAGTCGATGCGCCATAATCGCATGCAGGCCGGGATACGCCGTTAGAACCTCAAATGTCGTCCTTGCGGCCGGGTCGCGATCAAAAACGCTCTGGATATTTTCACGTAAATCCCGAAGCATCGGATAAATTTACTTCTTATTCAATTTCAATTTACCATCAATCATACTTAGAAATCCTCTCATAATCTGAACTTCCGGATGTGTCATCATTGAACGGTTAAACAGGCGCATAACCCGGCGTCTGAGCCGCCTGGGCTGTTCCGGTCGAAAATAACCGACCTGCCGCATGACATCGAAAAAATGATCGTAAAAGTATTTCATTTCATCACGGTTAGCCAGCGCCTCCTCAACCTGCTCAATACTTTCACCCACCGACAACATTTGCACCATACGCATTTCATAGGCAATAACCTGTACGGATGCCGCCAGATTCAGAGAGCTATAATCACTATTTGCCGGGATATGAATTTGAAAATGACAGTAATCCATCTCCTCATTGGCCATACCGGAGCGTTCGGAACCGAAGACCACGGCGACATCTCCCTGCATTTGCCGGTGCTCCCAGGCCTTTTCAGCGCCTTCACGCGGACTAAGCAGTGGCCAGGGTAAATCACGCAAGCGGGCACTCGTTCCCATAATCAGATCACAACCCTCCAAAGCCTGTTCGAGACCTTCAACAACCATGGTATCAGCCAGCAAATCATCCGCACCGCAGGCACGTGCCGTTGCCCTGGCACTTGGAAATTCGGCTGGCTCCACCAATGCCAGTCGAGAAAGCCCCATGGTCTTCATGGCGCGCGCAGCCGAACCAATATTGCCCGCCTCGGTTGTGCGGATGAGTACTATACGAATACGATTGAGAAAGTTTTGATTAATATTCATTTTTGCAAGTTCCACAGGTATGCACACCTGCCTCGCCATGGAACAAAGGCCGTATTCTACATCACTAATGTCAATGGACGATGCAGCTCTACACGCAAACCGTTAAAAAATCAGAGGAAAGCCATGCGATAGATTTTCATTTCGGTCTCTTTCCGGTATGGTCGCACGCCATGAGTGCCGCCATGTTAAATACCGCTGTTCGAGCCGCCAGAAACGCCGGCAACCTGATTAAACGCTATATGGATCGCGTTGACACACTCAAGGTGAGCAAAAAACAGCCGAACGACTTTGTCACCGAGGTCGATAAACTGTCCGAACAGGAAATCATTGGCACACTCTCCGAAGCCTATCCTGACCACGCCATCTATGCAGAAGAAAGCGGTAAACACAATACAGGCGATGATGTTAACAAGCCGACCTGGATTATTGACCCGCTTGACGGCACCACCAATTTCATACATGGCATCCCCCAGTTTGCCATTTCCATCGGTATGCAGGCTGAAGGTCACCTGCAAGTGGGCGTCATCTACGATCCGGTGCATGATGAACTGTTTACTGCAATGCGCGGCGACGGCGCCAAACTGAATAATCGCAGGCTCAGAATAAACCCGAACACCAGGTTACAAGGTTCTCTTATTGCTACTGGCTTTCCGTATTATCAATATGATTATCTGGATCATTACCTGGCCATCCTCAAGGAAGTCATCACTAAAACATCAGGCATACGTCGCCCTGGATCTGCCGCCCTGGATCTGGCCTATACCGCAGCCGGGCGCTTTAACGGATTCTGGGAGTTCAATTTACAGGCATGGGACATCGCCGCAGGCGCACTGCTTATTCAGGAAGCCGGCGGCATCGTCACTGACTTCAACGACAAGCAGGATTATCTGAAAACCGGCAATATACTCTGCGGCCCTCCCAAGGTGCATCAGGAATTACTCGATATTATCAAGGCAACCTCGTGACAATGAATATCTCAGCAGGACAACCCAGGCTGACGATTATTTACAACAACAATCCGGAACTGGAATTTGATCGCAATAAAAAACTACCGGATCACCAAGAGCTCTACTTGGATAAGATGGATGAAAAAATGATCAAGGGCATTACTATCGGTGATCGAAAAATTGATAACCCTGACAAAAACCAGCGTGCACAATTCGTTGCCGCCAATCTGACTCATGCACTGCGAAACAATAACGAACCCATGATGGCTTCACTCTGCTCATATCTGGCTATGCGCTTACCTGACTTGCAACAAGTCACAATAAATGAAAAAAACGGCGGCATGGAAATTGATTTTAATTTTGATAAACCCTATACCACTGAGATTCTGGTTGCGCCGCCAACGAAAGCCAAGCAATTACCTCAGCAGCCATCTGAATTAGATGATGCCGAAAAGAGAATCATATCCCAGAATTAACCCTGGGCCATCACCCGATAGAACTCCCTGACTCAATGCCTCATATGTTGTAACTGCATGATCTTCGCTTAAAGGGAGCGTCAAAGATTTCTGAACTTACACAGCCTGCACTGAAGTCGCTGCGATGACGCTATAAATATCATCGACGGAACAACCGCGAGACAAATCGCTCACGGGGCGCTTTAATCCCTGCAGTAATGGACCAATGGCTATCGCCTGACCGAATCTCTCGGCAATCTTATAGCCAATATTACCTGCCTCCAGACCAGGAAAGATCAACACGTTGGCGCGCCCCGCGGTTTTGGAGTCAGTGACTTTCTTACTACAAACTTCAGGAATCAGTGCCGCATCGAGTTGTATCTCACCATCAATCAATAACTCTGGCATACGTTCTCTTACAAGCTCTGTTGCTTTTGCGACACGTGATACACAGTCATGAGATGCACTGCCCTGCGTTGAAAACGACAACATTGCAACACGAGGCTCATCATTGAGCAGCGCCCGTGCGCTTTGAGTGGAGGAAATAGTGATTGAGGCTAATTGCTGCGCATCAGGATCAATCACCAGGCCACAGTCTGAAAAAATATAGCTCCCCTGCAAATTGTGGAAAGGTCGGTCGAACACCATCAAAAAAAAGCTGGAGACTATATCACTCGCATCATCCATACCAACGACCTGTATTGCAGTACGAACCACATCGGCTGTTGTTGAAACGGCTCCGGCAACCATACCATCGGCATCATGTTTTGCCGTCATCACAGCCGCAAAGACCAGCGGGTCACGAACGAACTTTATGGCCTGCTCTAAAGTAACACCTTTATGCCTCCGTTTTTCATGCAATACAGTGGCATAGTCTTGCAGGTCCGGGAACATTGATGGATCAATCAGAGTAACGTCAGAAAGATTGCTATTGCATTTTACAGCACAGGCATTTATCTGCTGCCTGTCGCCAACAAAGACAATATCAGCGATACCATCCTGCGATGCTTTTACTGCGGCTTGCAGGATACGAGGATCATGACCCTCGGGCAGGACTATACGCTTAATGTTTTCACTGGCCCTTTGATGTAAACGCCCAATAATACCCATTGTTTTAACATCACGCCTGGCACACTATTGAAAACTATGCGTAGTCTTTATATTTTTTCAGATGACGCACTGGCTTACTCAAGGCATCCTTACGGAAAGGGTCACCCAGCTCACGAGTACACATAATCTCAAGAATCGTTGTTTTATCTTCATTCATCTGCATATCAACGGCTTTCTTCAATGCAAGGCCAACATCTTCGAGTCTGTCAACGCGAACGCCTTCAGCGCCCATTGACTTACCGATTTCCGCCCAACTTTCATTTTCAAGTTCAGCGGCAACAAAACGACGGCCATAGAAATCGACTTGATTCTTTTTCTCTGCACCCCACTGCCGGTTATGGAACACAACTGCTGTGACTGGAATATTATGACGAACGCAGGTCAGGGTTTCCATCATACTCATACCCCAAGCACCATCGCCTGCATAAGAAATTGCAGGACGATCGGGGGCTGCGGCCTTGGCACCGATGATGGTTGGAAAGGCATAACCACAGTTGCCCCAGCTCATGGCCGCAAAGAACGAACGCGGATGTTCAAAGCGCAGGTATGAATTAGCTACCGAATTGATGTTACCGATATCCGTTGAAACCATAGCATCCTCAGGCATTACCTTTTCCAGCTCACGCAATACCTGGCGTGGATGCAGATAATTACCCTCTTCCGTTTTCTGTTCGGCCACCATATCCAAGGAGAATGAGTCCTTTTCATGCGTCCACTCATCCAGCTCTTTTTCCCAAGCCGCTTTTTCATCTGCAATTTTTCTGGCACGACCATCGCGGTCTGCATCACATGCCAGTGTGCGATCAGCGAGGCGGGCGCTTAATGCGCGTGCTGCGGCACCTGCATCACCACAGATACCAACGGAAATTTTCTTAACCAGACCGAGCATTTTGTGATCGGCATCAATCTGAATGATCCTGGCATCTTTCGGCCAGTAATCCATACCATGCTGCGGCAACGTACCAAATGGCCCCAAACGCGAACCCAACGCGACAACCACATCAGCCTGTAATATCAATTGCATTGCAGCCTTCGAGCCCTGGTAACCCAATGGCCCACACCACTGTGGATGCGAAGCCGGAAATGAATCATTGTGCAAATAACTATTAACAACCGGACAACCCAGGCGCTCAGCCAGGACCTTGCAATCCTCAACGGCATCAGTCATCACTACGCCACCACCGGAAATAATAACCGGAAATCTGGCTTCGGCCAGCATGTCAGCCGCCGCATCAAGAGAATCATCACCACCCGGGCCACGGTCCAGGCGCAGCGGCTGCGGAATCTCGACATTGATGTCGCCGTAAAAGTAATCACGAGGAATATTCAATTGGGTCGGCCCCATCTCACTCATCGCATAATCAAAACAACGACCGGTAAATTCCGCCATACGATTTGGATTATTTACATGCCCCTGATATTTAGTAAATTCCTGAAACATCGGCAATTGATTGGCTTCCTGAAAGCCACCCAGCCCTATCCCCATAGTACCGGCCTCGGGCGTGACAATAACGACCGGAGAATGCGCCCAATATGCGGCGGCGATACCCGTTACACAGTTTGAGACACCGGGACCATTCTGGCCAATACAAACACCATGGCGACCACTCACACGCGAATAGCCATCCGCCATATGCGCCGCGCCCTGCTCATGGACAACCGGAATCAAGCGAATACCGGCCGGTGCAAAAATATCCATCGCATCCATAAACGCGGAACCCATAATTCCAAACATTTCAGTCACACCGTTTGCGGCCAGAGTCTCTACAAACGCTTCACTGGGTGTCATACGTGCCATTGAACTGCCTCCTGATATTGATTCATTTATGCCGTAGTCGAAGCACTACAGGCTATTCATAAAAAAACAGATTAATCTTTTGAACATAAAAGTCAATACTAAATTGAGTGATTTTATCTCAAATTTATATCATAAATTTAGAGTTTTAAGGGGAATATGCCAAGAATCCGACTATATTGAGATTTTTTATATCTTTATATTTGGATTATCACTACAATGTACCGGGGATCTTGCGAGGTGGCCATAAACATTGAACCTAAACTGAAAAATTGACCGTCACTCTGTCACCTGCAGCAATAAAGCAAAACAGACAGGTATGAAAAACAACGAAACACAGTCCACACTGATCCGCGGTTTTTATATCATAGAAAAAATCGTTCAGGCGGACCGCCCATTATCCAGCGCCTACCTGGCCGACGAACTCGATTTGCCCAAAGCCACAGTACATCGTATCTGCCAGCAACTTGGAGCCGAGGGTCTCTTACAACGTGAACCAAGCGGTAAACGTTTTACCGGCGGCAAACGACTACAGGACATGGCCATATCAACGCTGTCCAACTCGATTATTAACGCCTACCGTGGTGCCATCCTGCAGTCTCTGTCGGAAGAAGTCGGAGAAACCTGCAATCTGACGGTGATGGAAGGGCATGAAATTGTATATTTGGAACGCATGGAAACCAACTGGCCATACCGCATTCACCTGCCAGTCGGCTCACACCTTCCACTGCACTGTACGGCAACCGGCAAGCTCTTTCTTGCCAATCTGAAACCACCAAAACGCAAAAAAATGTTAGACAGCCTGTATTTATCGCGGCATACCGAACTCACCATTACTAATCGTGAAAAGCTCGAAGCCCAGTTACAGAAAATCGAGCAGGAAGGCGTAGGATATGATACAGGCGAATACCTGGAAGGCATGGTCGCAATTGCTGTTCCCGTGATCGAAATCGATGACAATGTAAGTTTTGCCATCGCAATACATGCACCTTCGGCGCGAAAATCAGTTACAGAACTACGCCAGTACTTACCGGTACTTCGACATGCGGCGGCGAAAATGGCATCCGCTGAACAAGCCAGCTAACCTGAAACTGTCCATGTTCAATATTCACGAACACTTTGATAAGAGACAATATCACTGTCACAGACCGAGGTGCTTATGGCAAAAAAACAAATCATACCGGCAATATCTATCAGCAATTAAAGAGGAAACGGTGCCCCTGATTACCGAGCAAGGCGACAGTACACAATAAGCGACTGATTCATTGGAAATTACTCAGCTAATGAGATGGCTTACGGGCGATTGCTATTTAACATAGTGCTGTCTAATGGTACGATTAACGCAGTGGCTGACAAACTGCTGCCGGAGCCACAGACGTGGCGTGAGCGCCGACCTGGAAACCATCTACCCGATTGCCTGACTTGATGCGGTTCACCACAAAATCCTGGGACCTCACGCTCTCGCAATTAGTCATTCACTTTGAGGAGCGGCCGGATGATTACATCGCTTTGTAAATGTGGCTGGTGCAGAACCTTTTTCACTTTTTACTACCTCTGGCATAACGCTATATGGCAACAAATAGGAACAGATATATGTTGAAAATCATGATTGTATTGGCGAACTTACTTTTCAGTATCTCTTCTGCTTATTCCGATGAAGATATTCATGTTCATACTTATACGAACTCTAAAGGATTCACATTCAGGAATTTTCAATTTACACTCACACCCGAAAATACAGTTTTACCCTATGATGATCGAGTCAAGAAGATAGGGTATTCGTACAATGCTTCAAATTATAGATATAAGATATTTTATGAGAAGAGTATAAATTATACTAATTATGGGCAATTCGAAATCTTTATACCTCAAGAAAAATTTCCATTAAAGCATAAAGCCAGTTCATTCATAATTGCCAGGATGCCACAAACTGATTCAGGTACTTTGAAAGCAAGAGAAAAGATTATCGAAAAGCAAAAGCTCTATGAAAGAATAGTCTCCATGATAAAAAATAAGAAAGGTTCGGTTGAGGTTGTATTTGAGTTTCCGCACCAAAACTCTGAAGAAATAGGAGCCAATATATATTTCAGAACCTACAAGGGTCAGTATATTGGACGAGTTGGAAGGCTTTAACAGTTTTAAGAGAGGTGTTCAAATTTCTGTATCAGCCGCATTTACAAAGCGATGTAATCATCCAGACACCCTTCAAAGAGGGCGACTGATTGCGGGAGCGTGAGGTTTCAGCTTTTGCCGGGGACACCCAACGGTTCAGAGACTTTGACTATGCCGGCAGAACAACTTGAGCAAGCTGCTTTCATGGGCAAACCCGCCTTTGGTACTGGTCAGTTTGCGGAACGGGCGTCAGAGTTTCCCTATGCAGTTTGCGCTGATTTATTCTTTGCCGGTAATGCCTCGAAATTAAAAATCAGTTCGTCATCTTTGCAGGACACCAGGATTTTTCCGCCATGCGCCAATTCACCGAATAGAAGTTCGTCGGCAATTTTCTTTTTGATGTGCTCCTGAATGACACGACGCATGGGGCGTGCGCCCATTTTTTGGTCGTATCCCTTCTTTGCAATCCATTGTCTGGCACAATGATCCACCTCCAAGATAACCTTTTTGTCGTCCAGTTGGGATTGCAGCTCAAACAAAAATTTATCCACGACATTGAGTACGTGCTCTTCCGGCAAACCGTTAAATTGGACAATGGCATCCAGGCGATTGCGAAACTCCGGCGTAAAGACCTTTTTCAGTATCTCCATCGCATCGGTCGAATGGTCCTGGGCAACAAAACCCACACTGGCACGCTGGCTTTCAGTGGCACCGGCATTGGTTGTCATAATGATAATAGCACTGCGAAAATCCGACTGGCGGCCACTATTATCAGTCAGCTTGCCGTGGTCCATGACCTGCAGGAGGATATTGAAAACATCGGGATGCGCCTTCTCTATCTCATCAAATAAAAGGACGGCGTGAGGATTTTTTACTACGGCTTCGGTCAACAGTCCTCCCTGGTCATAACCCACATAACCGGGAGGTGCGCCGATGAGCCTGGAAACCGTGTGACGCTCCATATATTCGGACATATCAAATCGTATTAATTCGATACCAAGCTCGCGTGCCAACTGTCTGGACACCTCGGTCTTGCCTACCCCCGTAGGACCGGTAAAAAGGAAACTGCCAATAGGCTGTTCAGGATTGTCGAGTCCGGAGCGCGCCAGCTTGATTGCATCACTTAGTGTCGATATTGCTTCATTTTGGCCAAATATAACCAGCCTTAAATCACGCTCCAGATTTTTCAAGGTGCTTTTATCGCTGGCCGAAACACTTTTGGAAGGAATTCGGGCAATTTTGGCAATCACCGTCTCGATTTCATGCACACCGATCGTTTTGCGACGTTTGGATGCCGGTTTCAGGCGCTCCCTGGCGCCCGCTTCATCAATAATATCAATGGCCTTGTCAGGCTGATGGCGATCATGGATGTATCGAGATGACAGTTCTACGGCTGTTTGCAGAGCTTTAGGTGTGAAACGCACTTCATGGTGCTCTTCGAAGTTTTCCTTTAAGCCTTTAAGAATCTCGATAGTTTCAGAGACGGATGGTTCAACCACGTCAATTTTCTGAAAACGCCGCGATAAAGCACGGTCTTTCTCAAAAATACCCCGATATTCCTGATACGTCGTTGAACCAATACACTTCAATTCACCTGAGGCGAGCACCGGTTTAATCAGATTGGAGGCATCCATCGCGCTACCGGAAGTCGCACCAGCGCCGATAATAGTATGTATTTCGTCGATAAAAAGAATTGCATGATCCTGACTCATCAATTCAGATATGACACCTTTAAGACGTTTTTCGAAGTCCCCACGGTATTTTGTTCCGGCCACCAGTGCACCGATATCAAGAGCATAAACTGTTGCTGGCTTTAAGATATCCGGGACATCGCCATCAACAATCATTTTCGCCAGCCCTTCCGCCAGTGCAGTCTTACCAACCCCGGCTTCGCCGACGAATAATGGATTATTTTTACGACGACGACAAAGTATCTGGGCCGTCCGCTCCATTTCATGCTTACGGCCAATCAGAGGATCAATTTTGCCCTGTGCTGCCTGCTCATTAAGATCGGTTGTAAATCGGGTCAGAGGGCTTGTCTGCCGGTGCCCCTCTCCATCTTCATCCTCTCCTTCATCTGACGTACTTTCAGTGTACTGATCTTCCTTAATCGGCATACCATGAGAAATATAACTAATAATATCCAGGCGGGTGATCTCCTGCTTGTTGAGCAGGTAAACCGCTTGGGAATCCTTCTCCCCCAAAAGAGCCACCAGCACATTGACTCCGGTTACCTTGTCTTTGCCCTGAGATTGAACGTGGAATACGGCACGCTGCAACACACGCTGAAAACCCAGCGTGGGCTGGGTCTCAGCCTTTTCCGGGTCGGCAAGTAACGGAGTCGTCTCCGCGATAAAAATCATCAAATCATTACGCAGTGAATCAATATCGGCACCACAGGCGTTAAGCACGTCTCCCGCAGTGCGATTATCCAGCAGAGCCAGCAGCAGATGCTCCAGAGTAATGAATTCATGATTACGCTCATAGGCATCACGAAAAGTATCATTCAATGATTCCTCGAGTTCCTTATCAAGCATAATTTCTCTATCTCAGTCAGCTATAATCTACGTTCAGCGCAAAAATATTATGCCTTTTCCATAGTGCATAACAAGGGATGCTCATTCTGCTTTGAGTATTCATTTACCTGTGCCATCTTAGTTTCTGCAACTTCCCTGGTAAAGACCCCACAAATACCCTTACCTCGTGTATGGACGTGTAACATGATCTGCGTCGCTTTCTCTCGGCTCATGGCGAAAAAGGCCTCTAAAACGTGAACAACGAATTCCATGGGCGTGTAATCATCATTGTTCAGTACCACCTTATACATCGGAGGAGGCTTGAGCTTCGGACGAACCACCTCGGCCACAAGGCCTGTCCCACCATCGTCTTCATGGCTTTCGTCTCCGCCGTTACCCGCCATAAACTCTTTCGATATGCAATACATTGCCGGTAAATATAACCGTTCCCGTGAATTTCAAATAGTCCGTCTCAGCTATTCCATATTCGAAGTAACCGCGCCTCCGAACCCAGAGCAACTCAATCGGGTCGCCCCATCCATCAAGCGATCAAAATCATAAGTGACTGTTTTCGCCGCAATAGCGCCTTCCATACCTTTAATAATCAAATCTGCTGCTTCGGTCCAACCCATATGGCGCAGCATCATTTCTGCAGAAAGGATTATTGAACCCGGATTCACTTTGTCCTGCCCTGCATACTTCGGGGCAGTACCGTGCGTGGCTTCAAATATCGCTACAGTATCTGAGAGATTAGCACCTGGCGCAATACCAATACCACCGACCTGAGCGGCCAAAGCATCTGAGATGTAGTCACCATTCAGGTTCAATGTGGCGATTACGTCAGACTCTTCCGGTCGCAGGAGAATCTGCTGCAGCATCGCATCCGCGATAACGTCTTTAACAATCACCTTATTGCCTGTTTTAGGATTCTTAAGGCTGCACCACGGGCCTCCATCCAGTTCAACCGCCCCAAACTCTTCTTTTGCCACGTCATAGCCCCACTGCTTGAAGGCACCCTCGGTAAATTTCATAATATTACCTTTGTGAACCAGTGTAACCGAGGTACGATCATTATTGATCGCATATTGAATGGCTCTTCTAACCAGACGTTTGGTCCCTTCAGATGAGACAGGTTTGACTCCAATTCCTGAAGTTTCAGGGAAGCGAATTTTCTGTACGCCCATTTCTTCCCGCAGGAATCTGATGACCTTTTTTACTTCATCAGAGCCTTCTTCCCACTCAACTCCGGCATAAATATCCTCAGAGTTCTCACGGAAGATCACCATATCGGTCTTTTCGGGCTCCTTGAGTGGACTGGGCGTCCCAGTGAAATAACGTATAGGACGCTGACATACATACAAATCAAGGGCTTGACGCAATGTAACATTCAAGGAACGAATGCCACCACCCACTGGCGTTGTTAATGGACCTTTGATTGAAACCACAAATTCTTTTATCGCATCAAAGGTCTCATCCGGTAACCAGACATCACCACCATAAAGCCGATTCGCCTTTTCCCCTGCGTACACTTCCATCCAGTGAATCCTGCGCTCACTCCCATAGGCTTTTTCCACCGCGGCATTCACGACGGTCAACATAACCGGGCTAATATCAGCGCCAATGCCATCACCTTCGATATAGGGGATTATCGGATTATCAGGGACATCCAAACTGTTATCTTCGTTTACTGCAATACGTTCGCCGTTGATCGGAACTTGAATTTTGTCATAAGCCATGATGATACCCTTAATCAGATGGTGTTTTGAGGCGCTGCTATTCTACCAGATCAAGCACTATCCGGTGGAATTTATCACATGGTCCGGGCACCAGGAACCACTATTGCCGTAATATACCGAACATGACAAGCGAACCCTGCCCTGACAGGTCCGGAATAGATCTGTCAGGGCTTCCTTAAATATCCGACCGGACCGAGCCAGCCATAAACACAGCTTTAGCATCCCCGGCGGCCATACTCCCGACTTGCGTGTCTCTGTTAGAATCGTCGTTCAGGCCCCATAAATGACCCATTCTAAATGCACGAACGAACCGATCAGGCGATTCATGGAAAAATCATTATCGGCTTATCCGGAGGAGTAGATTCAGCAGTGGCTGCCATGCTGCTCAAACGCAAGGGTTACGAAGTGCATGGGCTGTTCATGAAAAACTGGGAAGAAGATGATGACGCGCAATATTGTGCCGCTGAAGAAGATCTCATAGCTGCCAGAGCAGTTGCAGATAAGCTGGATATTCCACTCGATACCATCAACTTCTCCGGTGAATACTGGGACAGGGTATTTAAGCACTTTCTGAATGAGCTAGAGGCAGGGCGCACACCCAATCCGGATATTCTCTGCAACCGGGAAGTCAAATTCCAGGCTTTTCTGGATTATGCCTTATCCAGAGGGGCAGAAAAAATTGCTACAGGTCACTATGCGTGTACACAAAGGCATCCTGACAAGATCGAACTCAGGCGCGCAAGGGACAAAAACAAGGATCAAACATATTTTTTACATCAGGTACCCGGACAAGCGTTAATGAAATCGCTGTTTCCTCTGTGCCGCCATGAAAAACCGGAGGTCAGAAAAATGGCTGAGAAAGCCGGATTAAGAAATTACGACCGCAGAGACAGTACCGGTATTTGCTTTATAGGTAAACGAAGCTTCAACGATTTCATCGCCCGGTATCTTGCAAATCAACCGGGAGAAATCCGTTCTATCGAAGGAGAAGTCATAGGGCAACACCATGGACTGATGTTTCATACCATAGGACAACGTAAAGGGCTGGGAATAGGAGGGAAAAGAAACGCCGGCAAGGCCCCCTGGTTTGTTGTAGATAAGCTACTGAAAGACAATATTCTGCTTGTTGCACAGGGACACGACCATCCCGCCCTCTTTTCCATTGGGCTACAGGCTCAGTCATTACACTGGATTACATCTGTGCCGCCCGAACAATTTCGCTGCACCGCCAAAACACGTTACAGGCAGGCCGATGAACCCTGTACGGTAACCCTGCGAGATAATTATCAATGCAGGGTTGTTTTTGATAAGCCTGTGCGCGCCATCGCTCCCGGACAATCCGTTGTGTTTTATATCGGTGATGTCTGCCTGGGTGGCGGTGTCATTGAATCCTCGATTGCGAGCCGGTAAACGCGATTACCGGCAAAATGAGGGCAGTCAATGAAGAGCCTGAGGCTTGATGGCCGGACGCGTGTTATGAAACCGCATGTAATTTGCGGTTTCAAATAAAGCGAGTGCCAATGCTTCCCGTTCCTCTAACAGATTTGGATTTCCTGAGCCAACGTCTTTATCCGGTTTGTCGGCCTTTAGATAATACAAGCGCTTTTTACTGCCATTGCTATACATTGTGAAATAGTCATCACTGCTCATAACCCCAATCCTGGGTAAGCGTTCGTGTATTACAGTAAACGCATATTGTTGGTCTGCATAACGGGGATCCAGCATATTCCGACCCAATGTCGTATTGATATAGGGTTGTGAGGCGTAGGCGGCTACTGTTGGCAAGACATCAAGCTGGCTGGTTACCGTGCTGATTTCTTTAGCCATACCTGGAATACCTGGTTGATATATTACGAAAGGACTTTGAAACTCGGTAATACCCAGTTTTTCAACATAGTCCGGCAAATGCGATGCGTGACGCATATTACCGTGATCAGCAAGAAATACGAATATCGTGTCTCGATAATATTCCGATTGGCTGGCCTGCCGCATAAAAAAACCTATCGAATGGTCCATGAATCGCATCGCGTTATAATCAGGAGTGGAACGGAACCCATATTTTTTCAATTCATCGGGGTCCTGAGGTAAGACTTCAAAGCCACGATTGTCTTCCGGGATATTATAGGGCCTGTGATTCCCGGAGGTCTGGATAAGTGCGACAAAGGCCTTGTCCTGACGACTCAGTACCTCATTTGCTTCTTCAAATAAATGGAGATCGCTAATGCCCCAAACGTCCATACGAGAGGATTTATAACTACCTTCGTCGTATATATTCAAACCGGGAATATTATTAGCTAACAGACCACGAATATTGGCCCAGTTTGCACTGCCTCCCAGGAAATAAAACTTTTCATGGCCCTGAAAGGCATTCACTATGGTGTGCTGATTAACGACTAATGGGTTACGGGACGAAGTCCTGTTGACCTCAATATCCGGCAATCCCGTCACCAGAGCCCATACTGATCGTGCAGTGCCACCATGTGGCGCATAGTAGCGATTAAATGAAATCCCCTTTTTTGCAATCGCATCAAAGTGGGGCGTAGGATTGAACGGATTACCGGACAGTCCGGTTTTATACCAGGCGAACGATTCCAGCAAGACAATGACAATGTTCGGCCGACGGGCAAATGTCGTTTGTGGTATTCGCCTGCGTACATAGCTGAGAGCTTTCATATCAGGCTGATCTATACCCAGATACTCAACCATAAGAGGATAATATTTTCTAGCCTTGTCTTCATCGTAATTGATATTCCGGTTTTTGATGGTATCCAGAAAATACAGAGCGGGATTGAGTGCGAGACGCGACGCAAACTCATTGGTGCTGTAGTAAGCATCGCTCCACCGCAGAGGGTACCAGGAGAGCTTGGCCCAGGCCCCCATCAACATCAAGATAGTCATAACAAGGCTGCTGGCAAGTCGCCGACCCGTACCGGGATACGATTGTTCCGGTCCCGGTTGCCACACTTTACCTACAGCAAAAACAAGGAGAGTGAAGACGGCGGCGGCGCCCAGGCTTATCCGGATAACAGGATAAGTCTGCCAGACCATGTGCAATGATGTATCGAGGTTATAGGCAAACCGCAGGATTGATGCGTCGAGGCGGGTCCCCAGATAGGCATAATAGGCAAAATCCATGGCATAACTTATCAGTATTGCCGAAAAGAGAATGATGAAATAGGAGCGCCAGAAATAGAGCGCATAAACGTTCTGCGCCGGCTTAAACCGGATGACTGCCGACAGCAGTACCAACGGAAGATGCACGAACAGCAACAGGCGTAAATCAAACTTGGTGCCGATATATAAAGACCATATCAGCATGCTGCTGTCCAGCGATGTCCCGGATGGGACGAAATAGAGATAGAATCCAAGCCTCAGCAAAAACAGTAAACACAGACCGGCAAGCAGGCTGGTCAACAGTGACCGTATTTCATTACGGAACATGGTCAGCCCGCTTTACTTGCTGGCCTTCGCCCAACTGTCACGCAGACTGATGATGCGATTGTAAATCGGAGTATCACTATCTTCCGAGACATGATCCAGAGTAAAATATCCGAGCCGTTCAAACTGGAAATCATCGTCGGCAGACGCTTCAGATAAACTGGCCTCCAGCTTACAACCCTGTAATATCCGCAATGAGTCGGGATTCAACTCACCATGTATATCATCGGCGCCCCAGGGCGCAGGTGTATTGAACAGCCGATCATAAAGATTTACCTGGGCATTGATGGCGTGATTCGCACTGACCCAGTGAATGGTTCCCTTGACTTTACGCCCGTCAGCGGTACCGCCGCGGCTTTCAGGGTCATAGGCTGCCCGGAGCTCCAGGATATTACCGTCGTCGTCCCTGATGACTCCGGTACAAGTGATGTAGTAGGCGAAGCGCAAACGGACTTCACGACCCGGAGACAGACGGAAAAATTTTTTCGGTGCATGTTCCATGAAATCGTCACGTTCAACGTAAATCTCGCGGCCGAAAGGGATGCTGCGGGAGCCCAGTTGCGGCTTTTGTGGGTGGTTGACGGCTTCGAGCTGTTCTTCGTGGCCTTCCGGATAATTTTCAATAATAACCTTTAACGGATTCAGAACCGCCAGGCGACGCGGGGCATGCTCATTCAGATACTCACGGACCGCGTTTTCCAACACGCCCATTTCGATGATACTGTCTTTTTTGGTGACGCCAATGCGTTCGCAGAAATCACGAATGGCCGCCGGCGGATAACCGCGCCGGCGCATACCGGAGATGGTCGGCATACGCGGATCATCCCAGCCATCCACAATACCCTCCTTCACCAATCTATTCAGATCACGCTTACTGGTAATGGCGTACTCTATCTGGAGACGCGCAAACTCAATCTGTTGCGGGTGACAAGGCATGGAAAGTTGGTCCAGCACCCAATCGTATAACGGGCGGTGGTCCGCAAATTCCAGCGTACACAGGGAATGGGTAATGCCCTCCATGGCATCCGAAAGACAGTGAGCATAATCGTACATCGGGTAAATGCACCATTGATTACCCGCCTGGTGATGCCTCGCATGCTTGATACGGTATATGACCGGATCGCGCATATTCAGATTTGGCGAGGCCATATCAATTTTTGCACGAAGGACACGCTCACCATCAGCAAATTCTCCCGCCCGCATACGGCGGAACAGATCAAGATTTTGTTCGATTGAACGGTTCCTGTAGGGGCTTTCAGTACCGGGTTCGGCCAGAGTACCGCGAGCCTGATGAATTTCATCTGCGCTCTGGTCATCGACATAAGCCTTTCCATCCTGAATCAACTGTTCGGCAAACTGATATAGCTGCTCGAAATAGCCGGAAGCAAAATACAACTCATGCCAGTCATAACCCAACCAGGCAACATCCTGCTTGATGGCCTCAATATACTCGTCTTCCTCTTGTTCCGGATTGGTATCGTCGAATCGGAGATTGCACTTCCCTGAATAGGATTTCGCAATACCAAAGTTTAAAACGATGGATTTCGCATGGCCTATATGCAGGTAGCCATTGGGCTCCGGAGGAAAACGGGTGACCACCTGACCGGAATTTCCGGCTGCTGCAATGTCAGAGTCAATGATATTGCGGATAAAGTTGGGCGGGGTATCCGTTGCTGATTGTGACGACATCCTGGCAGGCAGTAGTAAAAAAGACGGATTCTATCACCGCCCGATGCGGATGTAATGATATTTGAGAATTGTGCGCCAGCCGTCTAAGGGCCAGCAGCCGCGTCAGTATAAACAACGAGGAGTTTTTCCTTTGGAGTGTTCATAATTGAGCGCGATCTGGAGGCTATCTGCCCTATTGTCCAGCTGGATGCCATCCACTACAAAATCAAGGACAACGGCCGCTACATCAACGAGGCCGTCCATCGCCAGTTCCGTAAACTGACCAAGACCAAAGGCGGCTTCGCCAATGAAAGCCGCTTGCTCAAGTTGTTGTATGCCGGCCTACTCAAAGCCTCTGAGCATTGGACACACCCGGTACAAAACTGGAACCTCACTCTCTCGCAACTAACCATTCACTTTGAGGGCAAACTCGACGATTACATCGCTTTGTAAATGCGACTGACACAGAAATTTGAATACTCTTGGAATGGGCATTCTCATACTCTATACGGAATAGTCTTGGCATTCAGGCAATTTATCGTATTAATTGAACCATGCAATATGATACTTGACATCTTTTCTTTTAAGGGCCGTTTACCGCCATAAACGGTGCGAGCTTACTGCTGCGACGCTCCCGTGTAATACCGGCTTTTAAAGCTCTCGACGAGCTTATGCGCCTCGGCCATCGCAGCCTCGTCAAGTTTCTGTTTCAGATAATAAACATAGTGCCCGGCGGTGTACCATTTCTCCGCAGATAGCAAATACCACTTCATGGCCTCTACTTGATCAATTTCAGTACCGAGCCCATTCTCAGACATATAACCCAGAGCGGCCTGCGCCGACGGGTGCCCGATTATTGCGGCCCTGGTATAAAATTCAATGGCCCTTTCATAATTCCTGGGAACCCCGTAACCCCGATAATACATACGCCCCAGGCCAAAATTCCCCGCCGGATTATTTCGCCTTGACGATTCCCGATACCAATGAAACGCCTTCTGAGGATCACTCTCAACACCCCTTCCCAAACGGTAATACGACCCTGTCGCCGCCTGTGCCCGGCTGTCCCCCTGCTCGGCGGCAGACAGCATCCACTGAAAAGAGGCCCTTTGATTTTCCGGTGTTCGCTCCAGGCGACTGTAGTGCATCGCCAGTTGATATTGCGCTTCAGCGTCCCCGGTCCCGGCCCTGGAAAGAAGCGTGTCAACATCAGAATAGCGGTTTTCTTCCTGCGCATACAATGCAGTGGAGACCAGCAGAAAAGGCACCACCAGATGTCTGGAAAAATCAAACATGTTCACAGCCATTCCCTGATAAACTCCATGCAGCAATTCTGATCAGATACAGCACAGCTTTCAAGTCGGAATCTATTACCAGTGGACAATTAGCATATTCCCCATGTACTGATATGCTTCCAGAGTGGCCATTTCAGGAAAATATCATGAGCGAAGATCAGGAAGCATCCAAGGAAGAACGTATTCTTCAGGTTATGCGCAGTATCCTGATTGATATCATAAAGGACACCACAACAAAGCCCGGCCTCAAGCACCCTTTGAGACAGTCCACCATCAGTAATATACGCCATGGATTAAACCTGATTACTGCGAGACAAAAGGAGCTGATAGAGGCCTCAGGTAAAAGCTGGGATTTACGGCCAACCTACCCCTCGGAGCCGCAGCGACAGACCGGAAATGGGATCATTGTGCCAATCACCGGGGTAAAAAAGAAAGATAAA
This sequence comes from Gammaproteobacteria bacterium, assembly GCA_963662865.1. Classification (GTDB taxonomy): domain Bacteria; phylum Pseudomonadota; class Gammaproteobacteria; order JAJDYQ01; family JAJDYQ01; genus JAJDYQ01. Next base: position 2,531,136 of record OY759969.1, on the reverse strand, counting down.
AAAAGCTGATTACAAGCCCGGAGACCGGTTATATTTTTCTCTGGTCACTTTCAGGTCATTATTTTCCGGAGTAACTTCCAGACCGGCATCCAGCATCTCCACGGCTCGATCATATTGTCCCGCTTCCGCCAGTGACGTCGCCAAAGCCAGATAGGATTCGGCAATCGCCGTCGGAGCAATATCGGTAATAAACAATGCACCAGAAGACAGTCGATTTTCCAGAACTTCAAGAAATTCCACTGCCTTATCCGGACGCCCGGCTCTGGTTTTTATCAGAAGACTGCGCTTGGCCGCCTCAACTCTGGCGCTTTCCAGAGATTCACGGCGTTTTTTCATACGCTCCTGCCGTGCGCCTTCATCGGCTTTTTCCTGCTCTTCAGATGCCAGATAACCGGCATCTGAAAAGCGGTTCATCTCAGAACGTAAAAACAGCAAAGCCTCATTCTCCGGATACAAGCGGAAAGCCTGCTTTAACAAAATATCCGCATCAAGCAGGCGCTTCTCAGCGATAGCGGTATCAATCATCTCCGCATAAACAACCGGGATCCGTACATCCTTTCGGAGGGCATTGCCGGAATCCGCCTTGTCTAATGTTTCAAAAAGCTGTGGCACGGAATGCTCCTCCCCGGCGGCCATCACATCGAGCTCATTCACAACCTGCTGTAGCGAAGTATCAACAAAATCAACAGCTCGAGTTTTATGGTGCTCAATACGGCTATTAAGTTGCTTGACCTCTACCGACTCCGGGTATAGCTGTTGGACCTCAGTCATAAGAGTCGTTGCTAACTGAAAATTATTAGGGCCCAGCTCGCCGGTGAGTGCGTCATCTATCTGCTGACTATAATAGGCGACCAGGCTATCACGCGCTAATGACAGCACATTCTGAACCGAAATATCATCACGGCTATTGAGATTTGACAGTGTTTCTTCCACGATCACCGGGTCGGAAGAACCAAGCAAGGAGACAAGCTCGGCCTCACGCTGCTGTTTCAGATAGTTTTGAACAGGATAAATTGCGATCAGCGCCAATGAAACCACCCCGACCACGGCAGCTAATGAATACTTCCCCAGACTTCCGCTCTTATGCCTGAGGCCGTTTAAAAACACCTGAACACTGGCCGGTGCCTTATCCCTGTGGAACGACAGACCCTTCTGCAACATCCCGTTCTGACTGCGCGTCAGTTTTTTCAGCGGCCTGGCGACCATTTTATGGTCACGCGCCATAGTTGCCGGAAATTTATCGAATGGATGGCTACCTGATAGCAGGATATAACTCACTACGGCAAGCGCATAGATATCATCACGCGGATCGGGTTCTTCCTCCTCCAGCATTTCACAACTGGCATATGACGGCGTAAGTGCACCGAGTTTTCCGGCGTCGAATAAAGTCGTGTCCTGCTGACCTGGCTTTTTCACCGCCCGGGCAATGCCAAAATCCAGAACCTGAACGCCATGATCATCGGTAACAAAGGCATTCCCCGGTTTAAAATCAGAATGCACGATACTGCTTGAATGTGCATAGCTCAAGGCATTGCCCATATCCTCAATCAGGGGCATTGCCTCCTTAAAACTCAAGCCACCTTCAGGAACATCTTCGCTGATAAAGTCATTCAGCGGCTTTCCTTCCAGCAATTGCATGGTCATATAGACCATGGAGCCATAACGGTCAAAATCGAATACGGTTGCGATATTAGGATGCGCCAGCTTTTGCGTTCGGCTGCATTCGCGCTGCAGCGAAATGAATGACTCCGGATGCCTCTTGAAATTGTCATTCAGTACTTTAATGGCGAGATACGGATTACGGTCACTGGCCTCGACCTTGATCAGATCACGGGCCCTGTACACCATCCCCATACCACCTTCACCGAGAACTTCCAGCAACTCAAAACGATCCTTGATAATCGTTCCCGGACCAACTATCTCAACCTGGCCATGAGTATCGGTTTCCGCGAAAAACTGCCTTGGATCATGTGTACGCATTATCTCATCATCCCCCTTACCACCGGTATCCACAGCAACAATCGTATCCGACGCCACCAGCCTGGCCAGTAGCTGATTGTACTGCGAATCATTGACCAGACACTCATCTTTCGCCGTATCCAATGCCTGAAGAAGACCGGACAGGGCCTCGGAGTCTCCCTTGAGCCGCCGTACCAGCTCCCCCTCAAGATCTTCAAATGGAAAATCTCTCTCCGCGAAATCGGCTATAATTTCCTTGAAATCCTGCAAAAAGCTAACCTGAAAGATGGCCCAATCCCGTATTTTAACCAACCTTTCCGACGGCTAAAAGCATTTCTTATTAAATTGAGCAGGCATGAAAACGCTGAGAAAAATAGTCGGCTTTCATCAGGATAAAGAATCCTGTTGGGTCGCCGAGCTAGCATGCGGGCACAATCAGCATGTCCGCCATCGCCCCCCCTGGATTAATCGCCCTTGGACGAAGACAGAAGCCTCCAGAAAAAAGATGCTTGGCGTTGAACTTGACTGCAAGGAATGCGCCTCGGACAATGACTCAAAATCCAATAAAACAAATCACTGATTTTGAGGGGAACACAAAAAACGCATGGTTGTTTTCCGTGCCTGTCTAATCATACTCCCTGTCCTTCCATTGCCTCAGCGTTGTAAACACCTCTTGCGTAGAACCGAGGACAGCACCGGCGTATTTTTCAGCAGATAGCCTGACATCATCCACATCAGTTCTGATAAAGGGATTGGTTGCCTTCTCTACTGCCAGACGGGAAGGGACAGTCGCCAGCCCTCGCTCTCGCTCGCCAATAACCTGCTCCTCCCTTTTTAATAATTCGAGGTTCTCAGGCTCCACCCATTTCGCAAATCCGATATTATCCAGAGTATATTCATGCGCACAGTACACATCGGTATTATCCGGCAATTCACGTATCCGGCTCAACGAGGCGTGTAACTGGACCAGGCTTCCACTGAATACCCGCCCGCATCCACAAGCAAATAACGTATCGCCACAGAACAGGGCCGGCGCAGAATAGTAACCAATATGCCCTTCGGTATGCCCTGGGATATCGATCACCTCAGGCGAAAATTCCATGCCCGGAATATCAACCCGGTCACCATCCTTTAATTTCATATCTATTCCAGGGATGCGCTCATTTGCAGGGCCATAAACCTTCACCCCAGGATAGCGCCGACATAAACCTGCAATCCCCCCAACATGATCACAATGCTTATGAGTAATCAGAATAGCGGTGGCTTCCAGGCCATGCCCCCGTAAATAGTCAATAACGGGGTCGTCATCACCGGGGTCAACAATAGCTGCCTTACCATTACCCTCGGATATGACCCAGACGTAATTGTCATCAAAGGCAGCGACACCGCGTATTGTCTGCAACATTATTACCCTGGCGGCCAACTTAACGGACGGCCAGCCAAAATATGTATATGCAAGTGAAACACCGTTTGACCTGCTTCGGCACCATTGTTAACCACCAGGCGAAAGGCGTCACCATGCCCTTCCTGCCGTGCTATTTCACCTGCCTTTATCATCAGATGCCCAAGCAACGCCTGATCTTCAGCCGCCGCATCTACCACTTTCTGTATCGGCTTTTTAGGTATCAACAACACATGCAGAGGCGCCCGGGGACTAATATCACGAAAACAAAGGCAATCATCATCCTCATATACGATATCTGCAGGAATTTCGCGGTTAATAATTTTTGTAAATAACGTCTCAGACATCAGCATCCATCCCGATATTTATTCCATAACGATCTTTAATGATACATGACACTGGCAATGCAAACGGCCTTAATGGACACAAGGCGTCTGCATATATCTCTATTTAGTCATTCCCGGTTGAAGTTCCACAATCTTCCTCATGGCACTGACAACCATGCACGGAAGGAACCGGGTCATACCCTCCCGGATGCCATGGATGGCAGCGTAACACCCGTTTTATTGCCATCCAGCCACCCGGAATAACCCCATGTATTCGAATGGCCTGTATTGCATAGGAAGAACACGCAGGGACAAACCGACAATGCGGACCTAACACAGGGGAGATAAATAGCCGATAGAACCTGATAGGTATAATGACCAACTCACGCATATATTCACAGTGCCTGGAAAATTCCCTCCCGGGATTATACGTCGCACCATTATGAGACACCAGTCTGAAAAAGCCGAATCAAATCACGATTCTGCCGTGACTTTTTCATAGATCAGGCATTGATAAAACGCTAGAATGCACGATGACCCATGAGATTACCCCAATATAATGATGATAACTGACTGGAAACACATTAATCAGGCAATCCGACATGCTGGACGTTACTAAAACACTGAGAGTCGAATTACAGGAGCGGCTGGCCAATGCCTACCGTTCGGAGTATAGCGATCAGTATCCACAGTACCTTGAGCTGATAGAAGCTGCGGTGCGCGAAGCCATTGAGCGTATTGCCAGCAGTAACGCCGCCTACCACAATGTTGAGCATACGATATATGTCACAGCTACGGGACAAACCATTCTCAAAGGCAAAAGCCAGGAATCTACCGTCACGCCACAGGACCTGCTCCATGTCATATTAGCATTACTGTTTCATGATATCGGCTTCGTCAGGGGGGCCTGCAAACGCGACACGGAAAGCAGCTATTATTCAGGAGTTGGCGACAAAATGATCCCGCTCAAACACAGCAACACAGACGCCAGCATGATGCCGCACCATGTTGATAGAGGACAATCCTTTGTCTCTGAAAATTACCAGGATTACGACTTCCTCGATACGGGTTTTATCTGTAATTGCATTGAAAGGACACGCTTTCCGGTACCGGACGACGAGGCACACACCAATACACTGGATTACCCCGGCCTGGTAAGAGCCGCAGACCTGATCGGTCAATTCAGCGACCCTCGATACCTGAACAAACTCAACAACCTGTTTCAGGAATTTGATGAACAGGGCATCAATCAGCGTTTCAGCTATCATACCCTGGAAGACATATACCGGGGATATCCACAATTTTATAAAAACCATGTCCTCCCCTACATAGGCGAGGGCCTGCGCCTTTTAGAGCTCACCGAGGAAGGCCGCACGATCACCCGGAGCCTGCACAACAACCTTCAAATGGTTCATGAGCTTAACGCCAGACTTTAGTAACCCTTTAGTAAACATACACAAGCTGGTAGCCTCCCCGCCATGCCTGAACTTGACTATATTATCGAAACCTTCGACTTCCTTATGGAATGGGACGCACGTTACCAGTTTCTTGAAGAGCTCGGTAACAGACTCTCCAATGTTGCTCCGGAGGATAAAATCGAAAACAACATGGTGCATGGCTGCGCCAGCAATGTCTGGATCACCGGGCATATGGACGAGTCAGGTTCGGGGAAACTCATCTATCTGGCCGAAGCGGAACAACCCATTATTCGCGGCCTGGTCTATCTGATCTTACAGGTATTTGCCGATAAAACCCCTGATGAGATACTCAATACCAGTTTCGACAAATTTCTGAAGCGCCTTAATCTGGACGAACACCTCAGTACCCAGCGCCATATCGGCATGTATGCGCTCGTGCAAAAGATGAAGAATCTTGCACTACCCTTCGCCGAACAGAACAGCTTTGAGACCACCTGAAGATTCAATCAAATCCTGTGGCACCCGACTGACGAACTGCGCCGAGGACCATACCGGGGGCAATAGAACCCTTCCAAAAGAGCCATACACGCAACAGCCGCCTTTTTCGGAATGGAACAACTCCCTACTCCCACTCAATCGCACCAATATGCTACTATTCGGCACCTTAACCGCAAAAACAGCAAGCAGGAATTTTTATCAGAATAATGATTCCACTTCGTGAAATTACCGATAATTACAGACATGAACAATGAACAAAAACCATCAAACGGACAATTTACGCATCAGTACCACTAAGGAAGTTATTCCTCCTGACGCAGTACATGAACGGTTCCCTATTACGGATAAAGCCGCTGAAATCACGGCCAATACCCGCAACAGGATTCACAGGATTCTGCATGGTCAGGATGACCGCTGCCTGATTATTATCGGCCCCTGCTCGATCCATGACCCGGATGCAGCCCTGGAGTATGCCAAACGCCTGCTGAAGATTCGTGAAGAACTCAAGGACCACCTGGAAATCGTCATGCGGGTGTACTTTGAAAAACCCCGGACGACCGTTGGCTGGAAGGGCCTGATCAATGACCCGGATCTGGATGGCAGCTTCCACATCAACCAGGGGCTGCACAAGGCCCGTGAATTACTGCTCAAACTGAATGATATGGGCATGCCTGCAGCCACCGAATTCTTAGACCTGATCACACCACAATACTACGCCGATTTAATCAGTTGGGGAGCAATCGGCGCACGCACCACCGAAAGCCAGGTACACCGCGAACTGGCATCAGGATTATCCTGCCCGGTCGGTTTCAAGAATGGCACGGATGGCACTTTAAGCATTGCGGTTGACGCCGTTCGCGCAGCGAATAGCTCGCACCACTTTCTGTCATTGACCAAAGCCGGGCACTCAGCCATTTTCGCAACCGCCGGCAATGAGGATTGCCACATTATTTTGCGGGGCGGGAAACAGCCTAACTATGATGCAGCCAGCGTACAACAGGCCGGCAAGGCCCTGGAAGCCGCCGGCCTGGACCCGATGATGATGATCGATTGCAGCCATGCAAACAGCAATAAGCAACACGAACGCCAGATCGATATCGCCGGGGACATATGCCAACAGATTCGTAACGGAGAAAGCCGCATTATCGGCGTAATGATTGAAAGTCATCTGCATGCCGGACGCCAGAATAACACCCCCGGACAACCATTGAATTACGGACAAAGCATAACAGACGCCTGCATAGGCTGGGATGATTCCGTACCAGTACTACGCCAATTAGCCACCGCTATCGGAGACAGACACCGGAGCAATAATCAATCACACTGAGCCATTGATCTTGATAAGGGAAACAAAAAACGCATGATTGTTTACCGTACCCCGACAGGTCCGGGCCGGACCCGTTCAGGACCTCTGATTAAATTCAACCACTTAAACAGGAGACAAGATGATAAAACCACACGGATCGGCCCGGCTCAATCCGTTATTTGTATATGACCCGGACAAGAACGACGAACTGCAAAGAGAGGCACAGAGCCTGCCTTCGCTGCTGGTCAGCTCTGCTACTGCGGCCAACGCCGTCATGATGGGCGCCGGCTATTTCAACCCGCTAACGGGCTACATGAATATGACTGACGCCGTAGCCGTTGCCAAAGACATGCACATGACCGACGGTACCTTCTGGCCAACCCCGGTATTAAACCTGATTGAAGGCACTGCCGACATCGGAGACGCCAGGCGCATCGCCCTGCGCGACCCTAACGCAAAAGGCAACCCGGTCATTGCCGTTCAGGACATTGAAGCCATCGAAGAATTTACTGACGAACAGATGGCAACCATTACCGAGCAGGTTTACGGCACAACCGACACAGGGCACCCCGGTGTAACCGCTTTCAATTCTCAGGGCAGGACGGCAGTTTCAGGCCCGATTGAAGTCCTGAACTTTGCATACTTCTCCACTGAATTCCCGGATACCTTCCGTACCGCAGTAGAGATTCGTAGCGAGATCGCCGAACACGGCTGGCACAAAGTGGTTGCCTTCCAGACCCGCAACCCAATGCATCTGGCACACGAAGAACTGTGCCACATGGCAATGGAACGCTTGGGCTGTGACGGTCTGGTTATCCACATGTTACTGGGCAAACTGAAGAAAGGCGACATTCCCGCCCCGGTCCGTGATGCAGCGATTCGTAAAATGGTTGAACTATACTTCCCGCCAAACAGCGCGATGGTCACCGGTTACGGTTTCGACATGCTGTATGCCGGCCCCCGCGAGGCCGTTCTGCATGCAGTATTCCGTCAGAACATGGGGGCCACTCACTTCATTATCGGCCGCGACCACGCCGGTGTGGGCGACTACTATGGTGCATTCGAGGCCCAGGAAATCTTCGACAACATCCCTGAAGGCACACTGGAAATCGAAATCTTCAAGGCCGACCACACCGCCTGGTCCAGGAAGCTGAACAAGGTTGTGATGATGCGCGAAGCACCCGATCACACAAAAGAAGACTTCATCCTGCTTTCCGGTACAAAGGTACGTGAAATGCTGAGTACCGGTGCAGCCCCGCCAAAGGAATTTTCACGCCCGGAAGTTGCGCAGATTCTAATTGAATACTATCAGTCCTTATGAACCGACTCGTCTATGCAAGCCCCGAATCAATCACAACCTTCTTACGCCGCGCCCCCCAGTCACCCGGGCGCGATTGGAAGACTCCGGCGCACAACGCGCCGCAGTTGGAACAGCAACCCCTCTGGTCCAGATTGCACTCCCCCAGAACATACCAATCCCGTTCCATGAGCAGCTCTCCACATGCATGACACCAGGTGCTGCCATAATGCCTGTCGTGAACATTCCCGACATAGGCGTAGCGTATCCCGTTCATGCGGGCGATACCCGCCGCCCGAATGAGGGTACTGGCGGGCGTAGGAGGCACATCGCGCATTTTCCAGTCCGGATGGAACGCGGTAAAATGAATGGGGACATCGGGCCCCAGATGCCCCACAATCCACTGCGTCATTTCCTCAAACTCCTTTTCCGAGTCATTCTCACCGGGGATCACCAGCGTCGTTAACTCAAACCAGACTTTGGTTTCCTGCTTGAGATAAATCAACGTATCGAGCACTGGTTGCAGGTGCGCTCCGGTCAATCGGTGATAAAAATCCTCCGTAAACGCCTTTAAATCGATATTGGCGGCATCCATGTGCCTGAAAAAAACTTCCCTGGGCCTTTCATCAATATACCCGGCCGTAACAGCAACAGATTTGATCCCTTTTTCCTTGCAGGCCCGGGCGATGTCGATGGCATATTCCATAAATATGACCGGATCGTTATAGGTATAAGCCACGCTCTGACAACCACTCTGCCGCGCCGCCATTGCAATGGCTTCAGGCGTGGCGGTTGCAGCAAGCGTATCCGTTTCACGCGACTTGCTGATATCCCAGTTCTGGCAAAACTTACAGGCCAGATTACACCCGGCCGTGCCGAAAGACAGAATCGGAGTTCCCGGCAAAAAATGATTGAGCGGCTTTTTTTCTACCGGGTCAATACAAAAGCCACTGGACCGCCCATAGGTGGTTAAAACAATCTCATCGCCTTGACGTGCCCGGACAAAGCACAATCCCCGCTTACCTTCGTGAAGACGACAATGGCGGGGACAGAGATCACACTGCACCCGCCCGTCATCCAGACCGTGCCAGTATCGGGTCGGCGTTACCGGCACGCCCGATTCAATTGGAGTATCGCTCATATTGGTTCAGATACCTCCCCACAATCCGAAGTATAACGCGCCCATATTACAGGCAGGGCGATTTTTCGGCGTTATAATCCAGTCAGATGAATCAGTGGAGAATGAAGTCATGCACACCTGTCAGGACAAATGTCACCGTGGAGACGTTCCATTCAGCTTCCGGGCCAGAGGGCGTACAGACGGCATTCGCTGTCACAGCCCCATCTGCAAACGAATTGATGGGGCATCGTTATGACGACATCCCGCCCGGCAGCCGTGGCAGGATCATTTTATCCTGCGCAGGCATCTGAATTAAAAGCGATACTGAGCCAATATCTGGACAATACCCGCACCGTATCCGCGGCCCCGAAAGCCATGATCGTACCCCATGCCGGTTATATCTATTCGGGACCTGTGGCCGCAACCGCCTATGCCCGACTCAAACCGGTTCGCAAACAGATAAAACGGGTCGTACTGCTCGGCCCTGCGCATCGCATCGCCGTAAACGGTCTGGCGACAGTCAGCGTCCATCAATTTACCACCCCCCTGGGAGCCATCTCGATAGATACGGATGCCATAGAAAAAATTTCCGACCTGCACCAGGTCACCACCTCCGATCTGGCCCATGCACAGGAACACAGCCTGGAGGTACACCTCCCCTTCCTGCAAACCTGTCTGCAAGACTTCAAACTTGTACCTTTTGTGGTGGGGGACGCATCTGCTCAGGAAATCGCCGAATTACTGGAAACGCTATGGGGAGGCGAAGAGACGCTCATCGTTATCAGCTCCGACCTGAGCCACTTTCTGGACTATGAGGCGGCCCAACAACGAGACCGAACCACATCGGCACACATTACCCGACTGGAATATGAAAAACTCACTTACGAAGATGCCTGCGGCCGAAACCCGATAAGCGGCCTGCTCTATCTGGCCAGAAAGCAGGGCTATGACATTAAAATGATAGACCTGCGTAACTCAGGCGATACCGCCGGGAACAAACGCCGCGTTGTCGGCTATGGGGCGTATATTCTCACCCTGCCCGTCATCGAAAGCCGATATACCTGGAATGAAGGACAACAACTCATCGAGATTGCGCGCCAATCCATCCGGCATGGCCTGCAACATGACCGAGCCCTGCCCATCGACACAAACGCATACCACAGGCACCTGCGCCATCAACGCGCAACGTTCGTAACGCTGCATAAGCATGGCCAGTTAAGAGGCTGCGTCGGTTCACTTGAGGCGAGGCGGTCGCTGGTAAGCGATATCAGCGCAAATGCCTATGCCGCCGCATTCCAGGACCCACGTTTCCCCGCCTTATCCGAGGAAGAATTCGACGAACTGGATATACACATCTCCATACTGACCCCGGTCAGCCCCATAGGCTTTTCTTCCGAAGAAGACTTAATCCGGCAGCTCCGTCCCGGCGTGGACGGCCTTATACTCGAAGACACCGGCCAGCGCGGCACCTTTCTACCCTCCGTGTGGGAAAGCCTGCCGGAAAAAAGCCAATTCTGGCGCGAACTGAAGCGCAAAGCCGCACTGCCATATGACCACTGGAGCTCAACGATAAAGGTCTATCGCTACCAAACCCAGTCATTCCCCTAGCAGGCGGTTGCAATTCTACTCATGCGGCACCGGAAGGTGTCAGAGCGGAAGCCGCCACCATCCGGCCCCACATCAACGCCACCGATACCCGGGCCGGGCGTATTGACCCGCTACCAGCGCAGCTTCCATTGTGCGCCGATACCGTGGTTCGTCTCGCCTTCGCCGTTCCTGCGGCGCAGCGCCTTGATGTCCAACTCCGTATTCAGCCCGCCCGGTACCGACAACAGACGCCAGCCCAGGGTCAGGTCACGATCAGCACCAGACGACGACAGGCCCGCATACGGCACACCCATGGCACCGTCATCCAGGGCCAGGCCCCACTCGCCCTTCAGGCTCCAGCGCCTTGAGACCGGGCCGGGCTGCGATGAATCCTCCTCCAGCGCGTCCGACAGCGAATCCGACAACAATCGATCCAGACCGCCCGACGCCGGGGCGTTGCCATACTCCTGACGCACACTCAGCGACGGGCCATAAGCCGAACCCGGTTGCAGGTCGAACCGCAGCGAACCCGACACACCCCACTCGCGCCGCTTTGACGAATCATGGTCCAGCAGACGCCGGGTTCGCAGATCCAGCGTCAGCCCCCTGGCCGGCAACTCCCAACTGATGCCGCCGCCCAGTTCCACACCCAGGCCGTCGCTGGTATCGCCGTCGTCATAGCGCATCCCCAACTCCAGTTCCGGAATCACCCGGCCACCGTCGGCCTGCCGCAACTGCCAGGACCACTCCAGACCCAGACGCAACTGCTGCGTGTCCGCCGTCATGCCCGATACACCGTCGGCATCGTCCGACTCAACACGCGCCAGCGTCGCATCCGAGGTCAACGTCAGCTGCAGGCCGCCTTCCTCCACCGAACGCTCCAACAGCGTCCCGCGCATACCGGCCGAGGCCGACATCTGCTCAATTTCATGCCTCGAATTGCCGGACGCCGAGGTCTGCTCCAGGTCGCCAAGGCCATAACTCGCCGCACCCCAAACCTGCAACCGCTCCGTCACATTGTGTCGGATATACGGCAACAGCGAGGTCAGCGTACTCGACAAACCGCCGCTACCCAGGGCGCCGCGCCAGTCGCCATCGCCGTCGCTGTACGACAGCGCCAGACCCAGCAGCGTCCGACCGTTGTCACTATCCACGCCCAGCATACCGGTCGTCACCTCGCCGTCCACCGAGATACCGCCCTGGGCATCCTCATAGCGCGAATACGATGTCTGACCCCACACCGAAACACCGTCCTGATCGCTGTACAGGAAGCGGCTGCCGCGCAGCATATCCCGCAGCGACAGCGACCTCGACAGATTCAACATCCGGTCAATCGAACCGGCGCCAAGGCCATCGCCGCCGGCACCGCTCCGACCGAAACCGCCAACTCCGAGGCCATAACCCGGTGCGTCGCCACCCGCGTCGGCATTCAGCGCCCGACCACGCGGCAGGCCGCTCACATTGCCCGACAGACCCGGCGGCCTGTCGGTCACCGAAAAGCGATACTCCAGACCGCCCAGCATATGCTCCACCGCCATCAGACCGAAGCGCGGCAGCCACATGGCCTGCGCCGTCTCCATCTCCTCCGTCAGGCCCGAATCGTCGTCGTCCGTGATCGTGACCGTCACCACGCCCGTGACCGCGCCATAACCTCCACCCGCCGCCGTGTGCGTCAGCGTCACCGTATCGTCGCGGCCGCCGGCGTCCTGATTCGCGGTCAACATCACCACCTGCGGCGTATCCCAGTTGCCCGTCGTGAACAGCAAACGGGTCGCGTCCAGCTCCAGGGCGGTGCCACCATGACCGCTGATCGTCACCGTCACAGCCGCCGTCGGCTCGCTGCCCAGCGCCACCGTATAGGTCGTGGTAGTGCCCTCGTCCATCCTCACCGTCGTGTCGGGTAACAACAGCCTCGGCATATCGTCGTCCATCACCGTGACCACCACATTGCCCGTGACCGAACCATAACCTCCACCCGCCGCCGTGTGCGTCAGCGTCACCGTATCGTCGCGGCCGCCGGCGTCCTGATTCGCGGTCAACGTCACCACCTGCGGCGTATCCCAGTTGCCCGTCGTGAACAGCAAACGGGTCGCGTCCAGCCCCAGGGCGGTGCCGCCATGACCGCCGATGGTGACCGTCACATCCGCCGTCGGTTCGCTGCCCAGCGCCACCGTATAGGTCGTGGTCGTGCCTTCATCGACATCCACATCCGTCATCGAGAACGCCAGCCTCGGCATATCGTCGTCCGTCACCGTGACCACCACATTGCCCGTGACCGAACCATAACCTCCACCCGCCGCCGTGTGCGTCAGCGTCACCGTGTCGTCGTCGCCGCCGGCGTCCTGATTCGCGGTCAACGTCACCACCTGCGGCGTATCCCAGTTGCCCGTCGTGAACAGCAAACGGGTCGCGTCCAGCCCCAGTGCGGGGCCGCCATGGCCGCCGATGGTGACCGTCACATCCGCCGTCGGCTCGCCGCCCAGCACCACCGTGTAGATCGTGGTCGCGCCTTCATCGACATCCACATCCGTCATCGAGAACGCCAGCCTCGGCATATCGTCGTCCGTCACCGTGACCACCACATTGCCCGTGACCGAACCATAGCTACCGCCCGCCGCCGTGTGCGTCAGCGTCACCGTATCGTCGCGGCCGCCGGCGTCCTGATTCGCGGTCAACGTCACCACCTGCGGCGTATCCCAGTTGCCCGTCGTGAACAGCAAACGGGTCGCGTCCAGCTCCAGGGCGAGGCCGTCATGACCGCTGATGGTGACCGTCACAGCCGCCGTCGGCTCGCTGCCCAGCGCCACCGTATAGGTCGTGGTAGTGCCCTCGTCCATACTCACCGTCGTGTCGGATAACAACAGCCTCGGACGCTCGTCGTCCGTCACCGTGACCGCCACCGTGGCGATGATCAAGTCATAGTCTCCACCCGCAGCCGTGTGCGTCAGCGTCGCCGTGTCGTCGTCGGCGTCGGCATCCTGACCCGCCGTCAGCGTCACCGTCTGCGGCCTGTCCCAGTTGTCCGTCGTGAACGTCAGGCCGGCCACATCCGGCGTCAGATCGGTGCCGCCGTGACCGCTGATCGTCACCGTCACCTCCGTTGTCGGCTCGCTGCCCAGCGCCACCGTGTAGGGGGTGCTGGCCCCTTCATCCAACTCCACAACCAGCGTCGAAAATCGCAGTCCCAGCACGGCATCGTTGTCGCCCACCACCGTCACGGTCACAACATCGCCGCTTGCACCGCGCGGATAACCCCGTGCCCCGGTGGTAATGAAGTGACGCAGCGGCACCATGCGGATGTCATTGTCGATGGCGTCGTCAACTCCCATGACCGTCACCGTCTGTGCCGCCTCCCAGTCACTCGACGTGAACGTCAGCGCCGTCGGAGCCGTCGTCACGCCCGGCATGGCCGCTCGGATATCAATCACCACGTCACTGGCCGGTTGCGTGTCCAGCACCACCGTGTAGCTGTCCATGCCGCCGTCCTCGGCCACCATGACGCCCGTCGTGCTGAGGGTCACATCCGCCGTATCGTCGTCGGTGACCGTCACCGTCACACCCGCAATGTCCAGGCCATCCGGGTAGCCGCCACCGTCGCCGTCGCCGGCTGCAATGCGGTGACCGATAAGCGCCATGCGCCGGTCGTCGAGGTTGTCGATGCGGTCGTCAATACCGGTCACCGTCACAACCTGCTCCGTGCTCCAGTTGCTCGGCGTGAACAGCAGGCTGGTCGGGCTCACCATCGCCGTCGCGGGCCTGTCGGAGGTGACCGTGATGACGGTGTCAATGGCCGGTGCCGTGTTCAGCCTGACGGTGTAGCTGTCGGCACCGCTGGCCTCGCCGATCTCGCCGCTGTCACCGACGGCGGCCCGGCTGATAATCACGCCGGGGGCATCGGCGTCGGTGATGGTCACCGTCGTGTCCACCGTCACCGCGGCGTAGTTGCTGTCCATTGAATCCGTCGTATGGGTCAGCGTCACCGTGTCGTCGCTTGCGTCGCCGTCCACAGCCGCCGTCACCGTCACCGTCTGCCCCGCGTTCCAGTTGGCCGACGTGAACGTCAGGCTGGTCGGGGCCGGCGTCAGCGTCAGGTCGGTGGCGGCGTGACCCGTGACCTCGACCGTCACCTCGCTCACCGGCTCGCTCGTCAGGGCCACCGTATAACCGGCGCTGCCGCCCTCATCCACTCTCAGGTTCTCCGGCGCAAGACTCAGCCCCGCACTGTCGTTATCAACTATAATGAGACTCGCCTCGGTGATGCCGTCAGCAGCCACAGTCACACCCTCCGGCAGGTTGGCCAGGTCGAAGGCCACCCTGAAGGTCTCTCTTCCCTCTGCGACATCGTCATCCAATATAGTGATGCTGGCGAAAGCAGTAGTGGATCCGCCCGGGACGATGAGCACGGCAGGTGGTTGATAATCCTCGCCGACGGTGGCGGTCTCATCGGTGAATTGCAGCGGTATCTCCAGGTCGTTGACGAGCGCCCGTGAGAGCGTGACGACCGGCTGAAAGGGGCCTTCGTCCTCTAGTACGGAAGGAAAAGGGTTCCGAGTCCATGTTATTGAGGCCGTAGAGGGGCCATCGTCGTCAATGATGAAAATTCCAGCTGGAGAAACAGTACGAGTCTCCTGACCGCCGCCGCCCAGGCCGTGCTGACTACGACCTGTACCTGTACCTGTAACGATAAACGCTGCACGCGTCTCCTCCGGGTCGTTGTTGTTGAGCGCGGTCAGCTCCAGCTCCGCCACCCGGGCACCGGCGCCGGCAAACCGCACCAGCGGATCCTGCGCGGACGCCGTGACCGTCGTCACGCCCACGGGGTGCGTGCCCGAGGTCAGCAGGGTCACGCCGCTATTGGCCGCACCCGCCTTGAGCCCCAGTGTGAAGTGCGTGTTCGCGACGGCTCTTGGGGCACTACCGAAGCCAGTTATGCTTAGGGGGATAAACAGCTCCTGACCCGCCACCAGCGGCTGGACGAGCGTCAAGGTGATATCCGCCGAGTTGTTGGCGCCGGACTCGGCAATGGCCGTGCGCGACACCGCTATAGAACTCCCTACTAGCTGCGTTCGTTCGTCGTCTCTCACCGTCACCGTCGCCATGGCCGGGTCACCCACCTGATAGCCGTCGCCGTCGTTGACGGTCACGCTCACCCGGCCATCGGGTTCGTCGAGGTCGTCGCCCTGCGTGGGCACCGTGTAGGTCAACGAGGTCTCACCGACCGGCAGCATCACTACCCGACGACCCGCCTCTGTGGGTTCCACAAAGCCGCCGCCCGGCACCTCGGCCACCGCCACCGCCACATTGATCGTCAGATCCGTGCTGGGCGCCGGGCTGGCGGTCACGACAAAGCGGGCGTTACCGCCCTCGGTGATCACCGAGTTGGCCGGCGCAACCGAAATCGACGGCACATCGTCGTCGCTGACCGTGACCGTCACCCCGTCAATGTCCAGCGTATCCGGATAGTCGCCGCCGTCGCCGGTGGTAACGGCGTGGCGAATGACCGCCGTGCGCACACCACCGGGATTGTTGATGGCGTCGTCAACGCCGGTCACCGTCACGGTCTGCGGCGTATCCCAGTTGCTCGGCGTGAACATCAGGCTCGCACTATCCACCGTGACCACATCGGTGTCGTCGCTGGTCACGCCCACCGTCACGTCCGCCGCCGGCTGCGTGTTCAGCATCAGGGTATAGCCCGTCGAATCGCCCTCGCCGAGCGTGGCGCGAACCCGATTGGCCGTCACACCCGCGGCGCTGTCCGCCACCGTCACATCGAGCGTCCCGCTCACCGCGTTATATTCGCCGCCCGCCGCCCTGTGCGTCAGTATCGCACTGTTGTTGACCATGTCATTGTCCTGGCCCGCCGTCACCGTGATCGCCTGCCCCGTGTCCCAGTTTTCCGGCATGAACGTCAGGCGCGAGGCGCTCAGCGTCAGGCCGTCACCCGCCCCGGCAATCGCCACGATTACGTCCACCGTCGGTTCGCTCGCCAGCGTCACCGTGTAGCGCTCGCTGCCGCCTTCGGCCAGCGTCAGCAATGTCGGGTCAAGCACCAGGCCCACCGCGTCGTCGTCGCTGACCGTGACCCGCACCTCGCCCGTCACCGTATCGTAGCCACCACCGCTGGCGGTGTGCCTCACAATCGCCGTCTCATCCACCGCATTGGTGTCCGTACCCACCGGCACCATGACCGTTTGCGCCACCATCCAGTCGGTGGTCGTGAAAACCAGGCTGGCCGAATCCACCGACACACCGGGGGCCCCGCTCACCTCGATGCCGACCGTCACAGCACTCGCCGGTGCAACCGTCAGCGCCACCGTGTAGGTAGCCGTGGTGCCCTCCACCGCATCGAGCCGCTCCGGCGTGAACACCAGGCCACCCTCGCCCGGATCGCTCACCGCGACCTGCAACTCGCCCACGACCGAGACATAACCACCAATCAGGGCCGCGTGCGTCAGCGTGACGCGATCGTCCGCCGGGTCGGGGTCCGCCGCTGCCGTTACCGTCACCGTCTGCGCCGTGTCCCAGTTGCCACTGGTAAACGTCAGGCTGGTCGTGCTCAGGGTCAGATCGGTGCCGGCATCACCCGTGATCTGAATCGTCATGGCGGCTACCACCGGTCGGGCCGTCAGCACCGCCGTGTAGCTCAAGCTGCCGCCTTCGGTCAGCGCCAGCGATGTCGGGTTGAGCACCAGCCCCCCCTCGTCGTCATCCATGACCGTGACCACGACCCCGCCCGTGACCCTATCGTAACCACCTGCCGACGCCGTGTGCGTCAGCGTCGCCGCCATTGTGTCTACCGCGTCGGCGTCCTGTCCGGCGCTCACCGTGATGGTCTGCGCCGTGTCCCAGTTGCTGGCCGTAAAGGTCAGACTGGTCTCATCCAGCGTCAGACCCTCGGGATTGCCCGTCACCGCCACCGTCACCGCCGCCGTCGGTTCGGTCGTCAGCCGCACCGTGTAGGCCTCGGTGCTGCCCTCCATCACCGTCAGCTCCGTCGGATTGAGCACCAGACCCACGTCGTTGTCGGCAATCAGCACCGCCACTTCGCCTCTCACCAGGCCGTAGTCACCTCCCGAGGCCGTATGCGTCAGCGTCACCGTATCGTTCATGCCATCGTCGTCTTCCGACGCCGTCACCGTCACCGTCTGCACCGCGTTCCAGTTGCCCGGCGTAAACAGCAGACGGGTCTCATCCAGCATCAAGTCATCCGGGTTGCCCGTGATGGCCACCGCCACCATTGCCGACGGCTCGCTCGTCAGCCTCACCGTGTAACCGGCACCGGCACCACCCTCGGTCACCGAGACCCTGTCCGGTGCCAGTCTCAGGCCCGGCTCGTCGTCGTCTGCAACCGTCACCGTCACCTCGCCCGTCACCAAATCGTAGTCACCCCCCGTGGCCGTGTGCGTCAGCGTCACCGCCATCTCGTCCATCGCGTCGGCATCTTCAGCCGCCGTTATGGTGATCGTCTGCGCCGTGTTCCAGCCGCTGGCCGTAAAGGTCAGGCTGGTCTCGTCTGCCATCAGGTCATCCGGGATGCCCGTCACCGCCACCGTCACCGCCGCCGTCGGGGTGCCGGCCAGCCTCACGCCGTAGCCGATGCCGTCGCCCTCGTCCACACTCAGCATCCGCTCAGAAAACCGCAGGCCGGGAGGGGTGCTGTCGTCGTCCGTTACGCTGACCGCCGCCGCGTTGTCCGGTTCCAGCGCCACCACATAGGCGGCGTTGGCGGCGATCGTCGCGGTGACCGTGCCGTCCGCCTCGTCCCCCTGGTCGTTGACGATGTCGATAGCCAGCTGCGCCGTGCCGCCGCTGCCCACGCTGACCGTGTAGCTGCGCTCATCGGCGGCGGCAATGAAGTCGCCTTGCTCGCTGACATTCACCGACACATCCAGCGAAGTCGTCGGCGCCGGGCTGACCGTGATCGTGTACACCGCCTGGGCGCCGCTGGCCTCGGTCACGTCCTCAACCGCGGCGATGCCGACCGTCGGCAGGCCGTCGTCGTCCATGACCCGCACCGTCGCCGTACCGCCATCCGGCGCAATCTCATAACGGTTGCTCGCCACCAGCGTCAGCGTCACTCGACCGTCCTGCTCGTCGTTCGTATCCGACAGCGTAGCCACTTCTATCGACGCCTGCGTCTCCCCCGCATCGAGATCCACTATTATCCTGTCATCGATGTCCGCCGCAAAGAACGCGCCACCCACCGACAGGTCAAATGTGACCGTACCGTCCGTCGACGCGGCGTTTGATGCCGACACGGTGAACGTCGCCGACGTGCCCTCGGTGACGCCGGCCATGTCCGCGACCACTCGGACCGTCGGCAAATCCTGCGTGTCCACAATGGCCGCTTCTATGACGGGATCCGCCAGCATCGCATGCTCGCCCGTCTCAAACATCACCGAAACGGTCTGCGGCCCTTCATACACTGCGTCGTCCACAATCGGCACGTCAACCGTCTTTGCTGTCTCCTCCGTGGCAAAAACCAGCGTGCCGTCAACCGGCGTGTAGTCCGCGTCCGGCTGCACATTGGTGCCGGCACCGCTGGCGTAGCGCACCTCAATCGGCACCAGGCTGACACCGATCCTGGTCAGCACGAAACTCGCCAGGCCGTCTTCCTCATAAACCTCGGCCGCCTCTATCGTGATCTGCGGTCGGTCGGCCGCGTCCGTGATGGTGCCCACCGCCGCAACATCCATCGCTCCGATGGTAAAGTCGCCGGCAAATCCGTCTATGGTGAAGCGTCCGCGGATGCCGGTCAGCGTCAGCGTCATGTAGTGATCCGACTCGTAGCTGTCGTCTTCCCGGGTGGGCACCGTGATGGTGCCGCTGGTGTCTCCCGAATCAATGGTGAGCGTCCCGGACGGGATGGTGTAGTCCTCGCCGGAACCGTCCTCGCTACCCGTGGCCAACCGGTAGTCCGCGTCTGCGGCAATGCCGCGACCGGCGGTCGTCACATAACTCACCGTGAGGTCTCCCGCTGCCGGGGTTGGCAGGGTGACCGTAAACTCGAGATCGCCGCCCTCGGCCACCGTGGCCGCGGCCAGACTGAGCAAAAAGTCGTCGTCCGTCACGCGAACCGCTACCTGACCCGTCACCGAGTTGTAACCCCCGGCCGAGGCCGTGTGCGTCAGCATCACGCGGTCGTCGTCCATATCGTCGTCCTCACCCGCGCTCACCATCACCGTCTGTGGCGTGTCCCAGTTGACCGTCGTGAACGTCAGGCTCATGCCGTCGAGCGTCAGGTCGGTACCGGAATCGCCGCTGATCGCCACCGTCACCGACGCCGTCGGCACCGTCGACAGCGCCACCGTGTAGTTCGTGGCGGCACCTTCGGTCACCGAGACTATCGCCGGGGCGAACACCAGGGCGGGCGTATCGCCATCGTCATCGTCTGTCACCGTGACCGTCAGCGCCGCCGGGCTCAGCCCGCTCACCGGGTAGGCGCCGCCGTCGCCCATGGCAATGGCGTGGGCAATAGTCGCCGTGCGACTATCGCCGGGGTTGTCGCTGTCGTCGTTAATGCCCGTCACCGTCACCGCCTGCGGCACCTGCCAGTTATCCGTCGTGAAGCTCAGGCGCACAGGGCTCACCGCCGCCACCGACGGCATGTCCGTGGTCGCCGTAATGACCACTTCGCCAACCGGCGGCGAGGCCAGCAACACGGTGTAACCGGCTGTGCCGCCCGCCTCGTCAACCGTGACCGCGGTCTCGCTGACGATCACATTCGCAGCCCTGCCGCTGTCAATTAACGTGACCGGCAACTCGCCCGTAAGCGCATCGTAGCCGCCTCCCGAGGCCGTGTGCGTCAGCGTCGCCCTGTCGTCTATGGTGTTGGTGTCCGTACCCGCCGACACCGTGACCCTCTGCGGCACCATCCAGTTGGTCGGCGTAAACTCAATGCCAGGCCGCTGCGGGCTCAGCTCCGCTACGGACGCACTGATCGCAACATTGACGGTGCCCGTCGGGGCCCCTGCCAGCCGCACCGTGTAGGCCGTCGAGGAATCTTCAATCAACGATAAATCCGCCGAAGAAAACACCAGGCCCGCCTCGTCGTCGGCCACCCTGACCTGCAGATCGCTCACTCCCAGAAAAAAACCGCCGCTTGAGGCCGCGTGCGCCAGACGCCCCATGGCGCTTGCACCGTCGCTGTCCTCAAGCGCCGTCAGCGTGATCTCCTGTGGCCTGTTCCAGTTACCCCTCGTGAAGCTCAGGCTGGAACGGCTCCGCATCAGACCCGCAAGGTCGCCCGTGATCGCTACCTCCACGGTCGCCACCGGTTGTTCCGTCAGCACCACCGTGTAGGTGCCGCTGTCGCCCTCTTGCAGCTCAATCAAGCTCTCACTCAGCGCCAGACTCGGGCGGTCTTCCTCGACCGTGACCGACACTTCGCCTGTCACTCCATCGTAATCTCCCCCGGACGCCGTGTGGGTGAGCGTGAGCGTATCGTCCACCGCGTTACTGTCTTCCGATCCGGTCAGCGTGATCGTCTGCGCCGTGTTCCAGTTACCCGTCGTGAATGTCAGGCTGGAACGGCTCAACATCAGATGATCCGGGTTGTCACTGACCCTCACCGTCACGGCCGCCGTCGGTTCGCTCGCCAGCGTCACTGCGTAGCTGACGCTGCCGTTCTCGTCCATCGATAACCGCTCCGCAGTGAAGTTCAGCCCCGTCTCGTCAATGTCCGTCACCATGACCGTGACAGCGTCCGCTACACTGTAGCCGCCTCCCGAGGGCGTGTGCCTGAGCATGACCACTTCGTCCACCGCGTTGTCGTCATTCGATATCAGGGTCACCGCCTGCTCCCTGTTCCAGTTACTCCTCGTGAAGGTCAGCCTCGAACGGCTCAGCGTCAGACCGGACGGATTGCCCGTGATCACCACCGTGACGTTCGCCGACGGCCGGTCCGTCAGCCGCACCCGGTAGCTGTTCCTCGCCGCGCTGGTAACGCCCTCCGTGATCGAGACCACCGCCGGGGCCAATATCAGGGCCTGTCCATCGTCGTCCGTCACCGTCACCGTCACCTCGTCAATCTCCAGAGCCGCTGTGTAACCACCGCCGTCGTTGGCGGTGCTGATGGCGTGGCTGATGCTCGCCTCGCGTCGGTCGCCGAGATTGTGAACCGTGTCCGCAATACCCGTCACCGTCACCGTCTGTGCCGTGTTCCAGTTGCCCGTCGTGAAGCTCAGCGAGGCCGGCGCCACGGTCGCCACGCTCTCATCGGTGGACGTCACCGCAATCTCCACGTCGCCGGTCGGTTGCGTGTCCAGCACCACGGTGTAGGCGCCCGTGCCGCTGGCTTCATTCACCGTGACGCCGGAACGACTGAGCGTCACGCCGACCGCCGTGCCGCTGTCGACGAGCGTGATCACGGTATCGAGCCGCACATTATCGTAGCGATTGTTATCGCCTCGAGCACGGTACGTCAGCGTCACCATCTCGTTTTCCAGGTTGGCATCCGCTCTCGAATTCAGAAAGACATCCTGATCCGTGTTCCAGTTGGCCGACGTGAAGGTCAGGCTGGACGGAGACAGGGTCAGGCCGGTGTCGGCGTGACCGCTGATGGTGACCGTGACATCCTCCCTCGGGGCGGTTGTCAACAATAGACTGATGAAGGCCTCACTGCCCTCGAACACCAAGGACGCCCCGCTGGCAATAGCCAGACCGGGCGTCGTACCGTCGTCGTCCCATACCTCCACCGTGGCCGCTATCTCGTCCGGGAACCGCGACAACCGATAGGCGTCGTCGGTGGCGATGGCCGCCGTGATCATGCCGTCGGCCTCGTCCAATCCGTCGTTGACCAGCGGCAGACTCAGTTGACCGCGGCCGCTGCTGTCTATGGTGACCGTGTGGACGCGCTCATCGGTTTCGGCAATAAAGTCGCTGTCCTCGCTGACGACCACCGATACGTCCAGCGTACCCGACGGGGGCGGGCTGACCGTGACCGTGTACACCGCCCGTGCGCCGTCGGACTCGCTGACCTGGCCATGGTCGGCCGCTATGCCAACCGTCGGAACGCCGTCGTCGTCCAATACCATCACCGTCGCGCTCTCTCTACCGTCTCTGATAGTCCATTGAGTGGGCACCGGCAGACCGGAGTTCGGTATCTCTACCGTCACCCGACCGTCCGACTCGTCAACATTATCACCGACGGTGGGCAGGCGGTAGGTGACCCGCGTCTGACCCGCAGGCAGCACCACGGGCACCGTCGCCGGGGTAATGAAGTCGCCCTGCGTGGTCAGACGAAGCCTGAAGGTCTGGGCCTCCTGCGCGGGGTTTGATATCTCTAAGGTAAACGTGGCCGTTGCGCCTTCGGTGATGCGGTTCATGTCCGCGGTAATACCGACCCTCGGCTGGTCATCGTCAAGTATGGTGACTGCACTAAGCGACCTAAACCCCAACGTCACATGCTCCAGGTTGTTATCAAGTATTACAATAAAGCTCTTTGATCTTTCAAATACATTGTTCTGCAAAATCGGTATGCGGGCGCCCTGGATGCTGAAGGTCTGGGTAGCAGTGTGAGGGGGAAAGAACAGCGTAATCGAGTCCGGACCCGCGTAGTCGCCGCCGGCCCTCGTGGCGGTAGAGTCTCTGATGGTGAACGTCACCCGGGTCGGCACCAGACTGACGGGACGGGAGGCCCTCCGCACCCGCACCTCCGCCGAGTTACGCTCGCTGACGCTGAAGGTGCCCATGTCGAATTCGACCGTCGGTCGGTCGTCAAGGTCCGTGATGGTGCCCACCGCCGAGGCGACCGCCGCGTCCAGGGTAAAGGTCGCTGTGGTGCCGCCGACGTTAAACTGGCCACGGATGTCGTTCAGCATCAGCGTCAGGTAGTGGGCCGACTCGTAGATGTTGTCGTCCGTGGTGGATACCGTGATGGTCGCCTCGCTATCGCCCTCGGCAATGGTCAGGGTACTGGCCGGGATGACGGTGTAGTCCACGCCGCCGGTGGCAATCTGGTAGTCGGCGTCGCTATCCAGCCCGCGTCCGTCAACCGTGGCATAGCGGATCTGCAAGCCGCCGGCGGGGGCCGGACTACGCAGGCTGACCGTGAACTCAAGGTCACCGCCCTCGGCAACCTGCGCCGCGGCGACGCTGAGCGGAAAGGTGTCCTCGATGTCAACGGCGACCTCTCCCTGCACTGCGTCGTAGTCCGCGCCCGAGGCAGTATGCGTCAGCACGATACGTTCGTCGATCGCGTTGGCGTCATCGGTCGCGGTCACTGTGACTGTCTGCTCCGTGTCCCAGTCGCTCGCCGTGAAGGTCAGGCTGCCCGGGGCCGGCGTCAGGTCGGGGTGTCCCATGATGGCAACCGTCACCGCGCCCGTCGGTTCGCTTGTCAGCACCGCCGTGTAGCTCGCACTATCGCCTTCATTGAGCGCCACCTCGGACACGTCATCATCCGACCCCGGTGTCAGATCGAACATCAGTCCCCTCGTATCGTCGTCGGTCACCGTGGCGCTCACCGTCACCGGGCTCACGACGCCCGTCGGGTAACCGGCGCCGTCGCCGCTGCTGACGCGGTGCGTGAGGGTCGCCATGCGTGCATCTCCGGCGTTGTCAATGTCGTCGTCCACTCCGGTCACCGTCACCCTCTGCGCCGTGTTCCAGTTGGCGCTTGTGAACCTCAGGGTGGTCGGAGACACCGTGGCCGCCGTGTCCGTATCGGATGCCACCGTCAGCTCCACCGTGCCCGCCGGCTGCCTGCCCAATTCCACCGTGTACATGGCCGTACCGCCGGCCTCGCCAACCGTCACCGCGGTCGTGCTAACGGTGAGCTGGAAGGCGTCCGTGATGTCAACCTCTACCAGCCCTGCCGCCACTGCACCGTAGTCTGCGCCCGAGAGGGTGTGTGTCAGCACGATACGTTCGTTGTCCGCGTCGCCATCTCCCGCTGCGGTCACTGTGACCGTCTGCTCTGTGTTCCAGTCGCTCGCCGTGAAGGTCAGGCTGGCCGGGGCCGGCGTCAGGTCGGTGCCGGTGTGGCCCGTGATCGTCACCGTCACAGCGCCCGTCGGCCGGGTCGTCAGCACCGCCGTGTAGCTCGCGGTATCGCCTTCATCCACCGCCAGTCTGTCGGCAACATCCGTTGACCCCGGTGTCAGATCAAACGCTACGCCCCTCGTGTCGTCGTCGGTCACCGTGACGTCCACCGATGCCGGACTCAGGCCAGCCGTCGGGTAGCGGCCACTGTCGCCGCTGCTGATGCTGTGGCCAATGCTCGCCGTGCGTTCGTCTCCAGGGTTGTCAAGGACGTCGTCCACTCCGGTCACCGTCACCGTCTGCGCCGTGTCCCAGTTGGTCATCGTGAACGTCAGCACCAGCGGGTTTACCGTGGCCGCCGTGGCCGTATCGGATGCCACCGTAATCTCGACATTACCGGCTGGCCGTGTGCCCAGTTCCACCGTGTACATGGCCGTGCCGTCATCCTCGCCAACCGTGACAACGGCCGAACCGATGTCCACTCTATCCGTGTCGTCGTCGGTCACCGTGACGCTCACCGAATCCAGACTCAGACCGCCTGCCGGGTAGCTGCCACTGTCGCCGCTGCTGATGCGGTGACCAATGCTCGCCGTGCGTTCGTCTCCGGTGTTGTCAACGTCGTCGTCCACTCCGGTCACCGTCACCGTCTGCGCCGTGTTCCAGTTGGCGCTTGTGAACGTCAGGGTGGTCGGAGACACCGTGGCCGCCGTGGCCGTACCGGAGGTCGCCGTAATCTCCACGTTGCCATCCGGTTGCGTGTCCAGCACCACGCCGTAGGCGTCCGTGCCAGCGGCCTCGGTGACTATGGTATCTGCGTCCGTCTCGCTGATGGTCACGCCCGCCATGTCGTCGTCGGTGACTTCCACTTCCACGTCGTCGATTTCGAGGCTGGCGCCGTAATCGGTGTCTGTGGACGACGCGCCGTGGCTGATGGTCGCCGTGCGGGCGTCCATGGCGTCATCCCGGTCGTTGTTCATGCCCGTCACCGTGACGATCTGTGCCGTATTCCAGTTGGCCGTGGTGAAGGTCAGGGTGGTCGGAGACACCGTGGCCGCCGTGGCCGTATCGGAGGTCGCCGTAATCTCCACGCTGTCGGACGGTTGTGTGTCCAGCACCACGCTGTAGGTGTTCGTGCCACCGGCCTCGGCGACGATGGTATCCGCGTCCGCCTCTGTGATGGTCACGCCTGCCGCGTCGTCGTTGCGGATGATCAGATCGTAGGTGACCTGGCTGCCTAATGTGTAACCCTCGCCAGCGGTCAGCCTCAGCCTCAGCAGCGCGTTGTCCTCTGGGACGCTGTCATCGATGAGAACCACGGAGAGATCGGCGCTGGTCATGTTCGCAGGCACCACGACCATGCCGGACAGCGCGGCGTAGTCTTCGCCTGCTATCGCCGTGCCCGTGATGATCACCGTGTAGGTGATTGTCGTGTCCGAGGTCTGCGCCGGACTCAGATTGACCACCACATCGTGCGTGCCCGAAGACTCGTCTACGACGGCCTCGGTCTTGGCGAAGTCCACTACCGGCGCGTCGTCGTCGGTGATCGTGACATCCACAGAGGCAATGATCAGACTGCCGTCATCCGGATAGCCCATACCGTCGCCGCTTTCAATGCTATGGCCGATGCTCGCCGTGCGCTCACCGACGGTGTCGTCGTCCACTCCGGTCACCGTCACCGTCTGCACCGCGTTCCAGTTGGCGCTTGTGAACGTCAGCATCAACGGGCTTACCGTGGCCGCCGTGGCCGTATCGGATGCCACCGTAATCTCGACATTACCGGCTGGCTGTGTGCCCAGTTCCACCGTGTATGCGGCCGTGCCGCCTTCTGCGTCACCATCCTCGGCGACCGTGACGCTGGCCGAACCAATGTCCACGCTCTGCGCGGCGGCACCGGGGGCAAAACCGGTCAGCAGCGCCAGCAACAGCAGGGCCGATTGCACATTGAACCACCGGCTGCGGGCGGCCGCATCCATGCCGGCGCCAGCGCCGCCGGTGTGTGTCATGTTACGTCCGCTATATCCCTGAGGCCTCATTGTGCTTCTCTCCCTGCGTTGTTGTATCTATTCGGTTGTATCTTCAAGCTTTTCTGCACCTGACGCACAGGCGCTGTCGCCGATAACATAACATAAATGTGCCGGAATGTGCCGGTGTCAGTCAATCGTAAAGGGCGGCAAGACGACGGGCGTTTGGTGTACCTGGCCTCATCGCCCCTTTCAATCATCACCGGCGTGTTGTTGTCGGTCAGCGTGATGGTGTCGTTGTTGATAGTCGCCGTACCGGTGGCGGCGTTCTCACCTGTGGCGGATGTACCCGCCGCGAAGTTTGCCACCGGGGTGGCCCGGAAGGGCGGGACCACAAGGCCGCGGCAATAACGGAAGCCTGTGCTCATAATGCCGGAACCCTATATCGGGTATCGGCCCGGACAACAGCAGGGCCGAGGGCCATATCCCATATTAGGGGGGGGGGGGGGGGGGGGGGGGGGCAAGGGGCATTAAATTATACATGGTGTTTATCGCAGACCTCATAGCCGCGCCGGCCATTAATGTTTTGATCATGTTCGCTTCGCCTCCGCTCCAACGGATGTTCCGATTGGCTCTCCAGTCCCAACCTTTCAGGCCAGCGGACTTTTTGAACCACTCTCGGGTCCGGTTGTTATCCCGGACATGCAAAATCGTTGTTCATGCAAAATGAATATTCTAGACCTATACGGGCTATATTGCAAGTCCATTTGTATCAGTTCAACACATATTGCATATTGCAATTTTTTTGTGGTAGTAAAGTCCCGGAAGACGATGGGCGCTTCTTGCCGGTATCAATCCATGAAGAGCGAGCTAACGGATTCCTCATCATGAATACGACGCATGGTTTCGGCCAGTACCTCGGCGATACTGACCTGGCGAATCTTGCCGATTGCGCTCGCCTCCGCAGATAACGGGATGGTGTCGGTAACAACCAGCTCGTCAAGCCGGGGGTCAGCGAGATATCTTACTGCTTCTCCGGACAGTACGGCATGGGTGCAGTAAGCAACCACCTTTTGTGCCCTATGGTCCTTCAGCGCCACCGCCGCCTCACAAAGGGTACCGGCAGTATCAACCAGATCGTCAATAATAATGCAGGTACGGCCCGCCACGTCCCCGATGATATTCATTACCTTGGATACGTTCGCTTTAGGCCGACGCTTGTCTATGATCGCCAGATCGGCGTCATCCAGGCGTTTGGCCAGCGCACGGGCGCGAACCACGCCACCGACGTCCGGTGAGACTACCATCAGGTCCGGATAACGCTGGCGCCATACGTCACCGAGCAGAATGGGGGATGCGTAAACATTATCTACGGGCATGTCAAAAAAGCCCTGAATCTGATCGGCATGCAGGTCCACGGTCAGGACCCGATCAACCTTCACGCTTGCCAGCATATTGGCGATGACCTTGGCGGTAATCGGCACACGGGCCGAGCGAGGGCGACGGTCCTGGCGCGCATAACCAAAGTAGGGAATAACCGCGGTGATTCGCATGGCTGATGCACGGCGTAACGCATCTATCATCACCATGAGTTCCATGACGTTGTCATTGGTTGGGGCACAGGTTGGCTGAATAACGAAGACATCCTGACCCCGGACATTTTCTTCGATTTCCACGGCGACTTCACCGTCAGAAAATTTATTGACCTGGGCCTGTCCCAGATTCAGCATGAGATGATCGGCTATATCCCTGGCGAGCGCCGGGTTGGCATTGCCCGTGAAGAGCATCATTTTATGGTCTGACATCTCAGGTGTTCCATCATTGATGTTCAAGAATAATGGCTGGGCCGGCAGGATTCGAACCTGCGTATGCCGGGATCAAAACCCGGTGCCTTACCGCTTGGCGACGGCCCAATGGTCATTCAAGCCACTGACAGCTTTTGAGCCGGTTGCGGCGCCCGTAGCACCGAGCAGAACCCGCTCGCTGGGAAAAACCACGCTTTCCTCCAAATCGCTCGCCCTGCCGCTTGGCGACGAGCCTAAGTTGTTACCTGATTGAGCATTTGATGAAGCGGTGAACAATTGCATCCTCGACACACAAGGCTTTGCCAATCCTGCGGACACCGGGCCGCAATGCTCCGCGCCGCCTGCTCGGACTCAAACTCCGCAAAAATACAGGAACCCGTTCCCGTCAGCCTGACCCGCGCATATTGACCAAGCCATTGCATCGCCTCGTCAATTACTCTGAACTGCCTTCGCACCGTCGGTTCGCAGTCATTGCCTGCTCGCCCGGCGAGAAAGTCGGCGATTGTGATGGGTGTCGTATTGCGTGTCAATTCCCTGGCACCGAAAATCTGTGCCGTTGCAACGGGAACACGCGGATATATCAACAGATATGTCGGCTCCGGCAGGTCAATGGCCGAAAAAATCTCCCCGACGCCTTCCGCCCAGCAGGCATGTCCATAAATAAACACCGGCACATCCGCACCCAGTTGCAGTCCAAGTCCGGCAAGCTCGGTATTCGTCAATCCGGTTTTCCATAATCTGTTGAGTACCAGTAGAACGGTCGCTGCATCCGAGCTGCCCCCTCCCGTTCCACCACCAACGGGCAGGCGCTTGCACAGGTCTATATCCACTCCCTGTCCGGTTCGCGTATATTGTTGCAGCAGGCGTGCCGCTCTTATGGTCAGATCATCCTGCTCCGGGATGCCGCTGTGTTCGTGCCGGCGCTTGATAAGACCATCTGTTCTCACCTCCAGTTTCAGGTGATCGGCTATGTCAATAAACTGAAAGACCGTCTGGAGTAAATGGTATCCATCGTGCCGACGCCCCGTAATATGCAGAAACAGATTTAGTTTGGCGGGTGCCGGCCACAGCGGTTCATCGGCCTGCCTCATAACACCGTCCGCTCAGTCGCCCCAAAGAACCAATCCTTGAAAATCAGCTTCACGGTCAGTTTGTCATGTTCCATGCGGATTTTTTGGGGCATATCAATACCATTGACCGATCGATAATCCCGATAGCTAATCTTCCAGCCCGACTGCCTCAGTTCTACCAGCCGGCCCTCGTCATCAAACAACTGCTGCCCCGGTCGGTGGGGTTCCAGCAACGCCAGCAGCCAGTACCGCAATCCGCTGACCGGCACGGACCAGCCCATGTGTTGCTCAATCAGACGCCGTGCGTCGGTGGCAGCGAATTTCTTGCCCTGTCCGGTGGTCAATGCAATCTGATGATTGCCCCCTTCAACAAGGAACCTGGGCCTGCCTAACGGCCCGTAGATTGCTATTTCATAAAGTCCACCGACCTGCCGCCATGAAATTGATGCGCTCCACGCATCATTGCTCACCTGCAGGGCGATGCGTCCCTGTGTTTTCCAGTCGGGTCGCTGTTCGAGTGATAACCGACGCTCATACCAGTTAATTACTCTGTTTTCCGGCACCTCAACAGGCTTGACAAAGGGCAGGGACATACAGGCAGACAGCCCCGGCAAAAATAATATGACGAGGGCAAGCCGAGGCAGGGGAGGCATAAACGATAATTGATATTCAGGGATTGAAATGCTCGATAACGCGTTGCAGCACCTCGCTGTCCGGGTATTCACGCAATGCCTCGTACCATACCTCGGCTGCGGTTTCACGTTCACCCTTGATCCAAAGCACCTCGCCCAGATGCGCTGCAATCTCGCCATCTTTCAGGCTTTCACTGGCCTTGCGCAGATAGTACAACGCCTTATCCAGATTGCCCAATCGATACTGCACCCAACCCATACTGTCCACTATTGCAGGATCATGCGGGGCAAGTTCCAGGGCCCGCGTAATGTAACCCAGGGCTTCCTGGTAGCGGGTGGTCCTGTCTGCCAGCGTGTAACCCAGTGCGTTCAGGGCATGGGCATGGTCCGGCTCCTGCTGCAAGACCTGCTGCAAATCGCTTTCAAGCAGGTCAATCTGCCCGAGCCTTTCTGCGGCCAAGGCCCTGGAGTATCGCAAATCGACATCTTCAGGCAGCTCTTGCACGGCATCGTTCAGCACATCAAAAGAGGCTTGATTTTCCCCTATTTCACGCAGCATCTCGCTTTCACTCAGCCATATGACCGATTTCTCCTCGGTCCTGCTTTTCCTCAGCCTATAATAGCGCTCCCGGGCTTTATCGAGCTGACCCAGTTTGCCCTGCACTCCGGCCACGCTCATCTGGGCATCCAGATATAAGTCAGGGGCATCAACCTTTTCAAACCAGCCTAAGGCATTTTCATATTCCTTGTGCTGCTCATGCAGGCGTCCGAGATAGAACCACGCCTCCTGCCTGCGGCTGCCTTTGCTGAGTAGCGTATGAAAGTACTTTTCGGCCTGATCATAGCGGCGTATCTGCATGGTAAGCAGTGCGGTTGAATAGATGAGTTCCGTATCATCCGGCGTTTTCTCCAGCAGCATTTCAAATTGTTCAACCGCCCGCTCGTAATGGCTGGTTGTAACCAGCATACGTGCATAGGCCAACCTCAGTTCACTGCTTGCCGGATGTTTCCGTACAACGGAATCCAGCAGTGACAATGCTTCATCAGTACGCCCCATCTCAAGAACTGAGCGCGCCAGAATCATCTGCGCTTCAAAATTGTCCGGCTGTCTGGCGGTGATTTCCTGCGCGACCCGGTGCGCCTTTTCAAATTTACCGGCGTTAAGCGCGAGGCGCGCCAACACGACCCTGGCGTAAACCGAATCCGGATGATTCGCCGATAGGATGCTCATGACGCTAAGCGCCAGTTGCTTGTCCTGCAGACGGTCCAGAAACGTGGCTACCAGCTTGAATCCCTGCTCAAGGGTGTCCGCCTGCCGCAACATCCATTCCAGATTCCTGCCGGCGGCTTCAATGTTACCGCGTCGCAATCCGACTGTGGCTGCGAGCTGGTGTGCCTCAACGGACTTCGGGTCAAGCAGCAGCCAGCGCTGAATGGCTTCATCCGCCGCATCATAGTCCTTGCCGAACAGCATGATGCGTACCGCCCGGCGGATGATTAATAACTCATTCGTTGAGTGCAGAATCTTACGATAGTGCGCGATGGATGCAGGCAGATTACCCAGATACCCGGCGATTTCAGCTACCAGAGTGTTGTATAGCAGACGCTGCTCAGGGGTTTGTACAGGCGGCACTGCTTCGGTCACGCGCTCTTGCCTCACGGGCTGTGAACATCCGGTAATCAGCGCAAGGGCTGACAATATAAAGGCAAAAAAACGATTCACTTCAACCACGGCACCAAACAGTCATTGTGTAAGCATCCCATCACCGGGCAGAATGTTCAAGCCTGTCCTGCCCCGCTAAAGGCCCGGCAAATGTCAGTTATCTCAGGCATTCGAGATAGAAGCGGTAAACATAGTCCCCTATAATCGCCGCCTTCTCTTCAGGTTCAACGCCTCGTATGCCGCTCCAGATACTCGGAATCAACCACACGACTGCGCCCGTAGATATACGTGGACGGCTGGTCATTCCCGAAAGTCGGCTGGCCGGGGCCCTGGCCAGCCTGACCTCCGTGGGGGGCATTCAGGCCGGCGTGATTATTTCGACCTGCAACCGAACCGAGCTGTATTGCGAAACGGAGTTTGAGGAGGTTCAACCACTGACGACATGGTTTGCAGAGTATCACGACTTGAGGTCTCGAAGCATCGACAATTTTATCTATAGCTACCGGCAGGAAAACGCCATCCGGCATGTCTTGCGCGTCGCCAGCGGGCTGGATTCCATGATCCTGGGCGAGCCGCAAATCCTCGGCCAACTGAAAAACGCCTATCAGGCAGCCATTGACCACCAGTCTCTCGGCACACACCTTGATCGTCTGTTTCAGCATACGTTTTCGGTGGCTAAACAGATTCGCTCCAAAACCAGCATCGGGTGCAGCCCGGTTTCGGTGGCTTATGCCGCCGTGACGCTGGCCAGACAGATTTTTGCCAACCTTGAAGAGCAGACCACGCTGCTGATTGGTGCCGGCGAAACCATCGAGCTGGCGGCCCGCCATCTGCACAACAACGAACACGGCAGAATGATTATTGCCAATAGAAGCCATGAGCGCGCACGCTATCTGGCCAGACAGTTCGATGCCTTTGCCATAGAATTGTCTGAAATCGAATCACATCTGGCGGAGGTGGATATTGTCATCTCCTCGACGGCCAGTGAAGAGCCGATTATCACGCTGGAACAGGCCAGGCAAGCCATCAGGAGCCGTCGCCATCGTCCAATGCTCATGGTGGACATAGCCGTGCCACGCGATATTGACCCGGCTATCGAAACACTCGAAGACGTCTATCTTTACAGCGTTGATGATATGCAGGGCATCATCCGGGAAAACATTAAATCGCGCGAAGCGGCCGCAGAAGAAGCACAGAGCATCATCGACGAACACGTCAGCCGGTTCATGGGCTGGATAAGGGCCAGAGACGCCGTACCGATCATCCGCGGCATCCGAAACCGGGCGGAGACACTGAAATCGGAGGCAATTGTAAAAGCGCAAAGGCAACTCTCTCTGGGGAAGGCACCTGAGGATGTCATCAATGAGCTTGCCCACAACCTGACGAACAGGTTGATTCACAACCCCTGCACCCGCCTGCATGAAGCAGGCTTCCATCAACAGGAAAATATCATTGAGACCGCCAGATACCTGTTTCATCTCGATGATGGGTCCGATAAATCCTGACCGCAGCCATCGCCATGCAGACATACATTCTCGAAAAACTCGAAGGCATCGCTGATCGCCATGAAGAGCTTGAAGGCCTGCTTGCCGAACCGGAGGTAATGAGCGATCAAGATCGATTTCGCAGCTATTCACAGGAATACGCCCAACTTGGAAATATCGTCACGACATATCGGGAATTTCGCCGAATTCACGCAGATATTACCGCCGCCAGGGAAATGATGGCTGACCCCGAGATGAAGGATATGGCAGCGGAAGAAATCAAGGAGGGAGAGACTCGCCTGGAATCATTGGAATTGGCGCTACAGAAGCTACTGCTGCCGGAAGATCCGCATGACGACAGCAATATTTTTCTGGAAATCCGTGCGGGTACGGGCGGCGATGAAGCGGCCATTTTCTCCGGCGACCTGTTTAAAATGTATGATCGGTATGCCGAAGCACAGCGCTGGCAAATCGAAATCATCAATGAAAGCCCGGGCGAACATGGCGGCTATAAGGAGATTATTGCCCGCGTGGTCGGCCAGGGGGCTTATTCGAGATTGAAGTTTGAGTCAGGGGCCCATCGTGTACAGCGGGTGCCGGAAACCGAATCGCAGGGACGGATACACACATCGGCCTGTACGGTTGCCGTCATGCCTGAACTGGAGGACATGAAGGAGTTCGAGATCAATCCAAATGACCTGCGTATTGATACCTTTCGGGCGTCCGGCGCGGGCGGTCAGCATGTCAATAAGACTGACTCGGCCATTCGCATTACGCACCTGCCGACAGATGTTGTTGTTGAATGTCAGGACGAGCGTTCCCAGCACAAAAACAAGGCTCGGGCCATGTCGCTACTGCAATCCCGGCTGTTGAGCGCGGAACAGGAAAGGCAGGCAAAACAACAGGCCCAGACCCGCCGTAGTCTGGTCGGCAGCGGTGATCGATCCGAAAGGATCAGAACCTATAACTTCCCACAGGGCCGGATAACCGATCATCGCATCAATCTGACGCTGCATTCCCTTACCGAAATTATGGCGGGCGACCTGGGGCAGATTATCGAACCGCTGATTAATGAACATCAGGCCGATCAGTTAGCGGCACTGGCCGGATAACAGGGGGCCTCACCGGCGGCGCCATCAAGGCTTTCCGGCAGCCGGCCCACGAAGAAGCCCCAGACCCTCCAACACAGGGTGCACACCCTCCGTACCCGTTACCTTTACCGATTGCATTCCCAGGGAGAACGCCGCATCAACATTTTTTTGCAGGTCATCCAGAAACAGTATCTCTTCGGGCGCAACACCCAGCTCCGTTATCACCATTGCAAACGCCTTTGCATTCGGTTTCATCACTCCCAGATGATGAGAGGAATAACAATCATCTATCAGATTCCCAATACCCATTCCATCCATGACCCTTGGCCAGTGAAGGGCATTTGAGTTTGACAACGCCGCCAACCGATAATGTGGCTTTAACCATCGCAGTGCATCTGCCATGCCGTCAAATAACGCCTTTGGCCATTGCAGAAAATGGTCCAGCAAATCAGCGACAGAGACATTGAGGCCGGCTTCTTCGATAAGACGCCTTGCAAAGGTTTTTTCATCAATCAACCCGCGCTCAAAGTCAGGTACGGCCGTAGATTGACGCCAGAGCTGCCAGACGTGCCGGTCCGCACAGTGCTCGCCAATCCATGCGGGCTTGAACGGCGTACCGTGCAGCCTGACCAGAACCCCGCCAATATCAAATACCAGGGTGCTCACCCCGGAGAGGTCAATGTCCATATTCATAATACCGACAAACCAGTCACAATCCTTGCGACATACCGGGCTTCCTTCCGCAGCAGACGGAAAGGCTTACATCGGCCGGGGGACAATAGCAACTTCGTCACCCTGCTCAAGAATGGTAAACGGTTCCGCAAAGGATTTATTGACGGTGACCGTCACAATATCGTCTTTTAATAAATCGTCCTGCTGCTTCCCGCGCATTCGCAGCCAGGCCAGCAACTCCCTGACATTGGTCACATCATCAGGCAGCTCCACCTCCTCTCTGTCTGTGCCGAAGATGTCCGGTAGCTGCACGAAATACAGAATTGTTATCCTGACTTTCCGCCCCTCCACCTGACCGCGATTATTTTCATTGCGCCTGTAGCCGATGGACTCAAGGGCCTTGAGATAGTCCTGCCAGTGCTGAGCGAAATTCCTGCCCAGGTCATACAGGGTCTGCCACGAATAGATACCCGTATCATGGCCGTCATCAAAAACGATACGAATGGCGTACCCCCCCTGAGGCTCAATCCCGATAATATTCACGTTTTCCTTGCCGGTTTCCGGGCGGCCCAGGGAACGTACCTCGGCGGCATTCGACTTGACGCGCAGATACTCGCAAGGATATTCGAAGCGCTCGTCACTGGAAAACGTGATTTCCAGCAGACGCGACTTGCTGTGTAGTTGTATATCCTCCGGCACGGGAGCATCATTGTGTTTATTGACTGTATTTTTCGGCACCATCGTACAAAACCCCCTGGTTAAGCTATAAACCCGCACACACCGGATAATGGGCGGATGCACATTATGCCAGCTTTAACAGTACCTGGGGGTCGCCATGATGCAAAGAAGACAGCGGACGCGCAAGCCTCAAGCAGCGGCTTTGCTGCCCTGCCATTTAACGGGCACATATCCCTTGAGGCAGGGTGGCAGCGCCCCAATATCTGCTAAAATAGTAAAAACTATTACACCTATTATGAGGCTAGACATGACGGGCAACCCACAATTCAAGAAAGAACTGACGGACGAAATCGACGTCACCCCTGAAGCGATCAGGCAATTACTGGCCCTGACCAAAGATGAAGAAGACGTCACCGGCGTGCGGATTTTTGTTTCCGGTGGCGGCTGTAGCGGCATGAACTATGGCATGACCCTTGTTGAAGAGCCCACTGAATTCGACGCCACATGGTCAAAGGACGGCCTTAACATGTACGTGGATGCCGTCGCGCTGAACTTTCTGGGAGGCGTTGAAATTGACTTTCAGGAACAGGGCGTCAATCGCAGCTTTGTTTTCAAAAATGTATTTGCGAGTACCGGCGGGTCAGGTGCCTGCGGGGGGTGCGGCTCCGCCGGCGGACACTAAGGCAAATCCACTTTCAAGCCCCGCAATGCGGGGCTTTTTACCGTGAAATATGTCCTCCCGATGTACCCTGCCGGACAGTAAACACCCTGCATTGTGCAAACTCATTCGGGCAGCCGGCTATTCCGAGGTAAGCGGCATTATAATCAGCGCGTAAAACCATTTCATGATTTTCCACCATGTATCGAATCAGTAAACAGTTTCACTTCAGTAGCAGCCATGTCATTGAGGGGCTTCCCGACACACACAAATGCAGCCGTCTGCACGGACATAATTATATTGCCGAAATCGTTCTTGAGTCCGGAACACTGGACCAATATGGCTTTATCGTCGATTACCATGACCTGCGACCCTTCAAGGACATTATTGACAACGAGCTGGACCATCGCCATCTAAACGACATCCTGCCCGGCGCAACGTCCGCCGAAGCAATTGCCGAGTGGCTGTTCAAACGCGCCGGACAGATATGGCCGCAGCTAAGAAAAATCAGGGTCTCCGAAACCCCCGGAACCTGGGCGGAGTACTCACAGTAGCATCGGCTGCACGGCAGGGGCTACGATAATGCCATCAGTCAGGAAGGCGGGTCATTTATTACCATCAATCGGGCGAAACCCCGCCTGTATCCTGCCGTAATCACCCTCACCGAAGAAAAAACCCAGCATGTGTTTCTCTATCAATCCGATGCTGCGTGGGTCAGCGGTATTCAGGCCATTCTCATTAATGACGGTAGTCAGGAAGTCCAGCCATCTTTTCCAGCCATCCTTGGAGACGTTTGCAAAAATACGCTGCCCCAGTTCACCGGGATGCGGCGGCGCATCCAGGGCCTCCGCCTCCTGCCCAAGTACCACGCATTGAATCATATTCGGCATTATCAGCGCCTCATTTTCAGGTATGTAAATGTTTCGGGAAATCCCCTCCGATACCGAGCGAACCATATTAGGGCCTGTACGCGAATTTACAAGTACAGCAGCCGATAAGTCTGGCTTTCTTCATCTCCACAATGCAATGCCGGACACCTTGCCGCAAGGCAATACCCTTTGCCGGCACACCACGGTATGAGTGTGGCCACAGGCGAAGGGGCATTGCTGAATGGCGTTGGCGACTATCTGTTGTGCAGGGGCACCGGGGAATTGCGGGCTTATGCCCGGTTCGTGGCACGGTGACCGATATCTGTGCGGTAATGTGCGTTTTTCCAGTTAATCTTTTTAACGCCTTTGTATGCCGTGGCTGCGGCCTTTTTCACCGTTTCGCCCAACCCTGTGACACAGAGCACCCGACCGCCGTTGGTGACCATGTCATCGCCATCCATGCTGGTGCCGGCATAAAATACTTTGGTTGCATCGTTATCGACATCTCTCAGGCCGTGAATAATATCGCCTTTGTGGTAGCTGTCCGGATAGCCGCCAGCGACCATCACGACGCCCAGTGCGGCACGCTCGTCCCAGTTAATGGATCTGACCGCCAGTTGCCCTGCAACGGCCGCCACACATAGTTCAATCAGGTCTGTTTGCAGCCGCATCATCAGTGGCTGGGCCTCCGGGTCGCCCAGACGGCAGTTGTATTCCAATACGTTCGGTGTTCCGCTTGCATCAATCATCAACCCGGCATAAAGAAATCCTCGATAGCGACAGCCATCGGCATTCATCCCTCTGACTGTGGGGATTATCACCTCATTCATTATGCGTTCATACACGGTGTCGTCAATCGCGGGCACCGGTGAGTAGGCACCCATGCCGCCGGTGTTCGGTCCTTTATCGCCATTGTCACGTGCCTTGTGGTCCTGTGAACCGGCCAACGGCAGGATATCCTGACCATCAACAATACAGGTGAAGCTGACTTCTTCGCCTGTCAGGCATTCTTCCATGACGATGTGGTTACCGGCTTCGCCAAATCTGTTGCCATCCAGCATCGCGCCAATCGCGGCGATGGCCTGCTCTTCGGTGTGTGCGACGATAACGCCTTTGCCTGCGGCCAGACCGTCCGCCTTGATCACAACAGGGGCACCCATTTGTTTGACGCCGGCGATGGCTTGCGCCACCTCGGTAAAATGACCGTATTTCGCCGTCGGTATCTTGTGCCTTGTCAGAAAGTTCTTGGCAAAGACCTTTGAGCCTTCAAGCCGCGCGGCCTGACGGTCAGGGCCAAATATCTTCAGACCGGCTGCTTCAAAGTCATTGACGATACCTGCGACGAGCGGGGCTTCCGGGCCAATAATGGTCAGGCCGATGTCTTCGCGCAGCGCAAAACTCTTCAGGGCGTCGGTATCTTCAGCCTCGATAGCAATGTTTTCGATTCCGGGTTCGCCGGCTGTGCCCGCATTGCCCGGCGCGATATACACTCTGTCAACGGTGTCCGATTGCGCCGCTTTCCATGCCAAAGCATGTTCGCGGCCACCACCGCCAACGATCAGAATTTTCATGTTCCTGATAATCCCGCTATCCGGCTTGAAATCAGTGACATTATAGCTCCGTACAGGTTTTAGTTACGGCGAAAAATCCGCCTTTTTCGGTCGAAAAATAAAAAACTTCAGCATCGTAAAATTAACAAGCGCGGTCAGCCCCGTGGCGACAATAAATGCGCCGGCAATGTCTGTCTTCTGCTGCTTGCCCAATATCTCCAGCATCAGGGAATTAGTCAAATTATTAATCAGAAATGTCACGATATACAACCCGGCAAAACCGGCAATGCGTTTTCGGGAACCATGGGTCGAAAATGTCCAACGCCGGTGGCCATTGTAGGCGACGCTGAGGGCGGCAATGAAACCACAGGCCTTCGCCGGTGAGAAATCCATACCAAGGTAGAGCATGAGGGTATAGACGGATGAATCAACCAGTGCGGCCGATAGCCCGGTAATGATGAATCGTCTTAGCTGGGTTGAGAGATGCAGATCTGGCATGTTGGTGCCCGGCTTGCCGAAAAACCGATTCTCATGAATTTATGGCTATCAGTCGATAAGTTGCGGCAATTTACCGCGAAATGGGTTAACTTCATGGCTTTCTGGACAATCAGACGCCGGTAATCCAAAATCCGGCCCTGGTCGGAGACATGTGCGGGGGGAAATCGCGTCAGTGGCTAAAATCTGGATCATTAATGGACCTAACCTGAATTTGCTGGGTGTGCGTGAACCGGAACATTATGGTTCGCGTACATTAAATGACATGGTTCGGTCCCTGGTTGCCGAGGCAGGTACCTTAGGATATGGCCTTGAACATTTTCAGTCAAACTCCGAGGCGGAATTGCTTGAGCGCATACATGAGTCGATGAAAAGCGATGTCAGTTTCATCATCATCAATCCCGCCGCTTTTACTCACACCAGCATTGCATTAAGAGACGCCATCCTGAGTACCAGTATTCCTTTCATTGAGGTGCATCTATCCAATATATACGCACGCGAGAAGTTTCGACATCTGTCCTTTTTTTCGGATATAGCGATCGGCGTGATTACAGGTCTTGGCGTACTGGGCTACTCGCTTGCGTTGCAGGCGGCTGACGAGTATCTGAATAACAGGCAGGCACCCTCCGGGGATTAGCAATGGATATACGAAAGGTTAAAAAATTAATTGAACTGCTGGAGGAGTCCGGCATTACTGAAATTGAAATCCATGAGGGCGAAGAGTCCGTAAGAATCAGTCGATATTCCCAGGCGCCGGCGGCCGTTGTATCCGCCGCCCCAGTGGCGGCTTCCGTGCCGGCAGTCCCGACCGCCGTACCGAATGTCGATAGCGGACGCCCGACGCAAGAGGCAGGTACGCCTTCCGCCCATACTGTCCAGTCCCCCATGGTGGGGACTTTTTATGCCGCACCTTCTCCGGGCGCCAGGCCGTTTACCGCCGTCGGGGAGAGTGTCTCCGCAGGCGATACACTTTGCATTGTTGAGGCGATGAAAATGTTGAACCAGATCGAGGCGGATAAGGCGGGTGTGATTAAGTCGGTTCTGGTCGAAAACGGTCAACCTGTCGAGTTCGGCCAGCCTCTGTTTGTTATCGAATAATCGCCATGCTGGACAAAATTCTTATTGCCAATCGAGGGGAGATCGCACTGCGCGTGTTGCGTGCCTGCCGTGCAATGGGGATCAGAACTGTAGCGGCTCACTCTACCGCTGATCGTGATCTGAAACATGTCCGTCTTGCCGATGAGAGTGTCTGTATCGGTGGGCCACCCTCCGCAGAAAGTTATCTGAATATGCCGGCTTTAATCAGTGCGGCGGAGGTCACTGATTCCGTAGCCATACACCCCGGCTACGGGTTTCTTGCCGAGAACGCGGATTTCGCCGAACAGGTTGAATCCAGCGGTTTTATTTTTATCGGTCCAAGTGCCGATACGATTCGCATGATGGGCGATAAGGTTTCCGCCATTAAGACAATGAAAGAGGCCGGAATTGCCACTGTCCCGGGTTCTGATGGGCCGCTGGGGGACAGCGAAAAAGAGAATATCCGAATGGCGCGGGAAATTGGCTATCCGGTTATTATCAAGGCCTCCGGTGGCGGCGGTGGCAGGGGTATGCGGGTTGTGCATACCGAATCTAACCTGTTAGGCGCCATATCCATGACCAGGGCTGAGGCGGGCGCGGCCTTTGGAAATAGTATGATCTATATGGAAAAATATCTGGAAAAACCGCGACATATTGAGGTACAGGTTATGTCGGATACGCATGGCAACGCGATCCATCTGGCTGAGAGAGATTGCTCGATGCAACGCCGGCATCAGAAGGTCATAGAGGAGGCTCCGGCACCCGATATTACCGAGGAAATGCGAAGGAAAACGGGAACGCGCTGCGTCGAAGCCTGTAAGGCAATTGGTTATCGCGGTCTCGGCACTTTTGAGTTTCTGTATGAGGACGGTAAGTTTTATTTCATTGAAATGAATACCCGCGTTCAGGTTGAGCATCCGGTTACCGAGATGATTACTGGTGTGGATATTATACGGGAGCAGATCAGAATATCCGCCGGCGAGACATTGGCTTACAGTCAGTCGGACATCATGGTAAGGGGCCATGCCATTGAGTGCCGAATCAACGCGGAAGACCCTGTGACCATGTTGCCTTCTCCGGGGCTGGTCTCAAACTATCATGCCCCCGGCGGACCCGGAATACGCATGGATTCCCATCTGTACAGCGGGTATAAGGTCCCCCCAAACTATGATTCCCTTATTGGTAAGCTCATCGCGCACGGCGACAGTCGTGAGGAGGCCTTGGCTCGTCTGGATGTTGCCCTTAGTGAAACGGTCATTGATGGCATTATGTGCAATATCCCTCTACAGAGAGACATTATTAACGATGCCGCTTTCAGACAGGGTGGCGTTGATATCCACTATCTGGAGAAAAAGCTGGGTCTGACCTGATGGGTGCCAGCATCATTCGTACCCGAACCTGCCGCGCTGGTTGCTGATTGGAAAGGCCGTATGCTTTACCGATTGATTATCCAGGGTACGCGTGAGACCGACCCGGGGCAGGCGGCTACCTGCGACCATGCCTGAAATGAGGCCGGGTATCTGACATGGTTCTGCGAGTTTGTCAGGCGTATTTTACTTGCGGGAATATGAGGGAGTGGGTACGGTTGTATGCGGTTCGAAACACCTGATTTCCATGCAATCAAGATGCCCTTCCTGTGAAACCGTTTTTCGTCTGACTGAAGATCAGGCTGGCGCCACCTCGGGAATAATGCAGTGCGGAATCTGTCATCACTACTTTAACGCATTCAGTTCGTGCGTCGATGCGGCCGGTCACAATTCCGGTAGTTATCCCCTTAAAGATGCGCTGGTTGAGAAAAGCCGTGATCTGGCGGCCAAAGATTTACTCACGTCGCTAAAAAATGCCTATACACGCCCGCATCCGGGAGCGCCATGGTGGACGACCGCTCTCTGGTCTTTGTTAATCCTGCTTGGCCTTGCGGCAATCCTGACTCAACTGGCCTGGTTTCACCGTGAAAACCTATCTGCAAGAGAGGAATTGCGGCCTTATGTCCTGGCGGCATGTGAACGGCTGCCATGCGAATTGAGGCAGAAGGTCGATTTGGAGCAGATAGAGTTGCTAGGCCGAGATGTGCGCTCGCATCCCGCCATTAAGGGCGCATTGCTCATCACTGCAACGATTATCAATCATGCCGATTTTGAGCAGCCTTACCCTAAAGTCGGTCTGCAATTATCGGGGCTGACCGGGGAAATTATCACGCGGCGGTATTTTCAACCCGCAGAGTATCTGAAAAAAGACTATCAGAAGTCTTCGTTAATGGACATTGATGTGCCGATAACCATGATTATGGAGGTGGTGGACCCGGGGAAGGAGGCGGTTTCCTACCGGTTTGATTTTTTGTAAAACGATGTACACTGGCGCACAAACCCTGGCGGGCCCGGTAACCGGTAAAAGGAAGATGCTGTATCAGGTATCGGTTGTTGCCGGTCAGCGGGCCTTTCCGGATGGTTTGATCAAGTCAAAAACAGGTTTGAATTTGAGGGTGGTACCATGAATGAAGCGCAAGACAAACTGAATGGGGCTTTGGACAATGATAAGGAACAGCGTTGTCAGCCTCTGGCCAATAACGTCAGAACCAAATTACAGCTCTATTTTGATGATCTCAATGGGCACAATCCAGCCTCTATCTACAAAATGGTGATTATGGAGGTGGAGCGTCCCATGTTTGAGGTCGTGATGGAGCATGTTAAAGGGAATCAGAGCCAAGCCGCCCGGGTATTGGGGGTCTCCAGAAGTACGCTGCGGAAAAAGCTCAAGATTTATGGTCTTGGGTAAGTTTGTCGATTAAGGTTATTCTGATTTAAGGAAGCTCTGACAATTCCATCCTGGACTTGTCAGAGCTTCCACCTGTTTTTTGACAAACTTGGGGATTGCCACCAATTTGCAGGCCGCATTTATCCGCTATAATCCGCAGCCCGCTTAAATTGCCCGGAAGTTTCCGATGTCCCGTCCCATCAAACGCGCCCTGCTGAGTGTTTCCAATAAAGAAGGGATTACAGAGTTCGCGGCTGCCCTGGAAAG
Source organism: Gammaproteobacteria bacterium (assembly GCA_963662865.1). Classification (GTDB taxonomy): domain Bacteria; phylum Pseudomonadota; class Gammaproteobacteria; order JAJDYQ01; family JAJDYQ01; genus JAJDYQ01. The sequence goes on along the minus strand of OY759969.1, from coordinate 2,487,514 downwards.
GTATGGCATCGAAATTCTGTCAACCGGCGGAACGGCCGCGTTACTGAAAAATAATGGCATTACGGTCAAAGATGTTTCCGAGCATACCGGATTTCCCGAGATGATGGACGGGCGTCTGAAGACTCTGCATCCGAAGATACACGGTGGGTTGTTAGGTCGTCGTGACACCGATGATGCGGTGATGCGGAAGTATGGTATCGAGGCTATTGACCTCGTCGCTGTTAATCTCTACCCATTTACACAGACCATTGCGCGTGAAGATTGCTCGTTACCACTGGCCATTGAAAACATTGATATCGGCGGTCCGACAATGCTGAGGGCCGCGGCGAAGAATTATCATGACGTTACGGTTGTGGTGGACACCAATGACTATGGGCGCATTGTCAATGAGTTGACCGATTGTGATGGGGCGACCACGGATGCGCTTCGATATGAACTGGCCGCAAAGGCCTTTGCCCACACAGCCGGATACGATGCCGCCATATCCAACTACCTGACCGCCAGGGATCACCGAGGTGAAGTGAGCGGATTTCCCGGGACTTTTACGGTTCAGTACAAACATCGGCAAAGTATGCGCTATGGTGAAAATCCGCATCAAAAGGCCGCTTTCTATGTGGAACATGATATTTCTGAGTGCGGCGTGGCAACGGCAAAGCAGCTACAGGGCAAGGGATTGTCGTTTAATAATATTGGCGATACGGACGCCGCACTGGAGTGCGTCAAACAATACGAGGAGCCCGCATGTGTCATAGTCAAACACACCAATCCGTGTGGCGTGTCCACTGCAGACGATATTATGACGGCTTATGACCGAGCCTATCGTACTGACCCGGAATCGGCCTTTGGCGGAATTATTGCGTTTAACCGTGAGCTTGATGAGGCCACTGTTGCCGCGATTGTCGAACGGCAGTTTGTTGAAGTCATTATTGCGCCATCCGTAAGCACAGCAGCGAAAAAAGCCGCGGCAGCCAAAGGTAATATTCGCTTGCTCGCCTGCGGTGAATTCGGTAACTCATCGGTGCGACTGGATTACAAGCGGGTAAACGGTGGGCTGCTGGTGCAGGACGCCGATCTGGCTTTATATGACGAATTGAATGTGGTGACAAAGCGTGAACCGTCCGACCGGGAAATGAGGGACCTCCTGTTTAGCTGGAAAGTGGCCAGGTTTGTCAAGTCCAATGCGATTGTCTATGGCAGAGATAATATGACGATAGGCGTGGGCGCTGGTCAGATGAGCCGTGTCAACTCCGCCCGTATCGCGGCTATCAAGGCGGAACACGCCGGACTCGAAGTAAAAGGTTCGGTCATGGCGTCCGATGCCTTCTTTCCGTTCAGGGATGGAGTTGATAGTGCCGCCGGAGCCGGTATCACCGCCGTTATACAGCCCGGCGGTTCCATGCGGGACAAAGAGGTTATCGCGGCCACCAATGAGCATGGAATGGCTATGGTGTTTACGGGAATGCGCCATTTTCGTCACTGATTTACGGACTGCGGACAGCAAACACAGCCATTACGCAGGTCGTCCATTGCTTCGGATAGAATTGAGGAGACCTAATTGCAGGCCAGAACCAGGTGCCTTTCGGCATGACAACAGATCCGCCACAGACCAGCTTAAATCCGGAACCTGAAATCCGGTACACGGTTCGTCGCAGCACCCGCGCCAGATATATGCGTATCAATGCCCGCAGGGATAAAGGTATTGAGGTCGTTATTCCAAAACGTATGGCGCTAAAACACGTCGAGCCTTTCGTGCGGCAACATCGTCAGTGGATCAGGCAACAGATTGAACAACTGGCGCTGGACCGGCCCGTGAAACTGCCAACGGAAATCAGTCTCGCGGCGATCAGTGAAGTCTGGTCGGTAGAGTACCGGTTCGGCGATGGCGGGACCTGGCGCTGCCTGGAGGAATATCCCAATCGCCTGCTGCTTAAGGGCCCTGTGAAAAATACCGAGGCGTGCGTGCATGTATTGCATCGCTGGCTGCGAAAACAGGCGCGGAAATTTCTTCCCGCTCTGCTCTATGAGGTTAGCCGGGAATGCGGGCTAAATTATCAGAAAGTGTCCGTCCGTACCCAGAAAAGCCGCTGGGGCAGTTGTTCCTCCGAAGGTAATATCAGTCTAAATGACCGGTTAATGCTGCTGCCTTATGAGCTCGTGAAATATGTATTAATCCATGAGCTGTGCCACACCCGGCATATGAATCATTCGCGAGCATTCTGGTCACTGGTGGAAAGATACAGCTTAAATCATAAAGATTTTGATACACAGTTAAGACGTGCGCAAAGAGAGCTGCCCGCATGGGTATGAAACATACAATATCCGGAAATGACGGCGTTTTTGTCAGCGGTCACCCATGGACATTTTAGTTCGGCACAGGCTCCGATATGGACATCATTACACAAGGGATTGCCGGTGCCATTCTGGCCCAGACAGGCTCTGACAAAAGAAAAGGCATTGCGACTATTATCGGTTTTACTGCCGGTTTGCTGCCTGATGCGGATGTGTTGATACGCTCTGCCGACGACCCGTTACTTACTCTGGAATTTCATCGACAGTTTTCTCATTCTCTGCTGTTTATCCCAATCGGTGCATTGATTGCAGCTCTCTTGCTCCGGCCATTTGTCTACAGGCATTTGAGTTTCACTCAACTCTATCTATATGCCCTGCTGGGTTACAGTGCCGGCGGCGTTCTGGACGCCTGCACCAGCTTCGGTACTCAGTTACTCTGGCCATTCAATGATGCGCGTATTGCCTGGAACCTGATCGCCGTTATTGACCCCGTATTTACACTGTGCCTGCTTGTCCTGCTTGTGTCTGGCTGGCGCAAACGTCAGCGACTATATCCCGTCGCAGCGATTGGATTTGCCGCAGTCTATCTATTACTGGCCTACATACAGCAACAAGCCTCTTATTCAGTGCAACAACAACTTGCCCGGACACGCGGCCATACCATTGAGCAATCCGTCGTCAAGCCAACGCTGGGAAACATTATTTTATGGCGGAGCATTTACCTGCACGATGGCCGGTATCATATCGACGCCATACGTGTCAGCCCTGGCGGCAATATACGGATATACGAAGGCCAGTCCATCGCCCGCTACCGGCCGGACCACGGCATACATGAACACGCCAAATTATCACAGCAGTCAAGGGATGTGCTCCGCTTCAACAGACTTTCCCGAGGCTATCTCGTCCGACATCCCAACGAGGATCACATCATAGGCGATATACGCTATGCCATGCTGCCCAACAGCGTGACCCCATTATGGGGAATCCGGCTCGACCCGGACAGCCTGAATTCACATGCCGATGAGGTCACCTTCAGAAAAACCGATGCTGAAACCCGAAAGATGTTTTTCGATATGCTGGCAGGTAATGACGTGCCATAATTGTGTGCCGGCTCAGCAAGTTCCCATCGGGAACTCTCTCCATGTATGTGCGGTCTTTAATATTCTGCATCCAGATACGCTAAACTACAGACGATGAAAGGAAAATTACTCAACACATCTTTGTTCGCGGTCCTGTTGCTGACGGCGATTCATGCCAATGCCGAGTCCCTGAACAACGTGCTGAAACTTGAGGAGGCCCCCGTTGGCGTCGTCATAGAAGTCATACAGGCCGATGGGAACGCCCTGCGCGAGCATCTGGTCAGGGTTCGGGCCGCGTCAGATTCAATCCGCAGGAAATTTCCCAACCTGCCCATTGCGATCATCAGCCATGGCCATGAGCAGTTTGCACTGACCTCCAACAATGCCGACAGGTACAGCGCACTGCATGAGGATGTAAAAGATCTGGTGGAAAATGACATTGATGTACATGTCTGCGGGACACACGCATCCTGGTACGATATTGCGCCGGAAGATTATCCTGAGTTCATCAATGTTACCCATGCCGGGCCTGCACAGATTAATGATTATCTGAACATCGGCTATGTACAACTGGACTTGTAGATGCACTTTCTGATTCTGGCCGCTGTGGTCGGTGCGGTCCTGTACGGCCCTTCGCTATGGGCCTCCAACATCCTGAAGCGACATCAAAAACTCCGTGAAGATTTCAAAGGGACCGGAGGAGAGTTTGCCGGTCATCTCATCAAACAACTGAACCTGGACGATGTCTCCCTGGAAACCACCGAGCAGGGGGATCATTATGACCCGGTATCGAAAACGGTTCGTCTGAGTGAAGATAACTATAGCCGGAAATCACTGACGGCCATGGTCGTCGCCGCCCATGAGGTCGGGCATGCGCTACAGGATAAACTGGGATACAAGCCGTTAAAAATGCGCACACGGATGGCGCAGATTGCCTACCATGCCGAGCGTGTCGGCACCCTGCTGATTTATGCCGTCCCGGTTATCGCCGTCATTACCCGCACACCCATGTCCGGCTTGATTATGTTGTTACTGGGAATCGCCACCATGGGAATTTCCAGTCTGGTTCATTTAATCACTCTGCCGGTTGAATTCGATGCCAGCTTTAACAAGGCAATGCCGGTATTAACAGCGGGCAACTATCTGGATAAAACAGATCGGGGCCACGCACGTAAAATTCTACTGGCCTGCGCCCTCACCTATGTCGCAAATTCTCTGGCCGGGCTGCTCAATATCTGGCGCTGGATTACCATATTCAGACGATAGACAGCGGCAATAACAGCTTAAATCTGTCTGACTTTATAACCCGCTTCACGTACCGCAGCAGCTAATTGATTCCGGTCCAGGTTGTTGCCTTTGATGATTACGTTACCTGAATCGAGATCCGGAATTGCGTTCTCAACGCCTTCAACGCCTTCAAGTGTTTTTTTTACACTGATCACACAATGCTGGCAGGACATGCCTTCCACTTCCAATGTCAGTCCCATCTTGGTCTCCTTATGCTGCTTGAACAGGCTCTTTTTAATATAACGCCTGATATTAAGATAAACGGTTATGGCTATCACCAGAAACGCCGAGCTAATACCGAACCAGTCTTCTCCGTGCTGATGTATGGGCTTGCCGGGCATATCAGACAGAATAAAGCCGAACCCCAGACCAAAACCGATACTCATCACAATGACTGTGCCAATGTACACCATCAGCAAACGCCCACCGAGGGTTCGGTAAACCGCACCGATTGTTGCGATATTGGTGGCCGGCCCCGCCATTAAAAATACCAGCGCGGTTCCCAGCGGCATACCGGCTGCAATAAAAGCCGCTGCAATAGGAACCGAACCGGTTGTGCAAACGTAGAGAGGAATCGAAACGGCGAGCATTAGCAACATGCCGGCCAGTCCCTGAGCCCAGTGAATGTCCTGAAAAAAGTTATCCGGTAGCGTGATGGTGATCGCGGCCGCAATCAGGATTCCGGCAATAACCCAGCGATCAATAGCGCCGTAAAGATCGACTATCGCATAATGGATGATTTCAACCAGCGGACTTTTACGCTCGGCTTTACCGTCAGGTATTTGCTCCGCCACGGTCCTGATCGTCTGCTCCGGCACCGCCTTATCGGCGATCAGGCCACCGATAATCCCCGTGACAAAGGCGGCAAACACCTTGAAAACTGCAAAGGGCCACCCCAGGAAGGCGGCGCTGACCAGAATCGAGTCTATCCCGGTCGATGGTGTACTGATCAGGAATCCCGTCGTTGCGCCATTGGAGGCACCTTCCCGCTTCAATCCCAATGCCGCCGGCACAACGCCACAGGAGCATAGGGGCAAAGGAACACCTATCATCACCGCCTTGAAGATGCTCATAAAGCCCGGTCGGTTCAAAGCACGATAAATCAAACCCGAAGGCAATAAAACATGCAACAGGCCGGCCAGAAACAAACCGGCCAGCAGTGGCAGCGAAAGCTCGACAAGAATACGCCAGACTTCGATAGCATATGATTCCAACATAACTGATTGCGCTAAATCCGCCTCTCTCTTCATCAGTTGCACCAACCACAGCGCACCCTGAAACACAGGATAGCCCCAAATCACATTAACGGTATAGAGATTTTTGGAATCAAACGAGCGTCATTGACACCGACTCAATAGATTAATGAAAGGCTTTTATGGCTGAGACATAATTGATGATAATGATACCGGTTTACCCCGGCCATGCCGGCAGGAGCATATGATGGCAAATGTGATTATTCTCGATGCGGCCTCGCTTGGTCTGATCTGGATACTGTATTTCTGTATTCATTCACTACAGGCGTCGCTGTCTGTTAAAGCCATGGTAAGCCGGCAATTTCCCACGTTCATGCCGTATTACAGATTGACGTTTAACCTCGTGGCGATTGTCCTGCTGGTTGCTCCGCTCTGGCTTTTACATACGGGCGAGAAAGTCGCTCTATGGAACTTTACCGGGGCATCTTTCTGGATTACACAGGCGTTTGCCCTGGCGGCCGTTATCGGTTTTCTAATATCGATGCGTTATTACGATGGGCGAGAATTTCTTGGTCTTCGACAACTAACAGACTCTGAAATCAGAGTAGAGGATCAGGGAAGTCTGTGCCTGTCTCCCTTCCATTGCTATGTCAGACATCCATGGTACTCGTTTGCCCTGGTGCTAATCTGGACCCGTCCCATGGACAGTCTTATGCTAACCAGCGCAGTTGCTGTCACACTCTATTTTTTTATGGGCTCAAAACTTGAAGAAAGAAAGCTGTTGACGTATTACGGCAACGTATATGAAAAATACCTATCCATGGTACCGGGATTAATCCCTTTGCCCTGGAAGCACCTTAAATCGGAAGACATTGACGCCTTGATCCGTGAGTATCAGTCAACTCAAACTCGCTGAAAGATCAAAGATCATCGTGACCATAGCGAGGTCGTCAGGCTGGCCGGAATCATTGTGCGGCCTGAAATCGTCTTAAAGCCTCGCCACTATCGAGAATACCGCGTATATGATCAGCCGCCTCCGGCAGGGAAACATCCCTGTTCAGGTGCTGCCAGGCAATCGCACCAGCATAAACCAGACTGTCATAGGCCGCGCCCTGTCTACCATTCAGCGCCTCCAGACCCGCCTCAGCCGCCAGTCTGGCAATTTCAGTCACGTCTTGCGAGTTGGATGCAGTTCCGCCCCTGGCCTTCTCAATAGAGTCCGGTAGAGGGACACACCGCGTGCTGTGATCGAACCCAAGCTCTGCGGGATTCAAGTTCATTGCCCGTTCCTCACCCATACCGTGGTAATAAAACAGTCTGGCTGACTGCTGCAAGGAAGGGATAACACCGCCTTCCACGCCACGAATGATCATGGCGGACTCAAACTTCCCCTGGCGCGCCAGATTTGCATATAGAGGTGGATAGGGCTTATGCACATAACCGGTCATAATATGCGTGGCATTGCGCCCACGAACCGGTCCAATCAGCACTTCCACAGTGGTAATTACCGTGCGCTTGATGATCTCCCTGCGGAAATCGAACATGCCATGCAGCGCGGAACAATAAATCGACTGATCGAGATAAGACCAGCCGATGTCGGCATTTGCAATCTGCTCGGCGGCTTCCTGCAACGTCAGGTCGGTACATTTACCGGCCTCTCTTAACACCATACGGTGTGTCGCACCATATTTCGGGCCCACAGTCTCCAGGCCATGTGATACACTCGGTATGCTCGCCGCCATAACAGCGGGCAAAAACGCCGCAACCGGTAAACCACGATTCCAGCCATCGTAAGGGTCAGCAATATCCAGAACGTCATCCACATCAGCCACAATATGACCCGAACAATCCATAATTCCCTGCAAAATACCGGCATTTTCTGCCTCGGTTTCACGCTTCATACGAAGCGCAATCAGGAAAATGGCGGACTGCACGGAGCTGATATCACCACTGAGCACCCCTTGAATGCCCGCCCGGGCTTCTTCAAAGGAAATATCCTTGCTCAGATGTGGCCCGGTAGCTATTCGCTGGATTATGGAGCGCATCGTCTCCTGATGACTCAGCCTTTTTGCCGCTTCACTCATGTTGCCTGCCTGGTCCTATGCCGGCGGGAGTGTAGCGACGTGACCATTGCCCTTGAATACCCCTGACGAGGTACAGTTAAGGGCTTGTGAGTTTTGAGCGAACCCAATCCGGGGGAACCTAATTCAAAGCCCTGGGATCAGGAACGGCTTCATTTACCGAAGCCGTCATCAAACTTCTGCTGAGATCCAGCCCCCAGTCGGTTTTACCCACGGTATCCTGTAATAGTCGGCATATCGAGTGTAATAAAGTCTGATCCATAGCCAAATCAATTCCCTGCCCCTGTTCAGGCTGCAGGCCGAGTATCTGCGTACCATCCGACTTGTTTTTTACCGAGACTTTAGAAAGTAGAATCGGAACAGAGCCAAGGGGTTGTGATCGAATCTGTTCCTCGAACTTTTGGGAATAGTCCATCTTCTGTGCCACCTGTTGATGTTGAAATGACAAGACTTCCTTCTTCGCCTGCTCAGTCTTATGCGCAACAATCTGCTGATCGCTGGCCAACATCTTCATCAATACCGGCCACAGTAGTCTCAGGTAACGGCGCGTCAGCCAGAACTGAAAGCCGCTGGAATTAACGGTATTCAGCCGCAGCAGGATACGATCCTCTAATGGCTGGAAAATCATCTGTATTTGACTGATCTGGCTCATCGCGGCACATTTTACCAAACTTCAACACAATACTAGCTATCCGGGAGATCAGGCAGCGAATAGTTTAGGAAATCAAGAACCATGAAATCGGCCTGCTGTATGTATGAGATCAACAACCTCCGGCACCCTTTCGCAGCGGATGGTTATCAACACAATTCGCGCCCGGCAAAGCTGTCCACTCATCGCCGCCTGAATGACGACAGCCGACTGACCTCTTGTTCGCTCAAAGCGAGTATCACTCTGGCCACAGCACCTCCGCTAACCCAAAGGAAATATCTCTGCTTTGGGTTAGCATCACCAGCCTACTGATTGCCAGCCGCGCATCAAAGCGGTATAAATAGTCTGGCAAATCACCGGACTCCGATAAGTGGCAGATCAAGGCGGCGTATTACCATGAAAAACAGGCCTACGAGCAGATATCAGCAACGTGGAATTTTGAGCCGTTTTTTTGGTGGTGACAGCCTTAAAATCAGGCTGGAAAACCAAACTTTCGAGTTCGAGACTACAGATGACTTCAGGCAGTTCCTTTCCACCAGGACTGAAATTCCCGCTTCCAAGATGCAAAAGATGCTGAAAAGCGCTGACCAGCATCTTATTGAAGAGGCAAGGCAACTCACCGAAGTCGAACATAAAATCAACGAAAGGCTGGCAGCAACCATTCGGGACCCCAGGAGTATCGACAGCTATCTCGATGACACAACCATGGTGCGCTTTTCCCAGGATTATGACTGGCGCCAGATTATGTTTGAGTTAAGCAAGCAACCAGCGGATTTCAGTGAATTCAAACGGGAGGCCGTCACCGCCTACCTGAAGTATCTTCAGTCGCGTATTAATATCGTAAAAAGCATCATCAAGGATCGTGACAGCCATACCAGGGCGCAAGCGCCGGATAGGGCAAACCCGAAGCCGACAGAAACTGTAGCGACGGGCACTAGAGCGACGAGCAAGCCAATAGATTATTCCGGTATAGCGGACGGTTCGGGCGACATTCGGGCACAGACCAGTGAAACCAGTTATGTCGGTCCGGATGAACACCCTACGCCATCTGAACTCAGAAGGATTCCCCGGGGACAGACAGTCATCGTAGATGCCGGTAAAATCTCCCGGCTACCGATAAAAATTGCCAGCCGCGAATTCGTTATTGACAGCAGTGGCCCTGAGCCCTTTTTAATCAGTCAAAATGGTAGCCAATACATCCTTAAACCCCGCGAAAACCTTATAGGCCGAAGCACAAAGTGCTCAATTGTATTAGACTCGGAATTTGAGGATATTTCCAGGCAGCATCTCATTATTGAATGTTACCCGGACAAAACCCTGCATTTCACCGACTTATCCTCATCGGGCACCCAGCTTCCGGAGGAATACCTGTAAAAACAAGCCGAAGATACCCTGAATGACCCATACAGGACAGCAAGCCTTCACCACTGTCAGGCCGAGGGAGGCCAAAGCAATGATGTCCCTTTTGAGTTACGGAAGCTCTGATTTAATCAGAGTTTCCTGCGATACAAGGATGTGTCGCCGAAATCAATAGCGATCCGTTATTGATTTTGAAAGGAAAACACAAATTACATGGTTGTTTTCCGCGCTCTGACAAGTCGAGGATGGAATTGTTCTTAAGTTTCCTTCGGTTTCCGCCTTGCCCTTGTTGGCTTAGAATGGTGTTTTTTATCTGGCTGACTGTTTTGACCTTCGAAACTGCTTATGAAAATAACCCTTAACGGCGAGTTGCGCCAACTTGATGATGGTGCCACTTTGCAGCAGTTGATTGAACGGCAGGGCCTGCTCGAGAAACGGATTGCCGTCGAAATAAACCTCAACGTCATACCTCGCAGCCAGTTCATGGCATATCAACTGAGCGAGGGCGATCAGATAGAGATTGTTCATGCCGTTGGCGGCGGCTGAAGGAGCAGCTAACCTCATAATGGAATTGTTCAGAGCTTACTTAATATCGGTCTGCTTCGGGATGGTACTGTACAGGTCGAGACAGGCTTGCGACCCTGGCAGGCCAGGAAATCGGGTAACCTGATGATCAACACACAGAATAATGAAACTGGCCTGAAAATACCCATAGACGGCTATCGGCAGCCCATGCAGGCAGGTAATTTTGTCTCATAGTCACTGAATCAGGACAAGGGCTATATTAAGTTCAGAAACATATTGACATTTTTGTTGAAAATGCCCATGCTCTACGGCCCTTTAGCCGCACTCCATTGATCTTCAATCAGAGTGCAAACGAATTTTCCCAGGAGTTTACGGTGGCTAACAGTCCTCAAGCCAGAAAACGTGCCCGTCAGGCAGACAAGCACAATGCCCGCAATGCGGCGGCGCGCTCACGCCTACGCACTGCTATCAAAGCAGTCGTCCACGCGGTGGAAGGCCGCGATAAGGCAGCTGCGCAAACAACTTACAAAGCCGCAGTCCCGATCATTGACAGTGCCTGTGGCAGGGGCCTTATCCACAGAAACAAGGCCGCACGTCATAAGAGTCGTCTAAACAATGCGATTCGCGCCATGACGTAATTCGAATGCGTTTCGGATTCAGGGAGAACCGTACGCCGGAAGCTGTTTGAGAGCGCCTCCACTGGCCATCTTCACCTAAAAACGGCACCCCGGGTAACCTGCCCTTTTGTAACCTGATATTTCCCGGCTTCCTCACCAGGAATTGGTTACTTGATCTTGGCTTCCCTGTAAATCACATGCTTACGGACAACCGGGTCAAACTTTTTGATCTCAAACTTCTCAGTCATAGTCCGCTTGTTTTTGTCGGTAGTATAGAAATGACCCGTACCGGCAGATGAAACGAGTTTAATTTTGTCACGCATGAACCTTCCTCTCTAGATCCTCTCGCCGCGGGCGCGAATGCGAACCAGTACCTCAGAAATACCTAGCTTGTCGATCATACGCATGCCCTTGGTGGAAACACGCAGTTTTACCCAGCGATTTTCCTCCTCAACCCAAAATCTGTGAGTGTGTAAATTAGGCAGAAAGCGACGGCGCGTCTTGTTGTGCGCGTGAGAGACATTGTTGCCCACCATGGGACGCTTTCCTGTGATCTGGCATACTCTGGACATAGTGTTCCTTCCTGATAACTGGTTTTCACCAAGAACCAAACTCAAAAATGGCCCTGGCTCGAAAAAAGCGCACTTTATACCAACTCCGAGGCGAGACTGCAAGATTGATTTTGGCGATACACCCCTGCATCGCAAGGGGCCCTTACATTAATCAGAATTCCCTTAAATTACAAATTACGCCGGAACTCGCACACAAGAAGATGTAAGCGGGCTGCAAATGAATTTACCCACCTCAGAACCGAATGCCATTTCATAGTCACTTACGGCATAATGCATGCCTTTTTTGATTTTATTTGGATTGAGGCGTTAATGAGTACGAAAAATATCTCAGTCGATAAGGTTGTGCTGGCGTACTCAGGCGGGCTGGATACATCGGTCATCCTGGCTTGGTTACAGGACACTTATGACTGCGAGGTCATTACGGTTACGGTCGATATTGGTCAGGGTGAAGAAGTCGAGGCTGCGCGGAGCAAGGCTAAGCAATTAGGTGTCAAGGAAATCCATGTAGAGGATTTGACGCCCGAGTTTGTGCGAGATTATGTCTATCCGATGTTTCGCGCCAATGCTGTTTATGAGGGTGAATACCTGCTCGGTACTGCTATTGCCAGACCGCTGATTGTGAAGCGGATGGTCGAAATTGCAGATGAAACCGGGGCCGATAGCATATCGCATGGCGCTACCGGCAAGGGGAACGATCAGGTTCGCTTTGAAATGGGGGCCTACGCCCTAAAACCGGAGATAAGGATAATTGCACCATGGCGCGAGTGGCAACTGACCTCACGCGAGACGCTGCTTAAATATGCTGAAAGCCGGAGAATTCCGATAGAAATGAAACGAGGTGAGACCTCGCCATACTCCATGGATGCCAATCTGTTGCACATTTCCTATGAAGGTGGCGAACTCGAAAATCCCTGGAGCGAACCATCTGAAGGGATGTGGCGCTGGAGCGTGTCTCCCGAGAAGGCGCCGGATAGCCCAACCTATATTACTTTGGGGTATAGAAAAGGGGATATTATTTCTATTGATGGGCGGGACATGGAGCCTGTAGAAATATTAAGCAGGCTCAACGAGCTGGGCGGCATCAATGGCATTGGCCGCCTGGACATCGTTGAAAACCGTTATGTGGGCATGAAGTCACGTGGCTGCTATGAAACGCCAGGGGGGACCATCATGCTCAAGGCACACCGGGCTATTGAATCAATCACCCTTGACCGTGAAGCTGCACATCTGAAAGATGACCTGATGCCCCGGTATGCCAGTCTGATTTATAACGGATACTGGTGGTCTCCAGAGCGCTTGATGTTGCAGGGGATGATTGACCAGTCTCAACTGTACGTGAACGGTGAGGTCCGTCTGAGGCTTTACAAGGGTAATGTTGAAATAGTCGGCAGACGTTCAAATGACAGTCTTTTCGATGAAAATATCGCCACATTTGAAGACGATCACGGAAGTTACCAGCAAAAAGACGCAACCGGTTTTATTCAGCTAAATGCCCTGAGACTGCGCACTGCCGCGAAAAAGGGACGTAACCGGTAAAGGCGCACAACTCATGTCGGGATGAGTTCCAGGACCAACTCGCTTTTTGGCACTGAGACGAACTTTTTATCCTGCTTACTACCTGTAAATATCAATTTGCCGCTTTGTGCGTGAGCAGCAGCCTGGATCTAAAAGCGTAAACTACGACGAAACAAGGCCATGAGAAACCCTCATCGAGCTTCCTGCAATCGGGCAATGCGTACCAATGCTGGTGGATGGGAGTCATAAAGTGCCGAGTGCAGCGGATCAGGTGTCAACGTGCTGGCATTTTCCTCATACATTTTAACCAGAGCCGAAACCAGATGAGTTGCATCACTTTGCTGTCTGGCGTACTCATCCGCTTCGAACTCATTTTTTCTTGAAAAAGCTGAAAACAACGGAGAGATAAAAAAGGTAAATAACGGGACAACAAGCATGAAAAGCAGCAAACCCATATGGGCAGAGACCCCACCAACTCCCAGACCATAATAGAAAGTCGGGTTTTCGATCAGCCAGCCGAGTATGGCGAGTCCGACAAGGCTCATGGCTGACATCAGGACGATACTTTTCCTGATATGATTGCGCTTGAAGTGACCAAGCTCATGGGCGAGTACGGCTTCAATTTCATCAAAACTAAGCGACTTTATCAGAGTGTCAAAAAAGACAATTCGTTTGTTTGCTCCAAAGCCGGTGAAATAAGCGTTACCATGCCCGGAGCGTTTTGAACCATCCATAACAAAAATTCCATTGGAGGAAAATCCACATCGCACAAGCAGGGTGGTGATTCGCTGTTTCAGCTCATCGTCTTCCAACGGCTGAAATCTGTTGAACAGCGGCGCTATAAACCTGGGATAGGCCCACATCATCAACAGGCTAAAACCGGTCCAGACCGCCCAGACATAAAGCCACCATAACGAACCCGACTTTTCCATTAACCAGAGCACGGCCAAAATCAAGGGAGTACCAAGGAGAAAAACCAGCGCCATGCCCTTGAGCATATCCAGGGCGAAAAGTTTACCTGTCATTTTATTAAAGCCATATTTTTCCTCGATGACAAATGTCGAATAGAGTGAGGCTGGCATGTCGATAATTGCGCCGATCAGCATAAAGGACAGAATGAGGACCGTACCGGTAGTGATGCTTGCCCAGCCAATGGATTGCCAGAAGCTATTGAGCATCTCCAGTCCACCGCCAAATGTCCACAGGAGCAGAGCAACGGAACCGATAATGGTGCCGAAAACATTCAATCTGGTTTTTGCTATGGTGTAACCTGCCGCTTTTTGATGTGCTTGCAGCGGAATTTTATCGGCAAATACCCCAGGCACCTCCCCCCTGTGATGTTCGATAAATGATATGTGCCTGTAGGCCAACCATGTTTGCACGGTGACACCGGTAAATAACACGCCCATCACCAGCCAGCTTATTTCGTTAAATTGCATAGCAAATTTTTCCGGGTTCAAATAGGTCTGCTGCTATAGATAATGTTAAGGTACGACCATATTCTACCATTATCAAGAAAAAGGTTCCTTATGGCGGTTAGTTCAGAAAACCTGATCTGGATTGATCTGGAAATGACCGGTTTAGATACTTTTAACGACTTTATTATCGAGATCGCCACCATTGTGACCGATAAATACCTGAATATTCTTGCCGAGGGTCCGGTATTCGCGATCAGCACTCCCCAGGAAGTGCTGGACAACATGGATAATTGGAATACCAGACAACACGGAAAATCAGGTTTGATCAAGAGAATCAAGCAAAGCGATGTCACCGTGGCGCAGGCTGAAAAAGCAACTATCGAGTTTCTTCAGCGGCATGTCCCGGAAGGCCAGTCACCCATGTGCGGCAACAGTATCTGCCAGGACCGCAGATTCATGGCGAGGTTGATGCCCGAACTGGAAGCCTATTTCCACTATCGCAATCTGGATGTCAGCAGTATCAGAGAATTAGTCAACCGCTGGCGGCCTGATATTCTGAACGGCCTTGATAAGAAAAATAACCACCTTGCGATGGACGATATCCGTGACTCTATCGCCGAGATGCTGCACTATCGGCAAAACTTTTTGCGCCTGAAATAATGGCACCCAACGGGCGTCACATCGATTCGGCATCTAGTTTGCAAATATCTCATCCAGGAAATTTTGCATCTGCTGCCAGGAACGTTTATCGGCGTTCGCATCATAGGCCAGCGCATCAATACCATAGACTCCGGCACCAGGATTGGTAAAGGCGTGTTTGGCACCGCTATAGGTATTGAACTGCCAGTCCACACCTGCCTTGTCCAAGGCCTCCTTGAACCCGGCGACGCGCTCCTTGGGGATGAAGGAATCGACATAACCATGGGCGACCATAACCCTGGCTTTAATCAACTTTGCCTGGGCTTCACTGGCAACAGGCAATGAGCCATGAAAGCTGACCACACCGTCTATATCCGACCCGCTATAGGCCAGTTGCATGACCGTGGCTCCGCCAAAGCAGTAACCGATCGCAGCCATATCATCGGTCCTGGCCAGTTTATGTTTTTTCAGGACGGTCAACCCCAGTTGGGCACGCTTCTGCCAGGCATCAATATTCGAAGTGATCTGCGTCATCCAACCTCTGGCGTCTTCGGCGTGCGTAGTCACCCTGCGATCGCCGTACATATCCGCAGCAAACGCGATGTAGCCCATACCGGCCAGCATTTCGGCGCGTTTTTTCGCATAATCATTCAGCCCCCACCATTCATGTATAACGAGAACACCCGGACGTTTACCCTGGATACTGTCGTCAAAATACATATAACCGGTTAACGCAGTATCGCCATCCATATACTCAATGGCTTCACTCACAACCCCGGCACCGGCAGACTGCCCGAACAGGCCCGCCAACAACAAGGCAAATATCGGTTTGATTTTCATGATTATTTCTCCTAATAAAATTGACGCCATGGGCGAATCTGGGACCCCAGCCACGCAGGTTCCAATCAATCTGGCAGCGCCACCAATCGACTCTTGATCAATAGTCAATTATGGCCCATCCCGACTCTACTTTATGGCTCGAAATACTCCTCCGGAGCCATCCACATCGAACCTGATTCCATCATAATTCACGGCCTGTTTTGTAGCAATGCCCTGTTATGAGTCCACCACATATTGCACTTTTTGTTGTGGTTGATAATGTACTGCACTGGATTTACTTTATCGGGGTTTGTAATCCCAGCCCTTTATAGGGTCGAACGCCATTGTATTGAACCAGACAATCGGCCAGTTTTTCGTTAAACAACTCCAGATCGGTGAACGGCAGGTCTTCGTGGAAGTCCGCCAACTGTTCTTCCTGGGCCGTGCGCTTAAAGCGCTCACACACGGCATTCATCCTGGGCGATTTGGAATAAGTCCACAGGTGTACCATCTGACTGTCTTGGATCAAGCGGTTGAACTCACTTATTATGGGCTTACCACATTTTGCTCTTTTGTCGTTAATGCGAGGACCGGTCACTCATGTTCCGGTGCGAAAAAACCACTCAGGTAGCGGATATAGTCTTCTGATTGTTCGATGTTGTGGTGCTGTGCCTGTGGCATCGTAATTTGAGTACCCCATGGACCGGGGATAACTGCGACCAGGTTTTCGGCATGGGCGGGCGGGATTATCCGATCCTGGCCGGCTGCTAGAAGCAGGGTCGGGTTACGGATTTTCGATGCCAGCGACAGGCTGTCGTATTGATCGCGCAGTAGCAGGGATACAGGATAGGCCGGATATTGTTTTTCGGCCACTGCGAGGATGCTGTCATAGGGCGTGATGAGCGCCAGCCTGTCAATTTTTCTCTCGGTCGCCAGGTATATGGCAACGCCTGACCCCAAGCTGCGGCCAATGGCCGATATTGATGAGTGCCACTGCTTGATGTGATCATAAATGTTCAGGGCGTCTTTGAATATCCCGGCCTGCGAGGGCTTGCCCGTGCTGCCTCCGTAACCACGATAATTCATTGCATAAACTGTGTGGCCGGGAGAGATCAGGCTGTGCATACCTAATGCCGGTTCAGGGTCTTCGGAATTGCCTCCAAAGTAGATAATGGCCTGTTCATGGCCCGGATTGGCTTGCCAGATTTTCAGCGAAACGCCATCTGACCGCAGACGAAAGCTGGCAAAACTGCTGCTGACTCTTTCGGCGGTTGGATAGTACAGCAGGCTGTCCTGAAGCAGATACAGGACCAGACCGAAACCAATATAGGCCGTCAATGCTATGGCTAGAACAGATGACACCATTTTTTTTAATGTCCTAATAGCAAAAATTCCATCAATGCCTTCTGTGAATGCAGGCGGTTTTCCGCTTCATCCCAAACCACGCTTTGGGGACCATCAATCACGTCTGCGGTAACTTCTTCACCGCGATGTGAGGGCAGGCAATGCATGAACAGTGCGTCTTTGTCGGCAACTTGCAGCGTGTCGCCGTTAATCTGATAGGGTTCAAAGACGGCGGCGCGATTGCTTTGTTCACCTTCCTGGCCCATGCTCGCCCATACATCCGTTACCAGCAGGTGGGCCCTTGTGGCGGCCTCCATGGGATTACGAATGATCTCGGCCTGCTCACCTGCCATCTGCAGAATGGCGGGCTCCGGGTCGTAACCTGCCGGGCAGGCAATATTGAGTCTGAATCCTAGCAGCCGAGCGGCGTGTATCCACGAGTGACACATGTTATTGCCATCCCCGACATAGGCGACCGTGATACCCTGTATGCTGCCCCGATGTTCAAACCAGGTTTGCAGGTCCGCCAGTAACTGGCAGGGGTGTTCCCGGTCCGTCAGACCGTTAATCACCGGCACTGAGGAGTATGCGGCCAGCCCGGTGATTTTTTCATGTTCAAAGGTTCTGGCCATAATGATGTCCACCATGCTGGAAAGTACACGGGCAGTATCTTCTATAGGCTCACCACGGCCAAGCTGAGTATCACGGGGGGACAGAAATATGGCGCTGCCACCGAGCTGATTCATACCGGCTTCAAAGGAAACTCGGGTACGAGTGGATGATTTTTCAAATACCATGGCTAGCACACGATTTTTCAGGGTTTGGTGATCTCGGTGGCTGTGCTGCAACTGTTTAAGCTCGGTTGCGCGGGCGAGCAGGCCGGTAAGCTCATCGGCGGATAAGTCCGGCAACGACAGAAAGTGACGGGGGGCACTCACGATTCTTTTTCCCTGTTTTCAGACAGGAAGACCCTGATCAATTCACTGACTGTACTGACGATGGTATCGGCCTGTTGCTGTTCAATAATCAGGGGAGGCAACAGGCGTACTCGGTTACCGCCGGTCACATTGATCAACAGCCTGTTATGCAGCGCCCTGCCGACCAACTCGGCGCAATTCACGTTCAGCTCGATAGCCGTCATCAAGCCCTTGCCGCGAATATCAATAACGCCTTCGACATCGGCCAGTTGCCGCTTGAATCCAGTCAGTATGTGCCGACCCAGGGTATCGGCCCGGGCCAGTAAATCATCGGCGGCAACGGTTTTAAGAACCGCCAGCGCTGCGGAACATGACAGCGGGTTGCCGCCAAAAGTGGTGCCATGCGTACCGGGGGTCAGGGTTTGGGCTGCATCTCCCCGCGCAAGACAGGCACCGATCGGTACACCATTGCCCAGCGCCTTCGCCAGTGTCATCACGTCAGGCACGATGCCGTTATGCTGGTGGGCAAACCATTTGCCCGTGCGGCCGATACCGGTCTGAATTTCATCCAGCATTAACAACCATCCCCGTTCATCACAAACGGTACGTAATTCGTTCAGGTAATTGTCCGCAGGTATATTAATGCCGCCCTCTCCCTGTATTGGTTCGACCAGAATTGCCACCGTATCAGTATTGTTGGCAGCGATGCTTTTAACGGCATTGATATCGTTGTAAGGCACGCGAACAAAGCCCTGCACCAGCGGCTCAAAACCAGCCTGCACCCTGCGATTGCCGGTCGCGCTCAATGTCGCCATGGTGCGCCCATGGAAGCTGTTTTCCGTAACCATAATGGCCGGATTAGCAATGCCTTTGTTATGCCCGTACAGGCGAGCCAGCTTGATGGCGGCTTCATTGGCTTCCGCCCCGGAATTACTGAAAAATACGGCATCCATGTCGCTCAATGCCGTCAGCCTGTCAGCGAGTTGCTGCTGGGCGTCTATGTTGTACAGGTTAGAGGTATGCAGCAGCCTGCCGGACTGTTCGGTTATTGCCTGTTGGACAGTGGGGTGGCTGTGTCCCAAACCGCATACCGCAATACCGCTCAGGGCATCCAGATATTCCCCGCCTTCGGTATCGAACAGTACCGCACCTTTGCCATGAGAAAAGGCAACAGGCAAGCGGCTGTAGGTCGGCATGAGCGTATTGGACATCAGTTAAAAGCAGGCTGAAAAATGAAAGGGCGGCATTTGCTGAAAGGCGACGCAATAACAAGGTCTGAAAATAAAAAACCCGGCCAGGAGGCCGGGTTTTCAGGACCTGGCCGGATTCCTAGAACGGCAGGCCGTGTCCGTAAGCCGTCATGCCCAGCAGCATCGGAATGGACAGCATGGTGTTGACGCGAGAGGCCATACCGGCGATCGCCTTGGCTCTGGCCTTTTCTTCATCGGATGCCTCAACAATGCCCAGTACCTTCTTCTGGTTAGGCCAGATCAGTACCCATACATTAAGCAGCATGATGGTGCCCATCCAGGCACCCATACCGATCACGGCCATGTTGCCGGACAGGGTGAATGCCTTGACAAAACCGGAACCTTCAACGCCGGGCAAAAGCTCCAGTGCCGCCGCACCGCTCAACCAGGTAACCAGCGCCGCCCAGCGAAACCACAACAATGCACGTGGGGCGACATATCTACCGATAGCCGCCGGACCGGGGCCATCGGAATCCGCCAAACCGGTGGCCATGGCCTGTACCTGCACAAAGTTAAAGTAGTACAGCAGACCAATCCAGATAATACCGACGAAGACATGCACCCAGACCACGATCTCCCAGGCGTTGATGCCGCCTTTACCACCACCGAGCATGACGGTAAAAATGATCGCCAGTATCAAACCGGATACCAGCGTTCCCGTTACTGTTTTCAAAGGATTCATAAGTTTCTCCGTAGTTGCGAGCAAGGCTCTATGCGTATTTTTTTGGGTAAAGTACCCGGTCATTTCTTGTAGCGACACAGGATAGGCGCAAGGTCGAAAGAAATCAAGGTCGTGTATGAGTCCACCACAAATTGCACTTTCTATTGTGGCTAATAATGTACTGTGCTGAACTTACTTTACTGGGGTTGTAATCCCAGTCCTTAGATGGCTCATGCGCCGTTCAATGGCATCCATCCAAGCATTCACCGATATTGCAGGGGCAGGTAAGCACTGTGCCTAACACCAGGACTTGAGCAGGACATGGACTTGCTCTTTGCCCAAGTTGGGTAAAGTCCCGGCACAACTGGTAGATTTGGACACTTTTGATCGCAGCACCAGACCCGTCATTCCCTGTTAATGGTACGCCTGCCTCCAAGCATACAAGGTGCGATGGCTTTGACCACTGTGATCAATGGCCGCTTGGAGTCCGTGTCTGTCTCAAAGCTCCAGCATGCTCAAACGCTGTGCGGCGACTGCACTGCTTCTATCGGCTTTCATGGCATAACGGATAGTGGAATAGGAGACTTTTACCCTGTGGTCTATGGACTGATATTGCACTCGTATTTTCCCGCCGAAAAGTGCAATATGTTTTTGAACTTACTACATTCATTGAATTTCAGGTTATCGCAGAGGCTTCGTTGTTCCTGGCTGGGAAACGACAAAGAATGGTCCAGAATCACCGGTATAGTAAGCGAGGTCAGACAGGGTGCGTGGGCGAGGGTTCGAGATGGAAATGTAGCGTTAGGCCGGCGTCAACACCAGCCTAATGATCACGATCAGCCAGTGTCCGCTATCGGGAGAGTATACCCAAGGCCCGGGTCCGGTCGAGTTGGGCATGTGCGAATTGATTACGGTAACTGCGGAGGCAACCGTAGCAGCTCGTGTCGCAGCCGCACTTGCCTTGCACGCGTTCCGTGGCGGCGTCAAGGACTTTGCTGAAGATCTGTTCGTTTTCCAGCTGCGCGACCAGCCCGGCGCCGCCCGGCACATTGTCGTAGAGTACGACTGCGGACTCACCTTGGCGCTCACCGCCGGTAATGGTGACATTCAGGTCGGTGTCAGGCACTTCCAGCGTATCCGCCGCGCCGAGCAGGACCGCGTAGGCGACCGCGTACGCATCCCACTCGCCATGGACCATCGGGAACTGAAGGCGCACGACGTCAGTGACTAGTTCGTGACCGAGAGAGAACCGCTCCAAAGTGCCCATACAATCGGAGTCGGATGGTGATTTGTGGCCAGCTTGCGGTGCCGCCATGTGTCTACCACAGGAACGGCAGATGTAGAACCCCTCCCTATTCCGACCTTCGCATAGGATGACCAAAACCCCGGGGACGGCCCTAGTCACCTGCACGCCGAGAACGGTCTTGGTTTCCGGTTGCGCGTGCGCGTCGAAACCGCGGAAAAAGGGCCGTGTGGTGTAGAGGCGGCGTGCCCGTCCCTTCGGCTCCGAGGGTTTCTTGAACAGGGGGGTTACGAAACCGAACTCGGGAATGAGGTACTTCTTCCGTTCGCCCGATGGTGCGCTGGAGTCGCCTTCGTTCCATTGCCTGAAGTTGCGAGCGTCGTCATATCGGTAATGGCGCACGGGCCATGCCTTCCCGGCGATCGCCTTTACGCCGCATGATTCCCATTCGAGCTTATTGGCGACTACCTTGCCGCCTGGGGCGTACTCGGCGATCGCCTGCGACAGGTCCCGCTGGAGCGCGACACCAGTTTTTCGGCCGTCCGTGGACCGGACATCAAGCTCGACGACATCCACCGGAAATCCGTATTTCGGAATGATGGCCTTACGAGAAAGGAAGTTCAGCGTCGGCTCATCCGCAATGGTCTTCATCCGTTTGCCGATACGCGCGACCCAGCTATCCTTGCTCTGGTTGAAATAGTCCTGGCGAAGAGCCTTCATCGCGGTGTAGTCCGCGCACACTTCGATCTCCGCGACTGCCAAGCGGCTGTTCTCCCCGGCTATATGGGTAATCCAGGCATCGTTCTCGAGTCCGACCCGGCCGTGCATGTCTTCTGGAACGATGCGGGTCAGAGTGTCCAGCAATTGGGTATTGGTTTCACAGAAGGTGTAAAGTTCGCCCCGTGCCTGGGGCATGTGCCAATCGCCGACGAATGTCTCTACATGCTGGAACCTGTCTCGATCTTTCCTGAAAAACTCGGACAGAACGACGGCAATCATGTGCCGCAGGACGATCTTCTCGTTCGTCATGTGCAGACGCGGCGGGTGTATCGCGCCGCCGATCACGCGACCGACGGGATCCTCGTAGTGATAGAGGTCGTGGGGATTGCGGCGACAGTAGGTCAGCACGAGGCCAGGTGTGTCCCGCCGGCCCGCGCGCCCGGCACGCTGAGCGTAGTTGAACGATTCCGGTGGGACGTTGCGGAGAAAGACGGACTCCAGATCGCCAAGGTCGACGCCGACCTCGAACGTGGTCGAGGAGCTGAGCAGGTGGATGTCGCCGTTCTTGAACGCGTCCTGCCTCTTGCGCGCCTCGTCGGCGTCGATCTGGGCGGTGTGCTCTTCGGCACGCAGTTCGGGCGGCAATCCGGGGCTCTCATAGAGGAGTCGGTAGTGGTTCCCGCCGAGGCGCTCTCGACGGGCCGGCGAGAGCGTGCCAGGGCACTGGTTTCGCGGGCAGACGCCTCGAACGTTGTAGCTTCCGAGCGTTGCACAGGTGTCGCACTCCCAGAGTTCGTCGAGGTCGGCGGGCTTGATCCGGAGCCAGCGCGAATCGAGTCGGAATGTGCCGTTCTCCCTTGCGGGCAGGAGTACAGGGTCACGGGCATGGTCCCGCAAGGCGCGCCAAATCTCGGTCATCAGTTCAATCGATGCGGATCGCTTTCCGTCGTCGGACAGGTCGCTGTCCGCGAGGAGCCGGCGAAGGAAGTGACTCACGATCGTGGATTGTGGGCCGCCCCACCGCAGAACTTTGCCCCGCCCGCCGGGCGGCGCTGTGCCGAATGCCTGTTGCGACCAGGGCGAGATGTCGTTCCATGCCGGCGTTCCGGCGCCCTCCGGAAGGCTCATGGCGCGGCGCGGGCGCATCTCGTCCAGCAAGTAGCCGATCAGGAGGCGCGCCTCGTCCTCGGTGAGATTCCAGGGTATCCGCCGCATCGCGTCCGGCACGCGCAGGCCCCGGGGCAGCGCGACGAACCACCTGACCAGGCCGACGCCGGCCAGTGACAGCCTCTTCTCGTCGGTCAGCGCCTCGCGCAGGATCGACGTGAGCGCCCGCCGGGTCTTCTGCTCTCGGGTGTCCGCTTCGCGGAAGAGCCCGGCCTCGTCCCACTCCCGGAGCAAACGGTTCCGAAGGTCGTCGATCGACAGGCCTTCTTCGGCAACCGGTTCGGACAGGATGGCTCTCAGGATGAGGTTTCGGTCACGCAGCTTCTTGTAGGAATCCTCGGCGTACCACGCGAAGAACGCCGCTTCCTGGCGGCTGTCGGCGAAGGCGAGAACCTTGCGTCGGTCCGCCGGAAGCAGTTCGTGCAGGGCGGTGGCGATAACAGTGTTGGGTCCGTCCGATCCATGCACGATTTCCTGGACTGGATCGCCGACCCCCGGCGCCGCGCCGTAGCCGCAAACCGCGCACTGCTTCAGTTGGTCGGGATTGTGTTCGTGAGATTTGCACTTCTTCACGCCTATCGCCGCGCCGCAGTCGCAGCCGGGCGTTGACCTCGAAAGCGCGCCGCAGCGTCTGCACAGCCATTCGTCTCCGTCGTCCGTGGGCAGGTAGTAGTCGACGCCGAATCCAGGATGGCTCGGATCGCGGTCGGCCTCTTTCAACTCCCCCTCATGCTCACGGCCGACATAGTAGTGCTGGCCGCACTCTCGACAGAGCGCGATCTCGAGCGGCTTCCCGATCGCGCCGTCTACGCCATCGCTCTTGCGATTGAGCACCACGGCATCGACGCCTTCCCGGTGAACGAGGAAGGCGCCTTCGAGGGCGCGGAGAAACGCGTGGTAGCGCCGCGGTAGTCCGTCGTCGGCGGTCGGAAGCGATTCTCCAAAGACGATGGAGGGTGTCGAGAAAGGCTCTCCGAAGAGTTCCGACGCGAATTCGGCAACGCCCCGTCTGTCTGCGTCGCCCTGGCTCGAGGTAATGGTCGCGCTGGTGGCTATGCATCGAAATGGACCTTGCCGACCCCCGTCGCGCAGCCGTTGCTTGAGCCGCCGGATCAGCATCCCCATTTCCATGCCCTTCGCGCCGCGATACTGATGCGCCTCGTCCAGCACGATGAACTGCCAGTGTACGCCTCGCCCGCCGTCGAACAAGGGGCTGTCGTCGGGACGAATCAGCAGGTACTCCAGCATGGAGTAGTTGGTCAGCAGGATGTGGGGCGGGGACTGGCGCATCTCATCGCGAAAGACGAGCTCACCGGGTAATCGGTCGTCTGCGCGTGCTGCGGCGTTTCGCCATCGGTCCCCGGCGTTTTCCGGCGTCTGGCCGATGTATTGCCCGAACGTCGGCTCGAAATCGGAGCCCGCTTCGCGCAAGTTGCCGCAGATTGCCCCGAGCCGCTCGCGCTGGTCGTTCGCCAGCGCGTTCATCGGGTACAGGATCATCGCCCGCACGCCCGGCTCTTCGAGTTCGGCGGCGAGATGCTGGCGATAGAGCTCGAACAGAATGGGGTAGAGGAAGCACTCGGTCTTGCCACTGGCGGTGCCCGTTGCGACGACGACGTTCAAGTCATCGACATGCGTGGATCGGATGGCGCGTTCCTGATGCGTATACAGTTGGCCATTGATCAGCGCAGGCAAGAGACCTTCGGCGCCGTCCGGGAAACACTCGGCCGCCAACATGGGCGCATGCAGACCTTTCGCGAACCCTCGATGGGGTTCCGGAAAAGGCCCATTCAGAAGGCTTCCCGCTTCCTGCAGCGCTTTCTGGAAGGACGCCCGCAGGAGGGGTTCCCTGAAGAAGAACGAGGTCTTCAGGTAGTTCTCGTAGCGTTGCCGAATTTTCTCTGGCCAATCCCGTATTTCGGTATCAGACATCGAACATGCTCCTGATTGTCTCGACGTTGGCCCGATGCGAGGTCCGCCGGCGCCGGTCAATGGGGATGGATTGGTCCGCCGCTTGCTTTGCCGTCAGTCCGGCGTCCTGAAGTTCACTGGAACTGAATCCCTTGCCGATTCTCCATCCGCTTCCGGCAGACATGACGCGAGGGGCGGGTCGATCGTCCGGCGTGGGCGGCGAAACGACGGTGACGGTAGCGGTCCTGCTGATATCGTCGGCGCCGAAAACGGTCAGGGTGAGCGTGTATCTGGTCGTCTTAGCGGGGTGGACGGTGTACGTTCCATCGGTTTCGACCACACCAGCGTCTGGATTTATCGCGGCGCGGGCGTCGCCAGCGTTTCGGGTCATCCACTCCAGGACTGCTTCCTCGCCGAGGACAACTGTCGCCGGTTCCGCGGTGAACGAAACGATCTCGGGCATGGGATCGGCCGATATGACGATGAGCGGCACAATCTCCCATGCCCATTCAACGTTGAAGCAGGCATCGTCATGCAGTCTCCGGGCGATCTCTGCGTGATCGACGAAGTAAACCAGGGGAACCGC
Source organism: Gammaproteobacteria bacterium (assembly GCA_963662865.1). GTDB lineage: Bacteria > Pseudomonadota > Gammaproteobacteria > JAJDYQ01 > JAJDYQ01 > JAJDYQ01. The sequence continues at coordinate 2,461,673 of OY759969.1, read as the reverse complement.
GATTCGATCCTCCTCGGTCGTTCGGCGGTAGGGCTGGTCCAGTTCATCGTCGAACCCTGCTCGCACCGAGGTTTGCCGCTTGGACAGGAGCGAGATCGTCGCGTTTGAGTGAGCGTGTCTGCGGAACTCCTCTCGTGTCATGACGAGCGGGGTGTCGCGCCACGCGCCAGGGTCGGTGCGACCGTCCTCAAGCCGCCACCAGATCCGAGGAAGGTCGAGGACGATGTTCACGCCCCGCGCATCGGATCCGAGGCTGCACGTGATGCGATCCGCATCCGGGCACGGCGGAACTTCGATCGCACCCGAGGACAGCGCTCTCTGGCGAGCTCCGACCGGCAGGACGGGCGAAAGCGTCGAGCCGTCCGCGCCGAAAAAGCGTACCGCGGTGGGCGGGTATCCCGTCGACCTCGGTACGAGCACCGTGTCTTGAGCGTATTCGGATCCGTTGACGTGGATCTGTCTCAGATTGGGCAGATGCCGGAACGCCACGCTGTCGAGCATCCTGACGTCCGAATCGTAAACACGGAGAAAAAAGCGACCTTGCCTTCCGTCGAGGGCTTCCGAGAGCGATTGCCTGTGGGGCTGGAAGTTCTCTCCCCAGCCGTTTATGGATTCCTCTCCGACCCGCGCCCATACAACATCCGGTGAGAATTTCAGACCCGGTGGGTCGCCGACGAACAGCTCGCCTTCGTCCGAATCGTCATAGATGCGCCGCCCGGTCAGTTCGATGCCGGTGGCAACGGAGGAATCGTTCCATTCGCGGAAGCCGTCGACGCCCGCATCCGATGCGGTCGCGTCGCGGTGGAAATAGTGCGCCCGAAACGCCGGATCGACACAACCACCGGCTTCGACTGGTGCATGACCCGTACGTCGCCACGTATTCGGCGCGATGACGATGAAGTGTCCGCTGGTGATCCCGGAGGTTTTGCGCCCCTCGCCGGCCCAGTTCTTTCGCAGCTTGAAGATGAGAGGTCCGCCTTCGAACAGCGGAACATCATGTTCCTGCCTGTCCTGAGAGAAAACGGTCAGGCGGCCGTTCAGCGACGGGATGCGGCATTGTTCTTCGGTGAAGTCCAGAGGTGCGCCTTCGAGATGCACGGCCGCGAGCTGACATTCCTCGTCTGCGGTCAGGATGACCTCCCAGCACGCGGAGGCAGGAATTTTCCGGCAAACCAGTTCCGGGCGGAAAGACGGAGAATGCTGCCGCTCTGGCCCCGGATTACCGGCCTGTGGATCTCGTTTCCCGGGAATTTGGCGTGGCTGTTTCGTTTTTTGCGAATTCGCCGAGTTCGTACTACTCTCGGCAATATCGTCGGGTTTGGTGTTTTTTGGATGCGCGTCGGTCTTCGGTGGAGAGCGTTGTCCATCGTCATCGGTTGATGGAGCTGCCATGGACGATTCATCGGTTTCGACTTCCGCCGAAGAGGGCGCAAGCTGATTGTCAGCATAGGAACCCGAGAGAGGAGCTGTGTTCGGAGAGGCTGGATTCGATAGGACCTCAATAAAAGCAAGGCTTGATTCGGTAGGTCGATGACTATCGTCGAGGTGTTCGCTCGCCAGCTGAACATTGGAGGATTTATCGAATTCGCCTGAAATTTCTTGGTGAACGCCTCTCTCCAGTGAGTGGTCTGGATTCGAATATGCGTCGTCCAGAGTCGTCACTGAAGGTTCAGGCAATGTATTCGAAGCGATCGGACTAGCAGGAGATGTGGGTTTCTTTGTGATAGGCCAGAACCACTTCGCCAATAGTGCCTGCAGCGCATTGATTATCGTTGTAACTCGCATCAATCAGTCCGTTCGAGACCCGCGTTACGCATTGACAGTTGGGCTTGGAAACCCATATTCAGATGGACACTCGGCTATCACTGGGGCAAGGCATAGTGGGTGAAAGTCGCTATTCGGCGGCATTGTGCACTCAACGGTTGGCTGCTCATCGTTCCGCATGCTTCCGACATCCTCCGCCGCGCTCTCGAAGTCTTTGAGTCTGCCAACTTGATCCAATTCCTCACACTTGAGGTTAGGCGGGGCAGAATCTCAGTATCTGTGTCTATACCGCGCATGGATGGTTTGCTTCTGGGAAAATTGTATCGTTACGTCAAGACCGACTCTAACAAAACGGTTAATCAAAACCAATACAGAATATGAGTCCACCAACTGTTCCTGAACCGTGAGGTTAAAGCGCTCACACACGGCATTCATCCTAGGGGACCTGGGACAGGTCCACAGATTGATTATCCGGCTGTCTTCAATCAGGCAATCAAACTCGCCCTTGAACTCATTACTCCTATGGGCTGATAGGTGCGCTCGTCTTCTCTCGCCGAAAAGCGCAATATGTTTCTGAGCTTATACAGGTCGTGTTTGGGCGCGACACCTGTAAAACAAATCGGGGTGCCCGTATGGGTTGCCGATCATGATCCATCGAGGTCTGCGGGCCTTGTCTCTGTGTTTTCTGCTGCATGCATACATGGGGGACTCATGGAAATGCGCTATACTGCCGGATTGGTTACAAAATCTCCGGTTGTATCTCTCCATGACCTGCGCCCTGAAAATCACTAACCTGCACAAAACCTATAAAAATGGTTTCGTTGCCCTGCGCGGGATTGATCTGTATGTCGAACAGGGGGATTTTTTTGCCTTGCTTGGTCCGAACGGGGCCGGCAAATCAACCGCTATCGGAATTATTACTTCGTTGATTAATAAATCCGATGGCCGGGTCTCGGTCTATGGGTATGATATTGATACTCACTTTGCTGAGGCTAAATCCTGTATTGGAGTGCTGCCCCAGGAATTCAATTTTAACGTCTGGGAACCCATTGAGGAGATCCTTGTCAATCAGGCCGGATATTATGGGATAGAGCGCCGCGATGCCTATCGACGCGCCGAGCATCGGCTCAGGCAGCTTGGCTTATGGGAAAAGCGCCACGAGATCGCCAGCAACCTGTCAGGTGGTATGAAGCGTCGCATGATGATTGCCCGGGCACTGATGCATAATCCCAAACTTTTGATACTTGATGAACCAACGGCCGGAGTCGATATAGAAAATCGCCGTACCATGTGGAATTTTCTGACTCAGCTCAACCGGCAAGGGGCGACGATAATCCTCACCACCCACTATCTGGAAGAGGTAGAAAATCTGTGCCGCAATGTCGCTATTATCGACGAAGGACGGGTTATCGAACATACCGGCACCAAGGCATTGATTAATCGCCTGGGCAGCGAAACCTTTGTTCTCGATCTGGAAAAGAAGGTAACCGAACCTCCCTGTCTGGATTGTCATGCCGTGCGCGTTATTGACGGTTCCACCCTGGAAGTGGATATTGATAAAGGCGTTGGTATCAGTGACTTGTTTGACAACCTTAATCATATGGGCATTAAAGTGTTGAGCATGCGTAATAAAACCAACCGGCTGGAGCAACTGTTCATGCAACTGGTCGATGACAGGAGACAACCATGAATATATCGGAGCAGTGGATAGCGTTCAAAACCATTGTCATCAAGGAGTTTCTGCGCTTCATCCGCATCTGGAAGCAGACCGTCCTACCTCCCATGATCACTACCGGTCTGTATTTTATTATTTTCGGCAATCTGATCGGCGAGCGCATCGGCGAGATGGAGGGCTACAGATATGTTGATTTTATCGCGCCGGGGCTTATCCTGATGACCGTCATCACACAGAGCTACGCAAATACCGTGGCGTCTTTTTTTCAGGCCAAGTTCCAACGCCATATTGAGGAGCTGATGGTCAGCCCGACGCCGGATTACATCATTATTTTCGGCTATGCCGGTGGTGGCATCACCCGTGGCATAATCGTCGGGCTGGCGGTGACTACCGTGTCGATGTTTTTTGCCCAACTCGGCATTCATGATCTTGCTGTACTCGTCAGTATCGTCGTATTGACCGCCACGCTGTTTTCGCTGGCTGGCATCATCAACGGTGTCTATGCAAAAACCTTTGACGATATTTCGATTATCCCAACCTTTATCCTGACTCCGCTGACCTATCTCGGCGGCATCTTTTATTCCATCTCGCTGCTGCCTGAGTTCTGGCAGAACGTATCACTCGCTAACCCGATACTGTACATGATTAACGCCTTTCGCTATGGCTTTATCGGCATCACGGATATTGGCCTGTGGGTTTCCTACGGCATTATCCTGGCCTTTATTGCGGTGCTGTATGGCTATGCCATGTATCTGGTGAAAACCGGTCACGGCATTCGCTCCTGAAGCAGGTGAGGTTGACCGGCTGGTGGCTATTCAGACGATGGCAGACAAACTGCAGTCCCGGATTAGCCGGGAACCTGTTAGTTTGAACCATGCCACTTTGCGTGACCGATCAGGCTCGTCATAGTATATTTTTTTCATACTTCAGATTGAAATCGAATCCTGGGCCCCTATCTTGTCCCGCATTAAACTTGTCTTGAAGCAATCAGGTTGAACTTGTAAAGTCCGCGCCCCATGAACACTTTGTTAAGAGCAACCTGCCTGAACCGTTTTTACGCCGATTATCAGGCGGCAAAAGATGTTTCGATCACTCTCAATCAGGGCGACATAATGGGACTGCTTGGCCCCAATGGGGCCGGCAAAACCACAACGATGGATATGCTGACCGGTAATCTCGCACCGTCATCGGGGAGCATAGAAATTAAAGGCATTGATCTGCTTGATAATCCAAAGCAGGCCAAGCAGTCTATCGGCTACCTACCTGAACAGCCGCCGGTATATCGGGACCTTACCGTGAATGAGTATCTGCGATATTGCGCACGACTGCATGGTATTCGGGGCAGACAGATAGCTGAGGCTGTTGAGCGTGCTCGTGAGCGCACCGGACTGGCGGATACGGGCAGGCGCCTCATCGACAATTTGTCTAAAGGCTATCAGCAGCGTGTCGGTATCGCTCAGGCGATTATTCATGAACCGGATGTCATTATTCTCGATGAACCCACGGTCGGCCTTGACCCGATCCAGATACATGAGATTCGGGAGTTAATCCGGGAATTGGGCACACGTCACGGGGTGATCCTTTCCACACACATCCTGCCCGAGGTACAGACCGTCTGTAACCGGATTCATATTCTATACGAAGGCCGTATCGCCTATGATGATGCCAGTGTAGAGCAACAGGCCAATCCGGAAATTCTGGTTCGCTTCAGTCGGCCAACCGACATGGATAGCCTCGGTAAAATCAGCGGCATCGTCGAAATTCAAAGCCTGGAAAACAACGGCTATCGCATTATCCATGACAGTGGCTCAAATCCTGCTGATGAGATTGCGAGGGTTGCGGTAGAAGGCAACTGGGGACTACTTGAACTGACTCCGGCCTCTCCCGGATTGGAGCAGGTATTTCTCAATCTGACCCGTGGTGAAGAGGCCCATGACGCCGCTACCGATCATGAAAACGAAAAAGATGGAGTTGCCGTATGATACACACTATTGCCGCTCACGAATTACGCCGCATGATGGTGTCGCCACTGGCCTGGGTCGTTCTGGCGTTCATACAGTTTCTGACGGCATTACAATTTCTTGACAGCGTTGAGGAGTTCATTCTTAACCAACCTCGGCTGGTGAATTATGAAAACCCGCCGGGCGTCAGTGACTGGATTGTTGCACCGGTATTTGCCGATGTCGCCTTTATGCTGCTTATGGTCATCCCGATCATCACCATGCGCAGCCTGAGTGCCGAACAACGCGATAAAACCATGAGCCTGTTACTGTCCTCACCGATCTCCATGACTGAAATCGTGCTTGGCAAATATGTCGGCACTCTTTACTTCCTGCTGATTATGGTCGGTATGATTTGTGTGATGCCCCTCTCACTCATGCTTGGCACTTCCCTTGATATCGGTAAATTGCTGGCAAGCGCATCAGGGCTGTTTCTCATGCTGGCCGCCTTCTCCGCTGCAGGCCTGTTTATTTCCAGCATGACAAATTCACCGGCCGTATCGGCCGTTGCATCATTCTTTTTGCTATTCGCCTTGTGGCTGATATTCTGGACTAACAGCGGTGGGCAGAAACTTGCCGGAGTGATTGAATACATTTCTCTATTGAATCATTTTGTTCCATTGCTACAGGGCAGCATCAGCACCAACAACGTTGCGTATTTTGCTCTGTTTGCCACGACTTTTCTGGTATTTACCATACGCAGGCTGGATATCCGGCGATTACAGGGGTAAATGCCATGATGTCACGCCTGCAAAATATAATATTCGTCGTTCTTTTTATGGCCGTCATGGGGTTGCTTGCCTGGCTGAGCGAGCGCTATCAGTATGAGTTTGATCTGACCTGGGGTAATCGAAACTCTTTAACGAAAGCCTCAATCAAGCTGGTTCAGCAACTGGACGAACCGGTTACGGTCACAGCATTTGTCCGTGACGACAGCAGGGGTATCCGTGATCTGATTGCAAAAGTCATCGGGCGCTATCAGCGCCATAAATCGGATATGGAGCTTGAATATCTGAATCCGGACCGGGTGCCGCAACTGGTGCGAGAACATGGTATTACGGTAGATGGCGAGTTGCTGGTGCAGTATGGCAAGCGTCAGGAGACCACACAAAATATCAGCGAAAAATCCATTACACAGCTCCTTATGCGACTCTCCAGCGAAACTTCGCGCTACGTAGCTTTCATTGAGGGACATGGTGAGCGTAACCTGTTGGGTCAGGCCAATCACGACCTTGGCACATTTGGTGAGCAGTTGAGCAACAAAGGGTTTCAGCTACAGTCATTAAACCTGGCCAAAACACAGGACATAGCGGATAATACCAAGATACTGGTCATCGCCTCTGCACGTACACCTTATCTGCCCGGCGAAATCAACCTGATAGAACAATACCTGGATAAAGGGGGCAATCTGTTACTCACGATTGATCCGGATGCCAACCATTCATTGGTTCCGATCCTTGCCAGACTGGATATACAGAAATTACCCGGTATTATCGTGGATGCTGCCACACGATTATTGGGCATCTCCAATCCGACTTTTGCCCTGGCGGTAGATTATCCACGACACGCCATTACCGAATCCCTGCATAGCCAGACACTTTTCCCGCAGGCAAGCGGTCTGGTTTTCGCTGAAGAAAGCGACTGGAGTGCGACTCCGTTCATTAAAACTCTGCCCAAAAGCTGGACGGAGACCGACACTCCCGGGGAACAGCGGAACATTTCATTCGACCCGGAAACAGAAGAACGAGCTGGTCCGATTAACCTCGGTTATGCCTTGGAACGACCTGTTGAGAATGCGGATAACGAGGGGGAGGGCAATCAAACTCAGCGAGTCATTGTTATTGGTGATAGTGACTTTCTTGCAAACAGTTACCTTGGTAACGGCCAGAATCTGGATCTCGGCGTTTCTATCATGCAATGGCTCAGCCACAATGACTCACAGATCGACATCGGCACGGTGGGCGCACCTGATACTCAACTGAAAATAAGTCGGTCGGGCGCCCTGGCATTGCTACTCGTGTTTAGTATTGCCTTGCCTCTGGCATTGCTGGGTGTGGGCATTGTTGTCTGGCTAAAACGACGCAACCAGTAATTATTTATGAGCAGGCGTCAAAGTGACCGGTGGTTCGTCAACCTTGCTCTCTTCGGGATCGCTGTCATTTTACTCGCCACCCTGTTATTCGACAGCTACAGAAAATCCCAAGGCGAGGGCACTCTTGGCAATATACTCCCAAGCAAAATAACACAAGTAAAAATCATTCGCCCTGGCAAGCAGACTATTGAGTTCTCCAGGCAATCTGATTACTGGGAGATGCAATCACCCATTCAGGGACGAGCGGACGATGCGGTCCTGCAGCGTGTGTTGAGCATTACCGATCTGGAAATCGTTTCTCAACTTAGTCATGATAACCTGAAACTTGAAAATTTTGGTCTTCAATCGCCACAAGCGAATCTGATTATTAATGACACCGCGATTGGTTTTGGCGATTTACAGCCTGTAAATAAACTGCGCTACCTGCTGATTGATAATGCCATTTATCTGGTGGCGGACCAGAATATGTCACAACTGAATACCGGCAGCGTGTCCTATATTGATCGTCATCTTGTGCCGGTAGGGGATATGGTCCAGGAAATAATCATCAATGGCAGCAGCATTAAACTGACCGATAGCATTAAGACCCAGTGGCAACTTACCAAGGCAAACTGGATCAGCCACATTAACGAAGCAGATACGACACCTGAAGCAGGTGTAAAGGTACAAATCAGGCTGCAAAATCAAAGTGCCGTCATTGAGTATCTGGCAATTAAACGGGAAACGGCTCTGGTATTGGTAAGAAATGAACTTGAATACCATTTGGGTCATAATTCAATTGACGCGCTGGGCCTACCACTTGCGAGTCCATAAAAAGCGGTTGCAAGTCTGGCCCTACAGACTCTATGCCTGAGCTACCTGAGGTTGAAACGACGCGCCGCGGTATTGAACCCCATATCTGTGGTCAACAAATTACCAGGGTTCTGGTGAGGAATCGACAATTGCGCTGGCCTGTGCCAGCGACACTGGAAAAGGCCTTAACCGGAATGACAGTTGAAGATGTTGATCGACGTGCCAAGTATCTGCTGTTCCAGACCGGCAAGGGCACCATGATCCTGCACCTGGGCATGTCGGGTAGCTTACGCATCGCAAAAACCGGCGATAAAATCCGGAAGCATGACCATGTGGAGGTCAAGTTTGCAAACAACAGGTTGTTGCGATTGAACGATCCGAGGCGTTTCAGCAGCATACATTGGACCACGTCACCCTGCGAGGAACATTGGTTACTCAAGCCGCTGGGACCGGAGCCTTTAAGTAATGACCTCACCGCTGATTATCTGTACCACAAATCCCGAAACCGGAAAATCGCCATTAAAAATTTCATCATGAACAGCCATGTTGTGGCTGGTGTCGGTAATATCTATGCCTCTGAATCGCTTTTTCTGGCCGGTATCCACCCTGAGCGGGATGCCGGTAAAGTCTCCAAATCACGTTATGGCAAGCTGCTGACCGCTGTCAGGCAAGTATTACAGGCAGCTATAGAGTCGGGTGGCTCCACCCTGAATGATTTCATCAAACCAGATGGCCAGCCTGGCTATTTTCAGTATCATTTTTCCGTGTATGGCAAGGCAGGGCAACCCTGCGGGAAATGCGCCTCGCCCATCAAGCAGATTAAGCTGGGACAGCGTTCGACCTTTTATTGCGGCAAATGCCAGAATTAAGAAATCTCTGCCTCAGGACTTTCTTAATAAACCAACCACCAACAATAACCGACCTTGCATAAAATATGCAGGGCCTGATCCTGTCCGACGCTGACCCAGCCTTCGCATTTGGAAAAATCTATAATCCAGTGCAATACGGTTTCTATAAGTCCCAGAACAGGGTTTGCCGTAATCAGATACACCGCCCCGCCATGTACCAGCGCGTGTGCGGTCATCCAATAATACCATTCTGGAAATTGCGAACCTCTCCTTTCCGTGAGTTTTGTATTGCGGTTTTTTCCGGCTCCCATGGCATCGCTTTGCAGCACAAAATCACAGACGGCATGCCCGATCAGCATTTTGAAAAAGAACTCAAATATAATCATTTTTATGCCTGTGAGGCTTTATAAGGCAAGGGGTCCGCCGGGTGGCTATGAGTCACTGAACTTACACAGATGGGTACTTAATGCGGATTAAAGACATCGATTAATGATACGTATGCGTGCATACCACATTCTTTACTACCATTATGTGGCAAGCGCCAGATGCCAACTTCAATTTTGTGAACTAATCGACAATACTGACGCCAATTCCTCGAGGATCGCTGGCAGCACTTGTCTGCCCGGAGGTTTTGTCGTGCAGTATTAGCTGCATATTACCGAACGGCTGATCAAGCCGCTTCAGCTTATGGCCCAGCGCCTTCAGTTCATTCTGTTGTCGGCCCTTTAGCGCATCCGGTTCAAATTGAACAACATCCGGTAAATATTGGTGGTGAATGCGTGGTTCGGAGACGATTTCGGCTGCGTCCATACCCCGATACATCGCCAGAATACCCTGGAGCACCATGGTGATAATCCGGCTTCCCCCCGGTGTGCCGATAATCATCAGCCTGTCATTTCCTTCTACGAAGGTCGGCGACATGCTAGACAACATACGCTTTCCGGACGCTATGGCATTCGCCTCGCCTCCGGTTAAACCATAGGCATTAGGGGTACCCGGACGCAATGAAAAATCATCCATCTCATCATTTAGCAGTACTCCAGTATCAGGCGGAATAAAGCCGGAACCAAACGGATAATTAATACTTAACGTGGCCGATACACGGTTTCCCTGCCGATCAAGAATTGAGTAATGCGTTGTATTGTCACTTTCTTTTATATTACGGTTTGCCCTGCCAGGAAACGCACTGGTCGTGGCCTCTTCCAAGTCAATACCCACTGCCTGTTTTTCGGCGTAACGCCGACTTGTAAGCTCTGCCACATCAACGCTGACATGATCACTGTCCCCCAGATAAACCGCTCTGTCCCGGTAGGCGCGACGCATGGCCTCTATCAATACATGGGTTTTTTGCGTATTGGTTAAAGATGCGTCTGCGAATTCATCCAATATGCCCATGATTTGCGCCAGAACAATACCGCCTGATGAAGGCAATGCGGCCGAGGTGACATTCAGCCCCCGCCATTGCCACCGAATCGGTTTGCGCTCGACTATCTGATATTCTTCCAGGTCTCTGGTAGTCCATATGCCCCCGGCACCTCTAACGCCTTCCACCAGCTTTCTCGCCAGTCCTCCCGCATAGAAACCATCCCTGCCTTGTTCGGCAACAAGTTCCAGCGTCTTTGCCAGATCGGGTTGTTTTAGCAAATAACCTATGGCCGGAACATGGCTATCGACCAAAAATATTCGATGGGCTTCTGCCGATTGCCGGATGGCGTCCTGTCTGAATCTGGCGAGTCGCTGATAAATCGCATCAACGGGAAAGCCATTTCGGGCAATCAATATCGCGGGCTGTAGTAATCGAGCCAGCGATAACGAACCATATTGCTCCTGAATATGCACGAGAGCGGCTATCTGACCGGGGATCCCTGCGGCAAGCGCCCCATTGATTGAAGCACCTTCGATTATCCGCCCTTCGTCATCAAGATACATATCACGATGTGCGGCCAATGGAGCGCGTTCCCGGCCATCAATCATGACTTGCTTACCGTCACTGGCACGCTGTAATAGCCAGAAACCACCTCCACCGATTCCGGAACTGTAAGGCTCAACCACGGCCAGAATCGTCGCTACGGTAACGGCTGCATCAAAGGCATTACCACCATCTCGCAGTATCCGCATACCGGCTGCAGATGCCTGGGGATGTGCGCTGGCAACCGCATTTCGGTAGTTGGCTTTTTCAGCAAATGATGCGCCTGAAGATAACAACAGCGCCAATAGACAGATAAAGCAACGCATCAATAGAACAACCACATGTAATAACTAATCAACACCATGCAAGCGCTTATATTTCGCCAGCAATTCTTGCTCGGTTTCTGCATGATCCGGATCCTTGGGGATGCATTCGACCGGGCAAACCTGTACACACTGAGGTGTATCGTAATGACCAATGCATTCGGTACACAGAGCAGGATTTATGACATAAATTTCTCTACCCTGTGATATTGCCTCATTGGGACATTCTGGCTCACAAACGTCACAGTTAATGCACTCTTCATTAATCATCAAGGCCATTGGATCACTTCTTCACAATTGTCTGTAGGGCTTCGGCAACGACGGGATGCACAAAATTGGAAACGTCCCCACCAAGGCCAGCCACCTCTTTCACCAAGCTTGAAGATAGAAAGGCATACCGTTCCGCCGGCGTCAGAAACATGGTTTCAATATCTGAGTTGAGACAGCGGTTCATGCCGGCCAACTGGAATTCATACTCAAAGTCAGATACCGCGCGCAGGCCACGCAAGACAACATGCGCCTGCTGTGCCGCGACAAAATTCATGAGCAGCCCTTCAAAAGGTAGCACCTGAATCTCGTCCAGTCCTTCCAGCACGGTTTCAGCGAGTTGCATACGCTTTTCCAGGCTAAAGCTTGTGTCTTTACCTGTGTCACTGGCCACTGCAAGGATGACTTTATCAAACACTTTAACTGCACGATGACACAGGTCACTATGACCGCAGGTAATCGGATCAAATGTTCCCGGATATATCGCTATTCGTTCCATAATCCTGTTTATCGAAGGGCCAGATGATAAAATATCTGCCCGGCATTTTTTGCACGAATAATCTCCCAGTTGTCCGGAATGTCCTTATCGGTCAATCGCCGTTCACTTTCCAGGTAAATATGGGCATTGTCGGTAAGGAGCGCATTTTCCTCCAGTATCCGGCAGGAGCTTTCCAGCAACCCCTTTCCATAGGGCGGATCGAGAAAAATGACATTGTATCTCACCTTCGCTTGCTTCAGAAAACATCTGGCCGAGAGATTATAGACCTGAACCTTGTCCATCTTGATGTCTTCGACGCAGCAGCGGATCTGCTCGGCCGCCCGCAGGTTTGATTCCACCAGATCGACGGAGGCTGCACCCCGCGATGCAGACTCAATCCCCAGGATGCCACTACCGGAAAATAAATCCAGGCAACGTGCGCCACGGATAACGGACTGTAACCAGTTGAATAACGTCTCCCGCACTCGGTCAGGTGTTGGGCGCACTCCCTGTGCATTCGCAAAACTCAGTTGACGGCCACGATGTTCACCACCAATGATTCGCAAGTGCCGCGCTCCTTGCCGTGCCATAACCACCGTGTCAGTGGTTGGCTGCCTTGGTATTGCTAGCCGTTGCTGACCGGGCGCTTGATTGACTGTTACTGCGCCTTGCGTTTTTCGAACCAACGAGAACCACCACCATGCGATCCGGATGAAGCCGCCGCAAAAAGGCATTGCTGATTTGCTTCCGTGTTACCGCGCTTACACGATCATTGAAGGTGTTCAGGTAGTCAAGAGGTAAATCATAAAATCCAACCACCGACAGGTTCTCCACAAGTTTTCTATTGCTATCGAGACGTAGCGCAAAGCCACCGGTAATATTTTGCTTGGAAGCCGTGATCTGCTCTGAGGTAATACCCGTTTTGACGAACTCCCTGAGAGTGTTACTCATGATGTTCAAGGCATCCGCGGCAGTATCATTTTTTGTTTGGGCCACCATGGTAAAAGGTCCAAGCGACCGCATGGGGGAAAAATAGCTGTAGGCGCTGTAGGCATAACCTCGTTTTTCACGTACCTCGTTACTTAACAGGGAAGTCAGGCCACTTCCTCCAAGAGTATGATTACCAATATAAAGTGCCAGATAATCATCATCTCTCCGTTTCATCCCGGGCTGACCAACCCATATGTGCGTCTGTGAAGAAGGGTGATCGACATATACGGTAACCGCCTCCTGCAAGGGCTTTACTTTCTCCAGGCGTGGAGCAGGCTCACCTTCCTGTAAGCGACCGGCCAATAATTCGGCCAGTATCTCGGCCTTTGATCGCGAAACGTCACCCACTATCGCAATGATGGCATTTCGGGCCACATAAAACTTATCATAATAGGAGCGCACGTCTTTTCGGGTCATAGCCTGAATACTTTCTGCCGTGCCCTGCAAAGGCATCGCATAAGGATGATCGCCGTACACCGCCTGCATAAAAGCCTTCTTGGCTAACGCACCCGGATTCTGTTTATCCGCTTCCAGAGAAACCAGTATATTTTTTATATCACGATGGACCGCAACTTCAGGGAAAGTAGGCTCGGATAAAATCATCGACATTAATTCCATAGCCTCTTGTAGTGCTTTTTTTTCTGACAGGGTGCGTAATTCCAGCCAGGCCATATCGCGCAAAGACCCGTTACCCAGTTGGGCTCCAATATTGTCCAGCCGCTGAGCGATCATGTCGGCATCCATCTGGCCCGCGCCTTCACGTAACAGTCCATTGGTCAAGAACGCCAGGCCGGATTTATCACCATCCCGCGCGCTGCCTGCATCAAAGATGATCCTGATATCGACAATCGGGATTTCCGGAGCAGAGGTAAAATAAACACGTGCGCCATTTGCAGTTTGCCAGTGCTGAATTGTCGGTATGGCATGTACCGACGGTGAAAGAAACAACAGACCCAGTAAACAGGTTGCAATTGATCGGGCATTCATCATCGCTCTCCTTGCATATGAACCACTGTGGCGGCCTTGTGCCGGGCAAAGTCCGGTACAGGCTGCTGCGGATAAAGGATAGCTACCGTTAACCGCTTATCATTCAGGTACGTCTTGGCCACATACATGACCTGCTCGGCCGTCACGCTTTTTATTTTTTCATTGAATGCCTCATCGGCCTGCCAACCGATACCGACGGTTTCCAGAGCACCGAGCTGCATGGCCTGATAGAAAATCGAGTCTTTCTGGTAGATACGATCTGTCAGTATCTGAGTCTTGGCCTTGTCAAGCTCTTCTTCGGAAATTAGCTGGCGCTGTAACCGATCAGTCTGTCCGCGCAGAGCGGCTTCTACATCCTCCACGCTTGTCTCTCTGGCCGGTACCGCTGACAGGGTAAACAGTGTCTGCAAACGGGAGTAGGGATCATAAGAAACTGAGCCACCAGCGATTAGCTGTCGGTCACGCAATAGTTCACTGGTTATCCGTGAACTGCTGCCACCATCAAGTATCCATGCCAGTACCTCCAATGCGTAGATGTCGTCCGGGTTGTCAGTAGTTTTCAGAGTAGGCACCTTATAACCCAGAATGACGTGCTCGATTGTCGCGGGCACTTTGATAGTCACCCGGCGCTCACCATACTGCTCTACTTCGGTACGCGGCTTTTGTTTTTTGACTTCCCGCGGCTTGACAGGCTCATAGTATTTCTTTGCCAACGCCAGAACTTCTTCAGGATCAACATCCCCGGCAACGACCAGCGTGGCATTGTTTGGCGCATACCAATCTCCATACCATTGGCGAACATCTTCTATGCTGTAGTTTTGTATATCCGTCATCCAGCCTATGACGGAATGATTGTAGGGACTGTTAACAAACGCCGTCGCACGAAGCTGTTCGTAGGCGCGGGCCTGAGGATTATCATCAGTACGCATACGGCGCTCCTCCGCCACTACGTCGCGCTCTTTCAGGAATTCATCGGCCGGGAGCGTAGCGTTACGCATGCGATCAGATTCAAGCTCCATAGCAATCTCAAGGCGGGTTTTTTCCATACGCTGGAAGTAAGCGGTATAGTCAGGACCGGTAAAGGCGTTTTCACGCCCGCCATTCGCTGCAATAATTCGAGAGAATTCGCCTGCCGGATATTTTTCCGTGCCTTTGAACAGCATATGCTCCAACATGTGCGAGATACCGGTAACCCCTCCATACTCATAGCTCGAACCCACTTTGTACCAGACTTGCTGCACCACGACCGGTGACCGATTATCCGGCTTAACCAGCACCTTCATGCCGTTAGCCAACAGGTATTCATAAACCCTGGCCTGCGCCAGACCTGGCAAAGCCAAAAATACTAAAAGACTGAGTAATGTTTTCGCGTAAATCTTCATAAATATTTTTCCGCGCCTGTCCAGCGTGATGGTAGGATACATCCTCACTCAGACTATCGATATGCCATAAAGTTTCTCTGGATCAATCGCAAGCCATAATACTCATTAACCATGTCCAGTTTCGGCAAAAAAAGCAAAACAGATCGTTCCAGTGCAACAGACTCCAGGCCATCTGATCAATCTTTCCGCGAAAGACTCAAAAAAGGGCTGAGCCGGACACGTCAGGCATTATTTGGTGATATTACAAGTCTTTTCAAGCATTCCGGAAACCTGGAATCCGCCCTGGAAGAACTGGAGATGAGGCTATTAATGGCGGATGCCGGCATAGAGGCTACCCGCGAAATCATCAATGAACTCGGGAAAAGCGGCAAAGACACAGATGGCCTCGTCAATGAATTACGCCGAATCCTGAGTGACAGGCTCCAGGCTCATGAAAAACCTCTCGACACTGATATGTTGCCATCGCCTGCCGTGATACTGGTCATCGGTGTCAACGGGGTGGGGAAAACCACGACCATAGGCAAACTCGTGCATCGCTTTCAGGCCCAAAGCAAAAAGGTAATGCTGGCCGCTGGCGATACGTTTCGCGCAGCCGCCGTGAAACAACTGCAAACCTGGGGCGAACATCATGGCGTCCCTGTCATAGCTCAGGCAACCGGAGCAGATTCCGCCTCGGTCATCTACGACGCATTTGAGTCCGCTTGTGCGCGTAACATGGACATGCTTATCGCTGATACAGCAGGCCGGCTGCATAACAAATCGAATCTGATGGAAGAGCTTGCGAAAATCAAACGCGTCCTGAGGAAAATTGATGCGGGCGCTCCCCATGAAACTCTGTTGGTTCTGGATGCCGGTACCGGGCAAAATGCCGTATCCCAGACCCGGGAATTTCACAATGCCATCGGTATTACCGGACTAGCGTTAACCAAATTCGACGGCACCGCAAAAGGCGGCATGCTTTTCGCACTCGCCCGCCAGTTTGATATCCCCGTTCGTTACATCGGGGTCGGCGAACAAGCCGAGGACCTGCGGGACTTCAATGCGACGGAGTTTATCGACACCCTGCTGGATATTGAAGAGACAACCAACGGAGCATAAACCACGGGGAGATGCTGCACTTTCTTAACGTTTTCAAACGCTATACCAATGGCCACGAGGCGCTCCGTGATGTCAGTCTGAATATCAATCGGGGAGAGCTTATCTTTCTGTCCGGACACTCAGGCGCAGGCAAAAGTACACTGCTGAAACTCATCCCTATCCTGGAACGGCCGACACAGGGCAATATCATCCTCGACGGAGCCAGCATTGTGCGAATGAAAAAACACTATATCCCACTGCTACGCCGAAATATCGGCATGGTGTTCCAGGACCATCGCCTGCTGTTTGATCGGCCTGTTATTAATAATGTTATGCTGCCGCTGGAAATATCGGGCATGGACCATAGAGAATGCCGTAAACGTGCCCAGGCCGCCCTCGATAAGGTAGGGCTTCTCAACAAGCAAAATCACGATCCGGTAACGCTTTCTACCGGCGAGCAACAGCGTGTCGGCATTGCCAGAGCGGTAGTCAATCGTCCCCCAATTCTGCTGGCCGACGAACCCACAGGTAACCTTGATCCGAAATTGTCGCAGGAAATCATGAATTTGCTGGACGAATTCAATTCCGTAGGCGTCACTGCCATCATTGCAACCCACGATATCCAGTTGGCACGGAAGATGCGTCGCCGCATGGTCATATTACACCAGGGCAGGCTGCTTGAGACCAATACATCGGATGCCGTCCCCGGGGCCGGTCATGGCTAAACAGGCAAGGGCCGCCACCTCCCGGGTATCCCAAGCGATACGACTGCGTTCTTGGATATCCCATCATTTTAGCTGTATCAATGAAAGTCTGGTCCGCCTGTTTAAATCCCCTCTCGCCAGTCTGCTGACCATGGCTGTACTGGCCATCGCCCTGGCACTGCCCGGTGGCCTATATATGCTGACGCAAAACATGCTTACCCTGAGTGGACATTGGGAAACAGACACACAAATCAGCCTGTACCTGCGCGAAGATCTGAGCGATCAGGCTGCAAAGAATGTGGCTCTGGATTTACAACGGGACAGCCGGTTAGTGAATGTGCAATTTATGAGCAGGGACGAGGCTCTGGATGAGTTCAAGCGAATGACGGGCTTCGACGAAGCCCTGGACAAGCTGAAACATAATCCACTGCCCCCGGTGATACTGATCTCTCCCCGTAACGATTTAATCACTGACGCACTGACCAGCCTGGCCGAAGAATTGGCCGAAAGACCGCAGGTCGAACTGGCTCAGCTTGATCTTGAATGGATTAAGCGCCTGAACGGCATTTTAGAGATAGTTCAGCGCAGTCTGCTGGTTTTGGTCGGCCTGTTAGCCATTGCCGTTATCCTGGTTGTTGGTAATACTATTCGGCTGGAGATTGAGAATCGTCGGGACGAAATAGTTATCACCAGATTATTTGGTGCCACTCATACCTTCATCCGCCGACCTTTTCTCTACGATGGGGTGTGGTTTGGCCTTTTGGGCGGCCTGCTGGCCTGTATCCTGATTTATGCCTCTCTCTGGACATTGGGTGAACCGGTTGGAAAACTTATAGATCTCTACAACAGTAACTTCCAACCAATCTATCCGGGCATACCTTTCATCGCTGCACTCACATCGTTTGGCACGCTGCTCGGCTACCTCGGTGCATGGACTGCCGTTAGCCAACATCTATACAAAATAGAACCTGAATAATGTGTCAACCAGCGGCTCATCCGTTAACCCAAAATGCTTGAAAAACGATGAAGAATATTTCATGGCGAACGAATGGCAAAAATAACTAAGGCCTTATTTTTAGCTCTGTTACTTTCGCCGATGGCGATGCTGGCAGAGATCGGTGATATTCATACTGTTAAGGTAGATGAAGCTTTTTTACGTGAATCAGCAGATAAGAGTTCGCCCCAAATGGAAAAACTCGCCATAGGTTCGGAAGTCATGGAAATGGAGATACAGGGCGAATGGACGAAGTTTACGTCGCCAGTTCCGATTTAAGCGGGTGGATTCATGCATCGACACTTGCACTGTTGGGCGCTGACAATGGCAGCTCTGCTACCCTGGCCTCGGCTGTAACCACCGGCCCTGCTCACAGGAAGCCTGCAAAACTCAAGGTAAATACCAGCAGTAAAAAAACGCCCGGCATTAAGGACTTTGAAAAATATATGCTCAAAGACAATGCCAGAACCAGTATCCTAAAGGGCTACATCCCCTTTACTAAAGCGGAGCCGCTTGAAAACAGTGATTTACAGGTGACAGTTAGCAACATGTGGCTAGAAAAATCCAAAGCAAGGCAAAAAAGCAGCCTGATTACCATTCATACAAAATGGAAAAAGGCAGTAAACAATGTAACCCCCAAGGTAATAGCCGTCGATAGCAACGGAAATGAAGTTCTGAATTACCCTGGATAACCCCGCTTTTGCCAGATTATCCGGTTTTTCAGGCGCTATTCAGAGTCCAGCAAAGCAGCTATCCAGCGAGTTTCTTCGCTATGATCCATCGCGATTTTCAGCGTCATGGTCAACGGTATTGAAAGCAGCATCCCTACAGGCCCCAGTACCCACCCCCAAAAAATCAGGGATAAAAAAACCACAAGTGTCGATAGACCCAGCTTCTTGCCCATAAACCGTGGTTCGATAACATTACCAATGATGACATTAATCAGCGTGTATATGACGATAACACCAACCGCACCTGCCCAGCTTAATTGGATGATTGCCAACAAAACTGCCGGCACAGCGGCAATAATGGAACCTATATTAGGTACATAATTCAACAAAAAAGCCATAATCCCCCACAATAGCGGATAATCCAGTCCCAGTAACCATAACGATAGCCATACGAGCAGACCCGTTATCAGGCTGGTCCACGTTTTAATCGCCATATAGCTCTTTACGGTTTTCAGAAAATGATCAAATCCCGCGAACGAGCGTTCCGATCTTTCCAAAGTCCGGTGTATTTTTTCAGGAAAACCTGACACCTCGGATAATATAAAAGCAACAGTAAGTAAAATCAGAAACCCATTGGCAAGCACATTACCTAGTCCACTGAGCACATTGACTGTCAATTGCATGACTATAGCGGGATCAAAATATGCCCAAATATCCTGAAAAGGGATTTTTATGCTAATTCTTTCCAGTAACTCCGTAGCACCCTGTAACCGCTCCTGAAGTCGTAGCTGATAGGCAGGAAGTGATTGTCGAAAATCTTCAATAGAGTTGCCTATCAGGACGGCAATCAACGTCAAAATCAAAACAACCATCGAAATGACCGCCAGCAGTGCAATTAACGTCGGGAGTCCCTGACGTTGAAGAAAAAACATGGAGGGTGCGCTAATTATGGCAATAAATATAGAGAGTAAAAATGGAGTCAACATCGGTGCGGCAGCTTTCATCCCCGCCACTACGATAACAAATGCCGCTGATAGCAACAGGAAACGGCTGCTGATCGAATAATGGCTCATATCTTTCACTCTGTTCCGTTTAACTCAAAGATGCAGATAGATGTTCCCATCTGAAACTTCAACATCATACGTTTGCAAAGGTATATCCGCAGGATCGCCATCTGCCTGTCCCGTGCGTAAATCAAAAAGGCTTCCATGCAGTGAACACATTACAGAGCAACCTTTCAGGGCACCAAGGCAAAGAGGCGAATCCTCATGCGTACATATCCCGGTAACAGCATAGACATTCCCTTCCACATTAGCGAAAAGAATGACTTCTTGCTTAAATTCACGGCACTTCATTGTGCCTGGCGTTAGCTCTTCCAGTTTCATGGCAAATATTATGGGCACTGTTTTTCCTCTCAAATACGGCAATAGATTCCACGTGCATGGTATGTGGAAACATATCCATGACACCTGCCGCCAGGCAGTGGTAGCCCTGCCGCTTGAGCATACCAGCATCCCTTGCCATTGTTGCAGGGTGACAGGAAACATAAACTATACGAGACGGATTTATACGAGTAATCTCGCGCATGACTTCCCATGCTCCAGGGCGTGGCGGGTCCAGTAACAATTTATCATAGCTCATCTGAGCCCAGTCATATCGAGAAATATCTTCAAACAGATTAGCCACATGGTACTGAACATTATCAAGTCCGTTATTGATGCTGTTTTTCCTGGCGCGCTCAACTAATCGGATGTCTCCCTCCACGCCGGTAACACTACCTGCCTTGTGTGCAATTGCAGACGTAAAATTCCCCAGTCCACAAAAAATATCCAGCACGCTTTCATCCGCCTGAATTTCGAGCAGGCTGACTGCTTTGCTAACCATTTTCTGGTTAATAGAGGCGTTTATTTGAATGAAGTCAGTTGGTAAAAATGACAAGGAAACATCAAATTTCTCCAGTCGATAAGATAGTTGTGGATTCTTTGGCCATAGCGGGCTTATAGTCTCCACACCACCAGATTGAAGATAGATAATATGATTATATTTTCTGGCATATGTCTCTAACCTTGCCAGATCATCCCGGCTCAGCGCCTCCAGATGTCGAAAAACGAGTGCGGTCACATCATCAGAGACCGCAGCCTCAATCTGGACCATACTGGAACGTGTGTCTAATGAACCTATCAGCGCTGATAAATCCATTAGATGCTTACCAACCGATGGGTGCAATACGGCACAGCTTTCCAATTCGGCCAGATATCGGCTTCCCGCTTCTCTAAAGCCAACCAGAACTCTGCCCTTGGCCGGTACGTCACGAACCCCGAGTCGGGCCTTGCGCCGATATCCCCAGATATCCCCCGTTAATGGCTTTAGCACCTCATCGGGCACGACCCCACCAATCTTCAGCAAGTCAGTCAGCAGTAACTGCTGCTTTAGTTCAATCTGAGCCTGTGCGCTCAGGTGCTGCAGGGAGCATCCGCCGCACACCATGGCATGAGGACACTCCGGCTCAATTCGGTCTGCTGAAGGCTCAAGAATCCGTTCGACCACCCCTTCATCATACTTCGATTTACTTCGCACATATCTAAACAACACTTTCTCGCCAGGCAGCGCCCCTGTAATGAAGGTTGCCTTGCCATCTATATGAGCAATTCCTCTGGCGTCGGAGGAAAAGGAATCAATCCTCGCTTCATACAGGCCTGCTGGTATCGGTCTGCGTCGGCTACGTTTCCGCACCATGGTAAATTCAAGCGACTAATGTTTGCGCCAGTATTCCAGGAACTCCTGAAAATGGGGCAAATCGGATTTAGCTAACCACTGTTGCAAGAAATGGTATTCGCCATCGAGCCATGACTGGCTTATATTTCCGCGCATTAACTCAAATTTCAGGTAAACAAGATACGTGTTCAGGACATCAATTTCACAATAATCACGAATCGCTTTAATTTTACCACTCATCCAGATGTCAAAAACTCTAGAACCATCCATACCCATTTTTCCAGGGAATCCAAGTGTAATGGCAATTTGATCAAGCGGCGCTACAGATTTCGGTTGATAACCTGACAATAAGTCCATTAAATCAGTATGCCGTGAGTGATAACGATTAAGATAGTTATTCCATTTGAAAGAGCTATCATTCTGGCCTGTTTCCCAATATCTCGCTGCATTTACACCGTGTTTCAACGCACGGTAGTGAATAACGGGCAGATCGAACCCCCCTCCGTTCCAGCTTACCAGTGTAGGTATATAATGTTCAATGCCATCGAAAAAACGTTGCAATATCTCTTTTTCATCGGAATCTTCGTTCCCAAGCGACCAGATTTTGAAGCTGTCCCGTGACTTGAAAGCAACGGATATTGCCACGATCTGATGTAAATGATGCCTCATGAATTCAGAACCACCAGTTTCCTGATTACGTATATGAAACAGGGCCTTGGCCACGTCTTCTTCTGACAAGCCATGCAGATTGTATATGCGCCGACCAGCATCCAGATCCGGTACTGTCTCAATATCAAATACGAAGATATTATCCATGGAAGATAAAAGAACCGGATGCAGTGATTAAACGGCGAACGGCCAGAAAATATTATTTTTTCTTCCAGACACCATTTCTGCCTTGATAGTACCAGCCAGAAGGAGCTTTTGCCGCCCAACGTCTGGAAAATGTATCCCGGATCTGCGTTTCCCATTCCGAGAGTTCATTCGCCCTGGCTATTTCTCGATAAAGCGCATCACGATCCCGATTTTCCTCCACAATCAACTTTGTCAGCTCTCCACGCTCTTCCGGGCTTACTGCATTCATATCCCGGATAGCCACAAGTCCGTCAGAGTCATACCCTATGGCACCCGCCTTGTAGTGTTTCGACAAACGGGCATGGCGCCGCTGCATGGAAGACTGGATCTGTGTAATGGCCGAGCTGGATATATCCAAATGGACCGTGCTATCTCGGTACCCGGTAGTCCGGTGAAGAGTGGCTGGTCTGGATATATCACCCAGACTCCCTTTGGGTGGGACAGCATATACATCGGTGGATACCATACTCAGAATAGCAACAACCATCTGACCAGTCTGCCCACCAGGTGACCATGACACTTGCCGACCATCACGCCGGGATTCCTCAGCAGGAGGGAGAGTCTGCATACGGCCATCTTCACCAAGAACCTGTTCAATAAGGCGATCTGCTGCCTGCTCAACTGCTGAGGAAGGAAAATATGCGTTGACCGTGGCGCATGATACGGCCAACAATCCTGATATAAGAATGGTTATTTTCATCCATCCCGGTAATTGATTTGCTCTCAGCATGTACATGTGACCTTCCGGTAATACACTAAAAATAAATAGTACTGTATTATTGAAGCATTGTCAGACAGAATTTGCCGCAGGACAGCCTTTCGGATTCGGCCGATCAAACTTGTGTCAGAAACCGGTAGCGTCGGCTGAAGGATTCATCTTCCCTTTGCAATACAGTAATCTTTCACCGACTCAACGCCATTTGCCCATGTAGCAAAGCTCATCTGGCGAGGAAAACACCGCTGGATAAATACCTGTCACCGCGGTCACATATAATGGTAACGATAGTCGCTCTTTCCGCTTCACGCGATATCTGTAATGCTGCCGCTACGGCACCGCCGGATGAAATCCCGGCAAAAATACCTTCTTTTTCCGCCAAGTCGCGCGTTGTCTCTTCCGCAAGAGCCTGGGTCATGTCAATCGTCCTGTCGACACGTCTGGCATCAAATATTGATGGCAGATACTCTTCAGGCCAGCGCCGGATCCCTGGTATTTTAGCTTCATTGTTTGCAGGTTGTACTCCCACAATTTCTATCCCGGGATCTTTTTCCTTTAGATAGCGCGATGTCCCCATAATTGTTCCGGTTGTCCCCATGGCGCTGACAAAATGCGTCACCTGCTGTTTGGTATCGCGCCAAATTTCCGGCCCTGTGGTCATATAATGGCTTTTCGGGTTATCGGGATTGGAAAACTGGCCCAGAATCTTTCCCTTGCCTTCAGCCTGCATCTTGAGCGCCAGATCACGTGCCCCTTCCATACTTTGTTTTTGGGTGACCAATATAAGCTGTGCCCCGTATGCTCGCATGGAAACACGTCTCTCCTCCGTCATATTATCCGGCATAATCAGTATCATTTTATAGCCTTTGATAGCTGCCACCATAGCCAATGCAATGCCGGTGTTACCGCTGGTTGCTTCAATAAGGGTATCTCCTGGCTCAATCTCACCTCGGCGCTCTGCCTGTTGAATCATGTTCAATACCGGCCTGTCTTTTACTGAACCTGCGGGATTATTTCCTTCAAGTTTGACCAATACCTGGTTAGTCGGATTGGGATTAATCCGTTGCAACCTAACTAAAGGGGTATTTCCTACGAAGAATTCAATTGTTGGTAGCTGTTCCATCTATTTCCTGGCGTCCTTCATTAACTTGAGCATTTCTCGAACCGCGCTATCAAGACCTGTAAACATCGCCCTTGCCATAATGGAATGCCCGATATTAAGTTCTTTTATCTGCGGTATCGCAGCTAATGCGGCCACATTAGAATAGTCAAGTCCATGACCTGCGTTGACAATAAGCCCTTGATTATTCGCATAATCTGCTGCTTCCCCAAGGCGCTGTAATTCCTCTTCCCGGAGCTTTCCTCTTAGCTGCGCATAAGAACCTGTGTGTAATTCAATTGCCGACGCACCGCATTTTACTGCAGCGTCAATTTGATCAAATTCAGGGTCAATAAATAGGGAAACTCTTATTTTCTCCTCCGTTAAACGCGATGTGACCTCTCTGATTTTATCCAACTGCGCCATCACATTGAGTCCGCCTTCGGTTGTCAATTCCTGTCTTTTTTCAGGTACCAGACAACAATCATCAGGTTTTGTCTGAATTACAATATTCAGAATTTCATCTGTAACGGCCATTTCCAGATTCGTCCGACAACCAACGGTTTTTTTTAACAGCGTCACATCTCGGTCCTGGATATGGCGGCGGTCTTCACGCAAGTGAAATGTTATAACGTCCGCACCGGCCATCTCAGCGACGCAGGCGGCGTGAACAGGACTGGGATAGTGCGTTAATCTCGATTGCCGCAGACTGGCGACGTGATCAATGTTGACACCTAAAACGATATCAGAAAAATTCTGGTCAGACATATCCGGTCAGCTAAATAGTTTGCGTGATTGTATCGAAAAATTCGTCGGTAAATAATAATTGATTAAAAATCTGGTGAACCGTTTTGCTTCTTTTAACTGACGTTTGCTGCTAAATTTACCCAATGACAGGGCAACCAATGTATCACCATGTACCAGTATATTTTCCCCGGCGTGGGATCGGGAAAAACCCTGCTCGACTGCAAAAGCATAAGACACATTCTCATCAATAGGTGTTTCTCCATCACTTTCCACATCAAGATCCACACCATATCCCATCAACCTGATCAAGCTCAATTCAAATAGCCTTAATAAGGGAGCAATATTCTCTTTATCGCAATGCACCAATTCAGCAAGAGTAGCATCGTATAAAATAAACAAACGTGGCTCAACCTCATTCATTCGGATAATGGAGTGCAATAACTCATTAAGATATAAGCCACAATATAAACGCTCCTGCTCGGAAGATAGTGAATATGCTGCCACTTCATCATGTTGTCGAAGAATTTTTAATCCGGAACGCCCGGACCAGTGCAGGCTGTAACGACGAAATGGTTCAAGGATGCGGTTTTTTTTACCGGAGCTGCGACAACCCTTACACAGCATATCAACACGTCCATGCCCCTGCGTAAGAAAAGAAAGTATCTTACTCGTCTCGCCGTAGTTTCGCCGATGCAAAACAAACCCGTCTGATCCAAGCTGATGCTGACTCATCAGGAATCGTATCCAAATTCTCGCAATAATTTTGGATTGGTTGACCAGGATTGGCTCACCTTGACCCATAGTCGAATATCGACGTGTGCTCCCGTTTCTTTTCGCAGTATTTCCCGCACTTTTTTCCCAATCTCTTTTATTCCATAACCTCGTGATCCGATAACGATGCGCTTATGCGACTTTTGTTCAACATGAATAGTCGCTTTAATCCGCGTTTCTCCCGGTAATTCTTCATAATCATCTATGACAACCGCCGCGGAATATGGGACTTCCTGATCGAATCTTCTGAATATCTGCTCTCTGATCAACTCAGAAACGTAAAAACGCATACATTGGTCAGTAACCTGTTCTCTGGGAAACATGAATTCCCTTCTGACCGCATACTTACGCAATATTTTTTCCAGATAATTCACATCACTCGGCTTGCGGCCTGATAAAGGAATGATTTCCTTAAAGCCATATTTCTGCCCAATATCCTGCATAAACTCCAAGGCATGAAACCTGTTCTGTCTATATTGATCAATCTTGTTCAGAATCGCAAGACAGGGGATATTTCCTCCGGACATATATCTCAGGATAGTATCTTCCGTGGCATCCCAGGTCAGTCCATCGAGCATGAACAAAATCAGATCAGAATCTAACAGAACAGCGCACGCGGCCTTATTCAGCTTCCGTAAAAAGGCGGTGTGGCTTCTTTGATTAATACCGGGAGTGTCAGCAAAAATAAACTGATAATTATCTTTCGTATAAATAGCATGTATTCGGTGACGTGTGGTTTGCGGCCGACACGACGTGGCGACAATTTTTTGACCCAGCAATGAATTGATTATCGTTGATTTGCCTGCGTTAGGACGCCCGATAACCGCGATGACCGTAGTGAAATTATGGTCAGTCATTTATCAGAATTTTAAACATCTTTTGAGCGGCAAGCTGCTCGGCTTTTCGACGACTGCTGCCGATTGCTGAAGCAGGAGCAGCACCTTCCACAAGGCAGATAACTTCAAATTTTTTTTGATGATCCATACCGGTTTCCGCAACTACTTCATACTGTGGTAATTTTTTACCCCGACCCTGCAAAAATTCCTGCAATCTGGTTTTCGGATCTTTAAGCTCCTCTGCACTGGGTAGATTCAAAAGTAATGGTCGATACAGTTCAAGAATCAACCTTCTACAGGCTTCAAGACCGCCATCCCGCAGAGCAGCACCAAATACGGCTTCCATAGCATCCGAGAGGATGGATTTCCGCTGTTCACCTCCATTATGTCGTTCCCCCTGACCGAGTTCAATGTAATTACCGAGTTGTAACCGTTCCGCGATAGCGGCTAGTGATTCGCTATTTACCAGACTGGCACGAATGCGGCTCAACTCACCTTCGGACGCAGTCGGCTGCATTTCAAATAATTTTTCCGTGATACAGAAGTTGAGAATGGAGTCGCCCAAAAACTCCAGCCTCTCATTATTATTGCCACCGACGCTACGATGACGGAGTGCCCGCCGCAGATGCTGACGGTTACGGAACTCGTATCGGAGCGTAGCCTGAAATTTTTCTAGATGTGCCGGCAAAGTTTTAATCAGCGCGGAATTTCCACTGTCTTCTTAAATTCAATAAAGACGCCAATATTTTTAAACAGCATGGACCGTGCTTCATATTCGGCTGATACGATCCAGATTTTCTTCTCTTTTGACTTCTCGAATTTAATATCCTTGCCTGTTATGCTTTTCACATTATTGATATAAAAGTTGCTGTCAAGCTTATTACGCATCGCTCTCTTGCCCTTTTTACCAATTCCGGCTTCTTCAACAAGACTATCGAGAGCAGAGTTTATTGTTGAATTCTCCAGATATAACGGTGTTACCTTAAGAATTATCAATGCGAAAAATCCAATAAGGCTTAATACAATCAACAAGCCCGGAAATGTTATACCTTTTTGGTTATCTTTTATTACCATTTCTATTCTCCAGATTTATTTAATCAATCTTACGACCTATCCTTTCGCTTCTAATTCTGAAATCCTCGCTGTCCCAGCTCATCCATATACGATCAGCTCGCCCTACCAGATTGTCAGTCGGGACAAATCCCCAATAACGACTGTCATTACTATTGTCACGATTATCACCCATCACAAAATAATGTCCATCCGGGACAAAGGTTACACCCTCTAAGCCGGGCTTATGATTTTGCTCTAGAGTATCAAACCAGTGATTTCCGACAGCTTCCCTGTAGACACTGATTGGTGGACGCATCAATTCATGATCTTCACCGCCATAGCTACCCCCGGAAACTTTGTCAATTTTCTTCCCGTTAATCGCCAGCGTTTTATTAATGTAAGCAACCTCATCGCCCGGCAAGCCAATTACCCGCTTAATGTAGTCAAGCGATGGGTTCTTTGGAAAACGAAACACAGCCACATCTCCCCGATCAGGTTTACCTAAATCAAGAATTTCCCATTCTATAACCGGGATATGAAGACCATATGCAAACTTGTTTACAAGGATAAAATCCCCTACGAGCAATGTTGGCATCATGGAACCAGAGGGTATTCTGAATGGTTCATATATAAATGACCGTAGAATGAGTACCAGCAGGATGACGGGAAACAAAGATCGAGCATGCTCGGTAATCACAGATTCCTTGAGGTAGCCGGCATCGATTTCCGACTTGTCCGTATTTTTCAGGTCTCTGGCCTTTTTATAAAATATGGCATCCACTAACCAGACAATTCCGGTAATAAAAGCAGCAATAACTAAAAGTGCGGCAAAATCAAAATGCATACGACATCCTTCGGAAATTCAATTATCTATTTTGAGCATCGCCATGAAGGCGTCTTGAGGTATTTCCACGCTACCTATCTGTTTCATACGCTTTTTACCCTCTTTCTGCTTTTCCAGCAACTTACGCTTACGTGTAATATCACCACCGTAGCACTTGGCTGTTACGTTTTTTCGTAACGCCTTTACAGTGGAGCGCGCAATTACCTTTGATCCGACCGCAGCCTGAATTGCGACCTCAAACATCTGCCGAGGTATTAACTCTTTCATCTTGTCCGTTAATTCACGACCACGGCGGTCACTCAAGCCACGATGCACAATGATTGACAGGGCATCAATCTTATCACCATTAATCAGAATATCAACCTTTACCATGGGAGCGGCCTGATATTTAATAAAATGATAATCAAAAGACGCATAACCACGGCTTACTGATTTAAGCTGGTCATAAAAATCCAGTACCACTTCAGACATAGGGAGCTCATATTCTATTGATACCTGATTACCCATGTACTGCAAACTTTTTTGCACCCCGCGTTTTTCTATACAGAGGTTAATTATTGGTCCAACGTAGTCAGATGGAACCAGAATACTAGCCTTAATAATGGGCTCTCTGATTTCTTTGATCTTGTTTGATGTTGGCAAATCAGCAGGGTTGTCAATGGTGAAAATCTGACCATCCACACCCAGTACCTCGTAAATTACCGTGGGCGCACTGCTGATAAGATCAAGATTGTACTCACGTTCCAGACGTTCCTGTACAATTTCCATGTGCAGCATACCTAGAAGACCACATCGAAAACCAAATCCCAATGCCTGTGAGTTTTCAGGCTCAAAATGCAACGCAGCATCATTCAGACTCAATTTATTCAGTGCATTTCGAAACGGCTCAAAATCATCGGAACTTAAAGGAAACAGCCCTGCAAACACCTTCGGTTGTGCATGCTTAAATCCAGGTAACACTTTGACATCTGCCCCGACCAAAGTTAGGGTATCACCAACCGGAGCGCCATGAATATCTCTCACACCAGCAATTACATACCCTACTTCACCTGTTTCCAGAGTTTTGTGAGGCGTTCGCTTCGGAGTAAAAACACCGAGTTCGTCGATGCTGTATTCACTATCCGTGGACATAACCTTGATTTTCTGACCTCTCTCCAGGCGGCCATCAACCATTTTAATTAATGAGATAACTCCGACATAATTATCGAACCAGGAATCTATGATAAGCGCCCTTGGGATGGCTTCGGGATTTCCAGATGGTGGCGGAATCAGTTTTACGATCTGCTCAAGCAGATCTTCAATACCTGCACCTGTCTTTGCACTTACTGCCAGGGCATCAGTGGCATCAATGCCAATAATATCTTCAATTTCCTGAGCAACGCGGTCCGGCTCGGCAGCCGGTAAATCAATCTTGTTCAGTACCGTTACAACTTCCAGTCCGAGTTCTATCGCCGTATAGCAATTAGCTACACTCTGCGCTTCTACGCCCTGTGCAGCATCAACGATCAGCAATGCTCCTTCACAGGCAGCCAGAGAGCGGGATACTTCGTAAGCGAAATCAACATGCCCGGGAGTATCAATCAGGTTGAGCTGATAGATT
Organism: Gammaproteobacteria bacterium; assembly: GCA_963662865.1. Classification (GTDB taxonomy): domain Bacteria; phylum Pseudomonadota; class Gammaproteobacteria; order JAJDYQ01; family JAJDYQ01; genus JAJDYQ01. Next base: position 2,431,485 of record OY759969.1, on the reverse strand, counting down.
TTCCCATCTCCAGATGTATAGTTAAGTGATACGCTTTGCGCCTTGATGGTAATTCCACGTTCACGTTCGATATCCATCGAATCGAGTACCTGAGCTTTCATCTCACGCTCACTCAAGCCGCCACATATTTGTATAAAACGATCTGCCAATGTCGATTTGCCATGATCAATATGAGCGATGATGGAGAAATTTCGTATGTGGTTCATGTAAGGGAATACCAGCCTGAAAAACCTGGCATTTTATCGTGAACTGAAGGACTCAGACAGGCGAGTTACTATAATCGGACTAAGGAAACTCTGATATTCAGAGTTTCCTTAATTTATCCGGCGCTTGGACCTAATCCGGGATACGCATAGCCAAAAAAACAGGGCCCGTCTCACGATAGACCAGTATCGCGACACTTTCTCTCGCCTGCAGAGAGGCCACTATGCGCTTCAACTCTTCCACTCTGGTAACTTTTTTATTATCAATAACCTGTATGATGTCACCTTCACGCAGCCCCATATCTTCCGCCGGTCCTTCATACACGCCGGTAACCATTACCCCGTATTTTGCACCGGTTTCAGCTTTCATCTCTTCAGTTAGATTTTCAAGATCCAGGCCCAGACGTTCGGAGGTAACGATCTTTTTCTGCGGTGCAGGCGTTACTACTCCGGCTAGTGGCTGGTCGGGTAACTCACCTATTCTAATGATCAGCTTTTCTGTGTTGCCCTGTCGCATAACCTCCAGAGTCACCGTCTGCCCTGCTTGAAGACGACCCACGAGCGGAGGAAGCTCAGAGGATGTACTAATCATCGTACTGTCAAGCTTCATAATAATATCTCCGACCTGAACTTTTCCAGATTCAGCTGGACTACCTTCGAGCACCCGGGCAACCAGGGCTCCAAGTGGCTTTTCAAGTCCGAAGGACTGCGCCAGCTCCGGAGTCACATCCTGAATCATAACTCCCAGCCAACCTCTGGAAACATGCCCTTTGTCCTTCAACTGCAACATAACATCCTTGGCAACCTCGGCAGGAATCGCAAAGGATAGACCCATGTAACTACGACGACCCGGTCCGCTGCTGATCCGGGAATTCACCCCGACCACCTCACCGCGGACATTAAACAACGGACCTCCCGAGTTTCCGGGATTAATGGCCACGTCAGTCTGGATAAAAGGCACATAATTTTCATTATGAAAACTTCGTCCTTTGGCACTGACGATACCGGCTGTAACCGTGTGGTCGAAACCAAAAGGATTGCCAATAGCCATCACCCATGCCCCGACTCTCAAATCTTTGCTTGAACCCATTTTGACTGTAGGTAAATTGTCAGCCTCAACTTTCAATAATGCGATATCGGTCTGCTCATCCGTACCTATGATTTGAGCGCTCAATTCCCGCCGGTCATGCAACTTAACGATAATCTCATCGGCCCCCTCAATGACGTGTGCATTTGTCAGTACATAGCCATCTTCCGATACAATAAAACCCGACCCCATAGACTGGGTATCGAAGCTATTCGGCCCCCCAAAATCCGGGCGCTGCTCAAAAAACTTACGAAGCAATTCACCAAACTGGTGATCCTCCGGAAGCCTTGGAACTTGGAATCTTGATTGCGTATTCGATTCTATTTTTTGAGTCGTACTAATGTTCACCACCGCTGGACTGTACTTTTCAACCAATACGGTAAAATCCGGAAAACTGGCGATAATCTGTGTCGGAAACAACAATAAAAGACCCGCAAATACCAGTTTCAAAGAAAGATTTTTTGTCATATCTGAATTACCTTTATGGGCTGCATACTATCAATTATTGAAGAGCGACTAAGATTACGAATACATAAATCCCTTGCGGAAAACTGCCTCTGAATGCGTTTGATTAAATAAGCCGCCAGCCACACACCTGAATATAAGCCAGTCACAGCAGCCAGTATATCCAGCCCAGTCTGACTATATAGTAGATCAAAAATTGCGACGAATAACACCATGCTGATTAGTGGTAATAAGTACTGAATAAGGGTGCTCCGCACGAATATGGCTTCATTCAGTAAAATTTCAACCAAGTCATTCACCTGATAGCCACCAGGGTTGGTAAATCGCAGAACTTTTTCTTTGCGCCTGAATAGTACCGAGAGATTTGCCACACCACACTCTCCGCTGCCGGCCCCGCCACAGCTATGGCACCCTGACTCAACGGGCTTCAACTCCAGATAATCAGCCATGCTGCTTATAATAATGGCGTTTTGCGATAGCACCAGACAGATGTCAACTTATTCAGATAATTAATTGGAGTATGCTATGGAATAAGCAATTTGTTTAACGGTTTCTTTGGGAACCTCGCCCATCACTGTGACCTGATGATCATAAACAGACCGCCCATAGGCGTTGATGCCACCGATACTGGACGACCCTTGTAAAGTATTTACTCCAGGTGATTTCTCAATGTAAACAGATATCGTAGCCAACCCATCGGAAAGCACTATATGCTCAACATCAAACTTATTCATTGGCATACGCTTACGTGCCTGACCAGTGACTTTAAATCCTTTTGGCATTCCCTTAAGAATCCATGCTGATTTATCTTTGGTAACGCCTACGCCGTGCTCTGAGCTCTCCACAGTCACAAAGTCTTTATGAGGGACCGTCGGCCGCAACATTTCATCCGATACCGGTGACTGAAAGCTGATCTGCGTAAACATCATCTGTTCCATGACGCGTCCCTCGGCATCCAGAATGTCAGAACGCAGCAACATACCATGATCTTTTTCCAGCCAGATACGATAACCATACCGCATCTTATCTTTTGGTTGTATGGATAATATGACCGATGGATATCCTGCTATACGATCCTTGCCGATTAACTGAATATCATAAATTTCACCAAGCTGAAGGATGTTATCAGGAACCAGGGCGGGCAAACCGAAATCAGATTCAAGCTGACCAACCACAACAAAACGATCCGCTGGCAGGATACAGGTTACATGATTGTCATCACGCAGTATCTCCCTGGCCTCTCCATTTAACGACAATAATCTCTCACGTTCGCCCGCTTCATCGACAGCATGAACAATTTGCATTGTTTCGATTTGACCTTGATTTATGTGGATGTATGTGCCGGTATAATTCATTGAGCGGATGGCCTTATTCATCTTGACCAGCCACATATCATTGCCGTTGGCGTTAACTGACAAACTCATCAGCAGCGCCGAAAAAAAGACGGTTTCGAGTAACCGTTTTACAACCATTCGATAGTATCCGCCTGCAGCGCCATACATATTATCTTCCGAGATATCTAGCATGTTACTGTAATTTTTCCTCGGACACGGATTTGTCATAACCAGCTACACGACTGTAAGAGATGAGGCCCGAAGCTGAACCAAATCCTGCGTAACGACTGTGATCCACAAGATATCCATTTAGATGAGATACAACAGCCGGCTTAGCCGATTGCCAGCCATTTCTTGGTATAGCAACAAAATTCTCCCGAATTCGCTGTTGTTCGGTTGTTTGAAATGCGACCATGATTTGTGAGGACAAGGGAGTTACCAGTTGCTCGCCATTATACAGCACACCAGCTACAGCAAGCATGGCAACGGAAGCCGCAATTGCCATTCCGGCAAACGGGTGGGCAGCCCGCCATAATACACCGGGTTTTGAGGCTGAATTCAGATCATCTGATTCCTGATACTGGATATAAGTCACATCTGCGTTCATGTTGATAAATCCAGGCAGATCTTCTCGCATGGCATCACGAATCAAGTGATAACTCTGCCACGTCTCCTTCAATTCGCTATCTCTCGCTAAACGGCGCTGCAGAAGCTCACGCTCTTCATCAGGCAACTCTCCATCCACTAAACTTGATATTTGCTCATTGATGGTATCAGTCATTATTCTGCTCTCTATGCACTGCATTCATTAACTTAACAAAGGTCGAATTTTCCGATCAATCGCGTCACGCGCCCGGAATATCCTGGAACGCACGGTTCCAACCGGACATCCCATAACCAATGCAATGTCTTCATAGCTCATATTCTCAATCTCACGAAGCGTGATAGCCTCTCTCAGATCATCAGGCAAACTGGATATCATGTGAAATATCACCTGTTTGAGCTCTTCGGTCATTGCCAACCCCTCGGGGGTGGTTTTTTCCTTTAGCCGAGTATCCACAGCATATTGCTCCGCCTCTGTTGCATCTACACCGTTGAACGGTGGCCGACGACTCTGTGACACCAGATGGTTTTTAGCTGCATTCGTAGCAATACGATATAGCCAAGTATAAAACGCACTATCTCCGCGAAACGAACCAATCGCACGAAAAGCCTTGATAAACGCCTCCTGCGCGACATCCTGAGCTTCCATCGGATCATGAACAAACCGTGAAACCAGTTTCACAATTTTGTTCTGGTACTTCAGTACCAGCAGGTCAAATGACCTTTTATCACCAGCCTGAACCCGGCTGACCAGCTCCTGATCCGTTGTCACTTCGCTCACTCAGACCACCCTCATCTTAGCCATGAGCCAAGCCACTTTGGTCACAGTTAAGGACAGAAAATTGTTACTAAAGTTCGTTTTCATGTTCAAAAAAGTTAACATAAGTTTTTTTACGATCACATTCAGCATTGTCTCAAAAACAGGCACAATTTGATGTTCTTATTCTAGGCAGCGGGGCAGCCGGGCTTGGGCTCGCTCTGCAGCTCGATCCGTCATTGCAGGTATGCGTTATATCAAAGAATACCCTCGAAGAGTCGAGTACCTACTACGCACAAGGTGGCATATCTGCCGTTCTGAATCAAGAAGACAGTGCGGAATCACACGCTCAGGACACGATACAGATCGGTGGTGGTCTGTGCCACGAAGACACTGTCCGTTATGTCGTTTCAGAGGGTCCCGCCGCGATTCAATGGCTAATTGAGCAGGGAGTGGAATTTACCCGCGAGAACGGGCAAGAACTTCACTTGACGCGGGAAGGCGGTCACAGTCATCGACGTGTTGTTCATTCGGCGGATACGACCGGCAAAGCCGTTGAAAGCGTCCTTGTGAGCTCCGCGCAACAGGCCATCAATATCACATTAATGCCCCATCACATTGCCATTGATCTGATTACCGCATCCAAGATAGGCAGGAAATATAATCGCTGTCTGGGGGCTTATGTCCTCGACATACGCAATAATTCGATCAATACCATAGCCGCCAAAGCAGTTGTACTTGCCACGGGCGGTGCTAATAAAGTGTATGCCTACACCTCCAATCCTGACGGATCAACCGGGGATGGCATTGCCATGGCGTGGCGTGCTGGATGCCGTGTAGCCAATATGGAATTTATACAGTTTCACCCAACCTGCCTGTACCATTCGGAGGCCAAATCATTTCTGATAACCGAAGCATTACGGGGTGAAGGCGCATTACTCAGGCTGCCGGATGGCAAGCGCTTCATGGACAGATTCGATGATCGGGCGGAACTGGCCCCACGCGATGTCGTCGCCCGCGCTATTGATCATGAAATGAAACGTATTGGTGCCGAATTTTTATATCTTGATATCAGCCATAAATCGGTAGACTTCATCGAAACTCACTTCCCAAATGTATATGCACGTTGTAAGCGCTTTGGCTTTGACCTGGCCAAAGAACCGGTACCAATTGTCCCGGCGGCTCACTATACCTGCGGCGGCGTAATGACCAGTCTGTACGGCGAAACCGATCTGCCTGGCCTGTATGCCATTGGAGAAGTCGCCTGTACCGGCTTACACGGAGCCAATCGCATGGCCAGCAACTCACTGCTGGAATGCCTGATATTCGCACGCACCGCCAGCAAGCACATCAACAAAAGAATTCATGATATACAGATAATCACCAAACTGTCGGCGTGGGATGAAAGCCGTGTAACGGACTCGGATGAGGAAGTAGTGGTATCCCACAACTGGGATGAGCTGCGGCGCTTTATGTGGGACTACGTCGGTATCGTCCGGACTGACAAGCGCCTGGAGCGGGCACGCCACCGAGCCGAATTACTGCTTCTTGAGATTGATGAATACTATTCCAACTTCCGCATCACCAGTGACTTGCTGGAACTCAGAAACCTGTCAACCTGCGCCAACCTGATTATACGTTGCGCACAGCATCGCAAGGAAAGCCGCGGACTGCATTGCACACTCGACTACCCGGAACCCTATAAAGACAAAGAACCTGTGGATACCGTATTAGTACCCTCCAATTTTGCCCTCGCAGGTACGTGCCCCCCTAAATCAAGCTGCCAATATCATTCCTAATATTTGGGATTCCCTCCTGCTCCCGGAAACAAAGTGTAGATAGAACCTGCGACCAGAAGAGGGTATCAAAATATTCCCGGATCACTACCGTCAAACAGGAAGTAAATTTCCGAATAGTTTGCTTTATGCTTTTTTCTCGAAGTTGCTGATTGTCATTTTTTGCAGGGTTCTGTCTCTTTTGAAGAAATGATGGTACAACGCAGCCGAAGCATGCCCCAATATTAAAAGCCACACCAGCCATGCTCCCAATATGTTTTTATGAATAAAGTCTATAGGTTCTTCGAACTCCTTGAACGTAATCCCCAGCCCGCTAATGATCAGAGAATCAAATAGCAGCGTATTCTCAAACTTTGGTATATCGAACATGAAAAAAAATTCCGTATCGACTCCAGTGCCCACATAGCCTGTAACAGGCATGATGATCATAATGGCATATAAAGCATAGTGGCCTGTATGCGCCGCCAGATGCTCCAGCTTCGTACCTGGCCCCAAATCCGGCGCTCGGTTAATGATACGCCAAATAATCCGAAGTGCTACAACAACGGCTATAGTAACCCCGATAGACAAATGCACTTGAAGGGCAATTCAATTTTCAGAGGTTTTCTCTTCCGTAAACCAGTGCCGATAATAAACACTGATATAAGATCCTAGAAACAACAAAGCCGTTAGCCAATGAAACCACTTTGCTATCGAACCATAGTTGTTGGCAGTGCTCTTAATGCCCATTCAAATACTCCGAGACCTGTTAATGTCTCAGCACCCTGGCCACCGGAAACCCGGGAAGCTGAGAAGAGAAATCCTTGTAAAATCATCAATCGCATATGCCATCGCCTAAACCGTAATGTTACCTAAGGTCCGTTAGTGAGGCCTTCAGCCTCATAATAATGATTACCGGGGCGCAATGATAATATACGAGGCAGCATAATTATTGCATCGTTCTATCACGAATTTTTTATCGTATGAAAATAACGATTCAATTCCGGATCAGCAAGAGGTTTCTTTCCCGAAAAAGCGTCGAACAGGTCCTGGTCCTGATACGTCAGTAATTTCTCAAGCTGAGCCAATTGTTCATCTGACAGTTCTTCGCTCTGGTCTGTCAGGTATTTGCGAAACAGCGTATCAAGTTCCAGCACGCCCCGCCGGGACCGCCAAAGAAGTTTTCGCACTTCCGGTTTCATGCCGGAGGTGTACCTTGATTGACCACAGCATTCAGTCAATCAGACGGACCGCTTAAGCATCATTTGTTTGATATGGCCAATTGCCGCCGTCGGGTTCAGATCCTTGGGACAGGCATCGACACAATTCATAATCGTGTGGCAGCGAAACAGTTTATAGGGATCTTCCAATGCGTCCAGCCGCTCATCTGTCGCCTGATCGCGGCTGTCCTGAATATAACGATTGGCCTGCAATAGTGCAGCAGGTCCCAAAAATTTATCAGGATTCCACCAGAATGACGGACAGGAAGTGGAGCAGCAGGCACATAAAATACATTCGTATAATCCGTCAAGTTTGTCTCTGTCTTCGGGGCTTTGCAGCCTTTCATGCTCAGGTTCGGGATCATTGTTCACGATCCATGGTTTTACCGCCCGATACTGTTGATAGAACTGACTCATATCAATAATCAGGTCCCTGATCACAGGCAAACCGGGCAATGGCCGGAGAGTAACCGGTTCTGATAGCTCTTCCACCGATGTCAGACAGGCAAGACGGTTTTTACCGTTTACATTCATGCCATCGGAACCACATACGCCCTCGCCACAGGAACGCCGAAAGCTCAAGGTTTCATCCTGCTTTTTCAGCTCAAGCAAGGCACCAAGCAACATCATACCACGTGGGATATTCTCCAGTTCATAATCAACCATCTTTGGTTTTTGATCGGATTCCGGGTCGTAGCGATAGATTGAGAATTTCATGATATGGATACCTTCCTCAACTTTTTAATAGGTACGTGGCTTTGGCGGAAAAGAATCAACGCCTAATGGTTTCATCTCAACGGCTTTGTACTCAATCCGTTCGTCTTCCAAATAAAAGAGGCTGTGTTTTAACCAGTTTTTATCATCTCTATCCGGATAATCAATGCGCGAATGGGCACCACGACTTTCCTGGCGGGCAGCGGCACATACCACGGTGGCAAGCGCATTGACCACAAGGTTTTCGGTTTCCAAAGCCTCTATGCGTGCCGTATTGAAAACCTTGCTGTGGTCATGTATTACAACCTCGTCCAAGCGTCGGTAGATGGTGCGAATTTTCTCCACGCCTTCGTCCATTACCTCCTGCGTTCTGAAGACGCTACAGTGTTCTTCCATCACCCGTTGCGTTTCAGCACGTAAATCCGACACGGACTCACCATCCCCCTTGCGCTCCCATTTCTGCAATCTGGCGACCGCTTTTTCTACCGCTTCTTCATTCATGGGGCGGTGATAACGATTCTGCTTCATATAGTCAATCATGTTATGCGCCGACGCACGCCCGAATACAAGAATATCAAGCAGTGAATTACCACCTAAACGATTGGCACCATGTACAGACACGCAGGCTGCCTCGCCTGCCGCATAAAGCCCCGGAATAGATTCCTGACCTTGACCGGCGGGAGTAATAATCTCACCAAATCGGTTCGTGGGAATCCCTCCCATCGCATAATGTGCCGTAGGAAAGACCGGTATGGATTCTTCCACCGGATCAATACTCAGAAAGGTAATACAGGTCTGGCGGATACCCGGCAGGCGCTTGGCGATTGTTTCCTCGTCCAGATGATTAAGCTTGAGCAGGCAGTAGTTCTTGTTCGGTCCACACCCACGGCCTTCTCTTACTTCCGTGGCGATAGATCGACTGACAACATCACGGCTGGCCAGATCTTTAGCGTTCGGTGCGTAGCGTTCCATGAAGCGCTCACCTTCATTGTTCAAGAGATAACCGCCTTCCCCACGCGCACCTTCGGTAATCAGCATGCCATGATCCGCAATGCCGGTGGGATGAAACTGGAAAAACTCCATGTCCGATATTGGTATGCCGGCACGAAGCGCCATCGCCGTCCCGTCACCGGTATTAATCAGTGCATTTGATGTCGTTTTGAATATCTGCCCGGCTCCGCCGGTTGCAATCAATGTGGTACGCGCTGAGATCAGAGTCATTTCCCCGGTTTCAATGGAGATTGCCAAGGCACCCAGAGCAGTGCCATCTTCATCCCGGATCAGATCGGTAACGAAGTATTCATCAAAAAAATGGGTCCTGGATTTAATATTCTGCTGATACAGGGCATGTAAAATGGCATGACCTGTTCTGTCTGCGGCCGGCGTGGTTCTGGCCGCCTGCTCACCGCCGAAATTCTGGCTCTGTCCTCCAAACTTGCGCTGGTACATCTTGCCGTTATCCAGTCTTGAAAAAGGCACACCCATATGCTCCAGTTCGTAAACAATCCTGGGCGCAGCGCGGCACATATACTCGATAGCATCCTGGTCACCGAGATAGTCGCTTCCCTTTACGGTATCGAACATATGCCAGTGCCAGTTATCAGGCAACACGTTAGCCAGAGCAGCATTCACTCCTCCCTGGGCGGCAACAGTATGCGAACGTGTCGGGAATACCTTTGAAATGACAGCCACTTTCTGGTTTGCCTGCGCCAGTTCGAGCGCGGCTCTCAAGCCACATCCTCCAGCACCAATAATCAACGCATCGAATTGACGCCTCTCTATCGTCATGTGGCCACCAATATTAAAGATCGAAATACGGAAAATCCGCAACCCACCAGCAGAATGGCAATCAATGCCAATACCACCAACCTGATACCGAGGTGGTGTATATAGTCAATTATCACATCGCGTACTCCAATCCACGCATGCAGGAGCAGCAACAGAAAAAATAATGCCATAGTGATAACGACCATGGGAGATGCGAACCACATTACGAGATCATGGTGTGTCGCCGGTGGAACCAGAATAAAATGCTGCAAGACATATAGAAAGTAGATACCCAGATAGATGGCGCTCACTCTTTGAACAACCCAGGCTTTGAATCCGGATACTTTTCGGCTCATATCAGGATTGCCCCCATAATCACTGCAGAAACTATTGCCGCTGCCATCACAATTGCCGCACTCGCACGCGCCGACGGTTTATCCACGCCGATATCAATGTCAATCAGCAGGTAACGAATACCTGCGAACAGATGGTGCAACAAAGACCATATCAGCACAAATAAAGCCAGCTTTATGACTACATTGTCCATTAATATGCTGATTTCAAGGAAACCGGCTTCACCCTGCACAGCAACATGGAGCGTATAGGCGATAAATGGAATCGCCAAAAACATCAGGACACCTGAAATACGGTGCGCAATCGAAACAATACCAGGGATCGGCAGACGAATCTGAATCAAATTCAGATATTTGGGACGTTGTCCTGATTGCATCATGATTTTTCGTTATTAATTTCCAGTAATATAGCAGATCATAAACAAAAGTTTGTGTCTTACAGTATCCCAGAATACCATACTTAGGAGAAATCGCCGAAAGAGTCCGCTAAACTTTTCAACAAAAAATATCCAATGGAGTAATGACATGCAAACCGACTGGCAGGCTTTTCTGGCGCAAAACGGTGCGGAGTTTGAAGATAACCGTCTGGTTCATTTCGGAAATCCTGAAAGAGAGCTGAGGATGGTTTTGGGCGGTAACATCATCTGTGACCTGAGCCATTATGCTCTACTGGCTATCAGCGGCACCGACAGTGACAACTTTCTGCATAGCCAGTTCATTAATGATGTTCAATCTCTGGATGAGAATCACAGCCAGCTCAACGGCTATTGCAACCCCAAAGGGCGACTCATTGCCAATTTTCGCGTCTTCAAGCGGAATGAAACCACTTATCTGCGCTTTCCCGCAGAAATGGTAGAGTCCATAATTAAAAAACTCGGTATGTACAGGATGAGAAGTCAGGTAAGCATCGAAAATGTCTCAAACAGTTTTGTGCGGATCGGGCTCTCCGGGAAAACAGCCGACAAAAAACTGGCTGAAGTGCTTGACGCCATGCCCTCTGAGGTAAATGAGGCACGTTATTGTAGCAACCTGACCGTGATTCGCGTCCCGGGCATCACCCCCAGTTATGAAGTCTATAGCGATGAGGCCAACATCCAGGATGTATGGACTCAACTGGATGTCGATAGCGCGCCAGTGGGACCAGAAGCCTGGAAACTCATAGAAATACTCGCCGGAATTCCGCACATAACGCTCCCGAACTCAGAAAAGTTCGTCCCCCAGATGCTGAACTATCAGGTCATAGACGGGTTAAGTCTCACAAAAGGCTGTTATCCCGGACAGGAGATTGTCGCCCGAATGCATTATCTGGGGAAATTGAAAAAGCGTATGTACCTTGCTCGAATAAAGAGCGATTCCCGCCCGGCAACCAATCAAGACCTATACAGTAGCAAAGACGATACTGGTAGCAGGACAGGAAGTATTGTGAATGTCGAGCGCCACCCTGATGGGGGTTACGCTGCCCTGGCAGTCATTCAGATCGAGGATGCACAATCAACGGATATTTATCTGGGCGATGCAAACGGGCCGAAACTCGAAATAGCGGCTCTCCCCTACAAGGTTGAGCTTTAGCAGGTTGTTGAAATTCGCTCAGGCGAGTGCGAGACAAAGCAAAAATGGCCGAAAAGCGCAGTTTACCCAGAATCAATGAGCCTTTTGAGGTCATTTTTAACGCCATATCGTGCCGCATGAGTAGAATTTCAACCGCCTGCCAGATTAGAAAATTCTGTAATGATAAAAATGCAGGTTATTTCCCAGGTTTCATTTGTGGGAACAGTAAAACATCCCGTATGGCTGGCGAATCCGTCAACAACATCACCAGACGATCAATACCAATCCCTTCACCGGCAGTAGGCGGTAACCCATATTCCAGTGCCGTGATATAGTCGGCATCGTAGTGCATGGCTTCATGGTAACCTGCATCCTTTCCTTCCACCTGCTGTCTAAATCTCTCCACCTGGTCTTCGGCGTCATTTAATTCCGAAAACCCGTTTGCGAGTTCATGTCCCGCCACAAAAAGTTCAAAACGGTCGGTTACCGCAGAATTGTCGTCGTTGCGACGTGCCAAAGGCGAAACCTCAGCGGGATAAGCCGTGATAAATGTCGGTTGGTCAAGCAAGCGCTCTACAGTGCCTTCAAATATTTCCAGTTGAATCCTGCCCAGCGGATAGTCGTCTTTAATATTGATTTGCAGTGATTTTGCAAGCTCTCCGGCAGCCTCCGGAGATTCCAGTTGCTGAGAATCAATATCCTTGTTGTAGTGCAAAATGGCTTCCTTAACGGTCATGCGCACAAAGGGCCGTGAAAAATCATACTCCTTACCCTGGTAATTCAACGTGGTCGTTCCTGTAACTGCCTTCGTCATGCGACGCAACAGGTCTTCCGTCAGATCCATCAAATCATGATAATCAGCATAAGCCTTGTAAAATTCGATCATCGTAAATTCGGGATTATGGCGAGTGGATAACCCTTCATTTCTAAAGTTCCGATTAATCTCGAACACACTTTCAATACCACCCACTACCAGTCGCTTTAAATAAAGCTCAGGGGCGATTCTTAAATACAATTGCATATCCAGCGCATTGTGGTGCGTTTCAAATGGTCGGGCAGCGGCTCCCCCTGGTATCGAGTGCATCATCGGCGTTTCCACTTCGAGGAAACCTGCCGCCTTAAAATAATCACGCATAAAGTCAATAATCGCTGAACGCCTGTAAAATACCTCACGCACCTCCGGACTCATAATAAGATCAACATATCGCTGACGGTAACGGGCTTCGGTATCCGTCAACCCATGAAACTTCTCCGGTAACGGTCTGAGAGATTTAGTCAGCAGCCGGACCACATTCACACGCACGGAAAGCTCACCCTTGTTGGTTCTAAATAGCATCCCTTCGGCACCCACGATATCGCCAACATCCCAATGCTTGAAGTCGCCATCATAAAGGCCCTCAGACAGCGCATCCCGCTGAATATAAAGCTGAATCCTACCGGACATGTCCTGAATATGCACAAAACCGGCTTTTCCCATGATACGTTTGCTCATCATCCGACCGGCGACGCTTACGTTTATCGCCGCGCCTTGCAGATATTCTTTGTCATGCTCGACATGCTGCTCCGCCAACTGGCCCACCATGTGAGTACGTCGAAAGTCATTCGGGAACGCCATTCCTCGTTCGCGCATTCCGGCCAGTTTCTTTCGTCTCTCGGCGATTAACTTATTTTCGCTCTGCTGTTCTGACATAACGTGTTTCCTGATTAAGATTAGACCCCGGATTTAAGACTGGCTTCAATAAACTGGTCAAGAGAACCATCCAGTACCGCCTGCGTGTTTCCTGTTTCCACACCGGTTCGCAGGTCCTTGACACGCGATTGATCGAGCACATACGACCGAATCTGGTTGCCCCAGCCAATATCAGACTTGGAATTTTCCAAAGCCTGCTGATCTTCATTCCGTCTTTGTATCTCACGCTCATATAATTTGGCCCTCAGCATTTTCATTGCCTGATTCCTGTTCTTATGCTGAGATCGATCATTCTGGCACTGCACAACGACACCAGTCGGTAAATGCGTCAGGCGCACGGCGGAGTCTGTCTTGTTCACATGCTGACCTCCTGCACCACTAGCCCGGTAGGTGTCCACACGCAGATCTGCCGGATTGATATCAATTTCCATGCTGTCATCAATTTCAGGGGAGACAAAGACTGCCGCAAAAGAGGTGTGTCGCCTGTTACCGGAATCAAATGGCGATTTTCGAACCAGGCGGTGAACCCCTGTTTCTGTGCGCAACCAACCGAACGCATACTCACCTTCGTATCTAATTGTGGCGCTTTTTATACCGGCCACATCACCGGGCGAGGCTTCAATTAACTCAACTTTAAAGCCTTTATCCTCACCCCAGCGCAAATACATACGCAGCAGCATCTCAGTCCAGTCCTGCGCTTCCGTACCACCCGAACCGCTTTGAATATCAAGGAATGCGTTATTCGCATCCATTTCGCCTGAAAACATACGACGAAATTCCAGCTCCGCCAGTTTCGCCTCAAACAGGGTCAAATCCGAGGCAACGGAATGAATCGTATCTTCATCATCTTCTTCACGCGCCATTTCAAGCAGTTCCGAAGCATCGTTCAGCCCGGCGGTCAACTTATCAATAACATCAACCACCTTTGTAAGTCCGGAACGCTCTCGACCCAGGCCTTGTGCGCGCTCCCCATCATTCCAGATATCGGGGTCTTCAAGCTCCCGATTGACTTCCGCGAGGCGTTGCTTCCTGTTTTCGTAGTCAAAGATGCCCCCTCAGAACCTCAATACGGTTCTGCATTTCGAATATCTGGATAAATATGGCGTTTAGCTCCAGCATTGACTGTGGCATCGCTGAAAGGGGCGCGATAGTACACCAGCAGGCAACCGCTGTTAATAGATTGAAGCAAGTTGACGACAGTTTCGACAAGATGCGTCTAGATCGTGGAACCTGATCTAATATTTTCAGGCAGATCTCAATATGTTGACATGGCTCATTTGCTCAGCCCCTCCTGGCCCACAGGACCTATCACACCATCAGTGTCTGCGGACCTGGTATAGCGAGCAGTATCTTTTGCAGTTCCTGCAAAGCACCTCCTCCACACTTAATCTTCACCTCTTCCAGGCTGAATCGCCAGTACATTCATAATGCCTTCTAATGTTCACATGATTTCCCGGCACTAACGCTTTTGTAAAGGGTGCGCGTCAGCGCGTCCTTTTGACAAACTTGTTAAGTCAATGCAGTGGTGAGCCAACTCATTTAGCCTAAGATCAATTTCAAGCAGGTATGGCGCCACAAATCCTTTATAAGTTGATTTGAAGGTCTCGGGGAGGTCTTTCCAACCGGTAATACTTCCTCGGCAATTGCTTGCCCCACAGCTACATTTTTGGGGAAAATGTTCAATATTGTAATTGCGCATTGCGTAATCAAATGTTACTTCATCACCAATCTCGATAGTGTGCATTGCAACGAAATCATGAGCACCAGATTCATTGAGCCTGATACCACAATTCGGATTGCATGAATGATTCACTTTAGTAATACTTTCGGAGTGCAAGGCGTATCGAAACTCTCCCATTTGCGACGCATGTGAGTGATTTTCATCAATATTATCTTCCTCGATGACACCTTCCATGACAGTCTCTCCCAAGAAAAATCGCATGGTAGCAAAAATACCTCGACCTTTATCCTGACAATTTAATAATTCGTAACCACTATTCATACTTTGTGCCCAATCTGACGAGCATAAACTCAAGAAAAACCACGGTAACACATATGTAGATTCATTATCGTCTTTTCTCAACACCTGGAAATTACTTCCAGGACTTAAAACGGAAAGCATGGCCACACTGACTCAACAACAATGTAATGCTATTGCCGACAAGCTCAACCATCGTCCAGCGAAACGATTCAAGCGATTCAGCGGCAAAACACCAGAAGAAATGGATTATGGAATCTAAATACTACTGTCGCATTTCAAAGCTTGATACTAGAGCCCATCTCAAAATTGTTTAAGCAGTATATTACGATAACCATTAACCATTTGAACAAAGCTCAGGAAATTGGCAACGTAATATTTCCATCGAACAAAGAGGCGTCTTTGCCATTGTATCCAGGCAAAAAACGTTCAACCAACCAGCACCGTTGATAGCGCCTGAGTTTTCGTCCATCTTGAGTACTTGGCTTGACTCGATTTCGCTTGTGCGGCGCAATCATTTCTATTCCTTGTTCTGCTTGCTCTTCATCAAGTGGATCGTTGTCATAGGCCTTGTCTCCAATCAGCTTTTCCGGCTTCATGAGTACTGACCGACAAAGGCAATCCATGTTTGTCCACTATCGCCATGATTTTAATCCCTTTTCCGCGTTTGGTCGGCCCAATTTCCTCGCCACCAACCCTTGGCTGGAGAAAATATACCGTCAATAAAACACTCCGATTCGTCTAAGTCATTGTTGCGCTCTCAATGTATTGGCAAGCTCGACCATCATGTCACGAATCACATGGTCTTCTCATTATCTCTGAAAACACCGATGTGCTGTTTTATAGTTGGGATAGCACTGCGGCAACCTATGCCACTGTGCGCCTGTATTCAAAATCCAAAGGACGGCCTCAAGAACTTTTCTCGCTGGGACGGGTTTGCGGCCTGCTCTTCCAAGAGAACGATTCTCTTCTGGAAAGTGGTGTTTAATACGATTCCAATTTTTATCTGTCTGCTTGTTCATAGAATGAATTATACCTTAATTTACAGATTGAAGCGATTTTGAAATAAGTTCTAGGTTTTTTTAGTTAAATTTATAGTCAAAAAGTTCTATATCTTTTGAATAAAGTTTTTGTATAATTTCTCGTGTATCCACATCATAAAATTCTGAAAAATGTGCATACTTGGGTTTTCCTTTGTTGATATGAACGTCTTTAAAACTATCCATATTTAAGCGTCGGCCAATGAAGTCCAGATCCAGTGATCTGTTTTCATATCTTGCAATAAAATCGACTAATATTTCGCCATTATCTCCCAACAAAAAATCAGAGTTTCCAAAACGATAGCCCTGAAACTTGAAATATTCGGTCTTAGGTGTTGCTTCCGCCAATGCAAAAACATAATCACGAAAACTCCATGTTTCAGGAATACTTCCTGCTATTTTTCTACGGTAATGGTACATTGAAACGACACGATCCCAAGGATTGCGTACTACAGAAAATGTAAATAATTTATTCCACATTGAATTTCCTATTAAGCATTGAATTTCTTTCGCAGTTCTATGGTCTCTAATAAGACGATTTTGAAGTTTCAATCTTCCATTTTGAAATTCAAATTTTCCATAGAATCCTCCGAAACGTTTTGCAAGCGCTAAACGTATACTACTAGAAGATGTTCGTGGTACATCAACAAAATAAAAGCCATTTCTAGGTAATAAAAAACGCAAGTAGTGCTTGCCTAGTTGATATCTTACAATTGCTTTTGTAGTCTTAATCATCTGGAATGCTTTGTCAGGCATGTTTTTCTCTGCTATTGGAAGTGATATGGGATATGCAGCCATCTCCATATGATCGTTGAACTTCAGATATAACTACATGAAAGCCTTTATACCACTTAGTATATTGACGCTTTGCCTCAAGGTGTTTGGGGTGCTTTGAAAATTCCTCTAAAGCTTCCATGTCTTTCCAATAATAAGTCGCATTTATTTTCTTTCCATCCGCAGACTGCCATGATTCCCTTCCAAGAAAGCCGTTTACTGATTCCGCCACTTCATGTATCTGATTATCCAGAGAATAAAAGTCATCGTCGTAATTGCCGGGCTCAAAAATAAATGCTGCTGAATACATATTTTCCCTTATTGAGTACCTAATGCCAACTTAGCCAGCACAACAAAGGAGCATCTAGCATCGTAGGCGCGTACAAGTCAGCGTGAACACCGCTTCAGCGATAATCCCAAGGCATTTGAACCATTTTTGCCTCCACCAGGTTCAATTCAAAATAGGCTGCCGCTGATAACCAATGGGATTCACCCATAGGGAAACTTGTAGAACAATTGCCATAGTGGCAACAAGAATTAGATTCTTCATTTCTTCTCCTTTAGCACATAACTATTATTAGATAGCCTAATCTACCCAAAAATACAGATAGATGTAAAAGCTTTATGCCACAATTATTTTCCTTTTTTTAGCATATAAACTATATTCAATCCATTGATTCGATTATACTTTTCGTTTTATAAAAGTACTTTATGTTGCCTAAATCATGGAAAATAAAAAAATAAACTCTCTCTTTATCTCGCGCTTGAGTTAATTTTTAGACGTGCTTGATGTATTTTTTCAGGAAGCTATGACTTGATCAGAGTTGCCTCAACTATCGAATCAAATTATCCTGACCCTGTCAAATCGATATGAAGAATCTTCAGTTGAATATCTTCAGATCCATGATAACGATTGACCGATAATTCAAACACTATCCTTACATGGCTGATATGTTCAGGCCATTGTTCATCTGTAACATTGAAGACCACGGCATCAATCTTTACATTATCTTTAGCCAGCACCAATTTCAAATGCGTCTTGTCGCTACCTATGCGGTGCCTGCTGACGACTTCAAACTCACCAATAAAACGGGGTTCAGGAAACTGCTGCCCCCAAGGACCTGCTCTTTCAATCGCCAACGCCGAATCAATATTCAGCTCTTCAGAGTTCAACTCCCCGTCAGTTGATATGCGTATCTCGCGCTCGTCCGGTCCCAGGGCAGTATCGGCATAAGATTCAAACAACTGACGAAATACATCAAAATTGTGACCCGATATCGTCAATCCCGCCGCCATGGCATGACCACCAAACTTCTTGATGATCCCTTGATTCCGAGCTGCGATATTTGCCAGGGCATCCCGTATATGAAACCCTGAAATAGACCGCGCCGAACCCTTTAATTCGCCGCCTTGACCATCGGCAAAGACTATTGTTGGCCTGTATTTCTTTTCCTTCACTCTGCCGGCTAGAATACCCGTCACTCCCTGGTGCCATTCAGGTTGGTATAGACAATACGCAGCGGGCGTATCTCCTTCAAGATGCAGCTTTTCCAGCATGATATGGGCTTCCTTCTCCATTGTGTGGCTGATCTGCTTGCGCTCCGTATTCATCATATCCAGTTCTGTGGCCAAGGCCTGGGCATGAGACTCATCGTCCGTTAGCAGGCATTCAATACCTACCGACATATCATCGAGCCTGCCAGCAGCATTCAGCCTTGGCGCAACCGCGAATCCCAAATCTGATGACTTGAAATAGCACTGATCTCTGCGCGATATTTGTATCAAGGCCCGAATGCCCGCGTGTGTCCGGTTTGCACGTATCCGCCGTATTCCATGATGTACCAGTATCCTGTTATTTTTATCGAGCGGTACAACATCTGCGACCGTTCCCAAAGCTACGATATCAAGGTAATCGGCAAGATTAGGTTCATCCAGTGAATGCCTCTCAAACCAATCAAGCCCCCTCAAGTGCGCACGTAGCGCCAGCATGACATAAAACACCACGCCGACACCGGCCAGACACTTGCTGGCAAAACTGCAGTTGAGTTGATTGGGATTTACAATAACCGTTGCATCAGGCAGCTCTTCTCCCGGCAGATGGTGATCCGTAATCAACACATCTATCCCTGCCTCACGCGCCTTCTTGACACCTTCAATACTCGAAATTCCATTATCGACGGTAACAATGAGGGCTGGCTGTAACTGCATCGCCACCTCTACGATAGCCGGAGAAAGGCCGTAGCCATATTCAAACCGATTGGGTACAAGATAATCAATGTTCCGCAACCCGTAGCGTTGCAGGACGCGAATAATCAATGCCGTGCTGGTTGCTCCATCGGCATCATAATCACCGATAATGAGGACTTTCTGTTGCTGTTCCAGGGCCTGCGTGAGGCGCTCGACGGCCTTGTCAATATCCGCCAACCCGCCATAAGGTAGTAACTGACCCAGTTGCAGATTAATATCATCGCCAGTTGTTACGCCGCGTGCCGCATAAATGCGCTGCAATAATGGGGGAAGGCTGTCATCCTTGAAATCACCGACTATTTCACGTTGCACAATACGAGGATTCATCGTAGTAGATACTCAGAAGCCGATTGTACGCGCCTCCAGAAGGACCGGATGTCGTTTCGAGAGCAATTAAACTGCAACCCTGAATCAGATATCAATGATAACTCCTTAATCTCTCTGCCACGCAACTGCCTGACTAATGGCGCAATCACTCTATCTTCACAATCCTGCAATGCCGGTAACCATAATTCAGGATCATTCAATTGCCGTGCCCGCATCAATGATTCATAAACGACCAGATAGTGATTGTGATGTCCGGACATTGCCAGACCACCGTCAAGCTCATCGTCAATGGGACTGTAACAGCTATTACTATGTAAACAGAGTGACTTCAGCAGGTCACTGTCGCCTCTGCAACAATCATAATTCACGGGCCTGAGAGATGGTAATTGACCGTTACCCCAGAACCACAGGCTGTTCACCGGTGGCTGCTGTCGCTCCTGACGCCACAGATTCATGTCCAAGGTTGCCAATACCATCTGGATTTCATTAAACAGCGTATGCCACCTGCGAAAATCCTTACCCTGCGGCAAATATTTATTTACCGGCTTCATTAATGCCTCATAAAGCGGCGTGCAGGATAAGTCAGGCGCATTATTTTCAACCCGCAGATACCAGCGCCCAGGATGCGGCGTATGCAGGACCGTATCATATTCTTCAAGCAAGGGTGCTATCGTATTCCGTATGCGCTCAATCTCATCATGCTGCAAATTCAAGCGATCCGGGTCCTGCAAGATAAGAGAATGGGTATCAGGATATAAATAAACCGGATCAGCCCGCATCCAGTAGCCCGTACTTTTTTTGCTCTCCGTATCAACCAGTCCATCAAGTATAGCCGTCAGGCTGGCGACCGGTATCTGTCCAACTGGCAATACGCTACCGGTAAACTGCGCATAGAGCCAGCTTTCATAAGGAACATTCCGTACCGGCTTAGAGCTTGAACATGAAAGAATCTTTCTCAGGCTACCCAGCTTTAACTGATTAATATCATCAGTGCCAATCTCATTGAATACCGGAAACAATGCAGGGATGTTCAAAGTCACTTTCATAAGTGGTAGCTTACGGTTTTACAGCTATTTTTTACATTAATGTTGAGAATCCACATTCGGATAATCGACCAGATGGCGAAAAACGTCCTGAACGTCTGCCTCGCGACGGCCTCACTATTTCTACCGCTTTACCTTTGGCGGACCGCTTATCCTGCAAACGATTGGGCGGCATTGGTGTTTCTCCCGCTCTCCGCAATGTTATTTTTCGGACATCTGTCGTTCAGCGCCGCCATCTACCGAGCCTGGCTGCACACCGCGATACGGGCAGAATCCCCGCTAGCGAGCATTTTAACCGGAAAAATAAAGGCGATTTCTGGGGCTATTATATTGATTCTGATTTTGAGGCTGAACTACGAGCATTGATCGACAAAGACAGGGCAGCCAAGAAACGCCTCATTGTAAAAGCACTGCGAGATAAAACAGCTCAAATGGATGCAGCCACAAAGGAAATAATGAAAGACTTCAAGCTTCGTGATTTGTCCCCAGAATAACCAGAGACCCGGTGTTTAGTCCTGTTTGCGGCTTAACGACAAACTGACTGGTGATTTTGATAATACAATCTGGCTAAAGGTGAGCGGGAAATTGAGTTTCGATCAACGCAGCCGGCTTTCAATCATTGCGGGCAGTTTCAATCGCTGTATCTTGCCCGAAGGTCCTTTCGGCAGTTCATCCATAAAAAAGATGCGCTTGGGTGATTTGAATTTGCCCAGCACAGATTCGGCCAGCTCCGATAGTTCGTTCTCACTGCACTGCATACCCGATTTAAGCGCAACACAGGCTATAACTTCCTGGCCATAGTTTTTGTCGGGATAGCCAAAGCCGGCTGCTTCAAGAACCGCCGGATGCTCATACAAGGCTTCATCAATTTCGCGTGGTGCGATATTTTCACCTCCCTTGATAATCAGCTCCTTTATTCTACCGGTAATAAAGAAAAAACCGTCCTCATCTCTTATGGCCATATCACCCGTATGCAACCAGCCATCCGGTTCCAGAGCTTCACGGGTCGCTTTTTCATTCTTGTAGTAGCCGGCCATTACATTGTTTCCGCGAATCATCAGTTCGCCTGACACACCTGCCGGACATTCATTCCCGTTTTCATCAGTAACTTTAGCCTCATTGCCAGCCGGTTTGCCCGGTGAGCCATATTTAGGTTTTTCGGGAGGCATTGGATTGGAGAGTATTTGTGCTGCGGTTTCAGTCAACCCCATGGTTTCCACTACGACAACACCGAAACGTTCTTCAAATGCTTTATGCATCTCCGGAGCCAGAGCAGATGACGCTGAACGACCAAAGCGCATGCGCTTCAGACCTCCAGCCATTCCATAATCAAAACCATTGCGTTCAGCGTCTTCCAGCAGGTACGCAATGATTGTTGGTACAACACTAAACCAGGTGCAGTCATGCTCGGCCATATGCCTCCAGAACGTCGAACAACTGAATCGATGCGGTATTACCAGGCTGCCGCCGCTGACTAATGGCCCCATAACCGTGACCATTTCTCCATTGATGTGATACAGCGGTAATATGCAAAGTGCACGATCCGTCTCAGTCAGATCATGAGCCGCCATGGTATTGCGGCCACCGGCTATAACATTCTTATGGCTGAGCATGACACCCTTTGGCCGTCCTGTTGTACCTGAAGTGTAAATTAATAAAGCCTCCTGCTGCTCACTTACCAAAGAAGTATCGGATTTAGGTAGTGCGTCAACCGGCCACTCAGGCCCAGAGTTAACGTCGGTGCGAATAATATCAACACCTTTCGGAATATTCGCTAATACTTCAGAAAAGCTATCACGAAACTGATCGCCCATAAGGATTATGCGACTATCAGAATGTTCGATAACATAAGACAAAGCCACTTCACCTGCGACCGCATTCAATGGCACGATCACCCGCCCGCTATACATAACTCCCAGAAACAACACCACCGACCAATAACCATTCGGTAACAAAAAGGCGACCTTCTCGTTTTCTGTTATGCCCATGGCTTTCAATCGAGCTGCGATGCCGTGCGCATGACACTGTAACTGCGAATAAGTCATCGTCTGACCTGACTCAGGGACTATCATAAATATCTCATCAGGCCGCTTGTGAGCCTGCAGATCAATAAGATACTGGACGGTATTCATGGTTAACTATTGGGATCAATATTGTACTTCTTCCAGAAATCACCAAAGATCTCAGATAACTCCGGTTCATTCGGAGGAATAGTTTTTACAATACGTGTAGTGTTGATGTAGTGCCGGTAATTCATATTGTCCGAGATAACATTGCCACCCCAAGTGCCGCAACCCATGGACAGGGAAAACGGTAACCCATTATCAAACGCGCCACCTGTAGCAAAACAGTGTGCCTGATTAACGATCACACGACATACTGGCAACTCAAGTCCCAGTCGGAGAATATGAGCATCATCCCGGCTGTGTATACCAACCGAATGTCCCGCACCATTAATAGCATACACAGAATGAACAAGCTCAATCGCATGATCGAAATCGCGTGCACGAAAAACCGTCAGCACCGGGCTGAGTTTTTCATTACAGAATTCGTTTGATGGATCGGCGGAGTCTTCCTCTACCATGATAATGCTGACCGGACCCTCATATGCGATTCCCGCCGCATCCAGAATCTCATCAGCGGATTTCGCGGTAACCACAGGGCTTAGCTTTCCTTCCGACCACATGGTCTGGCGAAGCAATTCTTTCTCATCCGCCGTCAACAGCTTGGCGCTGCGTGACCGCATTGCCGCGAACATCTGATTGTATATCGCATCCAATACAACAATGCTGTTTTCAGAAGAACAACTGGTTGCGTTATCAAAAATTTTAGAGGCAGTAACCTTTGTTGCCGCATTTTCAATATCCGCAGTTTCATCAATTATGCCGACAACATTACCGGCACCTACGCCAATAGCCGGTGTCCCGCTTTGGACACCGGCACGCACATTGTTCTGTGAACCGGTAATCACAATCAAGTCGGCCTGCTGCATTAATGCCATGGTCGTTTCCTTGCTGATTGGCGCTGGCAGTTTCTGCACCAGATCTTCGGGCGCACCTACCTGCCTAAGGGCATCACGCATCAGCTTGACAACTTCGACACATACCGCCGCGCCTTTTGGCGACGGCGCCAGGACCACAGCATTGCCACCCTTCAAGGAATTAAGTGTTTTATTAAACGGCGTGGCAACCGGATTAGTCGATGGCACCACGGCGGCAACCACACCGACAGGACGGGCAATTTCCACCAAACCCCTGTCAGGATACTCGGCAACAACCCCAACTGTGCGAGCACACTTTAGATCACGTAACAACCCCAGGGTCTTGCGATGATTCTTGGTAATTTTATCTTCGACACGGCCAAGACCCGTATCGGACACTGCCTGCTCAGAAAGTCTGCGGTTTGTGACCGGGTCCATAATCTTCCAGCCAACAGCGGTAACGACCCCATCAACCTGCCGCTGGGTATAACCCGCATATGTCATTTGAGCCTGACGCGCCTTTTGCACCAGCTCAGATACAACTTCATTTGCAGTTGCTTCGGCCACTATCGGATTCCTGTAAAAACCCAACTAAAGCATAATCATGTGAATTATATACCTGATATAAAGGTTACTAATGCTGAAAACCCGGTGCCAGTCAGGCACCGGGCTCAGAGAAAGTTATTTTCTCAGGTCTTTCAACAGGTCGGTCAGATAGGCCTGACGTTCTTTCCACATTGCCTGTACTTCTTCACGGGTCATAATGCGCATGGGTGAACCACCAGCCTTCATCTTCTTCACCACCTTCCCGTCCTTAAACATGGCAGGTACTTTATTCGCCAGCGTCTGCAGAACATTTTCCGGCGTACCTTCCAGCGCCATGATGCCACGAAAGTTGACGCTGCTGTCATCTACATCCAAACCGGATTCCTTCAGTGTTGGGACATCCGGCAGGAAGTCATTTCGCTCCAGATCCGCGACGGCAAGAATTTTCAGGCGGTCCTGGCTGCGGAAGGCATCAGAAAGGTTATTCCAACCGGCCATAGTCTGGCCACCAAGAACAAACTGAAGGCCTTTAACACCACCACCTGCCGGCACATATTTGGTCTTTACTCCCGCAGCCTTATCAAACTGTAGCGCGGCGATATGGTGGCCCACATACAAGCCGGCACCTGATACGGTCAGTTTGTCCGGATTCTGTCTGGCATACTCAACAACATCTTTCACCGAATTAAACGAACTATCCTTATTAACAATCAATACAGCCGGGTCCGCACCCCAGTTGGCGATTGGCTCCAGATTGTTGATGTTGTATTTCACCTTGTCAGGAAAAACAATGGACTGTGCAATAAAGTGCGGGACATTATAGGCAGCCAACTCATAACCATCCGGCTTGGCCTTCTGCACAAAACTGTTCCAACCAACCTGCCCACCGGCACCAGGGCGGTTTAATACAACAATGGGCTGACCATTCAAATACTGGGGGTTCCCCTTCTTATCTACCTTGGCCGCCATCATGGTTACGATCCTGGCCTGAAAGTCCGTTGCACCGCCTGGACCATAAGCCACTGTCATCCGGATAACATCTTCCGGATACTCTGCAATAGCGGCAGGCACCAACCCTATACTTAAAGTACAGGCCAACAGAAACCCGCCAAATCTATCTCTCATAATGCTCATACATCCTCCTTCTGTGAGTTTTATAAACCCTGTCATAAACAGGCATCAAAATGACCTGACGGCCAATGATTCAAACCGCTATAGATCATATCTCTCATATCAGTATGCCTTTGGGTAACTGCAAATTCAGCATGACTGAAAATAATACGTAGATAAGCCCGATAAACCCTGCTGAAAACAGTACAGAGTTTACCATCCGCTTGCTTTTAATCCTTTGATTCGAATACCAATACGATATTAACAACAATACACAAAACACCGTAATGTACATACCCAGCCATTCAGCGACCGCGACACCAAGAATCATCACTGCAACTGCATATATCTGGCTGATAAAAGGAATCGGCTTAAAATCATCGATACATAGATCAAAGGCCTCCCTCACAAACGAAATCACACTTAAGACCAGCATCAGACCGGCAACGATAGATGGAAACAAATATGCTTCGCTATTTTCCTGGAAATAGCTCACCTTGAATACGTATCCGACCAGCAGTAGAACCAGCAATGCCACATAAAATCGGCGGGTCAATACCGCTTTGACATTCACGATGCGGCAACCTCCTTACGCCTGCGAATAATCGCCTTTCTCTCATTATAGATGCTGTATGCAATAGAAATAATACAAAGCACAATAACTATTTGGTTAATCGTCCCACTTAGAAAATATGACCAGGCTTCATCTCCCGCAATCAGCCGGCCCTGCAGGAAATTAGTTTCAGTAATCTGTCCCAGGATCAAACCAAGAACCAGCGGTGCCGGACTAAATCCTATCCTGGATGCGTAATACATAAGCACACCAAGTACCAGCATGACCCAGACATCCGAAACATTATTCTGGATGCTATAGGTACCAAATATCGCCAGCACAATAACTGCCGCAGCCATGGTATGATTGGGAATACGCGCTACGAAGCCGCTATATCTGGCAATTAATAACCCAAACACCAGCATCAGCACCTGACTTACCAGCAGGGAATCAATAAAGGTCCAGGTTACAGCACCGTGTATTGTAAACAAGTCCGGCCCCGGGAAAAGTCCATTAATCAGCAATCCACCTAATAAAACTGCGGCTGTGGGGCTACCTGGTATGCCTAATGTCAACAGAGGCACCAACGATGGACCAACCATTGCATTGTTAGCGCTCTCCGCAGCAATCACACCATCCGGGTTACCCTTGCCAAATGAAGACGGATCTTTACTCATTTTGAGGGTTTGGTCATAGGCAACAAGGCCCGCAATCTGGCCGCCGGCACCGGGAATAACGCCAATAATGCTCCCGGATATTGTCCCTATAACCAGCGCTTTGGTACGCTTAATATTGTAAATAAATGATTGCCATACGCTATAGGAACGCAACTCGGCAAATTCAAGCGTATCTTTATAGAGCCTTGATTCGGCAACCAGTGTTAATACCTGAGGTATCGCAAACAAGCCTATCAGGGCCGCAATGATATGTATGCCGCCTGCCAGATGCTCGGAAAAAACAAAGCGCTCCTCACCCAGCACCGGATTATAACCGATTGTCGAAAGCCATAACCCTGCTGCACCGGCGATCAAACCTTTAACAACTGAACCACCGCCCAGTGAAGCGATTATGGTGACGCCAAAAATAGATATCCAGAATAATTCCGCCGGGCCAAATTTCAATGCCAGATCCGCTAACGGCGGCGTAAAAAACACCAGTAACAACACACCGATGGAACCGCCGATAAAAGAACTGATAAAGCAATAGTGCAACGCCTGAATAGCCCTGCCCTGTTTAGCCATGGGATAACCATCCATGATAGTGGCGATATTCGCCGGCGCACCCGGAATGTTTACCAAAATACCGCTAACAGCACCGCCTGCCACCGTCGCCGTATAAACCGCACCCAACATAACGAGAGATGAAGCCGGTTCCATATGAAAGGTGAACGGAATTAACAACGCCACGGCCATGGTCGGACTCAAACCGGGCGTAGCACCCAACAGCAACCCACCAATCGTTCCCAGAACCAGTATCGTGATATTGGTCCATGTGAATACTTCAGAAAAATACTGAAGAAATTCCATCTCTCACCACACCCTTTATGTACAGCCTCTGTGAGTTGGTTATGAAGCGACTCATTATGCTGATAGTTACAGGTCATATACATGACCTATCCCAATTCAATACCTAAGCACCATACTTGTCAAGATCAGTTGAAAAGAATTTTAACCCGGTAACATAAAAGTCAGAGTTCCTTCAGGCCCTGTTGTTGTGATTAATCGATAAGTCAATATACTCTGCTTCATGCACGCACAATCATCCGGTCGAAATAATAAGCCGCTATACCAGGTAGTTGAGGATCACATACGCGAATCAATCAACAGCGGGACACTCACCCCCGGTGATCTGATTCCTTCGGAACCACAACTGGCCAAACAGCTTGGCGTCAGTCAAGGCACCGCAAAAAAAGCCATTGATAATCTTGTTTGGGAAAGATTACTGTACCGGCACCAGGGCAAAGGGACCTACGTCTCCAATATTGACTTCAATAATAGCCTGTTCCGCTTTACGACTTACGGCGATGCCAGCGGCCATCCAACTCGCATACATAAAGAGACCACAGCACGTAAAAGAGGGAAAGCCACGAAAAAAATCGCGGAACAATTACAGATCAACAACGATGCCGATACACTATATATCGAGAGAGTTGGCCATGTCGATGAGCAACCGGTCATGGTTGAATACTCTCACTGGTACTACAGGCTTGTTAAGGGACTAGAAAACGAAGACATACATATCCCCGACCTGCTGTACGCGCTTATTGTGGAAAAATTCAAAATCCCCGTTGTTCGAGCGGAAGAGACACTAACGGCCGGAGCAGCAGATAAAAAAACAGCAAGGCTGTTAAAAATAAATCCTGGCAACCCTGTTCTGGTCCTTAATCGTACGACATACACACGTGACAACAAGATTATTGAAGTCAGGACCTCGAAAGGCCGTGCCGACAAGTTCAGCTACAAAGCCGAGATACGCTGATATGCCCGTGATCTTTCCAGTTCATCAACGATTTCATCGCAAACATGGTGACACACCACAACTGGCAATCCCCTGGAAACTGACCAGGGCCAAAGAAGGGCTCGCCAATGAGAACAGCTTGCTCAAGTCTGTATGCCGGCATACTCAAAGCCTCTGAATGCTGGACACACCCGGTACAAAACTGGAACTTCACGCTATCCCAGCCGCCTAACGCCAAAAGAACCCGCGCCTACGGTATCGGGTTACTTGCCTTGTTAGGCCTACGATTTATTTACTGCACTTATACAAATCATCGAATTTTACTCTCTCTCCTTCTGCAGCTGAAGAAAAATCATAGAAAAGACCGGTCCCATCAGGTCTTATAATAAATGCGTAATCGGAACCAGTTGGACCCCAGTCCCAGCGGTGATTTATGCCTTTGCGCTGATAATTTGTGGACTCGCCTGAGTAGCTTCCATCATAGAGAATAAAGCCTGCCCCGCTTAAATCTGAATCATTAAACCTGCCAACCTCGACCAATGTTCCTGAGTTTTCAAAATAATCCTTGCATCGCCATGACGTGAACTTGCCTAAATTGGCTTCGCTATAGGTTTCGCCTTCCAGTATTATTGATCGAGGTCCTGACGAAGTTGCAGAGGGTGCCGTCGCACACGAAGCAATAAATTGAGTGATCGATAACTTGTCGATTTCTGGATAACCCACATCACCATGGCAACTCGATTCTTCTCCACCTTTCTTTGTCTGGTGCATCTCCGGGTTGCGTTGACCGAATTGGCTCCTGGTGGAGATCGGCGCTGAGATGATGGCGGCATCGACAAAGGTGCCTTTCGTAGCAGAAGGCCGTTGCGTGCCGGATACTTGTTCTTGTTGACTTTCTTATAAGAGGGGCTTTTCCAATAACCAGGGCTTCCCTGGTCGGAATTCAAGGCCTCTCATCCCGGTTATTGGCGTCCCCTAGGGGGTTCGAACCCCTGTTACCGCCGTGAAAGGGCGGTGTCCTAGGCCTCTAGACGAAGGGGACAGTAAACTGTCATCAGGGCGCACATACCCTGTTTTTCTTTCTGGTGGAGCCAGGCGGGATCGAACCGCCGACCTCAACACTGCCAGTGTTGCGCTCTCCCGGCTGAGCTATGGCCCCAGAAAAGGGGCCGCATTCTACACATATAATGGTGTAATGTCCAACCTGATTATGAAGATTCCATGGCTTTTTTTTCAATGTATTCCAGCGCCCTGTTCAGACCTTTAAGCGCCCTTTGTTTGCCCATCAGGTAAATCGTCTCGCCGATTGACGGCGATGTGCCGCAGCCGGTCACTGCGACCCGTATCGGCTGCCCGATCTTGCCGATTTTCAATGCGAATTGTTGCGCGATTGACTCCACCAGAGAGTGTATGGAGGAAGCCCGCCAGTCTTCGAGCGCCTCAAGTCGGTCTCGAAATGCCTTCATGGGCCTGACGATAACCGGCTGCAAATTTTTCCCGGCCGCCTTCTCATCAAAGGCGTCATAGTCCGCATAAAACATCTCGGCCTTGTTGGTCATTTCCGCCAATGTCTGTGCCCGCTCACGAAGAATCTCAACCACGTCAACCGGGTCCGGCCCCTGCTCTACGGCAATATCTTTCAACGTAAGGCGTTTGCCAAGCTGGTCGGCCAGGCTTTTCGTACTGGCCTGCTTCATATAATACCGGTTCAGCCACAGGAGCTTTTCAGCATTGAATACCGATGCCGCTTTATTTACGGCAGTCAGGCTGAACTTTTCGATCATATCCCGCCTGGAGAAAATCTCTTCATCGCCATATGACCAGCCCAGCCGCACCAGATAGCTGAGCAAGGCTTCAGGTAAATAGCCGTCATCCGCATACCGCATCACGCTGACGGCGCCATGACGCTTCGATAGACGCTTGCCATCATCGCCCAATATCATGGGTACGTGGCAATATATCGGTGGTTCGGAATCAAGTGCCTGCAAAATATTAATCTGTCTCGGTGTGTTATTCACATGGTCGTCTCCACGTACCACGTGTGTGATACTCATATCTGAATCATCAACAACGACAGTGAAATTGTAGGTTGGCGTACCATCGGAACGGGCAATAATCAGATCATCCAGCTCACTGTTATTAACCACGACATGGCCCTTTACCTGATCCTCAAACACAACTGTCCCTTCCAGGGGATTTCTGAAACGCACGACGGGTTCAATGCCCGCAGGTGGCTCGCCAGTAAAATCACGACATTTCCCGTTATACTTCGGCTTCTCTCCTCGCGCCATTGCCGCTTCACGCATATGGTCCAGCGCTTCCCTGCTGCAATAACAATAGTAGGCGTGGCCCTCGTCCAACAGTTGCCGAATAACTTCCCTGTAACGGTCCATGCGCCGGGTCTGATAAAAAGGGCCTTCATCCCAATCCAGGCCCAGCCACTCCATCGCCTGGAGAATGGCGTTCACCGACTCCTGCGTAGAGCGCTCACGGTCGGTATCTTCAATGCGTAATACAAACTTTCCACCATTTTGTCGTGCCAATAACCACGAGAATAAAGCAGTTCTTGCGCCACCAAGGTGCAGATAGCCAGTAGGACTCGGCGCGAAACGCGTTTTAACCGTCATCTGAATCTTCCATGAACCGCAAAGCGGCGCACATTCTAGCAGATTACCCACCATGCTGAGCGTCCATTAACAATGGTCAGGCACCGCTTTTTATAAAGGCGTAATATAATGCCATCAAACAGCTATGAGGAGATTCACCATGTCGGATGACAGTTCCGCAAGCGCCCCGACCAAGCCTGCCGGGCATCGAAAAGAACCCGGGCTCGCGAGGCCCGAGGTCATCGAGAAGCTGGGGAAACAGAAAATATTCAAGGATGCCAACTACCCTTACCCGAAAAAAATGCGCCGCGCAGAATATGAAGTGGAAAAACAAAAACTACAGATTGAACTGCTCAAAATGCAGAACTGGGTTAAGGATACCGGGCAGAAAATTCTAATCCTGTTTGAAGGTCGTGATGCCGCCGGTAAAGGGGGAACAATCAAGCGCTTCATGGAACACATGAACCCGCGTAGTGCTCGCATTGTCGCGCTGGAGAAACCCACCAGCCGGGAAGCGGGTCAATGGTACTTCCAGCGTTATATCAAACACCTGCCCGCCGCAGGAGAGATCGTAATGTTTGATCGTTCCTGGTATAACCGTGCGGGCGTAGAGCGCGTTATGCGCTTTAGCTCCTCCGCCGACTATCTCGAATTCATGCGCCAGACCCCCGAACTGGAGCGCATGCTGATCAGCAGCGGTATCAAACTCTACAAACTCTGGTTTTCCATCAGCCGAAATGAACAATTCCGGCGCTTCCAGGAACGCCGTCGCAGCCCATTAAAACACTGGAAGCTCAGCCCTGTGGATATGGCCTCTCTGGATAAATGGCAGGACTATACTGAAGCCAAAGAAGCGATGTTCTTCTATACCGACACAAA
Organism: Gammaproteobacteria bacterium; assembly: GCA_963662865.1. Lineage (GTDB taxonomy): Bacteria > Pseudomonadota > Gammaproteobacteria > JAJDYQ01 > JAJDYQ01 > JAJDYQ01. The sequence continues at coordinate 2,399,429 of OY759969.1, read as the reverse complement.
GGATGCCCCCTGGATGGTTATCAAGTCAGACTGCAAAAAGCGCGCACGTCTGAATGCCATGCGCCATATATTAAATTCCCTTGACTATCCCAATAAGGATAAGAACATTGCCACCCCGCCGGATCCACTCATTGCAGGTTCTGCGGACAATATCTATGAAAAGGGCGAGCACATACTGAAAAAAGAACCTAAGCTGAAGAAAAAATAATGAACCGGCCAGTGCGCATTGTAAAGCCATCCTTGAACAACCGTGGTCGTATTAAAAGACGCAGTGAATCGTCATGATGATCTGCCCTTCTGGCACCACCGATTATCGATTGGCCGGATGCGCTGTCTGGTCAGAGGCACATTATTTTTTTCTGCTATCTTTGACATAGGGTTGATTACCGCGACGCTCAAGCTCGAACAAGCCAATAGCCTCCATCAATCCGCTCAGTTTCGAGAAACCATAGTTACGTGGATCAAAATCGGTAGAAGCCTTATTCATATGACTGCCAACGGCTGAAAGAGTAGCCCAGCCTTCGTCATCCGAGGTAGCGTCAATCGCCGCCCGAATCAATTTGAGCAGGGCAGTGTCGCGAAGCTCCTTCTCGGATTTGCGCACTGAGGTTGTTTTTTCTTCGGCAGCAGACCCCGAAAAGACTTCCGTGTAAATGAATTTATCACACGCCGAAACGAAAGGGCGCGGGGTCTTCCTTTCTCCAAAGCCATACACCCGGATACCTGCCTCACGTATCCGTGCGGCAAGGCGAGTGAAATCACTGTCACTGGATACCAGACAGAACCCGGCAAACCGGCCCGAATAGAGCAGATCCATGGCATCAATAATCATCGCGCTGTCGGTGGCGTTCTTCCCGACCGTGTACCGAAACTGCTGAACGGGCTGGATTGAGTGCTCCAGCAACACCTTTTTCCATGAATTAAGCGAAGGCTCGGTCCAGTCGCCATAGATACGCTTCACACTGGCCACTCCGAATCTGGCTACTTCGGCAAGTAGCCCTTCTACTATGGAGGCACTCGCATTATCCGCGTCAATCAGGACAACAAGCGGCGTATCGCTGTTATTCATTTGCAGTCTCTGTTTCGACAGCGCCGGCGGGGAGGGCATCAGGGGCCTTGCGGCTTTTGCCGCTCATTTCATTCATATAAAGTCCTCATATTTAACGTGCCTGGATTGCGGTTGCGGTGACACGATCCCTAATGCAACACTTCCGGCAACGGCTTGCTGCCGATTCGATACATTGAGTTTTCTAGCCACATTCTGTGTATGGAAGGTTACTGTACTGAATCAGTTCACTGGAAAGTTACATAAGTACCCAGCATATCAAAAATAATTAATTGGAACCAACCCAGAGCGCCACGCCTTGCGCATTGAGCCTGCAATCCATTCCCAGCATCGTCTTGATATATTGACGATCCATGTCAGGTTTTATATCCCGTACACGCCCTGTCAGGTATTGTAGTATCTCTGCCTCAAGACGAACCTCAAAATCATTCAGATGATCATTTTTAATGTTTTTCGCCAGCCTCACATATTGATCAATATCCTCATGCACCTGATCAGCCATATCTTGAATATCATCAATACACCCAAAATGGGTCAGATATATGTGTCCGGGATTAAAGCTCAACAACCTGTCTATTGATGAGTGCAGCGCACTGGGATCAAACTGCACAGGCGTTGTCGTCGCCGTCGCAAATATCCGGCCTTCGACACCCAGCTCCCGGTACGAAATACCAAAGGTATCGCCGGTAAACATGCCCTGGCTTTCCTTGTCCCAGACGCAAAAATGATGGCGGGCGTGTCCGGGGGTATCAAGGAACAATAATTCCCTGCCGTGGAAATTGACCGTGAAACCGTCATCCGCCTCTATCACGCGAGCAGCGGCCACAGGTAATATATCGCCATAAATACGATTGAAATTCTGTTCACCATAAACAGCACTCGCCCCGGCAATCAGCCTGGAAGGATCAATCATATGCCGCGCCCCCCTGGGATGGATAATCAACCGGGCATTGGGTAATTCCCGCATGAGACGCCCCGCACCCCCGGCATGGTCAAGATGCACATGCGTCGGAATAACGTAGTCAACATGATCCCGTCTGATGCCTTTATCATCAATCAGTTGGAGCAAGCCATCCACATTAGCATTCACCCCGGTTTCTATAACGGCAATATGCCCACCCTGCCGCAACAAATAACACGCAGCCAATCCTGGCCTGACATAGCCTGTATCGACACAGGTAATCCCGTGTCCCAATTCAATGTTATCCAGTAACATTATCCGCACCTCCCGAGCTCATTGATTCTGGTATCATGCCATCCGGTTTTCGACACGCTGAAATTTTCCTGGAAAGTATTTCATGGATTTGTCCCCTTTAACCGCAATTTCACCGATTGACGGTCGTTACGGCCCCAAAACTACCGAGCTACGCGCCATTTTCAGTGAATACGGACTGATCCACAAACGGCTCATAGTCGAAATACGCTGGTTCCAGGCCCTGGCTGAAGAGCCTTCTATTCCTGAAGTACCCAAACTCAGCGACAACGCAAACCGGTTTCTCGATAATATTATCGAGAATTTTTCTATCGAAGATGCTCGGCGCGTAAAAGAAATTGAGCAAACCACCAATCACGACGTTAAGGCGGTCGAATATCTACTCAAAGAGAAAGTTGCGAAACACAGCGAACTCAATACCGGCAGCGAGTTTTTACATTTTGCCTGTACATCTGAGGATATCAACAATCTGGCCCATGCACTGATGCTAAAGCAGGCCAGGGGACACGTTGTACTGCCCTGTTTCGATAAAATCATCGAAACACTTGCCGCAATGTCTCGACAGTATGCATCCATACCCATGATATGCAAAACTCATGGACAAACCGCAACGCCGTCAACGCTGGGAAAAGAGCTGGCAAACGTGGCTTATCGCATGGTCCGCCAAAGGGAGCAGTTCCGGAAAATTGATATTCTCGGCAAAATGAACGGTGCCGTAGGCAACTGGAATGCCCATTTGGTGGCATATCCTGATCTGGACTGGCCGGCATTTTCAAGAAAGGTAGTGGAATCACTGGGTATTAACATCAACCCATATACCACCCAGATCGAACCGCATGACTATATTGCGGAATATATGGATTGCATTTCACGCTTTAACACTATCCTGCTGGATCTCTGCCGCGACATGTGGTCCTACATTTCCATCGGCTACTTTAAGCAGAAGACAACCCCTGGAGAAGTCGGATCTTCTACCATGCCGCATAAAGTCAACCCCATTGACTTTGAAAATGCCGAAGGCAATATCGGTCTGGCCAACGCCATCAATGCCCACCTCGCAGCAAAATTGCCGATCTCCCGCTGGCAGCGCGACCTGAGCGACTCCACTGTATTACGAAACCTTGGCACAGGCATCGCCTACGGACTGATAGCCTGGCAATCGGCGCTGAAGGGCCTGGATAAAATAGAGGTAAACAAAGATCGTCTTACTGAAGACCTTAACGCCAGTTGGGAAGTGCTGGCTGAACCTGTCCAGACCGTAATGAGAAGATACGGTATCGAAAAACCCTATGAAAAATTGAAAGACCTGACACGAGGCCAAACCATTAGCGCTGAAAAACTGGCGGCATTTATTGACAATCTGGCTCTTCCGGATGAAGTAAAGAGTGAACTCAAACAACTGACCCCATCCACATATCTGGGTAATGCTGCCACTCAGGCACAGGATTTAAAACCCTGAACAAAAATGGCCGAAAAAGCGCAGTTCACCCAGAATAAATGAGCATTTTGAGGTCATTTTTAACGCCGTATCGTGCCGCATGAGTAGAATTTCAACAGCCTGTCAGGTTCTCGCAATCCATACCAGACAGCAAGAGACAATCCTCAAGACCTCCCATCAGGCGCATTTCGACGCAAGGCATCATGCAGACAACAATACTTCAACTCCAGATGGCCTGCCGAGGGCGCAGGCACTCCCTTTTTATCTTGATCATGGCTATCATGCCGCCGGAGAATCATTTAACGAAGACCATACCCGGGGTCCAAAAATGATAAAAATGCTGGGGACTTGAATCTGTGAATACACAAGACAACAGCCCTGTTATTGAGGCCATCAATTCCGGTATTCTCGGCGAGGCAGGCTCGGTTATTGAGCTCGAAAGCCGTGCAGAGAATGTCCTGGCTGCCGCCTGCCTGGCCCGACAATCCCGAAAATATCTGCACATCTATTCAAGGAATCTTGACCCTACCGTTTTAGATAAGGCCGGATTTATTGCGTCCGTAAAAAAAATCGCCTTGAGCGGTCGATTTTCCAATATCCTGATACTGGCTGCTGATTCAAAACGTATCACACAGCGTGGCCATCGTCTGATAACCCTGGCACGGACACTTTCTTCACGAATAGAGATACGCCGTCCGGAAAAGCAATTCCAATCCCTGCCCCAGACCTTCATCACAGCCGATGGGCGGGGTTATATTCACCGAAAAAACTCTGAACGCTATGAAGGAGTCATAAATTTTAATGATGCCAGGGAAACCAGGGAACTGGACAGGCTGTTCGTTGATATCTGGCAAAAAAGTCAGGTCAGCCCTGAAATGAGGAGGTTGAATATCTGATATGTCGCCAATCCTGCACCACTTAGCCCACCGGGCTGTTCTCAAAACGATCTAATCCTGCTATAAACGTGCCTGTTGCAGAATAATTGGTGTACAGGCAATTAACCTTTCTTATCTACGAATCGGCATACCAGTCAGATACGCAAGCCTCGTACTGCTTCTTGCCTTTTTCGCTACTTCGGTCCGGGCAGGTACCGAATACGAAATCGGTTGGGATGCCTTTCAGTCCAGAGAATATGAATTAGCGCATTCAATCTGGCTACCCCTGGCCGAAAATGGAGATGGTGACGCTGCACTCGGTCTGGCTATCATTTATGAAAATGGCCTGACTACAGAAAAAGACCCGGTCACTGCCGCGAAATGGTATCAGGTTGCCGCCGACCAGGGCATTGCTGAAGCCCAGCATGACCTGGGGATCAAGTATTTTACCGGATTGGGCGTACAACAGGACCCGAATAAAACCTATGAACTGTGGAAACAGGCTGCTGAATCCGGATTAAGCGCAGCCCAGACCAAGTTTGCCTATCTACATGTCCAGGGCATAGGCACCCCTCAAGATTTCGCCAGTGCCATGAAGTGGTATCGTCAGGCGGCAGATCAGGGAAATACTGAGGCCATGTACAATGTCGGCCTGATATATCAGACAGGTATCGGCGTCCCCCAAAATAGAAATCAGCATCTTCGCTGGTTAACGATGGCATCAGATCAGGGTTATCCAAGGGCCCAGTATGACCTGGGGCTGATGAAGCTACATGGTAAAGACATAGAACGCAGCGTTTCCGAGGGCAAACAGCTTCTGCTTAAGGCGGCGAATAATAATTCGTCTGATGCCCAGTATTACCTCGGCACACTCTACCTGAATGGGCATATTCTTCGCCCGGATAGAGAACTGGCGGTAAAGCTACTACAGCGTGCTGCCGACCAGGGTCATAAAATCGCCAAACAGGCGCTGGTCGATATCGATAACCTGGATAAGGGCAGTGCCCCTGTCATTGGAAAAACAGGCACCCAGCCCGCACCTGAAACAAGTGACGGGACCGACCAGCCACCCTCAACCAACCCTTCGGACAAGACCGTTGTGCTGAACAAGAAGCTGATAGAGCAACAAAACACAGCCATCACGTCTATTCCGAAACCTCTTGCGGAACAGGCAGCAAATCAACAGGGGGCAGACCAATCTGAATGGCTGATGACCCAGGATATGGAAACCTACACAATTCAGTTGATGGCCACCACCAATCAGGAGCGGGCCATAACATATCTGGGAAAATTACCGGATAATATTGCGCCATTCCTCTACAGCTTCAAAAAAGGCAATGATGTGTGGTATGCCGTGGGCACCGGCATCCACGCAGACTTTAACCAGGCGAGGCAAACCATTAAGGGCTTCCCGGACAGCATTCGAAAAAACAATCCCTGGATACGCAGTGTTGGCACATTACAGAAAATCATCGCTTCTCAATAAAGTATTTGCATCCCCCCATACAGGAATCTGACTGGTCAAACCGATAGTCACCCGTGCATAATGACGCCTTTACTGTTTAGACAGAGAGGTCCTCCGATGCGCATCATTCTGCTGGGTGGTCCAGGGGCCGGTAAAGGCACACAGGCAAACCACATCAAGGAAAAATACAATATTCCCCAGATTTCCACGGGAGATATGCTGCGTACCCATGTCAAAGCAGGCACCGAACTGGGTGCCGCCGCCAAAAAAATCATGGACACAGGCGGCCTGGTTTCTGACGACATCATCATGGGGATGGTTAAAGAACGCATTAGCGAAGACGACTGTACCAACGGCTATCTGTTCGATGGCTTCCCGCGCACCATCCCCCAGGCGGATGCCCTGAAAGAAGCCGGCATCGTGATTGATGCCGTCGTTGAAATTGATGTGCCTGATGAGGAAATCATCAAGCGTATGTCAGGCCGACGGGTACACCTGGCGTCCGGTCGGACTTATCACATCATCTACAACCCACCGAAAACGGCAGGCAAAGACAACGAAACAGGCGAAGACCTGATTCAGCGCGATGATGACCAGGAAGAAACCGTAAAAGCACGTCTGCAGGTCTATCATGACCAGACCGAACCCCTGATTGAATACTACACCCGATACAGCGAAAGCGGCGAAGACGATGCACCCGGATACGTCAGGGTCAATGGCCTTGGTAAGGTTGGCGAAATTCGTGATCAGATATTTACCGGCCTGGATGGCTGTCACTAGGGAAGTCCCGGATTAATCAGAGCTTTCCCAAATTCTCCAATCAGGCACAAGGCCGGAGATTTTCGGCTTTTTTGTGTCGCCACACCCGCCAACTATTTACCGATTATCGCAACTTGGTAAACTGATCTGACTTATCTTACCCAAGGTATTGTCATGCCCTATTACGTTTACAAGCTGTTTCCAAACCGCACGATTGAATACATGGACGATTTTGAGTCATATAAAGAGGCCCGTTCATTGGCACGCGATACCCGCACTGCCATAACCGTCCAGGACAACTACAATGTCAAAATTGTCTTCGCCAAAGACGATCATGAGGCTGAATCGTTAATCCTGACTCCACGCGAACGCCCCATACTGATGGAACACGAACAGTAGCCGTGTCAGTCAATGGAAGAAGATCAATACCGTTCGGCCTATCGGCAGATCAATCAGCTAAAGTGCGCATTTGAGAAGGCCATTCTGGCCAACCGCTGCACCTGCCCTTTATCTCATAAATTCTATCTGGCAGAGCGAGAAGGCATTTCCTGTCGGCAAACCGAAAATCAGCAGCGCTGTCAGGCCCTGCTGCAAAAATCACGCGAAAAATCACTGTTTGTATTTAAGCTGACCCGTTTTAGCGGAGCGCTCCCACATGCCAAAGAGATTCGCGTTCAACTGGGAAGTCTGACCGGGCTGGCTGAACTGCTCGGCTGGCCCAAAACAGAAAAAATACACGATATCAATCGGCTGCTCGCCGTGACAGAAGAACGCTATCAAGGGCTGGATGAACTACCTTACAAACGACTAATACAAGCCGTCAACCAAACTCAGAGCAGACGCCGAAAAAAATGAAGGCAGGCTCGCCGTACAAATAACTCACCGCATATACGGCAGATAGCCGGAGGAATCAGACAGCCCGATGATCAGCGGCCGGCATGTTTCATGCCCGGGATGTGTGCGGTAGCGCCTCCCTTCCCGACAGCCTGTCGCCGGATGTGACATAATTCGCGTCTGGCGAGCAAGACACCACATAAGACCCATGACTCCAGACAGCCCGGAACAAGGCCCATTACAGGTCGATGAGATGATCCATTCTCGATGGATCATCACTGTCGATGAACAACATAATGTCTATGAAAATCACGGTATAGTCATTGATAAAGGCAAAATTATCGATATTGATGACTCCGGCACCATTCAGGGCAAATATCAGGCCGGAGAGGTTACCTTCCTCAAGCACCACTCACTAACACCCGGATTCATCAACGCCCACACCCATGCCTCCATGTCCTTCATGCGCGGTCTGGCCGATGACCTGCCGCTCATGGCCTGGCTGAAAGAGCATATCTGGCCGGTCGAGAGCAAATGGGTGAATAAGGATTTTATACGTCAGGGAACCGAACATGCCGTCGCAGAAATGATTCGTTCGGGCACCACGACATTTAACGACATGTACTTCTTTCCGGACATCACGGCAGCCGTCGCCGCCGCAACCGGCATACGCGCCACAGTGGGATTGATTGTGCTTGATTTTCCCTCTGTCTGGGCCGGCAACTGGCAGGAATATATCGACAAGGGTCTGGCAGTACACGACCAGTTTCGCCCCGACCACCTGATCAACACAGCCTTCGCCCCGCATGCGCCCTACTCTGTCGGCAATGACCCGCTGCAAAGGGTGCGTATCCTGTCAGACGAACTGGAAATACCGATTCATATGCACGTACATGAAACCCGGGATGAAATCGACCATAGCCTGCAAAATCATGGCTCACGCCCGCTGCACCGCCTGGATGAAATGGGGCTGCTGACACCGAACCTGCTGGCCGTACATATGACGCACCTGCAGGATGAAGAAATAGAGCATTTCGGAAAAACCGGCGCCCATGTCGTACACTGTCCCCAATCCAACATGAAACTCGCCAGCGGCTTCTGCCCGGTACAAAAACTGATTGATACCGGCGTAAATGTCGCACTGGGCACAGACGGTGCCGCCAGCAATAACGACCTGGATATGCTGGCCGAAACACAAAGCGCCGCCATGCTGGGTAAGGCAGTCGCCGGCGATGCCTCGGCCGTGCCCGCCGAAACCGCACTGGCCATGGCCACTATCAATGGCGCAAAAGCGCTGGGGATCAATGAAATAACCGGCTCACTGGAAATTGGCAAAGCCGCCGACATCACGGCGATTGACCTGAATGAACTGGAGACGCAGCCACTGTATAATCCGGTATCACAAATTGTGTACGCCGCGGACCGGCGGCAGATAACCCATGTCTGGTGTAATGGCAACAACCTGTTAAAAGATCGGGTATTACAGACACTGGACATTGAAAAACTGAACAACAATGCCATGCACTGGCAACAAAAAATTGGCACGTCATGAAACGACGACTGCCATTCCCGAATCCATCTACCCGCAGTCCATTATTAAAAACACACCGTGAATACAGAACAAAACACACAAAATGTCGATAGCCGGGAAATCAACAAATTCGACAACATGGCGGCCCGCTGGTGGGACACAGAAGGCGCATTCCGCCCGCTGCACGACCTGAACCCGACACGGCTGAAATTCATCCGGCAACATAGCGCCATCGGCGGAAAAAAAATCCTGGACATCGGCTGTGGCGGCGGCATATTAAGCGAAGCCATGGCCAGAGACGGCGCCGAAGTGACCGGCATTGACATGTCACAAAAGGCGCTCACCGTAGCCAGGCTGCACGCTGAGGAAGCCGGCATAACACTGGACTACCGACACACATCGGCGGAACAACACGCGGCGACCCATGCCGGCGAATACGACGCCGTAACCTGTCTGGAACTACTGGAACACGTCCCCGACCCGGCCAGCCTGATTCAAGCGGCGGCGCAACTGGTCAAATCCGGTGGACGCATCTTTTTTTCCACCATTAACCGCAACCCCAAAGCCTACGCCCTGGCCATATTCGGCGCCGAATACATCATGCGCCTGCTGCCCAGGGGCACCCATGATTACAACCGTTTTATCACACCCTCCGAACTGGCACGCCAGGCCCGTGCAGCCGGTCTGACACTGGTACAGGAAGCCGGCATACGCTACAACCCACTCCTGCGCACGGCCTCACTGACCCGTTCTGTTGATGTCAATTACCTGATGTGTTTTGAAAAGCCGGTGGAATAACAATACGCCGCAACACCCCTCGCACCCAACTCATCATTCCTGCGAAAGCACCAACCTGCAATATTTTGAGCGTGAAAATCTTTTACGTGGATAGACAATACCTGTCGCCGGCTTAATCAATCGACTCTGTTTCGGCGATGATAGTGGCCATATCCTCCCGCCAGCTATCGCCGAACAGTATTCTATATGTCGCCGGAGTTTCACCGACTGTTTCCACTTCGCCTCTGTCGAGAGCGGCCCGGTAAGTCGTTTCAATCGTATCCAACAATTTTTTCTTGTAATTTGTATCTTCATTACCTTTGAATGGCGCATACCTTGAATCGGCTGCTTGCAGAGCAAGTTCAGCCACCACTTAAGATGATCTTTATTTTCTTTTTTGCCGGCCTGGATAATATGTCCCATTGACTGACCAGTTCGGCAAGTTTGTCATCCTCACAATAGAAGCAGGCAACCGGCACGTTCAGGACCAGAGCAATTCTCTTCAGAGTCAGAAAATCAGGGACATGCTTGCCCGTTTCGTATTGATTCATCCGGACACTGGCTGAAAATTCGTCAATTCCCGCATCAATACCGAGCTGCTTTTGGGAATAGCCCATCGCAGTTCGTATCTGTTTCAGACGGATTTGGAGAGGAGTTGGCACCCTGAGTGATCTTTTTCCGGCGGGTTTTGCAGCAGCAAAAACGCCACCTGAAAGCCAGAATCAAACGGGAGCAGCGGACACTGACCGATCTATCGCCACTGGCAAAACCTGCGCACCGCGCAGGCCGGCGAAGCCGGTTATCCAAAGATCAGGCGTAAGTTTGCCTCATACAATCGGTGGCAATCGCATGCGAATTGTTGTTATAATCGCGGCTTTCTCTTATGGGCGATTTGTCTTTATCGGCGTTGTAAAGCCGTGCATCACCGGTCCTGCCGGACCGAGCTGGCCCGGTAACCCACTTCCCGGAAAATATATGTATAAGCCACCGCTACAGGCTGTATTATTTGATTTGGACGGCACATTAATCGACACCGCCGCCGATATGGCGCACGCCTTGAGCCGGTTATGTGCAGAACAAGGCCAGCCGCCGCTTGAGTACGATTTAATTCGCAGCGAGGTCTCTCATGGTGCGCGTGCCATGATTACTCTGGCCTTTGATGAACCGGAAGACAGTGACCGCTTCGAGCAGCTAAGACAACGCTTTCTGGATATTTACAGGGATAATCTGCATGTCGATACAACCCTTTTTCCCGACATGGATCGCGTTCTGAGCATTCTGGAAACCGGTAATATTCCATGGGGCATTGTCACCAACAAACCTTCCTGGCTGACTTTGCCATTGTTGACATCCATGCAGCTCAAACATCGCGCCGCCACCGTTGTCTGTGCCGATACGGCCGGTGCCGCCAAGCCGGATGCCAGGCCCATACTGAATGCCTGCAATGAAGTGGGCGTAGCGCCTCAACACGGCATCTATGTCGGAGACGATCAACGCGATGTCGAAGCGGCCCATAACGCCGGTATGTCCTGCATTGCCCTGCGCTGCGGCTATATCCGCCGTGGACAAAACCCGGATGAATGGGGTGCGGACAGGGTGATGGACACCCTCACCGGGTTGCTGCACTGGCTGGAACAGCAGGTCAAACTCAATAATGAATCCGGCCACATCCCCTTAACACCGGAACGAACCAATCCATGAATATTGAAATCACCACGGAGTACGCCATTGCCGGCATGATTTTTCTGCCCCTGCTCGTGGGCATCTCGGTATGGATGCTTAAAGATAGAAAGCTACTACGCGAAAGAAATGGGCGTGAGGCCGACCGGCGTGTACATGAAAAAGAAATCCAGAACCTGAGCAACCTGAACGAAGAAGAAAAACGCATTGCCCAGCAACAGAGCGGCAGCCTCAAGGAGAAAGATAGCGAGCTACAGGAATTACGCAGCAAACTGCAAAGCGAGGCAGGTCAGCGTGAGGCCGACCGGCGCGTGCATGAAAAAGAAATCCAGAACCTGTACGACACGATCAAAAAAGAAAGACACATTGCCCAGCAACAGATCAACAGCCTCAAGGAAGCCGAAGAGGCCATGACCAAACATTTCAAGGCATTATCCGGCGATGTATTGCGGCACAACAGCGAGGAGTTTCGCAAACAGGCGTCGAACTCTTTCAAGCAGCAACAGGAAAACACCGAGCAGTCCATATCCGGCCTGATCAAACCCATTACCGAGGCCCTGAAAAAGACCGAGGAGCAGATACAGGCCATTGAAAAATCACGCCATGAGGCATTCGGTTCACTGTCCTCGCAGATCAGACTGGTACACGAATCCAGTCAGCAACTGCAATCCGAAACACGCAATCTGGTGACTGCCCTGCGACGTCCTGAAGTCCGCGGGAAATGGGGCGAATTGACCCTGAAGCGGCTGGTCGAGCTGGCCGGCATGGTTGAGCACTGCGACTTTGTCGAACAGGAGTCGGGTATTGAGGAAGGCAGGGTCTCGCGCCCGGATATGATTGTGCGTATGCCGGACCAGCGCGAACTGATTGTCGATGCCAAGACACCACTGGATGCCTATCTCTCGGCGATGGAGGCGCAGGACGCCGAGCAACGGCAGCAGTTTCTTGTCCAGCATGCCCGCAACATGCGCAAACGTGTCGATGAGCTTTCCAGAAAGGCCTACTGGTCGCAGTTCAAAAACTCGCCGGACTATGTTGTGCTGTTTATTCCCGGCGAGCAGTTTCTTACCGCCGCACTCGAACAGGACAGCCGGCTGCTGGAAGACGCCCTGCAGAATCGCGTGGTGCTGTCCACACCCACCACCATTATCGCCCTGCTGCGGGCCGTCGCCTTTGGCTGGCGGCAGGTTACAGTGGCTGAAAATGCCGAGAAGATTCAGAAGCTGGGCGAAGAACTCTATAAACGGGTGACCACCTTTATTGAACATCTGGACAGGGTCGGCAAGAACCTGCATGGCAGTGTCGATGCCTATAACAAGGCCATTGGTTCGCTGGAGCGTCAGGTGCTGCCGGGTATGCGTAAATTTGAAGAGCTCGGCATACAATCGAAAAAACAACTGGAAGAACCTCAATCGCTTGCACAGGTGCCACGGTCTGCGGGACATCTGGTCAACCAGGACGATTAACCGGTGGATGATCGTCTGCAAGCAGACTATAACCACTGCATGGCCGTTGCCCGGTCGCACTATGAAAATTTCCCGGTTGCCTCCTGGCTGATACCCGGAGAACTCCGCAGATCGGTTGCCGCCATCTATGCCTTTGCGCGGCGGGCCGATGATCTGGCCGACGAGGGCGATGATTCGCCTGAAGCCAGAATTGCCGCGCTGAAAAAAATGGGCACCGACCTGACTATGGCATTAAATGGCCCTATCGCAGATGACCCTTTATTCCGTGCGCTTCGACATACCATTCGATGTTACCAGCTCGATGCACAACTCTTTCACGACCTGCTGGACGCCTTCACGCAGGATGTCAATAAGACCCGCTACGACAGCTTTGACGAGGTGCTGGATTACTGTCGTCGGTCCGCGAACCCCGTCGGTCGTCTTATACTGCAACTATCCGATCAATCCACGGAGCGCAATAACCACGACTCGGATTTAATTTGCAGCGCTCTGCAACTCATTAATTTCCTCCAGGATATCCGACAGGATCTGATTGAAAACAATCGCGTATATCTTCCGCTTGATGAAATGACCGAAGCCGGAGTATCGGTAAAAGACCTGCAAAACCAGAACAAACAACCCCATATTGTCGATTTTATTCGCGCACAAACCTTTCGCGCACAACGAATGATGCTGGACGGCGCCGACCTGGGGAAACGACTCAGTGGCCGCCTGGGACTGGAGATTCGCACCATCATCAACGGCGGGCTGGCCATTTGTGAAACCCTGCTGGCTCAGGGCAGCGATGTATATTCCCGCCCCCGCCTGACATATAAAAACAAATTCAGTATGTTTGCCCGTGCCATGCTGCGCCTGTAACGATGTCCTGGCTGCTGGAAAACGCCTTTCTACTACAACTTGACGGCCTGCATATTCTAATGAGTTGCCTGCTGTTCATCTGGGCGGGCTTTGTACGCAGCGGACTGGGCTTTGGTGGTGCCGCCCTTGGGCTGCCATTCATGTTGCTTGTTCACGATCAGCCATTATTCTGGCTGCCGATGATCGGCTTTCATCTGCTGTTTTTTTCCAGCCTGACACTGCGCACACAGATTCATAATGTTGACTGGACCTACCTCAGGCAGGCCGGCCTGTTTATCATACCCGCCACCCTGGTGGGTGTTCTGGGCCTGTTGAATTTGCCGAATAGCTGGATATTGATCTTTATCTACGGCGTTACGCTGCTCTACGGCGCAACGTGGCTCATGGACTGGGCGATACACAGCCGGCATGGCTGGCTGGACAAATTCCTGCTCACCCTGGGCGGCTATGTTGCAGGCACCTCATTAAGCGGCGCACCCATCATGGTCGCGGTTTTTATGAACCATGTCACCCAGTCACAACTTCGCAACACCCTGTTTGCGCTGTGGTTTATCCTGGTAACCATCAAAATGAGCACCTTTGCCATTGTGGGTGTTGAGCTGCATTTTCCATCGGCGCTTTTATTGCTGCCCGCTGCTGCGGTCGGGCACGTGATTGGCCTGAAAACGCATCACTATATCCTGCAAAACCATCGCGTATTCAGGCGGGTCATTGGGGGCATGCTGGTTATTGTCTGTGTCGCGGGAATAACGCCGGTGATCATCGAATAATTCAGGTGGTTAAACGCCCCTTTGAACTGGCTGGCTGCTTGATATTGCAGGGGTTATCCGCAAGCACCTTCAACCGGCGCGGCCCCTGAATAGCAATCTGGCTGGATAGAAACGCAGTATTGCGGTAATAAACGGTGCCGCCGGGAGCGATGCCCCGCGGCGGCCATACCGGAAACTACCAGCGCAGCTTCCACTGTGCGCCGATGCCGTGGTTCGCCCTGCCTTCGTCGTCCCGGCGGCGCAGGGCCTTGATGTCCAGTTCGGTATCCAGATTGCCCGGTGCCGACAGCAGGCGCCAGCCCAGGGTCAGGTCGTGCCCGGCATCGGACGACGACAGGCCCGCATATGGAATGCCGGTGGCGCCGTCATTCAGGGCCAGGCCCCACTCGCCCTCCAGGCTCCAGCGACCGGAGGCCGGGCCGGGCTGCGATGAATCCTCTTCCAGTGCGTCCGACAGCGAATCCGACAACAGCCGATCCAGGCCGCCCGAGGCCGGGGCGGTGCCGTATTCCTGACGCACACTCAGCGATGGGCCATGAGCGGAACCCGGCTGCCGGTCGTAGCGCAGCGAACCGGACACGCCCCACTCACGCCGCTCGTCGGCCTCATGATCCAGCAGGCGCCGGCCACGCAGGTCAATCGTTAATCCTTTGGAGGGCAACTGCCAACTGATGCCGCCGCCCAGTTCCACGCCCAGGCCGTCGCTGGTATCGCCGCCGTCATAGCGCATCCCCAACTCCAGTTCCGGAATCAACCGACCACCGTCCGCCTGTGGCATCTGCCAGGACCACTCCAGACCCATTCGGAAACGCTTTGTGTTCGATGTCAGGCCCAACACACCGTCGGCATCGTCCGACTCAATACGCGCCAGCGCCGCATCCGAGATCAGCGTCAGCGTCAGGCCGCCCTCTTCTAGCGGGCGCTCCAGCAGCGTGCCGCGTACACCGGCCGAGGCCGATAGCTGATTAATGTCATGCCTCGAATCAGCCGAGGCCGAACTCTGCTCCAGGTTGCCAAGGCCATAACTCGCCGCTGCCCATAACTGCAATCTCTCGGTGACGTTGTGTCGGATATACGGCAGCAGCGACGCCAGCGTGCTCGACAGCTCTCCCTGGGCACTCGCTCCGCTCCAGTCTCCAGTGCCTTCGCTGTACGACAGCGCCAGACCCAGCAGCGTCCGTCCGTTGTCGCTGTCCACGCCCAGCATGCCGGTCGCCACCTCGCCATCCACCGTGACGCCGTCCTGTCCATCCTCGTAGCGCGAATAGGACGCCTGACCCCACACCGAAACACCGTTCTCTCCGCCGCGGTGCACAAAGCGGCTGCCGCGCAGCATATCGCGCAGCGACAGTGTCCTGGACAGATTCAATAGCCGATCAACCGAACCGGCGCCCAGGCCATCACCGCCATCGCCCTGACCGAAGCCGTCCGCCGCATAACTCGTGCCGGTGCCATTACCTGCCCCATGCAGCGCTCGACCAGCGGACAGGCCGCTCACATTGCCCGACAGCCCAGGTTGATCGGCCACCGACAAGCGGTAATCCAGGCCGCCCAGCATATGCTCTACCGCCGTCAGACCGAAGCGCGGCAGCCAGGCTTCCTGTGCCGCCTGCATCTCCTGCATCGCCCCCGTACCGACCGGGGCCGCGTCGTCGTCGTCGGTGATCGTCAGTGTGTGCACACGACCGGTGCCCACCGTGTAACCCGTGCCGGTGCCCAGAATCAGTATCACCGTCTCGCTGCCCTCTTGTGTGCTGTCATCGGTGATGGCCACGGGAATCTCGACGCTGGACGCACTCGCAGACGCCACGACCGTGCCGGTCAGCGCGGCGTAGTCGGTGTTCATCGACGCCGTGCTGGTGCCGGCCACCGTGTAGCTGATCGTCGTGGCCGTGGTCGGCACCGGGCTTAGATTGACTACCACGTTGTAGGTACCCGATCCTTCGTTGGTGGTGAAGCTGGGCACGGCGAACGAGGCGACCGGTTCGTCGTCGTCGGTGACCGTGACTGCCACCGTGGCTATGGTCAGACCATCCGGGTAATTCGCGCCGTCGCCGTCGCCGCTTTCTATACTATGGCTGATGGTCGCCGTGCGGTTACCGCCAACGTTGTCGTTGACGCCCGTCACCGTCACGGTTTGCACCCTATTCCAGTTGCCCGCCGCGAACGTCAGGCTGGCTGGGCTCACGGTCGCCGCACTGGTCGTGCCGGAGGCCACCACCGTAATCACCACATTGCCGGCTGGTTGTGTGTCCAGCACCAGGGTGTACCTGTCTATACCGCCAGACTCAGCGACCGTTATGCCGGCCATGGCCGCGCTGACGGTGACGCCCGCCGTGTCGTTGTCGGCGATCGTCAGTGTGTGCACACGATCGGTGCCCAGCGTGTAACCCGAACCTGCGGTCAGGTTCAGTATGACCGTCTCGCTGGTCTCGTCCACCCTGTCCTCGGTGATGGCCACGGGAATATTAACGCTGGATGCGTCCACGGACGCCACGACCGTGCCGGTCAGCGTGGTGTAGTCGGTGCCGGGTGTCGCTGTGCTGGCACTGTCCACCGTGTAGGTGATCGTGGTGGCCACGGCTGGCGCCGGACTCAGATTGACTACCACGTTGTACGTGCCCGAGCCTTCGCTGGTGGTGAAGCTGGTCACGGCGAATGAGGCGACCGGCAGGTCATCGTCGTCGATCGTCACTACCACTGCACCCGTTACCCCGCTATAGGCTGTTGTGCCCGAGGCCGTGTGCATCAGCGTCACGGTGTCGTCCGCTGCGTCGGCGTCGTCCTCAGCCGCCGCCACCATCACCGTCTGTACCGTGTCCCAGTCGGTCATCGTGAACGTCAGACTGGTTGCGTCCGGCGTCAGGTCGGTGCTGGAGTGACCGGTGACTGTCACCGTGACATTGGCCGTCGGGGCGGTGGCCAGGGATACCGGGTAACCGACACTGGCACCTTCAGTGACCGTCAGGGTCGGCGGCAGCACGATGGCCGGTTGTTCCATGATGGTGAAGGCCAGGCTGCCCGTGCCGGCGGCGCCGCCGCCCAGGCCGGTGCCGGAGTTGCTGTCCAGGGTGCCCAGGGCGATGGTGATGGTCTCGCCGGTGTCGGACGTGCCGTCAACCTGCACGGCCAGGGCCAGGGTGGCGGTGGCCGCAGCCGGGCCGGTAAATGTCACTGTGCCGGCGGTGCCGCTGTTCGGGAGGTCGTAGGCGATGTTGTCCGCCGGGATGCCGGTCAGGGTGTAGTCCGTGCCCCGTGTCGCGTCGCCGCCCAGGGTCAGCGGCACGGCCAGGCTTTCGCCGGCGACCAGGGTGCGGTCCAGGGTGACGGTGAGGTTGCGGGTGACGCCCTCACTGATATTGCCCGCCGTGCCCGTCAGGGTCACCGTGGTGGCGTCGTCGTCGGTCACTCCGACCATGGCCGAGGACGACATACCGACGGTGTAACCGGTGCCGTCCGCTATGGTTACCGTGATGGTGCCGTTGGTCTCGTCGGTGCTGTCGGTCTGTGTGGGGATTTCAACGGTGGCCGTGGTGGCTCCGGACAGGGTGACCATGTTATCGCCTTCGTCGCCTGCATCCAGATAATCACCGGTGGCGGCGTCCGCTACGGTCAGGTCAATCATCAGGGCGCTGCCCGGAACTCGATTGGCCGTCACGGTGAAGGTCGCGGAACTGCCTTCGGTGACGGCAGTTCCGCCGGTGATGCTGATGAGCAGCGGGTCTTCGATGCTGAAGTCGTCCAGGCTGTCTGTGCCGCTGGCGCCGCCGTCCAGGCCGGTGCCGGAGTCGCCGTCCAGGGTGCCCAGGCCGATGATGACTGTCTCGCCGCTGGCTTCAACATCGCTGTCGGGGGTCGCGCTCAGGGTCAGGGTGGCGCTGGTGGCCGATGGGCCGGTAAAGGTCACCATGCCTGTGGCGCTGTCCAGGCCGGTGTAGGCGACGCCTTGCGCCATGGCGCCGGTGACGCTGTAGTCCGTGCCCGGTGTCGCCTCACCCATGAAGGTCAGCGGCACCGGCAGCGCCTCGCCCTCGGCCAGGGCGCGGCTCAGGGTGACGGTGATTGCTTTGGCGGCGCCTTCCATGACGTTGCCTGCGGTTCCCGCCAGGGTCACTGTGGTGGCGTCGTCGTCGGTTACCGTCGCTGTCACTGAGACCGGGGCGAGTGCGTTGTATAGGGCATCGCCCGTGGAGTTGATGGCGTGGGTAATGGTCACTTGCTGATTGGCGGCGTCGGCGTTGTTATCCTCCCCGGAGACGGTGATGGTCTGGACCGTGTCCCAGTTGGTGGCGGTGAAGGTCAGGGCGGTCGGGTTGACCGTGGCGGTGGCCGTCGTGCCTGAGGTGGCCGTGATGGTGACGTTTGCGGTCGGTTGGGTGGCCAGCATCACGCCGTAGTCGTCCGTGCCGCCTTCGGTGAGCGTGGTGGCGTCGTCTGTCTCGGTGATGGTCACGCCCGCCGTGTCGTCGTCGATGATGGTGTAGGTGACGATGGTGGCGTCTGGGTCGAGAACGATGTCGAGAGGGGTACTTGAGTTCCGTTGCAAGGTCAGGGTCACGGTCTCGTCCAGCTCGTCCACTGTGTCGCCGTTTATCCGAATCTTGCGCTGATAGCTGGCGAAATTGGTAACAATATCAGTCGTTAATTCGCACCCAGAGACGCCGCTAACGACCGTTGGATTATTATTGGCGCGGGTGTACCGCCAGTCGGCGCTGTCGCCGCGGGTGGCGGTGCCGCCCAAACATATCTCGAAATTGAAGGTTCCCGTATAAGGCGGGGCGAAGGTCACCGTCACGGTCGCGCCGTCGGTAATGCCGGAATCGCCCTCGGCGGCCATGGTGCGGTCCAGGCTGATTGATAGGGTGTGGACGACGGTATCGCCTACCATCACGTCGAAGGTCGTGTCGCTGGCGTGCGGGTCGGCGCCGCCGCCGACATTGGTGGCCCGGCTGGCGAGGTCGAAGCCGTTGGCGCTGGCGTCGTTCGGGCCCAGCGCGATGGTGTAGGTCTCGGTGCCGCCGCCCTCGGCGGTGTCGTCGAGCGTCGTGGTCAGCACCAGGGTGGCGGTCTCGGCGCCTGCGCCTGCAAAGCTCAGCAACGGGGTGGCCGTGGCCTCTGCCGACAGGGTGACGCCGGTGCCGGCGGCTGCCAGGCTCCAGTCGTCTGTGGTGACTCCGGTGCCGCCGATTGACAGTGGCACGTCGATGATTTCGCCGGCTGTCAGTGCCCGGTCCAGTTCGATGGTGAAACCCACTGTGCCGCCTTCTTCAATGGCGCCGGTGCCGCCGGTGCGGGTCAGGGAGACGATGGTGGGGTCGTCGTCGATGATGGTGTAGGTGATGCGGTTGGCGTCCGGGTCGATAATGACGCTGGGGGGGGTGACGCCGCCGCCAACCCGGCCCAAGGTCATTTGCAGTGTCTCGTCGGTTTCATCGGACGTGTCGCCTCTGGCGCGGACCCTGCCTATACGGCTGGGCCCGCTCGCAAAGAAGGTTTCTAGATTTATGACTTGATTAAGGGCTAGACTCCAAGAAAAGGGGAGCAGGACGTCTGCGAGGGCGAGACCGGTACCAGACACATCCAAACGGACAAACCCTGTCGCACCCGGCGGGTCGATGGTCAACGTCACGGTCGCGCCGTCGCTCAAACCGGAATCGCCTTCGGCTCCCATTGCGGAGTCGATACTGAGCGACAAGACGTTGGCGTCGTCGTCAATGACCTGGACCGAGGCCGAATTCTGGGAGAGGGACACGGCGTAGGCGGTGGTGCTGAGCACGGTGACGGTGACCGGGCCGCTGCCTTCTGACGTGTCGTCGGCCACGGTCGGCACGGAGTAGATGGCGCTGCCGGAGGTCGGCACGGTTACTGTCTGGGTGCCCTCGTTGGCGGAGGCCACGAAGTCGCGGCTGCCCGAGGCGTCGGCGACGAACAGGCTGACTGTCAGGGCCGCGCTGGGCGCGGGTGTTACGGTAATGGTGAAGCTGGCGGTGGCGCCTTCCGCCACCGGTGAGGTGCCGGCGGCGATGGTGATGACCGAAGCGCTCTGTGCCACTACGAAGATCGGGGACAGACCGAAGAAGCTTCTATTTGTACCGTTCGCTGAGTTAGCGCTATCCAAACCATCAGCTGGCGACCCATATCTGATCTGCGTTGCGAAACCCTGTCTCGATGGGTTAAACACACTGCCGGGAAATGCGGTTCCATCGTCGCGGCTGCCGGTATAGGCAGTGCCGGTTTGGGAAGCTCCATTTTGGTTGCGTCCTGCTGCGCTATCCCACGAGCCGTCGTGGAAGTCCGGGTAATTATCGGCGACCTTGGCGCCGCCCAGCCAGTAGATGGGCACGCCGGTACCGGTGGTCATGGCATGGTCGCGGGCGTCCACCGCGGTGGTTGAGTAGAGGGCGCGGAAGGTCGCGCTGTAGGGCCGGATGGCTGTGTGGCCAGCTGCGACGCGATTCCGCACGTGGTTATCGTAGTCGCTGGTGTCTAACGCGGTCGGAGTGCGTGTGGTGGATGTGATGAACAACAACCGGAAGCTTTCTCCGGCACCGATGGACGACGGTTTCAGTGCCCAATCCTGGGGGACGGTGTAGGTGCCGTCGGCATTGGCCGACTGGGCGGCGGCTTCGCTGGCCAGTCCTGCCAGCAGCGGCAGGCCGAGCAGCACGGCGGTCAGGCCGCGGCGCAGGGTGGAAAGGCTAAAGCGGTTCAGGACAGAGGCGAACCGATGGGATGCCGAGCGCCGCCCTGTGTCGGTGGCGAGGCTCAACATAAATACCCCATTTGGGGGGGGGGGGGGGGGGGGGGGGGGGCATTAAATTGTGTAGGTCGCCTGTGGCCGCTTGCAGGGGCTTTGTCATCATGATAAATTCCTCTCTCTCCAATGAAAAGCAAGCGGCTTTGCGGGCCGCTTCATTCTTACATCCGCTGTTGTCTGTTGCCGGTGCGGGTTCCGGGGGCGTTGCCGATTCCAGACCCGTGTCATACCGGCAATTTGAACGAACCTTAGACACATCCGGGACGCATTGCAAGCCTTTTTTCTGTTTTTAGTTGCCATGAGACAAAATCGCGGCCTGCATGGATTATACCGATAACCGGCTGTGGGCGTTGCGGCCCGTTTTATTCTGAGGCGCTTCCAAAGACTGCAAGGGTGCTGTCAAGCAGATTGCCGGTTACAAGCCGGATGAGGCACCCGGTGCGAAGCCGTTACGCCAGAAATGGAGATTGGTCAGGCGGTAAATCAACTGCCCTGCGGACACCAGGTATAATTGCCTTTGCCTGGCCCACCATACGCTTTTTGCCTGCAAAATTAATGGCCCGGCTTTATACTGGCGGTTCTTTTTATGGGTTGATGGGAGGGTGAAGCGGATGGTCGGCTTTGTCAATACTCCGGACTATGGGCATGGCAGCCGGGGCGTTACCGGTGTTCTGGTGACGAATCTGGGTACGCCCGATGAGCCGGTAAGCGGTGCGGTTCGCCGTTACCTCGGTGAGTTTCTGTCTGATCCCCGTGTGGTGGAGTTGCCGCGCCTGCTGTGGCTGTCTGTTCTGCATGGCATTATTTTGAATGTCCGACCGCGGCGCTCCGCCCGCGCCTATGCCCGCATATGGACCGAGGCCGGTTCGCCGTTGCGGGCTATCACGGAGCGGCAGGCGACGGCTATTGAGGCGGCTCTGCGGGACAGGGTGGACGGGCCGGTCAGGGTGGTGCCGGCGATGCGCTATGGCCGTCCGGCTATCGCCGATGGTCTGGAGCGGCTGCGCCGGGCTAATTGTACCCGCCTGTTGGTGTTGCCGCTTTATCCGCAGTATTCCGCCAGCACTTCGGCCTCTACTTTTGATGCCGTCGCCGATATTCTGAAAACCTGGCGCCGGGTGCCGCAATTTCGCATGATTGTGGATTACCACCGGCATGATGCCTGGGTGGAGGCTGTCGCCTGCTCTATCCGTGACCACTGGCGGGAGTATGGCCGCAAGCAGAAACTGATTATGTCGTTTCACGGCCTGCCGAGGCGTTTTCTGCTGAATGGCGATCCTTATCATTGCCAGTGTCATGCCAGCGCCCGCCTGATTGCGGAAAGGCTGGAGCTTGCCGATGATGACTGGCAACTGGTGTTTCAGTCTCGCTTTGGCCGGGAGGAGTGGCTGAAGCCTTATTGCGATCATACGCTGGTGGAGTTGGGGGAAAACGGTGTCGCCAGCGTTGATGTGGTGTGCCCGGGGTTTGCTGCGGATTGCCTGGAGACGCTGGAGGAGATTGCCATGCAGAATCGTGATATATTCCTGTCTTCCGGTGGCGAGCAATATGCCTATATCCCGGCACTCAATGACCGTCCGGATCATATTGATGCCCTGGTCGATCTTATTGAGCTGAATCTGGCCGGCTGGGATCTGAGGGGCGAGTCGGTTGAGCAGTTGCAGGCGTCCCGGCGCCGCGCACTGGCCTGTGGTGCGGAGCAATAGCAGGCGATGTTGAGGGGTATTTCATGGGGTATCATTTATGGGGGGTCTGTTTATGAATGATGGGGAAAAAATCAACGCCGTTGAGCTGCACGATGGGAGTGAGGCTGCCGGACGGGCGGTTCATCCTTTACTGGATTCTCTGGATCTGCGGATTGGTCACAGTAATCATGTGCTGGTCCGCATGGTTATTATCGCGCTGGTGATTGTCGGTGCGGTGGTCTGGCAGTTTGATCTGATCAGGGATATTTATATCCGCCACCAGATTGAGGGGATCGGCCCGCTGATTAACAGCAGTATTCTGATTCTGTTTGCCGCGGGTCTGGTCAGGCTGGTTATGATGTTTGTGCGCTATGCGGGGGAGGAGGCGGCGCTGAATCGCTTTATCCGTAATGTCAGCCGGGATTCCACGGACCCGATCAGGCGTGTACCGGTGAATTCGCTTATTTCACGCCGTTATCTGTTGATGCGGGCTATGTATGAGCAGCGTGTGCTGATTAATCACAGTGCTCTGGCTTCTATGCTGCTGGCCGGTGAAAGTACCCGTACCAGTATGGCGAGGTTTATCAATAATATCCTTATTCTGGCCGGGGTGTTCGGTACGATTGTGTCGCTGTCTGTTGCGTTGCTGGGGGCCTCTGATCTGTTGACCGGCACGGGGGATACGGATGGTATGTCAACGGTGCTCTCCGGTATGTCAACGGCGCTGTCAACTACGATTACGGCGATTGTGTGTTATCTGTACTTTGGCTATTTTTTCCTGAAGCTGCGGGATGTACAAACCAATGTGATCAACAATGTCGAACAGGTTACTGCGGCGCTGTTGATGCCGAAGTTCAGCCTGCGGGGTGATACGGTGATGCAGGATATTTCCGCTCTGGCGCACAAGCTGCAAAAGCTGGTCGGTACGCTGGAGGAGTCGCAGGCGCGTTATTCGGCCTCCGGACA
Organism: Gammaproteobacteria bacterium; assembly: GCA_963662865.1. Lineage (GTDB taxonomy): Bacteria > Pseudomonadota > Gammaproteobacteria > JAJDYQ01 > JAJDYQ01 > JAJDYQ01. The sequence goes on along the minus strand of OY759969.1, from coordinate 2,375,289 downwards.
GAAGCTGCTCGATGCCGTCAGCAGTTATGGTATTCGCGGGCAGAGTATTGCCGGCGATATCAGTACGATAAAGCAGTTGCTGCGCTCCGGGTTCAGGCTGTACGAGGGTGATGAAAATGAAGCGTAGTCCCGTTCAGGCATAGCTTCAGGAGATGTGAGTCCCATGTTTTCCGATGGCTTTACCGATCTGCGCATGAATCATCAGTCCGGCCAGGGTGATGACAGCTTCTGGCCGTCGTTTACCGATATTATGACGGTGATCGTGATGATTTTCCTGTTGGCTATGGTCGTCGTGATGATTCGTAACAGTGAGCTGATTGTGAAGCTGAAGACCACTATGGAGGCCGAACGTGAGCAGGCTGAGCTGGTGCGTAAAACGGCCTCGGAAAAGGAGGGGCTGGCTATTCGCCTGATTGAGGTTGAGCAACTGTTGTCGATGTTGCGCGTGGAGGGGATGAAGCTCACGGAGCAGCGTGATCTGGCGCGCAAAAATCTGGCGACACGTGGTGCCGAGCTGCGTCAGGCTCGTTCCGAGCTGGTTTCGACTCAGGCGTCTCTGGAAACGGCGCACAGCGAGCTGGCTCAGACCAGTGAAACTTTACAGCAGGCCAATACCCGTCTGGAGCAGGTCGCTGAGCAGCGTGACGCCCTGACTGCGCAACTGACCGATAGCCGCAGTCGGTATGCCGGCCTGCAAAGGGATTATCAGGAACAGGGGCAGCAATTACAATCCGCTATGCTTGACGCCGAGAATGTCGGCAGCAAGCTGGCTGTGCTTGGTGGTGAGTATGATGAGTTGAAGGAAAAATACGACAAGCTGGTCAGGCCGGCCCGCACGCCGCGGGGCAGGACGGTGGTTGAGGTGCGCAAAACCAGGGTTGACGGCAGTGAGCAGATCGCTATCAAGCTGCCGGGTGAGAGTGGCTTCAAAACGGTCAACGAGTCGCTTCTGCATGAAGAGCTGGCTGCGCTTAAGGAGAGGTTCGACAACAGGCTTTATGTAAAAATTATCTTCCCGGAAGACAGTGGTCTTTCATATAACGAAGCCTGGGGTTTTACTAACCAATTGCATAAAAAATACGATTACTACTTTCAGAAACAGTAGCGGCAGCCTCTACCATGAAGTTATCACGCTGGGTAATCCCCGGTATTTTTTTGCTGGCGACGGTCGTTGCGGCGGCGCTGATTATCACGAAACCCAGGGCGAATACCGCAACCGGTAGCGAGGCTATCCGTCTGATTAATGCGGTCACGATCCGACCGGGTGTTCATGCGCCGTCCGTGCCGGTATTCGTCAGGGTGTCCACTCCCAGCCATGCCCGGCTGCGCTCCGCCGTTACCGCGGATATTAAGGAGATTGACGCGCTTGAGGGTGCCCGGGTCAGCCAGGGTGCAACGCTGTTGTTACTGGATGACCGGGAGGCAAAGTTGATGGTTGAGCAACGCCGGGCCGATGTGCTGGACAGTCAGTCTCAGATTGATGCCGAAATTCTCAATCATAAGGATGAGCTGTTCGTTATACGAAAAGACGATGGCGAAAATGCCAGGCTGAATCGTGAGCGTATTATCGAAAGGCATAAAATCCGTTTGCGCGGGCTGGAGGCCAAAAAGCTGCGCACCGAGACGGCCCTTGAGCTTGCCATGCTGGAGCTGCAACGCACGGTCATCCGCGCACCGTTTGATGGGCAGGTCACGGCATTACATGTGTCTGTCGGCGATCGTGTCCGGCCTGCGGACCGTTTGATTGATGTCTATGACCGCCGCTCCATGGAGTTGATTGGCCCTATAGCACGCCGTTATCAGCCGGTCTTGCAGCGGGCGCTGGATAATAATGAGCAATTAACTGCCGTTTCTGTCGATTCGGAGGCCGTTATTCGCGCCGGACTTGCGCGACTGGGGGGTGAGGTCAACCGGCGCAGCGGTGGGGTTGATGCCATATTTGACATTACGCAGGGCGGCGAGTCTCTGTCCCTGGGGCGCAGCCTTAAAATTCAGTTGCAACTGCCCGCCGTTGCCAATAGTTTTGTCCTGAGCGATACCGCTATATACGGTGCCGATACGATTTATCGGGTTGTTGATAACCGTTTGCAGGCCGTTAAGGTGCGCCGCCTTGGCGATTATATTGACGGTGGCCGGCCTGCCGGAACTCTGCTGTTCAGTGAAGATGTCCGGGCGGGTGATGTTGTTATGATCACGCAGCTTCCTAACGCTATTGAAAATCTGCCGGTCAGGTTCGGCAATCCGAATTGATGTCTGATTTCAGGCAGCGCAGCCGTATTATCGGTGCCTTCGCGCAGCATCGTGTGGCGGCCAATCTGTTAATGGTCATTATCATTATGTGCGGCTCTCTGGCGCTGATTTATCTCAACACGCAATTCTTCCCAAGCTATACCCTGGAAACAATCAATGTGCGCATCGCCTGGCGCGGTGCCAGTCCGCGGGAGATCGAGGAGGGTCTGACGAATCGAATTGAAGAGGCGTTGCGCACCCAGGAAAATCTGCGAACGATTACTTCGACCTCGGTCGAGGGCGTCTCTTCGGTCACGCTGGAATATGAATACGGCACCGATATGTCCCGGGCCCTGGATCAGGTGAAGGAGAAGGTCGCGCTGATCCGCGATCTGCCGGCCGACAGCGAACAATCAGAGATTACCCGGGTGACGATTTATGAGCGTGTCGCAAGGCTGTTGGTGTGGAGCGAATACGACGCCCGTGCCCTGCCGGGGCTGGCGCAACGTCTGCAAAGGGAATTGCTGGAGCGCGGCATATCCCGCGTCGAAATGACGGGGCTGGAGAAGCAGGAAATTGCTATCCGGCTTGCCGTTGAGGATATGCAGGAGATGAATATCTCGCTGGATCAGCTCGGGCGCCATGTTGCCCGTCTCAGTACCGAGGTGCCTGTCGGCAATATCAACCGCGATCTGTTGAGCCAGCAGTTACGCAGCCCGAATAAGATTAAGCGAATCGAGGAGTATGCCGAGATACCTGTGAATTTTGAGGGGCGGACCCTGCGCCTGGGTGATGTCGCCGACATTGAGCGCCGCGCCCGCGACAATCAGACTACCATCAGTTATCGGGGTCATCCGGCCATTGAGTTACGCCTGCTGCGCACGGAAGGTTTTGACAGCCTGAAGTCGGCCCGCATTCTTGAGGAATGGCTGGCTGAAACCAGGCCTTCTCTACCTCCGGGAATGGGTATCCGGGTCTATGATGAACGCTGGCAGTATATTATGCAGCGTATCAATCTGTTGCTGGAGAATGGCCTTACCGGTCTGGCGCTGGTTGTCTCTATCCTGTTTTTCTTTTTGCGTGGCCCGGTGGCGTTCTGGGTTGCGGTCGGTATTCCGGTTTCTTTTATGGCGGCGCTGACGGCGCTTTATGTCTTTGGCGGATCAATCAATATGATCAGCCTGTTTGGCCTTATCATGGCGCTGGGCATTATCGTCGATGACGCCATTGTGGTCGGCGAAGACGCCATGACCCATTACCAGATGGGCGAGTCGCCGTTAGCCGCCGCCGAAGGCGGTGCACGGCGTATGCTCGCTCCGGTGATTTCTTCGTCATTAACGACGGTTGCCGCTTTTATCCCGCTGATGATGCTCGGCGGTTTTATCGGCAAGCTGCTGTTTGCCATCCCGCTGGTGATTATCTGCGCTATCCTGGCTTCGCTGCTCGAGAGTTTTCTGATTCTGCCCGGTCACTTGCGTTATTCTTTTGAGCGTATGCGTTCGGCTGGGGAAATTTCAGGCCGGCGCAAACAGATTGAAAACTGGTTTAACCATTTCCGTGAACGGCGCTTTCGCCGCTGGGTTGAGAACTGCATTGCCTGTCCCTGGCGGACTCTGATGATTTTGTTTGCCGTGGTTATCTTCACCGTCGGCCTGCTGGCAGGTCAGCGGATTCCGTTTACCTTTATACCGCAAACTGAGTCCGGCCAGATACTGGCCAATATCCAGTTCACCGCCGGTACGCCGCGTCATGTCGTCCGCGACTATATGATGACTATGGAAAAGGCGCTGGATGATATGAATGAGGAGTTTCCCGGTGTCATTCTGCTGTATTCCAGCCGTCTGGGCGAGAATCTCAACAGCCATAACCGCAGCTCGCAAAAGGGGGACCGTTACGCCAGTATCCTGATTGAACTGACTCCTTCCGATGAACGCGATATGCGTAATCCGGAGTTTATTCGCCGGTTACGCTTGCGCGTCACCGAACCGGCGGCGCTGGAAAGTCTGCTCGTTGCCAGCCGGCAGGCCGGGCCGGGTGGCCGTGACCTGACGTTCCAGTTGACCGGCTCATCACCACCACAGTTGAAACAGGCGGCTGAGGCGCTGCAAGAGGTTTTGCGTAATACTCACTCGGTATTCGGCGTCAATGACGATATGCCATATGGCCAGACTCAGCTTATCTTCGATCTCAATGCACAGGGTAAGGCCCTGGGGATTACTACCCGGGAGATTGGTCAGCAACTGCGTGCGGCTTACGATGGTTTTATTGTGCAGGTCTTCCAGGATGGCTTTGACGAGGTCGAGGTGCGCACTATTTTGAATGACCAACAGCGTAACGGTTTCTCTACGCTGGAGTCGTTACCGATTATCCTGCCAAACGGTGAGCAGGCCGCCCTGAGTTCGCTGGTTGATTTCCACCATCAGCGCGGCTTTGAAATACTGCGCCATGAAAAAGGCCGTCTGGCGCTCGAAGTCTCGGCCGATATCGACGAGGCACAAGGCAACGCCAATGCCATTACCGATGAAATACTGACCAGCGTGTTACCTGGTATCGCCGCACGCTATAACATTGAGTTTGCCGCCGTCGGTAACGCCGCTGACCAGCAGCAAACCTTCAGCGAAATGAAGCTCGGCTCTCTGTATGCGCTGGCGCTTATCTATCTTATCCTTGCCTGGATATTTTCATCCTATGGCTGGCCGCTGGTGGTGATGGCGATTATTCCCTTCGCCGTTATCGGCGCTATACTGGGGCACTGGCTTACCGGTATTAATTTAACGATTCTTTCGCTGTTCGGCTTATTCGGGCTCGCCGGTATTGTCGTTAATGATTCGATTATTCTGGTGGTGTTCTATCGGCATCTGCGCAAGGAGGGTGTGCCGCGACAACGGGCCATTGTTGATGCCTCGGTTCAGCGCCTGCGTGCCGTATTGCTCACGTCACTCACTACTATTGCCGGGCTGATACCTCTGTTGTTTGAGACCTCGGTACAGGCACAGTTTTTAATACCCATGGCAACTTCAATTGTTTTTGGATTGGGATTTTCTACGGTACTCGTTTTGATCCTCGTACCGCTGTTGCTGAATGCGTATGAGGCCCTGGCAGAGAAACTTTCAGGCCGGACTTCGAGCACGGTGCCCGCAATAAACTGACATCCATGACCTCGGGCAGGCTCCTAACAGGCTGTTGAAATTCTACTCATGCGGCACGATACGATGTTAAAGCTGAATTCTGAAATAATGCCAGAGAGATTGAGCTCGATAAAAAAGCAGGGCTATTTAAGGGTAATTCAGGACTCTATTTTCGCTGACATCAACGACTATTACCTCGGAATCGCTGTTGTTTATTGCCTTTTTCCATTTTGTATGAAGAACAATCAGGCTGCTTTTCTGCATGGCTTTAGATAGTTTTAGCCATGCGCTGGTGGCTGTAACCTGTAAATTGCCGTTTTCAAGTGGCTCCGCTTCGGAAAATGGGGTGTATCCCTTCAGGGTCTGGGTTCTGGCGCTGTACTTAAGCAGGTATTTTTCGAAATTTTTCATGCTGGGCGTTTTCTCGCTGTCTTTTACTTTGAGCGCTACAATCCTCTTGGGCCTCATATGCGAGCGTGATAACGTCATCTTGGGGGCAGAGTCTGCATCATTATCGGCGTCCGGCAGTGCGAGTGTCGATGAGTGCATCCACCCGCTCTGGTCGGAACTGGCGACGTAAACTTCATACCATTCGCCCCGTATGTCCATTTCTACAACTTGTGAGAATCTGCCGAGTTTTTCCACCTGGGGGGAATTCTTGCTTGCTGCTTGACGTAAAATAGCCGTATCTGCCTTAACCGTATGGGTATCACCGGCCTCTGCCGAGACGGCCATGGGCGAAAGCAATAAAATAAAGACAAGAGCTTTAGCTGTTTTGGTCATGTTGTTCTCTGTAAAGCGATTTTCAGGGGCTATATGCCTGAAATTCAGGGAAGCTCCGAACAAATACTTCAGCGCATTGTAAAAGTTCTGTTTTTACCGTACAGGGACCAAGTTTAGCTCATTGTGGCCAATCTGCCTATTTTTCTGTCCCGGATTTCATTGATGGGCAAAATTCAGGCGCATCTGTGCCCTGTACCGACAAGCGGCGGGTTCCCGGCTGACCACGATACCGAAACCTTAACTGTCGCCAAACCGGTGTCTGCGGCATGATACGGCGTTAAAAATGATCTCAAAATGCTCATTGACTCTGGGTAAACTGCGCTTTTTCGGCCTTTTTTGCCTTGTCTCGCACTCGCCTGAGCGAATTTCAACCACCTGCTAGCAGCTATAGTACATATCAAACTCAATCGGATGTGTTGTCATGCGCATACGGGTTACTTCTTCCATCTTGAGTTCGATATAACCGTCAATCAGGTCATCGGTCATAACGCCCCCGGCTTTCAGGAAGCCACGGTCTGCATCAAGTGCTTCCAGGGCCTGGTCCAGCGAGTGCGCTACAGTGGGGATCTCCTTTTCTTCTTCCGGCGGCAGGTCATATAGGTCTTTATCTGCGGGGGCACCCGGATCAATCTGATTGTGGATGCCGTCCAGGCCGGCCATCATCATGGCAACAAATGTCAGGTAGGGATTGGCCGCGGAGTCAGGGAAACGCAGCTCGATACGACGTGCCTTTTGATTGGCGACCCATGGAATACGAACTGAAGCGGAGCGGTTGCGGGCTGAATAGGCCAGCAGCACTGGGGCTTCGAAACCCGGGACCAGGCGTTTGTAGCTGTTGGTAGTACCGTTCGCAAAGGCGTTAATCGCACGGGCGTGTCTGAAGATGCCGCCGATATACCACATGGCTTCCTGAGACAGGCCGCCATATTTGTCGCCGGCAAAGATATTTTCACCATCTTTGGCAATAGACTGATGAACGTGCATACCGGAACCATTGTCACCAACCAGTGGCTTGGGCATGAATGTCGCGGTCTTGCCATAGGAATGGGCGACGTTATGAGTCGCGTACTTTTGAATCAGCACTTCGTCGGCACGACGCACCAGGGTATTGAATCTGGTGCCGATTTCGCACTGACCGGCAGTCGCTACTTCATGGTGATGTACTTCGGTGACTATGCCCATCTCTTCCATAACCAGGCACATGGCAGCACGCATGTCGTGTAATGAATCAACCGGAGGAACCGGGAAATAACCGCCTTTTACGCCGGGGCGATGACCGGTGTTGCCGTCTTCGTAAGCCCGCTCGGAGTTCCAGGCGGCTTCCTCGGAGTCAATTTTGACAAAAGAACCGCTCATACCAGCACTCCAGCGAACATCGTCGAATACGAAAAATTCAGGCTCAGGACCAAAGAAAGCCGCATCCCCGATACCGGTGGATTTCAGGTAGGCTTCGGCGCGCTTGGCAACAGAGCGCGGATCGCGTCCGTAACCTTCCATTGTGGAGGGTTCAAGAATATCGCAACGAAGGATCAGAGAGGCTTCTTCCGCGAATGGGTCCATGACCGCTGTTTGCGGCTCAGGCATCAGGATCATGTCTGACTCATTAATGCCTTTCCAGCCGGCTATGGACGAACCATCAAACATTTTGCCTTCTGTGAAGAAGTCTTCGTCAATGGTGTGGGCAGGCACGGTAACGTGCTGTTCCTTGCCCAGAGTGTCACAAAAACGCAGGTCAACAAACCTGGCGTCCTGGTCTTTTATCATGTTCATAACGTCAGTTGACATCATATTTCTCCCCGAATCGTTTATTTGAAGGATGTGCAAAGTCTTTTCCTGATTCCTGATATGCAGCAGAATCCATGCCAGTTACCAGGGCCGTAAACAGACTGAATCTGATGCCTGAAGAGGTACAGGGCAAACCAATATAGTGCAATCTGCAAAAGATTGCGCACTAATATAATGCACTCAAGCATATCTGACCTTGATTGCCGATAGCTGCCTGTGGCGCCGGGCAACTTTGTCAAAGGCCATCTGTATCCCTCTTGCTGCCTCCACTCCCTCTTCAGGAAACGGCAATAGTAGCTCCACTTCAACCTTTCCGTCCAGATAATGTAGTTTGATCTCCTCGATATCGACAGTGGCGGAGATGTGTGACCAGGAGCCGGACAGGTCTTTCAGAAGTTCGGTTCTCAGCGGCAGATGGTGGTTGAGTGAAGCATCCTCGTCGTTTTCCGGGTCGATATGGATGGTGACGTCGTGCATATGTTCAACGCGATGTTTCAGAAGATGCCCCACTGTCTCGGCAATCTGGTGCCCCTCGGAAACGCTCAGTCGCGGATGAACCTGAATATGTGCGTCAACCAGTATTTTGCCGCCCATCATGCGTGTGCGCAGCATATGCAGATTAACGACGCCATCGGTCTGTGCAATCAGGGCTGTGATTCGCTGCCGAACTTTATCGTCAATGGCGGTATCGACCAGTTCCTTGACACTACTGCTCATCAGCCCCCAGGCAATGTGGGCAATCAGCAACGCAACAATAACGGCAGCTACCGCATCCAGGACAGGAATGCCCACCATAGCGCCGGTAATACCCACCAGGACGATCAATGAAGAGACGGCATCCGAGCGATGGTGCCAGGCATTGGCTTCCAGTAATCTGGAATGAACTCTCCGGGCGACCGCCATGGTGTACTGGTAAAGCCATTCCTTGCCGACCAGCGATAAGAGGGCAACGACAATGACCCACGCCCCAGGGGGTGCCAGCAGAGTCCGGGGCTGCATCATCCGGTCAATGGCGTCCCAGGCAATGCCCACCGCCACCGCAACGAGTATAACTCCCAATATCACCGTGGCAGCGGTCTCTATGCGCTGATGTCCGTAAGGGTGGGTCTCGTCGGCAGGCCGGGCACCGTGGTGCGCGGCGAACAGAATCAGGGCATCGCTGGCAAGGTCGGAAAGTGAATGAATACCGTCGGCCAGCAGGGCCGCGGAGTTGCCGACAATGCCGGTAATGATTTTCAGAATAGACAGCACCAGATTGACGCCTGCACCAGTCCAGACGGCCTTTTGGGCATCGACCGAATCGGCCATTTTATGCAGGGGGCTGATGTTCACGTCGATTGGCCCGCCTCGATAATATCGCTGTGTTCCGGCATGGGAATGACACGGCGATCATTATCCGCAACGACCCCGGCGGTGAGCATGGATTCAGGGTCGCCTGAACCGGGTCAATGGCCCTGTGTTGCGTAGCGGGTGTCTGGTCTGACATTGATCGAAGCGGTATAAAATGGCAGTTGCATGATTTTATCGCATCGAGACGGCCTATGTCGTTATACTTCTGCGTTTTCAGATCTGATCGAGTCTATGGCGAGACCCGGAATATTCCAGGATCTTATTCTGCAGTTGCAGCAGTATTGGGCCGGGAAGGGCTGTGTTGTTTTACAGCCTTACGATATGGAAATGGGCGCGGGCACATTTCATGTAGCGACCTTTTTGCGTTCGATTGGCCCGGAGCCCTGGAATGCGGCCTATGTGCAGCCTTCTCGTCGTCCGACGGACGGGCGTTACGGCAAGAACCCCAATCGCCTGCAACATTACTATCAATTCCAGGTGGTTTTGAAACCGTCGCCACAGAATATTCAGGACCAGTACCTGGATTCACTGAAAATGTTGGGTATTGATCCCCTTGAACATGACATACGATTTGTCGAGGATGACTGGGAGTCGCCGACGCTTGGTGCCTGGGGGCTGGGCTGGGAGGTCTGGTTGAATGGCATGGAGATCACTCAGTTTACCTATTTTCAGCAGATTGGCGGCCTGGACTGCAAACCGGTGACGGGAGAGATTACCTATGGCCTGGAGCGTATCGCGATGTATTTGCAGGGGGTTGAAAGCGTCTATGATCTGGTCTGGGTTGATGACCCTCGAAAGCCGGTTACTTATGGCGATGTTTTTCATCAAAATGAGATTGAGCAGTCGGCTTATAACTTTGAGCAAGCCGATGTGAATTTTCTGTTTGTACTGTTCGATCAATATGAAAAGGAAAGTGCCAGATTGATTGAAGCGGGTCTGACGTTGCCAGCTTATGAGCAGGTACTGAAGGCCTCGCATACGTTTAATCTGCTGGATGCGCGGCATGCCATTTCGATTACCGAGCGTCAGCGTTATGTCCTGAGGGTACGTACACTGTCCCGGGCCGTCGCGCAGAGCTATTATGATGCTCGGGAAACACAAGGGTTTCCGATGTGTGCCTCCACATAATCCGGCCCCGTTCCGGGATGCCAGCGATATAAGGATCCTACCGGCCGGTCACCTGAAGCAAACCGGAATGGCCCGTTCAGTTGACGGGTTGATTGAGCATTTTGTCCCCCATGAACTCGCCCAGACGGGTAAACTCATCGCTCCGGGCACTGCTGACACGCCAGGCGAGGGCAATTTTACGCACGTAGGTTTCGCTCATCGGATAAAGCGCAACATTGGTGCCCCTGATAAGAGAGGAGTTTTGCGCCATTTCAGGCACAAAACTGATGCCCAGATCACTATCGACCATCTGGATGAGTGTATGCAGGCTGGTGGCTGCAAATTTATTCAGTTTGTCCCGGTTATGAAGATGCAGCGCGGAAAGGATGTGATCTCTTAAACAATGTCCTTCTTCGAGTAGCAGTATATCTCCCTTCCCGATCCTGTTGACCCGGAAGTCGCCGGGGCCATCCAGTAATCGGGTTTTCTTATGAGCCGCAAGCAGAAACCGATCCTCAAGCAATGACATGGTGCGGATGTTTTTCAGTTCATAGGGCAAGGCAATCAGAATGAGATCAAGGCCGCCGCGCATGAGTTCCTCGTAAAGCAGTTGGGTCTGATTCTCACGGATATAGAGGTCCAGTCTGGGGAATTGCCTTCGGATACCCGGTAGAATTTCAGGCAGCATAAAAGGTGCAATGGTGGGTATGACCCCAAAGCGCAGTTCGCCGGATAACGGCTCGCGCTGTTCCTTCACAATATCGACCAGACCTTCCAGATCAAACAGACATAAGCGCGCCTGGGCGGTAATCTGCCGGCCTATCGTGGTGAATATTACCGAACGGTTGGTTCTGTCAACCAGCTTTACATCGAGGATGGACTCAAGCGCCTGAATGGCGACGCTGAAAGCGGACTGGCTGACGTAACAGGCTTCGGCGGCTTTGCCAAAATGGCCGTGCTTTTCCAGGGCTATCAGGTAGCGGAGCTGTTTGACTGTCGGGAGATTGGCCATATCCTGAATCAGTTATCCGCATGGCGAAAATTAGAATGGACGATTATCAGGGTGAAGCTGTGGATGCATGGCCTCAATCGTTTCAGATATCAGATTGAGATGACTGCCATACCACAGCGGAGCGGTAAACAAGGCGCTGTTTTCAATATCCATCATTGCGGCCAGACCGGAGATTTGTTCCCCGTCTTTATGGTGTCGCGCAATGCGGATTAAAGTACGCAGCAAGGTGGCCGATGGGGAAGGCATGGTGCCTTCTGCCAGTATCAGCTCCCGGGCGTCGTAGGGAATTATCAGTTTCTCGGACGGCTGCCAGCCATGCCGATTATGGAACCGTTTCAATGCCGCTGAAGCGATCCGGTTTGCTGTTTCCCGGGCTGTGTCATCCCCGGAGGTCTCCGCCCAGGCCGCCATGCCGGCGGAGACGTAGGCATAGTCTTCCAGGCTGACCCGACCGGCCGGTTTGCCGTCATACATAAAACGCCGTAACTGAGTGCCATCCCATAGCTGGCGAGCGAGTAATTGATAAAGCCTTTCGGCATACGGGCGATACCGGTTATTGCCCTCGGCTGCCATGCTCAGGCTTTCCAGTAGCAGGCCGTTCCAGGCTGCCAGCACCTTGCTGTCAACCGGCAGTATGCGATTCTGCCGGGCTTCAAACAGCTTTTTCCTGGCAGATGCCAGTCGTTTTTTCACTTCGGCGGGTTGCAGCCGGATACTTGCTGCAACCTCTGTGGGGCTGGCGACCTGTTTTAAATGGTGGCCCGCCTCAAGGTAGGGCGCTCCCCGTGCCCCCCAGATCAGTTCGGCGACGGTAAACTCGTCTGCAGTCAGCAGGGTTTCAAGCTCACTGAGCTGCCACAGGTAATACCCTCCCTCAATGTCTTTGTCATCAACTGCGGAAAGACTGGCATGGAAGCCGCCGTTACCGGCCTGCATTTCACGAATCAGAAAGTCCAGTGTGTCATAGGCTATGTCACGGTAATGAGGCTGATTCAGGATAGCGGCTGCCCGTAGATAGACCTTGACCAGCATGGCATTGTCATACAGCATTTTCTCGAAGTGCGGTATGTCCCATGCCGGGTCAATGGTATAGCGGTAGAAGCCGCCACCGATGTGATCACGCAGCCCAAGGTCCGCCATCTGATCCAGTGTCAATGTTAAAAAGTCGGCCAGCGCCTCATTGGGGAAGCGCCACTGGCTTTCCAGCAGGGAGAGCAGGATCGGAGACATGGGAAACTTGTTCTGATCGCCAAATCCGCCTGAGATACTGTCCGCCTGGGTGAGGGCCTGCTGTATCTGCGCCTTCACCAAAGGTTCGTCCATTCCGATTTGCGGCAGGCGCGTTGAATAGGTTTGTCGCTCAGGCTTCATGGCGTTGAAGGCGTTTAGTGCAATCTCCCGCAGCCCGCTTTCTTCCTCAACCCAGTGCTGCCGGAGCCGACCAATAACGTTGAGAAAATTCTCTTTGGGCAGATAGGTCATGCCGATCAACGGGTAGCCATCGGGGGTGAGAAAGACGTTCAGGGGCCAACCGGCCTGTCCTGCCGTGCGCTCGGTAAAGTCGATCAGCCAGGCATCAAGAGCAGGCTGTAATTCGCGGTCGATTTTTACAGCGACAACCAAACTGCCCAGTTGCTCGGCCACGGTTGCGTCGGAAAAGCTTTCGCGCTGCATGACGTGACACCAATGACAGGAAAAGTAGCCGCTGGAAATAAAGATCAGTTTGTTTTCCTGCCTGGCGCGTTGGACTGCCTTTTCAGACCAGTCCTGCCAGGCGACGGGATCGTTGCCGTGCAGGGCGAGATATGGCGAAGGGTGATTGCGTAGCTGGTTGACAGACGGCGCTGTAGCATTTGCGCAGGCATTTGCTGAAAATGCGAGCAAGATCGGTAGCAGGAAAGCAACGAGATTACGGCTGGATTTAGTTGTCATCATCGTCATTTTTGCAGTCACCATGGCTATCATCATCGGTTTCCGTGGGATTTCGGCACATTTTCAACGGGGGCTTCCTTATATCACCCAAACTCTCGGACAATTAATTTCCGGGCCGGTTGCTATCAGGTCCCATTCCGGGGGAATTGTCCTCTTCATCTTCATTGTCACCGTCCCATTCGGAAGCCCTGTCGAGCTCTTCTTCCATCTCCTCCCAAGACAGCGGCTTGTAATCATCCGGATATGCGGCGACGCTGTAGTCCCTTGGTTTAGTTGCTTCGGCGGGTTTTTCATCGGCTTCGGCCGTTGCTGTGGCGCCGGTAGCTACGGCGGCAGGTTGGGCCGTGCCGTGAGAGGCGCTGCCGCCTTCATCGGCATCTGCCAGGTATTGCTCATTGTCATCGTCATCACCTTTGGGCTTGATCAGAATATGCGACATGATGATACCGGCTTCAAATAACAGCCACATCGGCAATGCGAGCATGATCTGTGAGATAATATCCGGCGGCGTTAGCAGCATCCCGACGACAAAGGCGCCGACAATGATATAAGGACGCTTTTTAGTGAGTGATTCAGCCGTTGTAATGCCCATGGCAATTAAAATAATGGTTGCTATCGGCACCTCGAACGCCAGCCCGAAGGCTAAAAACAGCGCCAGGACAAAATCGAGGTACTTGTTAATATCGGTCATAACGGCGACACCCTCTGGGGCAACGCTGACCAGGAAGCTAAATACCAGAGGGAAGACAACAAAATAGGCGAAAGCCACGCCAGCATAAAACAATATGACGCTGGAGATGAGTAACGGGACAGCCAGACGTTTTTCATTATGGTACAGGCCGGGTGCCACAAAGGCCCATATCTGGTAAAGCAGATAGGGCATGCCCAGCATCAGCGAGGCATACATGGCCATTTTCAACGGCGTAAGAAAGGGCGACACGACCTCAACGGCAATCATGCTGGAGCCCTGCGGCATATGTGCCAGCAAAGGCGTCGCCAGAAGATTGTAAACGTCATTGGCAAAGGGGAATATCGCCGCAAAAAACAACGCCAGGAGGATTACGATGTGCAGCAGGCGGTCACGCAGCTCGATCAGGTGCGAGATGAATCCGGCTTCGGTATCCGGCAGCTCGGGGCCGTCCTCAGACTGGCTCACGGCTCAATATGCTCCCGGGAAGCAGGTTTTTGAGTGGGTTGCTCGGCCCTGCTATCGGATGTGTTGTTGCCGGTCTCCGGCGGGGTATCGGTTTTGATGCCATTATTCAAGCTCTGTTTGACTTCGCCGACCGCTTTTTGGGTCTCTTCAATAATTTCGTAAACATCGTCCATGGCATCTTGTTTGTCGAGAACCTTTTTCAGTTCTTCAGCCGCCAATTCTTTGTTGATCTCAGATTTCGCGTGGGTGACAAAACGCCTGACCTTGCCGACCCACAGGCCGACCGTGCGGGCGAAACCGGGCAGGCGCTCCGGACCGATCACAACCAGACCGACCAGCAGGATCATGATGATCTCCCAAAAACCGAAATCAAACATGGGTAGAATTAACTCACGAAGCCGAAACGCTGCCGTATAGGCAAGGCCGCGCGCAGCCTGAAGGGACTAAGCCTGTTCTTTCTTTTCAGTCGCCTTTTCCTCGTCGAACTTGCTGTCCGCCATGCTTTCAAGGGAATCCGTTGAGGGCTGGTCTTCACCTTCTTTCAGCGACTTCTTGAAGTTTTTGATTGCTCCACCCAGGTCCGTGCCGATGTTGCGTAATTTTTTCGTACCAAACAGCAGAATTACAATCAGCAGAATCAAAATGATTGAACCGGGACCAATGCCACTAAAACCCATCTTCATCTCTCCTAAACAATGGCTGTTTGCGCATAATATCAGAATGATGGCACCGTAAAGCGGCAATTCGTCGAAATAAGCCAGGGCCTTGCGGTGAAAGCGACGGTATTAAGGCTGGAATTGGACGAAAACTGCGATACCATGAACGGGCGTAACGGAGGGAACACTATGGGTACACAGGACCCGCACCGGATTTCCTATGAACTGGATGACGAGACAAGCGGGCGAATCATAAATCGCCTGGAAGGTCGTGCACGGGATGAGGCCTTTACCCGCCTGTTCCACCAGTACGCGGAAAAGCTGGACTTCTCAGAATCGGCATCGGTACTGGAGGCGGGATGCGGCACAGGGGCGGTGGCCCGGGCGCTGGCAAAAAAGCAGAACTTTTCCGGGAGAATAACCGGGGTCGATCAAAGCCCTGTGTTTATTGAGGCGGCAAGGGACTTTGCCGCCCGGGAAAAAGTTGACGGACGCATCAAGTTTCAGGTTTGTGATGCTCACCGGCTCGATTTTGCAGACAACACCTTTGATATCGCCATCGCGCACACGCTGATCAGTCACGTGACGGACCCTGTATCCGTAATTCGGGAGCTGTCACGTGTATTGCACGATGGCGGCACACTGGTTGTATTCGATGGCGATTATACATCGCTGACCTATGCCGTTCCTGACCACGAATTCGGCCGTATGATGGACCATGCGCTGGCAACCGCTGCATTCAGCAGTCCGGCCATCATGAGAGATCTGATTCGCATACTGCCTGAGCAGGGTTTTGAAATTACCGAAGCCATGGCGGATGTAGTTTCGGAAATCGGCGGAACCAGCTACTTCATGTCTTTTGCTGAAACCTATGCGCCCTTTGTCCCCGCCGGAGGATTGATGACACGGCAAGACGTTGATAACTGGCTTATGATGTTGAATCACATGAGGGAAGATGATACGTTTTTTGCCTCGTGTAACTATTATACGTATATGGTCAGAAAAAACGCCTGATCGCTATTCCACAAACATCATGAACGTGATCGTCATTTTTAGTATCTCAGGAAACCCTGAGTTCCTCTAAATTGGACAGATACCATTGATAGGTTTGTTTTAAGCCATCCTCTAATGAAATGGATGGCCGCCAGCCTAATGATCTTAACTTGGATACATCCATTAATTTCCGAGGTGCTCCGTCAGGTTTGCTATCGTCAAAAATCAGTAATCCATCAAACCCGGTCACTTTTGCAATAATCCCGGCCAGTTCTTTTATTGTACAGTCAACTCCGCTACCAGCATTAATATGGGAGACCATTGGCTGCGTATTCGCTTTGTACATTTCTGAGTCAAGCTCCATGACAAATATACCTGCCGCTGCCATGTCATCTACATGTAAAAATTCCCGCATGGGCTTGCCACTCCCCCAGATGACGATTTCACGGTACTCCTTAACTACGGCTTCATGAAATCGTCTTAATAACGCGGGTATTACATGGGAGTTTTCCGGATGAAAATTATCATAAGGCCCATAGAGATTGGCCGGCATTATACTACGATAGTTACGTGCATATTGACGACTGTAGCTTTCGCATAATTTAATGCCTGCAATTTTTGCAATGGCATATGGCTCATTGGTTGGCTCCAACAAACCGGCCAGTAACGCATCTTCACGCATTGGTTGTTCGGCGCAACACGGATAAACACATGAGGAACCCAGAAAAAGAACATTATTCACGTCGTTATAATGCGCGGCATGTATAATGTTTGCTTCAATCATCAGGTTCTGATAAATAAATTCGGCAGGATAAGTGTTATTTGCATGTATACCACCTACTTTTGCAGCAGCCAGATAGACGGTATCAATCTCATGTTTCTGAAAAAAAACCGATACCTCTTCCTGTTTGGTCAGGTCACATTCCTGACGCGAGACCGTGAGAATGTTTTTATATCCTCTATTTTTCAATTGCCTGACAATCGCGCTTCCCGCCATTCCTCGATGCCCGGCAACAAAAAAAGTTTTATCCATCATGGCAGATAGCTAATCCCGAGCGACTACAGAAAGCTGAGGAAAATAGCCGTGCTCTTTTAAAAAAGCATGTCGTCTGGCGTCTTTAATATCCTCGGCCATCATCTCCCTGCACATTTCTTCAACGGTAATTTCCGGGACCCAGCCCAGTTCATCTCTGGCTTTAGCGGGATCACCAAGCAATGTGTCTACTTCAGTAAGACGAAAATAACGCGAATCAACCGCTACTATTTTATCTCCGGCACATAGCGCGGGCGCATCATCTCCAGTAACACGTTCAACAATACCAATTTCGTCCAGACCTTCGCCCTCAAATCTCAAAATAATGCCCAGCTCAGAGGCTGACATGCGAATAAAATCCCTTACAGCCATCTGCTTACCCGTAGCGATAACAAGGTCCTGCGGCTGATCCTGTTGAAGCATCATCCATTGTATGCGCACATAGTCTCTGGCATGACCCCAGTCTCTTCGCGTATCCATATTTCCTACATAAAGACACTTTTCCAGACCGTGTGCGATATGGGATAAACCACGAGTAATCTTTCGGGTAACGAATGTTTCGCCGCGCCTTGGCGATTCATGGTTAAATAAAATCCCGTTGCAGGCAAAAATTCCATAGGCCTCCCTGTAGTTTATCGTTATCCAGTAGGCATATAGTTTTGCAACCGCATATGGGCTTCGTGGGTAAAACGGAGTGGTTTCTTTCTGTGGAATTTCCTGAACCAGACCATAAAGCTCTGATGTTGATGCCTGGTAATAGCGTGTCTTATTCTCCAGTCCAAGAATACGAATTGCCTCCAGGACACGTAAGGCACCAATACCAACAACATCGGCCGTGTACTCAGGCAACTCAAAACTCACCGCCACATGGGATTGAGAAGCCAGATTGTATATCTCATCAGGCTTGACTCGCTGAATAATGTGAATAAGACCTGAACTATCTGTCAAATCTCCGTGATGAAGAATAAGACGCTGGTTTTGTACATGCGAATCTTCATAAAGATGATCTATTCTCTGGGTATTAAAAGAGGATGCACGACGCTTGATCCCATGCACTTCATATCCCTTATCCAACAGAAACTCAGCAAGATAAGAGCCATCCTGGCCTGTGATACCTGTAATTAATGCTTTCTTCATCAGATTCAATCCTCCAGCCCGATGCGGCCATAGCTGTCAATTTCCCGAACGAGACTTTCGATAAAAGTCTTCACAGTCATACTGCCCATATCTTTACCATTTCGTGTGCGCACAGATATGGTCTCTTCTTTCATTTCTTTATCGCCCACTACCAGTTGAAAGGGAACACGCTGCATACTAAGCTCGCGTATTTTTAAGCCAATCTTTTCATTTCTGAGATCGGTTTCAGCTCTTATACCACGCTTAACAAGCGTATCTCGAACCTGTCCGGCATACTCTTCATGCTTGCCTGTGATGTTGATTACGGTCACCTGTACAGGCGATAGCCAAACAGGCAATGAACCCGCATGGTTTTCTATAAGTATCCCTATGAAGCGTTCAAAAGATCCTAGAATTGCCCTGTGCAACATTACAGGAACCTGCTTTTCACTATGCTCATCGACATAGTGCGCGTCTAATCGGCCAGGCATCGAAAAATCCACTTGTATTGTGCCACATTGCCATATTCTACCTATGCAATCTTTCATTGAAAATTCTATTTTTGGACCATAGAAAGCACCTTCTCCAGGCAGCTTTTCCCAAGGCAAATGGTGGCTATCCATGGCATCCGCCAATGCCTTTTCCGCCTTGTCCCAGTTTTCATCACTGCCTACTCGTTGTTCCGGGCGAGTGGAAAGCCGATAGACTATTTTTTCAAAACCAAAGTCAAAATATACTTCATGAAGAAGATCTATAAAATCGGAAACCTCTGACCGGATCTGTTCTTCGGTGCAAAAGATATGCGCGTCATCCTGAGTGAAGCCGCGTACACGCATCAATCCGTGTAACGCGCCTGAAAGCTCGTTACGGTGACATGAACCGAATTCCGCAAGTCGCAGCGGTAAATCACGGTAACTTTTTAATCCCTGATTGAATACCTGTATATGACACGGGCAGTTCATGGGTTTGATAGCGAAATTTCTCCCTTCAGATTGGACGGAAAACATGTCATCACCGAACTTGGACACATGTCCCGATTTTTCCCATAAAGAGTAATCAATTACCTGAGGTGTATTGATCTCTTTATAACCATGAGCGAAGAGCTTTTCTCTCATGTAGCTTTCAATAGTTTTATAAATTATCCAACCTTTATCATGCCAGAAAATCATGCCCGGTGCCTCTTCCTGCATGTGGAAAAGGTTTTGTTTTTTACCAATCCTGCGATGGTCCCGCTTTTCCGCTTCCTCCAGCTGATGCAGATATTGCCTGAGCTGTTTTTTATCGACCCAGGCGGTACCATAAATACGCTGTAGCATTTCATTATTGGAGTCGCCACGCCAGTACGCTCCGGCAACCTTCATCAGCCTGTAGGCTTTCGGTAATTTGCCTGTGCTGGGAAGATGTGGGCCACGGCAAACATCAAACCAGTCGCCCTGGCGATATATTGATATCTTCTCTCCTTCAGGAATGGCTTCGATGATCTGAACCTTGTACTCCTCTCCAATCTCCTGAAACATTCTGATCGCTTGTTCACGACTGAGCTCCTCTCGCGCTATCGGCAGGTCACGACCCACAATTTCATTCATCCTGGCTTCTATCCTGAGTAAGTCATCCGGAGTGAACGGCTGTTCCCGAACAAAATCGTAGTAGAAGCCGTTTTCTATCGCCGGACCTATGGTAATCTGTGTGCCGGGATATAATTCCTGCACTGCCTGAGCCATGACATGCGCCGCGTCATGACGAATCAGTTCGAGCACTTCCTCGCTTTTGTTGGTAATAATCGATAACTCAATATCCTCCTCAATAAGGTAAGATGTATCAACCATCTTATTATTGACCTTACCCGCCAGAGTTGCTCTGGCAAGGCCTGAACCAATATCCTGAGCGACCTGCGTTACCGTTACGGGATGATCAAATTGGCGTTGACTACCATCCGGGAGAGTGATTTTCGGCATGTGTTATCCTCTTCAGTGGCGACCCCTACGCAAGATCGCATGAACATGAGATTGGTAGACGCGATTGGATTCGAACCAACGACCCCCACCATGTCAAGGTGATGCTCTAACCAACTGAGCTACGCGTCTGAAGTCTGAAAATAAACGCACGAAGATACCAAAAATATGTCTATTGTCAATGTCTTGTCCAAATTCAGTACCGATGAGACAAAATCAAGCGGCCTGCATGAATGTTTCCAGGTCAGTGTCATCATCCGGGATCTCGATTACATTCACAGGCCAGCTGATTTCCTGGCCTGCCAAGGTCGCAAATCTGTCTTATTCTGCATCGTCCTGGCTTAATACCCGCGCAAATCAGGCGCCAACAAAGTTTTCGTTAATATGGTTAATCTGATCTTTGATGGCAGCAGCCTGCTCAAATTCAAGGTCGCGGGCGTGTTGATACATCTTGTGCTCCAGTTGCCTGATCTGTTTTGCCAGCTCATCGGGCGACATGGTTGAATAGTTTCTTTGCATTTCGGCCGCTTTCAGTCCTTTGGATTTTTTCCTGATATATCCCGAACCCCTGCCGGGAGCTGCTTCCATAATGTCTCTGATCTTCTTTTTCACGGATTGCGGCGTAATGCCGTATTTTTTATTATGTGCGGTCTGCTTTGTCCGGCGCCGCTCGGTTTCATTAATGGCCCTTTTCATGGAGCCGGTCAGCCTGTCGGCGTATAAGATCGCCTTGCCGTTTACGTTACGAGCAGCCCGCCCGATGGTCTGAATGAGTGATCCTTCCGATCTCAGGAAGCCTTCTTTATCGGCATCAAGAATCGCCACCAGTGAAACCTCCGGCATATCGAGCCCTTCACGAAGCAGGTTGATTCCTACCAGTACATCAAATTCGCCGGCTCTCAGTCCTCGAACAATTTCCACCCGTTCCACGGTGTCAATATCAGAGTGTAGATAGCGTACACGGATGCCATGCTCGCCCAGATACTCTGTCAAATCTTCTGCCATGCGCTTGGTTAGGGTGGTAATCAATACGCGCTCACTGGCTTGTACCCGAAGATGAATTTCAGACATTACGTCATCAACCTGACTGCCTGCGGGCCGAACCTCGACCTCCGGGTCAATCAGTCCCGTCGGTCTGACGACCTGTTCCACCACTTCGGGGTTCTTTGCCAGTTCGTATGGCCCGGGAGTTGCCGATACATAAATCGCCTGCGGCGAACGTGCCGTAAACTCATCAAACTTCAATGGCCGGTTGTCCAGGGCCGAAGGTAGCCGAAATCCATATTCCACCAGGCTTTCCTTGCGGGAGCGGTCGCCTCGATACATTCCACCTATCTGAGGTATCGTGACATGACTTTCGTCAATAATCATGATCGCATTGTCCGGCAGGTAGTCAAATAAGGTGGGGGGCGGTTCACCGGGCACCCTGCCGGTCAGCGCACGTGAGTAATTCTCGATTCCCTTGCAGTGACCCAGTTCATACATCATTTCGATATCATAGAGTGTGCGTTGTTGCAGCCGTTGCGCCTCAACCAGCTTGTTCTGTGAGTTGAGCTGTTCCAGACGCTCTCTAAGCTCCTCTCGAATCTTTTCGATGGCGTTAATAATTCGGTCTCGTGAGGTTACATAGTGGCTGGTCGGGTAAATGGTCAGACGCGGTACGGTTCTCTGCACGTGACCGGTCAGAGGATCAAACCAGCTCAGATTCTCAACTTCATCATCAAATAACTCGACCCGAACGGCATCCTGTTCTGACTCCGCCGGAAAAATGTCAATGACATCACCACGCACCCGAAAGGTGCCACGATGCAGCTCAATACTATTTCGTTCATACTGCAGGGCAGCCAGTTGACGTAGAATTTCCCGCTGGCTGATCTTATGCCCCCGGGCCAGATGCAGAACCATGCTGAGGTAGGCCCGCGGATCACCCAGGCCGTATATGGAGGAAACTGACGCTACGATTATGGCATCCGAACGCTCCAGTAATGCCTTGGTTGCCGACAATCGCATCTGCTCAATATGTTCATTGATCGCGCTGTCTTTTTCTATGTAAACATCGCTTGAAGGTATGTAGGCTTCCGGCTGATAATAATCGTAGTAAGAGACAAAGTACTCGACTCGATTATCCGGGAAAAAATCTTTCATTTCGCCATATAACTGGGCCGCCAGGGTTTTATTGGGCGCAAGCACAATCGCCGGGCGTTGCACACGCTGGATGACATTGGCCACCGTAAAGGTCTTACCGGACCCCGTTACCCCCAATAAAGTTTGATGGGCAAGGCCGCTTTCCAAACCGTCAATCAGCGCATCAATGGCACCGGGCTGATCGCCGGCCGGCTGAAACTCGCTGTGCAAGGAAAATTCTTTGTGCTCTGTTGTATATTCAGACATATTTCAGTTTTTAATGCTTTATTATCGGACACGGATTCCAGTATGATAGGCACTGGCTTTCGTGCCCGCATTCAAAATAAATATTAAGGTAGCATACTTTGTCCAAGATACTTTCAAATCGCGTCCAAAAGGTCAGGCCTTCACCGACCCTGGCGATTACCGCTCAGGCCGCCGAGCTGCGTGCCCGGGGGAACAATGTTATAAGTCTGGGTGCCGGTGAACCGGATTTTGACACTCCGGAACATATCAAGTCAGCGGCTATTGAGGCGATACAGTCCGGACTTACCAAATATACTGCCGTTGACGGTACAGCAGAACTGAAGTCCGCCATTATTGACAAGTTCAAGCGTGACAACGGCCTTGAGTTCGCTGGAGATCAAATCCTGGTTTCATGTGGGGCTAAACACAGTTTTTACAATCTATGTCAGGCCATTATCAATCCCGGTGACGAGGTTGTTATTCCTGCCCCTTACTGGGTCTCCTACCCGGATATGACGTTACTGGCAGACGGTGTCCCCGTTATTTTAGAAGCGGGTATGGAACAACGCTTCAAAATTACACCGGAACAACTGGATTCGACCATCACGAATAAAACCCGGCTTTTTATCATCAACAGCCCATCTAACCCGACAGGCGCTTCCTATACCCGTGCGGAACTGGAGGCATTAGGTGAGGTCCTACGTCGCTATCCACAGGTACTCATCGCAACGGACGATATATATGAATATATTGTCTGGGGTGAGGAGCCTTTCTGCAATATCGCCATGGCCTGTCCCGACCTGCTGGACCGCACTATAGTACTCAATGGCGTATCCAAAGCGTATGCCATGACAGGCTGGCGTATCGGTTATACCGGTGGCCCCGCTGAAATTATTAAGGCAATGAAAAAGATACAGTCGCAAAGTACGTCCAATCCGACTTCAATTTCCCAAGCGGCATCTGTAGCGGCCCTGAACGGCAGTCAGACATGTGTTGCCAGTATGGTTGCTGAATTCAAAAGGCGTCATGATTACGTCGTTGATGCCTTTAACCAGATCCTGGGAATATCCTGTCTGACCGGCGATGGCACTTTTTATGCTTTCCCCAATGCCAGCGAGGCAATAGCGAATAAGCCCGATTTGGAAAATGACCTTGAGTTGGCTTCTTTTCTGATTAATGAAGGAGGTGTTGCAATCGTGCCGGGCAGCGCCTTTGGTTCTCCGGGTAATTTTCGCGTATCTTTTGCAACCAGTATGGAGAACCTGGAATCCGCAGTTCAAAGGATATTATCTGCATTGACTTAAGGGGGTTCTGATTAAATCAGGCTCCCCTCCGGAATTAGTAAAAAATATCTTCCAGGGATTGCGAAAATCACGCTGTTTCAGTAGGATTAATTCTCTTACCAATCCCCTGTAGCTCAGTTGGTAGAGCAAATGACTGTTAATCATTGGGTCGCTGGTTCGAGCCCGGCCGGGGGAGCCATTCAACGAAAAGGCCTCTTTATGTGGCCTTTTTCGTTTCATCCGCAGCCCCGACCGTAGACTTAAGATACTTCTTGAAGTCGCCAGCCAGGTCCGGATGTTTCATCGCATACTTGACCATCGCTTTTAAGAAGCCAAGTTTCGACCCACAGTCATATCGGGTTCCGTCAAAGCGGAAGGCATGAACAGCCTGCTGCCGGGCCAGGATTTCTATGGCATCGGTTAACTGGATTTCACTGCCAATGCTTGGTCTGATCTTTTCGAGGATAGGGAATATCCCGGGTTGCAGAATATAGCGCCCGATAACGGCCAGATTTGATGGTGCTTGTGTCTGCGATGGTTTCTCGATAATGTGTTGCAGGCGCATAGGATTACTTTCGGTGTTATCAACATCAACTACACCATAAGCCGTGATATTTTCCATGGGCACTTCATCTACTGCGATCATATTACCACCGGTCTGGCGCTGTACATCGATCATCTGTTTCAAACAGCCTGTTTCAGAATCAATCATGTCATCCGACAGTACCACCATAAAGGGATCATTGCCGACAATCGGTCTGGCGCATAATACCGCATGACCTAAACCCCGAGGATGGGATTGTCGTATGAAACTACAGCTTACATACGATGGAATAATGTTGCGGATAATCTCCAGGAGCTCGGTCTTTTGTTTTATCTCCAGTTCGTTTTCCAACTCTACAGCCGCATCAAAATGATCTTCAATGGATCTTTTAGTTCGTCCGGTTATGAAAATCATATTGGTGCAGCCCGCCTCCATCGCTTCTTCAACTGCGTACTGGATTAATGGCTTATCCACTATGGGCAGCATCTCCTTTGCAATCGCTTTGGTTGCCGGCAGAAAACGAGTGCCAAGCCCGCCAACAGGAAAAACGGCCTTGCTGATGGTCGATTGTGTCATGATGATATCGGTGCCGCCGTAATATCATGTAAAAATAACACAAAGCGTTTTCCTGAATATTGCTTCAAGGTGTTTCCTCTGTCCTCAGGTATTTTATGAGTTTGGTTTCTATCAAAAAAATAATCATCATATAAGCCATTAATAAAAGTGAAAAAACGATTATCTGGACAGAAACCTCCGCATCAATGATGAATATCGCACATAAAGAGACAGTCAGCATAATGATGTACTCGGCAAGTACCGTCTTGGTATGTCCCCACCCTGACCGAACTGTTATTTGAAAATAATGGCTTTTATGAGCCTGCCAGAATCTTTCTCTTCGATATATGCGCTTAATCAACGTCAGCGATGCATCAATAATAAAAGGGGAGAAAATAATAACTGACAACCAGATAGGGATAACATCTTCATTATGCGCATACAGGGATAATATGGCAACCGAAAAACCAAGCAAACAAGAACCCACATCGCCCATAAATATCTTTGCAGGCGGCAGATTATAGCGAAGAAATCCTGCGGTCGATACAGTCAGGCCTAAACTCATAAATAACAACAAATCGTCGCCCTTGATATAGGACAATACGGCGTAAGTGCCGAAACCAATAACAGACATGCCGCCGGCAAGCCCATCCATGCCGTCCATGAAATTATACAAATTGATAATCCAGACAATGTATATGATGGTCACCATAATCGATAACCAGTCTGCAAGTGCCCATTGAATTCCGGGAAATGATATTACAGAAAGCACCATACCTTTCCACACGATATATCCAGCCACTACCACATGGACAATCAATCTTATAAGGGCGGATAAATCATAGAGGTCGTCCGCAAAAGCAACTATCGTCAGCATGGTAGCCAGCAAGCCATACAATATTAAAAGCGATGCCTGATCGTACATGAAGTAGTTACAAAAAATACCCGATAGTACAGTGATATAAATAGCCAGTCCTCCTGTCCGAGGGGTCGGCGTTGTATGCAGGGAGCGGCTGTTTGGTTCGTCCATAATCCGCAGCTTTGATTGGCTGCACGATAAATGATACGTTATGGCCCAAGAGGCCATAAACATCATGAATAATATTGCAACCATGAGTAACTGATCATATGGCACTATCAATCAAGCCCCATAGATCGTTTTCTATATCGTATTCCAGTTCCTTGACAATCATTGTATTTGACCAGTGCCTCTAGCACTTGGGATAATGTCGAGTGAACCATTGTAGCAGAGGTTGGAGGCCGAAACTACGGCATGGCAGAACAGTATTGCAAACAATCAGTCCACCCACCAGACGCCGGTTAAATGCCTGAAAGTCTGGTGAATAACCGATCTTCATGGAAATCGACAGGCTGCCCCTTGGCGGGTGCGATTACAGCGTTCATTATGCGCGTTCATCCGGAGAAATTCTGGACAAGCCCGGCAATGAGTCCGCCCGTGCTTTGCTCAGGCCCAGGATGGACCGGTTCAGAGCTTCCTTAAATTATGGTGTAATTAAAAGCCGCATTCCATGAATGACGCTGTCTCCTACTGAATTTCCGTGAATAACGATTACTGCCGGCATCCTGTAGCTGGTTCAGAGGTACTTGAGTGAAACTGACTGAGCAGGAGATTATCGCGCGGCTTGATGAATATCTGGAAGCCGAATTTACGTTTATACGTACGGATGAGCTTGCCCGGGTATTGTTGCCGCTGGAAGAACGGCATCAGAGTTTTATACTCGCCTGGGGAAAGAGTCTGGCGAGTACCCAGGTGGAGTTGGCGCATCAGTTTATTGCCAATGTCGTGCGGGTCATTGACGATATGGATCGTCAGACCATTGAGGAATGGGCGGTCTATACGCTTGACGTTTATGACACTTCCGGGCTGTACCCCGCCATGGAAGTTATACGTCAGGTTGAAGACTATGTTGAACTGAGCCGTCAGCGAAAGGTAGGCAGCGTTTATAGCGAGGTACGCGGTGTTCTGGGCAATTTTGTCCATGGGCTTTCCGGGCGCGAATTAAAACTTGAATTAAAAGACCATACCTATACGGATAGCGAGACGCTGTATCTGCCGAAAGTGGTCTCAGTCCTGGAAACCAGAGAGGATAATTTCAATCTGTTCAAGTCAATCGTGACTTTGCAATGGGCACAGACCCGCTTTGGTACCTTTCGCCACCAACCGCTTGGTGTATTGCAGCAGTATGAGGATAATGACAAGGCGATTGCGTTGTATCATCAGTTAGAGACTTATCGACTGGAGGCCTGTATTGAGCGTGAACTGCCGGGGCTTTATCGTCGTATGCTGGATATAAAAAATCAGCTGGGACAGCGAACCTGCCCGCAGGAATGGCAGGATGGGCTTACCCTGCTTGGCAACACCGATGCCACCGCGGCGGACTCGCTCAGTCTGGTTGAACGGTTTTATGCATCAGAACTCCCCTCGCCGGTTTGCTACCAGGGTGAGCTGCGATTACACGAGACTGAAGAGGTCATGCGGGCGCGTATCGAACATGAAAAGGCATTGCTTCGCCTGAAGCTTGCCGACATGCTCGATGAGGTTACGCCTGATGGCAGGAGAAAGGAGGATCGCAGGTTTGGCCTGAAGGAAAAGGCAAGGGAACCCGGCCAACGGGACGAAAACGATATCCTTGAGCCGGGCATGTATGAGCTCACGCTGGATGATGTGTCCATTGCACCGCCGACAGCGGTGCGAAATCTGTTCACGTCAATACAACTTGATTTCGGCCGAATCCCGGACGAATACCTGACACCGGCGGGTGACGGCGAGTATGACCCGACCCTGTTCCACGAGGCCATCCCTGATGAGGCCTGGCAAGGCATCTGGCACGAAGGAGATGCCGAGTTTTATGATGAATGGGACGTAAAACGTGGTCATTACCGCAAGCGTTGGTGTGTGTTACGTGAACGGGAGGTAGAGCCAGGTGACCGTGAGTTCGCCCGTCATACCATCGCAAAATATCATGGACTGACCGGGCGTTTACGTAAAACATTTGAGGCCATGCGCGACGAAGACCGCCTGTTAAAACGCCAGGCCAATGGCAGTGACGTCGATATTGACGCCCTGATTGAGGCCATGGCAGCCGCCAGGGACGGGGCTGAAATGACTGATCGGCTGTTTACCCGTATGCATCGTAGTGAACGGAATATCGCGGTTGCTTTTATGGTGGATATGAGTGGTTCAACCCGTGGCTGGATTAACGACGCCGAACGTGAGTCCCTGATCCTGTTGTGTGAGGCACTAGAATGCCTTGGCGACCGTTATGCGATTTATGGCTTCTCCGGCAATACCCGTAAAAAATGCGAGTTGTACCGAATAAAGTCCTTTGCAGAAAGTTATACAGACGATGTGAAGGCGCGTATCGCGAATATCGAACCGCAGGAATATACCCGTATGGGCGTGACTATCCGCCATCTCACAAAGCTATTAAAGGAACAGGTGGCCAAGACGCGCATGTTGATAACGCTATCCGATGGTAAGCCGGACGATATTGACCATTATCGCGGTGATTATGGCATTGAAGATACCCGTAAGGCGTTAATTGAAGCCCGGTATGCCGGCATCCATCCATTCTGTATCACGATAGACCGACATGGGCCTGAGTATCTGCCGCGTATGTACGGCGCGGTCAATTATACGCTGGTCGATGATGTCACTCGACTGCCGCTCAAGGTGTCCGATATCTACAGAAAGCTGACGACCTGACCGCTGACGAGCTATTCCCCAGTTGCCGCGATAATGGCGCGAACCGGTGCGGGATAGCCTTCTATGGTTTTTGATGGGTCCGCCAGGTCGAGAAAATCCTTTAATGACTCAAATGGCATCCAGCCGGTTGTTCGTTGTTCGTTCGGCGTGGTCGGTGAAATATCAATTATTCTGATATTTTGCATGCCGATATTTTTCAGCCATTGCTGCAACAATGGTATTGACGGAATCCTGTGTACATTGCGCATTTTGGCATAGCGTCCCGCGGGTTTAAGTATGGATATGTCATCATTCTCGATAATCAGGGTTTCGAGTATCAGTTCCCCACCGGAAAGCAGCAGCGATTTGAGTCGTTCGATATGTGCCCGAGGGTCGCGGCGGTGATAGAGCACACCCATTGAAAATATGGTGTCAAACGCCGGCATATGAAAAGGCAGTTCGTCGATGCCGGTGGGCAGTATGGCGGCAGGCAGGTCTCTGCCCATAAAATGTCGTATGGCCTGAAATTGTGCGACAAACAGGCGCACCGGATCAACGCCCAGCGCGCAACGTGCACCGGCCCCCAGCATACGCCACAGGTAGTAGCCATTGCCACAGCCAATATCAAGAACCTTTCGTCCTGCAAGCGGTGTAATGTCTCCGATCAGTCGCTGCCATTTCCAGTCGGAGCGCCATTCGGTATCCATGTAAATTCCATGAATATCAAAAGGCCCCTTGCGCCAAGGAAGCATCCTTCTCAGTTCCGTTTCCAGAGATTCGCGGTCAAAGTCCTGTTCGGTACGAACGGTAATGGCAGGGCTGTTTATATCTCTGCCGGTTATATTGAGTTGAGGAAATTTACTGATGGTTTCCAGCCAGATAGATGTGTGCCCGTGTGGATTATTTTCTAAAAACCGCCTGCTAATTCTTTCAATATCATATCCCCATCCCCATAGATCGTGGTCCTTTAGTATCTGGTTCAGATGTTTGAAGTCAACTATTTCCATGCCAGCATGGAAGCGAAGTTAATACTGCGAAACCAGAGTTGCGCGTCATGGAAGCCGATGCCGTTTAATCGACCAAGATGAGTGGCGCATGATTCCGGAGTCAGAATATTTTCCAGTGCCGCACGTTTCCGGCTGATCTCCAGCTCGGAATAACCCTGGGCACGCTTGAAGGATTCATGCAGGGCCGTTTGCCGGATTTGTTCGGCCTTGTTATCGAAGGCTATTTTTTCCGAGAGCACAAGAACACCGCCTGGTCTCATACCCATGTAGATTTTTACAAGCAGAGCAGTGCGCCGCTCCGGCGGAATAAATTGCAGAGTATAGTTCAGCACCACAACCGACGCATTGCTGATATCCATGTCGAGCATGTCTTCACACCGGTAGCTGACTCTGTCTGTATTGCTGGAATCTTGAATATTTTCCTGGCAGCGTTCGATCATGTCCGGCGAGTTGTCAATCGCAATAATACTGAAATCATCACACGTAATATGCTGTAGCATGGCGAGAGTGGACGCACCCACAGCACAGCCGAGGTCGTAGGCATTGGACTTCGGCTGTATGTAATCACCGCTAATCAGCCCGGTACCGGCAATGGCACTCGCATAACCGGGAACCGAACGCCTTATCATGTCGGGAAAAACTCGTGCGACTGCTTCATTGAAGACAAATGAGCCTGGTTCGCCCGTCGGCTTGTCGTAGATCGTATCTTTGCAACCCATGATTTTTCGTGCCTTACTGTTCTCTTATAATATCGATTACCTGGTATTTTCCTGGCATGGCACATATGTTATCCGGCAGCCCGGAGAGTTTTTTATGTTGATTGCAAAGGCACATCGAGCCGGAAACATCAAAAGAACAGTTCTCTCAATTTCTCTCCCGGTTCAGGCACCCGCATAAATGCCTCTCCAACCAAAAAGGCGTTCACATTATTATCCTGCATCCGTTTTACGTCTTCCCGTGTATGAATACCACTTTCGGTAACAACAATCCGATCTTTGGGGACCTGATCAAGCAGGTTGATGGTGGTGTCCAGTGTTGTTTTGAAGGTATGCAGGTTGCGATTATTGATACCTACCAGGGTCTGGTCGAGTTGCAGCGCACGCTCCAGTTCATTACCGTCATGGGCTTCAATCAGCACGTCCAGTTCCAATTGCCCTGCGAGCCGAGTCAATTCGGCCATTTGTGCATCTTCGAGGGCCTCGGCAATCAGTAAAATACAGTCAGCCCCTATGATGCGTGCCTCATGGACCTGGTAAGGATCAATAATAAAGTCTTTGCGTATCAGCGGCAGGTCGCAGGCTGTACGCGCCTGTTTCAGATAGTCGTCGCTGCCCTGGAAGAAGTCTTTGTCGGTGAGGACCGACATGCAACTGGCACCGCCGGCCTGGTAGCTTTTGGCAATCTGCACGATATCAAAATCTCTCCGCACGATACCATTACTGGGTGATGCCCTCTTTGCTTCGGCAATAACGGCCGCACGGCCATCGGCAACGGAGCGCCGTATTGCGGCAACAAAGCCGCGTGGCCGAGGTGCCTGACCTGTCTTTGCTTCCAGATCGGCCAGCGATATAGATGCGCTGCGTGCGGCAATCTCCTGGCGCTTGCAGTCAAGTATTTTCAGCAGGATATCAGGCGTATCGGGC
Organism: Gammaproteobacteria bacterium; assembly: GCA_963662865.1. GTDB lineage: Bacteria > Pseudomonadota > Gammaproteobacteria > JAJDYQ01 > JAJDYQ01 > JAJDYQ01. The sequence goes on along the minus strand of OY759969.1, from coordinate 2,343,949 downwards.
ATGTGTATAAATCTCCTACATATTGCATTTTCTCTGCTGACAATGTACCGCATTCGGGCTTGTAATCCCAGCCCCTTGTGTGGTCATATGCTATTGTATTGACTGGCCCATCAGCCAGCCCATGCGGGAAAGATGGCATCCCGGGCCTGATTTTGCGTTGAAGCAGACACTTTAATATAAATATATTTTGGGCTAGAAGCGAGTGAATCATTTTAGCACACGATTTTTGCGCCTATTCGCATTTTGTGGTAGGCTAGGCCATACTATTAATAGTTATGCCTATTAACCCAGAGGAATGGTAAGAATGGCTGGACCAGCGTTTGCAGTTTACATGAATCCACTTATATCCGCGCTGAAGAAATTGGGAGGATCTGCTAGACCAGATGAAGTCTGCGCAAGAATTGCTAATGATCTATCTTTAAGTGATGATGTTCTTGATAAAACGCTAAAAAATGGTCAATCCCATTATAAAGATCAAGTTCACTGGGCAAGATTTCATTTGGTTAAAACGGGTTATCTTGATAATTCCTCGCCAAGGGGAGTTTGGGCTTTAACAGAAAAGGGGCAGCGTGCTCACCAACTATCTGAAGAAGAGATAGAAGAAATTACTAAAAGTACTAGAAACGCATCAGCGAAGACGAAAACAAGAAAATCTACAGATAATCATGAACAAAATTTTTCACAGAAATCCGATGAAACTATTTTTTCTGATATGTCGGATACGAGCTACAGAGAGGAATTACTCAGAATATTAAAATCTCTACCATCCTTTGGTTTTGAGCGTGTATGCCAAAGGCTTTTAAGGGAAGCAGGTTTCGAAAACGTGGAAGTAACCGGTCGGTCAGGTGATGGAGGCATAGATGGTAATGGGATCCTGCAGATTAATCCGCTCGTCAGCTTCCAGGTAGTGTTCCAATGTAAGCGATATAAAGGCAGTGTTACCTCGTCGCAAATACGCGATTTTCGCGGCGCAATGGAGGGGCGCGCCGAAAAAGGCATAGTGCTCACCACCGGAAGTTTTACATCTGATGCAAAAAGAGAAGCCATGCGCGATGGCGCTCGGCCAATAGAACTGGTAGATGGCGAGAAGCTAGTGGAGATGTTTGAAAAACTAGAATTGGGTGTAAAGCCTCGTACAACTTATGATATTGATCCCAAGTTTTTTAAGCCATTTGAACAGGAGGATTTATAGGTCAGCTATTACATGCAAGCACCACGACAACATATGTGATCCGAACGTCAATACAGTGATCAACGGCTTTGCTCAAAGAGTTAAGTCAGCGCTATGGCATCAATGAAGAGGCCGCGGCGAAGTGGCGCAAACGCCACAGTGTTGAAGACATCGGGCCGGGGCCGCAGGATGCCCGTTCCATGGTACCGGCAACCGAAGAGGAAGTCGTTATCGTGGCTCTCAGAAAACACCCCCCTTTTACCTCTTGATGATGGTCTGTACACCTTGCAGACGAGTATCTCCCCATCTGACACGCTCCGGTCTGCACCGGAGTAATTGCGCAGCATGAATCAGTCTGTTCCGGCACCTATACGACGGCAGACATGTTGGATACGGAAACAAGCTGCGCCATTTTTTCTGCGGCATCTTCCGACTCAATAACCTCTCGCGCCCTGGCAACGCCGGCTGCCATGGAATCCGCAAGGCCTGAGACGTAGATTGCGGCTCCGGCGTTAAGTACAACGATGTCCAGCGCGGGGCCCGGCTTGCCGGCCAGTACCAAGTACACCAGCTCGAGACTTTCCTCTGCACTCTCCACTTTGATTGGTTCAAGGCTGTCGGCCTGGCATCCATAATCAGCGGGGTCAATCTCCCAGGTGGTGATTTCACCATTTCTCAATTCGGCAACATGGGTATTGGCGGCAGTGCTGATTTCATCCAGCCCATCATCCGAATGCACGACCATGACGTGGTTGCTGCCCAATGCCTTGAATACGTGCGCCAGTGGTTCCACCAGTTTTCGAGAAAAGACGCCCATGACCAGATTAGGCACATCGGCGGGATTGGTGAGCGGTCCCAGGATATTGAATATGGTGCGCACCCCCATTTCTTTACGAGGGCCGATCGCATGTTTCATGGCGCTATGGTGCCTGGGGGCAAACATAAAACCAACACCGACCCGTTCGATACATTGTTCGATCTGTTCAGGGGTCAGATCGAGGTTGACGCCGGCAGCTTCGAGTAAATCGGCACTGCCGGACTTGCTGGAGATTGAACGGTTGCCGTGTTTGGCGACCTTGCCGCCTGCCGCAGCAACCACAAAACAGGAGGCCGTGGAGATATTGAATGTGCCGGAACCGTCGCCGCCGGTGCCGACAATATCGACAATATGGTCACCGGAAACATCAACCTTGTGTGCGAGGTCGCGCATCACCTTCGCCGCCGCCGCGATCTCGTCCACTGTTTCCCCTTTCATGCGCAGACCAATCAGGAAACCACCGATCTGGGCCGCGGTTGCCTCGCCGGTCATGATGAGACGCATGACATTTTTCATGTCGTCGTGCGACAGGTCCCGTCCGTCAATGACGGTCGCAATAGCTTGTTGTAAATTCATAGTAGAGCCTATCTCAAAATTGTTTAAGCAGGATATTAACAGTAGCCAGTTGAACAAAGCCCAGGAAATTGGCAGCATGATATTCCCATCGAACAAGGAAGCGTCTTTGCCATTGTATCCAGGCAAAAAAACGTTCAACCAACCAGCGGCGCTGATAGCGCCTGAGCTTTCGTTCATCTTGAGTACTTGGCTTAACTTGATTTCTCTTGTGTGGCGCAATCATTTCTATTCCTTGTTCTGCCAGCCCTTACATTAAGCGGATCGCTGTCATAGGCCTTATCTCCAATCAGTTTTTCCGGCTTCGCCTCAATCATGTAAAAATCAAAACTCAAAAGTGTTTTGAAAAATCATAGATACTATAGGACCTCCTCATCCCCCACAAACCTTCTTCTATTTTTTACAATCAATATCAATTATCACATCATTTACTTTCTCAATTTTTTATACTGCATAAATTTTTCATTGTGATTTATTACATTCTCAATGTCAGCAAATAGCTGCATTTCATCCAGTATTTTCTGCTTTTCTTTGCGTATAATGTGGATGCGCTTTTCCCACTCTTTATTTTCAATTGCCTTTTTTATAAGGCTAATCGCCTCAGCAGGCCTCATTATATCTATATGGATAAATGCCTCGCTATCTATCCAGTCTTTAGCTGTCTTCGTCCCATAATAAAAGCATAAACACTCCGCCAGAATTGCATCCGTTAGCTTCTCCGTAATGTAATTATCTTCAATGTTGTTCTCAGAAGCAAAATGATATTTGTATGGAAACAGTCCTTTGTCTTTTCCAATAGGCGGCAGTTCCCCTTGATATTGCGAACAGGCTTTTAGTGGCGACCTGAACCTGTTCACTTTTCCATATATGTCTATGCTGATCTGCTCATCCAGCATTGTGACGAACTGCAATCTTTTTTTATGAAGAGGAAGCAGGCTCTGATCTGATGTTACCGTGGAACACACCTTTGTTTTACGGATTGAGTTTTCTTTCAACCAATGGTATGACTTTGAGAGATGCCAGATCGTAAACATTCGTCTGTGCGGCATTTGTGACACATGAAAAAAGCTTTCTTTATCAAGCTCGCTCCATGCCTTCATGAACATTCTTCTAAACATTGGCATTGAAGATCCTGAAGGCTCTCCAAAATAAAGCAACGTTCGCTTCGGATTGTAGTATGACAGTTGACCATTCAGCGGATGATCCACTATAAGATAATAATCAGCATATCTGTCTGTTGTGAATTCTATATTCCCCCATCCTTTTTCTGTATTAAATTGCTTCTTTAACGTGGTGAAATTTATTCTTGAGGAGCAATGTAAAATTTTTACTGTTCGTGTACTTTTATTCTCATTTATGCCTGGCTCTTTTCTTCTCCCAACTTGAATAATTAACGGGTAAAACGCTAATTTCCATATATAATTCAAGCGCTTTATTGTGACTCTAATGCCGTAGTATGGATATAAGGCTTTTTTCAGCATATAATACATTCTTTTTCTCGTCTTCCTTGCCATTAAGACCTATATCAAAATTGTTTAAGCAGGATATTAACAGTAGCCAGTTGAACAAAGCCCAGGAAATTAGCAGCATAATACTCCCACCGAAAATATTCGGCCAACCAGCGCCATTGATAGCGCCTGAGTTTTCGCCCATTTTAAGTACTTGGCTTGACTCGATTTCGCTTGTGCGGCGCAATCATTTCTATTCCTTGTTCTGCCAGTTCTTCATCAAACGGAGCGCTGTCATAGCGACTTATCTCCAATCAGTTTTTCCGGCCTCGCCTCAATCATGTAAAAATCAAAACTCAGTTGAACTAATGTCACTTCATGGTGACTGGCCGCATGAGGACTGACCGACAAAGGCAATCCGTGTTTGTCCACTATCGCCATGATTTTAATGCCTTTTCCGCGCTTGGTCAACCTAATTTCTTCGCCTCCACCTTTGGCTGGAGAAAACATGCCGTCAATAAAACATTCCAATTCATCTTAAGTCATTTTGCGCTCTCAATGTATTGACAAGCTCCACCATCATGTCACGAATCACATGGTCTTCGCACCATTTTTGAAAACGCCGATGGACCGTTTTGTAGTTGGGATAACACTTGAGATAGGTTCTAGTCTTTTTTCGCTGGTCTGGCTTGATTATCTGGTTGTGTGGCGGTGTATTGTCACATCTCCAGAAAGTTTCTCAACATGTCATGGCCTTCCGGTGTCAGGATGGACTCCGGATGAAACTGTATGCCAATGACGATATGATTTTTATGTGTGACACCCATAATCTCATCTCTTGAGCCGTCTCCAAGACGTGTCCAGGCGTTGACCCGAAGGTTGTCGGGCAGCGAGGACTGCTCAATAATGAGTGAGTGGTAGCGGGTGGCCTGGAGAGGGTTGGGTAGTCCTTTGAACAGCCCGGTATCGTCGTGATAAATCATTGAGGTCTTGCCGTGCATGATCTGCCGGGCTCGGGTGATGTGGCCGCCAAATGCCTGCCCGATACTCTGGTGGCCCAGACAAACACCGAGCAACGGCACTTTACCTGCGAACCGCTTGATTATTTCGACGGATATGCCGGCTTCATTCGGTGTGCACGGACCCGGGGAAATCACTATCTTTTCCGGAGCCAGTTCGGTGATTTCATCCAACGTAATCCTGTCGTTGCGATACACCTCGGTATGTGCGCCCAGCTCGCCCAGATATTGCACAAGATTATAGGTGAATGAGTCATAATTATCGATCATGAGAATCATCATTCACCTCCTTTCGGCATAAAGCCTGATTCAGCCAGTGCGACCGCCCTGAACATGGCGCGTCCCTTGTTCATGGTTTCTTCCCACTCTTTGCCGGGGTCGGAGTCGGCAACAATACCCGCACCCGCCTGGATGGTCAGGCGGTTGTCTTTCACCACCGCAGTGCGCAGGGCGATAGCCGTATCCATATTGCCGCTCCACGATAGATAACCGACGGCACCGGAATAAATCCCGCGTTTAATCGGCTCAAGTTCATCAATAATTTCGAGTGCCCTGATTTTAGGCGCACCACTAACGGTCCCTGCCGGAAACGTGGCACGCAGCGCACCCATAAGGCTATGCGACCTGTCCAGTTCACCGGTGACATTGGACACGATGTGCATGACGTGGGAATAGCGTTCGACGATCATCCGGTCTGTCAGCTGCACCGTGCCGATTTTACTCACGCGGCCCGTATCGTTCCGTCCGAGGTCAATGAGCATCAAGTGTTCGGCAAGCTCCTTGGGGTCGGCGAGCAATTCTTTTTCCAGGGCCTTGTCTTCCACCTCATCCTTTCCTCGGGGACGGGTACCCGCGATCGGGCGCACGGTAACGATGCCGTTTTCAACCCGTGTCAGAATTTCCGGAGAGGAACCTGCAATCTGGAAGTCGCCCAGGTCAATATAGAACATGTACGGGGAAGGATTCAAACTCCTCAGGACGCGATAAACATCCAGAGCGGCGACGTTCAGCGGGATAGACATGCGCTGCGACAATACGACCTGCATGGCGTCACCGGATTTGATGTATTGCTTGACGCGGTCAACGGCGGCCTTGAATTCATCCCGGGTAAATTCCGATATGAAGTCTTCTTCCCTGATGATAGCTTCGCCCTCCTTGATCCAGCGGTAATCCTCACAGTTACCGCGAAGCTGCTTACTGAGAAAATGCAATCGTTCCTGACACCGGTCGTAAGCCGTTGCATTGGTATCGGCCAGTACGACAAAAAACAGTTTACCGTGCCGGTTGTCAAAAACGACAACCTCTTCGGAGATGAATAACACGATATCCGGCGTACCCAGGGTATCCCTGTTTTCCCCTCCGGCCAGTCGTGGCTCGATATATCGAATGGTATCGAAGCCGAAATATCCAACCAGTCCGCCGGTAAATGGGGGCGCGCTTTCCGTCGGAGCGACGTTGAAGCGGTTGTACCGCTGCTCAATCCAGTCTAAAGGGTCGTCCACGGTTTCCGATTCAGTAACCTGCCCATCGACAACAAGGTCCACCCGGTTTCCGTAAACCTCGATTCGTGAGTTACAGGGAAGACCAATAATGGAATAGCGCCCCCATTTTTCCCCGCCCTGTACTGATTCAAACAGATAGGTGTTGGGCTGGGCCGCCAGCTTTAGAAAGGCACTGAGCGGGGTCTCAAGATCGGCGAGCACTTCGCTGGTTATCGGTATTTTGTTGTAGCCCTTTTCAGCGAGAGCAAGGAATTCTTCTTTATTCACGGGGCAATCCAGTCGTTATTAAAAAGATGCGGTGGGGGTGGGCCGAAGTCAGTGTTCACCATCACCGGCGATATGTTTGTTTGGCTAACATCGGTTTGTCTTTCTTGCTGTGAGGTTTCTCAGGTGGCACAAAACAGGGTAAAAATATCCGGGCAAGCGGATGTGCGCAATAGTACATGCCCCGGAGGCTTTATGGTGTCTCGGTAAACAGTGTATCCAGTTGCTCCAGTGAATCAATGACTGCGTCCGGGTTGGCTTCGCAGATATCATTGCCATGGTTATAGCCATAACGCATGCAGACAATCTGGAAGCCTGCGGCACGTGCGGCTTTCACGTCACTGACGGAGTCACCCACCATCAGACAGTTTTCCGGATCAGTACCCGTCTGCTCCGCCGCATACAGCAGTGGCGCGGGATCGGGTTTCTGTTTTTCCAGTGTGTCGCCGGCAATAACAACCGCGAAATCGTCATAAACGTCCAGTTCCTTTAGCAATGGAATCGTGAACTGTGCGGCCTTGTTGGTAACACTGCCCAAAGTGAAGCCAAGTGAGTGCAATTTATTGATTCCTTCACGGATGCCCGGATAAAGTGCGCTGCGTCTGGAAGTGTTTTCGGCATAACAGTCAAGGAACAGAGGATAACCTTTGTGGAACAGGGTGTTGTCCGGCTCACCGTTCAGTTGGCCCGCCAGTGCACGGCGAGTAAGGCGCTCAACGCCATTGCCAACCCATTCACGAATCCTGTCCTCGGGATGCCTTTCCATGCCGAGCTCAAACAGCATGGAATTGACGCAGTGGGCGAGGTCGGGGAGACTGTCAACCAGTGTACCATCGACATCAATCAGAATCAGTTCAGGTTTTTTCAACATAATGGAAAAAGGCGGGTTCTGGTGATCCGGGTCGCGCCTGTATGGTTCGATGAACTGATGGTCAGGCCGCTCCAACGACCTCGGCTTTCGCAAGCTCGTTCCGCATCGCCTTGATAACGGTATCGTAACTGTTTGGATCGCTGCCGCAGGCCGCGCCGAAAATGGCGGAACCGGCTACGAAAGTATCGGCACCCGCCTCAGCGATTTTACGGATATTGTCGATCTTCACACCGCCGTCGATTTCCAGGCGGATGTCACGGCCGGACTGGTCGATGATGCGGCGGGCTTCACGCAGTTTATCCAGCGCGGTGGAAATGAAGCTCTGGCCCCCAAAACCCGGATTTACGGACATCAGCAGCACCATGTCGATCCTGTCGATGGTGTAACGCAGGTAGTCCAGCGACGTTGCCGGATTGAATACCAGGCCACATTTACAGCCTTCTTTTTTGATGAGTTGCAGGGAACTATCAATATGCTCGGAACCTTCCGGATGGAAGGTGATGTAACTGGCACCGGCTTTGGCGAAATCAGGAATGATGCGGTCCACCGGTTTGACCATCAGATGAACATCAATTTCAGCCGTTACGCCGTGCTTGCGCAGTGCATCGCAGACCAGAGGCCCGATAGTCAGGTTGGGAACATAGTGATTATCCATTACGTCGAAATGCACGATATCGGCACCAGAGGCAATAACCCTGTTCACTTCATCGCCCAGTCTGGCAAAATCGGCTGAAAGAATGGATGGGGCAATGGCATAGTTCTGCATGTCGCACCTCGAAAAAACGGTTAATTATGTCCGCCGACATCGGTGGCGGTGAAAAGGCGGGGCATTCTATATGAAGCCGCTAATTGTTGTCCAGGTGCTGTATGAGTCCACCATATAGTGCCCTTTCTCAGATGGTCGAACTCACTCTTGAACTGGCTGGCCGCATCGGTAACCGCCTGCTATGAGACAAAGTCGCGACCTGCATGGGTTGCTGTCGGTCGTCCATGGGCGTTCCAGGCCAGTTTTATCCTCCCGGCACCAAGCGTTCGGATAGTTTAATGTTATTTATCGGCTTTATTGAGGCCGACTATTATGAGGATAATCATAATACCAGCAATTAATCCTCCTAATAATAAGACGTTATCGTCGATGTTGCTTTTCGAGAAGTAGGCAGTAACGCTTGCTATAATGACTAACGAGCCTATAAGGATGCCTGTTATTTTATTGAATTTATTATTGAATAAATTTTCTGCATTTTGCATAAGGTTTTGCTGTGCTTCCTGAATTTTATCGGCCAGTGTTTTGGTTTCTTTATCTATTTTATTGCCGAGCTGGTCAATTTCTCTTTTCAAGTTGCCGAAATCTTTCGATACGGTTTCGATATCACCTCGCAATGCGATCAGTTCAGTACTGATGTGGTTGAAGGGATATCCTGCGTCTTTTAGCTGTTTGACCGGGTCAGAGCTTTCAAAGCTGGATTTTACTTTTTTATTCTCGGGGATTTGTGCGGGTATTTGCCGGGTAGAATGCTTGATGCCTTTATTGTCCTGATAGGTGTCCCGTTCCCGTTCTCCATAAGGCTTGTCAGGCTTTTCATCTTCTTTAAGCAATTCCAGGGTTAGTTTATAGACGGGTTCCCCATAACCGAGAATGAGATCTTTTGTCGAACCATTACGCAGCCTCCAGTTAAGCTGGCCGACATAGCCAGAATCCACTTTTGTGGTAATCTGGGAAATCCCTTCTCTCATCATCGTTGTCGTTGGTGTCACCCAACCCATCAGCATGCAATCCGGAAAGTGTTGTTGAACGGTTTTTTCAGAGAAATCAATCTCTTCATGGCTTGTAATAATGACATTTTCACCTGGCCTGACAACTAAAAATTGCTCAGGTGCCAGTTCACATTCCTCATTAGTCGAATGGAAGTAAATGTGTTTCCCCAAGCGAAGCTCAATACCATTAGGATTTAAGTAACTTTCATCGGCATCGATCAGGACGCTACCGATTAACTGACTTATTTCCCGGTCTGCAATTAATTTTGACATGATCAAACCCGGCTATGCGCGTACCATACTATTGGCGGGCCGAATAACGGTGCGGAAACCGTCGGCATTGACCGTCTGAGCGGCGACGGAGGCAGATCCGGGCGGCAGGGCCGACGCGGATTATATTGTCTATGGCGCTTGTGGTGCATTTTACGAATATGTCAACCCGCTGTTTCGGCCGGCTATTGGGCCGGTTGCGGGTCCATAACTGTCATGTGAGCGAGGGTATCCCTTCCGGAACACATTGTAAACCTTTCCTGATTAGTTGCCATGAGACAAAGTCGCAGCCTGCGTGGATGCTTGCAGGCCAGTCTTAATCATACTGTGTGTTGATTACCAGACTATCCGATTTTCCGGCCTGCCTGGGTCTTAAACCCGGCTCATGCTGTACGCTCCTTTCGTTCAGGTGGTCGCTGTTGGGGGGCGTCATCCCGGCCATGATTCTGGTATTATCGGCGTGTCCCTGGGTTTGCCTGTGCATGAGGAAGGGGAATGACAGTGTGTTTAACAAAGAACGGTCTGACCGGGATGTTACTCATCGCCTGCACTTCATCGGCGTTATCGTTGCAGGCTGCCAATGCGCCTGATTATGACCGGGAGCTGCGTCTCAGAGATGAGATTGTCGATGCCATTGTGGTCGGCGACCCGATTGACCTGAACGACGGTGAGCGCGATTTTCTCGCGGTCATGACCGAATCGGATGCCGACCAGCTGAAAGGTGCGGTTCTGATTCTGCATGGTCGTGGTTACCATCCGGTATGGCCGGCTGTTGTGCAGCCGCTGCGCGAGAGGCTACCGGAAGAGGGCTGGGCGACTTTATCCCTGCAAATGCCTGTACTCGGTAAGGAGGCCAGATATTATGATTATGTGCCTGTCTTTCCTGAGGCGCGGGGGCGAATTGCGGCGGGAATTCGATATCTGCGTGACTCGGGCTATGGGAGCGTGGTCATACTGGCGCATAGTTGTGGTACTCATATGGCCATGAGCTATGTCCGTGAAAATGGCGATGGGGATTTTGACGCCTATATTGGTGTCGGCATGGGCGCCACTGATTACAGGCAGCCAATGAGACGGCCTTTGCCGCTGGACAGGATCGGCAAGCCGATACTGGATATCTATGGCAGTAACGATTTTCCGGCGGTACGCAGGCTCGCTCTGGATCGCCGGTCCATGCTGCGCAAAGCGGGCAATGACAAGTCTGAGCAGGTCATGATCAATGGCGCGGATCACTATTACAGTATGCAGAGGGATGTTGATGCGCTGGGTGACGAGATCCTGAAATGGCTGGAGAGTTTGTAGGTGATCGGCCTTTTGGGCGATTGACCTTTTACAGGGGCCGCCGACTTGCTTGTATTTCAGGACACGGAAAACAGCCGTGCGTTTTTTGTGTTCTGCATTAATCGGGGTTTTCCGGCCAATATGTTTTTGCGGTCCGGGATAAGGATTTTACTTTAATCCGCGCAATAATTTGATATGGTCATATGCCGCACGAATTTTATGGGTCTTTGTGGTCGCCATTTCAATCATTTCTTCCGGCAGACCTTTAGCAACCAGTTTGTCGGGGTGGTGTTGGTTCATTAAACGGCGGTAGGCTTTTTTGATGTCTTTGTTGTCTGCGTTTTGGTGCACGCCGAGTATGGTGTAGGCGTCCTGGTCGCTGACGATGGATTGAGTTGTCGGGCCGGACTGGCGTTGCTGACGATCACCGAGGTGCATCTCGGCCTGTACACGTCCGACAATGATTTCAAAGTCGAAATGACTAAAGCCGAGCATGCGGAAAATATGCTGCAACATTTCCTCTTCCCTGGGGTGTAGCAACCCGTCGGCGAAGGCGGCATAGACCTGGATTTCAAGGAACATTTGCAGCAGGTTGGTACGGCGGTGTGCCACTTGACGGAATTGTCGCAGTGCTTCATCAATGATGAAGTCCGGATTTTTGCCTTCGTTAAAGAGATTTATTGCAGCCCTGCGCTGGTCATTATTGAGCTGCATTTGTTGCATGACCTGTTCAGCCATATTGATTTCGTCTTTACTGATACGACCGTCAACTCTTGCGAGATGGCCCATAACGGAAAAGGTGGCAGTAAAAAACGCCGCCTGGATTTTTTCCATGTCGGCCTGACTGGGGTTACTGTCTGATAGTACTTCTTGAAAACCGTGATCGAACTGATGCCCCAATGCCACACCAAGCGCGGCTCCCAAAGGACCGCCCATCATCAGGCCGACAGCGCCACCGACAACTTTTCCCCACCAGCTCATGGCTGGACTCCCGGCGAGGTGGTTTTCAGGGTGGTTCGCATTTTGGTTCAATTCATGTAAGGTGTGCGTATTATAAACTTTTTGTTATTGAATTTCTTCTACCGTGCCGAAGGGAAAAAACAGGAAACTCAAGGTTGAGGTTAGCGCCGACAATAAATGCAGCTTTTGTGAAGGGGCAAAATGCTGTCATTATGTTACTCAGGAAATTGATCCGCCCGGAACCCGGTATGAATTCGAGGTTCTGGCCTGGCAGGTATTACACAAAGGCGTTGAAGTTTATAAGGACTCTGATAAGACGTGGTACGTGATCTTCACCACAACCTGTGAAAAATTATTGCCCGACGGTCGTTGCGGTATCTATGAAACCCGTCCACAGGTTTGCCGGGATTATTCGAATGACTGGTGTGAGTATGATGAGCCGGCTGATAAACACTGGTTGTTGCACTTCCCTGATTACGATTCGATCAACCGCTATTGCCGAAAGAAATTTAAGGGTTGGAGGGGGTAGCGGGTTATTATGTTTTGCCCGTCGGGCTTTTATTCAGGATGGCTTGGAGTGGCTCATGGCCCGACTGATTTTTGAGGGATAAACGGATTTATTATGATTGACTATTCCGAATTAATGCCCGCCGTGATGGACATCGGCATGGAGGCGGGCAGCAAAATCCTGGAGATCTACCAGACTGATTTCGATGTTGAAAAAAAGGATGATAAGTCCCCTCTGACGGCGGCTGACATGGCGGCACATAACTTGATTGTAGAGAGGCTGGGGGTGCTTACGCCGACCATACCCGTGCTGTCAGAGGAGTCCACCGGTATCTCGTTTGCAACCCGGTCACAATGGCAGACCTATTGGCTGGTCGATCCTCTGGACGGTACACGCGGGTTCGTCAGGCGCAGCGATGAGTTCACGGTAAATATCGCGCTGATTGAGGGTAGTCAACCCACTATGGGGGTGATTTATGCGCCGGTACCGGATATTACCTACGCTGGAGCCAGAGACTTCGGTTCTTGGAAACAGGCAGGCGGGGGTACGAAAGAAACAATTACGGTCCGAGAGTTACCGGAAGGTCCTCTGATAATCCTCGGTAGTCGCTCGCATCGTGGCGACACACTGGAAGAATTTCTAGGAAAAGTCGGTGACTATCAACTGATCAGTATGGACAGTTCTTTGAAAAGCTGTCTGATTGCCGAGGGGAAGGCCGATATTTACCCACGTTTTGGGTCAACGTCCGAGTGGGATACGGCGGCTGCGCAGGCTATTGTGGAGGCGGCCGGTGGTCGGCTGGTGACATTGGATATGCAGCCCATGCGATACAATATGAAAGAGTCTCTCTTGAATCCGCATTTTATGGTGATTGCGGATACGTCCCGCGACTGGGCGTCGCTGTTGTGATTTTATTTGCGCGGTGACGGATTCTGTTAAACAGGCAATGGATGCAGCCGGTTCCAGGCTGGCTGCCTTTACCGATGAACCTTATGCGGATGTGCGGGCGCTGGCCGGCCATGTGTTGCAACGGGACCGGGCGTGGTTCATCGCGCACTCGGATGATGAATTCCCGGTTGATGTACTGGAGGAGTTTCGGCGCTTAATTGATGAGCGCGCTCAAGGAAGGCCGGTGGCCCATTTAACCGGCTGTCGCGAGTTCTGGGGTCTGCGGCTGAAAGTGACTCCGGATACCTTGATCCCCAGGCCGGAAACCGAACATCTGGTTGAACGGACTCTGTCGCTGAATCTGCCTGAGAAGGCGAGTATCCTGGATTTTGGCACGGGAAGCGGTGCCGTCGCCATCGCGCTCGTGCATGAAAGGCCCGCCTGGCAGGTCCATGCCATGGATATGTCAGAGGCGGTATTGAAAGTGGCTGCGGAGAATGCGGCTTTAACCCATACTCCGCATATCCTTTTCAGGTGTACCGATTCTCTGGCGGGGTACAGGCCCCATGGCTTTGATGCCATCGTCAGTAATCCTCCTTATGTTGCCGAAGGCGACCCGCACCTGCTGCGGGGCGATGTGCGCTTTGACCCCGACGATGCCCTGATTGCGGGGGAGGATGGCCTGGATTGCATCCGTTACCTGATCGACAATGCCCTGAAATTCCTCAAACCGGGCGGCTGGCTGGTGATGGAGCATGGTTATAACCAGGCAGAGGCCGTGCGCGGCTTACTCGGACAGGCCGGGTACGGTAATATCCGGACCGCTTTGGACCTGGCCGGAAATGAGCGTGTAACACAGGCCAGGGGTCCTGATAATGATTGATGCCGCCAGCCAGAATGGGATGAACGACGAGCAATTGCTGCGTTATTCTCGTCAGATTATGCTGCCGCAGCTTGGGATAGAGGGTCAACAGCGGCTGCGCGAGGCCAGTGTGCTGGTAGTGGGGTCGGGCGGCCTGGGTTGCCCGGTATCCATGTATCTAGCGGCTTCCGGGATCGGCGGGATTATTATTGCCGATGACGATAAGGTTGAACTGACGAACCTGCAAAGGCAACTGGCGCATACCATGGTTGATCTTGGCCGGTTAAAGGCCGAGTCCCTCAAGGCCTCGCTGGGCGCTATCAATCCGGAGTGCACCGTTGATGCGGTCGCTGGTCGTATTGATTCAGAACAGCTTGCCAGGCTTGTGCCTCGGGTCAGCGCCGTCCTCGACTGCACCGATAACTTTGAGGCCCGCTTTGCCATTAATCGCGCCTGTGTCACCTGTCGGGTGCCGCTGGTTTCAGGGGCGGCGATACGATTTGAGGGGCAGGTGATGGTATATGACCCTCGACAGGAAAGCAGTCCTTGTTATCAATGTCTCTATCCGGTTACGGGCGAGGTGGAAGAGACCTGTAGTCAAAATGGTATCATTGCGCCCCTGGTTGGTATTATCGGCAGTATGCAGGCCCTGGAAGCCATTAAGCTGATTACGCGAATCGGTACTACATTATCCGGACGTTTGCAGATTCTTGATGCCCTGGGTCTGCGGTGGCGTGAAATAAAGATCGCCGTTGACCCAAAATGCCCGATTTGTCAGTCGATCCGAGGCGATGCCAGACCCGAGGCTGTTGCCGACAATGTCGTCACAATATCCTGAAAAGCAGTTTGTCAACGTGGTCCGGGCATGACCGCTGTAGTGCCTGTAGTACCTCCAGACCAGTGGCATAGCGATTATGCGGTTGTTTCTCCAGCAGGCGCATCACGATGTTGTTCAGTCCACCGTAATCCTGAGATAGTCCGGGTACCGGTGAGTTGACATGTGCATACATGACGTCCATTGCCGAGGCACCGTAAAAAAGTCTCCGGCCTTCAAGCATTTCGTAAAGAATAATACCAAGTGTATATAAGTCGGTACGGCCATCCAGCTCATTTCCCATGGCCTGTTCCGGGCTGACATAGGTAGGGGTGCCGACCACTGTACCTGGGTTAATCTGTGTGGAGCTGTCGCTTCTGATTAATTTTGCGATTCCAAAGTCAATCAGGGCCAGTGATCCATCTTCACGGAGCAGGATGTTGGTCGGTTTGAGATCCCGGTGGATGACGCCACACTGATGGATCGCATACAACGCAGCGGCAATATGTGCGGCATAATGAACGGCTTGCCCCATGGACAAACCGCTGGCCATCTTTTGTTTGAGGGCGCCGGCCGGCAATATCTCCATGACAGAGTAAATATTGTTGTTTTGTACGCCGAGTTCGTACATCTTGACGATATTCGGATGATCTATACCCTTGATGAGCTCAAACTCGCGGATAAACCGGTTGCGTGATTCCGGGTCCTTGGAAGTCCCAGGCCGATATAGTTTTAGCGCCATGATTTTGTTGTCGGTTTTGCGGATCACCCGGTAAACCCACGCTGTGGCACCTTTGCCGATACAGGCCTGTATGCTGTACTTGCCTAATTCTGTCATGCCCCGGGTATCCGGCAGCGGCGTGTTGGGTCCGGGATCGTCTGCCGATTTCATACTTTGTGGCGGGGGCGTGGGTTTGAGCTGAGTGCCGATCGGTTGGAAGCGGTTGTTGATTGCGGTTTATCCGACGCGGGTCCGGCTTGTTTCGTGAAGCTAACAGGTAAAGTGGCAACAACCCGACGATTGTCGTCGATGATGGGTATATGGGAGATCCCTGGTAGCGTACTGTCCACGATGCCAGTATAACCCGTTAGAAAGGCGGCTGATAATCAGGTATTTATCAATGATTTCAGATGTGTGTCGTATTGGTTGTTAAAGTGCTCCATGCCATAGGCGTTGAGCAACCTCCTGTCCTGCGGGTAACGCAGAAAATGCTGAAAATTTCTTTTTCTCAAAGAGGTGCTCAGTGGTTCAGGATAAATTTTCATGTCCGCTACATCAATGAGTCCGAGGCCATCATCGGCGACAACAATATTTTCAAAGTGCAGGGAACGGAAGTAAATGCCTTTGTAGTGTAAATCGGCGATGAACTGTGCAGTCTTCACGAACAGTTGTGGTTCCCGATTTTGCTCAAGCTCTCCCCGGAGCAGCCTGCCGCGGAGCCTTACATATTCGACGACATGGATACGGGATGTCTTGCAGTGTCTGATGGATAATGGGGTAATCGTGGGGATGTCGAGTTCTTTTATTCGCAGGGCATTATTTACGAATCTCACGGCATACGGGGCGAACATCGCCGAACTGAACCAGCGTTTACGGCGAAAAAGTTTGATGATGGTGCTCTGCGGGGTCTCCAGCACCTTGAGGCCGGCACCGTCGGCAACCATGAGCCTGGCTTGATCAGTCAGATCCTTCAGTTGTTGCCAGCTGATATTCTCAACGGGCAGTTTGTTGGGTGACCGACTAATCAAGGCGCTCTCTTTTGCATTTTGACGTGTTCAGGTTCATTTTTGCCAGGAGCTGCCGGTAAGATTTGGGCGGATTTTTTTTCAGCCTGTTCGCAATGGCGAGGTATAATTTTCTTGCCTGTGTTTTGTCTCCGTTACAGTAATCAAGCAGAAAACGAAACTGCTGTCCTGTCGTTAATACCCTGGCACCGACACGTGCCATGTCAGCCAGG
The DNA here is from genome assembly GCA_963662865.1 of Gammaproteobacteria bacterium. Lineage (GTDB taxonomy): Bacteria > Pseudomonadota > Gammaproteobacteria > JAJDYQ01 > JAJDYQ01 > JAJDYQ01. The sequence continues at coordinate 2,326,988 of OY759969.1, read as the reverse complement.
TCTTTGACAACACCGAAAAAACGATCCGGAGAACTGCGGCGAAAACGCGGGCAGTCTATCCACGTAATAGACGGTCTGTCTGATACCGGTATTGTAATCAGCAGGTTTCTGAGTTTTAGATCCCAGTGAAAAAAACCGGCTCGGTGTATCTTTTGCAATTGCCCGATTATTATTGGCTGTAGTTTATCAAACACATCTCTTTTTCTGCGGTAGGGTAACTGGAACCGGATTTGTGTCAGGTAACGATCCATTGCAAGCTGGCCGGGTATGGCCTCGGTCACGATGAATGTGGCCCTGGTAAAGCCAAACCGGCGCCGCTCGCCGTATGCGATGATGTTGACTGTGGGGATGCCCAGTTTTCTTAATTCATGTAAGCCAGCGGCTTCTACGGCGGCTTTTGTCGGCTGGAACCAGTGTTTTAATTTGGGTTTTTCATATGCATAGCATTTGAAATATATCGCTGTATGGTTATCGACCCTGAGACGAGAGATGCGGGTGCTGTACGAGCGGCTGACTGCGTGGTTGCCGGTTAACGCTGTCCAGTCTTCGGCTTTTGATAGCCCGATCTTCTTTAGTTTACTCTGCCATTCAGGTTTGCACATAAAGACCTGACCATGAAAGGTGTGTACCGAGCGCTGTGTGGGCAGGTCTTCCATCTCAGTATGGGCGGAGTTCCCCGGCCGGACGTGTTTTGAAGCGACGGTGGGTCCATAGATAGTTTTCCGGTGATACGCATATCTGTTTTTCGATAATCTGATTGATTCGGATGGCATCGGCTTCCTGGTCGCTGGTCGGGAAATTTTCCAGCCGAGGGAATACCCTGACGTGGTAACCGCTTTCGGTGCGTTCCACGAAGTACGGCAGGACGATGGCATTTGTCAGCCTGGCCCATCGGCTGGTGCCGGTTACGGTCGCTGCGGTAACACCCATGAAGGGGACAAATATGCTGTGCTTTCGACCATAGTCCTGATCCGGGCCGTACCATATGGCATTACCCGCCTTGAGGCTTTTGAGGATGCCTCTTACATCCCTTCGATCATAGGACCTGCCGGCTATCCATCTTTCCCTGCCCTCGGACATGATGCGCTCAAACAGCGGGTTTTTATGTTTCCGATACATACCTGAAAACGGAATCTTCTGCCCCAGCAGGCGTGAACCGATTTCCAGTGTAGTGAAGTGCCCACTCAGTAACAATATGCCGCGTTTTTCGGCGAGAGCCTGTTCAAAGTTTTCAAGGCCGGTGTATTCAGTGTGCCGGTTGATGATTTCCGGCTTGCTCCACCATGCAGTAAAACACTCAATGACGCTGACGCCATATAAGGCGAAGTGTCTTTTCAGCAGTGTGTGCCGCTGGGATGCCTGCAACCCGGAGAAGCATAGCCGCAGATTGACCGCAGCAATGTGGCGTCGGCGGCGACCAAACAGATAAAGCAGGCTTCCCAGTCGGCGACCAACCCAGTGCTGCATACTCAAAGGTAAACGAGTCACCAGATACAGTAAGCCAAATAGCAGCCACAGCAACCAATGCCCTGGCGTGTAAAAATTATGATTGCCCTGTTCCCGCATTTCCAAACAAGCTGAAGACGATTGTGTATTCTATCCCAGAATGGCCGCAGCCATGGTACGCCATATTGTAGCCCTGCCATGGGCTCGTGAAGCGCTGTGATATGATACCGTAACTGGTTTGTCTGACTGCGCCCGCTTGATTTAATGAACCTGGATATCCCTGATTTTAAAAATGCCAGTGTACTGGTGATTGGCGACCTTATGCTGGACCAGTACTGGACGGGTACTACGCAACGCATTTCACCGGAAGCCCCTGTTCCTGTCGTTCAGATTGACGATATCACCGATAGACCCGGTGGGGCCGGCAACGTCGCGCTAAATGTCACGGCGCTGGGAGCAAAATGCACACTGCTGGCTGTCGTCGGAAATGATAAAAACGGCAGGTCGCTCTGCGATTATCTTGAAAACAGCGGGGTGCAGGCAAAAATACACAGGGTCAATGGTTTCGACACGATCACCAAGTTGAGGGTACTCAGCCGGAACCAGCAACTCATAAGACTGGATATTGAAGACGGCATCGTTCCCGAAAGCGATGTTCTTGCTGAAGGACTTGACGATCTGATAGCCAATCATGACGTCGTTGTGTTTTCTGACTATGGTAAAGGCACGCTGACTAATATCGGGAAATGGATCGATCAATGTCGTGAAGCCGGGAAAAAGGCCATTGTTGATCCAAAGGGTGGTGACTTTAACCGCTATCGCGGTGCCAGCCTGATAACGCCTAATCTCAAGGAATTTCAGGAAATCGTGGGAGAATGCTCCGATGACCGAGAAATACACCGTAGTGCTGTACGGCTTATCAGGAAAGCGGGACTGGAAGGTCTGCTGGTAACCCGGGGCGAGGCAGGAATGAGCTTTATACCGGCTGAAGGGGAGGCGACGCATATACCCGCTCAGACCAGGGAGGTTTTTGACGTGACTGGCGCGGGTGATACGGTGATCGCCACACTGGCTGCGGCTCTGGCCGCCGGAACAGATCTTGAACAGGGCGTTCTTCTCTCAAATCTGGCGGCGGGGGTCACTGTGGCAAAGCTGGGTTCCGCCACGGTATCCGTGCCCGAATTAAAACGTGCCAGTCACGCACAACGGGGCCGCCATGGAATAGTTACTGAAAATGAATTATTGCAGCTCGTGGCTGAAACGCGGGCAAGTGGCGAAAGCATCGTTATGACGAACGGTTGCTTTGATATATTACACGCGGGACATGTCCATTATCTGAATCAGGCTGCGGGGCTTGGAGACCACCTGATTGTTGCGGTTAATATTGACGAAGCAGTCAGGATATTAAAAGGTGAAGGTCGTCCTGTCAATTCTCTTGAGTCACGCATGGCCGTACTGGCGGGTCTGGCCACCGTGGATTGGGTTGTGCCTTTTTCAGAAGAGACCCCGGAGCGCCTGATTTGCGAGATAAGACCTGATTATCTGGTGAAAGGAGGAGATAACGACCCCGACAGGATCCCCGGCGCACGGTGCGTAAGAGAAACCGGCGGGCAGGTGATAGTGCTGGATTACATCGAGGGCCGTTCAACAACAAACATCATCAGCCAGATACGTGAAGGCGATCAGTAATCGGCAGGTACCTTCTGTTGACGTGATCGTGGTCGGAGGCGGCATTGCGGGCCTGTGGGTATTGTCGAGTCTGCGTAAGGCCGGTTACGATGCCATCCTTGTTGAGAAGGAGTCTCTTGGCGGCAGGCAGACTCTGGCTTCGCAGGGCATTATTCATGGCGGCACAAAATATGCGCTTATCGGTAATGTAACGGGTTCTTCCGAAGCGGTGCGTGGCATGCCGGAGCGGTGGACCGAGCATTTGTCGGGCCATCGATTTCCGGACTTAAGCGGCGTTCATCGAAACAGCGAACATCAGTGGATGTGGGGCGCCGGGGATATTCCGTCAAGGGTATCGAGCTTTTTGGCCGGCAAGCTGATGTCCGGTCGCGTAACGCCGGTTGAAAGACGGGAATTACCTGAGATGCTTAAGGCGAAGACGGTCTATCGTCTGCATGAACCGGTTCTCAATGTCTCAAGTCTGGTGCAATGTCTCGCCGATTTCAGCAAGGGCAGATTGTTCAGTGCCGAAGCCGTCCGCTCTGAAGTGGATAACAATCATGTGCTGCTTGAAGTGAGGGCGAATAATGAAACACGCTATCTTAGTGCCCAGGCCCTGGTGTGTGCCGCCGGTGAGGGTAACGAAGGGATTCAGACGTATACAATGCAGCGTCGATCATTGCAGATGGTCATGGTTAAAGGTGATTTGCCTGAACTGTGGGGCCACGTTATTGAGGCCGGCATGAATCCGCGTTTGACCATCACATCCCATCAATGTACCGAAGGAGGAATTGTCTGGTACCTCGGGGGACAACTGGCTGAAGATGGTGTTACCTGTTCGACTGAAGAGCAGATTTCGGCGGCCGGACAGGAATTGAAAAAAATATTTCCAGATATGAAACCGGACTCGCTTAGCTGGGCGACGCTGAGTATCAATCGTGCGGAGGGCGTCCAGACTGGTAAGAAAAGGCCGGATAAGCCGGTGATCAGGCAGTGCGGGCGTCAGATAACGGTATGGCCTACAAAGCTGGTTTTCGCCCCAGTGGTGGCTGATGACGTGTTAAACCTTGTCGAGGCAATGCCGATAAACAGGTCGGGAACCGGTGACGCCGCTATCGGATTGCCGCAGGCGGATACAGGCCGGTATCCATGGGAGCTTGTTGCGTGGCAACGTGGATAATTGTATTTGAATATGGCAGGCATCCCATTAAAAAGTCTTTCCGATAGCGGAATTACGGTGAGTGCGCTTGGTCTTGGCACCGTCAAATTCGGCCGCAATGAAGCAGTGAAATATCCGGGACATTTTGAGATACCCGATGATAAAACCGTGGTATCCCTGTTATCCCAGGCCCATGAAGCCGGTATGAATTTACTGGATACGGCCCCTGCTTACGGCACGGCGCAAGGCAGAATTGGCAAACTTATTGGGGCAGACAATGACTGGGTGATCTGTAGTAAGGTGGGTGAGCAGTTTATTAATGGGCAGTCAATATATGATTACGGCGAGTCAACAACGGTATCCACCATAGAAAACAGTCTGCGGGAACTGAAACGTGATGTCCTGGATATCGTGCTGATACACTCGAACGGTAACGACATGAATATTCTGCAAAATACACCGGTCGTGGAAACATTATTGAGAATGAGGGAACAGGGCAAAATAAAGGCGACAGGGATCTCCAGTAAAACGATTGCAGGGGGACTGCTGGCAGTGCAATTTCTGGATGTCATTATGTGTATGTACAATCTTGCTGAAACGAATGAATTGCCTGTCATTCAGGCCGCAGGGGCCGCAGGGAAAGGGATCTTTATTAAAAAAGGTTTGATGAGTGGCCATCTGGCAAAGGTCGGAGTAGCTAATCCGTTAAGTGCGTCTTATGCTCACATTTTTCTACAGCAGGCGGTCAGCAGTTTGATTATTGGTACGGTTGACCCGAGGCACTTACGGCAGAATATTGACACCTTCCTGTCAGTCGTAAAACCAGACTAATGGCACGCTTTGCATACAGCGCGTTGATGTATCTGCTTGTGCCTTTGTTTTTATGGCGACTGTTGCGTCGTGGCTTTCGGGACCGGGAATACTGGTATCGCTGGCCGGAACGCTTTGGCTTTAACAGGCTACCTGAGTTGATGGACTCTACCTGGATACACGCCGTATCCGTTGGCGAGGTACAGGCCAGTGCCCCATTGATTGAGTATTTCCTGCGTTCTGACCCGCAAACGCCGGTCGTTATAACAACGATGACCCCTACGGGTTCGCGGCGGGTAACGTCTCTGTTTGGTGGCCGAGTGCATCACGTGTATGCCCCTTATGACTTGTCCGGTGCCGTCAGTCGCTTTCTGAATCGGATCAACCCGGCACGGGCGATTATTATGGAGACCGAAATATGGCCCAACATAATTAGCTGGTGCCATCAGCGCAACGTCCCTCTGCTGTTGGTCAATGCAAGGCTTTCAGGACATTCCGCAAAGGGATACCAGCGGATTCGGGGCCTGACGTATCAGGCGATAAGCCGTATTTCCTGTATCGCCGCCCAGACCGAGAGTGACCGGCTGCGATTCATGGGCCTGGGCGCAAACCCGGAGCAGGTCATCGTTACGGGCAATATAAAGATGGATATCAATCCGCCTGCCGAGCTGCGCGAACAGGGCGAGGTGCTCCGGCGCCGGCTGGGGGTTGATCGTTCGGTATGGATTGCTGCAAGTACACATGTCGGAGAAGAAGAACAGGTGCTGAAAGCCCATGCGATACTGAAGAAAACAGTGAATGATGCCCTGCTGGTGCTGATCCCCCGCCACCCTGAACGTGCAGACGATGTTGAACGGTTGTGCCGGAAAAATCACTGGAAAGTGATCCGTCGCACACTGGAAACAGCCCATGATGACGTGTCGGATATCTATCTGGTGGATACATTGGGAGAACTGCCGCAGTTTTATTCCGCCGGCGACGTGGCCTTCATCGGCGGCAGCCTGATGCCGATTGGAGGGCATAACATGATTGAGGCCGCGGCCCAGGGCATCGCTGTGGTGTTTGGGCCACACCTGTTTAATTTTCATGATATAAGCCAGCAATTATTACAGGCAGACGCAGCAAGAATGGTCACCGATAGCCAGACACTGGCCCTGACCGTACAGGAATTATTGAAAGACGCCGATTTACGCTATGAACTGGGCATCAACGGCAGGGCCTATGTCGAATCCAATCGTGGCGCATTGCAACGATTGATCACAATCATTGCGAGGTATTAAGGAATTTTTGAAGAGAATGCAGGAAACTTCGGTAATGGCATTATGGAAACTCTGACTAATCCTGGCAATCGGGTCCGGGAGATACTGAATGGAAAATCACGATTCACCAAGATGCCGATTAAGGGAGTGTTAAACGGTCAAGTATGCGGTACCATGGGAGGAATCATCAAAAGGTGTGTACAAACTTGCCGCCGAAAAAACGCAAAATCGAATCCTACTCTCATGGAGGCGAGGAAAGGGCAAACAATCCGCCCGCCGGGCTGGTAACGCCCAAAACCGACCCGGACAAAGGAGAAAAAAAGACCTGGCAACACGACCCGCACCTGGACCCGCAACTGCAATGGGCCGGCAAGGCCGAGCACACATCTTTTGCCGTGCCGACCCAATCGTTGCATGTCCACGAGCGCATTGACCCGCGCACCATCATCGAAGCGGTCAGAAACAGCAACGGCGGTAACGGCAGACAGGCGTCGCTTTTTGAAGAAGAGCAGAGCATCCCGCTGCGCCAAGCGATCGAGTTTTACCAACACGCCAACAACTGGAGCAACCGCCTGATTGCCGGTGATTCGCTGCTGGTGATGAACTCGCTGCTGCAAAAAGAGAATATGGCAGGCAAGGTGCAGTGTGTCTATATGGACCCGCCATATGGCATTAGATACGGCTCCAATTTTCAGCCGTTTGTGGGTAAACGCGAGGTACGGGATGGCAAAGATGAGGACTTAACCTCTGAACCGGAAATGATCAAGGCGTTCCGCGACACCTGGGAACTGGGTATTCATTCGTATCTGACCTATCTGCGTGACCGGTTTTTGCTGGCAAGTGAATTGCTGACCGAAAGCGGTTCGTGCTTTGTGCAGATTGGCGATGAAAATGTGCATCGAGTCGGGACCGTGATGGACGATATTTTTGGCGCGGAGAATCGTATCGCCACCATTTCATTTGCGACTACCAGTGGCAGTTCCACACAACACCTGCCGCAGGTCTCGGACTACCTGCTCTGGTATGCAAAAGACAAAAACCAAGCGAAGTATCGGCAGTTGTACGAACCACTGACACGACCGGAAATCGTGGATTACTTTAGCTCTTATGTGGCGGTGGAACTGTCTGATGGCACCTGCCGGAAATTAACCGATGAAGAACGTTTCAACCCCGATAAATTCCTGCCCGAGGGGGCGCGCATCTATCAGCGCACAGGACTGGACTCGCAGGGCGTTTCTACCACCGGAAGGTCCGAACCCTATCAATGGAAGGGCAGAATTTTCCGATGTTCAAAAAACAGACACTGGTCTGTTTCAAAACAGGGCTTGGACAAACTGGCAGAAATGGGGCGGCTGGAAGCACTTGAAAAACAGGACTCTCTCAGGTGGAAAAAGTACGAAGATGAAGTGCCGGGACGGCGTATCAATAATATCTGGCCGGCGCAGATGTATCCGAGTGAAAAGAGATATGTTGTGGAGACTTCGGTTAAGGCCATACAACGCTGCCTCCTGATGACGACCGACCCGGGCGATCTGGTGTTTGACCCGACCTGCGGTTCCGGCACAACCGCCACTATGGCCGAGCAATGGGGGCGCCGCTGGATCACCTGCGACACTTCGCGTGTGGCATTGACCCTCGCCAAACAACGACTGATGACCGCCACATTTGACTATTACAAACTGGCCTGGCCCGATGAAGGCGTGGGAGGCGGGTTTGAATATAAATATGTTCCGAAGGTATCCCCAAGCGTTTTGATTGGCGTAAAGCCATCTACAAGGGAAACCCTGTTTGATCAACCGGAAAAAGACAGTAAACGGGCACGTGTTACCGGCCCCTTTACCGCGGAAGCCGTGCCGTCTCCGACCGTGCAGCCGATTGATAATATACAGGCGCCGCCTGTTCCGGCAGATGCAACCATTGCCCGCACCGGCGAAACCCTGCGCCAGAGCGAATGGCGTGATGAACTGCTGAAAACCGGCATACGCGGCAAGGGCGGACAGCGCATTTCATTTTCCCGTATTGACCCCCTGCCGTGCCGCTGGCTGCATGCAGACGCCGAAACCAGACCGGATGATTCCGGTACAGATGCAGTAAGAGAAACCGCAACCGCCTATAAACCCCGCCGTGCGGTGATCTCCTTCGGCCCGGAACACGCCCCGCTGGAAGCGCGACAGGTAGAAAACGCCTTGCAGGAAGCGGCAACCCTGATGCCAAAGCCTGAAATGGTTGTGTTCGCCGCCTTTCAGTTTGATCCCGAAGCCGCCAGGGATATAGACGAAACCAACTGGCCCGGGGTGACACCACTGAAAGCGCAAATGAACGCCGACCTGCAAACCGATGATCTGAAAAAGAAACGGTCAGGCAATGAAAGTTTCTGGCTGATAGGCCAGCCGGACATCGCGGTAGAACAAATCAGAAAAGGCGAACTGATGGGGCAATGGCAGGTGCACATGAACGGCTTTGACTATTTCAATACCCGAACCGGCAAACTGGAATCCGGTGATGAAAACAAAATCGCCGTCTGGATGCTGGACACCGACTACGACGGCAGAAGCCTGTATCCGAGTCAGGTGTTCTTCCCAATGGCAGACGACAAAGGCGGCTGGACAAAACTCGCCAGAAACCTGAGGGCCGAAATAGACGAAGGCCTGATAGAATCCTACCAAGGCACGGTGTCACTGCCGTTTGAATTGGGCAAAAACAGCCGAATCGCGGTTAAAATAGTGGATGACCGTGGGATTGAGAGCCTCAAAGTCATTAATGTTATTCAGAGGAAATGAAAGCATGAAAGCAACCTTCAAAAATATCGGGCCAATCAAGGATGCCGAACTGGAATTGGGAGATTTAACGATCATTGCAGGGCAGAATAATACCGGTAAAACTTACCTTGTTTATACCCTTTATGGGTTTTTAGATTTTTGTAAAAATGGATTTCCCCTTTATGATATAATTGATTTCCCTGAATGGTTTGAGGAAAAAATAGAAGAGGTCACACGACAGATAGAAGAGACAGGCACAGCACGTATTGAATTAGAAGAATACGAAAAAATACGTAATGAGTTGATCAACAGAGCATATCAATTCTTTTCTCAAGAAATTATTCATCAGGTATTCAGCTCTCCAAGAAGCGAATTTGAAGGGGCACATTTCCAACTTGACTGGGGAAAAGACCATCAAACGACATCAGATGCAATCAAGTTCCCTTCAAAAGATAAGGCAACGATGAAATCCTTTTTTCAGGATGATAGAAATTTGATATTTGAAGCTGATGGTTTAGAAAGTATGCCGTCATCGGTCATTGAGAGTGGTGTATGCAGATTACTTGCAAGAACAGCACTTAATATTGGTCTCAATCTCCATATTTTATCCGCAGAAAGATTTGGTATTTCATTGTTTTATAAAGAACTGGATTTTACCAAGAACAGGTTGGTTGAGGAGCTGCAAAAATTGTCAGACGATAGGCATTCTGATCCGTTTATTTTTATTGAAAAACAAAGTGCACGTTATGCACAGCCCATAAAAGATAATATAGACTTCACCAGGGATTTGTCAAACATACAAAGACAAAAAAGTGAATTGATAGATGATACAGTCGTTCCAATAAGATATATGATGGATGGCTACTATAAGATGATAAAAGATGAAATCAGATTTATTTCAAGAAAAAGGAAGGATAAATTTAATATACCATTACATCTGGCTTCATCCTCGGCAAGAGGGCTTTCTGATTTATATTTTTATTTAAAACACAAAGCTGCGCCAAATCAACTCCTTATCATTGATGAGCCCGAAAGCCATCTTAGCCCGACCAATCAAATTCTAATGGCACGACTCTTGGTATTTTGTGTTAATGCAGGAATTAAAGTTCTTATAACAACCTACAGCGATTACATAATCAAAGAAATTAATAATCTGATTATGCTGCACGGTGATTTTGACAGAAAAAAAGAGTTTCTTGTGAAGCATAAAAGAGAATATACAGAGATTGATCATCTTGACCCAAAATCTGTTAGAGCTTATCTTTGTGAGAAAGGCGGCTTAAGACAATGCACTATAGATAAACAGGGCATTGATGGTATGACGGTTTTTGATAATGCGATTGATGGCATTAATCAGATATCTGCGGAGCTTACCTATATGAAAAGGGATGATTCAAAAGATGACTGACCCCATGGAGGCAATACAAAGACTTCTAAAAATTCAATGTAAAATTATAAAAAATAACTGTTTTGAGTTGAAAGAAGGAAATCGAGTTAGATTTACAATAATTGAATCACCTGATAATGGGCTTAAACTTTCTATTCCGGCAGGAGGAAAAGCCCACTCGAGGATAATAAAGATTCAAAAAGATTACAAGAAATCTTGTGATTTTCTGGTTATAGTGCCGCAGAATGAAAATGGTATGGATATTTATTTTCTAGAGATAAAAGAAACTTTGTCTCCCGATAAAAATGGCATTCCTAGAGAAGCATGCAAACAAATACTTTTTACTATTCCTGTTTGGGAATATCTGGTCTCAATGATGTGGGCTCATTTTGATATTAAACTTGAAATTAAAAAACACTTTGTTGTTCTTGCAGAGAAAGAAGGGGAAAAAGGAGAAAGACTGAATAAGCAACGAATAATACCTCAGCCGATAGGCGAGTGCTGGTACAGAGGTAAGAACTTCAAAGTTATCCACTCTTTGGAAAAAATTTCCTTCAGCGATTTAAAATGTTAGCCCTAAAATCTCTCATAATCAACTCCCTCTACGCCGCACCTTCCAAACACTGGAAGTTCATCGAGGAAGACGCCTCGTTTGAGCGTGTGAAAGGCTGTCGTGAAGCGGGTTATATGGTTGCCGACCCGAAGGCAAAACTGCATCAGGACGATGAACAAAGGAATTTCCCATTCTTTTTCCGCCGGAGTGAGGCAATTGAAACCATTCGAACCATGGATGATCGAAGGATTGAGAGTTTGAAGGTGATGGAGATTGTAGAGGTGGAGTGATGGAAATTTCAGAGGAAATATTGAAATCAATTAGAGAAATTCCCAAAACCATAGAAGAGGAGCAAAAATCCAGCCAAAGAGGAAGTCAGCAATGGAATTTTGATGTTCAGTTTGACGGTGTCGATAAGCCTGATCACTTGTCTGATTTATCTATAAAGGTTTTTGCCCGACAAAATGAATCAAATATGGAGAATTTCTCTTGTGGCATTCGTCTTGTTGAAAAAGACGGTAAGAACATCATGCTTTCCCGCTATAACGGTTCTAACCATGAAAACAATGTGGCGAGCCATGAATGCCACATCCATCATGCCACTCCTGAAAGTATCAATAGAGGCGATAGAAGCCCAGAGCATGAAGACACGCAAACAACCAAAAGGTATGAAAACCTGGATGGCGCATTCAAATGCTTATGTGAAGACTACAGCATACATTCGAATTCTCCACAACAGAATCTCTTTGAGGGTTTTTTAGCATGAATAAAGATCAATTACAGAAAGAACTCTGCCGTCAATTATGTACCGACATCAAACTGATAGAGCGTCAGAATGGAAAGAAAATGATCTCAAACCCATTCTCATATCCGGATGGCGACCATTACTCTATCTATTTACAGGAAACTGACGTTGGCAAAGTACGTATTAGCGATGGGGCAGATACCATGATGAGATTGAGCTACTACACTCCAAATGTTGATGGGTACTTCAAAGGTAACAAAGGGAAATTGATGAACCAGATACTCGCTGAAAATCAAATCAACGAGGACAATGGCAATTTTTATGTGGATGTTTCAGTTGAACAAATCTCTCAAGGCATCTTTCGCTTAAGCCAGGCACTGAATCAGGTTTATGACTTGTCTTATCTGAACAGAGATCGATTTTCATCCACTTTTTACAGAGACTTAAAGGAGCTATTGGAACAGATCATCAGCGATAAGCCTGATATTAAATTAGAGCAGGATTATCAGGTGCCTGATTTAGACAACTCTGAGAATTACATCATTGATTATTATCTGAAAAAAGAAGAAGGAATCCCTCTTTTTCTGTTTGGAATTCCGAATCAGGACAAAGCAAAGTTAGTTACCATAACCTTGCAACATTTTTTTATTCACGAGATACAAAAATCTACGCTGCTTATTTTTGAAAACCAGGAAGAAATTCCATCCAAACATTTAAGTAGATTGATAGATGCAAATATTGCAGGCTCACAAGTCAGTTCAATAGATTCAAGGAAGCCCATTGAGCAAAACATAGAGTCGTATCTTCATTAGAAGCATTCAAAATACACGCTAACTCAATGCCTGAAAAATCCTCATCACTCATAATCAACTCCCCCTGCTCTGCACCTTCCAAGCACTGGAAGTTCGTCGAGGAAGACGCCCCGCTTGAGCGTGTGGAGGGTCGTCGTGAAGCGGGTTATATGGTTGCCGACCCGAAGGCAAAACCGCATCAGGACAAGGGCATTTTTGTTCCCCTGCCGACCGTCAACCAAATCCGTAAACGTGTTGACTCCTGGTGCAAAGCGGGCTGCCCCGGAATTACGGGTATTACCAAAGCCCTGCTTGAACACTGGAGGGACAACGAGCAAAGAGATTTCCCGTTTTTCTTCTGCCAGATGGAAGCGATTGAAACGCTGATATGGTTTATTGAAACTCCCGACTCGGAAAAGACCGGAATTGAAATTGCAAAGGACAGAGAACTGAGCCGTTTGTGCTCCAAGCTCGCCACTGGTACAGGGAAGACCGTTGTCATGGCCATGCTGATTGCGTGGCAGGCCATCAATCGCGCCACTTACCCTCAAGACAGGCGGTTTTCACAAAATGTTTTTATTGTCGCGCCTAATCTGACCGTCAGGGAGCGTCTTTCTGTTTTGATGCCATCAAACAGGCAGAACTATTACGATGAGTTCGGTATTGTGCCGTTGTCCCTGCTCGAAAAGCTGAGACAGGCAAAGGTTCTCATAAGAAACTGGCATACCCTGAACTGGGAAAGTGAGGAAAAAATCAAAAAGAAGAAAGGGGTGGATAAACGCGGCGCGAAAAGCGATGAGGCATATACCCGCGAAGTTCTCGGTGATATGGCCAATGCCAGAAATCTGATTGTGATTAACGATGAGGCCCATCATGCCTGGCGTGTTCCGGCACAGTCAAAAATAGCAGGTGTCAGGAAAGAGGAAATAGACGAGGCCACAAAATGGGTTGGTGGCCTTGACCGCATACACAAAACCAGGGGGATTTTGAATTGCTTTGATTTTTCTGCTACGCCATTTGCACCAAGCGGCAAGAAGACATCGGAAGAGATGTTGTTCCCCTGGATTGTCAGCGATTTCGGACTCAGTGACGCCATAGAATCAGGGCTTGTCAAAACACCCCGTGTTGTTGTGCGTGATGACGCTCTGCCAAATGCCAGTACCCATAAATCCCGCCTGTATCACATCTACAACGAAGAGGAAGTCAAAGATGACCTGAACAGAAAGGCTGAACCGCATGAACCGCCTCCCGACCTTGTAAGAAACGCCTATCTCCTGCTCGGTTACGATTGGTTAAAAACAAAAGAAATATGGGAGGGACAAGGGGCGAAAACGCCGCCGGTGATGATTACGGTCGCAAACCGCACGGAAACAGCAGCCAGAATCAAGTATGCCTTTGACAATAAGGACATTAGCATTCATGAGTTATGCGCTCCCAATGGGATTTTGCATATCGACTCGGAAGTGCTGAAAAAAGCCGAGGAAAAAGAGCCGGAACCGGGCACAACAAAAGCAGGCAGGGAAGGTAGTCGCAAAGCAACGAAAAAAGAACAGGCTGAAATTCTGCGTGAAAAAGTGAACACGGTCGGGCAGGAAGGGAAACCTGGTGATCAAGTACAGAATGTTATATCCGTTGGAATGTTGTCCGAAGGCTGGGATGCAAGGACAGTGACGCAGATTATGGGGCTGCGGGCATTCACAAGTCAATTGTTATGTGAGCAGATTATCGGGCGTGGGCTACGCCGTGCTTCTTATGAAATCAATGAAGACACGGGATTATTTGATGCCGAATATGTCAATGTTTTCGGTGTGCCGTTCAGCTTTCTGCCACACGAAGACATGGATAAACCTCCACCGCCTCCGCCGCCGAAAACGATCATTCGGCCTGTGGATGAAAAGAGACAGTTTGCCATTTCGTGGCCCAATGTCATCCGCATAGACAGAACTTACAGGCCCGAACTTGCCATTGATTGGAAAAAAATAAAAAAACTGGAACTGGATACTTCAACAACCGTTGAAATAGCGGAGATCGCGCCCACGGTAAATAACAAGCCTGACGTTTCCCAAATTGAAGACATTGATATTGAAAAGCTGGCGAAAAAATTCCGCAAACAAACCCTTGTATTCAAGGCGGCACAAATCGTCTGGCAGGAAATGAAACCTGAATGGCCGGCATCTGCGCCGCTATTGATGGCAGAACTTGTGCGTCTTGCGGAACAGTTTCTGGATTCAGACCGCATACAGATAATGCCCGCTCTCTTTAATCAGGATGTAAAGAGAAGACATCTTGTGATAACGCTCAATATGTCAAAGATCATTCGTCATTTCTGGCAGGCAATAGAATTTAACAATACAGAGAAAACCGCTCTTGTGCTTGATGACAACCATCCGATTCGATCAACCGGCGACATGCGCCCATGGCGGACCGGCAAACCCTGCAAAGCCGCGAAAAGAAGCCATATCAATTACTGTGTTTATGACAGCACCTGGGAAGCATCAGAATCTTTCGAGCTTGATAGAAATAAAGCGGTTGAGGCGTGGGTTAAAAATGACCATCTCGGTTTTGAGGTTTTATATATCTACAATGGCATTGTGAAAAAATACCGCCCCGATTTTCTTGTGCGGATGAAATCGGGAGAATTGCTTGTGCTGGAAACCAAGGGCCAGCAAAAAGAAAAAGACGATACAAAACACGCATACATGAAAGAATGGATTAAAGCCGTCAACGAAAACGGCAGATTCGGCAAATGGAAGTTTGCGGTTTCAAAAAAAGCATCGGACATAAAAGACATCCTTACGGAATAAAATGCCCGATGGATGGCATTCAAAATTCTGCGTCAGTCAGGTCCATCTGACAAAATGGCTTATGCAGATTCTGGTTTGATCCTGACGCCGGTCTTGCGGAAATTACGGGCCTGCCACAATCTCATTGGAACATGAAAATTTACAGTTTCGCTTAATTAGCCTTTAGCATTTGATCCACACGGCTGATATCTTCTTCAGATAAGGACCCGGATGCCTGCTTTAGTTCCAGGCTGTTGATGATATAGTTGTGGCGCGCCTGCTGAAAGTCAGAAACGGAGCTGTATCGCGTGCGTTGCGCATTGAGTATATCGACAATAGTACGGGTGCCAACTTCAAAACCGGCTTGCGTCGCATCCAGGGCGCTTTGGGAAGAGACCATGACCTGACGCAAGGCCTGTATTCTACTGATGGCACTAATAACCCTCAGATAGGCGTCGCGGGCCTGTCTTTCAGTAGCGCGCCGGGTTCGGGTCAATCCCTCTTGTGCCTGTTGTAGTTCGGCTATGGCCTGCCGCACTCTGGATGCGGTTAAGCCGCCTGAATAGACAGGCAATGTAAGTTGCAGGCCGAGCATTTCTCTGTCTGCATCGCTACCGAAATTGCCGCCGTGGCTGGTATTGTTCTGGCCCGTAGCGACCAGATCCAGGGTCGGATAATGGCCTGCTTTCTGTGCTTCGATATTCTGCCGGGCAACTTCTACGGCGGCTTTGTCGGCCTCAAGTGTATGGTTGTTTTCCAGGGCGCGTTTTACCCATTCATCGATATTATCGGGCTCCGGCGAGGCCAGCCTGATCCGGTCCTTTAACGGCTTAAGCGAGTCGTAGGTGTCTCCGGTTATTTCGCTGAGTGACTCTTTTGCCAGTAACAGTTGATTCTGTGCCGCCAGTTCATTGGCCACTGCCAGGTCAAAACTGGCCTGAGCTTCATGCACGTCTGTAATCGCAACCATCCCGACCTCAAAACGCCTCTGGGCCTGGTCCAGTTGGCGCTCAATCGCCTTTTTTTCCGCTTGCGCCGCTGTCAACTCGGACTCTGCGGTCAGGATGTCGAAGTAGGCCCGGGCAACGCGCAGCATGAGGTCCTGCGCGGATGCAGTCAATTCCGCATTTGCCCGCTGTACGCTTGCCTTCGCCAGACGATGCTGCGCGTAATTTGACATTCGGAAAATCGGTTGAGTGAGGCTCAATGTCCAGCTATTGGAATTATATTTTTCACGACGATCAGCAATCGACGGATTGAATGATTGAGAGTTATTGAAATTGCTGGTTGTGTCGGCCGAAAAACGGATATTCGGGCGGAAGTTGGCAGAACTCTGTACGATGGCCTCCTGAGCCGCCATGTTTGCCGCGACCTGCGCCAACCACACGGGGTCGGATTGCTGGGCAACCCGATAGATATCCAGCAGGTTGTTGCGGGCGTGCAGGACGCTCGAAGCAAAGAGTAAAGCAGCGACTAATACGAATCTTAAGGATGGCATGATATTTCCCGGGTTGTTCAGTTTGGTTATTATGCTTACCAGTTTAAAACCTACAATCATTCGAGTCAGTAAGTTTGCATTGAGGTATCGACCTGTCTGGCCCAGGCGTCCACTCCGCCAGTAAGGTTAATGGTATTGCGAATCCCCTGTTGCTCCAGGTAGTTACATACCGCTTGTGAGCGTATACCGTGGTGACAGATGACAATAATATCCCCGTCCGTGGGCAGTTGATCCATTATTTCCGGGATATGTCGCATGGGGACGTGCCGCGAACCATCAATATGACAAAGCCGGTATTCCCACGGCTCTCGCACATCCAGCAATAGTGGCTTATTAGTTTCCAGATAAGCCGCCAGCTCAGACGCTGTAAAGTGGTGCATGCTGCTATCCGCCCGGGTGCCTAACAGGTGATTGAAATTCTACCGCGGTACGATATGGCGTTAAAAATGACCTCAAAATGCTCATTGACTCTGTGTAAACTGCGCTTTTCGGCCATTTTTGTCTTGTCTCGCACTCGCCTGAGCGAATTTCAACGGCCTGCTAAAGTTTGAAAGACGACGGTGCCCTGGCATTTATCAGAGGGGCAAGCTCTGTCTCAAACAGGCTTTCCCGGGACCACTCCTTTTTGCCGACGCGAGTAATCAACAGAGCCTCCATGGCCGGCTCTTCCCCGACAATCATAAACATCCTGCCATCGATTTTGAGCAGGCCATGAAAGCGTTTGTCCATGATCGGTAATGAGCCGGTGAGCACAATGATGTCGAATTGCTCATTTAATTGCAGATTCATGGCGTCACCAATGCGAAGGGATAGATTCTCATAGCCGTCGTCCGCCAGATTGTAGCCTGCCCGCCTGTGTAGGCTCTTATCAATTTCATAGCTGACGACCGAATCGGCCAGTTCGGCCAGACAGGCGGTCAGATAGCCACTGCCGGTGCCAATTTCAAGCACTCGACTATCCTCTCGGATATCCAGCGACTGCAGGATGCGGGCTTCGAGTTTGGGTTCCATCATGCTGGCTTCGGGGCTGAGAGGGAGCCGCATGTCTGCGAAGGCAAGTTCCTGGTATTTTTCAGGCACATAGCGCTCGCGCTGCACGCGGCTGACAAGGTTCAGCACACGGTCATCCAGCACGTCCCAGGTTCGGATTTGCTGCTCCACCATGTTAAAACGGGCCAGCTCGGCATCCATAATTCGTCACTCCTGCATAAAGACAGATCGCATAGAGTACGGATTTTGCGGCACCCAGGCAAGGGCATGTATGGGCGCTTCAGGGACTGAATCTGGACATTGCGTTGACAGTGGCAGACAGTCCGGATACCGTCTCAGGGGAGACCCGATTTAAGCAAGGGTTCTCCAAAAAATAATAAAGCTTTATGCCGATCAATTTCTCACAAGCCCGCTTTATCCGGGGTGCGCACAGTCTCGACCAGTGCCTGCCGGATACTGGCCTGGAGGTCGCAATTGCCGGGCGTTCTAACGCCGGCAAATCCAGCGCCTTAAACGTGATTACCGGAATTGGTGGTCTGGCAAGGACCGGCAAGCAACCGGGACGAACCCGACAGATTAATTATTTTGAGCTGGCCGAACGACGCTATCTGGTGGATTTACCGGGGTATGGCTATGCCAGGGTGCCGCCAAAGTTGCGCCAGCATTGGGATCAGACGCTCGGAGCGTATTTTGAAACCCGTGCCGGTCTGGTGGGGCTGCTGGTGATAATGGATGTTCGACATCCACTGAAAGATCTGGATCTGCAACTGATCAACTGGGTCTCGGATATCGGGATACCGATCCACTGTTTGCTGACTAAAAGCGATAAATTAAGGCATGGCCCGGCAAGCGCAACGCTGTGCAGTGTTCGTTCCCGGCTGGCGAAAACAGACACCAATATCAGTATGCAGTTGTTTTCAGCCGCAGACAGGCGCGGGTTGAATGAGGCCAGGGAGAAAATCGAACAGTGGCTTGGGCAGCCCCTGCCTTATTAAAAAAGAAGTGCCCCGATATTTGAGAAAATATCAGGGCAAATAAAGCCCGGCGGGGGTATGTGCCGGGTCCCGCTCAGGGAGGAACGCGGGAAAACGCTCATGGTCAAAGCGTCGTAGGGAGTTTGAGTCCAGGATCCGGACTAAGTTCCATTAAACTGTTGCTAATCTAATCGGCAGCGAAACCCAGTTGGCGCCAGGCTTCATAAAGCGCCACCGCGACCGTGTTAGAGAGATTCAGGCTGCGGCTGTGCGCCAGCATCGGCAGGCGCAGACGCCGGTTTGCCGGTAAAGATTCCAGAATTTCTGCCGGTAATCCACGAGTTTCGGGACCGAATATCAGGGCATCGCCTTCCGCAAAGCGATGTTCCGAATAGACTTTCTCCCCTTTGGTTGAAAAGGCCAATAACCGTGATGGCTTCGCCGTTATTAGAAATTCCTGCCAGTTGAGGTATTCCTGTACATCGCACCATTCATGGTAGTCCAGGCCAGCCCGTCGCAGTTTTTTCCCCTCAAGGGAAAAACCAAGTGGATGAATCAGGTGTAAGGTCGCGCCTGTATTGGCGCATAACCGTATAATGTTGCCTGTATTCGGGGGGATTTCCGGTTGATAGAGCACAACATGCAGCATGAGCTAGACTCGCGATTAAAGGTATCCTTTTGTGGTATTGAGCTGGGTAGTCCTATTGTACTGCTTTCCGGCTGTGTCGGGTTCGGCGAGGAGTACACACGTATAGAAGGATTCAGTAATCGTGATGTCGGCGCAGTCTGCCTGAAGGGAACGACGGGAACGGCGCGTCTGGGGAATCCTCCGCATCGTCTGGCTGAGGTTCCGGCGGGCGTGATCAACGCCATTGGCCTGCAAAATCCCGGAGTTGATGCCGTTATCGACGATATCCTGCCGACGCTGGATTTCGAAGAAACCAGATTCTTCGCCAATGCCTCGGGTTCGACTGTAGCGGAATACGTCGATGTCGTGCACAGATTTGATGGCTCCCCCGTAGATGCCATTGAGATCAATATTTCCTGCCCGAATGTCAAACAGGGCGGTGCGGCATTTGGAAATGACCCGGACATGTCGGCAAGGGTGGTCGGGGCCTGCCGGGCCGTTACCAGTAAACCAATCATTACCAAGCTGTCCCCAAATCAGACCGATATTGCTGAAAATGCCCGACGCTGTATTGATGCCGGC
Organism: Gammaproteobacteria bacterium; assembly: GCA_963662865.1. Classification (GTDB taxonomy): domain Bacteria; phylum Pseudomonadota; class Gammaproteobacteria; order JAJDYQ01; family JAJDYQ01; genus JAJDYQ01. The sequence goes on along the minus strand of OY759969.1, from coordinate 2,306,956 downwards.
ACCGATGGCCTTGCTGTTATTAATACTCTGGTTGGAATGGCTGTTGATATTGAGAACCGGGTACCGATTATCGGCAGTGTGCAGGGGGGACTCTCCGGCCCGGCTATAAAACCAATTGCGTTACTCAAGGTGCATGAGGTTTATCAGGTAGCAAAGAAACACAATATTCCGATTATTGGCCAGGGCGGCATCGCCTCGGCGAATGATGCCGTGGAATTTTTACTGGCCGGCGCAACCACAATTGGGGTTGGTACTGCCCTGTTCTATGACCCCATCGTCTGTAAGCGGATCAACAACGGTCTGGTCGAGTATATGGATGGCATGGAGATTGGGTCTATTGGTGATTTGACCGGGGCCTTGAGGCTGCCGGATAGCGTCGGTGTCTGTGGGCGCGATGATTAACGTCAGGGCAGAATATAGGGCTCAGATCGCGGGCCCGTGAATTTTATACTCCGGCAAATTGTAACCCCTGTTTCAGCCACCGATGCAATAACGGTTCAATCATTTCCGGATGTTTATCAAATACAGCTTTCGAGGCATTCACTACCATTGGCATCATTTCCTGGTCACGTATCAAGTCGGCGATTCTGAGATCAAGCACACCCGTCTGGCGTGTGCCGAGCACTTCGCCGGGGCCACGTATTTCCAGGTCCCGTCTGGCGATTTCAAAGCCGTCACTGGTCTTTCGCATAATGGACAGCCTTTCTTTGGCGATAACCCCTAATGGTGATTTATACATCAATACACAGGAGCTTTTTTCGCTGCCTCGTCCAACACGTCCGCGTAGCTGGTGGAGTTGGGAAAGTCCGAGGCGTTCGGCATTTTCGATGATCATTAATGAGGCATTGGGCACATCGACACCGACTTCAATGACCGTCGTCGCAACCAGTAAATCAATATCTCCGGCCTTGAAGCTTTGCATGATTTGTTCTTTTTCCATTGTTTTTAAGCGACCGTGTATGAGCCGGATTTTCAGATCCGGCAGCTGTTCTTTCAGTGTGGCTTCGGTTTCTGTGGCGGCCTGCGCCTGTAGCGCTTCGGATTCCTCGACTAACGGACAGACCCAATAGGTCTGGCGGCCCTGTACACAGGCCTGCTTAACGCGTTCAATAATTTCATTGCGCCGCTCTTCGGCAATAATCGCAGTCATTACCGGTTGTCGCCCGGGCGGCATCTCATCAATAATTGAGGTATCGAGATCGGCATAGGCGGTCATCGCCAGGGTTCGCGGTATTGGCGTGGCGGTCATAATCATTTGATGCGGCCGTGCGTCATCCTGTGCGCCTTTTTCCATCAGCTTTAATCGCTGGTGTACACCAAAGCGATGTTGTTCATCGACAATCATCAATCCCAGTTTGCTGAATATCACCTCTTCCTGGAACAGGGCATGGGTTCCCACGATCAGCCTGGCTTCGCCACTTTCGACTTTGTACAGGGCCTGCTGGCGGGCCTTGCCTTTTTGTTTTCCGGATAACCAGGCCAGCTCGATATCGAGTGGCGTGAACCAGTTGTCCATGTTGCGGAAATGTTGCTCGGCCAATATTTCGGTTGGGGCCATGAGTGCGACCTGATATCCACTCTCGATGGTCTGTAGTGCGGCAATGGCCGCGACGACCGTTTTGCCGGAGCCGACATCGCCCTGTACCAGACGCATCATGGGGTGCGCCCGCTTCAGATCCTCGATAATTTCCGAGATCACCCGAGTTTGAGCACCGGTCAGCTCAAAATCCAGCCGCGACAGCAGTTTTTTATACAGGTTCATACCGTCACCCATGGCCGGAGCAACATGTCGCTGTATGCGTTTTCGCATGAGGCGCAGACTGACATTATGTGCCAACAGTTCCTCGAAGGCGAGCCGCCTCTGGCAAGGGTGACATCGGTCTTTCATTAATTCCTGGGGGGCATCCGGCGGTGGTCGGTGCAGGTATTGCAGCGCCTCTGCCAGGGTAAGGCCGCTGTCATCGTGATACAGTCCGGCAGGTATTAATTCCTCAACGGCGGTATTTTTATCGATCAAGGCCAGCGCCTGATCTATCAATCTGCGCAGCGTTAGCTGGTGGACACCCTCTGTAGCGGGGTAGATTGCGGTCAGCGATTCTTCCATCTGCTGAATCTCGCCGTCAATCAACCGCTGGTATTCCGGGTGTACCATCTCGAACCCATCAAAACCACTGCGCACCTCACCGTAACAGTGCAGTCGCGTACCACGTGACAGACCCTTCTTCTGTTGCTGGCTGAAGTGAAAGAAGCGCAGTGTAATGGAACCTGTCCCATCAAAGAGGCGACAAAGCATCATACGTCGACGCCGATAGACGATCTCGGTGGATTCAATTCGGCCTTCTATTGCCACCCGGTGGCCATGCCGTAGACTGTCCAGAGGTACGATGCGCGTACGATCCTCGTAACGCGAGGGCAAATGAAATAACAGGTCCTGGATAGTTTCAATGCCCAGGTCCTGTAGCTTTTCAGCAATCCGACTGCCAACACCGCGCAATGCGGTAACAGGGAATTTCAGATCTGTCGAGGGACCCAATTACACATTCACCATATAAGAGGCGAGCAGCGGGGGGCTGTGACCTGATGGTTGGGATACAGATCAACCATCAATAACCATGACAGCATCCATTTCGACTTCGACGCCTTTGGGAAGTGCAGCCACTTCCACTGCCGCCCGCGCTGGGTAAGGCTGTTCAAAGTAGGTCGCCATGACCTCGTTTACCAATGCGAAATTGCCGAGATCCGTCAGGAAAATATTCAGCTTAACGATATTGGTCAGGGAACCGCCTGCTTGCTCGCAGATGGCCTTGAGACTTTCAAACACGCGACGGATACTGGCTTCCATATCGCCTGCAACCGGCTGCATGGTTTCAGGTACCAGTGGAATCTGCCCGGAAATATAGACGGTATTACCGGCTTTTACGGCCTGAGAGTAAGTGCCAATGGCCTGGGGTGCCTTGTCTGTGGCAATAATGGTTGGCATGGTGTATTCCTTTGATTGATGCGAATACGCCCATTTTATCAGAACTCCCCGGGACGTGTTGGACGGAATAATATAAATCAGCTCTGCCGCAACCCCAGTTTGTCAATTGCCGCAATACGAGCATTATCAATAGCAATTTTTGCCTGTTCCCCCTTGAGTCCCCGGATAATTGTCGGGATATCCACCGAGGTGGCGGCCTCATAGCATGCCTGTATCTGCTCTGCCTGTTGTGGAATAGTCTCCTCGAACCCGGTTCTACCCCGTGAATCGGCTTCACAGGCCAGCACGTATTGGCGGAAACGCGCCGGTTTCCGAAATGCGTCAATACCGTGCAGGACTTTTAGAATGGTTGATGACTTCATTTCGGCGACCCGGTGAAAATGGCCATGATACTTCGCAGCCACCAGGGCCAGATCGCGGTATTGCCTGGGTATCCTGTAACGACTGCACATTTTTCTGGTCAGCTCAACGCTGCGTTGCTCATGGCCACGATGGGAGGGGAGGATGTCCGTCGAGGTTGCGCCTTTGCCCAGATCATGTGTCAGAACGGCAAAGCGCACTTGAACATCTCCGGTTAAACGGGCGGCCATATCCAGCGCCATCATCACGTGCACACCGGTATTTATTTCGGGGTGCCAGTATCCGGGTTGCGGGACGCCCCATAAACGCTCCAGCTCCGGAAATAGTCTCTGGAGGGCACCGCAGGCCCGTAAAACCTCAAAATATACGGAGGGCTTGTCTTCGGACAGGGCCTTGCGGGTTTCCGCCCAGACACGCTCAGGCACCAGCGCATCCGCTTCTCCCTGGTCCGTCATTTGGCTCATCAGATGCTGGGTTTTATCGGCGATGGTAAAGCCGTGTCTGTGAAAGCGTGCAGCAAAGCGGGCGACTCGCAGAATTCTAACGGGGTCCTCGGCAAAGGCATCAGAGACGTGCCGCAGCACTCGCTTTTCAATATCTGCAACCCCACCATAAGGGTCAATTAATTGACCATCGTCACTTTGCGCGATGGCGTTAATGGTCAGGTCGCGGCGCTTGAGGTCTTCTTCCAACGTGACGTCGGGGGCGGCATGAAAGCTGAAACCATGGTAGCCGGGCGCAGTTTTTCGCTCAATACGGGCCAATGCGTATTCCTCATGGGTTTCAGGGTGCAGGAATACCGGGAAATCCCTGCCGACCGGCTTGAAGCTGGCATTGATCATTTCTTCAGGTGTAGCATCAACGACAACCCAGTCCTTTTCACTGACAGTTCGACCCAGCAGTGAATCACGGACCGCTCCGCCGACAAGGTAGGCCTGTATCAAGTCAGAGGGCCTCGTTAAGCGTTGTCTTTACCATGTCCGGCATATCTGCGAAATCGGTCGTAGCGCGAACAATGCGTTTTCCCCAACATATACTGAGGCACAACTGCCTCAAGTGGTGTGGCTTGAATACCCAGACATTGCAGTCCATCGTTTTCACAGCGGCTGGCAGTTTTCAGGGAGTAGAAATTATCCAGGCTGAAAGGTTTGCCCGGAACCATTTCCAGGAAAAACGCCTGCAACATGGCAACACGCTCCGGTAATGGGATTACCCTGCGCCTGAGACCGAGCAATTGCGCCGTGTATTCTACCAGTTCGCGCAGTGAGTACTCACTTGGGCCACACAGATCATAGCGTTGATTGTACGTGCCGGAGTCTTCCAGAGAGGTGACAAATGCGCGGGCGACATCTTCGACATACACTGGCGCCAGTGATGCATTGCCGCAGGCCAGCGGAAACAGCCAGGGTGTATAGCGCAATAGCCGGGCAAAGCGATTAAAAAACTGATCGTTTTGCCCGAAGATAACCGATGGGCGAAAACGGGTAACGTGCAGGTCATCGCCGGAATCAATATACAGCAATTGCTCGGCTTCGCCCTTGGTACGCAGGTATTCACTTTTGCCGGTACCCGCGTCCGCCCCTAGTGCGCTCATATGCAAAAGGCGCGGAACATCGGCCTTCCAGCAAGCACGCATGACACTTCCGGGCAGTTTGACATGGGCATCACGAAAAGACTGATGGCGAAATTCATTGAGAATACCGACAAGGTTGATTACCGCATCCATGCCCTGGAAATATCTTTCCAGGACTTTCTGCTGATGAATATCGGCCTTGATGAGGCGAACACCGGGATTAGGCAAAAGATCACGGGCCCGTTCCGGGCGACGGCTCAAGACAATGACTTTACGACCGGTTGTCACCAACTGCTGAACAACGGCATGGCCGACAAACCCGGTTCCCCCTAATACACAGATGCTCTCTATGCGTGACATTTTTCGTCCACGTTACTGTATCCCAACTACCGCAAAGATACTCTCAGCCGGTGGCGACAACAAGCCTCTATGGGGTAAACCAGGAACGACCGCCTAAGTCGGTGCCGGGTGAATCAATCTGTTAAACTTCCGGGCCGGGAAAAGAGGTGAATATGGCAGACGGAAATTTATATGTTGTTTCAGCGCCCTCCGGTGCGGGTAAAACCAGTCTGGTGAATAAGCTGGTTGCAGTAGATAAACAGATTGCCGTGTCAGTTTCACACACCACACGAACCATGCGTCCGGGCGAGAAAGATGGAGTGAGCTACCATTTTGTTGACCATGCCGTCTTCAGGGAAATGATTGACGGAGGAGATTTCCTTGAGTATGCGGAGGTATTTGATAATTTTTATGGGACATCAAACAGTCGTATTCAGCAGCAACTTGCCGAAGGTCTGGATATCATCCTTGAAATCGACTGGCAGGGGGCCCGGCAGGTGCGCCGACAAATCAAGCATACGATCAGTATATTCATACTGCCACCTTCGCGCGATGTGCTCAGACGGCGACTGACCGATCGAGGTCAGGATAGCAAGGATACCATCAATCGTCGTATGCGGGATGCCGTCAGCGAGTCATCACATTTTGACGAGTATGATTACCTGATCATTAATGACGATTTTGATACGGCGTTGCAGGAACTGACTGTAATTTTCAGGGCTCAGCGCCTGCAGTTTGCTCGCCAGCGTAAGCGGCATGCCCCCATGATTGAGGAGTTGCTTCAGGAATTGCGGTGAAATACGCGGGAAATAGCCGGTTTTCGTGTCGCTCCATTTCAGGCAAACGCCGGAGGCGATGCCGGATAAGGGATTCGGGGCAAGGCCAGCGCAGGCTATTGATTTCTTGAGGCTTTTTCGTCATGCCCTGAAGTGCCCAAACGATGTTCCAGCTCCTTTAGAACATCGTCTGGACCGAGGCCGGCCTGAACCAGCATGACCAGGGTATGAAACCACAGGTCAGCGGTTTCGTGGATAATCTGGTCTCTGTCGTTATCTTTCGCGGCAATAATAAGCTCAGTGGCCTCTTCACCAACCTTCTGCAGGATTTTATCCATACCTTTTACATAAAGGCCGGCGACATAGGATTTCTCCGGGTCTTCGGCCTTGCGCGATTGCAAAATTCCGGCGAGTTTTTGCAGAGTATCGTCCATTTTTATAACCTGACTTCTATGCCCTTACCGGCCATATACTCCTTTGCCTGTCGCACGGTGTAGTCGCTGAAATGGAAAATACTGGCGGCCAGCACTGCGTCGGCCCCGCCTTCAGTCACTCCGGCCACGAGGTGGTCCAGGCTGCCGACGCCTCCGGAGGCGATAACAGGGACATCAACCGCGTCGCAGACGGTGCGCGTTAGCTCCAGATCAAAGCCATCACGGGTGCCATCACGGTCCATGCTGGTCAGCAGGATTTCACCGGCGCCGTACTCTGTCATACGAATGGCCCATTCCACGGCATCAATCCCTGTACCCTGACGGCCGCCATGGGTAAAAATTTCCCAACGTGGCGTTTTATCATCGGTGTTTACGCGCCTGGCGTCGATAGATAATACGATACATTGCGAACCGACCCTGTCGGCGGCTTCTTTGACGAATTCGGGCCGTTTCACAGCAGCGGAATTGATACCTACCTTGTCGGCGCCCGCATTGAGCAGGCGCCGAATATCATCAACCGTGCGGATACCTCCGCCGACCGTGAGCGGGATAAAGACCTGCGCGGCAACTTCCTCGACAACACGCGCCATAGTATCGCGGGCATCGGATGTGGCCGTGATATCAAGAAAGGTAATTTCATCCGCGCCCTGCTCGTCGTAGCGGCGCGCGGCTTCAACCGGGTCACCCGCATCACGTATATCAACAAACCGGACGCCCTTGACGACACGACCGGCGTCAATATCCAGGCAGGGGATAATGCGTTTAGCCAGCATGGAAACCGCCGCAGACATATTCTGCCTTCCGATTCATGGTGATGGCATGATAGCTTCTTGCTCTGTCGCCGGATCAATAGCTTTCTGCGGTTGGTTGATGATTTCCTGCGCTGTTACCAGATCAATGGTTCCTTCATATATTGCGCGGCCAATAACGGCTCCTATGATGCCGCTGTCTGATACAGCCTGTAGTGCGCGGATATCCGCGTACCGGGATACGCCACCCGATGCAATAACAGGGATGGAGACGGCTTCAGCCAGCGCCTTTACCGCCTCAACATTGACGCCTTCCATCATGCCATCACGGGCAATATCGGTATAAATAATGGCGCTGATGCCTGCGTCCTCGAATTTCCTGGCAACATCAATGGCTTGCTCGCCGGTGATCTCCGCCCAACCCTCCACCGCGACCCGCCCGTTTTTGGCGTCAAGACCGATAATAATATGGTCGTGGAACTTGTTACACAGATCGGCGATAAAGCGCGGCGCCTTGATCGCCTGCGTGCCGATAATGACAAACTGCGCCCCGGCATCCAAATAAGCAGCAACGGTGTCTTCCGTGCGAATGCCGCCACCCACCTGAATCGGAATATCGGGGTAGGCATCGCAGATTCGATTAATCACATCGGCATTGACCGGCTTACCCTCAAAGGCGCCATTGAGGTCAATCAGATGCAGGCGGTTGCAGCCCGCATCCACCCATTTGCCCGCCATCGCAACCGGGTCATCGGCAAATATGGTCTCATCATCCATACGCCCCTGACGCAGGCGAACACACTTGCCGTCCTTCAGATCAATAGCGGGAATCAGCAGCATCTAAATGTCCCACTCAATAAAGTTTTGCAATAATCGGAGTCCGGCGCGCGCACTTTTTTCAGGGTGAAACTGTACGGCAAACAGATTGTCCCGTGCGATAGCGCAGGTAAAAGGAATACCATAGCCGGTTTCTCCGCTCTGTATGGACATGTCTTCGAGCTTTACGTAATAACTGTGGACATAATAAAAGCGTGAACCGTCTTCGATATCGTTCCACAGAGGGTGTTGCATGGTTTGCGAAACTTTGTTCCATCCGATATGCGGGACCTTGAGTTTTTTGCCGCGCAGATTCAGATCACGGGGGAAGCGTACTGCTTCACCCGGCAGCAGATTGAGCAGATCGGTACCATCGTTCTCCCGGCTATGCCGCATCAACACCTCAAGACCCATGCAGATACCCAGAAAAGGCTTGTTGTTTGCGGCGTCCAATATCGCCTGATTGAGTTGGTGATCGCCGATTGCCGCCATACAGTCGCGTGCCGCACCCTGACCGGGGAAGACAACGCGGTCCGCGGCCTTTATTTGCGCATGGCTGTCCGTGACCTGCACATCGGCGCCGTTGGCAACATGCTGTACCGCCTTGGACACCGAGCGCAAATTGCCCATGCCGTAATCAATGATTGCCACTTTCATCAGAATGAAGCTGCAAGCAGGAAACTAAAGCGTGCCTTTGGTTGAGGGAATCACCCCGGCCATACGCGGGTCCGGTTCGATGGCCATACGCAGGGCACGCCCGAATGCCTTGAAAATCGTTTCGGCAATATGGTGGCTGTTCTGGCCGCGGATGCAATCAATGTGCAACGTAATCAGGGCATGATTGACCAATCCCTGAAAAAATTCATGGAACAGATCCACATCGAAATCCCCAATACGGGCGCGCGTGAATTCAGCGCAGAATACCATGCCGGGCCGTCCGGAAAAATCCATCACCACTCGTGATAAGGCTTCATCCAGAGGGACATAGGCATGGCCATAGCGACGGATGCCCTGCTTGTCTCCCAGGGCCTTTTTCAACGCCATGCCGATGGTAATGCCAATATCTTCAACTGTGTGGTGATCATCAATCCCGGTATCACCATTGGCTTTCACAGACAGATCAATCATGCCATGACGGGCAATCTGGTCCATCATGTGGTCAAGAAAAGGTATGCCGGTCTCAAATTCGGATTCACCGATTCCGTCCAGGTTCAGGGAGGCTTCGATTTGTGTTTCCAGCGTGTCGCGTTTTACGCTGGCGACTCTATCAGGCATGGTCATAGTATCCATGGAGCAACAAGGTGCGAAGGATACCGGGAAAATGACTTAAAGGCGATCATCCGGGCAAATCAGCGGATTCGCTTCCGTAACGGCAGGATCAGAATAACGATGCGGACAGCTCGTTGACTGCCGCCAGCATTTCCGGATCATCCGTAAGCGCCTGGGCTATCGCGCTCTGACAGGCTGATACCGGGTCCACGCCGGCCGCCATCAGCTTGCCCGCATGTACCAACAGGCGCGTGCTGGCGCCTTCATCCAGCCCGTTACCTTTCAGATTGCGCGTCATACCGGCAAATCTGACCAGCAAGCCCGCCATTTGCGCATCCAGATCCGCCTCTTTCTCGACGATGCGGGTTTCAAGATTCGCATCGGGATAGTCAAATTCGAGAGCGATAAATCGCTGGCGCGTTGACTGCTTCAAGTCCTTCAGGACACTCTGATAACCGGGATTATATGACATGGCCAGACAAAACTCCGGCCCCGCTTCCAGCAGGTGGCCGATCTTCTCCATCGGCAGCACCCGGCGATCATCGGCAAGCGGATGAATGACCACGGTCGTGTCTTTGCGGGCCTCCACCACCTCATCCAGATAACAGACCGCCCCGGCACGCACCGCACGCGCCAGTGGCCCATCCACCCAAACCGTCTCACCATCCTTTACCAGAAATCGCCCGACAAGATCGGAGGCTGTCAGGTCATCATGGCAGGAAACGGTAATCAGCGGACGTTCCAGCTTCCAGGCCATGTGTTCCATGAAACGGGTTTTACCGCAGCCGGTCGGTCCTTTTAATAAAATCGGCAAACCATTGTTGTAGGCAGCCTCAAAAACAACGATTTCATTACCAACCGGCTCATAATACGGCTCGTCCTGGATAAAATATTCTTCCAGATTAATTTCTTGTGCCTGCATAATAATTGACCTCGCTATATTTCAGACACACGTTAGCGGTAATAAAGCCATGCTTCAATATATGCGTGGCCGACAAGAGCTATAATGCAGAGATGAAAAGCTCTATTGCACTCGTTCTTACACTGCTGTCGTTGCCGCTCGGTGCTGCCGAGCGAGTGCTGTTGGATTCGCAAATCATCGCCAATCTGCCGATAGATCGCCCACAATCGCTCGACGAGATCGCACGCGGGAAGTGGGGTTATGCGATTTTTGACCCCGACAAGGTCCCGGCACCAACCCGATACGAAATCGTCCCCGATCAAGGCAGGCATGCACTGCAAGCGACTGCCATGGGGGGCGCGTCGTTTTTTTACCTGAAGTTCGAGACGCCGCTCGACCTGAGCGCAACTCCCTTTTTGATCTTTGATTGGCGTGTCGATGAGTCCCCGACCAATGGGCCGCCCGAAGATAGCAGGGATGGCGATGACTTCGCCTTTCGCATTTACCTGTCGGCCGGCGGTAAATTAAGCTCAAGGACGCTTAATCTGGTGCGTGCGCGCGAAAAAGCCGTTGGCGCACTATGGCCCAGCCCGTATAAACGCTATAACAACTTTCTGCACCGGGTACAGATACGCGCATTCGCCAATGCCGATGCAGAAAACGGTATATGGCATCGTCAGGCGATCAATGTCGCCGCGTGGTGGCGCGAGATTTTTGCAACCGACCCGATCATCGACGGAATCGGTCTGATGGCCGACTCCGACAATGCCGGGGGCAAGGTAGTCGCTCGCTTCCGGAAGATCAAACTGGCCGAAAGCGCGGATGCAAAATAGCATTTTCTTGCCTGAATCCGATACCATATTATGAAAAAAGCTTGACAAGCCCAATTGAATCGGACTTATTTTTCAGTAGCTGTGCTGCGCTTGCCACTGAAAAATAAGCCGCTCATTGGCAATGTTAGGATTCAAAACCAACCATGCCGGAACCATTAAAAAACTTATACAACGTTGAACTTGTAAAATCCTTGTGCGAACAAGTGTCAAGCCTGCATGAGAATTTTGATGAAGATGGGTTTTCTTCTCATATATTTGATAATGAATGGAAAGAAAAAGAACTAAAGGAGCGGATGAAACATATTTCAGAATCATTGCACCAATATTTACCAATGGATTATTCTGATGCTATTCAAATACTAATGAAATTGTCATCAAAATTCAGTGGATTTCAGTATATGTTTTTTCCGGGTTTTGTGGAGCTGTATGGCTTAGATCAGTATGAAGAGTCCATTCATGCTTTGGAGCACTTCACCTCGTATGCAAGTTCTGAGTCTGCGGTTCGACCATTCATTAAAAAACATAATAAGAAAATGATGGCACAAATGGAATTATGGGCTGAATCAGAAAATCACCATGTACGTCGGCTTTCATCTGAAGGATGTCGGCCTCGCTTACCCTGGGCAATGGCACTTCCTGAATTTAAGCGAGATCCATCCCAAATCCTGCCGATATTGGAAAAACTGAAAAATGATGATAGTGAATATGTAAGAAGGAGCGTTGCCAATAATCTGAATGACATATCAAAAGATAACCCACAGATTGTAATAGAGATAGCCAAGAGCTGGCTGGGTAGCAATCAACGAACAGACTGGATTATTAAGCACGCTTGTCGCACGCTACTAAAGCAAGGGCAGCCGGAGATAATGAATCTGTTTGGCTTCTCAAAGCCAGAGCATCTTGAAATTAAAAATTTCACAACCCAAAAATCCGTTGAAATGGAAGGTAATCTGAATTTCTCTTTTACAATTGAATCGCAAAAACAAAAGCTCGGAAGGCTTAGAATTGAATATGCGATAGATTTTGTTAAGAAAAGCGGTAATTTATCAAGGAAAATATTCAAAATATCTGAGTCAGAAGTTGATAGTAATAACAAAACTGTTAAGAAATCTTTTTCGTTCAAGAAAATTTCAACAAGAGAATATTATGCAGGTAATCATTCGATTAGCATTATCGTAAATGGACATGAGTTGGCAGGTATGGAGTTTCTGTTAAATGAAAAATCCTAACAAAACATTAGTTTGTGGTTTGCGCCTAACGCCTCAATCAGCCGCCGCCGAAGGCGGTCGGCTGGATTGATTTGTTAGGCTTCTTGGATTTATTTTCAAGTCGGTTGATATGGTTATGGGGGTAATTCGATTCGCGATTTTGAAACGTAATAATTGAGGTTTTTTTAATAACACCACCATCAATATTTATAGCATATCTGATAGTTTCATTTTTCTGCCAACTATCACGGCCCGATAGAACCGTTGATAAATATACAATAAGTGCGGCAGAAATTGAGCGAGTTGCGCTTTCCCAAAGGAAGCTCGGTGTATGATCCACAGCATAGTAATCTATCGTTTTATATTTAAATATCGGTTGTTTAAATGTGGTTGGTTTAGCAAAAAAGAACCCCATTCCCTGATCACAACTGACATCAATAATAAGACTGTGAGGTTTAAGGCACGAACTTTCCTCTTCGATCACAAAGTCAGTAGGATTATCCGTTTCTTGAAAGGTTCCATTTACAATGATATCTGCTTCAAGAATGAGTTCAGCCAACGGTCTTTTAGCTCCATCGTGCTCCACCACCATCATCCGCGCTTCGTCTTCGTTACCCGCTCTAACCTTAACGTAGTGACAATCAAGCACCTCTTCACGAACTTCATGGTCTGGGCGCTGAATACAAATGGTAATGTCTCTAAAACCATGAGCCTTGAGCGCGTATATCGCTCCCCGACTGACTGCACCAAAACTGAAAATAACTATTTTACGGCGGTTGCCGTAGTGCCCATCGATTCCTTTAAGCTGTAAGGCATGCAGTACCGCACAATAACCAGCTAATTCGTTGTTTTTATAGAATGTATGTCGACATCGTTGTCCGCTTGGAGACCAAACAAACATATCCTCAAAGGCAATAAGTGTCTGCTTACGGTTCAAAGCAGCCTGAGTGATATCCTGCTGTTGTACACAATGCACATAACCCCACAACGTTCCTCCTTCACGGAGCTCCAATAAATCAGCCAGTACAGGTTTTGAAATGATTACCATGCCAATGTCTGCTAATAATTCATGCCGTGTTGCAATCCCACCCGCCTGAGCAGCAATCTCTGAATCTGAAATATCAAACGGTGCTCCATAACCCTCCTCAAATATTAGCTGACGACGAATAGCATCAGGAATACGAGACAAATGCTCTGGATGAATTGGGAAACGTCGTTCATCTTCTTTTCTTGAAGTTCCAATAACTCCCAGTTTTAATTTACTCATGCTATTTCCTAGTTCTTAAACAACCAATATGCGTAAATTTACCAGTAAATTCACTTTTCTGGGCTTTGATCTGTAGTAATAGTCTACTTATTCCATAAAGTAATGGTGCTGCAAACGATATGCGTATAAAGCCTAACGCTAGCGGTGAGGGGCTTACCGTAGCGAGGTGAGGCTTGTGCTAGCGTAGCGTAAAGCACAAACGAACACCGCGGAAGGTAAGTCCCTCTCGACCGCCATTGTTAGCCCTTTTTCTTGACTGCCCTGCATGATGGAAAACCAGAGCACCCCCAAAATTGTGAGCCTTTATTCTTTCCTTTTTTCGCTGTGCGCAGCACCATAGAGCTTCCACACCTTGGACAAATAGGGTTCTCACGATTTCTCTTAACATTATGCACGTGCTGTTTATCAGATACCACGTTGCCTGAAATGGTTCGATCTATCAATGAATCATACTTTTCAATGTCTCTGCCGGTTAAAACGTGCTCAGAATGCGAATTTATATAAGGTAACAGCCCTCTTAATTTCATAACATTGTCAGGCATAGCAGTTTTAAACTTGGCATCACCTACAAAAACAACAACATTGAATATGATTTCAGGGTTCGCTTCTAGCAGTTTTTCCAGTGCTTTTACGTGCTTGTAGTTTTGGTGGATAGGATTTTGGAAATTTACTTTTTTCTTATATATGGTTTGTGTCCATCTTTTTTGCCACTCCCCTCCAAATATCCATCCCGTCATATTTTTAGTTTCAATAACGAAAATACCTTGGGGGGCTAAAAGAACATGATCAATTTGAGTGGTTCCATCGAGCGTTGCTAATGTTACATTATGGAATGCTTTACCCCCCTCGATCGAATCGATAAATTTTCCAAGCTTACGTACAACTTTTCTTTCACCCGCATACCCCTTGTACTTTGCCGAGCTAAATACCAGGGGTAAAACGATAAAAATTAGCAGAAGGAGAAAGAACAGTTCCATAATTTAATGGCACTTCTGTTTTATGCAATTTCCCTAAAGGGGCTAACGTTTGAACTCAGCGGTGGCGCCACCCGACCTTGCCGCGTCAGCGCCGCCGACGTTCACGCCATCCGCTGAAGTGATTTGTTAGCAGATTTTTCCAGCCATTTATTTATTATTGTTGAAATTTCAGCAAGTTGACCATGTATTTGCCAAGAAGAAAAATGATAAATCTCTTCGATTTTATTGCTTTTAATTCCTTTTGAAAGTCGCCCCGTCACTGGCAGATCCAGCCATTTAAATACTGGAAACCGTTTTTTTAACTTTTCAATATCTTTCAAAACACCATTAGATACAAAAAATAATTTGCTGGAGTCTCCCATCATAAGGTTTTCTATGTACGCAAGGTGAGATTTTGAGACGAGATCATAAAAGAGTTTTTTGTTTTTTGACTTGTTCCCTATTGTTGGTATATCCAGAAGTTCCAGGAATGAGATGTTTTCAATATGGGTAGTGCTGAGCCCTATTTTCCTAAAATTCCGATGAAAAGGAACGCCACCTGTATTTTTGTTGAATGGATAGTTTGATAAAAGGAAGGGATGATGGCAGTCATATTTTTTCCAAAATGCAATTCCATTTTTCTGGTACTCCAAAATAAAATTGAAAAAAGGATGGTTTGAAATTTCTGGAGAATAATTTGCATCAGAGCTCAGAAATATAATGGAGGCTTTTTCGGGTGATTGGCCTTGAAATGGTTTGTCTTTAAAAAGTGCTACCATTTCTTGTGATGGGTGCACATCAAATATATTTGCCTGGCTATGGTCTGGCATGATAATTTTCAATTTTTCTTTTTAATTACCACCATTCAGCCTCAACAAAGTCACGCCAGTATATGTTTCCACAATCATGTATATACCAAGACACTCCACCCAGTAAAAAACCAAAAACTAGACTAAATTCTAGGTTTTGTGAGCCTTCGAATAAAAGTAGTGTAGACAAAATCGCCAATAAAATTGTGACAACCCAGCCAATGATCATTTCGATTTTTGTCCCAAGTGCGCCTACTAGCAAAAAACATGAAATGAGCCAAACAAACCAGGATGATGCTGAATAGCCAATAATGATTGAAATGATAAGCATCTCAACTTGCACAAAGTTTTTATACTTATTGGTTTCTTTGTAGACACTGAAGGAACCTCTTAATCGTTTACTCATGAGTCACCCTTCAAGTTTTTACCTGCTAACTACTAGTAGATCTCCCAATCTATCATGGAATGCAGACAGATACAAAATTTTTGTGTTAAAATTATTCGTCTGTTTCTGGCATTAAGAAATATTGATATTTATTTATGCCATTGATTTAATTCAATTTTTTGTTTTTAAATCGTATTTTATCTTGCCGAAATCATGCAAAATAAAGAAATGAAATCTCCCTTCTTGAGTCAGGTGCGAGAGCGCTTGCAGCGATTGAATTATTCGATCAGGACTGAACAAAGTTACTTGAATTGGATTAAGCGCTATATCCTGTTTCACAATAAACGCCATCCCGTCGAGTTGGGCAAGGCGGAAATGGAGGCGTTTTTAACGGATTTGGCCGTCAAGGGGAGAGTGTCTGCTTCAACGCAGAGTCAGGCATTGTCTGCTTTGATCGGAGACGATTTTGTATCGGGTTGACACCGGAACCTTTTCGGGGTCAAAAATCGCATAGCCCCACTTGCCGTGTGCGATCTCGTCGAGCGATTGCGGGCGATCTATCGGCAGATTGGCGATGATTTGTGAGTCCAGCAGCACTCGCTCGGTAGCACCGAGCGGGAACGACAAAAGTGCGAGAGCGAGTGCGATAGACTTTTTCATCCTTGCATTATAGCACTTGTTGACCACGCATATTATTGAACACTCTCGTTTTAGCCGGATTGCCCAAGAACAGTTTGTTGACTTCCATGAAGGCCCATTGTTTGCAGACTTGGGCTTGCTTAACGAAAAGCTGGCCGATTGGCTGGTCAAATGCAACCAGCTTGCCGACCACACAAAGGGCTGGGGTTACAAGCTCCGGCGCATTACATTATTAGCAACAAAAAGTGCGATATGCGGCGGACTCATACAGGTACCGGCGGTAAAGAAAAGCCGGCATGGTTATAGGGATTGCTTAATTCTGCGACGATTACTGTTATTATGGTCGTAATGAATGCTTTTATTAAGCGGTGGCCTGAGGTATCATTGTTCTACCTTGGGAATATCAAGACATAAACCTGACATCGCAGCGTCCCATTTAGCCTCAACCTGTAACTCGTCTTCGTAGGGAATTCCCAGTTCATTCAAATATTCTATACTGTGTATAACTCGGTCACCTTTAGCGTTACGCATTTTCAATAGCAGTCCGCCTGAGGAACCTGATCGGAGTGGCATTATGTATGTATATCCGTCTCTATTTAATAGTGCAACACTTTCCAAGCCGCTGAAATATTTGTCATGGATATCGGAGTCAATATATATATTGCCGTGTCTGATTTGGATTATAGCCACTACGTCCATGCCGTGATCCTGTTTTTTATAAGCTCAACGACACGATCTGCCGATTGGCGGACTACAGGTGTTAGGTCCAGTCCCATATCAGTATTTTCCACTTCGATCAAAAACACTGTAATGTCATCGGGAAATTCCTGTTTGAATATTTTTTTACCTGCATATAAGGCATGATCCCATCGAAAATCATGCAGGTTATAACCGGGGTCTTTTATATTGCTCAGTTCTTCTCCGGGGACTTTAAAGATATCGCCTGGGGCTGAACCACTGAAATTAGCATCAATGATTATTAGTGCCTTACTGCCTTTGGCTTGAAACATCACATCCATACCGCTGGTTCCGGCATCATAAACCGTTACAGAGTGAGAAGGGCGCCCATCCAGATATGCTTTCAGGTGGTGTGCTACGTGTACTCCTACACCGTCATCTCTTCGATTGGTATTGCCACAGCCGATGATTGATAACATTGCTATATGAAGGCTTTGTTACTAGTACGCTTAAGAGTACTTATCATCAGGTGATGCAGGAAACTCTGAATTAATCAGCGTATCCTTAAATACGCCAGAGTCTGCAAGACCATTCCGGTTCAACAGGAACCATGAGCTCAGGGAGCTCACAAAACTGCCGATGAACTTTATAGTACATACAGGTTTCGCATGCCTGCTTATCATCGTCATCGGCCATATACGGTGTCAGGGTGAATCCACCAATAATCAGTTTATTGATGTAATCATCATCTTCAAGGCCTTGTAAACGCGCTACTACATTCGTGACCTGTTCATGGGAGTAGGCTCGCGGTTCAATTTCAACTTCCAGGCCGTTCCTTAAAAACGACTTGATATCCTTGCGCAGTGAATCGTCCGCAGCATGTCGCTCTTCAGAGATCGCATTCTCGCTCATGCTCTAACCTCGAATTAATCTGAGTCCGGTTATATCCTCCAGAGACGGCACCACCACTCCGGTTCTACGGGTACAGCCAATTCCGGCAGGTCACACCACTTTCGATGCACAAGGTAATACATGCATTCTAAACAGCGCTGTTCGTCTTCTCCGTAAGGACGATCTACGAAACCCGATATAACCAGTTTGCCCTCAAGATCATCTGCATCAAGCTCGCGCAATTTAACAAGCAGATTTTCGAACTCGTGATTGTCTTTGGGAAATGGTTCGGTTTGGGTCTCCAAGCCATCTTCCATCATTTGGCCGATGAGGTCCCGCAATGAATCATCGTCGGATTTAGACACATGTGCTCCCTATCGCCAACATGGAATAAATGTCAAAACATTCCGCATTTTCACGGATTAATTACCCCCGAAAATCAGTCAACTGGCCATGTAGCCAGTTGGATAAGGGGAAAGATGACATTAAGCCGTTTTAAATCTTGCCAGTTCTTCGCCAGTCTTGGCATCATGTGCATGCACTGTACATACCAAACATGAGTCATAAGATCGAGCAACATGACCAACTTCTACCGGGTCACCCGGGTCTTCAATAGGTGTTCCAATCAAGGCTTCTTCAATCGGTCCGCGCTCTCCCTGCTCGGTCCGGGGACCTACGTTCCAGGTTGTCGGTGCCACTATCTGATAGTTCTTGATCTTGCTGTCTTCAATTTCGATCCAGTGGCATAATGCCCCGCGAATCGCCTCGGTTGCGCCCCATCCTTTTCCATCCTGTTCTTTAGGCTTGATATAGAAGGGCTCATCCAGCTTGAACTCACGCAGGCATTGCTCCATCTGGCGATAGATACATTTGAATTCGTGCATGCGCGCAAAGTGACGCAGCAGGACGCTGGCGCCGCCCATTTTTTTGTACATATCCAGTACCAGACCATCCTGATGCTGCCAATCCTGCATATGGTTGCCGCCATAGACCAGCTCACGAGCCAATGGCCCTGCTTCCAGATGACCATGCTCGGCATGAATTACCGCAGTTGCCCATGAGTAATTGTTATCAAAGTCATATACATTTTTCTGGATGGGGTTGGTAGTGCGGTTGAACGGATGAACTGTACCACTTTCGTCATACCAGGCATGTGTTGTATCTTCCCTTGCCATGCCTTGATCCATCAGTTTATGCGTACCTGACGCACCATCGAAGACGCCGCTGGGCATCTGCACCGCTGAGTTACGTCCATCAATCGTGGGTTTGTTATATTTATCTTCATGAGGCAGATAACCCCAAGATATGAATTTATCTAATCCTTTGCCGTACTTATCCAAGCCGACATCAATACCCATACGCCACATGAGACCCAAGTCGGAATTGGCATGAGCCGGACTTTCGTCCAACCAGGCCATAAAATCATCGTAGGTTTGAATTTCTTCATAGCGTTCAATTGAGCAACCCAACCACATAGGCTCAATCCAGTTCGTTCTGAAGTGTTCCAGGATTGACCATGCACGTGTGACATCAGTGAGCGTTGGTGAGCACATAACACCACCAGGTACCATGTAGCTGGAGTGTGGCCACTGTCCACCCAGCATTGCATAAATTTCTACAGGCCGTCCTGAAATGGTAACGCCTTGTTCGTAGTTGGTCCCCGTGAATGGCGCCCAGCGCTTGACGGCCTCTTCATAGTACCGGCTGCTTTTGTAATTCTTGTTTACCATGTCAATCATAAACAGGCCGTAGTGGTGACGTGGTAAACTTTGCAGGCTTTCAGCTAACTGACCAAGGTTGCGCGCAATAATTGCGTTCCTAGGTATTTCTGTGCCCCAGGCTGTATCAAGGGCCCATGCAGCGCAGGTTAAATGCGATGCACCACAAATCCCACATGCTCTGGGGGTAACAACCAGTCCCGCCTGCGGATCCTTATCTCTGAGAATAACTTCAAAACCACGGAACAGTTCGGCTGAAGTCCATGCGTTGGTAACGACACCGTCTTTAATATCGACGCGCACATCCAGGTCGCCTTCTACACGTCCGACCGGCGAGATGTCGAGAGTTTGTACTTGTGCTGACATTTTATAATCTCCTGTAATGAATCCGATTCGTTAAACGACAAAAATATCCTGTTCAGCCCAGACCGGAGCGGCAGCTTTGGCAGCGCTTGTGAGCTTGACATAGCCCTTCTTATCGACCCCTTCAGGCAGGTCTTTGGGGACACCCATGACCGTCTGGGTTTTGAATACCGTGCCGGGCGCAAGATCGAAGAAGGGAAACTCGGGTTCGGTACAGCCAAGACATGGCATGCCGGCGCGAGTCTTTGATGAGACCCTGTTCCATAGGATTCGGTTACATGGAGAATGGGTCATTGGTCCACGGCACCCTAAGTCATAGAACAGGCAGCCCTTTCTTTGACCGAATTCGGTCGCTGATACTTTATAGGCGAAATGCATATTCCGGGTACAGCCTGTTTGTGTAAAGCTTTGGAAGAATGTCTTGGGGCGCTGGAATTCATCCAGCGTAATAGCGCCGGCATTTCCGGTAGCCACACCAACCAGTATCTGGGTGATCCAATCCGGGTGACACGGACAACCGGGGACATTGATTACCGGCAACCCGGATCTGGCCTTGAAGTCTTTGCCGAGAAATCCACCATGGTCTCGCTTTAAAAACTGCAATCCCTGAGATTCGGAAGGATTAGGAGCGGTTGCAGGTATTCCGCCCCAAGTGGCACAGTCACCAATAGCGACAACAAAGTCTGCGGCATCAGATAGTTTACGTACCCATTCTTTCATGGGGCGGCCGGCAAAGCGATTCCATTCACCTGTGCCATCAGGTGCGTTCACAACGGAACCCTCAAATACAAATATATCGAGCTTAATTGCACCCGAAATGCAGTCTTTGAGCATTTGCTGTAGATTGTTACCCAGTTCCATTCCAAGTGATGGATGCCAAAGCACATTCATTCCAAAATCTGTTACCAAGTCACAGGCACTGGGTTCTTCAGCATTCAGGAATGACATTGTATTGCCAGAGCAGGCTCCACCTTGAAGCCACAGAATATTAGCCATTCTTTAATCTCCTTACGGTTTGCTTTAATGATATGAGTTTTTGCTTATGTTTTAGAAGCAAGTAGTATGCCAAAATTAAATATTGAAGTATTGCCTTGCTTTACAATAACTTATGTTTTCTTAGCTTGAAATTACGGCAAATAATCAAGACATTAGAAACATTGTTGGCATACTAAAGTGATAATTATGTTTGCATGTCACTCCTCTTCATAAGGGTATAAGGATTTTCTGATTCTATCCGTTTCTATTGCCGCAAACAGGACATTCACATTCTCCGATATATCCATACCATATGCCCTTGCATCGACTGCACCAATGACCTTTTAGGCTTGGTTGAACGCCTCTGGCTGATTGGACAAACTTGGAAGGACCCAGGTCTTTGAATCCTCTTGGCGTCTGTCTGGGTTTGGTCCTGGAGACAGGAAACTTTACAGTTTTCTTACTCTGGTCACTGCCTGTATCAGCCATACTTCTATGCGATTTTACCTTCATCAGCCAATCCATAACGTTTGATTTTGTTTGATAATCCCACACGTGACAGGCCCAGTTCTTTCGCCGTTTTACTCTGATTCCATCTGTAACGGGTCAATGCCTCTTTGATCAGTTGTATCTCCATAGATTCTGTTTTTTCTTTTAATGTATCTCCCTTTAGCTGAGCACACTGATGAAGCTCTTGATTTTTTACCTTTTCTGCCGTATTGAGTTCCAGTAAATGTTGCGATAGGCCTGATAGCGTCAGGAATTCACCGCTTTGGATCATAGAGACCATTTTTTTCATTTCGTTTTCAAGCTCTCGCACGTTTCCGGGCCAGTCATATAGCTTCAGCCGACCCAATACTTCCGATGCAATACCTAGTATACGGCGACTAATAGAGTCTCCATATTTGCGAGCCAGGAATTCAGCAAGTACAGGAATGTCTTCTCTTCGTTGTCTTAATGGTGGTATCGTGAATTTGAACCCGTTTAAACGGAAATAGAGGTCCTGCCTGAATTGTCCTGTTTTCACTAGCGGCTCTAAAGGCCGGTTACAGGCGGCAATAATTCTCACATCGCTTTTCAGAATGCTATCGCTACCCAAGGGTTTGACTTCACCTTCTTGCAGGAAACGAAGCAAGGCAATCTGGAAAGCCGACGAAACCTCCGAGATTTCATCCAGAAAAACAGTGCCGCCATTGGCGGCCGGAAATAGCCCTAAACGATCACTAACGGCGCCGGTATAAGCGCCTCGTTTATGGCCAAATAACTCGGATTGCAGCATCTCATCAGATATGCCACCACAGTTTTGTACCAGTAATGGCTGATCGTGACGCTCGCTGTTATGGTGAATGGCACGAGCCATCAGTTCCTTGCCTGTACCGGTTTCACCTTCAATCAATACTGGGAGATTAGTATTGGCAGCTTTACGGGCATCGCTGCATAGCTGAGCCATGCTTGGACTGCAATAAACGAGTTTGTTGAAATATGATTTTTCCTCCATCTCATCTTTTAGTGCCTGTTGACGCCCCAGAACATCCTCAGCAATTTTCATTTCCCGGCTTAAATGCCGATGGCGATAGGCAAGTTCCCTGTTTTCCAGTGCCCGTCTTACCATTAGCTCAATTAGCTCAACAGGCCATTCATCAGAAAAACAAGAATAGATGGCTGCGTTCCGGATTACGTGGTCCAGTTTGCCATTAGATAAATTACCGCCTAGCAGGCGGACAATATCCGGTTGAGAGACCCTCAATTCCTGTAAAAAATAGAGCGACTCTTCATTATCATCTGTATATAGATTGACAACTAAATCAATATCATCCTGTGATACGACCTGTCGTGCGAAGGAAACGGAATCACTAAAAAGGACACGATAATGCTCTTCTAATGCCGCTATCAGGCGGGTCGTAATCCCCTGATTTTTCCCCATGATAAGAATTGATAATTGTGCGCTCATCAAGTATATTTTGTTTTTAATCTGTATATCAGGCTTGTATATTAGATCATAGTTAGCTGAAAATCAAGAGATATATGCAAATTTTGTTTGCAGTATGAAAACTGGTTGACAAAGTATCAATATTCACCTACTCTTTACCGGCATGCAGAAAAATTGGAGGAATAAGGGGTGAAAACCACCAGCGTGACTGACCACCATTACGAGCAGGCTCTCAATGCGGTTGCAGAAAGTGCTGCGACAGGGCAGGAAAAAGTTGAAATGCTCATGGAAATTGCCATGGGCCTGCAGCAAAAGCCCAAAAACCAGCGGCAGTTGCTTGATGCCGTTACTCTCTATGAACATGCTGGGGAGCTATGCGGCGAGTCTGATCACTTGCTCAAAGCGAGAATTGAGGCACGAAAAGGAACGGCTTATCAGGCCATCCCTTCAGATGATGCTAATAGTCTGCAAAAAGCCTTATTCTGTCTTCAAAGCGCATTAACGGTTCTCTCTGCTCATGGTACAGAAGAAGAGGTTGCAGAAGCAGAGATGAATCTGGGTCTCACACTGCAATCTCTTGCAGGCTTTCATCAGGCACCGATTACCGATGCTATTGCGGCATATCAGAGGGCTTTAAGGATATTTACCAAAGATCGATATCCCGCTGAATTTGCTATATTACATAACAATCTCGCTACCGCTTTTCTGTCAATTCCAATGACAGATGAGCGTGGGAAGATGCGGGAAGCACTGGCTGTGCAATCATTTGAGTCTGCCTTGGAAGTCGTTACCCTTATCGACAATCCATCAGAGTATGCCATGCTACAGAATAATCTGGGCAATGCCTTGCAGTATGTATCCAGCAGCCACTCAGTCGAAAACAGCTATCGAGCTCTTGATGCTTATAATGAAGCACTTAAAGTCAGAAACCCGAAAGATACGCCACTGGAATACGCAAACACGATCTCAAATAAAGCCAACTGTTTGCTCAATCTTCCTGATAATCCCGAAGACCTGAATGAAGGTAATCATCAAAACACGAAAACAGCACATGGTCTCTATGTCGAGGCTAAACACATCTTTCAACAGTTTGGTGACTTCGGCAAATGTCAGGTGATTGATGAAGTATTGGGGGAAATAACGCCGTTATTAGGCAGTGGGAAAGACCACAAGCCCAAAACGGAACATGAGTTTGGCGAATCACGTATTAACTAGTTTTGAAACTCATTCAGTGAGGAAATAATGGAAGCAATACTGAACGACATGGTAACCGGGAACATTACCTGGATTACGGCAATTTTGTGGTATTTCGTTGCCCTGGTGATAGGGATATGCTCTGGAGCTATTGGTGGCATGATGATCGGTGCAGAGCACATGGGGAAAGAGCTTGCAGCAATGATGGGTGGCCTCTTTGGTCCGGTTGCGGCTGCGCCCGGTGTGCTGGTCGCAATTATCATTTTGATCTTAATTTAATGAGGGCAGGTTAGCATGTTTGATATGCTATTGAACTCTATTGTTCTGTTTTGGAAAGGGAAGCTTTTTCAGGATCTTGGATCTGTCATCAGGCAAGCCCTTATCGGGATTGTTGTTACGGCGATCATATGTGTTGCCGCAGTCAAGTTGGGTGCCACATTATGGTTAGGTGTAGTAGTGGCAAGTATTATTGGCGGATTAATACAGCCATGGCTTTTCAAAGACCTCAAATATCGGTAGGAAAGCTCAATGTCTCAAGCTGCTCAATCTATTGGTGAAGAACAAGCGATTCCTGCACTTGATCAGTTATTAAAGGATATCCAGGCACTGGATGCGCTTATTGCCACATGGGATGAACAGCATCAACAAACAGTCCATGCCCTGAAAAAAGGGATTGATGCACTTCACCGGGAGGCTTTAGTAAGAATGATTCGTGCACTGCGCGAGGATGATAATGCCAGTTCAATTTTGCACGACTTGATGCAGGATGAAGCGGTTTATGCTGTCTTCAGGCACCTGAATATCGTAAAGGCATCTCTCGACGAAAGGGTAGAAGCGGCCCTGGAGTCAGTCAGGCCATATCTACAAAGCCATGGCGGCGATGTAGAGCTTGTCGATATCGTTCCACCGAATACAGTTACCGTAAGGCTCGTGGGTGCCTGTGATGGTTGCCCCGCTTCTGGTTTGACGCTACAGGAAGGTGTAGAAAAAGCGATTAAGGAGCACTGCCCGGAGATAACCAGTATAATTAAAGCCAAAGGCGGTGTTACAGCACAGCCAGCGGATGGCGTGGTGACAGTAAGTTTTGTCAGTCCTTTTGCTAGAGTAGAAGATAGGGGCTGGGTTTATGCTTGTGGCTACGAGGATATTCCTGAAAACAATATTAAGGTTGTTGTAGTTGCCGGCCATTCCATCATTTTGAGTCGTGTTGATGATGAAGTGAGTTGTTTTGAAAATGCCTGCGCCCACCTTGGCATGCCTATGGACATGGGAGAAGTCAAAGATGGGATTCTGATATGTCCGCACCATCTATTCGAGTATCTATTAAAAACAGGCGAGTGTCTTACTGCGCCTGAAGTTCAACTCGAAACTCATGCAGTGCGTGTTATGAAAGACCGTGTTGAGGTTAAACTGCTGTGAGTAGCATACAGCATATCAGTCTGGCAGTTAAGCCACATCCAGCCTTAAAAGTTGAAGAAGCCGAATCTGTTCCGCACATCCCGTTACTGCATGAAGAACCTTTTTCCGTTATAGGTTCTGATCGGATTCCACCTCTTATAAGCGACAGCGTAATACCCGATACATCAACATGTTTTGGACCTCGTGGCGCAGCCTTAATTCATCCTTCAGGCCCGCTATGGGTTAGCGATACAGGACATCATCGTCTGCTCGGCTGGAAAACGCTGCCAGAGTCAGATCAAGCCCCGGCGGATTGGGTCATTGGTCAGCCAGATTTCCATCGCGAGGGTAGAAACGCTCAAGGCAGCGTAGGCTCTGCAACACTGAATGTGCCAACTGGTATCAGTCTTTGTGGCAATGGTATGGCCGTTGCGGATGCTTGGAATCATAGAGTGCTTATCTGGAATGATCTGCCTGAAGATAATAATGTGCCTGCTGATATCGTTATAGGTCAAAACGATTTTGTATCTGACCAGGCGAATCACGGTTTAAGAGATGAAGCAAAAGCTGATAGTTTCCACTGGCCGTATGGTATCTCATGTATCAATAATCGCCTCATGGTTGCGGATTCTGAAAATCGTCGTGTCCTGATTTGGGACCGGATTCCTTCAATCAATGGTCAGCCTGCTGACAGGGTACTGGGACAGACTGATTTTTCAGAGCGTAGTGAAAATGCAGGCTCTACTCCCACTGCAATGAGCATGCGGTGGCCGCATGATATTGCCTGCTGGAAGGGGCACTTGTGTATATCCGATGCGGGCAATAATCGAATCATGGTATGGGAAGGCATTCCGGACATTGATGGAGCACCTTGTGATTATATTCTTGGTCAATCTGATGCAAACAATGTTGATCATAATCAGTCGTTGTACTGGCCACGCGCCAATACGCTAAATATGCCTTATGCCATAGCAAGCCATGATGACTGGCTGGTCGCGGCTGATACAGCCAGTTCAAGGCTTATCGCTTGGCATATCGACGACCTGCAAACTAATGCCAGCGCCCGAGCTTTGTCCGGCCAGATAAATTTCCATGAGAAAGGAGATAATCGCTGGCAGCCTGCGTGTGCAGACAGTTTCTGTTGGCCCTATGGCATCCAGATAACAGACGACATCGCAGTAATTTCCGATTCAGGAAACAATCGTGTCAGTTTATGGAAATTGGCTTTATGAGCACTCCGAGAGCCATGACGATTAATTCACGGAAAGTTATTGATGGCGAAGCCGGTATCAATGCTCATATACAGGTAAAGGGTATTGTCCAGGGTGTGGGATTCAGGCCATTTATATGGAATCTTGCGCATCAGTTTAATCTGGCAGGGCAGGTGAGAAATGACTCTTCTGGGGTAGAAATTGATATATGCGGAAAACAGAGAGACGTCGAATTATTTATATGCCATATTGAAGATACACCACCTCCACTTGCTAAAATTCATGAAATTCGATGCACTGTAACGCCCGATCCCGTGGCTTATACCGGTTTTTTTATTGTTGAAAGCGTAGAAGGGGCTATGCATACCTGCATCAGTCCTGATGCCGCAACATGTCCGGAATGTATTGAGGATATAAGAAATCCATTTAATCATCGTTTTCGTTATGCATTAACGAATTGCACACATTGCGGGCCGCGCTTTTCTATCATCCGAAATGCGCCTTATGATCGCCAGAATACAGCCATGTCGGAATATGCCCTCTGTCAATCCTGCGAGTCTGAATATAAAAACCCGAAAGATAGAAGGTTTCATGCTCAACCCAATGCATGTTATGACTGTGGTCCGGCAGTAAAGCTTGAAAGGTTTGATGGCAAACCCGTATGTCTCGAAGCACTGAGTCAACTGGATGATATTGATGCAGCATGCACCTTGCTACAATCAGGGGAAATCATAGCTATCAAAGGGATTGGAGGTTTTCATCTGGCTTGTGATGCCACCAATGACAGGATAGTGATTCGTTTAAGACAAGCAAAAAAACGATTTAGCAAGCCTTTCGCACTTATGGCCAGAGACGTTGATATTATCAAACGATATGCACATGTTTCATCAGAGGAAGAAAGCCTGCTTGTAAGCCTTGAAGCACCTATTGTTTTATTACAGAAAAAAAATCAGCTTCTCGAAGATCACGCAAGAAAATTCGGTGAAAAACATGGCGAGCGTGCAATTGATCTGAAACCAGTTTCAACACAAATATCACCCGGTGTTGAGTTATATGGTTTCATGCTTCCTTATACGCCTTTACACCATCTGTTATTAAAACGTATGAATCGCCCAATCGTTTTGACATCTGCGAATTTATCTGACGAGCCTCAATGTATCTCAAATAATGATGCAGTTGACAGGCTTACTGGAATGGCAGATTTTGTCCTGTGGCATGATCGAGAAATTGTTAACCGGGTAGATGATTCTGTAGTCCGTATAATTGCCGACAAACCTCGCCTTTTAAGACGCTCCAGAGGCTACGCGCCTGCACCGCTGTCTTTGCCATCCGGCTTTAAGGATGCAAGCGACTTACTGGCGATGGGTGGAGAATTAAAGAATACCTTTTGCTTAATAAAAGATGGTCGGCTTGTACTATCTCAGCACATAGGAGATCTGGAAGACGCTGCTACACTCGATGATTATCAGTACAATCTGACATTATATCAGAAACTGTTTGATCATGATTCCGAGTACGTGGTCATTGATCGTCATCCGGAATATATATCCGGAAAAATTGGCCGGGAAATGGCTAATCATGGAAAACGAAAATTAATTGAAGTGCAGCATCATCATGCACATCTTGCTGCTTGCCTTGCAGAAAATCAGTGGCCATTTGGTGGTGGAAAGGTACTGGGCATAGTGCTTGATGGCTTAGGATTTGGGGATAATGATGAGCTATGGGGTGGTGAATTTCTTTATGCGGACTACTGCTCATATCAACGACTGGCAACATTCAAACCTGTCGCAATGCTTGGCGGATCAATGGCCATGCGAGAACCTTGGCGTAACACTTATGCTCATTTGATGGCCGAACTGGGCTGGGATCAATTAAAAATAAACTTTGCAGAACTTGATCTGATTCATTATCTGGAATCCAAGCCACTCAAGACATTTAATCAAATGCTAGAGACAGGCATGAATTCTCCGCTCGCCAGTTCCTGCGGGCGGCTATTCGATGCGTTTGCTGCGGCAATAGGTATTTGTCGTGATTCGGTCAATCATGAAGGAGAAGCAGCAATACAATTGGAATCCATTATAGACAGGGATGCCTTGGAAAAAGAGCATGAATCATTAATCTATCCCTTTGCAGCGCCTCGATTAGGTCATACCGATATACCCTACATAGAACCATTGGCGATGTGGCAGGCGGTTTTGGGAGATTTAATACTGAAAACGCCTAAAGGCGTTATGTCTGCACGCTTTCATCGTGGCTTGGCAAAAGGTATCGCGGAGATGGTTAAACGTATTACCGTTCGAGATGAAGAACGTATAACGGATACTATTGTGCTATCTGGTGGCGTTTTTCAAAACAAGGTGCTGTTTGAAGAAGTTCATAAACATTTGGATGCTATGGATTATCGGGTACTCAGTCATAGTGCTACACCAGCAAATGATGGTTGTATATCGCTCGGTCAGGCGATCATTGGGCTGGCTCAACAAAATTCCTTTCGGAGGATTTAACTTATGTGTTTAGGTATACCTGGTGAAATTGTCGAAATTATTGATCGGGGGAAAAAGTTAGCGAAGGTAGATGTTGCTGGCGTTAGAAGGCCCGTGAACATTGCATGTATTGTTGATGATGCGCATCCAGTCGAATCCTGTATCGGTGATTGGGTATTGGTGCATGTCGGGTTTGCAATGAGTCGAATCAATCCTGAAGAAGCCGCAAAAACACTTGTCTTGTTGAGTGAGCTTGGCGAAGCACAGGAAGAGATAAAGGCAATGAAAGAATCAGCGATAGCTTGATGATGGGAATAGACAACAAGCCATTGGAAAACCTGTACCCTTTCCTTCATGGAGGAAAGAAAGATGCTGTGTCTGAAAATAAGGCATTACTTGATTCAGTGCGCTTGAAAGCCAAACACAGTGTCGATGAAAAACAGCGTTTTTTTGAAAAAAATACTCAGGCGCTCGTTGATATGGCAGTAGCCATTGCAGAAATCTACCGGAATAGCAACAGGGTTTACGTTATGGGTAATGGCGGGTCAAGCTGCGACGCCGCTCATTTCAGCGTTGAGTTTCAACATCCGATTACTACAGGGAGACCGGCATTGCCTACAGTTAACTTATGTACGGACACAGCCATGATTAGCGCAGTTGGTAATGATGTTGGCATCAAGCATATTTTCGTTCGACAGTTGGAGGCTCACGCCCGGAAAGGTGATGGGCTATTCGGATTTTCGACTTCAGGAAACTCTGAAAATTTATTGGCTGCTTTTGCCAAGGGCCGGGAAACAGGATTGATAAACCTCGGCATGGCGGGCGGTAATGGCGGCGAAATGATGATCAGCGGTTATCTTGATCATTGCCTTGTTGTCGAGACTGATTCCATACATAGAGTTCAGGAGGTGCATGTTTCATGTTACCATATACTCTGGGATCTGGTGCATACCCTGCTCGCTGACAACAGAGGCAAACTCGGAGCGGTACAATGAAATATGTTGATGAATTTCGAGACCCAAAGAAAGCCAGAGTGCTCATTGATCAGATTCAAAAGCTAGTAGCTACATTAGCTGACACCAAACAAAAACCATTGCAGATCATGGAATTTTGTGGTGGGCATACGCACACGATATTTCGCTACGGAATCGAACAAATGCTGCCCGGAGATATTGAACTGGTACATGGCCCCGGCTGCCCTGTTTGTGTGCTGCCAATGGGACGTGTTGATGATTGTGTTGCCCTCGCAGAACGTCTGGATGTCATATTCACAACATTTGGAGATGCCATGCGAGTGCCCGGATCGAGAAAGAGCTTGCTCCAAGCAAAAGCTGATGGTGCTGATATACGTATGACTTATTCACCGCTGGACGCACTGGCGCTGGCAAGGAAGCATCCGGACAAACAAATTATCTTCTTTGCCCTGGGATTTGAAACTACCATGCCAAGTACTGCGCTTACTGTTTTACAGGCTAAAACAGAAGGTATCGAGAATTTTTCACTATTCTGTAACCACATTACTACGGTGCCGACAATCAAGGCGATTCTTGACTCGCCTGATATGAAAATTGATGGCTTTTTAGCTCCAGGCCATGTCAGCATGGTTGTTGGTGAGCGTCCATTTGATTTTGTTGCCGAGACATATAATAAGCCAATTGTTGTTACCGGCTTTGAGCCACTGGATATTTTACAGTCTATCTGGATGGTCGTTAAACAAATAGCTGAATCGCGTACCGAAGTAGAGAATCAATACACACGCATCGCTCCATCTGATGGAAATTCGACAGGATTAGATGCTATCAATAAAGTTTTTACACTCCGTGAGTTTTTTGAGTGGCGAGGACTTGGATCGATAGATCATTCAGGGGTCCGCATGAAAGATGAATATGCCCAGTATGATGCAGAACGCAAATTTTCCGTCCCAAATTTAAAGATTGCTGACCCGAAATCCTGTCAGTGTGGTGAGGTTCTTAAAGGATCGATCCGGCCATGGGAGTGTAAAGTGTTTGGGACAAGCTGTTCTCCCGAATCTCCAATAGGCGCGTTAATGGTTTCATCAGAAGGCGCCTGTGCCGCATATTATAATTTTGGGAATCTTCCTGAGCTGATTCAGAAACGCACACAAAAAGAGGCGGCTACATGAACGATGCTGTCAATATTAAAAGGCGCACACTCAACGCTGATAATATAACTCTCGCTCATGGTAGCGGCGGTAAAGCGATGCGCGATTTAATTGAGGATGTATTTGTCAGCACTTTCGATAATGAATACCTCGATAGTCTTGAAGATCAGGCGCGCTTTGATATTGAAAATATCCTCAGATATGGTGATCGGCTAGCAATGACGACAGATTCATATGTAGTTGATCCATTATTTTTTCCGGGCGGCGATATCGGCAAGCTTGCCATTACCGGAACAGTCAATGATCTGGCTGTCGGTGGTGCCAGACCACTCTACATCGCCTGTGGAATGATTATTGAAGAAGGTTTATCTGTTAATACATTAAGAGAAATCGCGGCTTCAATGAAAACTACTGCAGATGATATTGGAGTTCATATCGTGACAGGTGATACAAAAGTTGTTCATAAAAATGCCGCTGACAAATTGTTCATCAATACATCGGGAATTGGTGTCATCCCGGAAAACGTCAACATTCAAGCCAATCAGGCAAATCCTGGAGATATCATTCTGATTAATGGATTCATTGGCGATCATGGCGCTGCGATAGTTGATGCACGTGGTGAACTGTCTTTGGAAAATACCATCAAGACCGATTGTCAACCATTAAACAGGCTTGTACATGATATGTTGCTTGTATGCCCGGATGTACGTTGTATGCGCGATGCTACAAGAGGAGGAATCGCTGCCGTACTTAATGAGTTTGCCGAATCAAGCCATGTAGGCATAGAAATTGATGAATCCGCGATTCCTATTCGTGATGAAGTCCGTGGCATGTGTGAAATCCTTGGGCTGGACCCGCTATATCTGGCCAATGAGGGAAAAATAGTAACCATAGTTCCGGAACATCATGCCAGTGAAATTCTGGATGTGATGCTGAATAACCCTGCGGGTAATCATGGAGCAGTGATAGGTCGTGTTACGGTCAGCCCGGCGGATCGTGTTGTGTTAAAGACAGGTTTTGGTGGTGATAGAATCGTAGATATGCTGATTGGTGAGCAGCTACCAAGGATTTGCTGATGAACGCACTACCCGAATTACAGCTTTTGTCAGGTCACCGGATAACTTGGAGGCTTGATTAATTGTTATGCACGAAATGGGGATAACAAAGAACATTGTAGCGATTGTCAGTGAGCACGCTGGAAAGAAGATAGTAAACAGCGTTACATTAGAAATCGGAAGGCTTTCTGCAGTTATGCCGGATGCGATCCGGTTCTGTTTTGATGTTTGTTCTAAAAATACGGTACTGGAGAGTGCTGGACTGGAAATTATTGAGATAGAAGGACTGGCAAAATGCAATGATTGCAATAATCAATTCACTATAAAACAGCTGGCCGGCATATGTCAGTGTGGATCTAGAAAAATCACCTGTATTGCAGGTGAAGAGCTGAATATAAAGCAAATGGAGGTGATATAATGTGTACAACTTGTGGATGCTCAGACGAGGCCAACCCTCGGGTTACAAACCTGGAAACGGGCATGGTAAAGGCTGTCCATGGGCATGAACACCATCACGGACATGAACACCATCACGGA
Source organism: Gammaproteobacteria bacterium (assembly GCA_963662865.1). Classification (GTDB taxonomy): domain Bacteria; phylum Pseudomonadota; class Gammaproteobacteria; order JAJDYQ01; family JAJDYQ01; genus JAJDYQ01. The sequence continues at coordinate 2,274,107 of OY759969.1, read as the reverse complement.
CACGAACATGAGCAAGGTACGACGATAAAGCTAGAACAAGAGATTCTTGCAAAGAATAATTTACTGGCAGAGCAAAATAGAGATTGGTTTGATGGCAGGAATATACTTGCCCTTAATCTCGTTAGCTCACCTGGATCAGGCAAGACAACATTACTGGAAAGAACGATACGCGACCTGTCAGGTGAATTGCCGATCAATGTCATTGAAGGCGATCAGGAAACGATAAATGATGCTCGAAGAATTAAAAACACTGGCTGTAATGTCGTACAGATCAACACAGGATTCGGATGTCATCTTGAGGCCGATATGCTTGCAAAAGGCTTGTCGGAGCTGAGTCCTCCGAATGACTCTGTCGTTATGATAGAAAATGTAGGAAATCTTGTTTGTCCTGCGCTGTTTGATCTGGGAGAAAAATGCAAAGTTGTGATACTCTCTGTTACAGAAGGCGAAGATAAACCCGCAAAGTATCCGCATATGTTTAAAGCTTCCGAGATAATGATTCTGAATAAAATAGATTTACTTCCTCACCTGGATTTTAATGTTGAAAGGTGCATAGAGTACGCCAGATCTGTCAACCCGGATATATACGTATTTTTATTATCTGCTGTTAGCGGAGAAGGTCTGGAAGAATGGTATGGCTGGATACGCGATCAAATTTCAACACGATCAAATACACCGTTGACATTTTCAATCAAGGAAAGCAGAGCAGTAACATGATTAGCGTGCTCATATTTGGTTTTTTACTTGGTATGCGGCATGCGCTTGAGGCTGATCATATTGCCGCAGTTGCCACATTAACCACACAAACCAAATCGGTACGACAAGCGATGCTTCATGGTGCAGTATGGGGTTTAGGTCATACTGTGACTCTATTTATTTTTTGTGGTGCGGTGTTGCTGCTCAATAGCGCAATTACTGATAAGGCAGCCGCACTGTTGGAGCTATGTGTAGGCATCATGCTAGTTATACTGGGCATTGATGTGTTAAGACGGATTATAAGAGACAAAGTACATTTCCATGTGCATGAGCATGATGACAGCAGTCATTTTCATGCACATTCTCATGCTGAGAATGATAGTCATGACCACGACCATACAAATAAATTTCCATTCAAGGCACTTTTCATCGGATTAATGCATGGTATGGCAGGTTCAGCCGCTTTGATATTATTAACGATAGAGTCTGTCGTGGAGCCGTGGATAGCAATTTCATATATTTTACTTTTTGGTTTCGGTTCGATTATCGGTATGGCAGCGCTAACAATCGTCATAGTCATGCCTCTGAAGGCTACCGCCAACTCAATGACCTGCCTGCACAACACACTGCGAACTGTTATTGGAGTGATTAGCATAGCGATTGGCGGCGCATTAATCTATCAGTACTGATAGTTGTTATAGCTATAATGCAACCAAATACACTATCTGTTTAGCACAGATTAATCTGGTCTCGTAAGCTGCCTACCAAATGGATAGTCCAAAAGTAGAAGACTTGGCGCACTAAAAGGCCTTGAAGAATGTTCTTCCTCCGAGGCTGTCGTGGTCGTGCTCTTCATTGAAGCGGCATTCAAGAACCGGGCAGGTTGTTAAGCTCCAGCATAAAACAGAGAGTGAGTATAAACGACGAGCAAGCAACGACAACAGTATTCCAGAGAAGGCAATCCTGGCAGCGATTCAGGGCGATGAGACGGTGCCACAACTAGCCACACGGTTATGGCTTGCATCCGACGCAGATGGGGGAGCTACATCGGATGATTGGGCGGTTAATGATGAAGAAGGACTTTTGAATCCGGCAGATTTGACCGCTGAGTGTACCACAACGCCGGGCCATGATGGAGGGTTTGTATGAGTCCGCCACAAATTGCACTTTTTGTTGTGTTTAATAATGTACTGCATTGGGGTTTGTAATCCCAGTCCTTTATGTGGTTGTATGCCGTTGTATTTGACCAGCCAATCGATCAGTTTTTCGTTAAACACCTCTAGGTCGGTGAGCAGCAGGTCTTCGTGGAAGTCCACCAACTGTTCCTGGAATTATACACCTTTCATTACTTGCGCTGCCACAATGGCAACTCCATCACGATGCCCAACAAACAAGCTCACCGACAAGGTGCCATCTGGATTTATTTTGTTATGCGGCACTTACTTGTAAGTGATGCCATTATGGATTAGCCAGCCGTCTTCATGACGACCGTTTGGATCGTGATGCGTCCAGTGCAAAACCCCACCCTTCGCATTCCATTCATACTCACCATAAAACTTAACCATATCGCCTGTACGTAGCGAATTGATGCGAGGAGATAAATCTATATTATGTGCGACGAGTAAAGTTTGTCCTGTCGATAATTTCAAGATAAATCTTTGGTGACGGCTACCTTTCAAGTCATCTGATAGAATTTTTATAACTCTTCCAGAACCACTGACTTGCAGATTACTTTGCCTGTTTCTATATGCTCTTTTTAGTATTTCATCACTTGAGGAGTATTCAGCGGCAAACGATGGCTGAAAAATTTGTGCTGTATTGGAATCTCTATGAAGATATTCATAAATTCCAAAGCACATCAGAAATATAAAAATTAATTTTTTCATTGCGAAAGCGAAAACCAAAGTAATGGTTTTTTTAACATCTTGTTCTTCTATGGTGCAGCTATTTGTTAGATGCTTGATTATAAATTGATACCAAAGATTTAATGATATTTTCATCAGGGAGACGGTCATGAACTGATGCAATAGAGTTTAATTTTTTATTCTTGTATTCGTAAGCTATCGCAGATATGTAGGCTCCAGAACCAGCAACTTTAGTGGTGACAACGATTTCTCTAACACCATCACCATTAATGTCCTCCCCTACTAATGATTCAATCGTTCCATCTCGTGGAACAAGTACGCCAGTAACATAATTGTCATAGGGATGCTGAGCTTCTATAATCTCATAAACTCTTAAGCTATAGCTTCCAATGCTTCGAGGCTCCAGCCCTCCTTTAGACACAACCGCAACTATATTTGATTGCAATCTAAATTCAAAATGATTGCTTATCTCGGGAGAGGTTTCGCAGCCAAGTATTGCTGTCGTAATTACTACCAAGAACCACTTTAATGATGATGACTTCAATTTTAACCTCGTATAACATCTAACGCCTAGGTAACGGGCAGCTTTGCTGCGAAGCAGCGCTTAAAGCTGTCCAGCCAGCTTGCTGGCGTTCGTTGACCGCCTTATATTCTTGCTCCGGAAGACTGGATGCCAAAAAATATTCACTTCCTATATTTTTCAGGTTATGTAGTTTTGAAAAAATACCAAGCACTCGAGTCATTGGCTCCCAATCCCACCATATGTCTTGATCGTGCCCATCTACCCAACAATAAAGTAATTTTTTATTTCTATCTAATTCGGCCTGCCAGCATGCTTGCTCATACTGAGCTTCTGATTCTTGTTGCTCTATATAATATTCTGCATCATCGCCCATTTGGTTCCCCTTACGATTGGTAAAATGGAGGCATCTAACGCCGAAATCAGCGGGCGCGACTTTTTGCGCTCTGCTGCATTTGCATTGTTAGGCTTTTCATAGTTTTAATCTGTTTTGCTAATTACTTGTATTTCTTCTAAATGCTCATCAGTTGGTAAAGATTCCTCGGCAGAATTAGGCTCTTCACTCGGCTGAAATTCAAAAAGTCCAGGCTCCTTTTCGGAACGTTTTTCCTGCGACTCAAAAACCAAGTCATGTAAATGCTGCCTGAAGTTATTTTTATCAAATGAGTCAGGCCATGATATTGTACCAAGATCAAGCAATTTACTGTTTCCCGTTGGTGCATCATTTCCCATCCGAACAAAGATGGGCAACGAATTCTCTCTCTTGAGTTCTTCCTCGGCACCAGCCCAAGTGCCACCTTTTTTGTATTCGGCGCTGACAACCAGACCATAATCCGACATGGCATAGATCAGCTTATTTCTCCCCATGGCTGTTCCCACTGTAAAGCGGGCTGTGGGGTGGTAAGGTGAGAGTAACAGCAGGCGACCTTCGGCAATCGCATGGCGGGCGTTGCGCTCGACACTTTTCTTTAAGAGGTTCTCCGCAAGAATACCTATAGTAACGCCACCGGCTTCAAGGGCTGCATT
>OY759969.1:1015000-2267500 GCA_963662865.1 Gammaproteobacteria bacterium | reverse complement strand
AGCCAGTGCGCTGCACAACAAGGACTCGGTTTCTATTTAGAATCTGTTCAATGCTATCCCATTGCCCGTCACGAAAAGATGCGGCTGGGTTATTCAGTGCCGTTCTTAGGTATTTTAATGCGATATTTTGCATTGCTAGTCCATGTCTTTTGCAGCCCAACGCCTAAATATGGGGCGCGCGGCTTTTTGCGCGTCCCAGCCCACGCTTTTTGTGGGCGACATAATTTTCTTATTATACACTGCCATCAGCCTCCACTACCAACACTCTTGCTTCGCCTTGTGGATATGCCACATGCTCTGTACCTATTGAAGCGTAGAAAATATCTCCCACATTTAGAATGGCTGAACTTTCCTTGCCGCCAATTTTGTATTTCATTTCAACTGTGCCATCAAGAACCGCGAATACTTCTTTGCCGTCGTTGACGTGCCATTTGTAGAGTTGATTAGTCCAGTGAAGCTTAGTGGTGATACCATTCATGTTAGCAATATCTTTGGCCCCCCAGGCTATATCGGCTGTAAATTCTTTACTTCTGATTATGTCCATAGCTACGATGCTTGCGGTGTATAACGCCACGGCTCACAGGCGACAAACTCGGAGCGAAGCGGAGAGTTTGGCGTCCTTGTGCAGCCGATTGTTAGCTTATTTTCAAACACATCTGTAGCTCCTTGCCCTGCTAAGAAGTTGAGTTCTATTTCTTCTTCAGTTGTCATATACAAGACATCCAGAGGAATCATTCTTCCAACAGAATCGATAACCCTTTTCACATCCGATAAATTAGCTCCCGACTTATAAATAATCACAATATCAACATCGGATATATTATTTTTCTTCCAAAAGCTTGATCCAAACGCATATATTTTGACGTGGGCGGCGAGCAATTCGCTCTGATTTCTAAATACCTTCCGTACAGCAGCAAAAGCAAACTCTCTATGCATTATTAATAGCTCCTAGTAATTGACGCCACATTAAGACACCTGTTCCCGCAAAGCGTGCCGCATCCGTTGCCCCACCTGACAATCGACAATTAGGATTTGAAGCTAGGATAAAGTCACATTCCCCAAATACATCAATACCGCTTCGGATTGCGTCCGCAGTGAGATCATATTCATTCAAAGCTAAGACTCTCAGAGGGTTTCCAGTAAAGCGGCTCACTACATATGATCGATTGTTAGCTCTGGAAACGCCTGATACAGCTGTATGTTGCCTGAGTCCACGCAAAATAAAGCGTGTTTCCTTTGGCAGGTAATCCTGGAATTCCTTTTCATTGGCCGCAGTATATAGGTCGCCCAGACCACCAAGTCCGAAAGATCTGCTCTCGGCATATGAAAGTATACCTTCGTCGAAATACGCATTTTTCGGTATATTCAACAAAAAATCGATATGGGAACTTTGGCATATGGCTGGAATGTTAGCGAGAAACACTTGTTCTTGTGACATTGCAGCCACAACAACATCGGACTCATAGTCCTTAACCTGCAATCTAATTAGCTGATTTTCGATTGACGTGGCTTCAATTATTTCATCGTGTGAGATCAGCTTGTCACAAGCCCAAGAGCCGGCCCAAGCTTCAGAGGATGTCATATACACTGCTCCATGAATACTTCTGCAAACCCTTTCGGGAATTGACGTCCGTTTTCCTCAATGCCTGCGAGATGCTTCGCCTCAAAATCATCAACATGCTGACGAAACTGTATAAAAAGCGCTTTTTCACCATCATTCAACAATTGCCTATTTGCATTGCAGACCTCGATAATTGTGCGATTGTTCGGTATGATTTTTTCCCTTATCTTTCGCAACCATTGCCTTGGAAGGTCGCTTTCTGGATTAAATCTTTCATCAGTCATTGGCCCATAGTGCTCAAAGATGAATACGTTTTCTTCAAATAGCGGCTCGATCCTTTGTCTTGCTTCTACCCTAGAATCATATTCTATTACCTCAAAAACCTCTGCAATTCGTTGTTTATGATTCGCCTTCCACTCCAAAAGCATTTCAATCGGAAACTTATCTTCTGCTTTGTCAATCATGGTGTGACATGTAGGGCACAAAAGGATTAAGTTTTCATATCTTGCACGTTGCCCTGGAGTTAACTCCTGATCTGATCGCGGCCCCTTATCTCCAGCACTAATCACATGAGCAATTTCTGCGATACGAATAACTTCGTCTTCGATATCTCGGAAGATTTCAGTCAAACAACCAGGATTCCCGCAAAAGCCGCCCGAATCAGCGAACAGGCGCAGCTTTGTTGTTTTAGTTGGTGAAATTCTTCCGTGATAATCTGGTCTTCGCACCATTTTTGAAAGCGCCGATGTGCGGTTTTATAGTTGGGGTAGCACTGTGGCAGCATATGCCATTGTGCGCCCGTGCTTAAAATTCAAAGGACAGCCTCAAGAACTATTCCTCGCTGGAATAGGTTTGCGGCCTGCTCTTTCAGGAGAGATATTTTCTTCCGGGAAGTGATGTTTAATACGATTCCAGTTTTCATCTGTTAGCTTGATCATGGAATCAATTATATCTCATTTCGAGGATAAGTTGATTTTGAGATAGGTTCTAGTTTGCGCCTAACGGCAACGCTGTTTTGCCGGAACGGAGCGCAGCGGAGAGACGGTCAGAACCAGCGTTTTGTTAGAAATTGCTTCTCGCACGCCATTTACTCTATCGCTCCATAGTGGCGCAAAGCCTCCTCTATAAGAGGCCTTATGCGGTCCGGACATGGGATTTGCCTTTCGTTGGAGGACGCCCGGTTGTATGCTTTCCGCACGCTAAGACCGTTGAGTTCCTTAACATGTGCGATCCAGCAGGTTTTTACCGAGCGACGATATTTCTCTCTCACATATTCTTGGATTTGATGATATGTGGCCATTTGTTTCGTCCAATTCTAACTACTAATAGACCTCCCAATCTATCATGGATATGCGGACAGATGCAAAATTTTGCATTAAAATTATTCGTCTGTTTCTGGCATTAAGAAATATTGATATTCATTTATTCGATTGATTTAATTCAATTTTTTGTTTTTAAATCGTATTTTATCTTGCCGAAATCATGCAAAATAAAGAAATGAAATCTCCCTTCTTGAATCAGGCGCGAGAGCGCTTGCAGCGATTGAATTATTCGATCTGGACCGAAGAAAGTTACTTGAATTGGATTAAGCGCTATATCCTGTTTCACAATAAACGCCATCCCGTCGAGTTGGGCAAGGCGGAAATGGAGGCGTTTTTAACGGATTTGGCCGTCAGGGGGAGAGTGTCTGCTTCAACGCAGAATCAGGCATTGTCTGCTTTGGTCTTTATGTATAAGAAGGTGCTGGATATGGAACCGCCCTGGGTGGATGGCGTGGTGCGCGCCAAACAGAAAAAATATATCCCAGCGGTGCTCTCCCGCGCTGAGATGGCGCGAGTTTTGTCCAACTGAAGGCGGCACTTACTTGTAAGTGATGCCATTATGGATTAGCCAGCCGTCTTCATGACTGTCTTTCTACTTTTAGATTTATAATATCCGTTGCATCTTGATCCTGCATCATCACGAATACATTCAAATAATGCGATTCTGAACTAATGTCAGTTACTAACCAACCACCACCAATCGGATACTCAGAATAGTAATTACGAAGCCAATCTATCGCGGCAGTAGTCTTGCTCGCATCAACTGGCTTGTCACAACCGGCGAGACAGACCAAAATTAAAAAAAGTGAAAATACACGGTTGTATCGCTTCATTATTATTTCCTGGTCTAACGTCGCAAATCACCGGCGGCCAAAGGCAGAGCGACGAAGGAGCGTTGCCCATCTTGCCGTCCGAGTGCATTTGCCTTGTTAGCTTTTGCCGACAAGGTGCACCAGCCAATCATCATTCACCACCAGTTGCCCGCTTTGAAACCAAAACAATCCAATTTCCATTTTGTGCAAGAACCGCATGACATCATCTGATGGCTTGTCGGGCACGAGAATCGCTATATGGGCCTCTTCCACGTCATTGCCGAGGCCAAACCAGTAGTGATACAGCTGACCAACCGCCATTCGGACATTTGCGCTTTCAGCAGAACTCTTCGCTTCGATCAGAAGGTCATTACCGTGTCCGTCATAGCTCTTTACAAGCACATCGAACATGCAATCGGCCCTGACTCCCTCAACGAGGGTGTAATCACCCAACGCACTTTGAAGCGCATTGGTCAATTCATTGTGTTTTCGACGCTGTGTCTGGCGGCCGGCCTTCTGAATGATCTGGATGTCAGCCTCATCCTTCAATTGAAGTGACTTCTCGCTCCTAGTTTCTTTTCGCCGCAGCAAAGCTTTCGTGGGAGGCTTGGTCTCGGTACGGACAAAGTCGATAGTCCCCTTTCCCATCGCGCGGCCCACTTGATCCAAATCCGCTGCATCTTCAATTCCTGAACGCCCAAGCATCCCGGTCATTGCCAAGAATTGATCTTCCAACGAGGAGCCGGTTACATCTAGTGCGGCTAGTACATTTTGAACCCACTCGTTGCCGTTTATCAGAGGAAGATGCAGTTTAGGATCAAGTGAGAAGAGGACTGGGGTTACGTAGTACTCTGACCGCATCAAAACTTCCGGATGATTGGCCTTAGGGATGCCTGACATATCGGTCAATGTGGCCATTAGCTGGCGCCGGTCATCCAGGCCAGATGCGCGATAAGCTCGTCCATAAAGGTCAGCCAATGTCTCGAAATTATCTTCAACCCAACCACGGACACTGTTTCGATAAGCGCTATAGAAGTTGGTAAAACCAGTGTGACGAAGAATGAGCTGTTCTACATTGGGCGAGTTCATGGCTCGTCCGCACATGCGGGCCACTTCAGGCAAAGCGTGCCTGCCAACATCTACTCCAAGTGCTTCGCCAAGAGCAGGTATCTTCGTGCTTGCAATGTAAGCGAGGTTGTCGCCTTCGTAACTCTTCGTGATCCAAGTGAGTTTCCCAAGAGCGTACAGCTTTTCGGGGGCAACCTGATCATTCTCGAACAAATTTCTTGCTATGGCACGCACCAAGCGATTGGTATCTCGTTCCCTTTCAGCCCAGTTCGCCGACATCTAGTGGGTCCCCTTGAAAGCTAACGCCTAGCGAACCGGCGGCGAAGCCGTCGGGTTGCGCGACTTGTTATGTGCATGAAACACAAAGTTAGCTCCTATTTTCGAGCATTGTTTCAATATTGCTAACACTTTTTTTCAGATCAACAATCATCATGATAGGGCCAAAGAAGATAATAGAAAAAATAAGAGAAGAAATAAATCCAACACCGGCATCAAAGAATGCGTTTCCGGTCATTTCTGAGCCGACAGCACCTAGGGTTCCCATAAGTACGACCAGCCACATTAGCAACTCAAGGACGCCAGCGAATGAATTAGCCAAAAATCTTGTTAGCATTATTAATCTCCTTTATATCCTTAGTAAGTTGGGATTTCTACATGCACTAAGAGCACATAACGCCTCGCATCAGCGGCAAACAAAAGGCATAGCTTTTTGGATGTCCGACTGCATGCGCTTGTTAGAAGTTTATCCTGCTTCGAACTCAATTGAATAATTCTCACCATCTATGGCTACTACTTTGCCAACTAGATCACCTCTAGGCCGAAAGCACTTTTTTACAGTACTTGCGTCGACTCCAGCTTCAACAAGTTTGACTTCATCAGTTGCGACAATAACTAACCTTAAGTTTGTGCCGTTTTTATATGCGGAAGTAACATTCCGACGGAATTCGTTATTTCCTGGACCTCTCCATCGATCAAATCTATCTTTAAATGCTAGTTTGCCTTTAACAGACTTATCTCGATGATGCTCCCACAAACTAACCACAAGCTCGCCATTTTTATTAATGGCTGAGACAGACCACTGGACGTTTTTAAGAGTGGCTCCTAGTTTCCTAAAAGCTTCCGAAATTTCTATCTTTGACATCTCTACAATCTCACGAAACTTCTAATGAAACGTATTTTTTCATAACGATTCTCCTGAATCAACTAATAATAAAATCTCACTTCACTATCAAATAACAGCATAAAGCAATCATCTATACATCGAATGATTTTGCCATTACATCAGGTATCATAGCACTATGTGCTCGCGGAATTCAATTCTTGGGCGCATAACGCCTAGCTCACTGCGCGAGCGTTAGCGAGTCCGGTGCAGCTATTTGTTAGATGCTTGATTATAAATTGATACCAAAGATTTAATGATATTTTCATCAGGGAGACGGTCATGAACTGATGCAATAGAGTTTAATTTTTTATTCTTGTATTCGTAAGCTATCGCAGATATGTAGGCTCCAGAACCAGCAACTTTAGTGATGACAACGATTTCTCTAACACCATCACCATTAATGTCTTCCCCTACTAATGATTCAATCGTTCCATCTCGTGGAACAAGTACGCCAGTAACATAATTGTCATAGGGATGCTGAGCTTCTATAACCTCATAAACTCTTAAGCTATAGCTTCCAATGCTTCGAGGCTCCAGCCCTCCTTCAGACACAACCGCAACTATATTTGATTGCAATCTAAGTTCAAAATGATTGCTTATCTCGGGAGAGATTTCGCAGCCAAGTATTGCTGTCGTAATTACTACCAAGAACCACTTTAATGATGATGACTTCAATTTTAACCTCGTATAACATCTAACGATGAATTAAGCGGCGCCGCTTTGCGGCGTCCGCTTGTATCTTAGATATTCTCATTTCTCCACAGCACCATAACGCCAAGCTCAGCGGCGCGCGGTACGCGCGTCCGACTGCATGCGCTTGTTAGGCGTCTGTTCGGTCATAGTAGTCTAATTCCCATTGTGCCAATTTAAGGCCCGTTGGCGTTGCTGCTTTTTTCATGGCGCTAATCACCTGTCTATATGTTTTTATATCTACAATTTCGGTCCAGTTAACCATGTCCTTCAATTCTGTTTTGTTAATCATTATACGATCTACGGGACAATGGGGTGGTTCACTAATCACTCCGAGACACCACATGTACTTAAGTTGCAAGTTAAGCAATTTTTGTGCGACGCCTATTTTGTATCCGATGGGACGGAGAATATCACTGCCATACTTTGTACCTTGTTGCGATATTTCTTGAATTTTTTTTTCGTGCTCCTTTTCCGACACTGTGGAATCGTATTCAGGAAGAATTTCATGTGAGATGTAGGTGATTATTTTCTCACGGAAACTGATGCGATCTTTCTCTTTGGTGCTTGCTTTGTATAAGTTGGCCCTTTGAACTGATGCATTCCAACTCAGTATCCAAAGTTCTGAAACTATAAATTCTTGCTTATCAGTCATAGAAGACGCCTAACCACTAATAGATCTCCCAATCTATCATGGAATGCGGACAGATACAAAATTTCTGTGCTAAAATCACTGCCATTGCAGAATCCGCTTTGCAAATATTGGTTTGATTGTTTCTATTGTTTTTAGAAGCCATTGATGATGACCTGACCAAGAATCAGTATCTTGAAGATTAAAGTCAGTTTGTTTTACAATTATTCTACTAGCTTGTTTGTTTGGCAATTCCCTCCATTCAAATTTAATGCTACTCTCGGCCTCTATTTCTTCTTTCTGTTGCTCTAAATAAGCATAAAGTTCTTTTGAGTTTGGAATATAAACCTCGACACTACAATAGCCATCACCTTTATGTACAACCAAAGATAAGTAGGCCTTTTGTCCACAACCAAAACTCAAATCATACCAATGCTGAGATCTTGGGGTTCTGGTATTCACTGTTGATTCATTGCTGTTGAAATATTCATTTAGTGTGGTCCAAAAATCCAATTGTAACATTTTAAGGCCTGTTATTTTCCCTTGATTTGTTCCGCCTGACGATTTTTTTAAAGCTTTTGACCAATTGTTTGGTTTAGAAATGGTATTAAATTTGGGGGCTATATTGGAATCACCGATTTTCCATAGCTCTATATTTATCGCAAAAAACCTAACTTTTTCATTGGTGTTTTCATTTAGCCAATCAATGGCTTGTTTATGCTCATCTCTTACATCTTTAACTATCCAAATAATAGTTTCAGCATCAAAGCCAGATGCGTAGGTGATAATTTTGCCAAGATGATTGTGGTCTGTTGACTCCAATTGGTTTTCAATTACTACCTTCCTGTTTGTATTTTCTTCTTCGGCTAATATATCAACACTAAACTGACCAACACTTGCTTCTGTTTGAATAAGGGAAATATCAATACCTACTTCATCACTAAGAAGCTGTAAATTTTCAGCTTGAGCTAACCAATTAGTAAAATTTAAAGCTTCGTGTTTCCATGCTTCGCGCAATGGTATTTTCTTTAATTTTCCTAGCTGCACTGAATTCTCCAATAGTTATAACGACCAAGATCAGCCGCGCCGCGTCAGCGGTGTCGGCTAGAGCGATGGGTTAGGCGGTGCCAGTTCAAACCGGTTTCCCCCACGGTGGGTTAACTGGATTCTCGGCGGAGATCCGTGACGCCACCGATCCAAACCGTGCTTGATCAGCCATTGTCCTATGGCCTTGCTTCGGAGCTCCCGGCAGCTCCGCCAAAAGGCCGGGGTTATCAATACAGAGACTTCGACCCCGTCCATCATCAAGGTCACATCTGTCCAATCGCGCTGAAACCTGTCGACGCACTCCGCTGAGACTCTCACGCCGAATCCAGAACCCGTTCTATAATTCGGTCTTCCATTGGTCCACGCCGACACAGTAAACGTATTGGTCATTTAGTTCACCTAACTATTAAGACTTCCCAATCTATCATGGATATGCGGACAGATACACAATATTTTATGTTAAAATTATTCGTCTGTTTCTGGCATTAAGAAATATTGATATTCATTTATTCGATTGACTTAATTCAATTTTTTGTTTTTAAATCGTATTTTATCTTGCCTGAATTATGCAAAATAAAGAAATGAAATCTCCCTTCTTGAGTCAGGTGCGAGAGCGCTTGCAGCGATTGAATTATTCAATCAGGGCTGAAGAAAGTTACTTGAATTGGATTAAGCGCTATATCCTGTTTCACAATAAACGCCATCCCGCCGAGCTGGGCAAGGCGGAAATGGAGGCGTTTTTAACGGATTTGGCCGTCAGGGGAGAGTGTCTACTTCAACACAGAATCAGGCATTGTCTGCTTTGGTCTTTATGTATAAGAAGGTGCTGGATATGGAACCGCCCTGGGTGGATGGTGTGGTGCGGGCCAAACAGAAAAAATATATCCCGGTGGTGCTCTCCCGCACTGAGATGGCGCGGGTTTTGTCCAACTTGAAGGGACGCTACACGCTGTTTAAGCCGAAGTCGGGCCTGATTTCAGGGACGCCAATCTGTCGGGCTGTTTGGCTTGGGTGCTTTTGTCTCCTTCCGGCCGTTGTGCGGTCAATATCCCCGCGGCCATGGATATTCGTCAAACAATATTCACCTCTTTTTCCTTCTTTGCCTAACATCGCAAATCACCGGCGATAAAAAGCAGAGCGAGGAATAAACCACACTTTTTGTCGTCCAAATGCATTTGCCTTGTTAGTCGTTTTCATAACCCCAGCCCTCTATCAGCGCCGTATCGCCAAAGAACTACATCGACAGAGTGGCGAGACATACTGTATTTTTTACTCAAAAACTTTACTAGCTCATCAACCGAAGTCTCGCTGGCTTCAGCCGCACGAACAAGCCAGATATCTGGTTTGGCCGCATCCACAAGGCCGATGTTTTTTGCGAGATGATATTTTGTGATTGGCCCGATTCCAGGAAGTTGCTCAAGCATATCAACACCCTCTTTTTTGAGGCGTTTCTTAAACGCTGAGAATCCCTCTGAGGCAATAGCCTTGCTGCCATTTAAAAATGAATTGGCTTTCCGTTCATTATTAAATATTTTTAAAACTGACTTTATGGAGTTCATTTTGGATAGGGCTCGAATATCAAACCCCTTAAACGACTCCCGTAAATCTTGAAATATTTTTTCAACAGTAGAAACTTTGAAGTTACTCGCATAGATTACCCAGCAGTATTCAGTTAAAAATTGTTTTGGTTCTAGAGAACTGAATGTCTCGACATTGATGCTATTTGCCCATTCCAACTCATCTGAATGGTTATTTTCTACGTAAAGCTTTGCTTCCTCAAACATCCTAGTTGCTACGTCTTGATTCATTGGTTTTCCTTAGGTCAACTATTAGTAGGCAACATAATTTATCAAAAAATACGGACAGATGCAAAAATGTTTGTTCTTTCAGAAAAAAATTTTCATGTTGCCTGAATTATGAAAAATAATTAGAACCTATCTCAAAATCAACTGATCCTCGAAACGAGGTATAATCTATTCTCAGATGGTGAATTCTCTGAAGAGTATAGGCTTACTGCATAATTACTGCAAATTTACGCGGCAGCTTGGTTGTGACACATAATGCCTGAGTTCAGCGGCGTTTGAGGCGACACGTGCTTTTGCGACAGCAAAAGTGCGTGGCGGGTCAAACATCACCTGTGTACCACGTTGACTACCAAAGACAGCCCGACGAAAACCACGAAAAAGACGAGTTCTTTAGCACGCGTATCCACCTTCGGTACCCGCCACATCAAAATTGCTAGCACAGATGCAGCCAAAAACAACGGGGTGAAAATATTTGCTTCAAGAGATCCGAGAAAATCGAATCTCGCAAGTCGGTGAGCCCCCTCTGTCATACCGCTGAAGAAATTCTTGATACCAAAGAACCTCTCCAGCGGAGCTGGTGACAAGCCGACCTGCGCCTCTATGCGTACTAGCGGATTGTGCTCAATGGACGCAACCCAACCAAGCAGCACTAGCAATCCTAGACGTACAGCAAGCGGTGGGCCGCTAGTGAATTTAGGTCGCATCTTCCTTTCGAGGTTTTCTAACAATTAAATATATTGGAATTGCCACTATACAAATTAGAAAGGTGAAAATGCCCCAGCCCAATCCGCTCATTCCCCGACTTTTGGCATCGCTGCCGATCGCTACCGCTATAAACACGGCAATGATCAGCCCGAATAGCGTAAATACTTCATCTTCCATGGTTTCACTCCCCACTTTCGTTCGTCAGAAAAAAATATACCGGAACTGCGATCAGGCATGTACAAAAGACCAGCAACCCCCAAAACAAACCTGATCGCCCTTTCTTGCTGGCATCCACTGCCACAAGGTACGCAATGACCACGATAGCCACAAGACCAAGCAGGCCTTCAAAAATTTCTTGACCTTCCATGCTAGTACTAAGCGATCCATGACACCCAGCTATTAGTATATTTATACCGCGAAACAAGGATTGATGCGAAAATCTTTGCTGAAATTATACTACTTGTTTTGGGTATAAATAATGGCTTATGCTATTAATTTAACAGAGTTTTTCTTTAATAAAAAAATACTTTATGCTGCCTAAATCATGGAAAATCAAAAGATGAAACCTCCTTTTTTGAACTTGGTGCAAGAGCACTTACGGCGAAAGTTATTTAAGCTGGATTAAGCGCTATATCCTGTTTCACAATAAACGCCATCCCGCCGAGCTAGGCAAGGCGGAAATGGAGGCGTTTTTAACGGATTTGGCCATCAGGGGGAGAGTGTCTGCTTCAACGCAGAATCAGGCATTGTCTGCTTTGGTCTTTATGTATAAGAAGGTGCTGGATATGGAATCGCCCTGGGTGGATGGTGTGGTGCGGGCCAAACAGAAAAAATATATCCCGGTGGTGCTCTCCCGCACTGAGATGGCGCGGGTTTTGTCCAATCTGAAGGCGGCACTTACTTGTAAGTGATGCCATTATGGATTAGCCAGCCGTCTTCATGACGACCGTTTGGATCGTGATGCGTCCAGTGCAAAACCCCACCCTTCGCATTCCATTCATACTCACCATAAAACTTAACCATATCGCCTGTACGTAGCGAATTGATGCGAGGAGATAAATCTATATTATGTGCGACGAGTAAAGTTTGTCCTGTCGATAATTTCAAGATAAATCTTTGGTGACGGCTACCTTTCAAGTCATCTGATAGAATTTTTATAACTCTTCCAGAACCACTGACTTGCAGATTACCTTGCCTGTTTCTATATGCTCTTTTTAGTATTTCATCACTTGAGGAGTATTCAGCGGCAAACGATGGCTGAAAAATTTGTGCTGTATTGGAATCTCTATGAAGATATTCATAAATTCCAAAGCACATCAGAAATATAAAAATTAATTTTTTCATTGCGAGTATTCTCTATGATTTATTGGATGACCTGTTGCTTGCTCGTATTCTTTCTCAATTATTCTCTTTAGCTGGCTAGGTGTTTCAGGCATTTCTACACAATCTAATCTGTCCTTCAACTCACGCCAAAGATAGGGATCGCCTCGTAAACCCCACTGTTTGGGTTCGTCTTCAAATATCTTAGATATTCTCATTTCTCCACAGCACCATAACGCCTTGCTAAACGGCGCGAACGCAGTGAGCGTCCGGTGGAGTTGCGTAGCAACGGAACGTATTTTAGCAACTTGTTATACCTTAAACTCTGATTCTGCATGATTTATAACTTCTGATATTTGTAGAGTTGATAATCCGTAAATGACCGCTTCTTCTTCATTAGTACTATGCTCACAATCAAAGCCTTTTTCTTCAAGAAATACTTTCAATTGTTCAAAAACTTTCTTACTCCGACCAATATAAAGTTTATGATTACCTGACTTTCGCGAATCAATATAGAAAGTTAATTTGGATTTATCACCAAAGACCGTTGGGCCGGCTAAACGAAGACTTGAACGCAAGGGCTTTTCAAGTAATTCACTAATTTCACCAAGTAGCTTTTGATTAAAAGATACATTACTTTTATTTTCTTGGTTTAAGATACTTTTTGTATAGCTATCATTTTCATCATTTATAGTAAGTTTTTTAGCACCTAATAACGCCATAATTGGCGATAATCTCTCTACTAAAGTATCGTTTTTATCTAAAAACCATTCCCCTAGTACCCTAGAATCCTCTAAAACTTGATGTAATGCATTTTCTATTACTCTTGCATCTGAATGCTCCCAAGCTATTATACATTGAGCCTGTATAGGTGATTTTGTATTACTAATTTGTCGTAATCTATTTGTCAATGTAGCATCACCTGAACCAGTAATCCCTATTTTCTTATAAGGAATATCGACGTTTTCACCAATATCAATATGCCTCATAACATAAACAATTGTGTGTTGACTATTCATTTTCGTTTATGAAGGTATAACTATTAGTAGATAGCCTAATTATACCACAAAACACGGATCGATGCGAAAATCTTTGCTGAAATTATCCCGCTTGTTTTTGCCATAAATAATAGCTTATATTATTGATTTGACCGTGTTTTCTTTTTAGAAAAAACATTTTATATTGCCTAAATTATGGAAAATAAAAAGATGAAGCCTTCCTTTTTGAATCTGGTGAAAAAACGCTTACGGCGATTGAATTATTCTCTTAGGACCGAAGAAAGTTACTTGAATTGGATTAAGCGCTATATCCTGTTTCACAATAAACGCCATCCCGCTGAGCTGGGTAAGGCGGATATGGAGGCGTTTTTAACGGATTTGGCCGTCAGGGGGAGATTGTCTGCTTTGGTCTTTATGTAGTAAGAAGGTGCTGGATATGGAACCGCCCTGGGTGGATGGCGTGGTGCGCGCCAAACAGAAAAAATATATCCCGATGGTGCTCTCCCGCGCTGAGATGGCGCGGGTTTTGTCCAACTGAAGGGGTGCTACACGCTGTTTAAGCCGAAGTCGGGCCTGATTTCAGGGACGCCAATCTGTCGAGCTGCCTGGCTTGGGCGCTTTTGTCTCCTTCCGGCCGTTGTGTGGTCAATATCCCCGCGGTCATGGATATTCGTCAGACAATGTTCGCCTATATAAGGCACTTATAAAAACATCGGAAATTTGAATACAGGGGGATGCTGATTAACTGGCGCCAACGCAGATTGAAGGGTATCCTGCCTGATTGTCAGCCGGAGGCCATCAATATGGGGCGGCCCCGAAAAATTTTCCTACGCCGGAGGAGTGAGTCTCATGTCGAACATCGTCGCAAGCAACGAGACCATTGTGGTCGTCGGTGGTGGCATCAGCGGTATGACGTCTGCCCTGGAGGCTGCGGAATGCGGTAAACAGGTCATTCTCATTGAAAAGAATCCATCGCTCGGGGGCCGGGTTGCCCAACTGTACAGATATTTCCCTAAAATGTGCCATCCCACCTGTGGTATGGAGATCAATCTGCGTCGCGCCAGGCACAATCGTAACCTGCGTATTTTGACCATGGCTGAGGTGACTGAAGTCACTGGGAAAGCGGGTGATTATTCATTGAAGGTTGCCCTCAAGCCCCGTTTTGTGAACGAGAACTGCACGGCCTGTGGCGAGTGTGAAAAGGTCGTTGAGGCTGAATTCGACGACGAGTTCAACTATGGCATGTCCACACGCAAGGGCGCTTACCTGCCATACAACATGGCCTACCCGCAAAGATACGTCATTGACGAGCGTATTATCGGCACCGAAGACGCCGACAAGGCCAAAGACGCCTGTAAATACAATGCCATTGATCTGGATATGCAGGCCGAGGAGATTGAATTGAAGGCCGGTGCCATCATCTGGGCGACTGGCTGGCAACCTTATGATGCCGGCAAGATTCAACCTTACGGCTATGATCGCTATGAAAACGTCATCACTAACGTGGAGTTTGAGCGTATGGCGGACCCGCAGGGCCCAACCGGCGGCAGGCTGATTCGTCCTTCTGATGATAAAGAAGCCCGGAAAGTGGCTTTTATTCAGTGCGCCGGTTCTCGTGACCGCAATCACCTGCGTCATTGCTCACGTATCTGCTGCATGGCCTCTCTGAAGCAGGCGCGCTATGTGCGCGAAGCCTGCCCCGAGGACGGCATAGCCGATATCTATTACATCGATATCCGCGCTATTGACCGCTTTGAAGATTTCTACAGAAAGGTTCAAGACGATGAAAAAGTCTCCTTTATCAAGTCCAAGGTGGCCAGCATCACCAGGGACAAGGACGATAACCCTGTACTGAATGGAGTGGATACCGAAGGTGGCAACCGCTACGAAACACCTTATGACATGGTCGTTCTGGCGACCGGCATGCAGCCCAGTGTCAATCGAGATGCCTTCCCGATTGATATTGTGATTAATCAGGACGGTTTTATTGAGCCTGATGAAAAAAATGGCGCCATCTTCGCGTCTGGCAGCGCTGCTGATGCCCTGGATGTCAACCGTTCCGTCCAACATGCCACCGCTGCCGCGCTGCGCGCCATTCAGGTGGTCAATAAGGCCGCCAGCACAGGAGTATAATTATGGCTGATGACAAGAAAATAGCTGCCTATCTATGTAAGGGTTGCGGTCTGGGCGAACGCCTTAACGTCAATGAATTGAAGGTGATCGCCGAGCGTGAAGGCCGGGTAGATATGGTGCGGGAGCATGACTTTCTGTGCTCAGAGGCCGGTGTGCAGTTAATCCAGAACGACATCGACAACGAAGGCGTAACCAATGTTGCGATTTGCGCCTGTTCCCGCCGTGCCAAGACCGAGGCTTTCAACTTTGAAAACGTCGCGGTTACCCGCGGTAATCTGCGCGAAGGCGTGATCTGGGCCCGACCGGATACCGACGAAGCCCGTGAACTGACTCAGGAAATGGCGGCAGATTATGTCCGTATGGCCTGCTTCGAGTCGAAATTTTCCAGCGCTCCGAAACCTTCGGGCGAACAGAATCGTATCAATAATGTACTGATTGTCGGTGGTGGCGTGACCGGCATGACGGCGGCGATTGAAACTGCCAAAGCCGGCTATAAGGCCACAATCGTTGAGAAGACCGGCGCCCTGGGTGGTCGTCTGGCGGATGCCTGGAAAGATATTCCCAGCCGTTCACCTTACGCCGATCCGGTCGATACCGGCGTCGCCGAGATGATTGCCGCCATTGCATCCGATACCGGTATTACCGTCCACCTGAATTCAACGGTCACCAGAACCTCCGGTGCGCCGGGCCGCTTTGCTGCCGATATCAGCACTGAATCCGGTTCTACCACCACCGAAAATTTTGGCGCCATTGTTCAGGCCTCCGGCTACAAAGACTATGATGCCCACCAACTGCCTGAACTGGGCTATGGCAAGACGCCTGATGTGGTCACTCAGGCGGAACTGGAAAAACTGGCCAGGGAAGCCGACGGCGGTCCGATCAAGCGTCCGTCTGACGGCAGGGAGGTTACCAGTGTGACTTTTGTGCAGTGTGCTGGTCAGCGCTCCGACAAAGAGGGTCATCTGCCTTATTGCTCCGGTACCTGCTGCATGGCGTCTATCAAGCAGGCCATGTACTTCAAGGACAATAACAGCGATATAGACACCACGGTTATCCATACCGACCTGCGTACTCCGGGTGCATCGGGCGAGGATTTCTATCGTTCCGGTCAGAAGAAGGGCGTGGTATTCACCAGGGGCGTTGTTCATGAAGTTGCTGCCGGTTCTGGCGCCCACAGCGTCAGATTCAGGGATCTGATTCTGGACGAAGATACTGAAATGGAGGCCGATCTGGTTGTGCTGGCTACCGGACAGGTACCCAATTCCGGTCCCGATATGGAGCAGATTGACGAGGATAAAAAGGCCGCAGAGGAAGCCGGTGGAGAGTATGTTGAAGTCCCGGTCGAATCCATCCTGAACCTTGACTATCGCCAGGGGCCGGATATACCACAACTGGTAAACGGCTTTACTGACTCACACTTCATCTGCTTCCCTTATGAAACCCGCCGCACCGGCATCTATACTGCCGGCCCGGTTCGTCGCCCAATGGACAGTGCACAGGCGAAAGAAGATGGTACCGGTGCTGCAATGAAGGCCATTCATGCGCTGGAAGACGCCGCACAAGGGCGTGCTGCACACCCTCGTTCCGGTGACCTGAGTTTCCCCGAGTTTCGCAAGGAAGGCTGTACGCAGTGCAAGCGCTGTACGGTTGAGTGCCCATTCGGCGCGATCAACGAAGATGAGGAGCGTTATCCGCAGTTCAATGAAGCCCGCTGTCGTCGCTGCGGCACCTGTATGGGCGCCTGCCCGGTGCGTGTTATCTCCTTCGAGAACTACTCGGTCGATACCGTCGGTCAGCAGATTAAAAATGTCGAAATGCCTGACGAATTCGATGAAAAGCCGCGTATCCTGGTGCTGGCCTGTGAAAACGACGCCTACCCGGCTTTGGATATGGCGGCACGCAATGGCAATCACTATAGTGAGTTTTCGCGCGTAATCCCCGTCCGCTGCCTGGGATCGGTCAACACCATCTGGATTACTGACGCGCTGAGCTCCGGCTATGACGGCATTGTTCTGATGGGCTGCCGCAAGGACGACGACTATCAGTGTCACTTTGTTCGCGGTTCTCGTCTGGCGAATACCCGTATGTCGAATATTGATGATACATTGAGCCAATTGAATCTTGAGCCGGAGCGTGTGGCGACCTATGAAGTTGCCATCACTGATGTCGAACGTGCGCCGAAGCTGATTAATGATATGGTAGAAACTGTCGCGAAAGTCGGCATGAGCCCATTCAAGTTCTAAGGGAATCAACGATGAGCACAAATACAGCAATGGTCGAAAAATACCGCAACAATTTCCTCAAGGAAGTCGAAGCCAATGTTGAGGAAGGCGAATGGGTAAAGATGTGTATGCAGTGTGGTGTCTGCGCGGGTTCCTGCCCGCTGGGCGACGCCTGGGAGCATCCGCCGCAGGAACTATTTATGATGATCCGTGCCGGCAAGCGTGAGGATGTGCTGACATCCGATTCCATGTGGATGTGCACTTCCTGCTACAGCTGTATCGTGCGTTGTCCGCGTGAACTGCCGATCACCCACATCATGCACGGACTGGCGCACTATGCGAAGCGCCTGGGCATCCAGCCGAAAAACAACCCGACTCAATGGTTCAGCGAGATATTCTGGAACAACATGATGAAAAAAGGCCGTGTCAACGAACTCAAGCTGGGACTGTCCCTGTACTTCAAGGATGGTTTTTTATCCGGCATCAAGGAGTCGCTGAAACATGCTGGCCTGGGCCTGAACATGATGAAAACCAAACGCATGTCACCAATGGAGTTCTTTGGCGGCCACAGCGTAAAGGATATTTCCGGCTTGCAGAAAATAATCAGGAAGGCGCAGGAGCTGGAAGCCGCACGAATTGATCGACACGGTAAATAACGGCGAGTTTTGCAAGAACCGGGCTCCCTCACAAACCAACCCATGCACCTCGAACAATGTCCTGACCCATAACTCTGGAGGGTGATAAACTCCTTCTGAATGACGGTGCCCCGAGGGCCTCACGCCTGCGAGAGGACATGAGACAAAGAAAGCCGATGGCGACAATCAGACAGTCCAGCCTTGTCCTGTTGTTGTGTGCCGTGTTGAGCGGGGCCGGTTGCAGTTCAGGCGGAGGGTCCAGGCCACCGCCACCTGCGGATGACCTGCGCGAACCGGCGTCCTCTCCCTCCAATCCGCCTGAATCCATTGAGCGGGGCCTCCCGGCCCCCAACGCCTCAGATGGCAGGGATTACCGGACCACAGAATATACGGGGCATTGGGGACTGGGCGGCATCAATGCAGAGCCAGCTTATCAACGTGGCTATTTCGGCCAGGGCGTGACAATCGCGGTGGTAGGAAACAACGGCATAGATACGACCCATTCGGAGCTGGCGAGCAGGATCACCGGAGCGCGGGACCTGAACAATGACGACACCGATGTATCCCCAACAGATAGTAACGCGCACGACACATATGTAGCGTTACTGGCGGCCGGAGCCCGGGGCAATTCGGGTGGACCCTTCCTGATCACAGGAACTTCGATGCGCTCAAAGAACTTTCATGGGGTTGCGCCGCAGGCTTCGGTGATACCCATCCAGATGAGTGGTGGTTTGAATCCCGTGCATCCCGATGAGGCCATCCGATACGCAACCTCCAACGGTGCGTTCGCGGTGAACTTCAGCCTTGCCTTGAACCGGCAATACTGGGGACGATTGACCGGTCGGGACGGTATATGGAATACCGCAAGCCTGCCCTATTTCCGTCCGCTCATAGCGAGATGGCTGAGGGACTTGTTCTCGGAGTCCGCACAGGCGCTCAGGGAGCGTGACACGGTCGTGGTATTCGCGGCGAGTAATGACGGATGGAATTCGCTCAACAACCGAGTCTCCCTGTGCGGGAGGAACTCCTTCAACGAAGAGGGGTGCACATTGGGCCGGATGGATCTCACCGCTGAAGAGTTCATGCAGGAGTTCGAGTGGCTGCCCACACGCCAGGAAGGCGGCTCCTCTATCGCCTTCAGGGATATGTGGGGTGCCGACTGCGGAAGGGATGACTGTGCTGAATATAATTCTCCGGGCGGATGGAAAGAGGCGCCTCTGTTCGAACCGGACCTGCTTGGAAAATGGCTGGTCGTGGTTGCGACGCGTGAAGACGGTAATCTGGCGTCATTTTCCAACGGGTGTGGCTCAACCAGGAACTTTTGTCTGGCCGCCCCGGGCGATGGTCTCACGCTCGGTCCCGAATCACGGCGCCCTCTGGCCGGCACATCGTTTGCCGCTCCTCTGGCAAGTGGGGCATTGGCAGTACTCCGGAGCCGTCTGCCTGCCATGCCAGCCGAAACCGTTCTGGCCTTGCTGCTTTATTCGGCAGACCCGGTCGGTTCGCGCATAGACAACCCCGATGAACCGGATCCCGTGTACGGGTGGGGGCATTTGAATCTGGGCCGCGCCATCACTCAGCAAGGTGCCCTGCGACTTCCCTATTCGGTGGTCACTCAGGACGACGCAGCCCCCTCGGGAGTTTCCCTGCAGGGTGCGCACCTCACCTTGTCGCCCGCGTTCGCCCATGCGGCCCATCCTCTGGGCGGGGTCCAATTCGCGGTAGGGGGCGTAGGCAATGCATATTACAACATGGAACTGGGTCAGCTCATTGATATTGAAGGCCGGAACCTTCCGGTACAGGGTTATGCAGCCGCGGACATGCTCGAACCCGCTGGAGGTCCCCTCGTCAAGGACGGCGCGCATGATTACGGATTGTTCATCGAAACAGGCAGTGAGTCTGGTGAAGCCCATGCCTACGGGCTGGATGTCGCGGTTGCGAAGCTGGGAGATTGGCGGTTGAGGCATCATTTGTGCGATGTCTGCGGAACCTCCGCGTGGCGGAATTGGAATCCTCGGGCCCGCTACGCTGCCATCCCTTTCTTTGCATATCGTGAAGGAGCCATTTCTCTGCAAATGCTTGGAACGGGACTACGTCCGTTCGTCGCCGTCTCAGGACGGGAGGCGAGTGCGCCGTGGCGTCAATATGGGTTGCGGTGGCGTCAACAAGAGGCCGGTTATGATATTTCGGCGGAACTTTCCCGTACCGACGAGGACCAAAGTATCTGGGGGATGAGATTCGGCGCTTTCAGCGGAGCAAGCACCACGACCCGGCAGATCCGGCTGCTCGGTTCCGTACCGCTGTTCTCGAGCTGGCGCGGACTTGTCGGTTACGAGCATCTTTCCGCGATAATTTCCGTAGATGGTCATTTTCTCTCTTCTATCACCGATCTGGAGGCCACAGGATGGTCGGCCGGCATTGAAGGGTGGGATGTGTTTCGGGGCGATGACATTGTGCGTTTTTCAGCCCAGCAGAAAACGGTGATTCATAGCGGGCAAGCCCGCATCAATCACGTGGTCGCCACCGGCGCCAGCTTCGTAGATGCGTTCTATCGAGGGCGGCCCCAGTCACTCACGCAGCGGCAGACCGTCGTTGCTCTACATTCACCGTCCTCGACGCGGTACGCCGTCGGGTATGCGCTCCCCGTCACAAGCAACAACAAGACACGAGCGGCCTTCGGCCTTGAGTATGAAGGGGGGTATGGGACCGGTGCCATTTCGTTCGCGTTGCGGCACGAATTTTAGCGTCCTGCCTTAAGCAGCGGCTCCACAGACCGACCACTTTCAGATGGGTTCATCGTGAAGGATTTGACTCACTCCATCGTATCCAGCAGCAGCTCATCACCGAACATGAACGCTGGTACACGCAATTTCCATAAATCGCAGTGAAGTTGCGCATGCAGACCCTGCGATAACCTTATCTTGAACAAAATTTTTTAATCCCGCGAACAAGGGTTCGCTTGCTCGACAGCGAGCATCAGGCCGTCTGCCTCAATGTGAAAGAATCTGGCTCAGAAAGAGTTTCGTCCGCTCGTTTTGTGGATTGTTGAAGAACTCCTCCGGCTCATTTTGTTCGACAATCTGGCCGGCATCCATAAAGATGACGCGGTTCGCCACGGTGCGTGCGAAACCCATCTCGTGGGTCACGCACAACATCGTCATTCCCTCCTGCGCCAGTTCGATCATCACATCCAGCACCTCCTTGATCATCTCTGGATCCAGAGCCGAGGTTGGCTCGTCAAACAGCATGATCTTCGGTTTCATGCAAAGCGCCCGTGCGATGGCGACGCGCTGCTGTTGCCCTCCCGATAACTGCCCCGGATACTTGCTCGCCTGCTCCGGAATTTTGACACGCGACAAATAATGCATTGCCGCCTCTTCTGCCTCCTTCTTGGGAGTCTTGCGTACCCAGATCGGCGCGAGCGTCAAATTCTGTAGAACCGTCAGATGCGGAAAAAGATTGAAATGCTGAAAGACCATCCCCACTTCGCGGCGGATTTCGTCTATGCGCTTGATGTCGTCGTTCAGCTCGGCGCCGTTGACGATGATCTTTCCCTCCTGGTGCTCTTCCAGACGGTTCAGGCAGCGGATCATGGTACTTTTGCCGCTGCCGGATGGGCCGCAGATGACAATGCGCTCGCCGGTGCAGACCTCCAGATTAATATCGCGCAGGACATGAAACTGTCCGTACCACTTGTTGACCCCGGTCATCTCAACGCACGCCTGCGGGGCATCCGGCGGTACCGGAATTTCTCCCGTCGCACGTGGCAAAGTCCCTTTTTCGTAATACTTTTCGGCTTCGCTCATCGTAATACTCCTTTGTCCGTAATGTCGATGCGGGCGGCATCGCCGCCCGGGTAAGACGCTCTCACCGCTCTTTGTGTCCGGTATCCAATTTCCGCTCCAGATGCTGGCTATACTTGGACATCGCAAAACAACACATAAAAAAGATCAGCGCAACATACACATATGCCTCAAAATCGTAGCCTTTCCAGTCCGGCGAACGAGCAGCAATCTGTGCGCTGCCGAGAAAGTCATGCAAACCGATGATACCGACCAGCGTCGTGTCCTTAAACAACTCTATAAACGTGTTGACGATACCGGGAATGGAAATTTTCATCGCCTGCGGCAGAATGATAAATCCGGTATTTTTCCAGTAGCCCATGCCCAGTGCAGATGCCGCCTCGCCCTGTCCCTTGGGAATCGCCTGCAACCCACCGCGAATCGCCTCGGCAGTGTAGGCGGACTGGAACATCGTAATGGCGATCAGCGCCCGCACGACCTTGTCAAAATCCACTCCGGACGGAAAAAACAGCGGCAAAAGATTAGACGCCATAAACAAAATCGTAATCAGCGGCGCGGCGCGCCAGAGTTCAATGTAAAACACACACAACGAACGGATGATCGGCAGATCCGAACGTCGCCCCAGCGCCATCACAATTCCGATCGGCAGCGCGAGGACGATGCCGCCCACCGCCAAAAAGAACGTGAGCATGAAACCGCCCCATTCGTTCGTCTCAGCGACTGGCAGCCCCAACCATTCGCCATGTACCAACGCGAACGCGATAAACGGAAACACCAGCAAAGTAAACACACCTAGCTGCCACTTCCAGCGGAACGCGGGCATAAACAGTGGTGCCATCAGCCCGCCAAACAGCGCGAACATCAATACCGGACGCCACACTTCGGAAGGATGCGCGGCAAAATACAGCCCGAACATGATCTGCACAAAACGCACTTTGGTGAAAGTCCAGCACGCGCCGGGCGCATCCACGCGATAGTGCTCGCCGTCCTCGGGGCTGATAAAATCGGTTTTGCAGGCATCCGAATTGGCGCCGCCCCACGAAGCGTCCAAAAACAGCCACTGCAAAGCGGGCAGCACTATCTGCAGCAGCGACCACAGGATCAACACCGTCAGCACACTGTTGAACCAGGACGAAAACAGATGTGTGCGTACCCAGCCGACGACACCGACTGAAGATGCGGGCGGTTCTCTGGCAGGAATGGGGGTGAATTTGCTCATCGTTCCGTCAACTGTACCCGTTTGTTGTACCAGTTCAAGAGTGCCGACGTTAAAAACGACAGCGTCCAAAAAACACCGACAGTCATTGCGATGATAATCAATGCCTGACCGGTTGTGTTCAGTGAAATGCCCATCCAGATGGAAGCGATCTCCTCGTAGGCTATGGCGATCGCCAGCGTGGAGTTTTTAGTGAGATTTAAATACTGGCTGATAGTCGGCGGAATAATCACGCGCATCGCCTGCGGAATGATGACCAATCTAATGTTCTGGCCGTGATGCAACCCCAGAGAGCGCGCCGCCTCGGTCTGCCCGTGCGACACCGCCAAAATACCGCCACGCACATTTTCGCCGATAAACGCTGCCGTGTAGGTCGTCAGCGCGAACCAGACAACGAAGAACTCAGTCGTAAGGTTGATGCCGCCGGACAATTGAAACGTGCCAAGTTTGGCGTACTCCAGAGAATAGGGCGAACCGGAAACATAAAACCCGGCGACCGGAACAAGGATTAAAATCGCCAGGGATGCAGACAGCGCCGGAAACTGTTTGCCGGTCCAGTCCTGCCGTTTTCTTGCCCATCGCACCAGATACGCGACTCCGACGACAGCGGCAAGGCAAATCAGCAAAAATACTGCCGCCGCGCTGCTACTTTCCGCGACCGGCAGCGGCAAATACAGCCCGCTTTTGTTGATGAACACCGCGTCCACGAATGAGATACTTTCACGCACACCGGGCAACGCCGGCAAAAACACGATGAAATACCAGAAGAAAAACCACAGTAGCAGCGGAATGTTGCGAAAAATCTCCACATACACCGAGGCGATTTTCGCCACCAGCCAGTTCGGCGACAGACGCATCACGCCGATGACAAAACCCAGCAGAGTCGCCGCGATAATTCCGAAAAAACTCACATAAATCGTATTCTGGACACCGATAAAAAAGATGCGCCAGTAGATATTTTCACCCAGCACATTATCCAAAAAGGGCGAAAATCCGACCTGGAATGGTGCCAGCTTGTCCAGCCACGACAGACCGAGGACAATGCCCCGCTCTTCCATATTGGCGACCGTATTGCTCCCGATCGTCCACAGTGCCCAGACAAAAAACAGCACCGCCGCCGCCTGAAACGCGATGGCGCGGATTTTCGGATCGCGATGCAACGGAATATCGCGCCCAACTACCTGACCGGTCTTATCTCCTTCGAGCATTTTCGGACTATACAAGCTTTCCCCGCAAAACACAAAACCACGGATCATTCTCCCGCGCACAAACGAAAAAGGGCGGCAAATTGCCGCCCTTTTTCGGAAGTTCCGCAAAAGATTACCGAAGGGGCGGCGCGTAGATCAGGCCACCACGGCTCCACAAATCATTGACGCTACCTTCGCGCTTCAGACCGATGGGGGTATTTTCTCCCACATTAGCTTCATAGCTCTCACCAAAGTTTCCAACCTGTGAGATCACGTCGTAAAAACACGTGTCGCTCAGCACTCCGGAAATGAGCTTGCAAAGTCCACCTTCCTTACCGACCAGCCGCGCAATCGCCGGATTGCTACTGTTCTTGTGCGAGGAAATGTTGGACGAAGTCACTCCCAACTCTTCGGCGTTCATCGTCGCAAACAGTACCCACTTGACGGTATTGAACCACACATCGTCGCCCTGACGGACAACCGGGCCCAACGGTTCCTTGGAGATGGTTTCCGGCAGAATGACATGCGCACCCGGATTGGCAAGTTCGCTGCGGATCGCCGCCAGTTGCGATTTGTCCGAGGACAAAATATCGCAGGCACCGGCTTCGTATCCTTCGCGTGTCTGCACCGAAGTATCGAACGGCTTCGGCGTAAACGCCTGCAGATTATTGGCACGGAAAAAGTCACCAACCGCCTGTTCGGTCGTGGTACCGGCCTGGATGCAAAGCCTCGCGCCACCGAGACCCTTGGCAGAACTAACACCCATGGCCTTACGGATCATAAAGCCCGCACCATCGATAAAGTTGTAATAGGTGAAGTTTAACCCCAGCGAAGCATCGCGCGTCAGCGTATGCGTCGTGTTACGACTGAGCACGTCAACCTCGCCGGACGACAGCGCAGTAAATCGCTCTTTCGCCGTCAGTGGGACGAACTTGACTTTGTCGCGGTCGCCCAGCACGGCGGCGGCGATGCCGTAGCAGACATCGGCATCAACGCCTTGCATCTTGCCGGAGTTGTCCGGCGCGGAAAAGCCCGGCAACCCCCCATCTATACCGCAGACGAGTTCATCACGCTCCTGCACATCCTCCAAAGTACCGGCCCCTGCTGGCACCGAAAAAGACAATACCCCGGCCAGCACCAGTGTTTGCCATGTCTTTGAGTGTTTCATTTCCTTGATCCCCTTCGTGGATTAACAAAAAATTGCCCGGACTGGGCCCAGTTACCATACCATAATATACCAAATTCCGCCAAATTCTGTATCAGCCCGGTACCTTTGCTTTGGTGCCGGACTAATACGTCAAGCAAACGGTGCTGGTAAGCCTGATATGTGTTGAGCCCGGGACATCAATTAGGCTCTTATGCCTGCAACTTAGTTGGCCGAATGGTCGGGGTGAGAGGATTCGAACCTCCGACCACCTGCACCCCATGCAGGTACGCTACCAGACTGCGCCACACCCCGAAACGGGGGAACCATTATATAGGGGAACAGCCCGGCCAGGAAGCTAAATCAAGGATTAAATCGGAAAATGACTTGAAAATCAGCGCTTCAGGATTTGCAGTACCTCTTCAAGCTCTATACGAAGCTGGCGAATAATCTGCTGGCTCTGATTGGCATCGTCTTTAGCATCTTCGCCGGAAAGTTTTTGCCTCGCGCCACCAATCGTAAACCCCTGCTCGTACAATAAATTCCGGATCTGACGAATCATGAGCACGTCATGGCGCTGATAATACCGGCGATTACCACGACGTTTTACAGGCTTTAGCTGCGGAAATTCCTGCTCCCAGTAACGCAAAACATGTGGCTTCACCGCACACAGATCACTTACTTCGCCGATGGTAAAGTAACGTTTCCCTGGAATTGGTGGTAAGTCAGTTGTATCGCCTGGATCCAGCATATGCCTCTACTCTCGTTTTTAATTTTTGTCCCGGGCGGAATGTCACTACACGGCGAGCGGTAATTGGAATTTCCTCACCTGTTTTTGGATTACGCCCCGGGCGCTGGTTCTTATCTCTCAGATCAAAATTACCGAAACCGGACAACTTCACCTGACGTCCACTGGCCAGTGAATCACGAATTTCTTCAAAAAAACAATCCACCAACTCCCGGGCCTCACGCTTATTCAGGCCCAGCTCTTCAAACAGCTTCTCTGCAATGTGCGCCTTGGTTAGTACCATATTACCCTAGAGCATCAATTTCTTAGTGTTGCATTAATTTTCTTAGATAAGTTACTAATAATCTTACTGATAGTTACCTCTACATCCTCATCTGTAAGGGTGCTTGAAGAATCTGAGAAAATCAAGCCCAAAGCCACACTTTTTCTTCCCGACCCTATTTCCTGTCCCTGATAAACATCAAAAATCCATGATTTCTGTATATTTTCATCCTGCATTTTCTGAATTACCCCCAGAATTTCATCAGATGCGACTGCCTTATCCACAATGATCGCCAGATCGCGCCGAATACTTGGAAACTTGGATATTGAAACAAACTGACGGGGAGTCGCATCAAGCAATGCGCTTCCCTGTATTTCAAATAAAACAACGGGGCCTTCAAGGGATAGATTTTCCCCCACCTCAGGGTGCAAAACACCCAACCAGCCTATCGGACTCTCATCACAGTATATCCTTGCAGTCTGCCCAGGATGCAGGGCTGCATGTTTATCGGCCTTGAAGGCAAGGCGATTATTTTGCTTTCGTATGCGCAAAAATAATGCCTCAATATCTCCTTTTACATCATAAAAATCAATCAGGCGCGGCCCTGAGGACCAGTGCTCTTCAGCATAAGTCCCACTGGCAACACCGGAAAACCATGTCTGCTGATTAATCCCATTATCTGAATCTAAAAAATTCAAACCGGTTTCAAACAATCGAATCTGTCTTTGCTGCCTGTTCTGATTATGCCGCAATGTCGCCAGTAGCCCGGTCCAGTGGCTGGTACGCATTTGCGATAGTTCACTGGACAGCGGATTACTCAAATTCACGGCCAGCCTATCCGGCGACAATATTCCCTGTAACTGAGGATCAACGAACGAGTAGGTTACTGCTTCCTGCCATCCTCGTTCCGCCATAACGTTTTTCAGACTGTCCAGTGTTACCCGATATTCAGGCTGAGTTACCATGGTTTGCGGCACCTCGGGTAATGTCCGGGGGATATTGTCATAACCGTAAAGACGGGCGATTTCTTCGATGAGATCGACCTCAATATTCAGATCAAACCGATGCGATGAGGCAGTAGCAGACCATTTCCCGCTTCCGCCGGTGTAACTTATCTGCAGCCTGTCCAGATAAGACTCAATCTGGTCTGCCGACAGATCAATTCCCAACAATCTTGGGATGTTTTCAGCTCTTAATGGTATCTCTCTACTTACAGGCAAATGAGCATCACTGACCACCTGTTTTACCGGCCCTGCCGAACCACCGCATATCTCCAATAACAGGCCGGTTGCCCGCTCCATGGCTCTCACCTGAAGCCTGGGGTCCACACCACGCTCAAAACGATGTGATGCATCGGTATACATATCATACCGGCGCGCCTTACCTGCGATTACCAGCGGATTGAAATAAGCCGCTTCAAGAAATACGTCCCGCGTCTGCTCATTAACAGCAGAGTTCTTTCCTCCCATAACGCCGGCCATGGCCAATGCCTGCGCTTCATCCGCGATTACCAGCACATCATCATCCAACTCAACCTCCCTGCCATCCAGCAATATAAGCTTCTCGGGTGGCCGCGCCATACGAACTCGAATGCTCCCTTTCAACTTATGCAGATCAAAAGCATGCATAGGTTGTCCTGACTCAAGCAGAACATAGTTGGTAATATCAACCACCGGACTAATTGCACGTAAACCCGCACGTCTCAGCCTCTCCCGCATCCATATGGGAGTTTCTGCGGAAGGATTGATACCGATTACAACTCGCCCGACGTACACGGGACAATGCTCGGGCGCATTCAACTCAACCGGGAGTGCGTCTTTGACCGAGGCTTCGATATTCGGGCCATTCAATTTCTGAAAATTTATATCATTGATTGCGGCAACCTCGCGGGCAACGCCCAACATCCCCAGGCAGTCACCCCGATTCGGGGTTAAATCCAGCTTGATAATCCGGTCATCCAGACTCAGGTAATCGGCCACCGCAGTACCTACCGGTGCTGCCGACGGCAAATCCATCACTCCCCCGGCACCGTCTGCCATGCCCAGCTCCTGCTCGGAACACAACATGCCGGAAGACTCCACTCCTCTGATTCTAGACTTACTGATTTTTATGCCACTCGGCAGTTTTGCGTTTATCCGGGCCAATGGCACTTTCATGCCGACCCTCACGTTGGCCGCACCACAAACAACCTGGACCTGCTCACCTCGGCCATCGCTTATTTGACAGATCCTCAGTTTGTCCGCATCCGGGTGAAGCTGAATGTCCATAATTTCGCTTACCACCACACCACTGAACTCTCCAGCGGCAGGCTGTATCCCGTCAACCTCAAGGCCAGCCGCCGTAAGTTGATCCACCAGCATGGCGGTATCAATGTCCGGATTGACCCATTCACGCAGCCACTGCTCACTGATTTTCATCGTACCCTTCCGACTAATTAAACTGACGCAGGAAGCGCAAATCGTTTTCAAAGAAAAGACGCAGATCATTTATGCCATAGCGCAACATAGCCAGTCTTTCCACTCCCAGACCAAAGGCATAACCCAGCCATTCCTCCGGGTCGATATCGACCTGCTTGAGCACATTCGGATGCACCATGCCGCAACCCAGCACCTCCAGCCAGCCGCTGTGGCCACAAACCCTGCACCCCCCGCCTTCACACATGACGCACTGAATATCAACCTCGGCTGAAGGCTCAGTAAAAGGGAAATATGATGGGCGAAAACGCGGTTGCAACTCAGCTTTTTCGAAAAAATGGCGGATAAATTCGACTAATGTACCCTTAAGATCGGCAAAACTGACTTTTTTATCGATAAACAACCCTTCAACCTGATGAAACATCGGCGTATGCGTCAGATCAGAATCGCAACGGAAAACCCGGCCAGGCGCAATAATACGCAATGGTGGTGTGACCGATTCCATAGCCCTTATCTGCACCGGTGAGGTATGGGTTCGCAACAGATGATGCGCATCGAAATAAAAGGTATCGTGCATGGCCCGCGCCGGATGATGCGGCGGGATATTCAAGGCCTCAAAATTATGAAAGTCGTCCTCAATTTCAGGGCCTTCCTCGACATGAAAACCCATGCACTCAAACAGGCTGACAATCCGGCGCGTGGTGATGGTTACCGGATGCAGACCACCCCCCGGCAACCTTCTTCCCGGCAACGTAACGTCAATGGTCTCAGCCGCCAGCCGGGCCTCGATAACCAGTTTTTCCAGTTCCGTCCTGCGCTGCTCCAGCCTTTGCTGAAAATCTCGCTTAGCCTCATTGATGGCCTGTCCCGCTTTCGGTTTTTCCGCCGCAGGCAAAGAACCCAAAGCTCTCAGGAGACCGGTAAATTCACCTTTCTTACCCAGGTAATGGACACGGAGCTTTTCCAGCACACTCATATCATCACACGCCTCCAGCGCATGGAGCGCCTTTTCCAGTAATTGATCAATATCACTCATTGAAACCCTGTCCTACTTCTAACCGGAGACATGTTAAAGGCTGAAAATAAAAAGGGGAAAGGCATACACCCTTCCCCTTTACAATGAACTCATGCCTGGATACATCCGAATGATGTATCCAGGGCATCACGGGAGCATTGCCTTCGCCTTCTCAGCCAATACCGCAAAACCGGCTTTATCATCAACTGCCAGCTCCGCCAGAATTTTGCGGTCCACCTCAATATCAGCTTTGTGCAAACCGTCCACAAGGCGACTGTAAGACAAACCGCACTCACGCGCTGCCGCATTAATACGCGTAATCCACAATGAACGAAACTGACGTTTCTTCTGACGGCGGTCACGATAGGCATACTGCTCCGCCTTGATGACCGCCTGCTTGGCAACGCGATATACGCGGCTGCGGGCACCATAATAGCCTTTCGCCTTCTTCAGTACCTTCCTGTGCTTTGTGCGCGCAACCACGCCACGTTTTACTCTTGCCACGGTATTTCTCCTATAGCTGCGTCAGGCGTAAGGAAGCATCTGTTTAATCAGACCCTCATCCGCCTTATGAACATAAACGGCCTCACGCAGGTGACGCATACGCTTGTTGGACTTCTTCGTCAGAATGTGACGACGATGCGACTGATTTCGCTTGAATCTGCCGGACGCGGTTCTTCTGAATCGCTTGGCAGCTCCGCTGTTAGTCTTGATCTTGGGCATAACGACATTCCTGAATAAAAATAAATCTCTTATTTAATGAAACTACCGGCGAACCGGAATCACCTCTTGTGGGGACCAATTACCATAATCATTTGTCGGCCTTCCAACTTGGGGTACTGTTCCACTTTGCCGTACTCCTGCAAGTCCCCCTCAATTCGCTCCAGTAATTTCGCGCCCAGCTCCTGATGGGCCATCTCTCGTCCGCGGAAACGTAGTGTGACCTTGGTTTTATCACCATCGGACAAAAACCGGGTCAGATTTTTTAATTTTACCTGATAATCCGCTTCCTCCGTACCCGGTCGAAACTTTACCTCCTTTACTGTCGTTTGTTTCTGCTTTTTCCTGGCCTGCTGAGCCTTCTTGCTCCGCTCATACTTGAACTTGCCG
Organism: Gammaproteobacteria bacterium; assembly: GCA_963662865.1. Classification (GTDB taxonomy): domain Bacteria; phylum Pseudomonadota; class Gammaproteobacteria; order JAJDYQ01; family JAJDYQ01; genus JAJDYQ01. Next base: position 2,236,490 of record OY759969.1, on the reverse strand, counting down.
AAATCCATCACCCGGCAAACAGGCGGCTTCGCGTTGGGTACAATTTCCACCAGATCCAGACCGGCCTCCTCAGCGGCTTCCAGAGCCTGACGAATACCGACGATACCAACCTGACTCCCATCAGCCTGAATCAATCTGACTTCCGGGACAGTAATGTCCCCATTCAGGCGGTTCTCTTTTGCTGCGATATTACAGTCCTCCAATAAATATGCCACGCCGGAAACGAGCAAGAGATCAACCATGGACACCCGCCTGACATCCTCATATCGCACGGGGTCATACACGATCTCCGCCAATACCGGGTCCAGGGCTCGAATACGGTGAGGGAGCGGATTTTACAGCCGATTCGCTGAATTCTCAAGCTTAAATCAACAAAACACTTTATCCGTGACCATCACACACAGCCGACCCGAGGGCAAACAGGGGTTATTATATCATCGTGACCCATATAAGTTCGGATAAAGATCAAAAGGAAACTCTGATTAATTCACTCTGCGACAGGGGTGTATCGCCAAAATCGAAAGGCCCTTCGAGAGAAAAACAAAAATCGCATTACTGTTTGCCGAGCTTTGATCAGCCCCAAGGCGGACTTGCCTGGTAGAGAAACCTGATTGATAGATCGTAACAAATCACGCCATCAGTTTGTCGAAACAGGACTTGTAGCAGTCGCTGCCTCCGACGCGGTAGCCTTATCAGCTGCGCTTACCGGCATAGGTCTTTCAGACACGGCCTTTGCATCGGCAACCTTGACGCTACCATAAGGCATTGTCCGTTTGTCGATATCTCTATCGCTCATGGGCCCGCTGTTTTCGTCCAAACCGATGGAACGGGCAACCAGCGCGATCACGATGGTAAAAAATACCAGTAAGCCTAATACCCAGATAAACACCCGGGTGAAATCGTCTTGAGCACTCATTATAACTAGACCTCTATTTCCTGGTTGACAAACCGGGCGGGGAGTATAACGAAAAGCACGCTGGAAATCAGCGATATTGATGCACCCCGGACATATGCTGATCGCTGCGCTCGCCCGCATTGACCAAGAGGAGTAACTGGTTTTCGAGGCCATGATGGATAACCCATGCATGAAGATGAAATAATGAGTTAGAATCAACTGCCTTGAGAAAAGCGCCTGTAGCTCAGCCGGATAGAGCGTTGGTCTCCGACGCCAAAGGTCGTGGGTTCGACTCCCGCCGGGCGCGCCATACTAATTAGAAGATGTAGTCAGGGCATGACAGATAAAATAGCGGCACAGGCTTACAGGCCGCCATGGGCCACAGAGACAAGGACCGCCGCGCACCATGAGCGGAGATTGGCGAAGCAAGGGCCGATAACCACAGTGCATTGCGATTGATGGGCCGCAACCAACCCAAAGTGCGATATATGGCAAACTCATACAAGGGCCTGCAATCCGTCCCGGATGGGACTAAAGCAGCTACAAGTTGCAGGTATGAATCCGGGCGTGGACCCGGAACCAGCCCAACAACCGGACCTGAACAGAGAACCCCGGATGCTGAAGCAAGTTGGAGATTGAACGGCCCGCAAGGTCAGTTGAACACCGTCAAAACAGAGGAAATAAACACGGTTAGAATGTCCCTAAAACACGCCACAAGCACCATAGACAATTTAATCCCCTCCTCTCAGAAAACGGGATATTTATGATAAGCCTCGCCGTCAATACAGGATGCGCTCGGCATCCCACCGGTTCGCCTCTACCCTAAGTTGAGTCGGACGATATCGACGGAGTATCGGACGTGATGGCGAACACGAAGCGTTTCCACCTGGGCCTGGAGTGGTCCTGGCAGTTGCCGCAGGTGGACAGTGACCGGCTGATTCCGGAACTGGAGTTGAGCATACGCTACGACCTGCGGCCGAATTCGATGCAGGGCCCGTCGCTGAGTCTGCATCAGGAATATGGCACCGCCCCGGCCTCGAGCGGTCTGGATCACTGGATCAGTTGTTATCGGACCGCGTTGGAGGAGGATTCATCGCAGCTTGGTTTGCCCTCAAGGCGCTCAAGCCTGAAGGGCGAGTGGGGCTTTGCCCTGGATGACGGCACCACCGGCATCCCATATACAGGCCTGTCGTCGTCCAACGCATCTTCGGGTTTCGAGCGCGACCTGACCCTGGTCTGGCAACTGTTGTTAGCATCGGGCAGGCCAGATACGAAACTGGACATCAAGACACTGCGCCGCTGAGACGGTCAAAGTAAGACACACAGCATGGCGCGTGGTGGAAGCGTTCGGCATGGCCGCCGGAGGCATCATTCCCGGTGTCTATTGCTGTAATAACAACCGCGCCGTTGTGCTTCTATTCGAGGGCCGAGCCAACTGCTGGTTCAAGCCGGCCGGAGGGCCAAAGCAAAACTAAGCTGGCCCACCGCTCTGTCCGTGCATCCCCTCGCATTTGCGGTTTTCCATACAATCTGCGCCCGTTTGCCCGTATTGGCTGCTAAAATTCGCTAATGGCCGGCCTGATCCCACAATCGTTCATCGACGATCTGCTCAGTCGCGTTGATGTCGTGGAGGTGATTGATGCACACATCCCATTGAAAAAGGCAGGCCGCGAATACAGCGCCTGCTGCCCTTTCCACAATGAGAAAACGCCTTCCTTTACTGTTAGTCCCGCAAAACAGTTCTACTATTGCTTTGGATGCGGCGCTCACGGTACCGCTTTAACCTTTCTGATGGAATACGGGCGCATGGACTTCGTTGAGGCCATAGAGTCACTTGCCTCGCAACAGGGCATGGAAGTGCCTCGTAAACCCGGACAGGGCCCTCAAGCAGGACAGGCCAGTTCGGATCTGTATGATCTGTTACAACAGGCTGCGGCCTATTACCGCCGGCAACTCAAACACAATCGTATCGCCATTGATTACCTGAAAAATCGTGACCTTAGTGGCGAGATTGCTGCTGAATACGGTCTGGGTTATGCACCGCCCGGCCGGAACAATCTCACCAGGGCCCTAGGCACAGATAAGCACGATAACCTGCTAAGGAGTGGGATGCTGATCAGAAGTGATAGCGGGCAGACGTATGACCGCTTCCGTGAGCGCATCATGTTTCCCATTCGGGACCGACGTGGCCATATTATCGGTTTTGGCGGCCGCATCCTGGGAAAGGATAGCCGTGCCAAATACCTCAATTCACCGGAAACCCCGGTCTTTCACAAAGGCAAAGAGCTCTACGGCCTGTATGAGGCACGCAAGTCTGTCAGAAAGCTCGAAAGTTTTTATGTCGTCGAGGGCTATGTGGATGTCATCGCTCTGGCGCAGAGCGGAATACGAAACGCCGTCGCCACGATGGGTACGGCCATCACTTCGGATCACCTGAAGAAATTGTTCAGGATCGCACCGGAGATCGTGTTCTGTTTTGATGGTGACCGCGCTGGTCGTGATGCCGCCTGGCGTGCGCTGGAAAATGCCCTGTCGGTTATGCGTGACGGCCGCATGATGCGATTCCTGTTTTTGCCGGATGGCGAAGACCCGGACAGCATGATCCGGCAACATGGGAGAGTCAAATTTGAACGGTTGGCCAGCGAGGCTCAGACGCTTTCAGAGTATTTCTTTGCCCACCTGGAGACCGATATCGACTTATCCACCCCTGATGGCCGTTCGTGGCTGGCGAAACAGGCACAACCCTTGCTGCAAAAATTACCGGGCGGGGTATTTCATGAGATCATGCTTGATGAGCTGGCGAAACACACTGAACTATCAATTGAACGTCTGGCTAAAATTACCGTGCCGGACCCGAAACCTGCGAGCACAAAACCCGCAAGGCCCATCATCCGGAAAACAGGCCCTACGACCCGCCATCTGATCACGTTATTGCTACAGCAACCCGAATTAGCCCGGCTGGCACACGATATAGATGATCTTTCCAGATACAATGTACCCGGGGCTAACTTACTGGCCGAATTGCTCACTTTTCTGCAAGACAGGCCCGATGCTCATCTGGGCGTTATCCTCGAACATTGGCGTGACAGCAAATACGGTAAGCATCTTGCTAAGCTGGCTCAATTCCCGATTGAGCTTGAAGAACACCGGCTGGAAGCAGAGTTCACTGATACTTTTCGCCAACTCGGCAAGTATCATCCTTTGCACCCGAACCAGATTCTGGAAAAAATCAAGCAGGGGCGCTCCCTTACAGATGAGGAAAAAAATATTCTCAGGCAACCTGTGTCCCACCAATAATTCAGCGATCATATTTATCCTTGTAAAATAGCAGTTTACATCTAATCTTGAAGTAAAATCTTTGTGAAGCCACATTAATTGCCCGCTTAAAATAGGAAATTTTGGTGAGAAATGCATGTAAAGCCGGAAAGTTCAGCAAAACATCTGCTATACTGATTGGTTTCGCACGCCGACAAGAGGCTAGTCCGCTTGCCGGCTTTTCTTTGATCTGTCTTCAAAAATAGAAGACCGCAACAAGGGAATACACAGTGAGTGAAGAACATCAGCAAACGCAGTCCCCGCAATCCGATATCAAAAACCTGATTGCCAAAGGTAAGGAAAAGGGATTCCTGACCTACGCAGAAGTCAACGATCACCTCCCCGACGGCATCGTCGACCCGGAGCAGATTGAGGACATAATCAGAGTTATCAATGACATGGGCATTACTGTATATGAGAATACCCCAAACGCCGAAGTAATCGAATTAGCCAAGGGAAACATTACCGACGAAGATGCCGCAGAGGAAGCCGCAGCCGCATTAACCACGCTGGATAGCGAGTTTGGCCGCACCACTGACCCTGTACGTATGTACATGCGTGAAATGGGAACAGTCGAACTCCTCACTCGCGAGGGCGAAATTGCTATCGCCAAACGGATCGAAGATGGACTCGGACAGGTTCAGCGAACATTAGGACAATATCCGCGTGCCATCCAGACCATTCTGGATCGGTACGAATTATATACTCAGGAAGGGGCCAGGCTGACTGACATCCTGACTGGCTTTATTAACCCTGATGAACCGGATAAAATCCCTGCGCCGGTTCAGAGAACCAGCAGCGCCGGTGGCAGTACAACCAGGGGCAATACCGGCCCCACGGGACCAGACCCTAAAGAGGTCAAGTCCCGCTTCGCCAAGCTGAAAAAGGCACACGCTAAAGCCATGGATTTAACCAGAAAGCGAGGCCATGACCACAAAGCCACAATGAAGTGGCGCAGCGCGGCTTGTGACCAGTTCATTCAATTTAAGCTGGCACCCCGTTTACTGAGTCAGCTTATTAGCGACCTGCGCGAGGATGTCCGCATGATTCGTCATTACGAGCGTGAAATCATGAGCATCTGTGTCAAGGACGCCAGAATGCCTCGTAGGGAGTTTATCACCAGCTTCTCCGGCAACGAAGTAGACCTTGCATGGGTTGGTCGTCAGACCGGGGGCGGCCAGGATTTCTCCGAAGCAATGACCAACCTGGAGGATGACATCATCTATCTGCAAAACAAGATGTTAAGACTACAGGACTCTGTCGGCCTGCCGATCAAGGAAATCAAGGGCATCAGTCGCCGTTTATCCGTTGGCGAAGCCAAGGCCCGCCGCGCCAAGAAAGAAATGTGTGAAGCCAATCTGCGCTTGGTTATCTCTATCGCCAAAAAATACACCAATCGTGGATTACAGTTCCTTGATTTAATTCAGGAGGGCAACATTGGTCTGATGAAGGCCGTCGATAAATTTGAATATCGCCGTGGTTATAAGTTCTCCACCTATGCGACATGGTGGATTCGTCAGGCCATTACACGTTCAATCGCTGATCAGGCACGCACGATCCGTATTCCGGTTCATATGATTGAAACCATTAACAAGCTCAACCGTATATCCCGCCAGATATTGCAGGAAATAGGGCGCGAGGCAAAAGCTGAGGAGCTCGCTGAATATATGGACATGCCAGAAGACAAAGTCCGCAAAGTCCTCAAGATCGCCAAAGAACCGGTTTCCATGGAAACCCCGATCGGCGATGACGAGGACTCGCACCTCGGTGACTTTATCGAAGATGCCAACTCGGTCGCACCGGTTGATTCGGCAACCTCGGAAGGTCTTGGCGAGGCGACCCGGGAAATCCTTGCCGGCCTTACCCCGCGCGAAGCCAAGGTACTGCGTATGCGTTTCGGTATTGGGATGAACACCGACCACACACTGGAAGAAGTCGGCAAACAATTCGACGTTACGCGCGAGCGTATCCGTCAGATCGAAGCCAAAGCACTGCGCAAGCTGCGCCACCCAAGCCGTTCGGAACAGCTACGCAGTTTTCTGGAACCTAAATAGAAATTTTACTGACACGCCCCCATGCTTCAAGGGGAAGGCACACATGTTCATTTCATGGCCCCTTAGCTCAGTTGGTCAGAGCAGTCGACTCATAATCGGAGGATCCGAGTAGTAAGATAGAAAAAGTAGTTTCATGGGGGCCTGTAGCTCAGTTGGTTAGAGCAGTGGACTCATAATCCATTGGTCGCTGGTTCGAGTCCAGCCGGGCCCACCAAACCCACTAACGACACAGTTTTCAGCCGATTTCACCCCTTCGAAATCTGTAACCTTACTAAATTCATTTCTGGTCTAAGGTGGATTTCATAGACGAACTTTATCTAACGAGGTTTACCCCTTTCCAGAGTCCACGGTTTGTACGGGCTCTGTCGTCGTACCGAAAATCGTGTAGATTCCAAGTATTATCGTTACCCTTCTGGAACTCTATTACCCTAACAGGGCTAACGTTTTTTATTTTTATATACTGATACAAACAAAATTTGTTGTATCCAGTTTTAGATGTTGATATCCGTCAAAGTGCACAAAGCGGCCCCCCAGAATATTGAACTGGGCGGCGACCTTCGGCCAAAAGCGGAGACTCAGATCTGATTATTAAGCGTCTGTTTTTGGGTAGGTTTTTTGATTCACGATTTCAGGGGCGGCAATTGAATCATAGTGTTAAGCTGCTAAAATTTATGCGTTATTTGTGAAACCTACCCAATAATTACAACACTTATGCCAACAAAATGCCGTTGTTGTCAGAGTTGTTCTCCGACCTCCCTATACATCCATCTTATTTACAATAATCTGCAATCGCAGCTTTTGTAATTATTGATACAAGCAACCGAGTCCAATATTGTGGTGAGTCGACAGCAGGCGCAAATGAATTCGTTACGGTTCCAACTATCTGTAGATATCTGAGTAGGATTCCCGTAAATCCTTTTTTTGCACTTTGCCCATCGCATTACGCGGAAGTCTATCAACGCAAATGATACGTTTTGGAATCTTGTATTTTGCCAGCACATCGGTCAGCACTTTTTTAAGGTGATCCTCGGACAGGTCGGCTTCGTCTCTGGCCACGACAACGGCGGTAACACCTTCACCAAAATCCTGATGCGGCACGCCAACCACCGCACTTTCAGCAATTCCATCAATGGCATCCAGGGCAGCTTCGACCTCGGCGGGATACACGTTGTAACCACCGGATATAATCAAATCCTTGTCACGCCCGACGATGTGCAGGTAGCCTTGCGCATCGAATTTGCCCAGGTCGCCGGAAATAAAAAATCCGTCTTCGCGAAATTTAGCCTCGGTTTTCTCCGGCATTCGCCAGTACCTCTTGAATACATTTGGTCCTTTTATCTCAATCATTCCAACCTCTCCTTGTTTCAATACGTTGCCGGATTCTGGGTCTGTTATCCGAACTTCAATCCCTTCCAATGGCATCCCAACGGTGCCGGCGCGACGCTCTCCTGAATAGGGATTAGTCGTATTCATATTGGTTTCCGTCATGCCGTAGCGTTCTAATATTGCATGCCCGGTTCGAAGTTCAAATTCTTTGTGAGTTTCGGGGGAAAGTGGTGCCGACCCTGATACAAAAAGTCTCACCTGCGATACCAAATCTTGATCAAATGCCTCGGATCTCAACAGACGGGTGTAGAAGGTCGGCACACCCATCATCACAGTGGAACGAGGCAGTTGATGCAGGATCTCAGCTAGGTCGAAACCAGGTAAAAAGATTAAAGAACTGCCGGCAAAGAGCGTGATGTTGATTGCAACAAACAGCCCGTGGATATGAAAAATTGGCAACGCATGCAGTAAAACATCCTCTGATGTGAACCGCCAGGCATTAGCTAATGCCTGGGCATTAGAGCCTAAGTTGCCATGCGTGAGCATTGCCCCTTTTGAACGGCCAGTGGTGCCCGATGTATACAGGATTGCCGCGGGCGCCTCTGGACTGCGGTCGACAGTGTCGAAGTCACCCGACTTTGTTGCTGCGAGATCAATAATGCTACCAGTACCGTCGCTAGCGAATGTTTCGACATTGGGGGCATCGGCGACAATAGCTATTTCTCGGAATTGAGTTTCTATTTCGGGACGGCATACGGCAACTTTGGGGCTGGCATCACGAAGGAAGTAGTTTATTTCGGAGGCAGTGTATCCTGTATTCAAGGGTAGGTAGATAGCTCCTGCGCGAAGACAGCCCAGGTAGAGAAATATGGCTTCAATCGACTTATCAATTTGGGCTGCAACCCGGTCACCGGGTAATACACCGAGATCGACTAGCGCCTCGGCGAATTGGGCTGATCTTCGATCTAGGTCAGCGTAGCTATAAATCTGACCATCCTGAGTCTCTGCAAAGGTTTTTTCTTGATCAACGATATTTTCTTTAATGACACTATACAAATTGGTGTTCATTTTTCTTACCTTGTGGATCTGGATTTGAAAAGTCTGGTTACTTCGTTTGTGGTAACTACTTCGTTGTTAGATGCGAAAGCCTCATGATTTGACTCAATGTCAGCTATGACATAGAGATAATTGACCATCAAGCCGGCAGCCTGTTGCATTCCTCTATCAGATCGGTCTGCTAGCCAATTGATTCTCTCCAGCCGCGCGCCGTTTCCAAGATGAAAGCGAGCAACAGGATCGTATGGGGAACCTTTCGACTTTTCTTGCAAAAAATAATGAGCGGCTAGTGGTAGTAAAACCTTACCTAGGTTTTCCGCCTTTGATGTGTCATCCTGCCAACCAGATTCTTGTACCTTTTCAAGTGCCGCTTTTTCGTCGGCATTGAGTCCAGCACTTTCTTGGGCATTTGATGTCAACCATTGCACGAATCCCGGAACCGGTGATAATGTAACAAAATTTTCAATGTGCTCTAGATCTTGACGCAGATCGTCTATTACTTGTTTGATCAGAAAATTACCGAATGAGATACCTCGTAAACCTGCCTGGCAATTGGATATCGAATAAAAGACAGCAGTGTTGGCTTGCTCGGGTGTCAAGATTTCCCGTGTTTTAGCCAGAATTGGACTAATCGCATCGGGGATACTTTCAGTGAAGGCAACCTCAACAAAAATTAAAGGTTCATCCACTAGAGCTGGATGAAAGAAAGCGTAGCAGCGGCGATCGGGGGGATCGATACGCCGACGCAAGTCATCCCAATCATCGATAGCGTGTACTGCCTCATATCGAATAATTTTTTCTAAAATCGCCGCCGGGGTATTCCAATCGATACGACGCATGACGAGAAATCCGCGATTAAACCAGGAATCCAGCAAATGATGGAAGTCGCTGTCCAATGCTTTTAAATCGGGATTTTCTCGTACCTGAGTCAGCAAAAACTTTCTCATTGAGACTAGAGCCCGGGTTCCTCCAGGCGCTAGATTTAAACGACGTATTAGTTCTTGGCGGCTTGGTTCAGCTGCCTTGTGAATCTCAATGACAGATGTAGCATCCGGTGATTGTTGATAGCGTTCAATCGTGTCATTAAGGATCTCCAAATCTGGACCAAAATCCGAAACCAGCAATTTGAAGAAATCGATTTTATCTTGATCGCTCAAGCCTTCGTATAGTTCGAGCAATGACCTAGCTAGAGCTACACCCGAGGCTTCCCCCCGACTTGATACTAGTGCCTCAGCCAATCCCCCTATATCTCTATCCACAGCATGATGGCCTGGTTTGAGATCCAATAACGCACGACCCCGGTCTGCGATCGTTGAAAATAGATCACTCATGAAGGTCATGCTACTCATATTGCCGGCCCCATTAGTACGTCAGGTAACCAGGTCGCGAAACCAGGAAAAACTGACAGTATCAGGATGGCTAAAACCATGCACACAACATAAGGCATGGAACCCAACAGAATCGTTTTCAGCTTTACTTCAGGAACGATCCCGTTGATGACGTAGAGATTCAATCCCACCGGTGGAGTGATCAGACCGATTTCCATATTAATGGTAAGAATTACCGCAAACCAGTATGGATCGAAACCTGCAGAAATTATGATAGGTACCAATATTGGCGCTGCCATGAGAATGACGGCGACCGGCGGCAAGAAAAATCCAGCCACGAGTAAAAACACGTTGATTGCACCCATCAAAATCCAACGGTTGACATCAAGGCCGGCGATCCATTCGGCAATCGCCTGGGTGACAAACAGACTGGAAAGCATATAGGAGAAAACCCCTGCTGCACCGATGATGAACAGTATCATTACACTTTCACGAGTAGAATCGCGAAGGACTGCCCACAAATCAGTAAACTTGAAAAGCCGATAAATTAGAACTGCTGCAATTACACAGAACAGGGCCCCAACGGCCGCGGTTTCCGATGGTGTTGCGACACCACCATAGAGCGCGTATAGCACGCCAAGAATGATCAGTAAGAATGGCACCACTCGGGGCAACACTTCTATTTTTTGTGCCCAGGTGTAACTGATGCCCTCAAGCGCTGATGCCGTTCCTCCAGACTGTCGCCAGGTACTGTAAACTGACCAGGCTATGAAAAGCCCGACCAAAAGCAGTCCCGGAAACACACCGGCGAGGAATAATCGACCAATGGATGTTTCTGTCGCAATACCATATACGATCATGGTTACCGACGGCGGAATGAGAATACCGAGAGTTCCTCCGGCGGCAATTGATCCGGTGGCAACACCATCGGGATATCCACGCTTGCGCATCTCGGGGATACCCATCTTGCCGATCGCCGCACAGGTTGCTGGCGAGGAACCAGACATTGCTGCGAAAAGAGCACATGCACCCAGGTTAGAAGCCACTAGACTACCTGGTACTCGCGTCAACCAACGCTCTAGAGCCTCGTATAAATCTGCACCGGCGCGAGTTGATGATATCGCTGCACCCATGATGATAAACATCGGAATTGATAAGAGTGCGAAGTTGTCGAGCTTGCCAAAAAATAACTCGGGCAACAATTCCATCGATGATAAGCCATCGAAAACCAACAGAAATCCCGCTGACACTATCAACAGGCCTACAGCAACGGAAACGCCGGAAAACAGTACAGCAACGGTGACTGCAGCGACTAATGCGCCAAGAACGAGCGGATCCATTAGTAGTCCTACTCAATATCGTGGTGATCGAATACATCTGTTTCACTGTTCCAGATTTCGATCATGTCGGAGGTCATTTGCACCACGTAGAAACCGAAGCCAAGAGGTAATGCAATATAAGGTATCCAAAGCCTTGCACCCCAAGCGGTATCAGACGTCCAGTTGCGTTCGTACGCAGTAAAAAATAACTCAAATCCATGAAATGCCATCACGCCTATGACGGTCATACTGAGGCCGAGCACAAATAATGCGAGCAGTTTACGTATCTTGATCGGTAACAGCATCGGCACTAGATCAACATTTACATGGCCTCGTAAAAGCTGGACATATGGTAGGCCGATCAAGGTGGCGCTGATCATCAGATACGTGACCGCTTCAGTTTGCCAAATGGTCGACTCACCGAGTACGAATCGCACCCAGATCATTTGGCAAGTAATGATTACCGATACCAGGATCATTAGAGCCGCGACGATTCCAAAAACGGTCGATATCGTCTCGATTGCACGCGTAACGATATGTATATCTTTAACACGAGATGTTGTGTGTTGATTGTTCATTATTCCTCCTCCAGCGTTATCCCGAGTCGTCTCCAACCGAGAACGACTCGGGTTTGGACCGCTACTCTATGGAGAGCGCCATATCGAGCAGTCGTTGTCCGCCTTTGGTTTCGTCAACAAATTTCTTCAACGAGGTGGCAATTGCAATCTCCCGCCAGGCATCAAAGTCTGCCTGGGTCATGTGAGCGATTTTGACATTAGCCTCCGCGAACTTGTCCACCGCTGCCTGATCGGCCTTTTTAGCTTCAGCAAGGTAAAAAGCCTCGGCTTTTTTCGCGCCATTCAACAGTGCCGCCTGCTGTGCATCAGTAAGATCCTCAAAGGTGGACTTGTTCATCAACATCGGTTGATACATGAACCAGAGCGCGACATCGCCAGCCGGGGTAAAGCAGCCGAGCTGTTCATAAAGACGGTATGAAACGAAACTCGACGACGATGTGTTGGCGCCATCAAGTACACCTGTCTGTATCGCGCTGTAGATTTCGGATGAGGGCATCGATGTGATCGAAGCACCGGCTCCTGCCATCATTTGTTCGAACGATTTACCCGCGGCCCGAATCTTGAGCCCCTTGACGTCTTTCGGATTTGTAATACAACGATCTTTCGCACCGAACCCACCCGCAAGATATCCATGCACCAGAACCATGACATCGTCACCGGCCATGATTTTTTCCAACTCATTCATGAAAGGTGAATTCGACAGGCGAGCAGCATGATCGTGGTTCTTGACTAGACCCGGCATCAACGTGAGGTTATAAGCAGGCTGTTGACCTGCAGCATAGGCTAACGGAACGACCGTCATGTCGAGCCTACCGCGGGTTAACGGACGGTATTGCTCCTTAGGTTTGAACAATGATTTCGACGGGTAAACCTTGAGTTCGAGTCCAACATTCGCGGCGGCAACCTCATCTGCAACGATTTGAGCAACCTTGTGACGAACATCAGAAGTCGACCATTGGTGTGAAACTTTCAAAACCTTGTCAGCGGCACCCACTGAAGCAGACATGACAAGTGCGAAGCAACCGGCAGCAGCCGGTAAAGTGAGTTTGTTGAGCATAATTCCTCCTATTTAGGTAGTTTGTATGCAATAACAATTTAATTGCATACAACTATTATACATAAAAATACAATATAGTCAATGCTATGGCAATTTGATAGTGAATAGTGTATACAGATGGCACCAAATGAAGAGAGTTTTAGACTAGTGACGGAAGCGGCCCCTATCGAGAAACCTGGAAGAAAGCGTGTCTCACAGTCGGCAAAATTACGCGATTTACTGGAAGATGAAATTGTCAACGGTAATCTTAAACTAGGGGAACGCCTCGACGAGAACAAGCTCGCTGAGCGCTTCAACGTTTCACGTACACCGATAAGAGAAGCATTTAGCAGCTTGGGGGGGGCGGGTCTGGTGGAAACCATACCTAAACGAGGTACCTATGTTGCCACGATCGGGATACCGCAACTGATTGAAATGTTCGAGGTGATGGCCGAGCTGGAGGGCATGTGTGCTAGGCTCGCAGCCAGGCTAATCACCGATGCTCAATTAGAGGAATTGAATCGCCTTCTGGACGCTTGCTCCAGCGCAGAGGAGGCTGGCGACCCAGATGTCTATTATTATGAAAACGAGCTATTTCACGACTGTATTTACAAGGCAAGTCACAACAATTTTCTCGCCCAGCAAACCAGGCAGTTACAAACCCGCTTGAAGCCATATCGAAGGCTGCAGTTACGCGTTCGCAGTCGGCCCAGGCGTTCCTTGCAGGAGCACCGGGAGATTGTTGCCGCAATCGAAGCCGGTGATGAAACACAGGCGGAAACGCTTTTGCAAAAACATGTGAGCGTGCAGGGAGACCGCTTTACTGACTTTGCTGCCTCAATGTCCGAGCAGATTATGGAATGAACACCGAAGTTACGTTTTAAGCGAAAGGTGGCGCATCTTTCCATTGTGCGAGGGTCCGCACCCTTGTCTTTCCTATCAAATTAAATCCTACAGCATTTACTCTTGTGGGTTAGTTGCATGTTTCGAACGTTTCTAGGGATGGAATCGAACTGCCGACACAAATTTTCCAATGCAGACACTTAAACTGATTGATTGAGTTTCCGTTTTGGGTCGGTTTTTGCCGCCTGATGAAATTTTGCGAGCGGCAGTTTAGTGCCGTTTAGAGTCTATCAAGAATGAACTAATCGAATCACTCGAATGGCCGATGCAGGTGAAAACGGCCGATCAACTTCGGATAGATCTGAAACTGACTGTATGATCAGATGCCGGCCACCACATCTTACATGGCCAAAATTAACGACCGCAACTTTATTAACGCGAACATCTCACGGGCGATATCAGCTTTGGTCATATTAGGCTTCTTGGCAAGGTTTTTACCGAGGGCAATGGCCTTTTTGTAGGCAGCAGCATTTTTCGGTTTTCGAGTTTCAGTTTTATCAACGGTTTTGGTCATGGTAACGTCTCTTGATAAGTTGAACGATTCGATCAACTTGGTCATCGGAATTTGATAGCAACTGCTCAAAACCAGCGATATTTTCGAGCAGTAGGTAGATATATTCCTTCAGTTGATCGTCCGTCAGAGAGGAACCGCAGTCTTCTGCAACTATGGATGCAAGCTGTGTGATTTGCTGATCGGTGATAGTTTGCATGATTGAGGCTCCTAACTGACTCAAAGGAACCATCCGACCAGCAATACCTAAAGACAACGGGCTTGATATGATAAATCGGTACGATTTAGAATCGAAAATCTGAAGATTTAAAGGGCAGACTGAAAATTCAAGTGGATTTGAGGATTCCGGTACGAACAGGCACCCGCCCGGTACCGAGATCGGTAAAGGTACGAAGCCAGGCAGACGCTACACCCGCGGAATTCGTGGGATTTCAGACACGGCTGGGGGGTCTCATAATCGATTGGCCCCAGGTTCAAGTCCTGGAGGGGCCACCATTTAATTCCAGATAACATGGCCTGCCTTCACGGAGCTTTCATTTTTCGGAAGAGAGGCTTTGTAGCCTTTGCTCTTCAAGGGCAGCTCGCCACTTCCCCGGAACCAACTTGCAGTCTTTTGGTCTCAACCAGTGATACCATTGATACCATATGAACATGTTTAACTCGTGGTCATTCAAAGCGGCGCTGTATCTGATGACAGTGGCCGTACTATTGCTGCCTTTGCGGGGACTGGCTTTTGATAGCAGCGTTGTGGATGCACGGATGGGCGACACTCCCTGCCACACACGCGCCGCAGAGATGTATCCTGCACCAGACACCTTGGGAGATCGCGCATGTAGCTGCTGCGATGACCCCGGGTTGCAACATTGCTTCGTATTAATGGCGACATTCGATGAAGTGATTATCCCCTTGAAACGAATCACATATCTGCAGCTGCAGGCATTGTATGAACTCATCAAATTCATCCCGAACGAAAGCCCTTTCAGGCCTCCGCGTGTCTCCTGATTAAACCTGCCGGCTCAGTGCCGGTATTGGCTGGCCCCGGAGGTCGGCACCGAATGTCTAATCAGGAGATAACGATGACCATAAAAAGATTCATTATGCCCATGACACTGAGTCTGTTGGTTATGGGCTGTGCCAGCATTAATCCCCGGCAGGGTTTTAATGAGATTTCAGCCGATGTCGAGCGGCGACTCGGCAACCATGTGCGCTGGTACGCCGCAAGCCCCGAAGATGATCAGATGAGGGAGTTTGTAAAAAAAATACTGGCGCAACCACTGACTGTGGATTCGGCTATTCAAATCGCTCTGTTAAGTAATCAGTCTCTGCAAGCGAAATATGCTGATCTGGGCATATCTCAGGCGGATCTGGTACAGGCCGGCTTACTGAAGAATCCGGTGCTGGAATTAACCCGCTTAAAACCACGTAAGAGTGGTGAGCCGGATGATGCGCTGGATGTGGAGTTGCGTTTTGAATTCCTCGATATTCTGCTCATTCCGCTCAGGAAGAAGGTTGCTGCACAACAATACGAAGCCACCAAGCAGCAGGTTACTGCAGGCATACTGGATCACGCTGCGGCAACACGCAAGGCGTTCTATGCCGTACAGATGGCGCAACAGATGGAGAATGTGTTTGGCGAGCTCAAGGCATCTGCCGCCGCTGCGCTGGAAACCGCGAACCGACTACGCAAGATCGGTAATATCAACAAGGGTACGTTTGACAGCTTTCAATTGCAGGACGATGAGGCCGGGCTTGCGCTTGCTGAAGCACAGCTGGTGACGCGTGCCAATCGTGAAAAGCTGAACCAGCTAATGGGAGTTACCGGCGATCAAGCCCGATGGGTTATTGAAGGCGGCCTGAAACCATTGCCCCTTAAGGCCATTGATCTGGCTGATATTGAACAACGTGTGCTTGATAACAGCCTCGAACTGGCCATACTCAGGCATCAGATACAGGCCATTGCCGATCAAGCCGGTGCGGAGGATGTTGAGTCAATAATCAATGACCTGGAACTTGGTTACGCCTGGGATCGCGAAGACAGTGGTCACTGGAAAGATGGACCCATTATCGAATTCAAGGCACCAATCTTTGACTTGGGCTTTGCCAGACGCGCACGCGTCAAGGCGCAGATTTTGCAGATCAAAGCCGCTTACGCCGCCAAGACGATTTCGATACGTGGTAATGCGCGATTACTGGTGGATCGCCTGCGTTTCAGCAGGGAGATGGTTGAGCAGTATGTTGATACCATCCTGCCACTGAATCGTCATATTAAAGACTTTGCATTGCTCAATTACAACGCTATGCAGATTGATGTATTCAGCCTGTTAAGGGCACATGAAAAGCAGGTCATCAGTTACCAGCGATTTGTGAACGCACTGAGCAACTACTGGATGGCAAGGGCTGACTTGGAAATATTGTTGTCCGGTCGGTCTATCGCCATAGCCGGCATGAGTAGCCCGACCGTTGGAATGATCGATACCGATGAAGGAGGACATTAATTATGGAGATAACACGACGAGACCTGTTGACCGGAGGCACAGCGCTGGCAGGCGCAACACTGGCGGGAGCCGCTGTGGGTAGCCAGTCCGCGATAGCCTCAAGCCTGATTGACAGCGATATAGTTTATAAACGCTGGGAAAAATCATACAGCGGTGGTCCGCTGGACGTGCAGCCACTGGAACCCGGTTTACCGGGAGAGCATTATCGCCCGGTCGTTGTTCCTAACGGGGAAGCCATGCCATTCAGGATAGTCAATGGTGTCAAGGTATTTCATATCACCGTCGGCAGGGTTGCTCATGAATTCACCCCGGGACTGGAAGCAGACATGTGGGGTTATAATGGCCGCGTCAACAGCTCTGTAATAGAGGCCGTTGAAGGGGAACACATCCGCATCTACGTCACCAACAGCCTGGAGGTGCCCACGACGATACACTGGCATGGCCTGTTTCTGCCTAACGGTATGGATGGCGTTGCCGGCGTTACCCAACCGGTTATTAAACCCGGACAAACCTTCCGCTACGAGTGGGTGCTACGCCAGTTTGGCACATTTATGTATCACGCGCACTATGACACCATGACGCAGGAGGCCATGGGTCTCACCGGCATGTTCATTGTCCATCCACGTAACCCGAAGCCGGACGATCTGGTCGATCGTGACTTTGTGCTGTTGATGAATGAGTACAAACTGGAAGTGGGAACACGAAAAATTGATCCCAATGAAATGACCGATTTCAATGTACTCACCTTGAATGGGCGCTCGTTTCCGGGTACCGAATCACTGGTTATCAGGAAAAATCAGCGTGTGCGCGTGCGTATCGGTAATCTGTCGGCAATGGATCACCACCCGTTTCATATCCATGGTTATCGCTTCAAGGTAACGGCTACCGACGGAGAACGTATTCCGGCATCTGCACAATGGCCGGAGACTTCAGTGCTGGTCGCGGTAGGTCAGACGCGCGAAATCGAATTCATCGCCGACGCGCCGGGTGACTGGATTGCCCATTGCCATATGACCCACCATACCATGACTCAGATGGGGCACGGCCTGACCAACATGATTGACATGGATATCGCCGGTCTCACGTCCCAGGTCAATGATGTCATCGGTGGTGGTTACATGCCCATGGGTGAGAAAGGCATGTACGATATGGCATTCATGCAGATGGATATGCCGGAAAATGCGCGTCCCATGGCAGGCGTACCGCTGCAATATGGCAAAGGCACCATGGGCGGTTTGTTTACCATTTTCAAGGTTAGGGAGAAACTGTCGAGCTACAAAGACCCGGGTTGGTACAGGCACCCCGAGGGAACAGTGGCACGCATGGTCAAACGCACCGAACTACGTGCGGACGGTATTAAAGTCTAATCGAGAGGGCCACCTCCGTCCATGGTGGCCTCCGCTGGCGCAACCTTGATTCCGTGCTGACTCCATGGACCAACCTCGTTCTGATCGCCATGCCGGCATTGGATGGCTAGCCTTTATTGGGTATTATCAGCAGCCCACGCAAACCATATAAGTTCAGAAACACAGATGAACAGAACAATATTTGTCAATATCCTGGCTACAGGGCTATTTCTATTAGCATTATTAGCACCCTTGGAAAATGGTTTATTGCTGGCACCGAATTTATTTAAATATCTCTTATCCAGTCCCATCATTATTTTATTGCTAAGCCTTTATTTTATGAATAAAGGCTTTACAAAACACTGCTATATTATCAAAACACCTGTTAATTATCTGGGACTGGCATTTTTACTATGGGCATTAGTATCAATAATCTGGGCACAAAATACGCATAATGCCTGGATTTTGTGGCTTCAATATTTAATGGCTTTTCTAGTATTTTTTTTAGTATTAAATACACTGCGAAACAAACAGGATGTAGTCAAGATTTTACTGGCGATTTTTTTAAGTGGTGTAGTAGTTTCTTTTGTTGGTATCTTGCAATATTTATTCGATTTTTCGATTATTCGTCAAGCCAAGGAGCCTGCTTCTTTTTTTGGCAATAGAAATATGGCCGCACATTTTATAGTTTTATCATTGCCTCTTAGTTTAGGACTCGCCATAGATACCTCCAAAACAGTTCATAAGATGCTTTACTGTGCCGGCTCATTAATGATGATCATTTTTTTATTTTTCACCGGAGCTAGCGCCGGTCTGTTGGCATTTTCAATACAAATATTATTACTTACCTTTCTAGTCATATTTTTGATCCAGAAAAAAAGCAGGCTTAAAATAAAACGCATGATACCAATAATATTAGTTGGGTTAGTAATCCTAACTTCTTTCATTTTATATTCTGAAAGAGAAAAAGTAACAGAAATTGTATATGCCCAAAAGGAAGAAGAAAATACCAAGATCAGAATCAGAACCTGGAAAAATACACTGGCCATGATCCATGACAGACCAATATCAGGAGTAGGTCTGGCTAATTGGGATATCTATTATCCGCTTTATTACAATCGTGTAGTTAAAGCAACTTCGTTTAGTGAACAAGTACAACTTAAAAATGCCCATAATGACTATTTAACAATATTAAGCGAACTAGGAGTGATTGGTTTTTCAATACTGCTCACAATGGCTCTTTTCATTATGACAAGAACATGGCGTATCTTAAAAAACCCGCATAATACCATGCATTATTTAATATTTTCTTTAGCTTTGTCTTTAGCGGGATTTTTGGTAAATGCCAGTTTTACTTTTCCATTATCCATGTATTTACCTCCGGTAATTATTCTGGTTTATTTTGCCGTTATTGTATTTGCCAGCAATGAAGTTTCTGGCGAAAACAAAAAACCAAAGTCTGAAAGAGTTTATCAATTATCCGAAAAATCAGCTTTATTTATTGGTATCATTGGTTTTGTTATTTGCATTTATTATTTTTATAATAATATTCGCCATATAAAAGCCGAGGATTTTTATTTTCAGGCTGAAATTTTAGAAGGGAAGAAAAATTGGCAACACTTACACAAAGTTGCCCTTCAATCTTATAATTTGAACCCAAATCGGGTACGAATATCCGCTTACGTCGGTCAAGCAAAAATGAATTTGGGACAAACACAGGAAGCAATCAAATATTTTACTCAGGCACTGAGTTTAGCTCCTTATAATATTAATACCATGTCATTTTTTGCTGGAACTTATATTGCGGCTGGTGATCATAAAAATGCTGAAAAAATGTATTTAAGAGCCTTGAATATTTACCCTGACTGGGCCAAAGCTCACAAAAACATTGGTGTTTTATATCTAAACAACCTAAAGCAGCCTAAAGAAGGAATTAAACATCTTAAAATAGCTCTTAAGCTTGATCCTGATATTCATCAGGGAGAGACTATTCGAAAATTGATAAATTCGAATGCTAATTAGTCAATAAATATAATGAAAATCTATGCAAACTCTAAGCATCACTATTGCTTTGCTCATAATGACGGATTAATTCTCTTATACGATCTGCCTGAGGCAAATCCGGATCAAGGCTTAGGGCTTTTTTGAAATATTTGACTCCTTCTTTTTGGCGCCCTAAGCTATTATACAAAATAACAGCCAGATTCTGATAGTTTACTGCTGTCGGAGCAATATTTATCCATTTTTTATAGACCTGCTCAAGTGATACATAATCTTGACGAGCAATTTGTTCACTTGCTTGTTGAGCATAAAAAACAGGTAACCAGTGTTTGACAATACTGTGTGTTTTTATAATACTTGCCAGACGCTCCAGATATTCCAATGCTTTATCCTGCCTTTGATCAGCCAAGAAAGCTTGTGCCATAACAGCAATCGTTGGATAATGATACGGCCTTGCCTCCAGGATCAAGGAACCATGTTTAATCACATCATCATATTCTTTTAATTTCAGCAATATTGCTGATAAATTAAAGCGATGTAATGCCTGACTAGGGTTTAACTCAACCGATTTGATTGCCTCTCTTTTTGCGTGATCGTATAAACCGTTTCTTTGATGCACCAGGGAGTTGCTATAATGGACCTGTGCTTTTAACCATTGATTGTTCTTCACTACACTCCAACTACCTGACAATAGAAAAAACGACATTGAAATGACAATCAATGGCAACGGTAACTGAAGTATTCTGTTATTCTGATCAGGTTGAGTCAATACGGTCAGTAGCGCGATAAAAACAGCCAATAGTAGAGGCGCTATAACCAACTTTAAGGGAAAAGTAAAAAAGCCATCCACCAGTACGCCAATTAAGCCTAACGACAGTCCTAACACTAAAAAATCCTGATGGTTGTTCAAATGTCGGTAAACAAGCCGCCCCACCACAAACATAACCCAAATCAGAAAAGCAAAACCGACAATACCAAGGCTTGATAGAATCTCCAACCAATCGTTATGGGCGTGTTGATGCATCTTGGCTCCTTTGATGACTTCTGTTATTTCGATATCCTTTACTTCCTTGCCATGAAAAATGGTGCCTAGATAATGAGGATAGTGAATACGCCAGTTGCCAGCTCCTACACCCAAAACAGGATTGTTTTTAACCATCCCCAATGTATTCAGCCACATGGGAATACGTTCATTTAGCGATTGATAATCGGTTGATATCTGTGTAAAAATTGAGCCAATACGACCCAAAGCATCAACAGGCCGAATGGAGAAACTTGTAATAATCAAGGAAAGAGCAATAACTATGGCAGCAAGAGCAGCATGTTGTTTATTCAGCCCGCTTTTTCTGTTTTTTAGTACGAATAAAGCAAATAAAACAATTTGAATGAAAAGGCTTAAAAAACCTGCCTGACTGTTCGTATAAAATAAATACAACATCATAAGCAACAAGGAAACAGCAATAATCATTTTTTGAGCTTTGTGTTTGACATGTAATAACAAGCCAATGCTCAAAGGGATAACCATGACCAGAAAATGCACCGCCATGTTCCTATTACCAAAAGTTGCTGCCGGTTTTTTTGCTTGAACGATCCAGTCCAGATCAAATAAGTGCTGGCTGATTCCTATCAATGCAATGAGAGCGCCTGATATAACAATGCCCAATGATAACGTATGAATTGACTGCCTGTCTCTGAATACTTGCATAACCAGAAAATAAAGCAGCCCTGCACACCACCATATAGTCAATAATTTCAATGCTTCAAAATAATCATCAACCCACAATAAACTAAGCGTTGACCATGTCAAAAAAGCCAGGATCGGAATCTCAATACCGCTATAGATAATTTTCCTTTTTTTAAGATTGATCTGCTGAAGAAACCACATTGCCGCTAAAAATAAAACACCAATTTGAAAATAAGCTCCACGATATAAATCAGGCATCATTGCACCGTTATAACCAATTGGCGTAACAAGTGGTGCCAACACGATAAAAATGAATGTTAGTTTTTGTATAACCATAAAATTCAGTTGAAGCTAACAACAATCAAAGCCAATTATCTCACGTATTTCGGGGATAGAGAGCGCGATGACCTATGGAATGCACGGTCACCGATTTTGACTTGTCCATAACAATTGAACTTGATCCTGACTCTCTAGTGAAGGAGATTAAACATCTGACGGCGATAACGACCTGCCAGCTCATCTTCA
The DNA here is from genome assembly GCA_963662865.1 of Gammaproteobacteria bacterium. Lineage (GTDB taxonomy): Bacteria > Pseudomonadota > Gammaproteobacteria > JAJDYQ01 > JAJDYQ01 > JAJDYQ01. The sequence goes on along the minus strand of OY759969.1, from coordinate 2,214,118 downwards.
CCACGTAGTAAATCGAAAATAGTCAGCATTCTTTTACGGCCGGCTTCCTCATTCCAATTTCGGTCTTTTCGTATAATTTCAAGTAACTGTTGCAGAGCGGGTTCATAGCCACCTTCGAGTGCTCGCCAGGCAGAAAGTAGATAGCGACTTTCAAGGTCATCCGGATTTGCCATGATTTTTTGTTCTAACTCATTCGGTTTGGGGCTGTCCTGTACGGTAATAGCAAGCTGAATTTGGGCCTCGAGTTCTTTTGCTTCGTCGCTATCACGCTGGTCCCGGGATAGCTTCAAGATTATTTTTTCTGCTTCCGCATGATGCCCCATCATCATGGTTAATCGTGCCAGAGCCAGGGGTGTGCGTTTATTCCCGGGATCATCCTGCATTGCCTGTATCAACAGAGTTCTCGCTTGTTCGAGTTCATTACGCTGGGTAAGCAACATCGCCTGCTGCACTATTTGATCGGATTCCCGTTCGATATACTGATCAAGCAATTCTCGCAAAACAGTTTCCGGCTGCGCACCCATGATTTCTTCGACGGTCTTGCCTTTATAAAAAAGTTTTAGAGTAGGTAGGCTGCGAACCCCGAATTGGGCGGCGAGTTCCTGTTGCTCATCGGAATTCACCTTGGCCAGATGAAATTTGCCCTGATATTCCTCGGCAAGTCCGGTCACAATAGGTAGTAGCATTTGACAGGGATTACACCACGCTGCCCAGAAATCAACGAGGACCGGGCGCTCATTTGAACCGTCAATCACTAGCTGCCGGAAATTCTCGAGGGTTCCTTCAAAAATATAGGGTGAGTTGACCATTTCAAGCACCCGCTCTGACTATCGTTCCAGTAATTCCAGTTTACCGGGTTTGCCCTGCCATTCATCTGCATCCGGCATGGATTCCTTCATTTGATTGATAACCGGCCACACCCGGGATAATTCCGCATTGAGTTTGAGTAAATGTTCCTGGTCCGGTGGAAGATCGTCTTCCGAAACAATGGCCTCAATAGGGCACTCTGGTTCACACAATGTGCAATCAATGCATTCGTCCGGGTCAATGACCAGAAAATTGGGACCTTCGTGAAAACAATCCACAGGGCAGACCTCGACACAGTCTGTATGCTTACACATAATGCAATTTTCCAAGACAACGAATGTCATGGGACTCCCCGATTTTTACGCCAAAAAGTACCCTGTGGGCAATAGCGACATAGTTTACTGATTCTTTGTACCAATTGCGAGTAAGCAAATCAGGTTTTGCAGGGTTCAATAACCTTCAACAGCATAGTGCCACCAATGTGCTCAATTATATTTGCCCTGGTCCACAAATGGTACAGCACCAGATGTCTGAACCAGACGATTCAGATCGGTAGGATATACCATTAATAGGAACACGGATTTCTTCCAGAGCTTCTGCCATATTATAGCGACTAGCCTGCCGTCCTTGAGTCCAGGGGAAATGAACAGGACAGGATAGCTATGGATGGCTTCATCAATTACCATTTACGACTTTGAACCACCTCCGTACGCTCATTTCTTGACATCGGAACGCCACGTACCCACAATGCTCTCCCTTTTATAATGCGCCCGTAGCTCAGCTTGGATAGAGTACCTGGCTACGAACCAGGTGGTCGGAGGTTCGAATCCTTCCGGGCGCGCCATTTTGAGTTTATCCTCGCTATTTTGGTGCTAAGAAGGCAATTGACTATGCCACGCTCTTACCTTAATGAACCTGACGTTATCTGGCATCAGGCTTTGATAACTCGCGAGATGCGAAAGGAACTTAATGGTCACCGAAGCGCTATTGTCTGGTTAACCGGCTTATCGGGTTCCGGCAAATCTACAATCGCTCATGCTCTAGAAAGCTGTTTGTACGAGACTGGTTGCAGAAGCTTCGTATTTGACGGCGATAATGTCAGGCATGGCCTGTGTTCAGATTTGACCTTCTCTGAGGAAGACCGGCACGAGAACCTACGCCGCATAGGTGAAATGGCAAAGCTATTCCTGGAAGCGGGAATAATTACCATTACAGCATTTATCTCACCATTTCGCAATGACCGCCAGCAAATACGTTCAACAGTGCCCCATGGCGACTTTCTGGAGATTTACTGCAATGCCTCATTGGAAGTTTGTGAACAACGTGATGTGAAAGGGCTTTACGCCAAGGCACGCGCAGGAAAGATAGGGAACTATACCGGTATATCCTCACCATATGAAAAACCCAAGTACCCTGAACTTGAGCTTGATACAGCAAATGACTCGGTAGAAGACTGTGTTGAAAGTGTGATCAACTTATTGAAAAGCCGTGGCATAAAAAATATAAACACTCGGGAATAGCTACTTCGCCGGCTATCTCGGGCCCGGTTATGCAAAGCAGCATGGCCCAAGCTAACGGAGCTCCGACCATCCCGGGGCGATTCGCTCGAAGGCATAGCTCCCTCTGAGTCTCTTGAGAACTCCAAGCCTTTTTTGAACCGCCCACTTGACAGGGCAGCTTACGAGAACCTCCCTTGGCGGCGTAACCTACGGCAGTTAAGTCCACCTAAGAATGGAGAATTGCTGTACAACTACTGTGAAGGTCACTTCTGACAACCTATGCCGAACTCTACTTATCATGAGGAAGTATCTTCTATCGCTTTATACTGATAACTTGCGTGACACTTAATTTTGGTCAAGGACTTTACCCGGCACCAACACCAGGCTTGTTGCAACACTGAACCTATCCCCCAGGCTAATACAATCCCATAGAGCTCCATGCTCTCTATCATTGCGACTGCCAGTAAAATGCGAATTAACGAAGTCGAAAATGTAATAACTAGAAGAGCCTTCTCATGGCCCGTTATAAATAATATTTCTGACGCAAATCCAAAGTATAATTGTATAACATAAAACAGTGACACGACAACCAGTAATCCATATGCCTGAACATAGACATCTCCGAACACTAAAGCCAGCATGGATTCTCCGAGTAAAACGAACAGTATGAATGAAATAATTGCAAATACTGATACTATTGATGCCATTACTTGAGATAGTGACTGCGCCCCATCAAGATTCCTCTGTTCATAGAGCTCCACTAGTGTCGGCCACATAACAGATGACACAACTGAATAAATTAACATGGTGACCCCAAACACTTTAAGTGCGACGCCATAGATTGCGGCTGCATTCGCATCAAAAAAAAAGCCGGCCAGCCACAAGGCACCCTGTTGATTAGCTAACGATACGCTATGGATAATGACAATAGGAGTGCAAACCACAAGTAAACTCGACAGCGATTCTGAGCTATTGTTTCCTGAATCAGGAGAGAGCTTACTTCTAAGGGCCATAGCAGAGACCAGTATAGTTATGATTCTAGCGAGTAAAAAGTATAAAAAGACATCACCTATACCAAGGGTTTCAGAATTGACCAGATAGATTAGCAGTGCAAGGAAAAAGAGGGTCTGTGGCATCAGGACAGCAAAGAAGCTGGCCCGAGGAATGTCATGAAACCCACGATGACAAGCTACTATTAAGCTAATAAGGGCTCCGGCGACAATATTTAGCGTAATATAAAACATTGTCGGCGAACTAATATCAAGGTTAAAAATATTATGGAAAATACTTTCCCCGATAAATACATAAAAAAATACAGATATAATGAGTCCGTTGAGTAATGTAAAATGCAGTAAAGTTAGAATAACAGGCCGAATTTTATGCTCCTCTTTTGTGGCGCGATAACCGGCAATTCTGTTAATCGCCACAATTGAAAGACCGAAAATATTCAATAATACGAACAAACTTAAGATACCAGTAATAATAAAATAGGCTCCCAATTCCTCAGGCTGCAAAAATTTAGCTAGAATGACATGGGTACCAAATAAAACACCTATGCCCAAGGATCGGATGGTGATTTCCCAAATTCCCCCACGCAGCAGTCTGGAATAGATCATGGGAAAACCTTATTCAGGCTATACTGAACCGGGAAGCGCACTGGCAACAGGAGAAGCACTGGCTCACCTGTCGGCGAGACCCAAGTGGTCGAAATGAAGACCATTCCTGTTCTCTCCACTTGATCGGAGGCGATACGGCGACCACACCGTGCATGATTATACTCTATTGTGAAGTAATTTTGCGGGGCACTGATTACAAGAATGGTCCTTGTACCCGCTATCCTAGATAGCGCTAAGTACTGATTGTTGACGATGCCGCCATGGCAAAAGCAATTCAAAATTGGCTGCCCATATAATAGGCAGGCTAGAGCAGGCCTAATTCTAATTTAACTTCCATCGTTATACTATCCTGTGACCAGGGAGGGTCCCAGACCAGATTCACCTCGGCATCACTCACGCCTTCGACTTCCTTGATTCTGGTTTCAACCTGACCGGGGAAAGTGTGCGCAACGGGACAACCGGGCGTAGTTAGTGTCATATCACATTCAACATTGGCCTCATCGTCGATATCCAGACGATAGATTAGCCCCAGATCATAAATATTGACTGAGATCTCAGGGTCATAAACAGTCCTTAGCTGTTCAATAATCCGATCTTTTAATGTGCCTTTATCCATCATAAAAAACGAGGATGTTTTTCTACAAGCTCGCTGAGCTGGCCGACGTTTGGAATGCGTTTTACTAAAGCGACTTCCAGGTAATATCTAAGTGATTCGATAGTCATCTTTTCAACAATGTCGTGAGCAAAACCATAGACGAGCAGGGCCTGTGCCGAGTTGTAATCAATACCACGGGAGCGCAGGTAAAACATCATGTCATCATCCAGTTGCCCGACAGTTGCACCGTGTGATGCCGTCACATCATCTGCATGGATTTCTAATTGTGGCTTGGTATCGACTTCAGCATTTCGAGATAACAGCAGATTGTTGTTTCCCTGTTCAGCCGCAGATTTCTGCGCATCAGGATAGATATGAACCTGACCATTAAACACAGCACGAGAATGACCATCCAGTATGCCCTTGTAGAACTCACTGCTGTTGCAATGTGGTTTGACGTGATCAATCCTAGTGTGGAAGTCAGAGTGCTGACGACCTTCGGTGATGTATAAACCGTACAGATTACAAGTCGCCCCTTCGTCACCCATCCAAGCGTTGATATCGTTACGTGCGATTCGTGCCCCCATAGATATGGAAAAAGAGGTAAATGTACTGTCCTTGGCCTGATCCACCTGCAGAGTGGCGATATGAAATGCCTTGTTGTTTTCCTGCTGCAGCTTGTAGTGCTCTATACTTGCGTTTTCCCCTGTCTTAATCTCTGTGGTAATGTTGTTAAAGTAAACATTGTCGGTAACAGAATGATAGCTTTCAATAACTTTGGCCTGACTACCGGCACCGGCCATGATCAGAATGCGGGCTTGGCTAGTGATTGTCTGTTCCTTGCCTGATGAGAAGAACATCAGGTGAATCGGCAATTCCAGCGAAGCGTTGTCAGCAATATGGATATAAGCACCATCATTCATTAAAGCCATATTAAGCGCCGAAAAACCACTTTTCGATGCGTCGGCGATTTTACCAAGGTTGGCTTCCAGTACATCAGCATCTTCAGTCAGCGCAGTACGCAGGTCCTTGATAGCGACCAGCCCGGCAGAGCTTCCCGGGTCGGACAGGTTCTGCGAATACCGTCCGTCCACAAACACCATAAGATGACAGGCCATATCCTTGCACAGGCAAGTATTAATAGTGGCGGCATCAATCGGATGATTAGCCTTCTGCGCTAGCTTGAATAAGCGTTTTTCAATCGGACGTACATCGGTGTATTTCCAGTCTTCAATTTTGAGATCGGGGAAGCCTTTCTCCTCGAATGTGGCCAAGGCAACATCGCGGGAGGCATTCAGCCAGTTCAGGCTAGCGCCCGGTAGCTGGTCTTTTATTGCCGCATGCTCGCCGCAATAATGCTCAATGATGCTATTCATGCCGACTTGTCCAGCCAACTGTAACCTTTTTTCTCTAATTCCAGCGCCAGTTTCCTGTCTCCGGATTTTATAATGACACCATCTGCAAGAACGTGAACATAGTCTGGCTGAATGTAGTCCAGCAGCCGCTGATAGTGGGTAACAACGATCATGGAGCGCTCTTCGTTGCGTAGCGCGTTTACGCCACTTGCGACAATGCGTAGTGCGTCAATATCCAGACCAGAGTCAGTCTCATCCAGAATAGCCAGCCTGGGCTCCAAAACGGCCATCTGAAAAACTTCATTACGTTTTTTTTCACCACCTGAGAAACCTTCGTTTACTGAGCGAGCCAGTAACTCCTGCTTCATTTCTACAATCTGCATTTTTTCCTTAATGAGCTTCATGAACTCCATGGCATTCATCTCGGGCTCACCACGGTATTTACGCTTGGCGTTTACAGCCGCTTTCAGGAAGTAACTGCTGTTTACACCAGGAATCTCGACCGGATACTGAAAGGCCAGGAATATTCCTTCGCAGGCACGTTCATCGGCTTCCATCTCCAGCAGATTCTTGCCTTCGTATGCGACGCTACCACTGGTCACAGTGTAGCCTTCGCGACCCGACAGTACATAAGAAAGCGTGCTTTTACCGGAACCGTTGGGCCCCATAATGGCATGGACTTCGCCGGCATCAACCGACAGGCTGAGGCCTTTCAGAATTTCTTTTCCGTCAGTGCTGACATGTAAATTTTTGATTTCAATCATATTGAATGTCTCAATAGAAACTGGAGCAGATCTGATGACCTGCGTGATTATCCGACTGCACCCTCAAGCGATATACTAAGGAGCTTCTGTGCCTCTACCGCAAACTCCATGGGCAGTTCCTTAAATACTTCCTTGCAGAAGCCATTGACAATCATGGACACGGCATCCTCTTCGGAGATGCCACGCTGTCGGCAGTAAAACAACTGGTCTTCACCAATTTTGGAGATTGTCGCCTCATGCTCTACCCTGGCAGTTGGATTTTTCACCTCCATGTACGGAAAGGTATGTGCTCCACAAGTATCACCGAGTAGCAGTGAATCACATTGCGTGTAGTTGCGTGCATTTTCAGCATTTTTGTTGATCCGAACCAAACCACGATAGGCATTCTGACCCTTCATGGCTGAAATACCTTTGGAGACAATAGTACTGGAGGTATTCTTACCAAGATGAACCATCTTGGTGCCGGTATCAGCCTGCTGGCTTAGACTGGAAAGAGCGACAGAATAGAACTCTCCGACTGAATTATTGCCCTTAAGAACACAGGAAGGGTATTTCCAGGTGATTGACGAACCGGTTTCAACCTGGGTCCAGGATACTTTGGAATTGTCTCCGCGGCATTCGGCACGCTTGGTGACAAAGTTATAAATACCACCTTTTCCGGTTTCATCACCAGGATACCAATTCTGTACAGTCGAATACTTGATTTCCGCATTTTCCATGGCGATCAGCTCCACGACGGCCGCATGAAGCTGGTTCTCGTCCCGCATGGGTGCGGTACAGCCTTCCAGATAAGACACATAGGAACCTTCTTCGGCCACAATCAGGGTGCGCTCAAACTGGCCGGTATTTTTTGCGTTAATTCTAAAATAAGTGGATAGCTCCATGGGGCAGCGTGTATTTTTGGGGATGTACACGAAGGAACCATCAGTAAATACCGCACAGTTCAGGGCGGCATAATAATTGTCAGTCTTGGGAACGACCGCCCCTAGGTACTGCTTCACCAAAGCGGGGTGGTTGTGTATGGCGTCTGAGATGGAACAGAAAATAACGCCAGCTTCTTTAAGCTGTTTGGTGAAAGTGGTTTTCACTGAAACCGAATCAAATACCGCGTCTACCGCTATATCGGTGACGCCTGCCAGTATCTTTTGTTCTTCCAGCGGAACGCCCAGTTTATCGTAGGTTTCCAGGAGTTTGGGGTCAACTTCGTCCAGGCTCTTTGGGCCACCGCCCTGCTTTGGAGCAGAGTAATAAGAAATGGCCTGATAATCAATCGGTGGAATATGCAGGTGAGGCCATTGTGGAGGCACCATTTTCAGCCATTTTTCGTAGGCATCCAGGCGCCATTCAAGCATCCATTCCGGCTCGTCCTTCTTCGAAGAAATTGCGCGGACCACATCTTCATTGAGTCCGGGCGGCAGGGTATCGGCCTTGATATTGGTCACAAAACCGTGTTCGTACTCTTTTTTGGCAAGTTCGCGTACTTCCTGATGGTCTGTTGACATGCTGGCTCCGTAGCGCTGCGGGTTCGTTGCTATTAGGCTGGATTCGATATTTCAAGAATGCCATGCTGCTTCGGGACGGTAATGGAAGGTTCCGTAACAGTCAATAATACCGAATGGGATAGATCGCCTCAATCCTGATCAATCGGTCGGTATTTTTCTTCTCTCCCTCAGATAGGGATTGTACAGAATATGGGTTTTGGAAAGCCGGTCATGCCACGCCAATCTTTCAGAATTAAATAATATCCATAAAAAACCGATACCGAACAGGCATAAGGATAATGTCGCGCCCAAAAAACGTATCAGGGCGCTATCCCAGCCAAGCGCGAAGCCATCATCGCAGACGACCTGCAATTTCCAGCTACGCATCCCCAGGGTTTGCCCACCGTGGGTCCAGAACCAGCCAAAAAACAGGAAGCTGACGGCGTATAAATAAAGTGTATACGCCGGGCTTTTAACAAATTCACTGTTTCCCCCGACAGTAACGACTACTGGCAGAGCCATCACCATCAGTAAGGCAGTTAACAGCAGGCTATCGTACATCATCGCACCGAATCTGCGCAGGAAAGTTGCGGTCGTGATATTGGATGCTGTATCTGTCATTGACAGTAATACCCGTCAAAGGAGCATATTATAGTGCTTTCGCGTCCGGAATGTGAAACCCGATTTAAGCTGCGATCAATACCATATGAATTTATTGCCAGACATCATAAATACTATCGATGATGATCGTGAAATTATGAGACTAATTACTGTATCTTGAATAAAGGAATCCTGCCTGATTTCTGTTAGACTCCCTGTCTTTTTATGATGTCAAGGTGTTCCTATCTCTTCATTAAGACCAGAGGTTATTTCGCGGCCTGAGCACGGTATATCCCGAACAAATATTTCAGAAAATGCACTGAAAGTTTTGTATCAATTGAGTAAGGCGGGGTATGACGCTTATCTGGTAGGCGGCGCTGTGCGAGATCTATTATTGGGGCACCACCCCAAAGATTTTGATGTAGCGACGAATGCCACACCGGAACAGATCAGACGATTATTCCGGAATTGCCGTCTGATCGGTCGTCGCTTTCGGCTGGCGCATATACGCTATGGACGGGAAATAATCGAGGTGGCCACCTTCAGAGCTTCTCATGGGAGGACACATAGAGGTCACGCACACCAGTTAGATGATGGTCGAATCCTTCGTGATAATGCCTATGGAAGTATCGACAGTGATGTCATGCGGCGTGACCTGACGTGTAATTCGCTGTTTTATGACATTAAAAATTTCAGCGTTGTTGACTATGTTGGTGGTTTTGCAGACATAAATGCCCGTCAAATTCGCGTTATTGGTGATCCTGAGACGCGCTATCGTGAAGATCCGGTCAGAATGTTACGTGCATTGCGCTTTGTGGCCAAGCTGGGCTTCCAGCTAACCGTTGAAGCGGCGCAGCCAATAAGTCATCTGGCGCCTATGTTGGACGATATTCCCGCCGCACGCCTGTTCGATGAAACATTAAAGCTATTCCAGAAAGGCCACGCATTACGCAGTTTTGAGGTTCTAAGGGAATACGGATTATTCAGCTATCTGTTTTTGCAGACTGAAGACACCCTGAGTATGGATCCTGATAATTATGTTGAATCATTTATACGTGCGGGCCTCGAAAATACCGACAATCGAATTAGGAGCGGCAAGCCGGTGAATCCGGCATTTTTATATGCCTTCCTGCTTTGGGGAAGCCTGCGGCAGGCAATATATGATGAAGCGGAAGGAGATATGAATAATATTGCCATGATAAATACACTGGCCCAGGATGTATTTCAGGTTCAGTCCGAGCAGACAGCAATACCTAAACGTTTTTCAGCACAGGCACGTGAGATATGGACTTTGCAGCCAAGATTTGAACAACGCCGAGGGAAACGCCCGCTGAGATTATTAAGCCATCCGCGTTTTCGAGCAGCCTATGACTTTTTATTGCTACGCAATCAGGCAGGAGAAAACCTGCAGGAAATTTGTGAGTGGTGGACAGATCTTCAGAAGCATGAGGTTGGGGAGGTACGGGCAGCGCAGGCCAATAATTCAGATTATCGGTCTCATGAACCATTTCGTAAATCACGAAGGCGGACGACCGGATAACCATGTCAGCCAGAGTCTACATCGGTCTCGGCAGTAATCAGGGTGCTTCAATGGATATCTTACTTACGGCGATTGAAGATATCAGAAATTATGCGCTAAATGGTCTAATTCATGTGTCAGGATTTTATCGTACCCAGCCTGTCGGTCCGCAGGATCAACCTGATTTTATCAATGCGGTGATAGCGCTGAGAACCAAACTTTCGCCGAGATCTCTACTAAGCAGGCTACAGTCGATTGAAAAACAACATAAACGTCAACGCAGCAGCGATGAACAATGGGGGCCTCGTACTCTTGATCTGGATATACTTCTCTACGATGATCAAACAGTGACAGGTGAGGCATTAGTGATTCCTCATCCACGAATGGCAGAAAGGCGTTTCGTATTGAGGCCCTTAATGGATATCGACCCGGATATCGAAATTCCTGGCCATGGTATGGCCCGGGCATGCCTGAATAGATGTGATACATTGAGGATGGAGGAAGTTGAAGCCATCACCTGAATATGTCAGGTTGAAGAGTTTCCTGCGAACAGGCCATGGGCAACCGACTATTTAAAACAGGCGACCAGAAGCCCATATGCGAATATTTTATAATTATACTGTTCCCCCTCTGAATAGTCAGGGTGTGACATATTGATTGGGCAAACCATGATAAGGGCTGAAGATTACTGGTCAATAAAGTTCTGACGGTGAAGTATGGAAAACATTTTTAACTCCAGGATGTAGCGAATTTGAGCGTTCAAACCAAGCGCCTGACAATGACTGACTTTCGCCGTATGAAGCATGAAGGCCGGAAAATTGCCTGCATGACCGCTTACGACGCAACCTTTACTGTATTAGAAGAAAAGGCGGGAATGAATGTCATCCTTGTCGGAGACTCATTAGGAATGGTGGTCCAGGGCCATAACAGTACATTGCCGGTAACAGTGGACGATATTGTCTATCATCTTAAGAATGTCAGCCGCGTTAGCCAGTCCGCATTCATTATCGGTGATATGCCCTTTATGAGCTATGCCAGTCCGGAGCAAGCGATTGAGAATGCCGCTCGCCTTATGCGGGAAGGGGGGGCCCATATGGTCAAGCTGGAAGGCAGTGAAACGCAACTATCAATTGTGCCCGAATTGAGCCAGCGTGGCATACCGGTCTGTGCCCATCTGGGTCTGCAACCACAGGCCGTACATAAGATCGGCGGATACTGGGTACAGGGACGTGATGAATCTACCGCCACCAGTATGCGGCGCGATGCCCATGCGCTGGCGGAACATGGTGCCGATATGTTGTTGCTGGAATGTGTGCCGGCGAAATTGGCGGAATCCATTTCCGGATCAGTTGCAATACCCGTTATTGGAATAGGTGCGGGCAGTGGCTGTGACGGCCAGATACTCGTATTGCAGGATGCGATTGGCCTAACGGCCGGGCGTGTACCCAAGTTTGTAAGAGATTTTTCAGACCAGCAACGACATCCGGCTCAGGCAATACGCGCCTATGTCGAAGCGGTGAAAGATGGCAGTTTTCCTGCGGATGATCACTGTTTCTCCTGAGTAATACAATCTGTTTCATGTTGACTGTATCCTTGATAGATGAACTGCGCCGGATCATTGTGGAATACCGCAAAGCGGGACAATCCGTTGGGTTTGTGCCAACCATGGGTAATCTGCACGCGGGCCATTTGGCACTCGTCGATGAAGCCAAATCCGGTTCAGACTGTGTTATCGTCAGCATCTTTGTAAACCCCACCCAATTTGGTCCGGACGAAGACTACGACGGGTATCCTCGAACCGAAGAAGAAGATGCGGAAAAGCTTGAGGCGCGTGCGGTCAATGTTCTTTTTCTACCTTCAGTAGAGATCATGTACGGCGATGTGAGCAGCACGACAACGGTCAGCGTCCCCTATCTGTCTTCAATACTGTGTGGAGAATCACGCCCAGGCCACTTTGACGGAGTGGCGACTATTGTGACCAAGCTACTGAATATCGTGCAACCCGACATGGCCGTATTTGGACAGAAAGACTATCAACAGCTAATCCTGATTCGACAGATGGTGAACGACTTGGCGATACCAACGCAGATTGTTACTCGTGATACTTATCGTGAGAAAGACGGACTGGCCATGAGCTCACGCAATATTTATCTGAGCAAGGGGCATCGTCGCATTGCACCGAGGCTATACCAGGAACTGTCCCGGGCAGTCGATATTATCAAGCAGCGAAAAGCCGACTTTGATGAGATAGGTTTACAGATAAAAACAAACCTCGAACAGGAAGGCTTTGAGCTCCAATACATTGAAGTCAGACGACAGGAAGATCTGCGGCTGCCCGAAGAAAATGATACTTCACTGGTCATACTGGGCGCTGCCTATCTTGGCAGCACTCGTCTTATTGATAATATTGTTTTCGAATTGGACCAGAGACGCTTAGAGTAAACCCCATGCAGCTACAACACGCTCGGTATCAAATCACAGGATCCCGTGTGGGAAATATCCGGCAGAATCCGTCTTGTGGGTATGTAGGCGATTTTTTTATTCCTGAGACCGTTGTAAGGCTTTATTTTTCCAACAAAATCCGTACAATGTGTTGATTGTTTGGACTGGCAGGTTTTCAAATACCAGTTTGAGCTTAGGGAAACTCAGCGTTAATTCAGAGTTATCCTGCGATACAGGGATGTATCGCCAAAACCAATGACAGCCAAGTCATTGGTTTTAAGAGGAAAACAAAAATCGTATGGTTGTTTTCCCTGTTCTGAGCAAGTCCAGGATGGTCTTGCTCAGAGCGTCCTTGGATATTAACTTAAAAGAGTGTGAAATGGTAGTTATACGACTGGCCCGTGGTGGAGCTAAGAGGCGTCCTTTTTATCATGTGGTGGTAACTGATAGCCGTAACAAGCGTGATGGCCGTTATATCGAACGTTTGGGGTTTTTCAACCCGGTGGCCGGTGGCCGGGATAAACGTCTGGAATTGAAGGTGGACCGTATTGACCACTGGAAGTCTCATGGCGCGAAACTGTCTGACCGTGTTGCATCACTGGTAAAGGAGCAGACCAAAGCATCCGCAGCCTGATAGTTCCATGATGGAACCTACCTCGCAGGAGGCAAAAACTGATTCTCCGGGCCGGATAGTGGTCGGAAAGATAAACGGGGTCTTTGGGATTTGTGGGCAGCTTAAGGTCTTTTCCTATACAAAGCCCCTTGAAAACATATTCAGCTATGCGCCCTGGTGGTTAGAATCAGGCAATGGCTGGGAAGCCAGGAATCCGGTCAAGGGCCAAAAGCACGGCAAAGGGCTCATCGTTAGTTTGGAAGGCTGTCAAGTCCGGGATCAGGCGCTTGCCCTGGTTGGTAAGCAGGTGACGATATTGAGAGAACAGTTGCCTGAAACCGCTGAAAATGAGTTTTACTGGTCAGACCTGATTGGTTTGACCGTATCCACCAGTGCCGGGATTCGACTTGGCGTGGTTGAACACCTGCTTGAGACGGGTTCTAACGATGTGCTTGTCGTCAACGGTGATCGACAAAGATTAATCCCGTACATATGGGAACGGATAGTATGGAATGTGAATCTGGATGACGGTATGATTACTGTTGATTGGGACCCTGACTTTTAGCTATTGGTTATAACAGTGGCTCAATGTTTTGATGTCATTACATTGTTTCCTGAAATGGTTCGGGATGCCTGTTCCTATGGCGTGACTGGAAGGGCGATAAAAAAAGGTTTAATAAGCGTCGATTGCTGGACGCCACGCGATGATGTCATCAATGTGCATCGCACCGTCGATGACCGACCCTTCGGCGGAGGTCCCGGCATGGTGATGATGGCGGAACCACTGACCAGGGCGCTGGGTCGTATCAGGCTGGATAGGTTAAATTCAAGGCTGATTTACCTGTCGCCACAGGGGAAGCCAATCACCCAGTTATTGCTGGGCGAGCAACAGAATGATTTAATTCTGTTATGTGGCAGATATGAAGGCATTGATGAGCGTTTCCTGGAAAACCAGATTGATGAGGAGTGGTCTTTGGGTGATTTTGTACTGAGCGGTGGTGAAATTGCCGCAGTAGCCGTAATTGACGGCATAAGCCGGCTGATTCCCGGAGTATTAGGAGATGGTCAGTCCGCCGAGAGAGACTCTTTCATGAATGGATTACTGGATTACCCTCACTATACTCGACCGGAAGTCTGGCGAGATATGGCAACACCTGAGGTACTGATGAGCGGTCACCATGAGTATATTCAGCGCTGGCGTCTTAAGCAGTCACTGGGAAGGACCTGGTTACGCCGGCCGGATCTACTAGAGAACAGACCTCTAACGGGCGAGGAACAGGTGCTATTGAATGAGTTTATTCATGAACAGAATTAAAAATACTCTAATTTTGATACAACGGTATAGAACTAATGAGTAATATCATCGGAGAGCTCGAAGCCGAGCAAATGAAATCTGACATCCCTGTCTTTAGCCCGGGCGATACAGTGGTCGTTGACGTACGTGTCAAGGAAGGTGACCGCGAGCGTCTTCAGGCCTATGAAGGTGTGGTTATCGCCAAAAAAAACCGTGGCCTGAATGCATCATTTACGGTTCGCAAAATTTCCCATGGCGAAGGCGTAGAGCGTGTATTTCAGACTCACAGTCGTTCAATCGCAAGAATCAAGGTCAAGCGTCGTGGCGATGTGCGTCGGGCCAAGCTCTACTATCTGCGTCGGCGTACAGGCAAGGCGGCTCGGATTAAGGAGAAGCTGTCAAAAAAGTGAGTAATATACGATGGCAGCAGCGAGCGTAGCTCACTATTTTTTTATCCGTAACTAACCTGTATATGCTTGAATACTCAGCCATTTTTACCTCGCCTATTGCGACAATCGGAATTGTCGTTCATCAGGAAAGTCTGATCGGCGTGGATTTCCTTTGCAGAGAGGCAATATTAAGGAAACCACAGGATGCTTTATCACGGGAAGCTGTCCGTCAGTTACGAACCTATTTTTCAGATCCGGCATTTTGCTTTGATTTGCCGTTAAATCTGCAAGGTACTGTTCTCCAGCGTGCTGTTTGGGAAGCATTGCGAGAAATCAAGGCGGGTAAAACTCAGAGTTATGGCGAGCTGGCAGCTCAGTTGAATACGGGTGCCAGAGCGGTGGGTAACGCCTGCCGCCGGAACCCGCTCCTCCTTATTGTTCCTTGCCATCGCGTTGTATCCGCTTCAGGTATTGGCGGGTACGCCGGGCGCACACAAGGTGAGGCACTGGATCGAAAGCGCTGGTTGCTCGCGCATGAAAATACCGGTATCTCTTGAAAGCTTCAAGAATATTCCCAATATACGCGCCCATATTTTTTTACGAACGAATTGCAGAAGAGGACAAGAAATGAACGCCACCATCGAAAAACAGACCCATGAATTTCAGGCCGAGGTAACTGAGCTACTCAAGCTGATGGTCCACTCACTTTACTCTAATAAGGAAATCTTCCTGCGAGAATTGATATCGAACGCCTCAGATGCCTGTGACAAGCTTCGCTTTCAGGCGCTTTCCAATGATTCATTGCTGAGTGATGACCCTGATCTGAAAATTCGAATTGATTTCAATAAGAACAAAAAGAAACTGACGATCACGGATAACGGTGTCGGCATGAATGCCGAGCAGATTGTCGAACACCTGGGGACTATTGCCAAGTCCGGTACGAAAGAGTTCTTCCGGAATCTCACCGGGGATCAAGTCAAAAATTCACAGATGATTGGTCAGTTCGGCGTTGGTTTTTATTCTTCGTTTATTGTAGCAGATAAGGTCACAGTTATCAGTCGCGCCGCAGGTGAATCTGCTGACCAGGCGGTAATTTGGGAATCCGAGGGCCAAGGCAGTTATACATTGGAAGAAACTACAAAAGATACACGTGGTACAGAAATCACGCTGCATATGAGCAAAGACGCAACAAAGGAATTTCTTGAAGATTTTCGAATTCGCAATGTCGTGAAAACATATTCGGACCATATAGGCTTTCCGATTGAAATGAAATCCAGCACGGGCGATAACAAAGGCGAGTGGGAGGCCGTTAATAAAGCTTCGGCGCTTTGGACCATGCAGAAGAAAGATATCAGCAAGGAAGAATACAAGGAATTTTACAAGCATGTTGCGCATGATTTTGAAGACCCTCAAGAGTGGATTCATAATCATGTCGAAGGCAAACAATCCTATATCAGCCTGTTTTATATTCCCAAGCGGGCACCTTTCGATCTGATGGAACGAGATAGGCGTCATGGCATCAAACTCTATGTCAAACGAGTATTTATCATGGATGATGCGGAGCACCTGATGCCGACGTGGCTACGTTTTGTCAGAGGACTTGTTGATTCCGATGACCTGCCATTAAATATATCGCGTGAAATTTTGCAGAGTAACAAGCTCATTGATACGATTCGTAGTGCTTCAGTTAAAAAGATTTTTGGCATGTTGGAAAAGATGGCCAAGAAAAAGCCTCAAGAGTACGCTGAGTTCTGGAAAAATTTCGGTCACGTTCTGAAGGAAGGACCCGTTGAAGATTTCAAGAACCGTGATCGAATCCTGAAACTGTTGCGGTTCAACTCTACCCGGGAGGATAACACGGCACCGACCGTTACACTCGATGAATATGTCGAGCGTATGCAGGAAAAGCAGGACAAAATTTATTACATCACTGCGGAAAGCTTTAATGCCGCGAAGAATAATCCGGCCTTGGGCATATTTCGTGAGAAAGGTATTGAGGTCCTGCTGATGCATGAGCGCGTTGATGAATGGATGATGTCTCATATCAGTGAGTTTAATGGAAAGCATTTCCAGTCCATTACCAGCACGGCTCTCGACCTGGGTGACCTTGCTGGCGAGGAAGAGAAACAAGCCTGGGAGAAAGTTGAGGAAGAAAGCAAGGGATTAATCAAACGTATGAAAGAGGTGCTCGGCGATGATGTTAATGAAGTTAAAACTTCCGGTCGTTTAACCGATGCTCCATCCTGCGTCGTTCAAGGCACCTATGATATGAGCATGCACTTGCAGAAGGCCCTGAAGACAGCTGGCCATAATATGCCGTCCAACAAGCCAACCCTTGAAATAAATGTTGATCATGCTTTAGTGAAGAGATTAAACGATGAAAAAGATGATGAGCGTTTTGCTGACTGGACTCGTCTGTTGTTCGAGCAGGCGGTGCTTGCCGAAGGCGGCGAACTCGGCGACCCTTATGTCTTTGTTGAGCGCCTGAACAAGATGTTGTCGGAACTCAGCAATGTCGCAAGCAGCCGTATTATCGTTGATTAATCTGTCTGGCTGATTCGATTCGCATCAATAAATGGCTATGGAGGGCATGTTTTTTTAGGGAACACTCACTTACCGCCACCCTGATAAGCGCCAATGACAATGCTGCGATCATGGAAAGGTGAAAACATGGGATCGTCTTCCGTCCGCACTATTCCAACCCTGGATTTATGAAAGAGACCCCGCCAACACACCACCTTGTATCTTGATCATGCGGTGATAAATATCCTTAAATTCAGTAACGACAGAATTTTGAACAACGTCAAGCCGTAACAGATGATTACTCCAGCTGTTCAATTTGGGGTAGCGCTCTCCATTGAGTAGATTTATAGCCGATTTTAAGAGATTTAACCGCATAAACAACGAAGCATATATGGTGTCTATAAGGCACATTTCATTACCGTTGAAAAAATCTTCGTCAGATTTTAATGCCTCAATCCGGTCAAGTTTTTCATGAATATCGTATTCCTTATCATTCAGGGAATTCTCGTCTTTAGCGCCAACCAAATCTCGTGTATCTCCCAGCATGGGGCCGCAGAATTGGATCCAAGCACGATTTTGAGCCCTGATGAATGGATCAGATGGCATCATGCCTCCGCCACTGATTTCATCCAGAAATTCGTTTATGACAGCGGATTCAAAGAGAAAATTATTATCATTGACTCTTACTAGCGGAACTTGGCCAGTGGGCGATATCTCATCAAACCACGCAGGTGGATCGCTGATATCGATATAGGTAATATTGTAATTCACCCGCTTATTGAGCAGAGTGATGATGGACGATTGCACGAACGGGCATAATTTGAAGCTGATTAGTTCTAGATCCATTGTTTCTAAATCCGTAGGAAGCGCCACTTATATTAGGGTTTCTTTTATCATTAAACACGCAGCATAGGCCTATTCGAGTGAACGAACAACCGTTGAGTTTCATAACAGGTTGATTTTTTCAGAATTATCCATCAAAGCCAGGAGTCTCTGATTTGACAAGAACTGTGTTGCATGCTGATTCAACCAGTCAATTCCTGGAGCTATGATAAGATGAAGAATTGCTATAGACCTATGATATCTGAAAGGTTGAGAAAGATATTGATGATTGTTTCGGCCTTTTATGCTAGGGTAGTTATAAATTGCACTGTCGGTTACCATAATTTAAGCCCTAAGGTGGGCTTTTAATGACCGGTACAAAGAGCCCAATACAAAGAACCTTTCTGAAGAGTGCCGTCGCCGCAGCTATCACCTTATGCATGGGCGCGATAGCTCTGGCGGGAGAATTCGGCAAAATGAGTAATGTTGAACTTCATAGCAGGTTGAGTTTTTTTCAGTACCGTCTGGCAAAGCTGGGAATCTCTGATTTACCAGAGACTGTGTTGTATGTTGATTCAGCCAGCCAAACCCTGGAGCTATGGCAGGTGGGAGAATTGCTGCAGACCTACGGTATCTCCACGGCCGCAAATGGCCTTGGAGGAGAAAGCGGATCGTTTAAAACACCTGTCGGCATACACCGTATTGCCAGAAAAATTGGATCCGGGGAAAAACCGAATGCGGTATTCCGTAATCGACAGCCCACAGGCGCATACGCCAGCATCGAAGTAATGGATATCAATACGGGCCTTGATCAGATTACCAGCCGGATTATGTGGCTAAAAGGAGAGGAGTCTGGCGTCAACCTGGGAGGGCAGATCGATACATATGAGCGCTACATTTACATACACGGCACCAATGAGGAAGGTCGAATAGGGCAGCCAGTCTCCCATGGCTGCATACGTATGCGAAATCATGACATTATCGAACTTTATGATCAAGTTGGCGAAGATTCACTGGTTATTATCAACTAGTTCCCATCTCGAAAAAGAGAGTTTTGTGATTTATATCCCGGCACAGGTATACTCACGCCCCAATGAATGCAGGAATTGACTGTGGCCACTATCGAGCTGACTGTTGATAATTTTAATTCCTCTATTGAGGACAATGATATTGTGATTATCGATTTTTGGGCAGCTTGGTGTGACCCCTGTAAGCAGTTTGCGCCCGTTTTTGAGGCAGCTTCCGAGCAGCATCCCGGCATTGTTTTCGGCAAGGTAAATACTGAGGAGCAACGGGAGCTGGCAGTGCGGTTTCAAATTGATTCTATTCCGACATTGATGATCTTCCGTGAACACGTTGGCGTCTTTGCACAACCGGGAGCACTATCACCCACTACGCTGGAAGAGGTTATCGGTAAGGTACGTGAATTGGATATGGATCACGTGCGTGCCGAAGTAGCCAGACAGCAGGAAGGTCAAACCTGACAAAAGTGACAGTTGGAGATGAGGCCCTTGTAGACAGATTCATTGACCGCCTCTGGATGGAGCGTGGCCTGAGCCGGAACACCCTGGCCTCATATCGGTCCGATTTGGTTTTGTTTGCACGGTGGCTGTCCAGCCATCATTCGTCCTTACTACAGGCCAGTCGCAGTGACATTCATGCCTATTTAGCCGAGAGGGTTGCGAAAAATACGCGTCCGCGCTCAACAGCCAGATTGCTTTCCAGTTTACGGCAACTTTTTCGCTTTATGTGCCGGGAGGGCCTGCGAGAGGACGATCCCTCGGCCCTGATAGAGTCGCCCAAACTGGGACGTAGTTTACCCAAATCCCTGAGTGAATCTGATGTCGAGTTACTTTTACTGACACCCAATACCGGTACGGCTCTCGGCTTAAGGGACCGAGCCATGCTGGAATTGATGTATGCCTCAGGATTACGGGTCTCTGAGATCGTAACCCTGACACTGGACCAGATGAGTTTGCAGCGTGGATTGGTACGCCTGCTGGGTAAAGGTAATAAAGAGCGTCTGACTCCTATGGGCGAAGAGGCATTGGACTGGCTACAAAATTATCTGGCGACTGCTCGCGAAGATTTATTGAAAGGCCAACGCACGGATGCCGTGTTTGTTACCTCGAGAGGGACGGCGATGACACGGCAGGCATTCTGGCATCTGATTAAACGCCACGCAAAAAAGGCTGGGGTTACCATCCCGCTTTCCCCTCATACATTGAGACATTCCTTTGCTACGCATTTACTGAACCATGGAGCCGACTTACGCGTGGTCCAGATGCTGCTTGGACATAGTGATTTGTCGACCACGCAAATTTATACCCATGTTGCAAAAGAGCGCCTAAAGCAGCTACATACAAAGCATCATGCACGGGGATAACTGCTATAATGCGTGAATTTTCTGCTGGATTGATGGTCGAACCAAGCAATTCACACTAGGGTGGAGCAAAAAATGCGGCTAAAGCGTGTTTCTTCTTTTTTTCTATCTGTATTACTGACATCGTCATCATTGACCGTCATGGCCAGCGGGATTCCTCAAGAAGTTAGTGACGCCGCGAAAAAGCTGGGACTTATGGAGGAAAATGTCAGAGGTACTCCGGTGAATGGCTTATATGAACTCCAGGCGGGTACGCAATTATACTATTTGTCAGAGGACGGAAAATACCTGATATTCGGGGATATTGTTGATCTTGAGAATCGTGAAAACCTGACAAAAAATCGTCTTAAAAATATACGGATGGAAGTAGTCGCTGGGTTGAAAGGCGACCAGATGATTTCTTTTCCGGCTAAGGAATCAAGGCATACGATAACCATTTTTACGGATATTGATTGTGGTTATTGTCGAAAGTTACATTCAGAAATGGCCGATTACAATGACCTTGGAATTTCGATTAACTACCTTTTCTATCCACGTACGGGCCTGGGTTCTACCGCTTACAAGAAAGCCGTGTCCGTATGGTGCGACAAAAGCCAACAGGATGCGATGACTCGCGCAAAGGCTGGTGAGGCTTTACCTGAGTTGAGCTGCGTGAATCCTGTCGCTCGTCATTTTATGCTGGGCAATGAATTGGGCATTAATGGCACACCCGCCATCGTTACGGAGCAGGGAGACCTGTTGCCAGGCTACCTGCCGCCACAAGAGATGAAGCGTCAATTGGATGAATATAAAGCGCCGATCGGAGATAAAACATAAAGGAGCCTCTGCATAGCCCCCATATTTGGAGGGACGTAAGTTTTTCTGTGTAAACGGCAATTCATTACAACGAAGCTCGTTCACCAGATAAGACCATAAACTGGTTCACGGCCTGTTTCGAGAGTGTTCAAATTTTTGTGTCAGTCGCATTTACAAAGCGATGTAATCGTCGAGTCTACCCTCAAAGTGAATGGTTAGTTGCGAGAGAGTGAGATTCCAGTCTTGTACCGGGTGTGTCCACCGCTCAGAGGCCTTGAGTATGCCGGCATACAACAACTTGAACCAGCTGCTTTCATTGGCAAAACCGCCTTTGGTCTTGGGTCAGTTTACGGAACTGGCGATGGACGGCCTCGACAGCATTGGTGGTGTAAATGGCGGTACGCACATAATCGGGATACTTGAAGTAGGCCGATAGAGTGAGCCACTTGCTGCGCCAGGACTTGATGACCATGGGGTACTACTGGTCGCCCCATCTGGCTCCCAACTCATCCAGGGCGGTCTCGCGGCATGGAGGGTTGCAGCTTTGTAGGCGCATTTGAGGTCGGTCATGAAGACCTTTTGACTCTTTTATGCCAAATCCCTCATGGAGGGATAGCTTAATATTTTTATTCAACAAGGATAAAAATTCACCAATACTTTAATGAGCTCACTCATTATCAGGGTGTCACGAATGACATGTACGCTATCCAATTATCGGGAATAGCAATAAGCTATTGATTTGAAAAGGAAGGCAAGAATCACATTGTTGTTTCCACTCTCTGACAAGTCCAGAATGGAATGGAATTGTTCTTAAGCTTCCCTTAAGAACCATGAACTTGCTGCCAGGAAACCCGTCCAAATCTTTACTTGCCATGAAAACAGCTTCATCATTGTCTTCCCGGACAGCCAAAAAATCCAGTCACAATTCATCAAATATTTTTCGGCAAAGCCCGGACAATGAGCATATAAGCGTAAGCTGATTATGACAATATGTGAGGCACCAACATCCACAATTCACCTGAACATATACTGAAAGCCGGTTCAGACTAGCATTGTCGTGTTGACCAACCCGGGCTTGAATAAGATTAGTGGTATTATAGACTTTATAGTAAAGAGAATGCTTGATCGCCTTAATATTCCTCATAAACTCATACCCCTTTGGAGAATCAAATTATAACCCCTGATTACCTTGGGTTTACTTACGGCACTGCCTCTCGCTCTTTATGCGGCGCCTTACACAACCGGATGTTAGCGAATATGAAATGCCTGAATGATTATCGCATGGCCATAAATAGTACGGAACTTGTGCCCATAATGATTGGAGGCATGGGCGTTGACATCTCGAGCACGGACCTGGCATTGGTAGCCGCACGCCTTGGAGGTATTGGGCATATATCTGACGCCATGTCACCTACTATTACTGATCGCCGCTACAAGACCAGCTTTGTAAAAAACAAGGCCAAGCTGTACAAGCACACGGTCGGACAGACAGATAAATCTGAAGTCCAGTTTAATCTGGCGCATATCGCCTCGGCACAGGCCATACACGTCACCAAGACCATGGATCAAAAACAGGGCGATGGTCTGATCTATATCAATGTGATGGAGAAGCTGGGAATGAATAATCCCAAAGCGACATTGCAGGTTCGTATGAAATCGGCCATGGATGCCGGCATTGACGGCATTACCCTCAGCGCCGGTTTGCATCTGGGCAGCATGGCCCTGGTTAAAGATCATCCCCGATTCCGAGACGTGCATTTCGGCATTATCGTATCTTCTGTACGCGCCTTGCAGTTGTTTCTACGCAAAAACAAGATACTCAACCGCTTACCGGATTACATTATTGTCGAGGGACCCCTTGCCGGTGGCCATCTTGGATTTGGTATTGATGACTGGCAAAACCATGATATCTATAGCCTGACGACTGACGTCAGTAACTGGGTCAAAGAGCAGGATCTGGATATACCCGTTATTGCTGCCGGTGGAATCTTCACTGGCACCGACGCAGTCAGCGTAATCAAGGCCGGCGCCGCTGGTGTGCAGGTTGCCACACGTTTTACTATCACCAAAGAATGCGGGCTACCTGATGATGTAAAACAGGAATATATCAAAACAGGCAAAGATAACATTGAGGTCAATACCATATCACCGACCGGTTATCCCATGCGGATGCTCAAGAACAGCCCAACCATCTGCAAAGGGATACAACCTAATTGCGAATCCTTCGGTTATCTGCTGGATAGCAAGGGGCGTTGTGCCTACATAGACGCCTACAATACCCAAGTAAAAACCCACCCCGGTCAGAAAAAAATCAAGGTATGCGATAAAACCTGCCTGTGCACCGCTATGCGCAAGTTCGAATGCTGGACTTGCGGTGCCTATGCTTACCGCCTTAAAGATACCACCAATCAGAGAGATGACGGTAGCTACCAGTTACCAAGCGCGGAGCATGTCTTCAATGACTACCTGTACAGTACCGACCATAAAATAACCTTACCTCGATCTAATCCGACTATGGCTCGGCGAACGTCTCATGCACGCTGAGGGCCGCACCAGTGCCAGAGGCCCCCTTGACCATGACAGATTGTATCCAGGCCCAGGCGATACCGACGGACACCGGTCAAACGCCGTCCCAAGGGCTACCGCCCCAGCGAAATGGGGGAGTGCGTGGGAATGGATGCCATTGAACGGCACTCTAAACTATATTACGGGTCATCTGCGACGCTACATACTGACCCGCATCAATGAACCCAGTGACTATGCCCTGGCCATGGCGGTGCACAAACTCAACAGCCAAGTGGCCAGACAGCTTTTTGAAAAATGTTTCCGGCTCACGCCTTTTCCTATCCGGCAAGTCGTGACCAATGGTGGCAGCGAGTTCAAGGGTGAGTTTGATTGCCTGATTGAAGACAGCCAGTATGATCCACCTGTGGACCTATGTCCCCCAGGATAAATGCCGTATGTGAGCACTTTAACCGCACGGTCCAGGAACAGTTGGTGAACTTCCACGAAGACCTGCTGTTCATCGATCTGGAGCTGTTTAACGGCAAACTGGCCGATTGACCATGTTCTACAGATAGTCTGGTGCGGTATGGGATTAACCACCTTCCTCACTATCAACTAACACGCCACTGATCTGTGCGACTCCCTTAGGCTGCATAAGGCCATCCTTGCAGCTTATTACACGCTCAATGTCAGCAAATAGCTGCATTTCATCCAGTATTTTCTGCTTTTCTTTGCGTATAATGTGGATGCGCTTTTCCCACTCTTTATTTTCAATTGCCTTTTTTATAAGGCTAATCGCCTCAGCAGGCCTCATTATATCTATATGGATAAATGCCTCGCTATCTATCCAGTCTTTAGCTGTCTTCGTCCCATAATAAAAGCATAAACACTCCGCCAGAATTGCATCCGTTAGCTTCTCCGTAATGTAATTATCTTCAATGTTGTTCTCAGAAGCAAAATGATATTTGTATGGAAACAGTCCTTTGTCTTTTCCAATAGGCGGCAGTTCCCCTTGATATTGCGAACAGGCTTTTAGTGGCGACCTGAACCTGTTCACTTTTCCATATATGTCTATGCTGATCTGCTCATCCAGCATTGTGACGAACTGCAATCTTTTTTTATGAAGAGGAAGCAGGCTCTGATCTGATGTTACCGTGGAACACACCTTTGTTTTACGGATTGAGTTTTCTTTCAACCAATGGTATGACTTTGAGAGATGCCAGATCGTAAACATTCGTTTGTGCGGCGTTTGTGACACATGAAAAAATTCTCCATTAGGTTCTCTCCATTTCTTTATGAAGGTCCATCTAGTAGCTGAAGGTTCTCCAATATAAAGCAACGTTCGCTTTGGATTGTAGTATGAAAAAGGACTCTCCAGTGGATAATTCACTATAAGATAATAATCAGCATATCTGTCTGTTGTGAATTCTATATTCCCCCATCCTTTTTCTGTATTAAATTGCTTCTTGCATGTGGCGTACTCTGATCCTGGGTAGCAATATAAAAATTTTACTGTTCGCGTACTTTTGCTCTTATCTATAGCGGGCTCTTTCTTTCTCTGAATTCGAAGAATTAACGAGTAAAGTGCTGATTTCAATAGATAACTCAAGTACCTCACAGAGTGCCTTATAATAAATGCAATGGGTCTAGTGCCGTAGATGGGTGTAGCGATGTAGCATGAGTATACGATTCTTCTCAAAGTAAAATACATTCCTTCTCTCATTTTCTCTGCCCTTAGAATCGCTTCGGATTTGCCGGAGACCCGTTAGTTTGAGTCATGCTGCTTTACGTACCAGTTAAATTCTCCATCATAAGTACTTTCTCAGTTCCGCCTTACAGTCTGTTTTATTGGCGATATAATTCAGTCTGGTCACTCCGAAGAATGGTTCTCCTGATGCTCAAAGACAAGGTGCGCAATCCATTCCAGGTTCTCCAGAAGATGGCGTTTGTATCTGCTCACTGCTCCATTCTTTCAGAGAGTACTGTCTTTGGCAAGCCTCGGGCAGTTCACAACAAGAACTATGTGATGGACTCATACAGCACCTTGATGGCAGCCTCCATGTCGTATCCGTTTAAAAAAGTGACACGGGATTCCGAACACTGCCTCCGCTGTCTCTGTAAAACTTACTGGATATTCCAACGGATGTCAACTTCGGCAGGTCTGAGGCCATTTTTTCTGCATTTTCTTTCTAAGCCTTGGTTCATTTTCAGTGGCGTATTCCAGAAAAGTCTTTGCTATCAGAGAGAGTTCCTTGCCTTTTGGATAGACGATGTACCATTGGCGTAGAATCGGGAAGCCTTCAACATCCAGGATCGCAACCGGGCTGTCCCTACCATCCAGAGTCATGGTGTGAAGTGAAAGAACCGATAGTCCCAGGCCGCCAACAATGGCGTGTTTAATTGCTTCATTGCTCCCCAGTTCCATGCGAACTTTGAGTTGCAGATTTTTCTCCTTGAATGCCCTCATCATGGCATCACGAATACCCGAGCCTGACTCCCGAATAATAAAAGGCTCTTTGGCAATTTCTTCCAAGGGGATATTGCTTTTGCCTACAAGCGGATGATCGTGTGGCGCAAGGACGACCAGCGGATTCGGTGAGAACGGACGCATCTCAATATCAATTTCGTAATCAGCCATCTGTCCTAAGATGTATAGATCATCCTTATTGCCCAGCATTCGTTCGATAACACGTTCACGATTGGTTACCTCAAGCGATAGATCAATGCCAGGATACAGCCGGCTAAATTCACCCAGCACCTCAGGCGTAATATATTTCGCCATGGTAATGCCAGAAATACGCAGGCGCCCCCTTTTCATTCCTTTGAGATCGTCCATTTTCACCTCCAGGTTCGACAGGGTATCGAATACCTTGTTACAGGCATCATAAAGCTCGTAGCCTGCCTCTGTCGGTACAACGTTCCGCCCGACGTGCTCGAATAGTGGCAGGCCCATGACACTGGTCAGTTTTTTGATTTGCATTGAGACCGTGGGCTGGGTCAGAAAAAGTTCTTCGGCAGCACGGGTAAAACTGCTGAAACGAACAATGGCTTCAAAAACCTGTAGCTGTCGCAACGTGGCACGGCGGATCAGACGATTCGGCATGTTGCCAGCCTGGACGCTACCTCGTTCTTCCTGCGAACAAGTCGTGCCTTTCACTTTATTCCCTCGGCGGACAACTATTGTCTGAAATCAATGGATTGAAATAAAATGTATAGGAGTTATGTCCACTCGTCAGTCGCAAGGCACGGCGACAATTTAATGGCGTGGGCAATAGCTAATCCGGCCAGATACGGCCTTTACTCTGATACGGGTCTGTAACAGCTTGCGGTTTAGCCATCGGCTTCCTTGCTGAGGTCTTTTTTACAGGCGCCTTTTTGGCGGCGGTCTTTTTGGCAGTGGTTTTTTTCCTGGCCACCGTCTTTTTCTTTGCGGCAGGTTCGGCTGAGGCTTGATTCGCTCGGATACCAGCCTTGGTTTTCTCCATGGAATTCATCAGCATCCGGCGGGTTTTATCTGTATTGCTCATAATGATTTGATCTCCTTGATTAATTGTTCCATTTCTTCCATGGCGACCCGTCCCAGGCTGCCCATTTCAAATACTGTTTTACCATACAAAATGCTATGTCGATATACCGTTCGACGTGTTATTGCGATATCGGCGACTGGAAGTTCAATTTTCCGCAGCGCCTCCCGCACAAGCTTTGACATGGTTGTCCTTACTTCCACCTGATTGATCACCATCATAGATTTCATTGTCGGATTGATTTCGAATGAATCTGTAATCGCCCGCTCAATATGTACGGTCGCCCACAAGTCCATAGGTGATGGCTGTACGGGTATAAGAGCGGCATTGCAGAATCTGAGGACCGCATCGGTCTGAGGAGCATGTACCGACGGAGGACAATCTATAAAAACATGATCGAATATCTTCCGCAGATTGTCGGCCTGTTGTTGCAAATCATCTTCCGCCCGGAAAACTGGAACGGCGTCATCATTATTGGATATAGCTCGCCATTGCAAGGACGCACCCTGTGGATCAGCATCAATCAACGCCGTTGATGAATCCCGATTGAATGCAGAGGCCAGATGAATGCTTAACGTCGTCTTGCCCGTGCCTCCCTTGTTGCCAACTATTGCAAATGCGGGCATGGGGCAGCTTACCTCCCCGCCTTGCCGGCGAATTCATCAAGTTGCCGCGCAAAGTGACACTGGTCATCGGTGATTGTTTCTTCGCCATCGCTCAGGTGGATGGTGATGTTCACATAGTCCCTGGCGAACCCCATATCGGGATACAGGTCTTTCTGCTCGGACAACTCGGCTGCAAGATCAAGAAAGTTACGCAAGGCCGCATAGTCTGGAAACTCGTACCGCTTTTCCAGACGCACTGGCCGGATACGCTCTTGCCACCCTTGCGCCATTGTTATTCTCCAAAGACACGGCAACTGGTGCGTTGCGGCCGGAATATTACCCGATCAGGAAATTTGCCGCAGCCATTTTGCCAGTGACTGTCCATGCTCTCTTTCTTCCTCAAGCAGGGTCTCGAATAATAAGCAATTGTCCTGATCTCCAATCACAGAACAATGCTGTACCGCGTCCTCGTAAAGCGATATCAGTTCCATTTCAAATGCGTAGTCATGTTCGAGCAGTTGCCGAAGATTTTGCCCTGGCTTTACCGGTCGTAACTGCGAGGCATTGGGGGCGACCCCAACTGCCAGCATCCGGCCGATAATCCGTTCCACATGACCCAGCTCTTCCGCTGCTTCGGCGCGGAGCTTCCCCGCCACCTCGTCCAGACCCCAGGTTGCTGCAAGCCTGGACTGCGTGGTGTACAACTGTATCGCAGACAGCTCCAGGCTCAGTGCTCGGCCAAGATAGCCGAAAACAAGCTGATCAGTGCTCGCCGCTAGCATGATAACGGGTCAGTCAGCCGGTCTTCAGCCACGAGACGGATGCCTGCCGCCCGAACCACCAAGCACAGGTTCGACTTCCTTATGTGGACGAGCAATGATGTGTGCGGCCACCAGGCCGTCACCAACGCGCTCACAGGCATCCGCACCGGCGCGTACGGCCGCGTTAACCGCACCGGTTTCACCACGCACGAGAATCGTAACGTAGCCACCGCCCACGAACTCACGACCAATCAGACGCACTTCCGCAGCTTTTGTCATCGCGTCCGCTGCTTCAATGGCGGGAACCAACCCGCGTGTCTCAATCATGCCCAGAGCAATGCCATTAATGTTATCAGCCATGATCTGTCCCTCCTGTAGATTCGTTTGGATAAACGGCTACCATTTATCAGGCGTCCAAACCTGCTGGAAGTACCGGCTCAACCTCACGGTGAGGACGTGCGATGATGTGCGCGGCAACCAGGCCGTCACCAACACGCTCACAAGCGTCAGCACCGGCGCGAACTGCGGCGTTGACCGCACCGGTTTCGCCGCGAACCAGAACAGTAACGTAGCCGCCACCGACGAACTCACGACCAATCAAACGTACTTCGGCGGCCTTGGTCATCGCATCCGCCGCTTCGATAGCCGGAACCAGGCCACGAGTTTCGATCATACCCAGCGCAATGCCGTAATTGTCATTTGCCATTTTTATATCTCCTAAAATTATAGACTTGGTTGTAAAACTGAACTGTGTCGCAACACCCATCGCGTCGCTTTGTCACAGCTTTCCTGGTCACCTAACTCTCATTCAGGTTCCCAAAAATCAATAATGCCGCAGATCGTCAGGTCGGTAAGGACTCCGAAATCCCCTGCCGCATATCGTGCCGCCGAACCACTGGATGTAAACACCCAGTGCCCCTTATGGCACCCTACAGGATCAACCGCTACGTGAACCGCATCATTGCAGTCACGCAATACGCGAAGGCTGATGTCGTATAAACCCTGTACGCGACGGGTACAAACCAACTGCTGATCAACCTGCATAATCTCCACTACCGGTCACCCTGTTCCGCGTCCCAGTGATCAATAATCCCGACTATTGTCAGATCACTCGGATATCCTTTACTGCCTGCCGCTTCACGCGCTGCAGAACTTCCCACGCAAATCACCCAGTCTCCCGGGATGCAGCCCACGGCATCAACCGCAACCAGACGCACACTGCCATCTTTTACGACCTGGAGATGCTTATGCTCCATGGCAGAAATACGATTGGTCGCTACCAGTGGCTTTTCTACCTGACAAATTTTCATCAGTGCGCCCCCGTGGCCGCCGTTGTCTTTAACGAAGAACCAAGAACCTCAATCCGGTCGGCGGCATTCATATCGCGAACGACCCGTAGGGTGTGTAACAAACCATGGTCAGATAACTCACGATAACGGTCATGCAGGGCATTCGCCACACGGTCACAGCGTTCTTCGGCACGCTCACGCGCACCTGGCACATTGCCGTGATAATCAAAACGTACAACAATCGGTACCGGCAAACCATGCGATACATTCAGGCTGGTAAATATCCTGATACCGATGTCCAGGTCGCTGGCCGCTTCCTCAACGGTATTCATATATGAGAAGAAAGTCAGGTTACGCAGTTGAACTTCCTCAAAACCAATGCCGGTGCCAATAAAACGTTCGTTGTGTCCGGTATCTTCATAATGACCACCGTGATACTGGCGAACATACTCAAGCTGTGACAGGTTATTAATCAGCAGGTAAGCCATGAAACGGGCCATACCTCCCTGTAATGTGACACCACCTTTTGCGTTAATCAGGTCAACAATCCACTGTTCAGCCGCAGTCGCATTCATATCCAGGGTTGCATCGTATATGTCCAGGCTATCAATATAGTTGTCCGGATTGATACCGCCATGGCTGTCCGGCATGTGAACCCGGATGGAATCTGTATCCGTGTCCATACCGAGCAGCAGACGGTCAATTGATGCGCCGCAGCAGTAAGTATTTTCGACGGCCTGCTGAAAGCTATTCAACCGATCAGCGCCGCCCTGCGCCGCCCTGACAGTATCAGAGCCATGTGCGGCACAGCCCTGGTGGCCGGGATCCACGGAGCTGTAATGGTAAACCGCCGCCTTTAGATACTGTGTCGGTTCGTCAGCCGTATTGGGCTTGCCTTCCCGGAAACGAACCAGTTCAGTACGCACCCACTTTTCCAGGCTGTCTTCGACATCAAACATCGCGCCCGCATAGGAACGGCGACGAACAGATCTGTACGGCAGACGTAGAACGTAACGAATGACATGTGCCAGACGGCCATCCGCACATGGCGAAACATCCAACTTATGGAAACCACATTGCCGCAGAAATGTCTGAAATTCCGCATCACCACCATTGCCCAGAGGATCGTGGGTGAACGCTTCATCACAGAAGCGGTAATAGGTTTCAAAGACACACCAGGCAAACAGGCTGCGTATATCGAGCTGATCAACCCAGGCATCGGTCAGTAAAACTTCCGGTAATGTGAACCCCAGGTGTTCATGCGCAATGCGCTGTGCTTTGGTTTCAAGATCGGCATCGTACTGAATCGCGGCTATTTGCTTCAGCATTGGGACGATGGCATCAAACATCTCTTTAACACGGCTTTCATAGGCGTACAGATGCACGTTTTCCTGCGCCTGCGTCAACGGATGACAGCCACCCCGGACAACATCGAGACGATTATCAGCCATGCGATCACCCGGGCGTATGGTGCTGGCCGCAGGACGGCGGCACATGGCTCGACCTGATCTGCTGCGTGCTGAATTATTCCGTGCGCTTAACATGTTCATTTAATACGAATTGATTAATAAAAATTAACCGCGTGCACCACCTGAATACGTAACCAATGAGCCCTTCTCGGTATTGCCACTGCCGCCGGTTACCTTGCTATCCGGAATGGGCAACTCTTCATTACGCTTCTGCTCAACCGCCATCGTACCAGCCATACTCATACATATGGTTGGATTGCGAAGCATCGCGGAACGACCTTCCGTACCGGTAACATGCCGGCCACGTACCCAGTCATTACCGGTAATCTTCAGGCCTGCATCCTGACCTTCGCCGGTGATGCGCGCCTTGGTACGACCTTCAAGCTCTTTTGCCACCACCGGGCGAGGTTCGTCGGACTGTATCCTGGCACCAAAGCGCACTTCTTCGGTACCGGTCACCTTGCCACTCGCCATACCAAAAGGGCCGGTAATATCGCGTCTGGCCTCAAAGCGATTGCCCGTGACACCGGTAGCACCTTCGGCATGCACCGCGCCACCGGAAGGCGGCGTTACGCTGAACTGCCCCCATGGCGCACCATCAAGTATCTGAGGAAAATCCGGGCTTGCGGTGTCTGCCGGCGTCGCAGGACAGGCATCAGTAAGCTGGTCCGCACCGATGTATGGCGTTCCTGTAACCGGCTCGCAAACGCCTTTATCCGCGCCGGTCATAACACCACCGACACTCGGCTGCCAGCCGGTCATTACCGGACCAGGCGTACCGGCTAAAGGGCGCGCACGTGCCTCAATTTCCGTTACGGCGGGTGCTTCACAATATGTAGCTGCCTGGTCCAGACCCGCATAGGGCGTGCCCGTAACCGCTTTACAGGTACCCGGTTCATCGCCAGTCACCCTGCCGGAGCGGCCCATCATGGTTCCGGTAACAGCGCTTCCCCTGTTAGTAGGAGAAACATCCAATTTTTGATCCTGTGGAGCCGGCATAGCTCTACAGAAACCACCGAATTGCTCCTGGCCGATGTAATCATCACCCGTAATGTTGTGACAGCTTTTGGACTCATCATCGGTTGTGTGGTCACGGCGGCCGATCATGGTGCCGGTTACGCTGCTGCCGCGCAGTGTCGCGCTCATGCCAACCTTGGCAGGCGCATTACCGATATCCGTCGGTACCGTGTACCGGGTACCGGTAAGCTCACGGTTCATGCCCGACTCATCACCCGTGATCTTCGCAGAGCGACCGACACTGTCGCCGGTAATTTTACTGCCTTTCACGGCGACACCTTCACCACGACCCATTCGGTCTGCTATCACGGAATTACCATGAGACGTCGTCGTGACCGCAACCTTATTGACCATATGGGGCATGGTACCGGTCTGGCAAAAATCACGGAAGATATCCGCACCCAGGTATTCCGTACCAGTAATTGTGCGGCAGGTGCTCGCTTCGTCACCGGTTACATCCGGGCTGCGGCCTACCATGGTACCAGTTACTATCTGGCCACTGACGGTCTCGCCGGCACCCGCTTTCCAGGGAACATCCCGCGCCGCGCCGGTTGCTGAATTTTTCAAAGGGCGGACACGACCACACGGGCGTGATTGCTTCCTGCTCAGGCCACCATTTTTGCTGCGCTGTTCGCGAACCGCCTTTGACATGTCACGACTGGACATATCGGGGTTACCCGCACGTGCCGCCTGTGCGGAAGACATGCCATTCTCGTTAATACCCGCCTTGCCGCGTGACGATGTCAACTGACGGCGAGCACGCGACGCGGCACGAGCGGCGGACACAGGTACCCTGGGCTTATTTATAGTCAGACCACATGATAAAGGCGATGCAGGCCGTGCGATATGTGACCCCAGCTCAACCCTCTCACCGTCACGGTCACAATCGTTCCCCTCGGCTATCGTATTGGAACCCGGAGCAGGAACAGTCGTTGTGGCGGCCACATTTGCATTGCGTGTAAGGTCCTTGCTCTGCAAATCAACCTTGCCGTGCGCAGATGCTGTCCGGCGACGGGCCAGAGAAGCTGCACGACCAGTATTTGAGGGTGAATGTACCGCACCTGCTGTTTCGGTAGGAGTCGTGGTTGGTGCAGATGCCGTCCCGGCAGCCGACCGGTTATCTACCGGACGCACAGAGGCACGTACCGGCGCAGCATGCCCCCCGCCAGGTAATCCAGCCTTGCCCGATGCGGACATCGCCTTACGTCTTGCAAGAACAAGTTCACGTGTTGTTTGTGCCATGATTAACCCCGGCCCCTGAATTAAACTGTTGCCTCTGTACAGGCCCGGCTGAAGCCGGGCGATACCTGATTTAAGCGCGACCTTCGTAAACTACAAAGCAAGAACCCTGAGATTGGGTGTAGTTGTCGTAGCCCGTCAAGCGAACGTGATGGTCAGGAAATGCGCGATGACAGGCTTCCAGCTCAGCCAGCACGTTACCCATGTTTCCCTCGCCGAAGAAAGGAAGCTTCCACATTGTCCAGTAATGATCAAATGCATTGTCCGGATGCTCGTGCTCAATCGCAGGCGTCCAGCCATTTGCAATGATATAAGCGATCTGCGCCTGTATTTCAATAGCGCTCATCTTGGGCAGAAAACCAAAGGTTTCCAGTGTATTGGCAGTTTCATAGTTGCCTATGTTTGATGTTGTCATTGTCTTAATCCTCTTTAAGTCGCGTAAAGTACAGGTTTCAATCTATCGGCAGACATGAGCTACACATCCAGCTTGTCGACAGTTTCAAATTCAAACTTGATCTCTTTCCAGGTCTCCATGGCGATGGCCAGCTCCGGACTATTCTTGGCGGCTTCGGTCAGGATGTCGCGAGTCTCCTTTTCGATCTCGCGGCCTTCGTTACGCGCCTTAACGGAGGCTTCCAAAGCAACGCGATTGGCAGCCGCGCCTGCGGCATTACCCCATGGATGGCCCTGCGTACCACCACCGAACTGCAATACGGAATCGTCACCGAAGATAGTAACCAGCGCTGGCATATGCCATACGTGAATACCACCTGAGGCAACCGCGAATACGCCGGGCATTGAGCCCCAGTCCTGATCGAAGAACACGCCGCGTGAACGATCTTCCGGCACAAAAGATTCACGAAGCTGATCCACGAAACCAAGAGTAGATGCACGGTCACCTTCCAGCTTGCCAACAACGGTACCGGTATGCAAATGGTCACCACCTGACAGACGCAAACATTTGGCCAGCACACGAAAGTGAATACCATGCTTGGGATGACGGTCAATCACCGCATGCATTGCGCGGTGGATGTGCAACAACATTCCATTATTACGACACCAGTTAGCCAGACCGGTATTGGCGGTAAAGCCACCGGTCAGGAAGTCGTGCATGATGATGGGCATACTCAGCTCTTTGGCGAATTCGGCGCGCTTATACATTTCTTCCGGGGTAGGAGAAGTCACGTTCAGATAGTGGCCTTTGCGCTCACCCGTTTCCTGTTCAGCCTTGTGGATGGCCTCGGCAACAAATTCAAAACGGTCGCGCCAACGCATGAAAGGCTGAGAGTTCACGTTTTCATCGTCCTTGGTCAGATCCAGGCCACCGCGCAGACACTCATATACCGCACGACCGTAGTTCTTGGCGGACAGACCCAGCTTGGGCTTGATCGTACAACCCAACATCGGGCGGCCATATTTGTTCAGGCGATCACGCTCAACCTGGATACCTGACGGCGGTCCGCCGCAGGTCTTGATATAGGCAATCGGGAAACGAATATCTTCCAAACGCAGGTGCTTGAGTGCCTTGAAGCCAAACACATTACCAACCAGAGAAGTCAGTACATTGACAACCGAACCTTCCTCGAACAGGTCAATAGGATAGGCAACAAAAGCATAGAAAGACTCGGCATCGCCCGGCACATCTTCGATCCGATAGGAGCGGCCCTTATAGTATTCCAAGTCAGTCAACAGCTCAGACCATACAGTTGACCAGGTACCTGTTGAGGATTCCGCTGCAACCGCCGCCGCAATTTCTTCACGAGGTACGCCAGGCTGACCGGTACACTTGAAACATGCCAGTAGGTCCGTATCCAGAGGCACATAATCCGGTGTCCAGTACATTTCGCGGTATTCCTTCACTCCCGCTTGATAATCTTTCGATGATGCCATCTTTTTACTCCTGCTTAAGGTTATTCAAGATTAAAACTTTTTCAGAAACCCCTGATTAAACCGGTTTCTCGGTATGGAATCGCCATGCCTGCCAGGCATCTGCAAGTATAAATCGATCAGGGGTTCCGACACGCCAGAGGTTCCCGTTCCCACCGCATGGAAGCATACGTTGAAGTCCTCATGTTTAGCCAATCAATATTTTCAAGCCAATCCATAGATATAAATCTATAAGTCGTTTCATCTCCCATATCAACAGTCTATGAGCTTACCGCCGCCCGGCGGCGCATTTGCCGAGTCTTTTCAACCATTCGATAAGTTGAGCGATTACTATTGTAGGACAATACCCTGTGCAGCCCCACCCATTTTACCGCACGGGATTCATGACTGCCCGGCAAGTCATGCACATCATCGATCTCCAGTAAAAACCGGATATCAATGTGACCATGGGCCGGCGCTTTCGGCAAGGCCGGAATCATATGCATATCAACGTCAAATACTTCAGGACTGACCAGACGGACATGTATATCATCAACACCACTTTCTTCAGTCGCTTCACGCATGGCCACCCGCAACACATTTGGGTCACCATCGGCATGACCACCGGGCTGATACCACTCGTGTAATGTGCCATGAAGCACCAGCAACACGCAGCTACGGTCCGGATTTACCACCCAGGCGGAACCGGTAACGTGAACAGGCGTGTGTTCACGTTCGAAGCAGTCCGGATTGTTTTCGATATACGTGATAGCACGGCGCACATAGGCTGCTTCATCCATAAACCGTGTACGATAACTGCACAGATAATTCAACAGGTCTCGACGATGCATGGCTCCCCCGTCAGGTTCCCGCCGGATTTTTCACGGCGGCTACCGCTGCTGCTGCCGCCTCTTCGATATCGGCTTCTTTGCCTGAGAGTGTCAAACGCCCATAAGCACCGACCGCCCGACAATCAACCAACTTGACTGAAGCAGCTTTTTCCGCCTGATTGGCCGCATAAACGATATAACCTGCGGGCTGGGTTTCCAGAATGAACATGCTCTCCCCCGGAATCATCATGGAACCACCACGATGCTGGCGGTTGATCAGGACGGTATGATCAGACGTCATACCATGAATAATTTCATGCCATTCCACTTCACATTTATCGCGCTTATCCAGCTGAGAATCCATGCTGGAAAGCACAATCTCACCAGCCTGACGCACATCTGCCTGCGAGCGTGAATGGATTACCATGGAACCAAAGGCACGCTCCACTACCTGCTGAGTCAGTTTCACCTGGGTTGCCTTCAGCGCGATATCGGTCACACGATGCACCGCCATTCCCGGCGCCACCTCGACCCAGAGGCAGGAATCACCCGGAATCGGCGGGAAACCCTGAGACACCGACGCCATCAATTCAGCCAGCTGCGGCTGTAGCGAATCAATGAATACATAGGTTCTCAGTTCAATCATGAATAAATTCCGGAAGGACAGAGTGCTGACATGCCAGCCTGCCTATCTTTTTACTCGATGAGAAACCACGCCTAGACCTCAATCAATAACCGATCCACCATTGATTCCGCCTGTTCAAGATACCCTCCACCAAACAGATTAAAATGGTTGATGATATGGTACAGATTATACAGTATTTTCCTGACCCTGTAACCCTCATCCAGGGCCCATGTATTATTATAGGCATCATAAAACTCCGCTCCCGGTCCGCCAAACAGTTCGGTCATCGCAATATCCGCTTCACGATCCCCATAATAAGTGGCTGGGTCAAATATAACTGGCTCGCCATTGCTATCAAACGACCAGTTCCCTCCCCATAAATCACCGTGCAGTATCGAGGCGCTTGGTTTATATGTTGAAAAGAGACAGGGTATGGATTCAATCAATTTATTTCCTTTGTCTGTCAGATAGCTCCCGCAGCCATTCCGCTTCGCCAATCGAAGCTGAAACCCCAGGCGCCTGTCCTGCCAAAACCTGACCCAATCGTTATCCGGGTTATTCTCTTGAGGGGTTGATCCGATGGTGTTGTCAGTCTCAAACCCAAATGTTTCATTAGTGTGCCCGTGCATGATCGCCAGTTTTTCGCCCAGTTTTGAGATGTTTCCCTGTTCGGCAAAGCTTATGTATTCAAGCACCAGATAGCTCTTTCCGTCTGCTTCGCCATAGCAAACAGGTTTTGGTACGTTTATTGTGCAGGTATCCGCCAGCGCCCGTAAACCCGCCGCTTCGGCAATGAACATACCCAGTAATCGTGCAGAATTGATTTTTACGAAATAGCGACGGGCGCCACCATCCAGACGAAAAGTAGTATTGATACCGCCACCGCCGATTGATTGTTGTTTGCTGGTCTGAAAACGGTCACCGGTCGTACTGGTAATATTACTGGCAATTTCCTGAATCAGTTCCATTGCTCGTTCGCCGTTATAACAATGGATACATTATATGCCGGTTTACACGAGCGTATTCATCTCCCGACTAAGTCGGTCATGTAACGGGCTGGTCCTGGGGAAATGCGCCAGGAGAAACTTCATCTGGTCTGCCAGTACCCGCTTTCCCTGAAGATAAACATATTCAGCATGGGTTGGCGTAAACGGAATCGCCAGAAGCTCTATACCCGCCTCTTCCGGCGTGCGTCCAGCCTTGTGATTATTACACCGTTTACAGGCGGTAACCACATTATTCCAAGTGTCCTGCCCTTCCTGACTGATTGGTGTGACGTGGTCCCGGGATAACAATTTTGATTGGAACTTGTTACCACAATACAAACAGATATAACCATCCCGCTTGAATAATGCCGAGTTATTCAATGGGGTCAAATAGCGCTGTCGCACTTTATGAAGGCACCTGACATTACCTTTAGTTGCGATAATCGAGCTGACTTCGACGATGCTACGCCTCCCGCTGATGGCGTTTATCCCCCCATAAACTTCATACAGCAGGGCACCGCAAGTATAGGCAATAACACCAAGGTGATAAAGCCGCACAGCTTCCCGATAGGAAATCCATTCCAGCGGCATACCAGAGGCATCCGTTCGGAGAACCTGCTGATTCAGGTCGCTACCAGAGTTTACTGTCATAGCCCGTCCCGTGGTTTTCGGGCATTCTCCAGAAAACCGGCGTAATTGCAATGCTTTTCTTGCCTGGATGCGCTTTATCCTGATCATCCCTGAAAAAGCCGTTATCTTTAATTATTCTGAGGAACCCGTGATACCGGCTTCCTACACGGAAATTGCAGAACCATAGATACTGGTCACGATGGAGTGAGCATGGTTCACCGGTATTGGCAGTGACGATGAAACTTTTTAGCCCCGATTTCCGTAGTAGGAAACCGGCTTATTGACTCTCATATTTATCATTCGGTCCGGAATGCCTGATATTTCTCATCCAAATTTCCGGATTGCTGCAATCAGCTCAGCAGCAGACCGAAAGCGGTCATTGCGGGATTTGGCCAGCATTCTCTCCAGTAAGGGCTGATATTTGTGATGCGGTGCCCGAAGTTTTGGAATATCTGCATGCACATGTTGGTAGAACATCGCCATTGGGTTATCTGCACGATATGGTTTTTCCCCAGTTAACATCTGGTAGTAAATAATGCCCAGGCTATAGATGTCAGATCGGTTGTCTACGCGTCTGCCTCGCGCCTGTTCCGGGCTGACATAAGAGGGGGTGCCGTAGACTTCGCCATGTTCACTCAGGTCTTCTTCAATAGCCATCTGAGCCAGGCCGAAATCAAGAATAGCGAGCGTATCGTCTGCGCGGAACAATATATTTCCGGGTTTAAGATCACGGTGAACAATCTTTTTACGATGCACCTCGTCCAGGCCATCAGCAATCTGCAGCAGATAATTCAGAGCCTTATCCGGCTTTATCCCTCTTCGTATACGGCGGGTCAAGTTCCCTCCGGAAAGTTTTTCCATCACGATGAAGGCGTATTCATCAGTGAATGTTTGGTCGAAAATCCTGGCAACATGAATGCTTTTAATGCTGGCTAACATATTGTACTCGCGGATAAAACGTTCAATCATGC
This sequence comes from Gammaproteobacteria bacterium, assembly GCA_963662865.1. Taxonomy (GTDB): domain Bacteria; phylum Pseudomonadota; class Gammaproteobacteria; order JAJDYQ01; family JAJDYQ01; genus JAJDYQ01. Next base: position 2,174,304 of record OY759969.1, on the reverse strand, counting down.
GGCTATCTTCGATGTTATTCACATCTAATACCTTGATCGCCACTTCCATGCCATCCGAGTTTCTTTCTGCCAGATAGACCCGCGACATACCACCACGTCCAAGCTCGCGTATCAGGCGATAACCGCGCAGACCCTGGATTTTCTCCTTCAAGATTTCATTATCGACACGATGGACAGTGATAGGCTTTGTGGCACCCCCGCTAACAGCATTGCTCTCATGTAATCCACTATCTGAGAGACGCCTCATGCCTTCCGCAATAGCAGCATTCAGTGAAGAGGCAGTCAGACCCTCCAAAGGCAGAATATTGCGTGATGTGAGGGCACCTTGGCTTGTACTAAGCAGAAAAACAAGGGGCAGGACGCCTTTTTCGGACTGTTCAACTAATTCCAGGATCGCTTTGTCAGTACAGTCAAAGCCGCTCAATATGATGGCATCGGAGCTTCTGAGTTCTTCATCGGAAGCAATGTCTTCAATACTGCATTCCTTTATATCAGCGCCCGGCCAGCCTAAATCAAGATATTGGCTCAGGAGAAGAAAACTTTCCTCAAAACGGTCAATTATGACAAAATGGCGTTCCATAATCAGCAATGTTTCACAGATATAACTTCGAGGGTTTTATCAAAAAATGTTAACGAATTTTGTTACCATAAAGCCAATCTTTGACTGTAAAATAATACATGCCTAATCAAGAGGCGACCCGATTTTTTATAAGCATGAACTTTTTGAGTATACACTTGGCCGGAGCACCGGTGATATAGCATCTTTATGGGACCAATTTTACCGACTTTACATCGTACAAGCATCCATATTGCCGGTGTTATTCTTTTTCTGACCACAGTTCAACCTCTTTATGCCGCTGGAACGGATACCGCACTTAAGGGACTTGGAGGTGAAGACATACGCCTATCCGATTATGTCGGTAAGGGGAAGTGGGTATTGTTCAATATATGGGGGCCTAAATGTCCGCCTTGTGTTGAGGAGGTGAGTGAATTGACTTCCTTTCACGATGACCACAAGGACAGAAATGCCATGGTGGTGAGTCTGGCGCTAGACTTTCCGAGCTTTGGATATGCAAAGGCGGATCAGGTAGCGGCTTTTGTGGATGATTATTTTGTAAACTTTCCAGTAATGCTGGGAGATTCCACATTATCAGAGCAGATCACGGGTAAACGGCTTTTAGGGACACCGACAACCTATCTGTATGACCCAGACGGAACGCTGGTAACTGTTCGGACAGGTACGATTACCCAAGACATGATAGAGCGCTTTATTGCAAAATATAACCCACGTAATTGAACTAGCGGCCAAACAGCTTGCTGATAAAGCCGCTTAAAAAGCCTTTTTTCCTGGCTCGCCGACGCGCAGAGGGTGAACCCCCCATCACGTTCAGGAAGCGGTCAGCCACCTCGTCGTTGGCCTCCTTGCTCAATATCCTGAAAATGTAATCCACCGAAATCCCGCGTTCAGCAAGCTCTTTTGCCTGCTCCTTAATCCACGCATCAGACGGCTTTCTCTTCATACCACTTACGAAACCATCAAGTAGAGTTTTCGACCACATTGTATGTTCATCGGCCATGAGCGGACTCCTTAATATTTGTCAATAAGCGTAATTTACTGGATTATGCAGAAAAACACCATGAAATGAGCAGATATTTTCCTATGTGGAAGGGAATTGGGTTCGAAACATCTGGGTGGCCTGCATATCTTTTGCCGGGGTACTCTCGACCGCAAAACGCAGGCGGATATCACCAATTTCAATAACGTCGTTATTTTGCAGATCATGCTCCTTTATCTCCTGATTATTGACCTGAATACCGTTTTTGGAACCAAGGTCCCTGATGGAGAATTGCCCCATATTATTGAGGTGTATTTCAGCATGGTATCGAGATATGGCGGAATCTGGCAGGGCAATATCATTTTCACGGTATCGACCAATTTTTGTCGAGAACGAACGAATAGGGTATCGCCGCGTTTTCTGCTCGCCATCCAAAATCTCCAGCCAGGCGATGACAGGGGCCTCTTTATCTTCCTCCTTACCCTGGCGAGGCAAAGAATCATCGTTGCTCCGAGGCCTGAGGCGCCATAGCAATACGATAATGGATATAGCAAGCAGGATACTTAATAGCAGCAGGGCCCAGTATATGGTATCTTCAGTTCCCTCCTCGCTTTCCCGTACTCGTTCAATAACAACAGTGGGTTGTGGGATTATACCCTCAATCCTGGGTTGTATCTCTACGTTATCCGGTAAAGTTACCGGCACAGGTATCAATATTTGTCCGGATGGGGCTTGTAAAGAAAGCTGTAAACGACGCTTGCCTGTAAGATTGGCTTCTATCGCAGCGGAAAGATCTATGTCGTAACCGCTAAACGAATTCAGACTGCTGAGAATTTCATTGATGTCTTTCTGCTGTAAATCATAGCGTGCCGGCCTTGCCGCAACGTAGGTGCCGCCCGTATCTTCAGATAGACGTCGTAAGGTTTGTAAAGCAACGCTGCTGGGAATGTTGTCTGCATAACCAATTGCATAAAGGTTGATTTCGTTTTGTATGGCTGAGCGCACAATATCACGATGAAAATAGGCGTAGTCCTCCGCGAGTCCATCAGACATCGTTAATATTGACTTAACGTCTGCGGTGACCTGCTTCAGAATGTTAATTGATCCAAGGATGTTCCTATAGAGCTCTGTTGTCTTACCTTCTGCACGGATTGATCTGGCCTCATGAATGATTTTTTCCTTACTGCTCCCCAGCGGAGCCAGGAGATGCAGCTCCGTATCAAATCGAGCAATTCCTATTAGAATATGGTCCGGCAGCTTATTTACGATTTCCTCGACGTGAGTGATCTGGCTTCTGATCGAATCAGACCGACGGGGATCACTGGAATCAATCAGTAACAACAGGGCTGAAACGATCTGCTGCCCGCTTTCCTTTAGCTCCAGATCGATATCATCCAGGCTCGCTTTTAGCTGCGGACGGATTTTTTGCCCGAGTGTATTCCGAATCATGATCGATAGACGATCACTGGCTTTCTGCTTATAAAGAACTGCCGTATTATCACGCACAGTCATATCTGCGCTGAGGAACCCAGTGCTTAATATAAGCACCGCAAACAGGAAAGCCCGATGTACTTGCCACATGTGGAAATTATATCTACATTAAGGTCACTATTGTGAATTTAAGTTTATGGACCGAAGAGTCTTTTTAAAAACAACATTGATCAGCGGGGCATCAACCCAGTATGGTCAACTCCTGATGACAGCAAGTGCTTCGCCCGGTTCACTGAAAAATATATCAGACTCAGGGTTTGGGCCTTTACAGAAAGACTCAAAATATATCCTGAATCTGCCGGGGGGCTTTCGTTACCAGATTATCTCCACCATCGGACAGGAAATGGAGGATGGCTTGAAAACTCCGGGCTGGCCGGACGGAATGCATGCCTTCCCCCTGGATAATGACCGTGTTGTTGTGCTGTGTAACCATGAGCTGGATATGACGCAGACCGACTTGTCCTGCTGGCATGACACTGATACGGCCATAAAGCGAAAACATGCCGCCAGAATCTATGATCAGAATCGAGACGGGATATTTGCTCCGGGCGGTGTTCGGCGCCTTGTCTATAATCTCAAATCCCGCCGCCTGGAGCGTCAGCACATGGCACTGGCGGGCACCCTTCGAAATTGTTCCGGAGGGATGACGCCCTGGGATAGCTGGATCAGTTGTGAGGAGTCAGCAACAAAGCGCGGGGAGCATTGGTTACGCAAATCTCATGGATATTGCTTCGAGGTGCCGGCAAAGAAATCAGGGATGCAGGAAGCAGTGCCCATTAAGGCCATGGGGCGCTTTAACCACGAAGCAGCGATTGTTGATCCCGCAACGGGTATTGTCTATATGACGGAAGATCGGCGGAATGGGCTATTTTACCGATATATACCTGACAGACGCGGGAAGCTGATAAGAGGAGGCAGACTCCAGGCTCTGGCTGTAAAGGATTCAACCGGCCCGTCTGCGACGGGTAATCAATGGCGCCGCCTGTTTCCCGCGCAGGAACCTCAGGATGTGAGATGGGTAGATCTCGAAAATGTTGATCCACCGGACGACAGTCTCAGACAGCAGGGAATATCCAAGGATGCAGCAATGTTTATCCGCGGAGAAGGAATGACTTTGCAGCAGGATAAAGAGGGTTCACTGATATGGTTTATGTGTACAGAGGGCGGTGCTAAGGGATTGGGGCAAATATTTAATTACAGACCTTCACCGGATGAAGGCCAACAAAGCGAAGACAAAAAGCCCGGACAGCTCACCTTGTTTAGTGAGCCCAATAATCCACATCTGCTACGCCATGGCGATAATCTGGCATTAATGCCGAATAATGATCTGCTCGTCTGTGAAGACCATCACGAGAAACAGAGATTAATCGGCGTCACACTCGAAGGTGATTATTATGTAATAGCAGAAAATGTACAAAGTGCAGCAGAGTTCGCCGGTGCAACTTTTAGCCCCGACAGGACAACCTTGTTTGTAAATCTGCAACAGCAAAACAGCACTGTAGCGATAACAGGACCGTGGCATAAAAAAGCACGGTCCCGATAACGGAAAATAATACTGAATCAGCCGATTGCCCTGCTAACCGCTCCATTTATGACCGCGTCGTCAAACGGTTTTGCCACGTATTCAGCCGCGCCCTGGCGCTGTCCGTAGATAATATCCGTTTCCTGATTCTTGGATGAAACAATAATGACAGGGATGTCTGACGTTTCAGGGTCCCTGGTCAGCTTACGGGTGGCCTGAAAACCGTTCATGCCTGGCATAACCAGATCCATTAGAATAAGCCCCGGCTTTTCTGCACGAGCCTTCTCGATACCGCTTTCTCCATCTTTTGCGAAAGAGACGCTGTGTCCCTGCTGCTCCATTATTTTTGCGAGCATCTGTGAACTGGTTGGTGAATCATCAATAATGAGTATGGATGCCATCATTCTGTACCCATGTTTATGGTTCCTCGGGTAATAATCTCAGTAAGCGAAGGGTCGCCTGAAGTATCAATATGCAACTCCTTTATGTTCGGAACGCGCCAGACGATATAGGCGGCCATGGCGACTTTCAGAGAAGCGTTATGGCCTTCAAGGGCCAACATCAGACGTTCTGCAACAATCTGGCTACGTTGAAGCAGGCTGGGTTCGTGGACGTACTCAGGCCCCATGCGCCAACCTCCATCCATATCCTTGTCCATACTGGCGAAAAAACCCATGCCGCGCTCAACATCGGAATAGTCAATGGATACAGTATATTGATCGCTCTCTATAAATACGTCGAATTGAGTGTTACTGCCTGACATATGTTAAGTTGCTTCGCTGATTTCCGGCTTAAAAACATACTGACTATCAGCTTACACAAGTGAAAAAATAATACAGAGTGACCGGAGAACCTTTGGACTCAGTGGCTACAAACTTCAGATAAATGGTAGCAATTCATACAATATGACTGATTATTCATGAGTTTCATTATGGGAATCCATTACGAAATAATCCTGCTCTTTCCTTTACTGCACTGTTCTCCCTCAGTAAGTACGTCGAATAGAATATTATTGCCTGATATGCTGAATTGCTTTGCTGATTTCTGAAGTAGTATCGCAGCGCTGGACTACTATCCAGCCCCCCAAGTCACCTTTTTACCCACGTGATGACCGACGACGGTTCCTGCTACCGGCCCAAGCGCCTCGCACGGGCTGTACAGGCAACAGAAGCTACTCCGCATCCGAGTCCGGTTCTATACCCCACGAACCAACGGCAAAGCCGAACGCTTTATCCAAAGCGCACCGCACGAATGAGCCTGAACCCGCCTATGGCAAGTCAAACGAGCGAGCTGAACAACATGGTGAGTTTTCACTCCTGACCCGGAAAGAACGACACCAACCCTTTATTTCGGAGGCACCAGAAAAAAGCTCAGCTTGTCAGGTTCATGACATGATCAGGTCTTTGTGAAGCATGGCTGCTTAGATCAGAGTTATAACGAACCGGCTCAGAGATGAACTCCATACGGTTGCATACAGGACATTGATGCCACTCTAAAAAACTGTCCTGGTGATTTTCTCGCTTTACCAGTTGCATATGAGAATAACAGCGTGTGCATTGCATAAAATCACCTCCGGTTTTGACAATTATATTCCAGGCCACAAGGCCACTCCAGTCATCCTTAATCCCAGCTCAACCCACCACCGGTCTGATATTCGGTCACGCGCGTTTCAAAAAAATTCTTTTCCTTGCGCAGATTAACCTGCTCATCAAGCCATGGCAGAGCAGCCTCTCTGGTCGCAGGGAAAGGTTCTTCCAGGCCCAACTGGCGGGCGCGACGATTGGCGATAAAACGGAACTGACTGTCATGGTCCTCTCTGGAGTAACCCAGGATTGGGGTGCGCAGGATATAGCCGGCATAAGCGGATTCAGCCGCCTCGGCTTCGTCCCACATAGTGCGAATGGCCTGCGGACGTAACTTAACGCTTTCTTCCTGGATGATCTGTTTGACCACGCGGATACCGAAGGATGCATGCATGACTTCATCACGCATGATGTACTGCAACTGCTCGGCGGTACCTTTCATCAAACCGCGGCGCTGCAACGCAAAAATAGGGCTAAAGCCATTGTAAAACCAGCAACCCTCAAAGATGCCGCTGAAGAAAATGTAGGCCATAACGAAATTTTCCAGCTCATCACGGTCATTCAGATCAATGTCGCTGCGCAGAATGGAGTGCAGCCGGCGATTGGCGATCTGAATCTTGCCGTTGATCTCAGGCACCACACGGTAGCGATTGTAGATTTCACCCTGGTCCAGCCCGATAGTCTCGATGCAATGCTGGTAAGTCCAAGTGTGCAGCGATTCTTCATAGACCTGGCGTGCCTGATAAATTTGCAGTTCCGGGGCACTCATCTTTTCCATCACGGCCAGACCGATATTGCGCATGGCGAGGATATCGGAAGTGGTCAGATAGGACAGCACATTCTCATACACATGACGCTCTTCCGGCGTCAACTTATGGTGATAATCATGCACATCCTGCGCCATGTTGATATCCAGCGGCGTCCAGTGGTTTCTGTTGGCATTGAGAAAGTAGTTCCATGCCCAGGGATATTTGAACGGCGCCAACTGATTGATGTCCGTCATCCCGTTGATGACACGCTTGTCATCCGGATTAACCGGCCTGGTATCAGTGGCCTTCGGGGGAACACGGGTCTCCGGGGCATCGGCGCCTGCCAGCGTACTGGTCGTGGCAAGCGGTGTCTGGACGCTATTATCCGATTGATGCCCACAACCGGTAGCAGCACCCGAAACACCCAATGCACAGGGAGAGAGAGTCGGCGTTGACGAGTGGGGCACTTCTTCAGGCGTATTGCTACCGACCATGGATTCGGCCATATCAAGAGAAATCGTTGACGGGACAATCGCCTGGACAGCAGGTGCTGCGGTCCTGGCTTCCGTCGTTCCAGAACCCGGCGTTAGTCCGGCCAGAGGATTGGCCCATTGTTGTAACATCTTGCGATCTCCTTATGTATTGGCTTTATGCTTTATGCTGCTTATGCCTCACTGGCATGATTCACAATCAGGGCCGAGGATAGAACAGGCCCCGCGTGTCGCAGAGACGGTATTATCGCCCTGCATATTATCGCTGCCGGTTTTTTCCATATGAGTTGCGCCCATGGAACGCAGATAATAAGTTGTCTTCAGACCACGTACCCAGGCCAGCTTGTACAGATTATCCATTTTTTTGCCTGATGGCTCAGCCATGTACAGATTGAGCGACTGCGCCTGATCAATCCATTTCTGGCGACGGGCTGCGGCCTCAACCAGCCAGCGCGGATCAATTTCAAATGCCGTGGCGTACCGATCTTTAATATCTTGTGGGATACGATCAACCGGCTGCACACTACCATCAAAGTATTTCAGGTCGTTAACCATAACTTCATCCCACAGGTTACGAGATTTCAATTCTTCAACAAGATACGGATTAATAACGGTGAATTCACCGGACAAATTGGATTTTACAAATAAATTTTGATAGGTTGGTTCAATAGACTGACTGACACCACAGATATTGGAAATCGTTGCGGTAGGAGCAATCGCCATACAGTTGGAGTTACGCATACCGGCTGCCATGACCTGCTTGCGCAGAGCATCCCAGTCCAGCATGACGGAACGATCCAGTTGCAGATACCCGCCTCGGCCTTCTTCCAGTTTGTTGATGGAGTCAATAGGCAGAATACCCTGAGACCAGAGCGAACCCTCAAACGATGAATATTTACCGCGCTCCACAGCCAGATTACTCGATGCCTTGATCGCATAATAGCTAATGGCCTCCATGGAACGGTCGGCAAACTCCACGGCTTCCTCAGAAGCGTAAGCAGTTTTCAACTGATACAGCGCATCTTGAAACCCCATGATGCCGATACCCACCGGGCGGTGCTTCATATTTGAGTAATGCGCCTGTGGTACGCTGTAGTAATTGTAATCAATCACATTATCCAGCATGCGCATTGCCGTATCGATGGTCTTTTCCAATTTCTCCAGGTCCAAGCCCTCTTTACCAATATGCCGAGCCATATTGACGCTACCGAGATTGCATACCGCGATTTCCTCGTCGCTGGTATTTAATGTGATCTCGGTACACAGATTGGAGGAATGCACGACACCTGTATGTTGTTGCGGCGAACGCAGATTGCACGGGTCTTTAAACGTAACCCATGGATGACCGGTTTCAAATAACAAACCCAGCATTTTACGCCACAGGTCAACGGCCTGCATTTTTTTGTGGTGACGCAACCCGCCGTTTTCAGCCATGGCTTCGTACTCCTGATAGCGTCTTTCAAACGCCAGACCGGTCAGTTCGTGCAGGTCCGGCGTCTCATCCGGCGAAAACAATGTCCATGCGCCTTCCTCGCTGACGCGCTTCATGAAAAGATCAGGAATCCAGTTGGCGGTATTCATGTCATGGGTACGGCGGCGGTCGTCACCGGTATTTTTGCGCAACTCCAGAAATTCCTCGATATCCAAATGCCAGGTTTCCAGATAAGCACACATGGCACCCTTGCGTTTGCCACCCTGGTTCACCGCGACTGCGGTATCGTTGGCGACTTTCAGGAAAGGTACGATACCCTGGGATTTGCCATTGGTACCTTTGATATGTGAACCGAGTGCGCGTACACGGCTCCAGTCATTGCCGAGACCGCCGGCAAACTTTGAAAGCAGTGCATCGTCCCTGATCGCACTGAAAATGCCATCGAGGTCGTCCGGGACGGTCGTCAGATAGCAAGAGGAGAGCTGAGGCCGAAGAGTCCCTGAGTTAAACAGAGTTGGGGTTGAGCTCATGAAATCGAACGAGGACAGCAGATTATAGAACTCAATCGCACGGGCTTCACGATCCACTTCGTTAATCGCCAGACCCATGCCGACGCGCATGAAAAAGGCCTGCGGTAATTCGATACGTGCACCCGTGTCGGTGTGCAGCAGATAACGATCATACAGGGTCTGCAATCCCAAATAAGTAAACTGCAGATCACGTTCCGGCTTGATTGCCCCACCCAGCCTTTCCAAGTCGTAAGTACCGAGCTGATTATCGAGCAGTTCCAGGTCAATACCGATTTTGATGTACCGCTTGAAGTAGTCCGCATACATATCCCGCATACCGGTCTGGGTGACACAGGTACGGGCCCTGGCGACATAGGTCAGAACCTCGGTACGCAAACCGTCAAGCAGCAGGCGGGCGGCAACATAAGAATAATTGGGATCCTGCTCAATCATGGTACGGGCCGACATGACCACCGCCTGACAGACATCCTCTTCTTTAACGCCATCAAACAAACTCTTCATAACGCCGTTTATGACCTTCTCTGCGCTGACCGACTCAAGACCGGCAGTGGCTTCATCCATAATCACGCCGAGGCGTTCTGTGTCGAAGTCAGCGGTCGAACCATCGACACAGGTAATACGGATTGTGCTGCCGGTTTCAATGGCTTCAGGCAGCTCCTCCGTCTTGCGTTCAGCGCGCGCACGGGCGTGCTCTTCGCGGTAGAGTACATAGGCGCGGGCAACCTTTTGTTCGCCGTTACGCATCAGGGCGAGCTCGACCTGATCCTGGATTGACTCTATATGGACGGCACTGCCGACATCCAGGTGGCGGGTAACGGCTTTACAGACCTGATCGGTCAGATTATCGACGATAAGGTGCACCCGGCTGGAAGCCGCGGCGCTACCGCCTTCAATTTCCAGAAACGCCTTCGTCATGGCAATCCTGATTTTGTTGGCGTCAAAACCGGTGGTTTTGCCGTTACGGCGGATGACCCTGAAGTCGCCATATGGGCTGGCAACAGCACCGTCGGCCGGTGATATGGCAGCGTCTGCGGCAGATCGGGTTACGGTCTCAGCTACGTCATGTAGGACGTCGGTTTGCATATCCTATCCTTATTTTATTCCCTGCCTTATGGGCCTTCTGGAGTATGTAGTTCTGAGGGTTTTGTTATTCGTGTTCTCAACCCTTGAAACGCAATATATAGCAGCGCTGACATAAGTCAAGCACAATATATTGGGGTTTGCGCTGGATATTCCGGGGAATAACTGGGGACAGGCTGTGGATAAACCGGTAAAGAGGGCGTAACGTCAGGGAATTGTTGGAAAAATTTTTGGGCAATACCGGACAACTGATTTCCAAACAAAGTCGAATCGTCCGGTAGCCTATAGACAAAATCGTCGCTCCCGGCAACACTGAACCGGGACAGAAACCAACATCGCAGCAGTTAGCGCGGGCAATATTACCCCATAGCCGGGTCTTTTCACCCATGTTTAATTTAGCTTAAAATACTCAGACTGTATGTATATCAGTGTTTTGCCGGTACAAGGGTATCTGGCACTTTCTTTGCTTGCAGAGGGATTACAGCCGTATTAATGGTCAATCACATTTCATAAGGAGCACAAAATGGCATTGCTGTATTACAAAAATCTGGGGCTCCGTCGGCCGGAGATGAAACAGGCTTTTTACGGCCTGAAAGATTTTAATAGTTTTCTGAAGCAGACAAAGTGCTATATGGAGAGTGATGAGGCAGTGCTAAGGCTTGCATGGAAACCTGGTATTTCTCCGGAAGACAAGCCGTCCGAGGTTCAGCTCGAAGGCCCAGAAGACCAACCGTTCTGGGTTCAACTCGAAGAACCGGAAGACAGTCCCAATGAGATTGACCGTACATTGGACAAATTTCTGGATGAGAATACACGTGAACTTTATGAACTTCCTGATGACCCTGAAGGAGGTAGCGGCAACAAACACCCGAATCAGCGTTATCGATTCTCTAAAGATAACAAAATCAAGGTGATGGATCGCGATCCGAAAGCCCGGCAGCTCCTACTTGAGCAGCGTCCATCGGGTAATCAATTACTTTTACGCCCCAACACCTATACATTAAGATGTCAAATCCAGGCTATACGGGACCTGCAGAACAGACCTTTGATACATCATCGACCGTTACTAAGGCTTATGGAGTCAGAGGACCACGCCAAATGGTTTGACTTTGAGCCTGAAAGACTCGGTCCGAACGACTGGCGGGTACTCACCGATGAATCCCGACCGGGAACAGATGAACAACGCCGCTTTGTTGAATGTGGGCTGGCGACGCCCGATTTTGTATTGCTGGAGGGTCCTCCGGGTTCCGGCAAAACCACCGCGATCTGCGAACTTGTCTTGCAGTTGGCCGAACAGGGAAAGCGCGCCTTGCTGTGCGCCTCAACCCATGTTGCCGTCGATAATGTACTTGAGCGCCTGATGGATGAGCGCAATCGACATAAGGACGCCATTATTCCCGTTCGTATCGGAGATAAAAAAAGCGTTTCGGAAAAGGCCGCACCGTGGCAGCTAGAAAATTTCGTGAAAACAGAACGGGAAAGGCTGCTTGCTTATCTGACAAACCTGAAGGAACCCACTGAATCCCAACGGGTTTTTCTTGGTTCCATTTCACATAAGTCCGACGACCTGATTGAGCGCATGGTGCTTGAGGCCGCAAATCTGGTATGCGGCACAACCATTGGTATTTTGCAGCACCCCGACATTAAAAACATATCTTCGCCCTTTGATGTCCTGATTGTTGATGAGGCTTCCAAAACAACTTTTCAGGAATTTCTGGTGCCGGCGTTGTTTGCAAAGCGCTGGATCATCGTTGGCGATCCGAAACAGCTATCGCCGTATGTCGACGAGGAAATGTCGGCCAGTATCAAACCATGCCTTAAAGATCCAGCAATGCGGAATGCCTGCGTTGATGTCTTTATGGCCGGGCAAGGCAAAAATAAACGCCGAATTGCGGCCGTTGTCACCGAAACAGATCATGAACGAAAAATCTATGCAGCGCAAGCGGAAAAAAACCGGGTAGTGGTCGCCGATGCAGGAGAGGAAGGGCCGCTTTACCACGCATCCATAATTACCGGAAACCGGCAGGACATTGAGCGGCGACTAAGCGACCTCCCGCTCGATATAGCGACTGTTCGCCATAAGGATCAGGGGCTTGATTCACTCCGCCGCCGGGCGGCGGCCTGGCGACGCCTTACCAATAAAGACGGGGAAGCGCCCGAATGGGAAAAAGAGATTGCCTGGCGGCTTACCAATCTCTATGGGCTACGCCTCAATCAAGAGGAACAAGATCCAAACCGCAACAAGAGATCCAACCGTCAACACCTCCATTGTGAAATAGAACAACTGCTGCCCTACCAGGATGGAAATAAGGTTGAAGAAGAAATTGATCGGGTAAGGCGAGTGGCCCTTCCCTCCATACTCGAATCCCTGCAATGTGGCTTTGAGCGTAACTCAAAGCAACGTAAGAAGGTTACTGCTCTTACGGATGGCCTTCCTCCAGACGCACTGGAGCAACGTCACGTACTACTGGGCACGCAGCACCGCATGCATCCGGAAATCGCAGCGTTTTCTCATGAGCACATTTACAACAACGAGGCGCTCCATACTCCAGACTACATGGAAAGTGAGCGCACTTGGGGATATGGACACTACGAATATCGAGCTATCTGGCTCGATATTAAAGGAGATTTTAACCACAACTCCCACTTTAACCCCAAGGAAGCCGAGGCCGCATGCTCGGAACTACACTATTTTGACCGCTGGGCCAAAGATCACCCACGTGAAGATGATCGCCTATGGGAAGTAGCCATTCTGACATTTTACCGAAAGCAGGAGGAAGAAATTCAAGGAAGACTGCGTAGCTGGACAGGACAGCGCAGAGCCCTTCACCACTTTTATCGTGGGCGCAAGGAACGGCCATATCTGAGTATTGAGCTTTGTACTGTAGATCGCTTCCAGGGACATGAGGCCGATCTGGTTGTGATTTCGATAGCCAATTACAGGCCAACTTACTTTCTGGAGAATCTTAATCGTCTCAATGTTGCGCTTACTCGCGCACGTTACCAAGGAGTGATTATCGGCGACAGAAAGGCTATGGCCAAATCAGAAAGTGCCCTGGGTCAGTTGGCAGAGTCAAAACGTTGGGGTAAATCTTTACAAGGAGAAAATCAATGAATCAATCAAGTTATGATAACGTCATACTGACGAGGAAAATTCCCGTTTTCTGCTATCGTGTCCTCGGCCAAATTGCCAAGGCGGAAAAGCGAGATGAACTCCATACAGTTCTGCTTAGAGCCGATGAGACGAATGGTACTGATGAGACGAATGGTACTAATGCCGAAGATATTGCCAGCCATTTATTCGGCGACGGCATATCAAGAAGACCGGTTGCCGAGCGGCTTTTACAGATCGCCGAGCAGTATAAATTACTCGAACGGAAAAAGGTTAAGCGCAGATACGTCTTCACTCTCACTAAATCAGGGCGCAAAGCCCTGGAAACTGAACAGATATTCGTTTTCGAAGATGGCGCCTGGTCTATCTGGGCAAGCGATGATCCCTTGCTGGACACGCCGGTTCTTTCCATAGAGCTCTGGAAAGAGTCTTCTGCATACGACGAAGTACTGGACAAGGAGAAAGGCTCAGATCGTGATTTTAAAAAACTCCCGAATTGGCTGAGAGAAGTCGAAGGCGAGGTTATTACCCCGATTGCTGGAGACGGATCACCTGTTCGCATTGATGAATTGAAATCCGAAGGCGAATCAGTTCCGCCAAATGCACCCTTGGAGATTTTCTGGCATGTCAGCCTGTCGAAATCAAGAGTTCAGATTCAGGGACACCTGGAAGGATCGAAAGTCGATACGGAAATGGTAAAAGTAAAAGTATCGGATCTTGAGCATGATGATATCTGGTGCGAATTGCTCCAATCGGAGGATCTGCTCAAGCAATGGGACGAGCAGACTTCTACACTGCGAGTGTCTTTTGCAGACACATCGCCAGACGAACGACAGTCTTTTAAGAGGACATTAAAATTTCAACAGCCGGCTATAAATTCCTGGGGAACTTTCGATGAAACAACTATTGACGGAGTTCCAATCCAGGCTCAATCCTCTGAAGACGCGGATAAATGGGCCACCTGGAGGCTTAACTCCGGAATAAATCGTTACGCTACAGAAGAGAATTTTAATGCCTGGACTGCTAAGGCCATTCGACCACTTGAGGAATTTCAACCCGTTGCTACTCCTTCGAGAAAAGAACTTGCAACCCTTGCCTGGAAATCCAGAGACAAGGAACCAGAGATTGCGTGGTATTTGACTGCTGCAGAAGATTGGAGGCTGTAATGAACACGACTGATAAATCAACCTGGACCAGAAAATTCACCGAAATCATCGATCAACGTGATTTCCGCATCCCTCCATTGTGGTGTAAAAGGAAATCATCAAAGGCACATCATGATTACGGTGACGACCTTTTTATATCCGGCAAGGAGCGCAAGATGGCGAACGCCGTCATCTCCCTGCTGGAGGAGGCACAGGAAAAGGCCATCATTTCAGCGTTTCTACTCGCAGACAAGGGCATTGAAGACGCCATACTCGAAGCAGAGAAGCGTGGCGTGCGTGTATATGTACTGCTTGCATCAGAGATACGCCTGAAACAGGAAGGCAGTGACGGTGAGTTCGACCAAAAAACCTTCAAACAACACAAGGCCATGTTAAATCGACTGGAGGGACGGGCACTGTTTCGGTCGGCGGAACATTTCCACGCAAAAGCGGCCATTATCGACCCGGAACGCAATCCTCAGGGCATACTGCTCACCGCCAACCTTACATCCGAAGCGCTCGAACGCAACGAAGAACTGGCGGTTCGATTGACCGCAGAGGAGGTCCGCGAAGCAATCGGTTATCTGAAATGGGCCATGTGGGAATCGGCGGAGCATGAACTGATTAATCAAGGTGATTTCAAGGCGGTAAAACCACTTGGAAAAGTTCCGCACCCCAAACCAACAAAAAATGTACTGGCGACCACTGAAAAGTCACATTCAATCAAGGAGCAGATGCTGACTTTAATCAGCAACGCTCAACGCGAGATTATCGTCAGCAGTTTTGGCTGGGACAAGGACCACGAGGTCGTCAGGGCGCTCCTTGACCGGGCATCCAAAGAAGGCATTAAGGTTTCCATACTTGGCCGGATACGTTCCAAAACAATGCCGGCCTTATTGGCCCTGGCTGAGGCAGGGGCTTCGGTATATGGTTTCAAATGGCTTCATGCCAAGGCGATCTGTATAGATGGCGGCCAGCAGGCCATGATCATGTCGGCGAACCTCGAAAAATACGGCCTTGACTCCAGTTTCGAGCTAGGGGTTCGATTGGACGATCACCGGGCCGAATTTCTACATAAATGCCTCCGCGATTGGGAGACACAAGCGCCCTGGGAACTGTATCCCGAACCTGCCCTTGGAGAAATTGATGGTGAAATCATTGTCTGGATGGCTGGCGAATTTCAGAACAAAAAAGTCGAAGTCTCCTCAGACCTTGAACTGGACAACATTGTGGCTGATTCGGCCGATGATCTTGAGCGCCCAATGCCTCCACTTGAGAAACCCAAAGGCCCTCTTCCTCGAATGGCGCATAAATTGCGATGCCATTGGACAGTGACCCCGCCAGTACTGCATCCAAAAGCCAAGGAGTATAAGAAGCCTGTTAAAAAGGAGGGACTGGATCAAAAAAACAATAAGAAAGCCGCCCAACCGCAACCCTACAACCCACCTGTATTCAAACAACCCGATGGCCGTCTGGTTGTCGCCATAAAAACTCCGGATCAAATTGATCAGGCCCGAACCTTAATGAAAGAAATCAAGGCCCAGGCCATCGTTGTCCAGAGGAAACCATCCAAATGAGTAAACAAAAAGAAACGCTTCTCTGCTGGCATTCCGAACGGGCCGGCACGGATGTCCTTGACAATGCTATCAAGGCGTTGAAAAACCGTCGAATTGAGATTGATTATGTGCTTTACATTATTCAATCCGGCCGAAAATACGACATCCCGCCTCTTATAGGGCAAGCCGAGATAGAAACTATTGAAGTCGAATTAGACGATCCCACGCATCATGCTAAAATTTATAATCAGGTAAGCGAGCATGTACTGCCAAGGCTGCGAAATTCGGACACCGGTTTGCATGTCAATATATCTCCCGGGACACCCGCCATGCACAGCATCTGGCTGATTCTGCATGCGGGCGGCCGGTTTCCGAAAGATACGAAAATCTGGTCTTCGCAAGTCAATCGAAAAACCAAACGCCCGCGAATAGACCCGGTAGAATTTTCCATTAACACCTACCTTGCGGAAATCCATCAATACGAACGAACCAACCCGGATATAGCCGTATATGAAACAGAAGCACGATCTGAAAAGCGTCGCTCCGCATTAGAGCAACTTCAGCGCTACGCGAAAGTGGCTGACGCTCCCCTGCTGGTACTGGGAGAACGTGGAACGGGTAAAACACGGCTTGTTGAAAGCATCGTTGAGTCACTGAAGGGAAATAAAAAAGTTGTTCCCGTAACTTGCGGCGGCTTGGATTCGGAGCTTGCCGACAGCCTGCTGTTCGGCCACAAAAAAGGCGCTTTTACCGGGGCCACAGAGGACCGATCAGGCCTATTGGCTAAAGCCAACAAAGGCATTCTTTTTCTGGATGAAATTCAGGACCTGCCGAAGTCTGCTCAGCGTAATTTAGTACGACTCTTTCAGGGTCATCGGCGTCACTATCGTCCCGTTGGCGGCGACGAAGAAATAACAAGTGACCTTGAGCTTGTCTGTGCATCCAATTTGCCGGTCTCGGAACTTCGCGAGCGCCTCGACGCAGATTTCTTTGACAGGATAAGCCACCTTACAGTAACGATACCGCCACTGCGAGAATGCAGGGATGATATTAAAGAAGACTGGCAACGTGTCTGGCGTGAGATCCGTCAGCAGGAGGGACCTTCTGAAAAGGCGCCATGGACTCCCGACCTTGAAAATACGCTGCGTCAAGATCCCCTTCCCGGTAATCTACGCGACCTTCAACGGCTTGCGCTACTGTGTATCGCCTGGTGGGATGACTCTCGTCCGGATAATGGCCTCGAAGCCGCACTGCGTGAGTGGCAACAGAGTGACGCGAATAATGATTTAAAAAATGCCGGCCTTGGAGAAGGTTCTCGTAAAGCTCGCATCAGATATTTCCAGGCCCGCCTCGCACAATGGGCAAAAGGGCAGTATGGAACCTGGAAATCAGCCGCCGCTGCCCTTGAGTGTGATGAAAAAACACTCAGGGAAGATGCTGGCCGTACCCAATAAAGACTCGTGCATAGATTGTGACTAAACTCAGCGCATTTGAAGCTGTAGGATATTATGGCGACACAGGCAAATCCCAAACATGGCAATAAAATCAAAGCAAAATAGCGGCATCCGCATGATGCTGGAAGAGATTGATAAATATGGTTACTGCCTTACCGAGAACTTCGCCGAGGAGGTTGAGCAGTTTGTCGCGCCATTCGGAGATATCAGAGTGGTTACTGATATTGTCGTCGATCTAACAACACCAGCGTTAGTAACCTCTGATAAAGCGCTCGATCTCCACACCGACCATAGCCGAGTGAAATTTATGCCTGGCACTGCTTAAAGCAAAGTAGTAAAGGCGGAGAGAGTCGGTTACTTGATGCAAGAAACATTATTACGCAAATCCCGGAAAACCAACGCGCCAAACTGATGAATATTCGTTTGTTCGAGCACAGGGTTTTTCCTGACGACCCTGAAAATTGTCAGTTACTCAGGTATGAAGGCGATATTCCCTTGATTTATTACTCGTTCTGGCTCGCAGACGACAAACAGAAACAGAGCCAGGCATTTAAGCTCTTCAGCAAATTGGTTTCAGCAGCGGAGGAAATCAAGTTACAGCTACAGCCGAAGGACTTGTTAATCATTGATAATCGCCGCACGTTGCATGGCAGAAGTGCGATAAAAGGCGACAAAAACCGGTTTATGAAAAGGTATTGGATCAATTAACGAATTTAGTGGAGGAACGACAGATGACGCAGGTAATTCATACATTTTTCGGGCCAATGCCCATTTTAATCCCTTAATAAGGAGGAAGTAGACGATGATACGTAAAATTGAAAGTAACCGAGTAGCCGAACATGGCCGGATTGACGTACTGGCGAATATCGCCGGTGGTTTTGCCATGGGGCCCATGCTGCATGAGACAGATGCCGGCGACTGGGAGTTCATGATGAACCTGAATGCCCGCTCGGTTTTTTATGGCTGCAAAGCGGTCATCCCGCATATGCTGAAACAGGGCGGCGGGCGTATTATCAGTGTTTCGGCGAGAGCAGCGAAACAAGGCAAGGGCAGAATGGGGCCTTACTGTGCATCCAAGGCCGCAGTCATCACCTTGACCGAAAGCCTGGCGGCCGAGCACAAACACAACAATATCAATGTCAACTGCATATTGCCCGGCACCATCAATACGCCACAGAACCGCGCCGATATGCCGGAAGCTGGCTTTGATAAATGGGTACCACCAGCGGCACTGGCTGATGTGATTGTCTTTCTAGCTTCGGATGCGGCGCGTTGTATAACGGGGGCGGCCATTCCCGTCTACGGTCAATCCTGATTAAAACCCTACTCACGCGGTGCGCTGCCGCGTCATAAAGCGAGCTCGGATTTCAACGATTCAGGAAACTCTTATTAAGTCAGCGCTTCCCCGGCATTCAGCGGCTCATTTGCCATAGCCCACCTCATACGTATCATGCGCACCCATGGAATTCATTGATATTGGCGCCAATCTGACGCATTCCTCATTTTTCCATGACCTGCCGCAGGTATTGCAGGCGGCTGCGGAGGTGGGCGTCTCTACGCTCATCGTCACAGGCGCTGACGATGAAAGCAATCGTCAGGCCCAGGAGTTAATTCAACAATATCCCGAACAACTATTTGCCACCGCCGGAGTACATCCGCATCATGCTGGCGAGTATACCGACGCAAGCGATGCCTTGATTCGTGAGCTGGCAGAAGCAGGCAGGGTCGTGGCTGTCGGTGAATGCGGCCTGGATTACAACCGAAACTATTCACCACACCCGGCGCAGCGAGAGACGTTTGCAAAACAGTTGAGGATTGCCGTGGATTACCGGATGCCGGTCTTTACACATATGCGTGATGCCTACAGTGAGTTCGTTGCGATCCTCAAGGACTATCGCTCGCATTTACCCGCAGTCGTTGCACATTGTTTCACCGGTGAAGAACATGAACTGGAAGGTCTGCTTGGGCTGGATTGCCATATCGGCCTGACCGGCTGGATTTGCGACGAACGCCGCGGCCACCACTTACGCAACCACATTCACCAGATCCCGTCGGATCGTTTAATGATTGAAACCGATGCCCCCTACCTGTTGCCGCGTGACTTGCAGACCAGGCCCAAAAACCGGCGCAATGTTCCGGCCTACCTACCGCATATCGCACAAGCCATTGCGAACGCACTGGATAAGCCCGTTGAACGACTTGCCGAAGAAACCACGGCAACGGCGCACACATTTTTTCGGCTCGATCAACATGTCAGCCGATAAATTGATTACGCCCAGCGAAGAACAACTGGTGACCCTGCGGCGCCTGTTGAGTATTACCGAACGCCTGCACCTTGAAACAGTCGGTTTTCTGAATAATGGCGACAACCAGCAGCTTTGGTATAACCGGGGTTACGCAAATGGCATTGTCGAACAACTAACCCGGTTGGGCTATCGTACTTTTGTCGAGGATAATATCGTTCCGGATCCCGACAATATCATTGAAGGCCATGAATTCTGGGCCTGGGGCAAGGCCTACCGGCATGGAATGGCAATGGGAATGAAAGAAACCCTGGGTATTATCGGTCCCGCGCAATCTTATGACTGATAACGAAGCGGGACACAATCATCAGGCAGCGGGAGAGAGCCCACCGAATACCGATGAATATGCCGCGATTGACCTGGGCTCCAACAGCTTTCATATGGTGGTTGCCCGCTATGGCGCAAACACCCTGACCACGGTTGATCGCGTTCGTGAGATGGTGCGCCTGGGTTCCGGTCTGGATAACAAAAATCGACTGGCCGACAAGGTCGCAGAGCGTGCGCTTGATTGCCTGAAGCGGTTTGGTGAGCGCCTGCGTGGCATAAAAGGCGAGAACGTCCGCATAGTCGGCACCAATGCGTTGCGGAAGGCCAGGAACTCAGCCCAATTTATCGAGCAAGCAGAGATCGTGCTGGGCTTCCCCATTGATATTATTTCCGGCATTGAGGAAGCGCGTCTTATCTACCTTGGCGTCTCCGAGACCCTCAAGGAAAATTTGGGCCTGCGCCTGGTGATCGATATCGGAGGTGGGAGCACCGAGCTGATTATTGGCGATGTAACGACGCCGATGCATCTTGCAAGCCTGGATATGGGTTGCGTCAGCAGTAGTGAAAAATTTTTCACCGGAGGAAAAATCACGGCTTCACGAATGCGCCAGGCCATACTGGCAGCCAGCATTGAACTGGAGCCGCATGTGGCGAAATTCAAACAGCTCGAATGGATTGACGTAATCGGCACTTCCGGGACCGTGCGCGCCATTGAACGGGTTGTGCGCGAGTCTGGTTTCAGCGAAGGGGGAATTACACCCACGGCGCTGGAACGCTTGCTGATGGAAATCGTTGATGCCGGTCATGTTGACCATCTGAATCCGGCAGGTCTTGGTGAACACCGACGACCGGTATTCGCTGGCGGCGCTGCGGTAATGACGGCAATCTTTCGTTCATTGGGAATCAGGCATATGCGAATTTCCGATGGCTCCCTGCGAGAGGGAGTACTGGCTGATCTGATCGGCCGCAGCAAAGAACATGATACCCGCTCGGAGACCGTGCGTGACCTGATGAAGCGGCATCATATTGACCAAAATCAGGCCAAACGTGTCAGAGATCTGGCGACTTATCTTTTCAGGCAGGTGAAAGATGACTGGGACCTGAAGCGACGGCACAAGCTGGTAATGCAGTGGGCAGCCCAACTACATGAAATCGGGCTGATGATAGCGCACAGTCAACACCACAGACATGGTGCCTATATCCTGGAGCACATGGACCTGGCCGGCTTCTCCCGTCAGGAACAAGAGGTCCTGTCGATTCTGGTTCGTTTGCACCGGCGAAAACTCTCCATCCAGACACTGGAGCGCTTTAAGCCGGAGAAAATGACACTGATGAAACGCCTGATTATTTTACTGCGGCTTGCAGTGCTGTTTAACCGGAGGCGAAGTGAAGAACAGCCGCCCGAAATTCGTATGAGCGTGGATGAAGATGAGATTCAACTGATGTTAAATGCGCAATGGCTTAAACAACACCCCCTGACACAAGCGGATCTGGAGCAGGAGCAGCTCTGGCTTGAAGGTAGCGGCGTTCGGTTACAAATCCCGGACTGACGCATCAGATAGCAACCTGCCCGGACAGGCAAAATACCCGCCAAAGCAAGCCCCGTTAATTGCTAAAATGCCCGCCGGTATGCCTCAAAAAAGGAAAAACGCAATGGAATGCAGCCCCAGAAAAATTGCCACCCCTTTTCGCCCAATCCCATTGGATACCCCAGAGGGCATGACACCTAACGAGTTTTTCAACAGCGCCGAAAACCTCAATGACCTGATACATAACAATGGCCTGTTAGCCAACCCTGAAGGTCTGCTGATGTATCGTAAGGCACTGGGCCACACCAATGAACTGGAAAGAATACGATGTTCTGCTGAAAGGCTTTATCGATTTTTACAGGACATTCTTTTCCCAGGTATCCATACGCAACGCACCAAAGCCCAAAGGACTTTATTTCCCGGCGGCAGTGGAAAATATTTTGCTGTTTGACAATGATTTCCTGAAAACAGCCAGAATGGTGCGCAACCGCTGTATCAAAGACGCCAGATACGCCAACTTGATCCGCCGGCAACCGGCCTTCAAACAACTGATATACCGTAATGACGTTGGAGACCTGATAACGACAATCAGCCAGAATTCCATTGGCAATGCGATTACGGAGCTACTGGGGACAGTAGTTAAGCGCCGACCCGATGCAAAGGCCTATGAAAAATCAGAACCGACATTGATTGAAAAACTACTGGAGATTCGCAACCGCCTTATAGAAGCGGATCTGGGAGAAGGGATTGCAACCCGATATTGGGATAAGAGCTGAAACCATTGATACACGAATAGACCTGCCAGCCCGCCTGCAATTTCCACAGGCTGCCAGAATCGAAAAAACTATTCGGCAGCCTCATCAGATAAGTCTTCCAACAAGAGTTCCCGTAACTCTAAAAACTCCTTTTCGGGCTCCTGACCAAGCATCCAGAAAAGCTGTTGATTCAGGAAATTCATTGCATCTCCATGTAGCCATAAATCTCTATGGCGTACTGCCGATGTTAATGGGGAAAGAAATATTCTATCGAATCGACAGATTGAGTCATTCGGAAGCGCTGGTTCATTTTTGGGCAAAAACATAAACTCCGAATACATGGCTGCTTTTATTCTCGCCGTAATGATGGGGCCGAATGCGCTCGGTTCATGCACACTGGCCACGCTGTAAACAGGAGCCAAAAGGTATTGTGGGTCGAATGCGTTGAGTGCTTTGTTTCGTTGCCATCCAACAGGCAGTAAATTGGGATTGACTTGCCCCACTTTTCCTATGATAAGGCACGGTCTGACTTTTCCAATGGAAATAATGGCCTCACACTTATTTTCGAGATTGCTTAGTGCAGCAACGGGGAGACGATTTTTCCCCTTAAAATCGACTGCTTCCTGGTATTTTCTGATCTTGAAGTCGGCTTTTTTATGCTCTCTACCATCTGCGCGAGTAATGTCTGCGATCAATGGTGTTCTATCTTGAAACGTCACCGGGCAATAAATTATTTGTCCTACTCCATTCTCCTGGCCTGTTGTGGCATAAAATGGACCACAAAAGTCTGAAAGCGCCATATTGCTATTCATTGACTAGCCGCTTTTAGTTTTCTCGAAGGTTAAATCAGCAACGTGGTCGGAGGAGGCGTCTTCTGTATTGTCGAAAAGTTCATGAACATGATTATAGTGCTCGTCATATTTTGGTGGGGTATATCTACCCAATAAACTTTGTTTGGCTTTATTTTTGGCACTCAATGCGGCAAGTAATTGCCTGCCCTTCTTAATTTTATTCTTAGAAAGACCTTTCCGACCGAGAGGCTGAAAGTCCTTGCAGCTGATTGTCTGACATTTGTTAAAATCCAGAATATCACCGGGCGTGGCACCTTCCATTGGTTCAGTATGAAAATAAACATACTCAAGGAGAGCATTCAGATCACTACCAAATTTTTTCAGCTTTGATTCCAGCAATGAGGTTACTTCTATACCCAGGCCTGTATCCTGCATGGTCGCTTGACTACCATAATCGGATAGCTTAATCAGAGTAAAGGCATGACCTTGATCCCTTGATTCACCAGATTCCACCTGTATGTTTGGAATTTCCTTTTTAATCGTTTCCGACAACAGATATGAATAAGGGCCAAAGTCGTGAAATTTCCACTGGACACCCGTGAAGACTTCGCCTCCATTTTTTCGAGCGTAATATACATCTGCAAGGTAAATGAGCTTGGTAAGCACGGTGATAATCAAACCACCAAAGCCTTTTTCTTGGGCAAAGGCAAGTAGCGCCTGAGTCAGGGCAGTGACTTTATCGAGATTCATGGTGCGTCAGTACGAGGTCTGTTTCTGCTCTATGCTGCATAGTTTAGCTTACGATGATTTATGAGTAAATTCCTGAGTAGGTTATGGCTGCGCCTGCTTCGGCTTCTGATGCACTGGGGTTCACCACATCACGGTTCGCCGCCGCCAACCGACAAACCAAACTTTTCAAGGAACCGATTATACGTCCGGGCGTCATCCAGGGCAGCGTTTTCCAATTCTTCAAATACCGCAAACTGGCCAAGGCCAAAAAGGACTTTACTAATGAAGGGAGCTTGCTCAAATACTCTATACCGGTATACTCAAGGCATCTGAGGGCCGGATGTGTCCGGCACAAGACTGGAACCCCACTCTCCCCCAATCAGCTATTCATTTCGAGGGCAAGCTCGGTGTTACATAGCAAAGAATTACGATTAGAGCTTTGCCGGTTGCTTTCCCGGGCATACGAACAGGGATTCGACGCGGTAGAAATAACCTCAGGCCGAATTCATAAGAAGGTCGTCGGCCGTATTGATGGCCCGAATCACCGCATGCCCACAGTATGCGCCGTGATGCGCTCCATAATGAAAACTGGAGACATAATCATTCACGAAACTCCAGGCGGCCTGAGCTCTACAATTCGAATTCGCTATCAATTACCACACGAATGATAAAATCTAAGGAAACTCTGAACAATTTCCTTCAGCGGCGTTGCTTGCCACCTTCGTGAAAATCATTCTCCGGGCCAGAGTAAAAAGAGCTGTCTTAAATAGGGTAGCTTACGCGTGGTTCTTCAGTTATTATAAGCAAGGTAGAGCCAATAGCCTTAAAGCCACTGGAAGAAACCCTGATAAGGGGTAGCCATCGAGTCGATTGTTACTACAGTTGCTGCTAATATGAGGTGACTTATTTAAACGTGCTCTACAATCAATAGTACAGGAGATCATTCTAACAAATGAATGCAAAGGGACCTCCAGAGGTTACGCCCCTTCCGGTCCCTGATTCAATTGTCAGGTGGTTGTGCAGTAAATCCCTATTTCTGCTTCGAAAAGGTGAATTTGAATGCGGAACTACAATTATGATTCACCATTAATATTAGGAAATTGAAAATGAGTAAAGGTACAGTTAAGTGGTTCGATGCAGCTAAAGGCTACGGTTTTATCACGCCCGATGACGGCGGAAAAGATCTCTTCGTTCATCATTCAGAAATTAAAAGTGGCGGCGAATACGCAACACTTAATGAAGGACAGAAGGTTGAATTTGAAGTTGGTCAAGGCCAAAAAGGGCCATGTGCAACCGGTGTTGGGCCTGCCTAGGAGAAGGGATTGCAACCCAATGCCGGGACAAGGATTGAGATTATTGATGCACGAATAGACCTGCCAGCCTGTTTTTAGCCCCTCACCAGGGCGTTATTGACTGAGGCAGCAACAGCCGAATGGCTGTGGTTGAGTTCTTCTTCCGTCGTCGTACTAATGTGGCGCTTTGCCTGCCTGCTGCAAAAACGCACCATTGCAGACCAGAAATGGGCGGGCGCCTGCATCAATATGATCTTTCAGTGGCTGATAGTCGATGGTGCGGTAGTTTTTAACATCCACACCAAAAGGTAAACTGCTTTCATAAAAGAGCGTCCATAACCGATCACACAACGCATCATCGGCTGTGCCATAAATCACCAGATCAAGATCAGAGTTTGCACGGAATTGCCCGGTTGAACGGGAACCAAACACCTTGACCTGTTCAATCTGTGGCCCAGCCGAGGCCAGAATATCGGTAATCACCTGCAGTTGTCCGGCACTCAACCCCATATCCGTGCTCACGACGAATCTCCCTCCACCTGCCTTCCCAGTAAAAACTCATATAGCTCCCCAAAAGCCGCGAGGTAATGCTTGCGAATGGCATCAATGACCTGTTCAAACTTTTCGAGGTGATAGGTATGTGACATTTTGTTGCGTGCATCCAGGGCGTCTTGCCAGACATCACCCTGCCGAATGACCTGCGCCTCAAAAGCCCTGCGGATCACCGTGCGGGGGGTGATTTGCTCCAATACAATATTTTCACTTTCCAGATAATCTTTCAGGGTTTTCCATGCCAGCTCCATGGTGTATTCAAATCGTTGAATCACACCTTCTTTTTCCAGTTGCGTCAATGGACGTTGCTGCTCCATTGCTTCAAGCAACAAGGTATAGGCCCGACGGTAGTTATTGAATCGATAGTGCCAGCGTGGTGGTTGTTCAGTCATGTTTCCGTCTCGATTGCAGGGAGAGAAGCTGTTGCTCATTTCGGGAACAACTCGGAGTTGAACCGATAATTCGCCATGAAGTCGCTCAGTATCTTTCTGAAATGCTGCTTGTTCTCTTCCTGCATTTCACGCGGTTCAAACAGCGAATCATTACCGTGGCTCAGTATGTTAATCAGCCGTGCATGGAGAATACCATCTTTGTCATCTTCGTCCTGCTTGATACAGTCAGAGAAGCCGGGATAACCGTGAAATGAGGCCGTCTTTAGCGAATAGTTTTCCAACGCCAAAATCACGGACCTTGAAATCTCAGCATCCGAATCGTTCAAGAACGCATAGAACCAGGCAATCCGGGGATCCTGTCTCCCGACGCATCAAGAAACAAACTTCTCCAATAGCGCCTGCTGGGCGGAGCAGCTTTCTTCGCCACCGGTTAAAAGCTCATATTGTCCGTCCTGTTTTAATAACCAGGCCTGGGTGTTATCGCTCAAGTAGAGGTTCAGTTCTTCAATAATACGATCACGTAATTTTTTATTCTCTACCGGGAAGGCCATTTCCACCCGGCGGAACAGGTTGCGGTCCATCCAGTCGGCGCTGGAGCCATAGATTTCCGGGTCACCTTCGTTGTGGAAATAAAATATGCGGGTATGTTCAAGGAATCTGCCGATAATCGAGCACACCCGGATATTCTCGGAAACCCCTTCGATTGCGGGGCGCAGGCAGCAGATTCCGCGCACAACCAGTCTTATCTCCACGCCTGCCATTGAAGCCTGGTACAGCGCACGAATAGTTCCGGGCTCGACCAGGGAATTCATCTTCGCAATAATTCTGGCAGGCTTGCCGGTGCGGGCATTTTCTTCTTCGCGAGCGATTAGCCGCAACATCGTTTCATGCAGCGTAAAGGGTGATTGCAGCACCTTTTTCAGCTCGGGCTTTTGTCCCGGCCGGGTCAGTTGCATGAAAACATGCTGCACGTCCCGGCATATCGCCTTATTGGAGGTGAGCAGGCCGTAATCCGTATAGAGTTTTGTAGTTCTTGCGTGATAGTTACCGGTTCCCAGATGGGCATAATGCATCATTTTGCTGCCCTCACGGCGCACAACCAGAATCATCTTGGCATGTGTCTTATAACCTACGATGCCATACACGACATGGGCCCCGGCCTTTTGCAACTTGTTTGCCAGCACGATATTTTCCGCTTCATCGAAGCGGGCACGAAGCTCAACAACGACGGTGACCTCCTTACCGTTTTCCGCCGCCTTCACCAGGGCGTTAACAACGGCCGAGTCAGGGCCGGACCGGTACAGGGCCTGCTTGATGGCCAGCACATCCGGATCTCTGGCCGCCTGTAATAAAAACTCGATAACCGGGCGGAAAGACTGGAAAGGGTGGTGCAACAGGATGTCCTGCTTTTGAATAATACTGAATATATTTGTCGCATCTTCCAGTGCCGCAGGAGTAGAAGGTGAAAACGGGCTGAACTTCAAGTCCGGTCGCTCGACAATATCGCATACCGCCGACAGGCGATTCAGATTAACCGGTCCGTTGGCCTGATAAACGTCTTCCTCGCTCAGGCGAAATTCGGTACGCAGGAGCTTGACCAGATCATCCGGGCAATCATGGGCGACTTCAAGACGAACGGCACTGCCATAATTGCGCTGCATTAATTCGCCCTCCAGGGCGCGTAACAGATCGTCGACCTCCTCTTCATCAACAAACAGTTCCGAATTTCGCGTAATTCGGAACTGATAACAACCCGTTACCTTCATGCCCGGGAATATTTCCGATACATAGCTGTGCATGATGGAGGACAGAAAAACGAAATCATATGGGCCGTTGCCCTCCATATCCGGCGGCAATCGGATAATACGTGGCAGTGCGCGAGGGGCCTGCACAACCGCGTGGCGGATGCTTCGTCCAAACGCATCCTTCCCCTTGAGCGAAACAATAAAAGTCAGGCTCTTATTAATAATGCGCGGAAAAGGGTGAGCCGGATCAAGGCCGATGGGAGTCAGAATAGGCAACAGTTCTTCAGTAAAAAAATCGTGAATCCATTTTTCCTGTTGCGGAGTAAAGTAACTGCGCCGTATGAAACGTATTTCTTCCGCTTCCAGCGCCGGTATAAGGATTTCGTTCAAGACCCGGTACTGATTTTCCACCAGGTAGTGCGCCCGCACGCCAATGGCCTTCATATTATCTGCGGGCGTCAGGCCATCAGGGGTTACAGACACGCTGGATACCGCCATTTTCTGCTTTACGCTCGAGACCCGGACTTCAAAGAACTCATCCAGGTTTGTACATGAAATACACAGATAACGCAGACGTTCAAGCAGAGGCACATCCGCCAGGCTGCTTTGCGCCAGAACACGCTCATTAAACGCCAGCAGGCTGAGCTCGCGATTGATATAGTAATCGGTGTTCTTGAGGTTGATATCGTCCATAAAGCGGCATGACAGTTGAAATTTCCCGGAACAGCGGCAGGGCCACGGGTTGGCCGTCAGTTGCGTACCAGCGAGAATAGCATAAAGGGCCACAACCGATAGGGAACTGTCCAGGCCCAGTAGCGATAAGGCAACATCACAGCAGCCTGCTTGATATTAAAGGGCGTTAGCCGGAAACAGCCTCAGCCGACCCGGCTGCCAAATAGAAACCCCGCCGGAAACACAACGGGGCGGCGGGTATTACAGCAATAGCCGCCGGGAGCGATGCCCCGCGGCGGCCATGCCAGAGACTACCAGCGCAGCTTCCACTGTGCGCCGATGCCGTGGTTGGTTTTGCCTTCACCATCCCGGCGGCGCAGCGCCTTGACGTCCAACTCGGTATCCAGGGTGCCCGGTGCCGACAACAGGCGCCAGCCCAGGGTCAGGTCGTGCCCGGAATCGGACGACGACAGGCCCGCATACGGGATGCCGGTGGCGCCGTCACTCAGGGCCAGGCCCCACTCGCCCTCCAGGCTCCAGCGACCGGAGGCCGGGCCGGGTTGCGATGAATCCTCTTCCAGTGCGTCCGACAGCGAATCCGACAACAGCCGATCCAGGCCACCCGAGGCCGGAGCGGTGCCGTATTCCTGACGCAGACTCAGCGACGGCCCATGAGCGGAACCCGGCTGCCGTTCATAGCGCAGCGAACCGGACACGCCCCACTCACGCCGCTCGGCGGCCTCATGATCCAGCAGGCGCCGGCCACGCAGGTCAATGGTCAGGCCCTTGGAGGGCAACTGCCAACTGATACCGCCGCCCAGTTCCACGCCCAGGCCGTCGCTGGTATCGCCGCCGTCATAGCGCATCCCCAACTCCAGTTCCGGAATCAACCGGCCACCGTCCGCCTGCGGCAACTGCCAGGACCACTCCAGACCCATTCGGAAACGCTCCGTGTCCGCCGTCATGCCCGATACACCGTCGGCATCGTCCGACTCAATACGCGCCAATGCCGCATCCGAGATCAGCGTCAGCGTCAGGCCGCCCTCTTCCAGCGGGCGCTCCAGCAGCGTGCCGCGTACACCGACCGAGGCCGAGGTCTGCTCGATGTCATGCTTCGTACTCATCGTGGCCGAAGTCTGCTCCAGGGTCTGCTCCAGTTCGCCACGGCCATAACTCGCCGCTGCCCATAACTGCAATCTCTCGGTGACGTTATGCCGGATATACGGCAGCAGCGAGGTCAGCGTGCTCGACAACTCGCCCTGTTCCGCAGTGCCGCTCCAGTCGCCATCGCCGTCGCTGTACGACAGCGCCAGACCCAGCAGCGTGCGACCATTGTCGCGATCCACGCCCAGCATGCCGGTGGTCACATCGCCATCCACCGTGATGCCGTCCTGGCCATCCTCGTAGCGCGAGTACGACGCCTGACCCCACACCGAAACTCCGTTCTCTCCGCCGCGGTGCACAAAGCGGCTGCCGCGCAGCATATCGC
Organism: Gammaproteobacteria bacterium; assembly: GCA_963662865.1. Classification (GTDB taxonomy): domain Bacteria; phylum Pseudomonadota; class Gammaproteobacteria; order JAJDYQ01; family JAJDYQ01; genus JAJDYQ01. Next base: position 2,144,087 of record OY759969.1, on the reverse strand, counting down.
GCAGCGACAGCGAACGTGACAGATTCAACATCCGGTCAACCGAACCGGCACCCAGGCCATCACCGCCGCCTCCGCCCTGGCCGAAGCCGTCCGTGCCCAAACCATATCCCGTGCCGGTTCCATTACCGCCCCCATGCAGCGCACGACCGGCGGACAGGCCACTCACATTGCCCGACAGCCCAGGTTGATCGGCCACCGACAAGCGGTAATCCAGGCCGCCCAGCAGATGCTCTACCGCCGTCAGACCGAAACGCGGCAGCCAGGCTTCCTGTGCCGCCTGCATCTCCTGCATCGCCCCCGTACCGACCGGTGCCGCGTCGTTTTCGGCGATCGTCAGTGTGTGCACACGATCGGTGTTACTCACCGTGTAACCCGAACCTGCGGCCAGGGTCAGTATGACCGTCTCGCTGCCCTCTTGTGTTGTGCTGTCATCGGTGATGGCCACGGGAATATTAACGCTGGACGCGCTCGCAGACGCCACGACCGTGCCGGTCAGCGTGGTGTAGTCGTCGCCGGGTGTCGCCGTGCCGGCCACGGTATAGGTGATCGTGGTGGCCGCGGTCGGCACCGGACTTAGATTGACCACTACGTTGTACGTGCCCGAGCCTTCGTTGGTGGTGAAGCTGGGCACGGCGAACGAGGCGACCGGCTCGTCGTCGTCGGTGACCGTGACTGCCACTGTGGCTATGGCCAGACCATCCGGGTAACCCGCACCGTCGCCGTCGCCGCTGTCTATACTATGGCTGATGATCGCCGTGCGGTTACCGCCAACGTTGTCGTTGACGCCCGTCACCGTCACCGTCTGCGCCGTATTCCAGTTGCCCGCCGTGAACGTCAGGCTCAGCGGCGCCACGGTCGCCGCACCGGGCGTGTCGGAGGCCACCGTAATCTCCACATTGCCGGCTGGTCGTGTGTTCAGCTCCAGGGTGTAGATGTCTGTACCGTCAGGCTCAGCGACCGTTACCCTGGCCTCGCTGATGGTCACGCCCGCGTCGTTGTCGGTGATCGTCAGTGTGTGCACACGACCGGTGCCCACCGTGTAACCCGAACCTGCGGCCAGGGTCAGTATGACCGTCTCGCTGCCCTCTTGTGTGCTGTCATCGGTGATGACCACGGGAATATTAACGCTGGAGGCACTCGCAGACGCCACGACCGTGCCGGTCAGCGTGGTGTAGTCGGTGCCGGGTGTCGCTGTGCCGGCCACGGTGTAGGCGATCGTGGTGTTCGCGGCTGGCGCCGGACTTAGATTGACCACTACGTTGTACGTGCCCGAGCCTTCGTTGGTGGTAAAGCTGGCCACGGCGAATGAGACTTCCGGCAGGTCATCATCGGTGACCGTGACTGCCACGGAACCTATGGTCAGGCTACCGTCATCCGGGTAACCCGCACCGTCGCCGTCGCCGGTGTCTATACTATGGCTGATGGTCGCCGTGCGGTCACCGACAACATTGTCGTCGACGCCCGTCACCGTCACGGTCTGTACCGTATCCCAGTTGCTCGCCGTGAATGTCAGGCTGGCGCTGTTTGTGCCCACGGTCGCCGCACTGGTCATGTCGGATTCCACTGTAATCTCTACGCTGCTGGCCGGTTGCGTGTCCAGCACCACGGTGTACGCGCCCTCATCGCCCTCGTCAATCATTATCGCCATCTCGCTGATGGTCACACCCGCCGAGGGGGGAGGAGGGTCGTTGACCTGCACATTGAAGGTGTTGGCGCTGCTGTCCGGGTCGGCACCGCCGCCGACATTGGTGCCCAGGGTTGTGAGGTCAAAGCCGTTGGCGGTGGCGTCGTTCGGGCCGAGGGCGATGGTGTAGGTCTCCGAGCCTTCGCCGCTGCCCTCGGCGATGCCGTCGGCCGTCGCGGTCAGCTGCATGTTGGCGGTCCGGGAACCCGAAAAGCGCACCCGCGGGGTGGCGGTGGCCTGGTTCGACAGGGTCACGCCTGTGTTGCCGAAGCTGCTATCGATCTCCAGACTCCAGTCGTCCGTGGTGACATTCGTGCCGGAAATGGACAGCGGCACATCGATGATCTCGCCGCTGACCAGTCCCCGACTCAGGGTGATGGTGAAACCTACCGTGCCGCCTTCGCCAACGGCACCGGTGCTGCCGGTGCGGGCGATGGCAACGTCCGTGGGCTCGTCGTCGATCACCGTCGCCGTGACGGGGTCCGGGGTGAGGTTGTAGCGGGTGTCTGAGGAGGTGGCGGCGTGGGTAATGGTGACTTCCTGGTTGGCGGCGTCGGCGGCGTTATTCACTCCGGTGACGGTGATGCTCTGCGCCATGTTCCAGTTGGTGTTGGTGAATACCAGGCTGCTGCTGACCGTGGCGGTGCCCGGTGTGCCTGAGGTGGCTGTGATGGTCACGTCTGCGGTGGGTTGTGTGCTCAGCACCATGCCGTAGTTGTCCGTGCCGCCGGCTTCAGCCACTGTGGTGTCGCCGCCCGTCTCGGTGATGGTCACGCTCGCCGAGGCAGGGTCGTTGACCTGTACATTGAAGGTGTTGGCGCTGCTGTCCGGGTCGGCTCCGCCGCCGACATTGGTGCCGCCCAGGGTTGCAAAGTCAAAGCCGTTGGTGGTGGCGTCGTTCGGGCCGAGGGCGATGGTGTAGGTCTCCGAGCCTTCGCCGCCGCCTTCGGCGATGCCGTCGGCCACCGCGGTCAACTGCAGGTTGGCGATCCGGGAACCTGCAATGCGCACCCGCGGGGTGGCTGTGGCCTGGTTCGACAGGGTCACGCCTGTGTTGCTGAAGGAGCTATCGAGCGCCAGACTCCAGTCGTCCGTGGTGACATTCGTGCCGGAAATAGACAGCGGCACATCGATGATCTCGCCGCTGGCCAGTGCCCGACTCAGGGTGATGGTGAAACCTATCGTGCCGCCTTCGCCAACGGCACCGGTGCTGTCGATGCGGGCGAGGGCAACGACCGTGGGCTCGTCGTCGATCACCGTCGCTGTGACGTCGTCCAGGTCGAGCCCGTTGTAAGTGGAGTCGCCCGTGGAGGTGGCGGCGTGGCTAATGGTGACTGTCTGATCGACGGCGTCGGCGTTGTTATCCGCCCCGGTGACGGTGATGGTCTGCGCCATGTTCCAGTTGGCGCTGGTGAAGGTCAGGCTGCCGGGGTTGACCGTGGCCCCTGTGCCTGAGGTGGCTGTGATGGTCACGTCTGCGATCGGTGGTGTGTCCAGCGTCATGCCGTAGTTGTCCGCGGTGCCGCCTTCGATGGGTCTGGTGGTGCCGCCCGTCTCGGTGATGGTTACGCCCGCCGTGTCGTTGTCGGTGATGCTGACCCTGATAACCGCCGTCAATGCGTCGTAGTTGCCGCCGGTGGCCGTGTGCGTCAGCGGCACCACATCGGTGGCGGCGTCGGGATCTTCACCCGCCGTGACCGTGACCATTTGCGCCGTGTCCCAGTTGCCCGTCGTGAATGTCAGGCTGGCGGTATCCAGCGTCAGGTCGGTGCCGGTTTGACCGGTGACCGTTATCGTGGTACTCATCGTCGGTTCGGTGGCCAGTCTCACCGGGTAACCGACACCATCGGTATCGCCTTCTGCGACCGTCAGGGTCGGCGGCAGCACGATGGTCGGCTGCTCCATGATGGTGAAGTCCGTCAGGCTGTCTGTGCCGGCCGCGCCGCCTTCCAGGTCGGTGCCGGAGGTATCGTCCAGGGTGCCCAGACCGATGTCGATGGTCTCGGTGGCGTCGGATGTGGTGTCGGTCTGCACGGTCAGGGTCAGGGTGGCGGTGGCCGAGGCCGGGCCGGTAAATGTCACCGTGCCGACGTTGCCGGTGTCCGGGATGTTGTAGGCGATATTGTTCGCCGGGGTGCCGGTCAGGGTGTAGTCCGTGCCCCGTGTCGCGGTGCCGCCCAGGGTCAGCGGTACCGGCAGCACCTCGCCGCTGACCAGCTCGCGGCCCAGGGTGACGGTGATTTCTACGCTGGCGCCCTCGTTGATGTTGCCCGCCGTGCCCGCCAGGGTCACGGTGGTCGGATCGTCGTCAATGATCCTAAAGGTCACGGTGCTGGGATCGCCCAGGGTGTAACCGGTACCGGCCATGATGCCGGTGGTTCCTGTCCGCCCCGGCGGGTCGTCCGTGTTGTTTTCGTTGTCTGGGTCGGAAGCTATCACAAATGTTTGGCTCGGAGTGTCGCCAGTGGTGAGAAAGGTATCAGTTATCGTGGGATCCAAATTATTAGGGGTAATAGGGGACCCGTAACTCACTCTACCGTCAATGGGGATGTCGGAGGTCACGACGATGGTGCGCTCGGCGCCATTCTCGACGATGTCCGTGTGGTCGTCCTCTACCGATACCGTCAGCACCGGTACGTCGTCGTCGGTGACGGTGGCTTCCACGTCGTCGATGTCGAGACTGGAAACGTAGTTGGTGTCTGTGGTGGACGCCGCTGCGTGGCTGATGGTCGCTATGCGTCGGTTCATGGCGTCATCACGGTTGTTGTCGATGCCTGTCACCGTGAAGGTCTGGGCCGCATTCCAGTTGGCCGTGGTGAAGGTCAGGGTCGTCGGGGTCACGGTGGCCGCACTTGTTGTGTCGGATTCCGCTGTAATCGTCACGCTGCCGCTCGGCTGCGTGCTCAGCCTTATGCCGTAGTTGTCCGTGCCGCCGGCTTCGGCCACTGTGGTGCCGCCGCCCGTCTCGGTGACGGTGACGCCCGGGGTGACAATGTTGAAGTCCGCCAGGTTGTCCGTGCCGGCCGCGCCGCCGCTCAGGCCGGTGCCGGAGTCGGCGTCCAGGGTGCCCAGGTCGATGTCCACTGTGACGCCGGCGTTGACTGCGCTCAGGGTCAGGGTGGCGGTGGTGGCCGTGGTGCCCGAGGCCGGGCCGGTGAAGGTCACCGTGCCGACGGCGCCGCCCAGGCCGGTGTAGGTGATACCGGTCGCCGTGGCGCCGGTCACGGTGTAGTCGGTGCCCGGTGTCGCGCTACCGCCAAAGGTCAGCCGCACCGGCAGTGTCTCGCCGTTCATCAGACCGCGGCCCAGGGTGACGGTGATCTGTTTGTCGTCTCCTGCGAGAACATTACCCGCTGCGCCCGCCAGGGTCACGGTGGTCGGATCGTCGTCGATCACGGTCGCTGTGACGGGGTCCGGGGTGAGGTTGTAGTTGGTGTCTGAGGAGGTGGCGGCGTGGGTGATGGTGACTGCCTGATTGACGGCGTCGTCGTCGTTATTCACCCCGGTGACGGTGATGCTCTGCGCCATGTTCCAGTTGGTGCTGGTGAATACCAGGCTGCCGCTGACCGTGGCGGTGGTCGGTGTGCCTGAGGTGGCTGTGATGGTCACGTCTGCGGTCGGTTGGCTGTCCAGCACCATGCCGTAGCTGTCCGTGGTGCCGCCTTCGATGGGTCTGGTGTTGCCGCCCGTCTCGGTGATGGTCACGCCCACCGGAGGGGGGTCGTTGATCTGTACATTGAAGGTGTTGGCGCTGCTGTCCGGGTCGGCACTGCCGCCGACATTGGTGCCCAGGGTTGCAAGGTCAAAGCCGTTGGCGCTGGCGTCGTTCGGGCCGAGGGCGATGGTGTAGGTCTCGGAGCCTTCGCCGCCGCCCTCGGCGATGCCGTCGGCCGTCGCGGTCAGCTGCAGGTTGGCGATCCGGGAACCCGCAATGCGCACCCGCGGGGTGGCTGTGGCCTCTCCCGACAGGGTCACGCCTGTGTTACTGGAGGAGCTATCGAGCGCCAGGCTCCAGTCGTCCGTGGTGACATTCGTGCCGGAAATGGACAGCGGCACATCGATGATCTCGCCGCTGACCAGTCCCCGACTCAGGGTGATGGTGAAACCCACCGTGCCGCCTTCGCCAACGGCACCGGTGCTGCCGACGCGGGCGAGGGCAACGAGCGTGGGGTCGTCGTCGGTCACGGTCGCTGTGACGGAGTCCAGGTCGAGCGCGCTGTAAGTGGAGTCGCCTGTGGCGGCGTGGGTAATGGTGACTGCCTGGTTGGCGGCGTCGGCGTTGTTATCTTCCCCGGCGACGGTGATGGTCTGGGCCGTGTTCCAGTTGGCGGTGGTGAAGGTCAGGGCGGACGGGCTGACCGTGGCGGTGGCCAATGTACCCGAGGTGGGCGTGATGGTCACTGCGGCGCCGGGTTGTGTGGCCAGCACTACGGTGTATGTGCCCTCATCGCCCTCGTCAATCGTTATCGCCGTCTCGGTGATGGTTATGCCCGGTGGGTCGTTGACCCGCAGGTCGAAGTTGTTGGAGGTGCTGCTCGGGTCGGCACCGCCGCCGACATTGGTGTTCAGGGTTGAGCGGTCAAAGCCGTTGGCACCGTTGCCGTCCGGGCCGAGGGCGATGGTGTAGATCTCGAAACCGTCGCCCTCGACGGTGTCGTCTTCTGCTGCTCTCAGTCCCAGGCTGACGCTCTGGGCGCCCGCCCCCGAAAAGCGCACCTGCGGGGTGGGCGTGGTCTCACCCGACAGGGTCACTCCAGCTACGGCAAATGCAATAACCAGGCTCCAGTCGGCCGGGGTCACCCCCGTACCGCCGATGGACAGCGGCACGTCGATGGTTTCGCCAACAGTCAGTGGTCGAGACAGGGCGACGAGAATGGATACTGCACTGCCTTCGTTAATGGCGCTGGTGATGTTAGGAGAACGGCCGAGGGTAACGACCGTGGGTTCGTCGTCGGTCACCGTCACTGTGACGGGGTCCGGGGTGATGTTGTAGCGGGCGTCCGTGGAGGTGGCGGCGTGGGTAATGGTGACTTCCTGGTTGGCGGCGTCGTCGTCGTTATTCATCCCGGTGACGGTGATGGTCTGGGCCATGTTCCAGTTGGCGCTGGTGAAGGTCAGGCTGCCGCTGACCGTGGCGGTGGTCGGTGTGCCTGAGGTGGCTGTGATGGTCACGTCTGCGGTCGGTTGTGTGTCCAGCGTCATGCCGTAGATGTCCGTGCCGGCGGCTTCGGCCACTGTGGTGCCGCCGCCTGTCTCGGTGATGATTACGTCCGGTGCGGGTGGGTCGTTGACCCGCGCGTTGAAGCTGTTGGCGGTGCTGCTCGGATCGGCACCGCCGCCGACATTGGTGTTCAGGGTTGCGCGGTCAAAGCCGTTGGCACCGCCGCCGTTCGGGCCGAGGGCGATGGTGTAGGTCTCGGAACCGTCGCCCTCGGCGGTGTTGTCTTCTGCCGTGACCAGTCTCAGGTTGGCGATCCGGGCACCTGCACCCGCAAAGGTCACCTGCGGGGTGGGCGTGGTCTGACCCGACAGGGTCACTCCGGTATTTGGGCCGACGACCGAGATGATCAGGCTCCAGTCGGCCGTGGTCACCCCCGTACCGCCGATGGACAGCGGCACGTCAATGGTTTCGCCAGCAGCCAGTGCTCGAGACAGGTTGATGCCAATGAATATTTCGGCGCCTTCGCTAATGACTCCGTCTCCAACCTCACCAACACGGTCGAGGATAACGACCGTAGGCTCGTCGTCGATCACGGTCGCTGTGACGGAGGCCGGGGTGAGGTTGTAGTCGGTGTCTGAGGAGGTGGCGGCGTGGGTAATGGTGACTGTCTGGTTGGCGGCGTCAACGGCGTTATTCACCCCGGTGACGGTGATGCTCTGCGCCATGTTCCAGTTGGCGTTGGTGAATACCAGGCTGCCGCTGACCGTGGCGGTGGCCGGTGTGCCTGAGGTGGCTGTGATGGTCACGTCTGCGGTCGGTTGTGTGTCCAGCACCATGCCGTAGCTGTCCGTGGTACCGCCTTCGATGGGCCTGGTGTTGCCGCCCGTCTCGGTGATGGTTACGCCTACCTGCGCGGCGGCTTCGGTTGTCAAACCGACCCACATCGGCAAACCAAGCAACACGGCCATCAGCCCGCGGGCCAGGAGGCTATTGCGGGCAGAGGTGAAGCGACGGGCTGCCGAACGCGGCCCTGTATTGAGGGTGAGACTCATCATAATTGCCTTAATTTTGTAGAGAAGAGGGGGGCATTACATTGTGTATGGCTGCCTGTAGCGCGTTTCAGGGGCATTGTGACCACGTTTATCTCCTTGTGTCTTGACGGTGTGCAACCGGCCTTGTGGGCCGGTTGCAGGTGCCGGCCCGGATTTATACCGGCAATTTGAGCTAACGTTAGACCCATTCTTGAATAATTGCAAACTTTTTTCTGATTTAGTTGCCGTGAGGTCAATTCAAGTGGCCTGCATGGGCCGCGGATTTAGCGGATTTAGCGGATTTATAAGGGACGGCTTGAAATAATGGGGATTATGTCTATATAGTAACCAAAGGCAATTATAAAGATTAGTTGACAGAGGCCCTTCCAATCAGGGTCGGGTCGGTCAAACCAGCCTCGATCCACCTCCTTCATACATAACCGGCCTGCTTTTGCGATCCAGTTCCATTTGGAATTTGCGGTTCATGTTCTTCTTGTTCCTGGATGGAAGTGGCGCAGCTGAAACCGGCCCCGCGTTCAGGATGCCCTTCATGGCATTGTCTAATGATTTTCTGTCTGGTTTTTTCATGATGATACTCCAATCAGTATTAAGGGAACGGCAGGGACCCCTCGCCCCTGACGAATAACATTGAGCAGGTCACGCTCATAATAAGGAACGCCTGAAGACATCTCGCGTTCCAGTTTTTTCATCGGCAATATCTCGATACCCACATCAATAATATCCGACACATAAAAACCGAGATGTTTTACAAATAGATCATGGGCAACAAAAGCATACTTTCCGAACTGTACTTCTACAGCCACTCTATCCTTAACGAAATCAGTTTGGTTGTAAGACATGATGGGCGTCTGGCCAGAAGACAGTATTTTGGATTTTTGTTCATCTGGTGGCTGGTCATAAACGGACCGCAGGATTTTTTCATCAGAAGTAACCCAGAAGGTATTTCTGCGTTCTTCCCAACCCGCTTTTTCGAATCCATCCTTAAATGCCAGGTTCATATCCCCAGGAGAATAAAGCAAACGCCCTTTCATCGTCTTTTCCTGTGACACCTTGGTTTTACAGGAATTGGCATTCACACCAGAAATTATATTCTTAACCTCTTTCCACAAATCCATGTGATGTACCATCAGGTATTCCTCTCCATTGAGGTGAGAGTAGGTGGATTCTATCTTCATCAATGCCCTCCGTTTGGCATGGATGGATCATAGATGGGTTTTCCCATAGGACGGGTTTTCAATTGATCCGAATACAACTTGTTGATTCGGTCACTCGCGATATCAATATATTCCTCTACCACATCACACCCATAGGCTTTTCTACCATGCATCAGGGCCGCTATTGCAGCAGAACCTACTCCAATATATGGATCAAATATTGTGTCTCCCTGGTCAGTCATGGATAAAACCAACCGTTCAACGAGTTCAACAGGGAACTGACATGGATGGCTTGTTTTTTCTGGATGATTGCTTTTCACATTAGGAAACATCCAAACATCACTGGGGTTTTTCCCCAGAGGATTAGAGGATAACTTTCCAATGTTTGGACCCTTAAAGTATCGTTTTCCCGGGTACTTTACAGGCACTCTGATTGCATCCAGGTCCCAGTCATAATCATCCCCCTTTGTCCACCAATTGATCGTTTCATATCTCCCTGAAAGGCGTTTTGTGCAGTGCAAACCATGTCCAAAGTGCCAGATTATCCTATTACGCAGTTTCAACCCATGAGATACAAATATGGGGTACAGCAACGTATCCAAAGGAGCAATTTCTCCTTTTTCAACATGGTTTCCCACTTGCCAACATATTGATCCATTATCATGTAGTAACCGCACACACTCTGCGATGACTTGCTTTTGACCATCCAGATAATCATCAACAGCCAACCTCTTTCTTTCATAAGTTTTCCCGAGGTTGTAGGGAGGGGAAGTAACAATGAGTTTAAAAATCCCATCGGACAGTGATGACATGAATTTCATATTGTCCATACATTTCAAAACCGCATTAGATGTGGTGTCTTCCATTATGAGGTAAGTGTTTCGCAGGTAATGGTCTTCGCATCCAGGGCCTGAAACAGACTATCCAGCCGTTCCCGGGTGTCTCGCTCAACATCCCCCTCATTAAGCCGGAATGTGAACTCATTGACATACCGGTGGCAGTGCTTCTTGCTCCAGTTGTGATAAACCCTGTCGTATCCCCGCTTAATCAGCGCCCAGACGCTTTCTATGCCGTTGGTATGGGCCGTACCATTAACGTATTCCCTCGCGCTGTGGTTGACCTTCTTATGCTTGTATCCATTCTTCCTCAGGACATTGTAAGCGGTTGCTTCATCCGAGTAGATGGTGGTTCCTTCTTCTACGTTATCATGGACCCGGCCCAGGACTGTATCACTGTTTTCCGTATCCACTACAACGGCCCTGGTAAGGCCGCCCCGCTGTCTCATACCCACTACTGGTTGCTTTCCCACGGTGCCGCGTCCGGTATCCCGGAGAGCCTTGCGCCGGGTATTGCTCATGTTCTTGCGTTTGCCACCAATATAGGTCGCATCCATTTCAACCTCTCCCTGCAAGGCTTCCATGCCGCCACCACAAGCCAGCCTTAATCGGTGAAGCATGTACCAGGCAGTCGGATAACTGACAGACAGTTCCTTGCTGAGTTGCATGGCAGAGATTCCCTTGCGGGCCGTCATCAACAGGTATGAGGCAAATATCCACTTTCTCTGATCCTTCACCCGGTTATGCGCCAATGGCGTATTGGTGAAGGCCGTGAAGTAACTGCGGCAGTCCCCGCACCAGTATCCTTTCTTGTAATTCTTCTGCTTGGCGATCTTGCCAACGCATCCACACTTGACGCATACCGGATCATCGCCCCATCGCAACTGCTCGAAATACCGGTAGGCAGATTCCTCGGTCGGATACATCTGCATCAGGTCGAATATGGACAGAATCCTGGTCGTTCGCTTCTTCATTGATTGTGCTATTATTGTAGGGATGGTATATACAAATATATCATATACAGACTAATTTTGTCAACTAATAATCCTGTATTCAAGGAATTTAATCCATGGAATCAAGGAGAAAACTTATGAACAACCTTAATGAGAAAGCCAGTGGAGTTTTGATCACTATAAATTTTGAAGAAAAGGACGGCTGGCATATTGCCACAAGCCCGGACCTTCCCGGGTTCATTTTGGCTGACCCAAAATTCGATGAAATCATTGATGACCTGCCGGAAGCCATCCGCATTTTGTATTCTTCTCGTCATAAAGTGGACTGCAAGGTGGTATCCCTGAAAAAAGACAAAGACCCGAATCCTTGGTGGGCATTGCTCCCATTATCTGTCATTGACAGCCTAGTCCCTGCTGCTGCATGACCGGAAATACACATGGCAATGAGAATAATGAACAGGGATGAATTTGAACAACAACTCAAAAAAAACGGGTTACGGCCCACAAACAAAGAAAGCGTAAAAGGTCGCTTGTGGGAAGACAGTAACGGCAACTGCGTAATGGTTCCAAACATTAAGAACAAGATTCCAGATTCTGTGCTGGACAGAGTGTTGGAGGTAGTGGACAGGCTCTACCCCTGAGCCTGTCAAATAATCTTTATAATTCCCTAACCAAAGGCAATGCCCTTCAGGGATTGCTGAAAATGGGCTTTATCTCTTTTTGATCAGGTTGATGGGGCGGAAAAAACGCTCCAGGGCCTGCAGGCGGCTGGTCGCTTTTGCCTTTGATGGTGGCAGTTATCGCCCGGTTATTGTATGGTTTGAACCGCTGGCCCTCAATCTGCATCGCCTCAATCTGCATCGGCAGGTCTGCTGCGTGTTGATTCGATGCGCAAGTCGTAAAATTATCTCAACCGGCACAGAAAACCCATTATGAAAGATAAGATACTGGTCATGCTGGATATGCAGGATGCCATGAACCGCCGGGTCAATCCCGATTGGCGCCAGGCCGGTAATGCCTGGTATCGGGCGATATGGACGGAATGCGCTGAAATGCTTGATCACTATGGCTGGAAATGGTGGAAGTATCAGAAATCTGATATGGGACAGGTCAGGCTGGAGATTGTTGATATATGGCACTTTACCATGAGTGACCTGCTGTTGGCCGGCGAGTGCCGTGACCGGATTGCGGACCGTATCGCTGTTGAGTTACTGGAACCGGAGGGGTGCAGCGATCTGCGCGGGGCTATCGAAAAACTGGCATTAAGGTCGCTGCAAACCCGGGCGGCCGATATTCGAATTTTTGCGGGGCTTATGCAGGCCGCTGAACTGCCGTTTGAGGCGTTGTTCCGTTGCTATGTCGGCAAAAATGTGCTGAATCTGTTTCGCCAGGATCATGGCTATGGGGACGGCAGTTATGTCAAGGTCTGGGACGGCCGGGAGGATAATGAATATCTCGCCGATATTCTGGCTGAGGTTCCTCCGGATACGGGGGGGTATGCCGATGAGATTTATAACCGGCTGCAACGGGTCTATGCGAAAGGCTGATTGAGCCGGTTCGCTGAGTCGAGCAACGGGTATGGTGCAGGATGCAGATCGGTATTAAGTGGATGTTTGCCGCGACTATCGCCGTTATCCTGCCGGCTGTCTTCATTTATTCCGGAGCGGGTTCGTATTCGGGGCCGGGTTGCCGAAATGCCTTGTATAAAAGTCTGCCTGATGATCTGTATGCGAGACATTTTCTGGCAGGTCAGGCCCGTTATTTTACCCGTGGCGCGCTACATTGCGAGAGCGAACAGGCTATCAAGGAGTATCATGATTATACTAATGCTGACAATATTATGGGGCTTGCCAGATTGATTATTACTGGCGATTGTGAATACGCGAAAGATGAGAGGACTGCTGTGGTTATTATTGCTTTGAAGGGTATGTTTGTGCAGGTGCGGGGCCGTGATGCCGAGGGTGCGCGGCTATGGATTCCTGCCATGGAGCTGGCATATGAGGGTCAATAGTCGGTGTCTGTTATTGATGCTGTTATCGATGCCGTTATCGATGCCGTTATCGATAAAGGGGCTCAAGTGATGCGGAGGTGGCCTGCGGGCGGCTGTTTGCCGCCGCTGTAAATTGCGCGGCCTGCTGGTCAATGATGCGGCTGTCCCAGTCGGTCGGATGGCCGCTATAGAGGTGCCGGGACAGGGATTGAATCTCGTCGGACAGGGGTGGGGCCAGTCTTTGTGCAAGTGCCTCCAGGCTGCGCGGCGGGTGCTCGGGCCAGATTGCCCGGGCCCAGTTCAGCAGGGCGATATGGATGTCTTCGGGGTGATTGGTTTTACAGGCTTCGCATAAATTACGCCGCGCCTTTGCGGGGTTTTCGGGTGCATCGGGGGGCGGGTTGTGCGGGCTTTCTTTGGGCGGGGCCTTACGGGCCTGCCACCAGGCGTTCAGGGTGATTAGCCAGAGCAGCGAGAGTGCCAGGCTGCTGAGTAGTAACCAGCGGCTGGCATTGTCAGGCCGGTACCACGATTCCGGTGCTTTGTGTGCGGGTGGTGTTTGTGCCGTGTCGGGTTTGTCTGTGCCGGTCGGATTGTGCATCTGTGGTGGCGCTGCGGCGGTTGCTGATACATCGGCGACGTTCAGGTTTACTGCCGGAACCACGGCTGTCTCCATTTTGTCTGTTGTGCTGTTCCACCAGGGGATTTCGATGGCCGGCAGTTCGTGTATGCCGCTATCTGATGGAATCAGTGCAAATTTTTGTGTGCGTGTGCTGAGCAGTCCTTGTTGTCCGGCCTGTTCCTGGTTGGTGGGTTGGTCGGGGTAAGTTTTTATCCCGGGCCTGTCTTCGAGCTCTATGCCGGGCAACTGGCCTACGCCGACTCCATCTCCAATCATGGCCAGTGTGCGTGTGACGGGTTCGCCGGCTTGCAGTTCGGCCAGTTCCGATGACCAGGCTTCCTGTAGCTGGATGTCCCGGGCAATAACCCAGTGCTTGCCGGTAAAGGATGCGGGTATCGGTTTGACGGTCAGTTTAACGGGTTTACTGTGGGTGGTCCTGGTTGTGTGGGCTGGTTGTGCACGCAGGGCGGCGGCGGCGATTCTGGTGGTCAGGCGAAAGGGCAGTATGGTGAGGTCGCCGCTTGCCTGGGGAAACAGGGCGAAGCGCAGTTCAGTCACTGTATATTTTTTACCCTGGTGTTGGGCTTTGTAGGTCTTTTCCTTACCAATCTGCCGGGATATGGCTGCCGTGCCCTTGAATTTGATCCTGGTCAGGTCGGCTTTTGTCCAGCGGGTTTGCGAGTATATTTTCACCTTCAGGATGACCTGTTGCTGAACATAGGGTTCGGCTACATCGGGTTTAATTATTAAAAATAATTGTTCGTTATCGGTCTGCCGACTCTGTCCGGAATCACCCGGCTGCGGACGGTCGTCCGCAGGCTGTACCTTTACGGTAACCGGCTCGCTGGTATCGCTGCCAAAGCTGATTGCAGGGATAACAAGCTCTCCCTGTTGCAATGGGGAAACTGTCAGGATGTAGGTTATGGCGCGACTGGTCTTGCCATTGTTTATGCTGACGGCGCTGGATTGGCTGGTGCCGAGGAGACGGAGGTTCTCATTCAGGGGCGTAAAGTCCGGTTCATCATGCTGCGAACCCTGTACCTTGAATATGAGTTTGAATGCTTCGCCGAGGGACACCGGGTTTCGGTCTGTGGAGACTGTAATGGTGGCGGAGTGCACGGAAAATATGGCCAGCAGTAAAGCAGGCAGTATGAATAGTTTTACCAAGGTTTGCCTCCATCATCTGTTCGGGCCTTTTGCCGATACTGGTATTGAAATTTGCGTTTCAACAGGCCGGCAGGGTCATCGGGAATACGATTCAGCCATTGCTCTCTGGCCAGTATCTGTTCTCTGTCCGGCCCGGCAGGGGGGGCGGGTTTTGGGTCATCCGCGGCCTCTTGTCCGGGTTGCTGTTGTTGCGCATCGGATGGTCGGGGTGGCGTCTGTTGCCGGTCCTGCTGCTCGGCCTGTTGGTCTTCGGCAGCCGCTTTCTGTGAGGGCCGCTCCGATTCAGTGCCTTTTTGGTGGGCGGATGGTTCTTTGTTGCGTTTGTCTTGTGCTGCTTGGGCCTGTTTGTTTGCCGGTGTCCCGGAAGGGTCCTGCTGTTCCTGTGAATTTTCGGATGGCTGCGGTTCGTGCTGTTGTTGCGTCGGTGCGGAGGATTGCTGTTTACGCTGTTCGAGCAGTTGCGCTATCAGCTTTTTGTTGTGGATGGCATCGCTGTGACCGGGCGATTGCCGGATGGCCTGCTCGTAGGATTTTATCGCGTCTGCATAGCGTCCGAGTCTGGCCAGGGTGTTGCCTTCGTTGTAGCGGGCGGCGGCACCTTTTGCGGACTGAAAAATTTCCAGCGCCTTGTCATAATTTGCTGCCGAGTAGTGGGCACTGCCTTTCCATAAGGGCTGTTCGAATCGGTTGGCGGCTTCCGTGATTTCGCCATTATTGAACAGTTTCTGGGCCTGTTGGTCCGGTGTCTGCCACAGGTTGCGCCAGAAATTCGCGGGCTCCAGGGCGTCGGCGGGTGGGGAAACGGGTAGTAATAGAATGATACCCAGGCCGAGGATGCCTCGACGAAAGGCCAATGCAGCGAGCGGCAGAACCGGTAGCAGTAACCATGGTCCGGCTTCTTTCCAGATGTCTGATGTGAGGTCGTCGTTTTTTTCGGGCGCATCGTTGACGGAGAAGCGCTTGTCCAGTCCCAGTTGTCGTATATCGTTATCGTTGCTGGTGACGGTGGCGTACTGGCCTTTGCCCGCATGGGCAATGCGTCGTAAATTGTTGCCATTCAGCCGGGCGATTACGATGTTGCCTTGTTTGTCCTTCAGTACTCCTCCGGGAATCGGTATTGGCGCACCATCCTGGGTGCCCATTCCAAGTATGGAAAGTTCATAACCGTCTGCAATCGGCCGATCGGCCGCACCCGGCCCGGCTTCAATCTCGTCGGTGATCAACAGAATGCGTCCTTCGGGTTGGCTGGCTTGCTTGAGAAGCTGAGAAGCCAGTGCGAGTGCCCTGTCGGTGCGGGCGCCCTGTGCCGGCATCAGGTTTGTGGTGAGGGCGGGTAGCTGGGAGATGATGGTATCGTCATCATCCGTCAGGGGGGTTACCGTAAAGGCGTCAGCGGCATAAACAATTAATGCGGCCTGTCCTTCGGGGCGGGATTTCAGTATATCGATAATTTTGTAGCGCGCTCGTTGCAGGCGTGAAGGTTTTATATCCTGGGCATCCATTGAACGGGACAGGTCCAGGATGATGACTAATGCGTCATCATTGCGAAATACGGGCTGTGGGATACGCTCCCATGTCGGCCCGGCAAGGGCAATGACGGACAGGATGCCGGCTATGGAGGTTATGAATACAGGCCAGCTTGTTCGGGCCTGTTGATTGCTTCGCAGCAGCAGAGGTAATAGCTCAGGGGCGACGACGCTGCGCCAGTTGCTCCGCCGGGCATGCCGGCGGGATACCAGAATGACGGCGATCAAAAACGGGATGATCGCGGGTAACCAGTATGGTCTCAGGAAGTGCAGTAACTCGATATTCATACATGGCTCCGGGCCAGTGACTGAATCGCCATGAGTATCAGGGTCAGTATCAGTGACAGTGCTAATGGCCAGTGAAATAATGCCTTAACCGGTCGATAGATTCTGTTATCACTCTCTACGGGTTCCAGCCTGTCTATGATACCGTAGATTTCTTCAAGTTCCTGCGTGTTGCCGGCATGGAAGTATCGCCCTCCTGTCTTCTGCGCTATCTGCGTCAGCGTTCTTTCATCAATGCCGCCGGTGCGTGGGCCGGGCCGGGTCATCCCGAAGTAGTTGCCGCCACGATTGCGGCCATCGGCGCCTATGCCAATGGTGTAAATTTTAAGTCCGTCCAGTGCGGCGATGTCAGCCGCTTTAAGCGGGTCGATTGCGCCTGCGGTATTTTCACCGTCGCTGAGCAGGATCAGTATTCGGTCGCCTTTCCTGTCTTTCAGGCGCTTTACCGCCAGACCAATGGCATCGCCAATGGCGGTCTCCTGGCCTGCGATTCGGGTGACCGCTTCATCCAGCAGGGTTATGACTGTCTGACGGTCAAAGGTCAGGGGAACCTGCAGGTAGGCACGGGAACCGAACAGTATCAGACCGACCCGGTCGCCGATTCTTTGCCGGATAAAATTGCCGGCAACCGCTTTGGTTGCCATCAGCCGGTTCACTCGGTTGTTTCTCAGGGTGAAGTCACGCTTTTCCATGCTGCCTGACAGATCAACCGCCAGCATGATGTCCCGGCCCTTCACCGGGAGTTCGATGGGTTCTCCTACCCACCGGGGACTGGCCGCCGCCGTTAGCAGGGCCAGCCATATCAGTGTGCCGATGATTAGTCCTGTTCGCAGCGATACGGCATGATCCGCATCCATCTGATCAGATTCAATAAAATCGTCTATAAAGGGCACTTGCAAGGCGGCCTGTGCGCTATTGACGGGACGGGTGAAACGCCTGATCAGCCAGGGCAGGGGCAGCAGGGCAAATATCCAGGGCCAGTCAAATTCAAGCATGACGATCTCGCCTGCTGATTTGCAGAATCCAGCTCCTGCTGGTTTTTAGTAACGCATCTGTATCAATATCCGGATCGGCCTGATAGGCGGCCTGAATAAGCCGCTGGCCCAGATCATTATTAAAATACGGCTCTCCTGCGAGTTCATCGAGATGCCTGAGCCATTGCTGTCCGGTGAGACCCGCCGCCTCGCTGCGCGGCCCTACCGATATGGCGACTCGCCTCAGCAGGGCCGAGATGGCTTCTATAAAGCAGGCATTGTCTGCGTTTTGGCAATGATGCTCTATCTGCTCCAGCTCTCTGAGGGCCAGACGCTGTACCGACAGACGGCGATGACGCCGGGCAAGCCAAAGCAGTGTCAGGCAAATGGCAAGAATCAGCAGTGCAGCAATGATCCACCAGCCGGATGCCGGCGGCCACCAGCTAATGGCTTCCGGCAGATGTATATCACGCAGGTCGGGAGTGGGGTTCATTGTCAGCCGGGCCTGCGGGAATGCCGGCGCTGTTTGCCGATTGCGTCCCTGAGTATGATTGCCGGGGATTCATCGGTGCGACAGATGATTTTTTTCATGCGACCCTGGCGACACATGCGGCTTAGAATGTTTGCACGTTGTTGAAATCGCCGGCGGTAGCCGGAGCAGTAAGCGCTATCGGCTGTATTGATATCAAGGTTTCTGTTGCCAAGGCTCAGTCGGTACCGGCCGACTGCCGGAAGATTCGATTCCAGGCGATCATAGGTGTGTAAAAGTAATACTTCAGAGTGACGGGAAGTATTGATGATTTCTTTCTGCGCGCTCTCATCAAGCCCATGAAAATCACTGATGACGCATACCAGGCTGCCGGGATGAACAATTCGCTGCAAGCGGCTAAACGCCGGTTGCAGAGAACCGGGCGCGATGGGTGTCAGGTCTGGATTTTGGGAAAAAGCCCGCAACATGTGCAGGATGTTTTCCTTGCCACGGCGGGGGCGGAATTCTCTGTTTTCAATGTCGTTAAATATTTCTCCTCCGACACGATCGCCCTGCTGGGTGGCCGCCCATGCGAGTAAGGCCGCCAGCTGTGCGGCGATGACTGACTTGAATCTGCCCTGCGTGGCAAAGCGCATGGTGCTGCGATCGTCCATGCTGATGAATACAGGGCGCTCGCGTTCTTCACGGAACACCTTGGTATGCGCCGCTCCGGTGCGCGCCGTAACCCGCCAGTCAATATTGCGGACGTCGTCTCCGGGCTGATAGATCCGGGATTCATCAAACTCCATTCCCCTGCCTTTTATCCGGGACAGATAATTACCGGATAGCCGTGAACCGATGTGCGTTGATCGGAGCTGAAGGGCCTGCGCGTGCCGACTCATGCCAATGAGGGCAGCCAGTGTTGTATGGCCGGGGTTGTCGTCAGCAATGGACATGAACCGAAGCGGAATTCAGGGAACGGCGACCTGTGCGATCAGTTCGGCAATAAAGCGATCAGCCGTAATTCCTTCGGCTTCGGCTTCGTAATTCAGGATCAGGCGATGACGCATGACGTCAAACGCCATTGACTGGATGTCTTCAGGGGTGACGTAGTCGCGGCCCGCTAACCAGGCGTGGGCCCTGGAACAGCGGTCCAGGGCAATTGAGGCACGCGGACTGGCTCCATATTCTACCCAGCGCGCAAGCTGCTCGCTGTATCGGCCGGGGCTGCGTGTGGCCAGCACCAGTTGTAATAAGTATTGCTCGACATTCTCGGCCATATGGATGTCCAGAATCTGGTCCCGGGCGGCGAACAGGTCTTCCTGACTCAACTGTCCGGCTCCCTGTGTGGCTTCTATCCCCCTGGCATCCTGCCGGGCAATCTCCAGGATTTCTTTCTCGTACTCGGGCTCAGGGTAGTCAATGAAGACATGCAACAAAAAGCGGTCCAGCTGGGCCTCTGGTAACGGGTAGGTGCCCTCCTGCTCAATAGGGTTTTGGGTGGCCATGACCATAAACATCTCGGGAAGCGGGTAGGAGGTGTTGCCAACCGTAATCTGCCGCTCAGCCATAGCTTCAAGCAGTGCCGATTGTACTTTGGCCGGTGCCCGGTTGATCTCGTCGGCCAGGATCAGATTATTAAACAGGGGGCCCTGCTGGAAAACGAAGCTGGCGTCCTGCGGGCGGTAGATATCTGTGCCGGTCAGGTCGGCGGGCAGCAGGTCGGGGGTAAACTGCACTCGGTGAAACTCACACTCCAGCCCTTCACCCAGGGCCTTAACTGCGCGGGTCTTGGCCAGCCCCGGGGCGCCTTCCACTAATAGATGGCCATCGGCCAGCAACGCAATCAACAGGCGGTTTACCAGCTTATTCTGCCCGACAATCTGTTGCTCAACGCGGGTTTGCAGGGATTGTATCCGGGATTGCTGCCCGGTTACCGGGGATGTGGGTGTCGATGTGTTCATGTTTTGTGTATGTTTTCCGATATTTTTAATGTATGTAGTAGAGATGCTGTGGATCAACGGATGAAAAACAGATTCAGCATAAAATCGCTGATTTTACACGATTCCTCGCGATTACTCATTGCGAAAGGCTTTCCGGTTACGCTGGGGACAAGGAAAGCCGGCCGCCGGCAATGGCGCCACCGTAAATCTGCAGGCATGGCAAATTCCCCCGAGCCGGTTAAAATTGAAACATCGGGGTGTAACGTGCCTATGAAAAAGCTATACACAGGAAAAAATGCGATAGAGGTTAATCACCTGCGCACCTTGCTGGGACTGGAGGGCATTGAGGCGCAGGCCAGGAATACCTACTCAGCGCCTGCTTTTGGCGAGATTCCCTATGAAGACTCGCTGCCGCAACTCTGGGTAAGGGAACGCGACTATGAACGGGCTGCCCGGATATTGAACCATGAAATGGCTACCAATAACGACGATTTCAAAATATGGAGCTGCCCTCGATGTCAGGAAGAGATTGACGGCGTTTACGGGCAGTGCTGGAATTGTGGATATATTGCTGAAGGGTAGCTGACTCGCTGCCTCAGATATACGCCAGAAATAAGCTATAAAGGAGGCTTCGGCTTGAGGGCTGCTCCAGATCGGCTACGGCACAGATTGATGAGTAACCGCCACATCATGGATAGAAAGACGAACAGGAAAAGCCAGACATCAATCAGGTAATCCCATAGATTAGTTGATTCAAGCAATCCAATGAGGTAAGCCAGAATCGCGCATGATAATGCGGACAGAATTAGCCAGCTCCGGCTGAGGATCAAGCCGATAAAAAGCACCGGCAATGCCAGAACAAATCCTGCGCCGCCGTATCCGGCACTGTAGCTGTCCCACGGCGTTAAGCCGAGTGCCATGGGATAAAGTATCACTCCCGCCAGAATGAGTATCCCGTGTAACCGGCGTTTTTCAGGCAGGGGGAAATAACGATTACCCGTGTAGGCCTCGGCGATAGAAATTGAGAGCAGAAACAGGCTGGTGATGCTTAAGTCGGCAGTGATTCCGCGCACATAGGCAATGATCGGAAGGCCGTAAACGGGCAGAACAGAAAAACCCATCATCGCAAAGATATACACCGTAACCGCCTTACGACGAAACCGTGGGCGGCGAATATAGATCTGTGGCGCGGCGACCAGCAGCAACAGGCAGCCGAGCAGGCCAATGCCGTGATGTAAAATGCTCATATTTTCTGCTCCAGCCAGGCCAGGTTGAAATGAACATACTTAATCCTCTTCTTTCTCCAGGTGTAGGTCAGATGAAAGTCCCCCTGTTGATCGCGTATCAGGCTTGGATAGGAAAATTTATTCTTTAATCCCTTTTTCGCAATGGGTTCATATTCGAGCCGATGAAAAACTTTCCAGGTTTTTCCGGCATCCGGTGAATATGCCATGGACAGATCATGGCGTTCATCTTCGTGGTTATTGAAAACCGCGATCAATCGACGGCCATCAATACGGTGCAGCGCAACCGATGAGTTCGGATTGGGCAATGAGATCGGAGAAGGTGCCGACCAACTCTGTCCGGAATTATCGCTGCGGCTGATTTTAATGCGCTTATCAAGCTCTCCGCTGTCCCGTAACAGGGTGACCGCACTTCTCGGACTCAGGGGAGTAATCGCCGGCTGGATGGTTGCCCGACCCCAGGAAATCCGGCGCTTGTCCCGGACTATTCCCTCACGATCAAGGATGAGCAACTCGGCAAACTTTCCCAGGAACTCATGGTAGACAGGCAGCCCAATATCGCCATTATCAAAATCAATCGGCACCCCTCTGACGAGGGTGCTGATATTCAGTGATGGCGTCGTGACAAGTTTTCGAGGCGGTGTCCAGGTCTGCCCCAGGTCACCGGAAAAACGGATATTGAGGCTGCTGGCAGCCCATCCCCCAAATGACACGCTGACATAGACCATCATGAGCCGACCATCGGGGAGGCTGTGTATGATCGGGTTACCCAGTTTCCGAATATACCGCCATGTGGCGACCTCGGTATCGGAGACAGTTGCCAGGATGCGTGACGGGCTGATGGTGCGGCTGAGCGGGTCTATGATTGTACCGGCCATGACGACATCTCTGGCTCCCTCTTCGCTACCGGAAAACCAGACAGCGATTAATTTGCCATCCGCTCGCCGGGTGATAGAAGAGGCATGGGTCGTTGCGGTTTTACTGAAGCTGATGAATTGCTCATGGAAAAAGGTGCCGCTGTCAGAGATCCGGTGACCATGGTCGGAGATTGCGAATAACCTTTCCTGCTGATAAAACCACTTGGCAACGAGGCCAAGCGACAGGACCACCGCAACCACAAAGAAAGAACGCGATAATTGACGATCAGTGAATTTCATGCGCACACGTTATTATGGAACATGGATTGCGGCCACCCTATCGGCTGCTTTGCTATTCTGAGACGGGGCAATAATACCCGACCTTGAGGCGCACTTTACAAATGCCGGGAATCAGGCCGCCACCGAATGCCATATTGCGCTGGCAACGCCGGTGCTGCATCATGGTATCAATTAAGGCCAAGCGACAAGGGGCGTGCGAGTCTCCCATGAGTCAATTTATCCTGCTGACGGGCGGAGGAACCGCCGGACATGTTACACCGAACATCGCACTGATCCCCCGCCTTCAGGCTGCCGGTCATCGGGTGGAATACGTCGGCACATCAAAGGGTATAGAACGCCGCTTGATAGCGCCGCTGGAGGTGCCATTTCACACCATTGCAGCGGGTAAGGTCCGCCGTTATTTCAGTTTGCAGAATGTCACTGATATTTTCCGCGTCATGCTGGGTTTTATCCAGGCACTTTTTTTGATGCTCAGGCAGCGACCGGATATGCTATTCAGCAAGGGGGGCTTTGTAGCAACACCGGTAGTATGGGCCGCATGGCTGTTCCGCGTACCGGTAGTGATCCATGAATCCGACCTGTCCCCGGGCCTGGCGAACAAGCTCTCAATACCCTTTGCACACAGGATCTGTTACAGCTTCAGGGAAACGGCGGATTACCTGCCAGCCCAAAAAGCCGTTTACACGGGCATACCCGTTCGAGAGGAATTGCTGAAAGGCGACCCCGACAAGGGGCGCGAAATGCTCCGGTTCAATCAAGACAAGCCCATCCTGTTAGCTGTCGGAGGAAGCCTCGGTTCGGAAACCATTAACCGGGCTGTCCGGCAATCGCTGGAGGCGCTCCTGGAGAGCTTTAACATTGTTCATATCTGCGGTGCCGGAAATAAGCAGGAAGTCCTGGTTGCCTACGAGGGATACCGTCAATATGAGTACGTCAGCGATCAGCTGAAACATGTTTTTGCTGTAGCAATGATGGTCATTTCGCGTGCGGGCGCAACGATGTTATTTGAACTGCTGGCGTTACGAAAGCCGCACCTGCTCATTCCACTGTCCAAAAAGGCCAGCCGCGGCGACCAGATACTCAACGCCGCATCATTTGAGAAACTCGGCTACAGTATGGTTCTTCAGGAGGAGGAATTGGATAAAAAAACTCTGTTGAAATCGGTCAGGCAGCTATATGAAGCACGGGACGATTATATTAACAGGCTGCAACAAGCCGATGAAGGGCAGGCCCTGCACCGGGTGCTGGAAACCATATCCCGGCTAGAGTAATCGGCATGATGGCCGGATGGCCATCCTGATATATGGGGGTTCTGATTTAAGTGGTGTCGCCTTATCCAGCGCCGGGCTTTGCCGTAAATCGCAGCCACAGGTAACCCGCGACCCCCGCGATGATCGAGGCGAACAGGACGCCCGTTTTGGCCATGAGCAGTTCCTCCGGGCGGCCCGCAAAGCCCAGTTCGGCGATAAAGATCGACATGGTAAAACCAATACCCCCTATGAAACCGACGCCCACGAGATGTCTGATGTTCATGCCCTCCGGCAAGGTTCCCAGGCCCAGCCTGATTGACAGCCAGGTAATACCGGCAATCCCGATCAGCTTGCCGAACACCAGGCCGACCATGACTCCGAGCGCAACCGGGTGGGCGACTGCCTGACCCAGGGCTCCCCACTCAATCGGGATGCCGGCATTTGCCAGAGCAAACAATGGAATAACCAACAACGCGACGGGCATGTGCATGGCGTGTTCCAATCGCTGAAGCGGCGACTCCACGGCCTGTACTCCACTTTCCAGTGACTGCAATAGCGCACGGGTTTGTTCGTCGTGGATGATACCGTGTTGCTTATCGCGGCTGTCCTTTTCAAAGTCGCTGATGTTGCTTTTCATGGTATTCAGAGTTTTTTCGACATGCCGGGTGAAAAGCCCGGTGTTAAACCTGGGTTTTACCGGGATAGTCAGGGCAACAAGGACGCCGGCGAGCGTGGCATGCACACCGGACTGCAACATGGCAAACCACATGATTGCCCCTGTGACAAAATAGGGCAGTGGCCTGCGGATACCGACCCGGTTAAGAACGATCAAGACGACAAGGATAACGCCTGCCGTAAGCAGCCAGTTGATATAAACCTGTTCGGTGTAGAACAGCGCGATGATCATGACGGCACCAAGATCATCAACAATCGCAACGGCAAGAAGGAAAGTCACTACGGCTTTGGGCACACGCGACCCAAGCAGCGCCATGATGCCAATGGCAAAGGCAATATCCGTAGCCATCGGGATGCCCCAGCCACTTGCGCCGCTGCCGCCGGCATTGATGCCGTAAAACAATACGGCCGGCACCAGCATACCGCCAATGGCCGCAATGATTGGCATGAGCGCGGCCCCGAGGTCGGACATCTCACCAACGATGAATTCTCTTTTGATCTCCAGCCCGACAATCATGAAGAACAGCGCCATCAGGCCATCATTGATCCAATGATGCAGGGTATGACGCAGCTCCCATTGTCCTAATGTCAGGGCAATTTCGGTATGCAGGATATGTTCGTAGTGATGTACGAGTATGGTATTGGCTGCAATCATGGCAATCATGGCACAGGCCATTAAAACCATGCCCGAGGTTGCTTCCCCGTGAATAAATTCCTCAAGCGGCGTGGCGATATTATTGAAATGTCTTTCCCAGGGCTGGTAGTTGGCGTGCTCTGATTCCATTGCCTTCATTTCCGTGTTGGACACACAAAGTCTAAAGACAGGTGCGGTTGCACGCAACACACCGGGAATCGGCCTGCCTCAATATGCGGGAGGATCTGCCGTGTAGTTGGGCATAGTCAACGGGATGGGACCCAGGCACTTTCTTCTACTTCTCCACAAAGTCGGGGTTGCGAACGGCCGGCAGGCTTTTCAGATAAACCGCCATGGCCTGCAGATCCTCGCTGCTGAGATGACTGGTGCCATCATCGACGACCTCGGCCATGGAACTGCCGGTATAGTCGCCGTCGGGAAGCGCACCGGTTTCCAGGAAATAGACCAAATCGTCCTCTGACCATTTACCGAGACCGGTGCTGCGGTCGGGCGTGATATTCGGTACGGCCCCGCCCTCGGCGCCATCTCTCACTCCGGCCAGATAACGTGTTGAATCAAGCGCACCAAAGCCGTTGCGCGGTGTATGGCATTCTGAGCAATGGCCGATGGCGATCAGATAAGCACCACGGTTATATTCAGCGCCCTTATCCGGCATCTCGGTGAATTCAGTCGGCTCGAAGAACAGCCATTTCCAGATAATCATCACCCGGCGAAACAGATACCAGGGCAATTCATGTTCACGGTTGTCAACTGCCGCCGATTTTACCGTGCGCAGGAAGGCGGCCATTGCCCTGACATCGCTATCCCTTAGCCGGGTGTACGAAGTATAGGGAAAAGCCGGATAGTAGTGACTGCCGTCGGGCGCGATACCACTGCGCAACGCCTGTAAAAAATCATTGTCCGACCACCGGCCGATGCCGTGTTGCGGATGTGATGTAATATTCGGCGAATAAAAGGTGCCAAAAGGCGTCAGGAGCGCTCGCCTCCCTGCGAGAAAAACCCCTCCGTTCTCATGGTCGGTATGGCAGGAAACACAGCCGGCGGCGCGCACCAGATACTCGCCTTTTTTAATCAGGGCGTCATTTGCCCACAGCGGCCCTGCCGCCGTAAACAGCAGCAGGGCGAGAACCCATCGGTTCATATCGGGAAAGGCTATTCGTCCTTCTGACGAAAGTCTTCGTGACAACCCTTGCAACCCCGACCAACCTTCTTGAAGGCAGCAACCAGAGCACTATCGCTGCCGGCCTCTACGGCTCGGACAAAGTCCTCAATACTGGCCTTTGATTCATCGGCAGCCTTGCTGAAGTCCTGCCATCTTTCCCAGACGGTCTCCCTGGCCTGGGTCTCGCCAAAATCAGAACCTTCAGGGAAAAGTTTGGGAATATCCTGTGACAGTGACAGGAGCCCGCTGGCGTGTATCTTCAGTTGATCCCTGTGCGAGACCCTGCCACGCACAATCAAAGAAGAGCCACCCATGTGGCCACCGATGGCTTTCATTACCGCCTGGCGATATTTGATCTGGTCTTCGGCCTCATCGGCCCTGGACATGGTCGGTAAAACGAGCAGCACGGAAATGCCCAGCGCTTGAAACAGCCGCAATGGTTTGAGTACGGATTTCATTCGATCTCTCCTTAGTAGTATAAATCGTCATGCCTTAAGGAAACCCCGATTAAATCCGGGTTTCCTGCGATACAGGGGCGTATCGCCAGAATCAATGAAGATTATATCAAAAGAGTCAATCGTTTTCGGCATTCTCACACACAAGCTACGAGCAGCCGCCAGACTCACATTTCACCTTGCTGTAAGGCACAACTGTTTTTTATACTTCCGACCATGAGAGCTTTACAACCTTTCCTCTGCACCGGCCATGGGCAGAACACAAAAAAAATATACCCGGCCATGCTTCTCCTTGCCCTGATGGCGCTCAATGGCTGCGGGGGTGGGGGCGGCGGCGGGGGCGGGGGCGGAATGACTCGACCGGATACCACTCCGGATACCACCCCGGATACCACCCCGGATACCACCCCGGATACCACTCCGGATACCACCCCGGATACCACCCCGGATACCACTCCGGATACCACTCCGGATACCACCGAGGCGGATTTCGACCTGCGGGTCGAGACCCTGGCCACGCGCTACCGGCAAGACAGGAACTTCAACAACCAGTGGGGTCTGCGCACAATCAACGCGGACCGGGCCTACGCCCACATCGAAATCGCCACCGAGGGTGCCGCCCCGGGCAACGGAGTGACCATCGGCTTCATTGATACCGGCATTGACCAGGACCATCCCCTCTTCGAGGGCAAGACGATCACCGAGCAATTCCTGGGGACAACCGACGAGACAGGCGAACGGCGATTCTCTCACGGTACTGCGGTGGCAAGCGTTGCCGCCGCGTCGCTGCGGCTCGAGCCCCGGTTCCGGACAGCGGCGCACGGTGTCGCCTGGGGTGCAGATATCGCCATGTTCGCGATCCCGCTCGGCTCCGGCGGCGGCAACTATAGCCCGATATCCTTTACCGGGATGAACGACACCGACGGTGCCCTTGCGGATCGTTTCAACCATGTCCTAGAGTGGCGCGACGGCCAGCGGGCCGTGGATATCCTCAATCTGAGCTTCGGCGCCAACGGTATCATCGACATCTACAATGAGCAGGAGATTCGTGCAAACCTTGGCCGGTCGATTGCCGCCATGGCCCAGGCCGGCGCTGGCGAGAAGACGATCCTCGTGTGGGCTGCGGGCAATGCCCACGGAGACCCGTGCACCGCGACCGGCACAAGCTGGTGTGTAAACGGCAGGGTCAATGCGTCCTCGGTCGAACTTCTGTCCGGGCTCACTACGCGCATCGCGGAACTCAGAGGGCATTCCCTCGCAGTCGTCGCGGTAGACCAGGACGGCACGATAGCCGACTTCTCCAACCGTTGTGGCATCGCCGCCGACTATTGCCTCGCGGCACCCGGCGAAGATGTCCTGGCGGCCTACTTCGGCCCCAGGCCGCCTGATCCGAATTGCACTGGTGATTGTCTCACCGTGGTACGAAGCCGCGTGGAATTGAACGGAACGTCCCTTGCCGCGCCGATGGTCAGCGGTGCGCTGGCGCTCATGAAGCAACTCTTCCGCGACCAGCTTTTGAACACGCAACTCGTCACACGGCTCCTGCGCACCGCCGACAAGAGTGGTGCATATGCCGATAGCTCCGTATACGGCCAGGGCCTGCTGGATATCGGTGCCGCGACGGCACCGGTCGGCATGACGACGGTCACACTCGGGAACCGAGCAGAAGGCGCCGGGGCCAGCCTGCACACGACCCGGATTGATCTCGGAGAGGCGTTTGGTGACGCATTGCTGCAATCTTTCTCCGGACAGGAAATCGTCGCCTTTGACACACTCGGTGCGCCATTCTGGTTCAATCTCGACGAGGTCACACAAGTCACACAAACGTCATCAATACCAGTGCGGCTGCACAATTTTCTACATACGCAATCACACCACGATGTGGCGCCGGGCTCTGGACCCATATTCGGCGATGCCACCCCGGCACAGCTGCGGGTTGGCCTCGTGAAGCACCTGACGGACATCGGTGGCGGACATCTTACGCTCGCCGAACACGCCCCCGGTCTGAGTGTTTCCGGCCTGGACACGGTTTCGGTCACCACGTTCACGACGGAAGGTTTGTCCAGACGGATACCGACGACCGGGGCGACATTCGTCTGGCGGCCGGCGGATGTTCCATTCGGTCTCCATGCCGGCTGGATAGGAGAACGGCAAAGCCTTCTGGGGAGCACGGCCGACGGTGCCTTTGGCACACTGGCTGCCGACGCCGTCTTCGTCGGTATCCGGGCGGATACCGGGTTTGGCCAATGGCGGGTTGGTGCCGGCGCGGAGCTCGGCACGGTCACTCCATCCACCCGCGGCGGAATCATCGTTGACACCTCGGACCTGATGACCAGCGCGTTCACCTTCCATGCGAACAGGGCGCTGACCGATGGCGGAAGGCTGCACTTCTCTCTGTCGCAACCGCTGCGCGTCGAAGCCGGTCGGGCATCGCTGGCGGTACCGGTGGGCCGGACGAAATCCGGGGAGGTGGTTCGCGAATCGGTCTCGGCCAGACTGACACCGAGTGGCCGACAGATCGACATCGCCGCTGAATGGCATCAGCGACTGCCAGTCGGTGAATTGCGCCTCGGCACCATCTGGACCCATGAGCCCGGACATCGTGCGGCGTCCGACCCCGAGCTGACGCTTCTCTCCGGATGGCACCTGACCTTCTGAGGCAACGAGAGCACAGTTGCGACGCTACGATCTGCGATCAGATTCGGCTTATGGCCCATCGCTGAGTCCTGCATCAGCAGAAATCGTAAGCTGCGTCATGTTCATTCAAACATCAATGTTCACCGCCGATAATGAGTTGCTCTCAATAAAGTCCCTGCGGGGTTCAACCTGATCACCCATCAGGGTCGTGAAGATTTCATCGGCGGCAACTGCATCCTCAATTCTAACCTGTAATAATCTACGCGTTTCAGGATCCAGCGTGGTTTCCCAGAGCTGATCAGGATTCATTTCACCCAGACCCTTATAACGCTGGATAGACTGGCCTTTTCTGGCCTGGTCCAGGATCCAGTCTATGGCTTCGTCGAAGGTTTTCACCGGATGGGTTTGTTCTCCACGCCGGATGGTCGCATTCGCTCCCAGCAGCCCGGAAAGATTTTCACCAAGCTGACGAATCTCACGGTATTCTGCCGTTTCAAAAAATTCTTCCGCAATGATTTTATGCAGGGTTACACCATGACGAGTAACCCGTAAATGGATTTCGTAGCTGGCATCTTCGCTGCCATTAAACAAAAAACCGTATCGCTCACCGCCCCTTTCATTCAGAGTCTGAACAAAAGTCTCCAGCCATTGTTGTATGTCGTCACCGGGTTTAAGGGGCTGGCGGACCATGTGCGTCAGAACTTCGACCGGATAACGATGTCGCAACCGTTCGATAACCAACATGATGCCCATGTATTGTGATGCCAGATTTTGCAGGGCAACGCCATTGATATCACCATCCTCGGTACCGGTATGCAGGGTGCTGCCTTCAAGGGCGATCTGGAGTAAATAGTCGTTCAGTTCCGCGTCGTCTTTTACATAGTGTTCCTGCTTACTTTTCTTAATCTTGTATAGCGGGGGTTGCGCCACGTAGACGTGCCCCTGTTCAATTAACGCTGGCATCTGGCGATAAAAAAAAGTCAGCAACAGGGTACGGATATGCGACCCATCAACATCTGCGTCTGTCATGATGATCAGGCGATGATAGCGTAGTTTTTCCAGATTAAATTCGTCCTTGCCAATCCCTGTGCCGAGGGCCGTGATCAGTGTGCCAACTTCGGTCGAGGACAGCATCTTGTCGAAGCGTGCCTTCTCCACGTTGAGGATTTTTCCCTTCAGCGGCAGGATGGCCTGGTATTTACGGTTACGGCCCTGCTTGGCAGAACCCCCTGCGGAATCACCCTCCACGATAAAGAGTTCGCATTGGGTCGGGTCTTTTTCCCGGCAATCCGCCAGTTTTCCCGGAAGCCCGGCGATGTCAAGCACACCCTTGCGGCGAGTCATTTCGCGAGCCTTGCGGGCCGCCTCGCGGGCACGCGCCGCTTCTTGAACCTTGGCCGTAATTGCCTTGGCTTCAGCCGGACTCTCTAAAAGAAATTCACTCAGTTTTTCGGCAAAGGCAGATTCCACTGCGCCTTTAACCTCAGAGGAAACCAGCTTTTCCTTGGTCTGGGATGAAAACTTGGGGTCAGGGACCTTTACCGAAAGTACGGCTGTCAGGCCTTCACGGGCATCGTCACCCATGACGTTAGCCTTGTCTTTCCTGATTGCGCCGGACGATTCCATGTAGTTGTTCAACGTGCGCGTGAGGGCGGCGCGAAAACCAGCCAGATGTGTGCCACCATCCCGCTGTGGAATATTATTGGTAAAACAGAAAATATTTTCCTGATAGGAATCATTCCATTGAAGCGCTGCCTCGATACCGATACCACTTTTGTGCGTTGATATATTGGCGACAGTAGGGTGGAGCGGTACCTTATTTCGATTAAGATGCTCCACAAAGGCTCTGATCCCTCCCTTGTACTCAAAAATATCTTTCTTGTTGCTGCGCTCGTCGGTCAGACAGATGCGAACACCCGAATTCAGGAAAGACAGCTCTCGTAAACGTTTTGCCAGGATATCGTAGTGAAAATGGGTGTCCGAAAACATTTTTGTGCTCGGCTTGAAGCGGATCCCGGTACCGGTATTTTCTGTATCGCGGATTGCCGCCAACGGCGCCTGAGGTTCTCCCAGGACATAGTCCTGCTGGTAAATCCTGCCATGGCGATGAATGGTCAGTCTCAGGGTCTCAGACAGGGCATTGACCACGGAAACACCCACGCCATGCAGGCCGCCCGATACCTTGTAAGAGTTATCATCAAACTTACCCCCGGCATGTAGTACGGTCAGAATAACCTCGGCGGCCGAGCGACCTTCTTCTTCGTGGATATCGACCGGAATACCTCGTCCGTCATCCGTCACGGTGACTGATTCATCCCTATGAATAACCACGTTAATCTCGGAGCAATGGCCTGCCAGCGCCTCGTCAATTGAGTTGTCGACGACCTCGAAAACCATGTGATGCAGGCCAGTTCCGTCATCGGTATCGCCGATATACATGCCCGGCCGCTTGCGGACGGCCTCCAGGCCCTTGAGTACCTTGATATTGGAAGAATCGTAATTATCCATAGAGATATCGTTATTATCCGAGTGCTGGAATTGCACTTATTGTACCACTTCTTTCACCTGACCCTGTTTCACGTGAAACGTTTTATCTGAGTATCGATGTTCTTGAGGCAGCCGCGAAATATCGATGCATGAGATAACAACCTGCATTGAAATGCTGCGAAGGATAGCCATTACCAGCGATATGTGCTCCTGGTCCAGCTCACTCGGTAAATCATCGACAAGCAATATGCCTGAATAACGGCCCAGCTCCTGCTGTAAACTCGCCTGCGCCAGATAAACCGCAAATGTAATGAGCTTTTTCTGCCCACGTGAGGCAGAGTCTCTGGCGAGTACTCCATCAAGCTTCAAAATCAGTTCCGCCCGCTGCGGTCCGTAATAGGTGAAATGACGCTCTTGGTCGCGCTGAAAACTATCATTCAGTACCTCATCAAGACGACATTTGGCATCCCAGCCACGCTGATAACGAATATCAAGAGATGAATCGGGCAGGAGAACATGAGAGTATCGCTTAATCTGACTACTCAGTAATTTAATGTAGTCGGCCCTGGATTCATCCAGTAATTCAGCAAGCTGTATGTATTCCCGACTCCAGGCGGAAAGTGTGCGTGGGTCTGTTCCAGATGCCAACATGGCATTCCTCTGCGCAAGGCTGCGCTGAAAGCGATGCCATTTATCGGCGTAATCATGTTTCACGTGAAACACGCCCCAATCCATAAAACGTCTGCGAATATCCGGGGAGTCGTCCAATAACCGGTAACTGACCGGGGTTACGGCCTGAATCGGTTGGAAAGATGCATACTCGGAAGATCGTCTGACCTGCTTATTAGCGAAATTTAAGCGGATTTGATTATCCTGCCAGCGATATTGCATAGGTAACGGTCGTGATTTTTTCTGCGAAACAATACCATTCAACGAAAAATCGGTAGTACCGAATTGTTGCATTTTTCGGGGTGAAGCCCCCAGAAAAGATCTGGCTGAACATAAAACATTGATGGCATCCAGCAGGGAGGTTTTACCGGAGGCATTATCCCCATAGATAAATTGCAAACCCATATCAAGGTCCATGCGGACATTTTCCAGGTTCCTGAATTGGAAGGTTTCGAGGTGGTGAAGGGGCATAACCCAAAACCCCATCGGGGTGATGAGCCTTATAACCTCATCGGCATAACAACGTAATTAGAAGAATCATCATTCGAGGCTTGAATCAGACAACTGTTGCCGGAATCAGTTAAAATAATCTTAACCTGATCACTGGTCACTGCATTGACGGCATCCAGAAGGTAAGTGGCGTTGAATCCGATTTCAAATTCATCACCACTGTACTCGACACTGACTTCATCCTCCGCTTCTTCCTGCTCTGGATTGTGTGCTTTAAACTGAAGGTTATTCTGCTTCAGAATCATCTGAATGCCGCGGTATTTTTCATTCGACAAAATGGCCACACGTACCAGTGCCAGTCGCAGTAATTCCTTGTCGGCAAGTACGACGTTATTGCCGCCTTCCGGCATCACGCGCCGGTAATCGGGAAACCGCCCGTCAATAAGTTTTGAGGTAAATGTCATGTCCCCCATAATCAGTCGGACATGATTACTGCCGACAATAACCGATACTTTTTCATCATCAGAATCAGAAAGGAGGCGCATAAGTTCCTGAATACCTTTGCGGGGCACGATAACCTGTCTGTTTTCTTCGTTGACGCCAATATCCACGGCCATATCTTTCATGGCCAGTCGGTGACCATCGGTTGCCACCGAGCGAAGTCGTTCGGCTGTCATTTCCATCATCAGGCCGTTCAGGTAGTAACGGACATCCTGGTGGGCCATGGAAAAGTGTGTGGCATTAAACACCGTTTTCAGCTTGCTTTGTGTGAGGTCAAAATGGGTCTGTGCCGTTATTTCATCAATCAGTGGAAATTCAGTTGCTGGCAGGGTCGATAACGTAAAACGACTGCGTCCGGCTTGCAGGGTTACACGGTCATCGCTCTGGTTGATTGTGATCGTTACGCCATCTGCAAGGCTCTTGCAAATATCTAACCATTTTCTTGCCGGAATTGTGGCCTCGCCATCGGTGTCAATTTCGCAGGTCAACTTGACTGTCAGTTCAACTTCCAGGTCAGTTGCGACAAGGGTAATAACTCCATCTTCGGCCTTAACCAGTATGTTCCAGAGTATGGGCAAGGTCTGTCTGCGCTCCACGACATTGGTGAGTTGCTGGAGGGCTTTAAGTATCACGTTACACGGTATCCGGAATTTCATATTTTTTTCCATTAATCTATATTAATTGTTAAAACTATTAGGTCTCTGCATATGTGAATAACTTTATAAACACTTTAATAATCAATTAGTTATATTTTTATCCTGTATATTATTTCTGTGATTAATTCATCGTCGTTATCTGAATAATGCGTGGGTAACTTGCTGCTTGTGACCTGATGAATAATTTTATACAACTTACCCACATTATGTCGTAAATGTTCTTAACAGGTTTTGGTAATCCTCTCGCATACGGTTGTCGCTGTCTTTTAATTTATCTATTTTTTTGCAGGCGTGTAGTACGGTTGTATGGTCCCGTCCGCCGAATGAATCGCCTATTTCCGGTAGAGAATGACTGGTCAGTTCTTTAGCCAGGGTCATGGCTAGCTGTCTTGGCCGGGTAATTGAACGTCTGCGACTCTTTGAATGCAGGTCTGAAACCCGGATTTTGTAATATCCGGCAACCGTTTTTTGTATGTTTTCGATGCTGACCATGCGTTCCTGCATGGCAAGCAGGTCGCGGAGTGCTTCCTGTGCGAGATCCATCGTAATTGGCTTCTCTGTAAATTGGGCATGGGCAATTAAACGGCGCAGTACTCCTTCGAGCTCACGGACATTGGATTGAATCCGTTTCGCAACAAAAAAGGCGACTTCATCAGGAATTTCGACCCGAACCTGCTCGGCTTTACTTTTTAGAATAGCTGCGCGTGTTTCCAGTTCGGGTGGGTCAACGGCAACTGTCAGGCCCCAGCCAAATCGGGATTTAAGACGATCCTCCAGACCTTCCACCTCCTTGGGATAACGGTCGCAGGTCAGGATGACCTGTTGCTGGGATTCTATCAGGCTGTTGAATGTGTGGAAAAATTCTTCCTGGGAACGCTCTTTGCCGGCAAAGAACTGAATGTCGTCGATGAGTAAAGCATCGGCATTACGGTAGAAGTATTTGAAATTATTGATGGTATTGTGCTGTAGTGCTTTAACCATTTCAGAGACGAAACGTTCGGAATGTAAGTAGATGATTTTTACACTTGGGGTTTTTTTCAGCATGGCGTTGCCGATAGCCTGCATGAGATGGGTTTTACCGAGCCCGGTTCCGCCATAGATGAAAAGCGGGTTGTAGGTTCCGCCGGGGTTACCGGCAACCTGGCGTGATGCGGCCTTGGCCAGTTCATTGGATTTTCCTTCAACGAAAGTCGCGAAGGTAAAATTTGGACCGAGATTACTTCGCGTCGGTTCCGATTGGGATGTTGTATTTCTGGCTTTAATGGTAATCCGGGGGGGGGCTTCTTCCGGTGCTTTCAGTGAGCCTATTTCAATGGAAACCGTAAGGTCGGTGTTTTTAAGAAGAATGATTTCACGGATGCGTCCCATAAAATTTTCTTCCACCCAGTCCAGTACAAAGCGGTTAGGGGCTAATAACCTCAGAAGCTCACTGTCTTCGACTGCATGCAAAGGCCGGATCCAGGTATTAAACTGTTGCTCTGGTAACTCCGACTGCAATCTGTTGAGACAATGATCCCACATTTCAGTAATGCTCCCCGCCCTGGTTCCGAATAATTATCAGCCGCTGGATTGTATTGTCACCCCGGTATCCGATAATACCCCTAATGATGCTTTATTTTCCGGTGTTGCGCCAGTAGTGAAATCTATCTGGTAAAATTGCCTGTAACCACAGTGAGTTGCTAACAGGCAGTTGACAGTTATGGGGTGCTTCCGTATGCTGCGCCACCCTTGTGTTGCAGGGCGGATTTTGACCGTTTTCCAGGATGATTCAGGGCAGAGTGTGGTTTAACGTCATTTCAGGCTTATAGATTATGAAAAGAACATTTCAACCCAGTCGCTTAAGACGTGCGCGTACACATGGTTTCCGTGCTCGCATGGCGACCAAGGCGGGTCGCCGTATATTGAAAGCCCGTCGCGCAAAAGGCCGCGCCCGGCTGACGCCGGTATAGTGGTCGCCTGACATACCGAAAGATTATTCAAGACATAGACATCAGCTGACCATGTCATTTTAATGTCTGTCGCGGTGGGGCAATTTATTATGAGCTGTTTTTCCCGGAGTCGTATCAGTCTAGGAAAAGATGGCTTTCTGAAGGTTTTCGAGAAAAGCTGCCGGTCCGGAGACCGGCTGTTATTGGTACTGGCCAGGAAGAATCAGGGTCCTTTTTCCCACTTGGGTCTGGCAATATCCAGGAAGTACGCCCCCAAGGCAGTTGATCGCAATCGCATAAAACGGCTTATACGTGAAAGTTTTTATCAACAACAACCCTTTCCCGCATCGCTGGATGTTGTGGTTATGAACAGGTCTGGATTGAAACATGGCAGTAATATGGAGGTTCGTGAATCTCTTTCACGGCACTGGCAATGTATTCTCAACAAAATCAGCAAAGCCTGATCAGGTCAGGCGGGTATTTTTAATATGGGTAATCCAAGGCTCGTACTGATAACCGCGTTGGGTTTCATCATGATGCTGATGTGGCTGGAGTGGCAGAAGGATTATAGCTCCGGACCTCGGCAGGTTGCTGTATCAGGCGAGCAGTCAATTCAGCCAGTAGGTGCACCGAGCTCGCCTTCTGTCCCGGCAGCCGTTGACGGCGAGTTGCCTTCCTTATCCGATTCGTCTTCTTTACAGCGGATGTCTCCGGCTGATACGGC
The DNA here is from genome assembly GCA_963662865.1 of Gammaproteobacteria bacterium. Lineage (GTDB taxonomy): Bacteria > Pseudomonadota > Gammaproteobacteria > JAJDYQ01 > JAJDYQ01 > JAJDYQ01. Next base: position 2,107,621 of record OY759969.1, on the reverse strand, counting down.
AGGCCAGGAGCTCGCCGTGATAAGCCAGAATCACAAGGTACACATTGTTACTGATCTCCTGGATGTCTGGATAGACACGAAGGGGGGGGGGATCAGTATGGTTTCACTCCGCGCCTACCCGATAGCGCTGGACAAACCCGATGAGCCGTTCCCGTTACTGATAGAGGAAAGGGCCCGCTACTATGTGGCTCAGTCCGGCCTGCTAAGTCAGCAAAGAGCGCCAAACCATCTGGCTGATTTTCAGGCAGAGAAAGCTGAATACCGCATGCCGGAGGACTCGGACAAACTGCGTGTCCCCCTTAGCTGGCAGGATAACGGCATCAAGGTAACCAAAGCGTTTGTTTTTACCCGAAACAGCCACATCATTGATGTTGAATATGATGTTGTCAATCAATCTTCCCAGCCCTGGCAGGGTAGTCAGTATCGTCAGATTGTCCGTACGCCGCCGGCAGAAAGAAGCGGTATGGATGTAATGATGTACACATTCAACGGTGCGGCCTATTACAGTGAAGAGGATAAGTTTGAGAAGATTGATCTGGATGATATCGAAGACGATCCATTGTCGAGGGACGTTAAAGGTGGGTGGATTGGCATGATCCAGCACTATTTTCTGTCAGCCTGGATACCCGACCAGAGCGAAATCAACAATTTTTATATCCGTGGCTTGAAGGGAAATCGTTACGCGGTTGGAATGATTTCTCCTGAAGCTCTGGTTCAACCTGGTCAGAGTGGCAGATTTGCCAGCCGTTTTTATGCTGGACCTAAAGAGCAACAGGTGCTGGAAAATCTGGCACCCGGCCTGGATCTTAGTGTCGATTACAGTTGGTTGACCATTATTGCCAAGCCGATATTCTGGTTGATGACGTTTATCCATGACAATATTGTAGGGAATTGGGGCTGGTCCATTATCCTGCTGACACTGACGATCAAGCTGGCGTTATTCAAGCTTTCCGAATACGGCTATCGCTCCATGGCAAATATGCGGCGGGTTCAGCCCAAGCTGATGTCGCTAAAAGAACGTTTTGGTGATGACAAGCAGCGCATGCAGCGGGCCATGATGGAGCTGTATAAGAAAGAAAAGATTAACCCGATGAGCGGGTGTTTTCCTATCTTGTTGCAGATACCTGTATTTATTGCGTTGTACTGGGTATTGCTGGAGAGTGTCGAACTTCGTCACGCGCCTTTTGTTTTATGGATAAATGACCTATCGGCGAAGGACCCGTATTTTGTGTTGCCGATTATCATGGGGGCGACCATGTTTTTCCAGCAGAAACTCAATCCGGCACCCATGGATGAAATGCAGCAGACGATTATGAAGGTGCTGCCTGTTCTATTTACGATATTCTTTCTGTTCTTTCCATCCGGTCTGGTGCTGTACTGGGTAGTAAATAATGTTCTTTCCATTGCACAGCAGTGGGTTATCACCCACCGTATAGAGCGTGGTGAAGGAAAGGCCTGATACCGGTTTACAGGTTTGCCGGGACATGTCTGTGTCCATTGATACGATAGCCGCGATTGCCACGCCGCCCGGACGGGGGGGGGTGTGTATTATTCGTGTTTCCGGGCCGGATGTCAGGGTTATTGCACAATCCGTAACAGGCTTTTGTCCCAGGCCCCGTTACGCGACCTTTACCCGTTTCCGGGACCCTTCAAACTCCGATAATAGAGGCAATGTTATTGACGAAGGTATTGCGCTTTATTTTCCTGGCCCGAATTCATTTACCGGAGAAGATGTTCTTGAGCTGCACGGGCATGGTGGGACAGTTATCAGCGACATGATCTTAAAATCGGTGTTACAGGCGGGGGCCCGGATGGCTAGACCGGGAGAATTTTCTGAACGTGCTTTTCTGAATAATAAACTTGATCTTGTTCAGGCTGAGGCGGTGGCGGATTTAATTGATGCCGGCTCCGCACAGGCCGCCAAGGCCGCGCTGCGCACTCTGGAAGGAGAGTTTTCAAGACATATCCGCGCATTGCTTGAAGAGCTGATTTCCTTGCGAATGTATGTTGAATCGTCAATTGATTTTGTTGATGAGGAAATCGAGTTGCTGCAAAGCGGTGATATCGAGGCGAGATTAAATAACCTCTCCATCGCAATCGATAGAATTACGATAACAGCAGGAAGGGGATGCGTATTGGGAGAGGGGTTGCATCTCGTAATAGTAGGGCGGCCCAACGCGGGTAAGTCAAGCCTGATGAACATCCTTAGTGGACGTAAATCGTCCATCGTTACTGATATTCCGGGCACGACCCGCGATGTCATCCGTGAGAACGTTATTCTGGAAGGCATACCCGTTCGTGTTTATGATACGGCGGGTATTCGTGAAGATGCACAGAGGATTGAAGAGGAAGGCATACGCCGTGCGCGCGACGCTTTGGCCAATGCCGATCTGGTGTTATGGGTCCATGATGATACGACCGATATGGACCGACATGAATATGAAAAATATCAGGCGGGTTCCCTGGTTATCGTAAGAAATAAAATTGATAAATCGGGGCGCTCACCAGGTAAACAAATGGAGAATGGTTTGCCGGTGGTGGCGATCAGCACTGAAACATTGCAAGGCGTTGATCTGTTGCATCAGGAAATTTTACAGATCGCCCGCGTTGGGCATTGTCAGGAAAATGATTTTTCTGCACGTCGTCGTCATTTACGGGCACTGGAGCAAACGGGCGCACATTTACAGCGGGCGTGCGAAAAGCTGGAAAAGCAGTTGCAAATGGGCGTTAGTGGTGAATTATTAGCCGAAGAACTACGCTTGGCGCAAAATACATTAAATGAGATCACCGGTGAATTTACGACCGACGACTTGCTGGGAAAGATATTTGCGGAATTTTGTATCGGTAAATAAGTCAGTGCTTCAGCGCCTTTTCAGTCTTAGAGCAGGTTATGTAGCGAACCCGGATAATTGTATGTCACTGGAATTCCGGGAAGGCCAATTCGCCGTTATTGATATCTATTTTGCGCTTTTGAAAGTACGATTCTTTCAGGAAACTGTAACGGTCCAGAGCAGCCTTTTCGAGAATGTTTGATGCACCGAGCAGATCGGCTCTCTTGTCAATGGCTTCTGTAACAATCAGGCTGTTGCGGGTTGGACGGTGATTGATATCGTAAGTTGGATCAAAGGTCTGATTATCAACAACCATGCCGACGGTATCTCTAAGTGTGCTTGGTCCCAGGAACGGGAGTATCAGATAGGGTCCGGTTCCTACGCCCCAGTGTCCCAATGTCTGGCCGAAATCTTCACGGTGTTTCAGTAGTCCCATATCACTGGCCACATCAATTAATCCGAGGAGGCCAGCCGTGCTATTGACCATAACCCTGGCGGCATCCAGACTACCCTGCCTGATTTTAAGTTGGAGCAGGCTATTAAACATGGTAACAATATCTTCGATATTACCGAAAATATTGCTGATACCCTTGTCAACGGAGCCGGGAACGATAGCCTGATAACCTTTGGCAACAGGCTTAAAAACAGCATTGTCGGCCTTCTCGTTAAATTTAAAGATTGCGCGATTAAAGCCTTCAATCGGGTCGCGGTCATCGCCTGGAGCAAGAGTGGCACAGCCAGTTGACAGCATCATCAGGGTAGCAATAGTCAGTTGCAACAGCTTTTCAATGGGCATTGAGAAGTCCTTTAACAAGATGTTTTTTCACTGTGTAAGCAGCGGTTAATGCTAATATATGTGACCAGTTTATTACAATGCTTTTATTTAAATGAAGGATTTTGATGTCATCGTCATTGGTGGTGGTCATGCCGGTACGGAGGCGGCGCTGGCGGCTGCACGTATGGGTTCGTCCGTTTTGTTGTTGACGCAAAATATCGACACATTGGGCCAGATGAGTTGCAACCCGGCGATTGGAGGCATAGGCAAGGGCCATCTGGCCAAAGAGATTGACGCACTGGGCGGGGTTATGGCGCTGGCGGCTGATCGGGCCGGAATTCACTTCCGTGTCCTGAACCGCAGTAAAGGGCCGGCAGTTCGCGCCACCCGTGCTCAGGCTGACCGCGCTCTGTATAAGCAGGCGGTCCGCAGCATTTTGGAAAATCAGCTAAACCTGACCATTTTCCAGCAAATGGCAGATGATTTGATTGTTGAGCAGGGCAGGGCGTGTGGCGTAGTGACACAACTGGGCTTGAGAATTCGAGCTCGTGCAGTGGTCCTTACCGTAGGCACCTTCCTTGATGGGAAAATGCATGTTGGTATGAATAGCCATGCCGGTGGCCGTGCCGGGGACCCGCCGTCTTCAAGACTGGCATACCGTTTGCGGGAGCTGCCGATTAATGTCGGTAGATTAAAAACCGGCACCCCTCCGCGCATCAATGGAAAATCGATTGATTATTCGGGGTTGATGGAGCAGCCGGGCGATACGCCGAGGCCGATTTTTTCTTTTATGGGTTCGCGTGAGCAACATCCGCGGCAGCTCTCCTGCTGGATTACCCACACCAATGAAAAAACCCACGATATTATTCGAGAGGGATTTTCGCGATCACCTCTATTCACCGGGTCTATTGAGGGAACCGGCCCGCGTTATTGCCCTTCAATTGAAGATAAGGTGGAGCGTTTTTCTGATCGTGATGGGCATCGTATTTTCATAGAACCCGAGGGTCTGCACACCAGCGAGATCTATCCGAACGGTATATCGACCAGTTTGCCGTTCGATATTCAGCAGCGTCTTGTAAACAGTATCGAAGGCTTTGAGCAGGCCGTCATTACACGGCCCGGCTATGCTATCGAATACGATTTCTTCGACCCGCGAGACCTCGGGCCGACGCTGGAAACCCGTTATATGAAGGGCCTGTTTTTTGCCGGCCAGATTAACGGTACGACCGGATATGAAGAAGCGGCGGCCCAGGGTTTGATGGCGGGTATCAACGCCGCATTACAGGTGCAGGAGAAAGATAAGTTTATCCTGGGGCGGGATGAGGCCTACATCGGGGTGTTGATTGATGACCTGATTACCCGGGGTACCCGTGAACCTTATCGTATGTTTACCTCGCGCGCCGAATATCGTCTGATATTGCGCGAAGACAACGCCGACCTGAGACTGACGTCTAAAGGCCGTGAGCTGGGTCTGGTAGATAATGCCCGATGGCAACGGTTTCAGGTTAAGCAACAAATGATCGCTGACGAGCAGGCCCGGTTGTCTGCGATGCTGATTCGTCCGCAGGACGAGGCCGGCCGGTTAATCGCCGAATTGAGCGGCAACATCATGTCGCACGAGCAAAAGGCGATTGAAATTCTCGCCCGCCCGGAAATGACGTATGCCCGGTTGGTGGCCTTGCCCGGAATTGGTCCGGCCGTTAATGATGAACAGGTCGCCGAGCAGGTGGAGATTCAGGCCTCCTATGCGGGTTATATCAGACGCCAGACCGCCGAGGTCGAAAAGGCCAGACGCCATGAGGAAACCGGTTTGCCGGATAATCTGGATTACGCCGGGGTTCCCGGCTTGTCCCGCGAGGCGATGGAAAAACTGAATCGGCATAAGCCGGCAACGATTGGGCAGGCCTCGCGTATTTCAGGTATTACACCCGCGGCCGTATCTCTGTTGCTGGTCCATCTGAAGCGTCGTCGGCATCACCTGGATAAAACCGCCTGAGATGTCCGAATCTATTCGGGAGGCCCTGCTGCGGGGCCTGCATCACTATGGCCTGAAAGAATATACAGCACCGATTGAGCGATATATTGAACTGCTGAAAAAATGGAACAGGGCCTATAACCTCATTGCCGAAACGGATGATCAAATCCTGTTAGGCCGGCATATATTCGATAGCCTGTCGGTCCGCTCCTGTATTGCGGGTCAGCGATTGATGGATGTCGGTACCGGCGCAGGTCTTCCCGGATTGCTGCTGGCTGTTACAATGCCATCCCGGGAGTGGACCTTGCTGGATGCCAACGGCAAAAAGACCCGATTTTGTGAGCAGGCCGTTATGGAGCTTGGTTTGAAAAACGTCACCGTAGTTCAACAACGCATAGAAAATCATCAACCGCATGATGGTTACGATACCATCATCAGCCGCGCCTATGGGCAGGCCGCCGATTTCATTCGGGCAACACGGCATCTGCTGCGTGATGGCGGCCGCATTGTCGCAATGAAGGGCAGAATTGATGCCAGGGAAAAAGCCACGGCAGAGCGGGTCGGTCTGCATATGGAGATAGCCTCGCTGCGAGTCTTCGGCGCAGCCGGGCAGCGGCACGTGATGGTGCTGACTTAAATGGCAAGGATAATCGCGATCGCAAACCAGAAAGGGGGCGTTGGCAAAACAACCACCAGCGTCAACCTTGCGGCCTCCTTTGCCGCAGCAAAACGCCGTGTCCTGCTGATTGATCTTGATCCCCAGGGCAATGCGACCATGGGCAGCGGGATAAATAAAAAATTACTGGATGAGTCGTCATTTGAATTGCTGCTGCACGAATCTCCACCGGAAAAAATTGCCTGCAGGGTCGAAAATACGGGTTACTGGCTGATCGGAACAAACAGCGATCTGACCGGTGCCGAGGTTGCCCTTATGGAAGAAATCGGCCGGGAGGTGAGGCTTCGCAGTGCGCTGGAGTCCGTGCGGGACCGATTCGACTACATACTTATAGATTGTCCGCCTTCTTTAAGTATTCTGACGGTTAATGCCCTGGTGGCTGCCGACACGGTCATTATCCCCATGCAGTGTGAATACTACGCGCTTGAGGGATTGAGCGCACTGGTTGATACGGTCGAGAAAATCAGAAAGCTCCTTAATCCCGGGCTGCGCATAGAGGGATTATTACGGACTATGTATGACCCGCGAAACAATCTGGCGACCCAGGTCTCACAACAACTCATCAAGCATTTTGGTGATCGTGTTTACAGCACCGTCATCCCCAGAAATGTACGTCTGGCAGAGGCACCGAGCCATGGGCTGCCCGCCCTGATGTATGATAGACAATCACGCGGGGCGATGGCCTACCTGGCGCTCGCCGGAGAGATATTCCGCAAGGATGGTTCCGTGCCGAAGCCGGCGGAAAGCCTGATGCAGTGAATGCACCGTTACAGAAAAATACCAATGAAATCACCAGATAAAGGGTGAATTCGGCGCCGGCAGCCCGGGCTGTCCAGCCGGGCCCTCGTATCTTTTGACCGGTGCGCCCCGTCCACCCAAACCGGCAAGCCCGCATTTCGCACGGACGATTAAACTCAGCGGCAGCCGTCGCGTAGCCGTCCGCTGGAATGCCTTGTCAGGTGATTTATTTTGCAATGGATGAAGCCACATTCGGGCTACCAGGATTTACCACAACCTGCTGACTACCGGGTATAACCACTAAATCCATATCTTCCATTGGAATAGCCCCTAATAATGACTGATCACCTAAAATCAAAGCCCCTGCAAAGCCCACTCTGTTAGCATATCTAAGTTCAACAGGGCCAACATATGGAACCAGCCGCTGACTGCCATCAGCCAGAGTTACCTCTTTTTTGTCAATTTCATCAAGTTTTAGCTGAATCTGGATATGCTCAGGAATACAAAGATGAACGGCACCTGTATCGGCTAAGGCATCAATGACTACGGCGTTCAATTCTGGCTTTTTTGGATTTCTTAACTGAATTTTTGCGTTAGTCAGTCCCATAAATTAATCTCTTGATCGGTGTTAAGGCAAAAATTATACCTATTTTGGAATAGGGCCGCATATCGAACACGGACAACAATGCAAGCCTGTTTGATGGAGACAGCACCCGGCGGCTTCTTGTTTCATAGCTCCTGCTAAGCCCCCTGTCAAGCGGGCGAGATCAAAAAGAGCGCAAGCCGTCCCGGTCGATGGCCTCGTTGAGGTGTTTCGGTGGGTCACCCTTGCGTGTTGGTTGCCCCTGGCGGTCGGAAAGATCAAATCAGACCGGTTTGGGATGTGGTAATATTCCGGCCGGTTGACGATGTCACCGGCACGTCATGCACCACAGTAAATTCAGGTGCCTGAACGGCATATTCTATTAACAGAGAGGAGAGGGTACCAATGAAATCAACCATTAAAACACTGGCCATGATCATGCTGACCGCGGCGTCTTTATCCGGCCCTGGCCGGGCGCAGGCCGCTGAATTTCCTGAATTTAAAGAATGGTGGCAGGCCGCGACGCCGGCACAGATCGAGCGATTACTGGCCGATGGAGCCGAGGTGAATGCGCGAGGTGAATTATTCGGAGGTACTCCCCTGCACATGGCAGCGGCAACAAACGAGAACCCGGAAGTTCTGCAAGTGCTGATGCGAGCGGGAGCCGAGGTGAATGCGCGACATGGAGACGGAAGGACTCCCCTGCACAGTGCCGCGAGGTTTAACGAGAACCCGGAAGTTCTGCAAGTGCTGATGCGAGCGGGAGCCGAGGTGAATGCGCGAGCTGAAGACGGAGAGACTCCCCTGCACAGTGCCGCGAGGTTTAACGAGAACCCGGAAGTTCTGCAAGTGCTGGTGCGGGCGGAAGCCGAGGTGAATGCGCGAGCTGAATTTCCTGAATCTAGAGAATGGTGGCAGGCCGCGACGCCGGCACAGATCGAGCGATTACTGGCCGATGGGGCCGAGGTGAATGCGCGAGGTGAAGGCGGAGTGACTCCCCTGCACTGGGCCGCGCGGTTTAACGAGAACCCGGAAGTTCTGCAAGTGCTGTTGCGAGCGGGAGCCGAGGTGAATGTGCGAGATAAAGACGGAAGGACTCCCCTGTACAGGGCCGTAGACAACGAGAACCCGGAAGTTCTGCAAGTGCTGTTGCGAGAGCGGGAGCCGAGGTGAATGCGCGAGATGGAGGCGGAGAGACTCCCCTGCATGTGGCAGCGGAAAAAAGCGAGAACCCGGAAGTCATCGAAGCCCTGTTACAAGCGGGAGCCAACCCAAAACTCAAAGACAGCGAGGGCAAATTGCCTGCCGACTATGCCGCAGAGAACGAACACATCAAAAACAGCAAGGCCCGCTGGCGATTGCGCGCGGCGCGTTATTAAGGATGCCGGCACGTTATGCACCACCACAGGAAATTCAGGTGCCTGAACGGCATATTCTATTGACAGGCAGGAGAGGGTACCAATGAAATCAACCATTAAAACACTGACCATGATCGTGCTGATCGCGGCGTCTTTATCCGGCCCTGGCCGGGCGCAGGCCGCTGAATTTCCTGAGTCTGAAGAATGGTGGCAGGCCGCGACGCCGGCACAGATCGAGCGATTACTGGCCGATGGAGCCGAGGTGAATGCGCGAGATGAAGGCGGAGTGACTCCCCTGCACTGGGCCGCGAGGTTTAACGAGAACCCGGAAGTTCTGCAAGTGCTGATGCGAGCGGGAGCTGAGGTGAATGCGCGAACTGAAGGCGGATGGACTCCCCTGCACAGTGCCGCAAGAAACGAGAACCCGGAAGTTCTGCAAGTACTGATGCGAGCGGGAGCCGAGGTGAATGCGCGGTATGAAGACGGAGGGACTCCCCTGCACGTGGCAGCGGCAGAAAGCGAGAACCCGGAAGTTCTGCAAGTGCTGATGCGAGCGGGAGCCGAGGTGAATGCGCGAACTGAAGGCGGAAGTACTCCCCTGCACTGGGCCGCGGAGTTTAACAAGAACCCGGAATTTCTGCAAGTGCTGATGCGAGCGGGAGCCGAGGTGAATGCGCGAGCTAAAAACGGATGGACTCCCCTGCACGTGGCCGCGGTAAAAAACGAGAACCCGGAATTTCTGCAAGTGCTGATGCGAGCGGGAGCCGAGGTGAATGCGCGAGATGAAGACGGAGGGACTCCCCTGCACTGGGCCGCGGAGTATAACGAGAATCCGGAAGTTCTACAAGGGTTGGTGCGAGCGGGAGCCGAGGTGAATGCGCGAGATAAATACGGAAGGACTCCCCTGCACAGTGCCGCGAGGTTTAACGAGAACCCGGAAGTTCTGCAAGTGCTGATGCGAGCGGGAGCCGAGGTGAATGCGCGAACTGAAGGCGGAAGGACTCCCCTGCACAGTGCCGCGCAGTTTAACGAGAACCCGGAAGTTCTACAAATGCTGATGCGAGCGGGAGCCGAGGTGAATGCGCGAGCTAAAAACGGATGGACTCCCCTGCACGTGGCCGCGGTAAAAAACGAGAACCCGGAATTTCTGCAAGTGCTGATGCGAGCGGGAGCCGAGGTGAATGCGCGAGATAAATACGGAAGGACTCCCCTGCACAGTGCCGCGCAGTTTAACGAGAACCCGGAAGTTCTACAAATGCTGATGCGAGCGGGAGCCGAGGTGAATGCGCGAGATAAATACGGAAGGACTCCCCTGCACAATGCCGCGCAGTTTAACGAGAACCCGGAATTTCTGCAAGTGCTGATGCGAGCGGGAGCCGAGGTGAATGCGCGAGCTGAAGGCGGAGTGACTCCCGGATGGACTCCCCTGCACATGGCCGCAGGAAACGAGAACCTGGAAGTTCTGCAAGTGCTGATGCGAGCGGGAGCCGAGGTGGATGTGCGAGATAAATTCGGACGGACTCCCCTGCACATGGCCGCAGGAAACGAGAACCTGGAAGTTCTGCAAGTGCTGATGCGAGCGGGAGCCGAGGTGGATGTGCGAGATAAAGACGGAAGGACTCCCCTGCACGTGGCAGCGGAAAAAAACGAGAACCCGGAAGTTCTGCAAGTGCTGATGCGAGCGGGAGCCGAGGTGAATGCGCGAACTGAAGGCGGATGGACTCCCCTGCACAGGGCCGCGGTGCTTAACGAGAACCCGGAAGTTCTGCAAGTGCTGATGCGAGCGGGAGCCGAGGTGAATGCGCGAGGTGGCTTTGGCGGATTGACTCCCCTGTACTGGGCCGCGGTGCTTAACGAGAACCCGGAAGTTCTGCAAGTGCTGATGCGAGCGGGAGCCGAGGTGAATGCGCGAGATGAAGGCGGAGAGACTCCCCTGCACGGGGCCGCGGGGCATAACGAGAACCCGGAAGTTCTGCAAGTGCTGATGCGAGCGGGAGCCGAGGTGAATGTGCGAGATAAAGACGGAAGGACTCCCCTGCACGTGGCCGCGGAAAAAAGCAAGAACCCGGAAGTTATCGAAGCCCTGTTACAAGCAGGAGCCAACCCAAAACTCAAAGACAGTGAGGGCAAATTGCCTGCCGACTATGCCGCAGAGAACGAACACATCAAAAACAGCAAGGCCCGCTGGCGATTGCACGAGGCGAGTTATTAAGGATGCCGGCACGTTATGCACCACCACAGGAAATTCAGGTGCCTGAACGGCATATTCTATTGACAGGCAGGAGAGGGTACCAATGAAATCAACCATTAAAACACTGGCCATGATCATGCTGATCGCGGCGTCTTTATCCGGCCCTGGTCGGGCGCAGGCCGCTGAATTTCCTGAATCTAGAGAATGGTGGCAGGCCGCGACGCCGGGACAGATCGAGCGATTACTGGCCGATGGAGCCGAGGTGAATGCGCGAGCTGAAGGCGGAAGGACTCCCCTGCACAGGGCCGCGTGGTTTAACGAGAACCCGGAAGTTCTGCAAGTGCTGATGCGAGCGGGAGCCGAGGTGAATGCGCGAGATGAAGACGGAAGGACTCCCCTGCACAGGGCCGCGTGGTTTAACGAGAACCCGGAAGTTCTGCAAGTGCTGATGCGAGCGGGAGCCGAGGTGAATGCGCGAGCTGAAGGCGGAAGGACTCCCCTGCACAGGGCCGCGTGGTTTAACGAGAACCCGGAAGTTCTGCAAGTGCTGATGCGAGCGGGAGCCGAGGTGAATGTGCGAGATAAAGACGGAAGGACTCCCCTGCACGGGGCCGCGGGGCATAACGAGAACCCGGAAGTTCTGCAAGTGCTGATGCGAGCGGGAGCCGAGGTGAATGCGCGAGCTGAAGACGGATGGACTCCCCTGCACGAGGCCGCAGAAAACGAGAATCCGGAAGTTCTGCAAGTGCTGATGCGAGCGGGAGCCGAGGTGAATGCGCGGGATGAATTCGGATTGACTCCCCTGCACTGGGCCGCGGCGCTTAACGAGAACCCGGAAGTTATCGAAGCCCTGTTACAAGTGGGAGCCAACCCAAAACTCAAAGACAGTGAGGGCAAATTGCCTGCCGACTATGCCGCAGAGAACGAACACATCAAAAACAGCAAGGCCCGCTGGCGATTGCACGAGGCGAGTTATTAAGGATGCCGGCACGTTATGCACCACCACAGGAAATTCAGGTGCCTGAACGGCATATTCTATTGACAGGGAGGAGAGGGTACCAATGAAATCAACCATTAAAACACTGGCCATGATCATGCTGATCGCGGCGTCTTTATCCGGCCCTGGTCGGGCGCAGGCCGCTAAATTTCCTAAATCTAACGAATGGTGGCAGGCCGCGACGCCGGCACAGATCGAGCGATTACTGGCCGATGGGGCCGAGGTGAATGCACGAGATAAAGGCGGAGTGACTCCCCTGCACAGGGCCGTGTGGTTTAACGAGAACCCGGAAGTTCTGCAAGTGCTGATGCGAGCGGGAGCCGAGGTGAATGCGCGAACTGAATACGGAAGGACTCCCCTGCACAGTGCCGCGGAGTTTAACGAGAACCCGGAAGTTCTGCAAGTGCTGATGCGAGCGGGAGCCGAGGTGAATGCGCGAGATGAATACGGAAGGACTCCCCTGGACAGTGCCGCGGGGTATAACGAGAACCCGGAAGTTCTGCAAGTGCTGATGCGAGCGGGAGCCGAGGTGAATGCGCGAGATGGAAACGGAGAGACTCCCCTGCACTGGGCCGCGGCAGAAAACGAGAACCCGGAAGTTCTGCAAGTGCTGATGCGAGCGGGAGCCGAGGTGAATGCGCGAGATGAAGGCGGAGAGACTCCCCTGCACAGGGCCGCGTGGCTTAACGAGAACCCGGAAGTTCTGCAAGTGCTGATGCGAGCGGGAGCCGAGGTGAATGCGCGAGATGAAGGCGGAGAGACTCCCCTGCACAGGGCCGCGTGGTTTAACGAGAACCCGGAAGTTCTGCAAGTGCTGATGCGAGCGGGAGCCGAGGTGAATGCGCGGGATGAAAACGGAGAGACTCCCCTGCGCGGGGCCGCGTGGCTTAACGAGAACCCGGAAGTTCTGCAAGTGCTGATGCGAGCGGGAGCCGAGGTGAATGCGCGAGATAAATACGGAAGGACTCCCCTGCACTGGGCCGCGGAGTTTAACGAGAACCCGGAAGTTCTGCAAGTGCTGATGCGAGCGGGAGCCGAGGTGAATGCGCGAACTGAAGGCGGATTGACTCCCCTGCACTGGGCCGCGTCAGAAAACGAGAACTCGGAAGTTCTGCAAGTGCTGGTGCGAGCGGGAGCCGAGGTGAATGTGCGAGGTAGATACGGAAGTACTCCCCTGCACGAGGTCGCAGGAAACGAGAGCCCGGAAGTTCTGCAAGTGCTGATGCGAGCGGGAGCCGAGGTGAATGCGCGAGATGAATTCGGATGGACTCCCCTGCACAGGGCCGCGGAGTCTAACGAGAACCCGGAAGTTCTGCAAGTGCTGATGCGAGCGGGAGCCGAGGTGAATGCGCGAGGTAAAGACGGAAGTACTCCCCTGCACAGTGCCGTGGAGCTTAACGAGAACCCGGAAGTTCTGCAAGTGCTGATGCGAGCGGGAGCCGAGGTGAATGCGCGAGGTAAAGACGGAAGTACTCCCCTGCACAGTGCCGTGGAGCTTAACGAGAACCCGGAAGTTCTGCAAGGGTTGGTGCGAGCGGGAGCCGAGGTGAATGCGCGAGATAAAGACGGAAGGACTCCCCTGCACAGTGCTGCGAAATATAACGGGAACCCGGAAGTTATCGAAGCCCTGTTACAAGCAGGAGCCAACCCAAAACTCAAAGACAGCGAGGGCAAATTGCCTGCCGACTATGCCGCAGAGAACAAACACATCAACCGCAAAAACAGCAAGGCCCGCTGGCGATTGCGCGCGGTGCGTTTTTAAGGATGCCGGCACGTTATGCACCACCACAGGAAATTCAGGTGCCTGAACGGCATATTCTATTGACAGGGAGGAGAGGGTACCAATGAAATCAACCATTAAAGCACTGGCCATGATCATGCTGATCGCGGCGTCTTTATCCGGCCCTGGTCGGGCGCAGGCCACTGAATTTCCTGACTCTTACGAAGAGTGGCAGGCCGCGACGCCGGCACAGGTCGAGCGATTACTGGCCGATGGGGCCGAGGTGAATGCGTGGGATGAAAACGGAAGGACTCCCCTGCACTTGGCCGCAGAAAACGAGAACCCGGAAGTTCTGCAAGTGCTGATGCGAGCGGGAGCCGAGGTGAATGCGCGAGGTGAAGGCGGAAGTACTCCCCTGCACTGGGCCGCAGGAAACGAGAACCCGGAAGTTCTGCAAGTGCTGATGCGAGCGGGAGCCGAGGTGAATGCGCGAGATGAAGACGGAGGGACTCCCCTGCACGTGGCAGCGGCAGAAAGCGAGAACCCGGAAGTTCTGCAAGTGCTGATGCGAGCGGGAGCCGAGGTGAATGCGCGAGATGAAGACGGATGGACTCCCCTGCACTGGGCCGCGCTGTTTAACGAGAACCCGGAAGTCATCGAAGCCCTGTTACAAGCAGGAGCCAACCCAAGTCTCAAAGACAGTGAGGGCAGATTGCCTGCCGACTATTGCACGAGGCGAGTTATTAAGGATGCCGGCACGTTATGCACCACCACAGGAAATTCAGGTGCCTGAACGGCATATTCTATTGACAGGCAGGAGAGGGTACCAATGAAATCAACCATTAAAACACTGGCCATGATCATGCTGATCGCGGCGTCTTTATCCGGCCCTGGCCGGGCGCAGGCCGCTGAATTTCCTGAGTCTGAAGAATGGTGGCAGGCCGCGACGCCGGCACAGATCGAGCGATTACTGGCCGATGGGGCCGAGGTGAATGCCCGAGCTGAAGGCGGAGTGACTCCCCTGCACTGGGCCGTGTGGCTTAACGAGAACCCGGAAGTTCTGCAAGTGCTGATGCGAGCGGGAGCCGAAGTGAATGCGCGAGGTAGATACGGAGTGACTCCCCTGCACGTGGCAGCGGATTTTAACAAGAACCCGGAAGTTCTGCAAATGCTGATGCGAGCGGGAGCCGAGGTGAATGCGCGAGATGAAGACGGATGGACTCCCCTGCACATGGCAGCGGTAAAAAACGAGAACCCGGAAGTTCTGCAAGTGCTGATGCGAGCGGGAGCCGAGGTGGATGTGCGAGCTAAAGACGGAAGGACTCCCCTGTACTGGGCCGTGGCAGAAAACAAGAACCCGGAAGTTCTGCAAGTGCTGGTGCGGGCGGGAGCCGAGGTGAATGCGCGAGCTGAATTTCCTGAATCTAAAGAATGGTGGCAGGCCGCGACGCCGGCACAGATCGAGCGATTACTGGCCGATGGGGCCGAGGTGAATGCGCGAGGTAGATACGGAAGGACTCCCCTGCACAGGGCCGCAGAAAACGAGAGCCCGGAAGTTCTGCAAGTGCTGATGCGAGCGGGAGCCGAGGTGAATGCGCGAGATGAATTCGGATGGACTCCCCTGCACAGGGCCGCGGAGTCTAACGAGAACCCGGAAGTTCTGCAAGTGCTGATGCGAGCGGGAGCCGAGGTGAGTGCGCGAACTGAAGGCGGAAGGACTCCCCTGCACGTGGCAGCGGATTTTAACAAGAACCCGGAAGTTCTGCAAGTGCTGATGCGAGCGGGAGCCGAGGTGAATGCGCGAGATGAATTACTCGGAAGGACTCCCCTGCACGTGGCAGCGGATTTTAACAAGAACCCGGAAGTTCTGCAAGTGCTGATGCGAGCGGGAGCCGAGGTGGATGTGCGAGATAAAGACGGAAGGACTCCCCTGCACGTGGCAGCGGAAAAAAGCGAGAACCCGGAAGTCATCGAAGCCCTGTTACAAGCAGGAGCCAACCCAAAACTCAAAGACAGCGAGGGCAAATTGCCTGCCGACTATTGCACGAGGCGAGTTATTAAGGATGCCGGCACGTTATGCACCACCACAGGAAATTCAGGTGCCTGAACGGCATATTCTATTGACAGGAAGGAGAGGGTACCAATGAAATCAACCATTAAAACACTGACCATGATCATGCTGATCGCGGCGTCTTTATCCGTCCCTGGCCGGGCGCAGGCCGCTGAATTTCCTGAATCTAAAGAATGGTGGCAGGCCGCGACGCCGGCACAGATCGAGCGATTACTGGCCGATGGGGCCGAGGTGAAGGAGTGGGATGAAAGCGGATGGACTCCCCTGCACTGGGCCGCGAGGTTTAACGAGAACCCGGAAGTTCTGCAAGTGCTGATGCGAGCGGGAGCCGAGGTGAATGCGCGAGATGAAGGCGGAGAGACTCCCCTGCACTGGGCCGCGGGGCTTAACGAGAACCCGGAAGTTCTGCAAGTGCTGATGCGAGCGGGAGCCGAGGTGAATGTGCGAGATAAAGACGGATGGACTCCCCTGCACGTGGCAGCGGAAAAAAACGAGAACCCGGAATTTCTGCAAGTGCTGATGCGAGCGGGAGCCGAGGTGAATGCGCGAGGCAATTTCGGAACGACTCCCCTGCACAGTGCCGCGTGGCGTAACGAGAACCCGGAATTTCTGCAAGTGCTGATGCGAGCGGGAGCCGAGGTGAATGCGCGAGATAAAGGCGGATGGACTCCCCTGCACAAGGCCGCGGCGTCTAACGAGAACCCGGAATTTCTGCAAGTGCTGATGCGAGCGGGAGCCGAGGTGAATGCGCGAACTGAACGCGGAGAGACTCCCCTGCACTGGGCCGTGGCAGAAAACGAGAACCCGGAAGTTCTGCAAGTGTTGGTGCGTGCGGCCGCTGAATTTCCTGAATCTAAAGAATGGTGGCAGGCCGCGACGCCGGCACAGATCGAGCGATTACTGGCCGATGGGGCCGAGGTGAAGGAGTGGGATGAAAGCGGATGGACTCCCCTGCACTGGGCCGCGAGGTTTAACGAGAACCCGGAAGTTCTGCAAGTGCTGATGCGAGCGGGAGCCGAGGTGAATGCGCGAGATGAAGGCGGAGAGACTCCCCTGCACTGGGCCGCGGGGCTTAACGAGAACCCGGAAGTTCTGCAAGTGCTGATGCGAGCGGGAGCCGAGGTGAATGCGCTAGGTGAAGGCAAATGGACTCTGCACAGGATAGCCGTGTGGCCTACTGAATACGGATGGACTCCCCTGCACAGTGCCGCGGCATTTAACGAGAACCCGGAAGTTCTGCAAGTGCTGATGCGAGCGGGAGCCGAGGTGAATGCGCGAGATGAAGGCGGAGAGACTCCCCTGCACGGGGCCGCGGGGCATAACGAGAACCCGGAAGTTCTGCAAGTGCTGATGCGAGCGGGAGCCGAGGTGAATGCGCGAGGTAAAGACGGAAGTACTCCCCTGCACTGGGCCGCGGGGCTTAACGAGAACCCGGAAGTTCTGCAAGTGCTGATGCGAGCGGGAGCCGAGGTGAATGCGCTAGGTGAAGGCGGATGGTGGACTCTGCACAGGATAGCCGTGTGGCTTACTGAAGGCGGATGGACTCCCCTGCACAGTGCCGCGGCATTTAACGAGAACCCGGAAGTTCTGCAAGTGCTGATGCGAGCGGGAGCCGAGGTGAATGCGCGAGATGAAACCGGAAGGACTCCCCTGCACGTGGCAGCGGAAAAAAGCGAGGACCCGGAAGTCATCGAAGCCCTGTTACAAGCAGGAGCCAACCCGAAACTCAAAGACAGCGAGGGCAAATTGCCTGCCGACTATTGCACGAGGCGAGTTATTAAGGATGCCGGCACGTTATGCACCACCACAGGAAATTCAGGTGCCTGAACGGCATATTCTATTAACAGGCAGGAGAGGGTACCAATGAAATCAACCATTAAAACACTGGCCATGATCATGCTGATCGCGGCGTCTTTATCCGTCCCTGGCCGGGCGCAGGCCGCTGAATTTCCTGAATCTAGAGAATGGTGGCAGGCCGCGACGCCGGGACAGATCGAGCGATTACTGGCCGATGGGGCCGAGGTGAATGCCCGAGCTGAAGGCGGAGTGACTCCCCTGCACTGGGCCGTGTGGCTTAACGAGAACCCGGAAGTTCTGCAAGTGCTGATGCGAGCGGGAGCTGAGGTGAATGCGCGAACTGAAGGCGGATGGACTCCCCTGCACAGTGCCGCAAGAAACGAGAACCCGGAAGTTCTGCAAGTACTGATGCGAGCGGGAGCCGAGGTGAATGCGCGGTATGAAGACGGAGGGACTCCCCTGCACGTGGCAGCGGCAGAAAGCGAGAACCCGGAAGTTCTGCAAGTGCTGATGCGAGCGGGAGCCGAGGTGAATGCGCGGGATGAATTCGGATGGACTCCCCTGCACAGGGCCGCAGGAAACGAGAACCCGGAAGTTCTGCAAGTGCTGATGCGAGCGGGAGCCGAGGTGAATGCGCGGGATGAATTCGGATGGACTCCCCTGCACAGGGCCGCAGGAAACGAGAACCCGGAAGTTCTGCAAATGCTGATGCGAGCGGGAGCCGAGGTGGATGTGCGAGATAAAGGCGGAAGGACTCCCCTGCACGTGGCAGCGGAAAAAAGCAAGAACCCGGAAGTCATCGAAGCCCTGTTACAAGCAGGAGCCAACCCAAGTCTCAAAGACAGTGAGGGCAAATTGCCTGCCGACTATTGCACGAGGCGAGTTATTAAGGATGCCGGCACGTTATGCACCACCACAGTAAATTCAGGTGCCTGAACGGCATATTCTATTAACAGGCAGGAGAGGGTACCAATGAAATCAACCATTAAAACACTGGCCATGATCATGCTGATCGCGGCGTCTTTATCCGGCCCTGGCCGGGCGCAGGCCGCTGAATTTCCTGAATCTAGAGAATGGTGGCAGGCCGCGACGCCGGCACAGATCGAGCGATTACTGGCCGATGGGGCCGAGCTGAAGGCGGATGGACTCCCCTGCACAGTGCCGCGGGGTTTAACGAGAACCCGGAAGTTCTGCAAGTGCTGATGCGAGCGGGAGCCGAGGTGAATGCGCGAACTGAAGACGGAGTGACTCCCCTGCACTGGGCTGCGGCCTTTAATGGGAATCCCGCCGTCCTGCAGGCGCTGGTGCAGGCGGGAACCGAGGTGAATGCACGGAATAAGGGCGGGGAGACTCCCCTGCATTGGGCCGCGGCGCTTAACGAGAACCCGGAAGTTCTGCAAGTGCTGATGCGAGCGGGAGTCGAGGTGAATGCGCGAGGTAAAGACGGAGGTACTCTCCTGCACAGGGCCGCAGGAAACGAGAACCCGGAAGTTCTGCAAGTGCTGATGCGAGCGGGAGCCGAGGTGAATGCGCGAGATGAAGGCGGATGGACTCCCCTGCACAGGGCCGCGTGGCATAACGAGAACCCGGAAGTTCTGCAAGTGCTGATGCGAGCGGGAGCCGAGGTGGATGTGCGAGATAAAGACGGAAGGACTCCCCTGCACATGGCAGCGGATTTTAACAAGAACCCGGAAGTTCTGCAAGTGCTGGTGCGGGCGGGAGCGAGGTGAATGCGCGAGCTGAATTTCCTGAATCTAGAGAATGGTGGCAGGCCGCGACGCCGGCACAGATCGAGCGATTACTGGCCGATGGAGCCGAGGTGAAGGCGTGGGATGAAGGCGGATGGACTCCCCTGCACGGGGCCGCGTGGTTTAACGAGAACCCGGAAGTTCTGCAAGTGCTGTTGCGAGCAGGAGCCGAGGTGGATGTGCGAGATAAAGACGGATGGACTCCCCTGCACATGGCCGCGAGATATAACGAGAACCCGGAAGTTCTGCAAGTGCTGTTGCGAGCGGGAGCCGAGGTGAATGCGCGAGCTGAAGGCGGATGGACTCCCCTGCACGTGGCCGCGGTAAAAAACGAGAACCCGGAAGTTCTGCAAGTGCTGATGCGAGCGGGAGCCGAGGTGGATGTGCGAGATAAAGACGGAGCGACTCCCCTGCACAGGGCCACAGAAAACAAGAACCCGGAAGTTCTGCAAGTGCTGATGCGAGCGGGAGCCGAGGTGAATGCGCGAGCTGAAGGCGGAGTGACTTCCGGATGGACTCCCCTGCACTGGGCCGCGTCAGCAAACGAGAACCCGGAAGTTCTGCAAGTGCTGTTGCGGGCGGGAGCCGAGGTGGATGTGCGAGATAAAGACGGATGGACTCCCCTGCACGTGGGCGCAGGAAACGAGAACCCGGAAGTTCTGCAAGTGCTGTTGCGAGCGGGAGCCGAGGTGAATGCGCGAGGTAAAGACGGAGCGACTCCCCTGTACTGGGCCGTAGAAAACGAGAACCCGCAAGTTCCGCAAGTTCTGCAAGTGCTGATGCGAGCGGGAGCCGAGGTGAATGCGCGAGTTAAAGACGGATGGACTCTCCTGCACTGGGCCGCGGCAGAAAACGAGAACCCGGAAGTTCTGCAAGTGCTGATGCGAGCGGGAGCCGAGGTGAATGCACGAACTGAAAACGGAAGGACTCCCCTGCACGTGGCAGCGGAAAAAAGCAAGAACCCGGAAGTTATCGAAGCCCTGTTACAAGCGGGAGCCAACCCAAAACTCAAAGACAGCGAGGGCAAATTGCCTGCCGACTATGCCGCAGAGAACGAACACATCAAAAACAGCAAGGCCCGCTGGCGATTGCGCGCGGCGCGTTATTAAGGATGCCGGCACGTTATGCACCACCACAGGAAATTCAGGTGCCTGAACGGCATATTCTATTAACAGGCAGGAGAGGGTACCAATGAAATCAACCATTAAAACACTGGCCATGATCATGCTGATCGCGGCGTCTTTATCCGTCCCTGGCCGGGCGCAGGCCGCTGAATTTCCTGAATCTAAAGAATGGTGGCAGGCCGCGACGCCGGCACAGATCGAGCGATTACTGGCCGATGGAGCCGAGGTGAAGGCGCGAGATGAAGGCGGAGTGACTCCCCTGCACAGGGCCGCGTGGTTTAACGAGAACCCGGAAGTTCTGCAAGTGCTGATGCGAGCGGGAGCTGAGGTGAATGCGCGAACTGAAGGCGGATGGACTCCCCTGCACAGTGCCGCAAGAAACGAGAACCCGGAAGTTCTGCAAGTACTGATGCGAGCGGGAGCCGAGGTGAATGCGCGAGATGGGATGATCGGAAGTACTCCCCTGCACAGGGCCGCAAAAAACGAGAACCCGGAAGTTCTGCAAGTGCTGTTGCGAGCGGGAGCCGAGGTGAATGCGCGAACTGAAGGCGGAAGGACTCCCCTGCACTGGGCCGCAGGAAACGAGAACCCGGAAGTTCTGCAAGTGCTGTTGCGAGCGGGAGCCGAGGTGAATGCGCGAACTGAAGGCGGAAGGACTCCCCTGCACTGGGCCGCAGGAAACGAGAACCCGGAAGTTCTGCAAGTGTTGGTGCGTGCGGCCGCTGAATTTCCTGAATCTAAAGAATGGTGGCAGGCCGCGACGCCGGGACAGATCGAGCGATTACTGGCCGATGGGGCCGAGGTGAATGCGCGAGGTAGATCCGGAAGTACTCCCCTGCACAGGGCCGCAAAAAACGAGAACCCGGAAGTTCTGCAAGTGCTGGTGCGGGCGGGAGCCGAGGTGAATGCGCGAGATGGAGACGGAAGTACTCCCCTGCACAGGGCCGCGGGGTTTAACGAGAACCCGGAAGTTCTGCAAGTGCTGTTGCGAGCGGGAGCCGAGGTGAATGCGCGAAGTATATACGGAGAGACTCCCCTGTACTGGGCCGCAAGAAACGAGAACCCGGAAGTTCTGCAAGTGCTGTTGCGAGCGGGAACCGAGGTGAATGCGCGAGATAAAGACGGATGGACTCCCCTGCACAGGGCCGCGTGGTTTAACGAGAACCCGGAAGTTCTGCAAGTGCTGATGCGAGCGGGAGCCGAGGTGAATGCGCGAGTTAAAGACGGATGGACTCCCCTGCACAGGGCCGCGTGGTTTAACGAGAACCCGGAAGTTCTGCAAGTGCTGATGCGAGCGGGAGCCGAGGTGAATGCGCGAGATGAAACCGGAAGTACTCCCCTGTACAGGGCCGCAGACAACGAGAACCCGGAAGTTCTGCAAGTGTTGGTGCGTGCGGCCGCTGACTTTCCTGACTCTTACGAATGGTGGCAGGCCGCGACGCCGGCACAGATCGAGCGATTACTGGCCGATGGGGCCGAGGTGAAGGCGTGGGATGAAAGAAGCGGATTGACTCCCCTGCACTGGGCCGCAGGAAACGAGAATCCGGAAGTTCTGCAAGTGCTGATGCGAGCGGGAGCCGAGGTGAATGCGCGAACTGAATACGGAAGGACTCCCCTGCACGTGGGCGCAGGAAACGAGAACCCGGAAGTTCTGCAAGTGCTGATGCGAGCGGGAGCCGAGGTGGATGTGCGAGATAAAGACGGAAGGACTCCCCTGCACGTGGGCGCAGGAAACGAGAACCCGGAAGTTCTGCAAGTGCTGATGCGAGCGGGAGCCGAGGTGGATGTGCGAGATAAAGACGGAAGGACTCCCCTGCACGTGGGCGCAGGAAACGAGAACCCGGAAGTTCTGCAAGTGCTGATGCGAGCGGGAGCCGAGGTGAATGCGCGAGATGGAGACGAAGAGACTCCCCTGCACAGGGCCGCGCAGTTTAACGAGAACCCGGAAGTTCTGCAAGTGCTGATGCGAGCGGGAGCCGAGGTGAATGCGCGAGATGAAAACGGAGTGACTCCCTTGCACGCGGCAACGGAAAAAAGCGAGAACCCGGAAGTCATCGAAGCCCTGTTACAAGCGGGAGCCAACCCAAAACTCAAAGACAGCGAGGGCAAATTGCCTGCCGACTATTGAGCGAGGCGCGTTATTAAGGATGCCGGCACGTTATGCACCACCACAGGAAATTCAGTTGCCTGAACGGCATATTCTATTGACAGGAAGGAGAGGGTACCAATGAAATCAACCATTAAAACACTGACCATGATCATGCTGATCGCGGCGTCTTTATCCGGCCCTGGCCGGGCGCAGGCCGCTGAATTTCCTGAATCTAGAGAATGGTGGCAGGCCGCGACGCCGGGACAGATCGAGCGATTACTGGCCGATGGAGCCGAGGTGAATGCGCGAGATGGAAACGGAGTGACTCCCCTGCACTGGGCCGCGCGGTTTAACGAGAACCCGGAAGTTCTGCAAGTGCTGATGCGAGCGGGAGCCGAGGTGAATGCGCGAAATGAAGGCGGAGTGACTCCCCTGCACAGTGCCGCAAGAAACGAGAACCCGGAAGTTCTGCAAGTGCTGATGCGAGCGGGAGCCGAGGTGAATGCGCGAGATGAAGGCGGAGGTACTCCCCTGCACAGTGCCGCAGAAAACGAGAACCCGGAAGTTCTGCAAGTGCTGATGCGAGCGGGAGCCGAGGTGGATGTGCGAACTGAACGCGGAGAGACTCCCCTGTACTGGGCCGCGGGATATAACAAGAACCCGGAAGTTCTGCAAGTGCTGATGCGAGCGGGAGCCGAGATGGATGTGCGAGATAAAGTCGGAGCGACTCCCCTGCACAGTGCCGCGGGGTTTAACAAGAACCCGGAAGTTCTGCAAGTGCTGATGCGAGCGGGAGCCGAGATGGATGTGCGAGATAAAGTCGGAGCGACTCCCCTGCACAGTGCCGCGGGGTTTAACAAGAACCCGGAAGTTCTGCAAGTGCTGATGCGAGCGGGAGCCGAGGTGAATGCACGAACTGAAACCGGAAGAACTCCCCTGCACAGGGCCGCGGGGTTTAACAAGAACCCGGAAGTTCTGCAAGTGCTGATGCGAGCGGGAGCCGAGGTGAATGCGCGAGCTGAATTCGGAGAGACTCCCCTGCACTGGGCCGCGTGGCTTAACGAGAACCTGGAAGTTCTGCAAGTGCTGATGCGAGCGGGAGCCGAGGTGAATGCGCTAGATGGAGGCGGAGGGACTCCCCTGCACAGGGCCGCGGCGCTTAACGAGAACCCGGAAGTCATCGAAGCCCTGTTACAAGCGGGAGCCAACCCAAAACTCAAAGACAGTGAGGGCAGATTGCCTGCCGACTATTGCACGAGGCGAGTTATTAAGGATGCCGGCACGTTATGCACCACCACAGGAAATTCAGGTGCCTGAACGGCATATTCTATTGACAGGCAGGAGAGGGTACCAATGAAATCAACCATTAAAACACTGACCATGATCATGCTGATCGCGGCGTCTTTATCCGGCCCTGGTCGGGCGCAGGCCGCTGAATTTCCTGAATCTAGAGAATGGTGGCAGGCCGCGACGCCGGCACAGATCGAGCGATTACTGGCCGATGGGGCCGAGGTGAATGCGCGAGATGGAAACGGAGTGACTCCCCTGCACAGTGCCGCGGCATTTAACGAGAACCCGGAAATTCTGCAAGTGCTGATGCGAGCGGGAGCCGAGGTGAATGCACGAACTGAAACCGGAAGAACTCCCCTGCACAGGGCCGCGGCGTCTAACGAGAACCCGGAAGTTCTGCAAGTGCTGATGCGAGCGGGAGCCGAGGTGAATGCGCGAGATAAATTCGGAAGGACTCCCCTGCACAGGGCCGCGTGGTTTAACGAGAGCCCGGAAGTTCTGCAAGTGCTGATGCGAGCGGGAGCCGAGGTGAATGCGCGGGATGAAGACGGAAGGACTCCCCTGTACTGGGCCGCGTGGTTTAACGAGAACCCGGAAGTTCTGCAAGTGCTGATGCGAGCGGGAGCCGAGGTGAATGCGCGAGATGAAGACGGAGAGACTCCCCTGCACAGTGCCGCGAGGTTTAACGAGAACCCGGAATTTCTGCAAGTGCTGATGCGAGCGGGAGCCGAGGTGAATGCGCGAGATAAATTCGGAAGGACTCCCCTGTACAGTGCCGCGAGGTTTAACGAGAACCCGGAAGTTCTGCAAGTGCTGATGCGAGCGGGAGCCGAGGTGGATGTGCGAGATAAAGACGGAAGGACTCCCCTGTACTGGGCCGCAGAAAACGAGAACCCGGAAGTTCTGCAAGTGTTGGTGCGTGCGGCCGCTGAATTTCCTGAATCTGAAGAATGGTGGCAGGCCGCGACGCCGGGACAGATCGAGCGATTACTGGCCGATGGGGCCGAGGTGAATGCGCGAGGTGAAGGCGGATGGACTCCCCTGCACTGGGCCGCAGAAAACAAGAACCCGGAAGTTCTGCAAGTGCTGATGCGAGCGGGAGCCGAGGTGAATGCACGAACTGAAAACGGATGGACTCCCCTGCACGGGGCCGCAGAAAACGGGAACCCGGAAGTTCTGCAAGTGCTGATGCGAGCGGGAGCCGAGGTGAATGCGCGAGATGAAGACGGAGAGACTCCCCTGCACGGTGCCGCGTGGTTTAACGAGAACCCGGAAGTTCTGCAAGTGCTGATGCGAGCGGGAGCCGAGGTGAATGTGCGAGATAAAGACGGAAGGACTCCCCTGTACTGGGCCGCAGGAAACGAGAACCCGGAAGTTCTGCAAGTGCTGTTGCGGGCGGGAGCCGAGGTGAATGCGCGAGCTGAAGGCGGAAGGACTCCCCTGCACTGGGCCGCGAGGTTTAACAAGAACCCGGAAGTTCTGCAAGTGCTGATGCGAGCGGGAGCCGAGGTGAATGCGCGAGATGAAGACGGAGAGACTCCCCTGCACAGTGCCGCGTGGTTTAACGAGAACCCGGAATTTCTGCAAGTGTTGGTGCGTGCGGCCGCTGAATTTCCTGAATCTGAAGAATGGTGGCAGGCCGCGACGCCGGGACAGATCGAGCGATTACTGGCCGATGGGGCCGAGGTGAATGCGCGAGGTAGATACGGAAGGACTCCCCTGCACTGGGCCGCAGAAAACAAGAACCCGGAAGTTCTGCAAGTGCTGATGCGAGCGGGAGCCGAGGTGAATGCGCGAGATAAATACGGAAGGACTCCCCTGCACTGGGCCGCGAGGTTTAACAAGAACCCGGAAGTTCTGCAAGTGCTGATGCGAGCGGGAGCCGAGGTGAATGCGCGAGATGAAGACGGAGAGACTCCCCTGCACAGTGCCGCGTGGTTTAACGAGAACCCGGAATTTCTGCAAGTGTTGGTGCGTGCGGCCGCTGAATTTCCTGAATCTGAAGAATGGTGGCAGGCCGCGACGCCGGGACAGATCGAGCGATTACTGGCCGATGGGGCCGAGGTGAATGCGCGAGGTAGATACGGAAGGACTCCCCTGCACTGGGCCGCAGAAAACAAGAACCCGGAAGTTCTGCAAGTGCTGATGCGAGCGGGAGCCGAGGTGAATGCGCGAAATGAAGGCGGAGTGACTCCCCTGCACTGGGCCGCAAGAAACGAGAATCCGGAAGTTCTGCAAGTGCTGATGCGAGCGGGAGCCGAGGTGAATGCGCGAGGTAGATACGGAAGGACTCCCCTGCACGGTGCCGCGTGGTTTAACGAGAACCCGGAAGTTCTGCAAGTGCTGATGCGAGCGGGAGCCGAGGTGAATGCGCGAACTGAAGGCGGATTGACTCCCCTGCACGGGGCCGCGCGGTTTAACGAGAACCCGGAAGTTCTGCAAGTGCTGATGCGAGCGGGAGCCGAGGTGAATGCGCGAGATGGAGGCGGAGAGACTCCCCTGCACAGGGCCGCGGAGTTTAACGAGAACCCGGAAGTCATCGAAGCCCTGTTACAAGCAGGAGCCAACCCAAGTCTCAAAGACAGTGAGGGCAGATTGCCTGCCGACTATTGCACGAGGCGAGTTATTAAGGATGCCGGCACGTTATGCACCACCACAGGAAATTCAGGTGCCTGAACGGCATATTCTATTGACAGGCAGGAGAGGGTACCAATGAAATCAACCATTAAAACACTGACCATGATCATGCTGATCGCGGCGTCTTTATCCGTCCCTGGCCGGGCGCAGGCCGCTGAATTTCCTGAATCTAAAGAATGGTGGCAGGCCGCGACGCCGGCACAGATCGAGCGATTACTGGCCGATGGGGCCGAGGTGAATGCACGAGATAAAGGCGGAGTGACTCCCCTGCACGGGGCCGTGTGGCTTAACGAGAACCCGGAAGTTCTGCAAGTGCTGTTGCGAGCGGGAGCCGAGGTGAATGCGCGAACTGAAGGCGGATTGACTCCCCTGCACGGGGCCGCGAGGTTTAACGAGAACCCGGAAGTTCTGCAAGTGCTGTTGCGAGCAGGAGCCGAGGTGGATGTGCGAGATAAATTCGGACGGACTCCCCTGCACTTGGCCGCAGGAAACGAGAACCCGGAAGTTCTGCAAGTGCTGATGCGAGCGGGAGCCGAGGTGGATGTGCGAGATAAAGACGGATGGACTCCCCTGCACAGGGCCGCGGGGTTTAACGAGAACCCGGAAGTCATTGAAGTCCTTCTACAGGCCGGGGCGAATCCGAAGGTCAGGGACAATGAAGGAAAACTCCCCGCCGATTATGCCGCGGAAAACGAGCACATCAAAAACAGCAAAGCCCGCTGGCTGCTTCACGAGGCACGTTACTAGGGACACCAGCACATCACGCACAACCACAGGAAATTCAGAATGGCGAAAAAAAGAGGTCTGGGCAGGGGTCTGGATGCGTTGTTATCCGGCAGTCTGGGAGATGAGGGTGCGGCGCTTGAGATGTCCGGGAACGATCTAAAAAACATTCCGGTCGATCTCTTGCAGCGCGGCCGTTATCAGCCGCGTGTTGATATGCGTGAGGAGACGCTGGCGAGTCTGGCGGAGTCCGTCAAGGCACAAGGCGTTATCCAGCCGATTGTGGTGCGATCTGTCGGCGCAGGCCGCTATGAGATTATCGCCGGTGAGCGTCGCTGGCGGGCTGCGCAGCTTGCCGGGCTGCAGGAAATACCGGCCATGGTGCGCGATGTGCCCGATGAGGCGGCCGTTGCCATGGCTCTCATCGAGAATATTCAGCGTGAAAATCTTAATCCACTGGAACAGGCCAATGCCCTCAGGCGCCTGATTGATGAATTCGGGATGTCGCATCAGGAGGCGGGTGATGCCGTCGGTCGTTCCCGCGCCGCCGTGAGTAATCTGCTCCGGCTGTTGGATATCGCCCCTGCGGCGAAGCCCTATCTGGAAAAGGGCGAACTTGAGATGGGACATGCCAGGGCAATATTGCCGCTGGCTGCGGAGGCACAGTTACATGCGGCCAAAACGATTGTAAGCCAGGGGTTATCTGTACGGCAGGCCGAGGCCCTGAGTCAATCACTACAAAAAAGTGGGGATAACAAGAAGGTGGCCCCGAATAAAGACCCGGATGTATTGCGGCTTGAGAATGACCTGTCTGAGCGGCTGGCTGCAAAAGTGGCGATTTCGGCTAATAATGCCGGCAAAGGCAAGTTACAAATCGGTTTTAACTCGCTTGATGAGCTGCAGGGCATACTGGACCATATCAAGTAACTCCTGATTAAAAGACCATGACTCAGGTGAAATGGCGTTGACCCTCGCCACGATGGCCTTTTATACTGCGCCTGCCCGGTCGCAGGGCAAACTGAGGGCCAAGAGAAGGAGGCTTTCAAAACGGATAATCGTCCGACTGGACTCAGGGGCTATTCAGGTGGCACTATGCGGGCCTTGATTGGCAGCCAGATGGCGCTGGCGCTTATCGCCGCCCTGATTGCGCTGCACCGGGGATCTGCCGATGCCATGCTGGCGACCCTGTATGGAGCGTCAATCGGTGTTTTGGTCACTCTGCTGACCCGTCGCAGTACCGATAAGGCCCTGGAAAAGGCCATTGATAGCCCGCAACAAGGCATCGTTGTGATGTTTTCCGGGTTTGTCCTTCGGTATGTGATCGTGATACTGGGTTTGTTTTTTGGCTTTAAGGCTTTGGGGCTTATGGCCGTGTCCATGTTGGTGGGTTTTACGTTGATGATGATAATCCAGGTTTTTGCCTCGCATCTGGTGAAATCCTGAAATTGTTTTTTTGAGCAGCGGTAAGTTGTAAGGACAGTATAGGGAAGAACAATATGGCGGGCGATAGCCTCACACAGACTGAATATATCAGGCACCACCTGACCAATATGACGTTTGGCCAGCGTCCCGATGGGACCTGGGGATTGGCGCATTCCGCTGTCGAAGCCGGGGAGATGGGCTTTATGGCCATTCACGTTGACACCATGTTCTGGTCTATTTTTCTGGGTGCCGTTTTCCTGTTTTTTTTTCATAAGGTGGCCAGGGTAATTACCTCTGACACCCCGAGCGGTTTGCAGAACTTTGTTGAGTGGATTGTCGAGTTCATTAATACCAGTGTTCGCGGCTCTTTTACGGCAAAGAACGATATGGTCGCGCCAATGGCGTTGACGCTATTCGTGTGGATTCTTTTGATGAACCTGATGGATCTTGTTCCGGTTGACTGGATTCCTCATCTTACCGGTTGGGCGGCCAATCTGCTTTTTGACGCAGACCCTCACCATGTTTATATGAAGGTTGTGCCTACGACCGACCCAAATGCGACATTTGGCATGTCATTGGCAGTATTTGTTCTGGTCATTTTCTACAGCATCAGGATGAAAGGCCTCGGCGATTTCGCTGCTGAATTAACCATGCACCCTTTTGAGGCGAATAATATTGTGCTGAAAATCATATTCCTGCCGGTTAATCTGTTTCTGGAAGGCGTATCGCTGTTAGCAAAACCGGTGTCTCTGGCACTGCGTTTGTTTGGTAACCTGTATGCTGGAGAGATGATTTTTATCCTGATTGCGCTGATGTATGGCGGCAATTTTATTCTGGCCATATTCGGTGGTGTGCTGCAATGGGCATGGGCGGTATTTCATGTCCTGATCGTCCTGTTGCAGGCATTTATCTTTATGACGCTGACGATCGTCTATCTGGATATGGCGCACAGTCATCACTGATTATTTTTTGATTATTTACGATTTTTAACAGGAGATAACAATGGAAGCTGCAATTCTGACACTGGCGGGCGCTATCCTTCTTGGTCTGGGTGCATTGGGAGCCGCCGTAGGTATTGGTATATTGGGCGCACGTTTTCTGGAAGGGATTGCCCGTCAGCCCGAACTGTTGCCCATGCTGCGCACCCAGTTCTTTATCGTAATGGGCCTGGTTGATGCGGTTCCAATGATCGGTGTAGGTATCGCGTTCTACATTCTTTTTGCAGGCTGATTATCCGGCGGTCACTTGAATAGACGGACAGATTCACTATGAATATCAATCTGACACTGATAGGCCAGTCCATTACCTTTGCCGTTTTTGTCTGGTTTTGCATGAAATTTGTCTGGCCACCGATTATGCAGGCGCTGGAGGACCGTAAGCAGAAAATTGCTGATGGTCTTGCCGCTGCTGAACGTGGCCTGAAAGAGCAGGAGCTTGCGCAGGTGAAGGTCGTTGAAACACTGCAAGAGGCGAAGGAGCAGGCTCGTACTATTATCGTTCAGGCTGAAAAGCGCCACGCGGAAATCGTTGATCAGGCCAAGGATGACGCAAAGGAAGAGGCGGCCCGCATTATTGCAGCGGCCCACGCCGAAGTGGAGCAGGAGGCGAACCGTGCACGTGAGGAGTTACGTGGTAAGGTGGTTGATCTGGCCCTGGTGGCTTCCAGCAAAATCCTGGAGCGTGAAGTGAGCGTGGAAGATCACAACGCGATGCTCGAAAAACTCAGTGCCGGCTTGTAATCGGATAGCGCGATATGTCTGAGGCAAAAACCATGGCCCGTCCATATGCCGTAGCCGCCTGGAAACATGCGGAAGGTGAGGGCAGGCAGGAACTCTGGTCTGACATGCTGGAGGTTATGGCGAGTGTGGTCAGTGATGATGCCATGTCTGCCATAATCAGTGACCCGCGTGTGGACGCAGACACATTGTCCGGCCTTATGCTGGATGTCTGCGGTGGTCATATTAACGATACTGCCGGGGTTTTTGTCCGGTTACTGGTGGAAAACGACAGGCTGTCGCTCATGCCAGAGGTGGCTGAGGTCTATAAAGAACTTCAGGCCGAATCGGGTGGGGCGATTCATGCCGGTCTGACGGCTGCTTATCCGGTTAATGCCAGATTTGAGCAGGCTATTGCTGTAGCGATGCGAAAGCGCTTGAATCGTGAAATCACTTTTACCACAGAAATTGACAGGTCCCTGCTGGGTGGTGTGATTATCCGCGTCGGTGACATGGTGATTGATGCTTCGGTGCGAGGCCGGATAGAGGCGTTAGCCGCTGGCTTACGGACATAAGAGATTATTTAACATTGGATTTGAAGAGGGCTTTTAGCCATGCAACTCAGTGCAACGGAAATTTCTGACCTGATTCAGAAGAAAATTGAAAATTTCGAGATGCCAGCCGAGGCGAAGACCGAGGGTACGGTTATTAGCCTGACCGACGGTATTGCGCGTATTCATGGCCTGTCTGATGTTATGCAGGGTGAGATGGTCAGCTTTGGTGACGGCATTATGGGTATGGCTCTTAACCTTGAACGTGACTCGGTTGGCGTAGTGGTACTGGGTGACTACGGTAAGATTTCCGAAGGTGATACGGCAAAGTGTACCGGTCGTATCATGGAAGTCCCCGTTGGTGAGGGCTTGCTGGGCCGGGTTGTGGACTCGTTGGGGAATCCTATTGATGGCAAAGGTCCTGTTGAAGCGAGTCGCCATGAGCCTGTTGAAAAAGTCGCGCCAGGCGTAATTGCCCGTCAGTCGGTTTCCCAGCCAGTGCAGACCGGCCTGAAAGCGATTGACTCCATGGTGCCGATTGGCCGTGGCCAGCGTGAGTTGATCATCGGTGACCGTCAAACGGGAAAGACCGCCATTGCGATTGATACCATCATTAACCAGAAAGGTACTGGTGTTAAATGTATCTATGTTGCTATCGGTCAGAAGAACTCCAGTGTTGCCGGTGTTGTGCGCAAGTTGGAAGAACATGGTTCAATGGACCACACGATTGTGGTTGCCGCGACTGCGGCCGAATCTGCCGCACTGCAATTTATCGCCCCGTATTCGGGCTGTTCCATGGGAGAATACTTTCGTGACAAGGGCGAAGATGCATTAATTATCTATGACGACCTGACTAAGCAGGCGTGGGCCTATCGTCAGGTGTCGCTGTTGTTGCGCCGCCCTCCGGGCCGTGAGGCGTATCCTGGTGATGTTTTCTATCTGCATTCGCGCCTGCTGGAGCGTGCGGCGCGTATTAATGCCGAATACGTTGAAAAAATTACTGACGGCAAAGTTAAGGATCAGACGGGTTCTTTAACAGCCCTGCCTATCATCGAAACGCAGGCTGGTGATGTCTCTGCTTTCGTACCAACGAATGTTATTTCCATTACTGATGGCCAGATTTTCCTGGAATCTGACTTGTTTAACGCAAACGTGCGCCCAGCGATTAACGCCGGTCTGTCGGTATCGCGGGTGGGTGGCGCGGCTCAGACAGCCGTTATTAAGAAACTGGGTGGTGGCGTCCGTCTCGCACTGGCTCAGTATCGTGAGTTGGCGGCTTTCGCGCAGTTTGCTTCTGACCTTGATGACGCCACTCGCAAGCAACTGGAGCGTGGCCAGCGCGTAATGGAGCTGATGAAACAACCACAGTATTCGCCTCTGAATATTTCTGAAATGGCAGTTTCTCTTTATGCCGTAAACGAAGGCTACCTGGATGATGTTGAATTAAATAAGGTAGGCGCTTTTGAATCTGCCCTGATTTCCTACATGAATCAGTTTCATGGCGACCTGATGAACAGAATTGTCGAGTCAGGTGACTGGAGCGATGAATTTGCCGATGGTTTCAAGGCGGCGCTTGATGATTTTATTGCCAATCATACCTGGTAATTAACGGTTTAATCTGCTGGACTGACATGGCAAACGAGAAAGAGATCCGCACGAAGATCAAGAGTGTTCAAAACACTCAGAAGATCACCAGTGCCATGGAAATGGTTGCAGCATCCAAGATGCGTAAGGCTCAGGACCGTATGCGTGCGGCGCGTCCTTATGCCAAAAAAATTCGTAATGTGGCATCACATATAGCTTGTGCGCACAGTGAGTATCGCCATCCTTTCCTGAAGGAACGGGAGGTTAAGCGTGTTGGATATATTGTGATTACATCTGATCGTGGTTTATGCGGCGGCTTGAATGTCAATCTGCTCAAAAAGACCATTAATGAGCTTAAAGAATGGGATGATAAAAATGCTGGAATTGATATCTGCGCCGTAGGCAAAAAAGGCATTGGTTTCTTTACTTCTATCGGCAGTAATGTTGTCGGTCAGCAATCCGGCCTTGGTGATGCGCCCGCCGCATATGAATTAATCGGTACAGTCAAAGTCATGCTCGATGCTTATAAAGAAGGTCGGCTTGATAAGCTGTTTCTGGTCTATAATTCTTTTGTTAATTCCATGACGCAAGAACCGAATATCGAAACCCTGCTTCCCTTACAGGCGTTCGAGCATGACGACAGCCTGGATCAACATTGGGACTATATTTACGAGCCAGAGGCGGCCGTTATGCTGGATCAGGTGTTTATGCGCTATATCGAGTCTCTTGTTTATCAGGCAGTGGCAGAAAATATTGCCTGTGAAATGTCAGCCCGTATGGTTGCCATGAAATCCGCAACCGATAATGCGGGTGAGCTGATTAACGAATTGCAACTAGTTTATAACAAGGCACGCCAGGCCTCAATCACCCAGGAAATTTCCGAGATTGTGGGTGGCGCGGCTGCGGTATAAGGCTGGGTTGGAATTATTTTTTTAAGTATTGAAACAGAGGACTTGAACAATGAGTTCTGGAAAAATTGTTGAAGTAATCGGCGCGGTTGTGGATGTCGAGTTCCCCCGTGATGCGATGCCGGGTATTTACGATGCCCTTAAAGTTGAGGGCGGTGCGCTAACGCTCGAAGTTCAGCAGCAACTGGGTGATGGCATTGTTCGCACGATTGCGCTGGGTTCAACGGACGGCTTACGTCGTGGTTTGACAGCCAGGAATACCGGTGCGCCAATTACCGTTCCGGTAGGCCAGGGCACTCTGGGCCGTATCATGAATGTGCTTGGTGAGCCGATTGATGAAGTTGGCCAGATTGAAACGGAGGATTATGCTCCGATTCATCGCAAGGCACCTACCTATGCCGATCAGGCCACGGCGGTTGAGATACTGGAAACCGGCATTAAGGTGATTGATCTAATCATGCCTATTGCTAAAGGCGGTAAGGTAGGTCTGTTCGGTGGCGCGGGCGTTGGTAAGACCGTAACCCTGATGGAATTGATTCGTAACATTGCGATTGAACACGCCGGTTTTTCTGTGTTCGCGGGTGTCGGCGAGCGTACTCGTGAGGGCAACGATTTCTACCATGAAATGAAGGAAAGTAATGTGCTCGATAAGGTGGCGCTGGTATATGGTCAGATGAATGAGCCGCCGGGAAACAGGCTGCGCGTTGCTTTGACAGGCCTGACTATCGCGGAAAATTTCCGTGACGAAGGTCGTGATGTATTGCTGTTCGTGGATAACATTTATCGCTACACACTGGCCGGTACCGAGGTATCAGCGCTTCTTGGCCGCATGCCTTCGGCGGTGGGTTATCAGCCTACACTGGCTGAAGAGATGGGTGTGCTTCAGGAACGTATTACGTCAACCAAGAAGGGTTCCATCACTTCATTTCAGGCCGTTTACGTGCCTGCGGACGACTTGACTGACCCTTCGCCTGCTACAACATTTGCTCACCTGGAAGCGATGCTGGTGCTGTCTCGCCAGGTTGCAGAACTCGGCATTTACCCCGCTGTTGATCCTTTGGATTCAACCTCTCGTCAGCTTGACCCGTTGATTGTTGGTAATGAGCACTATGAAGTTGCCCGCTCCGTACAGGGTACCCTGCAACGTTATAAGGAACTGAAAGACATCATCGCGATTCTGGGTATGGATGAATTGAGTGATGAAGATAAGCGGGTTGTTGGTCGCGCACGTAAGATTCAGCGCTTCCTTTCCCAGCCATTCTTCGTGGCGGAGCCTTTCACCGGAGCAACCGGAAAATATGTATCATTGAAAGATACGATTACAGGATTCAAGGCCATTATTGCCGGAGAGTATGACCATTTGCCGGAGCAGGCCTTCTATATGGTCGGCGATATTGCTGAGGCCGAAGAGAAGGCAAAAACCCTGTAACGCATAAATCATTAACACGTTAGTTATCCATGGCCATGACGACACACATCGATATTGTGAGTGCAGAATCAGAGATTTTTTCCGGTTCCGCCACCATGATTTACGCCCCTGCTGAAATGGGTGAGGTTGGCATAGCTCCTCGTCATGCACCAATGCTCACGCGCCTGAAGCCGGGTGAAGTGCGAGTTGTTACCCAGGGCAACGAGGAACAGCATATTTATGTTTCTGGTGGCATCCTGGAGGTCCAGCCTCATATTGTGACAATTCTGGCGGATACGGCAACGAGAGCTACCGATCTGGATGAAGCCGCTGCGCTGCAAGCCAGGGAGCGTGCTGAGAAAGCCATGCACGACAAGACCGATGCGATTGATTACGCAAAGGCGCAAAAGGAATTTGCCGAAGCATCTGCTCAGTTGCGTTCCATTGAGGCATTGCGTAAGCAGGCCAAGCGCTGATTTCCTCCACGGATGTTAGGCCAGAAAATAAGCAGAGGTAAGGCTGTTTACTTTACCTACTTCATCACGATTGACGCCGATGACTCGGTAATTGAGCAGTCTGATATGCCGATTGGCTATGTGCATGGTGGCTACAGTGAGCTGATCGATAAGGTTGAAGTGGCGCTTGAAGGTCGTTCAGAAGGCGATCAGCTCAGCATCCCATTAAGCAGAGAGGAAAGTCTTTGGGCCTATGATTCATCTCTGACCTTTGTTGATGATATTGATAATGTCCCTGAGCAGTTCAGGCATATTGGCGCTCAGGTTGAAATGGCCAATGAGTCAGGCGAAACCAGGACATTTCTGGTAACAGGGATAAAAAATGGTAAGCTTACTGTTGATGGTAATCATCCATTAGCGGGTAAAGCCATCACGTTTCACGTGACCGTAAAGACAATCCGGGATGCGACGACAGAGGAAATCAAGGAAGGTCGTCCAGATGACGGTCTGCCCAAGGGCATGCTTCACTAAAGGTTCCCGAGCACCATACCATGAGTAAGAGCCTTCATATCATTATTTTAGCGGCTGGTCAGGGCACACGTATGTATTCTTCCCTGCCCAAAGTTTTACATAAGCTGGCTGGAAAACCTCTTCTTCACCATGTTCTGGATACCGCAATTGAATTGGAACCAGACAAAATTCACGTAGTTTACGGGTATGATGGCGTGACCGTAATGAACGCCTGTGAATCATATGATGTTAGCTGGATTTTACAGGAGGCGCAAAATGGTACGGGTCATGCTGTTGATATTGCGCTGCGGGAAGTCCCTGACGGTAGTAGCAGCCTGGTCCTGTATGGCGATGTCCCATTGCTTTCTGCAGACACATTGCAAAGCCTGGTAGAAAAATTTGATCAATTTGGAATATTATCCGCCGTTGTTGCAAGCCCTTTCGGTTATGGTCGTATTATCAGGGAGGACGGTCATATAACAGGTATAGTTGAAGAGCCTGATGTCTCTCAGGAACAGCGCGAAATCCGTGAAATAAATACCGGAGTACTGTTTGCGGACTCGACTCTGCTTAAATCGCTACTGAAAAACATCGATAGTAATAACAGTCAAGGCGAGCTTTATCTGACCGATTGTGTTTCCATGGCACATGCCCGGGATATTACGGTAAACAGCTTTGTGATACACGATGAATATGAGATAGCGGGCATTAATACCAAGCGCCAGCTAGCTGATATCGAGCGTTATTACCAACTGCAGAAAGCTAATGAATTAATGGACGCTGGTGTCCATATCCTGGACCCTTCCCGTATTGATATCCGAGGCCCATTAAGTTGTGGCAGGGACATTGTGATTGACGTGAACTGTGTTTTCTCCGGTAAGGTTATTCTTGGTGATAGGATAACCATAGGCCCTAATACCGTAATTTCTGAAAGCACAATAGGGTCAGGAGTGGAAATAAAATCTAATTGTGTTATCGAATCAGCCACTGTAGGTGAAAGATCCGTCATTGGTCCATATGCCAGACTGAGACCGGGAACCAGATTGGCATCTCAAGCTCATATTGGTAATTTCGTAGAAATTAAAAACGCCAGTATTGGTGGTGGAAGCAAAGTAAATCACCTGAGTTATATTGGTGATAGCGATGTTGGACGGGGCGTTAATATTGGTGCGGGGACTATCACCTGTAACTATGATGGCGCTTACAAACATCGTACAACAATAGGAGATAATGCTTTTATCGGATCAGGTAATGAGCTGGTTGCACCGATTACTATTGGAGATGGAGCGACTACAGGGGCAGGGTCAACGCTTACCAAAGATGTACCGGCGGAGCAGTTATCATTATCACGAAGCAGGCAGCAAAGCATCGTTGGCTGGAAGCGTCCCGTAAAAAAGTAGCTGGAATATTATTATGTGTGGAATAATTGGAGCCGTTGCGCAACGCAATACAACGCCAATCCTGCTGGAGGGTTTAAGGCGACTGGAGTACCGCGGCTATGATTCCGCTGGTTTATGTGTTTTGCATAATGGTCGTCTTGATCGTGTCCGCAGCGTCGGCAAGGTCAAGGTATTAGACAGGGCCGCCGCAGAACAACAGCCGCAGGGTCTGGTCGGTATTGCCCACACGCGATGGGCAACGCATGGTGAGCCGTCTGAGGTGAATGCGCACCCACATGTTTGCGAGCAGTCTGTCGCGGTGGTACATAATGGAATTATTGAAAACTATCTTGATATCAAAGCGCATCAGGAGAACATTGGCTATCGATTTACCTCTGCAACGGATACGGAGGTTATCGCCCATGAAATTCATCATTTTCTTTTACAGGAATATAATTTATTTGATGCCGTTAAAATGGCCATCAAAGAATTGAAGGGCGCGTATGCTTTGAGCGTCATTTCATCAAATCATTCCGGGGAGATGGTGGCGGTACGCGAGGGAAGCTCCTTAGTCATTGGTGTTGGACTTAATGAATACTATATTGCATCAGATCCTCTGGCGTTGGTGCCGGTCGCTCAGAAATTTATCTATCTTGAGGACGGCGATATTGCACATATGACGACTGATAGCCTGTATATGGAAGATAAGCGAGGAGAGCGCGTTGAGCGTCAGATTATTCCATATGATGGCAGCCTTGATTCTGTAGACAAGGGTAAATACAGGCATTACATGCTGAAAGAAATCCATGAGCAGCCTTTTGCCTTGGCTGGAACCCTTGAAGGTCGTATCACTGAGAATTGTTTGCTGGAAGAAAGCTTTGGCGTTGGTGCAAAAGAAATATTTGATAAGGTGAAGGATGTCAGAATTATTGCCTGTGGTACCAGCTATCATGCTGGATTAGTTGCAAGAAACTGGTTTGAAGGTCTGGCAAATGTGCCTTGCCAGGCGGAGGTGGCCAGTGAATTTCGTTATCGCCACCCGGTCTCAGGTAAAGAAACATTAATTATTGCGGTCTCTCAATCCGGAGAGACGGCTGATACGATCGCCGCAGTGAAAGGTTCACGGGAACAGGGTTTTGGACCGGTCTTGAGTATTGTGAACGTTGCGGAATCATCCCTTACTCGTGAATCTGACTTGTTATTACTGACACGAGCCGGTCCGGAAATTGGAGTAGCTTCAACCAAGGCATTTACCACGCAGCTCTCGGCATTATTGTTGGTAGTGATAGCGCTTGGTCGCAGGGCCGGATTGTCACCCGAACGGGAAGCAGAGATAATCAGCCAGCTTCGAGCCTTGCCCAGATATTGTGAAGAAATGCTTCAACTTGATGCGGTAATACAGAAGCTATCTCAGCGATTTTCATCCAAGCAGCATGCGCTTTTTCTTGGGCGGGGTGTGCAGTTTCCGGTGGCGATGGAAGGAGCATTAAAGCTGAAAGAAATATCCTATATACATGCTGAGGCCTATCCGGCAGGTGAATTAAAGCACGGGCCTCTTGCCCTCGTGGATGAAAATATGCCCGTCATTGCGGTGGCACCCAAGGATGATCTGTTGGAAAAATTAAAATCAAATCTTCAGGAAGTTCATGCACGCGGTGGAGAATTATATGTGTTTTCTGACAAAGAAACTGGTATCGAAAACATGGACGGCTGCACGGTTATAGAAGTGCCACTGGTTGGCGATCATGTTACGCCGATTCTCTATACGCTTCCTTTGCAGTTACTGGCCTACCATGTCGCCGTGGTCAGAGGAACTGACATTGATCAGCCCAGAAATCTGGCAAAGTCGGTTACGGTGGAATGATTTAGTACAGTCCTATATTCAACTTAAATATAAAAATCAAGGAAAAGTAGGTGGTCAACAAACCACTCAGTCGAAAGGTTTTTTAGGAAAAATATTCTCTATTCTGAAGTCCAGGATGGAATTGTTCAGAGCTTCCTTATAAGGAGGTCTTATTGCTTTATTCACCTCACACACGGATTGTGCAGAATATAGTGAGCGGCCGATAGGTAGCCGCCACCTCCGATTCTTGTTTTTCTTTGGCAGGCTATAATTTATTATAAAATAGACTAAGGAAACTCTAGAGCAGATAGAGCCTGATATGGCTGATCAACGTCGCCATCCTTTTTGGTGAAGGTACGCAGTAATTCCTAGTTGAACCTGAAATTATTCATCTGATCTGCTGCCTCTTTAGGTGCTTTTCTTGATGTGGCCTCAAACTCATCACCGACATCAACAGGGTTGGGAACCTTGACGCTTGGAGCGGTCCAGCCTCCGGGCATTTCGCCAATTTCATTTGGAGCATTTAATAGGTCATCCCACATTTTTGACATTGAACCTCTTGGGTCCTCGGGGTCCATCCAGCCTCCAGGTCCGCCATCAAAAAAGTTATTCCTTTTCCATCCACGATTATCCATCCAGCCAGGATTCCAGGGTCCGCTGTCCCAGGGTCCGGAGAAGGCTCCGAAGGGGGTATTGTTCCAGAGGGAGTTGCCTCCGCTCCAGTTACCCCAGTGTGATTTTCTGTACGGATATGGGTACGCCGGTGGATAGTATGGCTGTTGTGGACCTGCCTGTGGATAGCCATAGGCTTGCGGCGGTATGGGCGCTGCATACCCGCTGTAGTTATAGGCCCCCCATGGATTGTTCTCCCAAGGCGAGTTACTGCCTCCGTACGGACCTGACCAGGCGTGTGCAGCCGTGGTGAAACTCAGCACAGCCACCGGCAAGGTGGCAAACAGGTAATTTAATTTCAAGAGATTTCTCGCCAGCATAATTGGATACCTTGTTGACAGGGTGTTTAATAAGGATCGTTATCTTAATCTAAACGGGGTTTTACGACAGTCATTGATGGGCGCTATATGGGTGTGGGCTGGAATAAATTAATCAGTCAGCGGTTCCGTTTCTTTGCCTTCGGAATCGACGACTTCGCTGTAATGGCAGTCTTTTTCCGGGCAAACCTGTTCAAAACCTTTACGCTTCGTGGTTTTCATTGTCAGCATGGGCCAGCTACAGGAAGGGCAGGGCTTATCAACGGGTTCGTTCCATACGGCATAGTCGCAGTCAGGGTAACGCGAGCAAGAGTAAAAAATTTTTCCGCGGCGTGACCGACGAGTGACCATTTTTCCCTTGTTACATTTCGGACAGGCAATCCCTGTATCGACCGGTTTTTCCAGTGATTCTATAAATGTACAATCGGGGTAGGAACTACAGCCAATAAATTTGCCGTATTTCCCCTGCCGGATAAGTAGCGAGGACCCACACGAAGGGCAGTTGCGGTCTTCTATTATTTCATTTTTTTCTTCTTTATTTTCTCCGTCAATATCGCGGGTATAGTCACAATCAGGGTAGGCGCTGCATCCGATAAAGCGCCCTCTGCGGCCAAGTCGTATAAGCAGAGGTGAGTTGCATTTAGGGCATTTCTCATCGGTTGCCTCAGTAGTGGCGTCTTCCCGGCTGACCGATTGTTCCTTATCGTTTACTAGTTTGATAAAAGGTTTCCAGAAATTATCCATTACTGGAATCCAGTTTTTTTCCCCACGAGAGACTGCATCCAGATCATCTTCCATATGGGCCGTAAAGTTGTAATCGACATAGTTGGGAAAATGATTGGTCAGAAAACGATTAACCACCCGGCCTACATCGGTGGGAAAGAAGCGCCGGCGATCCATTTCCACATATTCCCGGTTTTGTAACGTAGAGATAATGGCCGCATACGTAGAGGGTCGGCCAATGCCATATTCTTCCAGATCTCGAACCAGTGTGGCTTCGGTATAACGCGGGGGCGGTTCGGTAAAGTGCTGGTCGGCCCGGATATCTTTCAAGTGGACCTCGTCACCTTTCTCCATACTGGGTAACATTTTTTCGTCATCGCTGCCTTTATTGTCGTCCTTGCCCTCAAAATAGACCGCCATAAAGCCCGGCCTGGCAATTGTTGAACCTGTTGAGCGAAAGGTATTGCCTTCACCGCAGGCAAAATCTACGGCTACGATATGCAGTGTGGCGTGAACCATTTGACAGGCCACGGTTCGTTTCCAGATGAGGCTATACAGCCTGTACTGGTCTTTACTTAATGAATCTTTAAGCGAATCAGGTGTTCGCATCACAGATGTGGGGCGTATGGCTTCATGAGCTTCCTGGGCATTCTTGGCTTTGGTCTTATAGATACGCGGCTTATCCGGTAAATTTTTCTTGCCGTATTTGGTTGTAATATAGTCGCGAATTTCGTTTATGGCCTCGGTTGCCAGTGTCACGGAATCGGTACGCATATAGGTAATCAGGCCAGTGGTGCCGGAGCCGATATCGATACCTTCGTACAATGTTTGGGCGGTGCGCATGGTGCGTTGAGCGGAAAACCCGAGTTTCCGGACCGCTTCTTGCTGCATGGTTGAAGTTGTAAATGGTGCAGCGGGTTTGCGCTGGCGAGATTTTTTTTCTACGTTAGAGACAGTAAGTTTTTTCCCTCCGTGCTTTTTCAGGTTCTTCTGTGCGGCTTTCGCATCTTTTTCATTATTGATAGTGAATTGCCTGACCTTTTCACCGTTGTACACGCTGAGTTTGGCAATAAAATCTTGTTTGCCTTTATTCAGATCAGCTTCGATGGTCCAGTATTCCCGAGCTTTGAAGGCCTCGATTTCATCTTCACGCTCGGCGATCAGACGAAGAGCGGGACTCTGTACGCGCCCGGCAGATAGTCCGCGACGGATTTTTTTCCATAGCAGAGGTGATAGATTAAAGCCTACGAGGTAATCCATACCGCGGCGTGCCAACTGTGCATTGATCAATTTCTGTGAAAGTTCTCGTGGATGTTTTATGGCTTCCTGGATGGCGCGTTTGGTGATTTCGTGGAAGACGACACGATAAACTTTCTTGCTCTTTAGCAGTTTTTTATCTTGTAGCATCTCATATAGATGCCAGGAAATGGCTTCACCTTCCCGGTCTGGGTCAGTTGCCAGATACAGGGCATCGGATTTTTTTAATTCCCGGGCAATAGTTGCAACATGCTTCTCGTTTTTCTCGATTGGTTCGTAAAACATTTCATAGTTGTGCTCGGTGTCTATTGCACCTTCACGCGGGACAAGATCACGAACGTGGCCGAAAGAAGCCAATACCAAAAAATCCCTGCCAAGGTACCTGGTAATAGTTTTCGATTTCGCCGGAGATTCTACAATGACAAGATTTTTGGCCATTACAAAGATATTCCTTGAGAGATTAGTTCAGATGGATGGATTCCTGGGTAAACGCAATGGATTTAAGCCTTTCAAAGGCCGCCTGCTCATGGTTTTGATTTGATAGTACAATCAGAACCACCCATTCGAGCTGATTGAGTGTAATGTCATATTCAGCCAATGCGATGACACGGTCCATTACGATTTCGAAGCTGTTAGCGGATAAAATGCCGGTGTTGGCCAGATTGAGCAGGTAATTCCGGCAATTAACATCAAGTAGATTTTTTTCTGCTGCGGCGAAGCAACGGACAGAGGCGGGCGCAGTAACAATGGGAACCTGTTGGGAAGTCTGGTAATCAAGGTCATCCAGCCAGCGGAAGGCTTTAGAGATATCGCCTTGTTTAAATCCGGCATCGGTCAGCATATTCTCAAGGGATTCCTGACCATGGTCGGAGGGATCGTCTTCAAATGAGGTATCCTGGGTCAGATGTATTAATATATCGAGTACATTTTTTTTCATGTGCGAACTGTATCACGTTTGATTGTTGCGAACATAGTAGCCGCCGCCTTCCGCGCTGATTTTGTTTTCGAGCTCCAGTATTAATAGGATTGATGACAGATCAGCGACCTCCATGCCAGTTCTCTGGGCCAGGGTGTCCACGCTGACCGGGTCAAAAGACATGGCGTCCAGGACTGACTGATGTGCATCGTTGTCAGGATGACCATGGGCAGCCTGGGTCGTATCATCTGAAAGACTGATTTCCGACTGGGCGCTTGCTAAAGTGCCTAGTTCTTCGAGAATATCCTGGGCGGATTCAACAAGTTTGGCACCCTGTTTGATAAGCTGGTGGCATCCCTTGGCTAACGGACTATGGATGGAGCCAGGGACCGCGAATACTTCACGGTTTTGTTCAAGTGCGCGGTGGGCTGTGATTAACGACCCGCTTTTTGTGCCGGCCTCAACGACCAGAGTTCCCAGAGAGAGCCCCGAAATAATACGATTACGCTGGGGAAAATGCCGCGCTAACGGTTTTGTTCCAGGAAAATATTCAGAAATCAGTAACCCCTGTTCGGCAATACGGTGAGCGAGCTGGTGGTGTTTCCCCGGATATACCCTGTCCAGCCCATTACCTGTAACGGCTATGGTTCTGCAGTTAGCATCAAGGCAGCCAAGGTGGCTTGCTGCGTCAATTCCCAAGGCCAATCCACTTGTAATAGTCAGCCCTGTCGTGGCTAAATGCCTGGAGAAATTATAAGCGGTTTCATAGCCGTTATTCGTCGGATTGCGGCTGCCGACGATGGCTAGCTGCAGGTTGTTCAGAATGCTTGTATCACCTTTGGCAAATAATAATTGCGGGGGGGAACCGATCTCCCTGAGCATCGCCGGGTATGCGGGATCGGTTACAGGCACAAGATAGTGATTAGGCGCGGCAAGCCACTCTAACGTGGCTTCAATCGACTGCTCGTCCGGTTCTCGAAATACCCTGATCTGACTCTCGTTCAGGCCGGCGGCCGTTAGCTGGCTATCGCTGCATGCTGAGATAGCAGGTGGCTCACCGAGCTTAACCCGAAGCCCGCTAATTTTGAACGGACCCAGCCCGGGAGTGAGAGTAAGAGCCAGCCAGCTACGCAGCTCAGATTCAGTCATCGTAAGCAGCTTTATTCCGGAGTGCGAACCTCATCAAGTAAGCGTAAAGGTAATCGAGACTCCATAACCAGGGCATAGCTCAGATGCTCAAAAGGCCTGATGACCATCAGTGTCCCAGAGCGTTCTGATGGCAGAGTTACGGTATCGGCAGGGTCTTCGCTCACGATATCAGGAACCTCTATCGGTTTGGTAAATGTAGATAGTACATGGCCTCTGCCAAGGCCCTGCTGTGTACCGGCATTAATAATAACTGTCTGATGCCGACCGATTATCTTGGCGCCGTCCACCACATTTAATATTTTTGCAGATATGGGGCTATCAGGGACCCTGGGATAAAAATTGGACAAATCGGCTTCCGATGTGGCGGCAAGCAGGCGGTCACCCACGCCGGTCTCTCGCTTTGAAGATGTAATGAGCAGTGTTGACGGAGTACCAGTTTGTTCAAGTTTCGCATCGCCGATAAAGATCCCTTCATAAGCAATAACATTACCGGTCTCAGGGCTTTTAACAGGATCACCCAGCCGGTAGATCTGGAATGTCTGGCCAGGCTCGGCATGGTTTAGCCCTTTCGCGTAAACACGG
This sequence comes from Gammaproteobacteria bacterium, assembly GCA_963662865.1. Classification (GTDB taxonomy): domain Bacteria; phylum Pseudomonadota; class Gammaproteobacteria; order JAJDYQ01; family JAJDYQ01; genus JAJDYQ01. The sequence goes on along the minus strand of OY759969.1, from coordinate 2,062,907 downwards.
TCCCCCTGTGCAGCAATAATACGGCCTTCCTGTCCACGCACAATATAAGGCGCTTTGTCTATGGTCGCTTTATCAAGGACTTTCAAGTTGCGCAAAAATTGTTGTATATCTTCAACTGGCACAACCGGAATAGAGCTATCGACAGGGGTAGCCTTGATCTGGGGCGATAGTTTGACCGTTTCAGGGCTTGGGCTAATATCCGGTTCACTTTGATTAGCATCCGGTTGATTAGTATCCGGCTCGCTTCGGTTAATACTCAATCTTGGCTGCCCATCAATATAATGGATCGAGATAACGTCACCCGGGTAAATCAGGTGGGGGTTGGCAATTTGAGGGTTGTTTTCCCAGAGCTCCGGCCAACGCCAGGGCTTGTCCAGATATCGGCCGGAAATATCCCAAAGGGTATCGCCTTTTACTACCGTGTATGTTTCCGGGGCGTCCTCTCTGATGTTGAGGGTATCGGAAACGGCTGTCGGAATTACCAGCAGACCCATGATTATGCACAGAACCTGAGCCGGATGGAGCAAGAAAAATGATTTCGCAGTCATGATTGTCCTTTAATATAATGTAGCAAAGACGTATCTTTGGTTAATCGTAAGACAGAATTTCTGATTATTCCAGTATTATTTCTTAAATTTCCTGTACTTGGGTGAAAATACCAGAATTTTTCGAGGATATTATGGCTTTACTGGGCATATTACACTTTCCTGACGAACGCCTGCGGCGTAAGGCGGTCCCTGTCGAACAGGTAAACGAAGATACCCGTCAATTGGTTGAGGATATGTTTGAGACCATGTATGACGCCCCCGGAATAGGTCTTGCCGCCATCCAGGTGAATGTTCCGCAACGGGTTATTGTCATCGACGCGAGTGAGGATAAGTCCCGGCCGCTGGCACTGATTAATCCTGAAATCACCTGCTTCGAGGGCGTCGAATGCACAGATGAAGGTTGTCTGTCCGTGCCGGGTGTATTCGAAAAAGTGGAGAGGGCGGACAGGATTACAGTTAAGGCGCTAAACCCCCAGGGTGAAGAATTTGTAATGGATGCGGATGGTTTACTGGCAGTATGCATACAACATGAGATTGATCACCTGGACGGTAAGCTGTTCATTGATTATCTGTCTGAATTAAAGCGTCAGAGGATCCGCAAGAAGCTGGGTAAGCGGGCCAGGACGCAGTCTGGTTCCAGGAATCACAGGCAGGTGATTTAATCTTCCTTATCGTGCCGATGATATGTCTTTATCATCTCTAAGGGTGGTGTTTGCCGGCACCCCCGATTTTGCGGTCCCGACCTTACAGGCCCTGGTAGATCGTCGTCATGAGGTGATTGCGGCTTATACCCGGCCGGATCGCCCTGCGGGTCGGGGAAGAAAAATACATCCATCGCCGGTTAAACAACTGGCTGTTCAACATCGGATTAAGGTTCATCAGCCAGAAAACCTGCGTACTGAAGAGGCCCGGGCAGGACTGTGGGCGCTTAGCCCGGATGCCATAGTCGTTGTGGCTTATGGACAGATGCTACCGTCAGATATATTGCAAATACCAAGGTATGGCTGCCTCAATGTCCATGCCTCGCTGTTGCCGCGTTGGCGTGGTGCAGCCCCGATTCAGCGGGCAATACTCGCGGGGGACCGTGAAACGGGTGTTACCATAATGCAGATGGATGAAGGGCTGGATACCGGCGATATATTGAGTATTGTCAGGAGCCCCATTCATAATGAAGACAACAGTCAGATACTGCATAACCGATTAGCTGAAATGGGGGCAATGGCCCTGGTAAAGGTACTGGATGATGTGGCAAAGGGTCACCCGCCGGAGGCGGTGCCGCAAAATAATGACGATGCCTGCTACGCGGCAAAGCTGACTAAATCTGAAGCGAACATAGACTGGTCTCAGTCGGCCAGGGAAATCATGTGGGCGGTAAGAGGCTTTAATCCGTGGCCGGTGGCCTATACGGAATTTGATGGTGAGCCATTGCGTATCTGGAATGTATCAAAGGTGAATTGTGTTGCACACGCTGCGGCGGGAGAAGTAGTTTCGGTAAGCCACAACATCGTTGTTGCAACGGGTAACGGATATCTGGAACTTCTGGAAGTTCAGCCAGCCGGTAAAAAACATATGTCCGGAGAAGCGTTTTTAAATTCTCGCAGAGAGACTATTCGGCTCGGTTATATTTTTGGCCAATCGCAGAAAAAATAAACTTCAGCCGGGAGTGTTTATCCGTGAGCAGACAGCGCGAGCGCTTCTCCGCGTTATTGGTGAGCATCAATCTCTGGATAGTCTCCTGGAACAGCATTTGGCCCGGGTGGAGCCCATTGACCGTCCATTACTACAGGCCTTGTGTTATGGCGTTATGCGTTGGTATCCGCAGCTCAGGGAGTGGTTGATGCAACTCTCGGATAAGCCTGTTGACCGGTTAAAGCCTGAAGTTCAGATATTAATACTCCTGGGAATTTACCAGTTGCGGTATACGCGTATACCGGCACATGCTGCCATCCATGCCACAGTTGAATGTGTCGCCCCCCTGCAGATCTCTCGTGCCAGAGGTTTAATCAATGCGATACTGAGGGAGTATCAGCGTAGCGATAAGCAGGGTTTACTTATAGACAATAAAATTACCCGCTATGCGCATCAGAAATGGATGTTGGACATAATCAGAGCGGACTGGCCTGATGACTGGCAGAGAGTTGTGCAAAATAATAATCAACAGGCACCGATGGTGCTGCGTCTGAATGTGGCGAACATGTCCAGAGAGAAATACCTTGAGCGACTGGGCAAAGCCGGAATTGAGGCCAGTGGTCATAAGCATGCACCGGCCGGGATAGTCCTGAAAAAGGCAGTTGCAGTAGAGGAGCTTCCTGGTTTTGTACAGGGACTGGTATCTGTTCAGGATGCGGCCGCGCAACTGGCGGTGCCGTTGCTGGAAGCAACGTCCCGGCATCGCGTACTTGATGCCTGTGCTGCGCCGGGAGGGAAAACGGCGCATATTCTGCAGCAGGTTCGGCCCAGGGAGCTGATAGCTATGGACTCGAGCCCGCAAAGACTCGAAAAACTCGAGTCGCTGTTTGAACGTATTCATCAGAGCGCCGAACTTGTTGTCGGCGATGCCGCCAGACCTGAAGACTGGTGGGATGGAAAACATTTCGACCGAATCCTGCTTGATGCCCCCTGTAGTGCCAGCGGCGTCATACGCCGCCATCCGGATATTAAATATATTCGTTCTTTATGTGCCGTGCAGAAAATAGTGAAGCGTCAAGCGCGGATACTGGATGCTGTTTGGGGTCTTCTTGGACAGGGAGGCCGGATGGTTTACGTTACCTGCTCCATATTCAAACTGGAAAATCAACATCAGATAAAGCGCTTTCTAAAATGCCATGGCGACGCCGTATTGAAGCCGATTGAAAGCGAGTGGGGCCGGGAACAGTCTGGGCGTCAGGTGCTGCCGGGCGAAAACGGTATGGACGGATTTTATTTTGCGATACTGGAAAAGGTATGAAGCATCTCTTTAAACTGACAATATGTTTTTTACTGTCTGCAAGTCCGTTAGTGACTGGCACGGTCTGTGCCGGTGATGAACCCTTTGCAAGGTATGATATTAAGCCAGGCCAGGATCAGGCGTATTTAATTTTAAGTGGCGATATTCATTTCAATTTTAGCCGGGCAGCACTTGAGGCACTGGATAATGGTCTTCCCATCACGTTGGTGACCGAAGTAGAACTGGCGGTGCCCAATGAATGGTTCTGGAATCATATCATCTGGAGAAAATCATTCGTTCATGAAGTCCAGTATCATGCCCTGAGCCAGCAGTATCTGGTAAAAGATATTCAGACCGGATTCCCCAAGGCCTATTTAACACGCAGTTCGGCGCTGGCGGCATTGGGGAAAATTGAGAATCTTAAAATTCTGGAGCTGAAAAAGCTGGACCGAGATAAAAGCCATATTATACGAGTGCGTTCAGGGTTGGACAGCGAGGCTCTGCCGGTTCCACTCAGGCCGCTGACCTATTTATCTGATAGCTGGCGTCTGCGGGGTGACTGGAAGAAAATTTACTGGTGGGACTCCGAAGGGAATGATGCAGATTTACGGTAAAAATTATTTTAAGCGAATGCTTATTTTTCCGGTACTGGTGTTATTTGCCGGCATGCTTGTCTCGTTGTACCTGCTGAGCAATGCGACTGAAAACTCGGCTTCGATTGGCCCCTACTACTCCTGGTTATTGCTTGGTAATGCCATCGGTCTTATTGTTTTAACGACCATATTTGGTTACCAGTTATACCGGTTATTACTGGAGTACAGGCAGCGTCGTGCGGGTATCCGACTAACGCTACGCATGGTGACCATGTTTGTTATATTGGCAGTTGTGCCCGTTTCGCTGGTATATGTCCTGTCGATTCAATTTTTGCAGCGAGGCATTGATAGTTGGTTTGACGTCAGGATTGAAGCCGCTCTTGGCGATGCTCTGGATTTAAGTCGTGATGCCATGGCCGGACGAATTCGCGAAAAAGCGCGCACAACCCTGGCGATGGCGAAGTCGCTTGTTGATACGCCAACCAGTCTGGCGACCCTTGATATGGTGGACCTTCGACTGTCCAGCTCTGCCGATGAAATTGCACTGCTTGACACGGCCGGGCGTGTTTATGCCTTCAGTAATATCGACCCGGAAGTAGTGGTTCCTCATGCGCCCAGTGAACTGGTTTATAGCCAACTGCGTCAGGGTTATCCGTATCTTGATATGGAACCAATTGAAGACCGTGGTTTTTTTATAAGGATCGTCATAGCAATACCCGATACTGCGAGAGTGATTACCGGAGAAAGGCGACTGATTCAGGCGCTTTACCCCGTGGCGGACCGGTTAAACACCCTTGCACAAAGCGTACAGTCTGCTTTTGGGGCGTATAAGGAACTATCTTACATTCGAGATGAGCTGAAACAGAGTTTTATTCTCACACTTTCTTTGGCGTTTGCGCTTAATATTATTGCGGCCGTCGTTGTTGCCGTGCTGTCTGCCCGGCGTCTGGTTGAGCCAATCCGTATCCTTTTGGACGGCACCCGGGCGTTGTCCAGGGGGGAATATGACAAACAACTGGAGGTGACCAGCCAGGATGAACTGGGACAGCTAGTGGGTTCATTCAACGATATGACGCTAAAAATTGCCGAAGCCAGTCAACAGGCTCGCCTGGGCCAGGTAGCCGCAGAAGAAGAGCGGACTTATGTACAGACCGTATTATCTCGGCTGACTTCGGGGTTGATTACATTTAATAGTCAGTGTCGGATAGTCACCATGAACCCGATGGCCTCCCGAATACTGTTTAATTCTGAACATGACGTGAGCGATCTGAGCCTGGATGAAATCATCGACTCATACCCATATCTACAGGAATTTTATAACTGCCTGAGTCGAAATATGGGTTCGGGCAAACACGAATGGCAGGAAGAACTGACCATTCTTAATCAAAATGGCCGCCAGGTATTAATTATTAATGGTACACTGCTGTCCCAGGAACTTGGTCACGAGGGTGAACATGTTGTCATGTTTGATGATGTCACTGAATTTGTACAGGCACAGCGTAACGCCGCCTGGGGTGAGATGGCACGTCGGCTGGCACATGAAATCAAGAATCCTCTGACACCGATTCAGCTATCTGCTGAACGAGTGCGGCATAAATGCCTTGGCGAGATAACAGGTCGGCCTGCTGAGGTGCTGGATAAATCCACTAAAACCATTATTGACCAGGTTGAGGCAATGAAAGAGATGGTCAACGCCTTTACCCAGTACGCTCGTAGTTCCGAATTAAAAATGGTTCCATTATCGTTGAATGAGCTGATTAGCGAGATCATTGATATGTATAAAGGAGACCGTCTTTTTCCGGAAGTGCGGCTGGATCTGGCCGAAGATATTCACACGATAATTGCCGACCAGGACCGGCTCAGGCAATTACTGCATAACGTGGTAAAAAATTCGATTGATGCCATGGAAGCGACACCACAACCCGTACTAAGGGTTACGACAAGCTTATCCAGTAGCGCGGATACCTGTCGTTTACAAATAACTATTGAGGATAATGGACCGGGTTTTGACAGCGGCATCATCAATAATATTTTTGAGCCATATGTAACAACCAAGGATCATGGAACCGGTTTGGGCATGGCTATCGTGAAGAAAATTGTTGAGGAGCATAATGGCACCATATCGGTAAGCAATGTTGCCGAAGGCGGCGCCAGAGTGACCATAAAACTGCCCTGTCAGATTGAATACAAAGCGTAATCGAATAACCTGCAAGGGGAGCTCAAACAGGCTGTTGAGAAAGTCTCAATAGTTGTCAACCTGCCCGCCAATTCAAAAGGCACAGAGAGATACACAAGAAGCGGTTCGCCGCGAAGCAATGAGATATTCCAGCCAGCCCTGTCGGCGATTTGAATTGACTGTCAGGGCCTATTCCGACTTTTCGATCGCCTTTTTTTCACGCTTGAGCTCAAAACCTCGAACAATGACATAAGCTATAAGCGCAAAGACCAAGACGACCAGATACATCCACGCAAGGCTCTGGAGGGTTTCGATGATGGTTCGATACACCTCCAGCGTCCAGCGCTCGGGATTAAGCACCAAGACCTCGGTATCTTTGTGACGGGCACTAACGTAGCGTTCAAGCTGATAAATCCGTACGCCACCGGAAATGCCCACGACATACATGGAATTTGTCTGCCTATATAAAACAACTAAACTCAGTGGCAGCTTTTAGCTGCCCGCTGGAGCATTTTATATGGTTCAATTTGTCCATAAATTGCCCGAAGTGATAAATTAAGACTCGTAAGAGAGCGAATCCTGTGAAGCCTCTTATTAGCGCCTGACATCATTTGCCGCCACAAACAGTCCGAGGCCAATCAATATTGAACCCGATGATATATTAATGGGTCTGGCTGACTTAAGCCTGCTTAATAAAATACGAGATCCAAAGACAGCGATTAAATCTGCGGTTGTGTTTAGAGCCACGCAAATTACGCCATAGACAATAAATTGCTGAGTGATTGAATAGACAGGATTTATGAATTGGGGAATGAGCGCTAAAAAGAACAGTGCCGTTTTTACATTAAGCGCTTCAACAGCAAACCCCTCCCAAAATAATTTTGATTTGGCTGCTGGGTGAAGATCAGTGGAAACTTTAATTATTTCATGAGTTAGAAACAATCGGAGGCCAAGATAGATGAGATAACCTGCACCGGCATATCTGATGACACTAAAAAGAAATGCTGATTCCGAGATGATCACAGACAAGCCTAGCGCTGCTGCGATCACATGCACTAAGCCACCTATAGCCGTGCCGAATGAGGAGACCACTCCGGCTTCTCTCCCCCCAGACGCAGTCCTGGCAACAACATAGGTAATGCTGGCACCAGGAGTAAAGGCCAAAACTAAGGCTGCTGCGAAGAACAGTGAAAATTGTGGTGAAATAATATCAATCATAGATTTATCTCTTATGCGCTAATGGGCGGCAGATAATCACCTTTGTCTAAGGCGCTTAATTTTACGCAATTATCCCCTTGACACAACAAACTAAATCTCCTATACTATAGGTAACAGTTAGGAGAAAACAACATGTGTTCAATTACCAAATTCATTAAGCAGTACCCCACTGATGAAGCCTGTTTGGAAGGCATTATGAAACTGCGCTATGGCGGCACGGAGCTTGACTGCCCCAAATGCCATGAGCACGGGAAGTTTTACCGCATGTCCCGTGAGCGTGCGTATGTCTGCCAGCATTGCAAGTTTCAGCTTTTCCCTTGTGTCGGTACGCCGATGCACCGTTCCAGGACTTCCCTTCAGAAGTGGTTTATCGCCATGCACCTGTTCAGCACGTCCAAACACGGTGTTGCTGCGAAGGAATTGCAACGGCAGCTTGATGTAACCTATAAGACGGCCTGGAGAATGGCGCATGAGATTCGCAAGTGGATGGCCGAAGTAGACGGCGAGAACCCGCTTGACGGTGACGTTGAGATTGACGAAACCATGATTGGCGGCTACAGGCCGGGTAAGCGTGGACGCGGCGCCGAAGGTAAAACCGTTGTCCTGGGTATGCTGGAGCGCGGCGGTGAAGTTATGACGAAGGTCGTGCCGAATGTCCGCAAGAACACCCTGCAACCGATTGTTGAGGGAAACGTGGAGACCGGTAGCACGGTTCATACCGATGAGTTGAAGTCCTACAACGGACTGGCAAAAGCCGGATACACCCACAAGACGGTCAATCACGGCGCAGAGGAATTCGTCAAAGGCGATAGCCATGTCAATAGCATTGAAGGCTTCTGGGCCAGGCTGAAACTGTCTATCCGCGGGACTCATGCCCACGTTTCCGGGAAACCCCTGTGGAAGTATGCGAAGGAGTTTGAGTATCGGTACAATCGGCGGAACCGACCACAGGCAATTTTTCAGGACATGTTCGCCGCCCTGTAGCCATTGCAGTCAACAGCCGGTTAAATCGCCTCTCCGTCACGTCATCAGGGTAGCAGTCCTCGGGCTTGATGGTCTTTTTCATGGTGTTGTGTCCTCAAATGCCGGATGCGATAAGTCGAGTTTTTCACTGATCACATGATCCGGTATTGGTGATAAAAGATCGGTTTTTATTCTCTTGATTTGTTTTCCGGCATACTCGATAAACGATTGCGCATTATCGCAACTGATACTGTGTCGGCCTTCTTCAATGGCAACCCTTGTAGTAATGCCGCTGCCCCCGAAAAAATCAAGCACGGTTGATCCAGGATACGATAACGACCTGACAAGCCGTTGAATAACCTGTCTTGGCTTTTGGGTGGGATGGCCTACCCGCTCCTTTGAATTGCCGTTAAGCCTGCTAATCTTCCATACATTCGTTGGATTTCTGCCTTTTTCAATGCTGTCCGGATTAAGTCGCTTATCCTTTCTGTAAATGGCTTTCGTCTTTTCGTCATACGGCTCTCTGACAGCATCCAGATCAAAGTAATATTCCTTTGATTTTGCGAACCAAGCTATTTCCTCATGTCTGTTGGCAAAGAATCGTTGCGCACTCATACCGTTTGGGTAGTTCCAGATAATCAGGTTTGCCAGCAGCATATTACTGGCCTGTCTCATGTGGTTAATGATCGATATAAGGTCGCCGCTTCCGGCCTCTCCCTGATATTGAAGCCCGCCGAATATGGCAAGGTTGCCGGTGGGCTTTAGCACTCTTTCGGCCTCTTTCAACCATTTCCCTGCCCAGTCTATGTAGTTATCATGCTTGTCCCAATCTGCCAACATGATGTTGTATGGCGGATCACAGATTATCAGTTGTATGGATTCATTCGGCAGCCTGGCCAGCATGTCGCAACAGTCGGATATTTCCGTGATATGGCGCGTAGTGTCCGGTAGGTCTGTTTTCAGGTTTTTGGTTGACGAGTGGGCAACGCCGTTCTTATTCATGGCGTTCATGGTCTTAAGGCCCGAATTGCGATGAGACCGGTTAGCCATACAAGTCTCTTGATAACACGTCAATCGACGTTAACGCGATCTCCCATAGTATTTCAGCCATATCGCCCGCCGCCCATGAATCACTCTGAAAGTACAACGATGCAGCCTGCAACATCTGCATGTGATCATCCAATTCAACAAACACATTCCGGCAGTAGTTCCGGTTAATCTCCATGCCGTAACTACTTGCCGTCACCCTGTCGATCCTGTTGAGGTTGCCCGCATCATGTGAGATTTTGACTTTCCTGCCATCAGGAGAATCGACAAAGAAGGTTTCTGTTGCGAAGTTTGAACCCTGAAGAAAAACGACATAAGGGAAGTGAATTTCATCCAACAGATAGTTCCGCAATTCCTGGATGTTCTTATGGACGCGTTCAATGGCGTTTCCTGCAACCATCAAATCCGCATCCTTCTCCTTTCCCTGCTTTATGCCGGCGCGGATTTTTTCAACATCGTTGCCCTGGTGCTTTGATTCGCTTACCAGTACAACCCGATAATGTCCTGATTTATCCAGCACCTCAATAATGCCGCCGTCCGGCTTGATGCTTGCCTTTTGTATGAATAAAACCTGGCCGAGGCTTGGATCAAGTGAGGCCAGTTTATCGTTGATTTCACGCTTTGATATGTCCGGCCTATGGCGGAAGGATAAACCCTGATGATTGGCTTGTAATGCTTCCATGATGCCGTTCATAACCTCCCTGATAGACAGGTCATGCTTCTTGGCTTCATCCCCGAATATGCCAAGTGGCCCGCCTGCAAGCTCATGCTGTTTTTCAAGTCTGCGAGATTGCCCCTTACCACGCGCAGAGTCGTCAAGACTGTCATCGGCCATTCGAGAATCCCCATAGTTCCCCTGTCAGTAACGCTACTCCGATCCCGAATCGGAGTCAAGACGGGGAGAGTGGGGAGAATGTGGGTCATTTATCAGCCGCCATTTTCAACAGGGCGTGTTCGATTATGTCCTTGCTGTATTTCCCTTCATCATTCTTTGCTTGGGGATAGTCTGACAGTATCCTGCCCAGGTAATACCTGAACACCTCATCCATGTGCTTTTCCTCGTATCTGTCCTGATCGCTTTGCCCGTATCTCGCCCTGTTTGCCTCTCGCTCTATGGTTGCAAGGACGGAATGATAGTCGGGTGGCCGGTCCCATTTTTCAACAGCTTTAAGCATAAGACTGGAACGCCGGATCATGTGCCAAACTTCACCGTATGTTATCCAGGTCTTTGTTTCGGGCGGCGGGATTGTGTTGATGACATGATGGGACACGTGATTTTTTTCTTCAAGACCACGTATCCGCTTTTCATAATCACCAAGCACAGTGAACTTGAGGAAAAACCACTCGCCTATCGCGGCAGTTATCGTGATCGCAACAACATGGTCGCTAAACCCTGCTACAATCATATCAGCTATTCTTGTTGTGTCAACGGGATAATCCCGTAATTTTATCACAAAAAATATTTGTTTGATTCGCTTGTTAGACAAGCCGAATTCATAAACCAAGTGCGACACCTTCAACAAATGGAAAGATGGGCTGTAATATCAACGCTTTTTTACTCTATTTTTCTAAGCTGAAAAACAACATTATCTGCCAACTCATGCCCATTTACGATAATGCTAATCGAATGATTACCTGCATAATACTTCCTTGTCGAAATTTTCTTGAACGAAAAAGATTTCTTAACAGTTTTTTTATTACCATCAACGTCTGACTCAGATATTTTGAATATTTTCCTTGATAAATTACCGTTTTTCTTAACAAAATCTATTGCATATTCAATTCTAAGCCTTCCGAGCTTTTTTTTCTGTGATTCAAGTGTGAAAGAAAAATCCAGATCATCTTCCATTTCAATGGATTTTTGAGTTGTAAAATTTTTAATTTCAAGATGCTCTGGTTTTGAGAAGCCAAACAGATTCATTATCTCCGGCTGCCCTTGCTTTAGTAGCGTGCGACAAGCATGTTTAATAATCCAGTCTGTTTGTTGATTGCTACCCAGCCAGCTTTTGGCTATCTCGATTACAACCTGTGGATTATCTTTTGATATGTCATTCAGATTATTGGCAACACTCCTTCTTACATATTCACTATCATCATTTTTCAGTTTTTCCAATATTGGCAGGATTTGGGATGGGTCTTTCTTAAATTCAGAAAGTGCCATTGCCCAGGGTAAGCGAGGCCGACATCCTTCGGATGAAAGCCGACGCACATGGTGATTTTCTGATTCAGCCCATAATTCCATTTGTGCCATCATTTTCTTATTGTATTTTTTAATGAATGGTCGAACCGCAGACTCAGAACTTGCATACGAGGTGAAGTGCTCCAAAGCATGAATGGACTCTTCATACTGATCTAAGCCATACAGCTCCACAAAACCCGGAAAAAACATATACTGAAATCCACTGAATTTTGATGACGATTTCATTAGTATTTGAATAGCATCAGAATAATCCATTGGTAAATATTGGTGCAATGATTCTGAAATATGTTTCATCCGCTCCTTTAGTTCTTTTTCTTTCCATTCATTATCAAATATATGAGAAGAAAATCCATTTTTATCAAAATTTTCATACAGGCTTGACACTTGTTCGCACAAGGATTTTACAAATTCAACGTTGTATAAGTCTTTTAATAGTTCTGGCATGGCATTGTTAGCTGCGAGAGAGTGAGGTTCCAGTTTTGTACCGGGCGTGTCCACCGCTCAGAGGCTTTGAGTATGCCGGCATACAACAACTTGAGCAAGCGGCGTTCATTGGCAAACCCGCCTTTGGTCTCGGTCAGTTTACGGAACTGGCGATAGACGGCCTCGACGGCATTGGAAAGACTGAGAGGTCAAGTATCATTTTAGATGCCTTATTTGCCAGCATCAATATGTTCGAATTCCCTCGGATATTTCCTGAGAGCAGAGTTTAAACCACCCAGAGAATTTACATCCTTGAACCATTTTTTATTTTGACTAAGATTCCGCCATGGAAATCTAATAATTTCAAAAATTTTCTTTGATACAAGAACTTGATGCTACAGTTCTTATCCTTTGATTTAATTACGCTTTATTAGAAAAATACTTTATATTGCCTACAATTATGCAATATCAAAATAAGCAGGCGCTGGATATGAAACCGCCCTGGGCGGATGGTGTGGTGCGGCCCAAACAGAAAAATATATCCCGGTGATGCTCTCCCGCACTGAGATGGCGCGAGTTTTATCCCACCTGAAGGGGCGTTGGTGAACAGGAATAATTAGACGCCATCACATCGACGAACAATCCATATGGGCGAGCGATTAAACAGGCAGCGCATGACGGTCGGATAACAAAAGGGTTAGTGCGCACCCCATTCAGGCATTCGTTTGCCACGCAACTGCTTGAGGCAGGTTATGACATTCGCACCATTCAAGATTTATCAGGACATAAACATGTGGAAACCACAATGGTTTATACTCATGTTATTAAAGCCGGGTCGGACAAGGGGGCCAGCCGCCTTTGGAAGTACTGTGACAGTTGGGTTAATCTGGCTGGCGTTGCGCAATATTACAGCGAAATGGAACAATCTGCCCACCGCCAGAGCGGCGGCAAAACCCGATTCGCGGCCCAGGCCCCAGGCGAACGATTTACACTGGATCAGTCATTAACCGATTACCGATTCAGCGTGTTCAAGATGCCGGAGTTATTCGTGCCCTGTTTATTGGTGACCACACAGCCGTTACCTGACGACTGTGAAAAAGAAACTGAAAAAGACTTGATTAGCTGAGATTTTTAGAGCCCCCTTAAAATATGGCTGACGGAAAAATACTGATTGTTGACGATGAATCCGAAATCAGGGAACTGGTCGGAGACATTCTCCGGGACGAAGGTTATCAAGTGCGAGAGGCCGGCCATGCGGCTGAAGCCCGGCTTAAAGTAAATGAAGCCCCGCCGGACATGGTCTTACTGGACATCTGGATGCCTGATATGGATGGTATCAGCCTGTTGAAAGAATGGCGTCAGCAAGGAAGCCTGCCCTTTCACGTTGTTATGATGTCGGGGCACGGCACGATAGAAACCGCCGTCGAAGCAACACGTCTCGGTGCCTATGATTTTCTGGAAAAGCCGCTTTCCATGGCAAAGCTGCTGTTAATGGTAAGCCGAACCATGGAAGCCATAGAGCTCGCGAGAGAGAATGCCCGCCTCCGCAATACCTCGACTGCAATCGAAAAACCTTTAGGGGAAAGCCCGGTTATTCAGAACCTGCGTCGGCAGGCAACCAACGTTGCCCGGCACCACTCGCCGGTGCTTCTCAAAGGCGAAGCCGGCAGCGGCCGGGAATCATGCGCACGCTACATACATCATCTGGGCAATCGACGCGAAGGGCCTTTTATCACGCTGAGGATCGGCGCAATCGCCAGTGAAAACTACCAGGCGGCCATTTTTGGGCGCGAGCACAATGGCGAGCGCTACAGCGGCCATCTGGAACAGGCCGATGGCGGCACGCTTTTTCTGGATGAAGTGGCCGACCTCGATGCCGATACCCAGGTGCGCCTGCTAAGCGCTTTGCAGGAGTCCTCCTTCCTGAGAGTGGACGGAACCCATCCGGTGTCTGTAGATGTACGAATTATCGCAAGTACCCGCAGCGATCTGGAACTTGAAGTGAGAGAGGGACGTTTTCGGGATGACCTGTATTTTTTCCTGAACGTATTACCCGTACATTTACCGGCCTTAAAGGAACATACCCGGGACATCCCTGACATTATACGCCACTACGTGAATTATTATATTCAAAGAGACCACCTGCCGGATCGCATGTTTTCCGATGACGCCATGGCGTATTTGCAGAAATATAGTTGGCCAGGCAACATCCGTGAGCTTAAGAACCTCATCCAGCGCCTGTTAATCCTGGGGAACAGCCGGACAATTTCCTTCCTGGACGTACAGCGCGTCCTGCGGACTTCACTACAGGTTACGGACGAAACCCATGATGCAATGATAATCCGGGGCATTCTCGAATTACCGATACGAGAGGCCAGAGAATGCTTTGAACGGGACTATCTTTCGTATCAATGGAAGCAGGCCGGGGGCAGTGTCGGCAGGCTGGCGAAGAAAATTGGTATGGAAAGAACCCACCTGTACCGTAAACTAAAAAGTCTGGGTATAGGCCATAAAAAGGCAGCGGGCGGACAATGAAAATCATCATTCTTGGTGCAGGCCAGGTTGGTTCCACGCTGGCAGCAAGCCTTGCCAGCGAAGCCAATGACATCACAATTATAGACACCAATACGGATTTTCTCCGCGACCTTCAGGAACATCTGGACCTGCGGGTAGTATCGGGGAATGCCTCACACCCCAATATACTGATGCAGGCAGATGCAGAAGATGCAGACATGATCATTGCCGTAACAAACAGCGATGAAGTGAATATGATTGCCTGTCAGGTCGCATATACCCTGTTCCACACACCGACCAAAATCGCCCGCATACGAGCGCCGGAGTATCTGAAAGAAAACCGGCTGTTTCATCAGGAAGCCCTGCCCATTGATGTCTTAATCAGCCCGGAGCAGATTGTCACCGACTCGATTCACAGCCTCATTGATCACCCGGGCGCCTTGCAGGTTACCGACTTTGCCGACGGCAAGGTCAAGCTGGTAGCTGTACGGGCCTACTATGGCGGCCCACTGGTTGGCCATGAGCTGCAGACGATTACCGAGCATATGCCGGGAATAGAGGTTCGGATTGCGGCCATTTTCCGGCGTAACCGGCCCATTATTCCCCAGGGGCATACCGTCGTTGAGGCGGATGACGAAGTATTTTTTATTGCCGCTGAAGCACATATCCACGCAGTCACCTCGGAACTGCGTCAGCAGGAGAAGCAGGTTCGTCGCATCATGATTGCAGGAGGAGGCAACATTGGTACCCGTCTGGCGCGCTCGCTGGAGAAACAATACCAGGTCAAACTCATCGAACGAGACCCGAAGCAGGCGACCCGTATCTCCGAGAGCCTGAATAAAGCGGTCGTCTTACAGGGCGACTGTGCCGATAAAGGACTGCTCACGGAAGAAAACATCCACAGCATAGACGTATTCTGCGCCGTCACAAATGATGATCAGGCGAACATTCTGGCGGCCATGCTGGCCAAGCGCCTCGGGGCAAACAAGGTCCTGGCGCTGATTAACCGTGCCTCATACGTTGAACTGATTCAGGGTGGCGAGATTGATATTGCCATATCGCCGCAGCAGGTAACGATTGGCAGCCTGCTGACTCACGTCCGTCGGGGAGACGTTGTCAAGGTACACTCACTCAGAAGAGGGGCCGCCGAAGCGATTGAAGCGGTCGCACACGGCGACCACAACACATCCGCAGTAGTGGGTCGCCGGATAGACGAGATTGACCTGCCGTCAGGGGCCACAATAGGCGCCATTGTTCGTGGAGATGAAGTGCTGATGGCGCACCATGACATCGTGATAATGGCAGAAGACCACGTCATTCTGTTTCTGATTGATCGAGACAAAATCAGCGCGGTGGAAAAATTATTCCAGGTTGGAATCAGCTTCTTCTAGGAATAGAAATTTTGCAGCTTGAAATCATCCAGCGCGTGCTCGGCATTCTACTGATGCTGTTCAGCATCACCCAGCTGATCCCCATCCCGATTGCCTTATACGATGATGACGGTCAGGCGGTGCCGTTTTTTATGGCCTTCCTGTTTACATTGATTATTGGCCTGCTCATGTGGCTTCCGGTGCGCCGTATCGAACAGGGACTGCGATTGAGAGATGGTTTTTTAATTGTAGCGATGTTCTGGCTGGTACTGAGTCTGTTTGGCGCCGTACCGTTAATGTTATCCATGTCGCCCAATCTTGAGCTTGTCGATGCAGTATTTGAATCGGTTTCCGGCCTGACCACGACCGGTGCCACGGTGATTACGGGCCTGGACACCCTGCCGCGGTCTGTTCTTTACTATCGCCAGCAACTACAGTGGCTGGGCGGCATGGGGATAATCGTCCTTGCCGTTGCCGTTTTGCCGATGCTGGGAATTGGCGGGATGCAACTGTATCGAGCCGAGACGCCCGGCCCGATGAAAGACAACAAACTGACCCCGCGCATCACCGAGACAGCCAAGGCCCTGTGGTTCATATACCTTGGCCTGACCGTGATCTGCGCACTGGCATACTGGCTTGCCGGAATGAGCCTGTTCGATGCGGTATCTCACAGCTTTTCGACCATTGCGATAGGCGGCTTCTCGCCGTATGACCAAAGCATCGGCCATTTTGACAGCGCCCTGATCGAATCCATTGCGATTGTCTTCATGCTGCTGGCCGGCATCAACTTTTCCCTGCACTTCATAGCCTGGCGCAACATGGACATTGGCGTTTACGCCTCAGATGCAGAAACGCGCACATACCTTGCCATACTGTTGTTCACCGCCATACTGACATCGGTCCTTTTATATAGACTGCATGTCGCGGATGAACCGGGAGAAGCGCTCATGACAGGGATTTTTCAAGCCATATCCATAGGCACTACAACCGGATTTACCACAGAAGAATTTTACCTGTGGCCGGGAGCGATACCGGTAATACTGATTTTCTCGAGTTTTATAGGTGGCTGTGCCGGCTCAACGGCAGGCGGCATCAAGGTAATCCGTTTTCTATTACTCATCAAACAAGGCAACCGAGAGATAAAATGGCTGGTTCACCCCAACGCGATAATCCCGATCAAAGTAGGAGGAAAGCCGTTATCAAACAAAGTCATCAGTGCGGTATGGGGCTTCTTTTCAGCCTATGTGGCAAGTTTTGTCGCCATCATGGTAGTCCTCATGATCAGCGGGATGGATCAGGTAACCGCGTTTTCTGCCGTAGCCGCAACAATGAACAACCTTGGCCCGGGGATGGGAGCAGTCGGCCCGAACTATGCCGACATCAGCGACTTTGCCAAATGGGTATTGAGCTTTGCCATGCTGCTGGGCCGTTTGGAAGTCTTCACCCTACTCGTTCTGATCAGCATCACCTTTTGGAGAAAATAGCCCCGGCGGCCCATCACGGTATATGGCACCCCTGGTCCGCGAATCAGGGTAGAACTTAAAGCGTTTATAGGCCCACAGATACTGCGCAGGCTCCTCAACAATCAGCCCTTCCAGAGATTGATTCATATAAGTTGCCGCCCGGACTTCATCCCGGTCGGACAATAACCGTTCATCAAGCCGGGTACAGTTAAGAACAAAGCCGCGTCCCCGTGGCAGCCTGCGCATGGAAGACAAAAACACCGCCGAGTTGGTCTTGCGCAATAGCTTTGAGAACAACGTCATAGTGCGCGCCGGCTGACCGAAGAAAGGGGCATACACAAAAGCCCCCTGTTCAGGCACCTGATCGGTGAGCAGTCCGATAGCCTCGCCACGTCTCAGGGCCGAAAAAAGCGCCTTCATGCCCTTGAAATCAGTACCGACCAAAGAGGCACCCGCCCGGGTTCGGAAAGACAGCATATGCCGATGAAGTGCCTTGATTCCAGGCGGTTTATACATAATAGTAATCGGAAACAGCCGCGCCCCGGCCAGGGCAGAGAGCTCCCAGTTGCCATAATGAGGCGTGATCAGCATCACCCCCCGGCCTTGATCCAAAACTTCCCGTATGGCATCAACGCCATGGCTGGCAACGATAAGCCGCTCCAGCCGGCTCACAGGCCATTGACAGACCGGCCCAAGCTCGAAAAACCACTGACAAAGCTCAACCAGCGCAGCCCGGGTCAACTGTTTCTGCTGCCCGGGACTCAACTGCGGGAAACAGACTGCTACATTGATGAGCGACACAGACCGCACCTTATTGGGGATGAAATACAACAGATTCCCGGCGATGCCCCCCAAAAAATGCAAAAACGGCAGACCAAACACCCCCGCAAAACCGATAAACAGATTAGTGAAAACATCGCGCATAAAATGTGAGACAGGCCCATATCCGGGCTTACCGCCGGACAGGCCCCCATAATGCAGCGACATACCGGGCCTGCTTTACCAACAGCCCCGTTTTCGTGATGTAATTCACAGATTAAAGCCCCCAATCCAAATCGTTTTGAAATTTATGATTGACACAGACACAACTCATATGATTAAACTGGAATACCGATGATGCCAGCCCAAAGCATAAGACAGGACAAAACAAAAACCGGCAGACATCCCGGACATATTATTTCGGACATATTATTTAAGGGATACAAAGAAATAACAACATTAGCAGGGAAAATCTAAATGACAACGAAAGCCCCGGCATATGCCGGACAACACATAAAGCGCACCGACCACGTTATCGCCGGCATTGATGCACCTGCCCGTCGGCGTCGTAGCCTGTGGCCGGATTTTTTGTCAGCCCTGCTATTGCTGCCGCTGCTCGCCGGCCTTGCCGCCCCGGCCTTCGCCCAGACCGAGCCGCCGGCCAGCGTGACCGTTACCCCGACCGCCGTCACGATCGCCGAAGGCGGCCAGGCCAACTACAGTATGGAGCTGGTCGCACAGCCGGCCAACGACGTGCAGATTATGCTGGGATTCACAGGGACAAGTGTGAACACCGTGAGCCCGGCGACCCTGACCTTCACAGCGGCCAACTGGGACATGGTGCAGACCGTGACGGTAACGGGTGTTAATGACAGCACTGACAACCCCGGCAGTGGTCGTATAGGCACCATCACTCACAGCTTCGTCGCCGGTACCCCGACTAATTCGATCATTCCCGGCGTGAGAGTCACCGTCACCGACGACGAACCCACCACAGTAAGCCTGATTGAGGGGATAAGAGGCGACATCGTGGAAGGCAGCGGGGCTCTCATCCTCTTCGACATACGCGACCGCTCCAAGAATCCCCGGCTCAACCTGAGCCGCAGATTGGTGCGGGGCGAAGTGCTGTCGATGCCGCTGAACTTTGGCGGCACGGCGACGCCGATGGACGACTATACCGTGGCCCTGGCCTCGCCAAGGGCTGGCCACATGTTCACCCCCCCGGACAGCGGCAGCAGAGTCGGCACGGCGACCTTCACCGGCCCAACCGGCGTCACCCTCCATCTGCACGTGACCGCGGTCGACGACGACATAGCCGAAGCCACAGAGACAATCATCATCACCCGGGGCACCCCGAGCCCTGGCGCCGGCCTGCAAGGCGGTGCGATCGGTGGAGGCCCCCTGGAGGATAGATTCAACTTATTAGACCCGGGCGTCACCATCAGCGAGACGGCGATAACGATTGCAGAGAACGATGAAGGCACGTACACCGTGGTGCTGGGCTCGCCGCCGGCCGTCACTATAGAGGTTACGGTAGCGTCCGACACGACCAGTGCGGTGGCCGTGAACGCGGCCAGCACCCTGCTGCGTTTCACATCGCTCAGCTGGAGCACGCCACAGATAGTGACGGTGACCGGAGTGAACGACGACATTAACGGTAACCGCATGGCGACCATCAGCCATAGTATAGACAGCGGCAACGGCGACGGTGCGAGTTACCCGGAGGGTCTGGCCATAGACACGGTGGAAGTCACGGTCACCGACGACGACTTGCCGGTAGTGAGCTTTGCGGTCGGCACCTCCGCAGCGAACGAGGGTTCGGGCACACACAACATAGAGGTCAATCTGGATCCGGTGCCGACCTCGGACACCACGATCACCTACACGGTGACCGACTTAATCGCCACGGTCGACGATGACTACATGGCGCCGTCCGGTTCGGTATTCGTGACCGCGAACACGTCCAGTGTCAATATCCCCGTGACCATCATCGATGACAGCAGGCTAGAGGATGCCGAGCTATTCCGGCTGACACTGACCACCACCACCGGCTCGGGTTACACATTAGGCACCCCATTCACCCACGAGGTGATCATTGTCGACAACGACCTGCCGCTGGCGAGCTTCGCGGTTGACACGTCCATGGCGAACGAAGGTTCGGGCACACACAACATAGAGGTCAATCTGAGCCTGCCGCCGGCCGCGGATACGACGATCACTTACACGGTGGAGACGGCGGTAAACGTCGCCAGGGCAACTCCCGACACCGACTACACCGCGCTGACCGGCATGGTAGTGGTGCCCGCGGGCATGACCCGCGCCGATATCTCCGTGGCCATTACCGAGGACAACACAGACGAGCGCGACGAGATAATCGGCTTGACTTTGCAAGCACTCTCTGGCGTTTACGGGACAACCTCTCCCGCTACTCACGAGCTGACGCTCATCGATAACGACGCCACCACAGTGACCCTGGCAGGCGCGGCGGATGACATCGCGGAAGACGATACCAGCGCCATCACGATCACCCTGGGCCGCGGGCTGCGTAGAGGCGAGGTGTTGCCGGTGCCACTGACCTTCGCCGGCACGGCGAGTCTGGGCACGGACTACACCCTGACCGGTATTACGCAGGGCGGAGGAGTCTCGTACACCATTCCGAGCAGCGGCGATGCCGGCACGGTGACCTTCACCGGTGCGTCTGTTGTCTCCAGCCGCACGGCCAGTCTGACCCTGACCGCGATCAACGGCGGCACGACAGTGGACATTGGCCTGGGCACCCTGGACGATACCTCCGGCACCGGCCTGAGCGGTGGCGCGAGCGGCACGGACAACCTGGGCGCATTCAACATTATCTCCCCGGGCGTGACCATCAGCGAGAGGGCGATAACCATTGCAGAGGGCGATGAGGACACATACACCGTAGTGCTGGCCACACAACCCGGCGCAGCAGTGACCATCACGCCCACCTCGGGTACATTGGCCACCGCCACGGTCAGCTCCGCCCTGACCTTCACCAGCGCCAACTGGGACACGGCCCAGACCATCACCGTCGCCGGGGTGGGTAACAACGCCGACGCCGCCAACCAGGCAGTGACCATTAGCCACGCCGCCACCTCCACGGATTCCACTTACAGCGCAATCACCCCGGCCCCCGTCACAGCGACGGTGATCGACGACGACCCCACGGTCGTCACCCTCACCCGTTTTGGTGGCGCCGGCGCCGTTAGCGAAGGCGACACAGTGGGCTTTTTCGTCGGCCTGTCTCGACCACTGACTGCAGGCGAAACCATTGACGTGCCGCTGTCCATCGGCGGTACGGGGGTGACCACGGCCGACTGGAGCCTGGCTTTTGGATTTGCCCCAACTGGAGTGACCCTGTCGGGTCAGACCACGCCCACCCCGCAGGTGCGCTTTTCGGGGGCGGGCGCCCAGACCGCCACCCTGTCAATAGACATGGCAGAAGACGGCATCGCCGAGGGCGACGGTTCCGAGACCTACACCATCGCCCTCGGCCCGGACGGCGACGGTGCCAACGGCTTTGACCGCTCAACCCTGAACACCAATGTCGGCGGCGGTGCCGATCCGCACAGCAGCAACAACAGCTTCGACGTGCGGGTCAACGACCCACCCCCACCGGACGTAACCATCACCCAGACGGGCGGCAACACCAGGCCCATCGAAGGCGGCACCACGGACAGCTACGGCATGGTGCTGGACACACAACCGACCGCAGACGTGACCATCACAGCCACCTCAGGCACACCGACCACCGCCACGGTCAGCGGCAGCCTGGTATTCTCCAGCACCAACTGGAACATGGCGCAGAGCATCACCGTCACCGGGGTGGATAACGACGCCGACGCCGTCAATCAGGCAGTCACCATTACCCACGCCGCCACCTCCACGGACACCGACTACAACCTCACCCCGGACCCCGTCACAGCGACGGTGATCGACGACGATCCGACCACCGTGACCCTGGCGGGCGCAGCGGGTGATATTCTCGCAGGAGACGACAAGCAGATCACGGTCACCCTGGGCCGCGGGTTGGTGAACGGCGAGACACTGCCGGTGCCGCTGACCTTTGGCGGTAGCGCGACACCGGGCACCGACTACACCGTGACCGGCGCCGCGGCGACCGGTATCACCTACACCGGCCTGGACGGCGCCAGCGGCACGGTGACCTTCACCGGCCCGGCCTCGGGCACCACGGCCACCACCGCCACCCTGACCCTGAGCGCAGTCAACGCCGGCGTCACAGTGGACATCGACCTGGGCACCCTGGACGCCGACTCCGGCACCGGCCTGAGCGGCGGCGCGGCCGGCACGGACAACCTGGCGGACTTCGACATTGCCACCCCGGGCGTCACCGTCACCGAGACGGGGGGTGACACCACAGTGGCCGAAGCCAGCGGCACGGACAACTACGGCATAAGGCTGAGCACGCAGCCGAGCGGCAGCGTGACGATTACGGCGACCTCCAACACAACAAGTGCGGCCACCGTGACCCCGGCGACCCTGACCTTCACCACGGCCAACTGGAATGCGGCCCAGACCTTCACGGTGACGGGCATCAACAACAGCCGTGATGACGCCATGAACGCCCGCATGGCGACCATCAGCCACGCAGCGGCGTCCACAGACACCAATTACGGTTCCAGCCTCGACATCGACGACGTGGAAGTCACCGTCACCGACGACGACACGGCGGGCGTGACCATCAGCGAGGCGGCGATAACGATTGCAGAGGGCAATGAAGGCACGTACACCGTAGTGCTGGCCACACAACCCGGCGCAGCAGTGACCATCACAGCCACCTCAGGCACACCGGCCACCGCCACGGTCAGCCCCGCCCTGACCTTCACCAGCGCCAACTGGGACACGGCCCAGACCATCACCGTCGCCGGGGAAAATAACGAAGACGACGCCGCCAACCAGGCAGTGACCATTAGCCACGCCGCCACCTCCACAGGCGACCCCACTTACCACGCGCTCACCCCGGACCCCGTCACAGCGACGGTGATTGACGACGAGCCCACCATCGTCATCCTCGACCGTGTTAGTGGCACCGGCGCCATTATCGAAGGCGACGAAATATTCATTAGCGTCACCCTGTCTCGACGACTGACTGCTGGCGAAACCATTGACGTGCCGCTGTCCATCGGCGGTATGGGGGTGACCACGGCCGACTGGAGCCTGGAACTCACGACCATTGAACGCAATACCGGAGTGACCCTGTCGGCCACGACCACGGCCACCCCGCAGGTGACCTTTTCGGGTGCAGGCGCCCAGATCGCCGGTCTGACACTGACATCGGCAGACGACGACACCGCCGAGGGCGGCGGCGAAGGTTCGGAGACCTACATCATCGCCCTCGGTCCGAACGACGCCACCACCAACGGCTTTGACCTTGCAACCCTGGACACCAATGTCGGCGGCGGTGCCGACCCGAGCGGCAGTGCCAACACCTTCAATGTGCAGGTCAACGACCCTCCCCCGGCGGGCGTGACCATCAGCGAGGCGGAGATAACCATTGCAGAGGGCGATGAGGACACATACACCGTAGTGCTGGCCACACAACCCGGCGCAGCAGTGACCATCACGCCCACCTCGGGTACGTTGGCCACCGCCACGGTCAGCCCCGCCCTGACCTTCACCAGCGCCAACTGGGACACGGCCCAGACCATCACCGTCGCCGGGGAAGATAACGAAGCCGACGCCGCCAATCAGGCAGTGACCATTACCCACGCCGCCACCTCCACGGACACCGACTACAACCTCACCCCGGCCCCCGTCACAGCGACGGTGATCGACGACGACCCCACGGTCGTTACCCTCGCCCGCAGCATCGACAGCACCGGTGCCGTTGGCGAAGGCGGCACGGTGGGTTTCACCATCACCCTGAGTCGGAGACTGACTGGCAGCGAGATCATCGATGTGCCGCTGTCCATTTCCGGCACGAATGTCACCACGGACGACTGGAGTCTGGCGCTCAATAGCTCCTTCAGCAACACAGGCGTGACCCTGTCGAGCCAGGCCACAGCCACCCCGCGGGTGCGCTTTTCGGGTTCGGACTCCCGGATCGTCCGCATGCAGCTGACCGCGGTGGCCGACGGCATGGCCGAGGGCGGCGGCGAAGGCTCGGAGACCTACACCATCGCCCTCGGTCCGAACGACGCCAGCGCCAACGGCTTTGACCTTGCAACCCTGGGCACCAATGTCGGCGGCGGTGCCGACCCGGACAGCAGCGCCAACACCTTCAATGTGCAGGTCAACGACCCCCCCCCGGCGGGCGTCACCATCAGCGAGACGGCGATAACGATTGACGAGGGCGGTGAGGGCACGTACACCGTGGTGCTGGATACACAACCGGCCGGTACCGTAGAGATTACGGTGGAATCCGACACGACCAGTGCGGCGACCGTGGGCACAACCAGCGCCAGCCTGACATTCACGATGAGCAACTGGAATACGGTACAGACCGTGACGGTAATGGGCGTCGAAGACAACGCTGAAAATGAACGCACGGCGACCATCAGCCATAGTATTGCCAGCGGCGACGGCGACCGTGCGGATTACCCGGATGGTTTGGCCATAGCCGATGTGGACGTGACCGTGTCGAACAATGACCTGCCGATGGTGAATTTCGCGGCTGCCACCTCCATGGCGAACGAGGGTTCGGGCACACACAGCATAATGGTCAATCTGAGTTCGGCGCAGTCCTCGGACACGACGATCAATTACACGGTGGCCAACACCAGCACGGCAACTGCGGACGCCGACTACACCGAACTGTCCGGCACGGTAGTCGTGTCTGCGAGCGAGACCAGCGCCAATATCCCGGTAGTCATCACCAATGACAGAGTGGACGAGGCCAACGAGACGGTCGTACTGACCCTGGCCGCGGGTTCGGACTACAGGGTAGGCACCACCGCCAGTGCCCACACACTGACCATCACCGACAACGACACAGCGGGCGTCACCGTCACCGAGACGGGGGGTGGCACCACAGTCGCCGAGGCCGACGGCACGGACAACTACGGCATAAGGCTGAGCACGCAGCCGACCGGCAGCGTGACGATTACGGCGGAATCCGACACAGAAAATGCGGCCACCGTGACCCCGGCGACCCTGACCTTCACCACGGCCAACTGGAATGCGGCCCAGACCTTCACGGTGACGGGCATCGACAACAACCGTGATGACGCCATGAACCGACGCATGGCGACCATCAGCCACGCAGCGGCGTCCACAGACGACACCAACTACGTTTCCAGCCTCGACATCGACGACGTGGAAGTCACCGTCACCGACGAAGACGTACCGGAGCTGACGGTATCGGTGCAGGACGGGCACACGACCTTCGTCGAGGGTGGCACGCGCACCATCGTCGTGACCTCCGACATCCCCATTGACGGTGAGGTGCTCCTCGGGGGGACTATTACCCCTAATAACGGAGGACTCTTGATAGTTCAGGACACCTTCACCGGCGGGAACTCGATGATAACATTTGAGGCATTTCCCAACAACAACGACATAGACGACCCGCCGGGGGGGCGGACAGCAACCGCCGGCATCAGAGCCGGTTCCGGTTACACCCTGGGCAATCCCAGCACCGTGACCTTGATGGTCATTGACAACGATCCGACCACCGTGACCCTGGCGGGCACGGCGGGTGATATAG
The DNA here is from genome assembly GCA_963662865.1 of Gammaproteobacteria bacterium. GTDB lineage: Bacteria > Pseudomonadota > Gammaproteobacteria > JAJDYQ01 > JAJDYQ01 > JAJDYQ01. The sequence goes on along the minus strand of OY759969.1, from coordinate 2,037,023 downwards.
CCGATGGAGACGACAAGCAGATCACGGTCATCCTGGGCCGCGGTCTGGTGAACGGCGAGATACTGCCGGTGCCGCTGACCTTTGGCGGTAGCGCGACACCGGGCACCGACTACACCGTGACCGGCGCCGCGGCGACCGGTATCACCTACAGCGGCCTGGACAGCGCCAGCGCCATGGTGACCTTCACCGGCCCGGCCTCGGGCACGACGGCCACCACCGCCACCCTGACCCTGAGCGCAGTCAACGCCGGCGTCACAGTGGACATCGACCTGGGCACCCTGGACACAGACTCCGGCACCGGCCTGGACGGCGGCGCGGACGGCACGGACAACCTGGCGGACTTCGACATTGTCACCCCGGGCGTCACCGTCACCGAGACGGAGGGTGGCACCACAGTCGCCGAAGCCAGCGGCACGGACGACTACGGCATAAGGCTGGACTCGCCGCCGAGCGGCAGCGTGACGATTACGGCGGAATCCGACACAGAAAGTGCGGCCACCGTGACCCCGGAGACCCTGACGTTCACCACGGCCAACTGGAATGCGGCCCAGACCTTCACGGTGACGGGCATCGACAACAACCGTGATGACGACATGAACCGACGCATGGCGACCATCAGCCACGCAGCGGCGTCCACAGACACCAACTACGATTCCAGCCTCGACATCGACGACGTGGAAGTCACCGTCACCGACGAAGACGTACCAGTGCTGACGGTATCGGAGCAGGACGGACACACGACCATTGTCGAGGGTGGCACGCGCACCATCGTCGTGACCTCCGACATCCCCATTGACGGTAGCAGGGGTAGAGTGGGTTTTAGCCCTATTACCCCTAATGAAGGGGGGGCCCAGTTAGGGCTTGGTGGGACCGCCATCGCCGGTGCGACCCCGATGAACACATTTGAGGTAAGCATCAACAACAACGACATAGACGACCTGCCGGGGCGGACAGCAACCACCGGCATCATGGCCGGTACCGGTTACACCCTGGGCGATCCCAGCACCGTGACCTTTAGGATCATTGACGACGATCCGACCACCGTGACCCTGGCGGGCACGGCGGGCAACATCAACGAGGGCGCCAGCGTAGAAATCACCGTCACCCTGGGCCGCGAGCTGGTCAGCGGCGAGGTGCTGCCGGTACCGCTGACCCTGGGCGGCACCGCGACACGGGGCACGGACTACACCCTGACCGGCACCCCGGCGAACAATATCGCCTACAACATCCCGGACACCGGCAACGTCGGCACGGTGACATTTACCGGCCCGGCCTCGGCCACCGCCACCCTGACCCTGACCGTGCAGACCGACACCACATCCGACGCCACCGAGACCATCGACATCGGTCTGGGCACCCTGGACGATACCTCCGGCACCGACCTGGAAGGCGGCGCGGCCGGCACAGACAGCCTGACGGACTTCACCATCATGGAGCAGCCGGCCATCGCATTGCCGTCGACCCTGACGGTCGATGAAGGTGACAGCGCCAGCTACCAGGTGGTACTGGCAACCGAACCGACGATGAGTACCACGATAACGGTCACCGGTCACACCGGCACCGACCTGACGCTGGATACCGCCAGCCTGACATTCACGACGAGCAACTGGGACACGGCGCAAATGGTCACGGTCACGGCGGGTGAAGACGCCGACGCCGCCACCGATGTGGTGCCGCTGACGCACACGGCCACCGGCGGTAACTACGACACATTGACGGCGGTTATCAGGGTCAGCATCACCGACACCGACACGGCGGGCGTAACCATCACCGAGACGGGCGGCAACACCAGACCCATCGAAGGCGGCACCGCGGACAACTACGGCATGACGCTGGACACACCACCGATCGCAGACGTGACCATCACAGCCACCTCAGGCACAGGGGCCACGGTCAACCCCGGCAGCCTGACCTTCACCAGCGCCAACTGGAACATGGCGCAGACCATCACCGTCACCGGGGTGGATAACGCCGCTGACGCCGCCAACCAGACAGTGACCATTAGCCACGCCGCCACCTCCACGGGCGACTCCACTTACAACGGGCTCGACCTGGACGACGTCACAGCGACGGTGATTGACGACGAGCCCACGGTCGTTACCCTCGCCCGCATCGACAGCACCGGTGCCGTTGGCGAAGGCGGTACGATAGGTTTCGCCATCACCCTGAGTCGGGCACTGGCCAGCGGCGAGATCATCGATGTGCCGCTGTCCATTTCCGGCACGAATGTCACCACGGACGACTGGAGTCTGGCGCTCGATAGCTCCTTCAGCAACACAGGCGTGACCCTGTCGGGCCAGGCCACAGCCACCCCGCGGGTGCGCATTTCGGGTTCCCGGACCGCCAATCTGTATCTGACCGCGGCGGCCGACGGCATGGCCGAGGGCGGCGGCGAAGGCTCGGAGACCTACATCATCGCCCTCGGCCCGAACGACGCCACCGCCAACGGCTTTGACCTTGCAACCCTGGGCACCAATGTCGGCGGCGGAGCCGACCCGAGCGGCAGCGCCAACACCTTCAATGTGCAGGTCAACGACCCCCCCTCGGCGGGCGTGACCATCAGCGAGGCGGCGATAACGATTACAGAGGGCGATGAGGGCACGTACACCGTAGTGCTGGCCACACAACCCAGCGCCGCAGTGACCATCACGCCCACCTCGGGTACGCTGGCCACCGCCACGGTCAGCCCCAACAACCTGATATTCACCGCTGCCAACTGGGACACGGCCCAGATCATCACCGTCGCCGGGGAAGATAACAACGCCGACGCCGCCAACCAGACAGTGACCATTAGCCACGCCGCCACCTCCACGGGCGATTCCACTTACAACGCGCTCACCCCGGATCCCGTCACAGCGACGGTGATTGACGACGACCCCACGGTCGTTTCCCTGACTTACTTTGATGATGGTACAATTTACGAAGGCAACCGTGTGCAGCTTAGGGTCAGCCTGTCCCGGTCACTGGCTGTCGGTGAGATCATCGATGTGCCGCTGTCTATCTCCGGCACGAATGTGACCCCGGACGACTGGAGCCTGATAGTCGAAGTAGACCCTCTCGCTATCGATGCGACCCTGTCGGACGAGGCCACGTCGACCCCGCTGCTGCGCCTTTCAGGCACTAGAAGTGCCAGCTCCGTCGATCTGTTTCTGACACCGACGATCGACGAAACCGCCGAAGGTAACGGCACCGGTACCGAGACCTACACCATCGCCCTTGGTCCGGACGACACTACCGCCAACGGCTTTGACCGCACAACCCTGGGCACCAATGTCGGCGGCGGTGCCAACCCGCACAGCCGCGACGACGGCTTCGATTTGGAGGTGCTGGACTCCATGCGCCACACCGTGTCGCTCAGTCTCGACTCCGCAATGGGGGCCGAGGGCGATTCGGGGCTTAGCGACGGTGCGACCTTGACGATAACCATTGATCCACCTAATCCGCAGCTGTTTCAGCTCATACTGAACTTCGGTGGCACTGCCATCCGTGGCGGCAATGACTACATTGTCACTGAATCCGGCTTTGATGATACCGATGTCTCGGCAAGCGGCTTACAAATTCCACTGAGTATTGCCAGCGAGCGGGCCACCCTTCAGTACAGGATCCGGGCAAACGGCGACACAGTGGATGAATCCAACGAGACGGTGACGCTGGCTCTGGTCCGGGCTGGCATCAACACCCCCTCCAATGTCATCTTCGACGGAGACGCCACCACCGTCACCTACACCATCACCGACGACGACACGGCGGGCGTCACCGTCAGCGAGACGGAGGGTGGCACCACAGTCGCCGAAGCCGGCGGCACGGACGACTACGGCATAATGCTGAGCACGCAGCCGAGCGGCAGCGTGACGATTACGGCGACCTCCAACACAACAAGTGCGGCCACCGTGACCCCGACGACCCTGACCTTCACCACGGCCAACTGGAATGCGGCCCAGACCTTCACGGTGACGGGCATCAACAACAGCCGGGATGACGCCATGAGCGCCCGCATGGCGGCCATCAGCCACGCAGCGTCGTCCTCCACAGACACCAATTACGTTTCCGGTCTCGACATCGACGACGTGGAAGTCACCGTCACCGACGACGATCCGACCACCGTGACCCTGGCGGGCGCAGAGGGTGATATTCTCGCAGGAGACGACAAGCAGATCACGGTCACCCTGGGCCGCGGGCTGGTGAACGGCGAGATACTGCCGGTGCCGCTGACCTTTGGCGGTAGCGCGACACCGGGCACCGACTACACCGTGACCGGCGCCGCGGCGGCCGGTATCACCTACACCGGCCTGGGCGGCGCCGTCGGCACGGTGACCTTCACCGGCCCGGACTCGGGCACGACGGCCACCACCGCCACGCTGACCCTGAGCGCAGTCAACGCCGGTGGCACAGTGGACATCGACCTGGGCACCCTGGACGCCGACTCCGGCACCGGCCTGGGCGGCGGCGCGGACGGCACGGACAACCTGGCGGACTTCAACATTGTCTCCTCGGGCGTCACCGTCAGCGAGACGGAGGGTGGCACCACAGTGGCCGAAGCCGGCGGCACGGACGACTACGGCATAAGGCTGAGCACGCAGCCGACCGACAGCGTGACGATTACGGCGACCTCCAACGCAACAAGTGCGGCCACCGTGACCCCGACGACCCTGACCTTCACCACGGCCAACTGGAATGCGGCCCAGACCTTCACGGTGACAGGCATCAGCAACAACCGTGATGACGCCATGAGCGCCCGCATGGCAACCATCAGCCACGCAGCGGCGTCCACAGACACCAACTACGGTTCCAGCCTCGACATCGACGACGTGGAAGTCACCGTCACCGACGACGACCCGACCACCGTGACCCTGGCGGGCGCGGCGGGTGATATAGCCAATGGAGACGACAAGCAGATCACGGTCACCCTGGGCCGCGGGTTGGTGAACGGCGAGATACTGCCGGTGCCGCTGACCTTTGGCGGTAGCGCGACACCGGGCACCGACTACACCGTGACCGGCGCCGCGGCGACCGGTATCACCTACACCGGCCTGGACGGCGCCGTCGGCACGGTGACCTTCACCGGCCCGACCTCGGGCACGACGGCCACCACCGCCACCCTGACCCTGAGCGCAGTCAACGCCGGCGTCACAGTGGACATCGACCTGGGCACCCTGGACACAGACTCCGGCACCGGCCTGGGCGGCGGCGCGGCCGGCACGGACAACCTGGCGGACTTCGACATTGTCTCTTCGGGCGTCACCGTCAGCGAGACGGCGATAACCATTGCAGAGGGCGATGAGGGCACATACACCGTGGTACTGAGCACGCAGCCGGCCGGCAACGTAGAGATTACGGTGGCCTCCGACACGACCAGTGCGGTGACCGTGGGCACAAGCAGCGCCAGCCTGACATTCACGATGAGCAACTGGGATACGGCGCAGACCGTGACGGTGACCGGCGTCAACGACAACCTTGTCAGTGAACGCACGGCGGACATCAGCCATCGTATAGCCAGTGGCGACGGCGACGGTGCGAGTTACCCGGATGGTCTGGTGATAGCCGCGGTGGAAGTGACCGTGACGGACAACGATACGCCGCCAGGGCTGACGTTTGAGGGCGCGCCGGTGACGGTAGCCGAGGGCGGCACAGCCGAGTACGCGGTGGAACTGGCGACCCAACCGACGGGGCCAGTGACGGTGACGATCAGCGGCCACAGTGGCACCGACCTGACGCTGAATACGGCCAGCCTGGAGTTCACGACGGACAACTGGGATACGGCCCAGACGGTGACGGTGACGGCGGCTGCCGACGACACCGACACAGCGGACGACACAGTGACGCTGACGCATACGGCCTCTGGCGCGGACTATGGCGCGGTAACGGGTAACGTGGTGGTGACCATCACCGACGATGACCTGCCGGTGGCCTCGTTCGCGGCAGGCACATCCAGTGCAGCCGAAGGCGCGGGCACCCACAACGTAGTGGTCAGTCTAAGTTCGGTGCGGACCGCGGCCACGACGATCACCTACACGGTGGCCGGCACCAGTACGGCGACGATAGGCGACGACTACACCAGACTGTCCGGCACGGTCGTGGTGCCCGCGGACAGGTTGAGCGCCAATATCCCGGTGACCATCACCGATGACAGCTTACAAGAGGCCAGCGAGACGGTGGTACTGTTCCTGGGCACCGGTTCGGGTTACACGGTGGGCACCGACCGTGTCCACACCCTGACCATCACCGACGATGACCTGCCGGTGGCCTCGTTCGCGGCGGGCACATCCAGTGCAGGCGAGGACGCGGGCACCCACAACGTGGTGGTCAATCTGAACCCGGCACCGACCGCGGCCACGACGATCACCTACACGGTGGCCGGCACCAGCACGGCGACGATGGACACCGACTACACCATGCTGTCCGGCATGGTCGTGGTACCCGCGAGCCTGTCGAGCGTCAATATCCCGGTGACCATCGACGATGACGACGTGGACGAAGCCAACGAGACGGTCATACTGTTTCTGAGTGCCGGTTCGGGTTACACGGTGGGCACCGATGATGTCCACACCCTGACGATCACCGACAACGACACCCGGGGCCTGACGTTTAATCCGGAGACGCTGACGGTGGACGAGGGAGGTTCCGAGGGCTACACGGTGATACTGACGAGTGAGCCGACGATGGAGGTAACGGTTGCGATCAACGACCCGGATGGCCTGACGCGATTGCCGGCCAGCCTGACGTTCACATCGACCAACTGGGCCACGGTCCAGACGGTGACGGTGACAGCGGAGCAGGACGACGACACGATTAACGACGGAGTGACGCTGACGCACACGGCGTCAGGAGCAACCGAGTATGTCGGTATCGATGGGGATGTGGCGGTGACGGTCAACGACGACGACGATGCAGACCTGGAGTTCACAGATGCGCCGGTGACGGTAAACGAGGGAGGCAATGCCGAGTACGCGGTGGAGCTGGCGACCGAACCGACGGGTGAAGTGACGGTGACGATCAGCGTCGCAAGCGACACCGACCTGATGCTGAATCCGAACCGCCTGACGTTCACATCGGTCAACTGGGACACGGCCCAGACGGTGATGGTGACAGCGAATCCGGACGCCGATGCGGCGGACGACACGGTGACGCTGGTGCATACGGCGTCAGGAGCAACCGAGTATGGTTTGGTCACGGGCGATGTCGAGGTGACGATCAGCGACGACGACGATGCCGGACTGATGTTTGTCAATACACCGGTGACGGTAGACGAGGGAGCCAGCGCCGAGTACACGGTGGAGCTGGCGACCGAACCGACGGGTGACGTGACGGTTGATGTCAGCGGCCATAGCGGCTCTGACCTGATGCCAGCCCCGACCAGCCTGACCTTCACGGCGGTTAACTGGGAAACAGCGCAGGCGGTGACGGTGACAGCGGGTCAGGACAGCGACACCGACAACGACATGGTGACGCTGACGCACAGGGCCTCAGGTGCAACCGAGTATGCCGGTATCGATGGGGATGTGGCGGTGACGATCACCGATGACGATGTAGCGAGCGTGGTCGTCAGCCCGACTGATGTCACGGTCGGCGAGGCCGGTGGTACGGCCACGTACACGGTGGTACTGGACACGCCCCCGGTCGGCGACGTGGAGATTATGGTGGCCTCCGATATGGAAGATGTGGCGACCGTGAGCGTGACCGGAGTGACATTCACGACGACCAACTGGAATCGGGCCCAGACGGTGACGGTGACGGGGGTCAATGACGGCATTGACAACGCCATTGATCGCACGGCGAGCATCAGCCATCGTATCACCACCGGCGCCGGAGGCGATTACCCGACTAATCTGGCGATTGATCCGGTGAGAGTGACCGCCGAAGACGACGACATAGCGGGAGTGAGCGTTAGCGAGGAGGCCGTGACGGTTGCTGAAGCTGGAGGCAGAGCCACATATACGGTGGTGCTGGACACGGAACCGACGGCGGAAGTGACCCTGACGGCGATCTCACAAGGCACGTTCACGGCGACCGTGAACCCGCCGTCGGAGATAACTTTCACCCAGAGCAACTGGGGCACGGCGCAGACATTGACGGTGATGGGAGTTAACGACGACATTGACAATCCTGGCGGGGTGCGTGCGGTGAGCATCAACCATGGGATTAGAGGAGGTTACCCGAATAGCGTGGAGGTAGCGTCCGTGAGAGTGGCGGTGATGGACGATGAGCCGGATGCGGGACTGGAGTTTTCGCGGGATGGATTATCAATCGATAGATTATCAATCGATGAGGGAGGGGCCGGACTGGGTTACGAAGTGGCCTTGACGACCGAACCGACAGGCGATGTGACGGTGACATTAACAGGTGCCCCGGCGGCGGTGACGCTGAGCGCGAACAGCCTGATGTTTACGGCGGGCAACTGGAGCATGGTGCAGACGGTGACGGTGACCGCAGAAGAGGATACCAACTCGACGGACGAGAGCGCGATGCTGGTGCACACGGCCTCGGGCGGCGGCTATGATGGTGTGACAGGCGGGATAGAGATTGAGGTGACCGACGACGACCGGGATGCGGGAGTGAGCATCGGTCAGGCCGAACTCACGGTTACAGAGGGCGAGATGGAAGACTATCGGGTCATGCTGGATGCGCCACCGGACAGCGATGTGGAGATCACGGTGAGTTCCTCCGCAGCGGCGGCGAGCGTGAACCCGACGATCCTGACGTTTACGGCGAGCAACTGGAGCACGGAGCAGACGGTGACGGTGACGGGAGCCGACGACGACATTGATAATGCCGCTGATCGCACGGCGAACCTCAGTCATGCGATCACCACGGGAGACGGCGGCGGTTATACCACGGCGCTGGAAATTGAAGATGTCACGGTCACGGTGGCCGACGACGACGAGGCGGGTTTGATGTTCACATCGGAGCGTTTATCGGTGATAGAAGGTGGAGCGGGTCAAGGCTACCGGATGGCCCTGACGAGTGAACCGACAGGCGAGGTGACGGTAACGATCACGGGCAATCCGGTAGACGTGAGAGACGTGACCTTGAGCACGGCCAGCTTGATGTTTACGGCAGGCAACTGGAGCATGGTGCAGACGGTGACGGTGACCGCGGGCGAGGACGCCAACACGGCGGACGAGAGTGCGACGCTGACGCACACGGCCTCGGGCGGCGGCTACGATGAGGTGACCGGCGAGATAGCGGTCGAAGTGACCGACGACGACCGGGATGCGGGAGTGAGCATCGGTCAGGCCGAACTCACGGTTACAGAGGGCGAGATGGAAGACTATCGGGTCGTGCTGGATGCGCAACCGGACAGCAATGTGGAGATCACGGTGAGCTCCTCCGGAGCGGCGGCGAGCGTGAACCCGCCGATCCTGACGTTTACGGCGAGCAACTGGAGCATGGAGCAGACGGTGACGGTGACGGGAGCCGACGACGACATTGATAATGCCGCTGATCGCACGGCGAACCTCAGTCATGCGATTACCACGGTCGCCGGCGGCGGTTATACCACGGCGCTGGAAATTGAAGATGTCACGGTCACGGTGGCCGACGACGACGAGGCGGGTTTGATGTTCACATTGGAGCGTTTATCGGTGATAGAAGGCGAAACCGGTCGCGGCTACCGGATGGCCCTGACGAGTGAACCGACAGGCGAGGTGACGGTGACAATCACGGGCAACCCGGGAGACGTGACCCTGAGCACGGCCAGCCTGATGTTTACGGCGGGCAACTGGGACACGGCCCAGACGGTGACGGTGACCGCGGGCGAGGATAGCGACATGACAGACGAGGATGTGGCTTTGACACACACGGCCTCGGGCGGCGGTTATGACGGAGTGAGCGGGACGTTGACGGTTGAGGTGTCTGACGACGACAGAGGTGCCGGAGTGACCGTCAGCGAATCGAGTCTTACGATAGGCGAGACCGGCACGGGCACCTACACGATCAGGCTGAACTCACAGCCGGAGGTGGCCGTGTTGATTACGGTGACCCCCGAGACACCGAGAGTCGTGGAGGTCAACAAAGCGGGAGGCATGGCGGGTTCGTCGCAGTTCCTGACGTTCACGCCGATGGACTGGGGTATTGCGCAGGAGGTAACGGTGACGGGTGTTGACGACGACATTGACAATCCGGGTCGTCGTCGAGTGAGCATCCGCCACGCCATTGCCCCTGATGGCGGAGACGGTGCGGGTTATCCGAATGACGGCACACTGGAGATTGGAGCTGTGTTGGTGACGGTGACAGACGACGAAGGACGTGCGTTGTCGGCGGGAACGCCAGAGATGCAGTTGGCGCAGGAGGTCTGGCTGCCGCGCTTCGGTCTGACGGCGATAGAGCATATGCTGGGTGGCCTGGATTACCGATTCTCGGTGGCTGACCGTCCGCCGCCGGGGCTGTCGGGCAATCTGAACGGACTGCCGGCTGGCCGGGGCTTGAATGGAGTTGGCACGGGCGGTGTGCGTGGCCTGGCTGGAGTGGATGGCTTCGGTAATGGAAACACCGGAGGCGGCGATGGCCTGGGAGCGGGTTCGGTTGACCGCTTGTTTAACCTGTCACAGACGCTGTCGCTGCGGGATATGCTGCGAGGCAGCCGCTTTGTACACAGAGATAAGGCGGGGATTTCGGTGTGGGGTCAGGCGTCGTACTCGCGTTACGAGGATGCCCGCGCCGGTGTCTCGATGGATGGCGAGGTGACGACCGGGATACTGGGAGTGGATCGGGACAACGGGCGGACGCTGCTGGGTCTGGCGCTGTCGTACAGCGACGGCGATGGCGATTGGAGCGGCGAGCAGGAAAAAGGCGAGTTGTCGAGCACGCTGACCTCGCTGCTGCCGTATATCCGTTACGATGTGACAGAGCGATTGCAGGTGTGGGGTGCGTTGAGTTATGGCCGTGGTGAGCTGGAACAGACTTCTGCCTCCGTTAACTCGAAACACGACCTTGAGCAGGTGTCGGCCTCGATGGGTCTGCGCGGCACGTTGCTGGAGCGCCCGGTGGAGGAAGGCGGCCTGAAGCTGGCGTTGACCTCGGAGGCGACGCTGGCGCGTATCGAGTCGGATGATGATGGCGGTGTACGGGGAGCGGAGACGGGCACGCGGCGTTTCCGTTTGGGTCTGGAGTGGTCCTGGCAGTTGCCACAGTCGGACGGCGGTCGATTGATTCCGGAACTGGAGTTGGGGATGCGCTATGACGGTGGCGATACCAGCGACGGCCTGGGCGTGGAACTGGGCGGCGGCATCAGTTGGGAGTTGCCGTCGACAGGTCTGACGCTGGATGTGCGTGGCCGGCGCCTGCTGGATCATGAGAACGCAGAGCGGCATGAGTGGGGCGTGTCGGGTTCGCTGCGCTACGATCTACGACCGGGTTCGGCTTATGGCCCGTCGCTGAGTCTGAGCCAGGAGTATGGCAATGCCTCGGCCTCAGGTGGGCTGGATCGGCTGTTGTCGGGTTCGCTGTCGGACGCGCTGGAGGAGGATTCATCGCAGCCCGGTTCGCCGTCAAGGCGCTGGAGCCTGGAGGGTGAGTGGGGTCTGTCCCTGGACAGCGGTGCCACGGGTGTGCCGTATGCGGGCCTGTCGTCGTCCGGTGCCAACCGTGATCTGACCCTGGGCTGGCGTCTGCTGTCGGTTCCGGGGGGCGAGCTGAATACGGAGCTGGACGTCAAGGCGATTCGTCGGGAAGACGGCCAGGGCGAGGCAAACCACGGCGTTGGTGCGGAACTGAAGCTGAGCTGGTAGCGCGGGCTGTCATTTGGGGCGGGTCTTTCCGGTTCGGTGGCCAGCCTGCGTCCCGCCGGCGATATGCGCCTTCGTCGGGCGGGCAATCCGCGTATTCGCGTCGCTGTTGCTCCATCCTTTTGTTCTTCTGAGTTAATCCGCTGCCCCACATGAAGCATAAACGTGATTCTTTGACGGTTATGTGTACGGCGAACCGGCCGTATCAGGACCGGTGGTTGCCATAGTGGACACTGGAAAGGTGCAGATCCCTTTTGGGGCGTGGCAATCGCCGATCACACCGGAGATGGTATCGGGCAGTTCGGTTCGTTATGGTGGCGCGGCCATTGATGGCGACGATGTTTACTGGCTGGAGGGACGGCCTCGGGAAAAAGGGCGTGTTGTGATCGTCCGTCTGCATGACGGCAGGTGTGAAGATGTCTTGCCTGAGCCTTATAGTGCGCGCTCCCGTGTTCATGAATATGGCGGGGGAGCCATGGCTGTCAGGAATGGTCATGTCTGGTTCGTTAATGATGCCGACCAGCAGATATATCTCATCGCTGATATTTCCTTTGGGGAAGATGGTGTCCGGCAGGTAACGAGGGCCGATGGCTGTCGGTTTGCGGATATTGTGATTGATGACGGGCACGATTGTCTGTATGCGGTGCGTGAACATGCCCCGGATGACTCCCGGTCTGAACCGGTGAACGATCTGGTACGGATTGACCGTAAGAACGGTGAGGTTTCGGTGGTGGCGGGCGGTGATGATTTCTATTCTGCACCGGTATTGAGTCCGGATGGCCGGCACTTGTCCTGGATTAGTTGGGCTCATCCGGATATGCCCTGGGATGAAACGGTTTTGTGGCTGGCGGATATCGGGGTTGATGGGTGTTTCTCCGATGTGCGCCGGGTCGTCGCTGAAGTTGGACAGGCGGTATTTCAACCCGGCTGGTCGCCCGATGGCCGTCTGTATTTTGTCAATGATCCGACCGGTTGGTGGCAGTTGTATCGCCTGAATGACATGGGTGCCGTTGAGCGGGTTTGTGATTATGGGGCCGAGATGGGATTGCCACTTTGGCAGTTTGGCATGAAGACCTACGCTTTTCAGAATGAGCATCGGATCGTTGCGACTTTATGTGAACAGGGGCTGTGGCGTCTGGTCGGTATTTGTCTCCATACGGGTAAAGTGGAATCGGTCAGTACGCGGTACAATAGTTTTTCTTCCATTGCCGCCGATGAACGAAAGGCGGTGGTGGTTGCCGCCGGGTTCACTTTTGTGGATGAGGTGGCCTGCATTAATTTGCAGACGGGTGTAGTCAGTCAGTGCAATGAAGCCGGTGCAGCGGGGCTGGATGATCGCTGGTTTTCTGTTGCGCGGCCTGTCTCTTTTCCTACTACCAATGATGATATGGCCCATGGTTTTTATTATGCGCCTGAAAATCCTGATATGCAGGGGCAGCCGGATACACTGCCGCCGTTACTGGTCATGGCTCACGGAGGGCCGACGGGGGCCGCTTCGGCAAGCCTTGATCTCCGCACGCAGTTCTGGACCAGCCGGGGGTTTGCCGTACTGGATGTGAATTATCGAGGCAGTACAGGTTATGGCCGCGCATACCGCGAAAAGCTGAATGGTTATTGGGGGTGTTATGACGTTGACGATGTGGTGGCCGGTGCGCGTTATCTGGTTGAGCAGGGGTTGGCGGATTGCCGGCGAATGGCGATACGTGGCAGCAGCGCAGGCGGGTTTACGACTCTTGCTGCGCTGACGTTTGCGGATGTGTTTACCGCCGGTTGCAGTCTCTATGGCATAGGTGAGCTGGAGTCTCTGGCGCTGGATACGCATAAGTTTGAGTCTCGCTACCTGGATGGTCTGGTAGGCCGGTATCCGCAGGAAAAGGATATTTATGTGCGGCGGTCGCCGTTAAACCATGTTGATCGGTTGTCCTGCCCGGTGATTTTCATGCAGGGTGCGGAGGATAGGGTCGTCCCTCCGGGGCAGGCGGAAAAGATGGCGGTCGCTCTGAAGGAGAAGGGTATCGATGCCGAATTATTGATATTTGAAGGTGAACAGCATGGTTTCAGAAGGGCGGAAACTATCCGGCAGGCATTGGTTTCTGAGCTGGCGTTCTATGACCGGGTTTACGGTTTGCAGCCGTGATTGTCACAGATTCAGGGTGGGGGTTATTCCAGCCGACAGCTATATCGGGTATCTTATTGTGTATTCGGAATGCCCTTAATCGAGAGGACTGGCATTGAAAATAAAATCGAAGCGATGCTCAAAATGATGGGTATGAGAAGACATTTGTATCAATTAAAAGAGGAACATCGTGATCTGGATGTGGTGATCCATGAGATGTCGGCGAGTCCTTATACCGATCAGTTGCGTCTGCGTCGTATGAAATTGCGCAAGTTGCGCCTTAAGGATGAAATTAAAGTACTGGAGGCTCAGTTGATTCCCGATATAGACGCCTGATCTGCACGGGAACAGGATAAAAGTCTGGTTCAGGTAAACATGGAGCGGAGGGTGGTTTGATGGTATCGATATCGAAATTTATTGTAGTGGCTTTTGTTGCGGCCCTGTGGAGTCCGGTGTCTTTATCCGATGCCGGCGCGGATTTTCTGAAGGGTAATGCCGGTAAGCCGGGGGTGGTCACAACGAAAAGCGGATTGCAGTACAGAGTGGTTAAGGAGGGTACCGGTCTGAAACCGGGGGCTACCGATCTGGTCAGGGTGCATTATCACGGCACGCTGATTGATGGAAAGGTATTCGATAGTTCCGTCGAACGCGGTCAGCCCGCCCGTTTTGCGCTGAATCAGGTTATAGAAGGCTGGACCGAAGGATTGCAGACCATGAAGGAGGGAGGAAAGACGGTTTTTCATATCCCGCCTCATATCGCCTATGGCAATCGTCCTACCGGTTCCATTCCTGCCAATGCAACTCTGATTTTTGAGGTGGAGCTGTTGAATGTTTATCCCCTGAATATCCCGAAGACTCTGGAGGCGGTCAGAACCTATCGAATAGCTGGCCTGGATTGCGGAAAACCTCCGGTATTGCCTGAGAATAAAGCGGGATTGAGCGGCATCAAGGCGCAGGCGGACCGTTATGAAAGCTGCGTTCGTGACTACTATCAGCTTGTTACGGCTCAACTTCAGGGGTTGCTCGGACTGGCCGGTGATGAAAGCTCCATGCGTGACGCCGCGCTTGATGGTTTTCGTCGCGGCAGGGAAGATCTGAATTCGGAGCTGGCCGCGGCCATTCCCTTCTTGCAGAAATACCAGCAACTCAGGGGCGTCCCCGCGGAGTAATCCGTCAGTGGGTAAACTGCATGACTGCGGCAATGGAGCAGGGACTGTAACGGTTTATAACGAGTCAGTTAATTGGTGCCGGTGAATTGGTAAATGAGCTAAACTCCGGTGTGGGTATGATGACAGGCTGAATGTCAGCCGGGAGTTGAGTTTGACCAGCACTTTTGATATCGCATCTTCGACTGTGTTGTCAAATCCTGATATCAGTGTCCTGTATATTGAGGATAATCCCGCTAATCTGATTCTTATTCAGAAGGTGATTGAAAAGAAAACGGCCTTTCGTTTTTTGTCTGCGGCAGACCCTGTGCCCGGATTGGAGTTGGCGTTTTCCGAGAGGCCTGATCTTATATTGTTGGATCTTTTTTTGCCGGTGATGGATGGTTATGAGGTGATGAAAAGGCTCGGGGAGAATAAGCTAACGGCCACTATACCGGTCATCGCCTTGAGCGCCAATGCAATGAAGGCGGATATTGATCGGGGTATCGAAGCCGGATTTGCAGCCTATGTCTCTAAACCGATTGATATTATCGGCTTCCTGGAGCAGGTTGCCGGTGTGCTTGAGAATTCATTGATGGAGCGCGAGGGGTTCTGAAAAATGCCCGGGCTGGTTTTGACGATGAGTTGCCCGCCCGGCCTGTTCAGTCAGTTTTTACTTGCGGGGCCAGTCCGGTCTGTTGCGTGTGCATATGATTATCCGGGGAAAACCCGCTGATGCCGTCTGAGTCTCAGTTTTCCCTGCTGAGGCAGAGAAGATTTTTACCCTTTTTTATTACGCAGTTCCTCGGCGCATTTAACGATAATGTATTCAAAAATGCGCTCATTATTTTGATTGCCTTTCAGGGGATAAACCACGATGTGGCAAATTCCCGATATCTGGTCAATGTCAGTGCGGCGTTGTTTATTCTGCCGTTCTTTTTGTTTTCTTCGACTGCTGGCCAGATTGGTGACAGCCATGAAAAGTCCGCGTTGATAAGAAGTATTAAACTTGCGGAAATCTTCATAATGTTTCTGGCGGTAATCGGCTTTATCCTCGGATCAATCAGTTTGTTGATGGCGGTGCTTTTTTTGATGGGCACACAATCGTCGTTATTCGGTCCCGTGAAATATGGTTATCTCCCGCAGCACCTGAATGGCGCTGAGTTAATCGGTGGAAATGGCCTTGTTGAAATGGGCACGTTCATGGCTATTTTATCCGGCATGATGCTGGGCAGCGCCGTGATGGCTGCGGATGGGGGGGAGTTCTGGATATCCGCTGTGGTGTTAATGGTTGCGCTTGCGGGCTATCTCGGGGCGCGCAGGATTCCACTTACTTCAGCGGCACAGCCGGGATTGAAAATTAACTGGAATGTGTTTGGTCAGACCTGGGCTACCGTCCGAATGGTGATGAGAAATAGAACGGTGTTTTTCTCCGTGTTGGGAATTTCCTGGTTCTGGTTTGTCGGTTCGACCTATATGGTTCAGTTGCCTAATTATACGCGGGAAATACTGAACGGCGATGAGTCCGTTTATATTCTCCTGATAACGGTCTTCTGTATTGGTATTAGTGCAGGGTCGTTATTGTGTGAAAAATTATCCGGCCATCGGGTGGAAGTCGGACTTGTACCACTGGGTGCCATGGGTATAAGTCTGTTCGGGGTTGATTTGTACTTTTCGGCACCGACCATGGTGGAGGTCAGTCCCGGAGCGCTTATGCTTGAGCAGTTTCTACGGGTGGAAGGTGGCCTGCATTGCCTGATGGATATCGCCCTTATAGGGATGTTTGGCGGCTTTTATATTGTGCCGCTGTTTGCCGTGGTTCAGCAGCGTACCCAAAAGGATATTCTGTCGCGTGTTATTGCCGGTAATAATATATTGAATGCCTTGTTTATGGTGTTGTCGGCGGTCTTTGGAATTGTGTTGTTAGGGAAACTTGCCTACGCCGAGGATGAGGTATTTCTTGTTATTGCCGTTTTAAATGTCATCGTGACGGGTGTTATCTTTCTGCTGGTTCCTGAATTTATCGAGCGTTTTAAGGAACGACTTGGTAGTTTCATTGCAGGCCCGCTATGAGCTGTTTGTGTTATTATGTCCGCCACTGACCAGTTTGTTATCCGGTCCGGAGGCAGCTTGCAGGCACTGATTGGGGATGCCTCGGCCTGTAAAAACGTATCCGGCCCGATCAGGGGGATTATCTGATATGGAGATTACAGTATGAAAAGGGTAGTGGAGGTTGTGTTGATGCTTTGCCTTGGTTTGTTGCCGGGTATTTTCGGCGGCGCTATGGCCGGCTGGCAGGATCTGCTGAAAGAACCGCTCGAAATACTGCAAGGGGAGAAGGGCGGCGAGTCATCACCTTCTGCCGATTCTATGCTATCGGCGCCGGGTCATCAGGATATTATTGCCGGATTGAAAGAGGCCCTGGATAGAGGGGCGGAATACGCAGTTGAGCATCTTGGTAAAAGAGATGGGTTCTGGAAAAATGCCGATGTAAAAATCTCAATGCCTGAAAGGCTTGCGGTCGTGGAGAAGACCCTGCGTAAGCTTGGTCAGGATAAATATGTGGATGAGTTTGTATTGACGATAAATCGTGCCGCAGAGTCTGCTGTGCCGCTGACTCTGGATATTATTAAAAAGGCCGTAAAGAATATGGACGTGGCAGAGGCAAAAAAGATACTCAAGGGCCCGGATGATGCGGCAACCCGGTATCTGCGTAAGGCAGGGGGGGATGATATGACAGGGAAAATCAGCCCGATTGTCGCGCGGGCAACCGCCAGGGCAGGGGTCACAAGCCACTATAAGAATTTGTTTAATAACCTTGGGGTCATGGAGAATTATATCGATCCGGATGATTATGACATTGACAGGTACGTTACCGAAAAGACCGTTGATGGCATTTTCCATATGATTGCCGTGGAAGAGAAGAAAATACGGGAAAATCCTGTGGAACGGACGACTGATTTGTTAAAACAGGTTTTTGGCGGTCGGTAATTGTCCGAAGTCGAGGCAGACACTCTATGATTCGCTTGCCTGCGGCCTGGTAAATTTCCGATGCTCGCTCGTAGCAGATCACTCTTCGTCAGGGGAAACAGATCAGGGAACTGGCGATATCGGTGCGAGATTTCGAATGTATTTGCGAGTCGCTCGAACATTTTTGCGCTTTCTATGTAACTTGATGTGCCCTTTCCTTTTTGTAGCATTCAATGCCGTCCACAATTTCTTTCTTCGCGTCTTCGGCGTCGTTCCAGCCTATGATCTTTACCCATTTTCCTTTTTCCAGGTCCTTATAGTGCCTAAAAAAGTGGGCAATCGAATCAAGTAATGGTTGGGGCATATCACGCCAGGTGCTGACATCACGATACATGCCGGTAAGCTTGTCAATCGGTACGGCCAGTACCTTGGCATCCATGCCGGATTCATCTTCCATGCTCAGTATCCCGATGGGGCGGCAGCGAATCACAGAACCGGAAATTAACGGGATAGGGGTAACGACCAGTACATCAACCGGGTCGCCATCGCCGGACCGGGTGTGGGGTACATAGCCGTAGTTACAGGGGTAGTGCATGGCCGTGCCCATAAAGCGGTCAACGAACATTGCACCGGAATCCTTGTCGGCCTCGTATTTCACAGGGTCGCTGCGTGAAGGTATTTCGATAATGACATTGATGTCATTGGGTACGTCGCTGCCTGACGGGACGCGGTCCGGTATCATGGTCTTCTCCCTGGAGACACCTGAAATTCAATCAAGGCTATTATTGCATGGTTGGTTGTTGATATGTTACCCGGGCGCCGGTATTTTTGCGAACAGGACGGTATTTGCACGTGATCGTTTCCTGGGGCCGTGCCCGCGTACAGTGGAACCTTACGAATACTTCAGGGCCGGTTCGCTGCGAAGGGGTAGGGACGAAGGTGGACTTCGGCACGCAGATCGTGGACCGAACCACAACCCAGCAGCCGCATGGTGTCCTCGATCTCTTTCTTCAGTATGCTGAATGTCTTGCGTACGCCGGTCTCGCCGCCTGCACCGAGGCCGTAAACATAGGCCCGTCCGGTGAGCACGGCATCGGCTCCGTACGCCAGTGCGATTACCACATCGGCACCGCAACGGACGCCGCTGTCCAGAAAAATTTTTACCCCGGACCCTCTCAGTGCCGGGACGATCTCTTTTAGCATGTACAGGGTCGGGTACACACGATCCATCTGGCGTCCGCCGTGGTTGGAGACCACGATGGCGTCCGCTCCATGCTCCGCCGCCAGACAGGCGTCCTCGGCGCATTGCACACCCTTGATGATCACCGGCCTGTCGCCCCAGTGCTCCCGGATCCATGGGAGACGGTCCCAGGTGATTGCGGAGGCCCGCAGTTGTGTGCCGATGTCGGTGTACGGCATAGGGATGCCGTCGTTCAGGATGATGTTGCGGAACTGTATCATGCCACCGTCGGAGTAGTGGCCTTTCAGCCAACAGAGGTGGCGGAACATTTGTGGCGCGAATCGCAGCTTCTGGGCCAGGGTGCCGTTGATGATCCCGGACGCGCCCATCCATTCATGGTGTGCCCGGTTGCCGGGAACGGCGGTGTCGATGGTGAGGACGAGCGCGGAGTAGCCAGCCTGTCTGGCCCTTGTTATACTGCGCACGGTTACCTCTTTGCCGCCGACCAGATAGAGCTGGAACCAGCATGGCCCCTTCGAGGCGGTTCTGATTTCTTCCAGGCCGGTTCCGGCGAAGGTGGAGACGGTACAGATGGTCCCGGCCTGACCGGCGGCCCTGGCCGCTGCTTCTTCGCCACGAGGCCAGATCATCCGGAGGCTGCCGATAGGTCCCGCGATCACGGGCAGGTCAATCTCGTCTCCGAAAATCCCGGTGCGCATCTCCACTGTCTCCAGCCGTACCCCGGACCGGGGCTTGAACCGTTCCCTCCGGAAGGCCTCGATGTTGTTTCTGAGGGTAATCTCGTCGTCGGCGCCACCGCGGTAGTACTCTCTGACAATGGGCGGCACGCGCCTTTCCATCACTTGGCGGAGATGGTCCACCGTCACGCACCGTTCCACCTCTTTGATCCAGCGCCTCTCGGCTCGGGCGTGGGCACGTTTAAGGTATGGTTCGAGCAGGGACATACCCGGAAGAATAAGATTCGTTGACTATGGGCGTCAACTATCCGTGATAGCCGACGCAGCGGCCGTTGCCGGGTCGAACAACGGCCTGCTGCGGGGCGTTTATATTTTGCTTTCCGTATGATTGCGCATCGGGAGCTTCCGTGTCAGGCGGGGGTGATCAGGTCGCCATGGCCTGATGGTCTGTTTCCCGGTATAATCTGCCGGATGTCGGGGTGTAGCTCAGCCTGGTAGAGCACTGCCTTCGGGAGGCAGGGGCCGGAGGTTCAAATCCTCTCACCCCGACCATGATTTACCGATACCTGCGGGAAGGCTTTCCTGGTCAGATATTGCCAATGGTGTGGCAAAACCCATCGTCTGAATATCGTATAAAATATAGCAGGTAATAATTAAGGAAATCCTGATTCAATCGGAGTTTCCTTAAGATGTTGGTTACCAGCTTAATACTATGCGATAGCGGGCTTCGCCGCTTTCCAGCCTTGCGAATGCTTCATTTATCTGATCAAAGTGGAAGGTTTCAATGGCCGGGGCGATATGATGCCTTGCCGCAAAATCAAGCATTTTTGCTATTGATAACGGGCTACCGCTAGGAGAGCCTGATACCGATCTTTGCCTCATAATCAATGGAAACACGCTGATATCCAGCGGCTCAAGGATGGCGCCGACTATATGCAGGCGACCGGTTGGTTTTAATGTTTCCAGATAGGTGTTCCAGTCGAGTTTGACATTCACGGTTGAAATAATGAAATCAAATTCGGCGGCAACTTTCTTGAGTTCTTCTGAATCGCGGGAGTTGATTGTGTGGTGGGCTCCCATTTTAATGGCTTCTTCTTTCTTTGAGTCGCTTGATGTAAATGCTGTAACTTCACAGCCCCAGGCATTCAGAAACATGATTGCCATGTGCCCTAAGCCGCCAATGCCGATTACCCCCACCTTGTCGGTCGGCTTGACATTAAACTGCAATAGCGGATTGAAAACCGTAATACCTCCGCAAAATAATGGGCCGGCACTTATAAAATCAAGTCCTTCCGGCAACAGGGCCACGCTTTCTGATTGTGCGCGAACTTTTTCGGCAAACCCGCCATGTCTTCCGACTATGGTGCCTTCCTGACCGGCACACATATTATGGTTACCGCTCAGGCAAGTGGGGCATGTCATGCAATAACCGGAATGCCAGCCGAGTCCGACTTTATCGCCTGCCTTCATGTTTGTGACGCCCTCGCCAACCCGAGATACAATTCCCGCCACCTCATGTCCGGGGACGAAGGGATACTGGGTACGTCCCCATGCGTTGTTTAACATGCTTAAATCACTGTGGCAGATACCACAATGCTTGACGTCAATTTCAACTTCATTGCTTTTTAGTTCGCCCGGATCATATTCGAATGGTTCCAGTTTTTTGCCCGGATCAAGTGCTGCATATGCCTTTATCATGGCGATCACCTCCGTTAATGTGTTGTAACAGTAGAAACAGACTGTAACACAGGATTGAATTGCGGGTCTTAATCAGAGCAATAAAATCGCGGACGCAACCGGGCGATTATGTGGAGTGAACAATGGTCCGGGGCGTTTTGAATTTTCCAGGATGGCGGTGCCATCGGAACATCGGGGCAAAGGATATCGCAAGATGTTGGTAGCTGCCGCCCTTGCCGGACGGGTTGAAATTGGCATCGAATCGGTATATTTGCCTTTGGTTTCATTGTATAAACCAGGACGAGAGACATTCTTTTAAGGAAGCCCGGCATGAATATCGACCAGA
The DNA here is from genome assembly GCA_963662865.1 of Gammaproteobacteria bacterium. Taxonomy (GTDB): domain Bacteria; phylum Pseudomonadota; class Gammaproteobacteria; order JAJDYQ01; family JAJDYQ01; genus JAJDYQ01. Next base: position 2,015,168 of record OY759969.1, on the reverse strand, counting down.
GAAACCACTATCAAAACAAACTCACCCATGAGATGGATTCATGGGATCTCTACGAGGCGCTTGGCAATGGTGAGCCTGTTACCGTCGTTGATGGCCGCACGGCCACGGCCTACGCGAAGGAGCATATTCCGGGCGCCATCAATCTGCCGCACCGGGAGCTATCGCCGGCGTTCGTGGCATCGCTCGACAAGTCAAGGATCTATGTCTGCTACTGTGACGGTATCGGCTGCAACGCCTCAACCAGGACGGCGCTCAAACTGCTGAATCTTGGCTTTGAGGTGCGCGAGATGATCGGCGGCCTGGACTGGTGGAAACGCGACGGCTATGCCACCGAAGGTGAGCATGCTCGCCCCGGAACCGAGCTGGCCTGTGGTTGTTGACCTTCCCGAATCTCACGGCCTGTCTGTCACAAGGCGTATCGGAGGCCGCTGTTATCGCCCGTCCGATGATTTCCGGACAGCGATTGCCGGTCGCCAATAACGGGGACTTGTTATGGGGATGCGCCATCGGCGATTTTGTATTTTAATGACATGATTTCATCTCTGTTGGTAAAATTCCGGGCCGTTCGCGCTAGAATGGGGCCCGTTTTATCGCTGGAGTGTCTTGTCATGTGGAATCGCAGCCTTCTACAAATTAGCCGCATGGTTGCCTTGCTTGGTCTTTGCCTTGTTGCCCGGGAGGGGTTTGCTGATGCGCCCCACGATTGGAATTTTCTTGCCTTTGATGAGGCCAGGGCGCAGGCGGTCAAGGAGAACCGTCCTCTTTTCGTTTACTTCGGGCGTTACGGTTGCCCAACCTGTGCCAGAGTGAACCACGAAAGTCTCACTGATCCGGAAGTCCGCGAGCGATATCATGAGCATTATGTGCTGGCTTATGTGGACTCTGAAAGCGGCGACCGATTGCGTCTGCCCAATGGAGAAAGAATAACCGGAATGGACCTGGGTATCCGATATAAGGTCTTCGGTACTCCGTTTTTCTTTTTCATGGAACCGGATGGCGACACCATCACCCGAATTCCGGGGTTTGTGTCGGTGGCGCAATTTCTCGCGCTAGATCGGTATGTGAATGGTGGGTATTACCGGAACCAGACTTTGCAGGAGTTCGTATCGGAGGGGGCGTGATCCGTTGGCTTCTGCCGGTACTATGGTTCCCGGTGGCCTGCTATGGGGAGCTATGGGATTTTGGGGAACCTGTCACCGTCACGGATACTTCACTGATGCCACACTATCATCATCTGGATGGTTCGGGGCGTCGGCACCTTGCCGCCGCAGGGGGGTATGTGGCCTTGGTGTGGGAAGATGATCGAACCAGTTCGCCGCAGGTGTATGCGGTAATCAAGGAGCTGTCCGATCCCGGTTTTCGTTCAACCTTTCAACTCAGCTCTGGTGCTGAGGCCTATGAACCGGCCATTGTGCCAATTTCAGATGCCACATGGGTAGTAGCCTGGGAGCAGGATGGCGAAATTCTGGGTAGCGTCCTCACCCCTGAGTCCTACACTCATCCACTGAGTCTCTCGTCCGGACCGGGTCGGCATGTGACCCTGGCGACAGATGGTACAGGGCAGGTTTCAGCCATTTGGGGGAAAAGACAGGGACATACACAAAGGCTTGTGGTCACTGATCTCCTGGTCCGGGACGGGAGTTTGACGGCAGGGGACGAATTGATAATCACTCCCGATGATTCAAGTCATTTTCAGGGTTTTCCAGCCGCTACTTATACAAGCAGAGGCGAGCTGTTTGTTGCCTGGGAGGACCGGCGGGCGGGTCACACCCGGGTTTATGGCAGCTTACGGAGTCGAGATGGCGTATTCTGCCCGGTAATCCAGCTCAATGAACACCAGGAACCGGAAGCGACGGAGAGTTATCTTGAAAACACCGGTACCGGAGTCATGCGGGTATCTGTGGCATCTGGCCGGGACGGGTTGGTGGAGGCTGTCTGGCTTGACAAGCGTAATCCGGGGTCCGGCTATGCTGTGTGGAGCGGGCACAGTCAGGATGGTGGCCACCAATTCGGCGCGAATGTGCGTGTGCAGGATACGATGGGTGATGTAGCAGCGCAATGGCACGCCTCGGTGGCCTCTTTTGGGGGAATCTTGGTTGCCGCCTGGGATGATGCACGGGAAAGCTGGAGCGATGCAGAGGAGGCCGGTGATGTTTTCCTGTCCTGGAGGGCCGACGGGAATTGGAGCGATGATTGGCTGGTTCCCGGAGCCTCTGGGAGCGGATATCAGGGTAGTCCGGTTATGACAATCGACATGAATGGTGATCTGCACCTGGCATGGATTGAAAAGGAGGAATTGACATCACCAAGCCAGCTTCGATACCTGCACGGGATTCGGACAGATTGATGGAAACGGGGCACCGTCAGTTCGGTTTATGGAAATCGCGACATTCGTTTGTAAATTGAACGCGCAGATAAATTGTTGCCCTCAGCATTCATGCTGGGTGGTATTCTCGTCAGACTTGGAGAGGTGGTCAACGACGGATTTGTGATTTTTGCGGCCGCAGCGATAGCTTTAACCCCGTAACGGTCAGGCGATTCCGTGCCGAAAACCGGTTATCGCAGTCAGGTCGGTTTCCGTTACCCTTGAGGCTCGCATTCAGGTAATCGAAGATATTTGATGAAAGCAACGCTGATCGGATTTAGCGCAGTCCTTATGTGGTCGTTTCAGGCCCTTTTGACGGCTTCCTCGGGGGAAGTGCCGCCTTTTCAGATGACCGCGATGTGTTTTTCAATTGCCACCGCCCTTGGATTGATCGCGTTTGCGGCAAAGCCATCAGGTCTTCGCAGTCTGCGCCAGCCCCTTCACATATGGTGCATCGGCGTTGGCGGGCTGTTTGGCTATCATTTTTTCTATTTCACCGCACTGCGCAACGCGCCGATTGTCGAAGCGAGTCTGATCGCCTATCTTTGGCCTCTGATGGTCGTTGCCGGTTCGGCGCTGCTTCCCGGAGAGCGGCTTGGTTGGCATCATATAGCAGGTGCACTGGCAGGTCTTGTGGGAACAGTGCTGATCGTTTCCAAAAACGGGCTTTTCTTTAGTAGCAGCTTCGGCTACGGCTACGGTGCGGCGTTGTTCGCCGCTATTACCTGGTGCGTCTACTCGCTTCTCTCTCGGAGGTTCGGTACGGTTCCGACCGATGCCGTCACTGGGTTTTGTATGATAACGGCCATTCTTTCGCTTATCTGTCATCTGGCGCTGGAACAGACGGTCTGGCCGCAAGGGATCAGACAGTGGCTTGCCATCGCCGGTCTCGGCCTGTTGCCGATTGGGGCCGCCTTTTATGCCTGGGACTTTGGTGTCAAGCATGGTGATATTCGGGTCCTGGGTGCTGCAAGCTATGCGGCACCATTGCTCTCAACCCTGATCCTTATCACATCAGGTACCGGCCAGATCGACTGGCGCATCGCTCTTGCCTGTGTCCTGATTACCGGGGGTGCCGTGCTGGCCGCGAAGAATCTGTTGTTTACACGAGCGCATCGGGAAAGGCCGTAGTACGTTAACCGGGGCGAGGCTGTTGCGCGATAATCAGGTTGTCCGGGTAGTCTGGGTACAAAACTGGAGCCCCACGCTCTAGCAATTAGCCTCTCACTTTGAATGGCGTGACTGGCCTGGAGGTCCCCATGGATTACTGTCAGCAGTTTATGTTTTGCCCATCAGCTCACAAGTGTCTCGGTAAGCCTCTTTAAAAAGAAGGAAGCTTCACTCTTTTCAAGCAAAAAGGATATCGTTGCTGCGATAGATTTTCTGGTTACCGGCATTTAATGCTTGGCATAAAATGTGGTGGCTTTTTGCCAGTGCCTTTAATGCCGTTGTTAGAAGCCATTACACTGAGCCGGATTTGTAGGAGATTGTATGTAAACCAGCCATCGCCAGTAAAGAATCAATCTATACCCGGTTATAGCCAGCACAGCTTACGAACCGCTACGGCAGTGACTGGCTTGCTACGGAGGAGCGGTACGCTATACTCATTTACTTTACAATCAGTGCTTTGACCTATGCATATCAATACTAAATTATGGGATAGCCTCCGTGGCAAAAAAAGCCATATGCGCCAGTTTCTTGACGAGGTCCGCCTTAAAGAAATCCGGGGCATAAAAGACCTGGCCGTTTCCTTCGGTTACCCCGTCTGCGTCATTGCGGGCGGTAACGCCACAGGCAAATCAACCGTGCTCTTCGCTGCGGCCTGCGCCTATAGAGTCACATCGGCCGGTCCAAGAAGCTTCGTTCCCTCCTCTCTTTTTCCGACTCACCGCTCAAAAGCCGGTGGCAGACAAGATGAACAGTCCGCTATAACGCTTGAATACGAGTATTCTACTCCCAAGGGGCGGGTATCCATGCGCTGGAGACGTGGGAAATCCTGGAATCGGAGCTTCTTCGGGCGAAAAGGTGGCAAGCAACCGGAAAGGCTGGTCTATCTCAGAACCCTCAGCAATCTGGCCAATCCCTCAGAGGTACGCGGCATTTTAAGAATGTCACACACTAAAGCATCTTTGCAGGAAAGGCCGCTTAACGCGGCACAGATAGAGTTCGCCCAGCAAATAGTAATGCTGCCTCAGTACAAAGAAGTCGTGAAACTCTCGGGCACATCACATAAAGACAAAGACCTGCTGTTTGCGGTTCAGGCAAATGGGGCAGAATATTCGGAACTTAACATGTCCGCAGGGGAGCGTGCGGTGCTGCGCCTATCGCAGTCTATAGCGCAGATGAAAGACGCTCTCATATTGATAGATGAAGTGGAGGCCGGGTTACATCCCCTGGTACAACAGTTGCTGATGCGGCACCTGCAACAGCTTGCACTGCGCAACGATCTCCAGATCATAGTCACTTCCCACAGTTCCGCAGTGATTGATTCGGTACCCCGGGAAGCGAGAATATTTCTGGAACGGAGCCAGGAAGACGGCAAAGTGCACAATCTCCCTCCCCATAGAGACATTATTCAGAATGCCCTTTACGGTCTTTCAAGCCATGTGCTTAATGTTCTCTGCGAAGATGAGGCCGCAGAGAACATCCTGCACGGGGTATTTGAAAAAATACTTCCTTCGGCAAAAATCACCCCACAGTCAATTCGTGTCGGCAGAGATACGGGGGCCCAGGAATTTCCCTCGCATGTTGCCGCCTTCAGAAAATTCGGTCTGCTCGACAATTTTGTATTTATTCTTGACGGCGACCAGCGCACGAAAGATGTGGAAGAGAAATTAATTGCCCGGGCCGGAGAAAGATCGCTGTCTATAGCATATCTGCCGAGTGACTGTTCGCCGGAGCAATGGATATGGGAGTGCCTGAAAAGGGAGGGGTATCCCTATGCGGGCAAGTTGGGAACAGATGCCGGCAATTTTGCGGCCACAATAAAAAAATTTGACGCACTCTACGCGCAAGCATCAGATTCTGGCGCAGAGATTGCCAAAAACAAGCTTATGAATCTGGCCTCAGAGCTGAATACTGACTCGGCTGATATATGCCGTAAAATATCACGGTTAGAGGCGGAAGATGACAACAGCACAATCCAGCCGCTTGTGTCCGAACTGACCGATATGCTTCAGAGGTGGCGTGACGGGGGGTAGGGTTTTTGCGGAAGAGGTGTGGTGTTCAGAATTCTATATGTCATCAGTCTCCTTTGAGAGGCCATACTATGGTGCCAACTAATGACATCGGTTCAATAAGTACAACCCCTTTCTTAGCTAAGGACCCTGCTGTTTTTGAGGATCCATTCGCCAGATAGCTTTGTAAAGCACTCACAGGGTCGCAATCAACCGGATCAGGGAGGCTACGGCCGAATATATCAACACGTCTCCCTATGAAATCTGGGCGATCAACTGATTTTCCAAATTTTGGAGAACCAAAATCATATTTTTTGGTGGGCCTTCTATAACACCATTGCTTTTCAGGATTCTCTGAGTAAAAGCTGTAAACATCAAAATCATTGATGCCCACGCCAGAAGAAGGTGAAACATAATGCATACCCGCTCCCTGGCACAATGCTGCGCATATAAATCTATCCTTGTAGGACTCCGACCATTCAGGGTTATCATTGAAAAACTCTTTTCTATCCGTTTTTGCAATTTCTGCCATTCTGAGTAGATCATCTTTTTCGATGGTTAGAAAAGACCTGCCTTCTGGCCCAATATTATTCATACATATACTCCCAGGTAACAGCTAACTATTAATACATCGCCTGATTTACCACGAACTGTAGATAAACACATCGTATTGGTTCGGGCATATGTTGTCAAATCCGTAAGCCTCTTTGAATTACCAAGAATCAGCTCGCTGCGTTTCTTTGACCAGATCGAAGCCATGCCTTCGCCGAAATATAAATCAAAAAAGTCTTGATAATTTATGCCGCTGGAGCTCAAACCGAACCGCTGCATCGTACTGTGTATTGTCGGCTTGTCCTCAATCAGTTTCAGAAGCTGCAGAAAGATGCTCTTTCCCGCCGCCTGTGGCCCGACGAATACCGTTAGGTCTCCAAACGTGACATCAGCCTCCTTAATCGGCCCGATTCGGTTAGCACGTATTCTCGAAATCATAGTTTTTCTATTCTGCTGGTGGACTCACAGCGCATTCATCATAACGGTGTCTGCGCGTAATCAAATTGCCATGAAGAAACACATCCAACAGATTTTCATACGATTCACGGCTGATTTCAACTGTCGGCTCCCAACAGCCTAGCCGTTTGTAAAACGATATCGTATCAGTCAATACATCTGCATCAATCTGAGGGAAATATCGGCCTATCAATTTTGCCGAGTCTTCTGCCGGCGCTTCAATGACAAACTGTCTCGCCTGACGATAGGCGTGCATGAACGCAGCGGCCATTTCTGTTTCAAGCCATTCGAGAGTGGCTGCAATGGAGCTGAATGCGACCGGGCCGACGGCATCGCCGACCGCTGCCACGACAAATCCCATCCCATCTTTTTCCAGTTGTTGCAGGGCCGGTCCCTGTTGGTGTACATATTCGCCCTGGCCATCGCGGAATGCCTTGTCAATCTGCATGACATCGCCGGCATCAATCGCATTGACTGAATCGTAATCAACGCCTTGCTTATAAAGGCCATATTTCAGCATCGCCAGCGGCTGGAAAAAATGATCGACCAGTACATCTTTACCGATCAGCCTGTCCCAGTTGAAGGCCTTGTCTTCATGTCTGCCTGCGAGGATAAAGCCGTCACGCGCGTTAATCTGGGCAAAATGCACTACACGGCTTTCGTTTCCGGCTTCCAGGTCAGTAAAATTTACAGCTACCGCCGATTGTGTGACATCGCAACGCCCGGCTGCAATCGCATCGGCAACCGGATTGTCCGCAGTCTGGGGCGTATAAACAGGCTTCAGACCCTGCGTTTGCAGATACCCGCCGCTGATGGTCATCAGATAGGGTGTATAAAATGCAGAGTGACGCAGGGCCATCATTTTGATTTCAGCCATAGGGGTCTCCTGATGACGTTATAAATCCAAATATGAAGCTATCCATATACCTGACGAGGCAGCCACAGTACAATTTCCGGGAATATAATACATATCGCCAGACCGGTGGCCTGCAGGCACAGAAACGGTATTGATGATCGATAAATCTGCGCCATGGTCACGCTGTCTGGTGCCACACTCTTCAGATAGAACAGGGCATAACCAAACGGCGGACTCAGAAAAGACATCTGCATGTTCACCATATAGACAACGCCGAACCACAGGGCCAGGTCTTCCGGTGCCACGCCCGGCAGGCCAAACACGCCGTCGAAGTTCAGGGTTTTCATCAGTGGTACAAAAATCGGTACAGCCAGCAGAAGTATCCCCACCCAGTCAAGGAACATGCCCAGCACAACCAGAACGGCCATCATCAGGACCAGGATCCCATAGGGCCCCAGTCCCGTGCCCACTATGGTTTCATTAACAAATGCCTGGCCGCCGTTAACCACGTAGAATCCGACAAATAATGTCGCACCAAAAATAATCCAGAGTACCATGCCGGTGACTTTCAGCGTCGTCATTGCGGCGGATCTCATGTTTTCCCAGTTCAGTTTCCTGTGCATCGCCGAAACCACAATGGCACCAAAGGTGCCAATGCCTGCCGCCTCAACCGGAGTTGCAATCCCGGCAAAGATGATTCCAAGCACCAGCGCTACCAGTGCAATCGGTGCAAACATATTTGCCAGCAATTTTATTTTTTCCCTGGTGTTGACCCGGTCTTCGACGGGTAGCGGAGGCCCGGCTTCCGGTTTGATCGTTGTGATGACAATGATATAAACGATATACATACTCGATAAAATCAAACCGGGAACAACCGCTCCAATAAACAGTTCACCAACCGATTGTTGTGCCACTACTGCAAAAAGAATGGCAAGAATGGATGGAGGAATCAGAATACCGAGGGTACCGCCGGCAAGGATTGAGCCGCAGGCGATGGTTGGATGATAGTGTCTTTTGAGCATGGCCGGCAGCGCGATCATTCCCATGGTTACCTCGGTTGCGCCGATTACTCCGCACATTGCCGCCAGTAAGGTAGAAGCAATAATGGTGGAGATCGCGAGCCCACCCCTTAAACCACCCAGTATTTTGTACACCATGTCGTATAAATCTTCTATGATGCCTGCCCGTTCCAGCATGGATGCCATGAATATAAAAAGGGGTATTGCTGAAAGCTGGTAGTCGGTCATCAGCGGAAAAATGCGCGAAGGGAGGATGTTCAGCATGGCCGCATCACCAAACACAAACAGGAAAATACAGGCCAGCCCCCCGGTGACAAACGACAGTGGCAGGCCCGCCATTAACAGCAGGGCCAGTGAGCCAAACATCAGGGCGGTCAGCCAGCCTATACCGATTTCAATCCCCATGGGTGTCGCCGGCAGGTAAGGCTGCCGGCGAACCGGTACCTGAAAAATCAGATTGGCCTGACAGTGTATGAATGTCTTCCGCCAGCCGGGCAATCCCTTGCAGCAAAATTAAAAATGCACCCAGCGGCAGTGCGAACTTGACTGGATAGTATTGAATGCCCCACTCCGTAAAGGAGACTTCATTAATGCTGAAGGAGTCGTAAAAGAAGATCCAGCCGCTAACCAGTAAAGTCAGCACAAAAATAAAGAAAAATATCGAGGTGATCAAATCTGTAATCGCCCTGGCCCTGTCGGAGAAGTGCATATAAATGACATCGACGCGGACATGCGCACGTTCACGAAGGCAAAACCCGCCAGCCAATAGATACTGCATACCAAACATCAAAAACATGCCTTCGTGCGCCCAGTTTGTCGGTGAGTTAAAGACGTAACGCACCATGACTTCGTAGTAATAGACAAAAACCGCGATGATGGACCAATAGGCCACGAATTCGCCGATGGTGATATTCAGTTTTGCGACCCAGCGACTAAAAGCCAGTTTCTCATGGGCATTGCTGACTGCCGTGTCGGCCTCATGCACGGGGCATTCAAAAACTTCAGTCAAGGTACCGCTTTCTTTGCCTCGGCATCGTTTGACTATCCCGGGCAATAGCAGTGCGTCCACAAATATCATCAGCAGCAACAGGCCGCCCATCACAGAGGCCGTTTGATCCCACTGAGCAAAATTTTGCCGAGCTTCCACAGCCTCCCGAAGTGCGATGCCCGTGCTCAACTTGAGTTCTGTTATCTTTTGTTTTGCCTGTTCATGCCTTTTTCGGTTTCTTTCATTATCGTGCTGTAACAGGCGATCTTCGGTTTTGGCCGATTTCTTTTCCGCACGTTTGATTTTGCTTTCCAGCAGCCTTACTGTGCTCTCCGCCCCGGATAGCTCATCTCTGGCGGCACGTATCTCCACGTTGACCAGGAGTATTCCCACGAATAAGGCGATAAACGCGAGTGCCCACGCGCTGCGGACATACAGGCGATGTACGCCGGCAAAACCACCCAGCAACAGTAAAAAATAGGCCAGCGGCAGCGACAATAGCCTGCCGGAATCAGCGCGTCGGGAGTGGCGAAAGAAATACATCGCGGCCAGCGGGAAAAAGACCAGACCTGACCAGTATAGCCAGTGAGGTAAAACGAAGGCGATTTCAGGCATTTCAACACCTCTGACCCTGCCATTGAGGCGGGGCCAGAAGTGAAAGGTTGTTATACGCTCAGATTCTGGCCTTTAATCATATCGGGTGTGACATAGCCGAGGGAACCGGACATCATGTAATCCAGTTGAATCTTGAATGCGCGTGCCGCCCCGCTGTCCTTATTGGCCCATTTATACCACAGCGGCACCGCAAGCTCCGTAAACGCCTCAACGTCATCCTGTGACAGACGGGTTACCTCCGTACCGGCCGCGGTAAACTTCTTCCAGGCCTCCTGGTCCGCCTTCTGAATAGCTGCATGATGGAGGTCGGAATAGACGTGTGTTTCCATTTCGACAAACCTCTGCATCTTCTCCGACAGCGCGTTCCACGATTTTTGTGATACCGTTAAATCCATCAGGTCCACCGGCTGGTAAATGGACATGAATCCGGGTGGTCCCATGGAAATATATTTGGTGACCTGATGGAATCCCAGGGCATGGTTAATGGCCGGGCCCACATAATCCGCGACGTCGATGGTGCCTTTTTCCAATGCCGGAAAAATCTCTGATCCGGGTAGCAGAGTTGTCTTTGCGCCTGCCGCCTGGAACAGTTCAGCAACCATGCCGCCGGGCAAGCGCATCTTTCTGCCCCTGAAATCATCAATGGAGCGAATGGGTGTCTTTGAGTGAATAATGTTCGGTCCATGGTGGATAGGGCCTACGTAATACATGTCGAATTTGGCGAACAGCTCACGTGCCAGCTCCAGCCCGCCCAAGGCATAATAAAACACATCCCACTCATGTGGGTTGCGTAAGCTCATCGGATACGAACTGAGGAATGCGGCTGCTGGCATCCTGCCGGCCCAGTAGAGCGTGAAAGGATTCATTGCGTCAAGCACGCCGTTCTTCACGGCATCGAATAACTGAAACTCGCCGACAACATCTTTGGCACCGAATGGCTGAAAGGCCAGCTCGCCATCGGTTTTTTCTACAATGCTGTCACACCAGTTTTTGAAGATTTTCAGACCTATTCCACCAGGCCAGGATGTCTGTATCTTCCAGGTTGTCGTTTCCGCTGCCTGGGCATTGCCTATAAATGAGGCGCCGGTAATTGTTGCTGCACCGGCTGCAGCCGCCGAGGTAATAAACTTACGCCTGCTACCGCCTGTTTTATTGGGCTGATCCTTGGTTTTATCTTTCATCTTTATCCTCTCCTATAATGTATGGTGGTTGCTACACGATGTGATTATCACAGCTCGGGAACCTTAGCCCCTTGGTGATGAAAAAACAACTTCATGTTATGAGTACCACCACATATTGCATTTTGATGCCTCAAAGGCGGCGTCAATATCATCGCCTGTTATCAGAGAATAAAACAGATAGCGCACATGGAAGGATACCCCGGCGAGGATGCCGATCTGGCAGTGACTCATGGTCGGGTCTGTTTATTGTAACGGCGGTATCCAATCGCTTCGGTCAGATGCCGTGTTTCAATCTTATCGCTGTTATTGAGGTCGGCAATAGTGCGTGCCACCCTTAATATTCGATCATGGGCCCGTGACGACAGGCCGAGTTTTTCCGTCGCCGTCAGTAACAGGTTTTCGTCATCCGGGGCTATGGCGCAGATTTCCTTCATCTGAGCGGGCTTTAGTTTGCCATTGGCAACGCCACCTCGCTGTAATTGCCTTTGCCGTGCTGCAATGACACGATTTCTAATCGTTACACTGTCCTCCGGGGATTGCTGTGCTCTGACCTCAGCCAGTCTGATACGTGGAACCTCAATATATAAATCAATGCGGTCCAGGAAAGGCCCGGTAATCCGACCTCGATAGCGCTGAATCTGGTCGGGGGTATCGGTACAGGTATGTCGAGAGTCGCCGAGATAGCCACAGGGACAGGGATTCATGGCGGCAATGAGCTGCGTGTTGGCCGGAAACTCTGCCTGGCGTGCGGCGCGGGAAATAACAATATGACCGGTTTCGAGAGGCTCACGCAGGCTGTCCAGGACACGGCGATCAAACTCCGGCAGCTCATCAAGGAACAGTACCCCGTTGTGCGCGAGGGAGATTTCACCCGGCCTGGGATTGGAGCCACCGCCGACAAGTGCTACCGAGGAAGCTGTGTGGTGAGGTGCCCTGTATGGTCTTTGAGCGTTGGTTGTAATCTTCTGCAAGCCGGATACCAGTGACTGCACCGCTGCGGTTTCCAGTGCCTCCTGTTCCGTCATGGGTGGCATGATGGTAGGCAGTCTTTCTGCGAGCATGGACTTGCCTGTCCCCGGCGGGCCGATGAAGAGCAGACTGTGTCCCCCCGCAGCGGCAATTTCCAGCGCACGCCTGGCATGGGCCTGACCTTTTACCTCAGACATATCAACGTCGTATCGGCTTATTTCCCTGGCCTCATCGGCTGCGGACAGACTATGCAGGGTATCTCCGTCTTTAAGGTGCCGCGTTACATCAAGAAGATGTTGAGTGGGGTAGATGATTGCCTGCCTTATCAATGACGCCTCGTAACGATTGTGTTCAGGGATGACACTACTTCGGCCCAGTTTTTGTGCCTGTAGTATTGACGGCAATACCCCGCGAATCGGTTGTAGAGAACCTCCGAGAGACAATTCGCCGAAAAATTCATATTCCTTGAGGGCGTCTTTATCAATCTGTCCTGAGGCGGCAAGGATGCCCAGAGCTATCGGCAGATCAAAACGGCCTCCCTCCTTGGGGAGGTCGGCTGGTGCAAGATTGATGGTCAGGCGTCTTGCGGGGAACTCAAAACCGGAATTGATGATAGCGCTGCGGACGCGATCACGGCTTTCCTTTACCGCTGTCTCGGGCAGGCCGACAATCGTGAGGGTTGGCAGGCCATTGGAAACATGGACCTCAACCGTAACTTCAGGGGCATTGATGCCCGCCAGTGCACGGGTATAGACATGGGCTAAAGACATTCAGGGCTAAAGGCTCTTTTCCATCGCTGCCAGCCTTTTTTCAAGGGCTTCAAGTTTTTCCCGGGTGCGATTCAGCACCGACTGCTGGGCGTCAAACTCATTACGTGTAACCAGCGACATTTTAGCGAAGGCATTATCCAGCACCGTGCGAAAGTTTTTTTGCAGATCTTCTTTCAGCCGACTGACATCTGCGGGTACGGCGGCAGCCAGTTGTCTGGTAATCTCATCCAGTATTCTGGGGTCCATAAATCCTCCCATGGGGGCCTGATTATAAAAGCGGTGTGCAGCTTTGCACCTCCATGAAGTTATAGCGGCCCTGGAGCGCACCATCATGGTGCGCTACCGCGATGCCATTTCATGCAGGGGTGAGGGACGACCACTCTAAAAGTTGGCACACTTTATGCTTTCAAGATTCTCACTCTGAAGATTTCATTATCATGATTAAGTGAAGATTAAACCAGTGCAAAAAGCAAATTTCAGTATCTGTGACTTCGGCTGTAGTTAAGGGGCTGATTCACATATAGCATGTGTTCCGTGACTGATACCAGTCAGATATTTACAAACTTGAACAATTTTTAGCCGGAGGTATAACGATGAAAATGATTACAGCGATTATCAAGCCCTTTAAGCTGGATGACGTCAGGGAAGCACTTTCCGATATGGGAGTGAAGGGACTGACAGCCACGGAGGTAAAGGGTTTTGGCCGACAGAAAGGCCACACGGAGCTTTACCGTGGTGCGGAATATGTCGTTGATTTTCTGCCCAAGATAAAACTTGAAATTGCCGTTGCCGACGATCAGGTAGATGCGGTGATAGAGGCGATTACCGGAACCGCGCAGTCCGGAAAAATTGGTGATGGCAAGATCTTTGTTATGCCTGTTGAACAGGCTGTTCGTATCCGTACCGGAGAATCCGGCGATGAGGCACTGTAATTCACAGAGAGCCAAACAATGAATATCTTCAAATATGCAATGCCGACAACAGCAGCAGCGCTCCTGCCGGGGGTGGCAATAGCGCAGGAAGCGCTGCTGAACGAAGCCAATACCGGTTGGATTCTGACATCCGCGGCACTGGTATTGTTTATGACTCTTTCGGGACTTTCCATGTTCTACGCAGGTCTGGTTCGCAGCAAGAATGTCCTGTCGATATTCATGTAGTGTTTTGCGGTAGCCTGCCTGATGTCATTGCTGTGGTTTATTGCAGGTTACAGCCTAGCCTTTGGTGAAGGCAACGCGGTCATCGGCGATTTCAGCAAGTCATTCATGGCGGGCATCGGGCGCGACACATTAAGCGGAGATATTCCGGAAAGCCTGTTCATGGCGTTTCAGATGACCTTCGCGGTTCATTACATCGGCCCTGATTATCGGTGGCTTTGCCGAGCGTATGCGCTTTTCGGCCATGCTGCTATTCTCAACAATCTGGCTGTTACTGGTTTACGCACCCGTTACACACTGGGTCTGGGGAGGAGGCTGGCTGTATGACATGGGCCTGTATGATTTCGCCGGCGGCACCGTGGTGCATATTACCGCCGGCGTTGCTGCACTGGTTGCCGCAATAGTAATGGGTAGTCGTAAGGGCTTCCCCACCAGTCATGATGCCTCACAATCTCACTATGACCGTCGTTGGCGCAGGTATGCTATGGGTTGGCTGGTTCGGTTTTAATGGCGGTTCTGCCCTGGCGGTCAATGGCGATGCGGCCCATGGCGCTGCTGGTGACACATATCTCTGCTGCCTGTGGCTCCCTGACGTGGATGGCGATGGAATGGATCAAGCACGGCAAACCCTCGGTGTTGGGCATCTTCAGTGGTTATGGCTTTGCCGATATGGGAGATCAGTTGACTGTGCAGGCAATCGGAGTGGTGTCTGTACTGGTTTACACGGCGGTAGTGACCTTTGTGATTCTGAAGGTTGTTGATGTGGACATCGGGCTGCGGGTGACATTCGATGCAGAGATCGAAGGTCTCGATCTCATTTTACACGATGAGCGAGGTTATGACATGTAAAGATTAACGGCCGGTGCAGGACTTAAATCCCCTTAGCTTACTGCGTCAATTAATCAGATGTTCCTTATGTTTTATCAGTCCGTTATAGTAGCGTTTGAAATTGAAGAGTTGAAGGCCACAAGTTCCCGCCAGTCAATTGCTCCACTGTCATCACAAAACAGGTGCCCAAATTCAAATGTGAGCAAATTAATCCGTTCCGAATAGGCCTTGGCAAAATCATCATTTCTTTCCTTGGCTTTATGCCCCAAAGGTTCAACTATATCAGAATAGAGAGTATCTTTTCCTGAGATGAATCCCCAAAATTTTTGCCCGCAGAATTTAAAGTAATCTCCCTTATCTGAATTATTCTCACGGCCATAGCAACATCCATTTACACAAACAACATTTAATCCTGAATCGCTGGTTCTTAGCGTGCGTTGCGCCGTCTTGAAATCAGATTTCATTTTGGCTATCTGGCTACTGTTTCCCCAGTTAGGGCCAGATTTAATGTTCACGATATATCGGCTACTATCGTAATCGAACTCCAGATCTATTCCTGGTATTCCGGATTTCCACCCGCCATAAACTTTGCTATTTATAAAAACTGCTAGACCTTCAAGCCAGTTTCCAAATATAGTTTCCTCATTAGAGGAAATATGGGCACCTACAAGTCCTTTGACTATCTCTTCGGCGGTCAGAACATATTTTGCCTTAAACAAATAGGGATTTTTTCTACGGAGAACTATGCCAAGGCTTAAAGTGTCGAGGCTTGATATTCTTTTTCGATGAAAAGCGCCGATGTTATCTTCAACATATCTGGTAATATCATTTAGATCAATTGGATTCATATTCAGCCTTTGGTTCAAATAAGGACAGAGCAACAGGCGAAATCCGTGACCTCACCATCTCATGGTATGTCGAATCCACATCGATTCCGATAGAATTTCTGCGCATTTCATGCGCGACAATGTTGGTTGTCCCGGATCCCATGAAGGGGTCCAGCACCATGTCGCCGGTTTGTGTAAACAGCTTGATAAACCATTCAGGCAGGCCTTTCGGAAAGGCGGCGCTATGATTTTTATTACCGCATTCTGTCGCCAGATGAAGAACATTGGTCGGATAGGCTCTGTCTCTTGTCATCCAGTTGGATATGTTTTTACCGAAACCGCTTCCGACCCTGGACTCATCCCTGTTCTTATCCGTTTCGCTGAGGTTTTTTAATCTGGTCTTTGCCCAGTTCCCCATGGGCACCATGACCTCTTCCTGATACATATCGAATTTTTTATTTTTGTTAAATTGCAATAGCCGTTCCCAGGCATCCCTGAACCGGTTTGGCCATTTGCCCGGATAACAATTTTTCTTGTGCCAGATAAATTCTTCCGTCCACAACCATCCCTGCGCTCTCATGGCGATAATCAACTCCATGACATAGGTGCTTCTTTCGCCGTTCAGCACCTTTTCCTTAATATTCAGGACAAAGGTTCCTGATGGTTTCAGTACCCTCAACATCTGTTCCGTTTTTGGTAGAAACCACTCTACATAATCTACAGGATGAATCCCTCCGTATGTCTTTTTCCTCTGGTCGGCGTATGGAGGGGATGTAAAAATCAAATCCACCGAGTTATCGGGAATCTGCTTTAGCACATTCTCACAATCGCCGAGATATAAATCGTGCTTTATTTCCATGTTGCTCTTTATCGCATAATTTTAAGATTGTTGCTGACATTCGGCAGGAAAATCAGACGCCTCACCGGGTCATGGCCGGATTTCATTCTATATTCTGCACCTGTTCTCTCATCTGTTCGATAAGCACTTTGAGATCGACACTTGCCCGGGTCGTTTCGGCGTGAAACGACTTGGAGCCCAGGGTGTTGGCCTCCCTGTTAAGTTCCTGCATCAGAAAATCCAGCCGGCGGCCTACCGGTTCATCACGCTGCAAAACGTCACGTATCTCAACCAGATGACTTGCCAGCCGGTCCAGCTCTTCATTGATGTCCAGCTTCTGTGCCTGAAAGACCAATTCCTGTTCCAATCTGTCCTGATCAGGCTTTTCAACCAGTTCCTGTAAGCGCTGATTCAACTTTTCCCGGATACTATCAATGACCTGGGGGCGGTGTCGGCGGATGTTTTTTACCGCAATCTCAATATCGTTGCAGTGTCGTAACAGAAAACCCGTCAAACGTTCTCCCTCAGAGGCCCGCATGGTTCTTAGTTCGTCCAGGGCATTTTCGAATAATACGAGGGCAGGTGTGGTTACGGAATCAATCTCCAGCCTCGGTTCCTTCACGACCCCCGGCCATTTCAGTACCTGCAATGCGTTCAGCGCCGAGGGATTTGTGAGATGCGCATTCATCTCATTGCATAAATGGATAACCTGTCTGGCAAGGTCGCTGTCCATTTGCAGGGCGTTCCGCCCGGAGACTGACCGCCTGAAGCGCAGGGCACAATCCAGTTTTCCGCGCTTAATTTTTTTGGCCGCAAGTTCACGGCACTTACTCTCTAACACGCGCCATTCTTCGGGCATTCTGAAAAATATCTCCAGATAGCGGTGATTGACGCTACGCACTTCCCAGGCCAACTCGCCCCATTCCTCGCTTGCTTCGGTACGGGCAAAGCCCGTCATGCTGTGTACCATTTATCCTTGCCTCTGAATACTGATTCCTGTTTTACTGATACGCTATTTTCATGCGTATAATTGTGCGCCGTTCGGCCAGCTTAATAAAAATGCAAACTATCAGACCCAGCAATCGCGCACCGCATGAGATGCGGCCCATCGAAATTACCCGTAACTTTAACATGTATGCCGAGGGTTCGGCGCTGATTGCGTTTGGTAATACCAAAGTCATCTGTACCGCCTCCATTGAAGAGAGAGTCCCGGAATTCCTGCGCGGCAAGGGTAAAGGCTGGGTGACGGCCGAATACGGGATGCTGCCGCGCTCAATCTCCAGCCGCATGCGTCGTGAGGCCGTTAGCGGCAAACAGGGTGGCCGCACTCTGGAAATCCAGCGCCTGATAGGTCGTTCCCTGCGAGCGGTTGTGGACATGGAGAAACTGGGGCCGCGCACCATGACTATCGACTGTGACGTCATTCAGGCAGACGGCGGTACACGTACGGCATCAATCACCGGTGGTTATGTCGCCCTGGCGGATGCCGTGAACAGGTTGATGAACGAGGGGCAGTTTGAAGAAAATCCATTAACCGGCAGCGTGGCTTCGGTATCGGTCGGCATTTATCAGGGCGTGCCGGTTCTGGACCTGGATTATCCCGAAGACTCCAACGCGGAAACGGATATGAATGTCGTTATGGACGATCAAGGCCATTTCATCGAGGTACAGGGCACAGCCGAGGGCAGCCCCTTCAGCCAGGACCAACTCAACGCCCTGCTGGAGCTGGCCGCTCGGGGAATAACCGAACTATCCGACCTGCAACACCAGGCGATAAACACATGAATGAAAATATCATTATCCTGGCTACCGGCAATGCGGGCAAAGTACACGAATTACAACGATTGCTCGCCGCAAGCGGATTGACTGTCGCCCCGCAGTCTGATCATCGGGTTCCGGAAGCTATCGAAGATGGCCCGGGGTTTATCGAGAATGCCCTGATCAAGGCTCGCAATGCCTCCGGGCACACCGGCTTGCCTGCCATAGCCGACGACTCCGGCATCGCTGTGGACGCCCTTGATGGGGCGCCCGGAATTCATTCGGCGCGATATGCAGGTGAACACGCAAGCGATGAGAAAAACCTGCGACAATTACTCAGCAACATGGAAAACATCGCCGAAGAAAATCGGACCGCTCATTTTATCTGCCTGATGGTATATGTCCGTCATGCGCAGGATCCCACCCCGATTATCTGTCAGGGGGAATGGCGGGGGCGTTTACTGAGAGAGCCGGTAGGCGACCATGGTTTTGGATATGACCCGATATTCTACGTGCCGGAAAAGGGCTGCACCTCGGCACAGCTCGATAGCGATGAAAAAAACGCCATCAGCCATCGCGGCAAGGCATTGCGGTGTCTGGTGAAGCGGCTACAGGACGAGCCATAGGCCCCGGATGCGGGTTCCCCGTCAGATCGGCCTGTACATCCACCTGCCATGGTGCATACGGAAATGTCCTTACTGTGATTTCAACTCACACCCGCTAAGAGGCTCGCTACAGGAATCCGCCTATGTCGAAGCCCTGTTGCGTGACATGCGGCATGAAAGCGGGCGTACCAGGGAGCGGGTTATCAGCAGCATTTTTCTTGGTGGCGGCACACCAAGCCTGTTTTCAGGTGCGGCTATCAGCAGGATACTCAACGGCGCAAATGAACATTTCAACCTGCAATCGGGAGCGGAAATCACCCTTGAGGCCAACCCGGGTGCCGCCGATTCCTCACGCTTCAAACACTACATGGACGCCGGAGTAAACCGGCTTTCGCTCGGATTTCAGAGTATGGATAACGCCCAATTGGAACGGCTTGGCCGGATACACAATGCCCACGAATCTCTACAGGCTTACAGACAGGCAAGAGATGCCGGCCTCGACAATATCAACATTGACATTATGTACGGCCTTTCCCGGCAAACTGTAGATGAGGCGCTTTGCGACCTGCAACAGGTAATCGATCTTCAGCCGGAGCATATATCCTGGTACCAGCTTACCATTGAACCGAATACCGCCTTTGCCCACCAGCCCCCGCCATTACTGCCGGACGGTGATGACAGTTATGAGATGCAGGAAAGCGGTATTGAATTACTGGAAACCAATAATTTCCGGCGCTATGAAATATCCGCCTACTCAAAACCCGGCAAAGAATGCCGGCATAATCTGAACTACTGGCGATTCGGGGACTACCTGGGCCTCGGAGCAGGGGCCCATGGCAAATTTTCCTCAGCCGCCGCGGTCATACGTGATGCCCGTATCAGGCACCCTAAAGACTACCTGCAACATGCAGGGGGTCAGTACGTCCGTCGAGCCAGCCCCATCTGTGATACCGAACTGGCATTCGAATACCTGCTCAATCGTTTGCGGCTGACGGAAGGTTTTCCGCTTGAAGACCTGCAAAGTGCGACGGGTATGACCGCGACGGAATTTATGGCCATAGCCCGAAAATCTATCAGCAGGGGACTTTTGAGCGTCCGGGACAGCCACTGCGATCAGACAGAAACCGGTTACCGGTACGTGAATGAAATACTGCTCGACTTTTTGCCTCAGTGATGGCGGCCCGGCCCGATATCCCCGGTGCCGCGTCTACCCAACAACGCCTTTTTTATGCAGGAGCCTGATTTCTGATTATTTTTTACGCCTTTTGGAACGGGGATGGGCCTCGTCATAGACTCTGGCCAGATGATTGAAATCAAGATGTGTGTAAATCTGTGTGGTTGATATATCGGCATGGCCCAGTAACTCCTGTATGGCTCTCAGGTCGCCGCTGGCCTCCAGCATGTGAGACGCAAAGCTGTGGCGAAGCATATGCGGATGTACGTGCTGGTGCAGGCCCGTTTGTCTGGCCCGATAATTCAGGCGCGATTGTATCGAGCGAACGGACAATCGCCTGCCCTGTTTTGATATAAAGACGGCTGCGCTGTCCCCTTTAAGCAATTCAGCACGTACCTGTAACCAGACAGACAGGGCCTGGACAGCCTTGCGACCCACAGGCACCTCCCGTTGCCTGTTTCCCTTGCCCTTTATGCGTGCGCTTCCTTCCTTCAGATCAATATCCTGTAGATTAAGCCCGGCAAGCTCCGATAACCGTAGGCCGGAAGAGTAAAAAAGCTCCAGTATCGCCCGGTCTCTCTTCCCGAGTACGCCATCTTCCGGCATGTTCAGCAGTTGGCTGATCTGATCCACATCCAGCGCACGCGGGAGCTTTTGGGCCATCCTAGGGGCCGGCACATCCTCAACCGGGTTACGCTCAATGAATGCTTCGCGGATCAAAAACCTGAAAAAATTACGTGCGGTCGAAAGCAATCTCCGAATTGAAGTCGGAGCTCTGCCCTGCCGGTAAGTAAAAGCGGCAAAGTCTCTTATCTGGGAGGAATCAACCTTTGACCAGTCGTATTGATCATTTGATTGCAGCCAGCTTTCAAGCTGGCGCAGATCACGGCTGTATCCATCAATGGTATTCTCGGATAACTGCCGCTCGTTACGCAGGCGGGAAAGGTAATCCTGAATTAACGGGTGATGCGGTTGCGTCACCGGCTTATGTAACAAGGCGAACCAGCGACATGGTGACCATTTCTCCCAGGCGCTGAAGATAGAGGGTCTCCATGTTTTCAGTAAAACGATTTTTGTCGCCCGTACCCATGGCAATAAAACCGTATAGTATGCCTTTTCGTAGCGGGATTACGACACTGGAGCCGATTGACGTACCGTGTTCGCCGAAAATGTGCTCCAGTTGTGAGGTGCTCAGTCGGCCACAAACAGGCCTGGATGTTGGGGTGAGCGCATTAATCGAAGCCCGTGCGGACTGGTTGGTGATCCGGAGTGCCGGGTCAATGTTGTCCGGCAATCGGGATTCATCGTCAAACAGCCGTAGCTGTACATGTTCCAGATCAAACTCCCGGGTCAGGGAGACGGCTAATTCTTGATGTCCCGGTTGATGTCGGTTGCTGAAAGAATTTGCAGCGCAATGCGGTGCATACGTTCCTGGATACGGTCATTCAGTAAAGCGACCCCGCGCAATTTTTTCTGCTGTTTTTCAAGGACCGAGCTCTTCTCACGCAACAGGCGGACCTGGCGCTCTACGAGTGAAACGACGGAACCTTCGCCATGTGGAATAATCAGGTCGGTAAGCAGCCCGGTATGGCGAGTGAAGAAATCAGGATGCCGTTGCAGGTACTCTGCGACCCGGCGCTCATCAGGCGGGTTCTCTTCCTGCGCGGAAATGGTGCTTTGTTTGGTATGAGTCATGGTGCTGGATTATATAATGCAAATACCGTTTGGGTAACCGTTACACGGCAAGAACGCCGTCAAAGACATGCTCTGCCGGCCCGGTCATCAGTACAGACGCCCCCTCACCCGGCCAGACGATATCCAGTTTTCCTCCCGCAAGGCCGACCGCAACGCGCTCATCCAGTATTTTCCAGTGACGACCAACGGCTACGGCAGCACAAGCCCCGGTTCCGCAGGCGGCAGTTTCGCCCGCGCCTCTTTCATATACCCTGAGGTTAATGTGGCCCCTGTCGATAATCTGCATGAACCCGGCATTGACCCCCTGCGGGAACAATTCATGTGCCTCTATCTGCGGGCCGAGCATCTCCACGGGTGTCTGATTAACATCCTCCACCAGCGTAACGGCGTGTGGATTGCCCATCGATACGGCGCCGATCTCTATAGCGCGGTCCTCCAGAGTCAGGCAATATCGCTCCTGTTGCTGTGTATTAAAAGGCAGTGAATCGGGCGTAAAGCGGGGCGTACCCATGTCAACTTGGACCTGTCCGTCATCACGAACATTGAGAACGATAATGCCATTGCCCGTATGTACCGGTATTGATGTCTGGTTTGTAAGCCCCTGGCCTGTTACAAACCGGGCAAGGCAACGCGCACCATTACCGCATTGCTCAACCTCACCGCCATCGGCGTTGTAGATACGGTAACGAAAATCAACATCGTCACGATCGGCCGATTCCACCAGCAGCAACTGGTCAAAGCCAATACCGGTCCGCCTGTCAGACCATTGCCGTATGAGTCCAGCGTCCAGCTGTACCGGCTGGTCAACGGCATTTATGACCATGAAGTCATTGCCGAGGCCGTGCATTTTGGAAAAACGGATATTCATGGCGCAAGTCTCGCTTCCCGGTAGCAAACTTGCAAGAGATTCCTTAAACGGTACGCTGAAGACCGGGGACAGATTGCCTCCGCAAACTTACAGGCGGCCAGTGACAAGCAGGTGGCGGTCACTGATAATTCTTGCTGTTATCCCGGAAAGCGATGCCATCTGCAACTGACTATTCACTTCGTCCGGGCGAAATGCGGCGAGCAGAGAATGGTAAAAATCCTTTTTCAGCACTTCACGTTCGTTCGCCGCATACCGATTGACGATTTCCTGCGCCTGTCTTGCAGAATCCGGGCGGAACAGGTCCATGACGCATATCCGGCAGCCGGGCCTTGCAAGTTCGATGATTGATTGCCAGAGTATTTGCGGATTATGCAGATGGTGCAGCAGGCTGTTGGACAATATGACATCAAAAGAGGCAGCGGGGAGATTATGGTTTGGCAGGGTGTACTGCAAAAAAACCGGCTGCTTGCCTCGCTGGCCGATTTTTTTCCGTGCGATATTCAGCATGGCCTCAGAACCGTCAATGCCACAAATGCGGGCTTCGGCAAACCGCTCGGCAAGTGTCAGGCAGATATCACCCGGACCGCATCCAATATCCAGTATATTCAGATGATTAAGCTCCGGCTTTTGTGTCAGCAATGTCTCGATGAACAGCGAATTAGCCTCGGAGAAGTCGGCGGACGCATAGGCCTCTGCCTGCTCGACATCGTCCATTAATTCGGGTTCAGTAATGCGCTGCATGATGTTATAAAATCAACGTGTAATGCGCCATGGGCGACGCCTCTGGGTTCAGAGGCATATTACGCCTTCTGCAGGATGAAAGCAAATGCGATATCAACAGGCAGGTTATCGGAACCGGGGGCCTTTATCGCATGGGCAGCCATGTGATAAAAGCGGCCATGACAAATGTAATAGCGGCACAGCTATCGTGGCCGCCGCGCCCGACCGGAACAGTAATTCCCGATACGTTCCATTAAAATTGGCAGCAACAGGGAATAATATGCAGCAAACCCATACAAGGACTTGTAATTCGTTTCGAACGAGACTAAAGTAACACAAATTGCAGGCATGAATCCGGGCATGGGCCTGGAACCGGCCCAAAGGCCGGGCTCTGAACAGAGCGCTGAAAATCAATCGGCCTGCAAGGCCGATTGAACACCGTCGAAACAAAGGAGAAACAGTCATGGTTAGAATGCTCGTGAAACGCGCCACAAGTGACATGGATAATTTAATGCCCCCCCCCCCCCCCCCCCCCCCCCCCCCCCCCATTCCAATCGGGATATGGCCCTTGGCCCTGCGGTTGTCCGGGCCGATACCTGTCGTCAGGGCTCGGCATGGAGTTCCGGCATCATGAGCGCAGGTTTACTTTGCCGACTGCGCCGCAGCTTCGCCGCCGTGCTGCTCGTCGGCCTTGCGGTGCCGGCCTTCGCCCAGACCACCCCGGTGGCGACCTTTGCGGTTAGTTCGTCCACCACAAGCGAGGACGCAGACACACACAATGTGGTGATCAATCTGAGCCCGGCGCCAACCTCGGGTATTACGATCACCTACACGGTGCTCGACCTCTCGACGACTCCGGGCGACGACTACACCATCTCCAATTCCGGTTCCATATCGGTTGTCGCGAACGCGAACAGCGTCAACATTCCCGTGGTTATCATCGATGACAGCACACCAGAGATCAGCGAGGCGGCCATTCTGATGCTGGCCGCCGGCTCGGGCTACATGTTAGGGTCCCAAACCACCCACAATCTGATCATCAACGACAACGACGGAGTGACGGCGAGCTTCCATGTTGATACATCCAGCGCAGGCGAGGACGCAGGCACACACAACGTGAGAGTCAATCTGTTTCCGGCGGTTGACTCGGATACCACACTCACCTACATGGTGGGCGGTGCTGGCACGGCGACTTCCGGCGACGATTACACCGCACTGTCCGGCACCGTATCGTTGATCAGTCAACAATCCCTCGCCAATATCCCGGTCACCATCACCGATGACAGCACGGACGAGACCGACGAGACGATCATACTGACCCTGACCGCAGGTTCGGGTTACATGTTGGGCGCCACCAGTGTCCACACGCTGACCATCACCGACAACGACACGGCGGGTGTAACCATCACCGAGACGGCGGACGCCACCACACCCACCGAAGGCGGCACAGACGAATACGGCATGGTGCTGGACACACAACCCACCGCAAACGTGACCATCACACCCACCTCAAGCACACCAACCACCGCCACGGTCAACCCCAACAACCTGGTATTCACCAGCGCCAACTGGGACATGGCCCAGACCTTCACCGTCACCGGGGAAGATAACGACGACGACGCCGCCAACCAGGAAGTGACCATTACCCACATCGCCACCTCCACGGACGCCAACTACAACCTCACCCTGGCCCCCATCACCGCGACCGTGATCGACGACGACGCCACCACAGTGACCCTGACGGGCGCCACGGGCAACATCATAGAAGGCACCACCAAAGCCATCACCGTCACCCTGGGCCGCACCCTGGCCGCAGGCGAGACGCTGCCGGTGCCACTGACCTTCATGGGCACAGCGCTACCGGGCACGGACTACACCGTCACCGGCGCCGCGGCAGACGGCGTCACCTACACCGGCCTGAACAGCGCCACAGGCACCGTGACCTTCACCGGCCCATCGGCCGCCAGCGCCACCCTGACCCTGAGCGCGACCACCGACAACAACGACGAGACCACCGGCGAGACCGTCATCATCGGCCTGGGCACCCTGGACAGCAACTCCGGCACCGGCCTGGGCGGCGGTGCCACGGGTACCGACTCACTGGACAACTTCAACATCGAAGACCCGCTGACCATCCGCATCACCAGCGGCCCCACAACCACCGAAGGCAGCGCCGCGACCTTCACCGTGACCACCAACCGCGCCCCGGCGGCCAACCTGCCGATCAGGCTGACCGTCACGGACGCCGCCGCCCCCAGTGATTATCTGACCGCCGGCAACGAAGGCACACGCATGGCCACCCTGACCGGCGGCACCACCACGACCACCGTTGACATCGACACACAGGCCGACAACACCGACGAACCTAACGGCACCCTCACAGTGACCATAGCGGACGGCACCGGTTACACCGTCGGGATACCGTCCTCAGCCATGGTGCAGGTCAGCGACGACGACGCCACCACAGTGACCCTGGCAGGCACGATGGGCAATCTCAGCGAAGCCACCACCCGCAACCTCACCGTCACCCTGAACCGCCCGCTGGTCGCCGGCGAAAGCCTGGCCGTGCCACTGACCCTGGGCGGCACCGCAACGCGAGGCACGGACTACACCGTGACCGGCACCCCGGCGGACGGCATCGCCTACACCATCCCGGACAGCGGCACCGCCGGCACGGTGACATTTACCGGCCCGGCCCCGGCCACCGCCACCCTGGCCCTGGCCGTACAGACCGACAACACCGCCGACTCCGGCGAGACCATCACCATCGGCCTGGGCACCCTGGTCGCTACCGGCCTGGACGGCGGCACCCGTAGCACGGGCAGCCTGGCCTTCACGATCATGGAACAACCGGCCATCGTACTGCCACCGACCCTGGCGGTCACTGAAGGCGCCAGTGTCGATTACCCGGTGTCCCTGGCCACCACCCCGACGGGCAATGTCACCGTGGCGGTCACCGGTCACTCCGGCACCGACCTGACCCTGAGTCCGGACGACCTGACATTTACTTCGACCAACTGGAATATGATGCAGACCTTCACGGTCATGGCAGGTGCAGACGACGACGCCGTCGACGACACGGCGACGCTGACGCACACGGCCACCGGTGGTAACTACAACGGATTGATGGAGGAAGTCACGGTCAACACCACCGACGACGACACGGCCGGCCTGTCGTTCTCCAGCGGGATGGTGATGGTCGCCGAGGGCGCCAGCGCCAACTACACGGTGGCCCTGACGAGTGTCCCGACGGGGGACGTGACGGTCACGGTCGGCGGCCATAGCGGCACCGACCTGACATTGAGTCCGGCCAACCTGACGTTTGCGATGACCAACTGGGACACGGTACAGACCTTCACGGTGACAGCGGCTCAGGACGGCGACACGGCAGACGACACCGTGACGCTGACGCATATGGCCGCAGGCACAACGGCGTATGGGACGGTCACGGGCGCTGTGACGGTGACCATCACCGACAACGACATGGCAGGCGTGCTCATCACCGAGACAGGAGGTAATACCACGGTCGCCGAGGCGGGCGGCACGGACACCTACGGCGTGATGCTGAACACGCAGCCGACCAACAGCGTCGAGATCACGGCGACCTCCGATCTGGCAAGTGCGGCCACGGTAGGTCCGCTGACCCTGACGTTCACGATGGGCAACTGGAATACGGTACAGACATTCACGGTGATGGGCATGAACGACGACATTGACAATGCCGGCGATGCCCGCATGGCGACCATTAGCCACGGCGCGGTATCGACAGACGCCGGCTACGGTGCCGGCCTGGACATTGCCGATGTGGATGTCACGGTGACCGACGACGACGCGGCACTGGTCGGTACGGAGGAGATGCAGGCCCAAATGCAGGCAGCGCAGGAGGCCTGGCTGCCGCGTTTCGGTCTGACGGCGGTGGAGCATCTGCTGGGCGGTCTGGATTACCGCTTGTCGGTGGCCGATCAAGCGGGGCTATCGGGCAATGTGAGCGGCCTGTCCGCTGGTCGTGCGCTGCATGGGGCCGGTAATAAAACCGGCACGGGTTATGCGGCGAACGGCTTCGGTCAAGGCGGCGGCGGTGATGACCTGGGTGCCGGTTCGGTTGATCGGATATTGAATCTGTCGCTGTCGCTGTCGCTGCGCGATATGCTGCGCGGCAGCCGCTTTGTGCACCGCGGCGGGGAGAACGGAGTTTCGATCTGGGGCCAGGCGTCGTACTCGCGCTACGAGGATGATCAGGACGGCATCACGGTGGATGGCGAGGTGACCACCGGCCTGCTGGGCGTGGATCGTGACAATGGCCGCACGCTGCTCGGTCTGGCGCTGTCGTACAGCGACGGCGATGGCGACTGGAGCGGCACTGTGACACAGGGCGAGTTGTCGAGCCGACTGACCTCGCTGCTGCCGTATATCCGGCATAACGTAACGCAGCGATTGCAGGTGTGGGCGGCGGCGAGTTATGGCCGTGGCGAGCTGGAGCAGACCCTGGAGCAGACTTCGGCCACGATGAGTACGGAGCATGACATCGAGCAGAGATCGGCCTCGGCCGGTGTGCGCGGAACGCTGCTGGAGCGCCCGCTAGAGGAGGGCGGCCTGACGCTGACGCTGATCTCGGATGCGGCGCTGGCGCGTATTGAGTCGGACGATGCCGACGGTATGTCGGGTATGTCGGCGGACACGGAGCGTTTCCGAATGGGTCTGGAGTGGTCCTGGCAGTTGCCGCAGGCGGACGGTGGCCGGTTGATTCCGGAACTGGAGTTGGGGATGCGCTATGACGGCGGCGATACCAGCGACGGCCTGGGCGTGGAACTGGGCGGCGGTATCAGTTGGCAGTTGCCCTCCAAGGGCTTGACCATTGACCTGCGTGGCCGGCGCCTGCTGGATCATGAGGCCGACGAGCGGCGTGAGTGGGGCGTGTCCGGTTCGCTGCGCTATGAACGGCAGCCGGGTTCCGCTCATGGGCCGTCGCTGAGTCTACGTCAGGAATACGGCACCGCTCCGGCCTCGGGTGGCCTGGATCGGCTGTTGTCGGATTCGCTGTCGGACGCACTGGAAGAGGATTCATCGCAGCCCGGCCCGGCCTCCGGTCGCTGGAGCCTGCAGGGTGAGTGGGGCCTGGCCCTGAAGGACGGCGCCACCGGCATCCCGTATGCGGGCCTGTCGTCGTCCGATTCCGGGCATGACCTGACCCTGGGTTGGCGTCTGCTGTCGGCACCGGGCGACCTGGATACCGAACTGGACGTCAAGGCGCTGCGCCGCCGAGACGGCGAGGGCAGGGCCAACCACGGCATCGGCGCGCAGTGGAAGCTGCGCTGGTAGCGCGGTTGGAGTCTCCGGATGATTGCGTTGATTCAACGGGTTTCGAGCGCCTCCGTGCGGATTAATGGCGATGTTGTGGCCGAAATCAGTGAAGGCCTGCTGGCGTTGATTGGCATCGAGAAAGTTGATCTTGAGACGCAGGCTGATCGGCTGCTGCGGAGAGTTCTGGCATATCGCGTGTTTCCTGATGAGCGAGGCAAAATGAATCTCAGCCTGAATGACACATCCGGCGGATTACTGCTGGTTCCACAGTTTACCCTGGTTGCAGATACCCGGAATGGCAATCGTCCGGGTTTCTCCAGGGGGGCACCGCCTGCGGCAGGTAAGCGCCTGTTTAATTATCTGGTGAAACAGGCAAAGACGGCCCATCCGCACGTCGGTTCCGGGGTTTTTGGCGCGGATATGGAGGTTGGGCTGATCAACAATGGGCCGGTTACTTTCTGGCTACAGGTTAATTGAGGAAGTGCTGTACAAGCCCATCATGGACCTGTCGGGGGCATGGAAAACAACAATACGATTTTTGTTTTCCTTTCGATTATTATGGATCAGAGATTTCTTAACGATAATCAGTACAGATTATAGGGGTCTATATCGACCGACCAGCGTACCCGGCGAGAGTTTTTTAACATGTCAATCTGCGTTATCGCATGGTTTAGAAGGTGGTGCAATGCCGGTCGTTTTCGGGAATTTATCAGTGTCTGCATGTGAAAGCAGCCGGCTTTGCGTTCCAGCGGCGCTACCGAAGGGCCTAATATCTCAACACCATCGGCTTCGGTAGTTTGCAGTACTTCGGCCGCACGCTGCATGAAGTCTTCCACAAGGCGTTTATTGTTTGCCTGCGCCCTTAAAAGTGCCAGATAGCTGAAAGGGGGCATTGATGTTTTTTCCCTTACACGGCTGAGTTCTCGGGCAAATGGTTCGTAGCCGAGTTTTCCCAGGGACACAAAAAAAGGGTGCTCCGGGTGCCGGGTCTGTATGTAAACCTTTCCGGCTCTGGATGCTCGCCCGGCCCGCCCGGCGACCTGAGTCAAAATCTGCGCCATATGTTCCTGCGCACGAAAATCCAGGCCGTATATCCCGTAATCGGCATCAAGAATGACGACTGTGCCCACCTGAGGGAAGTGATGTCCCTTGGCAAGCATCTGTGTACCGAGCAGAATTTTTTGCTGGCCTGAGTGAATAGAACGGAGCATTTTCTCAAAGGCATTTTTACGTCGGGTAGTATCACGATCAATTCGCAGAATGCCTGTTTCTGGAAAACGTTCGGTAAGGAACTCTTCCAGTCGCTCAGTACCCTGACCGATGTTGATTAAGGTGTGGCTGTTGCAGTTGCGGCATTGTTCAGGCAGGGGGCTTTCATGAGAACAGACATGGCAGCGGATTCGCTTTGCCCGCTTGTGAACCGTCATGCGGACATCGCAACGGTGGCATTCAGCGGTCCAGCCGCAGCCGGGACAGACCAGAGAGGGTGCATATCCGCGCCGATTCAGAAACAGCAGAATCTGCCCTCCCTGTTTTAACTCCTCTGCTATAGCGTTTATTGTTACCTGGGTCAGGCCGCCCTCCAGTTTCTGGTTTCGCATCTCCAGCCGGAAGATTTCCGGATGAATGGCATCTGCCGTGCGATCAGGCAGGGTGAGCAACTGAGATCTGCTTTGATAGGTATTATGGAAGGACTCAAGCGACGGCGTAGCACTCCCCAATAGAATGGGCAGGTTCAATACGGCCGCACGCTTAATAGCGATGTCACGAGCCGAATATCGAAAACCTTCCATTTGTTTGAATGAACCATCGTGTTCCTCGTCCACGATGATCAGGCCCGGATCAGGCATAGGGGTAAAGATCGCGGAGCGCGTGCCGATGATGATTCGGGCGTTGCCGCTACGTGAGTCCAACCAGGCCTGCTTTCGTTCTCCGTCGCTTAGACCTGAGTGTAGAAGCGCAATTCTGGTTTGAAATCGTTGTTGAAAGCTCTCCAGTAACTGCGGCGTGAGGCCGATTTCAGGGACGAGTATGAGAACCTGCTTACCCTGTTCAAGAAAATGCTGTGAGGCACGCAAATAAACTTCGGTTTTCCCGCTGCCGGTTACGCCGTATAAAAGATGGCTGCGGAAAGCCTTGTCTGAGCGGATAATGGTTTCAAGAGCCGCTGCCTGGGCGGTATTCAGCTCAAAGTCGGGTCTATTTATGGTTGGTTTATTCTGGCCGACGGCCTGATTGCAGCGCACAATCAGGCCCTTTTTCTCCAAAGCCTTCAGTTCCGGTTGAAACGTCTGAAGCATGGTTTTGAGCCTGGACTCATGGCAACCATGCTGACTGGTAATTATTTCATAGAGCCTGCGTTGTTTCGGTGCGCGTTGCGGGATCGCCTCAGCCCTGGGAGAATCTGATTTAGCCTGCCAAAAGGTATCGACCTTCTGTGCAGTATCCTTTCCCTGGCGTATTGCGACGGGCAACGCCGCCGCGATGACCTCTCCCACGGGATGATGGTAGTAATTACTGGCCCAGGTCAGCAGGTTCAGTAATTTTTCATCCAGTACCGGTGCTGCATCAAGTAACTCTATGATTTCCTTTAATGCAAAGTCGGGTTGTCGATTATGGACTTCCAGGACGATGCCAATGACTGATTTATTGCCAAAAGGCACACGTACACGACACCCCGGAAGGGTATGAGAATCCTGGCAGGTGGAAGGCGACAAGTAGTCAAAAGATTTACGTAAAGGGACGTTAATCGCAACACGAATCAGGCGGTTAGCTGGCTTGGGTTGCATGTATTAAATGAAAGTTGCGCAGTGGTTCGCTGTCGAAAAAATAACAGGACGATTTATCCACAAAATCTGTGGATAATTCAGTGGATTAAGTGCGCAAAATGGCATGAAATGATGTCTCTGTCGAGTTTTTTGTTAGATTGTATAAAAAGCACACATATGTAATAATGTCAGTAAAATCAATTAGTTACAGTTTCTCGATCCTGATTATGAAGATGTGACAGGCCTGTAATACACGGGCATACAGTATATTGGAAAACAGTGAATAATTTTTTCTGACCTGTGTTTAAGGGCAAGGAATGCCAGCAGAGTCTTTTTAGGCAAAATAGCGGGAAAATCAAATAAAAGTTAAATTAAATTCTAGCTTAATGCGCTAACTGCCTCCTGAATTAATCTACAGCGCAGGGGGGCCGGGTGGTCGCTGTCAGTGAGAGGTGCAAGGAGTTCTAACTTATTGATATTTAATTAATTATTATTTCTTTCCGGCTGATTTTCAGTGGCTGGCCGACATTCAAATCCGGATGGGAATTCAAGAAGTTTAGTAACTTTTAATATTATATTAAAGTTTTGATCGCTCCGATATTTGAATGAAATCGTGTTGATGTGAAACCGGCGATAATGGGTCTTTGTGCATAAAGCTGTGTATAAATTAAATATACTGATTAAATACAATATGTTGCGTCACGTTGGCCGCTTTATTGGAGCATTCAGCTATGCTTCCTTTCGAGAGCCCGGCAATAAAGCAAACGACAGATGCAAACCTGTGCCGTAAGCGATACACATAGTCAGTGATAAGCCATTGCCTTGAGCAATTGGTCCGGCGCGGCCAGCCTGATTGAGTATTACTCCGCAGAGGTTTTTAGAGACAGTGCGTGTATTTCACCTGAGGCGATCAGGTGATTTACAGTGGCATAGACCATCTGCTGCTGCTTCATGGTGTTAAGCCCCTCGAATTTATCGCTTACCACGATAGCCTCATATTTATAGCCGTCACCCGTAACCTCCACCCTGGCGCCGGGGATACCCTCTTCAATCAGTTTTTTAATATCCTCAGTCGGAAACATTGCAATACCCAAATAATAAAAGTGCGTGGCTGAATCCTAGCGGCGACCATCTGCAAGTCATACTGCCTGAATAGGATAGTTGCCCCTGAAAAATCCCTGTCCACGTGAATACAAATGGAAATAACCGTGATTTGTACGATACAAGCGGACCTGAGAAAAGACCAGGACCATCGTCATAAAACTTTTCTGCCCGGTCATATATACTTGCATCCCATGGCTTTCCGCAAAAAACAGGAACTGCTCAATGAGCGCCTGGCATTGCAGGCGCGCATCAACAGAATTGACGAAGAGCTGATAAGACTGCCTGATGAGCCTGAATCAGATATTCAGCCATTAACCAGACCCGTTCTAATCAGTTCCAGCGGTGATTCTTTACGCGACCTGATTATCGCCATCATCAGCGAAGTCGGTTATATGATCACCAATACCAGCGTCCGATATATCTATCAAGCCAGGTTTGATAAAGCTCTGGCGGCTTCGCAGCTTAATGAACTGTCAGACCTTGAGCGGCGACGGAAAGAACCGCCCGGGGAAACACTCTATGACCTGGGTCATCCATTGCAACTAAAGGGCAAGGGTGTGGCCCATATTTCTAATATCTGGGTGCGGGCCGACTGGCCGATATACCAGCGTATCTATCTGCCAGTGACCATGAGACTGATTAACCTGCATTTTCTGGACTGGTATATCACCAATCACGGCAGCCGGCACCATGACTATCTTTCCAGACCTGCCATTTCAACCTACGTCGGTGAGCTGATTCATGGCCTTGAGTTTGATGTAAAAATAAACCACGGCTACGATTCCGTTTGCGCCAAAAAGATTGTCATCAGGGAAATAGAGAAAGCCCGCCAGGAAGAGGTAACCACACATTCCACGCTGGCTTTCAAAATTATCTCCAGACACCAGCGTGTTAAAAAAAACTACGGTACCTCAACGGAAGCCATCACCCTGCTGAAATAAAAATGCTACGACTTTTTCAACAGATTTTTTATTTGTTCTGCATCCAGCACATCGTGTACACCGGTTAGCTCGACATCCTCTTTCTGCATATCGGCGACCTCTTTATCGAAGGTGTCCAGACTAAAGACCTCGTGCTTGATGTTTTCCTGGGGTTCTTCCTGTTTTTCATCCAAGCCATCAAAATACGCCTTGATCGCTGCGGTATCGAGGGCATCGGTTACCGCAAAGCCCTCTTTCGAAGATTCGGTCTTTGCCGGCTTGGACGCCGGTTCAACAGGCCCGGCGGCTTCCTGAATGATATAGCTTATGACGCCGAATCTGGCGAGTGCACACGCATACTTTTTAGCCTGCGGTAACTCAAGTTTGCTCTTCATGGTGAGCGTCTTGCCGGTAAAAAAGCGACTTGCGGCGGCTTCATCCAGCTTGAGTAACGTCGCCAGCTTCTTTTGAACCTCGGATTGATTATGACCCGGTAACAGGTCACCATCGTAAACCACTTTGTAAAATGACTTGGTCATATCGGCATATTCTGCTACGGATGATCGGCATCATACAGAACGGATAAAAATCGTTATGTGATGTACATCGCCATATTAAACAAAGCCCTTTAACAGGCAGGGCAGCCGCTCTGACCGAACCGGAAAAAACATCGGCTTTCTATGATTCTGCATGATCTCTTCGGCAGGACTATCTGTATTCCCCTGCCAAGTATAGGTGATTCGCAGTATTTTGGAAAAAATTATTATATTGCTTCCAGTAAATGTTTCCAGCCCGTGAATTCAGCTTCCTCGGTAAAGTCATTTTTCAGAGATTGCTGTTGCCTGATCAGCGCGGGCAGGAAGCCGCCATCCCGTTCGGCCTTCAGCATCAGTTGCATCAGGGCATCGGTATCTGCTACCGGGTAATACCCCTGATAATCTCCCCCCAGCAGACCTACACTGCCATCAATCCTTGACGCCAATACCGGTAAGTCCGCCATTATCGCCTCGGACACGACATTGGCACCGCCCTCCATGCGTGAACTCAGTATCATGGCGTGGCTTCGGGCATGGGTCCGGCGGATTTTCCAGTGAGGCACCTCACCAAACCAGCGATAACGCGGATTGATCTTCATCTCATCCAGTGCCATTTTATTCCACTTTTCGTTATGTGGCCTACCGTAGTGCAGTATCCGAATTTGACTATTTTCGGGAAGATTTTTTGCCGCATAGGCCGCACGTAATGAATCCTTTTCGTCACGCAAATGCCCGCAAACACAGAGATCAAATGTCCGTGATCTTGGCGGCTGTTGTTCGATTGGTATGGCGGACTGTTTGATTATTCTAAGTTTTTTCCAGTATTTTTCAGGTATTGCCTGATGAGCCAGATCATGTAAGGCGACCAGTTGATCGGCTGATTCAATGGAGTTCAATGTTTTCGTTGGGTGGGAATGAATGAAACGGTACAGATCGGTACCGGTCAGTGCCAGGATCAACGGGCGGTCCGGGTACCGTTTGCGAAAAGCCTCGACCGTATCCGCACTACGCCACGCATGCAGTGCTACCATCATATTGGTATCAGAACCATCCCAGTCGGAATTGACTGTCACGCGATGGCCGAGCCGTTTCAGAATTTTCCGCCAGCGTGTCGCCGTCGCCTGATTCCCGGACGACGAGCGCTTGCCCGCCGGAGTAATCATGAAGATCTTCATTTTGAGTTGCCGCCGTACCCTGTTATTGTGATTATCCAGCAAGCGAACATTACCAGCATATGACTCCAATTTCTAAAAGCAGGTTGGCTGATCAGCTACGCGATGCTCGCAGGCGCACCCTGCAATTGATAGATGACCTGACGCCGGAACAATTGATGGGGCCAAAAAATCTGGCCATAATAAATCCATTGCCCTGGGAAATCGGCCATGCAGCCTATTTCCATGAGTTGTGGTGCCTGCGTCAGCGACATGGGCTTGCCAGTGTGCATCCGGACGTGGACCAGCTTTACGATTCCGTTAATATTGCCCACGACACCCGCTGGGATCTGCCAATCCCCTCGCTGGACACCGTTCGTGACTACATGGATCAGGTACAGGTGCGCGAGCTACAGTTATTAAGGTCTGAAGATGATAACGAAGAAGCCCTGTATCTTTATCGCTATGCGCTATTTCACGAAGACATGCACACCGAGGCATTTACCTACACGCGCCAGACAATGAATTATACCGCGCCAACGCTACAGCCGCCTATGCGGCGGCCGATAGAAGCCGGGGCGTTGGAAGGCGATGTCACCGTACCTGCCTGCGAATACACCCTGGGCGCCGTGGCAGGCAACGGATTTTGTTTCGATAATGAAAAATGGGGTCACACGGTTCAAGTTGACGAGTTTGTAATCGCTAAAGCACCCGTGACCAATCAACAGTTCCTCGAATTTGTTGAAGCCCATGGATATAACACCCGCGAATACTGGGATGACGAGGGCTGGCAATGGCGACAGGAAAGAGAGCTCGAACATCCGGTTTACTGGCGCAAGACTGAAAATAAATGGCAACGCCGTTTTTTTGATCAATGGCAGCCTCTAGCGCCTTACCAGCCCGCCATCCACATCAGTTGGTACGAAGCCCGGGCCTGGTGCCGATGGGCGGGACGCCGATTGCCGACGGAAGCCGAATGGGAGCTCGCCGCCTCCGGCCCGGACAAACGGACCTTCCCCTGGGGGGATGTGCCCCCCGACGAATCCACCGTCAACATGGATAGCCGCTCATTGGGATGCGTTGATGTTGCTGCGCTGCCGGCAAGCGACAGCCTTTATGGATGCAGGCAAATGATCGGCAATGTCTGGGAATGGACGGACACCACCTTCCGCCCCTACCCCGGTTTTGTACCGGATATGTATGCCGATTATTCTCGACCGCTGTTCAATATCACCAGGGTACTTCGAGGCGGAGCCTGGACAACCCGGTCCAGAATGATCCGCAATACCTGGCGCAATTATTACGGGCCGGACCGTAATGATGTCTTTTCGGGATTCAGGACCTGCCGGATATAATCCTGCTTCGCAAGCGAGACAGCTCCCGGATTCAGGAAATTAAATCATCATGCGGTCACTATGCTCAAAATAGTTAATATCGGAAAATTTGCTGTCGACCCCGGCCCATAAATTGCGCGAATGGGCAGGCCCGAACGGCTGGTTCAAATTCATCACATCAGGGTTTCAGCAAAAACTCTTCAACCCATTGCGGCCGCTGGTTTTCCTTTTGTAACAGCGGCGCGAGCTCGGTCAGCGCACGGCAATAAACCTTTCGCTTGAAGTCAACGACGTGCCCGGGGGGATGCCAGTAATCAACCCATTTCCATTCCTCAAGCTCCGGGGTTGTATCCCTGTCAAGACAGACGCGGCTATCATCGCACCTCAAGCGCAACACAAACCAGCGTTGTTTCTGACCAATGCACAATGGCCTGGAATGCCAGCGGATAAAACGTTTCGGAATTTTATAGCGTAGCCAGCTATCGGTTGAGCCTACAATTTCCACATCCGTCGGACGCAAGCCGATCTCTTCATGAAGCTCGCGCAACATGGCGGCCTTATGTGACTCGTTTTTCTGAATACCGCCTTGCGGAAACTGCCAGACATCCTGACCGGTTCGCCGGCCCCAGAAAACCTGACCGGAGCCGTTACTCAAAATAATGCCTACATTGGCGCGGTATCCGTGCTGATCAATCATGGTTGCCTATTTTTTCATATTTCAAGTCAGTTGAAAATCGCTTGTCCGGCCTTCATAAAGCCGCTACCTTGCGCGGCCTCATTCATGGCATGAATATGCAAACATGACTCTGGCAATTTTTGACCTCGACAACACCCTGCTGGCAGGTGACAGCGATTACCTGTGGGGACAATATCTGGTTGACAAGAAAATTGTCGATGCAGATGACTACAAACGGGAAAACGAACGCTTCTACCGCGAATACCGTGAAGGAAGCCTGGACATCCTTGAATTTCTGACCTTCTCACTTAAGCCACTGGCCGAGCATGATTCGGAACAACTCCATGCCTGGAGACAGGATTTTCTGGATTCCGCTATCAGACCTGTTATTACTCAAGATGCCGTCAGTCTGGTTGAAAAACACCGGAGCCGTGGTGATATTCTTATCGCCATTACCGCGACCAACCGGTTTGTTACCGAACTGATTGTTCAATGCTTCGGCATTCCAAACTTACTGGCCACTGAGCCGGAACAGGACCATTTCGGCTACACCGGCAGAGTTATTGGAACCCCCTGTTTTCAGATGGGCAAGGTTACCCGGCTTAATGAATGGCTGGAAAAAACCGGCCACAATCTGCAAGGCGCCACGTTTTACAGTGATTCCCACAACGACCTGCCGCTACTGAGTAGCGTCGATAACCCGATAGCCGTTGACCCGGACGATAAACTACGCGCACATGCCACAGCAAACGGCTGGCCGGTTATATCCCTGCACGATGGCCGGTCGTGATTCAGCCACGCCTGATTGAGTGGCAAGAATCTGAAAAACGCTGCCGACCGTCTGCCTCGAAGAATCGGGCCACATTAGTTTATGGATATTAGCCGGCCCTCAGGGCATCAAGCAGGGTATGCAGATCCCTCACGGCCAGCTCCATATGCTCCCCGATAAGAGGCGCATCGGATTCTGCGGTACTGCCCTCCATCTCTTTATACTGTAACCGTTCAGCCAGATCGCCAAGCCCCACGGCACCTATGCTGCGTGCGGCCGATTTAATGGTATGTGCGTAACCCTTCAGCGCCTGCTGATCGCCTGCCTCAAGAGCCGCTCGCATCTTCTCTGCCAGACCCGGTATTTCGGCCAGCCAGCAGTCAATGATTTCAATCGCATCCTGGGCATCCCCGGAAAGGTCATGAATGAACTTGAGCAAATGCCGGCTTTCCAGCGCCTCAAGCCTTGTTGAGTGAACGATTTCTTCAAAGTCTGCCATAACACCGGAAATCCGTCCGGGGACACAGAAATTATAATCTTTTCATCCGCTTATTAAAGAAGGGAAATCAGCCTTGAAACAACTGCAATACCAACGCCTCAAGAGCGCATGACAGAAGGAAACTCAATCCATATTGTGCAAGCGTTTACGATATTCCATAACAAGCACATGATCTTCACCGAGTATGGAGAACAATGAAATCAGAGCCCGCCTTGCGGCACCATTATCATACTGTCGATCCCGATGCAGTATTTCCAGAAAACCCTCCATTGCCCGACCATATTCATCATTTAGCACATGCAGCGCCGCCAGACGATATCGCGCCTCGAGATCATGCTCATTGTTCTCAACGGCGTTCCGCAAGACTTGCTCCTCCGCGTCTCCTGCGGCCAATATGAAGCCAATCTGTCCACGCAGGGCTTTTACCTCTGAATCATCGCGCTGCCCGGCAGGCATGCTGCTCAATAAATTCAATGCCTCTTCCGGTCGGCCTTCCGTTACCAGCAATCGGGCCATGGTTAAAGGCAACCTGATATTCCGGGGGTCTTCGAGGGTTGCCTCGGCGAGCATGACCAGCGACCTCTCCACATCCCCCTGCTGATAGATTCTGACGGCCTTTGTCAGCACCTTGTCGGAAAGGCGGGGTAGATATCGTGCCAGCATACGCCTCATATCGCCCTCGTCCTGGAAACCGTGCAGCGTCTCGACAACGACACCGTTGCTAAACATTTTTACCGTCGGCAGGCTGGTTACCCCATACTGCTTTGCCAGGGCACGGTATTCGTCCGTATTGAAATTGACCAACAGGAACCGGCCACCAAACTCATTGGCCAGTTTTTCCAGAACCGGATACTGGCGAATACAGGGGCCTATTTTTTTTGAC
Organism: Gammaproteobacteria bacterium; assembly: GCA_963662865.1. Lineage (GTDB taxonomy): Bacteria > Pseudomonadota > Gammaproteobacteria > JAJDYQ01 > JAJDYQ01 > JAJDYQ01. Next base: position 1,975,813 of record OY759969.1, on the reverse strand, counting down.
CAGTAATTCACCAATACGCAGCCTTTTGAAGAATTAACCAGTACCAGATTTTCAAAATTATCATCCGTTGCATCCTGGATGAACGCATTTTGCCGTTCCCCGGCCATCTGTCCGGTTGATCTAAACCTGGATTTCCTGCAAGCCCAGCGATTGCAGCCCCGGCACCTTCCCGGGGTCCGTAATAACGGCGGTATTGACCCGGTCCGACGTCAGATACCGATGAACCAGCCGACGCAAATCCTCCAGCGTCACCTGCAATACCCGTTCCCTGAATCGACGGCGTTGCTCGACCGTACGCCCGGTCCGCTCGCAATAGAATGCCGTCACCGCCTCACCCGCAGGCGAGTGAGGACGGTCAAGAGCGGCGATAATGCCCAATATGGCCTCTTCAAGCAGCCGGGGTTCATGGTCGCCGTTATCTTCCAGCATCCACTGTAACGACGCCTGATAATCCTCCAGGGTATCCCCAAGCCTCGGATCCCTGTAGGAATAAAAGCGGAACACGGCACCATCACTATCGTATGTGGCCCCACCGCCATAAGCACCACCCTTTTCCCTGATCGCGGTATGTAAAAAGTTGTTTCTCATGTAGCCACCGAGAACAGTAAACGCCGCCGCGTCCTCGTGGTCAGCCGGCACAGCCGGATAGGCCTGCGAACAGAAATTTACCTGGGTGCTGGTCAACCAGCCCTGATTGACCGGTTCTTTTTCCGCCACCGGACAAAAAGCCGTCTGTTCATGGTTAACCGCCAGACCCTCTCTCGCCCCCAGTTGTGAGAGAAAAGATCGCTGCATGGTCTCCAGATATTCCGCCTCGGCAACCAGAAGCAGCTCCCTCGGAGATCGTGCGATAATCTCCCGGATTTGCGCCAGTTGCTCGGCAAACAGCCTCAGCTTGCTTGCAGACCCCAGATCCTCATCAAGCCGTTTGACCTGACGAACGGCCTCAAGGCCGTTCCACCGGTGAGCAAGCGCGGCATTAGGTGATAGCGACGCACTGGCCGCCATCATCGCCAGACTGTGACCGTGACCGGTGATAGCAGACTCCCGATGAACCCGTATTTGAGAAATCACCTCCCTGAGGCGCTCCGGCTCATCAAAGCGGGTCTCATCCAGAGTTGCCGCCATGATCTCAGAAAGTGCCTCAATGTTGCGCTTCAACGCCTTGCCGGACAGGATAAAGCTGACGGAAGCAGCGTCACCGTCACTGATATTGTTATATATGGAATGTCGCGCACTGACACCACCGGTCACGGCGGCCTGCCAGCCTGCTGTCTGCAAATAGTCCCTCTTACCGACACCGACCTCGGTCAGCAACTCACAAAACAGCGGAAAAATAGCCAGAAGTTCAGGCCCCATATCCGGTACGGTTGCCACCATATCGGCGTAAACAAGCCCGTTCGTGCTGGCGGCATAACAGGCCACAGGCGTGCCGTTAATGCCGATTTTCCGGCCTTCGACCACGCGGATATCCGCATTAATATCGTCCAGCGTGACCCTGGGCAGGATTTCCGGATTATCTCTCCGACTCTGACGCTCTTCCAGCCTGTGCGTCATATCGATAATATCCTGCTTCTTGCGATCATCAAGCCGCGCCTTCATCTGCGCAAGACGTTCGCGTTCCACCTCCAGTTTTTTCCGGTTCAGCTCCTTATCCGGAGACATCAGCAAACGGACACGATGCGGATTTTCAAGCAGGCAGACCCGTACCAGATTCCTGATAAAAGCGGCATCCTTAATGTCTTCACGGAGACGCTCAAGGGCCGGATCAAGGTCTAACGCCGTCGCCGGTTTACCTCCATGCAACGCGGCGGGCAATCCATTCAACATCAGCTTCAGGCCAAACGGAAAACCATCCCCACCGATTTCGCGCTGACTGAGCTCAAGCTGGTGCAACACGGACTCAACCTGCCCCTGAGGGACCCCGTTCGCAGCCACATCCCTGATGACGCCCATAATCAAGTCTTCGATAGCGTCCGCATCCTCAGCGCGAGCCCCTTCCACGCCCGCAGTAAAGGTAAACTCACGTGCGTGATCGTCCAGACCACACAGCGCCGAAGGAGAGGCGGCCAGATCGGTTGTTTCCAGCGCCTGCCTCAATGGCGAAGCGCTGTTATCCAGCAACACCCCCGATAACAGATGGGCGTTCATAAGGTCATCAGGATTCGCCGTTTCCCCGATCAACCAGCCCAGTACAACGTGTGAGCGCCGGGCAGAATCCTCGTCGCTATCAAACACATAGCGAGCTTCAGCCCTGACAGGAGCGTGCCGGCGCATCTCGGTCTCCACCACAAATCGTTCTCCCCGGTCACGGAAGCGGCTCAACGCCCACTGCTCAAATTTTCGTTGCTGCTCGGCGGCGGGAATATCCCCATAGGTAAGAAAGGTCGCATTGGACGGATGGTAATGACGCGCATGAAAAGCCTTTAGCTGCCCCCAGCTCAGATCGGGTATATTCTCCGGTTCCCCCCCCGAATTGTGATGATATGTCGTCGTTGGAAACAGGGCAGACTGCAAAGCGTGGCTCAACACACTGACGGGAGAACTCATGGCGCCCTTCATCTCATTGAACACCACGCCCTTGAATACCAGCTCCGAATCGGGATTATCGGGTTCGACAAACTCAACCCGGTGTCCCTCCTGAAGAAAATCCAGATGGTTCAGATTAGGAAAGAAAGCCGCGTCCAGATAGACCTGTAGCAGGTTATCAAAATCCTTACGGTTCTGGGATGCAAACGGGTAAGCCGTCCAGTCGCTACTGGTAAAGGCATTCATAAAATTATTCAGAGAACGGCGCGTCATCATAAAAAAAGGATCCCGGACAGGGTATTTTTCACTGCCGCAAAGCGAAGTATGTTCAAGGATATGGGCAACTCCGGTAGAATCCTGGGGTTTGGTCATAAACGCCACCATGAATACATTATTGCTGTCCTCACAGGCAAGATGCAGATGACGGGCACCGGTAACCCCGTGCCGGTAATCTTCGACCGCAAGGTTCAAGGCGGGGACAAAATCGGTTTTCACCGGCTCAAATGTGTCGTGGTTCATAAATATCACTCGTGATAAAACGGAAACATCAGGCCGGCTTACTTCAGGCCCGTCAATGCGGTCACCTGCTCCCGATGCGTCAGGCGTTTTGCCAGTTGACGGTATGCGCGGGCGGCGTCAGGGCTTTCAGCCATAGCCTGCGCAAACAGGGCAAACGCCTGCAACAGATTCTTATCGGTTCCCAGACCCTCCCGATAGAGCAGGCCAAGATTATAGATGGCATCCGCAAAGCCCCGATCCGCCGCCATCCTGAAATACACATAAGCCCTTCTGTAATCCTGTTCAACGCCATGACCACGGGCATACAGCAGACCCAGGTTATTCCCCGCCTCGGCCATGCCCTGATCGGCGGCCTGCTGATACCAGTACCAGGCCTGCCGGTAATCCTGTCGAACCCCGACCCCCTCGTCATACAGCACACCAAGGCTGAACTGGGCGTCAATATGCCCCTGCTTGGCCGCTTTTTCGTACCATAACGCGGCCTTCAGCGGATCAGCCTTGACACCGTGCCCGCTGTCATAGGCGGTTCCAAGTGAAAACTGGGCGACCTTATCCCCCGAAGCGGCCCTTTCAATAAGCCCCAGGACCTCCCCATTGGCCGCCCTGCTATCGGCAAAAACACCACCGACCGCAGCAGCCAGCAGGACCGCAATGAATAAATTGACCGGCAGCGTCTTCATCCGGCTAACCGGTCGCAAAGCAACGCCCCATGATCCCGGCGCAGAGCAGGGACGCGGCGCTCAAGCAACCCGAACCCTCCGAACATAACGCCCGCAAAAAACAGATCCCCCAACAGCGAATAATGAAAGAAAGGGACAGCCGCAATGAAGCAGGCGATCAACCCCTCAAACGTCAACGGATAATACCCCGCAACCAGCCACACACCGAGATTGGTCACCAGAAAGAACAACAATGACGAAAACAACGAAGCAATAATAACAACCCCGCCGGAAAGCCGCCCCGCAAGAGCGATCCCCACAAGGCCCACGAGCACAAAAGCCCCATAAACAAACAGCATGGTACCGTGCAAACCGATAACCAGATCACCGCAAAGCATCACAATCATCGGAATCATGAGCGCCAGCCCCCGGTCCGCCAGAAAAGCGCCGGAAAACAGCGCCAGAGCAGTGACCGGAGCAACATTAGGCACCCCGGACAGCGCCAGCCGTGCCACTGCGGCAGCCATAATCACCCCGATAATCACCCCGATACGTAAATTCATAACCCTGCACACCAAAACCTTCAAATAGTCTGCCATTATCTTAAAGATAAAAACATAAAATGTCAGCAACTGAATCCCTCCCCGGACGCACACTGTTTCAGATACGGCTCATATTGAAAAATATCAGCGCTTGCAATATCGTCCGGATGGGTCTAGAATAGCAATTTTGCATGTCCGGCATAACAACCGGACCTGAAGCGGCTCAAAAAGTTCGCTGGCCCGTCAGGGCCAGGAATCGGAAAGCCAAACGGAACACCCGTCGGAGCGGAGACGAAGCAATGATGAGCAAAACAACGATGGCCGGAGCGGCTATGGAGTCTGTGGTAAACACCCTGTACGATTTGATAGCCCCCCCCCCCCCCCCCCCCCCCCCCCCATTCCAATTCGGGATATGGCCCTTGACCCTGCGGTTGTCCGGGCCGATACCTGTCGTCAGGGCCCGGCATGGAGTTCCGGCATCATGAGCGCAGGTTTGCTTTGCCGACTGCGCCGCAGCCTCGCCGCCGTGCTGCTCGTCGGCCTTGCGGTGCCGACCTTCGCCCAGACCACCCCGGTGGCGACCTTGGGCGGCGACAGCTTCGTCTCCTTAGACGAGGATGTTGGCACATACAATGTGGTGGTCAATCTAAGTCCGGCACCGGCCTCGAGCATTACGATCAATTACGCGCTTAATTCTTTGAGTACCACGGACAGCGACTACACCGACCCCAATTCCGGTTCAATATCGGTCGCCGCGAACGAGGCCAGCGCCAATATCCCCGTGGTGATCGTCGATGACAACTTAGAAGAGCTCAACGAGCTATTCCGAGTGAGACTGATCGCCGGTTCGGGTTACACATTAGGGGGAGGGAATTCAATAATCGTACAGGATGTGATCATCCAAGACAATGATAGGCTCAATGCGATCATCGACCAGAGCGACGGGGACACCACGGTCACTGAGGCCGACGGCACAGACACCTACACCTTCCCGCTGGACAGACAGCCGCCCGGCGACGTGGAGATTATGGTGGTCTCCAATGCGACAAATGTGGCCACCGTGAGCCCGTCGATCCTGACGTTCACGACGGCCAACTGGAATATGGCACAGACCGTCACCGTCACCGGCGTCAACAACAACCGGGATGACGCCATGAACGCGCGCACAGCGATAATTCAACACGCGGCGATGTCCACCATAGAGTACGACCTTGACAGTGTGGACGTCACCGTGACCGACGACGACGTGCCGGTGCTGACGGTATCGGAGCAGGACGGACACACGACCATTGTCGAGGGTGGCGACGCGCGCACCTTCGTTGTGGTCTCCGACATCCCCATTGACGGTTTAGTGAGTTACAGGTCCCCTACATCTGATGACTTGTCGATCGTGTTCATTACTCCTCCCACTCTCACTGGCGAAACCCCGATGCACACATCTGAGATATCTTTCGGCGATGACGACATGGACGACCCGTCGGGGCGGACAGCAACCGCCGTCATCAGAGCCGGTTCCGGTTATACCCTGGGCGATCCCAGCACCGTGACCTTTACGGTCATTGACAACGATCCCACCACCGTAACCCTGGCGGGCGTGGATGGTGATATTGGCGAAGGGGACGGCAAGCCATTCACCGTCACCCTGGGCCGCGAGCTGGTCGACGGCGAGGTGCTGGCGGTGCCGCTGACCTTCATGGGTGAGGCGACACCGGGCACGGACTACACCGTGACCGGCGCCGCGGCGACCGGCGTCGCCTACACCGGCCTGAACAGCGCCACAGGCACCGTGACCTTCACCGGCCCATCGGCCGCCAGCGCCACCCTGACCCTGAGCGCGACCCCCGACAGCGATGTTGAGGCCAGCGGCGAGACGGTCATCATCGACCTGGGCACCCTGGACGGCGACTCCGGCACCGGCCTGGACGGCGGCGCGACCGGCACAGACAACCTGGCGGACTTCAGTATCCAGCCCTTCAGCGCATCGATTACCCTGACCAGTACCACCGGTTCCGAAGGCAATTCCGGTTCGCAGGACACAAGGTTCCAGATTAACATGGCACCTGCCCGTTCGAGGCTCACCAACTTTTTAGTTTGTATTGACCCCGGCAGCACCGCCATCTACCAGGGAGGGGGCAGGGACTTTATCCTTAGGACTGCAAGCAGAAATTCGTTTATCGTCGGCGTGGGCAGTACTACACAAGCCCAAGGCACTACCACGCCGGGTTGCACAGCCGTGGTTGTTGGTGCCAATGCGACAAACACAGGCACAACTTACAACATACGGACCGACGGCGACACGACAGATGAGCCGGACGAGACGGTGGTACTGACCCTTGCCAGGGTGACGGCAAGCACCTCGTCGGTAAACACCCCCAACGGCGTAGCGATTTCCCCCACCGCCAACCGCGTCACTTTCACCATCACCGACGACGACCCCACGGTCGTTTCCTTGACTCGTCCCAGCAGCGACACTGGCGCGGTTCACGAAGGCGCTGAAGCGATTCTTGTAGTTGACCTGTCCCGGCGACTGATTAACGGTGAGACCATCGACGTGCCGCTGTCTATCTCCGGCACGAATGTGACCCCGGACGACTGGAACCTGGCATTAAGCGGCACAAGTTTCGGTGCGACCCTGTCGGGCGAGGACACTTCCACCCCGCTGCTGCGCATTTCAGATGCTGCAAGCCTCGGCGGCGCCAACCTGTTTCTGACACCGACATTCGACGAAACCGACGAGGGCGGTACCGAGACCTACACCATCGCCCTCGGCCCGGACGGAGCTGGCACCAACGGCTTTGACCGCACAACCCTGGGCACCAATGTCGGCGGCGGCGCCGACCCGCACGCGACCACCAACACCCTGGATTTGGAGGTGCTGGACTCCATGCGCCACACCATGTCGCTCAGTCTCGACTCCGAAATGGGGGCCGAGGGTGATTCGGGGCTTAGCGACGGTGCGACCATGACGATGACCATAGATCCGCCTAGTCCGCAAGTGGTTTCCTTCGATATTCAGCTGAGCGGTACCGCCACCCGTGGTGGCAATGACTACTCTGTCTTTGTAGCCGGCTCCAATACCGACGGTTCGGTAAGCGATTCAACCCTTAGGCTGAATCTTCCTGCCAATCGGGCCACCGTTCCGTTCAGGATTCGGGCAAACGGCGACACAGTGGATGAATCCAATGAGACGGTGACGCTGGCTCTGGTCCGGTTCGGCACCCCCGCCAATGTCATCTTCGACGACGACGCCACCACCGTCACCTACACCATCACCGACGACGACACGGCGGGCGTGACCATTACCGAGACAGACGACGCCACCACGCTCATCGAAGACGGCACGGACGACTACGGCGTGGTGCTGACCTCACAACCGACCGCAGACGTGACCATCACACCCACCTCAGGCACAACGGCCACCGCCACGGTCAGCCCGTCCGCTCTAACCTTCACCGCCACCAACTGGGACACGGCCCAGACTTTCACCGTTACCGGAGTGGATAACGCCATCGATGGTGCCGACCAGGAGGTGACCATTAGCCACACCGCCACCGCCACGGGCGACGCCATTTACAACGCAATCACCCCGGCCTCGGTGACGGCGACGGTGATCGACGACGAACCCACCATCGTCTCCCTGACCCGCACCGGCGGCACCGGCGCCATTGAAGAAGGCGGCACAGTGGGTTTCACCATCGCCCTGGACCGGGCACTGACGGCCGGCGAAATCATCGACGTGCCACTGTCAATCGGCGGCACCGGAGTCACCACAGACGACTGGAGCCTGACAGCCGCCGGCACCGGCGTCACCCTGTCGGCAGAGGGCACGGCCACCCCGTTGCTGAGCTTTGCAGGGGAGGGATCCGAGACCGCCACCCTGGTGCTGACCACGGCGCGTGACGTCACCACCGAGGGCACCGGCACCGAGACCTACACCATCGCGCTGGGCCCGAACGACAACAGCGCCAACGGCTTTGACCACGCCAGCCGGGCCACCAATGTCGGCGGCGGCGCCGACCCGCACCCCAGCGACAATACCTTCGACGTCATGGTGGGCGATGTCAGTTTGATATCCTTCGCCCTGGCATCATCGGCGGCAGACGAAGGCGTCGGCACACACAATGTGGTGTTCAATCTCATGCCGGCACCGACCGCGGATATGATGATCACTTACGTAAGTACCGCCCATAGTGCGACTGAGAACGGTGACTACAGCGTCCCCGGCCGCCGCATATCGGTCACCGCGAACACCAGCAGCGTCAGCATTCCGGTGACCATTATTGATGACAGCCTGGACGAGATCAGGGAGTCGGCCGCACTGACCCTGACTACAATAGGCTCGGACTATACGCCGGGCTCCACCTCGACCCACACGCTGTTCATCATCGACAACGACGCCACCACGGTGACCCTGGCGGGCGCCGCGGGCGACATCATGGAAGGCGCCGACAAGGCATTCACCGTCACCCTGGGCCGTGCCCTGGCCGCCGGCGAGGCGCTGGCAGTGCCGCTGACCTTCATGGGTGAGGCGACCCCGGGCACGGACTACACCGTCACCGGCGCCACGGCGAGCGGCGTCACCTACAGCGGCCTGGGCAGCGCCGCCGGCACGGTGACCTTCACCGGCCCATCGGCCGCCAGCACCACCCTGACCCTGAGCGCGACCGCCGACAGCGATGTTGAGGCCAGCGGCGAGTCGGTCATCATCGGCCTGGGCACGCTGAACAGCAACTCCGGCACCGACCTGGGCGGCGGCGCGAGCGGCACCGACAACCTGGCGGACTTCAACATCGGCGGCCCGCCGCCGGTCATCGGCATCACCGGCGGCCCCGCGGTCACCGAAGGCAGCGCGGCGACCTTCACGGTGACGGCCAGCCGCGCCCAGGCGACCGACCTGCCGATCATGCTGACCGTCGCAGACGCCGCCGCCCCGGGTGATTATCTGGACTCAGGCGATGAAGGCGCCCGCATGGTCAACCTGCCCGGCGGCACCACCATGACCACCGTTCAAATCGCCACGCAGGCCGACCGCATCGACGAACCCAACGGCCTGATCACGGCGACCATCGCGGACGGCACCGGTTACACGGTCGACACACCGCCCGCGGCCACGGTACAGGTGCGTGACGACGACATGACCGCGGTGGCCTTGTCGTCGAGCACCGCAGGCAATATCACGGAAGGTGCCAGCAAAGTCTTCACCGTCGCCCTGACCCGCCCCCTGATCGCCGGCGAGAGCCTGGCGGTGCCGCTGACCTTCATGGGTGAGGCGACACCGGGCACGGACTACACCGTCACCGGCCCCGCGGCGATGGGCATCGCCTACAGCGGCCTGAACAGCGCCGCAGGCACGGTGACCTTTACCGGTCCGTCCGCGGACAGGACCAGACTGACCCTGACCGCGACCCTCGACAACGAGGTTGAGGCCGCTGGCGAGACGGTGGACATTGACCTGGGCACCCTGGGCCGCGACTCCGGCACCAACCTGGGCGGCGGCGCATTCGACGCAGACATCTTGAATATCTTCACCATCGAAGACCCGTCGATTCTCACCATCACCGGCGGCGCCGCGGTCACCGAGGGCAGTTCCGTGACCTTCACGGTGACCGCCGACCGGGTCCCGAGCAGCGACCTGGACATTACTCTGACCGTCGCGGACGCCGCCGCCGGTGATTATCTGGATGCAGGCGACGAAGGCGAGCGCATGGTGACCCTGTCCGGCACCACCACAGCCACCCTTGAAATCCCCACACAGGCCGACGCCATCGACGAGACCAACGGCCTGATCACGATGACCATAGCGGACGGCACCGGTTACACCGTTGGTATGCCGTCCTCGGCCATGGTCGGAGTGAGCGACGACGACGCCACCACGGTGACCCTGGCGGGCACGGCGGCTGACATCAACGAAGGCGTCACCCGCAACCTCACGGTCACCGTGAACCGCCCGTTGGCCGCCGGCGAAAGCCTGGCCGTGCCGCTGACCCTGGGCGGCACCGCGACACGGGGCACGGACTACACCCTGACCGGCACCGATGCGGACGGCATCGCCTACACCATCCCGGACAGCGGCCCCGCCGGTACGGTGACATTTACCGGCCCGGCCCCGGCCATTGCCACGCTGACCCTGGCCGTGCAGACCGACGACGCCGACGACGCCGGCGAGACCATCACCATCGCCCCGGGCACCCCGACCGGCAGCGGGCCGGGCGGCCCCCTGGGCGGCGCGCTTATCGGCACGGGCAGCCTGGACTACACCATCATGCAGGACCCGGCCATCGTGCTGCTGCCGACCCTGGCGATCACAGAAGGCGCCAGCGCCAACTATGCGGTGTCCCTGGCCGTGCTCCCGACGATCGATGTCACGATTGCAGTGACGGGTCAAGCCGGCACCGAGCTGACCCTGAGCCCGGACGCCCTGACATTTACGGCGACCAACTGGAATACGATACAGAGCTTCACGGTGACGGCGGGCACCGACGCCGACGCCGACGATGACACGGCGACGCTGATGCACACGGCCACCGGCGGCAACTACGACACCGTGACGGCACAGATCACGGTCAACACCCGCGACGAAGACGAGGCGGGCGTGACCCTCACCGAGACGCAAGACGACACCACGGTGATTGAGCAAGGCAGCGCGGATGGCGGCACGGACACCTACACCGTGGTACTGGCCACGCAACCGGCGAGCGCAGTCGAGATCACGGTGACCTCCGATACGACCAGTGCGGCCACGGTGAGCCCGATGACCCTGACATTCACGACGGCCAACTGGAACACGGCGCAGACGGTGACGGTGACGGGTATCAACGACAATCGGGTCAACGCCGGCGGTGAACGCACGGCGAGCCTCAGCCACCACATCAGCACCGGCGACAGCCGCAGCTATCCGACCAACGGCCTGAGCCCGGCCCCGGTCACCGTGACGGTGAGCGACGACGACGAGGCAGGCGTGACCCTCACCGAGACGCAGGGAGGCACCACGGTCGTTGAGGACGGCAGTGCGGACGGCGGCACGGACACCTACACGGTGGAGCTGGACACCCAACCGTCCGCCGATGTGGTCATCGTGCCGACCTCGGGTACGACCAGTGCGGCCACGGTGAGCCCGCCCCGGCTGACGTTCACGCCGGCCAACTGGGAGGCCGTGCAGACGGTCACGGTCACCGGGGCGGATGACAGTACCGACGCCGTCGACCGGCAGAGTTCCATCACCCATGCCGCGACCTCGACGGACGCCGATTACAACGACATTATGGTTGACTCGGTGACGGCGACGGTGAGAGACGACGAACCGACGGTCGTCAGCCTGATGCGCACGGGCACCACGGGTGCCGTTGACGAAGGCGGCACGGTGGGTTTCACCATCACCCTGGGTCGGGCACTGAGCGCCGGCGAGATCATCGACGTGCCGCTGTCGATCGGCGGCACGAATGTGACCACAGCCGACTGGAGCCTGGCCGCCGCCGGCAGCGGCGTGAGCCTGACAAACGAAGCCACGGCGACCCCGTTGCTGAGTTTTGCAGAGGGAGCGGAGACCGCCACCCTGGAACTGAGCCCGGAGGCGGACAACATTGACGAGGGCACCGAGACCTATCGCATCGAGCTGGGCGCGAACGGCGATGGCACCAATGGCTTTGATCACACCAGCCTGGGCACCAATGTTGGCGGCGGAGCCGACCCGCACGGCAGCGCCAACGGCTTTGATGTGGAAGTGGTTGACGCCGCCAGCCACATCGTGTCGGTCGCGATCGACCCGGCCATGGGTGCCGAGGGCGATACGGGCCTGAGCGACGGGGCGACAGTGACGGTGACGGTGACGCCGCCGCGCCCGCAGGGCTTTGCGCTGAGCCTGGAACTGAGCGGCACCGCCACTCGCGGCAGCGACTATCGATTCACTCAAGCCGACAATAGCGAAATCACGGGCGCCCTTGAGCTGAGCTTTGCGGCCGATCAGGCCAGCGTGGCCTATAAGATCCGGGTCAGCGGCGATGCGGTGGACGAAGACGACGAGACGGTCATCGTCACCGTGGATCGGGTCGGCACCACGCCCGAAGACGTGGCCATAGCGCCAGGCGCCGCCAGCGTCAGCTACACGGTGCTCAACGACGATACGCCGCCGGGGGTGACCCTCGTCGAGCCGAACGGTGCCACCACGCTCACGGAGACCGGTTCGGCCCGCTACACGATGGTGCTGAACCGCCAACCGACCAGCGACGTGACCGTTGTGGCGACCTCGGGCATGGCGAGCCTCGCCACGGTGAGTCCGGCGGCTGGCCTGATCTTTAGCGACAGCAACTGGGACACGGCACAGACGGTGACGGTCACCGGGGTCAATAACGATGCCGACGCGTCCGACCGGACGGTGATCATCAGCCACGCGGCGACCTCGACGGATTCTAATTACAGCGGCCTTGCGGTTGCTTCGGTGACGGCGACGGTGAGCGACGACGACGCCACCCCGGTGACCCTGGCGGGCGCGGCGGGCAACCTGACGGAAGGCGATGCCAAAACCATCACCGTGACCCTGGGCCGTGCCCTGGTGGCGGGCGAGGTACTGGCGGTGCCGCTGAGTTTTGGCGGCGCGGCGACACCGGGCACGGACTACAGCATAACCGGCCGCGCGGCGAGCGGAGTCAGCTACACCGGCCTGAACGGCGCCGCCGGTACCGTGACATTTACCGGCCCCCTCACGGGCATGACGGCGACCGTGGCCACGCTGACGCTGAGCGCGACGGTCGATAGCGTGGACGAGGGCGGCGGCGAGACGGTGGACATCGACCTGGGTACCCTGGACGGCGACTCCGGCACCAACCTGGGCGGCGGAGCCAGCGGTACGGACAGCCTGGCGGACTTCACCATTGAAGAACCGGTGGTGATTGACATCACCGGCGGCGCCGCGGTCACCGAGGGCAGCTCGGCGACCTTCACGTTGACGGCCAGCCGGGCACCGGGTGCAGAGCTGTCGATTACAGTGGCAGTGACAGACGCCGCGGCGGGTAATTTTGTGGATTCAGGCGCCGAGGGCGAGGCCACGGTGACCCTGGCGAGCGGTGCCACCACGGTGACCTACGAAGTCGCCACGCAGGCCGACGTCACAGACGAGGCCAGCGGCACGCTCACGGTGACCGTGGCGGATGGCGACGGCTACATGGTCGGCCCCTCGCCGGTGGCGATGGTCGCGGTCAATGACGACGATGCCACCGTCGTGACGTTGTCGGGAGCGGGCGGCAATCTCAACGAGGGGGCCACCAGCGCCCTGAGCGTGACCCTGAACCGCGGCCTGATCAGCGGCGAGAGCCTGGCGGTGCCGCTGACCCTGGGCGGCACCGCGGAGCGGGGCACGGACTACACCCTGACCGGCACCCCGGCGAACAACATCGCCTACGACATCCCGGACAGCGGCGGCGCCGGCACGGTGACGTTTAGCGGCCCGTCCGTAAGCGCGGCCACGCTGACGCTGCGGATACTGACCGACATCATCACCGACGCCAACGAGACCATCGACATCGACCTGGGCCCCCTGGGTACGACCACCGGCACCAACCTGGGCGGCGGCGCCAGGGGCACCGACAATCTGGCGGACTTCGTCATCATGGAGGAGCCGACCATCGTGCTGATGCCGGCGAGCCTGACGGTCACCGAGGGCGGCAGCGCCGTGGGTTACGCGGTATCACTGGCGACCCGGCCGATGGTCAATGTGGCCATTGCGGTGACGGGTCACAGCGGCACCGACCTGAGCCCGACGCCGAGCGGCCTGACGTTCACGTCGGCCAACTGGAGCGCGGTACAGACGATCACGGTGACGGCCGATACCGACGTGGACGCCGTGGATGACACGGCCCGTCTGACACACACGGCGAGTGCCACGGGCGATGGTTATGACGGAGTGACGGCGCAGCTGCCGGTCACGATCACCGACCCCGACATGGCGGGCGTGACCCTGGTTGAGACGGCAGGAGCGACCCGCATAGTCGAGAACGGCAGCACGGACACCTACACGGTAGAACTGTCGACCCAACCGTCGGGTAATGTGGAGCTCATGATTGCGAGCTCGGATCAGACGGCGGCGACGGTGAGTCCGACGGGCCTGACCTTTACGATGGGCAACTGGAATACGGCCCAGGAAGTGACGGTGAGAGGAGTTGACGACCGCATAGACAATGCCGGAGGCGAACGCAGGGTAAGCCTGAGCCACCGCATCAGCCGTGGAGACGGCAACAGCTACCCGACGGACGGCCTGACGCTGGAATCGCTTGCCGTGACGGTAGTGGACGACGACGAAGCCGGTGTGCGTTTCAGCGAGACCGGAGTGACGGTCAACGAGAATGGTGCCGAGGACGGCGGCACGGCGAGCTACACGGTGGTGCTGACCACGCCGCCGGCGGGGGCTGTAGAGATTGCGGTGAGCTCTGATTTACCGACGGCGGCGACGGCGAGCCCGGCGGTTCTGACGTTCACGGTGGGTAACTGGGACACGGAGCAGACGGTGACGGTGAGAGGAGTTGACGACCGCCTCGACAATTCGCCGCGCGACCGGCGCCGGACGAGGATCAGCCACGGCATCCGCGTCGGAGACGGCGTCGGTTATCCGACGAGCCTGAGCCTGACGGCGGTGGTGGTTGCGGTGCTTGACGACGACGCGGCCCCGGCAGTGATGATCAGCGCGATGGAGGATTTCACGGTCAATGAGAATGGCGGCATGGCGAGTTACACGGTGGAGCTGGCCTCGCAGCCGGCGGGCGATGTCGAGATTACCACGACCTCGACGATGCCGATTGCGGCCATGGTCAGCCCGGCGAGCCTGACGTTCACGACGGCTAACTGGGACACGGCTCAGAGAGTGACGGTGACCGGAGTGGACGACAACATCAACAACCCCGACAATCGGCGCACGGCGAGCATCGGCCACCGCATCAGCAACGGCGACGGTGGCGGTTATCCGACGGACGGCCTGAGTCCGGAATCGGTGGTTGTCACGGTGACGGACGACGATGCGGCCCCGGGAGTGATGATCAGCGTTGATGTCGCGACGGTCAATGAGAATGGCGGCACGGCGAGCTACACGGTGGAGCTGGCCTCGCAGCCGGCGGGCGATGTCGAGATTACCACGACCTCGACGATGCCGATTGCGGCCATGGTCAGCCCGGCGAGCCTGACGTTCACGACGGTTAACTGGGACACGGCTCAGAGAGTGACGGTGACCGGAGTGGACGACAACATCAACAACCCCGGCAATCGGCGCACGGCGAGCATCGGCCACCGCATCAGCGTCGGAGACGGTGGCGGTTATCCGACGGACGGCCTGAGTCCGGAATCGGTGGTTGTCACGGTGACGGACGACGATGCGGCCCCGGGAGTGACGATCAGCGTTGATGTCGCGACGGTCAATGAGAATGGCGGCACGGCGAGTTACACGGTAGTGCTGGACTCGCAGCCGGGCGCACCGGTGCAGCTGACGGTGACCTCCGACACGCCGACGGCGGCGACGGCAGGCCCGTCGACGCTGACGTTCACGACGGTTAACTGGAACACGGCCCAGGTCGTGACGGTGACCGGGGTGGTTGACGACATAGACCACCCCGGAGGAGCACGCACGGCGAGCATCGGCCACCGCATCAGCAACGGCGACGGTGGCCGCTACCCGACGGACGGCCTGAGTCCGGAATCGGTGGTTGTCACGGTGACGGACGGAGAGACCGAGACATCGCAGATGCAGGCGGCGCAGGAGACCTGGCTGCCGCGCTTCGGACTGATGGCGTTAGAACATATGCTGGGCGGCCTGGATGCGCGTTTTTCGTTGACGGATCGTGCGCCGGGGCTGTCGGGCAATGTGAGCGGTCTGTCCTCTGGTCGTGCACTGCCTGGGGTCGATCATGGAATCGGTGATGTATCGGGTCTGGGTGCGGACGGCTTCGGTCAGGGCGCCGGCCATGGCGATGGCCTGGGGGCCGGTTCGGTTGACCGCTTGTTGAACCTGTCAAGGACGCTGTCGCTGCGCGATATGCTGAGCGGCAGCCGTTTCGTGTACACCGATCAGGACGGTGTTTCGGTGTGGGGTCAGGCGTCGTACTCGCGCTACGAAGATGCCCGCGAGGGGGTCACGGTGGATGGCGAGGTGACGACCGGCCTGCTGGGAGTGGACAGCGACAACGGACGGACGCTGCTGGGTCTGGCGCTGTCATACAGCGAAGGCACTGGAGACTGGAGTGGAGCGAGTGCCCAGGGCGAATTGTCGAGCACGCTGGCGTCGCTGCTGCCGTATATCCGACACAACGTCACCGAGAGATTGCAGTTATGGGCGGCGGCGAGTTATGGCCTTGGCAACCTGGAGCAGAGTTCGACATCGGCTGATTCGAGGCATGACATTAATCAGCTATCGGCCTCGGTGGGGCTGCGCGGCACGCTGCTGGAGCGGCCGGTGGAGGCAGGCGGTCTGAAGCTGGAGCTGACCTCGGATGCGACGCTGGCGCGGATTGAATCGAATGACGATGACGGGGGCGTAGCGGGCCTGACGGCAGACACGCAGCGGCTGCGTCTGGGCCTGGAGTGGTCGTGGCAGATGCCGCAGGCGGACGGCGGTCGCCTGGTACCGGAACTGGAGCTGGGGATGCGCTATGACGGCGGCGATAGCAGCGACGGAGTGGGAGTGGAACTGGGCGGCGGTATCAGTTGGGAGTTGCCGTCGAGGGGCTTGACGGTGGATGTGCGCGGTCGGCGTCTGCTGGATCATGATGCCGCCGAGCGGCGAGAGTGGGGCGTATCGGGTTCGCTGCGCTACGAGCTGCAACCGGACACGGCCTACGGCCCGTCGCTGAGTGTGCGTCAGGAGTACGGCACCGCCGCGGCTTCTGGCGGCCTGGACCGGTTGTTGTCGGATTCGTTATCGGAGGCGCTGGAGGGTGATTCCTCACAGCCCGGTTCGGCCTCCGGTCGTTGGAGCCTGGAGGGCGAGTGGGGCCTGGCCCTGAGTGACGGCGCCACCGGCATTCCATATGCGGGCCTGTCGTCGTCCGGCACATCTTCAGGTTCCGGGCGCGATCTGACCGTGGGTTGGCGCCTGCTGTCGGCACCGGGCGGCCCGGACACGGAGCTGGACATCAAGGCCCTGCGCCGCCGGGACGGTGAAGGCAAAACCAACCACGGCATCGGCGCACAGTGGAAGCTGCACTGGTAGCGATTGGCATGGCCGCCGGGGGTATTATTGCCGGCGGCACCGATTATTGCTGCAATGCCAAGCCGCTACCGGTTTTATCCGTTCTACCGGGGTTCACTGATGGTTAAGGCGGTCAATCAAAAGCGGGCACAGTGACGGCGATAACCTCTATCGGTAACTCATGCTGGTCGCTTGATTTTGTCTCATTAGGTATTGAATCTGGCCCCCGGCTTGGGGTGGTTCTTGAACTGCATTACAATGTGCGCCCTGCCTGATTACGCCTTACTATGCCGGATTTACGCGACCAGATTGCCAAACGCCGCACATTTGCGATTATTTCTCACCCGGATGCCGGTAAAACCACTTTAACTGAGCAGTTTCTGTTGTACGGCGGGGCGATTCAGCTGGCCGGTACGGTAAAAGCGCGTAAGGCGGCACATCACGCGATATCGGACTGGATGGAAATGGAAAAGCAGCGGGGAATTTCGGTGACGTCGTCGGTGATGCAGTT
Organism: Gammaproteobacteria bacterium; assembly: GCA_963662865.1. Classification (GTDB taxonomy): domain Bacteria; phylum Pseudomonadota; class Gammaproteobacteria; order JAJDYQ01; family JAJDYQ01; genus JAJDYQ01. The sequence goes on along the minus strand of OY759969.1, from coordinate 1,957,891 downwards.
CCCCTACAGCGGTGCGATAGTGAACCTGCTTGATACTCCGGGCCATGAAGATTTTTCGGAAGATACCTATCGGACGTTAACAGCCGTCGATTCGGCACTGATGGTTATTGATGTCGCCAAAGGAGTGGAAGAACGGACGGTTAAGCTTATGCAGGTTTGCCGTCTGCGTGATACCCCCGTTTATACCTTTGTAAACAAGCTCGATAGAGAGGGGCGAGCCCCGATTGACCTGATGGATGAAGTCGAGGAGGTTTTGAAGATCGCCTGTGCGCCAATTACCTGGCCAGTGGGGATGGGCAGGGAACTGAAGGGGATTTACCATCTTTATGAAGATGTGGTCTATCTCTACCAGCCCGGTGAGCGTGGTCATGTGAAAGGAGATGTTGTCATTCAAGGGCTGGATAATCCCGGTCTTGATGAGCTGCTCGGCCTCAAGGCTCGGGAGTTGCGTGATGAAGTAGAACTGCTCAAGGGTGCCAGTCATAAATTTGACCGGGAACTTTATCTGCGGGCCAGGCTGACGCCCGTGTTCTTCGGTACGGCACTGAACGGTTTTGGTATTCGCCCGTTACTTGATGACTTTGTGCAATATGCGCCTCAACCACATTTTCAGATCAGTGATGAGCGTGAGATCAAGCCGGATGAGGCGAAGCTGACGGGCTTTGTCTTCAAGATACAAGCCAATATGGATCCGCAGCATCGGGATAGAATCGCCTTTATGCGCATCTGTTCCGGCAGCTACCGGAAGGGCATGAAGATGCACCATGTACGAACTGGCAAGGATATGAAAATTACCGATGCGCTGACCTTTTTCTCTGCGGGTCGTGAACATATTGAAGAGGCCTATGCGGGAGATATTATAGGCCTGCATAACCATGGAACTATCAATATCGGTGATACTTTTACCGAGGGCGAAAAATTTCGTTTTACCGGTGTTCCGAATTTTGCGCCTGAACTCTTTCGGCGCGCTCAACTAAAAGATCCTTTGAAAATGAAGGCTCTGATCAGAGGGTTGGAACAGTTGTGTGAAGAGGGCGCAACGCAACTACTGAAGCCTGTCAGGCGCAATGACCTGATACTCGGTGCAGTCGGTGTACTACAGTTCGATGTGGTACAGGAACGCCTGAAAGCCGAGTACAAGGTTGATTGCCTGTTTGAGGCCGTACCGGTACAGACGGCACGCTGGATTTCATCAGATGATGAGAAGCGGTTTGAGGAATTTAAAAGAAAGCTGGCGGATAATCTGGCCTATGATCACGGTGGTAATCTGGTTTATATTGCATCCAGCCGGGTAAATCTGGATCTTACTATGGAGCGTTGGCCGGAGGTTCGATTTTTCTCGACCAGAGAGCATGGTGTGGCAGGCTAGGCGGCGTACATCATGATATGAAGGCCCGATACGGTTCACCGTAGTGGTACCGGAAAAAAGTGACCGGTTACTTTCTATCTGGGCACAGAGTCATATCTGTGCCGACAGACTTCAGGGGAATATATGTCTGATATTACGATTTATCATAACCCTCGCTGTTCCAAGAGTCGCCGGACCAAGGCCATTCTGGACGAAAAAGGGCTGGATTACACCGTAGTGGAGTATCTCAATGAACCACCATCTGAAAAGTGGTTAGCGGATATTCTTGGCATGTTGGGTAAGAAGCCGCTTGAGTTGATCCGTAGCGGAGAGGCCTTGTTTAAGGAGCTTGGCTTGTCAGAAAAGGATGAGCGACCCGATGGTGAGTGGATCAGAATTATGGTTGAGAACCCCGGACTTATTGAGCGCCCCATAGTGATTAACGGCAACAGGGCGGTGCTGGGCAGGCCGCCGGAGGATGTGCTACAGATACTCTGATGAGCGGTAATAAGGACATTATGCCGAAGGATATACTGGATTTCTGGTATGCCGGTGATATCAGGGCGCAATGGTTTAATTCGACTCCGGTGCTTGATGAACGTATTCTGAATGAGTACGAATCGGTCTGGAATCAGGCGCGCCGTGGTGAATTGGATACATGGCGGCAAACGGCTGAAGGTTGTCTGGCACTGGCCATTATTCTGGATCAGTTTCCGCTGAACATGTTTCGCGGCAATCCGGCAAGTTTTGCAACCGAATCGCAGGCGATTGAAATAAGCCATTGGGCCATATCTCAGGGGTACGACCTTCAGTTACCCAGAGACCAGATCGCATTTTTATATATGCCATTGATGCACAGTGAAAACATGGATGATCAGAATTTATCCGTCGTCAGGTTTGAAGTGGCTGGTTTGCAGGATAATGCGCGGTTTGCACGTCATCACCGTGAAATTGTGGAACAATTTGGCCGCTTCCCTCATCGTAATGAAATACTTGGGCGCGATAGTACCGAAGATGAGTTGCGGTGGCTGGCAGGTGATAAGGCATTTAAGGGCTGACAAGCCCTTTTACCATTAAGGAAGTTTGATTAAGTCAGAGTTTCCTTAAGTTTCAGTTTATACTACGCTTGATTGGTTTCTTCTTCTGTGGCACCGACAATAAAGTTCTCAATACTCTCGCCTGTGAGCTTGCCAATCTGGCTGAACAGGTACCAGACAGCCGCCAGCATGACGATCATGCTGGGCAGGGCAATAACGGGATAACTTAGTGCGGTCATTTTTCCAAGCTCTTCACTGAATGCCGTTGTTCCCGGCGGGCTGACCAGGATAATCCTGGCTAATACGTAATTAAGGACCGATGACAGGGCGAAAGAGCCTGCAACGATGTAGGAAGAACGTGCCAGTATTTTTTCGAATGTTGCTGTCGCCCGATGGGTTTCCAGACTGGACTGAAGTTTTTCTATCCGGATGATCTGATCATTCAGAATCAGCACTTTCACTATCGGATATTTGGTTTTTTGCGTGATCAGCACCGCTATGCCGATAATGGCCGGTACGGCGGCTTCCTTGATTGCAATGTATTCAGGGTCGAGTTGCAGCAGGCTCATGCCACCTGTTAAAAATACGCTGACGATCCCCAGAATGGAAAAGGCGTTGACCTTGCCGGACTGCTTAAGATCCCACAGGCCGTAGCTGATTGGAAATGACAGGGCAACGACGATACTCCAGGCAGGCCCGAGATCCTCGGTACCACTGAATTTGCTCAGGATAATGACCGGAATAATAATGTTAAAGGCGAGGCTGGATAGAAAACCGCCACGCCGGGGTTTGCTTGATGTTGAATCGTTCATAGGCTTATAAATACATTAATCGCAAAAAGACCCGTGCCAGATGGGGTTTTACGTCCGGCCGGATAACGCACTCCAGCGGCGTTCAACAAGGTAGAGCATGATGCCGGATTGTATAAGGCCGGAAATAATTGTAATTTTTCCAAAGCCCCAGATGCTCCAGGGGTTAAATGCCGCACTAATCGATCTCAGATCAAGTGAATTGAAAATAATTGGAATAACCGTATAGAGCAAAAACAGGTAAACAATCGAGACAGTATTGGCTCTTTTGGGTTCGGGGGAGAAGCTGAAAAATAGAAAGATACAAATGTCTCTGATTATGAAAAGGAAGCCGGCAAAAAAATTGAGATAAACAAACGGCCCATGCAGATTCGCGGTCGGGATATCGCGGATATGGATTGTGATAGTTACCAGCCCCAGCAAAAGCAGGCCGCTCAGCCAGCCGGGGATATGGTGCAGTATTTTTTCTCCGCCACCATGATGTATCTGAAAAGACAGACGGCGAAATGTTACCGGGTCTTTTGATTCTGAAAGAATGGCGAAATAGATCATCAGACCGGTGGTGAAATAAAGAATTAACAGGTAGAGATTCAGTCGCCCCGCATTTTGTGAACTGTCTTCAGCGAAGCCGGCGATGTAGCCGGGCAGGATGATTAAAAACAGCAGCCATGCGAGCGGCGTATTCGCTACCTGTAACTCTTTCCTCATCAGGCGATAGATGCCAATGACGCTCCAGAAAGAGAAGAAAGCCAGTGTACAGGCAACAAAGTTGAGCTGGTTATAATCTCGATCAAACCATTTGGTGGTATTGACAGCACCCCAGTGTTGAGGGTTGTTCTGAATAAAGGGGATTATCAGGATAAAGCCCAGCGACATGCCCAGTAACATACCGAACGTTGCGCTGTACTTCTTGTTTTGTCGACGACTGTTGATTCGGACCATGGCGACGTCCAGCGATATTGATTGGGCGAGCAGTCCGATCAATACCAGGATGTACGCACGTTGAAGGTTATCTGCGGTGGATAAGGTGTGAGAAGAACTGATAGTCAGTACGGCGATACATAACAAGCCGCCATACCATGTGAATATCGTGCTTCCGAACAGCTTGGCCAAGCTCATTGACCATGGGTTAGTGGTCGTCATGCGCTGGCTGTCCCAGGTTTTATCCCTGATTTCCGATGTTATTGCCTCGGATGACAGCTTGCTCCCCCACATCACAACCAGGATAAAAAATAAAAAAGTCGCGGTAGCCGCCATCTCTTTGCTAAAGAAACTGTCCCTCACCAGATAGATCATCAGAAAAATAATGCCCAGCACGATGGGCATGCTGAGCAGGCGGTGAGATGTCAGTTCCAGCCAGATATTACGCTGAAATTCCGGATTCAATCGCATGTCGTTGATTCCTGTGTTTTGACTCTGGCCAGATAGGCGTCCTGCAGGCTTGCCTTGCGTTCGGCAAAGTGGCAGATCGGAAACCGGCGGGATACGATTGCCTGAAGCAGTTCGGTTTGCTGCGCCTTTTCTGATGGGAATGCAAGGCTGAGATTTTTCCCTTCAGTCTTGAGGGAGGACACGTCGGGATGGGCTTCAAGAAACGCGATGAGCGCATCATTGTCATGGCTAAGGCTGATTTCAATAACACACTGCCCGGAGGGTGTGTTATTGACGTGACGATGTTCCCGGATTTCTCCATTATCCACGATCAGCATGCTGGTGCAGTATTCCTCAAGTTCCGCCAGGATATGGGATGAAACAATCAGCGTGATGCCCTGGGCGCTGAGCTCACGAAACAGGCCTGAGAGCTGGCTGCGTGCTTCCGGGTCGAGGCCGGATGCCGGTTCGTCCAACATCAACACTACGGGTTCGTGAATAATAGCCTGGGCAATGGCAAGCCGCTGACTTAAACCACGTGATAAGGTGCTGGCTTTCTGTTCAAGTCGATCCTCAATATGTAATCTCGCGGCTGCTAGGTCAACAGCATCCGACTCGGCATCTTCGGCAATACCATGGGACCGTGCCATGTACAGCAGGCACTGCCTTACGGTGAGGTCCTCGTAGAGGCCGAAGGAGTCTGCCAGATAGCCAACCTTTTCATGGCATAGACGTGGTTTGGTGATGACATCGACCTCTGCAATCCGGATGCTGCCGGATACCGGCTGATCCAGGGCAGCCAGATTGCGTAACAGCGTTGTTTTTCCGGCCCCATTGGGGCCTGCGAGGGCGGTGATTTCACCTTTCTTGATATTGAAGCTGACATCTTTGAGCGCCAGTTTGCCGGGATATTCAAAAAACAGGTTTTTTACTTCAATCATTCTGAAATGTGCTTGGAAAGGCGGGATCTAGCATACCAGTATCGGAATTTTTTTTTGAATAAAGTCGCCAGTGACCGTTATAAAAAATCAAAAAGTGATAAAAATCAATTAGATAAGTCAATTATGATGCACTGCAAAAAATAATTGACAATCATTCTTGAATTCATTATTGTGCGGCGCAATATATTGCAATGCACAATATATATTTTAACTTAACCGGAGAATTTCGATGCAAAAGCAAATTTTTGATCTCATGAAATCATATAACGACAGCGTCACGGCTTCTGTCAAGCGTCTGGGTGAATTGAACCTGAAAACCTGTGAAACACTGGTCGGTAAACAGGCTGAAATGTTCAGCCAGTGTGTTGAGTCTGCCACCGGGCATATGGAAAAGCTGTCCCAGCAGACTGATCTCAATCAGGCCGTAGCGGCCCAACTGGCCTTTGCACAGAATTGCAGCGAGAAGATGGTTGCCAACCTGCGTGATTATACCGGCTTGTTGACGGAAACTCACGATGAGTTGTCTGCGATCACTGAAGAAGCGACAACTGAGCTGGCAGAGAAAATGGAGCAGGCTGGCGATCTGTTAAAAGAAGCCGCCTGAGGTGTACCTGAGCCGCCCCGTGAAAGCGGGGCTGGTAAAGTCAGTCTGAAAAAGGAAAGTCGTATGAGAGCAGCTTTGGTCACGGGTGGAAACGGTGGCATCGGCAGTGCCATCTGTATGGATATGGCCCAAAACGGTTATAAGGTTGTCGCGGCCTACTATAGCTCCGAAAAAGAGCGGGCCGAGGTATGGCAACAGGCCTTGCGGGAACAGGGCGTGGATATTGAGATTGTCGGCGGCGATGTAACGGATTATGAAAGCGCGAAAAGCATGGTTGAAGAAGCAGTTACCAAAATCGGCCTGATTGATGTGCTGGTTAATTGTGCCGGGATTACGCGCGATACCACTTTCAAAAAGATGGAACCGGACCAGTGGAATGCGGTTATCAATACCAACCTGGACTCTGTTTACAATGTTACCCGTCAGGTTATTAACGGTATGCTGGAACGTGGTTTTGGCCGTATCATCAATATCGCGTCGGTGAATGGGCAGAAAGGCCAGTTCGGGCAAACAAATTACAGCGCGGCGAAGGCCGGCTTACATGGCTTTACCATGGCACTGGCGCAGGAAACCGCACGTAAGGGCATTACTGTGAATACAGTATCCCCAGGCTATATCTCAACGCCAATGACGCAGGCCATGCCTGAAAAGGTGCTGGATGCGATTGTCGGTAGCGTACCGGTGGGGCGGATGGGTGAACCGGAAGAAATTGCACATACCGTACTTTGGCTGGCCAGTGAAAAGAGCGCTTATGTGACTGGTGCCAATATTCCAATCAATGGCGGACTCTTTATGGCGGCATAATCCCCTTATGCTCTCCTCCTATGGGCGTCTTTTATGGCGCCCCTTTTTATTGCCAAACATGGATTTCTGAATTTTCTGCCAGGCCTTCATCTGGCTGTTACCAAGCTCGGCCCAGGCCTCTATTGGTGTGCCCTTAAAGGTCTTGTTCATTTGTTCGGCGAATACGGACTGCTGCTCGGCAAACATGCTCGTGCTTTGCGCAATAAAATCGGTAAACTGCTGCTGCGTATCGGTGTCGTAGTTACGGATAAAGTTATTCAATATATCAATGGTGAACAGTGGCCTGCCGTCAGATTCCTGTTCCATAATAATCTGCATCAGGACTGTGCGCGTAATATCGGTCCCGGATTTCTGCTCAATGACCTTGAACGGAATCTCATCCAGCACCATCCGGCGGACCTGCTCCAGGGTGACGTAGGCGCTTTCCGTCGTATCGTATAGACGACGATTCGGGTATTTCTTGATGAGTCTTTCTTCGGTCATGGTACTGTCCGGCTATGTTGCAACGTGTCGAGGATATAGGATATTTTTTGCGCGGCAACTTTTGCATCACCGCTGGTATGTTGCGTTATCCGCACGTGCACCACACAACGCTCGGCAGGAAGTGCCGAATATCGGTATGAGCTCAATCACGGATCATATCGTTGTAAAGGTGGCGGAAAATGCCCGGTATCTGTTTCACCGCCGTCTATAAAAATCAGTGCATATGCTGGCCACCGTTGGCGGCCAGATTGGCGCCGGTGATAAAGCCGGCATCATCGGTACAAAGAAAGGCAACCAGCGCCGCGATTTCTTCAGGTCTGCCCAGCCGTCCTACCGGAATATCAGCAATAATCCGGTTGCGTACATCTTCAGGGACAGCCATCACCATTTCGGTTGCGATATAGCCGGGTGAAACAGTGTTCACCGTGACGCCTTTACGTGCCGTTTCCTGGGCCAGTGCCATGGTAAAGCCATGCAGGCCAGCTTTTGCGGCGCTGTAATTCGTCTGACCAAACTGGCCTTTCTGACCGTTAATGGATGAGATATTGACTACACGGCCAAATTTCCGTTCAGCCATCTCATTGACAAACTGGTGTGACATATTGAAAACGCTATCGAGATTGGTGGAAATGACGGCGTTCCACTTTTCCGCAGTTTGCTTTCTGAAACTGCTGTCACGTGTAATGCCCGCATTATTAATCAGTATATCGACGCCGTCATAGTCCTGCATGATCGCATCATGCAGCTTTTGACATTCTTCATAGCGGCTGACATCGCAGGCGTAGATCGATACATTGAAGTTCTGCGCCTCTTTCCAGGCTCTGGCTTTTTCTTCATTGCGATAGGTGGTAATAATTTTTGCCCCCTCACTGGCCAGCTTTTGGCAAATCGCGCTACCAATACCGCCTGTACCGCCGGTAACCAGCGCAACCTTTCCTTTTAATGCTCCCATCGTATCCTCCACGGTGTTTGTTTTCCGGTTTATGCTCAGATTTTTTCTACGGCCATGGCCACACCCTGACCACCACCAATACATAATGTCGCCAGACCTTTCCGCGCATTCTCGCGTCGCATGCCATAAAGCAAGGTAACCAGTACGCGTGCGCCTGAAGCACCGATCGGGTGACCCAGTGCAATAGCGCCGCCGCTTATATTGACCTTGTCTTCATCAAGGCCGAGTTCCTGGTTAACGGCCATGGCCTGTGCGGCAAAGGCTTCGTTCGCTTCAATTAAATCGAGGTCATCGATTTTCCAGCCTGCACGATTCAGGCATTTCTGCGTCGATGGAATAGGGCCGGTACCCATGATTGCGGGGTCAACGCCGGCGCTGGCAAAGCCGGCGATACGTGCCATAGGCGTCAGGTCAAGCTCTCTGGCTTTTTCGGCTGTCATGACGACTACCGCCGCCGCACCGTCGTTGATGCCCGAGGCGTTTCCCGCCGTTACCGTGCCGTCTTTCTTGAAAGCCGGGCGTAACCTGCCCAGTGATTCAGCGGTGGCGCCATGACGGGGGAATTCATCGGCGCTGAATACGACAGGGTCGCCTTTACGTTGCGGGATTTCGACCGGTACGATCTCGTCCCTGAAGACATCTTTGAGTTGTGCGGCTTCTGCACGGTTTTGAGACCGCGCCGCGAACTGATCCTGCGCTTCACGGTTGAACTCATATTTACCGGCAATATTTTCAGCGGTAACGCCCATGTGGCAGTTGTTGAATGCACACCATAATCCATCGACGATCATGGTGTCCTGCATCTCCCAGGTCCCCATTTTTCTGCCGTCACGTGAATTTGGAAGGACATGAGCGGACTGTGACATGTTCTCCTGACCACCTGCGATAACGATGTCTGCCTCGTCGGCCATTATTGTTTGTGCCGCCAGATTAACGGCTTTCAGGCCGCTGCCACAGACCATATTAATGGTCATGGCCGGAGTGGTTTCAGGAATACCTGCCTTCAGAGAAGCCTGACGGGCGGGGTTTTGACCCTGACCGGCGGCCAGAACCTGACCCATGATGACCTCATCAACCTGCTCTGCTTTCAGGCCGCTGCGTTGCAGAAGGGATTGAATGACTTTGGCACCCAGGTCAGCGGCGGAAACCGATGCCAGGGAGCCGGAAAAGCTGCCTAAAGCGGTACGTGCGGCAGCGACAATAACGATTTCCTGATCCATGCTTTTCTCCATGACGATGTAACAGTATCTCAGTATTGATTAACTCAATGCCAATAATATTTGGGGATTTAATTATTGCATTGCAGCAATATACTCATTAGACTACCTGAAATCAACATGAATACAGGGTTTATTCAGGAGAATTCAGCAATGGCTTCATCGAACACCGACTGGTTTGAGCAGGGCAGTCAGGCCTGGGTAAAGGCACAACAGGATTACTGGCAAAACTGGATGCACCAGATGCAATCAAATTCTGCAGCGGGCAATCCTTTCGCATCCTTTTCCGCAAATACTGTTCCCGGTATGGGCCAGTCCTGGCCGGAATCGTTTATTGATGCCTTTAACAGATGGCGGCAGATGTTCTCTCCGAAGGCACCTGAACCGGCAAAAGATTTCATGGAGCGCACAGCTGAGATGGGAAAAAGCTATCTGAGGATGGCCGAGGCCTTTCACAATGCCGGTTCGGGAAACAGCGATGCCAATGAAGAGCTGGTCAACAGTTGGCTGGATACGATGCAGGCCGGTTTCAAACAATGGAAGCAGCAGCTCAAGTCCGGTCTTAATATTGATATGCCAGAAATCTTTGGCTTCGAGCGTATGGCGATGAAATCCTGGCAGGATATGGCTGGCTCCATGATGCGCGGTCTGGCGCCCCAGGATTGGGATTTTCCCGGTTTCAGTGCGGCGATGTTTCCTGAAACAGGCAGGACCCGCGAGCAACTTGATAAAATGCTGGGTATGCCGGCCCTGGGGTATGGCCGTGAAAAACAGGCGAAGGTGCAGCGGCTTGTGGAACTCCTTGTCAAATATGGAGAGGCCCTCAAGGCTTATAAGATTGCCTTTGCCGGGCTGGGCATCCGATCAATCAAGGCGACGAAAAAGAGATTTGGCGAACTGGAACAGCCGATTGACTCAATGCGTGGACTGTATGATTTCTGGATTGATGTAAACGAAGATGTCTATGGCAGATTTGCCATGAGCGACGAGTATCAGGTGGTATATGGAGATTTGGTGAATAGTCTGATGGCCGTTCAGCGGGCTTCCGGTGAGTTGATGGAAGACGTGTATCAGGCAATGAATCTGCCGACACGAACGGACCTGGAGGCAGTATCCAGAAAGCTACAGCAGGCACGTCGCGAGAACCGTCAACTGCGAAGGCAGTTCGCCATATTGAGCGGTCGTATGGACCAATTAGAGAAAGCAGGAGCCAAAAAGCCACCGAAAGCCAGAGAGAAGGCCGTATCAAAAAAGGTTTCCACGCAAAAAGATGATCTGACACGGATCAAGGGTATCGGGCCCAGGGTGCAGGAACGGCTTTATGAACAGGGCATCACCGCGATGGAACAGTTGGCGACCATGAGTCAGCAGTCTGTTGAAGACCTGGAAAAGGCGATCAATGTAACCGGTAAGATTACACGAGAGCAATGGGTCAAGCAGGCCAGGGCCATGCTGGGCGATAACGATTAACCATACGGGTGGAGAACAGACATGAATCCAATCAATATCAAACCGCAGGACATATTAAACGAAGTCCGTCAGTTCAATGAAAAATTTGCCAAAGGCGTACACAGCCTGATGGAAACAGGTGAAATTTCATCCGGGGTAACGCCCCGTGAGGAGATTTACCGCGACGACAGGCTGGTGCTTTATCGCTATCAGTCTGAAAACAAGGCGACCGGCAAGACGCCGTTATTAATCGTCTATGCGCTGGTTAATCGTCCTTACATGGCGGATTTGCAGGAAGGCCGTTCTCTTATCAGAGGATTGCTGGATGCAGGTCAGGATGTCTATCTGATTGACTGGGGCTATCCCGACGCAGGTGATCGTTACCTGGACCTGGATGATTACATTAACGGCTACATTGATGACTGTGTTGATGTGCTCAGAGGCCGACATGATGTCGAGAAAATCAACCTGCTCGGTATCTGTCAGGGCGGTACCTTCAGCTTATGTTACAGCGCCATGTCCTCTGAAAAAATAAGAAATCTCATTACCATGGTGACACCGGTTGATTTCCATACCAAAGACAATATGCTGAGCCACTGGGTGCAGAATGTCGATATCGACCTGCTGGTGGATACCTGTGGCAATATCCCCGGTGACCTGTTGAACTGGACGTTCCTGAACCTGAAGCCCTATGCGCTGATGGGGCAGAAATATCTGGGCGTTGTTGACCTGATGGATAACCCGGATGCGCTGAAGAACTTCATGCGTATGGAAAAGTGGATATTCGACAGCCCGGACCAGGCCGGAGAGGCCTATCGTCAGTTTATCAAGGACTTTTTCCAGGGTAACAAGCTGATGAGTGACGAAGTGGTTATCGGGGATACGCAGGTTAAACTGAAAAACATCCGAATGCCGGTACTGAATATCTATGCCGAACAGGACCATCTGGTGCCACCGGGCGCAAGCAAGGCGCTGAAAAAGAAAATCGGCAGTAAGGACTATACCGAGCTGTCATTCCCGGGCGGTCATATCGGCATCTATGTCAGCGGCAAGGCACAGAGGAGCATACCACCTGCGATTGGTGACTGGTTGGACGAGCGATAGCGGCAAGGAAGCCCTGACCGGCTCAGAATTCCTTACGTTTTTGCACCAACCAGCCAGTGGGCCTGTTTCATGTGCGCGAATCAATGTGGTTCCTGAATTTTTTATGGGTATTCTGTTAGGAGTGCGCTACACTGTTCAACAATAGCAGCACAAGGCAGGCCGATGCGGAATTTTCTCAGCCTGATATTTATGTATATTTTAGCTTGGAGCCTAAGGGGGAACAAGATAATGCAATCAGCAATCAGCAATCAGCAATCAGCAATCAGCAATCAGCAATCAGCAATCAGCAATCAGCAATCAGCAATCAGCAATCAGCAATCAGCAATCAGCAATCAGCAATCAGCAATCAGCAATCAGCAATCAGCAATCAGCAATCAGCAATCAGCAATCAGCAATCAGCAATCAGCAATCAGCAATATTATAACATCGTAATAGCGATGATTACAGTCGCGGCGCTCGCGCTGTCCGGCTGTGGTGGCGGTGGCGGTGGTGGCGGTGGTGGCAGCGGTGTAGTACGTCCGCTTGACAACCTGACTGAGGCTGAGCAGGAGTATAGGATGGAGCGATCATCAGTGGCTGCCAGTGCAACGCCCAACCGTGGTTCTGTCACGCAGTCGTCAAACGTTAATAGTGGTGTCACGACTGATGCTGTAGACATAACAGTGACGTACGGAGAGCGCCAGAACAGCTACATGATAACTGTAACTGATGAAGATGACAGCACCATTAGCTTCGGGTCGTCCGACGCCGCTCTTAATACCTCATACCCAATAGTAGAAAACGCCAGGGACTTAGGGTTCAAGGGTTCCGGGTTGCGCTTTGATGGCGACGACGGTGACTTATATGTCGATATCTATTCCGATATCGAAGCGCCTGAGCAGCAGCTGGGGGCTGGCAACGACGGCACCGTAGACGTCTCTGCGGGAACGTTGGTTGCCACTAGTGGGGTATCGTTAAGCGTTGGCGGTTCTACGAGTTTCGGAGGTACGCTAGACGGTCAATCAGGCACATTTTCCTGCGCCGCTTCGTGCGCGTATGTCAATGGTCGAACGACCGCCGGGGCATGGATGTTCACGCCTGACCGGCCGCCAGGCTCGACCGACATTTCCGGAGTTTCCGGTGTAGTGTTTACCGGGCGGTTTGATACGGATCGAACCGTTGGCACGTACAATGGTCAGAGTGGATATTTCAGATGCCTAAGCGACTTATGCGGACGTGGCACAAGCAACGGGAGATTGAGTTCACTTACAGGCAACTGGATTTTCGTCCCTGCCACAATAGTCAGGACCACTCCAGACACCGACTATCTAGCGGGCGGGATCTGGTTGTACATTCCCAACGACGCGGAGAGCGCTAGCGATGTCACGGTTGGTGCCTTTGCGGATGGCAGTGACCCGTTCACGCAGGCCAATATCGCCGGGCTGACCGGCACGGCAACCTACGACGGAGTGGCAACCGGCGTATATACCGACGTATCGGAGATCCGTTACGTCGATGCCCTTGCCACGCTGACGGCTAATTTTGGTAATAGTTCTGCCCTTGGCACCATTAATGGACGGATCCATACTGTCACGGAGGACGGTAACGCTGTTACCGGGGATCCGGTATTAACGCTGGGGACGGCCAATATCGGTAGTGCAGGCTCCGGATTCTTCACTGGCGCTACCAGCATGACGTTTGACGGCAGCGCCTTCACCGGCCGATGGGGCGGTCAATTCTATAGTAATGGCGACAGCGCCACCGATCATCCAGGTTCAGTGGCCGGGACATTCGGTGCGGGGGCTGCTGATGATAGCGCCAGCCTGCTGGGTGCCTTCGGTGCACACAGACAGTAATCTCTACCTGTTCGTATAAAGGCGGGGCGGCTGGCCGCCCCGTCTATCGCGTATATTCTCCATGACCAAGCCGCTGGCCGGTGTGCTGATCGCCCTGGCGCTGCTGTATCCGTCCACTGCCCTGGCTGCGGAAGGCCGTGAACATCTGTCATCCGACCCCCAGGTCAATCAGGCGCGGACCCTGATTAAAGACAGGCGCTTTGACGAGGCATTGTCGATCCTGCGTCCGCTGGCAGCCGACCATGCAGACCAGACCGATGTGCTGTTCCTGCTCGGTCTGGCGGCGTCCCGCGCATCCCGGCAGCCGGATATCGAGGCGGACGCCGGGGATGCCCTGCTGGATGAGGCAATCACGGCCTATCACACCATCCTGATTGACCGGCCTGAACTGGTGCGGGTCAGGTTGGAGCTGGCGCAGGCACTTTTCCTGAAGGGTGAGGACGAGTTGGCGCAGCGGCAGTTCGAGCGCGTGCTGGCCGGCCGACCCGGGGCCGCGGTCGCGTCTAATGTCCATCGTTTCCTGAACGCGATCCGCGAGCGGCGCCGCTGGAGCAGCTACTTTGGCATCTCACTGGCCCCCGACAGCAACCTGAACGCCTCCTCCGGTGAAGAGGTCATTGAGATCGGCGGCCTGCCGTTTCGCCTCGATGACAGCTCGGATGAGCAGTCCGGTATCGGGATGGTGTTCTGGGGCGGCGGCGAGTATCAATATCCGCTGGGCGAACGCTGGCGGCTGCGCACCGGTGTCGATCTGGCCCGGCGTGAATATGCCGGCAGGGACTTTGATCAGACCTTTGTATCGGCGCAGATCGGACCACGCTGGCTGGCAGGCCCGGTAACGGAGTTCAGCCTGCTCGGTGGTACGCGCCGCCGCTGGCTCGCCGGCCGCTCCCACAGCCGTGAACATGGGCTGCGCCTGGAGGCCGAACATCGTCTGACGCGCCGGTTGACCTCCTATATGCGCTTGTCCTGGCATCGGCGCGGTTATCAGCGCAGGACAGGGCTGGATGGGCCGGTCACCGCGTTCTCGCTGGGCGGTTCCTGGCTGGCGACCTCGACAACCCGCATCGACGCCGCATTCGGTTATGGGCGGGAGCGCCCTGATTCCCTGGTATGGCGCAACAGGGCCTTGTGGCTGCGGCTGGGAGCTTCCCGGGCCCTGCCACTGGGGTTCACGGTGGGGGCAAGCGGTGAGCTGCGCCGTACCGAATACGAAGGCAACTGGTCTCCATTCACAGACGGTTCTTCCCGTGAGGACCGCACCCGTATCGTGCGCCTCTCGGCATCCAATCGCGCCTTCACGCTGCATGGCTTCAGCCCGCAGTTGCAGCTTGTGAATGAGCGGCGCAACTCAAATGCACAGTTGTATGGTTATGACCGCAACCGTCTTGAGTTGCGGTTTGTGCGTCAGTTCTGATCTTGAAGGGTTGTGGCGACAGGCATCGAAAGATGAAGCACCGGCGCAAGGGCATTGGCTGAAATAGCCGGGCAGGTGTGATTATCTGTACTTAAGGAAGCTCTGAACAACTCCATCCTGGACTTGTCAGAGCGCGGAAAACAACCATGTGATTTTTGTTATTCTTTTTGGCAATACATCCTTGTATCGCAGGAAACTCTGATTTAATCATAATTTCCTTAAATGTTGAAAATTTCCAGATAGGGCTTAAATGCAAATAGCCTGTTACGGCTTTGTCCGGTGATTTCCGTGAGGATGCGGTGCTCACACATCAGGGCAATCAGATTATTGGCTGGCCGATAGCTTACACTACAGAATGTTGCTACCTGATCCACACTGACTATGGGTTGTTTGAATAGCTCTTGCAGCAATAATGTTGCACTGGCGGCCCGTCTTCCGAACTCGCCATGTATCTGACGTTCGATACCGGTTTTCAGCTCCATGATACGGGTCAGTGTCTTAACGGCTTCGGTAGCCGTCTGTTCCACTCCAGACAAAAAATATTTCAGCCACTGCAACATATCGTTGTGTGTCCGCACTCTCATCAGATTTTCGTAATAGAGGGCTCTGTTTTTTTCAAAATATGTGGAGAGGTATAACAACGGCTGATCAAGGATACCCTTGCTGACGAGAAATAGAGTAATCAGCAGGCGGCCTATTCTTCCATTGCCATCCAGAAAGGGATGTATGGTTTCAAACTGGTAGTGTGCGATCGCAATACGGATAAGTTCCGGGATATGAATATCTGTATTGTGCAGAAATTTTTCCAGGTCGCCCATCAACTCGGGCACATATTGATGTTCGGGCGGAATGAATACCGCATCCGTCAGGTTGATACCACCTATCCAGTTCTGGCTGGTGCGAAATTCACCGGGAGACTTGTGTTCCCCTCGAACATTACTGAGTAGTTCCCTGTGTGCCTGCTTTAATAAACGCGAAGATAATGGCAACTCCCGTAACGTCAGTATGGCTTCGCTCATGGCCCGAATATAGTTTTTGACTTCTCTCCAGTCGTTTCGGCGCTGCGGATTGATTTCTTCCTCGGGCAGCAGCGCCTCGTCTATATCGGTTTTGGTGCCTTCAATCCGGCTGGATACCACAGCCTCTTTGGTGACATGCAGTTGTATAAAAAGATCAATATTGGGAACCTGATGGGCATATGAATTCAGCTCTCCCAGTCTGATTGCCGCTTTTTCAACCAGTTGATTGATTTGTGGGCTATCCCAGTTCCAACTCTCATTAATGTGAGCAGGCAAGAAAAATTGATACTGAGCTCCCTTAAGAAATTTCCCGGACCGATATTTTTCTAACTTAATGGCCATGTATGTTCAAAAAGTGAAATATAGAAATTATTATTTCACTTTGTTGATTAAAAGTAAAATAAGATAGAGCTTATTTCACTTTGTTGATTAAAAGTAAAATAAGATAGAGCTTATTTCACTTTGTTACTTTATAGGCACAAGGAAGCCAGCAATTGGGTAATGATATCGTTTAGGTAGCCTGATGATTGTTCGATATTGCGGTGTTGTGCCTGTGGAGTGGTAATTTGAGTACCTCATGCGTCGGGAATGGCTGCGAGCAGATTTTCGGCATGAGCGGGCAGTATTATTCGATCCTGTAATGCCGCTGCTTGACGTGATCATAGGTGTTCAGGGCGTCTTTGAATATGTCGTCCTGAGAGGGCTTGCCCGTGCTCTCTCCAGAGCCACGATAATTCACCGTATAAGCAGTATTCAGTATTTCTTAAAACCCGGCTTTTTTATAGTATTCCCGGGCTTTGTCGGGGTCTTTTTCAACCCCGATCCCTTGTTCGTACATCATGCCCAGGGTGGTCAGTGATCCCGCTAACCCCTGAGCTGCCGCCCTGGTAAACCATTTGACGGCCAGTTCGGCATTTGGCGCCGCACATTCTCCTTCCATGTACATGAATCCGAGGCCGTGCTGGGCAAGCGCGTGGCCTTGTTCGGCGGCAGTCCGCATCCATCTGAATGCCTGTGCCTCGTTTCTTGCCATGCCCAGGCCGCCCTGATACATGACCGCTACACGATACCGGGCTTCGGCGTCGCCGTCTTCCGCAAGGGGATGCAGCAGTTGCATGGCGCGGGAGAAGTGTTTGGCTTCAAACGCCATAATGCCACTGTGCAGTTCCACGGCGGTATTGTCGGTGGAGTCGTCGTCTTCAGACATGGTGCTTGCAAAACCGGTCCGGCTGTTAGCGGGCGGTGAGTTTATCGCATTTATGGCGGTATGGCGACTCGGTGTCCTGGTATTGTCAGTATTGCCGGAGCGGAGGGTTTCCTCGTCGATTACCCTGCTAAAAACACCAGGCTGTGGTACCGTTCCAGCAGTTTTTTACTGCGGTTTTTTGAGGAGATTTGAAGGTGGTTTTGAATGATGGAGATGTCCGAAACATCGCCGGGCTCGCCCGGCTACAGATAGATGAGGCGGATATCCCCCGGTATGTGACAAAATTGTCGCAGGTGCTTGATCTGGTAAGCCAGCTCAGTGAGATCAATACCCGTGGCGTCATGCCAATGGCGCATCCGATTGACGCAGTGCAGCGTCTGCGTGCCGATGAGGTCACGGAAAAAGACCAGCGGGAGAGATTTCAGGGGATCGCTCCGGTGGTTGAATCTGGTTTGTATCTGGTGCCGAAGGTGATTGAATGATTGAGCTGCATGCCAGGACCGTGGCTGGGCTAGCGAGGGGCCTGCGGGATAGGGAGTACTCTGCGACCGAGTTGACGCAGCATTTTCTGAACCGTATTTCCTCATCGAATGAGTCCTTGAACGCGGTCATTACACTTACCCGTGAGCAGGCGCTTGCCGCCGCGAGCAGGGCTGATAAGCGGCTCGCTGCCGGTGACGCAGGTCCGTTAACGGGCATCCCGTTGCTGCATAAGGATGTTTTTTGTACCGATGGGATACGTACATCCTGTGGTTCAAAAATGCTCGATACCTTTATCGCTCCGTATGACGCGACGGTTGTGGCAAAATTGAATGCGGCAGGCTTTGTAATGCTGGGGAAGACCAATATGGACGAGTTCGCCATGGGATCGTCCAATGAGAACAGCTATTACGGTTCGGTAAGGAATCCATGGGATATCGAACGGGTGCCCGGTGGTTCTTCTGGCGGTTCGGCGGCTGCTATGGCCGCCCGGTTGGCACCTGTTACGACCGGTAGTGATACGGGTGGCTCCGTTCGGCAACCGGCGGCATTCTGTGGTGTGACCGGCCTGAAACCGACTTATGGCCGAATTTCCCGCTATGGCATGATTGCCTTTGCCTCCAGCCTGGACCAGGCCGGCACTTTTACCGCCGATGCACAGGATGCGGCCCTGGTACTCAATGTGATGGCCGGGTTTGATCGCCGGGATTCCACCAGCGTCGATCATCCTGTTCCTGACTATGCCTCGACACTGGACGACGGCATTGGCGGATTGAGGATCGGTATGCCAAGGGAGTTCTTTGACGAAGGTCTGGATGATGGGGTGGCTGCGCAGGTACAGGCCGCAATTAAACAACTGGAGGCCCTGGGAGCATCTGTCAAGGAGATCACCCTGCCCAGTATGAAGGCTTCGGTTGCCACTTATTACGTGGTTGCGTCGGCTGAATGCTCTTCAAATCTGTCGCGCATGGATGGCGTCCGGTTTGGCTATCGCTGTAGGAATCCGCGAGATCTGGCGGATCTGTACACCCGTTCGCGCGGCGAGGGTTTTGGTGCTGAGGTAAAGCGCCGTATCATGACGGGCACCTACACCTTGTCGGCCGGTTTTTACGATGCCTATTACCTCAAGGCGCAGAAAGTGCGGCGCGTTATCGCAGATGATTTCAGACAGGCATTTGGCGATGTTGATCTGATCGTCGGGCCGACGACGCCGGAGACGGCTTTTAAGCTGGGCGAAAAAGCCAATGATCCGATCGGGATGTATTTATCGGATATTTATACCATTGCCGTTAATCTCACCGGCTTGCCTGGTATGTCGATACCCTGTGGTTTCAGTCAGGGACTTCCGGTTGGTTTGCATCTCATTGGGAATGTCTTTGATGAAGCCCGGTTACTGAATGTCGCTCATCAGTATCAACGGCATACGGACTGGCACCGCCAGATTCCTGAGCGGTTTCAGCGGGAGGGGTCGTGATGCAGTGGGGAACGGTTATCGGCCTGGAGATTCACGTTCGACTTGCCACTCGGAGCAAGATATTTTCCGGCGCTTCCACGGCCTACGGTGCTGAGCCGAATACACAGGCCTGCGCGGTTGATTTGGGATTGCCCGGGGTTTTGCCCGTAGTGAATGAAGAGGTCTTTCGTCAAGCGGTAAAGTTTGGCCTGGGTATTAACGCGGAAATCGGCAGGCGCTCGGTATTTGACCGCAAGAATTACTTCTATCCCGATTTACCCAAAGGATACCAGATTTCCCAGCTTTATCTGCCTGTCGTCGGCAGGGGCGAGCTGGAAATCAATCGGGACGATGGCAGGAGCAGCAAGGTTGTCGGTATTACCCGCGCACACTTGGAGGAAGATGCCGGAAAGTCGCTGCACGAGGGCTTCAAGGATATGTCCGGTATTGATCTGAACCGGGCGGGTACGCCGCTGCTGGAAATCGTTTCCGAGCCGGACATGCGCTCGGCCAGGGAGGCTGTGGCCTATATGAAAGCCGTTCATGCGCTGGTTCGGTATCTGGGGATATCCGACGGCAATATGCAGGAAGGTTCGTTTCGCTGCGATGCAAATGTTTCGGTGCGACCGAAGGGGCGGGACGAGTTTGGTACACGTACCGAAATTAAAAACCTGAACTCTTTCCGCTTTGTCGAGCGTGCCATCAATTACGAGGTGAACCGGCAGATGGATATTCTGGAAAACGGCGGTGAGATCATTCAGGAAACGCGCCTGTACGACAGCGATAAGGACGAGACCCGCTCCATGCGATCCAAGGAGGAGGCTAACGATTACCGCTATTTCCCTGACCCGGATTTACTGCCGGTTATTATTGATGATGACTACATAGAGGCCGTTCGGCAGACCATGCCCGAGCTGCCGAATGAAAAGCGTCACCGTTTCATGGAAGAGCTGGGATTGAGTGCGTATGACGCTGCGGTGCTGACCGGCAGCAAGGAAATGGCCGATTATTATGAAGAGGCGCTGACTGAGACCGGAGAGGCCAGATTGAGCGCCAACTGGGTGATCGTGGAATTGGCCGGTGCCCTGAACAGGGAAGGACTGGATATCGGTCAGAGTCCTGTCAGTGCGAAAAGGCTGGGTGGCATCATTAAACGCATTGCCGATAACACCATTTCAGGCAAAATCGCCAAACAGATTTTTGAACAAATGTGGTCTTCCGAAGATGACGCCGACACGATTATTGCGGCCAAAGGTCTCAGACAGATTACCGATGCCGGCGCTATCGAGGGCATGATTGATGAAATACTGGCGAACAGCCCCGAGCAGGTTGAACAGTATCGGGCCGGGCAAAAAAAGGTGCTGGGCTATCTTGTGGGACAGGTCATGAAGGCTTCTCAGGGTCGGGCCGATCCGAAGCAGGTGAACGGCATACTGCGCTCCAGACTGGGTGGCTGATCCGCATATCCCGTCCGACTGCGTATTCCCTTATGCGGACAGTCAGTCAGGAAGATTGTGACTTGACCGGCGTCTCCCTGGCCGGTTGTTCTCCAAGTATGAGGAACAAGCTGGTGCCGTCTGGCCTGTTGCGGCCAGGAGGTATTCATGGATTAAATCCGGTAAGCCGTCGTCGTCATCACCCGGGAGATCAATTGCATGCCTCGCTTAACCGGTTCCGGCAAGGGTTCGCCCCCTGCGTACAGGGCATTATTCGCATGCCGGATTTCATCTTCTCTTATCTGCTGTAGTATTGCCCGGCTGCGTTCGTCCTGCTTCGGCAACTCTTCCAGGTGTTTATCCAGATGGGCCTTCACCTGGCGTTCGGCTTCCATGACAAAACCCAGGTTCCAGCGATTACCGGCCACTCCGGCGGCGGCGCCAATGACAAAGGAACCGGCATACCACAGGGGATTGAGTCTGCTGATATGGCTTCCCAGTTCATCAAGCCGCCGTTTGCACCAGTCCAGGTGATCGGTTTCTTCTTCGGCGGCATGCAGCATGTGCCGGCGTGTATATTCGTCTTTGGCGGTGAATGCCTGTCCCTGGTAAAGCGCCTGTGCACAGACCTCGCCCGTATGGTCAACGCGCATCAGGCCGGCAACATGTCCGCGCTCGCTATCCGATAGGTCTGTCTGCCTGATGCCGGCGGCCGGATCAGGGCGTTTGTTGTTGCAGACCCCATGTAATGTACGCATCGCATTATCAAAGGCACTGATCAGGTGATCGATATGGAACATGATTTATCCCTGCTGCAATTCCCGAGTTGCTGCTGCTTCGGTGGTGTCGAACATGCGCGACAGCATGGCCATATCGCCGATCGGCCTGGGGAGCTTGATACGGACCTTCCAGCCACTGCCCGGAGCCACATCAATTGATTCGCCTGTTAATGTCTGCATGGCGTCCACTTTGAATCTCTCGTTGCCTTCCGGTGTGATGAGTTCGAGCTCATCGCCGACGGCGACTCTGTTTTTGATCTCCAGATCGGCTTCGCCGGAGTCGGCATGGTATTGCGTGATATCCGCCACGAACCGGGATCTGGTTGCCTTTGATGCGCCTCGACGGTAATTCTGTAACTCCTGTGATTCATGTCGTTCAAAAAAGCCATCGGTGTAGCCGCGCTGTGCGAGGTTTTCCAGCTCCGCCATTAGGGCGGGGTCGAACGGTCGGCCAGTCACTGCGTCGTCGATGGCCCTGCGATACACCTGAGCGGTGCGTGCGGTGTAATAGTAAGACTTGGTTCGGCCTTCTATCTTCAGGCAATCAACGCCTATCTCCGTCAATCTGTGTACATGCTCCACGGCGCGGAGATCTCTGGAGTTCATTATGTAAGTGCCGTGCTCATCTTCGAAGATTGGCATGAACTCGCCGGGTCGGCTTTTCTCTTCCAGGTAATACTCTTGGTCTGCCAGGGGATGGCGCTGAGTTTCTCCGGCCATGGCCGCGCTGTCCGCCAGTTTGTTGATTGCCGATATATCGATGGTGCGATTGGCTTGCGGGCCCGCTCCCAGCCTGTATTCCCAGCGACAGGCATTGGTACAGGTT
Organism: Gammaproteobacteria bacterium; assembly: GCA_963662865.1. Taxonomy (GTDB): domain Bacteria; phylum Pseudomonadota; class Gammaproteobacteria; order JAJDYQ01; family JAJDYQ01; genus JAJDYQ01. The sequence continues at coordinate 1,935,320 of OY759969.1, read as the reverse complement.
CCCTGGTTGGCATCACGGTGATTGAAATAGCCGGATAACAGGCATCGGCCGGAATAGGCCATGCAAAGGGCGCCATGCACAAAGACCTCGATTTCCATATCCGGGCAGGCATCCCGGATTTCGGCGATTTCCTTTAACGATAACTCCCGGGACAATATGATGCGGCTCAGGCCGATGGATTGCCAGAATTTTACTCCGGCTGAATTGACCGTGTTTGCCTGGACGGAAAGATGAAGGGGCATATCCGGCCACTGTTCCCTGACCAGCATGATCAGCCCGGGATCGGCCATAATAAGCGCATCCGGCCCCATCTCGATGACCGGCGCGATATCGTCCAGAAATGTTTTCAGTTTGGAACCATGTGGCATGATGTTGGCGGCCACAAATAGTTGTTTTCCCTGCCCGTGCGCTTCCTGTATCCCGATAAGCAGGTTTTCTTCCAGAAAATCATTTTCACGTACGCGCAGGCTGTAGCGCGGCATACCGGCGTAAACCGCGTCGGCGCCATAGGCGAAGGCGTAGCGCATATTTTTCAGCGTGCCGGCAGGCGACAGTAATTCGGGTGATCTCATGGTGTCTGGTAGTACAGTAAATTGCAGGATAAAGTCATTATGATCCAAATTCGCTGTTGGTTGGGTATATTATCCGAGAATACATCATCCGGGTAACCCCCTGACACGCCGATAATGTACTACAAATATCACGCATTCTTTTGTACAAACTGCCGTAAAGACGGGCGCGAATGTTGTGAAGCCCACGGTGCGTCCGGCAGGCGCACCTATCTCAAAAGGCGTTGCAGGGAACTGGGGCTGGCTGGCAAAGGCGGTATCAGAGTCAATACGGCGGGTTGCCTGGACCGCTGCGAGCAAGGGCCGGTGATGGTGATTTATCCGCAGGAAATCTGGTACACCTATATTGACGAGGAAGATCTGGAGGAGATACTCCAGCGGCATTTGCTGGGAGGAAAAGAGGTGGAGCGGCTGAAAATATAAGGAATGTCGTTGTGCTGACAGCCGGTACGCTGAAGCGCCTCACTGCAATTCTATTTCGATGTTCGCCAAAGTCAGGCGTGGCAATAGCGTTATTGGGTTTGCGGTCTGTTTTTGGGCCGCAAACCCGGTTAAAGGGTGGCATGGCAGATTATTCGCTGTGCTTTTGCGAAGCGGCATTCAAAAACACTTGTGTCCGGGGGAGTCTGTCGATAATATGGCCCGCCTTTTTGACAGCAAGAAGTTTTTTACCACCATGGCTACTAAAAGTATCAGGCCCGCCGAGGTCAAAAGAAACTGGTATCTGGTTGATGCCAACGGTAAGACTCTGGGCCGTCTGGCCAGCGAAATCGCACGCCGTCTGCGTGGCAAACATAAGGTTGAATACACGCCACATGTCGATACAGGTGATTATATTATTGTCGTCAATGCCGAAAAGATACGCGTTACAGGCAATAAGATGAAGGATAAGCTTTATCAGCGTCACACCGGTTACATTGGTGGCCTGAAGTCCATCAGCCTGGAAAAGCAGTTGCAGCAGCACCCTGACCGGGTAATCAAATCTGCCGTTAAGGGGATGATGCCCAAAGGCCCTCTGGGGCGTCAGATGTATTCCAAGCTGAAGGTTTATGCGGGAACTGAGCATCGGCATGCGGCCCAGCAACCCGTGCCACTGGATATTTAGGGTTTTAATTATGAACGAAGCATACTACGGAACGGGTCGCCGCAAGAGCAGCACCTCGCGTGTTTTCCTGAGCGCAGGTCAAGGCGATATTACTGTCAATAATCAACCACTGGATGAGTATTTTGGTCGTGAGACCAGCCGCATGATTGTGCGCCAGCCGCTGGTTTTAACTGAAAGTCTGGACAGGCTTGATTTCAGAATTACCGTAAAAGGCGGCGGTGACAGCGGACAGGCCGGTGCCATCCGGCACGGCATCACCCGCGCTCTGGTCGCTTATAATGAAAGCCTGCGCGAGGTATTGCGCAAGGCCGGTTTTGTGACACGTGACGCACGTGCCGTTGAACGTAAGAAGGTCGGTCTGCATAAGGCGCGTAAAGGGACGCAATACTCCAAGCGTTGATTGTCAGTCTGGCCAGAGTACCAAAGGCCCGCTAAAAACGGGCCTTTTTTGTTTTGCTTACAAGCTTGCGGCTATCAGTTGCTCTTTGCAATGACCGTAGGCGACGGTAAACCTGTGCCAGACTTCGCCGGGAATTCCGGTACCTATCTGCCGGTTATCAACCGATATGACCGGGACAATTTCCTTGGTGGAGCTGGTAAACCAGACTTCATCGGCCGCAAATAATTCACTTACGGAAACGGGTTTTTGCCGATGAGGGAAATCAATGTTTTTGGCGATTTCCAGAACCAGGTCCCGCGTTATACCGGGCAGTAGCATAGGGCCTGCAGGTGGAGTAAATAATGTCCCGTCGCGAACAATAAAAATATTGCTGGCTGCACCCTCTGTGACCTGCCCATCGCAAATAAGGAATGTCTCCGCGCATTCCTGGTCAATGGCCCGTTGCCGTAGCAGAATGTTGGCCAGCAGGGTGATTGCTTTAACGTCACAATGCCGCCAGCGGTTGTCTTCTTGAGTAATGGCGCGAGCCCCGGGGTGCTTCGTGGATACCGGTCCCGTTTCCAGCCTGGAGGACATGATGAAAACAGTGGGTTCGATATTTTTCGGTATGGCGTGGTTGCGATTGCCGTCAGCGCCCCGTGTTACCTGAAGGTATATCATATGGTCGTCGTAATCCTGTCTCGACATCAGGCGCTGCAGGATATTTTGCCACTCCTGACTGGAGTACGGATTAGTCATGCGGATAGCGTTTAGACTGTTCTGCAAACGCCGGAGATGTTGCTCAACACGAAACAGCCGCCCGGCGTAAGCCGGTATGACTTCATAAATGCCATCGCCGAAGAGAAAGCCTCGGTCAAGCGGGGAAATCCTGGCACGCTCGAGTGGCAGGAATTCGCCGTTAAGAAATATAGTCATCCTTATTCAATCATGAGCCGTATGGAATCCACCATCCGTATCCAGCGACTGCCCTCAGCGACATCTTCCAGGGCAACCAGCGGCAAAGTGGCCAGGTTTTTTTCACCAAGGGTAATAATGGCCTTGCCCATGATGGTGCCTTTTTTCACCGGCGCAGCAATTTTTTCGCTGAATTCCAGCTCGGCATTTAAGGTGTTGTAGCTCCCTCTGGGGATTGTAACGGTCAGCTTGTCAGCCAATCCCAGGCTGATCTTCTGTTTTTCGCCCTTCCATATCCGGCCCCGGGTCAACTCCTGTCCTGCCTGATAAATTTCCCTGGACTCGTAGAATCGAAAGCCGAAATCAAGCAATCTGGAAGAAGAGCGGTTGCGGGCCCGCTCGCTGGACATGCCCAGAATGACCGAGATCAGGCGCATATTGTTACGGGCCGCGGAGGCCACCAGACAGTATCCTGCGGCCCTGGTATGACCGGTTTTGATGCCATCGACAGAGCCGTCTCGCCACAGTAGTTTGTTCCGGTTGTACTGTTTAATCTCATTGTACTCGTAGGACCTGACGGCGTGCAGTTGATACAGGTCCGGGAAATTATCGATCATTGCACGCGCCAGTATGGCCAGATCTCTTGCCGTGGTGACATGGTCGTCCGCCGGCCAGCCCGCGGCATTCACGAAATTGGTATTGTTCATGCCAAGTGCCTTCGCTTTCTGATTCATCATGTCTGCAAACATCTCTTCAGACCCCGCGACATGCTCGGCCAGGGCCACTGCGGCGTCATTTCCGGATTGAATGATCAGCCCATGAAGCAGGTCGTTGATGGAAACCGATTTGTTTGCCTCGATAAACATGCGAGAGCCACCGGTTCTCCAGGCCTTTTCACTTACGATGGTTTCTTCCTCCAATGTCAGCCGGCCCTCCTTGAGTTCATCGAAGACAATATAAGCCGTCATTATCTTGGTCAGGCTGGCTGGTTCCAGAGGCGTGTCGGCGTTTTTCTCCAACAGGAAGCTGCCCGTTGCATGATCCATCAAAACGTAGCCGCCGGCCTTGAAGTCTGGTGGCGCGGGAATCAGGGGCGCGGCAAAACCGCCGAGCGTCCAGAGTAAAAGCGTTAGCGAGACAAAAATATTCCTGAAAGACATGGCATGAAAGGTGGTTGCTGTAAGGTGTGCATTCTAGCGAGATTACCCGCTCAATGCACCGATAATTTCCGGCAGATTATGCTTGAAGCAATGTGAGTAAGGGTATGATTTATCCGCGAGTAAAGGCCCAGTTCCTGTCCGTGGATAAGGATTCATTGAACCGATATCCGTCCAGATCAAATCCCTTCAGATCATCCGGATTGTCTATTCTGTTTTTGATGATGAATCGGCTCATTAACCCCCGGGCTTTCTTGGCGAGAATGCCAATTATTTTGAAATCGCCATCCCTGCGCTCCCTGAAAGCGGGCGTAATGATATCGGCGTTGAGAATCCCGGGCTTGACGACCTTGAAATATTCATTTGAGGCCAGATTGACAAGCGTCCTGGATTTGTGTCCCGCCAATTCCTCGTCAAGTTTTTCGGTTATGGCATTCCCCCAGAAGTCATAGAGGTTTTTCCCTCGTGGATTCTGCAATCGGGTCCCCATTTCAAGCCGGTAAGCCTGCATAAGATCCATTGGGCGCAAAATACCATACAGGCCGGACAGTATGCGAAGATATTTCTGGCCAAACTCCAGATCATTTTTATTCAGGGTCTCAGCATTCAAGCTCTGATAAACATCCCCTTTGAAGGCCATTATAGCGGGGCTGGCATTCTTTTCGGTGAATGGTGTCTTCCACTGGTGATTGCGTTCCACGTTTAACTCGGCAATATTTGAACTGATGTGCATGAGCTCCATTAAATCCGGGGATGAATACTCACGCAGAATTTTGTTTAGTTTCCGTGATTCCGGAAGTAGCGCCGGTCTGGTTGTATCGAAGGGCTTCCCGGATGTATCAAAGTCCAGCTTTTTGGCTGGAGAGATGACTGTAAGCATCGCCATTTCCCTAATATGTGGTCAAGGCGGTACTATAGCGCCGGAAATGTGAACTTGTCAGCGACTTTAGTGTTATAAACAGTCTGTAATGCTGATTCAGCCGGGAGAGTAAGGATGGATACGTCCAGCAAGATCATAAAATGGTTTGCCGTGTTGTTGGCGGTCATTACATCTATCATGGTGGGTGGCGCGACCATATTGGTGCCGGGGGCCACCCAGGACAGATCGACCAGACTGATAGCGGACCTTGTCAGTAGCATTCATTACAGCCGCCCCAGCCTTGATGATGGACTGTCTTCAGCGATGTTGGACCGTTATATTGAAACACTTGACCCCAACAAGCATTTTTTCCTTTCCGCTGATATCGCGGCTTTTGAAAAATATCGTTACCGTCTGGATGACGCGTTCCGCGGGTCGGACACCTCTCCGGCCTTTGAAATCTATAATGTGTACAAGCTCAGGGTCGAAGAGCGTGTTCACCATGCGCTGGAACTGCTCAATCGGGAGCATGACCTGACGATCAATGAGAAATATCGCGTCGATTACGAAGGAGAGCCCTGGTTATCCGGTGAGTCACAGATGGACGACCTCTGGCGTAAGCGTGTCAAAAATGACATTCTGAATTTGCGCCTCTCCGGGAAGGATCCGGAAGAAATAACGGAAACGCTGACTAAGCGATATGAACGGATATTGAGACGGGCAAACCAACAGACGGTAAATGATGTCTATCAAGTGTTTGTCAATTCATACACCAATTCAATAGACCCTCATACGACTTATTTTTCCCCGCACAACTCGGAAAATTTTAATATCAACATGCGCCTGTCCCTTGAAGGTATTGGTGCGTCGCTTCGAATCAAGAATGAACACACGGTAGTGCAGAAAATTATTCCCGGTGGGCCGGCAGATTTCAGTAACCAGCTAAAATCCCGCGACCGCATTATCGGCGTTGCACAGGATCAGGGTGAAATGATTGACGTGATTGGTTGGCGTTTGCAGGATGTGGTCGAGTTGATCCGTGGCCCGAAAAACTCCATGGTTCGTTTGCTGTTGCTGCCCTATCGCTCTGGCGTTGACGGACCAACGAAGGAAATTACTCTGGTGCGCGACAAGATCAAACTCGAAGAGCAATCGGCCAAATCCTCCATCATCGAGATTCCCGGCGAATCAATGGCGACCAGGGTCGGTGTTATTGATCTGCCGACATTTTACCTCGATTTTGAGGCTCGATCCCGCGGTGACGCCAATTACAGAAGCACCACCAGGGACGTGAGAAAGCTGATCGGCGAATTGCAGCGCCAGGAAATTGATGGCCTGCTGATTGACCTGCGTGACAATGGCGGTGGTTCGCTGGCGGAGGCGACGGAGCTTACTGGCCTGTTTATTCCACAAGGGCCGGTCGTGCAGGTCAAGGGGACCCGTGGCGATATTGACATTAATGAAGACCCCGACCCTGCGGTCATCTACGATGGGCCTCTGGCCGTTCTGGTGAATCAGAGCAGTGCGTCCGCGTCCGAGATCTTTGCGGGTGCAATGCAGGATTATGGTCGTGCAATCGTTATCGGTGAACCGACCTTTGGCAAAGGCACGGTACAAACCCTGGTTGACTTGAATAATTATGGGAAGAGTGCGGAAAATCTGGGTCAGCTCAAGGTAACGGTGGCTCAGTTTTTCCGTATCAATGGAGACAGCACCCAGCATCGGGGGGTACGCCCGGACATCGTTTTTCCAACGACAAATATAGAGGATGACCGTGGTGAGCGGTCACTCGATAACGCCTTGCCATGGGCCAGGGTAGAACCGGCGAATTTTACACGCATGTCGGGTGACTGGTTTAACGTGGAATATCTGCGTGATCAGCATAAATCCCGTGTTGCCAGAGATGCCGGCTTCAAGTATCTGATTTCGCTGGCCGGTGAACTGCGTAAGGCACAGGATAAAAAGGCCATCAGCCTGGTGGAAAAAATACGGCGTAAGGAGCGTGACGAGATACAACGACGCAATCTGGAACTGGAAAACCTGTTTCGTGAATCACGGGGTATGGAACGACTGACTCTGGAAGATAAGGACGGGGATGACGACGATTTCATCGAAGAAGACGATGATGATCCCGTTCTGAAAATCAAGCTGGAAGAGGCGGCCCGTATCCTTGCGGACTATATCCATATGCTGCGTGGCCGATACGCAGCGCATCCTCTTTAATCGTATTGCTGTCTTCCGTGCCCTGACAAGTCCATCCCGACCTGTCAGGGCCTTTTGATTTTACCCCGAGCCCCTGCGCTAATTCCCGGGTTCCAGGAGATCCGATATAGTATCGCGCTCCTCAATCAGTTCCTGCTCAGTGGCTTCAAGTTTCTTTTGCATGTAATCATCAATTTCCAGCTCTGTGACAACCTTGTATTGCCCGTCTGAACAGGTTACGGGATAAGAAAAAACCAGTCCTTCCTTTATGCCGTAGTGCCCCTCATCGCTGGGTATTGCCATACTGACCCAATCGTCTCCTTCCGTACCTAACACCCAGCTACGCATGTGCTCAATCGCCGCGTTGGCCGCAGAGGCGGCTGATGAAGCCCCTCTGGCTTCAATAATCGCTGTGCCACGACGCTGCACCGTGGGAATGAAATAGTCAGTTGCCCAGTCTTTGGTGACCAGATCAAAAGCCGGTGTCCCATTGATGAGGCAGTTACTCAGATCGGGAAACTGGGTGGAAGAATGATTGCCCCATATGGTCATATGCTTTACATCCGCCACCGGATGGTCGGTTTTGATTGCGACCTGTGTCTTGGCGCGATTATGGTCAAGCCGAGTCATGGCGGTAAAATTTTGACGATTAATATCCGGCGCATTAGTTGCGGCAATCAAGGCGTTACTGTTGGCCGGATTACCGACCACCAGCACGCGGATATCTCTTGCCGCGTGCTCATTTATGGCCCGTCCCTGGGCGGCGAATATTCTCGCGTTATCAGTGATCAGATCGCTTCGCTCCATGTCTTTGGAGCGCGGCTTGGCGCCAACCAGAAGGGCATAATCACTACCGCGAAAGCCCATCGATAAATCGTCAGTGAGCACGATATCCTGCAACAGGGGAAACGCACAATCTTCCAGTTCCATGGCGACACCCCTCAGGGCAGCCACGGACTGAGGCACTTCCAGCAGTCTGAGAATGACGGGCTGATCTTCTCCAAGCATCTGCCCGGATGCTATGCGAAAGACAAGGGCATATCCGATATTACCAGCGGCTCCGGTAACCGTAATCTGAGCGGGTGATTTCACGAGCGGTCTCCTTATGTTTTTAACCTGCTGTAATTGTAAAGCATACCGTTCTGTCGGGATAGTTGACTTGATTTCAGGGAAACTTTGATCTAATCAGAGCTTCCCCGGCTCAATAGTTTATTTATAGTGTTTATAACCGACCGGTCACTCCAGTTCATGGTCCCCACAGCGGCATACCGTATGGCCCCCGACTGATCAAGCAGGAATGAGATTGGGAAAACGTAGATATTCCATTGCTTGTGAATCTTGTCGTCCAGGTCCATCAGCACAGACAGTTCACTGGAATCGGTTTTTTTGAGAAACGGCTTGATCCGCGAAGCTGGTTCGCCGACATCAATGGTGACAATAGCAACCGGTTGACCATCGAAGCGTTGCTGCAGTCTCTTAAACGAAGGGATACTAAAGATGAACAGTATGTTTCCGGCAAGGGCTCACGGTGATGCTGGTGAATCCTTACATCAATATCCAGGGCGCGGATAAACACCTGGCACCAGTAGCGAAACAGCCTCCTGTACGGTCGATGGAAGAGCGAGGCAGGCGAAAAGGCCAGAAAGAACATCAACAGGTTCAGCATGAGTAAAGCAACAATTGCCGACAGTTGCCAGAGCCATCTCAAAAATTTCTGAATCATGCCGGAGTTTATTATGGGCACTGTGAACAAGTTCATCTCGGGCCTGTCAGCGCACGGAAAACAGAAATTGCAGAAAACTCTGTTATGACAGAACCCGGGTTATTCAGCCAACGGTTGTTAGGGCGACTAACCTAAAGGGGGCATGGCGGCTTCGGGCTGACATTCTCTGTCGCGGCTATTGCCCTCAACATTAGTGGGCTGTTAAAGTGCGCAGCCTGACTAATGCGGGGTATCAACAGGATGTTTAATGCGATCAAGGGGCTGTTCTCTAACGATCTCTCTATTGATCTGGGGACAGCCAATACACTAATCTATTCCCAGGGACAGGGGATTGTTCTTGATGAGCCTTCTGTTGTCGCTATCCGCGAAGACTCCGCCGTACGGCGTGGAGGTAAAACCATAGAGGCTGTCGGACTGGATGCTAAACGCATGCTGGGTCGTACACCGGGTCACATTACAGCGATACGCCCGCTAAAGGATGGTGTCATCGCAGACTTCACCTATAACGAAATAATGCTGAAGCATTTTATACGCAAGGTCCATGAAGCCCGTATGTTTCAACCCAGCCCGCGTGTACTCGTGTGTGTGCCATATGGCTCGACCCAGGTAGAGCGGCGCGCTATCAAGGATTCGGCTAACGGTGCGGGCGCACGTCAGGTTTACCTCATTGATGAACCCATGGCGGCAGCTATTGGTGCCGGGATGCCCGTTGATCAGGCGCGTGGTTCCATGGTTTTGGATATTGGCGGTGGAACTTCAGAAGTCGCCGTTATCTCACTGAACGGTATCGTATATGCGGCCTCTGTTAGAATTGGTGGCGACCGTTTTGATGAAGCCATTAAAGATTATGTGCGTCGTAACTATGGCATCCTGATCGGTGAAGCGACGGCAGAACGCATTAAGTGTGAAATTGGTTCAGCCTATCCGGGCGCAGAAATGAAGGAGATGCAGGCCAAGGGCCGAAATCTCTCCGAAGGGATTCCCAGAACATTTACTTTGAACAGCAACGAGATTCTCGAGGCCTTGCAGGAACCGCTTTTCGGGATTGTCGGAGCGGTTAAGACAGCCCTGGAACAGACGCCTCCGGACCTGTGTGCCGATGTCGCCGAACGCGGAATTGTCCTCACAGGTGGTGGGGCATTACTTTGTGACTTTGATCGCCTGCTAATGGAGGAGACCGGCCTGCCGGTTATCGTCGCGGAAGATCCCCTCACCTGTGTTGCACGCGGAGGGGGGCGAATTCTGGAAGTCATCGATCAGAAAGGTGCCGGAATCTTCGCACTGGACCAGCAATCAATATGAGATAAAGTGCCGACACCGATCAACCTGTTTTACTGGGTGTCATTCAAAAATTCCAGTGGCAGGATAAATAACCTGAAAAGTCAGTCAAAACAGGAAAACAGCTATTAACCCAATTTTCCTCAAGGGGCCGTCTAATCTCACACGTCTGGTCGTGGGAATTATCCTGTCAATTGCCCTCATGACTTTAGATCACCACTCTGGACAACTGGAAAAATTACGTAGTGGCCTCGCCCTCGTATTATCACCTATTCAGTATGTCGTTGATCTGCCGCTGGCGGGGCTTCGGTGGGCCAGTGATAACTTTACCTCCCATAAAACACTTCTGCAGGAAAACAGAGAGCTCAGGCAGGAATCGTCCGAACTACGTGCCCGAAACATAAAATACGCCGCACTTAGAGCCGAAAACATACGGCTCAGGGAATTGCTGGATTCATCTACCCGGTATGCTGACCGGGTCCTGGTCGCCGAAGTCCTGCACGTTGAAACAGAACCCCTGAAAAGACAGATTGTCATTAACAAGGGTACAATTGATCGGGCCTTTATTGGCCAGACAGTTATTAATGCTTACGGGGTTGTCGGCCAGATTATCCATACCAGCCTCTATACTTCGACGGTCATGCTCATTACAAACCCCGATCACTCTATTCCGGTGCAGGTTGCACGTAACGGCATTCAATCTATCGCTGTCGGCAGTCAGGAGAATTATCGACTCGAACTTCCATATCTGACCACCAATGCCGATGTAAAAAGTGGTGACATCCTGATTACCTCAGGACTCGGTGGCAGATTTCCTTATGGCTACCCGGTAGCTGAAATCAGTCAGGTGGAACAGGACAGCGTTGCAGCATTTTCCAATGTTTATGCTACGCCAGTCGCCAATTCTGGCAGAAATCGAGAAGTATTGCTCGTCTGGTCAGAATCGGATCAACAACCAGGGAACAGGGGCGTCGAAACTTTCCGGGGTTCTGAACAGGAGGCCAGGAAATGATTCGGGAACCGGCAAATGCGCTACACGTCATCTTTATCACCTTCGCAGTCGCTCTGGTGCTTACAGTCTTGCCTCTGCCTGAAATTGTCACCGATTACCGGCCGGAGTGGGCCGCACTGGTATTATTGTACTGGATCATGGCATTGCCTCAGCGTATCGGTGTCAGTGTCGCCTGGATACTGGGCATAGCGCTTGACGTGCTGAAGGGGGCGCTGCTCGGGCAACATGTCCTGGCCCTCGCTGTGGTCGCTTTTATCATGCTGCATCTACACCTCCGCCTTAGAATGTATCCTTTCTGGCAACAATCAGTCGTCATAGGATTCATCCTGCTCATTTATCAGGCATTGCTGCTGTGGATATATGATATGACATCTACGGTAAGTATTACCTGGTCATACTGGTTTCCATCCTTGACAGGTGCCCTGCTCTGGCCATGGTTGTTAATGGTATTACGGGATATCCGAAGGCAATATAACGTTAGATAGCCGACCATGCCTCTTGGAGCCCGAATAAAAGATTATCGGAGCGAGAATCGTCTGCTGCATATACGGGTGATTCAAGCCGTCATCTTTGTCATTATCCTGCTGGTGATACTGGTTGGTCGGCTCGTTTATCTGCAAATCATGCAGCATGACGTCTATGCAACCCTGTCCAAAGAAAACCGCGTCAAGCTTGTCGCTATCCCACCCACCCGCGGACTGATATTCGACCGTAACGGTGTGTTACTGGCTGAAAGCCAACCCTCCTACAGTGTGGAAATTACGCCCGAGCGTGTCATTGATATGGATAAAACACTGGAGGATATAGTAAACCTTATCGAAATCAGTGATGCTGACCGCTTGCGCTTTTTCAAGATAAAAAAACGCCGTTCCTCCTTTCAGGGCATTCCATTGCGCCTGAAAATGACAAATGAGGAGGTCGCTAAAGTCGCTGTCAATCAACATCATATGCCTGGCGTTGATATTGTGGCTCGCCTGAGCCGCTATTATCCTCAAAAAGAGCATGCAGCCCATGTCGTTGGTTATGTCGGGCACATCAGTGAAAAGGAACTCGATCAACTGGACGAGTCTGACTATCGCGGCACCAACCACATTGGAAAGTCCGGCATTGAAAGGCATTACGAAGACACCCTGCATGGCAGCGTTGGAGTACAGCAGGTTGAAATCAATGCGCGAGGCCGGATATTAAGAAAACTCGAAAGCGTCACCGCCCAGCCTGGTAAGAACCTGTATCTGACCATAGACTCGAAATTACAGCGTATCGCCGAGAAGGCCCTGGGTGAGGAAAGCGGAGCAGTCGTCGCTATCGTTCCCAAAACCGGCGAGGTTCTGGTTTTTGCCAGCCAGCCGAGCTACGACCCAAACCTGTTCGTTGATGGCATTGATCATAAACGCTATAAAGCCTACAATGAAAACGAAAGCCGCCCACTCTACAATCGTGCCCTCCATGGTCGCTATCCGCCCGGTTCCACAATAAAGCCCTTTGTGGCTCTGGCGGGCCTAGAAACCGGTGTGATTGAACATGACCACAGCATCAATTGCCCCGGCTATTACAGCCTGCCGGGCGATACCCATCGATATCGCTGCTGGAAAGAACGCGGTCATGGGACGGTCAATATGAACAAGTCAATCGTCGAATCCTGCGATGTGTTTTATTATCAACTGGCAAAGGCGTTAAAAATCAATCGCTTACATGATTACATGGCATTGTTCGGGTTCGGCGAAAAAACCGGCGTTGACTTGCTTGCTATGCGGAATGAGCCGTCCGGCCTGTTGCCGTCGAGAGACTGGAAACTCCGGACACACGGGCAGCCATGGTATCCCGGTGAGACCCTGATTACTGGAATTGGCCAGGGCTTTACCCTGTCCACTCCTTTACAACTCGCATCCGCGACGGCAACGCTGGCGAACCGTGGAGTCAGAATTCGCCCGAGGCTCGTTAAAGAAATTGAAGATATGCGCACCGGAGAAAAAATCCGGACCCATATCCAAAAAGTCAATGAAATTCCCAGGACCGCAAAAGAACACTGGGATCAGGTCATACAGGCCATGAAGGACGTGGTTCATTCGCCAACTGGAACCGCACGTCGCTTAGACAAAGACATTCCTTATACCATTGCCGGTAAAACCGGTACGGCACAGGTCATCGGTATCAAGCAGAATGAGAAGTACGACGAAACCAAAATCGCAAAAAAATATCGTGATCATGCGCTATTCGTGGCCTTTGCTCCGATGGAAAATCCCGAAATTGCGGTTGCTGTTATTGTGGAAAACGGAGGGAGCGGTAGTTCATCGGCCGCACCGGTGGCCGGTAAAGTGATTAAGGCCTGGCTGGCCCCAGGGATTGAATCGGGTGAGCTCGCCCTCAAATCAGAAAACCATTCAGCAAATCAGCCATGAAAGAATTACTACACAAACTACACTTTGACGGCATGTTATTGCTGGGTATTCTTGTTCTGTGTTCGCTGAGCTTCATTATTTTGTACAGCGCAGGTAGCCAGCAAACCGATATTCTAATCAAGCAATCCATACGCCTGTTTTCCGGACTAATCGCCATGTTCGCCATTGCTCAGCTTTCACCTCAGTTACTCAGAGCCTGGACGCCCTGGCTTTATGTGATTGGTCTGGCCTTGCTTATCGGAGTAATTTTTTATGGAGTGCAGGCCAAGGGTGCACAACGCTGGCTTGATGTATTCGGTATATTTCGTTTTCAGCCTTCCGAGATAATGAAGCTGGCCCTGCCGCTCATGCTGGCCCGTTTCTTTTCAGAGTATGAGCTTCCACCAAGCTGGCCTCGGCTGATGTTCGCAGGTGTCCTGATCGGCGTGCCTTTTGCTTTGATTATCTGGCAGCCCGATTTAGGAACGTCACTGCTGATCGCCGCCTCAGGTTTTTTCGTCGTTTTTCTAGCGGGAATTCGCTGGAAAACACTCATTGGTCTATTGATAGCCGGCATCGCCTCCCTGCCTGCGGCCTGGTATTTTCTACTGCATGAGTATCAGAAACGTCGTGTTATGACGCTGCTTGATCCTGAAAGCGACCCACTCAATGCCGGATGGCATTCCATTCAGGCCAAAATAGCTATTGGCTCCGGCGGCACCTATGGTAAAGGCTGGCTGAACGGCACTCAGTCGCAACTGGAGTTTTTGCCCGAGCGACATACCGACTTTATCTTTGCCGTTATCGGTGAAGAATTCGGCTTCATGGGACTGGTAGTTCTTCTGAGTGTCTATCTGTTTATCGCAGGACGGGGGCTGTATATCGCCGCGCACGGCCAGGATAGCTTCTCAAAAATGCTGGCAGGCAGTCTGTGTTTAACCTTCTTCATTTATGTCTTTGTCAATATCGGCATGGTCAGTGGCATATTACCGGTTGTGGGACTGCCTTTACCGCTTATCAGCTATGGTGGAACATCTATCATTACACTGTTAGCTGGTTTCGGTATGATCATGTCCGTACAAACGCATAAAAAATTATTCCGACACGAAGATTTTTGAGGTTCAGATGCTCGCACGTTTTACATCCATTTTAGTACTCACCCTTCTTACTTCCTGTCAATCCCTGGCCGGTTATGAATCTCGTGGTGATGTTAAACAGTTCATTGACATGATGCACAACAAACATCAATTCAATAAATCACAACTGGTCGATTGGTTTAGCCGGGCAACCAAACAAACCAAAACCCTTGAGGCGATTGCGAAACCGGCCGAGAGACTGCCTTGGTACAAATACCGCAGGATTTTCCTTACCGACAAGCGGACCAGACAGGGCATTGCGTTTATGCAGGAGCATCGGGAAACCCTGGCGCAGGCCGAGCAGCAATATGGCGTTCCATCTGAAATCATTACGGCAATCATTGGTGTTGAAACGTTCTATGGCGCATACCAGGGGAAATATCCGGCCTTTGATACATTGGTAACACTGGGCTTCGACCACCCCAGACGGGGGGAATTTTTCCGCAGCGAACTGGAGAACTATTTATTGCTGGTCAGAGAGGAAGGATTTAAACCCTTCGACCTGAAAGGTTCCTATGCGGCGGCGATGGGTAAACCGCAGTTCATATCCAGCAGTTACCGCTATTATGCCGTTGATTTTGATGGTGATGGCAAGCGTGACCTGCTCAATAATATCGATGACACAATTGGCTCCGTGGCGAACTACTTCAAGCATCACAACTGGCACACAGGCGAAGCAATTACGATAATGGCAGATTTCAAAGGCAGGGAATTCGCCAAATACGATATGAAACCAACACACACCATTGGCGAACTATCCAGGAAAAATCTATTCCCCACTCAGCCCGTGAAATCTTCATCGCTGGCCACTCCCATACAACTGGAACTGGAAAATGGGCATGAGTACTGGTTGGGTCTGCATAACTTTTATGTCATTACACGATATAATCACAGTAACCTTTATGCCATGGCCGTTTATCAATTAAGCCAGCGTATCAGACAGGGTATGCAAAATTAAACCATGCCATTTGTTAGACTGGCGTTCATTTCGGCCACTCTGTTATTGCTATCTGCCTGCGGTGGCGGAGAAAGGCCGAAACCTTCAGATGGAAAATATTATTCTGATGACGGACCTCCGGCCGACTATAAGGATAACCACGTCATCGCCGATGCCATTCCCCGGATTGAACCAAAAAGCAGAATGGGCAATCCGCAATCCTATGCTGTCTTCGGCAGGCGTTACCATGTCCTGGACGACAGCAAGGACTACGTGGAGCGCGGCATAGCCTCCTGGTACGGTAAAAAATTCCATGGTCGTAAGACATCCAATGGTGAAACCTACGATATGTATGCTATGACAGCGGCCCATAAGACCTTACCTATACCGACCTACGTGGAAGTTAAAAACCTGGAGACCGAAAAAGCCATCGTTGTACGCATCAATGATCGTGGGCCTTTCTACAAAGGGCGCATTATTGATTTGAGTTATGCAGCCGCCCAGAAACTGGGGATCGCCCTCAAAGGCACCGGACTCGTTGAAGTCAGAGCCATTGAGCCTTTGGCCTGGAGATCGGGCAAGGGAAAGGGCATACAGACAATGGAGCCATCTTTCCGGCATGATGATATACAAATCTATCTACAGCTTGGAGCTTTTAGTGTCAGAGAGAACGCCGAAGCCCTGCGCCTGAAAACAACATTGAGTGTCATTTCAAACGCCTTTATAACGGAGAGTCACGATTCAAATTCATCTCCAATCTATCGAGTACGTATCGGTCCGCTTTCGACAGTGAAACTTGCCGACAACATGATTGAACAATTAATAAATCATGGGTTTCATGATTTTCATGTTATTATCGAATAACCCGATTATCACTGGATAAAATCAATACAGATTCTCGTATCAAAGATGTTATAGCCTTAATCCCGCACTCTCTGCGCCCATCTCAATGACCAATCATCTAAAAGACCAGACCAGTCCCTACCTGTTGCAACATGCGGAAAATCCCGTCAACTGGTATCCCTGGAATGAAGAGGCCTTAACTAAAGCAAAAAATGAAGACAAGCCTATTTTATTATCTATTGGCTATTCAGCCTGTCATTGGTGTCACGTCATGGCGCATGAATCCTTCGAAGACCTTGAAACAGCCACGTTAATGAACAAGCTGTTCGTTAATGTAAAGGTTGATCGTGAAGAGCGGCCCGACCTCGACAAGATCTACCAGACAGCACACCAGATACTTACGCAACGACCGGGCGGCTGGCCATTGACCCTGTTTTTACAGCCCGACGACCGGGTCCCCTTCTTCGCCGGCACGTATTTCCCCAGAGAGACGCACGGCAGGATGATTGGTTTCAAGGAGCTTATGCAGCATGTTTATGACTGGTATCTGCGCAACCCTGACGATCTCGCTCGTAGAAACGAACAGCTCGGCCTCATTTTGCATCGTATTGCAGAAAGCACCCCCGGCTCGAAAATGGTCGACTCCAGCGTGATAAAGAAAGCCATTAAAACATTAAAAAACACGTTTGACAGTCAACTGGGCGGGTTCGGCAGCGCCCCTAAATTCCCACATCCCGGCAACATTGAGCGACTACTCCGAAGCGGCGTCGGCCGGCATCAAGACAAGGACAGCCTTCATATTGCATTGTTCACCCTGGAAAAAATGGCATTGGGCGGCATAAACGACCAGCTTGGAGGGGGATTTTGCCGCTACTCGGTGGATGATCGCTGGGAGATTCCTCATTTTGAAAAAATGCTGTACGACAATGGGCCCTTGCTGGCGCTCTACGCCCAGACATTCGCCATTAACCGGAATCCGTTATTTCTGCACACCTGTACCGAAACGGCCAACTGGCTGATGCGGGAAATGCAATCGAACGAAGGAGGATATTATTCTTCTCTGGATGCTGATTCAGACGGTGAGGAAGGTAAATTCTATGCTTGGGTCCAGGGAGAGATCTCCCAACCTCTTTCATGGGAGCAGCTTGATATATTTCGCTTACGCTATGGCCTTAATCGCCCCGCCAATTTTGAAGGTAAATGGCATCTACATGTTTGTGAAAGCATAGAAGCTATTGCGAAAAAGTCCGGCTGGGATATCAATACGGTACAACAGCGGCTTCAGGCGGCCCGGCTAAAGCTATTTGATATCAGGGAACTGCGTAACCGGCCCGGACGCGATGAAAAAATCCTGACATCCTGGAATGCCCTGGCAATCAAGGGGATGACGGTAGCGGCCCGTCACTGCGACAAACCGGAATGGGCGGTTTCCGCCCGGAAAGCGCTGGACTTTATCCACCGGCAGCTTTGGCAAAACAACAGATTACTTGCCACCTGCAAAGACGGTAGAGCCCATCTGAACGCCTATCTCGATGATTATGCCTGCCTGATTGACGCGATACTCGAATCACTGCAATATCAGTGGCATAGCCAGCACATTGAATTTGCCTGCCAGCTTGCTGATGCACTGCTGGAACAGTTTGAAGATAAGGACCACGGTGGCTTTTATTTTACTTCCCACGATCATGAACCCCTCATCCAGCGGCCCAAACCGTACACCGATGATGCCTTGCCCGCCGGAAATGCAATTGCAGCCTATAGTTTGCAACGTCTGGGGTACTTATTGGCAAACACGGATTATCTGGAGGCCACTGAACGCTGCTTAAAAGCCGCCGGCCCTGCGATGCGGGAACAGGGCCAGGGGTGTGTTTCCATGTTACTGGCGCTGGAAGAATACCACCGCCCGGTGAGCACGGTGATATTGCGCGGCGCAGGAGAAGCATTATCCCAATGGCACAAAAGGCTGAATCAGGAATACAGGCCCGACTGCATGGTATTTGGCATACCGAACGATACGGCGGATTTACCTGACAGCCTTGCCAGTAAAGCCGCAGGTGAAACCACTATCGCCTACCTTTGCGAAGGGACAAGCTGTCAGCCTGGTTGTAATTCCATTGATGACTTGATCACGACGCTGAACCGAATGGCAACTCCGGCTTCTGATGGAGGCTAGCCGCACAGATCTTATCGGCATCAAGAATACCCTGCGACAAAACCAGCGTCCCCCCGCCGCCCGGATACCTCCCGGTGAATAGTACGGTAGTTCGACGATCCGGCTAGGCGGCAGATATTCAATCCTGGATGCGCCCCACATAGCTCTTCAGGCCACTCAATAGCTGCCTGAAGCTCTCCGATTGATTGCTGTCTATATTCAGATGAGGGGTAATCTTTTCGGCACCTGATACTTTCTGATAGTCTTTTACCAGCTTTTTCAGTTCATCATATGCATTCGGCAGTAAATCCGGGTTTCGATATTTTCGGCTACTCTGCCCTCCCGAAAGGCCGGTAATATCAAAGCCTCTTTCTACAGCCTGTAAATCACCCAGAAACCAGCTCTCCAACTCGTGAACAGCGATACGGATCAATGTTTCCGGGCGACCACCAGCTTCGCATAGCTGTCTTAGCTGAGCCTTAAGCTCAAGACAGTCGCCCCGGTCTTTATCCCGTACTACAACAAACCAGTCGCCAGGGACATTCCAGCTTTTCAGTTTATTGCGAATGGACTGTTCCAGCCGACTCTTGCCTTCGTGCTCGATACATTTAAAAGTCACAGTATCAGGAAGAACTCTGGGCAGCAGCTTATCGAACAGCTTTTTGTCTGAAGGTCCTTCCAGCATAAAAATCAGTCGTGTCATTCAGGGTCGGCCCCCTCAAACAATCCTTCTTTCCACAGGTATCCCGGCCGATCGCCACCTGCCACCAGGCGGGATAACAGCGCATTGTCTGCCGCCCTGATGACTCCGGTAACGCCACCTTCTTTTTGCAGCCAAAAAATCTCATTCAATTGAGCATTGTTGAGAATATCAGGCGAATGGCTGGTGACCATAACCTGACCGCCTCGCTCCGAATAGCTGCGGAACTCTTCTGTCAACTCAGGCATCAGGCTGGGGTAAAGCTGATTTTCCGGTTCTTCCACGCATAGCAGCGGGTGAGGCGAGGGGTCGTTTAACAACAACAGATAGGCAAACATCTTGATGGTGCCATCGGATACATAGCGGGCAATAAACGGGTCCTTGAAACTGCCGTCTTGAAACTTCAACACAATGCGACCATCGTCTGTTTCAGCGGCCTCGACATTTTCAACACCAGGTACCCTGCGCTTCATCTTCTCCAGCACCTGACCGAATACAGGTTTGTGTTGGTCGTAGAGGTACTGGGCTACCAGGGCAGTGTTATCCCCCCTTGAGGATAAATGCTCGGCATAACCGGCATCGACAGATGCCCTGGCTTCGCCGATATGAAAATCAGATACGTGCCATTTTTCAATGAGCTGCCTGAAGGCGTTGGCGGCCCTGAAACGCTGGAATTGACCCAGCCCCTTAATCGCCAGAATATCCGGGCTATCAAGACTCTGCTCCTCACGGTCCAACTCGGCATCCTGCTCATTGAAGTTTTCTTCATTAAGAATGGCGTAACCGGAACCGTTCCGAAAATCCAGAAAATGGTAAGGCGAACCATAGCTGCTGCGCTTATAGCGCAATATTTCCCGCGCCACAACGGGTTTATTATCACGTAATTCGATGTTCAGAACATACGTAACCAGGCGCTCCACGCCGCCGATGGAAAGGCGAAATTGCAGAGTAAATTCTATGGGCTGATCAGTGTTTTCCCGTGTTACGACTTCCCGAAAACCGCCGCGCTTTTGCAGGGCTGTTCGCACATTGCCTGTCAGCGCATCTTTCAAAAAGCCGAATATGTCGAATAATGTGCTTTTGCCGCTGCCATTGGCACCGACAAATACGCAGAATCCCGGCATTTCCGTAATATGGATATCCTCAAAAACTCGAAAATTTTTAATTTTCAATGATTCGATTTTCACTTATGTTCTCCCACAACAACCTGTTTGCTGCGCATCAAACAGGATGATGATCTTATTAACTCGCGCACTCCGGGCGAGAGGCATGGGTAGTGATGAACGCCAGCCCCCTTTTGCGTATTGCAAACAAAAGCCGGTTTAGCTGACCTTCGGGTCCAGCTCCCCGCTTGCATAACTCACAACCATATTGTCGAGAGAAACAGGCTTGATCCTGGTAGCGTGGCCCGCACAACCGAAAGCCTCAAAACGCGCCTGACAAATATCCTTCATGGCCGCTGTGGAAGCCTTCAGAAACTTGCGCGGGTCGAAGTTGGCAGGATTATCAATCAAATGCTTACGAATCGCGCCGGTAGAAGCCATCCGCAGATCCGTATCGATATTAACCTTACGCACCCCATGTTTGATGCCTTCCTGTATTTCCTCAACCGGAACACCGTAAGTCTGGCCCATGTCACCACCGTGGTTATTGATAATTTCCAGCCAGTCCTGAGGTACGGAAGAAGAACCATGCATAACCAGATGTGTATCGGGAATACGCTTGTGAATTTCCTTGATGCGATCAATACGCAGAATGTCACCGGTAGGTTCTTTAGTGAACTTGTATGCGCCATGGGAAGTTCCGATAGCGATGGCCAGTGCATCAACCCCCGTCGCCTTGACAAACCGGGCGGCCTCTTCAGGGTCAGTCAGCAGCATATCCATGCCCAGCTTGCCTTCCGCACCATGGCCGTCTTCCTCACCCATTTCACCGGTTTCCAGCGAACCCAGACAACCCAGCTCGCCTTCCACGGTCACACCGCCGGCATGGGCAATCTCAACAACCTGGCTGGTTACATCGACGTTATATTCAAAAGTAGCCGGGGTCTTCATATCAGTCATCAGCGAACCATCCATCATGACGGATGAAAAGCCGGACTGAATAGAACGCAGACATACCGCCGGTTCAGAACCATGGTCCTGGTGCATAACAACCGGAATATGCGGATACTGCTCAACAGCCGCAATAATCAGGTGGCGCAGAAACGGTTCGCCCGCATAGGAACGCGCACCGGCGGAACCCTGCATGATAACCGGGCTGTCCACTGCATCCGCAGCCTGCATGATGGAGTGAACCTGTTCCATGTTGTTTACATTGAAAGCCGGCATGCCGAAATCATTTTCGGCGGCATAATCCAGCAATTGTCGCATTGAAATAAGAGCCATTACTATCTCCTCACTTGTTTTAACAATCTAATTTTTCGTCCGTAAACGAAAGCCTCATGAATCAATTTTACAATATTCCGGAGCGTGCAATTCCCCGACCTTAACAACCTTCATCGCATTGGTTCCCCCGGTAATACCGGCCAGATCGCCCTTGGTAATAATTACCAGATCCCCATCGCGCACCGCACCACGCCGTACCAGATCATCAACGGTCTCCTTATTGACGATGGTGTGATCGGCAAAATCCGACTTGAAACTAACCGGATAGACCCCCCGATACAACGTCACCTTACGGCGTGTTTTCACGCGGGAAGTCATCGCATAGATCGGGATACCCGAGCTGATACGGGACATCCATAGAGGCGTTGCACCTGACTCAGTAAGAGAAATAATCGCTGCGACGCCCAGGTGATTCGCCGTGTACATGGTCGCCATGGCGATAGCCTCATCAATATAATCGAAAGTCGTACCCGTGCGATGATTAGAAATCATAGCCTCGCGCTGTTTCTCGGCACCCCGGCAAATCTTACCCATGGCAGCAACCACTTTTGCAGGATGCTTACCGACCGATGTCTCTGCTGACAGCATGACCGCATCGGTACCATCCAGCACGGCATTTGCCACATCCATAACCTCCGCACGGGTCGGAGTATGATTCTCGGTCATGGACTGCATCATTTGCGTGGCCGTAATGACCACACGATTCATTTTACGGGCCCGGGCGACCAGTTTTTTCTGCACCCCCGGCAATTCCGGATCACCGATTTCCACGCCCAGATCACCACGGGCAATCATGATGGCGTCAGCAGCCTCAATGATCTCATCAATACTGGTCAACGCCTCGGCACGCTCAATCTTGGCAATTATGCCGCCATGCCCGCCGGCCTTACGCAACAGGTCACGAGCCAGATTGACATCTTCGGCATTGCGAGGAAAAGACAGGGCCAGATAATCTGTTTCAAGCTCGGCCGCTGTTTTAATATCCTGCATATCCTTTCCGGTCAGCGCAGTCGCTGACAGGCCACCCCCCTGCTTGTTGATGCCTTTCTTATCTGAAAGCGTCCCGCCCACCACGACGCGACAGTGTATTTTAGATCCTTCAACATCATCCACCCACAATACGATAGCGCCGTCATCAAGCAACAAAGTATCGCCGCGGATCACATCATCGGGTAAAGACTTGTAGAGGATACCGACCGCAGTTCCATCACCCGCTGCAATATCCATATCCGCATCCAGCGCGAACATGGTACCTTCAGTCAATTCGACGGAACCATTCCTGAATGAACCGATACGAATCTTGGGGCCTTGCAAATCAGCAATAATCCCGATCTGACGCCCGCAGGCACGGGCACGGTTACGAACGGTTTCGACACGAACCCTGTGCTCCTCGGCTGAACCATGAGAAAAATTGATACGGCAGACATCAACACCCGATTGAATCAACTCATCCAGGGCCCTGGGCTCATCTGTGGCCGGCCCCAGGGTGGCAACAATCTTGGTCCTTCTTGGCATGAGATTCGCTTTCCCGTGGTCTCTAATGGCCTTAATCCCCGGCTTACCCGCTCGCCCGGGCCTCCAGCATGGCAACAGCAGGCAATGTCCTGCCCTCCAGATATTCAAGGAATGCGCCACCCGCAGTAGAGACATATGAAACCTGATCATAGATACCGTACTTCTGGATTGCCGCAATCGTATCGCCGCCACCGGCCAGAGAGAAGCAGCTCGAATCAGCAATGACCGTAGATACGGTCCGGGTACCATCGCCGAACTGATCAAACTCAAACACGCCAACAGGGCCATTCCAGACAACAGTCCCCGCCCCGGCAATAATACCGGCCAGCACCTGTGCGGACCTGGGGCCAATATCAAAAATCATATCATCGTCTGCCACATCAGCCGCGTCCTTCAAAGTTGCCTCGGCATCTTCAGACAGCCCCTTACCAACAACCACATCAACCGCAATTGGGATATTGGCACCGCGGGCCTTCATCTTCTCAATCAGCCCCCTTGCCGTATCAACCAGATCATCCTCACACAATGACTTACCGACATTGTGCCCCATAGCCTTCAGAAAGGTATTGGCAATACCACCACCCACAACCAGTTGATCCACCTTCTCGGACAGAGCCTCCAGGACAGTCAGCTTGGTGGAAACCTTGGAACCGCCCACAATGGCGACCATTGGACGAGCCGGTTTAGCCAGTGCTTTAGACAGATTATCCAGCTCATCCGACAACAACAGGCCGGCACAGGCTACCGGGGCATACAGACCAACACCATGAGTTGAAGCCTGGGCACGATGAGCCGTGCCAAAGGCATCCATCACGAAGACATCACACAATGCCGCATATTTCCTTGCGAGGCCCTCGCTGTCCTTCTTCTCCCCGGCATTAAAACGCACGTTTTCAAACAACACACACTCACCCTGCGCAACATCAGGAGGGTTGTCCGGATAATCCCTGATCAAACGGACCTTTACGCCCAGCCTGGCGGCCATATCATCTGCCACAGGCCGCATTGAATGCTCATCATCGGCCCGGCCTTCTTCGGGACGCCCGCGGTGAGACATGACCTGAACCCTGGCACCCGCCTTCATGCAATGCTCAATCGTTGGCATAGAGGCCGTAATACGCGCATCAGAAACCACCCTGCCATCCCTGACAGGGACATTGAGATCGGCGCGAATCAGCACACGCCTGCCAGCCAGATCAAGGTCAGTCAGCTTGATAAAAGACACCTTAATTATCACCGCAACAATGCAGCATCAGGCAACGCAGGCACGCGAACACCCGACTCATCGGCAACACGGCAACCGGGCAAAAAGACCGCATGGCTTAATTAGCCGCAACGTGCCGTACAAAACGCAGCATATTGCAGGTGTAGCCATACTCGTTGTCGTACCAGCTCACCAGTTTGACAAAAGTATCGTCCAGCGCAATACCCGCTCCGGCATCAAAGATAGAGGAATGAGTATTACCACGAAAGTCAGTGGAAACCACCTTCTCGTCAGTGTAAGCCAGTGTATCGCCGATACCTGCTGTCCCGGACGCCTCCTTCATCGCCGCGCAGATTTCGTCATATGAAGCCTTATTGCGCAACTCACAGGTCAGATCGACCACAGAAACATCAGAAGTCGGCACACGAAAAGACATACCGGTCAGCCGGCCATTCAGTTCCGGCAAAACCACCCCGACAGCCTTAGCCGCACCGGTTGAAGAGGGAATAATATTTTCCAGGATACCGCGACCACCACGCCAGTCCTTCGCCGAAGGACCATCAACAGTCTTCTGCGTCGCCGTAGCGGCATGAACAGTCGTCATTAAGCCACGCTTAATACCCCATCGGTCATTCAGAACCTTAGCAACAGGTGCCAGACAGTTAGTCGTACAGGAAGCGGCCGAAACAATCGTCTGACCCGCATAAGTTT
The DNA here is from genome assembly GCA_963662865.1 of Gammaproteobacteria bacterium. GTDB lineage: Bacteria > Pseudomonadota > Gammaproteobacteria > JAJDYQ01 > JAJDYQ01 > JAJDYQ01. The sequence goes on along the minus strand of OY759969.1, from coordinate 1,910,158 downwards.
CATGATTGACGCCATATACAAACATCGGTGTACCATCTTTGGAAGGAGCCGATTGAACAACCTTCTTCGCGCCAGCACCAACATGCTTCCGGCAGGTCTCTTCAGTCAGAAAGAAACCCGTACACTCAATGACGATATCGACATCAAGCGCACCCCAGGCCAGATTGGCCGGATCACGCTCCGCAGTCAGACGGATGATATTATTATTGACCACCAGATTCTTGCCATCCACAGAGATATTGCCGTCAAAGCGACCGTGCACAGAATCATGCTTCAGCATGTAAGCCAGATAATCCGCATCCAGCAGATCATTAATACCAACAACCTGAATATCAGAAAAATCCTTTACAATAGCGCGAAACGCCATACGACCAATACGACCAAAACCATTAATACCGACTCGAATAGCCATTATTTATTCTCCTGAAAATATAGAAATTTCAAAACACCGGGCCTCCGCAAGAGCCCCTAAAAATCGGTTACACACACCTCGTCGATCGCCTTACCGACATTTTCAGCGGTAAAGCCAAAGTATCTGAAAAGTTCACCGGCCGGTGCCGATTCGCCAAAACGGTCAATGCCGACCACCCTGCCGTTGCACCCGACATATTTATACCAGCCATCCGTTACCGCCGCTTCCACCGCTACACGCGCTGTAACAGATGGCGGCAAAACAGACTTTTTATAGTCATCGTCCTGCGCGTCAAAAACAGTGGTTGCAGGCATCGAGACCACGCGGACATTTTTGCTGCTGGCCGCAGCGGCCTCCATAGCGACACCAACCTCGGAACCCGTGGCAATAACAATAACATCAGGAGTGCCATCAGAATCTTTCAGGACATAGCCCCCCCGGCTGATACCGGCGATCTGGTCAGCAGTGCGCCGCTGGTGAATCAGCTTTTGGCGGGAGAAAATCAAACAGCTTGGGCCATCAGCACGTCCGACAGCCGCAGCCCAGGCAACGGCACACTCCACCGTGTCACATGGGCGCCATACATCCATATTCGGGATCATACGCAGCGTAGGAATCTGCTCAATCGCCTGATGCGTAGGCCCGTCCTCACCCAGACCGATTGAGTCGTGAGTAAACACAAACAGACAGCGCAGCTTCATCAGCGCCGCCATACGAATAGCATTACGCGCATACTCCGAGAACATCAAAAAGGTCGCCCCGAATGGGATAAAGCCACCATGCAGAGCAATACCATTCATAACAGCAGACATACCAAACTCGCGTACACCATAGTTAATATAATTAGACTCAGGCGCATCGCCACGCATTGGTTTGTAACCGGACCACTCGGTCAGATTCGAGCAGCCCAGATCGGCGGAACCGCCAAACAACTCAGGCAATGCGCGACAATAAGTCTCAATAGAAGTCAGCGAAGCCTGACGTGTCGCCTTGTTTTCGGCCTTATCGTTACACTCATAAACAAACTCGGCCACCTTATTCAGCCAGTCGGCGGGACGCTCATCCGCCATGCGACGCCTGAATTCCGCGGCCAGCTCAGGATAGACCGCCTCATAAGCGGCAAACCTCGCTGTCCAGGCCGATTCCGCCGCACGGCCTTTCGATCTACCGTCCCAACCGGCGTAAATCTCATCGGGAATCACAAACGCATCGTACCCCCAGCCCAACTCCCTCCGGGCCAGGGCAATTTCATCATCGCCCAGTGGTGCGCCATGACAGGCATGAGAGCCCGCCTTGTTTGGAGAACCAAAACCAATCGTGGTTTTACAGCAGATTATGGAAGGCCTGTCAGTCACAGACCGGGCCTCCTCAATAGCCCCGTTCACGATCTCCGGGTCGTGGCCATCAACATCGGCAACCACATGCCAGCCATAAGACTCAAAGCGGCGGGGCGTATCGTCGGTAAACCAGCCCTCAACATGGCCGTCAATAGAGATACCATTATCATCCCAGAAAGCGATCAGCTTACCCAGCCCCAGCGTACCCGCCAGCGAACAGGCCTCATGAGAGATGCCCTCCATCAGGCAGCCGTCGCCCAGGAACACATAAGTATGGTGATCCACAACGACATACTCGTCCCGATTAAACCCCGCGGCCAGCGCACGTTCGGCAATCGCCATACCCACGGCGTTGGTAATCCCCTGACCCAAAGGACCGGTAGTAGTCTCAATACCCGGCGCATAGCCGTATTCAGGGTGTCCCGGCGTTCTGGAATGCAATTGCCTGAAATTCTTCAGGTCATCCATGCCCAGATCGTAACCCGTCAGGTGCAACAAAGAGTAAATCAGCATGGAACCATGGCCGTTGGAAAGCACAAAACGGTCACGGTCCGCCCAATTCGGATTTTCCGGATTATGCTTCATATAGTCATTCCAGAGCACCTCGGCGATATCCGCCATGCCCATAGGGGCACCCGGGTGACCGGAATGGGCCTTCTGTACAGCATCCATGCTCAACACACGGATGGCATTCGCCAGATCAAAACGCGATGGCATAGCGCTGTCCTCCTCAAGAAATAATGGATTCCGTCAAACCCGGCAACACCGACTGACCAACTTAACCCATTCCTGCGTCATACAGCCCGACCATGAAACCAGGACACCCCACTCAGGCCGAACGCAAAGTCGCTTATTCTCGCTGAATCGCCCCCACCCCGCAACACACCGCATGGTCAAGATTGCTTATAAGCCAATAAACCGAAAGAATACGACAAGCGGATAACAAACGACTGACGACCTTAAAGCGACTCGCCGATCCACTTAATGGAACAGCCAATACTCTGCACCTGATCAGCCGGCCCCCGGCCCGTCTCGGCAACCAGCCTCATCGCCTCGAACAGCTCCCGGCGCACCCCCGGTCCCGCAGCCTCTTTACGGCTCTCATCCAGGCGGCCACGGTACTGCAGCTTCAGGTCCGCGTTATAGCCAAAGAAATCGGGAGTACATACCGCGCCATAGGCCCTGGCCACGGCCTGAGTCTCATCCAGCAGATAAGGAAAACCAAAGCCGTACTCCTCCGCAACCATCCGCATATTTTCAAAGGAATCCTCCTCATACTGCGTCGGGTCGTTTGACATGATAGCGACACTATTCAGCCCCATCGGTTTAAGCCCATCGGTATCCCGTACAATCCTGTCCCTGACCGCCTTGACATACGGACAATGATTGCAGATAAACATGACCAGCAGACCCTTCTCGCCCGCACAATCCCGTAACGTCCAGGTCTTTCCATCCACGCCCGACAATGAAAAATCAATGGCGGGCCGGTTAAAATCACAAACCGGTGTCTCCAGACTGACCATACTGACCCCCTGATAGCAAAAAGAACGAAGTTTAATTCACCCGAACAGTTAATTAAACCCCGATGCAAACGAAATAAAAAGCGATGCATCACCACAAACTCGAACCACGCCGTGCAACTAAAAACAAAAAAAAGGCTTGCAATGCGTCCCGGATGTGGCTAAGATTGGTTCAAATTGCCGGTATGACACAGGTCTGGAATCGGCAACGCCCCCGGAACCCGCACCGGCAACAGACAACAGCGGATGTAAGAATGAAGCGGCCCGCAAAGCCGCTTGCTTTTCATTGGAGAGAGAGGAATTTATCATGATGACAAAGCCCCTGCAAGCGGCCACAGGCGACCTACACAATTTAATGCCCCCCCCCCCCCCCCCCCCCCCAAATGGGGTATTTATGTTGAGCCTCGCCACCGACACAGGGCGGCGCTCGGCATCCCATCGGTTCGCCTCTGTCCTGAACCGCTTTAGCCTTTCCACCCTGCGCCGCGGCCTGGCCGCCGTGCTGCTCGGCCTGCCGCTGCTGGCAGCACTGGCCAGCGAAGCCGCCGCCCAGTCGGCCAATGCCGACGGCACCTACACCGTCCCCCAGGATTGGGCACTGAAACCGTCGTCCATCGGTGCCGGAGAAAGCTTCCGGTTGTTGTTCATCTCATCCACCACACGCAATGCGACCGCGCGTAACGCCAGCGAATACGATATCCACGTGCGGAATCGCGTCGCAGCCGGCCACACAGCCATCCGGCCCTACAGCGCGACCTTCCGCGCCCTCTACTCAACCACCGCGGTGGACGCCCGCGACCATGCCATGACCACCGGTACCGGCGTGCCCATCTACTGGCTGGACGGCCCCCGGGTCGCCGATAATTACCCGGACTTCCACGACGGCTCGTGGAATAGCGCAGCAGGACGCAACGAAAATGGAGCCTCCCAAACCGGCACTGCCTATACCGGCAGCCGCGACAATGGAACCGCATTTCCCGACCGTGCGCTTAGAACATTGGGACAGAATTTCGCACCGAATGTCAGATATGGGTCGCCAGCTGATGGTTTGAGTAGCGCTGACTCACCGAGCGGTACACGTAGAAGCTACTTCGGTCTGTCCCCGATCTTTGTAGTGGCACAGAGCGCTTCGGTCATCACCATCGCCGCCGGCACCTCACCGGTGACGGAAGGCGCCACCGCCAGCTTCACCATTACCGTAACACCCACGCCCAGCGCGGCCCTGACAGTCAGCCTGTTTGTCGCCGACGCCTCGGGCAGCCGCGACTTCGTGGCCTCCACCAACGAGGGCACCCAGACAGTAACCGTGCCGACCTCCGGCAGCGCCATCTACTCCGTGCCGACCGTGGCCGACACCACGTCAGAAGGCAGCGGCCCGGTCACCGTCACCTTGCTCGGCACCATCGCCCACACCGTGTCCCCCTCCCAGAATTCGGCCTCGGTCCAGGTCATTGACGACGACGCCAACGTCTTGTCGCTCAGTATCGACTCCGCAATGGGAGCCGAAGGCGATTCCGGTTTGAGCGACGGTGCGACCGTGACGTTGACCATCGACCCGCCGGGTGCGACAGGGTTTGTCCGTTTGGATGTGTCAGGTAGTACCGGTCTCGCCCTCACAGACGTCCTGTTCCCCTTTGTTCCGACTCTAGCCCTTAATCACGTCATAAATCTAGAAACCTTGTTTTCGAGCGGGCCCAGCCGTATAGGCAGGGTCCGCGCCAGAGGCGACACGGTGGATGAAACCGACGAGACACTGCAAATAACCTTGGGCCGGATTGGCGGCGTCACCCCCGCCAGCATCATTATCGACCCGGACGCCAACCGCGTCACCTACACCATCACCGACGACGACCCCACGGTCGTCTCCCTGACCCGCACCGGCGGCACCGGCGCCATTGACGAAGGCGGCACAGTGGGTTTCACCATCGCCCTGAGTCGGGCACTGACAGCCGGCGAAATCATCGACGTGCCACTGTCAATCGGCGGCACCGGAGTCACCACAGACGACTGGAGCCTGGCAGCCGCCGGCACCGGCGTCACCCTGTCGGCAGAGGCCACGGCCACCCCGTTGCTGAGCTTTGCAGGCGCAGGCGCCGAGACCGCCACCCTGGTGCTGACCACGACGCTCGACGACACCGCCGAGGGCGGCGGCACCGAGACCTACACCATCGCACTGGGCCCGAACGACGACAGCGCCAACGGCTTTGACCTCGCCAGCCGGGCCACCAATGTCGGCGGCGGCGCCGACCCGCACGCCAGCGACAATACCTTCGACGTGATGGTAGGCGATGCCGCCGTCCACACCCTATCAATCAGCCTGGACCGCACCATGGCCGCCGAGGGCGATTCCGACATTACCGACGGCGCGACCGTGACGATAACCATCGACCCGCCACGTCCGAATGCGGGGTTCGGAATCGAGATATGTCTGAGCGGCACCGCCACCCTTGGCGACAGTGCCGACTGGCGGTACACCGACCCCGATAATAGTGCAACAGCCATTAACACCAACGCTGAAGCTTTAGCCGAGTGCTCGTCGGGTGTAGATGACCCGACTGTTCTTGTCCCCAATCTCCGCAGCTTTCAGCGCAAGATTCGGATAAACGGCGACACAGTGGACGAGCTGGACCAGACCGTGACCCTGACCTTGCGACGGAGTACCTCAAGTACCCCTCCCGACGTCGTCATCTCCCCAACCGCCAACCGCGTCACCTTCACCATCACCGACGACGACACGGCGGGCGTGACCATCACCGAAACGAACGACGCCACCACGCTCACCGAAAACGGCGGCACGGACGAATACGGCGTGATGCTGGCCACCCAACCGACCGCAAACGTCACCATCACGCCCACCTCAGGCATGACGGACACCGCCATAGTCAGCGGCAGCCTGACCTTCACCGCCACCAACTGGGACACGGTCCAGACCATCACCGTCGCCGGGCTGGATAACAACGCCGACGCCGCCAATCAGCAAGTGACCATTACCCACGCCATCAACTCCACGGGCGATGCCCTATACAACGCACTCGCCCCGGTCTCAGTGACAGCGACGGTAACCGACGACGACGCCACCACAGTGACCCTGGCGGGAACCGCAGGCAACGTCATGGAAGGCGCCGCCAAAGCAATCACCGTCACCCTGAGCCGCGCCCTGGCCGAGGGCGAGGCGCTGCCGGTGCCGCTGACCTTTGGCGGCGCGGCGACACCGGGCACGGACTACACCGTCACCGGCACCATGGCGCAAGGCGTCGCCTACACCGGCCTGGACAGCGCCACAGGCATGGTGACCTTTACCGGCCCATCGGCCACCAGCGCCACCCTGACCCTGAGCGCGACCCCCGACAGCGATGTTGAAGCCAGCGGCGAGACAGTCATCATCGGCCTGGGCACCCTGGACGGCGACTCCGGCACCGGCCTGGACGGCGGCGCCAGCGGCACAGACAGCCTGGACGACTTCCGCATCGAAGACCCGCTGCTCATCAGCATCACCGGCGGAACTGCCGTCACCGAAGGCAGTTCCGCGACCTTCACCGTGACGGCCAATCGAGTTCCGGGCAGCGCCCTGATGATTGACCTGACCGTAGCGGACGCCGCCGCCGGTGATTATCTGGACTCAGGCGACGAAGGCGATAACATGGTCACCCTGTCCGGAGCCACCACGGCCACCGTTGAAATCCCCACACAGACCGACAGCACCGACGAGACCAACGGCACCATCACGGTAACCATAGCGGACGGCACCGGTTACACCGTCGGTATGCCGTCCTCGGCCATGGTCGGAGTGACCGACGACGACGCCACCACGGTGACCCTGACGGGCACGGCGGGCAATATCAGTGAGGGCGTCACCCGCAACCTCATGGTCACCCTGGACCGCGCCCTGGTCGCCGGAGAAAGCCTGGCCGTGCCGCTGACCCTGGGCGGCAACGCGACACGGGGCACGGACTACACCCTGACCGGCACCCCGGCGGACAACATCGCCTACGACATCCCGAACAGCGCCACCGCCGGCATGGTGACATTTACCGGCCCGGCTGCGGCCACCGCCACCCTGGCCCTGGCCGTGCAGGTTGACGGCACATCCGACACCGGCGAGACCATCACCATCGCCCTGGGCACCCTGGACAGCAACTCCGGCAGCGGCCTGGGCGGCGGCGGCGCCGGCACGGGCAGCCTGGCCTTCACCATCATGGAACAACCGGCCATCGTACTGCCGCCGACCCTGACGGTCACTGAAGGTGCCAGTGTCGGTTACCCGGTATCCCTGGCCACCGCCCCGACGGCGGCTGTCACGGTGACAGTCACCGGTCACTCCGGCACCGACCTGACGCCGGACGAAACCAGTCTGACGTTCACGATGACCGACTGGGACACGGTACAGACGGTGATGGTGACAGCAGATCAGGACGCCGACGCAGCGGACGACACAGTGACGCTGATGCACACGGCCTCGGGCACAACAGCCTATAGCGGGGTAACGGGTGCAGTGGTAGTGACGATCGACGACGATGACCTGCCGGTCGCCTCATTCGCCGTGACCAGCTTCACCACCAACGAAGGCTCGGGCACGTACAACGTAGTGGTCGATCTGAGTCCGGCGCCAGCCGTGGCCACCACGATCACCTACACGGTGGACAGTGCCAGCACAGCGACACCCGGCACCGACTATACCACGCTGACCGGCACGGTCGTGGCGTCCGTGGACGCATCCAGCGTTAATATTTCGGTGGCCATCACCGACGACAGCGTGGACGAGACCAGCGAGACGGTCATACTGAACCTGGCCGCAGGTTCGGGTTACACGGTGGGCACCGATCGTGTGCACACACTGACGATCGCCGACAACGACACGGCGGGCGTCACCGTCAGCGCGGCCATGGCCGGCATAACGGTCGCTGAGTCTGGCGGTATAGACAGGTACACCCTGGTGCTGGACACACAACCAGCCGGCAATGTGGTGATTACGGTGGCCTCCGGCACGACCAGTGCGGCGACCGTGAGCCCAGCCAGCCTGACGTTCGCGGCGGGCAACTGGAATAGGGTACAGACCGTGACGGTGACGGGCGTCAACGACAACGTTGGCGGTAACCGCACGGCGACCATCAGCCATAGTATAGAAAGCGGCGACGGCGACAGTGCGAATTACCCGGATGGTCTGGCCATAGCCACGGTGGCAGTCACGGTCACCGACGACGACGAACCGGTCGCCTCGTTCGCCGTGGCCAGCTTCACCACCAACGAAGGATCGGGTACCTACAACGTGGTGGTCGATCTAAGCCCGGTGCCGACCACGGCCACCACGATCAGCTACACGGTGGCCGGCACAGCGACACCCGGCGCCGACTACACCGCGCTGACCGGCACGGTCGTGGCGTCTGCGAGTGCGTCCAGCGTCGAGATTCCCGTGACCATCACCGAGGACAGCACACAAGAGGGCAGCGAGACGGTGATACTGATTCTGGGCACCGGCACGGGTTACACGGTGGGCAGCGACCGTGTGCACACACTGACCATTACCGACAATGACTTGCCGGACTTGCCGGTAGCGAGCTTCGCGGCTGACACGTCCATGGCAAACGAGGGTTCGGGCACACACAACGTAGTGGTCAATCTAAGTCCGGTGCCGACCGCGAACACCACGATCAGCTACACGGTGGACGTTGTTGCCAGCACGGCGACACCCGGCGACGACTACACCACGCTGACCGGCACGGTCGTGGCGTCTGCGAGCGCGTCCAGCGTTAATATTCCCGTGGCCATCACCGATGACAGCACACAACAAGAGGGCAGCGAGACGGTCATACTGAACCTGACCGCAGGTTCGGGTTACACGGTGGGCACCGGTCGTGGTGTGCACACACTGACGATCACCGACAACGACACGCCACCGGTCGGTACGGGGGCGATGCAGGAGATGCAGGCGGCACAGGAAGCCTGGCTGCCACGCTTCGGTCTGACGGCGGTAGAGCATATGCTGGGCGGCCTGGATTACCGCTTTTCGGTGGCCGATCAAGCGGGGCTGTCGGGCAATGTGAGCGGCCTGTCCTCTGGTCGAGCGCTGCATGGGGGCGGTAATGCAACCGGCACGGGATATGCGGCGGACGGCTTCGGTCAGGGCGGCGGCGGTGATGGCCTGGGCGCCGGTTCGGTTGATCGGCTATTGAATCTGTCCAGGACACTGTCGCTGCGCGATATGCTGCGCGGCAGCCGCTTTGTGCACCGTGGCGGGGAGAACGGGGTTTCGGTGTGGGGTCAGGCGTCCTATTCGCGCTACGAGGATGGACAGGACGGCGTCACGGTGGATGGCGAGGTGGCGACCGGCATGCTGGGCGTAGACAGCGACAACGGACGGACGCTGCTGGGTCTGGCGCTGTCATACAGCGAAGGCACGGGAGACTGGAGCGGAGCGAGTGCACAGGGCGAATTGTCGAGCACGCTGGCGTCGCTGCTGCCGTATATCCGACACAATGTAACCGAGAGATTGCAGCTATGGGCGGCGGCGAGTTATGGCCTTGGCAACCTGGAGCAGAGTTCGATCTCGGCTGATTCGAGGCATGACATTAATCAGCTATCGGCCTCGGCCGGTGTACGCGGCACGTTGCTGGAGCGCCCGATAGAAGAGGGCGGCCTGACGCTGACGCTGATCTCGGATGCGGCGCTGGCGCGTATTGAGTCGGACGATGCCGACGGTGTGTTGGGCCTGACATCGAACACAAAGCGTTTCCGAATGGGTCTGGAGTGGTCCTGGCAGATGCCACAGGCGGACGGTGGCCGGTTGATTCCGGAACTGGAGTTGGGGATGCGCTATGACGGCGGCGATACCAGCGACGGCCTGGGCGTGGAACTGGGCGGCGGCATCAGTTGGCAGTTGCCTTCCAAAGGATTAACGATTGACCTGCGTGGCCGACGCCTGCTGGACCATGAGGCCGCCGAACGGCGTGAATGGGGCGTATCCGGTTCGCTGCGCTACGACCGGCAGCCGGGTTCCGCTCATGGGCCGTCGCTGAGTGTGCGTCAGGAATACGGCACCGCCGCGGCCTCGGGTGGCCTGGATCGGCTGTTGTCGGATTCGCTATCGGATGCACTGGAGGAGGATTCATCGCAACCCGGCCCGGCCTCCGGTCGCTGGAGCCTGGAGGGCGAGTGGGGCCTGGCCCTGAATGACGGCGCCACCGGCATCCCGTATGCGGGCCTGTCGTCGTCCGATGCCGGGCACGACCTGACCCTGGGCTGGCGCCTGTTGTCGGCACCGGGCACCCTGGATACCGAACTGGACATCAAGGCGCTGCGCCGCCGGGACGGTGAAGGCAAAACCAACCACGGCATCGGCGCACAGTGGAAGCTGCGCTGGTAGTTTCCGGTATGGCCGCCGCGGGGCATCGCTCCCGGCGGCTATTGCTGTAATACCAGCCGCCCTGTTGTTTTTTCAGCGGGGTTTCCGGCTAACGCCTTATCGACTTCAAGCAGGCAGCCGTTCAAGGGTGAGTCTGACTGCCTGAAAAAAGGTACTGTGCGGTAGGCCCCATACATCACCGGGCTTTATGTGTAACATCCTGCTAGAATCGCGTCGTATCGGTGGTCATTCAGGCAATTCAAGGTATGGCGGGACATAGTAAATGGGCCAACATTAAACATAAAAAGGCGGCCAATGATAAAAAGCGGGGCAAGCTCTGGACGAAGCTTATCCGTGAAATCACCGTAGCGGCCAGGGAAGGCGGGACTTCTGATCCCGGTGCCCATCCCCGACTGCGGCTGGCGGCGGACAAGGGGCTTGCCGCCAATATGCCAAAAGACACGATCGAAAAGGCCTGTAAGCGCGGCGCGGGTGAGATGGAGGGCGCGAACTATGAGGAGGTTCGCTATGAGGGTTATGGCCCCGGTGGTATTGCGGTCATGGCCGATTGCCTGACGGATAATCGTAACCGCACGGTGGCTGCAATCCGTCATGCCTTTACCAAGGCGGGCGGCAATCTGGGAACGGATGGTTCGGTATCCTATCTGTTCGATAAAGTCGGCATCCTGAGTTACGCGCCCGGCGCGGACGAAGACAGGCTGATGGAAGTGGCCCTGGAGGTCGGGGCCGATGATATTGTCGCCAACGACGATGGTTCTATTGACGTTTTAGCCACGCCCGAGGTATATCAGGCGGTCGTTGACGCCATGAGCACTGCCGGGTTTGCGCCGGCTGTCTCGGAGGTGACCATGCGTGCCGAAATCCTGACGGCAGTGGATGTGGAAACCGGAGAAAAGCTGATGCGGATGATCGATACCCTGGAGGACCTGGATGATGTGTCGGAGGTTTATTCAAATGCCGATATTCCGGATGAGGCCCTGGAGACAATGGCCTGAGGCTGCTGGTCTTATGCCTCGGCCCCGGTGTTTGTGCGCCGTACATTGTCTGCTGATTTTCGCCCCGCTCCGGGGGTAATTCCATATGGCTTTGCCTTTGAAGAACAATAAACTGAAAATCAGAATACTGGGAATTGATCCCGGTTCCATAGTGACCGGTTACGGGGTCATTGATTCGGATGGTATGCACAGTGTGTATGTTGCCAGCGAGCCGATCAGGGTGCAGGCGGAGACTCTGCCGGAGAGGCTTAAACTGGTTTTTGCGGGGGTTACTGCGGTGATTCGGGAACATCGACCGGAGGTGGTCGCCATTGAGAAGGTGTTTGTGAAGCGCAATTTTGATTCGGTGTTAAAGCTGGGTCAGGCGCGTGGTGCGGCGATAGCGGCGGCGGTAATGCAGGGCCTGCCGGTATCGGAATACACCCCGCGCCATATCAAGCAGGCGGTTGTGGGCAAGGGGAGTGCATCCAAGGAGCAGGTTCAGCATATGGTCAGGACGCTGTTGAATTGCCGGGAAGAGCTGCAACCCGATGAAGCAGACGCCCTGGCGGTCGCACTGTGCCATGGTCATATCGGCGGTACATTGGGGCGCATTGCCGAATTTTCGCGCCCTACGGCGCATAAAAGAAAACGTCGATGATTGCCCGTCTTTGTGGAAAACTGATTATCAAGCGGCCGCCGCTGCTGCTTATTGATGTGGGTGGCGTGGGCTACGAGATAGAGGTGCCGATGTCCACCTTTTTTGAGTTGCCTGAGCCGGGCGAGTTGGTATCGGTTCTGACGCACCTGACGATTCGGGATGACGCCCATATCCTGTTCGGTTTTGCTACCGAGGGTGAGCGGTCACTGTTTCGCAACCTGATCAGGGTCAGCGGGGTCGGACCAAAAATGGCCCTGACTATTTTATCCGGCATATCCGCGGCCGACTTTGCCCTTTATGTGCGGAACCGTGACGCCACTGCCCTGACCCGTCTGCCGGGTATCGGCAAAAAGACCGCCGAGCGTCTGGTGGTCGAGATGCAGGACCGCCTGGGTGAGGTGGATGGGTTGATTCCCGCCACCGGCGCTCCGCCCGGTGTGGCGGCAAGTCCGATGAATGACGCCGTCAGCGCACTGATTGCGCTGGGCTATAAGCGGGCCGATGCCGGTAAGATGGTGAAGGTTGTGGCGGGCGAAGGCATGAGCAGCGAGGAGTTGATCCGCGAGGCCCTGAAGGCGCAACTGGGGGGATGAGTATGCGGCTCGAATCCCGCGCCGGCGGCGGTGAGTCCTGCCGGGAACGGCAGGGCGGCGCTGCAATCACCGATTACCGATTGAAGTATCCATGCATAATCTGTCATATTCAGCCACCACTTGAAATCGCATTGCTGTCAGGCTTTGCTTGACTAAAATCAAACTGATTACCCATGATGGACCGATTGGTCAGCGCCGACGATAAGGCCTCCGATGAGGAGGTGATAGACCGTGCTATTCGTCCGAAAAGGTTGGCGGAGTACGTTGGCCAGCCGGCCGTGAGCGATCAAATGGGAATTTTCATCCAGGCGGCCCGGCAACGGGCTGAGGCATTGGACCATGTCCTGATTTTTGGCCCCCCGGGGCTGGGCAAGACGACCCTGGCACATATTATTGCTAATGAAATGGACGTGAGTATGCGTCAGACCTCGGGGCCGATCCTGGAGAGGGCGGGTGATCTGGCGGCCCTGCTAACGAATCTGGAGCCTAATGATGTGTTGTTTGTGGATGAAATTCATCGCCTGAGTCCCGTGGTTGAAGAGGTGCTGTACCCGGCCATGGAGGACTATCAGCTCGATATTATGATTGGCGAAGGGCCGGCGGCGCGCTCGATTAAGCTCGATATTCCTCCGTTTACGCTGGTCGGCGCAACGACGCGGGCGGGCCTGCTGACTTCTCCGCTGCGTGATCGTTTCGGCATCGTCCAGCGGCTGGAATTTTATGACGTGAATGACCTGACGACCATTGTCCGGCGCTCCGCCGGAATACTTGGTTTGCAGATTGATCAGGCTGGTGCCGGTGAAATCGCCAAAAGGTCACGCGGCACTCCTCGCATTGCCAATCGGTTACTGCGCCGGGTCAGGGACTATGCCCAGGTTAGATCAGATGGCCGCGTCACGGCGGATATTGCCGATGCCGCGCTGAATATGCTGGAGGTCGATGCCAATGGCTTTGACATGATGGACCGAAAGCTGCTCGAAACCATTGTGCGGAAATTCGATGGTGGGCCTGTCGGGGTGGAAAGTCTGGCGGCGGCTATCGGAGAAGAGCGTGGTACCATAGAGGATGTCCTTGAACCTTATCTGATCCAGCAGGGTTTTTTGATGCGTACCCCGCGCGGGCGTATGGCAACTGGCAATGCGTGGCAATACCTGGGCCTGAAGGCCCCGGGCCGTGTTGAGGTGGTGCAACCGGCATTGGATGGTCTGGACGAAAACCACTCGACGTAAACATTGCGGACTCATTGATTAAATGGAATTTTCTCTGGCTGTGCGCGTCTATTACGAGGACACCGATGCCGGTGGCGTTGTGTATTACGCGAATTATCTGAAGTTTTTTGAGCGAGGGCGGGCCGAGGCCTTGAGAGAACTGGGTTTCGAGCAGGGTGATTTGATCGCTCAAGAAGATGTGATTTTTGCTGTGCGCTCAATTCATGTGGAGTATTTGCTGCCGGCCAGACTTGATGATGGCCTGAATGTGGTTACCCGTATCAGCAGGGGGGTCGGGAAAGCCAGCCTCGAGTTTGAGCAGATTGTCGCCCTGGAAAATGAATGCCGGGTTTTAACGACAGCAACCGCGAAAATTGCCTGCCTGCGGGCATCTACTCTAAAGCCCCGGGCAATACCGAAAAGTATAGTGCGGGCCATGGAGATTTATAGTGCAGGCTGATTTGTCCATATTTCATCTGTTATCCAATGCGAGTTTGCTGGTGCAGCTCGTCATGCTGTTACTGCTGCTGATGTCGGTGGTTTCCTGGACCATGATTTTCAGAAAAAGGGGGGATCTGCGGGCTGCCGTCAAGCAGGCCAATATCTTTGAAAAGCAGTTTTGGGAAGACGATGACCTGAATCTGTTGTATGAAAAAGTACATCGGCGTCGTTACCGGCCAACCGGATTGGTCGGGATATTTGAAGCCGGGTTTGGCGAATTTGTCCGCCTGAAAGAGCGCAGACATCACGCGGAAATGACCATGGCGGGCACGGAACGCGCCATGCGTGTTGCCCTGTCAAGGGAGATAGACGCGCTGGAAATGCATCTCTCGTTTCTGGCGACGGTCGGCTCTATCAGCCCTTATATCGGGCTGTTCGGTACGGTGTGGGGCATTATGAATTCATTTCGCTCGCTGGCCGGTATGCACACGGCAACCCTTGCCAGCGTTGCGCCGGGAATCGCCGAAGCCCTGATTGCGACGGCCATGGGGCTGTTTGCGGCAATTCCGGCCGTGGTTGCTTATAACCGCTTTTCCAATGATGTGGAGCGCTTGACCAATCGCTATCACACGTTTATGGAGGAGTTATCCACTCTGTTACAGCGTCACGCGTCGGATTAGATTATGCGCACTCATCGGCATATTCGGAAACGCCCTATCTCGGAAATCAATGTTGTTCCCTATATCGACGTGATGCTGGTGCTGCTGATTATTTTTATGGTGACCGCGCCATTGCTACAGCATGGTGTCGAGGTCGATCTGCCTGAGGCGGACTCGGTCCCTGCCAATCACCCGGATGGTGAGCCGCTGATCATTAACGTCAATAAGGCGGGAGAGATATTTTCCACGGCTGGGGAAAGCCCTGAAAAACCGATTGATATCGACAGGCTGCGTGCTCAGATCGAGGTCTTTCAGCGTGTTAATCCAACGCTGCCCATCTATGTCGGGGGTGATACCGATGCCGGCTACGGTGATGTACTGTCCGTGTTTGTGGTGTTACAGAAAGTTGGTAAAGATAAGGTGTTTCTTATGACCGAAAACAAAAACCGGTAAGTCGGCAGTTATCAGATTATACAAAATCCATGAGGGAGTTATTCTGGAAAATTTTTAACAATGTACGCGCCGTAGCGCTTGCGATTATTGTGCATCTCATTGTTCTGGGAGTGCTGGTTGTTAACATGGGCTGGCTCGATAGCGAACCGGTGCCGGTCTCCGCGCCGGTGCCTGTAAAGGCCCGGGTGGTGGAAAAGGAGCGGGTTGAAAAAGAACTGGCCCGCGTGGCAGAAGACAGAAAGCGTCGAGAGGAAGAGAAAAAACGACAGCAGAGGGAGATAGAGCAAAAACGACAGCAAAAAGAGCAGGCGCACCGCAGGATGGTGGAAGAAAAGCGCCGTAAGGAGCAGCAAAAAAAGCAGGCGGAACAACGCCGGCTGGAAAAAAAGATAGCGGCACAGAAAAGGCGCAAACAGGAAGAGGCCCGCAAGCAGAAACTGGCTGAAGAAGCCGAGCAAAAAAGAATCGCCGAAGAACGGCAGCGGCTGGCTCTAGAGGCAGAGAAAAGAAAAATGGCCGAAGAACGGCAGCGGTTGGCTTTACTTGAGGCACAACGTCGGCAAAAGGCGGCGGAAGCGGCGGAAAAAGATATGCTTCAGGCAATGGAAGACGAAGAAAACGATTCAAAGGTCCAGGAATTCAAGGCCTTGATTCGGGATGATATACAAAATAACTGGAAAATACCACCTACGGCCCGTAAAGGGATGGAATGTTTGCTGACGGTTCGTCTGTTGCCGAATGGTATAGTACAGAATGTCCGGATTACCCGCTCCAGCGGCGATGCCGTGTTTGACCGGTCTGTAGAGGATGCGGTTCATAAGGCGTCGCCCCTGCCGGTGTCGTCTTCCAGCGCCGGTAGTCGTTTGTTTCAGACAACCTTTCGTGAATTTAATTTTCGTTTTAAGCCGACTAATTTATAGGCTGAATTATAAAAGGGGATGTACCAGGGATGAGAAAGCTTACTGTCGTATTGACGTTGGGGATGCTGCTATCGGTCAGCCTTGCATCCTTCGCCTCCCGTCTGACCATTGAAATCACTCAGGGGACACGAGCAACCACGCCGGTCGCGGTTGTTCCATTTGGATGGCAGGGAACGGGGCCGAAACCACCGGACGACATCGGTCGGATTATTGAGGAGAACTTAAAGCGCAGTGGGCGTTTTACGGCACTCGGACGGCAGGATATGCTGTCGCGGCCGACTTCTGGTGCGGGCATCAATTTCAGAAACTGGAAGTTGCTCAATGTCGATTATCTTGTTGTCGGCAAGGTTCAGGAAACCGCGCACGACGAGTATGTGGTGCAGGTTCAACTGATCAATGTATTGAGTGAAAAGCCGCTCGCCGGTTTTGGCTATCCCGCGAATCGAAAAACTTTTCGGCGTCTGGCCAATCACATTACGGATGTCATATATGAGAAGCTGACCGGTGAGCGTGGTATCTTCAATACACGCATGGCTTATGTGACCTCAACGGGCGGCAAGAGTCCCACTTATCATTTATATGTTGCCGATTCGGATGGTCGCAATGCCCAGTCGATTGTCAGGTCCGGCGAACCGATGATGTCGCCGGCATGGTCGCCCGACGGACAAAAATTGGCTTATGTCTCGTTCGAGAACCGGCGGTCGCAGATCTACATCCAGAATATTCTGACGGGCCAGCGTGAGCGCATTAGCGGCTTCAAGGGCATCAACGGTGCGCCGGCATGGTCGCCTGACGGCCGCAGACTGGCGCTGACCCTCTCGCACAGGGGTAACCCGGATATATACACCTTTGATATCAATACCCGGAGCTTTAGCCAACTGACGACCAATACCGCCATTGATACCGAACCGGAATGGTCACCGGATGGCAGCCATATATTGTTTACCTCGGACCGAGGCGGAAAGCCACAGCTCTATACAATTCCGGCGTTCGGCGGGCGGGCCATGCGCATAACCTATGAGGGCGATTACAACGCCGGAGGGGTATATTCACCGGATGGCAAATATATTGCCATGGTGCATGGTCGTGATAAAAGCTATCGCATTGCATTGCTTGAGGCGGACACGGGGCACCTGCAAATCCTGACGAATGGCATTTTGGATGAATCACCCAGTTTTGCCCCTAACGGCAGAATATTGTTATACGCTACCGCTGGGGGAGGTATCGGTGTATTATCCGCCGTGTCGATTGATGGACGGTATCAACAGCGGCTGGCCTCCCCGGATGGCGATGTAAGGGAGCCAGCATGGTCACCATATAACCAGTAATTGTTTATGAGGAAATAGTTATGAAATCACCAGTTAATTATTTGACGATACCTGCATTGGCACTGATGCTCAGCGCCTGTGGAGGTATGGACACCAAGCCAGTAGTTTCTGGCGCTGAGGCCAGCGAAGCACCTGCGGCTGCTGCGGATAGTGGCGGCGCCACAACTTCAGCGGTGGACGCGCTTGGCGTCATCAATGGGGTGCGGATAGATCAGGAAAATAGCCCTGACAGCGTTCGCACGATCTATTTTGAATACGACAGCAGCGAGGTCAGGGCCGAATTCATTCCCGTTATATCCGCTCACGGCGAGCTACTGGCTTCGGATAGCGGCATACAGGTCGTGCTGGAGGGTCACGCGGATGAGCGCGGTTCGCGCGAATATAATGTCGCACTGGGTGAGCGCCGTGCCGTATCCGTCCGTGGTCTGCTGCTCGGCAGTGGCGGGCGCGACAGTCAGATCCGGGTAGTCAGTTACGGTGAAGAACGTCCCGCCGTGGTTGGACAGAGCGATAGCGCCTGGTCGAAGAACCGACGGGTGGAAATACGGTACGAGTAACATGAATCATGCGGTTTCAATGATTCTGGCGGTGGTGGCCCTGCTGTCGTCAGCTACGGCTGGCGCACAGGCCACGCCGCAGATGCTGGAGCTGGTGCAGCAGTTGACTCAGCTTGAAAAGGAAATGCGCCAGCTAAGAGGCGAGATTGAAAGGCTGTCTTATGAGAACAAACGCCTCAGGATTCAGCAGAATGACTTGTACGTTGATATGGATCTGAGAATCGGTACGCTGGAAAAATCGGGTTCCGCCAATAATCTGGTAAATGTACCGGCTGCGGGTTCGTTGCCGTCTTCCCTGCCTGCGGCGGGTGTGGCGCCGGTTGTGTCCCGGACGCTACAGCCGGCGGCACCGGTTGCGGGTTCGTTGCCGTCTTCCCTGCCTGCGGCGGGTGTGGCGCCGGTTGTGTCCCGGACGCTACAGCCGGCGGCACCGGTTGCGGGTTCGTTGCCGTCTTCCCTGCCTGCGGCGGGTGTGGCGCCGGTTGTGTCCCGGACGCTACAGCCGGCGGCACCGGTTGCGGGTTCGTTGCCGTCTTCCCTGCCTGCGGCGGGTGTGGCGCCGGTTGTGTCCCGGACGCTACAGCCAGTGGCACCGGTTGCGGGTTCGCTGCCGTCTTCCCTGCCTGCGGCGGGTGTGGCGCCGGTTGTGTCCCGGACGCTACAGCCGGCGGCACCGGCTGCGGGTTCGTTGCCGTCTTCCCTGCCTGCGGCGGGTGTGGCGCCGGTTGTGTCCCGGACGCTACAGCCGGCGGCGCCGGTTGCGGGTTCGCTGCCGTCTTCCCTGCCTGCGGCGGGTGTGGCGCCGGTTGTGTCCCGGACGCTACAGCCGGCGGCACCGGCTGCGGGTTCGCTGCCGTCTTCCCTGCCTGCGGCGGGTGTGGCGCCGGTTGTGTCCCGGACGCTACAGCCGGCGGCACCGGCTGCGGGTTCGTTGCCGTCTTCCCTGCCTGCGGCGGGTGTGGCGCCGGTTGTGTCCCGGACGCTACAGCCAGTGGCACCGGTTGCGGGTTCGTTGCCGTCTCTCTCGCCTGTGGCGCCGGTTGCGCCCCAGGGGATACAGCCGGTGACGTCGGTTCCATCGACAGGCATTGTCTCAGCTATACCGCCGGTTCCGGTGGATCCGGCCCAGGAACAGGCCGACTACAAAGCGGCTTTTGATTTATTGAGGTCTGGTCACTATGATGAGGCTATCACGGCATATACTGGCTTTTTGCTGCGCTATCCTAATGGTCGGTATGCGGCGAATGCACAATACTGGCTTGGCGAGGCAAGTTATGTGATGCGCCGCTTTCCCCAGGCTCTCGGCGAATTTCAAAAGGTGATTACAAACTATCCTGATTCCAAAAAGCTGCCGGACGCCATGCTCAAAATCGGCTATATCCACTACGAACTAAAGGAATCGGACCAGGCCCGCAGGGTTCTGGCGGGGCTAAAACAGCAATATCCGGGAACAACGGCCTCGCGTCTGGCTGAAAATCGACTACAGAGAATGAAGCTTGAAGATCAATAATGGTCTGGCTGTATCGCCGGATCGCCCCGCCTGTAATGCCTCATGTCGTGCGCACCGCTTAAAATTAATGAAATTTTTATTCCCTTCAGGGCGAAGCCAGGGCGATGGGTTTGCCGACGGCCTTTATTCGCCTCACCGGTTGTCCGCTTCGCTGCCGGTACTGCGATACCGAATATGCCTTTACCGGCGGCGAGAAAATGAGCCCGGAGCAGGTTATCGAAAGGATTGAACCTTACCGGCCCCGCTATGTCTGTGTGACCGGCGGCGAGCCGTTGGCACAAAAAAACTGCCGCCAGTTGCTAACCTGCCTGTGTGATGCGGGTTATCAGGTGTCGCTGGAAACAAGTGGTGCCATGGATATAGCGAATATCGACAAGCGGGTATCAAGGGTCATGGATATCAAGACCCCGGATTCGCTGGAAAGCGGCAGGAACCGGCTGGAAAATATCAAGTTACTCAATGCGCATGATCAGGCGAAGTTCGTTATCTGTTCACGCCAGGATTACGAATGGGCGTGCGATATGCTGAAGCGATTCAGGCTGGAACAATGCTGTGAGGTGCTGTTCTCTCCCAATACGGCGCAACAATCCGCCGGGGAACTGGCCGACTGGGTTGTCGAGGATAATCTTCCTGTCCGTTTTCAGCTACAGCTACATAAGGTGCTGTGGGGAGATGTGCCGGGTAGATAAAGGGTGCGCCGGGAGAAAAAAGCCGTTGTTTTGCTGTCAGGCGGGCTTGATTCGGCCACGGCCCTGGCTATTGCGCAATCGAAAGGTTTCGACTGTTACGCGCTGAGCTTTGCCTATGGGCAGCGTCATGGCGCCGAACTGGATGCTGCCGGACGAATTGCCCGGAAGCACGGCGTTACCGATCACCTGATATTGAATATCGAGCTGGGACGCATAGGCGGTTCCGCATTAACGGATATGCACATGGATGTTCCACAACGGCAGCAAGAGGGTATTCCCGCCACCTATGTGCCGGCACGCAATACGGTGTTCCTGTCCTATGCTTTAGGCTGGGCTGAGGTGCTTGGGGCATCGGCTATCTTCATGGGTGTAAATGCGGTTGATTATTCAGGCTATCCCGATTGTCGGCCGGAGTATATCGCCGCCTTCCAGGCCATGGCGCGACTGGCGACCAGGGCCACGGTCGAAGGGCGGGAGATCACCGTCAGAACGCCGCTGATTCACTTAAGCAAGGCGGAAATAATCAATAAGGGAAATTCGCTCGGCGTTGACTATTCGCTGACTGTTTCATGTTATCAGGCCGATGGACAGGGCAGGGCGTGTGGGGTCTGTGACTCCTGCCGCTTACGCCAGGCCGGTTTTGACGCGGCTGGCGTAGCCGACCCTGCGGGACACGGTTAAACTCGTTTTTTGCGCAGCCGGCGTATAAACCTGAAATCCTTATCGTGGAATCATTCAATATTTATTTCATGGCGCAGCCTTGTACCGGTGGCTGTTATGCCGAATCTTGTTGTCAGGGCTTTAAGATGATTGTTGAAGGTAGTGGCCGTCATCGCCTTGAAAATTCCCGGGAGTACGCACGGATGATCGGTGTTTTTCTGAGGATTGCTGGCCTTGTCTAAGCGCGAAAATCCGGCAATCCGGGCGCACGGCCTGACAAAATACTATGCCGGCCGGTGTGTGGTTGACCGTATGGAGCTGAATATTCCACAGGGTTGCCTGTTTGGTGTGTTGGGACCGAACGGCGCCGGTAAGAGTACAACCATGCGCATGCTACAGGGTGTGACGCCGCCGGATGGCGGTGAGCTGGTTGTTATGGGTTGCCATATCCCTTCGCAGGCGGTCCGTGCGAGAAAGGGTATGGGGGTGGTGCCGCAGATTGATAACCTTGACCCGGACTTTACGGTGGAGGAAAACCTGCAAACCTATGGGCATTATTTTGGGATAGATGCTCAAATCATCCGGCAACGGATTGCGGAGTTGTTGCATTTTGTCGATCTGGAAGGATATGAACGGGCACATATCAATGCCTTGTCCGGCGGCATGAAACGCAGGCTGACGTTTGCCCGTGCGCTGATTAACAAGCCGGACCTGATTATTCTCGATGAGCCGACAACCGGCCTTGATCCTCAGGTCCGTCATCAGATCTGGGATAAGTTGCGTGAGTTGCGTCAGCAGGGAAGGACGCTGTTGCTGACTACGCATTATCTTGAAGAGGCGCAACGGCTTTGTGATGAACTGGTCATCATCGATCATGGAAAAATCCTTGAGCATGGTGAGCCTCGGCAACTGATTGCAAACCTGGTGGAGCCTGAGGTTGTTGAGATTCATGACAATCCGCGTGCGATTGATGTATTGCAAGCCATTCGGGGGTGTCGAATCGAAAGTTCGGGGGATTCGATCTATGGATATTTGCATGACGCGAAGTCTGCCATTGACCTGTTACATGAACAGGGTATTGCAAGCCTGCAAAGACCGGCCAATCTGGAGGATGTCTTTCTGAAATTGACCGGTCGCGGGTTGCGGGGTTGACATGGATTACAGCTTTCCACATCTCGGTCCGGGTGCACTCAGGGTTGCGGGACGAAACTTCAGGGTATGGCGTAAGCTGATTATTGCCGGGATATTGATGCATATTCTGGAACCATTGCTGTATCTCGTTGCCCTGGGTTATGGGCTTGGCGTCTTTATCCGGGAAATGTCGGGCATGACCTATCTGAGCTTCCTCGCTTCAGGGATTATGGTTTCGTCCGCCATGATGACGGCGAGCTTTGAATGTATGTTTTCCGCATTTTCCCGGTTGGACCACCAGCGTACCTACGAAGGTCTGATGGCTACACCGCTTACGGTCGATGATATTGTGATTGGAGAAATCACCTGGTCTGCCTTTAAGGCGGTTATGAGTGGTATCGGAATTCTGCTGGTGGCCGTACTGCTGGGAGCGGTTGAGGGATGGCGCAGCCTGTTGGCTATGCCGGTGGTTTTTCTTACCGGGCTGATGTTTGCCGCAATGGCGCTGAATATCACGGCGCTCGCCAGACGATGGGATTTTTTTCAGTATCACATGACCTTGCTCCTTACGCCGATGATGCTGGTATGCGGCGTGTTTTATCCGGTGTCTTCCCTGCCGCAGTGGATGCAGACGACCGTTCAGTTTTTACCGCTGACTCATGCCATAGACATTATACGCCCCTTGTTGACCGGTCAGCCTGTATCAAACCTGATGCTGCATCTGCTGGTCCTGCTGGCCTACCTACTGGTGTTCGGATTCAGCGCCCTGGTACTGTTCCGGAAACGGTTGTATGTGTGAGCCATGTGGATGATGGGCGCTGAAGAGGGTGGTTGCCGGCGCTGTAAGGCCTTACCGAACGAAACCCCGGAAGGTCGCAATGGGCATAACCACTCCTGTCCGGGTTCGTGGGATTTTATTTGCGGAGCGGAGTGTGAAATGAAGTGCGACAGAGGATGGTTCCACTATAATCTCTATATATGATATTAACCGACCGAATGCTTGAGCAGGCGTTTGCCGACGGCAAACTGAAGATTGAGCCTTATGATGGGCAGTGTATTCAGCCGGCGTCCTATGATTTAGGCGTAGGCTCACAGGCGATCACATCTTCAAGTCGGCGAAAAATTGATGTCAAAGCCGATGGTTTTGTCGAGATTGATGCCGGTGACTTTGCGATTGTGGTGACCGAGGAGGTCATCACTCTGGATAATCAACATGTTGGGCGTTTCGGGTTACGCAGCGTGTGGGCGCGGCGCGGGCTGATTGCTACTACCGGGCCGCAGATTGACCCCGGCTTCAGCGGTCGGCTTAAAGTAGGGCTGACTAACCTGAGCAGCAAGAAAATAGCGCTGTCTCACCTTGAGCATTTTCTGACCGTGGAATTTCATCATTTGTCCGAACCGGTAAAAATGCCTTACTCCGGCCCGTATCAGAAACAGACCACGTTAAGCCCCGAGGACTTGAGCGCGGTACTTGACAGGGAAGTCATGTCATTATCGGAAATGAACCAGACCTTGCGCACCCTGTCTTCCAGTGTCAGCAGCCTGGAAGAAAACGTTAAATCCATGAGAGACAGCATTAAATCCATGCAGTGGGTGGTTGGTCTTGGTATTGCCTTCATTGGAATTGGTATTGCCTTCATCGGGACTGTTGTTGCGCTGAAATAAAAGAAAAGGCTGATATTTTGGCTGAGTTGGTTCAGAGAAATCCAGCGTTAAAGAATATCATTATTAGCCTCTTATCTTGCCTGAATGAAACGATTGATCTGGCGCTGCAACATTATTCCAGCAAGACAGCCCGGTTATTTGAAGCAGATGTTTTTTCATTGGAGATATGAGCAGGCAAGAGACTTATCTATCTCGTTACTTAAAGATTGGCTTGTTAAATACAAATTTAAGGATTGGAATACTCACTCAAACTCCGGGCAGCCGGTGTCGGCTGATGAGAAAATCAAGAGAGCCCAAGAGATTGCTGAAGCATTGAGTGATCATAAAAAATGGCATTCGCACGGTCGAATGATCGGAATTAAAACGTTAATTGATGAGTTACGTCTTAAAATTGAGGACTATACTGGCAATCCTGAACTAAAATCGGCTATCAGGAAGTATAGCGATCTGCTCTTGGATTGCGTACAAACCAGGAATATGGGGTACATGTTCCACACTCGGCGATATATGAAGCCCATGCCAGAAAGTACAGGAGAAATCAATGGCTCAAGTTAGAAAGAAATTAGAAAAGATTCTTGTTGCTAAACCCGTTAAAGATAGAAATAAATTGCAGGCACAGCAAGAGTATTACCAACGGCTTAAAAACTCAGGAATTGCAAAGAAGCAGACTTATAGTCTCAAGCCTCTTTCAGCGATATAACAGCCGACCCCTGGGGTTTTTTTGTTTCGGGCCTCAGCATACCGTCAGAGAAATCCGGTTTCAGTTGCAAAAGCCATCAAATGTAACATTGCCTTGTTCTGATGTGAGTGACCCCAGTGGCCCCATGAATTTTATTCGCGTCCTGGGGAACGGCCATCAAAAATCCGTCACCGAACGATTTTCCAACACTTCATCGTGGGGTACCAATACATAGCGCCAGGGCTTGCCGCCGTTGGCCTGTAAATGTTTACTGGCATTCTCGCAGTATTCCCGTGCGGCCTCTGCTTTGGCTTGCACAACGGGATCGTTTATCTTATCACGGGCTTTGGTCTCCACCATCAGTATTTCATGGTCCAGTTCGGCGATAAAGTCCGGCTGGTAATTGCGGTGCTCCACGCCATCCTTGTACGTGATCCGGAACTGTCCGCTTACCGGTTTGAACCACTTGATGGCGCCGCGCTCCAGGATCACGGCAAAGCGCCGCTCGGTATCGGAGTCAAACTTCTGGCAGGGATACAGGCATTTTTCAAAATTGCCAAACAGCATTTGCTTGATGCTACTAACTGCCGTTACGGTGTTGCGGTAATCATAGATCGGTTGACCTTCGGCCCTGGTGTAAGTTGCCTCTTTCAGGGTTGAAAGCTCGGTGCTTACTTTCACCTCATAGTCACTGGCCTCTTCCCAGTAATGTTCGTCCATTTGCGTGTGAATATGCTCCGCCAGCCACTTGCCATAACCGAAAAAGATATTATGCAGCTCGTCTTCGGAGTATTCCTTCGCATCACGGAAATACCGAACGGCCTGCCCCGCCAGCTTGTGGATCAAATCCGCGTGGTCGTCGTAGGCAATATCGTCTCTGTCTGCCAGATGCTCGACGATATAATCTTCCAACCGCTCGTATCGTTTTTCCGGCGGCGATGAAATGGCAATCTGCCGTCTGGTTTGCAGGCTTTGGGAAATCAACTCCCGGTTGGAGGGCTGCAAATTCAGATGCGACAAATCCAGATCAAAGGGGTGATAGCCGTGACGGACCTCACCTACCGGCTGCATCACAATGTGGGGCATGTCGATAGTCTGGTCCACTACCAACTCGGTGGTTTTCGCCACCACTGTGGCCACATCCGTTTTTTCTTTTGCCAGTTGGGATTGCTGCTCCCCGGTAAGCCGGCCCTGTACGGCCCGGATGATGCCGGCCTGAACCGCTTTATCCAGCAGTCGCTCTGATGTAGGCACTTGCTGCGGCTTGTGCTGGTAGCCCTGTATGACTTTCCAGGTCGTTTCCGCTACCTGCCGTTCCGGGTCACTGCCGAACGTCAGTTTTTCGCCCTCGCCGGGGTACTTCAACGAATCTCCGGCTTCCTTCCCGGTAAAACTCATATCGAGAAGGGGGGACACCACCACGCTTTCCGTAGCCGGCTGCCCTGCAAAATCCACCTCAATCAACCGCATCCGCTGCAGCAGGCTATCGCCCTTGTTGGCCTCATCGATAATATCCTGAAAGCGGTCGTGGGCGACAATACTGAGCCGGTCCACCGCATCCACGCCGGTACGTTTGCCATAGGGCAGGCGCAGGCCCCGGCCAATGGTCTGCTCCACCAGGGTTTTGGCATTGGCCGCCCGCAGCGGCACAATGGTGTACAGATTGGTCACATCCCAGCCTTCCTTGAGCATATTGACGTGAATGACGATTTCCGTGGGTTCGTCGAAGTCCTCTACCGCCAACAGGCGAGCGACCATTGCCTCTTCCGCCGCACCGCTGCGGCTGCTATCGACCTGTATGACCTTGCCGTGATACCGCCCGTTGAACAACTGGTCTTCCAGTAAATCCAGCAATTCGGCGGCGTGGGTGGTATCCCGTGCAATCACCAGCATAAAGGGCTTGACCGGCTTCACCCCCTGTTGTCTGGCATAGGTCAACAATTCGACCCGGGTGGCCTCGTGCAGGCGAATGCCGTCTTCCAGCTTGGTGCGCTCCAGTTGTTTCGCGCTGTACTGACTGGCGTTGAAATTGCGCTGGGTCACCACCGCCGGTTCTTTGACAAAGCCGTCGTCCATGGCGCAGGCCAGCGGGTAATCCACCACCACGTTTTTGAAGGGCGCCGGACCCTGGCCGTGACGGCTTTCGGTAAAGGGGGTGGCCGTCAACTCCAGGCCCATTAGCGGGTCCAGTTCATTCAAGGCACGAATCCCGGCGCTGGCCCGGTAGCGATGCGATTCATCCATCAGCATGACCAGATCGGGCAGACCGGCCAGATAATTAAAATAGCTGTCGCCGATGGTTTCCCGCAGCCGCTTGATGCGTGGCGCCCTGCCGCCGCGCACCTCGGAATTGATCTTGGAGATATTGAAAATATTGATGGCAACCGGCGAGAGCATATCTGCGGCAGCGGCGCTTTCATAATTATCCCCGGTGACGATTTGCGGAGGGTGGGTGGCAAACCCGGCGATGCCCTTGAACACATACTTGGGGGTATTGGCGGTAAAGTCGGTGATCAGCTTGTCGTAAATGGTCAGATTGGGGGCCAGTACAAAAAAGTTGCGGATGTCGTGGGCCAGATGCAGATAGCTGATAAAGGCACCCATCAAACGGGTTTTACCCACGCCGGTGGCCAGCGCAAAACACAGAGAGGGAAAGCCCCGCTCAAAGTCGGTCAGGGTTGGAAATTTCGCCGTCAATGTTTTGAGCACCGCCTCCAGGTCGCGCCCTTTCTGCAACATGTCCGGGGCGGCATCCACGGCAGCGGCCAGGGCGCGCAGCGATTTCTCCTGGGGCGGACGCAGGCTGAGGCGGCCGGTGATGGAATTGAGAACAGAGTTATTCATCAATTTTCCCGTTGCCGTTCGTATCTGCAAACAGGTCATTCTGCTCCTGCAATGCAGGCTGTTCCTGCATCGGCAGATTTTCCACGTTCAGGCTGTAATCGTCGTGGTCCCACTCGCAGCGGTTTAATACCATTTTGGGGATTTTCTTCAGGGTCAGGTTGGGAAATCGGTCCGCCTTGCAACGAAATGCGCCGCAACAGATCAACAGGCTGCGGCCTTCGCCCACCTCATCGGCCAACACCTGCAACTGTGTCAATGACAGAGTCTGGGTGGTCACATAGATAAAATCGGTCTCGGTGGAATAACCCTGCTGCCAGAACACGGTATTGGAAGGCGCATAGCTAAAGCCCTCCAGCTTGCAGATGGCCTCGGCCAGCATCTCCGGGTTGTACGCCTTGCTGACCACCCAGCGGCCCCAGGCATCCTGCTCCAGCAGGGACGGCGCCACCCGGTAATAGCGAAAGCCGCCACCGCCCTGCCAGTTGACGGCTTTGGTGATACCGCCGGGGTCTTGGCCGTCAATCACCTTATGCAGGCGCGGAATGATATGGGTATGGCAGTGCTCGCCCAGCTCCACCATAATCCAGCGGCGGCCCATTTTATGGGCTACAGCGCCAGTGGTGCCGGAACCGGCGAAGGAGTCCAGGATTAGGTCGTCTGGTTCTGTAGCAATGTTAAGTACTCTTTCGATAAGCCTCTCAGGTTTAGGAGTCTGGAAGACCGAAGCTTCATTAGGCACAATGGCCATTACTTCCTTTTTTGCTTCTTGGGTATGACCCACTTTGTCGTGCAACCATATAGTTTGAGGTACAATACCTTTCATTACTTCAGATAAAAAACGCTTAATCCGAGGCTGATTGTCTCCTGATTTTCCCCACCAGATTCGTTCGTCTGCATCAAACTCCAAAAATTTTTCTTTAGAAATTCTCCAATAAGTCCCCTTGGGAGGTCCTTCTATCACTCGGCCTGCGGGTGTTGTAATAGAGTAGATACCAGCAGAATACGAGTTTCTCGCAGACATATCTCCTGAAGTCCACGGCCCTCTAGGATCGTTATCGGGATTCTTATAGTTCTTATTATGTTTTTCGTCTCTAGGTAATAATTTTCGGCTCCATTTATCTTTCTCTTTTGCAAATACTAGTACATGGTCGTGTGAGTCCGAAATATACTGCGCTGTGCTATTCGGAGAAAATCGCTTCTGCCACAAGACATTTGCCACAAAATTCTTCCTCCCAAAAACCTCATCACACAACACCTTCAAATAATGCGCCTCGTTATCATCAATGGTAACCCAGAGCGAACCATCCTCCGCTAACAGACGGCGCAGAATTTCCAACCGGTCGCGCATCAACCCCAGCCAGATAGAATGCTCCAGCCCGTCATCATAATGCTCAAACGCGCTGCCGGTATTGTAAGGCGGGTCAATAAACACACACTTCACCCTGCCTGTATATTCCTGCTCCAGCGCCTTCAATGCCAGCAGATTATCGCCAAAGACCAACTTGCTATCGAAAATATCCCCGTCCGTAACCCGATGCCCGGCATGATAAGACTTTTCCGACTCCTCCAACAAAATACGCGGCTCCAACTGAGGCCGCTTGTCCTTGCCTATCCAGGTGAGTTCGAGTTTTTGTTTGCCCATTTCGTTTTTATGATCGACACCGATTCAACAGTGGCATACCGGTTACCTGTCGGCACCCTGAACGGTATGGCCTCCTACTTCGATAGGATTTCCACAGCGGATTTCTGGCGAGATACATCGGCTTCATGGCCCAAGGCATACCCTGTTGGTTGCGTCGAAAAGATACAACTGGCCGCTTGTAACAATACGGCGTCTCTCACTTCTTCGTCCCCAGATGCTTCAACCAGCGCCCTATGGGTTAGCAGGGCATTTAGCCGATGTTTGTTTACAATGGCACTGTGCTTGTGATTGAGAAAATTATCCTAGGGTTCAAATTCTTTTAATAGGACGTATATTTTGCTACAACTATCGTGTAAGTTGTCCATGCTATTATGTTTTTGGCGAAAACACAACGATATCCATATCGTGGAAATGAGCAATTTACTCCTTTTACTATCTCCTAAATGCACCATGAGTTTAAGAGTCTCTACCAAAGGATACTGAAGCATGGTTGTCGAATACTTCATGAGAATCTCGCGGCTTACTGTCGATAAGTTGGGCGTCAAGCTCTACGACAGGGCATCCGCCGTGATTGCTGAACTTATTGCGAATGCCTATGATGCCGATGCTACGCAGGTAACGGTTCGAGCGCCTATGGGAGTATATTTGGCGAGCCGTGCCAAGGGGGTTGTATCGGACAAAGGTTTCGTTATTGAAGTGTCCGACAATGGAGTCGGAATGACACCCCAACAGGTTCAGGATTTTTTTCTTGTTGTCGGGGCCGAGCGTCGCAACGACACTAACCGAGGTGATCTTTCCCCCAAATTCAGGCGCAAGGTCATGGGCCGCAAGGGTGTGGGAAAACTAGCGCCGTTCGGTATCTGCAAGACCATCGAAGTGATCAGCGCCGGGGGCGACCTCATCAACGGTACTGGCGATGATACCGATTCGGTAGGCTACCTCACTTCTCACATCATTCTTGATTACAATGGAATCATGGCGATCAGTGACCAGCCCGATGAACACTACAAGCCGACCGCTGGCAATAAAAACAATTCGTACTCCCAAGAGCCGGGGACTCAAATCATCCTGAAGAACTTTAACTTTCGTAAAGTTCCTGACATCAATGCTCTGGACCGTCAGCTCGCTCAACGCTTCGGTATTCAGGCGGAGCAATGGCAAATTCAGCTCTCGGACAGCACGAACTCTAATTCGGAATTGCAGGCAGTCGGCCACTTTGACATTGACACTATGCCGAACACGAAGCTCACGTTTTCTTCGGTAGACCGCAAGGTGCTCAACCCTGACGGCAACCAGGAGAAGGAACTCACCGCCGGTTTCGACCACAACGATACCTTTTACCCTGTTACCGGCTGGGTCGCTTATTCAAAAGCACCCTACAAAGACGATCTCATGGCCGGGGTCAGAATTTATTGTCGGGGCAAGATCGCTGCGCAAACCGCCATCTTCGAACGACGAGCCGGCTTCACCGGCGAACACAATGTGCGCTCGTACCTTGTAGGCGAACTCTATGCCGACTGGCTTGATGAGAAAGAAGACCTTATCCAGACCGACCGACGCGACATCCTTTGGTCGGACGAACTCGCTGCTGCCTTTCAGCAGTGGGGGCAAAAAATCGTCCGACATATTGGCACCCTATCACGAGACCCGATGCGAAAGGCAGCTTTAACATTATTCCTTGAGACAGGCAATGTTGATGATCGGATCAAAAAAGCCTATCCAAACGAGAAGCAACAAGACATCCGCGATAGCGCCAAGGAATTTGCAGAGATTTTAGGCAAAACCTTCAGCCGAGGAGAGGCGGAAAACTACGAGACCGTGAACGGACTGGTTGAGCTGAGTATCACCCTCGCCCCCCACATCACACTTGACAAAAAAATGAAGGAGGCAGCGGATGCGGCCAACACGCCGCTTGCCGCTTTGTCTTCAATCTTGCGCACAGCGCGACTGGCTGAGCTGTCATCATTCGGCCAAATCGCGGAAGATCGCCTCAAGGTTATTGAGCGTCTTCAGACTCTGAAGGATGCCGACGACACTGGTGAAGGTGATCTCCAGCGGCTCATCTCTGACGCTCCTTGGCTGATCAACCCCGAATGGGCACCGGTGACGGAAAACCAGGCCTTCTCAAGTCTGAGCAAAGCATTCAAGGAATATTATGAGAAAAAGACTAAACAATCTATTCTGTTGGGCGATTTTCAGAATAAGAACAAACGACCGGACTTTGTACTGCTCAATCAGGAAGGCATAGTACAGATTATTGAAATCAAAAAGCCGGATCATAGACTGTCAAATGCTGAAATGGACAGGATCGTCACATACTACCAGAACATGGAGGCATTCCTCAATGATAAGGCGCATAGTAAATTTTACACGCACTTCCCAGATTTCCATGTCACGATTGTCTGTGACGAGCTTGCGCTGACCGGTTCCCAACTTGCGGCCTTAGAAGGTTATCTCGGCAAGGGCAAGCTAACGCACATGGATTGGGCTGCATTTCTCTTGAAATCACAACAGATACATCAAGACTTCCTCGCCGAGGTGCATCGCCAGCGTGCCGCCAGACCAGCCGCCGCTGAGAATCACGGACAAAATGACCCTGACAGCAATTGATGTCTTTTCTGGTGTGGGCGGCTTGACCGTTGGTATCAAACGAGCGGGCTTCCGCGTTGTCGCAGCGGTGGAAATCGAACCTCATTCGTTTTCCACTTACAAGGCGAACCATCCCGATGTCATGTGCTTGAAGCAGGACATCACAACGGTCTCCGGTTCAACTCTGCTGAACCTCGCAGGAACCGACCGGATCGATCTTCTGGCAGGTTGTCCGCCATGCCAGGGTTTTAGCAGCCTGACGGCGAAGTACAAAGGCAAAGAAGACCCTCGCAATGTTCTTGTCCTTGAGATGGCACGTCTGACGGAGGAAATACGACCGCGGGCTATTATGATGGAGAATGTCCCGGGACTGACTAGGAAAGGCCAACCTTTTTGCGACCAACTGCGTGACCGACTCCAGGCGCTTGGGTACCAACTGACGGAAGGAATTTTACAGGTCGCAGACTACGGGGTGCCGCAGTTACGGCGGCGCTTTGTCTTGCTAGGCGGTATGGGATTTGACATCTCCTTACCCGACGCGACCCATTCCGGTACTCCGGTCCGTGGGTTGGCGCCGTGGAAGACGGTGCGTGAAGCAATCAAAGGTATGCCAGAACCCGTTACCTTTGCGAAAGACAAAGCTAGAGAACAGATTGATCGATCTAATTGGCATGTCGTCCGCAAATTGTCGCGCACAAATATCGAGCGACTCAAGATCGCGAAAGCCGGTGAAGCATGGACGCACATCCCCGAACATCTCCGTCCCAAGTGCCATCGCAACGGTTATGTCGGATTCACCAATGTTTACGGAAGGATGGAATGGGACCGCCCGGCACCAACAATTACTGGTGGTTGTACCACATTCAGCAAAGGGCGCTTCGGCCACCCGGAGGCCAACCGCACAATATCCGTGCGAGAGGCAGCACTGCTACAGAGTTTTCCTCTCCATTACCATCTTGATACGCCCTATATGGAGCATGCCTGCAACATGATCGGTAACGCTTTGCCATGCGATTTCGCTGAAGCACTGTCTCTGCAGTGCGTTGAGCAGCTGAGAAACCATTCCAGCATGGATTAGTCTCTCAGCGCCATTTTTCATGGCACCACTCATGTCAAACCCAACTGTATGCGTGCCAGACCACTGCCACAATGATGGCGAAGTTGACGGAGAGGAATGATCTTTATTTTTGGGTGTTTGTCAAATATTTGTATCAGTCCTGCAGCGAACATCTAATTCTATCCATACTCCAGTTCCAAAACCTGTCCGGCTCTTTTGAGGTCGAATATCTGCATCACTTTGTTCAGGCTCAGTTCCTGACCATGCCATGCGGTTAATGCGGTGTTAACAAAGGCGTTGCCAAGTTGTCTTCTGACTTCCCTGGAACGATTGCGAGCAGGCCCCTGGTTTTTTTCTTTTAGTTTTCTTTGTTGAACTTCGTATTCAATCTGCAGCGACTGTTCAAAACGGTTGTATTTTTGTTGATTGATATGCCCGATTTGACGTAAACGGACTAAACAGGCGTAGGGACTGACCTCGAAGTGCGTTGCGAGTTTTTTGATGTCTTTGACACTATTTATCTCGCCTACTGTGGGTAATGCCTGCTTGATAGCTTTTTCGGACATCAGGACATTACCTGCTAATCGGTCGCACCATTTTTCTTCTGCAGAATCGCCTTGCTGCCAATGGTCAATCGAGGTATGCGCCTGAAGCAAATGCCCAAGTTTGTGTATCAGGGTGAAGGATTGTGCTTTTTTGGCATCCGAATCGTTAACAATGATAATCGGCATGGTTTCATGCGTTAAACACAGTCCTCGAAAGCCGTTTTCTTTGTCTATATGTGACCAGCTTTTATATTTGCTGGTCAGAAAGATAAAAACGCTTCTTTGCTCCAGTTTTTCCTTTAGCTCTTCAAATGCCAGTGGTTTCTCCAAGCCTAGCCACCGGATAACTGTATTGGCAGACTCTTCTATTGACGAACTTTGGGGTATCTCAGGAAAAGTACAGGGTGCAACAGGGTCTGACAGGTCATTGCGCAGCTCTATGAACAGGTCTCGATAGGCTTCCACGCGGGTGATCAGTCTGCGAGCTTTGCTGTCCTGAAGCTGTTCCCGCAGTCCGCGAAAGCTGGGCTTTTGTGCATAGTGATACAGTTTGGGTAAGGTGTTTGATATAAAAACCCACCTTGGCACGGCATATAACTGTGCTAAAGCATCCAACTGTTTGTAGGTTGGTCTTTTTGTGCCCGCTTCGATTTGATTTATTGACCCAACCTTGGTTTTAACGTCCTCTAAAGACAGGGCAAGCTGTTCACGACATGTTTTGAGTATGTCGGTGTTGAGTGGCAGGGTTTTGCTTATTTGTCCCATGTTTGCAGTGTCAGGTTAGGTTACAGCGTAGTAATAGTATTGAGGCCGGTGCCCTGTGAATCAGATTCGGTGGTATGCCGGCTACTGGCTGTCCTCTCATGCCTTGATCCTTGCAAGGTGCCCGCGGTAACGGGCCTCCCGGTTACGCCAGAAGTTGGCGGTTGATCCCAACACACGTTCAAGCCTCTGGGCCGCTTCATCTGAAAGCGGCACTTTGCCTTTTATCAGCTGGTTGAGGTGTTGGGTGCTGAATCCCAGTCGTTGCGACAGCTCGGCCTGATTCCAGCCTCGTTCTTCCATTATGTCAATAATGGTGTCACCGGGCGGTGACACCCTGTCGGGCTGAAATCCCCTTGGCTGATTAGCCATGATAATCTCCTGTAGATACGATGGTTACAGCCGTTACCAAAGTTTGTGGATTCTGCTGTCCTTAGTAACGAAAATCCACAATCAGTTTTTAATTCTACACTTATTGCCCGGCAGGTAAATTTCCACCGTGTCTTCCAATTATTGGCTGAAAATAATTTGAATTTTCCTGATAACCGTCACCATTCTGTCATAAAACATTGGTAGTGTGCCGTCCAATGTCAGGGATTGCCTGACAGAAAGCTAATCAATCTACGGGAGTTTTGTTTCTATGAAATTGAAAACATCATTGATGGCGGTTGCTTTTTCGGTTTCCGTATTCGGTACCGGTCAGGCCATCGCCCGCGATTACATCAGTATCGTCGGTTCTTCCACGGTCTATCCATTTGCGACTGTTGTGGCGGAGAAGTTTGGTAAATTAACCCGTTACGGTACGCCTAAAATCGAGGCTACAGGCTCCGGCGGTGGTATGAAGCTGTTTTGTGCGGGGATTGGTGCTCAGCATCCGGACATTACTAATTCTTCTCGTCGTATGAAAAAGTCTGAGCAGGAGAAGTGTGCCAGGAATGGGGTCGATGAAATCGTCGAAGTCAAGGTTGGTTATGACGGTATTGTCATTGCCAATGCCAAGAAGGGCCCTGCTTTTGAGTTATCGCTTAAAGATGTTTTTCTGGCTCTGGCCAAGCAGACTCCTGGGCCTGATGGTAAGTTGATGGATAACCCACACAAGTTCTGGAAAGATGTCAATGCGTCTTTGCCGGATACCAGAATTGAGGTTTTAGGTCCTCCTCCGACATCCGGTACCCGTGATGCGTTCGCTGAACTGGCCATGGAAGGTGGTGCGAAGAGATTCGCTGACCTGAAGGCTCTGCGCAAGGCCAGGGGTGAAGAGGTTAAAGGTTTGATGAAAAAGCTGGGTATTCCCATGAGCGCTTATAACAAGAGGGGCAAGAAGGTCTTTCAGGCCGTTGCGCACGCGGTTCGTGAGGACGGCGCTTATATTGAGGCAGGTGAGAACGATAATCTGATCGTTCAGAAGCTGGACGCCAATCCTAACGCGCTTGGCGTGTTTGGTTTCAGTTTTCTGGATCAGAATGCCGATAAGGTTCGGGGTTCGAAGATTGACGGCGTAGAGATTACTTTTGAGTCCGTTGCCAGCGGTTCTTATCCCGTGTCCCGTCCCCTTTATTTCTATGTAAAGAAGGCGCATGTTGGTACAATCCCGGGGATTGAGGGCTATCTGAAGGAGTTTGTTTCGACCAGGGCCTGGGGTGATGATGGTTATCTGGCCGATAAGGGTATGATCCCAATGCCCGTTGATGAGCGTAAGGCGTTTGGTTCTGATGTTCAGAAGTTGAGATCAATGGGTCAGTTGTAAGACCTTTTTTAATCCGGGGCTAATGGCCGGTTCAACCGGCTGCATTGCCTGAGAGTTGTTTTATCGATTATGCAACCCACTACATTAATCGCTGTTTTGCTGGCATTGTCGGCATATGCGTTTTATATAGGGCGCCGCAAGGCATTTCGGGTATCAGGTAACGACATTCGCGTCCTGCGTTCTTTGCCGTCGCACTATGGTTACTATGCGGCAATATGGTGCGGGATTCCCGCGCTGATTATTTTTTCGCTTTGGTCGATGATTGATGGCCGAATCATTCTGACAATGGCAACTTCGTCAATCGCGGCTAGTGGCGTTTCACCTCAGGAGATGAGCCTGGTATATAGTGAGGTGCTGCGATTTGTATCCGGTTCTACCATAGGCGGTAAACCGGATCCACTTATTGCCGAGGCGGTTGTAGAATATAGAAAATTACAGGATATCAGTAATGCGGCGTTGATCGTTATTGTTCTGAGTGTTGCTATTACGGGCGCGGCTTTTGCGCTCGGCAAAATTCATAAAGATCAACGGGCCAGAAATTTCGTCGAAGCAGGTATCATGGCCTTTTTAATTGCCTGTTCTACGATCGCGATTTTCACGACACTTGGCATTGTTTTGTCGGTTTTGTTTGAGTCGATCCGGTTTTTTCAGAAGGTCCCGTTTCTTGATTTTATTTTTGGTCTGGAATGGAGTCCGCAAACCGCGATTCGTTCCGATCAGGTCGGTTCTACGGGTGCATTTGGGGCTATCCCGCTATTTGCGGGAACCCTTCTGATATCGTTGATAGCGATGGCGGTGGCGGCGCCGATTGGGTTGATGTCGGCCATTTATCTGGCGGAGTATGCCTCTGCCCGAGTGCGTTCTTACGCAAAACCATTGCTTGAGATTCTGGCAGGTATCCCTACCGTGGTTTATGGTTTCTTCGCGGCTCTGGTTGTGGCACCGTTTTTTCGTGATGCCGGCGACTTGATCGGTTTGGATGTTTCTTCGGAGTCTGCGCTTGCTGCCGGGTTGGTGATGGGAATTATGGTTATCCCGTTTGTATCTTCTCTGTCTGATGATGTCATCGCGGCGGTTCCACAGGCGTTGCGTGACGGTGCGCTGGGCCTGGGTGCCACGCAGTCTGAGACAGTTCGCAGAGTCGTAATACCTGCCGCGTTACCCGGTATCGTCGGTGGTTTGTTGCTGGCGGTTTCCCGCGCAATTGGCGAGACTATGATTGTGGTCATGGCAGCGGGATTGTCGGCAAATCTTACTGCCAATCCTTTGGAGGCGGTGACGACGGTCACGGTGCAGATTGTGACGCTGTTGGTGGGTGATCAGGAGTTTGATTCGGCCAAGACGCTGGCGGCGTTTGCCCTTGGTTTGATGTTGTTTTTGACGACATTGACGCTGAACATCATCGCATTGCATGTCGTGCGTAGATATCGTGAGCATTATGAGTAACAGTGATTATACCGGGCGGCGTGCCATCAATACGGTTTATGCAGGGCTGGATCGTCGTTATGCGGCGGAACGGCGTTTTCGCCGCTACGGTATGCTTGCGGTGCTCAGTGGTCTGGCGTTCCTTGTGATTATGTTTACCAGCATTATTTTGAATGGGTATAGTGCCTTCAGGCAGCATTATGTGCAATTAGCCGTTGAATATGATGAGTCACGCATTGACAGGGATGATCCGGCGGCGAGTGACTTTGAAGGGATTGTCAAGGGGGCGATGAGAGGGATGTTCCCTTGGATGAGCGAGCGTAAGGATAAAAAAAGGCTTTATGGTCTGGTCAGTGGTGATGCGGCATACGCCATTCGGGGCCGTATCGCCGGGAATCCGTCCCTGACAGGTGAAAAGGAGGATCTCTGGGTATTGCTTGATGATGATGCTGATATGTTTTTTAAAGGGTATGTTACTCCGGTTGATCGACGGCCTATGTCGTCAAGGATTGAGCTGGCTTTTGACGGTGAGAGGGCAATTCTGACAGGTGATGAAGCTGCATTTGAGGGAATAGTTAAAGCGGTCAGGGAAGAGCTGCAACGACAGCTTGCTGTTGCGGAAAGAGAGCTTAAAAATACGGGCAGGTTGCTTGAGGAGATTGAAGCCGGAGCAACGGACAGCGATGAGATTGTCCGGCTCAGATCCAGGCTTGAGTCTTTACAGGAACGGGTCTCTGATTTTGAGGCTCGGGCCTTTTCCGCAGACCTGAATGAAGAGATCGGCGCTGGGGTGTCTTCTTATCTGGTTAATGTGAATGGCGTTTATATCTGGATCAATGCCGTTACTACTACGGGTGTTACAGGCGAGGTGTTCGCCCAAAATACAAAGGGGCTGCCGGGGGTCTTTGATCAGTGGCAACTCGTAACACTGGAGGTACCTCCGGCAGACCGGCGCCTGTCGGATAAAGAGGTTTCAATACTGCTTTCGTTGCAGGATCAGGGGCGGGTTGAGAGCCGTTTTAATTCGGTATTTTTTACTGCGGGCGATTCGCGTGAACCGGAACAGTCCGGAATATTGGGTGCGTTGAAGGGTTCCATGTATATGCTTGTCGTGACTTTATTGCTCTCGTTTCCGGTAGGTGTCGCGGCAGCGGTATATCTTGAGGAGTTCGCACCTCAGAATCAGTGGACTGATTTTATCGAGGTCAATATTAATAATCTGGCTGCCGTCCCTTCCGTCGTGTTTGGTTTATTGGGATTGGCGGTGTTTATTAATTTCTTTGGGTTGCCTCGTTCCGCGCCTCTGGTCGGGGGGTTGGTTTTAACATTGATGACATTGCCGACGATTATCATATCTGGGCGGGCGGCGCTGAAATCCATCCCGCCCTCAATCCGTGAGGCTGCGCTTGGTATTGGGGCTTCAAAAGTGCAGACCGTTTTTTATCATGTGTTGCCTCTGGCATTGCCCGGTATGCTGACGGGGACTATTATTGGTATGGCTCAGGCGCTGGGGGAAAGTGCTCCGCTGCTTATGATTGGTATGGTGGCGTTTATTGTCGATGTGCCGCAGGGTTTTACTGATCCGGCTACCGCTCTGCCGGTACAGATTTATCTTTGGGCGGATAGCCCGGAGCGGGCTTTTGTTGAACGTACTTCCGCTGCAATTATGGTGTTGCTGGGTTTTCTTATCACCATGAACGCACTGGCTGTGGTGCTGCGTAAACGTTTTGAGAGACGCTGGTGATATGGCGTGATAATCTTGGAGGTGAGAGAGGGTGATGGCTGAGGAACCGGCATACGGTATGGGCGACAAACCTGTGGCTAAGGGGCCTTTAGAGGTTTTTGAAGGCGGTGGCCAGATAGTCACTGATCGTGACGACCGTCAGACGGTGGGCGAGCCTTTTGTGAATAATTCGCGTGTTAGTGCCCGTAAGGTCAATGTCTATTATGACGAAAAGCATGCCATTCACGATGTATCGCTGGATCTGGGCGAAAACGAGGTTCTGGCGATGATCGGCCCCTCTGGTTGTGGTAAATCAACTTTTCTGCGTTGCCTTAATCGTATGAATGACACCATAGCGAGTTGCCGTGTGACCGGTGAAATCAATTTTGACGGCGAGGACATCAATAGCCCTAAAGTTGATGTTGTGCCATTGCGTGCGCAGGTTGGAATGGTATTCCAGAAACCGAATCCATTTCCTAAATCTATCTATGAGAATATTGCCTTTGGTGCCCGTATTCATGGTCTGGCAAGGCATCGCTATGAGCTGGATGAAATCGTTGAGGGGAGTCTCCGGCGTGCAGGGTTGTGGGAAGAGGTTAAAGACAGACTGGATCAACCGGGCACCGGTCTTTCCGGTGGTCAGCAGCAGCGCCTGTGTATTGCCCGTACTATCGCGGTGAGCCCGGAGGTGATTTTAATGGACGAGCCCTGCTCGTCGCTTGATCCGATCGCTACCGCTAGAATCGAAGAATTAATCGACGAGTTACGCAAGCAGTTCACGATTGCCATCGTGACACATTCAATGCAGCAGGCTGCGCGTGTTTCACAACGCACGGCTTACTTTCATCTCGGTGACTTGATTGAGGTTGGTGATACCAAGACCGTATTTACAACCCCTCGCCATCGTTTGACGGAGGACTATATTACCGGTCGATTTGGCTAGCAATATGCCGCAATTGCAGGAGAATCAGCTCAGAAAATGAGGTGGCCTTGAGGGGTAGGCCTGCGCCGGAGGCGTCACAACGATTTTCTGAATCGCCGGGTAGGCGCACAATGCAATCACTATAATCTGTCGATATCAGGTATCAAAAATGAATACACTTGATTTAAATCAACATATATCCGAGCAATACAATACTGAGCTGGAGGACCTGCGCAATAAGGTGCTGGCCATGGGAGGGCTGGTCGAACAGCAGATTTCCGATGCGCTTGAAGCATTGGAAAATCTGGATAGTGAGCTTGGTGAGAATGTGGTTTTTACTGATCATAAAGTAAATGCCATGGAAGTTAAAATTGATGAGCAATGTTCGTGGATTATTGCCAGGCGGCAACCTACGGCGAGTGATCTGAGATTGCTCATTACTATTATTAAGGTGATCACCGATCTGGAACGAATTGGCGATGAGGCGGAAAAAATTGGTCACATGGCTTCCATGCTTTCCGAAATGAAAGGTTCTGCGTCTTATCGTCAGCAGGATGAAATTATGTATATGGGGCAGGAGGTTCGTCAGATGCTGCATGATACGCTCGATACCTTTGCCCGCCTGCATAATAAGGATGCGGCCAGGATTGCGCACCGAGACGAAAAAGTTGATCGTCAGTATGAAAGCATACTGCGCCAGATAATGACTTATATGATGGAAGATCCCCGGACAATCACTCTGAATATGAACATTATATGGGTGGCGCGTTCTCTGGAACGCATCGGTGACCATTCAAAAAATATCTGCGAGTACATTATTTATATGGTTGAGGGCCGCGATGTGCGTCATACTAATTTTGTAGGACTGGATGAAGAAACAGGAGAAGAAGGCTCATAATGACGAAGCCCAGGCAGCGGAAAGTTACCGCAACGATGGCGGAGTTGGCTGATCGGTATGATCTATACCAGCAGTCAGTTCAGTGCCCTGCAGCGGAAGTTGACTTTGTGCTGAAACAGTTTCAAGCATTGCGCCGGCGTAAGCCTCGCATCCTCAGAGAGGATTTTTGCGGTACGGCCTATACCGCCTGTGAATGGGTCGGTCGCAATAATAAGAACCGTGCCTTCGGTGTTGATCTTGACCACGAAGTGCTGGGCTGGGGGCGCAGGAATAATATTAAAAAGCTCACCAGGGGACAGCAGGGCAGAATTTCTCTCATGAACGTCGATGTGTTGGAGGCCGAAACTCCCGCTGTGGATGTGGTGCTGGCAATGAACTTCAGTTACTGGGCGTTGTTAACCCGCAAGAATGTCCAGGCATATTTTAATCGTGTCTGCAAAGTTCTGGTTGAAGATGGCCTGTTTTTCCTGGACTGTTATGGCGGTTACGACGCGCTAAAAGAGATCAAGGAAAAGCGTAAACTTAATGACTTTATCTATATCTGGCAGCAGGCGGACTTTGATCCGCTGACTAGTGAGATGGAATGTAATATCCATTTCAAGTTTCCTGATAAGTCGCGGATAAAAAAAGCGTTTTCCTATAAGTGGCGTCTGTGGACGCTGCCGGAAATCAGGGAGATGCTCAAAGAAGCCGGGTTTTGTGATGCCCATATTCATTGGGAGCAGGTGGATGAAGAAACCGGTGAAGGTAACGGGGAGTTCAAGAAAGTAACCCGCGGCACGGCGGACCCCGGCTGGATTACTTATATCGTAGCGGAGAAGTAGCATACAATTTTATCTTGATTCAGAATGGACGGTCGTGTCGTCGAATTTGATCTATAGGATTTAGCCGATTACTCTTAGCTGTGGGGTTATCTGGTTCAATATCAAATGTGCAGGGAATTCGCATATAAACCGTGTGCCTTTACCGACCTGTGACTCAATATGTAGCTGGCCGTCGTGGTGTTTAATAATCTGGTCCACAATGGTAAGCCCAAGCCCTGTACCACCCTGTTCTCTGGAGCGGCCGGTATCCGCCCGGTAGAATCTTTCGGTGAGACGGGACAGATGTTCCGCCGCAATGCCCTGCCCGTTATCTTCAACAATAAATTCAGCCTTGTCCTTTCTTGTGGCCCACGTGATCTTGATATTGCTTCCTGGCAGTGTATGGCGAACGGCGTTCTGGATCAGGTTGGTGAAGGCGCTGTGCAATTCATTCTCGTTTCCCGATAAGTTGACATGAGGGCTGATGTCGACATCAAAAGTGTATAGTCCGCCGCTGATGGCTTTGGCGTCTTCGCAAATCATGCCTATCAGTTCGCTGATAATGACAGGCTTTCGCCCGTGTTCTTTATGGTTTCGCAAAGATTCGAGCCTTGCAAGCAGCAGGGTATCGTTGATTATGGATTCCATACGCTGAGCCTGTTTCAGCATGATGTCTATGATTCTTTTGATCTCATCTTCGGTTACGCCGTGTAGCGTTTCCAGGTAGCCGGTAATGACTGTTAAAGGTGTGCGTAGCTCATGAGATGCGTTAGCGATCAGGTCGCGCCGCATTTTTTCAAGATTATGGATCTGAGTAATATCACGAAAAATCAGTAGTCGAGAGTCACGGCCATAAGGAATTATTTGCGCTTGCAACCTTGCTTTTTTATTGATCGGGGAGGGGATCTCAACTGGGTATTTGAAGTCAT
Source organism: Gammaproteobacteria bacterium (assembly GCA_963662865.1). Taxonomy (GTDB): domain Bacteria; phylum Pseudomonadota; class Gammaproteobacteria; order JAJDYQ01; family JAJDYQ01; genus JAJDYQ01. Next base: position 1,867,515 of record OY759969.1, on the reverse strand, counting down.
TTCGCTTAAGGTAATGGGTAAATTCAGGATGCCTGATCAGATTGGATATGATCTGATTCAAGTCTTTTTTGCGCTTCAGGCCCATGAGTTTGCAGGCGGCCTTGTTGATCCATAGTGTCTCGTTTCGCCGATTAAGTACAATAACTGCGTCAGGCATGGCACGGGCGGATTCCTGAAATCGCTTGATAATCCGTTCCATGTTTTTCTTCTGTTTATCGAAGCGGTTTTGCAGATAAAGTCCGCGATAAAAAAGATTCTCTATGATGCCGTTATCCTGTAGAGGGTTGTCCAGGCGGTTGCGTGCGAACCACTGATAAAAAGTGAATATGCGGTAGTAAAGTTTTATCAGCGCAGCGAGAATACCGGTTGTTATACCGAGGTGGCTGTTTCCTAAAAGTGCCCCTGTCAGCCAGAAAGCAAGGATGAGAAGCAGTACTCTAATGAGCTCATTTAGCCATGGGTTATGCATAATTTGTGATCAGGTTGTTTGTTTTCCCCTGGTTGATAAGCGGTAGCCGGCACCTCTTACTGTCTGAATAAGCTGGCCCAACTTGTACGGTTCCAGTGCCTTTCGCAGTCGAAAAATATGCACATCCACTGTTCGTTCTTCAATGTATGCGGTCTCACCCCAGATATAATCCAGTAATTGCGACCTGCTGTAAACACGTTCCATATGGGCCATCAAAAATTTCAGGAGTTGGTACTCCGTAGGCCCTAAATGAAGTTCAGTATCTCCAACGAGAACCCTGTGGTTGTCTGATTTTAATGTGAGCTGTTCTATGGTGAGCGTTTCTCCGGGCTTTTGATTCCGTGTACGCTTGAGCACGGCTCCGATTCTTGCGACCAGTTCCCTGGTGGAAAACGGCTTTGTGATATAGTCGTCGCAGCCCGCGCCAAATCCGTTTAGTTTGTCGCTTTCTTCGGTTTTGGCGGTCAGCATAATGATGGGGATGTCCTGATATAATTCCTTTGTGCGCAGCATCCTGACGAGGTCAATGCCGCTGGATGCTGGCAGCATCCAGTCCAGCAGGATGATGTCAGGACATGTCGAGCATATCTGGGCATAAGCCTGTTCAGCGCTTTCCGCGTGTCGGCAGATAAAATCCGGTTGCCTGAGGGCGAAGCAGATCATGTCCCTTATGGGTTGCTCGTCATCGACAATAAGCACGTTGGTTTGCATCATAGGCGGTTCATATTATCTGACTATGTATATTCCATGACATAAGTATGACAATTTAGTGACTGTGATGGGCGTTGTTATCGGCCCCTTTGCCACGCCTGAAACCGGCTGAGGTCGCGCGTTAAAGTATTTATTTAGAAAAAGTCGTATCGGGAATTGACAACGGGTGGCGGATGTCGGATAATCGGTCGGATGCGCTGCATGGAGGGAGGGGTTCCCGAGTGGCCAAAGGGGGCAGACTGTAAATCTGCTGGCTCCGCCTTCGGTGGTTCGAATCCACCCCCCTCCACCATTTTCCCGGTAGTACGGGGGTGTTGGGTGCCGGGATTGCTTTCCGGGGTATCAGCAAAGCGGGCGTAGTTCAATGGTAGAACTTCAGCCTTCCAAGCTGACTATGAGGGTTCGATTCCCTTCGCCCGCTCCAGATGTAAAAGGCAAGCTTTCAGGTGACTGTGGCTTGCCTTGTTATATCTTCAGGCTCATATAGCTCAGTCGGTAGAGCACTTCCTTGGTAAGGAAGAGGTCTCCGGTTCAAATCCGGATATGAGCTCCAGATTTGTCGGGATATAGTTTGTGGCCCGGGGCACCCATTTGAAGTTGTTGTTGACAACACAGAATTGACTAGAGGGAGTCATTGACGATGTCTAAGGAGAAATTTGAACGTACAAAGCCGCATGTGAATGTAGGTACAATTGGTCACGTTGACCATGGTAAGACCACGTTAACGGCGGCGATGACCACGCATCAGGCGTCGAAGTATGGTGGTGAGCAAAAGGCCTACGATCAGATTGATAATGCGCCTGAGGAGAGGGAGCGGGGTATTACGATTGCGACGGCACACGTTGAGTATGAATCGGAGGCGCGTCACTATGCACACGTAGATTGTCCTGGACACGCGGACTACGTAAAGAACATGATTACAGGTGCGGCGCAGATGGATGGTGCGATTTTGGTAGTATCTGCGGCGGACGGGCCGATGCCGCAGACGCGCGAGCATATTTTGTTGTCGCGTCAGGTGGGAGTGCCGTACATTGTAGTTTATATGAACAAGGCGGATCAGGTTGACGATGAGGAGTTGCTGGAGTTAGTGGAGATGGAGATCAGGGAGTTGCTGGACAGCTATGATTTTCCTGGAGAAGATACGCCGATCATAGTAGGTTCTGCGCTGAAGGCATTGGAGGGTGATTCTTCAGACATTGGTACGCTGTCGATTGACAGATTGGTAGAGGTTTTGGACAGTTATATTCCTACGCCGGAGCGTGATGTGGATCAGGATTTTCTGATGCCGATTGAAGATGTTTTCTCGATTTCGGGTCGTGGTACGGTGGTCACTGGTCGTGTGGAGCGAGGGGTGGTCAATGTGGGTGACGAGATTGAGATTGTAGGCATTAAGGAGACGATGCCGACGACGTGTACGGGTGTTGAGATGTTTCGTAAGTTGCTGGATCGTGGAGAGGCGGGAGATAACGTGGGTGTTTTGCTGCGTGGTACCAAGCGTGAGGAGGTTGAGCGTGGTCAGGTTTTGTCGAAGCCTGGGACGATCACGCCGCACACTCGATTTGAGGCGGAGGTTTATATTTTGGACAAGGATGAGGGGGGTCGTCATACGCCGTTTTTTAATGGTTATCGGCCCCAGTTTTATTTTCGTACGACGGACGTGACGGGTGCGTGCGATTTGCCGTCAGGTACGGAGATGGTGATGCCGGGTGATAATGTGCAGATGACCGTTAGTCTGATTGCTCCGGTTGCGATGGAGGAAGGCTTGCGTTTTGCGATTCGTGAAGGCGGCCGTACCGTTGGCGCCGGAGTGGTTGCCAAAATTATTGAGTGATTGTGGTTGAAGATTAATTACATAGCGGATGCAATTTAGGCCAGTGGCTCAATTGGTAGAGCAGCGGTCTCCAAAACCGCAGGTTGGGGGTTCGAGTCCCTCCTGGCCTGCCATTTACCCTTTTTTATGATGAATTCTACAGCGCCACAACAAAACTCTGCCGCAGACATGGCCAAGATGATTGTTGCTATCGCTATTCTGTTAGGCGCAATATTTGGCTATCATCACTTTTCCGATAGTTTCCAGTTGTACCGTGTTCTGGGCGTTGTGGGTGCAGCGATTGTTTCGTTGCTTGTGGTCGCGCAAACGACTATAGGGCGTACCGGTATTAGTTTTATGGCTGATGCACGCATGGAAACTCGCAAGGTGGTCTGGCCGACAAAGCAGGAAACGATTCAAGTGACGATGATTGTGATTGTGATTGTTATCCTGGTGGGATTGATTCTTTGGGGGCTTGACGGGCTTTTGAGTTGGGTCGTCAAAGGGTTGATAGGAGCCTGAACGGGCACCGGTTAGGAGTTGGATATGTCAATGCGTTGGTATGTTGTTCATGCTTATTCAGGCTTTGAGGCGCATGTGCAAAAGGCATTGAGGGATCGCATTGATCGGGCTGGCCTGGGCAATCAGTTTGGTGAGATACTGGTTCCCACGGAAGAGGTCGTTGAGATGCGTGATGGTCAGCAACGCAAGAGCGAGCGAAAATTTTTCCCTGGTTATGTTCTTGTGCAGATGGATATGACGGATGAGGCCTGGCATCTGGTGAAGGAGTGCCCCAAGGTAATGGGTTTTATTGGCGGTACTTCGGACCGCCCGGCGTCTATCACGGATAAAGAGGCTGAATCTATTTTGGACCGTGTTCAGGAAGGTGTCGATAAGCCGAAGCCGAAGGTGTTGTTTGAGTCTGGTGAAGTGGTTCGTGTTGTTGACGGGCCGTTCAATGATTTTAATGGCGTTGTGCAGGAAGTGGATTACGAGAAGAGCAGGTTACGTGTTGCGGTTTTGATCTTTGGTCGTGAAACCCCGGTTGATCTCGAATTCGGTCAGGTGGAGAAAGGCTGAGTTAAAAACCTTACCTTACTTCATGAGGATGGAATTCTTCTATCCGTAGAATATGATTGGGGAAATGGCTGATGAATTTCAGCAGAATTTTTTAAACGCGGATTTCATTAATCTGCATAAATTGGGGAGCTAAAGCTCAGCTTTGGCGTTTGTACCCGCGGAGCGAAAAATGGCTAAGAAAATTGAGTCATACATCAAGTTGCAAGTGCCGGCCAATGAGGCAACCCCTTCGCCGCCTGTTGGCCCGGCTTTGGGCCAGCATGGCGTTAATATCATGGAGTTCTGTAAGGTGTTTAATGCCAGGACGCAGAATATGGAAAAGGGCATGCCTGTTCCTGTGGTGATCACGGTCTACAATGACCGCAGTTTTACCTTTATAACAAAGACCCCTCCCGCTTCGATTTTACTCAAGAAAGCGGCAGGAGTGCAGAGTGGCAGTTCAACACCTAATACCCAAAAGGTGGGTAAGGTGACGCGCGAGCAACTTGAGGAAATTGCTAAGGTAAAAAAGCCTGATCTGACGGCCTCAGAACTAAATGCGGCGGTTCGCACGATTGCAGGTAGTGCGCGTAGTATGGGTATTGAGACAGAGGGGGGGTGAATCATGGCTAAGCTATCCAAGCGCGCAAAAGTGTGGGCCGAAAAGATTGATTCTAATAAGCAGTATGATATTGATGAGGCTTTGGCATTAATCAAGAATTGTGCGTCGGCCGGATTTGATGAGTCGGTTGATGTCAGTATCCGCTTGGGCATTGATCCCCGTAAGTCAGATCAGGTGGTTCGCGGTTCTTCCGTGCTGCCGAACGGTACTGGTAAAGATGTGCGTGTGGCTGTATTCGCTCAAGGCGAAGCTGCTGAGGCCGCTAAAACGGCAGGCGCCGATGCGGTTGGCATGGAAGATCTGGTCGAAGCAATGCAGAAGGGTGATATGGATTACGGTATTGTTATCGCCGCTCCCGATGCGATGCGTGTAGTGGGGCAACTGGGGCGCGTCCTGGGTCCGCGCGGTTTAATGCCTAACCCGAAAGTCGGTACCGTGACGCCTGATGTGGCGGCTGCGGTTAATAATGCTAAGGCAGGCCAGATTCGTTTCCGTGCGGATAAGGCAGGTATCATTCACTGTTCAATCGGTAAGTCGAGTTTTGAGGTGAACGCACTGCATGAAAATTTGGAGTCGCTGATTGCTGAGTTGAAAAAACTTAAGCCCGCATCAGCTAAAGGCGTTTATTTTAGAAAGCTATCCGTGTCCTCAACAATGGGGCCCGGTTTGTCAGTTGATCATACGTCACTGGCATAAAGAACTTTGGGGTGTTGACCCGTAGCTGTTTCGGTCAGCGACCGTCAAAGACCGTGGGCGTGGAATGATGTTGTTCTACTTAATGTTTGCCTGCGTAGATGGTGTCGCCTGAAGATTGCTTCCTTAGGGGATCAACTTGGGCTTTACATGGGTGGTAATGAGCGAAAGCCTGTTGCCGTGTTTGGAAGAGTAGTGGCACAAAGGCATAAGCCTTAGTTAAGAGAGATGTTATGAGCCTGAGTATTGATCAGAAGAAGGCCGTTGTCTTTGAGGCGCATGAAATTGCGGCGTCTGCGCATTCTGTTCTGGCGGCGGAATACACTGGTATTACCGTAGAGCAAATGACAGATTTGCGTGTAAAAGCGCGTAATGACGGTGTTGTTCTACGTGTGGTTAAAAACTCGCTGGCAAAGCGCGCTTTTGAAGGGACTGATTTTGCCTGCATGAATACCGGTCTGATCGGGCCACTTGTCCTGGCATTCTCCATGGATGACCCGGGCGGCGCGGCACGCGTACTAGGTAATTTTGCCAAGGAGAATGACAAGCTGGTTATTAAACTCGTCTCGATAGGGGGTGAGTTGTATGGTGCCAGTGAGGTGAGGCGTCTTGCCAGTCTGCCGACTAAAGAGCAGGCAATCAGCATGCTGATGTCTGTCATGCAAGCGCCGGTCGGCAAGCTCGCCCGTACACTCAATGAGGTGCCTGGAAAGTTGGTTCGTACTGTTGCGGCTATTCGTGACCAGAAAGAAGTTGCCTAATTCATTTTTAATTTTGGGTTTTATATTTTAGGAGATAATCATGGCTGTATCCCAGGAAGATATTTTGGAAGCGATTTCCAATATGTCAGTGATGGAGGTTGTCGATCTGATTGCTGCAATGGAAGAGAAATTTGATGTGACTGCTGCCGCTGTTGCCGCGGCCCCTGTGGCTGTCGATGATGGCGCCGGTGGCGTTGCTGAAGAGCAGAGTGAATTCAACGTGGTAATGACCAGCTTTGGCTCTAACAAAGTTGCTGTTATTAAGGCAGTTCGCGGCATTATCGGTCTTGGTCTGAAAGAAGCCAAAGAGATGGTTGAAGGCGCACCTGCTACCGTTAAGGAAGGTGTTGAGAAGGCAGAAGCAGAAGACGTTAAGAAACAGCTTGAAGAGGCTGGCGCCAGCGTCGAGCTTAAGTAACTGTCGAACTGACTTAACGTGGGGCAAGGTCGGTCGCTGTGGCGATGGGTCGGTCTTTCCCTGTTCACATTTTTTGCGGTGGCTTGTTGCTGCTGTTATCGTCTGATAAAAGGGCATATTTGACCGGTATGCCTGATAGACACGGGGTGTCATGATGGCTTATAGCTTTACTGAGAAGAAACGTATACGTAAGAGTTTTGGTAAACGTCCTAAGGTAATGGATGTGCCCTATTTGTTGGCTACGCAGGTTGATTCATATCGACAGTTTTTACAGACCGATGTAAAAGAAGAAGATCGTCAGGAAGCGGGCCTTCATGCGGCTTTCAATACGGTATTCCCCATTGTAAGTTTTTCCGGTAGTGCCGCACTGGAGTATGTGAGCTATCGTCTGGGAACATCAGCTTTTGATGTAAAGGAATGCCAGCTACGTGGTATGACCTATGCGGCCCCTCTTCGCGTTAAAATGCGCCTTGTTATTTATGATAAGGATGTGTCTGGGAGTAAAAAGCCGGTTAAAGATATTAAAGAGCAGGAAGTTTACATGGGCGAAATCCCTCTAATGACGGATACGGGTACTTTTGTTATTAACGGTACCGAGCGCGTCATTGTCTCTCAGTTACATCGCTCCCCAGGCGTGTTTTTTGATCACGACAAGGGCAAGACGCACTCTTCCGGCAAACTGTTGTATAACGCACGCATCATTCCTTATCGTGGTTCTTGGCTGGATTTTGAATTTGACGCGAAGGATGCGGTATTTGCCCGTATCGACCGTCGTCGTAAATTACCCGCCACCATATTGTTGCGGGCTTTGGGCTTCGACAATGAGCAGATGCTGGAGATGTTCTTCGAGACGGAAACCTTTGTCCTCGGGAAGGAAGGGGCTGAAATGGATTTGATCCCCTCGCGTCTGCGCGGTGAGACAGCGGTTTTCGATATAAAGATCGGAGAGAAAGTGCTGGTTGAAGAGGGAAAGCATATTACGGCGCGCCATGTTAAGGAACTTGAAAAAGCCGGAGTAGCTAAACTTTCAGTCCCTCTGGAGTTTTTGCATGGTAAGAATCTGGCGAAAAATATTATTAACAGTGAAACCGGTGAGGTCATTGCTGATGCTAATGGCGAAGTCACGGAAGAGTTATTGCTGACGCTGCTTGAGTATGGCATTGACCGGATTCAGACTATTTATACGAATGACCTGAACTGTGGCCCGTATATCTCCAATGCGCTGGTTGTTGATGCGACGACAACCGGACTGGAGGCACTGATTGAGATATATCGTGTGATGCGCCCTGGTGAGCCGCCCACAAAAGAGTCGGCCACTAATCTGTTTAATAATCTGTTCTTCTCGGCAGAGCGTTATGATCTTTCTGCGGTGGGTCGTATGAAGTTTAATCGTCGTATGGGGCGTGAAGAAATTACCGGTCCGGGTGCGCTATCAAATGATGACATTGTTGATGTGCTGAAGACTTTAATTGATATTCGTAACGGTAAGGGTTCGGTTGATGACATTGATCATTTGGGCAACCGGCGTATCCGCAGTGTTGGCGAGATGGCGGAAAATACTTTCCGTGTTGGTCTTATTCGTGTTGAACGTGCGGTTAAGGAACGACTGGCGCTGGCCGAGTCTGAGGGCTTGATGCCACAGGATCTTATTAATGCCAAGCCTGTGGTTGCTGTGGTTAGGGAATTTTTTGGTTCTTCTCAGTTATCTCAGTTCATGGACCAAAACAACCCGCTTTCTGAGATTACTCATAAGCGCCGGGTTTCGGCCCTTGGTCCGGGTGGTCTGACCCGTGAACGTGCGGGTTTTGAAGTGCGTGATGTGCATCCTACTCACTATGGTCGTTTGTGCCCTATTGAAACACCTGAAGGTCCAAATATTGGCCTGATTAATTCCCTGGCGGTCTATGCCAGAACAAACAGCTATGGCTTTCTTGAAACCCCATATCGCGTTGTCAGGGATGGCGTGGTTACGGATGAGGTTCGCTATCTGTCGGCAATTGAGGAAGGTGAGCATGTTATTGCCCAGGCGAATACAGATATTGATGCGGGCGGTAAATTATATGATGGTCTGATTTCGTCACGTCACCATAATGAATTCACCATGTCGAGCGCAGACCAGATTCAGTATATGGACGTGTCTCCGCGCCAGATTGTATCGGTGGCCGCATCACTGATTCCATTTCTGGAACATGACGATGCGAACCGTGCATTGATGGGAGCGAACATGCAGCGTCAGGCTGTTCCAGTACTGCGAGCAGACAAGCCTTTAGTCGGAACCGGCATGGAGCGCACGGTGGCTTCTGACTCGGGAGTGGCGGTTATTGCCAGACGTGGCGGAGTTATAGATTCCGTGGATGCGGGTCGTATTGTGGTTCGGGCAAAAGATGATGAAACAGTTGCAGGTGAGTCCGGTGTTGATATTTACAGCCTGAGAAAGTACACGCGTTCAAACCAGAATACCTGTATTAACCAGCGTCCGCTGGTTCGTCCGGGCGATAAGATCAGCCGCGGTGATGTAATGGCTGATGGCCCTTCAACTGATCTAGGTGAGCTGGCACTGGGCCAGAATATGATGGTCGCCTTTATGCCTTGGAATGGTTACAACTTCGAGGATTCTGTTTTGATTTCCGAAAAGCTGGTGCGCGAGGATCGCTTTACCACCATCCATATTGAAGAAATGACCTGTGTTGCACGCGATACCAAGCTGGGTTCCGAAGAGGTTACTGCGGATATCCCGAATGTCGGTGAAGGCGCATTGTCCAAGCTTGATGAAGCTGGCGTGGTTTATATCGGCGCTGAAGTGAAGCCGGGCGATATTCTGGTGGGCAAGGTGACCCCCAAGAGCGAAACTCAACTAACACCTGAAGAAAAGCTGCTTCGCGCAATCTTCGGCGAGAAGGCTTCCGATGTCAAAGATTCATCGCTTCGTGTCCCTCCTGGAATGGACGGTGTTATCATTGATGTTCAGGTGTTTACTCGAGATGGCATCGATAAAGATAGTCGTGCTCTGGAGATTGAACAGTCTGCCTTGGATCAGGTTCGTAAAGATCTGGGAGACCAACAGAGAATTCTGGAGGAAGACGTTTACCAGCGTATGGAAAAACTGTTGCTGGGCGAGGTGGTGGACTCCGGGCCTAAAAGCATCGAAGTTGGTGTGGGGATTACCAGAGACATGCTGGCCGAGATTTCCCGAGACAAGTGGTTTGAAATTAGCCTGAAGGACGAAGATGTCAATCGTCAGTCTGAGGCGATGTCCGAGCAGCTAAAGACCCTGCATAAGTATTTCGATGAATACTACGAAAAGAAACGCAGCAAGATTACTTCCGGCGATGATTTGGCACCGGGCGTCTTGAAAATGGTTAAGGTTTATATGGCCGTCAAGCGTCGTATTCAGCCGGGTGACAAGATGGCTGGGCGTCATGGTAACAAGGGTGTTATTTCCATGATTGTGCCTGAGGAAGATATGCCATACCTGGAGGACGGTTCTACGGTAGATGTGGTGCTAAACCCATTGGGGGTGCCTTCACGAATGAACGTAGGTCAGGTGCTTGAAACTCATCTGGGTTGGGCAGCTCATGGGGTCGGCCTGCGTATTGGTGAGATGCTGGACAGGCAGGCCAAGGCCCGTGAGATGCGCAGATTCATCGAAGAGGTCTATAACACGACCGGCGGTCAGAATGAAGATCTGGATTCGCTCTCCGACGATGAAGTGGTTGAGTTGGCTGGAAACCTTCGTGGTGGCGTACCCGTCGCGACGCCGGTATTTGATGGGGTAAGCGAAGAGGAAATCGGCAGAATGTTTGATCTGGCCGGATATGACCGCTCGGGCAAGAGTGAGTTGTATGATGGTCGTACTGGCAAGCCATTTGATCGTCAGGTTACCGTTGGATATATGTATATGCTCAAGTTGAATCACTTGGTTGATGACAAGATGCACGCTCGTTCCACCGGTCCGTACAGCCTGGTCACACAGCAGCCGCTTGGCGGTAAAGCGCAGTTCGGTGGTCAGCGTTTTGGTGAGATGGAGGTCTGGGCACTGGAGGCCTATGGCGCGGCGTACACCCTGCAGGAAATGCTGACGGTTAAGTCCGATGACGTAAATGGCCGTAACCGCATGTATAAAAATATCGTTGATGGCGATCATCGTATTGAGGCTGGTATGCCGGAATCGTTTAATGTGTTGTTGAAAGAACTTCGCTCACTTGGCATGAATGTTGACTTGGAACACGATGAATAGGGGGAAGGTAAATAGATTATGAAAGACTTATTAAATTTTCTGAAAATACAGGCTCCGGATGATGACTTCGATGCAATCCGCATTGGATTGGCATCACCTGAGATGATTCGCTCCTGGTCATATGGTGAGGTGCGCAAGCCGGAAACTATTAATTATCGAACCTTCAAACCTGAGCGTGATGGCTTATTCTGTGCCAAAATTTTTGGTCCGGTAAAAGATTACGAGTGCCTGTGTGGCAAGTACAAGCGTCTCAGGCATCGAGGTGTGGTTTGTGAAAAGTGTGGAGTGGAGGTTACGCTGTCGAAATCTCGCCGTGAGCGCATGGGCCATATCGAACTGGCAAGTCCCGTTGCTCATATCTGGTTCCTGAAGTCACTGCCTTCGCGAATCGGACTATTACTTGATATGACACTACGTGAAATTGAGCGTGTACTGTACTTCGAGGCTTTTGTTGTGACTGAGCCTGGCATGACCTTACTGGAGCGTGGCCAGCTACTAACTGACGACACCTATCTACAGGCTGTTGAAGAATACGGCGATGAGTTTGAGGCCAGGATGGGAGCGGAAGCGGTTTATGAGATGCTGAAATCAATCGACCTGAAAGAGCAGATTGAAATGCTGCATGAAGAAATTGCGGCGACTAAATCTGAAACCAAGTTAAAGCGCTTGCGCAAGCGCTTAAAGCTGGCGGAATCTTTTTTCCATTCCGGCAATAAGCCGGAATGGATGGTAATGGTCGCATTACCGGTGCTGCCGCCTGATTTACGACCGCTAGTTCCTCTGGATGGCGGTCGTTTCGCGACGTCGGACCTGAATGATCTGTACCGTCGCGTGATTAACCGTAACAATCGCTTGAAGCGTCTTCTTGAGTTAAGCGCTCCGGATATTATTGTTCGCAATGAGAAGCGGATGCTGCAGGAGTCCGTTGATGCCTTGTTGGATAATGGGCGCCGTGGCCGCGCTATTACTGGCACTAATAAACGTCAATTGAAGTCACTGGCCGACATGATTAAGGGCAAGCAGGGCCGCTTCCGCCAGAATCTGCTGGGTAAGCGTGTTGATTACTCCGGTCGCTCGGTGATCGTGGTTGGTCCAACGCTGAAACTGCACCAGTGTGGTTTGCCTAAGAAAATGGCACTGGAACTGTTCAAGCCGTTCATCTTTTCCAAGCTGCAACGTTTTGGCCTGGCAACAACCATCAAGGCGGCCAAGAAGCTGGTAGAAAAGGAAGGCTCGGAAGTCTGGGATATTCTTGAAGAGGTTATCCGTGAGCACCCCATTATGCTGAATCGGGCGCCAACGCTGCACCGCTTGGGTATTCAGGCATTTGAGCCTGTGCTGGTTGAAGGCAAGGCAATTCGATTGCATCCATTGGTATGTACGGCGTTTAACGCGGACTTCGATGGCGACCAGATGGCAGTGCACGTACCACTGTCGATTGAAGCCCAACTGGAGGCGCGTGCCTTGATGATGTCATCCAACAATATTCTGTCGCCAGCCAATGGTGAGCCAATTATTGTACCTTCCCAGGATGTGGTGCTTGGCCTGTACTTTATGACCCGCGAGCGCATTAATGCGAAGGGCGAAGGTATGATTTTCTCGGACATGACCGAGGTACATCGTGCTTATGAAAATAAGGCGGTGGAGCTACAGACTCGTATCAGGGTGCGTATTGATGACTTTGAGGCGGATGCCGAGGGTGAGATTGAGCATAAGACACATATTGTTGATACTACCGTTGGCAGAGCATTACTGACTGAAATACAGCCGGTGGGCCTGCCGTTTGAATTGTTTAACTGTACGTTGAGCAAGAAAGCGATTTCCAGCCTGATTAACCAGTGTTATCGTCGTTTGGGTCTTAAAGATACCGTGATATTTGCTGATAAATTAATGTATACCGGCTTTCGTTATGCCACCAAGGCTGGCATCACCATTGGTATTGAGGACCTGGTTATTCCTACTGAAAAGGCAAGTATCCTGGCGGGCGCTGAAAAAGAGGTTAAGGAAATTCAGGATCAATATGCCAGTGGTCTGGTGACTAACGGTGAGCGCTACAACAAGGTAGTTGATATCTGGTCGCATACTTCCGATCAAGTTGCTAAATCCATGATGCAGGGTATCGGTAAAGAACGGGTAGAGGATGCTAAAGGTCATATGGTCGAGCAGAACTCCCTTAATTCCATCTTCATTATGGCTGATTCGGGTGCCCGTGGTTCCGCTGCTCAGATCCGTCAACTGGCCGGTATGCGTGGCCTGATGGCTAAGCCGGACGGTTCAATTATTGAAACGCCGATTACAGCTAACTTCCGCGAGGGTCTGGATGTATTGCAGTACTTCATCTCGACTCATGGCGCTCGTAAAGGCTTGGCAGATACCGCACTGAAGACAGCGAACTCGGGCTATCTGACTCGGCGTCTGGTCGATGTGGCTCAGGATATGGTGGTCGTGACTGATGACTGCGGTACGGGCGAAGGCTTGGTGATGATCCCGATTATTGAAGGCGGTGACGTTGTTGAGCCATTGCGCGACCGAGTGCTGGGACGTGTTGTGGCTCGTGATGTGCTTAAGCCGGGTACCAATGAAGCTCTGGTTGAAGCAGGCACATTGCTTGATGAAACCTGGGTCGATACGCTGGAAAAAAGCAGTGTGGACGAGGTGCTTGTACGTTCCCCGATTACCTGTGAGACACGTCATGGTGTGTGCTCAAAGTGTTATGGTCGCGACCTTGCCCGCGGTCATTTGATCAACGTGGGTGAGTCGGTAGGAGTGATTGCGGCTCAATCCATCGGCGAGCCGGGCACTCAGTTGACAATGCGTACTTTCCATATTGGTGGTGCAGTCTCGCGTGCCGCGTCCGTAAACAGTATTGAAATCAAGTCATCAGGAACCGTTCATTTGCGTAATATCAAGTTGGTGCGACAGGCTGAGACCGGACGCCATGTGGCAGTGTCTCATTCGGGTGAATTGTTGGTGATGGACGATCATGGCCGAGATCGTGAGCGTTACAAGGTGCCTTATGGTGCGGAATTAAAAATTGGCGATGGTGATGTCGTTAAGGCGGGTCAGGAACTGGCGACTTGGGACCCGCATACCCGTCCGGTCGTGACGGAAGTTGCTGGTACTATCAAATTTATCGACTTCGTCGAGGGTACTACAGTGAAGAGTGAGACCGATGCCGTAACCGGTCGGTCCAGCATGGTGGTTGTTGACCCAAGACAACGTGGTACCGCCCTTAAAAACATGCGTCCTACGGTGAAACTGATTGATGCCGAGGGTAATGATCTGAATTTTGCGGGCACTGGGATTCCGGCGCAGTATCATTTGCCTGCCGACGCGATTGTTGATTTGCAGGATGGCGCTAAAGTGGAAGTGGGCGATGTGCTGGCCCGTATCCCTCAGGAGTATTCCAAGACCCGTGATATTACCGGTGGTCTGCCGCGTGTTGTTGATCTTTTCGAGGCGCGAAAGCCAAAAGAGCCCGCCGTTCTTGCCGCAGCGACCGGTACCGTTGGTTTTGGTAAGGAAACTAAAGGTAAGCGCCGTCTGGTGATTACCGATGCCGATGGCGAAACGACTGAGGAGCTGATTCCAAAGTGGCGTCGTGTATCTGTGTTCGAGGGCGAACAGATTGAGAAAGGTGAAGTTGTTGTCGAGGGTGAATACAGTCCGCACGATATACTTCGTCTGAAAGGCGTAGCCGATCTCGCCGCTTACATCGTCAAGGAAATTCAGGATGTATATCGTCTGCAAGGTGTGGGTATTAATGATAAGCATATTGAGGTCGTCACGCGCCAGATGCTGCGCAAGGTAGAGATTGTAGAGCCTGGTGATACCGGTTTACTGCGCGGTGAGCAAGCAGAGTATTCCCATATCCTGGAAGTGAACGAATCTCTTGAAGAGGGTAAGCGCCCGGCTACCTATGAACGTATTTTGCTGGGTCTTACCAGGGCATCACTGGCGACTGAGTCATTTATTTCTGCGGCTTCTTTCCAGGAGACTACTCGTGTACTTACCGAAGCCTCAGTACGTGGCTTGCGTGATGATCTGCGTGGATTGAAAGAGAACGTGATTGTAGGGCGCCTGATTCCCGCCGGAACCGGTATGGCATTCCATAATGAGCGCCGTGAGCGCCGTGCGGCTCAGCAGGCGGAGAAAGAGGCGCGGAATGCGCCTGCATTGATAGCCGAAGTTGATGATTCGATGGAGAAATCAGAAGAGGCTGTCGACGCCGGTTAATTCACTGTCAAGCAGTCCCATCGTAATTGGGCGATTTTATTAATTTTTCGGAGAAAGCACATTTTGTCTTGACAGCCAGATGATATGTGGGTAGAATCCTGCCTCCCTGACAGGCCGACCTTAGTCGGCCTGTCTTGGTTTGAGGCTTTTGGAGTAGTAGTTTTATGTCTACAATCAATCAGTTAGTTCGTAAACCTCGTGCGAAAAAGCAAGGTAAGAGTAATGTTCCTGCATTAGATTCATGTCCGCAAAGACGTGGTGTATGTACGCGCGTGTATACGACTACACCCAAGAAGCCAAACTCGGCCCTGCGCAAGGTTGCGCGTGTGCGCCTGACCAACGGGCATGAGGTGACTTCGTATATCGGTGGTGAAGGCCATAACCTGCAGGAGCATTCTGTAGTTCTGATTCGTGGTGGCCGCGTGAAGGACCTGCCTGGTGTTCGCTACCATACTATTCGCGGCAGTTTGGATACATCCGGTGTCGAGTCTCGACGCCAGGGTCGTTCCAAGTACGGCGCCAAACGGCCTAAAAGTTAGATGGCAGCGGTAGTAAAGAATAGACAGGTCAGGTGTTGGTCAATTTGCTGACGCCTGATTTTTTTGAACGAAAGTAAGATATTAAGTTAACGCAATAAGGTACGACACTAATGTCAAGAAAGGGACAAGCGCCCAAGCGGGTAATTCTTTCGGATCCCAAGTATGGAAGTGAGCGTCTGGCCAAATTCATTAATATTATTATGCTTGATGGCAAGAAATCGGTGGCCGAAAAAATTATGTACGGTGCAATAGACACGCTCGGTGAGCGTAATAAGGATAAGGAGCCGCTCAAGGTCGTCGACACCGCTTTAGAGAATGTGCGTCCAATGGTTGAGGTGAAGCCTCGCCGTGTAGGTGGTGCCACCTATCAGGTACCGGTTGAGGTGCGTACAGTGCGTCAGATGGCATTAGCTATGCGTTGGGTAACTGATGCGGCTCGCAAGCGTGGTGAGAAGTCCATGGTTCTGCGCCTTGCTGGTGAGTTGCAGGATGCCGCTGAAAATCGTGGTTCTGCCGTGAAGAAGCGTGAAGAAGTGCATCGTATGGCGGAGGCAAATAAGGCTTTTGCCCATTACCGCTGGTAGTATTTTTATATTTGTCGTTTTTTTTTTATAAATAATTAGAGTGACGTCGTGGTACGCAAGACTCCGATTGAGCGTTATCGCAACTTGGGCATTATGGCTCATATTGATGCGGGTAAGACGACTACAACTGAGCGGGTTCTGTATTATACCGGCGTTTCTCACAAAATTGGTGAAGTGCATGATGGTGCTGCCACCATGGACTGGATGGAGCAAGAGCAGGAACGGGGCATAACGATAACCTCGGCTGCGACGACCTGTTTCTGGACGGGCATGGGAAAACAGTTTCCTCAGCATCGTATTAATATCATTGATACGCCGGGGCATGTGGATTTCACGATCGAAGTAGAACGCTCTTTGAGGGTGTTGGACGGTGCGGTTGCTGTATTTTGCGCGGTTGGTGGGGTTGAGCCTCAGTCCGAGACAGTTTGGCGTCAGGCGGACCGCTATGGTGTACCGCGTATGGGATTTGTCAACAAAATGGATCGTGTGGGCGCAGATTTTCTGCGTGTAGTTGATCAGGTGAGGGACCGGTTGGGTGGCACGCCAGTTCCAATGCAGTTGCCAATTGGTGTGGAGGATGGCTTCAAAGGAGTCGTCGACCTGGTCGAAATGAAGGCGGTTTACTGGGGAGAGGAGAATATGGGCATGCAATTCCATGAGGAGGCGATTCCGGCGGAACTGCAGGAAGACGCTGAACTTTATCACGAACAGATGATGGAAGCTGCTGCGGAGGCCAGTGACGAGTTGATGGAAAAGTATCTTGAGGAAGGCGATCTCGGCTCAGATGAAATTAAGCGGGGCATACGTGCCCGGACATTGAAAGCAGAGGTTAGTCCGATGTTTTGTGGGTCTGCTTTCAAAAATAAGGGTGTGCAGTCGGTGCTTGATGCGGTGGTGGAATACATGCCCTCACCTGTTGATGTTCCGGCCATAGCCGGTGTGGCGGATGATGGGAAAGAGACTGAAACTCATCGTCGTTCGAATGACAAAGAGCCTTTTGCGGCTCTGGCATTCAAGGTGGCCTCCGACCCTTATGTGGGAACATTGACATTTTTTCGGGTATACTCGGGTGCGTTGAGAACTGGGGATAATGTGTATAACCCGATTAAGGGTAAAAAAGAACGAGTTGGTCGTATCTTGCAGATGCATGCCAATTCGCGAGAAGAGATTAAGGAAGTATTGGCGGGTGATATCGCGGCTGCTGTCGGATTGAGAGATGTTGCGACGGGTGACACGTTATGTGATACCAATGCGGTGATCACGTTGGAACGCATGGAGTTCCCGGAGCCTGTGATTTCCCAGGCTGTGGAACCTCGAACCAAGGCGGACCAGGAGAAGATGGGCGTGGCTTTGTCGAAGTTGATGCAGGAGGATCCTTCCTTCAAAGTGCAGACCGATGAAGAGTCTGGCCAGACGATTATTTCGGGCATGGGTGAGCTGCATCTTGAGATCATCATTGATCGCATGAGGCGTGAATTTGGTGTCGGGGCGAATATCGGTAAGCCACAGGTAGCCTACCGTGAAACTATCCGCAGATCTGTGCGGCGGGAGGGTAAGTTTATCAGGCAGACAGGTGGTCGTGGTCAGTATGGTCACGTCTATTTGAGGATCGAACCTTTACCGGAAGGTGGAGGTTACGAGTTTGTAAATGAAATAGTGGGTGGTGCGGTACCGCGTGAATATATCTCATCGGTAGACAAGGGTATTCAGGAGCAGATACAAAATGGTGTGCTGGCCGGTTATCCGGTGGCTGATGTGAAAGCGACACTGTATGATGGTTCGTACCATGATGTGGATTCCAGCGAGATGGCGTTTAAAATTGCCGGTTCGATGGCTTTTCGGGATGGTGTGTTAAACGCCGACCCAGTACTGCTGGAGCCGGTCATGAGTGTAGAGATTGTGACGCCGGACGAATATATGGGTTCAGTGAACGGCGATCTGAATCGCCGGCGCGGTATTCTGCGTGGAACTGAAGATGCTTCTATGGGGACTATTATCAGGGCGGAGGTGCCGTTAGCTGAGATGTTTGGATACGCAACAGATTTGCGATCTGCAACTCAGGGTCGTGCGACCTATACTATGGGGTTTTCCAGGTATGTGGAGGCACCTAAGAATATGATTGACGAGGTCCTGCGCCGTAACTAGTTTTCTGGATTAGTTCAATATGGGTTTTATTGTCTTACTAAGGAATGCTCTTGCAGCTTTTTGATACTAACTTTATTGAGGATTGAACGGTGTCTAAGGAGAAATTTGAACGTACAAAGCCGCATGTGAATGTAGGTACAATTGGTCACGTTGACCATGGTAAGACCACATTAACGGCGGCGATGACCACGCATCAGGCGTCGAAGTATGGTGGTGAGCAAAAGGCCTACGATCAGATTGATAATGCGCCTGAGGAGAGGGAGCGGGGTATTACGATTGCGACGGCACACGTTGAGTATGAATCGGAGGCGCGTCACTATGCACACGTAGATTGTCCTGGACACGCGGACTACGTAAAGAACATGATTACAGGTGCGGCGCAGATGGATGGTGCGATTTTGGTAGTATCTGCGGCGGACGGGCCGATGCCGCAGACGCGCGAGCATATTTTGTTGTCGCGTCAGGTGGGAGTGCCGTACATTGTAGTTTATATGAACAAGGCGGATCAGGTTGACGATGAGGAGTTGCTGGAGTTAGTGGAGATGGAGATCAGGGAGTTGCTGGACAGCTATGATTTTCCTGGAGAAGATACGCCGATCATAGTAGGTTCTGCGCTGAAGGCATTGGAGGGTGATTCTTCAGACATTGGTACGCTGTCGATTGACAGATTGGTAGAGGTTTTGGACAGTTATATTCCTACGCCGGAGCGTGATGTGGATCAGGATTTTCTGATGCCGATTGAAGATGTTTTCTCGATTTCGGGTCGTGGTACGGTGGTCACTGGTCGTGTGGAGCGAGGGGTGGTCAATGTGGGTGACGAGATTGAGATTGTAGGCATTAAGGAGACGATGCCGACGACGTGTACGGGTGTTGAGATGTTTCGTAAGTTGCTGGATCGTGGAGAGGCGGGAGATAACGTGGGTGTTTTGCTGCGTGGTACCAAGCGTGAGGAGGTTGAGCGTGGTCAGGTTTTGTCGAAGCCTGGGACGATCACGCCGCACACTCGATTTGAGGCGGAGGTTTATATTTTGGACAAGGATGAGGGGGGTCGTCATACGCCGTTTTTTAATGGTTATCGGCCCCAGTTTTATTTTCGTACGACGGACGTGACGGGTGCGTGCGATTTGCCGTCAGGTACGGAGATGGTGATGCCGGGTGATAATGTGCAGATGACCGTTAGTCTGATTGCTCCGGTTGCGATGGAGGAAGGCTTGCGTTTTGCGATTCGTGAAGGCGGTCGTACCGTTGGCGCCGGAGTGGTTGCCAAAATTATTGAGTGATTGGCCTAGTGTTGCGCAGGCTATTTATTCATCTCTTGCAAATAAACAGATTTTATCAGGAAACAGGAAATGTCAGGCAACCAAAAGATTCGCATTCGCCTCAAGGCTTTTGATCATCGTTTGATTGATCAATCAGCCAGAGAGATTGTCGAGACAGCAAAACGTACTGGTGCGGTTGTGCGCGGGCCTATTCCTTTGCCAACTCGTAAAGAACGCTTCACGCTGTTGATTTCCCCACATGTCAATAAGGATGCGCGTGATCAGTATGAGATCCGCACGCACAAGCGTTTGATGGATATTCTGGACCCAACTGACAAGACAGTAGATGCTCTGATGAAGCTTGATCTCTCTGCCGGTGTCGACGTTCAGATCAAGTTGAATTAAGGAAGGGTGATGGCAATCGGGCTGGTTGGTCGCAAGGCAGGAATGACTAGGATCTTCACTGAAGATGGCTGTTCAATTCCGGTTACGGTGATTGAAGTCGAGCCTAACCGTGTGGCCCAGGTTCGTAGCGATGACATTGATGGCTATCGTGCTTTACAGGTAACAACGGGTAGTCGGCGCGCTAACCGTGTCTCGAATGCCATGAAGGGACATTTCTCCAAAGCTGGTGTGGAAGCGGGCCTTGGCGTCTGGGAATTTCGTCTGGCTGACGGTGAAGGTGAAGAGATCAAGGCGGGTGACGAGATTAAAGTTGATGTTTTCGAAGCTGGTCAATATGTGGATGTTACCGGTTGCACTCAGGGGAAGGGTTTTCAGGGTGCTATCAAGCGCCACAACTTTAGCCATCAGGACTACACTCACGGTAATTCAATATCTCACCGGGCACCAGGTTCGACAGGCCAGAACCAGACTCCCGGTCGTGTATTTAAGGGCAAGAAAATGGCCGGTCATATGGGGAACGCACGTAACACAACACAGAATCTTGAGGTGATGCGTGTTGATGTTGAACGTAATCTGATCTTGGTTAAAGGTTCCGTTTCTGGCACACGTTCCAGCAATGTAGTCATCAAGCCTGCATTTAAGAAAGCGGCCAAGGCCAGTTAATGTTAAGAAAAAGTTGAGATGGAGCTTAAGACGCATTCAGGTACCATGATTAGCCTGTCGGACACGACATTCGCACGTGCCTTCAACGAAGGTCTGGTGCATCAGGCGGTGACTTCCTATATGGCAGGCGGCCGTGCGGGCACTAAAGCACAGAAAAATCGCTCATCGGTACGCGGAGGCGGTGCTAAGCCTTGGCGTCAAAAGGGTACCGGGCGCGCCCGTGCTGGTACTAGTCGCAGCCCAATATGGCGCAGCGGTGGGGTGACGTTTGCGGCACAACCTCGCAATTACGAACAGAAAATGAACCGTAAGCAGTACCGCGCAGCGATGCAGTGTATTCTTTCCGAGCTTGCTCGCCAGGAGCGTTTGTTGTTGGTTGACGAGTTCAAGGCCGAAGAGATTAGGACCGGGGCAATGGCCGCTAGGCTTAAGGACTTGAATTTGGATAACGTACTGATTGTCACTGAAGAGATTGATGAAAATCTATATCTTTCGATTCGTAATATTCCTTACATCGGTATTTGTGATGTGGCGGCGCTTGATCCTGCGTCCTTGATTCGCTTTGAAAAGATTTTAATGACCGTCAGCGCGGCCAGGAAAGTTGAGGAGTGGTTGGGATGAACGATCATCGCTTAATGAAAGCTATTCTTGCGCCGGTTATTTCTGAGAAAAGCGCTCGCGGCGCCGATCAGAGTGATCAATATACCTTCAAAGTGTTAAAGGATGCGACCAAAACTGAGATCAAAGCGGCGATTGAGAAGATGTTTACAGTCAAAGTGGCTTCGGTGACCACGTCAAACGTAAAAGGTAAAACAAAGCGCTTTGCCATGACAATGGGGCGTCGTCCTGACTGGAAGAAGGCAACGGTTCGCTTGGAAGCCGGTCAGGAAATTGACTTCATTGGGGCTGAGTAAGGGATATCGCAATGGCCGTTACTAAATTAAAGCCAACGTCAGCAGGTCAAAGACATGTTGTCCGTGTGACTGGACAGGATTTGTACAAAGGGCAGCCCTATGCGCCTCTGGTTGAAAAGAAGCATAAATCAGGTGGTCGTAATAGTGCGGGTCGTATTACTACACGTCATCGTGGTGGTGGCCACAAGCAACGCTACCGTGTTGTAGACTTCAAACGTAATAAGGATAATGTTTCGGGTAGAGTTGAACGAATCGAGTATGATCCTAATCGCACCGCACATATCGCTCTGGTGTTATATATTGACGGTGAACGTCGTTATATTCTTGCCCCCAAGAACATTAAGGTTGGTGACCCGATCATTTCAGGCGATGCGGTTCCAATTAAGGCTGGCAACTGTTTGCCGCTGCGCAATATACCATTAGGTACTTTGGTGCATGCAGTTGAAATAAGGCCTGGAAAGGGTGCGCAAATGGCCCGCGCAGCAGGGGCAGGTGCACAGATTGTCGCCCGAGAGGGCCTGCATGTGACGTTTCGTCTATGCTCTGGTGAAATACGTAAGGTACTGGCCGAGTGTCGTGCAACGGTGGGTGAGGTCAGTAATGTTGAGCATGGTTTGTGTAAGCTGGGTAAGGCTGGTGCGATGCGCTGGCGCGGTGTTCGACCAACAGTTCGTGGCGTTGCCATGAACCCAGTTGATCACCCGCATGGTGGTGGAGAAGGTCGTACATCAGGTGGTCGTCATCCGGTGTCTCCGTGGGGGATGCCTACCAAGGGATTTAAAACTCGCAACAACAAGCGCACGGACAGCTTAATTGTCCGTCATCGCAACCGTAAGTAGTGTAAGGGGATTGTCAGTGCCACGTTCAGTTAAAAAAGGCCCATTTATTGATCTTCATTTGATGAAGAAAGTGCAGGCCGCCGTTGAGAAAAATGACAAACGTCCCATTAAGACATGGTCACGCCGTTCAATGATTTTGCCTAGCATGGTGGGTTTGACAATCGCTGTGCATAATGGTCGTCAACATATCCCCATATTGGTTTCTGAGAATATGGTGGGTCATAAGTTGGGTGAATTTTCCATGACCCGTACTTATAAAGGCCATGTTGCGGACAAGAAGATTAAGTAGGGGAGGGGATGATGGAAGTTTCGGCACGTTTAAGTCATGTGCGCATATCTGCACGGAAGGCACGCCTTGTTGCCGATCAGATTCGTGGTCTGTCTGTCGAGGATGCGCAGAATGTATTGAGGTTTAGCAATAAGAAGGCGGCAACCATTATTTCCAAGGTACTGGAATCGGCCACGTCGAATGCTGAGCATAATGAAAGTGCGGATATTGATGATCTGCATGTTGCGACCATTTGTGTCGATGAAGGTCGTACTATTAAGCGTTTCCGTGCTCGTGCGAAAGGTCGTTCGAGTCGAATTCTGAAGCGTTCTGCTCATATTGCGATTACTGTAGCGGATTAATTTTTAAGGGTATATTATGGGTCAAAAGGTACATCCAACTGGTTTTCGTCTGGGTATCGCTACAGACTGGACGTCAAAGTGGTATGCTGATACCAGAGATTTCGCCAGTTATCTGGCGACGGATCTGAAAGTTCGTAGCTTTTTGCGCAAGAAACTGTCACAGGCTTCTGTCAGCGAGATTGTTATTCAGCGCCCCGCCAAGAACGCTCATATCACGATTCATACTGCACGCCCGGGTATTGTGATTGGCAAGAAAGGCGAAGACATTGAAAGACTGCGCCAGGAGCTGACCAATATGATGGGTGTCCCGGTGCATTTGAGTATCGAAGAGATCCGTAAGCCGGAACTGGATGCGCAGCTTGTTGCCGAAGGGATTTGTCAGCAGCTGGAGCGCCGTATCATGTTCCGTCGTGCCATGAAGCGCTCCGTACAGAATACCATGCGCCTCGGTGCGCAGGGTATTCGAATCAATGTTTCAGGTCGTCTGAATGGAGCGGAGATTGCGCGGACTGAATGGTATCGTGAAGGTCGTGTTCCATTACATACCCTCAGAGCAGAGATTGATTATGGTTTTGCTGAGGCCAATACCACATATGGCATCATTGGCGTGAAGGTCTGGATATTTAAAGGTGAGATCTTCGGTGACAATAAGGATTTGAGTGCTGTAACTGCGCCAAGTCAGGCTGGTTAAGTTCGGAGAATGCAATGTTACAACCTAAGCGCACAAGATTTAGAAAGCAGCAAAAAGGCCGCAATAGGGGGCTGGCTCATAATGGTAACAAGGTAAACTTCGGAGAGTATGGCTTGAAATCGCTTGGCCGCGGGCGCATTACTGCGCGTCAAATTGAGGCTGCCCGTCGCGCAATGACCCGCCACGTAAAACGCGGGGGCAAAACCTGGATTAGAATTTTTCCAGATAAGCCGATTTCCAAAAAGCCTTTGGAGGTTCGTCAGGGTAAAGGTAAAGGTAATGTCGAGTACTGGGTTTCTCAGGTCCAGCCTGGCAGCATGCTATATGAGATGGAAGGTGTTTCAGAAGAATTGGCGCGTGAGGCATTTGCCTTGGCTGCGGCAAAGTTGCCTGTAAAAACTATGTTTGTTACTCGCACGGTGATGTAATGAAAGTACAGGAGTTGCGTGAAAAAGATATTGATGCGCTAAATGCAGAAATGACGGCACTTATTGCGGCACAGTTCAAGCTGCGTATGCAGCGTGCCAGTGGTCAACTGGGGCAGCCACATCAGTTTAAGTCAATGCGCCGTGATATTGCCCGCATTAAGACGATTCTTAATGAGAAGCGCGCTGCTGCCGGTGTGAGTGGAGATAAGGCATGAATGAGCAAAGTGCCAAGGTGGCTCGTACTGCCGTTGGTCGTGTTGTCAGCGACAAGATGAATAAGTCTGCGGTTGTGATGGTCGAGCGCAAAGTGCGTCACCCTTTATATGGTAAGTATATTCGCCGTTCCACCAAATTGCACATTCATGATGAGAATAACGAGTGTCAAATGGGTGACACTGTAAGTATCCGGGAATGCCGTCCTGTGTCTAAGACGAAGTTCTGGAGGTTGATTGGAATTCTTGAGCGTCCGGAAATAAATTAGCAGGTTGGCCGGATAAGTTTGGAGAATGTAGATGATTCAGATGCAGACAAGACTGAACGCGGCAGACAATAGTGGTGCGCGCAGCGTTCAGTGCATCAAGATACTGGGTGGTTCCAGGCGCCGTTACGCCGGTATTGGTGACGTTATTAAAGTGACTGTCAAGGATGCGATTCCGCGTGGCAGGGTAAAGAAAGGTGAGGTTTACAACGCGGTTGTTGTTCGTACTGCGAAAGGTGTGCGTCGTGCAGATGGTTCTTCCATTCGTTTTGATGGAAATGCTGCTGTGTTGCTGGACAAGCAATTGCAGCCGATTGGTACCCGTATATTTGGTCCGGTGACCCGTGAGCTTCGTGGTGAAAAATTCATGAAGATCATTTCACTGGCTCCGGAAGTGTTGTAAAAGGCAGACTAATATCGGCCTAAACAAAAAAACAGGATTGAGACAGAAAGATGCTGAAGATAAAAGCAGGTGATAAAGTGTTTGTAACCACGGGTAAAGACAAGGGCCGTCATGGTGATGTGTTGCGCGTTATACCTGATGGGCGCCTTGTTGTGGAAGGTGTCAATATGGTCAAGCGCCATACTAAGCCTAACCCTAACGCAGGGCAGTCTGGTGGTATTATTGATAAGGAAATGCCTATTGATGCATCGAATGTCATGTTATGGAACGCGGACGCCGGTAAGGGCGACCGTGTTGGTTTCAAGTTTCTCGATGATGGTCGCAAGGTTCGAGTCTTTCGTTCCAGCGGTGAAGTCGTAGATGCTGTCTAGGACTTAAGCAATGGCCCGGCTGGAAACTTTATACAGGGAAACGCTTGTTCCTCGGCTTAAGGAGTCTCTTGGCGTTGGCAATGTCATGGAAGTGCCGAGGATTATCAAGATTACCCTCAACATGGGTCTGGGTGAAGCCGTTGGTAATAAAAAGGTTATCGAGAACGCTGTAGAGGATATGGCCAAGATTTCTGGCCAGAAGCCCATTGTTACTTATGCGCGTAAGTCTGTTGCAGGTTTCAAGATCCGCGAAGGCTGGCCTATTGGTTGTAAGGTCACGTTACGCAGCAGGCATATGTATGAGTTTCTGGACCGTCTGGTCAATATTGCCATTCCGCGTATTCGTGATTTCCGTGGAGTAAATCCAAAGTCTTTTGATGGTCGAGGTAACTACACATTAGGTGTCAAAGAACAGATTATTTTTCCTGAAATTGATTATGACAAGATTGACGCTCTACGCGGTATGGACATCACGATTACGACTTCAGCAAGAACCGATGAAACAGGTCGCGCACTTTTAGGCGCTTTTAACTTTCCATTCAGGAACTAGGATTATGGCTAAGAAATCAATGATTGCGCGCGAAGCCAAACGCGCCCGTACCGTTTCAAAATATGCGGCAAAGCGTGCTGAGCTGAAGAAGATTTTTAACAGCAGGACGGTTTCTGATGGAGAGCGTACTGCTGCGGCTGATGCGCTACAGAAATTACCGCGTAATGCAAGCCCCGTGCGTCAGCATAATCGATGTAGCCTGACAGGTCGCCCACACGGTTATTACCGCAAATTTGGTCTGTCCCGAAACAAACTGCGTGAAGCAGCTATGCGTGGTGACATTCCCGGTCTAGTTATGGCAAGTTGGTAGCAGGGCCACCGAGATGAGCTTACAGGACCCTATTGCTGACATGCTGACACGTATCCGTAATGGTCAGTCTGCTGACAAAAGCAATGTTTCAATGCCCTCTTCCGGGGTTAAGGCGGCTATTGCTCAAGTGTTGAAGGATGAGGGTTATATTGCTGATTTTGGTGTCGAGCGTAGCGGTGCGATGTTGGCGCTGACCATAGACCTCAAGTATTACCAGGGCAAACCTGTTATCGAAATGATTCAACGACGCAGTCGTCCTGGACTGCGCATGTATGTTGGTAAAGATGATTTGCCAAGCGTTAATGGCGGCCTTGGTGTGGCTGTTGTATCTACATCGAAAGGCATTATGAGCGACCGTAAGGCGCGTGAGATTGGCGAGGGCGGCGAAGTCCTCTGCTATGTAAGCTAAAAGGCGTAGCCATGTCTAGAGTATCGAATGCCCCGGTTATGATCCCGCCCGGTGTTGATGTAAGCCTCAGTGGCCCCACACTAACTGTGAAGGGGATTAAGGGCTTGATGGAGATCACGATTCATGATTCTGTGAATGCCATTGTGGAAGATGGAGCGCTTAAGTTCTCAGTGGCTGTTGAGAATGATCGTGCGGTCGCTGCTATGGCAGGCACTATGCGTGCTATTGCCAATAACGTGGTTACAGGTGTTTCTCAGGGCTGGGAAAAGAGGTTACAGCTTGTTGGTGTAGGCTATCGCGCCCAGGCACAAGGTAAGAAATTGAAGCTCATCCTGGGTTTTTCTCACCCTGTGGATTATGAAATACCTGAAGGTATTGAGGTCGACACGCCTAGTCAGACTGATATTGTCGTCAAGGGTATGGATAAGCAGAAAGTGGGTCAGGTGGCAGCGGAGATACGTGCCTGGCGTCCACCGGAGCCTTATAAAGGCAAGGGTGTTCGTTATGTTGATGAGAACATCGTCCGAAAAGAAGCGAAGAAGAAGTAGGTTCCCTAATAGAGTTTAGCGGAGTAACTATGGCAGATAATAGTAGAAGGCTGCGCCGTGCCCGTCGCGCTCGCGCAAAGATTTACGAGCTGGCGGTTGAGCGTTTGACGATCTATCGTACTCCTCGCCATATCTACGCGCAGGTATTTGATGCGACAGGCAGCAAGGTAATTGCCAGTGCCTCCACCCTGGATAAAGATTTGCGTGGCGACATTAAGAGCTCTGGCAATAAAGATGCTGCGGTTGCCATAGGTAAGGCTATTGCTGAGCGTACAAAGGCTGCCGGAGTAGAAAGAGTTGCCTTTGATCGTGGTGGCTTTAAATATCATGGCCGTATTCAGGCATTGGCCGACGCGGCACGTGAAGCCGGTTTACAGTTTTAATTATTGATGAATGCTAGGGGCATGGTAGACGGAGCTTAAGATGGCAAATCAGGATATGCAGCAACAGAGTGACGGGCTGATTGAGAAATTGGTAGTCGTTAACCGTGTGGCCAAAGTGGTCAAGGGCGGTCGCCAGTTTGGTTTTACTGCGCTTACTGTTGTAGGTGATGGCAATGGCAAAATCGGTTTTGGTTACGGGAAAGCCAAGGAAGTACCGATTGCAATCCAGAAGGCAATGGAAAAAGCTCGTAAAAATATGGTCAATGTTTTTTTGAACAACAGAACTCTGTATTACCCCGTACAAGCAAAGCATGCGGGTTCAAGTGTCTATATACAGCCAGCATCTGAGGGTACCGGTATTATTGCTGGTGGTGCCATGCGTGCCGTACTGGAAGTGGTTGGTGTTCATAACGTGTTGGCTAAGTCATATGGTTCACGCAATCCGGTTAATGTGGTGCGAGCAACTATTGATGCTTTACATCATATGCGCTCCCCTGAAGATGTGGCAGCCAAACGTGGCAAAAGCGTTGCTGAAATTACAGGATAAAAGTCATGGCTGATGTAAATCAAAAACAAATTACGGTGATGCTGGTTCGTAGCCTGAATGGGCGCCTGAAAAATCATAAGGCTTGTGCCGCTGGCTTGGGCATTCGCCGTATGCATCAGACAGTTACCGTTGTGGACACGCCTGAGAATCGTGGAATGATCAACAAAATTTCCTACATGTTGAATGTTGAAGGGACTTAAGATGAAGCTGAATACAATAAAACCTGCTGCAGGCAGTCGCTCCATGGCTAAGCGAGTCGGCCGTGGCATCGGTTCCGGCTTGGGTAAGACCTGTGGCCGCGGTCACAATGGTCAGAAGTCTCGTTCTGGCGGTTATCATAAGGTTGGTTTCGAGGGTGGTCAGATGCCCATCCAGCGTCGTTTGCCAAAATCTGGTTTTCACTCACACAAGTCTCTGACTGTGGCTGAAATTCGCCTTTCTGAATTAAATAAAGTGGAAGGCGATACTGTGGATTTACTATCGCTTAAGGTAGCTGGCTTGATTAATGGCAATGTTGAGACCGTGAAAATATTTCGATCAGGTGAAATTGGTAGGGCCGTTATTGTTAAAGGCCTTCAGGTGGCAAAAGGTGCGCGTGCGGCGATTGAAGCTGCTGGCGGAAAGATTGAAGGCTAGCAAGGAACTAAAATATGGCTGCTAATGCTTTAGGAAGTCTTGGTGATATCGGTAAATTAGCCGAGTTGCGCAAGCGCCTGTTTTTTGTCCTGTTCGCGATTTTTGTTTTCAGGGTGGGTACGCATATACCGGTTCCTGGTGTAAATCCGATAGCGATGGCTGATCTGTTCAATCAAAATCAAGGCACGATTTTAGATATGTTCAACATGTTCTCAGGCGGCGCCTTGGAACGATTTAGTATCATGTCGCTTGGAATTATGCCGTACATTACGGCATCTATTATTTTTATGTTGATGCAACATGCCGTACCGGCATTGGAGCAGTTGCGTAAAGAAGGCGGCGAGGCAGGCCGCCGAAAGATTACGCAATATACTCGTTATGCAACCGTTGGCTTGGCGGCATTTCAGGGTATTGGAGTGTCCACTGCATTGCAGGCACAGACAGCGGCTGGCGGTATGGGCTTAGTCTTGGAGCCCGGTCCTGGCTTTGTCTTTATTGCAACGGTTAGTCTGATCACGGGAACTGTATTTTTGATGTGGCTTGGCGAGCAGATTTCCGAGCGAGGTATCGGTAATGGTATTTCGCTGCTGATTTTCGCAGGTATCGTGGCTGGTTTGCCAGCCGCTATTGGCGGAACTCTGGAAAATGTAAGTACGGGTGAGTACAGCTCTATGCTGGTTCTTGCCCTCGTTGTCTTGTCTATTACGGTTATTGGTTTTGTGGTTTTCGTTGAGCGTGGGCAACGTCGTATTACTGTAAATTATGCAAAAAGGCAGCAGGGCCGGAAAATGTTCGCGGCTCAAAGTTCGCATTTGCCGCTAAAGTTGAATGTGGCTGGTGTTTTACCACCTATTTTTGCTTCAAGCATTATTTTGTTTCCCGCCACCATGGGTCGTTGGTTTGGCGAAGCTGGAGGGCTTGAGTGGTTTGGCGATATTGCTGTACTGATGTCGCCTGGTCAGCCATTGTATGTGATACTTTACGCCGTAGCCATTATTGGTTTTTGCTTTTTCTCCGCTGCGCTGTTATTCAACGCACGAGAAACAGCCCAGAACTTAAAAAAATCAGGCGCTTTTATACCGGGTGTCCGGCCCGGTGATCAGACAGCACGTTACATTGACAAGGTGATGACGCGTTTGACTGCCGTAGGGGCAATGTACATCACCGTGATATGTTTATTGCCTGAGTTTTTAATTTTGTGGCTGAGTGTCCCATTCTATTTTGGGGGTACCTCACTGCTGATTATTGTCGTGGTAGTCATGGATTTCATGGCCCAAGTACAGGCACATTCAGTACCACATCGGTACGAGAGTTTGATGAAAAAAGCGAATTTGAAAGGTGGTGTAGGCGGCTTAATCCGTTAAGTTAGCCGATTTATTGAGGAATATGTATATGAAAGTCAGAGCTTCTGTTAAAAAGATCTGCCGCAACTGTAAGGTAGTTAAGCGCAGGGGTGTCGTGCGTGTAATATGCACCGACCCGCGTCATAAACAGCGTCAGGGATAAAATCCTTGTTTTTGTCCGGATTATTATTGATTTCTAATGGTTGCTGACCTAGAATCGCACACCCTGCGTGAAGGGGCGGTCAGCAAGGCCAAGTCTGACTTGGCTGACTGATTTTATAGGGGTTTGCAAGTGGCACGTATAGCCGGAATTAACATTTCAGATAATAAGCACAGCATGATCGCTCTAACGGCAATTTATGGTATTGGCATCGCGCGTGCGCGTCAAATCTGCAAGACCACTGGTATTGTGCCTGATACGAAAGTTCGTGATCTTTCCGAACCAGAGCTTGAAAAGATTCGTGGTGCCATTGGCGGATATACCGTAGAAGGTGATCTTCGTCGTGAAGTTTCTATGAATATCAAACGTCTCATGGACTTGGGCTGCTATCGCGGTATACGTCATCGTCGTGGCTTGCCCCTGCGTGGTCAGCGCACGAAAACCAATGCGCGTACTCGAAAAGGGCCGCGTCGCCTAATTAAACGTTAAAATGATAAATGACCCTGAGGTCTGTATTTATGGCTGTTTCAAGCTCACGTAAAAAAGTTAAAAAGACGATTACCGATGGAATTGCACATATTCATGCGTCTTTTAATAACACTATCGTAATGGTTACTGACCGCCAGGGTAATGCGCTGGCTTGGTCAACCGCAGGTGGTTCCGGTTTTCGTGGTTCCCGGAAAAGCACTCCGTTTGCGGCTCAGGTTGCCGCAGAAAATATGACTGATCGCCTTAAAGAACATGGCCTGCAAAACCTTGAAGTTAAAATCAAGGGCCCTGGCCCCGGTCGTGAGTCCGCCGTACGTGCGTTTAATAACGCTGGCTTCAAGATCACTAACATTACCGACGTGACACCTATTCCTCATAACGGATGTCGTCCACCGAAGAGGCGTCGAGTTTAATTTTTTGGATATTTATTATGGCAAGATATCTTGGTTCAAAGTGTAAGCTTGCTCGTCGCGAGGGGACGGACTTATATTTAAAAAGTCCTACGCGCTCGCTGGAGTCTAAGTGTAAATTCGAAAGTGGTCGGCCTGGAATGCACGGTGCTCGTCGAAGCAGGCTTTCTGATTATGGATTACAGCTTCGTGAAAAGCAAAAAGTTCGTCGCATGTATGGGGTGTTGGAAAAACAGTTTCGTAACTACTACAAGGTGGCGGCGCGACGTAAAGGATCTACAGGCGATAACCTGTTACAGCTTTTAGAGTGTCGATTGGATAATGTCGTCTATCGTATGGGTTATGGTGTAACGCGTGCCGAAGCACGCCAACTGGTCGGTCATAAGGGCGTAATGGTAAATGGTAAAGTTGTGAATATTCCTTCCTATCAACTTAACGCGGGTGATACTATAGCGGTTACTGAGAAAGTTAAAAAGCAAACGCGCGTACAGTCTGCAATGGATATCGCCGAGCAGCTTGGTCAAGTTGATTGGGTTGATGTTGATCCGAAGAAACTGGAAGGCGTATTTAAGTCTGTCCCTGATCGTGGTGACCTGCCTTCGGAAATCAACGAGCAGCTAATCGTTGAACTTTATTCCAAGTAATCTTTATTTCTAGCCGGGATCCTATATGCAAGGTAATGTTAATGAATTTCTAAAGCCTCGAATTGTTGATATAAAGACTATTGGCAGCAATCACTCTCGCGTTATTATGGAACCGCTGGAAAGAGGTTTTGGTCACACGCTAGGTAATGCTCTGCGTCGCATTTTACTATCCTCCATGCCAGGTTGCGCCATTACGGAAGTTGAAATTGATGGTGTTTTGCATGAATACACTGCAATAGAGGGAGTGCAAGAAGATGTGATTGATATTCTGCTTAATTTGAAGGATGTCGCTATTATTATGCATGAACGTGATGAAGCAACCGTTATGCTTGAAAAAAGCGAAATAGGCTTGGTCACTGCCGACGATATAGCGGTCGGCCATGATGTAGAAATTGCTAATCCTGACCATGTTATTGCCCATATCACCACTGATACAACTTTGAAGATGGCGTTGAAAATTCGGCGCGGTCGTGGCTACGTGCCTGTTACCAGAAGGCGCAATATCGATGAAGATAATCCTGTAGGTCGCTTGCAACTTGACGCATCGTTTAGTCCGGTACGTCGCGTGACCTATAGTGTAGATGACGCACGCGTTGAGCAGCAAACTAACATGGATAAATTGATTATTGATATCGAAACCAATGGGACAATTGACCCTGAAGATGCCATTCGTCGTTCTGCTACTATTCTACGCGACCAGTTATCGGTTTTTGTCGACCTTGAAGGTGAGGCCCAGGCAGAAGAAGAGACTCAGGGCGCTGCTGATATCGATCCAGTGCTACTGCGCCCTGTCGATGATCTTGAGCTGACGGTACGCTCAGCTAACTGTTTGAAGGCGGAAAGTATTTATTATATTGGCGATCTTATTCAGCGTACCGAGGTTGAATTACTGAAAACGCCAAACTTGGGTAAGAAGTCTCTAACCGAAATTAAAGATGTACTTGCTTCCTATGAGCTAACTTTGGGTATGAAACTTGAGAATTGGCCTCCTGTCGATCTTGAAAACAGAGGCAATCCGTTTTTTAGTTGATTAGAATTTACCAGGGATATTTATCATGCGTCATCGTCACTCGGGTCGCCGATTAAGTCGTGACAGTAGTCATCGTAAAGCCATGTTTCGCAACATGGCAGCTTCGCTTTTTCGCCATGAATTGATTAAAACTACCTTGCCTAAGGCTAAGGAATTGCGTCGTGTTGCGGAACCGTTGATAACTATAGCCAGGGAAGATTCTGTTGCTAAGCGCAGGCTGGCCTTTGCTCGCCTTCGGGACCGTGAGGTCGTCACGAAGCTATTTAATGACCTGGGGCCACGCTACAGGAAACGCCCGGGTGGCTATCTTCGCATTCTAAAATGTGGCTACCGTGCTGGTGATAAGGCACCTATGGCCTATGTCGAGTTGATGGATCGTCCTGAACCTGAGGATTAACGCAGAGTTATCTCAAAAAAGCATCATCCGGATTTTTATGAAGCATTCTGGCCCTAAAAAAATATCAACATCCGCTTTGGCCAAAAAAAAAGGCATTTCAGTAGGCGCAATGTTTGAACTGCTAGCCACGGCGGGCTATTTGGTGGGACAGGGAGACCAGACTGAACTGACTGAAGAGGGAGTGTCAGCAGGTGGTGAGGCTGCCATGTCCAAAAAATTCGGCAAATATGTGATATGGCCGGAAAGCCTCAAATTAGCTGATGTACCTGAAGGTATATCGGCACAACCTTTTATTACCGCAAAGTCTATTGGTAATCATTTCGCTATTTCAGCAACAAAAATAAATCACATGCTTGCAGAACTTGGCTGGATAAAAAAATTTCAGAAAGGATGGATTGTCTCTGATTACGGTAAAAAACTTGGTGGCGTACAGTCTAATGATAGAAGGACGGGTGTTCCTTATGTGCGATGGCCTGAAGCCATAATAAGTGTTAGTGCTCTTCGCGAAAGCGCAGGCGAAATTACTGGTGAAAAGTTGAGTCAGGATGCTGATTCAAAGAAAGAGACATCAGATTTTATGGATTTTCGAAAGAGATTTCCCGCAAAGCACAGGGCCACAGATGGACATATGGTGCGCTCAAAAGCAGAAATGCTGATTGATAATTGGCTTTACATGGCGGGCATAGTTCATGCCTATGAGAGAAAACTGCCTATAGAAGAAAATGCATATTGTGATTTTTATATACCTTCCGGCAATGTTTATATTGAGTACTGGGGGTATGAAAATGATCGCAAATACCTTGCCAGAAAAAAAGAGAAAATAGAACTGTATAACAAATATAATTTTCATCTCATTCAATTAAAAGATGAAGATGTACAGAGTCTTGATGACATACTTCCACGCCTTCTTTTGAAGTTTGGAATACAGGCATACTGATTGATTAAACTGTTTTATTAAATGATCGTAAGAATAAATTGTAATTACCTGTCGGATCATGAGAGGGAACGAAGTAGTGCTCAGAATTTTGGCCTCATTATCGGTAATGAGGTAATTCATCTCAGATATAGTGTCGATCAATCCTTCTTGTCTATCTCGATACAAGCCTGGCATCAACCATTCTCGACAGCCTGCTAAAGCCATTTTAAGCCGACTGGTCAGATTTTCGCTTTTGATTTGCGGGAAACCGGTTTTCTATTCTTATTCAGATAAGGCTTTAAAAATAGTCCTGTGTAGGATTTAGCTACCTGTGTAATGCTTTCGGGTGGGCCGGTTGCAATTATTTTCCCTCCCTTACTGCCTCCTTCCGGGCCCAGGTCAATTATCCAGTCAGCGGTTTTTATGACATCCATGTTGTGTTCGATAACGATGACAGTATTGCCATGATCCCGTAACCGATGCAGGACACTGAGTAGCTGTTCTATATCATGGAAATGTAGTCCAGTCGTCGGTTCATCGAGAATATAGAGTGTTTTGCCCGTGTCCCGTTTGGATAATTCCTTGGCAAGCTTGATACGTTGTGCTTCGCCGCCTGACAAGGTGGTCGCGTTTTGTCCTAGCCTGATATAGGATAACCCAACATCCATAAGTGTTTGTAGTTTGTGGCTTATCGTAGGGATGGCAGCAAAAAACTGCAAGGCATCTTCAACGGTCAGATTCAGTACCTCATTGATAGTTTTCCCTTTGTACAGGATTTCCATGGTTTCCCGGTTATAGCGTTTACCTTGGCAGGTATCGCAATTAACATAAATATCCGGTAGAAAATGCATCTCCACTTTGATGACGCCATCTCCCTGGCATACTTCACATCGTCCACCCTTGACGTTAAAGCTGAAACGCCCAAGCTTGTATCCTCTGGCTCGGGACTCGGGAGTGCCGGCAAAGAGTTCGCGTATCGTGGTGAATAATCCAGTGTAGGTTGCCGGATTGGATCTTGGGGTTCGGCCAATAGGGCTTTGATTAATGTCAATGACCTTATCAAAGAATTCGAGTCCTTCTATGGACTGATAAGGTGAAGGAGTTTCATTCGCATGATTGAGTTCGCTATGGGCGACCTTGTACAGTGTTTCATTGATAAGTGTGGACTTTCCGGACCCGGATACGCCGGTTATGCAGGTCATAAGGCCTACGGGAATTCTGGCGGTTACCGATTGTAGATTATTACCATTGGCCCCTGTAATGGTCAGCCATTGCTCCTCTATTGGTTGATGCCGTTTGTTCGGGATAGCGATGGCCTTTTCATCGGATAGATAACGGCCTGTAATAGAGTTTGGGTTTGCGATAATTTCTTTGGAATGTCCCTGTGCAACAATATTACCGCCATGAACGCCCGCACCGGGCCCGATGTCTACAACATGGTCTGCCGTCGTTATAGCCTCCTTATCATGCTCTACGACGATAACCGTATTACCCAGGTCGCGTAAATGCACCAGGGCATTAAGTAATCTGCTGTTATCTCTGGAATGCAGGCCGATAGAAGGTTCATCAAGAATATACATGACCCCGGTAAGGCCGGAACCAATCTGGCTGGCAAGCCTGATTCGCTGCGCTTCTCCGCCGGAGAGAGTTTCAGCACTCCGTGCCAGCGTCAGGTAGTCAAGTCCTACATTAACCAGAAACTGCAGACGACCAATGATTTCCTTGATAATTTTTGCGGCAATCTCCCCTTGATGCCCGGGGAGTTTCAATTTCTGATAGAGCGTTAATGAGTCGCCTACCGGTAATGCGGTGATATCCGGTAAATTTCTATTTTCAATATAGACGTTTCGCGCACCTTCGTTAAGACGTGTACCATGGCATTTCGAACAGGAACTCGTCGTCATATAACGAGAAAATTCTTCGCGCAGAGCATTTGAATCCGTTTCACGATATCGGCGTTGAAAATTATGCGCGATACCCTCGAAACGGTGAGTACGCTGCTGCTCGCCCAGTCTTTCACTGGCGTAGCTGAAGGTTATGTTTTCGGTGCCGCTACCGAACAGAATGATCTTCTGTATTTTTTTGTCCAGCTTTTCGTAAGGTGTTTCGATATCGAAGTCATAGTGTTCCGCCAGTGATTTAAGCATATGAAAATAATAGAGGTTTCGCCGACTCCAGCCACGTATGGCTCCTCCGGCAAGGCTAAGATGAGGGTGAGCCACAATTTTTTCGGGATCAAAAAACTGTTCGATACCCAAGCCGTCGCAAGAGGGGCAGGCACCTATCGGATTATTAAAGGAAAACAGCCGAGGCTCAAGTTCCGCCAGAGAATAGCCACAACTCGAACAGGCAAAACGTGATGAAAAGGTAATTTCCCTCGACTTATCGTTCTCGTCATCCATCCGGACCAGGCAGGCTAATCCGCCCGATAGCTGTAAGGCGGTTTCCAGGGATTCCGCGAGGCGATTGCTGATATCCGGGCGAATCCTGAAACGATCCACGATAGCCTCAATGGTGTGCTTTCGGCGGAGTGATAATTTTGGAGTCTGCTCCAGTTCATGAATTTTGCCGTCTATGCGTACCCGGACAAACCCTTGGGTGCGCAACTGGTCCAGGGTATCCAGGTGCTCCCCTTTGCGTTCGCGGACAACGGGCGCCAGTAACATGGCCCGCGAACCCTCGGGTAAAGAGATAATGACGTCAGCCATCTGGTTTATGGTCTGGGCTTCCAAACTAATATGATGTTTTGGGCATCGAGGCGTCCCGGTACGCGCATATAGCAGCCGGAGGTAATCATATATTTCGGTGATCGTGCCTACAGTTGAACGAGGGTTATGAGAAGTGGACTTCTGTTCAATGGATATGGCTGGAGAAAGTCCTTCTATGTGCTCGACATCAGGTTTTTCCATCATGGATAGAAACTGGCGTGCGTAGGCGGACAATGATTCCACGTAGCGTCTCTGGCCTTCGGCAAAAATCGTATCGAAGGCCAGAGATGACTTGCCAGAGCCGGATAAACCTGTAATGACAATAAGCCGGTCGCGCGGTAGCTGCAGATTGATATTTTTCAGGTTATGAGTTTTGGCGCCGCGTATTGTGATGTTATCCATGCTATGAAGCCTTGTAGAAAATGGTCCATAGTACATTTGAAGGCAGTTGGTGTGCAAAAAACTGGCTTGTTGATTTTGAGGAGGGAACAAAAATCGTATTTCCCTCGTGTTCTGATGAGTTCAGGATGGACTTGTTCAGAACTTCCTCATATTATTTCATATAATATGCAGATTAATGAACGGGATGGTCCCGATATAGCGAATGTGATGATGAGGAGAGGCAGCCATGGCTAGAGGTGTAAACAAGGTTATTCTGGTTGGGAATTTGGGAAAGGACCCTGATGTGAGATACAGTCAGGGAGGTTCAGCTGTGGCCAATGTCACGATAGCGACTAACGAATCCTGGAAGGATAAAAATACCGGCGAGACACAGGAAAGGACGGAGTGGCATAGCGTTGTATTTTTTAGCCGATTAGCTGAAATAGTCGGTGAATATCTGCGCAAAGGATCACAAGTGTATGTCGAAGGTAAGCTACAAACTCGAAAGTGGACGGATAAATCGGGCAATGATCGTTATACTACTGAGATCATAGCGAACGAAATGCAGATGCTCGGTAGCCGATCAGGTTCAGGCATGCCTGAGAGTCGTCCCAAAGCGGAGCCGGCCAAACAGCCACAGGCTGCTGATTCGGCTGCTGAGCCAAAGCCTGCTGATGATAGTTTTTATGACGATGATATCCCCTTTTAGAGCTTATTAGGGGCCTGGCTTGTTAAAGGGTATGCTACGGGGGCCGATTAGCTGGGGCGGGTTTGTTATGAGAATGTCTGATTCCGAACAGATGCAGCCGGAAATGTGTGTACAATTAACGATCATTAAGGCGAATACGGGCGCCCTGGTTCGTGGAAAAATAACTGATATCACTTTCGTCGGAGCGCCAGAACTTCCTTGCGTCAGCTCAATTATTCCGAAGTTAAAGAACAGATTCGGTCAATACTGCACTGAGAAATACCTTTCGCGGGGGGTGGCAGTTCTGTCTGAATGAGCTTGCAAGGGAGAAATCTCTCGTAAAATCAACCATCAGGTTAGCGAATTATGGCGTACAAAACCCCGTTCAGGGCATTGATTTATGATTAAGGAAGCTCTGATTAGATCAGATCTCCCTTAAATAATTTTCTATTGATTTCATTAAGTTAATGCAAGTTTCTAGAGTATTTAATGGTTGACTTCTCGACTCCGCTTCATTATGGTAATAGTCTGGTGCCAAAAAAATAACCCACAAAAACAATCAGTTGCATAATACGAAAAGCGGAGTCCGCAAGCATATTAAATGAAGGATGTCTACTCACTGCTAACAGCCGTATGTTTTTCTCTTCTGTGGGCGGGCGATTTATACGCACAGTTGCCCGAAAACCTCCCCGATGCTGCAAAGCCTGCCGCACAGATTCCCCAGGATGTCTTTCTCTACCCCGAACTGGAACCTGAGCCGGGAAAATATATTGTGCCTCCCGTAGTTGACCGTCCGTTGGGGGTGGCCGGAGGGCCTCGGATCACGATCAATGCATTTGAGTTGCGAGGGGCCCAGGACCGACCTGAGAAGGGGTTATCTGTTGACAATGTGTGGCGTATTATTGAGGAGGAAAGAGCCACCAAGCCGGAAGGAATGACGATTGGTGAATTGCAGGAACTGGCTAATCGCATTACCGATCTGTATCGGCAGAGAGGTTTTATTGTTGCGCATGCCTTCATTCCCGTTCAGACCGTTGAGGATGGCATCGTCACAATTCAGGTTCTTGAGGGAGTGCTGGGAAGGGTGTTGGTTGAGGGGAATAAGAAATACGGCCCTGAAATGATTGCACAGCCTTTTGGAAACATGTTGGGGCAGCCATTAAATAACAGTGTCGTTGAATCTGCATTTGTTAGAATGGGAGATTATCCGGGGCTGACATCGTTCGGCGTATTTCAATCGGGAGAGGAAATAGGCAGTTCTGATCTGATACTGAAAG
Organism: Gammaproteobacteria bacterium; assembly: GCA_963662865.1. Lineage (GTDB taxonomy): Bacteria > Pseudomonadota > Gammaproteobacteria > JAJDYQ01 > JAJDYQ01 > JAJDYQ01. The sequence continues at coordinate 1,828,324 of OY759969.1, read as the reverse complement.
TCCAAGAAGAGAAAGGCGGTGCCATGACCTTCTCTCTGGGGAATCAAGGTTCCCGGTTCACGGGCGAATATGTCGCCCGAACCGACCTGGAAGTGTACAATATGTTTGGTGTGGCTGATCAACTGAATCTGGCATTTCAGCAATCATTCGATCCCTCGCTGTCTGATTTTCTGTCCTATGAATACAGTCGGATGCTGTTTGATCCCCAGTATCGAATAGAGTTTGGACAGGACGAGAATATCTTTTCCATAGACAGTTCGGGCACGGGCATTGTCGGGATTACCGGACAATCGAAAACGATTTACCTGCGATTCAGGAACCGGTTTGAGCGAGGGCGTACACGTAACGCGCACTGGTTGTTTTCAATCACCCGCAAAGCCGCAAAAACCTTTCAGAGTGACCTGCTCCTGGCGAGAGATAACCTGACAGTCATTTCTCTTGAATATGGACTGGACTTTCTCGATAGCAAAACGCAGAGTTTTAATAATCTGGTGGCGCAACTGCATCATGGAGAACCACACTGGCTCGGAGCGATGGATGGCTATAACGACCAAAGTTCAAGCCGGCGCCTGGGATCAGGTGATTTTGTGGGCGCTCGATTCGACAAGATCAACCTCAACTACACTCGCTTACAAACATTGAGCCCCACACGCTCGTTCCTGTTCCGGACATCGTACCAATACACCTCAAATCCACTACTGGGTCTGGAACAGTTTACCGTGGGTGGACCTGATAGCGTCAGGGCCTATCCGGCTTCCGAAGTCACCATGGATCGCGGTATTTTCGTATCCGGGGAACATATCTGGAACGCCCCGGGCTTTGCAGACAAACCGTCACCGTTTGCCAACCTCAAATGGGGCAAGATTTTCACCGTATCGGCCTTTGCCGAGTGGGCCTATGGCGAAAGAATTGACCCTCTCCTGTCAGAAGATCGGACAGCCAGCTTGAAAGGTTGGGGAGTTGGTGCTCAAATTGTCGTGCCTGACTCATTTACGGCCAAGATGACGGCCGCCTGGCCAATGATGGACTCGCCTTTTCCGGGCAATGAACGTCGGCCGCAGGTATTTTTCAACCTTGAGACAGTGTTGTTTTAATGATTTGCCCGTATATACAAATGCAGTATGAACTCTGGCTGGAATGTGGCCCGCAGAAGGTGGCGCTGGTCGTCGATTCTGCCGGCTTGGAGATACTCAGCAGATGAGACGCCTGCCCGTACAGCTTACCCGCCGTTCGCTTTCGGCCTCGATATCCCTGCTGATTGCCGGAGGAGGCGCCTCATTTTTTCAGGACGCCCCGGCCGGACCTGCCGGAGGCAGGGTGGTTGGCGGTTCCGGTTCAATCAGCACACCGAACGATAAAACAACGCAGGTTCGGCAGCAATCCGCACAATTGCTGATCGACTGGGACAGCTTCAACCTTGGCAGCGACGAACTGGTGCAATTCAATCAGCCCTCCGCGTCTGCGCAGGTACTGAACCGCATATTCGATCAAAGCGCCTCGCAGATATTTGGCCGCATCAACGCCAATGGCCACGTCTATCTGATGAATCCCAACGGGGTCATTTTTGGTCGCACCGCACAGGTGGACGTCAACAGTCTGGTGGCAGCCTCCGCCAATATCAATGCCGAAGACTTCATGTCCGGCAGATTCAGGCTCATCAGCGGTGATGGTTTTGTCATCAACCGGGGAACCCTGAAGGCAGCCCGGGGCGGTTTCATTACTCTGGCGGGCAAATCGGTCGGCAACGAAGGGCTGATAGTGGCCGACTATGGCCGGGTCAACCTGGTATCCGGCGACATTATGACGCTGGATTTCGACGGCGACGGCCTGATTCGCTTCGCTATTGACAAAGAAGTCCTGGAAAACCCCACTGAAACAGAAAATGCGGTCAGTAATACCGGGACGATTCAGGCCGAAGGTGGCCAGGTCATGCTGGCAGGCGCCGTGAGCAAAGACATCTTCTCCCGGGTGGTCAATAACGAAGGCATGATTAAAGCCGGGCGCATCGACACCTCCGGTGGCCAGATTCGGCTCATTGCCACGGGCGGCGACACCCATAACAGCGGTACGCTGGATGCCTCGGCCAGAGCATCTGCCGAAGCCACCGACAAAACAACAGCCGACACCGATGGCGGAACCATTCACGTCCTGGGCGACAATGTGGCGCTGTCCGGCGATGCCATAGTGGCGGCATCGGGGTCGGGTAAAGGTGACGGCGGCGAAATTCTCATCGGCGGAGACTACCAGGGCGCAAATCCGGACATCAAAAACGCTGCCTCCACCTGGGTGGGGCCGAACGTTACGGTCAACGCCAATGCTGGTGCGACGGGTAAGGGTGGCAAGGTCATCATCTGGTCCGATCAGGCAACCCGCGCCCACGGCAAAGTGACAGCGAAGGGCGGCACGCAGTCAGGTGATGGCGGACTGATAGAGACCTCCGGCGGATACCTTGATGTCTCCGGCATAAAAATTGACGCCGGTGCCGGCAACGGCCGGGCCGGACAATGGCTGCTGGACCCGGAAGATATTACGATTGTTGATGGCAGCGACAACAACGTGACCGCAGGCCCTGTGTTCGATACCACCGGCACCAATGCCAACATCTCCAATGCCAGCATAGAGACCGCCCTGTCAGCAGGCACCGACGTGACCGTGCAGACCGGGGCGACAGTCAATGCGACGACGGCCGGTAATATCACCGTTGCTGCCAACATCACTGCGACCAATGCTACCGACCATACGCCGACCCTGACGCTGATGGCGAATGGTTCGATCATTATGAACGAGAATGTCACCATCAGCGCAACCGGCAATCTGGCGCTTGCTGTCGATTTTATCTCGGACCAGGATGGCAGCGATGGCGGTAATATCCGCATGCTAAGTGGCTCGTCCATTGTGACCAATGGCGGCGATATTACCTTTCGTGGGGTAGTCATTGTGACAGGTACTGCGAAAGCGATGGGTTTTGGGAGCAGTTTTGATGCGCAATTCGTATCCGGTATTTACCTGGGTTCTGGTGCAACCTTGAGTTCCGGTGCGGGCGATATCACACTGAGAGGAACAGGCGCGGATAATAGCCTGTTAGGCTACTCGTATGGTGTTCATTCCAATGGTGGCAATATTTCATCGACATCGGGTTTGGGCATCAATATTACCGGTACGAGTAGGTCGGCAAATGTTACTGGTGCTGGAATCTCGGAGTCCATCGGTGTTTCGGCTGGCAATATTTCATCGACATCGGGCAACCTTCCATCAATATTACCGGTACGGGTGGGTCAGCAAATGCTACTATTATTGGAAGCAGGTCGCAGTCCATCGGTGTTTTGGGTGTTTTGGCTGGCAATATTTCATCGACATCGGGTTCCATCAATATTACCGGTACGGGTGGGTCAGCAAATGGTATTACTCGCTCGGAGTCCATCGGTGTTTTGGCTGGCAATATTTCATCGACATTGGGTTCCATCAATATTACCGGTACGGGTGGGCCGGTAAATGGTCCTAATCCTCAGTCCTACGGTGTTTGGGCTGCCCGCAATATTTCATCGTCGGGCAACATTAGCATTATGGCGAATAAGAATAGCTCAACCGGGGATAATCCGGTGGCATTTTTTATACTTTCGTCCAGTCTAAATATCACAGCCGGTAACCTCACCATAATGACCAATGGCGATATTGGGAACGGCGAAATAGCTAGGCTGACCGTCGCCAATACGACTACCATCTCCCTGGGTACCGGCAATGCCTCGTTTCGCAATATTAACAACGACATCAACTTCCTCAATGTCACCTCCGCCCGGGACTTTACCCTGAATGACAGCAATGGCCTGACCATCGGCACATCAACGCTGACCGGTAACCTGACCATCAATGCCAATGGTTCCATTGCCGATAACGGCATCATTACTGTCAGCGGGGCCAGCAGTGTCGCCGTCTTTAATGCCAATCTGTCCGGCGCCAATGGTGACGTGTCGCTGGACACCGTCGGCAATGACTTCAATATCATCAACGTCACGGCCGCCAACGTGACGATTCGTGACAGCAACGCTGTCAGCCTGGGAGAGAGCAATGTGACAGGCGACCTGAATGTAACGGCAGGGGGCGCAGTGACGGACTCGGGCGCGTTGAACGTAACGGGCACGGCGAGTATCAATGCGAACAGTGGTATGAGCGCGATCACGCTGGACAATAGCGGTAACGACTTCAATACGGTGGAACTGACCGGCAGCGACGTGGTGGTGACAGACCGTAATGGAATTGACCTGGGTGCCAGTACGGTGATCGGGTGATGGAGCGTAACGGCAGGAGGTGCGGTGACGGATTCAGGTCCATTGAACGTAACGGGCACGGCGAGTATCAATGGAACAGTGGTATGAGCGCGATCACGCTGGACAATACGGGTAATGACTTTGGTACGGTGGAACTGACCGGCAGCGATGTAACGGTGGTGGATAGCGACGACATTGACCTGGGCGCAAGCACGGCGACGAACCTGGACGTAACGGCGGGAGGTGCGGTGACGGATTCGGGCACATTGAACGTAACGGGCACGGCGAGCGTGGATGCGAGAACGAATGCGATCACGCTGGATGAGACGACTAATGACTTTGGTACGGTGGAACTGACCGGCAGCGATGTGACGGTGGTGGATAGCGACGATATTGACCTGGGCGCAAGCACGGTGACAGGCGATCTGGAGGTGATGGCCGGGGGCGATGTGACGGACTCGGGGGTGGTCATGGTTACGGGTATGGCTCAATTTACCGTTCCCGACGCGGGTAATATCACCCTGGACTCAGTGACCAGCAACTATGCAGGCAATGTGACGTTTAGTTCCGGTGGAACGCTTAATAACGTTGCTATTGTTGACAATTCTGATTTTGGTATCCAGGACGGTCTGAATGTAACCGGTAACTTAAATATCACGGCCAGAAGTGCAGACCTTACGCAATATGGTGAGATTATCATTGGCGGCACACTGAACGCTGCGGGTCGAGATATCACGCTGGATAATGCGAGTAATGATTTTACTACGGTGCAACTGATGGGCAGGGATGTAACGGTGGTGGATAGTGACGCCGTTGACTTGGGAGCAAGCACGGTATCGCGGAACCTGAATGTAACGGCGGGGGGTGCGGTGACGGATTCGGGCCCATTGAACGTAACGGGCACGGCGAGCGTGGATGCGGGTACGAATGCGATCACGCTGGATGAGACGACTAATGACTTTGGTACGGTGGAACTGACCGGCAGCGACGTGACGGTGGTGGATAGCGACGACATTGACCTGGGAGCAAGCACGGCGACGAACCTGGACGTAACGGCGGGAGGTGCGGTGACGAACTCGGGCGCGTTGAACGTAACGGGCACGGCGAGTGTGGATGCGGGCACGAATGCGATCACGCTGGATGAGACGAGTAACGACTTCAATACGGTGGAACTGACCGGCAGCGACGTGACGGTGGTGAGATACCGTAATGGCATTGACCTGGGTGCAAGTACGGTGACGGGTGATCTGAGACGTGACGTCGAGAGGTGCGGTGACGGACTCGGGCACATTGAACGTAACGGGCACGGCGAGCATGTAATGCGAGAACGGAATGCGAGCGATCACACTGGATGAGGCGAATAACGACTTTACTACAGTGGAGCTAATGGGCAGAGATGTGACGATGATGGACCGTAACGGTATTGACCTGGGTACCAGTACGGTGTCGGGTAATCTGAGCGTAACGGCAGGAGGTGCGGTGACGGATTCGGGCACATTGAACGTAACGGGCACGGCGAGCGTGGATGCAGATACGAATGCGATCACGCTGGATGAGACGACTAATGACTTTGGTATGGTGAACTGACCGGCAGCGACGTGACGGTGGTGGATCGAGACGACATTGACCTGGGAGCAAGCGCGGCGGCGACCCTGGACGTAACGGCAGGAGGTGCGGTGACGAACTCGGGAGCGTTGAACGTAACGGGCACGGCGAGTGTGGATGCGATACGAATGCGATCACGCTGGATGAGACGACTAATGACTTTGGTACGGTGGAGCTGACCGGCAGCGACGTGACGGTGGTGGATAGCGACGACATTGACCTGGGCGCAAGCACGGCGACGAACCTGGACGTAACAGCGGGAGGTGCGGTGACGGATTCGGGCCCATTGAACGTAACGGGCACGGCGAGTGTGGATGCAGATACGAATGCGATCACGCTGGATGAGACGACTAATGACTTTGGTACGGTGGAACTGACCGGCAGCGACGTGACGGTGGTGGATAGCGACGACATTGACCTGGGAGCAAGCACGGCGACGAACCTGGACGTAACGGCGGGAGGTGCGGTGACGGATTCGGGCCCATTGAACGTAACGGGCACGGCGAGCGTGGATGCGGGTACGAATGCGATCACGCTGGATGAGACGACTAATGACTTTGGTACGGTGGAACTGACCGGCAGCGACGTAACGGTGGTGGATAGCGACGACATTGACCTGGGCGCAAGCACGGCGACGAACCTGGACGTAACGGCGGGAGGTGCGGTGACGGATTCGGGCACATTGAACGTAACGGGCACGGCGAGCGTGGATGCGGGTACGAATGCGATCACGCTGGATGAGACGACTAATGACTTTGGTACGGTGGCACTGACCGGCAGCGATGTAACGGTGGTGGATAGCGACGACATTGACCTGGGAGCAAGCACGGCGACGAACCTGGACGTAACGGCGGGAGGTGCGGTGACGGATTCGGGCCATTGAACGTAACGGGCACGGCGAGTGTGGATGCAGATACGAATGCGATCACGCTGGATGAGACGACTAATGACTTTGGTACGGTGGAACTGACCGGCAGCGACGTGACGGTGGTGGATAGCGACGACATTGACCTGGGAGCAAGCGCGGCGACGACCCTGACCGTAACGGCAGGAGGTGCGGTGACGAACTCGGGCGCGTTGAACGTAACGGGCACGGCGAGTGTGGATGCGGGCACGAATGCGATCACGCTGGATGAGACGACTAATGACTTTGGTACGGTGGAACTGACCGGCAGCGATGTAACGGTGGTGGATAGCGACGACATTGACCTGGGCGCAAGCACGGCGACGAACCTGGACGTAACGGCGGGAGGTGCGGTGACGGATTCGGGCACATTGAACGTAACGGGCACGGCGAGCGTGGATGCAGGTACGAATGCGATCACGCTGGATGAGACGACTAATGACTTTGGTACGGTGGAACTGACAGGCAGCGACGTGACGGTGGTGGATAGCGACGACATTGACCTGGGCGCAAGCACGGCGACGAACCTGGACGTAACGGCGGGAGGTGCGGTGACGGATTCGGGCACATTGAACGTAACGGGCACGGCGAGCGTGGATGCAGATACGAATGCGATCACGCTGGATGAGACGACTAATGACTTTGGTACGGTGGAACTGACCGGCAGCGATGTGACGGTGGTGGATAGCGACGATATTGACCTGGGCGCAAGCACGGTGACAGGCGATCTGGAGGTGATGGCCGGGGGCGATGTGACGGACTCGGGGGTGGTCATGGTTACGGGTATGGCTCAATTTACCGTTCCCGACGCGGGTAATATCACCCTGGACTCAGTGACCAGCAACTATGCAGGCAATGTGACGTTTAGTTCCGGTGGAACGCTTAATAACGTTGCTATTGTTGACAATTCTGATTTTGGTATCCAGGACGGTCTGAATGTAACCGGTAACTTAAATATCACGGCCAGAAGTGCAGACCTTACGCAATATGGTGAGATTATCATTGGAGGCACACTGAACGCTGCGGGTCGAGATATCACGCTGGATAATGCGAGTAATGATTTTACTACGGTGCAACTGATGGGCAGGGATGTAACGGTGGTGGATAGTGACGCCGTTGACTTGGGAGCAAGCACGGTATCGCGGAACCTGAACGTAACGGCGGGGGGTGCGGTGACGGATTCGGGCCCATTGAACGTAACGGGCACGGCGAGTGTGGATGCGGGCACGAATGCGATCACGCTGGATGAGACGACTAATGATTTTGGTACGGTGGAACTGACCGGCAGCGACGTGACGGTGGTGGATAGCGACGACATTGACCTGGGAGCAAGCGCGGCGACGAACCTGGACGTAACGGCGGGAGGTGCGGTGACGGATTCGGGCCCATTGAACGTAACGGGCACGGCGAGCATCAATGCGAACAGTGGTATGAGTGCGATCAGGCGACGAACCTGGACGTAACGGCGGGAGGTGCGGTGACGGATTCGGGCCCATTGAACGTAACGGGCACGGCGAGCATGTGCGAACAGTGGTATGAGTGCGATCACGTTGGATGAGACGACTAATGATTTTGGTACGGTGGAACTGACCGGCAGCGACGTGAACGGTGATGGATAGCGACGACATTGACCTGGGCGCAAGCGCGGCGACGACCCTGACCGTAACGGCAGGAGGTGCGGTGACGAACTCGGGCGCGTTGAACGTAACGGGCACGGCGAGTGTGGATGCGGGTACGAATGCGATCACGCTGGATGAGACGACTAATGACTTTGGTACGGTGGAACTGACCGGCAGCGATGTAACGGTGGTGGATAGCGACGACATTGACCTGGGCGCAAGCACGGCGACGAACCTGGACGTAACGGCGGGAGGTGCGGTGACGGATTCGGGCACATTGAACGTAACGGGCACGGCGAGCATGGATGCGGGCACGAATGCGATCACGCTGGATGAGACGACTAATGACTTTGGTACGGTGGAACTGACCGGCAGCGATGTAACGGTGGTGGATAGCGACGACATTGACCTGGGCGCAAGCACGGCGACGAACCTGGACGTAACGGCGGGAGGTGCGGTGACGGATTCGGGCACATTGAACGTAACGGGCACGGCGAGCGTGGATGCAGATACGAATGCGATCACTCTGGATGAGACGACTAATGACTTTGGTACGGTGCAATTGACCGGTGGTGACGTGATAGTGAGGGATCAAGGCGATATTGATTTGGGTGCGAGCCGTGCGGCGAACTTGAACGTGACAGCGGGCGGTAATGTGACGAGCTCGAGCACGTTGAATGTGACGGGTACGGCACCTGGTAATCTAACGCTTACGACTACAGCAGGTCATAGAATTACGCTGGCCAGTGTGACTGTATCGAATGGGAAACATATAACGCTCAATACCGATGATGTTGATTTTTTGGGCGGTAGCGGTTCTATTCAAGCAGTAGGAGATACAAGTAACTTGACTATTGTGCCGGTATCGGATAGCCTGACTATAGGCTTAGGGAGTAACGTAAGTTGTTCCGGCAGTTGTAATATGAGCATCAATGAGCGTGACTGGAACGCGATTGCGGACGGTTGGTGTAATATCATCATTGGTAGTAGTGCTAGTTCCATATATGACAATCCCGGTGAGTCCTTGATTATAAGGGACCCGTTAACTTTGCTTGGCTCTGTTATACTTCAAGCTGATCATACCTTCTCTGATTCAGGTGTGGGCAAATCCGGATCATTGGATGTTAATGGCACAACATTCCTTGCTGCGGGAAATTTGACCGCTGAAAGTTTTACTTTCGGTGATGTTATCGTGATTGAGGAGTCAAATATAACGTCAACCGGAGGAGATATCACATTCAATGGGCGCCTTTCGAGTGAGCAGAGGGAAGATAATGCCTTGAATCTGAATGCGCAGGATGGCGGCAATATTTCTTTTTATGGTGATATAGGTTCTGATTTTAGCGCTACTGGAATTGATGCATCTCACTTGGGCGAATTGATAATAAGAGGCGACCAGACAAGTACCAACGTTGTTATTGATTCCAATAATATAAGTGCCGTCGGTCTGGATATTGACGTTGCAAATATATTAGTTGGAAATAGTGGTGGGACCGGTTCAACAACTATTAACCTGAATAATGGCAGCGGGGCGGCTATCGATTTCTCAGGTACGCCGAACGTATCCCTGACAGGCGATGTATTCATTACATCAAGCGATGGTGATGTAAATTTTGGCAATGCAGCAAATCGTCTGGATGGTAATTTTGATATTACAATTAATACCGCTCAAAGCATAAGTCTGGGTAATGTAGGCCAGTCTGTTCCACTGAGTAATCTTACGATACTGGGCTCAGGTGCCTTGAATTTATATGACTCAGTAACAGCCAGCGAAATTGATTTTTCCTCTGTTTCAGAAGTAATCATCCATGACGATATTACAGTGAATGCTGCTGGCACGGGTAATACCACTCTGGCGAACTTATTCAGAACTGACGGTAATAGTCTGACATTTGGTGGCAATGTTGTACTGGCAGAGAGTACAGAATTTAATATGGATGATGGATTATTAACATTTGGTATCGAAGTAGGAGATACGCTTTCAATAGTTAATAATCTAACCATTACGGCAGCCGAAATAGATTTTCGAGGGGGTGCCAATAGCGTATTATCAGGAGGGAGCAATATTGTTCTCCGGCAGCATAATGCCGATGTACCACTGTATATTGGCGGAGATACTGATTCGACAGATAGTATACTGGAAATATCGAATATTGATCTGGCTGCGCTTGGGCAGAGCGCTGATGGTTCGTCAAGGGGATGGGATAATTTGGTGTTAGGCCGTGACGATAGCGTAGCTGGCGGTCGTTTCAGAAGTGCTGGCTATGTATTTAATGATCCAGTTACTATTTTGCAGCAGAACACGGTTACTATTTTGCAGCAAGGCAATATATTTGAGCGGACGAACAGCGGATTTGAACAGCGGAACAATAACGCGCCTGTAACTGAGTTTACTTCTGAAGGTAATGTTACTATTGATCTTCGCAGCAGTCAGCTTAATTGGTACGTTGATGCAAACATATCTGGTCATCTGACTATCAATAGTAATGCGATGGCTACTATCAACTTGGGAAGCGAAGTGTTGGATGTGGGCTCAGATATCAGTGCTGAGTCTTTTATACGGCTTGGTAATGGCCGGGTTCAGATTAACCAGGATACAGTACTATCTGCAAACGATATTGATTTCCCGGCAAATGTCGTTGGTGCTGATGGTGCCGGTCTGGCAATATTGCCCGGCACTTCAGGCATTGATATGTCGATTAATGGTGATTCCGATTTTAACATTAATAGCCGTTCATTTTCTGGTTTAGCGAGGCTTTTCATTGGCGGTGTAATACTGGATACGGACGGTAATTTTGTTTCAGGCGATTATAGTGATTACTCCGAAAATGCCACCGTAGGTTTATTGCAGCTTTATGATACTGCTAATCCTGACATTAACGCATTAAATATTGTAGATTCAGTAGATATTGCCGATGATGTCGCATTTACAAATACCGACTTTGTGATTATCTCCAGCGGCAATATCATTATCAATGCGATTGCCGCTGCATCCGGCTCGGTTACATTACTATCTCAGGAAGGCAGCATATATAACCAGCCTGGCAGAGATTTAGATACCATTAGCGCAGATGCCTTGTATCTGGTAGCACAGGGAGAAATTGGCACGATTTCATCGGCGATACAGGTTTCCGTGCCAAACGGAATAACCAGAGTCCAGTTCGCAGTAGGCGAAGCCCCTGAAGTCTTTATCAATAATCTGGTAGGTGGAGTGGCTTCAGTGACCGAGTCTGGGGGTGCGATTGTCTTGACTGAACAACTGTCTAGCATAGAGTATAACACCATGGCAAGGGCATTGAACACTGCGTCATTGTTTGCATCTGCTCAGATTAGATCAGACCTTGAGGGCGTTGGGTTCATTGATGTAAGCCTGTTTGATGAAAGTATCGAGTTATTTGGACGGGTAGAACCAGGTGTATCTTTGCCGGAGACGCAAAGTGATGATTACCTGCCCCCTGATGTCCTTGATGATACGAGTACCACAGACGCCATTGACACAGAAGCCATTGACATAGAGGCCATTGACATAGAGGCCATTGACATAGAGGCCATTGACACAGAAGCCGTTGACACAGAAGCCATTGACACAGAAGCCGTTGACACAGAAGCCATTGACACAGAAGCCATTGACACAGAAGCCATTGACACAGAAGCCATTGACACAGAAGCCGTTGATAAGAGGGCCGATGAAGAAGAGTATGTGCCGGATGAAGAATTGCCAGAGCTGGATGAGAGTGGTTGCCCTCCAGGGTTCAGACGTGCGGAAGAAGGCTCTTGTGTACTGGATTTTGGATATAAAGCCGCAGGCGAATCTTATCTGTTGACACTAAATCCCCTTAGACCCAGGAGCCTTACTTACAAGGCCATTGCTGGCGATAACTGGAGTGTTGAATTAAATTTTTATAAGTCTCAGGGATAGGAGTGACGTCGGAAAACAATAACCCGCAGTACTATAAAAAGGTCGTTGCCCTTAGTAATAAGGGACATGCGGACTGGAAAATCAAGACAACAGATGATTATTCGTTTACGTCGGGTTCAAATGCTGTTCTCATAACGGTTATAGAATTTTCATTTATCGCCTGTGAATATCCTATCGTGTTTGTTGAGACGTCCGGAAAGTTTAAGCCGGTAGCGATATTAGGGTTGAAGCCGAATCAAAATTTCTTTTTATGCAAAGACAACTCATGGGGTGGCAAATATATACCGGCATATATCAGGCGATACCCATTTATTCTTTCTGGCGATATGTCGGCCACAAATGGTCAGGATACAACCTATACGGTCTGTATTGACGAGAGCTATACCGGGTTTAACAAGGACTCCGGGGAAAGCCTTTTTAATTCAGATGGCAAGTACTCCACTTATTTAGAGCGCGCCATTAAATTTCTGCAAGGTTTTCAGTCTGAGGGGCAGATTACAGACAAATTTTGTAAAAAATTGCAAAGGCTGGGTATTTTGGAGCCTATGCAGGCCAATGTTGTTTCTAAAGAGCATAAAGACTTCTCCCTTTCAGGGTTCTGGGTTGTTAGCAACGACAAGCTAAAGGGTAAAAAGCCATTGGAGTTGGCGGAACTGGTTAAATCCGATGAAATGGCCTTTATCTATGCACACTTGGGGTCCCTGTCAAAATTCCAGTCTCTGATCAAATGCCTTGGTTAGCCACCCCTGAAAAGCGGCCACCACAGTTGGTATTCCGCTGAAATGGAATGTCTCCGCAAGGTGAGAGCCTGTCAGTATTATGAATTTGATGCCAGAATAACCACGGTGATGCTGGCGAAAGTTGAGCTCAACGGCAAAAGTTTGCCGGGGAACCCTTAATCTTGTTACAGTACCCTGTGAAAAGTTATCTGGAACCCAGTGTCAAGTCCGAAACTGCCTATGTGGACAAAAAGGCTGTCGTCGTTTGCCGATGCGTCCTTTATGGTGCAAGGGCAAGCGGTTGCTCGAGCGATGCCATGGTGCGGGTTTTGCCTATGGGCTATCCTTGAAGAATGCGCGGCTTTTGAGTCTGGATTTACGCTGCTTGTTGGTGTGGCCAGCGCCCATGAGCCATGCATCCCTGCATAAGAAACTGTGGCATCATGGACGCTACAGGATAAAAATAATGACTTTTCCAGGGATGATCGGTTGGTTTTTATCGATAATCCAAAGACACTAAAAAACGAAAAAATTGATTGGCTTCGCCGGTAGCTCTTGTGGCAGCCTGCTATTCGACGGTAAAATGTTGGAAAAACTATTATGAATATTTTCTATATTGTTGAAATATAAGATTTTTACGATATGGCTCAACGAAACATCAAATGCGCAATAATGTTTGCCGATGTTGCTGGCAGTACCAAGCTGTATGAAGATGTGGGAGACAGTAAAGCCCGTGCGATGATATCCCACACCATCAAGACGATGATAGCGCTGACTCGCAATATGCGTGGACGTGTTATCAAGACGATCGGTGATGAAATTATGTGCGTGTTCGTCGATGCGGATTCGGCAGTTAAGGCTGCATACGATATACAGGAAGCTGTATCCAGCGATTTTACATTCGGGCAGGCGCTATCTATTCGCATCGGTGAACACTTTGGTTCCGCTATTCTTGAGGGTGACGGCGACATATTTGGAGATGCTGTCAATGTTGCCGCCCGCATGGCGGGCCTTGCAAAGGCTGGCCAGATTATTATCAGTGAAGATACAGTTGCGCGTCTGAATGATGAACTAAAGTCTTATTCGCGGGAGTTTGACAGAGCTCCAGTAAAAGGCAAAAAAGAACCGATGGTTATCTATGAGCTTATCTGGCAACAAGAAGATGTGACCAGTATAGCCGTCATTGATCCGGCCATGTTTTCAGGAGCGCAGGCTGGGAAGATGAAATTACGCTGGCGTGATAGTCAGATTGAACTTGACAGCAATAGCGGAGTGCTCGTTATTGGCCGCTGCAACGAGGCCGATTTCGTTGTTGATGATAAATTTGCTTCGAGAATGCATGTGCGTATTGAATTGCGCAGAGGTAAATTTGTTATCATTGATCAAAGCACGAATGGTACGTATGTTCGAACCGGCGATGATCCGGAAGTCTACCTGAAGCGCGAAGAACTATCTCTGCTCGGTACCGGCTGCGTTGGCCTTGGGCACAGTACTGTATCTGTTGGTGATGCGGAACTTATTCACTATACAGTTGAGTAGCCTGAGTTTCCCTGCCAGCCTCTGGCTTTTTCAGAAGGCTAATATTTTTCCTGCGGCTAGCTACGGCTTAAATGAACGGCCATGGCTGTCCTGATACAGAGTAGCCCGCAACGGTGTGACGGGTGGTTTGTAGTGACTCTTTCCATCGCCGCTCCCATGAAGTGCCCGGCCCGCAAACAGGCCGCTCAAGTTGCCTGACAGCCTCGGCGGACGATCGATCCGCTACCGAGAAGCGGTAATCCAGACCGCCCAGCATATGCTCCACCGCCATCAGGCTGAAGCGCGGCAGCGCAGGTCTCCTGCGCCGCCTGCATCTGCGCCTGCATTTTCTCCGTACCGATGGGCGCCGCGTCGTCGGTCACTGTGACGGTGACATCTGCCGAGGTCAGGCCACCTGTCGGATGGTGCCGCCGTCGCCGCGGCTGATGCGGTGGCTGAGGATCGCCGTGCGTTCATCGCCGGGGTTGTCAACCCAGTGCCGGAGTCGCTGTCCAGGGTGCCTGGGTCGATGATGACCGTCTCGTTGATGGCCTCCAACCTGTCTGTCGGTGGTCGCGGTCAGGGTCAGCCCGGCGGTGGTGGCGGACGGGCCGGTGGAGGTCACCATGGCACCGGTGCTGTTCAGGCTGGCATAGGTGACGTTGTTCGTCGAGGTGCCGGTCACGGTGTAGTCCGTCTCCGGCGTCGCCGTGCCAGTGAAGGTCAGTGGCACCGGCAGCACCTTGCCTTCAGTCAGAGCGTGGTTCAGGGTGACGGTGAGACTATGCTGGCATCTTCCATGATGTCGCCCTCCGTCTCGGTGATGGTCACGTCACGTCCGCCGTATCGTCATCAGTGATGGTGTAGGTGACATTGCCGGTGGTTGGGGAAATGGATATGACTTCGGAGGTGGCGTTAAGCCGGACCAGTTTCAGGATCACTGTCTCGTCAAGCTCTCCACCGTGTTGCCGTTTATGCGGAGCTTGCGCTGAAAACTGGCGAGGTTGGAGGTCAAAATATTCGGGCTCTCGCACTCGGAATCACTGCTAATGGTCGGTGGCCCGATCTATCAGTTCATATTAGTTTATGAAAATGACGCAGAATTATGAACGCTACCCCTTGCCCAGATTGGCAAAGTCCCGGCGCAATAGGCTTCTAATAAATCTGCTTGTGCCGTTAAACTCCCACCTCCACAGTCGTTATTGTATCATTGCCGAAGATGCCCACGAGGGTAGCTGGAGATCAATGCACCAAAACCGACTGAAGCGATCCAACCAGCAAGAGCGCCATACAGATATTAAACGCCCGCAGACGTTTTTTGTTGGTTAAGAAGCGCTGCATCTGTTGTCCTAATACAGCCCAAACAGTGACAGACGGGAAATTTACTAAACAAAAAATGACCGCAACCGCTGCAATCACAGCCAACTCCTGATTCGGCGCATAGACCGTTACTGCGGTTAGCGCCATCGCCCAGCCTTTTGGGTTGACCCATTGAAATGCCGCTGCCTGTATGAAGGTAAAAGGGCGTCCTTTGCTTTCTGTTTTATCCAACGTACTCGCGTTGGCAATTTTCCACGCCAGATACAGCATGTATGTAACGCTGATCGCTTTCAAAACCGTTTTAAAAACGGGATAAATTTCAAAGATTTGCGCCAATCCGATACCCACCAGAAACACCATAAACGCATGCCCCAAAGAAATGCCCAGCATGTGCGGCAAACTACGCCGGAAGCCAAAATTAGCCCCCGATGCCAATAACATCAGGTTATTTGGGCCGGGAGTAATGGATGAAACAAAGGCAAATGCGATCAACGGAATAATAAAGTCGTATATCATGGGTCCATCATTCTGGCTGTATCAGATAAATGAGCGACAGATCTTCCGGATTCAACCGTTTTTCCATAATTTCTATTTGAGCGCGATCAATCATGTCGTCGCTATGAGTTTCAATGACAAATGAATTTTGTCGTTTTTACTCACGTCAACGAATAACGAAGCCAATTTCGCTTGTCCTTTGAGGTGTCAATGTGCTTCCGGTTATTGCAATAAACGCCGGGTTCCTCTCGCATTTAATATACGAATCAGAACCGGCCAAATTCGGTTGGCCCTGTAACCCGCATCCACCAGCTTTAATCCTGGCTCCCTAATTTTTGAAGCGGAGAGAAACAACAAGGACGCGGAAAATCTCAACAGCCAGTTAAATGGCCGGTATTCATTTTCGGCCGGGCGTTGTAAATTTCATGCCGGGTCTGAAATCGAATTTGTCTTCCAGGTTCAGTTCGCGAACCAGTTGATCAACTGCCACTTGACCGTGTTCATTCATGACCTCTGCCATAACCAGACGGGCAGCCTGACGATTATAACCGCTTCCCATGGTAATGTGGGTCTGGAGTAATTCACGCGCTTTATTGATTGTCACAATGGCCTCCTTAGCTTGCAGAAGGCAGAGGGTGGCTTTTCCGTGCATGAAAATCGGTTCATATGAGTCCACCCTCAACCTCTGTCATGATTACCGGATTACCATTTGAAGTCTTCCAGCTTCCTGAGTACAGCGACTTTTTTCAGTTGGGCGTATTTGGGCAGGCCGCTTTTATGATAAGGAGGATAATCCTCGCCACGAATCAGAGGTTCCATGTAATTACGGCAGTGTTGTGTGATGCCGAATCCATCTTTTGAGATGAAGCTGGCTGGCATCATCTTCTCAACATTGGCAATGCGGGACAGACTGGCTGAACCAACGGTCCACTTGTAAGGGTTGTTAGACGTGCGCTTGATAGTCGGCATGACGGAGTTTTTACCGGCCAGGGCGAGCTCAACTGCGGCCTTACCTACGGCATAGGCCTGATTCACGTCCGACTTGGAGGCGATATGGCGTGCAGCACGCTGTAAATAGTCTGCAACTGCCCAGTGGAACTTGTATCCCAGGGCTTTATGAATGATATTGGCGACCACCGGCGCTGCACCGCCTAGCTGAGCATGACCGAACGCATCGCGGCTACCCTGCTCCGCCAGGAAACGACCGTCAGGCCATCGTGCACCTTCAGAAACAACCACAGAGCAGTAGCCGTATTGTTCTACTCTGTCTTTAACTGCTTTCAGAAATTTCTTCCGATTAAATTTAACTTCCGGGAACAGAACTATGATCGGGATGTCGTTGTTTTTATCAGCGGCCATGGCGCCCGCCGCAGCAATCCAGCCGGCATGACGACCCATGACTTCCAGTACGAAAACCTTCGTGGAAGTTGCGCACATGGAAGCGACGTCGTAACTGGCTTCCAGAGTGGAGATGGCAATATACTTGGCTACCGAGCCGAAGCCGGGGCAATTATCCGTAACAGGCAGGTCGTTATCCACGGTTTTAGGTATATGAATCGCCTGGATTGGGTAACCCATGCTTCTGGATAGCCGGGAGACTTTCAGGCAGGTGTCCGCAGAGTCACCGCCGCCATTATAAAAGAAGTAGCCAATGTTATGTGCTTCAAAGACGTCAATCAGGCGCTTGTATTCACGCTTGTTGTCCTCCAGGTTTTTCAGTTTGAAGCGGCAGGAACCGAAACCGCCGGAAGGCGTGTAGCGAAGTGACGCGATTGCACGGTTAGACTCTTTGTCGGTGTCAATCAGATCTTCCGTCAGTGCACCAATGATGCCGTTATGGCCCGCATAGACTTTGCCAATTTTGCCTTTGTTTTTGCGCACGGTTTCAATTATCCCGCAGGCAGAGGCATTAATTACGGCGGTAACGCCGCCGGACTGAGCATAAAATGCATTTTTCTTCTCTTTAGTTACCATTTTAAAAACTCCGTGGTAATGAACATTGAAAGATGATGTTTATGATTGCCCGGCCGGGAAATTACCCAGTCGCTGGCTGTGATGATCGGCCTGGGTTTGTAATAGCGCAATAATGCAATCGGCTATATCCGGATAATCATTAATGCCGGTGCCGTATTCATCGATAACTTTGTAAAAGAACTGAGGGCGGTAGGAGTGTTGCCCCTGCTTGATAATAACGAACTGGCATCCGTCTTCTTTCCATAGCATGATTGGGCACATGGTCATGTCGGTAGAGTGGGGATTGAGTCGAACTTCGGCATCGCCAAGCATGATTTCGATTTCTTTTCCAAAGCGCTCATTAATTGTCTTCTGTACGGTTTCCAGCTCGAAGTTGGTGAAATCAGGTATTTTCTTTGCCATCCCTGTTATGAAAAATGTTTGCATCTGTCTGCGGGCCGCAAGGATACCGTAAAAAGGGAGCTCAGGCTACGCGGCGTCCGTGACTGGAGAGGACATTTCTGAATCGCGTTGCCAGGGCAGATTTAGGGCTGCGTTGCCGTTTCAGGTGTGCTGGCAGGCCTGGTGTGGAATTTGTATCAACTGTTTCCCCAGTAGATTTTATTATCTTTCATGATCAGCTTGATGGCTGTCAGGCCCTGGCCGTTGCAGGGGCCATGTACGCATTTCCCTTTATTGATCGAAAAACGCGCCCCGTGCAAGGAACATTGTATGAATTGGGTATCGAGGCTTAGAAACTGGTTCGGTATCCACTCAAGTGGTGCGCCGGTATGGGGGCAACGGTTTATGTAACCGTAAACAAGATTATTTTTTTTCACAATGAAGATATCGACGTCGGTTTTTGTGGTTTCAGCCGTAAACCCGAGCGCAGTATTTTCCCGGAGTTCATCCAGGGTACAGAGTTCGATATTATGTATGGTGTTCATTAATGGAGTTACCTGAAAACAGGCGGTACGAAAATGTTTTTAACATCAGTAGAAGCGGAAATCGCATTTTACACGGCGATTGAATATAAGGACATTAATACCATGATAGATGTGTGGCTGGATTCGGAACACGTTATCTGTATCCATCCGATGGGGGCTCGTTTGCAGGGGCGTCAGGAAGTAATGAATAGCTGGCGGCATATCTTTGGTAACGAATCCTCTCTTCAATTTAATCTAAAAGATGTTGCCCGGCAGGTATCAGGCAAACTTGCGGTCCATATCCTTCATGAACAGATCCGGCCGGCATCCAATCCGGATAAGTTGGCAATTATTGTAGCCACAAATGTTTATAGGCTTACCGAAAGTGGCTGGAAGATGATATTGCATCATGCTTCGATATCGCCGGATACCGCAAAAAATCGGGAGGTTGCAAGGTCTGAATCCAGGATTAAGGTCTTACATTAGCGGTTTGCCGCTCCTGTTTCATCATCAGCACAATGAGCAATACGGAAGGGATTCCCAAGGCCGCAGCGTACAGAAAAAATATCGGGTAGCCTGTCGCGTCAACGACAAGGCCGGAAAAACCGCCTATAAACTTTGGTAAAAGCAGCATGATTGAACTGAACAAGGCGTATTGTGTTGCCGTGTAGGCACGGTTGGTCAGACCGGACAGGTAAGCGATAAATACGGTGCCGGCCAGCCCGCCCGCAAGGTTGTCTGCTCCTACGACCAGAATTAACCAGATTATCAGCGGCTCCTGTCCGGCCAGCCATGCAAATAACAGGTTGGTGGCGATCACGATAATGGCGCCGGCCAATAACATGGGCATGACGCCATAACGGACAACCAGCACGCCACCGATCAGGGCACCTGAAATAGTAATAAATTTTCCAACCAGTCCGCTGACGATGCCAATTTCTGACCCGCTGTAGCCCATATCCTGATAGAAAGGAAAGGCCATTACCCCCAGGGTAATGTCACTCATGCGAAAAACGGCGATGAAGCCCAGAATTAATAATGCCTTCCAGCCATTACGGGCAAAGAAGTCAGCAAACGGACAGATTACGGCCCCGACAAACCAGGCCTGAATCTGACGGATTCTTTCAGGTAAATACACATTGCGTTCAAGAAGTAAAATAACACGTTTTTCGGTTTTCCATTCTTCGTTGCTCAGTGTGCGATCAGGTTCGCTGATGACGAAGGTGCTGATGACGCCAATCGACATAAAGGTCGCCATAGACAGGTAGGCAACAGACCAGGAGATGTAATCGGCAATAACAAAAGCCATGCTTCCGGCAACGATCATTCCCAGGCGGTAACCAAGCTGGTATGTACTGGCCATTGCGCCTTGAAAATCATCTGATATCGCTTCAATGCGCCAGGCATCAATAGTGATGTCCTGAGTGGCTGATGAAAACGCAGTTAAGATGGCGAAGCCTACAATGGCTGTCAGGTTCGCTTGCGGGTCAGATGCCGACATTGCAATCAGGCCTGTAATGATGCCGGCCTGTGCCAATAGCATCCAGCTTCGCCTTTGTCCCAGTAATGAAGACAGAATCGGGATCGGCAGCCTGTCAACCAGGGGGGACCAGACAAACTTAAAGCCGTAGGCCAGCGCTACCCAGCTAACAAAACCGATGGTGGTTTTATCAACGCCTTCGCTGTTAAGCCATGCCGATAATGTTCCAAAAACCAGCAGCAGTGGCAGTCCAGCTGAAAATCCGAGAAACAACATGGCCAGAACCTTGGGATTTTTATAAACCTGGAAGGATTCTGCCCAGCTATGCAGTGTGGACGCTGGCATGGTTTACAGGGAATAGTCGTAATCTATCGTAAGCGGCGCATGGTCGGAAAACCATTCATCGGTGTACACATCAGCGCCTCGCACCCTGTCCGCTAGGCCGGGGGTGATAACCTGATAGTCAATACGCCATCCAACGTTATTTTCGCGGGCTCTGCCACGATTGGACCACCAGGTGTATTGCTCGGTCTCAGGTTCAATCACGCGGTAGGCATCGACATAACCAAACCCATTGCCGAACAGTTTATCCATCCAGGCGCGTTCATGCGGCAGGAAGCCGGAATTTTTCCTGTTGCCTTTCCAGTTTTTCAAGTCAATTTCATTATGGGCAATGTTCCAGTCACCGCAGATGATGATATTTTTCTGTTGCCGCTTGAGTCTGGTAAGCTGCCCGGGGAATGTATCAAGGAAACGGTCTTTTGACGCCTGACGTTCCGGCCCGGAGGAGCCGGATGGCGCATATAACGATACGACGGAAAACCCGTTATAGCGGGCCTCGACATAACGTCCTTCGCCATCGAATTCGTCAACGCCAAAGCCGAAAATCACTTCATCGGGCTTTTTTCTGCAATAAATGGCGACGCCGCTATAGCCTTTCTTTTCCGCTTGACAGTAATGGCAATCATAGCCTTCCGGCCAATACAGGGGCTCTTCGAGTTGCTTGACCTGGGCTTTGAGCTCCTGGATGCAGACAATATCGGCATTCCGATCGGCAAGCCATTCGAAGAAACCCTTGCGGGCGGCAGCGCGAATACCGTTGACGTTAACACTGATGATTCTCATGTCATGTTTGTTCGGTTCAAGATGGCGTGTATCATACCTGCCGCCCAGACGATCACAAGGAACCGTTATGCGGGATTACCAAAAGGAATTTCTGCAATTTGCGCTTTCACAGGGCGCACTCAGGTTTGGGGATTTTACTCTCAAGTCGGGGCGTCCGAGTCCGTATTTCTTTAACGTTGGCCTGTTCAATACAGGCGTGTCACTGTCCCGTCTAGGCAAATACTATGCCCGGTCAATCGTTGACAGCGGTGTGGAATTCGATGTCCTGTTTGGCCCGGCCTACAAGGGTATTCCGCTGGCGGTCGCAACGACTGTGGCCCTGGCGGACCAGCATGGCAAGGAGGTGGCTTATTGTTTTAATCGTAAAGAAGCCAAGGATCACGGCGAAGGCGGTAATCTGGTAGGGGCACCGCTGGCAGGCCGTGTTCTCATAATTGATGATGTGATCACGGCGGGTACGGCCATACGCGAGACCATGGGTATTATCGCTGCCAGTGGAGCAGAGACTGTGGGAGTGGTGGTTGCTCTGGATCGCATGGAGAGGGGACAGGGCCAGCTTTCTGCAATTCAGGAAATGGAATCTGATTACGGTTTGAAGATTATGCGCATCGCCAGCCTGGAGCTGCTGATTCAATTTATTGAGCAATCGGGTGATTATGATCCTTATCTGAAGGAGATGAAGGGTTATCGGCAGCAGTACGGAGTTTAGATGTTTTGCGATCTCGAAGGGTATGCGCCTCCTGCCCATGAATTGATATTTACCTGTACAAAGGTAGCCAATCCTGAAATTTTTCAACCGCTGGATATTTGCCATGTCGTTACTCGTAGCCAAATCCGGCAAGCAGCTCTGAGCCGCCTGTGTCGTTGAAGGCGGCGAGGTGTTCAGTCGAAAAATGATTGCGCCAATCGCTCCCTTGCGAAATGTCGGTGCCGTCTGATTAAACAACTTGCCGGCCAACAGGTCGATTTCATCATCTGAAATTTGCAACCCAACGTGTGCTACAATCCTCGCTACTGTCTCGCATTGTTGAGCATTACTCCCCATCCCGTTTCTACCTATCAAATCTTCAAACTGCACCACTAAATAGGTAGGATCAATCAATCAGCCTGAATATCGTTCCATTCTGGTTGCCAGCGGTTCCATACCATTATCAGAGTCCCCGACCAATACGGACATCAGGCGGTCTTCATCTTTTGCCAATAAATTGAGTTGGTGATGCCATTGCGTCCAGCGGTAACGTATTGTAAAAATGTATGAGGAAACTGCCACATCACGTGGGTCGCGAATGATGAGAATTGGTCGAAGTCTGGCCTCACGTAGTTCAGTTACTATCTCTGGAAAATACGGCAGATGAACCGATACATAACACCCTGAAGGCAAGTGTTTCAATTCTGACCACCGATGCCGATTGGTCCAATTTACTCTTTCCTTAAGAGTCCAGCCACACGCCGCGATGATACGCTGTAATCGTCGGCAGCATATCAAGGCAGCGTGACAGCAGGAATGTCCCGGATTTCGGAATACTGTTGGCCAAAATCGATTGTGCCGTCCCTGTGCGATGTGTCAGCCATACCCAAGGATGCCGCACCGTATTCGATGCTACACGCACCGCTCGTCTCCACTCATGCTGCCAAAAAATCTTCAATCATTGTCCTTTCTGTCTGACGATATTATTCTACGAACCACGCATTATTAAAGATGGGAGAACGCCATGTCTCAAAAACATCCTGTTGTTGCCGTCACCGGTTCTTCTGGCGCAGGCACTACCACAGTCAAACGCGCATTCGAACATATTTTTCTGCGTGAGAACATCAAGCCTGCAATTATTGAGGGCGACAGTTACCATCGCTATGAACGCGCCGAAATGCGGCTCAGGATGAAGCAGGATAACTTGAGCCACTTTGGTCCCGAAGCGAACGAATTTTCCAAACTGGCTGAAACCTTCGAGTCTTATGGTGAGACTGGTATTTGTCAGCGCCGCTACTACCTGCACAGCGACGAGGAGGCTGGCCACCATAACGACCGCCTTGGCATCAATAAGGTGCCAGGCGAGTTTACTCCCTGGGAGGAAATCGAACCCGGCACGGATGTCCTGTTCTATGAGGGCCTGCATGGGCTGGCTCAATCCGATGAGGTCAATATTGTTGATCATGTCGATCTGGGTATTGGTGTGGTGCCCATCGTCAATCTGGAATGGATTCAGAAAATTCATCGTGATAATTCCGAACGAGGTTATTCCGCCGAAGCAATTGTTGATAGCATCCTGCGCCGTATGTCTGATTACATTAACTACATCACGCCTCAGTTTTCGCAAAGCGATATCAACTTCCAGCGTGTGCCGACGGTTGATACGTCAAATCCTTTCATTGCGCGTGATATCCCGACGCCTGATGAAAGCTTTGTTGTCATCCGTTTCAAGGAGCCAAAGAAGTTTGATATTGATTTCCCATACCTGCTGGCCATGATTCACGATTCATTCATGTCACGTCGTAACTCAATTGTTGTTCCGGGAGGCAAGATGGGTTTTGCCATGGAGGTCATATTGGCACCAATCATTTCCGGTATCATGGAAAGATGTAACGCTTAATCATCGCTGCCTTGTTTATTTCCGCGCACTCGACGCATCTCGACTGGTGACAGGCCGTTGGTGAATGCGTCAGCCAGATCGATGGGCAGGCCCGGGACAAGACTCTTGGTTTTGTTTACGCCGCCGATAGTTTTGCCTGTTTCCTGCAATTGATTGCCGGCGAGCTACAACGGGCCGTCGGTATTGAAAGTTGGGTCGGCACGGTCGGGTTGGGTATCTGCGCCGGTTTTGAGGAGATCTACGAGCAACCCATGGTATTTTGCTGTCGTGATGGCCATACTGCACACAAGGATATATTCCGCATGTCAGGCAGTATCAAAAAGAATATCGGAGATCGGCAGGCTCAAGGGGCTTTATATTATTCCTGCCTGGGCTGTGGCCGCTCACTGTTCGGTCCGGATTCAGAGGAGCTCGGTATGATCCGGCGGGAGCTGGGCGATATTCCAATCAGCGGTTTCTTCTGTAATGGTGAAATCGCACACAATCAGCTTCATGGCTTTACCGGAATGCCGGTCGTTTTTCTGTAGAACCATGCGATACGTCAATTTAGGCCGGACCGGCATTCAAGTCAGTAAAATCTGTTTGGGCAGCATGACCTGGGGACAGCAGAACTCCAGGTTGGAAGCACATCAGCAGCTTGATTATGCTACTGAACGAGGGATCAACTTCGTTGATACCGCCGAAATGTATCCGGTCCCACCCAGAGCCGCGACGCAGGGACTTACTGAGACGCTTATCGGAGAATGGATTGCGAAAGGAAACCGGGACAAGGTGGTTCTGGCCAGCAAGATTTCCGGCCCCGCAATCTGGCTGACCTGGATACGTAATGGTAATTCCCGTTTTACGGAGAAAAATATTTGTGAGGCGCTGGATGCAAGCCTGAAGCGTCTGCAAACCGATTATATCGACCTCTATCAATTGCACTGGCCTGACCGACCAACCAATTATTTCGGAGAGTTGGGCTATTTTCATAAACAGGCCCCCGATACCACGCCGATACATGAAACCCTGTCGGCGCTGAAAAAGCAGCTTGATGCTGGCAAGATCAGGGCTGTTGGGTTATCTAATGAGACCCCCTGGGGCATGATGCAGTTCATCAATGCTGCCGATTACCACGGACTGCCCCGCATAGCTTCAATCCAGAACCCCTACAATCTGCTGAACAGGATTTTTGAAGTCGGGCACGCCGAAATTGCCCATCGTGAAAATACAGGTCTGCTCGCTTATTCGCCAATGGCTTTTGGTACGCTCAGCGGCAAATATCTGCACGATGCCCGGCCGGTAAATGCCCGCATAACCCTGTTCAATCATTTCAAGCGTTATAATACGCCGGAGGCCGAAGAGGCGATTGCCAGTTACAAACAGGTTGCCGACGAGCACAATCTCAGCATGGCTCAGATGTCGCTGGCCTATGTCAACAGCCGCGCTTTTGTTACCAGCAATATCATCGGCGCGACCTCGTTGCATCAGCTCCGGGAAAATATTGATAGTCAGAATGTCAGGCTGCCCAAATCTGTGCTGAGAAAAATAGAAAAAATCCACTTGCATAATGCCAATCTCTGTCCATAGGGGTCTGTCTGGTGCCCTGTTGTTGTGATGCTATTTCTTTATTGACCGGAGACTGGCTTTAAGGCATGTCATCATTGATTTAAATTGAAGATATATTGCATACCTGATTACCATGCGAATATAGTGACATGTCCGGTAACATGGTTCATGGCGATAGAAAATATATTGCTACTATGACAGGTCATGGATATAGTTGGATAGCAGTCATTTTTAGAGGAATAGAAACGGTCATGCCTTACCTTAATCCCTGCAAGTCCGGGCTGTCTCCCCTGCACAACAGATCAAGACCGCCACGGTGAAGAAACGCACGACAGAAAATACCGAGGGAAAGGTAGGTTGGTTCTCTGAGATCAAAATAAGTCAGCTCTTCCCTGAAGGCAAAGGAATCTGGATCGCTGGTGTTGTTGGTAGCCTCATGGGGGGGGCGCTGCTCGGGACTGAAAGAGGCTATGTGCTGGGACTGCCCTGCATATTGATTTACAGAGTGATTCATGGTTTGCTGATCGGTAAAATCCTATGGTGGACAGGCATGCGGCCGGATGGCTATCACGTGCAATTCTGCACTCGCAGGGACGATTCGGTGAAATACTGGTTGGCTGTGGCGATTTATTTACTGGGTGCATGGTGGATATTCGCATTTTTTATTGTCTGACCATCATGGGACGGTTGTGCTCTGATCACTACCGGAAATTGTAGATATTCGGGAGAAAAGTCGTGAAATATCTGAAAAAAGCATTAGCAACACCTGGTGCCGGAGATGATGATGTCAAAAAAATTACAAGTAATATTTTAGATGATATCAGGCAAAATGGCGAAGAACGTGCTATTGACTACGGTGAGAAATTTGATGACTGGCACGGCGATATTGTCGTTGATAAAAAAACAATAGCCGAAACAAAAAGCAGTCTTAGCCAGCAATTGAAAGACGATATACAATTTGCTCACGACAAGGTCAGCAAGTTTGCAAGACAACAATTAGACAGCATCCGAGAATTTGAATGTGAACTGTCACCGGGAGTCTGGGCGGGACAAAAGCTAATACCAATCCGGACGGCCGGTTGCTACGTGCCCGGCGGTCGTTATGCCCATGTTGCCTCTGCTATTATGAGTATTACTACCGCCAGGGTCGCTGGCGTTAGCAATATTATTGCCGCTTCCACGCCAAAATCCCAATACAACGGTATTCATCCGGCAATTTTATATGCCATGGATTTATGCGGCGCCGATCATATTCTGGCAATGGGTGGGGTTCAGGGCATTGCCGCCATGGCGTTTGGCTTATTTACCGGCCATAAGGCAGATATTCTGGTTGGTCCGGGTAATCGCTTTGTTGCTGAGGCAAAAAGAATATTGTACGGCGAGGTGGGGATAGACCTGTTTGCCGGACCAACGGAAATACTTATTATTGCCGATGATAGTGCCAATGCGGAGCTGGTTGCCTATGATCTGATTGGGCAGGCAGAGCACGGTATTGACTCTCCGGCATGGTTAATTACAACCAGTGAAAAGCTGGCAGCCAGGGTTATTGATCTGGTGCCGGGTATTATTGATACCCTGCCTGAAGAGCCGCGGCAAACAGCAGCGGAATCCTGGCGTAATTATGGCGAGGTTGTCGTGTGTGACAGCGATGAAGAGGCGGCAAAACTAAGCGATGAATACGCGCCGGAGCATCTGGAGGTGCAAGCCGGTAACCTGAATTGGTATGAGAAGCGCCTGAAAAACTATGGCTCGCTGTTTATTGGTGAGGAAACGACAGTCGCATTTGGTGACAAATGCTCAGGAACCAATCATGTTCTCCCAACCAGGGGAGCCGGGCGCTACACCGGCGGTTTGTCGGTGCATAAATTTATCAAGATTGTTACCACTCAAAAGGCAAACAGGCAAGCCAGCAAAGAACTGGCAGCAGTAACTGCCAGACTGTCAAGGCTGGAAGGTATGGAGGCTCACGCCCGTACCGGTGATATTCGTCTTAAACATTATTTTCCGGGACAAAAATTTAATACCGGAATTGAAGATTGAGATGATGAGTGCCTATCTGGAAGCCATGTTTTCCCTAAAAGGCAGGATTGCCCTGTGCACGGGGGCAAGCTCCGGAATTGGCGCACACATGGTAAAAACACTGGCAAAGGCCGGGGCGGATGTTGTGTTAACCGGTAGAGATGAGCAGGGCTTAAAGGCGACGCAGCAGGTTGTATTGGAAGAAAGCCCCGATAGCCGATGTATCTGTAAAACACTGGATTTAAGCGTGTTGGAAAGTATTGAACCTGTGGTTGCACAGATTAACGAAAGGGTTGGTTTTGCCGATATTCTGGTAAATGCCGCAGGCCTTAATCTAAGGCAGACGGCGGATGATATTCTGATTGAAGACTGGCAACAAACGCTGAATATCAACACTGCGGCCCCTTTCTTTTTGGCAAGAGCACTAATTGGTGGCATGCGGCAAAAGGGTTACGGCAATATCATCAATGTCGCCTCGCTACAGTCTTACCGTGCCTTCAAAAATGGTATGGCTTACGGCACCTCCAAAGGGGCTATAGTCCAATTGACAAGGGCCATGGCGGAGGCTTGGTCGGGGTATGGTATTATGTGCAATGCTATTGCCCCGGGATTTTTTCGCACTAAAATGACGGCGGCGGTGTATGAAGACAAAGATATGTTAACGCACCATGCTGGCATGACAGCAATAGGTCGCAATGGAGAGCTGCCGGATCTGGAGGGAGCGACGCTGTTTTTTGCTTCAAGGGCCTGTCGCTATGTAACTGGCCAGATTTTGGCGGTTGATGGCGGTTATACGGCAAAATAAAATTGTTGGAATATAGGACTGTCTTAGATAACCGGTCTACAGTCTGTAGTTCTGGAAACAATGGTACCCGGCGCAAAAGCGTTGAAGAGATGGGGTACGGATCGGATCAATAGCTCAATAGCAACCACTATGTTGATATCGTGATAAATTAGTCACGCGCAGACTGATAGATTTCTCATGGTTTACGTTTTCTTGCTTCGGGTATGAGGCCGCTGCGGAATCCAATTCGCTATTTTTCGGCTTCAACTTACTTTGTATTGCACACTGGACCATTTGCTGAATCTTGCGGTAGGTTACCACTTCGTTTACATCAGTTTCATTCAATAGCTTCAAGTGCTTTACGGGTTTCATCGGCCAGGTGTTTGGTCCCAGATATTAATGGTTTATCACTATCGGTCGAACAGAAGAAGGATTTATGGGCCAGTTATTACATGCAAGCGCCACGACAACGCACGCTATCTGAGCGTCAATACAGCGATCGACGGCTTCGCTCAAGGAGTTAAGTCAGCACTATGGCATCAATGAAAAGACCGTAGCGAAGTGGCGCAAACGTCACAGCGTTGAAGACATCAAGCCAGGGCCGAAGGATGCCCGTTCCGCGGTACTGACAATCGAAGAGGAAGCCGTCATCGTGGCTTTCAGAAAGCACACTGTTTTAGATCTTGATGATGGTCTGTACGCCTGACAGACCATCATCTCTTACTTGACACGCTCCAGTCTGCACCGATGCCTGCAACGAGATGGTATTTCCCGATGTGGTGAAAAATAAAAAGCCGAGCAAGACATTCAAGGCCTATTCCATCGGATATTTTCATACAGATATTACTCAAGTGCGTACCGGCCGGGGCAAACTGCGTCTGTTTGTGGCGATTGACCGGACTTCAAAATATGTCTATGTGGAATTGCATGAAAAAGCAGACAGGAACATTGCGGCACAGTTCCTGAGAAATCTCGTCGAGACCGTAGCTTATCGTATTCATACCGTCTTAACGGATAATGGAATTGAGTTCACGCATCAGGCCCGGCACAAATATGCTTTTGAGCATCTTTTCGAGAGAGTCTGTGATGAGCATGGCATTGAGCACAGAGTGGCCAGGCTCAATTATCCATGGAAGAATGGACAGGTCGAACGCATGAATCGTACTAAAGGAAACGACCGTCAAAGCCTGTTTATCCAATCAGAAGGCGAAATTTATTGGAAGCGGGCTTCTGATAAATCACCTGAGTCGAACGAATTTATCAGCGACTAAGTTCAGCCATTAGGTGACCGATGCAGGTCGTTTTGTGATCCGTATCGCTAAAATCAATGTATTAAGCTCAGTAGCATGTTACCCTGTGTGGCCAATAACTGAAACGTAGATGCTTGGCTATCGAGACTAAAACCGTTACTCTATAAATACTCAAAATCAGAGTTTTCTTAATCGTGAAAAGAAACAAATTAAAGCGTCAGTGCCAACAGTACAATTGGATATGGATTGGGCTAGTCTTTGTCATTTTTTTATTGGTTACCTATTTTTTGATTTTACAGTCACGCAATTCGATAACATTTGATTTTAAAAATTCTGGAATTGCGAGGCAATGGTTTGTGGGGCAAGGCAGTGTTAAATCGAGTCAGCTAACCGGTAGTGGCCTGAAAATAAAATTAGATTCAGATCCAGGTCTTTTTGTTAACAAAATTCATGCGGTCAGTGATCAGAGGCTGATTTTGGCAAAGCAATTTTGGAAAAATACTCCATATATGAAAGTATATCTGAGTCCTGCTAATCAGAACAGAAGCTTTATTGTCATCTGGCCATATCCATATAAAAATAATCAGTACAGTCAAATTCATGTTACGCTCAAAGCGAAAGAAGATTATTTTATAATTGATACTCGCCAAAAAATCCTTTGGAAAAGAACCGTGCCATTTCCAGAAAACAGAGTAATCAGCCAAATTGGCATTCAATTTTCCAATGAAATTGAGGTCCGCAAAATAGAATTTCTGTCTGTTCTTGATCCATTGGATTTTCTGAAAACGCTGTATAAACAGATAATCTCTGAGGTTGAACCCATTAAGATCTCTTCAATTAATTTTCATTATGGTTTAACAGTTCTGGGTAATTCACTTACTGGGATATTAGGCATCTTGATCATTATATCTGGTTTTTATGTGTTAATTGTCAGAAGCCGACAGTCTGTCATTGCACTGGCAACGGTAATTTATTTTTCAGTATTATTGCTGGATGTAACCTATATAAGAACGCTATGGAATTATGCAGGTAAGAGTTATGAACAGTCTTCATTATACAGCGACAGATTTGCAGAATGGAAATCACGGTTCGGGGAAGAGTTTGCACGATTGGATAGGGAGCTGAAACAGCATATTCCTGAACAGGCAAAAGTTGCCTTTCCACGGTCCAGAAAGTATTTGGTACAAGGGGAAAGTAATTGGATATGGTTTTTATATTATGGTGAATATGAAGATTTTAGCAACAGATTAAAGGTAAAAAGATTTTCAGGAAAATTCGACTACATGATGTACTTTTATCCGGAAAAAATCTATTTTGACGCAGCCTCCCATCATATTATTGATAAAAGAGACTCTTCAAAAAAGTGGCGAGTTGATATCATTAGCAAAATTTCCGACCAGGCCATGATCTTGAAGGTAATAAATGACTGATATGCTTTTTATAATTATTCTGGCGCAGATCGTACTCGTAATGGGAGGCTTCGGCATTACTCAGTTATGCTTGCCTGAAAGGCATAATTTCTGGCTGTTACTACCTTTCTATTGGGGAGTTGGTTGCCTGTTTTTGTATATTACGGGAAGTCTGTTTGTACTGACTGACAGCCTGCTCTATTCCTGGCACTATGTGATAGCTGCATTATATTTGCTGTTGTTTGGTCTTGGACTAAGGCGACCGAGATATTTGAGAGAGTCTGATGTAGTAATAAAAAAAGACAGCATGTCTCGTTGGCTATCTATTCCTATGGTATTTATGCTGGTAAAAATATGCCTTATTGTTTTTATTGTGTTGCACAATCCTGTAATTGATGGCGATGCAACTTATGAGGACAGTTACGTCTCTATGTCGAAAAAAATAGCAGCAAGGATCAGTCGTCAGGAAACTATTGCCATCATTGGCCAAGAAGGCGATTCCTCGCTGGGGCCTATTATTCTCGGCGCATGGCCAGCCATGTTTATTGAGCGCTGGCACAATCATGCAGTGTCAATACCCTGGTTATTTGCTTTTTTATCACTGATGGGTACCGTATTTGTTGTTAGTTTTAAGTTGCACAACAATATCAATGCGGCAATTATTATTACTGTTATTGCCAGTAATGCCTATATTATCAGTAATCATACTATAAGGCCTGGTTATCATGGACTACTGGTCGCCTATTTCCTGTCGCTGGGCTTTGGCGGATTGATGCTGTTAATCTTCAGTAGTAACAAACTGAATGAATGGAATAGTCACCGTTTTGCATTTTTTTTAATAACCGTTGGAGTTCTTGGCGCATTTCTTTCCAAGGGAGAAGGCAAGATGTGGAGTGTTTTTATTATGGTTATATTACTATCATACTTTGTTAATGAGTGCTTCCATTATTCGTGGAGTAAAATTATCGGAGTACAAATGGTATTGGGAGCAATAATAATAGTCCTATGGTATGCCTTTGGAGAAGTAATATTTAGTGATACGGGTCATAGAGGGGGACAGCTAGTGCCTGCTGAATATAATCCTCAATCCATGATAGAAACCACGAATATGTTTTTCCTGTGGAATACCTTTGGCATTATCTGGTGGTCTGCTATTGTTGCTGCTGCGACTATTATATTGCTTGGCTCTAATCAGCAGCGTATCTTCCTGTTATATCTATTAATTATCATTGGTTGTCTGCTATTTCTAGCTAACCTCACCGCTAACAACGAGAATACTATTCGTGGTACAACATTGGGACGATTTCTATTGCATATTATCATAGTGCCAGTGCTAATGTACAATCTGGTAATTCTTATATTACAAAGGAAAAAAATATTCTGACTAGAACCTATATCAAAATTACTTACAATCTGTAAATTAAGGTAAAAAGTAATTATTTTGCTATTCATCTTCTTCTGGGTTCAAATTAAAAAACGAATCAACAACCGTATATCAAGCGATTCGTAGAGATGCCTTGAGATACTTGAAAGAGATGAAAATAGAGATGGTGTTATGGTATTTATCACGGAAAGAAACCTGCCTGTAGATAAAATTGATGTAGAACAGATAGATGACGGCGGTAATTCTATTCCTGCTCTAATGATTTGATAATCATTGAGAAGAGTCTGTCACTACCATCATATTTTTCAACCTTTATAATAACATGGTTTAGCTCCGAGGCAAGCCAAAGCCAGGCTTGCCTGTCTTCTCTGCCACGTTTATTTCGGCTGATTTTCATGGTCTTGATTTTCCCCATAGGCGTATCAATGGGCTCCTCTCCAATGATATTGAAGTCATAGATTTTTAATTTTCCGCCATCGGCTACGGGTAGATGGACGCTGGTTTTTCCACTTGACAGGTGTACGGCTAAAGCCAGATTTGCACTTAATTTGTCGAAGGTTCCTGGAGAGAGAGCCATTTTCCAGGGATCGCCGTTAATATCGTTGATGACTTTCATATTTCGCCAGTCAAACTTTAGTCTGACGCGTTTTTCATCACGGTTGCGGTCATAGTGATATGATAGTATCTGCATACCATTGTTCCAGTTAAATATGCTCTGTTCGGTGATTTTTCCACTCAATATGTGCGAAATCCAACCCACTGCCTCAGATGTCCTTGAATATAACCACGTACTTTCACTGTGTCTGGCTAATGAAAGAGTGGTTATGGCGACATGATTACCGTTATGCAACACGTCGTACTGGGCCGAAAACGGCTTAAAGGGAGATCCCTGCGCCGCAGCATTAAAGCAGAAATGGAGTAAGCACAGGCTTAATAATATTTTAATATACAGGCTCATTCGGATTCCAGTACAAGAGGCTTATTTAGCTTCCAGCCATCCACAATAATATTTCCCTCTGAGAATTTGACTTTTGAATCAATGCACATTGATAACACATGGCTGTACAGTAAATGTTCTTTTTCGAGTACTCTTTTTGCAAGCGTTTCAGGCGTATCATTTGGAAGTATGTCAACAACCGCCTGCATAATGACCGGGCCGGAGTCTAGAATCGAAGTAACAAAATGTACCGAGGTGCCGTGGATTTTTTCACCGGCGTCAAGGGCTCGTTGATGTGTGTTTAGTCCTTTATACTTGGGTAGGAGTGACGGATGAATGTTTAAGAGACATCCCTTGTAGTGATTGACAAACGCATCGCTGAGTATGCGCATAAACCCTGCAAGTATGAGGTAATCATGGTCGATATCGTCGATTATTTTTATCAGGCGATAGTCATATTGTTCACGAGTTTCCGCCGGGTCAGGCTGAACAATCCTGGTGGGGATATTCCATTGCCGAGCCCGGATGATGCCGTAGGCATTTTTTTTGTTGCTGATTACCAGGGCAATTGTTGCATTGAGCTTTTCTGATTTAATATGGCCGATGATGGCTTGCAGATTACTGCCGTTCCCCGAGATGAGAACAATCAGTCTGGCTGGAGGTATTTCGTTTTTAGTCATGCAACGAATTCCATTGTTGGCTGACTATCGTTACCGGCAGTGATTATACCGATAATTTCAGCGGTTTCTCCGTAATCCCGTAGAATATTAACGGCGGCTTCGGCCTGGGTGTTATCCAGGATGATACACATGCCTATCCCGCAATTGAATGTGCGGTACATTTCATTTGTCTCGACATTACCCTGTTCTTGTAGCCAGATAAAAATTTCTGGCCATTGCCAGGAACTCTCTGAAATTCTGGCAACCGTATTGTTCGGCATAGTGCGGGGCAGGTTTTCAGTTAAGCCGCCGCCGGTAATATGCGCCAGTCCGTGTACCTCAATCCGATGAAATAGTTCCAGCAGGGGCTTGATATACAACCTTGTGGGAGTCAGCAGGGTCTCGCCCAGGTTGTTGTTGCCAAAAGGTGTTTTCAGGTCATGGTTACCGATTTCAAGGATTTTTCGTATTAATGAATATCCGTTTGAGTGAGGGCCGCTGGAAGCCAGTCCAATGATGCTGTCTCCGCAGGAAATTCTGGACCCGTCAATCAGTTTGTCGCGGTTGGCAATGCCTACGGCAAAGCCGGCAAGGTCGTATTCTTCCTCATTATACATGCCCGGCATTTCTGCCGTTTCGCCGCCGAGCAGGGCACAGCCTGATTGTTTGCAGCCTTCAGCAATGCCGCAGATCACAGTCTTTGCCCGATCCTGCGAAAGCCTGCCTGTAGCAAAATAATCTAGGAAGAACAAGGGTTCCGCGCCCTGCACGATGATGTCGTTAACACACATTGCAACCAGGTCTATACCGATGGTGTCGTGTTTTTGCATTTCAAAAGCAAGCTTTAACTTGGTGCCGACACCGTCAGTGCCTGAGACCAGAACGGGGTCCGGGAATTGTTCCGTGTCAATGCCAAACAGGCCGCCGAAACCGCCAATATCGGTTAGTACGCCGGGACGCATTGTCGCCTTGACGAAAGGCCGGATATGCTCAATGAGCTTGTTTCCGGTATCGATATCCACGCCGGCGTCACGATAACTCAAGGATGGGCCGGGGGCGGAGGAATGATTGGTCATGGTAAATCAGGAAAATTCCAAAAAGGTATTGTACGATAAGCATGGTTTTGCAGGAATGCTCAATACATAATTTTTAGACACGGAATGGAGTCGGATTTGTTTGCCTCAAATAGTGCCGGTCACTTTCGGCTGCTGCTGGTCCTGACGTTATTGCTTTTAGTATTTAATGCTCGGGCGGAACGTGTCCCCGGGTTATATGAAGCAATGGTGCCCGTTGCCGATCAGAATCCATCTCTGCGTAACCCGGCTTTGAGGGAGGTATTGCGTGCGGTGGTCACCAAGGTTTCAGGAACAAGCGATTTGCCGATTTATTTTCATGACAACGGCTTGATGATAGGGCATCTGGTCGAGCAGTTTGGCTACGAATCAACGGAGAAAGACGGAGAACGACAGCTTTTCCTTTGGGCGAGACTTA
Organism: Gammaproteobacteria bacterium; assembly: GCA_963662865.1. Classification (GTDB taxonomy): domain Bacteria; phylum Pseudomonadota; class Gammaproteobacteria; order JAJDYQ01; family JAJDYQ01; genus JAJDYQ01. The sequence continues at coordinate 1,792,407 of OY759969.1, read as the reverse complement.
ATCCGGAAGGTGTGAAGCGTATTATCAGGGATCAGGAATTGCCGGTATGGCCCGAGGAACGGCCGGCGGCCTTGATCTGGCTTGCGATAGAGGACGAAGCGGGACGTCAGGTTATTGCTGAAGGCAGTGATCATGAGGTGGTTACCGCTTTGAGTAAAATAGCTGCACAGCGTGGCTTGCCGATCATTATGCCGCTAATGGACCTGGCCGAAAGTGCCAGTATTGATTCCACCCTGATTGCAGGCATGGAGGGACAGATGCTTGCCGGGGCTTCGGAAAAATATGCCAGTCAGTATGTTCTGATCGGTTATTTGCTGAAACAGGATGGACTCTGGCAGGGTCGTTGGCAGTTGGTGGGTGAAGAGCAGCCAACAATTGTTACAGCGAGTTCGCTTGATGGCGTTGTGTCGGCCGGAATTAACCCTCTGGCAAGTCGAATCGCACAACAATTTTTCGGTTTTGCGCTAAGCGACAGCCCGCAATACATAGAAATTACAGTCGATGATATTCATGGTGCCGCCGACTACGGGCGCAGTCTGAATTATCTCCGCTCTCTCAGCCTCGTTAGCCAGGTCGATGTGATTCGCGTTGATCGGCATGGTATTAACCTTCGATTACACACCCGCGCTGATATTGCCTCGGTCCTGCGAGTCATCGGCATAGATCGCGTCCTGTATGCGAGAGATACGGTGGACAGGCTTGTTTTTGGACTGAGCCCCCGAGGTTCGCAGTGAGTCATCAATTACCGCTTGATTTTCGTTCAGGCGAAGAAGCAACGCTGACCCGTTTTATTCAAGGTGGTAACGCGGAATTACTGAATCTACTGAAAAAACAGGAAGCCGGTTCTCCGGGTATTCAGCTCTATATTTATGGCCCGTCCGGAATAGGAAAAACACACCTGTTACAGGGCGGCGCAAGAGAGCGTGCGACAGGCTTTTATCTGCCTTTGGCGGAAGTGGCTCCATTAAAAACAGGGCTGTTTAATGGTCTTGAGGATTTTGAACCCGTTTGTATTGATGACATTGACAAGGTGGCGGGCAACCATGAAATTGAGATTGAAGTTTTTAACCTGATCAACCTGCTTCGGGAGCTTGATCGTTCGTACATATTCAGCGCACACAAACTTCCCGATCAAAGCGGTTTTTTTTTGAAAGATCTGGTTTCCCGCCTGAATGCCTGTGCGAAGTATAAAATTCATGAACCGAAAGATCATGATAAACGGGCATTCCTCAAGAGTAATGCCGATATGCGTGGAATACACCTGTCTGATGAAGCGATTGACTGGATCATGTCCTACACCCCGCGTGATATGAAGAGTCTGTCGTCTCTGATGACACGTCTTGATATCGAGTCTCTTCGAGAACAACGTCGTATTACGATCCCGTTTATAAAGACCCTGCTGGTCCAACTGAATTTATGAGGCAGCTTCGATTAATTTATCCTTGTGATACAAGGATGTATCGCCAAAATTAATCTGCTGCGGTACCTTGTGTAACAAGGCGCTCAAGTCAGGGACATCGCAAAGCGGTACCCGCCAGTTCAATTTTTATAAAACAAAAAGCAGATAGGGCACTGCTACGCTAATGGCTTGTTTGCCTTATCTGGTGCTGTTCCGTATGCCGCCGTTACGCCAATCCGTTACCAAAATGGCATTTCCTGGTTTGGAATAGATGTTTCTGCTTCAATTATGGCATGGCGAACCATTTGCTTTAATGTGTGGTCTATACTGATGTTTGTGAATTCGATGAAAAGGAGGAAAACCATGAATGTCAAAACACTATCAAGCTTTCTTGTAATGGTGCTGATGCTGCTGCCCGGGCAGGTGCTACAGGCTGAAGGTTATGGTCAGCAGAAGGTCGTTTACCATATTAACTATGACAATCCCAAAAAACAGGCAGGGGCGTTGCGTAATATACAAAATCACATCAATGCTGTAGGGGCAGAAAATCTTGACTTGAAAGTCGTGCTGCATGGTAATGGCTTGTCACTGTTACTGGACCCTGACTCTCTCAGCAAGTCCACAAAATTCAAGCATGCGAACGCGAATGACAAAATGATTGCCGGGATTGATGGATTAAAAAATCAGGGTGTGAAGTTTAATGTTTGCGCCAATACGGTTCGTGGTCGTAAGGTGGATCTGAAAAATGACCTGTATGGTGTAGATCAGTCGGATATCGTGCCGAGTGGAGTGGCAGAGCTGGCTCACTTGCAGGCACAGGGCTATACCTATATCAAGCCGTAAAGCACTGGTCTGAAAATATTTCCGGGTTGTTGCGCAGATGGCCCGGAAACCGCGTGCTACATCAGCCGCCTCGCCAGCGTCGCCAATCGTTTGCCGCCTTCAATACAAAGCTGTTTTTCATCTTCGCTGATCGGATGTTCGCCACGGCTGCCGGTAACGCGGCTTGGCCCGTAGGGAGTGCCACCGCTTTGGGTCTGGTTTAGTTCTGCCATAGTGTAGGGCAATCCACTGATAATCATGCCGTGATGCAACAGCGGCAGCATCATGCTGGTCAATGTGGTTTCCTGACCGCCGTGCATTGATGCCGTTGAAGTGAAAACCATGGCCGGCTTATTGACCAGGGCCCCTTCAATCCATAACGCCGTTGTACTCTCCAGAAAGTATTTAAGCGGCGCCGCCATATTACCGAAACGTGTCGGACTGCCTAATGCGAGACCCTGACAGTGGCGCAGGTCATCCACAGTTGCATACGGATCGCCCTGCCCGGGGATGTCGTCTTCCGCCGCCTCGCAGACAGTCGAAACCTCGGGGACGGTACGTATAATGGCTTCTATCTGGTTTTCCTCAACGCCTCGAGCAATCAGTCTGGCCATTTCCTGCGTTGAACCGTGCCGGGAATAGTAAAGTATGAGTATTGTCATAGTGTACCCGTAAATTATGGAAGCTCGGAACAGTTTCATCCTGGGCTTGTCAGAGCACGGCAAACAAAAATGCGATTTTTGTTTGCCTCTCAAATATGGTTAGCCTGAACTCAGCGCCAGTTTATCAGTCTTAGAAGAAATATTGGAGGGACAGATGACCAGACGATTCAAAATACTGAAAACCATTATCCTCATATTCGTGTTGCAGAGTAATGGTATGGCGGACACCGAACTGGAGTTTTCGAGCGGAGACCGGCAGGTAATGCTGATTGAGCTTTTCACCTCCCAGGGTTGCAGTAGCTGCCCGCCTGCTGAAAGGTGGCTGCATAGCTTTGTTGACAGCCGGGAGCTTTGGAAGGAAGTCGTTCCCATCGCCTATCACGTTGATTACTGGGATTACCTTGGATGGCGGGATATCTTTGCGTCGAATGACTACTCGAACCGGCAACGCCAGTATCGTCTTCTGGGTAATATCAGCGCGGTTTACACCCCGGGGTTTGTGGTCAACGGTCAGGAATGGAAAGGCTGGTTCAGCCGTAAGCCTCTGCCCGCAGGTAACGAGCTTGCAGGTGATCTGAACGCCCATTTACGAGGCAGGCATTTGAGCGTGACATATGAAGGAGGTGCCCGTGATTCGTTGATTCTGAATGTTGCAATGCTCGGTTTTGGGATTCACACGGCGGTAAAAGCCGGAGAGAACAGTGGTCGTAATTTACCACATGAATTTGTTGTCCTGAGTCACCAGATGCATCATTCTAATGTAGCGAATTGGGAAGTTGAATTACCTGAAGTCAACTTGAAATCCGGAGACAGGGTGGGGCTCGCAATATGGGTCAGCCAAAAGGCTAGCCTGACCCCGCTACAAGCCACTGGAACCTGGTTGCCGAATGCCTATCTGGCAGGCAAATGAATGCGATATACTCGTACCAGTAATGTTATGGATTAGCCGGGATGAAAAAAAAATATTGTGTGATAACGGCTGTTTTTGTCTTTTTCTGCTTTGCCAGCCCGGTCTGGGCCGCGAATTTAAATGAACCGGCTGTCGATTTTAAGCTCAGCGGACTTGATGGGAATATTCACCGGTTAGCAGACTATAAGGGAAAGTGGGTTATCGTCAATTTCTGGGCAACTTGGTGCGGTCCCTGTATTCGAGAAATTCCTGAGCTAAATCAGTTCTATCATAAGCATCGTGACCAGGGCATAGAGATTCTTGGTGTCAACTATGAGGAGTTGACACCGACGCAGATTAAGCTGGCATTAAATGAATTTAAGATTGATTATAAGGTATTATATCTTGGTGAAGATCCGGAGATGTCTGAGGCCATGGTACTGAAGGGACTGCCAACAACTTTTGTGATTTCTCCTGATGCCCGCCTTGTAAAAACATGGACCGGGCCGGTAACAGAAATCGAACTTCAGGAATACTTGTTGCCCAGGATACAGTCGGGTAGCCGATCACTTGCCGGGTACATGGAGCGATTATGAAACACACAAAATTCCTGCCTTGCGTAGCAAGCATTTTGTTATGTACATTGCTGTACACCGCGCATGCGGAAACCCCGCGTGACCCATACAAATATTTTTTCAATGAGTCTTTTGGAGACTATTCAGAAGAACTCGAAAACGCTAGGGAACAGGGTAAAAAAGGTATTATGGTATTTTTTGAAATGGACGAATGTCCATTTTGCCATCGTATGAAAAGTACGATCATGAATCAGCCCGAAATTCAGGAATACTATCGTGAAAGATTTGTACTGCTATCCCACGATATCGAAGGTGATATTGATATCGTCGATTTTGAAGGCAACGAGACCACACAGAAAGAATATGCGGTAAAAATACATCGCGTTCGAGCAACTCCCGTGATTGCCTTTTTTGATCTGCAAGGAAATCGGATAGCGCGTTATATTGGTGCTACAAGAAGTGTGCGCGAGTTCAAGTGGCTGGCCGACTATGTTGCCGATGGTCATTATAAAAATACCAGCTTCACCCGCTATAAGCGGGAAAAGAAGGAGAAACTGGAAAAAAGCTGACAGATTCCCGCCAGCCTTGGTTTGTATTGGGGGATAGTACATGTATCTATGCAGAAGCCGAGTATTGCCTGTGACGTTGGCGTATGCGGTACTGGCCTCCGGGTTTTTGAATGCGGCGGACATACAGCCTATTCCTGACCCGTTGAATCTGCGACAGACCATAGCGCTTATTGATGAACAGCATCCCGCACTGTTGCAGAATAAATTATTGCTGGAGCAGGCAAAAAACACTGCAAGTGAAGCCAGAGAACATAACAGCCTGAATGTCGAGCTGACCGGCAGGATACGCTGGTATGAGGCGGGAAGCTCACGATTTGATACCGGCAGTCATGACGACCATAGACTCCAGTTGATCGTGAGCAAGCCGTTGTATGATGGCGGCTATAGCGGTTCGCTAGCCGAATCAGCCGGGCAGGACCGGAAAGCGGCCGGACTACGGATTACGGATAACCGCAGCCTGTACACCATCACGGTGATGCAGAAATTTTTTGACATCATACTCGCCGACATCGAAGCCGCTCGTGACAATGAAAGCATGGCAATCGAATTTGTAACTTTTGACCGTGGGCAGGACAACCGTGAGCTTGGCAAAATATCCGATGTGGATTTGCTGGCATTAGAAAATGCCTTTCAGGAGGCCCGTCTCCGTGTGATTGAAAGTGAAGGACGGGCGCGCAGCACACGGCAGGCGTTGGCATTGGCCCTCAATCGACCTGGGCAGCAGCCCTCGGTGCTATCCCGGCCTGAACTTGATGTAAATAATCGCAAACTGCTGGGGTTCGACAGGCTGATTGAAAGGGCCTTGAAAAATAATCGTCAACTGGCTGCCCTTGATTCTGAACTGCTGTCGACAAGAGCAGCAATAGAAGCTGCGCGTGCGCCCTACCGCCCTAACGTTTCTGCCGTAGCTGAACGTGGCGGATATTCGAGAGATCTGGGCAGCCATGACAAATGGCGGGCCGGACTGGAAATATTCTGGCCGCTTTATAATGGTGGTCAGAGGGACGTGGCTATCGACAAGGCACAGCTCAAGGTGAATGAAGTTCTTTATCAACGCCGGCAACTTGAACTGGATATACGTCAGAAGGTCAGGGAGCTGGCTGAAAAATTTGTCCTGCTAGAGGCTCGGCGGCAGGCAAGTGACGTATTTTCCGGCTATCGTGAGCTGTATATGGATCGTTCCAGGGCACTATACGAGCTGGAAATGAAGACGGACCTTGGTGATGCAATGACCCAAATATCCGAATCGCAATTACGCGATGCCAGACAAACCTTTCAAATGGCCCTTTTGTTAGCCCAGTTAAATCATCTGATTGGTGAAGACGATGTAATGAATTGGGGCGCAGTTACCGAAAAGACAGAAAATCAGCCACAGGTTGGCGGATAAAGGAGGGAATATGTGCAATAAGGCGGTTACTTGTGTACTGCTGCTGGCTTTAATGGCAGTAGCATCAATGGCGCAAGCCATTGGTGAAGCGGATGGTGTATTACAGTGGCAACAAAAAGCGGCATTATCCTTGCCGGTATCGGGAATCATTAAAACAATAAACATCACTCCCGGACAAAGAATTGCAAAAGGCACCGTTCTGCTATCGCTGGACAAACGGTCTTTTCAGCATCAGTTGGAATCCGCGCAATCCCGTATGGCGCAGTATGTTCCCGGCCGGGATGAAGCCCGGAATGAACTGCAACGCGCTGAAGAGCTATATGAACGGACGGTCCTGTCTCAGGTGGAACTGGATCAGGCGAAAGCTGATTTTGCTGAGAAAGACGCACGCTATCTGGAAGCCAGGGCTGACGCTGATCAGGCAGAACTGGACCTTGAGCATACTGAACTGAAAGCACCCTTTGACCTCATTGTTCTAAAAAAACATGTGGTGGCCGGACAAACAGTCGTCAATCGGTTACAGGCCACCCCTTTAGTCACCGTGGCAAACGGACAACTGATTGCCGTCATGTTGTTGCCCCCGGAAAAAAATACGGGTCTGAATATTGGTAATGACGTAAACGTTAGTATTTCAGGTAAGGCACATTCCGGAAAAGTGAAGGTTATCGACTACGATCCAAAGTCCGGTTTGGCGGAAATTATCATTCATATCGACACTCAACCGACCGCGACCGTCGGTCAGCTCGTGCGTGTGACGTGGCAATAATTACAAAGCGATGTGTCATTTCTGGCCATGTGCAGGGAGTTTGTTATCGTGCTTCGGTTTATCAAAAGGCCCGGGAAATTAATATCAGCGGCTGGGTAAGGAACTTATCCGATGGCACGGTCGAATGTCTGGTGCAGGGCAATAAAGACCAGGTAGCGGAAATAACGCACTGGTTCTGGCAGGGATCGGCGCCATCTAACGTAACCGGTGTTCAGTGTTATGATGAGGAGCTGGCTGATTTAGACAGCTTCAGGATAACTCGATAATATGGCCAGGTTTGGACTGACGCTGGAAAACAAGGAAGACCGAAAATTGGGACTTCCTGATATTCTGGCTGCAATGCAGGCAGACGGACTGATCTCCCGGGAACAACAACAGCAACTCAATAGCAGCGTTCGCCCCAAAGATCTGAAATCGACCCACCCGATTACCATTATCGCCGCACAGGCATGGCAAAATATCCGGGACGGTAGCCTTCTGCATGAAGAGGCCGTATCACATTGGCTGGCACAGACCCTGGGGTTAGAGTATTTACGCATTGATCCGTTGAAGACGGATGTACAACTGGTGACATCGCTGGCCTCATACGCCTATGTATCGAAACGCTCCATTCTGCCGGTTGCCGTTGACGGTAATCTCGCCACATTTGCGACATCTCAGCCGCTGCAACAGACATGGCAATCTGACTTGTCAGGAATGATCGGCAAGGAAATACGAGCCGTCATCACGGCTCCCTCCGATCTCGATAAATATTCGCTGGAATTTTATGCCCTGGCCAAATCCGTCAATAAGGCGGGCAAGAATGCGGCGATCAATGTTCCCGGTGTCAATAATCTTGAGCAGTTGGTACAGCTTGGGCAATCCGGCAATCTGGATGCCGATGACCAGCATATTGTCCATGTGGTGGACTGGTTAATGCAGTTTGCCTTTGATCAGCGTGCCAGCGATATTCATCTCGAACCGCGACGAGACATGAGTTATGTGAGATTCCGCATTGATGGCATGTTACACATGGTTTATGAAGTGCCGACGGCCATCATGACGGCGATTATCAGCCGGATCAAATCCCTGGGTGGCATGGATGTCATTGATAGACGGCACCCACAGGATGGGCGTGTAAAAACCCGTACACCAAAGGGTAATGAAGTTGAGCTTCGGCTATCCACCCTGCCCACGGCATTTGGCGAAAAAATGGTGATGCGAATTTTTGACCCCGATGTACTGGTGAGGAATTTCTCCGAGCTTGGCTTGTCCGACTCCAACAAGCAAATGTGGACCGACATGATTGAGCAGCCCAATGGCCTTATTCTTGTGACGGGGCCTACCGGCTCAGGCAAGACGACGACGCTTTATTCGACACTCAAACATATTGCCAGACCGGAAGTAAATGTCTGCACGATTGAAGACCCGATTGAATTGCTTGAAGCACAGTTTAATCAGATGCAGGTAAATTCATCCATAGACCTGAGTTTTTCGGATGGTGTCAAGGCCCTGTTGAGGCAGGACCCTGACGTCATCATGATTGGTGAGATACGTGATCTGGAAACCGCCGAAATGGCGATACAATCCTCACTGACCGGGCACCTCGTGCTCAGCACACTGCACACCAATGACGCCATATCAACTGTTACCCGGCTTATGGAGATTGGCTTGCCGGATTATCTGTTACGCTCAACCCTGCTGGGAGTGGTTGCACAAAGGCTATTGAGGACACTCTGCCCGCACTGCTTGAAAAACGGATCAATAGATGAATTGATCTGGCGACAGCTTACCCGTCCGATAAAGATGAAACTGCCGGGTAAAATTAATCAGACGGAAGGCTGTCTGGAATGTCGCAATACCGGCTATCTTGGCCGGGTTGGTATTTACGAGATGTTAAGGGTCACCCCGAAGGTTAAAAGTATGATACGCGCTGATACGGAGCATCAAGCCCTGTTTGAAGCCGCCGTTCGAGAAGGCATGATTCCATTGAACGTGAACGGTGCGATGAAGGTTGCCGCGGGAAGGACGACACCGGAAGAAGTGCTTAGAGTGGTGAGCATGGCCTGAGCAAGTCACCTGATCTATTCCTTCCTCCCCCCCCCCCCCGCTTGCCCTCAAAACAGAGTAAGGGAAACAGGGTCGGGACAGCGAAACATCCTCTCGTAAACTGGAATCTCAACCGACAATCCTTGTTCTCAGAAAGTCTATAATTCCCCCCATGGAGACAATCTCCGTCTTATCAGTATCCCGTCTGTCCTTATATTCAAGCGTACCACTGTCCAGCGAGCGGTCACTGATAACAACTCGGTGCGGGATACCGATAAGCTCCATATCGGCAAAAATGACACCGGGCCTCGCCTTGCGATCATCATACAAAACATCATAACCGGCAGATATGAAAGTCTCGTATAGCTTATCTGCTGCTTCCCTCAGCCTGACCGATTTATGCATATTGACTGGAGTAAGGGCGATCTGAAACGGAGCGATACCGGCAGGCCAGATAATTCCCCTGTCATCATGATTCTGCTCAATTGCCGCCGCAACAATCCTCGATACGCCGATGCCATAACAACCCATCGTCATAGTAACGGCCTTGCCATTTTCATCCAGCACTTCCGCTTTCATCCTGGAAGCATACGTATCACCCAATTGAAAGACATGGCCAACCTCAATGCCCCGGGCGATAGCAAGAGTGCCATGACCATCGGGGCTGGGGTCGCCGTCCACAACGCTTCGAATATCCACCACCTCCGGTTCCGGTAGATCACGCCCCCAGTTTACGCCGGTCAGATGATAACCGTCTTCATTCGCGCCGCAGACGAAATCGGCCGCTGCGGCAGCGCTGCGGTCAACAAGCACCTTGATTTTCAGCCCGACCGGTCCAATAGAACCGACTGAACAGCCTGCCGCCTGCCGGATAGCCTCTTCAGATGCCATCGTCAGAGGGGCCGCGATCGGCCCCATTTTCGCGGCCTTAATCGCATTGAGGGCATGGTCGCCGCGAAGCACAAGGGCGACCACGAAATTGGCTTCAGAACCATTGACCAGCAGCGTTTTAAGGCACCTTGAAGGATTGATATTCAGATAACGACTCACCTCTTCGATGCTGCGCTGATCAGGCGTGCAAACCTTCTGCATTTCCTCACTCGCCCTTGCCCGTTCCGAGGGTGTTTCCACGACCTCGGCCATTTCAACATTGGCGGCATAATCCGATTGACTGGAGAACGCGATGGCATCTTCACCGGATTCGGCCAGCACATGAAATTCATGTGATAGATTGCCGCCGATATTGCCGCTATCTGCGGCTACCGCGCAAAACTCCAGCCCGGTACGCTCAAATATGCGAATATAGGTATCGAACATATTTTGATACGTTTCACCGAGAGAATCCTGAGATAAATGGAAAGAATAGGCATCCTTCATCAGAAACTCCCGCGCCCGCATGACGCCAAAGCGAGGCCGGATTTCATCCCTGAACTTTGTCTGTATCTGGTAATAATTAACCGGTAGCTGCTTATAGCTGCGAATCTCACGCCGAACCAGGCTGGTAATCACCTCCTCGTGAGTGGGGCCAAAACAGAACTCCCGGCCATGTCGGTCGGTGAGCCGCAACAGCTCCGGCCCATACTGCACCCATCGCCCGGACTCCTGCCACAACTCGGCGGGCTGCACAGCCGGCATCAACAACTCAATGGCACCGGCGTTGTTCATCTCCTCCCGGACGATATTTTCCACCTTGCGCAAAACCCTCAATCCCAGCGGCAGCCAGGCATACATCCCGGCGGCCACACGCCGAACCATACCGGCGCGCATCATTAACCGATGGCTGATAACCTCTGCGTCAGCAGGCGCCTCCTTCAAGGTGTTGATTGGGAACTGACTTGTGCGCACTTGAATCTTCCTGAATATCTGCGGGGCGGAGATTCTATCCCGGAAGGGGGACAAATTCGAGTCATGGCGCGGACACGCGTGCCGTTCTCATGCGTGCGTATGCCTGTCGTTGGTCGATCAAGCCCATCAAAATCCCCGGTCGCGCATAAAAACAGCCCTGCCGTATAACCGGATATCTCTCGTGTGCTTAAGCCGAACAGATAAAATGTTCTCTACAATTTCTGGAAATTTATTTTGACATTGATAGTCAGGATGCTAAAATTGATCAATCTGATTTGGAGTCAGTGTATAAAAAAACGGAGGAACTAAGTGGCGATAAAACTTCATGGCTTCATGGCTTCATGGCTTCATGGCTTCATGGCGGTTCCATGCGCAAAGCCACAGCGCATCCCTGAAAATACCGCCGCACCGGCATAATAAACCCTCTGCTCTTTCCATACCTCACCCTCCCGCGTCGCTGATACCGGCGGGAACCGATTCTTCGCAGTTTTTCCGACATCATACGCCTGCAGGGCAACCGCAGGCTGTTTCGATTGCTGTACCTCATGCCCGGCAACGGGTGCCTCACCGCGCAGCATCTGCTTGGGGTGCTGATGACCTCAGGCCACAGGGCGCACCGAGTCGTATTCCGGCATTTCATTTCTTTTTCATTCAATACAGGAGCTTAAGTCCATGTTAAAAAATCACGTATTACCCTCGCTTGTTTTGATTCTTGGTATTTCATGGCTAGCGGGTTGTTCGACATCGTACTATTCGCTGAGGCCGACGGCGTCGGCGGACACCATGATAGAGTCAGCGGATGGCAAGCTATCCGCCATATCAGAAAAAAATCGTTCTATCGTTGCCTTGCAGCCCAAGGAGACCAGTTGGGTTGAGCGGAGCGTCCGTCCCGAGTTTAATATTATCGCCGCCAATATTGGTAAGACCCCCTTTACGCTCGGCGCCGAAAATATCCAGGCGGAGTACAACGGCAAATCCCTGCAAGTCTTCGGCAAGGAAGAGCTGGTTGAGGAAGCCGAGACCAAGAACACCTTGACAGACCTTTTTAACGTGGCGGTCGGAGTGGGAGCGGTGGCCCTGGATATAGCCGGTATGGATGCCGCCCATAGCGCCGGCATGGAGTTTAACACGGCCGAGGGTATGACGGCAATGTTCCTGCCGGACCTTATGGCCGATTCGGGCGAGGCGGAAAAGGAGATGCAGGCGGCGCTTACCAAATATGCAAAAACGATGCTTTCTCCGCAACCCGTGGGTCCCGGTCAACAACATGGCGGGCATTTTGTGGTTGAAGAAATCGGCGCACAGCAGGATGGCGGCGTATTTCGCATCACGGTTCACCTGGGAGATGAGACGCACAACTTGAGTTTCAAGACATCTGTGAAGGAGGAATAAATACGGGCCGACGGCAAAAGATCCCCGGGAATAGGCGCAACAAGCAGTGACGGACAAGGCGCGATGCTTCGATTAATGAAAAATAGCGTTATTTTGCTCATTTTTTTATTTTTGTCGTCGTTTCATGTTTACGGAGAAAAGCACGAGTCGGAAGCAGATCAAATCAAATTATTACATAAATTTGCAGAAGAAGGAAATGCCGTTTCTCAGTTTCATCTTGGGGTTATGTATTTAGAGGGTGATCAAGTTCCTCAGGATCATACCAAGGCGTTGGATTGGCTTTCTAAGTCAGCAAATCAAGGTCATAGTAGGGCACAGTACAGTTTAGGTTTATTGTATTTAAATGGTTTGTCTGTTGAGGAAAATTTCCAGAAAGCCTTTGATTGGTTTATGAAATCAAAAGACTTTCATGATTCTCAATATGAATTAGCTTTGATGTACCTTCAAGGTCTATTTGTTGAACAAAATAATGAAGCAGCTTTTTATTGGATGAAAAATTCAGCTGATCAAGGTCACCCTCAGGCACAATACGAATTGGCTCTAATGTATGAAAGTGGTGTGGGGATTACAAAAAATTTAAAAAAATCTGAAGAGTGGATGAAAAAAGCAACTTCACAACATTCTCCTGAATAGAGACTGAAATGAAAGGCGCGAGGCTTCAATTTTTGCTGGTCATGGTTTTTTTGGCTGCTTTTTCAGCTCAAGCTGACATCTATCAGAAAAAAGGCTGGTCTTGTGATTTTGAATATAACCAACAGAGATTGGAAAGCGATCCGGATAATCTGGACTATCAAGCCTGGTATGCGATATGCCTGGTTTTGAAGGGAGAAGAAAGCCGGGGCCTCTCCAGGCTCTATCGTTTTAGTGAAAATGATGAACATATCCTTTCCAGCTTTTTTCTGGCCCAGTATTTTTCAAAAAATAAACTCGGAGAAGGCCCTGTCGATTTGTTTGAAGATACAGATATTGACCGCATGCTTTCCTTGTATAACCGCGTGCTTCATTTAATCGATCAGGATCCGGCAGGTTATAAACAACGTAATAATTATCAGGATAACCCCGCTACAGGGATGGAGATGGGCTCTTATTCTCGAATCCCCATGCTTCATTTTAGAAAATATGCCATTGGCCTCATAAGTGATCATAACCGCCATGTCAAAATCTCACCAAGCTGCTCTAAAAATTTCTCTGAGCTTGATGCAAGAATTGGAGGAGGTTATGAAGCCTACACTCAAGACTCCTTAAGTCAAATGCTTGAATCCTCCGCGACCTGTTTATCTGTCCCGCAAAAAGACTATTTTGATGAAGACGAATATGCCGGTCTCCATGAAAAATGCCAAAGCCTGAAGGCATCGGCTGAAGAACTGATCGTGCTGGATCAAAAAAGAACAAAAGCCCTTCAGGATTCATCCTGCAAGCAGGATATTTTCTTATGTGAAGACTATCTGAATACCCTGGAGGCTATCCTGGAGACTGTCTTAAGTGAAATAGCCCCGGATTGGCGGCAGGATAGGGAGGGTGGCAGGGGCTTACTGGACCGGTATTGGCTGGATTGGATTGATACCCGCCCAACTTAACTGATCTGTCAAAACATTCAAATAAGGTTGCGAATATGAAAAATAATATCATCAGAAAATATACAGGTAACCGGAGCGTAATAACCCTCGCCGTGGCGTTGGGCGTGGTGCTGCTGCTGTCGCCGGTGGTTGCGGAGTCGGAACCGGAACCGGAATCGGGCATCGGTGCGCGTCAGTTTGCGGCGGAGGCGCTGGCCTTTCGCGCCGCCGGGTTGATCGGTCAAGCGCAGGCGGTAGAAGTCCTCAGCGCCATGCCGGGCGCGGGCGATGCCGACGCCAGGCTGCTGGCCACCCTGTGGAGCCCGTTTTTCGCCAATGCGATTGTCAAGCTCGGCCGCATCAACGCAATGCAGCCGGCCGCCCTGTATTACAACCCGCTGCTGGATATTGCGCTGTACACCTTCTGGCGGGCCGACGCCGACGGCTACCGTATCGTCTCGGCGCGGACGCAGCCTGGCAGCACTGCGGAAGATCCCGCCGCCCTGCCGGCCTGGTTGTCGGCGCAGGTCCCGGAAGACCCTGCCGCACAAGCCCCGCAAGGCTCCCCGACACAAGGTGCGGAAAACTCTGCGGCGGAAGGCCCTGAAATCTCTCCGGTAGAGGCCCTGCTCGCGACCACCAAAATCCACCTGGACGCCTTCCGCCGGCAGCATCCGGCGGCGGCGCTCGAAGCCGGGCGCGACCCGCTGAGCGATGACGAGGCCGAACAGCAACTGCCGCCGGTGCTGCGCCGTCTGCTGTGGAATATCGCCCAGATCACGCGCTGGAACGAACAGGACATGCCCTGGTTGCCGCCCGTCCTGGCCGACATCCAACAGGCGCTGACGGCACACGACCCGACCGGGCTGGTGGTGGCGGCACCCGGCACCGACGACGAAACCGCCGCCGTGCTGGCGGAACTGCCTCCTGAATTTGCCGCCGGGCTGACTCTGGACATGGTGCTGGAACTCCCGGACGACCGCCTGTTGATCGGTTCCCTGCCGGACGACGGGGCCATCTATATCCTGGCGCAATGCCGACCGGAGGCATCCGGCTGCGGGTTGCGCCGTCTGGTTTTATTATCGCTGCTGGATCAGCAGTAAGGAGCTTGTGATGATCAAAAAATCTGAATCTGATAACCGACCGGCGCCGGTCGGCGCAATGGCGGTGTTGATGGTCCTGCTGTTATTACCCACCACCTCAACGGCGTTCGTGCCGCTCATATTGGGGGTAGGAGCGGCAGCCAGCGCTGGTTATTCACTCATAAAAAATGTTGTGGGTGAGGACGGACTCATCAAAAATGCCGGGAAGGCGCTCCGTTCTGCCACGGAGTTTGATGAAGCCGGCGTGGAGAAAGCCTGGAAAGACATGAAGAAAAACATTGGCGCAACCGCCCGGGATGCGTTCCCGGTGGGCGCCGCTGCCGCAAAACTGGCGCAGACGGCTAAAAATGCCGGGAGCCGCATTAAGCAAGGCTGGGACTCTGCCAAAAAGGGCTGGCTCCCCGGCAGTACGCTGGCCGTTGATAAGGACGAGCAGAGTGATTATGCAGATGTAATCAGTGGCGACAAACGCAAACAGCTACCGCCTTCCCGGTCGTATGATCCCCCGTCGTATGATCCAGGGGCGCTAACGTCGCCGCAACCCGGGACCACCTATTTCGAAGAGTTCATGGCCGAGCAGGAACGGCAGGATCAAGCGGAACAAACAGCAAGGCTGGCCGAGCAGGAACGGCAGCTTCAAGCGGAACAAGAGGCGTGGCTGGCCGAGCAGGAACGGCAGTATCAAGAGGAACAAGAGGCGCGGCTGGCCGAGCAGGAACGGCGGCAGCAAGCGGAACAAGCAGCAAGGCTGGCCGACGATACCGGCGCCGCTACCATGAAGAACTGCTTCGCCGAACTCAGCCTGGGAACCTGTTGCCAGGGCAGCTTTGATCCCGCTAACACAAACGCCGCCGGCTGGATCTGGAATGAAAACGCCGGGATGTATGTGGATGAGTCGGAATGCGATAACCGTCGCGGCGAGTTGCGCGCCAACCTGTTGCAGCAGTTGCGCAACCAGTCCGCAACGGCGTACCAGGCGGACGCCGAGCATGACGAACAGGTATCAAAGGCCCGCGCCGATGCCGAAGAGCAACGGCAGGAACTGGAAGAGTCCTGGGGTCAGGCCACCGAGCAAAGTCGTGCTTTGCGAAACAGGGCGGCAAGACTGGCCGAACAGGAACGGCGGCATCAGGAGGAAGAGGCGGCAAGATTGGCCGAATGGGAACGGCAGCGTCAGGTGGAAGCGGCGGCAAGACTGGCCGAACAGCACCGGCGGTCTCAGGAGGAAGAGGCGGCAAGACTGGCCGAATGGGAACGGCGGCGTCAGGGTAACGACAGGCGGGAAGCTGGAACGCCCATTGATTATGGTGTAGATAGCGGTCAAACGGAAACGGAGTGGTGTAACAGCGCTTATTGCAAGGGGTTTCAGAATTTCTGCGGGTGTAGATAGCGGTCAAGTGGAGTGGTGTTACAACAACCGAGATTGGCTCGGGAACTACTGTGGATCTGGTCGCTGACGCGGTGCAGGTAACGATCAAACGGAGGAGTATGACAGAGATGGATGTTACCAAATGATCCGCCGAGATGGCGAAATCATTCGGAGAGGTAAGTGGCGATTGAGGAGGTACAGGTAAACCCTGCACCATATTTTCAAATGTAATTATTTGGAGGTTTTTATGATGAACAGACTGAAGGAACGTATTAAGAATTGGTTGTGGAGGCTGCGGCTTTGGTTACGGGACCTGCGGTGCCTGGTTTTAATGCTGATTACGTTATTTGGCGGTGGCGGGGGTATTGTAATATATTGCAAAATTTACATAACTGAAGAAAAGGAACGTATAACACAATATGTAGAAAAAAGAGAAAGCATAATAAAGAAACACATAACTACTGAGCGGGACTATATAGCAAAAATCATAAAAGAACGAGAGAATATAACAAAAACCAGTGATCACAACAGCGAGCTTTTCGATCATCTGGCAGCTATGGAAAAGCGCATCATAACAGCGATGACCGAACTGATATCGGTTCGGATATCTCGCGATAGCGAACTTGCTGCTCTGAAGCAATGTCTGCAAGCCTGGACTGCCGGGCACCATAAAGTCTCCGAGTCTTTCTGGAAAAAGCATAACCACATACCCCCGCATGAAAAGTTAAACGGTAATCTTGCCGAGGCAACGAAGGAGCTGACCAATAAGCTGACTACATGCTTCAGCAACGCCACTAAACAACCATAGAAAATGCCGACCGCCTGCCGGCAAAGCGCAGCGTCGTGAGGCGGGAAGTTCAAACAGGATGATTCCGATTGATGTTGAAAAAGCCGCTTGACGGAGTGCCGGGATTGACCACGATCACAAAACCCGAATCCTGTTTGCGAACCCTGCGCCGTTTGTGCGCAGGTTTCGCGCTGGTCTGCCTGACGGCTGTGTTCGCCGCGCCGGCGCAGGCCTTCAGTTGTGACCCGGATGCCCCCTGCAATCCCCCGGAATGGGCCAGAATGCCCGATAGCGGGGACGAATTGGACAGTTACCGGTTCCATACCGGATTCGTCTTTGTCACTCCCGGCGCCGGCCTCCCTCAAACCGAGTACCTTTACCGGGTGCTCAGGGGCCTGGAAATCTTCCGCCGGGTTGTCGATGTCGATCAGGCCACGGGGCTTTACCGGATGTTATACGCCGGGCTGGCCAAATCGCTGCGCTTGGATAACAATGGAACCGAAGAAGGTTTATCAGTGGCTGTTGGGTCATACCCTGGAACCACCCCATGCGGATATTCATCAGACTCTAGTTGTGATCTCTCACTAGGTTGTTCATTCGGGCCTCATACGGCACTATCAGGGCATCTTGGAGAAAGGACTTCGTGTTGAACAAGCTGCTCAGGCTTCAGCGCGAGCGCGTGTACCACTTCTCCGAGCCGGGTTTCATTTGGCCCATGAGAACGAAGCCGCTGTATCGGATAGTGGCGTGTGGCTTATTATTGGCTTCCCTTTTTTCTATTTAGAAACATTCCTGATCACCTGATAGCAGTGTGTATAATACTCCCTGTCAAAGATATCCGGTAACCGATATGACTGACCACGAACTCAAAGAGCTGGTCGCCAGTCTGGCACTGGCCCAGCGCAAAACCGATGAACAGCAAGCAGAGACAGAGATTGAGATCAAAAAATTGCTACTGTCTCAGCAAAAAACCGACGCGCAACTAGCCAAGACCGACGCGCAACTGGCCAAGACGGACGCACAACTGGCCAAGACGGACGCGCAACTGGCCAGGTCTGATGCCCGGCTGGACAGGTTGGCCACCATGTACGGCGGTGTCGCCAACAATCAGGGCGCGGTCGCCGAGGCATTTTACTTCAATTCACTCAAACACAATCTGGTGTTGCGCGGCATCCATTTTGATTCCATTTATAAAAATCTGGCCAGTAAACGCCATGGCATTGAGGATGAGTACGATATTCTGCTGTTGAATGGTCGGGATGTGTTGATCATCGAGGTCAAATACAAGGCGCATCCGGATGATCTGAAGGTCCTGATTGACAAAAAGGCGGTCAACTTCAAGCCGCTGTTTCCATTGTACAAAGACCACAACCTGCATCTGGGGCTGGCTTCCTTTTATCTGGACGACGAAACCATACAATCTGCGCTCAATCAGGGCGTTACTGTACTGCAACGCAAGGGCGATCTGATTGAGACCACGCCGGCAACGCCATTTCATTGAGCTGTCATGAAAGACTCTTTTTTCTTTTGACCTGACGTTACAGCGCCGAGGCGCTATTTTTCAGACGTATTCTTAAATCACCGGACGGTTCTGTGTATAATGCTACTCGTATCAAAGGTACCCGGTAACCGATATGACCGACCACGAACTCAAAGAGCTGGTCGCCAGTCTGGCGCTGGCCCAGCACAAGACCGATGAACAGCAAGCAGAGACAGAGGTTGAGATCAAAAAGCTGCTACTGTCTCAGCAAAAGACAGACGCGCAGCTAGCCAAGACAGACGCGCAACTGGCCAAAACAGACGCACAACTGGCCAGGACCGATGCCCGGCTGGACAAGCTGGCCATCATGTACGGTGGTGTCGCCAACAATCAGGGTGCGGTCGCCGAGTCGTTTTACTTCAACTCACTCAAACATCATCCGGTATTGCGCGGCATCCGTTTTGATTCGGTTTATAAAAACCTCACCGGTAACAGCCATGGTATTGAGGATGAATACGATATCCTGCTGCTAAACGGTCGGGACGTGTTTATCATTGAGGTCAAATACAAGGCGCATCCGGATGATTTAAAGACCTTGATTGACAAAAAGGCGTCCAACTTCAAGGCCCTGTTCCCACTGTACAAAGACCACAAGCTGCATCTGGGGCTGGCTTCCTTCCATCTGGGCGACGAGACCATACAATCTGCGCTCAATCAGGGTGTTACCGTGCTGCAACGCAAGGGCGATCTGATTGAGACCACGCCGGCAACGCCCTTTCATGAAGTAATGGCTAAGGCGGTTCTGATTGATTTGGAATTTCCTTAAAAAATATCGACGCATCCCGGCAACTTGAAGCCCGCTCCCGATAAGCCACGGTCCCGTCAAAAAACCCGATCGGGGTAGACAAAAGTTATCGGAAGCTTTCTTTATATGTAGAATACTACCCTTAAAATGACTACCAATCATCTGATTTCGCCTTTATGGGTCGTTCCATGGCCGACAAACTACGGAAGGTACTGCACACCGGTAGTCTGTTAGATTGGCCCATGATTCCACCGCCTTGATTTAATGGAGGGTACCGACGTTGTCATCAAAAGACCATCGCATGGCTTTGCCACCGGGCGCCCGGATACAGGGCTTTGCGTTTGATCGGGTGCTGGGGCATGGCGGTTTCGGCATCACCTATCTGGGCAGGAATATTTACCTGGACATGCCGGTCGCTATCAAGGAGTACCTGCCCGCGCAGTGGGCGGTACGCGAACAGAACCAATCCATCACACCGAAGTCCACCGCCGATGAGAAGTTTTTTAATTGGGGACTGGAGCGGTTCCTGGACGAGGCCCAGATGATGGCCCGTTTCAAGCACCCCAACATCGTGCAGGTGCAGCATTTTTTCCAGTCCCACGGTACCGCCTACATTGTGATGGAGTACGTAAAGGGAGAAACCCTGGATGACTTACTCAAGCAGCGCGGCACACTGACAGAACAGGAGTTAAAGGACATTCTGCTGCCGCTGCTGGCGGGGCTGATGGCAGTGCATGAGGCCGGCATACTGCACCGCGACATCAAACCGGCAAACATCCTGCTTCGTGTGGCGGATGGCTCCCCGGTGCTGGCGGATTTCGGCGCGGCGCGTCAGGATGTGGGGGCGCGCAGCCGTTTAACGGAAGTGAGGACCCGGCACTATGCGCCGCTTGAACAGTATTCCGAAAAGGGCCACCAGGGACCGTGGACAGACATCTATGCCCTGGGAGCGGTTTGTTATCAGGCGTTACTGGGAAAAGTACCGGTTGAGGCAATAGCCCGGTTGACACCACCGGACCCACTGATACCGGCTACCCAGGCAGGTAAAGGCAAGGCAGAGGCTGCATTTCTGGAGGCAATGGACTGGGCATTGCAGGTACAGGGGCCGGGCCGACCGCAGGAGATAAGCCCCTGGCAGGAGGCCTTACTGGGAGCAAGGACAGTACCACAGAAAGATCGGCTACCGACGGACCGAAGGTCAGGGACATCCGGGTGGTTGATGGCGCTGGGAGTTCTGCTACTGGCAGGCGCTGGCACCTGGTGGGGCTGGCAACAATACCCGCAGTGGTTTGGGCAGGGTGACGATGTAGCGCGGCTGCTGGCGGCGGCGGACGCCAACTTGCGAGCGAGGCGTTTAACAAGTCCGGCCGACAACAATGCCTGGGACATGTACCGGAGGGTCTTGAATCTACAACCGGGAAACTCGGAGGCCATGGCCGGGATGGAGCGGGTGATAAAAAGCTATATGGAACTGTTTAATGAAGCGATGGGACAAAAGGAATTTGACAAGGCCTCCGGTTATCTCAGCCGTATCAAGGAGCGGCACCCGGACTCGCCGATGCTGAAGAAAGGGCAGCAGCGTCTTAAAGTCGCCAAACAGGTGCAGGCGGCCGAACGGGAACGACGACGTCAGACGGAAGAAGATGTAGCGCGGCTGCTGGCGGCGGCGGACGCCAACTTGCGAGCGAGGCGTTTAACAAGTCCGGCCGACAACAATGCCTGGGACATGTACCGGAGGGTCTTGAATCTACAACCGGGAAACTCGGAGGCCGTGGCCGGGATGGAGCGGGTGATAAAAAGCTATATGGAACTGTTTAATGAAGCGATGGGACAAAAGGAATTTGACAAGGCCTCCGGTTATCTCAGCCGTATCAAGGAGCGGCACCCGGACTCGCCGATGCTGAAGAAAGGGCAGCAGCGTCTTAAAGTCGCCAAACAGGTGCAGGCGGCCGAACGGGAACGACGACGTCAGACGGAAGAAGATGTAGCGCGGCTGCTGGCGGCGGCGGACGCCAACTTGCGAGCGAGGCGTTTAACAAGTCCGGCCGACAACAATGCCTGGGACATGTACCGGAGGGTCTTGAATCTACAACCGGGAAACTCGGAGGCCGTGGCCGGGATGGAGCGGGTGATAACAAGCTATATGGAACTGTTTGATGAAGCGCTGGGACAAAAGGAATTTGACAAGGCCTCCGGTTATCTCAGCCGTATCAGTGAGCTGCACCCGGACTCGCCGCTGCTGGAGGAAGGGCAGCAGCGTCTTAAAGTCGCCAAACAGGTGCAGGCGGCCGAACGGGAACGACGACGTCAGACGGAAGAAGATGTAGCGCGGCTGCTGGCGGCGGCGGACGCCAACTTGCGAGCGAGGCGTTTAACAAGTCCGGCCGACAACAATGCCTGGGACATGTACCGGAGGGTCTTGAATCTACAACCGGGAAACTCGGAGGCCGTGGCCGGGATGGAGCGGGTGATAACAAGCTATATGGAACTGTTTGATGAAGCGCTGGGACAAAAGGAATTTGACAAGGCCTCCGGTTATCTCAGCCGTATCAGTGAGCTGCACCCGGACTCGCCGCTGCTGGAGGAAGGGCAGCAGCGTCTTGAAGTCGCCAAACAGGTGCAGGCCGACGGTTGTGCGCTCAACTCACATGAGTTTTTTCGACGCACAACGGCGCAGGAGATCGCGGATTGCATACGCTATGGGCGGGGAGACATCAACAGCCGCGATGAAGACGACATGACGCCGCTACATTTGGCGGCCATCGCCAAACCTTCAGACCGGGGTATCATAGCCGCCCTGCTGGAAGCCGGAGCAGACGTCAACAGCCGTAATAGATACGGTCAGACACCGTTGCACTATGTGGCCTGGCGTTCTTCGGTGCCGGGCGTCATAACCGCCCTGGTAGAAGCCGGAGCAGATGCCAACATCCGCAGCCGTGATGAAGACGACGCGCTGGCGCCGCTGCATATGGCTGCCAGATTTTCTTCAGCCCCGGGCATCATAGCCGCCCTGGTAGAAGCCGGAGCCGATGTTAACATCCGTAATCGATACGACCGGACGCCCCTGTATTTTGCGGCCAGATACTCAGCAGAACCGAGCATCATGGCGGCCCTGTTGGCAGCCGGAGCCAATCCGAAACTTGCAGATAGAAGCGGCAAGGCTCCCTGGGACTACATACAAAAAAATACAAACCTGAAAAATACAGACGCATACAGAGAACTCGAAGCCCTGTCTCGATAAGCCACAATCTCGTCAAAAAATCGGGTCGGACCCGGCACGATAGTGGGCGCATCCGTCGAATACAGACCTTTACCCTGCACATCCATCTGAACAATCGTCTCTCATACACCGCTTGCTCATAACTTCCACAAACTTTAGGCTTGACCTTATATTACAATATAAGTAATTTCAGCAGATTCTGGTAAAAGTAGCTGAAAAGTCCGCGTCGCGGGCTTTTTTGTTGGGAACGTTTTAACCTGTCCGTCCTGAGAGAGGGCGTCACGCGGAGAATACTGGTGGTACTGACTGGTGCAGAAATACTGATTCGCAGCCTGAAGAAAGAAGGGGTTGAATACCTGTTCGGATATCCGGGCGGCGCAGTCCTGCATATCTACGACTGCCTGTATCAACAGGAAGACATCAAGCACATCCTGGTACGTCACGAACAGGGTGCCACACACGCCGCGGACGGTTATGCGCGCGCCACCGGCAAACCGGGATGCGTGCTCGTCACATCAGGTCCCGGTGCCACGAACGCCGTGACCGGCATTGCAACGGCGCACATGGACTCAGTGCCCATGGTGGTCATTACCGGGCAGGTGCCCACCCCGCTTATTGGCAATGATGCCTTTCAGGAAGTGGACTCCGTGGGCATTACCCGCCCGTGCGTCAAGCATAACTTTCTGGTCAAAACCGTTGATGAACTTGCGCAGACCATCAAGAAAGCCTTCTATCTGGCTTCATCCGGGCGTCCGGGTCCGGTAGTGGTGGACATCCCCAAGGACATTACCGCGCAGAAGGCCGAATTCAAATACCCGGAGAAGATTGACATCCGCTCTTACAAACCCGTCACCCAGGGCCATCCGGGACAGATAAAACGGGCCGTCAAACTACTGCTATCCGCCGAGCGCCCCATGATCTACACAGGGGGAGGCGTCATCTGGTCAAACGCCGCGAAACCGCTCGCAGAGCTGGCCGGTTTACTGGGTTATCCGGTGACCAATACCCTGATGGGACTGGGCGGTTATCCGGCGACCGACAGGCAATTTGTCGGCATGCTCGGCATGCACGGCACCTACGAAGCGAATATGGGAATGCATAAAAGCGACGTACTGCTCGCGGTTGGCGCACGGTTTGATGATCGTGTGACCGGCAATATTGAAAAATTCTGTCCGGATGCACGGATTATCCACATCGATATCGACCCGTCCTCAATCTCCAAAAATGTCAAGGTTGACATACCGATTGTTGGCGACATCAGCGACGTACTTAAGCAGATGATTACGGCATTGAAAGAGATCAAGCGCAAACCAAAGGCCACTGCGCTCAAAGCCTGGTGGAAGCAGATTGATGAATGGCGGGCCATGGACTGCCTCAAATATGACCGGGAAACAACGCAGGTCATCAAGCCGCAGTACGTAGTCGAAGAACTCTACAAAGTCACCGAAGGAGACGCCATAATTACCTCTGATGTAGGGCAGCACCAGATGTGGGCGGCCCAGTACTACAAATTTGACCGGCCCTACCAGTGGATCAACTCCGGTGGTCTGGGCACAATGGGATTTGGTCTGCCGGCGGCGATGGGGGCGCAATTCGCACATCCGCAACAGACCGTGGCGTGCATTACCGGTGAGGGCAGCATACAGATGTGCATACAAGAGCTGTCCACCTGCCTGCAATATAGCCTGCCGGTCAAGATCGTTTCCCTGAACAACGGTTATCTCGGCATGGTGCGTCAGTGGCAGGAATTTTTTTACCAGGGACGTTATGCCATGTCCTACATGGAATCCCTGCCTGATTTTGTAAAACTGTCCGAATCATATGGCCACATCGGCATGCGCATCGACAACAAGGCCGACGTTATACCTGCAATGCAGGAAGCCATGCAGCACAAAGACAGACTGGTTTTCATGGACTTTATTACGGACCCTGAAGAAAACGTCTATCCCATGATCCCGGCCGGTGGCGGTCAGAACGAAATGATTCTGGTTTAGGGCGGGCGTGGATACCTCCGGGGCGATAAACAGATGAGACACATTATTTCCATACTGCTGGAAAATGAATCAGGGGCGCTGTCGCGTGTAGCGGGCCTGTTTTCAGCGCGAGGGTACAACATTGAATCCCTGTCCGTGGCACCGACCGACGACCCAACCCTGTCCCGCATGACCCTGGTAACCCGCGGTACGGACGAGATCATTGAACAGATTACCAAGCAGTTGAACAAACTGATTGAAGTTGTCAAACTGGTGGATCTTACCGAGGGCGGTCACATTGAACGTGAAATGATGCTGATCAAAGTGAGTGCCGACACACGCGACACCTGCGACGACGTTAAGCGGCTGGTTGACATATTCCGAGGTCGAGTACTTGATGTTTCCGAGAGAACATACACCATTGAAATAACAGGTTCCGTGCGGAAACTGGACGCATTTATTGAAGCGCTGGACAGAAAACAGATTATCGAAGTTGTACGGTCAGGCGTGACAGGCATTGCCCGTGGAGAGAAGGCGCTGACGGCCTGAGGAGACCCTGATTCAATCAGAGTTTGCCTTAACAATATTCGCCCTTAGCCGGGCATACGGTTATCGAAAGACCTTTTAGGGGAAAACGATGAAAATTTACTACGACAAGGACGCCGACCCATCCATCATTCAGGGCATGAAGGTTACGATTGTTGGATATGGCTCGCAGGGACACGCGCATGCGAACAACCTGAAAGACTCAGGTGTTGACGTAACAGTGGCTTTACGCGAAGGCTCAGCCACCGTGGCGAAAGCCAGTGCCGCCGGCCTTACCGTAAAAAACACAGCCGACGCAGTAAAAGGCGCCGACATCGTCATGGTTCTGACGCCGGACGAATTCCAGTCCCGGCTCTATCATGACGGGATAGAGAACAACATCAAGCAGGGCGCAACATTGGCCTTTGCCCATGGATTCAGCATTCACTACAACCAGATTGTCCCCCGTGCCGATCTGGACGTCATCATGATCGCCCCGAAAGCACCGGGACACACGGTCCGTTCCGAATTCATCCGAGGTGCCGGTGTTCCCGACCTGATCGCAGTTTTCCAGGATATCTCCGGCAAGGCCAGGGATGTCGCACTCTCCTACGCCTCCGGCATAGGCGGTGGCCGCACGGCGATTATCGAAACGACCTTCAAAGACGAAACAGAAACCGACCTGTTTGGAGAACAGGCCGTATTATGTGGCGGAGTGGTAGAACTGATAAAGGCCGGGTTTGAAACACTGGTTGAAGCAGGTTATGCCCCCGAAATG
This sequence comes from Gammaproteobacteria bacterium, assembly GCA_963662865.1. Lineage (GTDB taxonomy): Bacteria > Pseudomonadota > Gammaproteobacteria > JAJDYQ01 > JAJDYQ01 > JAJDYQ01. The sequence goes on along the minus strand of OY759969.1, from coordinate 1,766,477 downwards.
GCATACTTTGAATGTCTGCACGAACTGAAGCTTATCGTGGACCTGATATTTGAAGGCGGCATCGCAAACATGAACTACTCAATCTCGAACAATGCCGAATATGGTGAATATACTACCGGCCCGAAGGTGATTAACGATAAAAGCCGTCAGGCCATGCGAGCAGCCCTGGCGAATATCCGCAATGGGGCATACGCCAAAAAATTCATTCTGGAAGGGCAGGCCAACTACCCTGAAATGACAGCCTGTCGCCGCAACAACGCCGCACACCCGATTGAGCAGATTGGTGCGGAGCTACGCAGGTTGATGCCCTGGATTGCGGCCAACGCACTGGTTGATAAGAAAAAGAACTAGCAGGCGATTGAAGTTCGCGCAGGCGAGTGCGAGACAGGGCAAAAATGGCCGAAAAAGCGCAGTTTCTCCAGAGTAAATGAGCATTGCATTCCCCTTGGTCGGATACACGGCCAGCTCTGTCCCGGCACCTTGCCGGCCATACGGGTGAAATAACGTGCAGCGATTCAGTCTTATTGCCCGGAAAGGTATCCGATGGATACTGCTGGCCGTACTGCTGGCGCTGATCATGCTGGCATGGAAAGGAGCATGGGCCATGGCGCTGCTGCTTCCGGCCACACTGCTGCTGATTCTATATTACTACGACCCCGACCGAGAGTTGCCGTCACACCCGCTCGGCGTAATGAGCCCGGTTGATGGAACCGTTATCATGATTGATTTTTTCCACGACCCATTTCTGGCCAGAGCGGCTCGGCGAATAAGAATTCGCCCCAACCTGTTCCGCGTCTATCATAGCCGTAGCCCCACGGAAGGCAAACTCATGGAATACTGGCCGCAGGCGGACGGACAAAACCAGGGGGATGCCAATAAAACCATCAGGGCCGCCTGGTGGATTCAGACAGACGAACTGGACGACGTTACCATGATAGTATTCGGCGAATCCGTCTGGGGCAATCCGGAATGCTCCACTCAGGCGGGTGAACGAATCGGTCAGGGCGCAAGATGCGGACGATTTCCGATTTTCAGTCAGATAGATATTCTGGTAGACCAAAAATCATACCTCAACGTGCAACAGGGTCAGGCCGTAACAGCGGGGATTGACACGCTTGCAACCTTCAATCACGATGAGGCGGTCGGTAAAACCTGAGATACGGGAAAGCATGTCTTCAGAAGACGAAAAAAAGCAACGCAAGGGCATATACCTGCTCCCCAATCTATTGACCACGGCGGGGTTACTTGCCGGCTTTTACAGTATTGTCGCATCCATGCACGGACGCTACCAGGCGGCGGCCATAGCGATTTTTATTGCCATAGTGATTGACGGGCTTGATGGCCGCGTCGCACGAATGACAAACACAGCCAGCGACTTTGGTGCCGAGTACGACAGCCTGTCCGATATGGTTTGCTTTGGTCTGGCACCGGCCCTGGTCATTTACGAATGGTCCCTGATTCATATGGTTCAACTGGGATGGGCCAAGCTCGGTTGGATAGCCGCCTTTTTTTATACCGCGACAGCGGCGCTGCGCCTCGCACGGTTTAGCGCACAGTGCGATAACGAAGACAAACGCTTTTTCAAAGGACTGGCCAGCCCGGCAGCAGCGGCGCTGCTTGTTGGCATCGTCTGGGTGGCCGACGACATCGGCCTGCAAGGCGCTGGCCTGATACTACCCGCATTTGTCATCACCTTGACCGCAGGTGCCCTGATGGTAAGCAACATTCGCTACTATAGCTTCAAGGACATCGGCGCCGGACACAGAGTACCGTTTATTGCAATACTGGCCATAGTTTTGGCATTTATGTTCGCATCCCTTGACCCGCCAAAAGTGATTCTGGCCGGTTTCATTATCTACGCAATATCAGGACCGGTTTTTTCGCTGAGAGCGTTGAGAAAAAACAAACCATCCGGCGCACAGTAGAAGCTGCACGGGTACGGGTCAATACGCCTATCTGGTCATTTGCAGGCCGGTTTGTTAGCATTCGCCTTATTTTTAACGGGGTTGTACGGCAAACATGAAGCAAACGACGACACGACCGTATCTTATCCGGGCCTTTTATGACTGGATTCTGGATAATGGGATGACCCCCTATATTGCAGTTGACGCCGGGGTTGATAGCGTTGAAGTACCGTCCGAGCACGTGGTTGATGGAGAAATTATCCTGAACCTTGTCCCTTCGGCGGTTCGCAACCTTGAACTGGGACTGGAATACATTACATTCGATGCCGGATTTTCCGGCAGAGAGCGGCATATTCTGATTCCGGTCGAGGCGGTTTATGCGATTTACGCAAAGGAAAGCGGCGCAGGTCAGGTATTTACCCCTAAGCACCATCATAGTGGCGGCAAACCGGATGGCGCCGTGCAGGCCAATACCGCACAAAGCAGCGTCGGCACCACCGACAATGATCTTCCGCCTCAACCGAGGCCGAATAGGCCCGATCTGAAAATCGTCAAATAGGCATGATGGATACCCGCATTGGCGAAGTGACTCATCGGCACATCGATGCCATCGATCAGGTCTCTAGTTTTTCGGAGTAATATATTCAAAGAGGCGTATAACCTTTGCCACCCCGTTGACCGCCCTGATTTTTTCAGACGCCCTGTCGGCCTCCTCATTGGTTACCAGCCCCATTAGATAAACGACCCCCGCCTCCGTGGTTGTCTTGATTCGCGTTGGATCAAAACCGGGCAGATCAATATTCAGCAGCGTGGCTTTGGCCTTTGCCGTAGTAAGGGCATCCCGACCTCGTTCCAGCAGAGAGGACGGGGTGCGAATAGCCAGCTCGTTAAAAACTTGTCGGTTTCCGGCAAGTTTGGCAGTAATAGCGTTGGCGCGCACCTTCAGGTCTTCGTTTGGAACTTCGCCACTCAGCAATATAGTCTCGTTATAGACAGTTACATTGATGTGACTGGCCTCGTTGAGTTCGCTGTCGGCGTACAAGGCATTGTCGATGTTCAAGGATAGTACCCGATCATCAATAACCGTACCGACGCTCCTTCGGTCATGGATCGTGGTAGTGCCTGCCGCGACCCCACCCAGAACAAGCCCTCCGGCGCAGCCTGACAAGAGTGATGCAAGACAGAGAATAAGAGCAAATTTTGTATTCATGTTACGTCCTGTAAGTTGAGACCCAGCAGTGTGCGGTCAATCAGATCGCACAAGCAGTGAATGATAAGTAAATGGACTTCCTGGATGCGCGCTGTTGACGCCCCCGGCGCCCTCAGTTCCAGGTCACTATCCGACAGATTAAAGGTTATTTTCCCGCCTTCTTTTCCCGTCAGCGCAATGACGCCGATTCCCCTGTTATGTGCGGTTTTGACCGCGTTAATGACATTGATGGAATTGCCGCTGGTTGATATTGCCAACAGAATATCCCCCTTATGACCAAGTCCCTTGATTTGTTTTGCAAAAATTTCCTCATAGGAATAATCGTTTGCTATAGAGGTCAATGTCGAGGTATCGGTCGTTAAGGCGATAGCGGGTAAAGAAGGGCGCTCCAGCTCAAACCGATTTAACATTTCAGATGAAAAGTGCTGAGCATCGGCGGCTGAACCCCCATTCCCGCAACTCATCACTTTATTGCCCCGCGTCAGACATTCGGAAATCATAGTGGCGGCCCTGGCGACACTATCCGGCAGTATCTGCATAGCGACAAGTTTGGTATCGACACTATCCTGAAATATTTTCATAGCGCGGTCAGACATATTTTTTAGAGCATCTGCCATGAGAGTAAAATTAACTAACGCGGATAAGGTTCAATGATAAAGGCATTTTTATACCAGTCAATTTTCGGGTCGCTGAGGTCACCGTTTATGGCGATAATGTCAAAACGACACGGATATTTTATGTAATGGGGATTTTTCATAAGATAATAATCAGCCGTCTTGGCAAGCTTATTCCGCTTGGACGCAGTCACCGTCTCTGCGGCGCTGCCGAAAAGCGGTAATTTGCGGTATCGTACCTCAGTAAAACACAGGGTCTTGTTTTCCAGGACGATAATATCAATCTCACCGTAGCGGCTGTAAAAGTTCGTTTCCTTAATGATTATTTTTTTGCTTTTCAGCCAGTCACAGGCCATAGCCTCCGCCCGATCACCAATTGCTTTTACCATACTGATTTTCCATTGTCGATTGAGTGGATGGAATGCCATTGCGAAATACCGCCCAGCTTGATTCACGTTCGACCACACCATTGCTGCTGACAGACAACCTCCCCGTCGCGCCATTGAACCATTCATCCGGATGTTCAGCCAGCCACTTAAGTTGAGGCACAAGCCGGAATGCGTCGACGCCCAGAGCATGGAAGCGAGAGAATTGATTAGTGACATCCGCAGGCCAGTTATCCCGCAAAATCTTTCTGAGCGAACCGGGAGCGGGTTTATCATTAAGCGTCCAGGGCATATCAGTGAAGTATATGCCGTCCAGATCCTTATCGCGTGCAGCATCGAGTTTCGTGGTAAAAATATGAGAAGTCGCATAGACGGGAATGTGATCGGCATAGAAAAACTTCAACTGAGATTTTATCTGTCTGGCCTCCTGTGGTGATGCGGCCAGGAAAATCACATCAATATCCCGTCGCAGACTCGGCGTAAATTTAATATTCTGATTCAGCAGTTGCTTAACTCGCTGATACCTGAGTTTGCTTTTATCCAGATTGAGACCCAGTTGTATTCCCCGGGAATGATCGGAAGTCCCACGTTGATAACGGTACTGCGCCGTGATGACCCCTCCCGGTTTCCGATAGGTCGAGGCAAAAGCTTCGTAAAGGCGGTTTCCCCAGGCATTTTCGGGCACGATAATCATCGCCTGTCGCCGGTCATCAAGATGAGCCCGATTTGCCACCTGCATGGCCTCAGACTCCGGAGCAAGCGTAAACTGATAGATTTTATGATTTGAGTTCAACTCCGACAGGCGCCGGGGCACCGTGTTCAAGACAAGCAACGGCACCGGATCTGGCGCGGCGCCGCTATTGGCAGCGTCTTGCAGACTCCCGGACAACGGCTTGGGCGTGACCGGCGGTGGTGCGGGCACTGCCTCATCGGCAGCGACAGCCGCCGCTACGGCGGCCTTATCCAATGGCCCGACGATAAAGTCGGCACCACTATCGCTGGCTTGTTGCAGCGATAGCCTGGCAAGCTCAGGATTACTTTCGGTATCATAGACATCAATGACTGTGCCCATTCCAAACCGTCGCTTGATCTCCAGATAACTCGCCACAAAACCATCTCGAATGGCCTGGCCGGCGGCCTGTAATTTACCCGATAGCGGCAACAGCAGCGCGATATGTCGCGGATGGTGACTAATGGCGATCTGTCGTTGCCTGATATACCCGATAATGTAGCGATGAGCGGGATGAATGGCGTATCTCAGCGACCAGTCATTAATCGCCTGATACAGCAGGGCGGAGTCGTACCGATGCTGCCGGCTCAGATAAGCCAGTTCCAGCCAGCCACTGAGAGTATCCGCAGTCTCGGATATATAGCCGCTGATAGTTGCCGACGCAAGCCGCATAAGACCGAGCCACAATAGCCGGTCATTCTCCTGCTTCCGGGTTTGCTCGCTATCGGCATAAAGCCCGTCCAGCGCGATACGCAGCCGCACACTTTCAACAGCAAAGCCGGCCCGCTCCAGCGCATCGGCCTTCAGCTCCACAAGCCTTACTTTTTCCTCTGCCGTCGCCAGCAGATCGATACTGTCGATATTCGCCAGGATATCCCGTGACCTGCCCTGAGCAAGCAGCAGCTTTTGCCTGACAATCTCAATCCGCACCCGATAAGCATTATCAGGATATTGCCGTTCAAGTACCGCAATACGTCTTCGAGTTGTCGCGGCTGCTTCATAATCAATGGACAAATCCATGGCTTGCCGCCGTAATTCAAAGCCCTCGCTCGCCGGTCGATTATTTGCCGCTTCGAGCAATAGCTCTATAGAAGCAAGCGGAGACAGCCCTTCAGTCGCAACATCCGCAACACCCGCATCGGCAACCTCGATAGCCGGTTCAGTCCTGTCCACCACTACGGCCGTGGGAACCGCCTGCTGACACCCGGACAACAGGCCCATAGACAACATAAAAAAAAGCACAACGGGCCGGGAAACATGACCGCCTGACAGCCGGGAAAACATATACTATCCACCTCATGGAAACAGGTTGTTTATACATCGTAGCAACACCGATCGGCAATCTGGCCGATATAACCCGGCGAGCCATAGCAACACTCAGAAAAGCCGACCTGATTGCCGCAGAAGATACACGACATAGCCGCAAATTACTCGCCTCCCTGGCGATAAACACCCAACCGATCGCACTGCATGACCACAACGAGCGTAACCGCTCGGCAACATTAATCGAACACCTGCGACAGGGATTACACATAGCCCTCATCAGTGACGCCGGCACACCGCTCATCAGCGATCCGGGTTACCACCTGATACGTGCCGCACAGAATGCAGGAATACCCGTCACCCCCATCCCCGGAGCCAGCGCGATAGTGGCCGCCCTGAGCGCCTCCGGCCTGCCGGCCAACCGATTTTACTGTCACGGCTTCCTGCCCGCCAAAACCGCCGCCAGAAAAACAGCACTGCGGCGTTTGGCCGGGATTCCAGAGACACTGGCCTTTTACGAATCGGCAAGGCGTATCATCCCCTGCCTGCACGACATCAACGACATTCTGGGAGGCGACCGTGAAATAGTCATCGCCAGAGAGCTGACCAAGGCATACGAAACAATACAGCGCGACACAGTGACCGTAATGCTGAATAATTATTTGACTGGCCGACCGGAGCAGCGAGGAGAGTTTGTACTGCTGGTTGCCGGTGCGCGCAAAGAAAACACCGATGCAGACCTGCAACAGGTGCAAAAATTGCTGGAAGAACTGAACAATAGCCTGTCGGCGGCACAGTTGGCCTCAGCGGTCAGCAAAGCCATGAACATCCCCAGAAAGCAGATTTACCGGATGGTACTGGACATTCGACAGCAAAACAGACCCCCATCCGCACAGACCGGAGCCTGACCCGACAATAGCCGGCCCAACAGGAACAACATCAACACAGCCATGAAAAACCGGCCTGCAAACGCCCACACAGACCGCGATTCAGCCCCATAAGCACCAAATTTCAGGACCGGGCTTGCAATCCCGTCCCGGATAGACTAAAGTAAACCGGATTGCAGCTGGATTCCGAGGCACACAGGCCCGGCACCGATGTTCAAAACCGACTCGGCAGCCGGGCCTGAATCAGGCCCCCGGCCCGGTCCGCACAGAAAAACCGCGCCCAGGCCAGAAAATAGACAGCAGTCAACGGAAAACAAAGCGGCCCGCAAGGCCGCTTACACATTGTCGTAACAGAGGAATGACCATGGTTAAAATGCACCTGAAACGCGCTACAGGCGACCTACACAATTTAATGCCTCCCCCCCCCCCCCCCCCCCCCCCCCCCCCCCCCCCCCCAAATGGGGTATTTATGTTGAGCCTCGCCACCGACACAGGGCGGCGCTCGGCATCCCATCGGTTCGCGCCTGCCCTAAACCGCTTTAGCCTTTCCGGCCTGCGCCGCGGGCTGATTGCCGTGTTGCTCGGCCTGCCGCTGCTGGCAGGACTGGCAACCGAAGCCGCCGCCCAGACCACACCCACCGCGCCGGTGGCCAATGACGACGGCACCTACACCGTCCCCAGGGACTGGGCGCTGAAACCGTCTGCCGTCAACGCCGGCGGTCGATTTCGGCTGCTGTTCACAACCAGTGATCTTACCACCGGGGTCTCAACGGATATCGAGAACTATAACGGCTTCGTGCAGACACGAGCCTCCGACTTTGGCCACAGCGCCATCGAGCCCTACGGCTCACTGTTCCGGGCGCTTGGCTCGACCGCCGCAGTCAATGCCCGCACCAATACCATGACCACCGGTCCCGGCATCGGCATACCCACCTACTGGCTGGGTGGTGCCAAGGTCGCCGACAACTATCGGGACCTCTACGACGGAAGCTGGGATAGCTTACAATCTAGAAATCAATTAGGAACTATCAATCAAGGCAGATTAGTTCTCACCGGCACCAGCAATGATGGCACCACGGACTCTTCGCCTCTCGGCGAGGGCAGCTCTATCGACGGCATTAGACAAGTTCGGGTCGGACGTGTAGCTACTTCCGGCTCAGCAAGCCCCTTAAGTCACGCAACTCAATCCCGAATAATCCCCGCCAGCCTCTACGCCCTCTCCCCAGTCTTCATAGTGGACGAATCAACTACAGTCTCACTCACCCTGGACACAGCCACCGCAGTCGAAGGCGATTCCGACTTTACCGACTATACCGTGACAGTCAGCCTGTCGGAGACTCGCTCGACCTTTTTTGTGTTCAACCTGTGCGTCAACTCAAGCGGCACGGCGACCCGCGATGATGACTGGGATTTGCGGCTGACAGATGGGAGCCGCTTAACCTTCACATCATGTACTATTCTGAATTTGGGAGGCAGCTCCGGCACAAGCCTTTCCAGAGTAATTCGAGTTCATGGCGACACAACAATAGAGTTTACCGAGACGATCGTGCTGGAACTTGGCAAAAGGGATACCACTCCCGACAACGTGTTTATTTCCACCACCGCCGGCAGCGTCACCCACACCATCGTAAATGACGACGCGCTCGCATCGATTAGCCTGGCCAGCAGTAACGCCGCCAACGACGAAGGCGATTCCAGTACGCAGGACAGAGAGTTCCGGATTAACGTGAACCCCGCCCGTACGTCGGCCACCCACTTGTTGCTCTGCATTGACCCCGGCAGCACCGCCACCTTCATTAATTCATTGGCTGCCGGGGATATAATTACAGCAAGCACAGAGATAGATTTTTCCCTTAGGCAGCCAAACGGTAACTTGCTATCGGTCGTCGGTAGGCGTTTGTCCCAAAGAGTTGGACACGTAGTCGCAAGTGTTGGAGCCGGATTCGTAGACGGCGTCCTTGTCGGAGGCACAAGGACACGGGGTTGTACCATCGTCATGGTTCCGGCCAATCAGACGAGCGCTGCTTACAGAATTCGGGTTAACGGCGACATGATAAATGAGTCTGACGAGACGGTGGTGCTGACGCTTGCCAGACAAATAAGCGCCAATCCGGCGACAAACACCCCCAACGGCGTGGGGATTTCCTCCACCGCCAACCGCGTCACCCACACCATCACAAATGACGACGTGATGCTCGTTTCCCTGACCCGCGTCGGTAGCGGTGCCTCTAGCGAAGTCGGTGAGATAGTATTTCAAGTCATCCTGAACCGGGCACTGGTTGGCGGTGAGATCGTTGACGTGCCGCTGTCCATCGGCGGCACAGGGGTGACCCCGGCCGACTGGAGAGACCTGTCAATCAACATAGTCAGCGCACAAACAGGCGTGACCCTGACGGGCGAGGCCACGAGCACGCCGCAGCTGCGCTTTACGGGGAGAAACATCGGCGACTTCGTAAATTTAACTAGATTCGCCACTTTGCGTTTGTTGCCATCACCTGACAGCATCGCCGAGGGCGGCGGCACCGGTTCCGAGACCTACACCATCGCCCTCGGTCCGGACGGCGACGTCGCCAACGGCTTTGACCGCTCAACCCTGGGCACCAATGTTCCCTTAGGCGCCAACCCGCACGGCAGCGACAACAGCTTCGACGTGATGGTGGCCGATGCAGACGCCACCAACATCCTTTCGCTCAGTATCGACTCCGCAATGGGAGCCGAGAGCAATTCAGACGACTTCACCAGCGTCGCCACGATCACTTACAGCATGACCCCGGCGCGGACATCCCTCACTCCGTTCCGCGTATGTGTGAGCGGCACCGCAGACCGCGCCAGCGGAGATTATCGGTTATTAGGCTTTGAAGATGCCGTTTTCACTGAATTTGATGAAGCGGGTTGCATAGTTTTAGTGTTTTTACCAAATGCCACATCCTTTACCGGCAGGCTCCAAATCAACGGCGACAGGGTAGATGAGCCCGACGAAACGGTGATCGTGGCCATGGCCCGGGCGGGTTCTAGCTCTTTTGGCCCCACCCCCAGCTCCATCATTGCCGACGCAAGCACTGGCCGCATCACCTACACCATCACCGACGACGACCCCACCATCGTCTCCCTGACCCGCGCCGGCACCGGCGCCATTGGCGAAAGCGGCACAGTGGATTTCACCATCGCCCTGAATCGGGCACTGGCGGATGGCGAAATCATCGACGTGCCACTGTCGATCGGCGGCACCGGAGTCACCACAGGCGACTGGAGCCTGGCAGCCGACGGCACCGGCGTCACCCTGTCGGGAGAGGGCACGGCCACCCCGTTGCTGAGCTTTTCAGGGGCGGGAGCCGAGACCGCCACCCTGATGCTGACCGCGACACTCGACGACACCGACGAGGGCGGCACCGAGACCTACACCATCGCGCTGGGCCCGAACGACGACAGCGCCAACGGCTTTGACCTCGCCAGCCGGGCCACCAATGTCGGCGGCGGCGCCGACCCGCACGCCAGCGACACGACCTTCGACGTGATGGTAGTCGATGTCGCCACCCCCCACATCGTATCAATCAGCCTGGACCGCACCATGGCCGCCGAGGGCGATTCCGGCATTACCGACGGCGCGACCGTGACGGTGACCTTCGACCCGCCTTATACGGGAGGCTTCAGTTTCGATATATGTTTCGGCGGCACCGCCACCCGCGGCGACAGCGCCGACTGGCGGTACACCCGCACCAATAATAGTCCACAGACCGTTAGCAACATCACTGAGTGCGAATCAGCGAGTGATGTTGTTACCAATGTCGCCAGCTTTCAGCGCAAGATTCGGATAAACGGCGACACAGTGGACGAGCTGGACGAGACCGTGACCCTGACCTTGCAGCGGGACTCAAGAACCCCTCTCAACTTCTTCATCTCCCCAACCGCCGGCAGCGCCACCTTCACCATCACCGACGACGACCCCACCATCGTCTCCCTGACCCGCACCGGCACCGGCGCCATTGAAGAAGGCGGCACAGTGGGTTTCACCATCGCCCTGAACCGGGCACTGATCGCCGGCGAAATCATCGACGTGCCACTGTCAATCGGCGGCACCGGAGTCACCACAGGCGACTGGAGCCTGGCAGCCGACGGCACCGGCGTCACCCTGTCGGGAGAGAACACGGCCACCCCGTTGCTGAACTTTTCAGGGGTGGGAGCCGAGACCGCCACCCTGGTGCTGACCACGGCGCTCGACAACACCGCCGAAGGCGGCGGCACCGAGACCTACACCATCGCGCTGGGCCCGAATGACGACAGCGCCAACGGCTTTGACCTCGCCGGTCGGGGCACCAATGTCGGCGGCGGCGCCGACCCGCACGCCAGCGCCAATACCTTCGACGTCATGGTGGGCGATGTCACCACCCACACCGTATCAATCAGCCTGGACCGCACCATGGCCGCCGAGGGCGATTCCGGCATTACCGACGGCGCGACCGTGACGATAACCATCGACCCGCCATATCCGAATGCGGGGCTCGGATTCGAGATATGTCTGAGCGGCACCGCCACCCGTGGCGACAGTGCCGACTGGCGGTTAACCGGTGCACTAAACATTGCCGCCGACGCTGCAACTTTAGCCAGGTGCTTGTCGGGTGCTAGCCCGGTTATTACTGCCCCCAATGTCGCCAGCTTTCAGAGCACTATTCGGATAAGCGGCGACACAGTGGACGAGCCGGACGAGACCGTGACCCTGACCTTGCAACGGACCTCAAGTACCCCTGCCGACGTCGTCATCTCCCCAACCGCCAACCGCGTCACCTACACCATCACCGACGACGAACCCACCATCGTCTCCCTGACCCGCACCGGCGGCACCGGCGCCATTGGCGAAGGCGGCACAGTGGGTTTTACCATCGCCCTGAATCGGGCACTGGCGGCTGGCGAAATCATCGACGTGCCACTGTCAATCGGCGGCACCGGAGTCACCACAGACGACTGGAGCCTGGCAGCCGCCGGCACCGGCGTCACCCTGTCGGCAGAGGGCACGGCCACCCCGTTGCTGAACTTTGCAGGCACAGGCGCCGAGACCGCCACCCTGGTGCTGACACCGGCGGGCGACAATACCGACGAGGGCACCGAGACCTACACCATCGCGCTGGGCCCGAACGACGACAGCGCCAACGGCTTTGACCTCGCCAGCCGGGCCACCAATGTCGGCGGCGGCGCCGACCCGCACGCCAGCGACACGACCTTCGACGTGATGGTGACCGATACCGTCGTCCACACCGTATCAATCAGCCTGGACCGCACCATGGCCGCCGAGGGCGATTCCGGCATTACCGACGGTGCGACCGTGACGATAACCATCGACCCGCCACGTTCGAATGCGGGGTTCGGATTCGAGATATGTCTGAGCGGCACCGCCACCCCTGGCGACAGTGCCGACTGGCGGTTCACCCTAGCCGATAATAGTGCAATATCCATTAGCACCGTCCCTGAAGCTTTAGCCAGGTGCTCGTCGGGTAGTGTTGGCATAGTTGTTCTTAGCCCCGATGTCGACAGCTTTCAGCGCAAGATTCGGATAAACGGCGACACAGTGGACGAGCTGGACGAGACCGTGACCCTGACCTTGCAACGGACCCCACAAACCCCTGCCGACGTCGTCATCTCCCCAACCGCCAACCGCGTCACCTACACCATCACCGACGACGACCCCACCATCGTCTCCCTGACCCGCACCGGCACCGGCGCCATTGAAGAAGGCGGCACAGTGGGTTTCACCATCGAACTGGACCGGGCACTGACAGCCGGCGAAATCATCGACGTGCCACTGTCAATCGGCGGCACCGGAGTCACCACAGACGACTGGAGCCTGGCAGCCGCCGGCACCGGCGTCACCCTGTCGGCAGAGGCCACGGCCACTCCGTTGCTGAGCTTTGCAGGCGCAGGCGCCGAGACCGCCACCCTGGTGCTGACCACGACGCTCGACGACACCGCCGAAGGTGGCGGCACCGAGACCTACACCATCGCGCTGGGCCCGAACGACGACAGCGCCAACGGCTTCGACCTCGCCAGCCGGGCCACCAATGTCGGCGGCGGCGCCGACCCGCACGCCAGCGACACGACCTTCGACGTGATGGTGACCGATACCGTCGTCCACACCGTATCAATCAGCCTGGACCGCACCATGGCCGCCGAGGGCGATTCCGGCATTACCGACGGCGCGACCGTGACGATAACCATCGACCCGCCACATCCTGTGGGGTTCAGTTTCGGCATATGTCTGAGTGGCACCGCCACCCGTGGCGACAGTGCCGACTGGCGGTTCACCCACCCCAATAATACTGCACCATCCATTGCCAGCGACTCTAGTTGCTCGTCGGGTGTAGTTGGCGTGACTGTTACTACCTCCAGTGTCGCCAGCACTCAGAACAAGATTCGGATAAACGGCGACACAGTGGACGAGCTGAACGAGACCGTGACCCTGACCTTGCAACGGAGATCCACTACCGCTCCCGAAGTCGTCATCTCCCCAACCGCCAACCGCGTCACCTACACCATCATCGACGACGACACGGCGGGCGTGATCATCACCGAGACAGACGACGCCACCACGCTCACCGAAGACGGCACGGACGACTACGGCGTGATGCTGGCCACCCAACCGACCGCAAACGTCACCATCACGGCCACCTCAGGCACGACGGCCACCGCCACGGTCAACCCGACCGCCCTGACCTTCACCGCCACCAACTGGGACACGGTCCAGACCATCACCGTCGCCGGGCTGGATAACAACGCCGACGCCGCCAATCAGCAAGTGACCATTACCCACGCCATCAACTCCACGGGCGATGCCATATACAACGCACTCGCCCCGGTCTTAGTAACGGCGACGGTGACCGACGACGACGCCACCACAGTGACCCTGGCGGGCGCCGCGGGCAACGTCATGGAAGGCGCCGCCAAAGCAATCACCGTCACCCTGAGCCGCGCCCTGGCCGAGGGCGAGGCACTGCCGGTGCCGCTGACCTTCATGGGTGAGGCGACACCGGGCACGGACTACAGCGTCACCGGCACCGCGGCGACCGGCGTCGCCTACACCGGCCTGGACAGCGCCACAGGCATGGTGACCTTTACCGGCCCATCGGCCACCAGCGCCACCCTGACCCTGAGCGCGACCCCCGACAGCGATGTTGAAGCCAGCGGCGAGACAGTCATCATCGGCCTGGGCACCCTGGACGGCGACTCCGGCACCGGCCTGGACGGCGGCGCCAGCGGCACAGACAGCCTGGACGACTTCAGCATCGAAGACCCGCTGCTCATCAGCATCACCGGCGGAACTGCCGTCACCGAGGGCAGTTCCGTGACCTTCACCGTGACGGCCAATCGAGTTCCGGGCAGCGCCCTGATGATTGACCTGACCGTAGCGGACGCCGCCGCCGGTGATTATCTGGATGCAGGCGACGAAGGCGACAACATGGTCACCCTGTCCGGAGCCACCACGGCCACCGTTGAAATCCCCACACAGACCGACAGCACCGACGAGACCAACGGCACCATCACGGTAACCATAGCGGACGGCACCGGTTACACCGTCGGTATGCCGTCCTCGGCCATGGTCGGAGTGACCGACGACGACGCCACCACGGTGACCCTGACGGGCACGGCGGGCAATATCAGTGAGGGCGTCACCCGCAACCTCACGGTCACCCTGGACCGCGCCCTGGTCGCCGGCGAAAGCCTGGCCGTGCCGCTGACCCTGGGCGGCAATGCGACACGGGGCACGGACTACACCCTGACCGGCATCCCGGCGGACAACATCGCCTACGACATCCCGAACAGCGCCACCGCCGGCATGGTGACATTTACCGGCCCGGCTGCGGCCACCGCCACCCTGGCCCTGGCCGTGCAGGTTGACGGCACGTCCGACACCGGCGAGACCATCACCATCGCCCTGGGCACTTTGGACAGCAACTCCGGCAGCGGCCTGGGCGGCGGTGCCGCCGGCACAGGCAGCCTGGCCTTCACCATCATGGAACAACCGACCATCGTGCTGCCGCCGACCCTGACGGTCACTGAAGGTGCCAGCGTCGGTTACCCGGTATCCCTGGCCACCACCCCGACGGCCAATGTCACGGTGACGGTCACGGGTCACACCGGCACCGACCTGACGCTGAATACGGACAGCCTGGAGTTCACGGCGGCCAACTGGAATATGATACAGACCTTCACGGTGACGGCGGGACAAGACGCCGACGCCGTCGATGACACGGCGACGCTGACGCACACGGCCACCGGCGGCAACTACAACACCTTGACGGCGCAGATCACGGTCAACACCAGCGACGACGAAGAGGCGGGCGTGACCATCAGCGAGACGGCGATAACGATTGCAGAGGGCGATGAGGGCACGTACACCGTGGTGCTGGACTCACAACCGGCGAGCGAGGTGGAGATCACGGTGACCTCCGGCCTGACCAGTGCGGCCACGGTAAACCCGATGATCCTGACGTTCACTATGACCAACTGGGACACGGCGCAGACGGTGACGGTCACGGGCGTTGATGACAATCGGGTCAACCCCGTCCGTGAGGCGACGCTCAGCCACCGCATCAGCAGCGGCGGCGGCGACTATCCGGTGGCTGACCTGAATCAGGATGTCACCGTGACGGTGACCGACAACGACGAGGCCGGCCTGTCGTTCTCTGGCGAGACGATCACGGTAGCCGAAGGTGCCACCACCAACTACACGGTGGCCCTGACGACGATCCCGACGGGGGACGTGACGGTCACGGTCAGCGGTCATAGCGGCACCGACCTGACGCCGGACGAAACCAGCCTGACGTTCACGATGACCGACTGGGACACGGCCCAGACGGTGACGGTGACCGCGGCCCAGGACGGCGACGCGGCAAACGACACGGTGACGCTGACGCATACGGCCTCAGGCACGACAGGTTATGGCGCGGTCATGGACGATGTGACGGTGATCATCACCGACGACGACACGGCGGCCATCACCATCAGCGAGACGGCAGGTTCCACCACGGTTCTGGAGAACGGCAGCGAGGCCGGCGGCACGGACACCTACACGGTGGTGCTGGCCACCCAACCGGCGAGCGGAGTGGAGATCACGGTGACCTCCGGCCTGACCAGTGCGGCCACGGTGAGCCCGCCGATCCTGACGTTCACTATGACCAACTGGGATATGGAGCAGACGGTGACGGTCACGGGAGTTGATGACAACATAAACAACCCCGGCGATGCCCGCACGGCGACGCTCAGCCACCGCATCAGCAGCGGCGACAGCGGCGACTACCCGACCGGCGGCCCTCCGACCCCGGCGGCGGTGACGGTGACGGTGACCGACGACGATGCGGCACCGGGCGTGACCTTGAGCACGGCCCGCATCACGGTCGCCGAGGCTAACGGCATGGACACCTACACGGTGGTGCTGGACACGCCACCGTCCGGCGAAGTGGAGATCACGGCGAGTTCCAATCTGGAAAGCGCGGCCACGGTGAACCCGCTGATCCTGACGTTCACGACGGTCAACTGGGACACGGAGCAGATGGTGACGGTGACCGGCATAAACGACGACGATACCGGCGATCGTGAGGCGACCATCGGCCATGCGATCACCACGGGCGACGGCGGCAACTATCCGGTGGCTGACCTGAATCAGGATGTGACGGTGACGGTGACCGACGACGATGCCACCGATACGCAAGAGATGCAGGCGGCGCAGGCGGCCTGGTTGCCGCGCTTCGGTCTGACGGCGGTAGAGCATATGCTGGGCGGCCTGGATTACCGCTTGTCGGTGGCCGATCAACCTGGGCTGTCGGGCAATGTGAGCGGCCTGTCCGCTGGTCGAGCGCTGCATGGGGGCGGTAATGCAACCGGCACGAGTTATGCGGCGGACGGCTTCGGTCAGGGCGGCGGCGGTGATGGCCTGGGCGCCGGTTCGGTTGACCGCTTGTTGAACCTGTCCAGGACACTGTCGCTGCGCGATATGCTGCGCGGCAGCCGCTTTGTGCACCGCGGCGGAGAGAACGGGGTTTCGGTGTGGGGTCAGGCGTCCTATTCGCGCTACGAGGATGGACAGGACGGCGTCACGGTGGATGGCGATGTGACCACCGGCATGCTGGGCGTGGATCGCGACAATGGCCGCACGCTGCTCGGACTGGCGCTGTCGTACAGCGACGGCGATGGCGACTGGAGCGGCACTTCGGAACAGGGCGAGTTGTCGAGCCAGCTGACCTCGCTGCTGCCGTATATCCGGCATAACGTGACGCAGCGATTGCAGGTGTGGGCGGCGGCGAGTTATGGCCGTGGCGAACTGGAGCAGACCCTGGAGCAGACTTCGGCCACGATGAGTACGGAGCATGACATCGAGCAGAGATCGGCCTCGGCCGGTGTACGCGGCACGCTGCTGGAGCGCCCGCTAGAAGAGGGCGGCCTGACATTGACGCTGATCTCGGATGCGGCGCTGGCGCGTATTGAATCGGACGATGCCGACGGTGTGTTGGGCCTGACATCGAACACAAAGCGTTTCCGAATGGGTCTGGAGTGGTCCTGGCAGTTGCCGCAGGCGGACGGTGGTCGGCTGATCCCGGAACTGGAGTTGGGGCTGCGCTATGACGGCGGCGATACCAGCGACGGCCTGGGCGTGGAACTGGGCGGCGGCATCAGTTGGCAGTTGCCCTCCAGGGGCTTGACCATTGACCTGCGTGGCCGGCGCCTGCTGGATCATGAGGCCGCCGAGCGGCGTGAGTGGGGCGTGTCTGGTTCGCTGCGCTACGACCGGCAGCCGGGTTCCGCTCATGGCCCGTCGCTGAGTCTACGTCAGGAATACGGCACCGCTCCGGCCTCGGGTGGCCTGGATCGGCTGTTGTCGGATTCGCTATCGGACGCACTGGAGGAGGATTCATCACAGCCCGGCCCGGCCTCCGGTCGTTGGAGCCTGGAGGGCGAGTGGGGCCTTGCCCTGAGTGACGGCGCCACCGGCATTCCATATGCGGGCCTGTCGTCGTCCGATTCCGGGCACGACCTGACCCTGGGCTGGCGCCTGCTGTCGGCACCGGGCAATCTGGATACCGAACTGGACATCAAGGCCCTGCGCCGCCGGAACGACGAGGGCAGGGCGAACCACGGCATCGGCGCACAGTGGAAGCTGCGCTGGTAGCGATTGGCATGGCCGCCGGGGGCAGATCCCCCGGCGGCTATTTGCGGTGATACCAGTTGCTCTGTTGTGTTTTCAGCGGGGTTTTTATCCGGATTTCTATTCGAGGGTCGGGCCGGTTAAAGATGTTTCAGGCTAACGCCCTGCAACATCAAGCGGCTAGCTTGATGTTGTTTCACAGGTACTGAACCCGGACAAGTGCTTGCTTTCTGCCTATGAGTCGCGCAATGTAGGCACCATACATATATCCGATATTTACCAGCGCCGACGTGAAAATTAATTACTGTTCGCAATGTGGTTCAGGCGATGTCAAGTTGCGTGTACCTGACGGGGATAGTTGCCCGCGCTTCATTTGCGGAGATTGTAATTTTGTCCATTATCAGAATCCAAATATTGTGGCAGGTTGCCTTGTTACCCATGAAGACAAGATTCTTATCTGCAAAAGGGCCATAGAGCCTCGCAGGGGGATGTGGACTCTGCCCGCCGGTTTTATGGAAAATCATGAGACTGTCGAACAGGCTGCCGCCAGAGAGACATGGGAGGAAGCGAGGGCGGAAATAAAAATTCACGGGCTTTTTTCCCTGCTCAACCTGCCACATATTAATCAGGTTTATATGATCTACTACGGCAGGCTTGTTGGTCATGAGTTCGGGCCGGGGCCGGAATCATCGGAGGTCAATCTGGTTGATCCTCGGGATATCCCCTGGGAGGAGTTGGCCTTTCCTTCCATCAGAGAGACGTTGAAGCTTTATATTGAGGATTTGGAGCACGGGCAGCTTCGATTCCATTGCGGTGACATTATTCGTCCACTGGTTTTATCGGATTCCCGTAGCGCTTGGCTGGCAAACCGAAAGACAAGATAGGCCCTACTCCCCGGCGGCTACTTTGTGCCGGTTAAATTGCCATACCTGCGTCAAAGAACACCATGGTCAGTGCGTAAAAAAGACCGAGTTCTTCCGCTCGCTCCCTCGTTATTAATCTGTGTTAGTGGTCAGCCAATTCTCGATGTGGCCGGATAATTCCGGCAGGCGGCCGTGAAAAAAGTGGCTTGCTCCCTTCATCCACACCACCTGGCGGTTTGAGGCTTTATTTTCCAGCCATTGCCGGACTTCAGACACCGGTACAACTTCATCTTCATCGCCCATGATTACCAACCAGGGAATTTGCGGTGCCAGTTCATGAAAATTATATAGATTCACCGGCGGGGCAATGGATATGAGCTTTGTTGCGGCCAATGCCCGTACCTGACTTACCGCCACATAGGAACCGAATGAAAAGCCCGCTACTATAAGGCTTCGGGCAGGGTATTTTTGTCGTAACCACTCGGCAACCGCCTTGAGATCGTCAGCTTCTCCAATGGCATTGCTGAACTCGCCTCCGCTGCGCCCAACTCCCCTGAAGTTGAAACGCAGCACAGGCATCCCGACTTTGTGCAGTGCGCGGGCGGTATAGTGAACCACCTTGTTGTTCATGCTGCCACCGTACAGCGGATGTGGGTGACAGATGATACCGATACTGTCACCATAGTCATCGACTACGCTCAACAGGGCCTCCAGTTCTCCAGCGGAACCGGGGATAAGTATTTTTTCTTCTACGGGTTTTTTCATTGTCGGGAGAAGGTAATGCCGAAATCAGAGGATCAATCTCAAAAGAGTATGGGACGACATATGATCATTGTCGCCTGGATAATTGCAGTCGGTCTGCTCAGTCTTCTTTTCAGCGATATTCTGGATAAGCAGTGGAATCCCAATCAAAACATTCAATCCAGTATATCTGATCAGGGGTTGCGTGAAATCAGGCTTAAGCGCAATAAGCAGGGACATTATCTGGCCCGGGGCAGGATTAATGACCAATCTGTGACATTCCTCCTTGATACCGGTGCCACTCTGGTTTCCATCCCGGAGAATATTGCCCGGCGTCTGTCATTAAAAGCGGGGACGCGCTCATACGCCAATACCGCAAATGGAGTTATTGAAACCTATAACACCCGGCTTGCCTCCATCGGTATTGGCAATATCGAATTGTATGATATAGCCGCCCAGATAAATCCCCATATGAACACGGATGAAATCCTGCTTGGTATGTCTTTTCTGAAGCGGCTGGAATTGATACAACGCGGTGATACGCTGACAATCCGCCAATAATAAGAACGATCTGCTATTTTCGTCTATTCTCCGGTCAGCCGCCGGTTTTTTTCATGCCCGCCTTATATCCTTATTTAACAACCGCTATACTGACCGGGTAATCCGGTAACGATGAAATCCAATTCACTACCAAAGGAACAGGAATATGAGAACACTGCTGGTTACCATTATTGTCGGTTTGACCCTCTTCACCCAGGTTCACGCGCAGCGCCCCAGTCAGTCGCCCGGCGGATACCCTCCCGGTCCGACTTCGTATTCTGTGCAGAATCCCCGCGAAGTGGTGCAGGCCGGTATCGACAGGATCCGGGCATTCGTTGAGTCAAAACAACTCGATGACCCGGCCAGCCTGCAACAGTTTGTCGAAACCGAGGTGGCACCTTTCTTCGACTTTTCCGTGATGTCGAGTATGGTATTAGGCCGCCTGGAATACTCTCTTGATCGGCAGCAGCATAGTGCAGTCAGTGCTATGATAAAGCGGAGATTTCTTGCCGCTCTGGTCAATAATCTTTCCGCCTACAAGGGAGGGCAGGCACAGCTAATGAATATTAACGGCAATCTCTATCGGGGGAGAGTCAACGTCGTTCTTCACGTCTATCGTCAAAATCAGTACCCGACTGTTGTTGAGCTGCGCATCGCACGCATCCAGGGTAACTGGAAAATATACGATGTTGCCGCAAATGGCGTCAGTGCGGTCGCGCATTATCGAAACTACATCCACTCCCTGGTTCAGCGATCAGGCATTCAGGCGCTTTTCACGCATGGAATACGCGACCGGCGGGTTGACTCAGATTAGCTGGTAAGCAAGTGGCTCCGTAAGCCCCATGGCTCCTGATGAAACCATGGATCTTAACGGGCAATTTACTGCAGAGCAGGCTCTAATTATTCTGTGCCGGAACCTGTTGTTGTGGTGCCAGAGGCGCGGGACGCGGCGGCATAGGCATCTGCGGCATCATCCCTGGAGCACCGTAACCATAGGGGGCACCGTAACCACCGTAAGGCGCACCATAGCCGGGGGGTGTACCGTAACCGGGGGGCGCACCGTAACCGGGAGGCGTACCGTAACCGGGGGGCGCACCGTAACCGGGAGGCGTACCGTAACCGGGAGGCGTACCGTAACCGGGGGGCGCACCGTAACCGGGGGGCGTACCGTAACCGGGGGGCGTACCGTAACCACGGGGGCCATAACCGTATGGGCCACCACCATAGTAGCCGCCCTGGTTGTTGCCGGAACCATAACCGGAACCCTGCCAGTTACTGTCGCCGTCCATATTACCCTGACCACGACCAGAGAAATTCATATTGAAATCTCCTTCACCGGAAGCGTTACCACGGCCGGAACTGCGCCCATCGCCCCAACCGGAAGTACCAAAATTATCACCACCATAGCCAGAACCGCTCCAGGGCTGGGCCTGAATAGATGATCCCATCATTACAGTCGCACCCGTGACAGCCAACAGGGCCAAAGTTTTCTTCAAAGTCATTTTAATTCTCCGAAAATGCATTGTGTTATTACAGGGGACAGGAAGCATTGATCTTGAAGCCTGTGCCTTCCTGCGATCTTCATCATACAACAAGCAAAGCGGTTTTCCACGTGGCATGAGGCTGATTTTCAAGTGACTTAATCCAGATCAATAAATCCTGCAGGTGAATAAAAAGAAAATTATACCCCCCGACTCTATCTGGGGAGGTATCTATGCAATTCTCAACAACTTGAGGAATCAAGCGTTAAATGTCGCGCAAAATTGCCAGCACCTCCGATTTGAACTGACCGGCCTGATTCGGGTCGGGAATGGATTTGGTGATACTTTGCACAGCTTGTAGCATGTTTTCGTTGTTTGCCAGTGCTTCTTCCACGATGAAGTCTGCTATCGGGCCTAAATAATTAGCGGCCATGTCTTTCAACACGCGGGCCTCGGAGTACGCTATTTCAGTTTCAGCAGTCTCCTCCTTGGAAGATGGAACCTGACTGTCGTCCTCCAGGAGTATCAACTGAAGAAACGTGTCCATCGGCATGATGTCGGAGTGGCCATCCACAGGAGCATCCGCATAAGTAAATTTCACCTGCCGGCATTGATTGATCACCTGAATCGCATCTGAGACATTCTTCGAGCGTACATTGGATTGCACCAGTTTCCCTTGCTGGAACCGCAACAACGCCGCCCGGCTCGTATCGGTCACAATAGAGAGATAGCCGGTTTTGCCAGCGTTCATAATATGGCGAAGCTGATTAACCAGTTCTGATTTCGGAACAAACTGACTCGCAGCCAAAGCAGCCCCCAGGTTCCCTGTTAAGAAGCGCTTCTATTTTTGTAATTCTTCATGCGCTCAATCAAGATAGCGATCGATGTTCTCATTCTTTCGAAGGCTACACCCACATCCATGATCTCATCGTCGGAGCTAACCTTGATACTGCGCTCAGTATTGCCCTTACTGACTTCATCGGCCAGATCACGCAGCTCATTCAGGGGTTGGGTAATTGAGCGTGATAAGGAGTTGGACAGGCCGACTGCGAATAGCACAACGAGGATTACAGCCCCGGCCAGTATGTAAACCATCCATTTCTGCGAAGTGATAATTTCACTCTGAATGGATTTCAGGCCTTGAATGGGCCGCAATGCAATCTCATTGGGCTGCCTGACTATTGCCGTATAGCTAAAACCTCGAAAGCGTGCCACCACGCTTCCGTACAATTCGGGACCGGCAGACCGGGCGAACCCGATCACATCGGAGTCGGCCAATATGAATCCGCTGCGTGAATTTCCGAATACGGTATCGAGTTCATCGACATTGGCCGTTCGCAGATTGACGGATTCATTCATGATGCGCTCGCGCTGATGGTCGCTCTCAGTCTCCGCAACCAGCAATCCGGCATCGTTGATAATGGTTATGGACCCGCCCTCTATGGTGTTTGCCTGCGAATCAGCAACTTCCTGGATCAGGGAAACACCGAGCACCGCTTTCATTACACCCAGACTGATTCCGGCTTCCGGGTCGTCGATACGCACAGAAATATCCACCGACCAGATACGGGCAGAGTCATCATACTTAATCTGCCCTATTGAAATACCGTTCAACCAAGCCGCTCTCCACCAGTTTTCATCCCGTTGAACGAAGTCAGATGTTGGGTTGGTCAATGCGGCATTAAATCCATGTTTGTCGGTAAAAAATACCTCGCCAAAATGCTGGGAATTCTGCACCTGCTGCAAGAGATATGATGTCGCAACAGGTGATACATTGAGGCTTTTCCTGTCCTTGAATCTGGATTCGACATGACTCACTGAGAGTTCAGTAAGTCCTTGCGTCTGATGCTCGGTTGCCGCTTTTTTAGCCGCGTCAGTCACGGTCGGAGCGGAAGCCCAGGCTATCACGTCTGAAATGCGTTCCAGCAAAAAGTTATCCAACTGTTCGACGGTGCGCCTGGCGGCAACAGTCAGATTGGCTCCAACCAGACTCTCCAGTAATTCTGATTCGCTGCTCTGCAACTGCACAGTTGCATTCCTGGCCAACTGTTGAAAACCATAAAAGGAAATTCCGCCAATAATTAAAATCGGCAATAACCCCAACAGCAGGGCACGATTCGTAAGCCTGCCTCGTAAACTACGAAAATAAGGACGTTTTTCCATCATTTTCCATCATTCAGTTCAGAGAGTTATAACATACCAATTGCGGAATTGACAGAATAAAATCCAATATCAGACTACCGGCCATGTGGTCGTCTGAACTTCAGATCGACCAGTGCCCCCGCTTGTGAAGAGTAGTACTTTGCAAGATTGGCTATATCTTCATCACTCAAGCCGGCTGCCTGACCGCCCATGATGGCATTTTTGCGGGCACCGCTGCGGTAATCGAGAAGAGCACGCTCAAGGTATGTGTAGTTTTGCCCGGCCAGGGAAGGGTTTATGGGAATCGTGCTGTTACCACCCTGCCCGTGACAGGCCGCACAGGCGGTCGCCCTGGCTTCACCGGCAGCAGCGTCGCCTTTATAGGCAAAGGCTGAAGAAGCAGAGATTGCCAATAAACCGATAATCAGTATGTCTGGTAGCTTCATTATCATACCCTTCATTTAAGTGACTCAAGGTACGCGGCAATATCAGCCATGTCTTCGTCTGTCATTGATTGAGCCTGCGCCCTCATGGTTGAGTGCTGACGATTGCCGTCGGCGTATGCCTTCAGTGCATTTACAATATAAGCGGCTGATTGGCCGCCGATTTTCGGCGCTTTATAAGTCGGATAGGCGTTATCTATATTGGGCGCACCGTGACATCCGATACAGGTGTGGATCTTGTCTTCACCAGCCGCCACGTTATCATCTGCGAACACCTGAAAAGTAAACAGGCTGGTTGCCAGGATCATTACAGTTATTTTCATGAATACTTCCCCAAAGCATGTTTCACTGGAAATTCGGGCCGGACCTCCCAGCCGTTAAAGCAGTATATCGCGATCCTTATTTATATTAAATAAGGGGGTTATGACGAATTGATCAGAGTTTCCCTAAGTCTGCGCTCAATAGTTTTATCCGAAGTATCCTTGTGAAAATAGCGAAATAGCCATCGGCGTGTAGTGGTCCACTAACAAAAACGCAAACAGCGCCATCAAATACAGGATCGAAAAACCAAATGTCTTCATCGGCAGATACTGATCATCCTCCGGGTGGCGGTACAACTGAATGGCGTGGTAAAGAAACCCGCCACCCAGTCCAATTGCACCGGCAAAGTACAGCCAACCGCTCATGGAAACGGCAAATGGCAGAAGCGAGATCGGAAATAACAATATTGTGTATAGCAGTATGTGAAGCCGCGTGAATGCGACGCCGTGGGTCACGGGTAACATTGGCAAACGGGCCTTTTCATATTCATGTCTTTTGGCAATTGCCAATGCCCAGAAATGGGGTGGAGTCCAGACAAAAATAATCAAGAAAAGCAGTAACGCATGAGGATGTATATCACCAGTAACAGCCGCCCATCCCAAAATGGGGGGCGCAGCGCCCGTGGCACCGCCAATCACGATATTCTGCGGGGTGGCCCACTTCAAGTACATGGTATAAACAAACGCATAGCCGATCAGGGACACAAATGTCAGTGCGGCCGTTATCAGATTAACCAGCCCAACCAGAATCAGCATTGATAAGCTGCCTAAAGCCAGCGCAAATGCACCGGCCTGAATATTATCCACCTGGCCAGTCGGTAACGGGCGGTTCGCGGTGCGGTTCATGCGCATGTCAATTTTCTGATCAACCATGTGGTTGATGACGGCGGCGCAGGCCGCACCAAGGCCGATACCAATCGAGCCAAATATGAGGGGCGGCAACGGCACCATACCAGGCGTTGCCAGCATCATGCCGACAATGGCGGTAAATACGATCAGAAAAACTACATTGGGTTTTGTCATCTCGTAATAACTTTCCCAGGTTGACCGCGTTGTTATGGCTTGATCACACATTATTTTCAGCCTCGATTTTTGTATCCCGCCCGGACCAGCAGTACATGGAATATACCAGCGTGACCATACTCAATAACAGCATGGCGCCAACTGCGCTATGTGCCGTTGCAACTACCAGCGGTAAGAAGAAGATGATATTGCTGATTCCCAGGGAAATCTGGATTAGCAATATTATCATCACAATTCCGGCAATACGTTTTATTATTCGACTAACGTCTGCTTTCATCACTGCGATTGACAGCGCCGCAATATACAAAAAAGTCAGCATGGCACCGATGCGGTGTGCCATGTGAATTGCGGTTCGGGCATCTGGTTCAAGTACGCCAAACTCATAGTTCTGACCGATTCCGCGCCAGAGCACAAATCCTTCCGACCAGTCCATAGCTGGCCACCACTGTGTCTGACAGGTGGGAAAGTCAGGGCAGGCAAGTGCTGCATAGTTGGAACTGGTCCAACCGCCCAGTGTAATCTGGACAATTACAATGACCAGTCCGGCAAAACCTGCAAGTTTAAATCCGGCGGTTGCGCCGGTGGCAGAAGCAATGTCAACACGCCTCATGCGCAGCACCATCAGCCACAGCAAGGCCAATGTTGCAAAGCCTCCCAGGAGATGGCCCGTTACAATAATCGGCTTCAGCTTCCAGGTCACTGTCCACATGCCGAGCGCGGCCTGAAACAGAATCAATGCCATCACAAAAGTCGCCAGTCTGACCGGCGCGTCCGCATCCTGGTGATTTTTCCAGGCCAATACCATGAGAACAAATACGGTTAAAACCAGACCGCCGGCAAAATAGCGATGTACCATTTCCTTGATGGCACTGGAAAAATCTACTGGACGCCATGAGTGTTCCCGCTCAGCCCTGGCCATTTCAGCATCGGTTAAGGGTGCAACCATATGGCCGTAACAGCCAGGCCAGTCAGGGCAGCCCAGACCAGCATCAGCCAGTCGGACAAAGGCCCCCAGCACAACAACAAGCGCGGTCAGTGCAACTGCAAAAAGCAGGAGATTTCCATATAAACGCTTATTCATGACTTACCGGTGGGGCGAATCCAGGTCGCTTTAAGCAAATGACGCATATCCTCAAGAATATCCGATGGGTCAACATTACCAGGATACCGCATCATCAGGTTTCCAAGCGGGTCAACAATATAGATCCTGCCCGCTATCAGGGATATGTCTCCTTCCACATATCCTGGAAACTGTGCCAGCATCGGTTGAGACTTCTCTACAATACGGTAGAACAGGGTACCGGGGTTGTCCGACATTATTTTCCGCATATCGGTGTCTTTTTCAGCAATCACGACACGCTGCATACGATAAGCGTCCTTACCAATCGCCAGGCGGAGTTGGCGCATTTTATAAATATTTTTCATGCAGTCTTCAAGGCAGGCATTATCTACAATCTCGAGTAGCGACCATTTACCAAGAAAGTTTTCCCGATCAATTGGTTGCCCTTCGTCATCAACCAGTTCAAATCCTGCAAGCAGCCGCGCAGGATGTATCAGTTCTCCTCGATTCTTGCCGCCAGCCGTTTCCAGCCCGATGTCAATAACGCCGGCGTGAATCAGCCATGCTAGAATCGGTGAGACGATAAATACCGCCGCTGTCAATACAAGTGCCGCACGAGGGCTCATTGCCGATCCTCACTGCCGGCAACCTGAGTGTTCGCCACCGCACCCTTCGGTTTCAGACTACCGGCCACAAATAAAAAAATCAGTGCTATGGCCAGTGCAAACCACTGGAAAGCATAGCCCTTATGTTTCTCCGGCCCCATACGCACCGACGGTTGCCATTCACGAATGAATCCATGGGGTTCATCCGGGTCAAGCAATACCACCCAGGGCAAGATCGGTTTGGCGAGCTGCAACGCCATCCATTCGGTTTCCACATAGGGAATTGCCTTCGGCCAACCCGCAGGCGAGTCGTCCAGTGAGCCCATTTTCATACCAACAGATGGTGGATGGCTAACCAAACCGTTTATCCGTGATACATTTTTGTCAATCCTGATCAATTCTTTAGAGTCCTTTGCTTTCGCTATCCAACCGCGATTCACCAACACCGCTTTATCTCCGCCCGCCAAAACAAACGGGGTCAGAACCAGATAACCGGGCAGGCCTTTGTGAATCCGATTTTCCAGCAGGATATGATGAAGTTCATCGTATTCGCCTGATAACTCAATACGGCGATATTGATAACCCTGCCAATCCCGGTCAAGACTACCAATATCCACTGTCGGCAACTCCGAGGCCCTGCTATAGCGATCCATCAATCGCTGCTTTTCATCGGCACGATTGAGCTGCCAGCTTCCGAGTGAACACAGCGCTGCCAGCATTATCAGCACGACTACGCTGGGCAACAGCGATGGCCTGAAGTGTCGTCGCCTTACCGCCACTAGGTGACATCGCCTCTCGGACAGGAAGGCTGTAGTATAATGTATCGCCCAGTCCGTAATTCAGCAAAAAAGGCCGCAAACTTGGGAAAGATCATTGTCATCGCCGTCCTCATCATTATCTTGGTTGTCCTGGGTTCCGGTTTGTATTTCATGATAAAAGACGATGATAGCTCGGATCGTCTTGTGAAGGCACTTACCTGGCGCGTTGTTCTTTCCGTCAGCCTCTTTTTGTTCCTGATGGCGGGCTATTACCTTGGCTGGTTTCAGCCGAATACCCGGTTGCCTTATTAAGGAAGCTCTATCCGTTCACGCCGGTATTTATAGATACTGCCATCATGAACTAATCAACCATCTTCGCGGCGACCTTTTGGATCATGATGTGTCCAGTGCATGCTCCCATCTTTTGGGTTCCATTTGTACTCGCCATAGAACTGTACCTGATCTTCGATGCTTAAGGCGACTACCTTTTAAGTCATCAGGTGGAATTTTTATAATCTTACCTGAATCGCCAATTTGCAGATTACTCTGTCTGTTTTGATACGCTCGCTCAAGTGTTTCGTCACTGGCTGAATATTCGATACTGAACGTTGACTGGGCAATCTGGGTTGTTTTCGGATTCTTCTGGAAATGTCCATAAATTCCAAAGCCGATCAAGCAGATTAAAATTAACTTCTTCATTCTCCACAAACTAACTATTTTTTGTGAAAGCTAACGCTTGAACTCAGCGGCGGCGGAACGCCACCTGCTTGCCTGGCTTGTTTATGTGTTTTTTCTGAACCAGAATTCAATTTCATCCGTTTCAATTTCAAATAATGCAGAATGCTCAACATTCGCAGGAACATGATACCACTGACCGATACCAATCCTTTGAGTGTTGCCATTCATGGTGAGAATCAGCTCGCCTTTGGTGATGACGCCGTGATTATCAGTATCATGAACATGTGATGGAATTGAGGTTCCAGCCGGATATGAAGCAAAAAGAACATCACTATCTTTTGCTTCTAATCTGTAGGCATCAAAGCGCCCATCATATAGTGGCAGTTCTTTTATTTTGTCTGGATAACTTCCTGACATCTTACTCTCCTTTTGATTGCAGATAATAATTAATCTTTACCATAATTATAATATATAACTTTTTCGAGCTATCAATCTAAACAACAATTATACAGAAGCTCTGAACAATTCTATCCTGAACTTGTCAGAGCGCGACAAACAAGAATGTGATTTTTGCTTTCCTTTCAAAATCAATAACTGATCGTGATTGATTTTGGCGATACATCGTTTGTGGCGCAGGAAACTCTGATTTAATCAGAATTTCCATAAGCTTATTTTGAATAATAATGCAATTGATTCTGCAAGTTGGCCAGGATCAAAAGCGGGTTCGATTGATGGAGACAGCCTTGCTCAGGTTGTTCTATATCGGCATAACCAAGGTATCTGTGCACTGGCTGCACCTGATATAAAGGTAATCTCACGCTATCCCAATTAGCCATTTACTTTGAGAGGCGCCCGGATGATTACATTGCTTTGTAAATCTGCCTGACACAGACATCTGAATATTCTCTGCATGCAGGCTGCATTTTATTCTGGCGGCGCTACGAATAATCGTCTGACTGCTGTATTCTTGCGGCTTATTTGATCAGATCAAACCCTTTCATGGAAGAAAAATACAATCCACAGCAATTGGAGGCGGCAGCCCGGCAGTACTGGGAGAAAAATCGGTCATTCAAGGTCATTGAAGAACCGGATAAGGAAAAATTTTATTGCCTGTCCATGTTCCCCTACCCCAGCGGTGAGTTACACATGGGACACGTGCGTAACTACACGATCGGCGATGTAATCTCCCGTTACCAGCGGATGCTGGGGAAAAACGTCCTGCAGCCCATGGGCTGGGATGCCTTTGGTCTGCCGGCTGAAAATGCCGCTCTTAAAAATGCCAGACCACCTGCCGAGTGGACTTACGCCAATATCGAATACATGAAAGGCCAACTCAAATTGCTGGGATTTAGTTATGATTGGGATAGGGAGCTGGCGACCTGTGATGCCGATTATTATCGCTGGGAGCAGTGGTTGTTTACCCATCTGGTGAAAAAAGATCTGGCCTATCGCAAGAAGGCGGCGGTGAACTGGGACCCGGTTGACCGGACGGTGCTGGCGAACGAGCAAGTGATTGACGGTCGTGGCTGGCGTTCCGGTGCGGTAGTTGAGAAACGTGAAATTGAGCAATGGTTTTTGAAGATCACGGATTACGCACAGGAGCTGCTGGATGGTCTGGATAAATTACCGGGCTGGCCGGAGCAGGTTGTTGCCATGCAACGCAACTGGATCGGTCGCTCGGAAGGCGTAACGGTTGATTTCAATATCGAAGAGACTGACGAAAAGCTTACCGTTTTTACCACACGTCCGGACACTCTGATGGGTGTGACCTACATGGCCGTCGCCGCAGAGCACCCTCTGGCGCTGCGGGCGGGTGAAGGCAATGCGGATATTGCCGCCTTTATTGAGAGGTGCCGGCAGGGCGGTGTTTCGGAAGCCGAGATTGAAACCGTGGAGAAGGCGGGTATCGCCCTGGATATTAACGCCGTGCATCCGATTACGGGCGGCATTGTACCGATTTATGCCGCCAACTTTGTCCTGATGGGCTATGGTACCGGTGCGGTGATGGCCGTTCCCGCGCACGATGAAAGGGATTTTTACTTTGCAAGAAAATACAACCTCTCTATTAAACCGGTGATAGTCCCCTCACACTGGGAAGGCAAAGACATTAGTGAATCAGAAATAAACTCAGCGGCGGGAGAGGCAGAATTGAGTGAAGATCGCCGGGTTCCTGCATTATCAATTAAAGATGATCTCCCGTTAATATGGGACGAATGGGATACGAGATTCAGTGAAAAAGGTATTTTGAGACGATCTGCCCGGTTTAGCGGGCTGACTTCGGACCAAGCCTTTGACGCCGTAGCCGAACACTTGAATGCCGGAGGCAAAGGCGGCAGGCAGATTAACTTCCGCCTGCGCGACTGGAGCGTTTCCCGTCAGCGTTACTGGGGCTGTCCGATCCCGATAGTTAAAACCCCGGAAGGTATTGAGCCTGCAACCGGGCTCCCGGTAAAGCTGCCGCAGGATATTATTGTCGATGGAACCGGTTCACCATTAAAACGTATGCCAGAGTTTTATGATCTTGGTGATGGCCGCGAACGTGAGACCGATACGTTTGACACCTTTTTTGAGTCCAGTTGGTATTACGCACGTTATTGCTGTCCGGATGCCGACCAGTCAATGCTGGACGAGCGTGCCAAATACTGGTTGCCGGTTGACCAGTACGTAGGCGGTATCGAACACGCCATTTTGCATCTGCTATATGCGCGCTTCTTTAACAGGCTTATGCGAGACGAGGGTTTGGTGGATAATGATGAACCGTTTACGCGGTTGCTCACCCAGGGCATGGTGGTCGCCGAGACCTGGTATCGGCAAAACGAAGATGGCTCCAAAGAGTGGTTTAATCCGGCTGACATTGAAACCGAGAGAGATAACAAAGGAAAGGTTATCAGCGCAAGGCTGAAGTCTGATGGGCGGCCGGTTTTCCCCGGTGGCATTGAGAAAATGTCCAAATCGAAGAACAACGGGGTCAATCCTCAAACGTTGATAGATCGTTATGGCGCTGATACCGTGCGCCTTTATATCATGTTTACCTCGCCACCGGAGCAATTACTGGAATGGTCGGATGAGGGAGTGG
This sequence comes from Gammaproteobacteria bacterium, assembly GCA_963662865.1. Classification (GTDB taxonomy): domain Bacteria; phylum Pseudomonadota; class Gammaproteobacteria; order JAJDYQ01; family JAJDYQ01; genus JAJDYQ01. The sequence continues at coordinate 1,734,625 of OY759969.1, read as the reverse complement.
AAGGTGCTTCGCGTTTTATGAAGCGCCTGTGGAATCTGGCCAGTGCTCACCCTGGAATCGGAGGATTGGTCGTGAGTAACGGGATAGTGGACAATCAAAAAAATGCCAGAAGGGAAGTGCATGAGCATCTGAAGAAGGCTTTGTTCGATTATGAACGTCAGCAGTTCAACACGGTTGTCTCCGCCTGCATGTCAATCGTGAACGTATTATACCGGTTCGGTGGTTCTGATGATGGAAAACGGCTGCTGGCTGAGGGCCTGGGTATTGTTCTCAGATTATTAGGACCGATTGCGCCGCACATCACCCATACCTTATGGCGCGAGCTGGACTATGGTGATGATATTTTGAATGCGCCATGGCCTGAAGTTGATGAATCGGCGCTGGTGAGAGATTCGATTGAAATGGTAGTGCAGGTCGGGGGCCGGGTTCGCGGTAGGATAACGGTAGCCGTCGATGCGGATAATGCAGCTATCGAGGCGGCCACACTGGCCAATAAAAATGTACAGCGATTTATTGACGATGTAGAGATACGAAAAATAATAGTGGTGCCCGGTAAGCTGGTTAACGTTGTGGTTTAACAATAAAAAGGCAGGTGGATATAAAGTGGCGGAAGAACAACAATTTGCACTGGAACGCTTCGAGCAGCTTTGTTATCAGCGCCAGCATGAAGAAGCAGCGCGAGAGCTGATAAAACTACTGAGAATTCTCGACAAAAGCTACGGCCAGCTTGGTCTGGTTGGAACCAGCCGATCAGGTACTTCCTGGCAGGAGGAGCAGCGAGATAGCCATATCATTACGCGATTGACCTCTGCAATGTCCGCGCTGTTTTCTGATCCTGATTTTCACGTCAGTGTGCCCGGATTTCATCAGTTCATACTGCTGCATCGCTGGATAGCGATGCTGTTCGGAGCAAGTTCGTTTACTAATGCCGACCATATTCTGCATCTATTAAACTTAAATGGCTTTGATCAGCCGGGTAATTTCGAGATAAGCCAGAAGAACCTGCTGAAATTCACCATGCTGTATTCCGGTGATTCATTTATATCAATGCAGGCGGATATGCTATGGAACGCTAACAAAAAGCTTGCGGCAGCATTATTTCTTGGTCTGTTATCGTCCCGCACGGTCATTAGCGAGGCGGCACACAAGAAAAAGGAAGTGCTGCTGAACTGGCTGCCTGAATGCCTGGGAGAACTGGATGATCTGTCTGATATTCCTTTGGGGTATATTCATGACGTCTGGATGCACTGTAGTTACGCCATGCTTGCCAACAAACATGACATCAAGCGAAGTATCAATCGCCTGATTCGCAGGGAAATGATGAACAAAGGAATGACCGACAGGGAATTCGGAACAGAAAAAAATATGATTAAAGGGAAGCCGGTTGTTATGGTGATACTGGAGTGGTTTCTCTCGGGACACTCCATTTACCGGACTCACTCAACCGCTGCCAGGGCCTTGCGGGAAAAATACCATCTGATTGGTGTTTCTTTAAGTGGAATGTCGGATGAAAACTCTAAAAAAGTATTTGATGAAGTTTACGATATACCGCATGAACAGGGACTGTATAAAAATGTGCAGCGGGTTATGGAACTTGTGGCTCGATTTAATCCGGAAATTATTTATTATCCGAGCGTGGGGATGTTTCTGCAGACGGTTGTGCTGATTAACTTCAGACTGGCGCCCATTCAGATGGCGGCATTAGGACACCCGGCAACGACACATTCGGAATTTATCGACTATATTCTTGTGGAAGAGGATTATGTCGGAGACCCGAAATGTTTTAGTGAGAAAGTCGCGGCTCTGCCCAAAGATAGCTTGCCATATGTGCCACCACATGATGACTTTACAAAAATTGAACCGGAGATTCGCAGCAAGCCGGATGTTATAAAAATAGCCGTTGCCGCTACCGCGATGAAGCTGAATCCTGATTTTCTGAAAACCTGTCGTGCCATAAAGGAAAGCAGTAAACAACCGGTAGAATTTCATTTCCTGACCGGGCATGCGATTGGTTTGGGTAAAGTCTATATTGAAAATTTTGTGAATGGTATATTACCGGGACAATACATTTACCCGCACAGTAACCGAGATGTTTATCTGCAAAACATGAACCGGTGCGACATGTTTATTAACCCGTTTCCATTTGGAAATACAAATGGATTGGTCGATACCGTGCGTCAAGCATTGCCTGGTATCTGCTTAAGCGGTGCCGAAGTGTTGTCACACATTGACGAAGGGTTGTTTATGCGCCTGGGTCTGCCTGACTGGCTGGTGACACACACGGTAGAGGAGTATATTGAGGCAAGCGTGAGGCTCGTGGAAGATCACGGATTGAGGGTTCAACTCAGCGAACAACTGAAGAAGCAGGACCCGGATGAGATACTGTTCAAAGGAGAGCCACGTAATTTCCTTAAATCAGTTAGTTACCTGCATGAAAATCATGAAGAGATTATGAGAAGTGACGATAATTTTTTGCAGTTGGCTCTGTTAGTGTAATGTATGTCCAGGTTTAGTCTCTATGAGATAAGCTCAAGCGGCCTGCATGAGTTGTTGCCAGCTCCAACTATATGATTTGACTCGCAGGCCCTTGATCTGCATCGGGCAGTCTCCTGTATCTTGATGACATACACAGGCTATCCGATTGCTTATCCTCCGATAATCCCCAAAACTATCTCAATCTGCGTCATATCTTTTTTCAGTCCAGATATTTTGTCCGCGGTGGGGGTGGGTCATAGTCATCATCGGCCAGCGCCTCAATGGCATGACCGATACGCTCAATCAGCGCAGTGACGATTATTTCACCTTTTGCCCGAGTGGCGAGGGTCGGATCACCCCAACTGCCGCTCGAACTGATTATCCCCCGGCTTGCCCGGGAGTCGCGGGTAAAAGGCCCAGGACCGAGCCTGGGTTTCAGTTCCGGGACAGCCTTATCCTGCTGCACCTTGTCCGGGTGCATCAACAGCATCTTGCTGGTTTCGATTTCATCTGCATGACTGCCAAAAGGTTGCTCAGAGATACTTTGTTCCAGATCTTTGAGCATGGATGTGAAGTCGCTATAGTCCATGACCACATTCTCAGTGAGAAGGTATTGTCTCACCGGTTCCAGGCACCAGTTGGTGCTGATGCCGGTATTCAGAACATAGAACTTCTTTGCGCCATGTGAGTGCAGGGATCGAAAAATCTGTATTACGGTTTCCTCAAAGGTCTTTTTGCACAGCGAGACTGAACCGGGATATTCGGTAAACGCGGGGTAATAGCCATAGGCGAGTAATGGCAGGATAGTAACATCATGCCGTTCGGCGATCCTGCTTGCCAGATATTCCGCCGTTAAAGCATCCGTATTGAGGGGCAGATGGGGCCCGTGTTGTTTACTGGCGGCACCAAGTGGCAGGACAAGGACACGATTCTGTTTTATGAGAGATTCGGCTTCCTGCCAACTCAGGTTTTCCAGATAATGGCCCTTCATTTATCGGATGACGCCAGCCGTTGAAGGCAGTGATAGATTGTCTGATCATCAGTATTCAACAGGCTTTCGCCGACATGTATTTCCATAAAGCTGTTAAGGTCATCAGTTCTGCCCAGGTAGGAGGGATGGAACTTTCCTGCCACCCATATACCGGACTCTTTAGCAATATTGTCTCTGACTTTCTCGAGTATTGACGCCTCCTGCGCAAAGTGAATATGCAACATATTGACTCTGGGTTGTTCGGGATAACAGATTAGTTTGGGTATGTCTTTAATAAGTTCGGCGATCATTTGCGCACGCTTAACGTAAGCTGGAATATGAGGCAGATGCCGATCCATGCCCATGTGTGCGGCGATCACCATGGGGTGTAGTTGATATAAATTTCCTCCCTGGCGCCGGAGCCATATTCGAGCATCATTGATAAATGTCCGGTCACCTACAAGCATTGCGCCACCGATACCGCCTAAAGTCTTGTAAAAAGACACATAAGCTGAATCGAAAGGTTGGGTAATATGAGATAGCTGGAAGTCATTTTCCCGGCTGTAATAATCCAAGCATTCCCATAACCGTGCGCCGTCCAGATGGATATAAGTCATGTATTGACGGGCGGTCTCAATGACGTCACCGAGTTGTCGCCACTCCGGCAGAAGTCCGCCGGCCCAGCGTTGAGGCAGTTCCAGCAATAATGATGAAGCGGGTCCGTCAAGAGCGGAAAAGTCATCAGGTTCTACCAAGCGCCGACGCTCACCCAGGAGACTGGCCTGCAAGCCATGTAAAAAACGATACCCTTGATATTCATTGATCTCAAGGTGGCTGGTTGGGTGATAGGCTATCCGGGTCAGACCAGTCTGGTCGGCCCGTATGCGTAGAGCAATCTGCTGAGCCATCACGCCGCTGGGCATAAACACTGCTGCCTCTTTCCCCAGTAGCCGAGCTATTTCGCCCTCGAAGCCATTCAGGAACTCGCCTTCGCCGTACCGGTCGATATCGACGCTGAAATGTTGAGCATACTCCGCCATATCCCGGTACAGTACGGGAATGTTGATTCTGCCATGCATATAAAAATACTGCTGGCACTGATCATATAATAATGCGGTTTTGTTACTCATATTTCCGTCTTGTATTGCCACAGGCAAGCCCTATCAAGGAATCCGTCTCCGGGAGACATGGCGGATGATTCCTTAAAGCCGTCATTGCCGATTCCGCTCAAGAGCGGTAGTCGGCGTTGATACTGATGTAACCCGGCGAAAGATCGCTTGTCAGTATCTCGACCTCACTATTTCCCTGATGCATATCAATTGTGATGGTTATTTCGTCGCGCTGCATAACCTGGGCGCCATCTTCCTCTGTGTACCACCTATCCTTCTCCCCCTCATGGATAACACAGACATCATCAAGAAAAATATCAACTTTTGTTAAATCAAACGGATCAATCGGGGCACGTCCCACAGCGGCCAGAATACGACCCCAGTTTGGGTCCTGGCCGAATAGCGCCGTTTTTACCAATGGTGAAAGCGCGACCGCATAGCCTATGGCCTTACACTCGTTACGACTACGACCGCCGGTTACCCTGATGCGGGCCAGTTTGGACGCGCCTTCGCCGTCACGTACAATGAGCTCGGCAAGCCGCCGGCATACCGATGTAAGTTTGGCCGTAAAAGCGTCATAAATCGAGTCATTCTCAGCCACCGACAATCTGCCTTCCCCCGTTGCACAGACGACACAGGCATCATTGGTCGATGTATCACCGTCAATCGTAATACAGTTAAAACTGTCATCAACAGCGGCCTGTAGCGCCTGCTGCAACAGTGCCCGGGGGATGGCTGCATCGGTGGCCATAAACGCCAGCATGGTTGCCATATTTGGATGAATCATGCCGGCGCCTTTGCTGATCCCGGTAATTCTGCAGGCCAGTCCGTTAATGGAAAAATTTTCCACGACGATCTTTGGGACCGTATCGGTGGTCATAATTGCCTGCGCGGCGGCCTGCCAGTTTTCACAAGTCAGGTTTTGCAGCGCCTTGTCAATTCCCATCCTGACTTTATCCATTGGCAGGTATTCGCCAATGACACCGGTAGAGAATGGCAATACCGATTCAGCCGACATGTGTCGAAGCTCGGCCAGATAGCGGCAGCTATGGAGTGCGTCCTCCAGTCCCCGCCTGCCCGTACCGGCGTTTGCGTTACCGGCATTTATAATCAGGTATGCGGGTGACGTTGCCTGAAGATGTTTTCCGGCAACAACAACCGGCGCCGCCGCAAACAGATTGCGGGTAAACGTCGCGGCAGTCGCGGTATTCTCGGTCAGCGAGAAGATAACGAAATCATTCCGGTTACTATAATGAACACCGGTGTCAGCAACGCCTATTTCAATTCCGCTAATTGCGTACTTATCCGCCGCCAGGACCTGATTATTGATTGGGGATACCATAAATTACTTTGTAAATTAAAGGGAAACAGAGTGCAGATGCCGATGATAACATCACAAGGAGACCGCAGGACTTAGCCCGCCCGGTGCCGGCAACAGACGTCAGCCCAGGGCCGGGTCACGATTGAAGCCAGACGAGAACCGGCCATCATAGAAACTGCAAACTGGAGAAATATTTAACGCCGGGATGGAAATAATGTCTGGCTAGTACAGGCGGCGGCGGGCCATACGCTCACGCCAGATCTTCTTTGCATAACGCTTTACAGCAGCAGCCTTCTTGCGTTTGCGAACCTGGGTTGGCTTTTCGTAGTATTCGCGGCGGCGAACTTCGGCCAGAATACCGGCTTTTTCACAGAAACGCTTGAAACGACGCATTGCGATGTCAAAAGGTTCGTTCTCCTTGATTTTTACAGTTGGCATTAATACTTCACCTGCAGTAACCTGAATTTAGGGGCGTGAGATTCTACAGAAGTGTAATGGCAAATGCAAAGAAAAAGCCGAACCCGGATGGAGCATGAGAGAATTTAATGAAGGTACTGGGAATTGAAACCTCCTGCGACGAAACCGGGGTTGCAGCCTACGACACTGAAACCGGTTTGCTGGGACACAGCTTATACAGTCAGGCCACCCTGCATGCGGAATATGGCGGCGTGGTTCCAGAGCTGGCCTCGCGTGATCATATTCGAAAATTAACCCCGCTGATCCAGGAAGTACTGGACCAGTCCAGTCTGCGGCTGGCCGATCTGGATGGCATTGCATTTACCCGCGGGCCGGGGCTTATGGGAGCCTTGCTGGTAGGTACTTCGCTTGGATGTTCCCTGGCGTTATCACTCGGTATTCCCGCAATAGGCGTTCACCACATGGAAGGGCATTTGCTGGCGCCGATGCTGGAGGGAAATCCGCCGTCATTTCCGTTTGTTGCCTTGCTGGTCTCCGGTGGACATACACAACTGATGTCAGTGCAAGCCGTTGGCAGGTATGAACTTCTGGGTCAGTCTGTTGATGATGCCGTTGGTGAATCTTTCGACAAGACCGCCAATTTGCTCGGTCTTGGCTATCCGGGTGGCCCTGCATTAGCGAATCTGGCCGAGCAGGGCGACCTGAACCGATTTGCCTTCCCGCGGCCCATGACCGACCGCCCCGGCCTGGATTTCAGTTTCAGTGGCCTGAAAACCTTTGCCATGAATACCCTGAGAGACAACGAGCATGAGCCGGGCATAAAGGAAAACATTGCTGCCGCTTTCCAACAGGCCGTGGTGGAGACACTTGTGATCAAATGTCGGCGTGCGCTCAGGCAAACCGGATTTCAGAACCTGATCGTCGCGGGGGGAGTGGGGGCGAATAAATGTCTGCGGGAACGCCTTAAAATGGAAATGAAGAAGCCGGGCATACAGGTGTTTTTCCCGTCCATGGAATTCTGCACCGACAATGGTGCCATGATTGCTTATGCGGGCGCACTGCGGTTGGCTGCCGGGCAACGGGATGATACAAACCTTGCGGGCAGGCCGCGCTGGCCAATGGAAGAACTACCGACTTTATAGATTTTTCCGGAAAGTGCATCTACCCGTTATCCATGTCTTTTAGCGCCTCGGTGTCCATGTCCGCTGCCTCATCAGGGCTGGTAACCCTGCCTTCTCTACCGCCGAGCAGATTCCGTATATTGTTGCGATGACGCCAGAAAAGCAGAGCCGACATACCGGCAAGGATCAGGGTCAATGTCCAGTCGTGGTAAAAAAACCAGCTATAGACAGGTACCAGAGCTGCCATTACCAGCGCAGAGAGAGAAGAAATCTTCAGTACCCTGGCGACAAACAACCATGTGCCGGCTGCAACCAATCCCAGGGTCCAGTTAATCCCCAGCAGGGCACCGAGTAATGTTGCGACACCCTTACCGCCATGGAAGCTGAAAAATACAGGATACAGGTGACCTAGAAATGCAGCCGATGCAGCGAGAACCGTGGTTAATAGCGGCATTTCGAATACTCGAGTCAGCAGAGCAGGGATCAACCCCTTCAGCACATCGCCGACCAGCGTGATGGCGGCCGCTTTCCTGCTTCCGATACGCAGCACATTGGTGGCACCGGGATTGTATGACCCCTGCTTACGCGGATCAGGCAATCCCATCAGCCTGCAAACAATGATGGCACTGCATACTGACCCCGACAGGTAAGCGCCGAGGATAAACATGCTTTGTAAAAGTATGGGATCGTTCGCCACTGGCGTTAATGAACAGGAGATTTCCGGTTGCGGAATTGTACATTACAATGCACACGTCAACCGAAGATTATGGCGATACGCGACTGGAGCGGGAAATTATGGACAGGATTTTTATTAACGATCTGAGAATTGATACCCTGATTGGAGTTTATGACTGGGAACGCCGTATCCGCCAGACCATAATTCTGGATGTTGAAATGGGTACCGATATTCGTAAGGCAGCCGCCAGTGACAATATTAAAGATACACTGAATTACAAGGCAGTCTGTAAACGCCTGGTGGAGTTTGTGCGGGCGAGCGAATATCAGCTCGTTGAAACCTTGCTTGAAGAATGCGCCGGACTGATTATGGAAGAGTTCTCCGTGCCCTGGGTACGTATCAGGCTCAATAAAACCGGCGCCCTTCGCGGGGCGCATGATGTCGGCATTATTATTGAGCGGGGTCATGCCTGAGGTTTTTGCCAGCCTGGGAAGCAACCGGGACCGGGAGCGCAACATCGTTTCCGCAGTCACTGCGATTGGCCGCCGTTTTGGCTCGTTGACCTGCTCAACGGTATATCAGAACAAGGCGGTCGGACTTGAAAGCAATGATTTTCTGAATATGGTGCTGTCCTTTCAAACTGAAATCGGCCCACTGAAAGTGCAGGAAATTTTTCGTCAGATCGAAGCCGATCATGGCCGAAAACGGCAAAAGAAAAAGTTTCATTCCAGAACTCTGGATATCGATTTGATTCTTTATGGAGATCTGGTGACTGACACAGGGCCGTTGAAACTGCCTCATGCGGATATCCTCGAATATGCATTCGTATTACGGCCCCTAGCCGAAATAGCTCCGGGATTATTGCATCCCTCCGAGCAGCGGAGCTACCAACAAATGTGGCGGGAATATCAGGGGAACCATGAATTGCGCCCTGTAAACTTGATTTTGCCTGATCTGGATTAGTTCAATATCATTTGGTATTTACCAAAATTGTTGTAAACTTGAGGCTTATGGAGAAGAGTCGAAATAGATTTCGTTTTTCGCCCGATTTAATCCCGGGCCTGATCAACGGTAACGACAAGGCCCTGGCGTCACAAAGATGCAGAGCGGGTCTTGATTCATTGGCACAGAGGTGATTGACAAATGGCTGAGAAAAAAACAACTCGTATCTCTGGTGGTATTTCCCGCGGCCAAATGCCGCATCCTCTGGTTTGGTATATTCGTTTTCGTGAAGAAGGTTCGGATTCTGAGATCGCAAAGAGGTACTTCACCACTTCCGGTAAGATCCGTGATATCAGGCGGAACAAAAACTTCAAGTATATTACTGAAAATGCTACTTTTTCTGCAGGCGATATCGATAAGGCTCGTGACGAGATTAAGAAGAACTTCACGAAAAACAGCAATGAAGTTACCCTGAAAGATGCAGCCTACTCTCTGGCGAAACTTGACGAGCTCATCTCTGGTGTGACCAATCTTCGCCAGGCCCGTAAAAGCAAGGCTGACAGTGTGCTCCCAGGCGGCTCATCCGCCGTAACAAAGGGACAGGACGCTGCTGCCGTTACGGCCACAGCGTCAGCCACCGGCGCAAAGAAAGCGGATAAACGGGAAAAAATATCCGAAAGACCGCAAAACATGGGAGTTATGCCGGATACCGACGCCCCTGCACCTGCTACTCCACCAAAGAAAAGCCTGCTCAACATGAGGGTCGAGTTTATTTTTGTCGCTCTGGCCGTCATGTTTTTGGTGATATTTCTGGCGTTTTTTAGCCGCGATGACGTGCGTCAGCCGCTGGATGATGCCGCCACAGCCGATTTGACAAAAGCCACCGATAGCGGTGGGCAGGCAGGCGACGGAGTTTCCGGTTCGTCATTACCACAGATTACCCCACCGCCGGAGGCAGAAGAAAAGGCTGCTTCGGAGCAGTCGCTCGGGCCCGTTGAATATCCGTTCAAGGGCGCGGCGCTTGAAGGCAGGTTCATGATTGAGGCACCTGCCTCGGAGCAATCGCCTTCCACTGAAGGGCATTCGCCTGTTGTCGGTATGGCCACGCCGACAGAAGACCTTTCCGCAACACGGGAGAGCGAAGAAACGACGGACTCCGGGAGCAGGCAGGCGACGGACTCAACAGATTCCGCCAATGTCGCAGACATTTCCGGCCAGCAGTCGGTATCTGCCGAACCAGAGGCCACCGCAATAGCAATCGAATCAACACAGGCCGCCACGCCGAATGTGTCGGATCTGCCTATCCCATTCCCACCACCACCATCCCCCTCAGGCGCGGCAACTGCCCCGCCCCCACCTGGAGCGGCGAGACAATACCCTCCTTCGGTGTGGTCCCCGCAGGCACCGGCATACAACCGGTGGCAATCATACCGGCCAGCGTATCAGCCGCCGCGGTCGGGCTTTCAGCCGCCACCTCCCGCGTCACAACGACGCCAAAGGCAGTCACAAACGGGCTGGCGCTGGTAAGGCCGGATGTGGGCGGGAAAGCGGCGTCATCGCCGCCATTCCGTCCGGGTTCGCCTCATATATTCAGTAATCGTCCACCATCAACCGGCAGCATATGTCCGCTGACATAGGTGGCGTCACGAAACAGAAACAGTACGGCAGCGGCAATATCTTCCGGTTTCCCGGACCGTTTCAGCGGGATTCGGTTCAGTATATCGGCCCGGGCTTCCCCGTTTTCCGGCCAGAGTATTGCGCCGGGAGCAACTCCGTTGACCCTGATATCAGGACCAAGCTCACGAGCCAGACTTTTGGTTAAAGCCAGCAAACCGGATTTGGCGATACTGTAAACGGTGTGATTTTTCATTGGTCGCTCAGCATGGATATCGACAATGTTGATGATACTGCCCTGATTAACGGCCAGTGGTTCTGCCGCTGCCTGAGATAGGAACAAAGGCGCCTTCAAGTTACTGGCCAGCAAAATATCCCAGTCTTTTTCCGTTATACTGCCAATGGGTGTCGGGTAAAATGTAGATGCATTATTGACCAGCAAATCCAGTCGCCCGAAGTGTTCGACACATGTGCCGACCAGACCGACAAGTGCACTGGTTTCGGACAGATCGGCCCGTATGAGTTTTGCCGAATTTGCCCGGGCGGCGTTGAGCTCATCGGCAAGAAATTCCGCATCCTCCCTGGAAGAACGGTAATGCAGACAGAGCCTCATGCCGGCCCGGTGAAGGGTGCGCACAATCTCGGCACCGATTCGCCTTGAGGCGCCTGTGACGAGAGCGACTTTGCCTTCTATGTCCTGCTGGGTTAAATCCATCTGCGTAAAATGGCCGGGCGAAAGTGGAACTATACTGATATTTCATGGCTTTTTTCAGCACTTATTTAAATGAACTTCCCGAACCGGATGCCGAAGCCAGACGGCATGGTGACCGGGTACTGACTTCGCTTCGGCAAAAGATCGACAGTGCCGGCGGCTTCATCAGCTTTTCCGAGTATATGCAGCATGTTTTACATGCGCCGGGGCTGGGCTATTACAGCGCCGGCAGGGAAAAACTGGGTTCAGCCGGTGACTTTATTACGGCGCCGATGATTAGCCCGCTGTTCAGCCAGACGCTGGGCCAGCACCTCCTTTCCGTGTTACCGGACAAGGGAGCCATTCTGGAACTGGGCGCGGGTTCGGGAACAATGGCGGCGGATATCCTGTTACATCTCGAAAAACATCAGGCACTACCTGAATCCTATTTGATCCTTGAACCATCGGCCGACTTGCAGGCCCGTCAAAGGCAATATCTTGAACAACGTCTGACCAGCACCTTCGACAGAATTGACTGGCTGGATAGCCTTCCGGACAAAGACAGCTTTACCGGGATAATGATCGCCAATGAAGTCATGGATGCGATCCCCGTGGAACATTTCGCACTTCAGGAAGGCGAAATTCACCAGTTGGGTATTGGCATGGAAGCATCGCGGCCATGCTGGAAATCCCGTACCGCCCCTGCGAAACTGGCGACACAGATTGAAGCCTGCCTGCCATTGGCGGTTACAGACTATCCGGATGGATACCGGTCTGAAATTAATCTGCTGCTGCCTGGCTGGATAAAAGCCCTGTCCTCCGGCTTGAGAACAGGAGGAGTGTTGCTGCTTGATTATGGTTACGAGCGTGCAATGTACTATCGCCCCGACCGATTACATGGCAGCTTGAGAGCCTATTACCGGCACTATGATGTGGATGACGTGTTACTGTATCCGGGTTTAGCGGACTTGACCGCGTGGGTAGATTTCACAGCCGTAGCCGAATCAGCGCTTGCAGCTGGATTACTGGTATCAGGTTATGCCACCCAGGCAAATTTTCTGCTTGAGAACGGCCTGTTGAATCTGATGCAGTCAGGTATTAACGGTGATGACAGGCAGGTCAATCCTGGCCACCTGTCATCGGCGGAAGCCGTTAAACGGCTGCTTGAGCCGGGAGAAATGGGAGAAACCGTAAAGGTTATTTCCCTGACGAAAAACAGCGAACCGGGCCCGGGTTTTACACAGGACATACGCTATCGTCTGTAAAATTCGCGGCTGAGTCCTCGACTGCTCAGGTTGGACTGATATGGCCTGCAACAGAAGTTGCCGGCCTGTAGCCCGTGCTAAAATTGCTCAACCAGGGCATACTCCTTGGCCGGACAGCGAACAAAATACAAGTCATGCTGCCAGAGGCAGCAAACTCTACAGCGTAATACAGCAGACAGCATAAGGAGTGTAGGATGGAAAACAGACAAAAGCCGGCATACCCCTGTCATCACGATACCCTTGCAGGAAACCGTCGGGATTTACTGCTGTTGAGCGCCGCTGCCGGCGTTGGATAGCGAGACTTACACGGCGACGCACCACAATGCCATCATGATATACACACCCGATGGAGAAAAGCCGCGTATAGATCGTATGGCTGCTCTTGGGCATACCGATGATGAGCTGCGCAAGAATGAATCCTATGCAGGGCGCACCGTGCCCTTCGACACATAGCCGCAAGATGAAAATTGATGCCGGCAGCGGCTTGCTCGACATTGCCGAATACATTGAATCACCCAACTGCGACGACCGGCCGGATGTCGGTGACATCTCGCTGATCGTGATTCACAACATCAGCCTGCCGCCGAACGAGTTCGGTGGAGAAGGCATTACACAGCTCTTTACCAACACGCTCGACCCGCAGGAATATCCCGGTTATCGCGAGCTCTGCGAATTACGGGTGTCATCGCATCTACTGATTCGTCGAGACGGCAGGATGATTCAATACGTACCTTTCCACAAGCGGGCCTGGCACGCCGGCGTATCAGCATACAAAGGGCGAAAACGCTGCAATGACTTCTCCATCGGCATTGAACTGGAAGGAGCCGACGACATTCCTTATGCAGAGCAGCAATATAAAGTATTAACGAAGAGTCTTCGCCTGTTGCGGGAAACATACACCGATATTCATGCGGAAGACGTGATCGGTCACAGCGATATAGCGTCGGGACGGAAAACCGACCCCGGGCCGGTTTTTGACTGGTCGCGCATCGAATCAGACGAGCTCGTTTGACAGCAGCACGATAGGGCGTATCGGTTCCATAACCGGCTTGGAGGCACCCGTGCATGACGATCAGCAAACCCCATGCAAGCCGCTATTTTGTCTCATAGGAACTGAAATCAGGACAAGGGCTTGCAATGTCTCCCGAATTGGACTAAAGTAGCTTAAATTGCAGACATGAATCCGGCGCATGGGCCCGGAACCGGCCCAAAGGCCGGGCCTGAACAGAGAACCCCGGATAGAGGACACGAAACAATGAACAGAAATTTACCCGGCCCGCAAAGCCAGTTACATACCGTAAAAGCAGGAGCAACAATCATGGTCACAATGCCCGTAAAACGCGCCACAAGCGCCATACACAATTTAATACCCCCCCCCCCCCCCCCCCCCCCCCCCCCCCCCCCCCCCCCCCCCCCCCCAATCGAGATATTCGGCCTGAGCCTCGCCGTCGATTAGCGCAGCACCCGGCATTCCGCCGGTTCGCCTCTACCCTCCTCTGTCTGCGCCGCGGCCTTGCCGCCGTGCTGCTCGTCGGCCTTGCGGCACCGGCCTTCGCCCAGAACACCCACACCGTATCAATCAGCCTGGACCGCACCATGGCCGCCGAGGGCGATTCCGGCATTATCGACGGCGCGACCGTAACAGTGACCATCGATCCACCTCGTGCGCAGGCTTTTGGGATTGATTTACACTTGGGTGGCACCGCCACCCGTGGTGACAGCAACGACTACCAGTACACCTTCACCAACAATGCTGTGCCTTCTAATTTAAGAGCGAATATCTCTACCCTTAGTGTACCCTCCAATCTCGCCAGCGTTCAGTACAAGATTAGGATAAACGGCGACACGGCGATTGAACCCGACGAAACAGTGACCGTGACCCCGATGCGTATTATCGTTGGTGTACCTACCCCCAACGACGTCGTCATCTCCACAACCGCCGGCAGCGTCACCTTCACCATTACCAACGACGACGCCCCCGCAGGCGTGACTTTCACCGAAACGGCGGACGCCACCACACCCACCGAAGGCGGCACAGACGAATACGGCATGGTGCTGGACACACAACCCACCGCAAACGTGACCATCACACCCACCTCAAGCACACCAACCACCGCCACGGTCAACCCCAACAACCTGGTATTCACCAGCGCCAACTGGGACATGGCCCAGACCTTCACCGTCACCGGGGAAGATAACGACGACGACGACGCCAACCAGGAAGTCACCATTACCCACGCCGCCACCTCCACGGACGCCAACTACAACCTCACCCTGGACCCCATCACCGCGACCGTGATCGACGACGACGCCACCACAGTGACCCTGGCGGGCGCCACGGGCAACATCATAGAAGGCACCACCAAAGCCATCACCGTCACCCTGGGCCGCACCCTGGCCGCAGGCGAGGCGCTGCCGGTGCCACTGACCTTCATGGGCGCAGCGCTACCGGGCACGGACTACACCGTCACCGGCGCCGCGGCAAACGGCGTCACCTACACCGGCCTGAACAGCGCCACAGGCACCGTGACCTTCACCGGCCCATCGGCCGCCAGTGCCACCCTGACCCTGAGCGCGACCACCGACAACAACGACGAGACCGCCGGCGAGACCGTCATCATCGGCCTGGGCACCCTGGACAGCAACTCCGGCACCGGCCTGGGCGGCGGTGCCACGGGTACCGACTCACTGGCGAACTTCAACATCGAAGACCCACTGACCATCCGCATCACCAGCGGCCCCACAACCACCGAAGGCAGCGCCGCGACCTTCACCGTGACCACCAACCGCGCCCCGGCGGCCAACCTGCCGATCAGGCTGACCGTCACGGACGCCGCCGCCCCCAGTGATTATCTGACCGCCGGCAACGAAGGCACACGCATGGCCACCCTGACCGGCGGCACCACCACGACCACCGTTGACATCGACACACAGGCCGACAACACCGACGAACCTAACGGCACCCTCACAGTGACCATAGCGGACGGCACCGGTTACACCGTCGGGATACCGTCCTCAGCCATGGTGCAGGTCAGCGACGACGACGCCACCACAGTGACCCTGGCGGGCACGATGGGCAATCTCAGCGAAGCCACCACCCGCAACCTCACCGTCACCCTGAACCGCCCGCTGGTCGCCGGCGAAAGCCTGGCCGTGCCACTGACCCTGGGCGGCACCGCAACGCGAGGCACGGACTACACCGTGACCGGCACCCCGGCGGACGGCATCGCCTACACCATCCCGGACAGCGGCACCGCCGGCACGGTGACATTTACCGGCCCGGCCCCGGCCACCGCCACCCTGACCCTGGCCGTACAGACCGACAACACCGCCGACTCCGGCGAGACCATCACCATCGGCCTGGGCACCCTGGTCGCTACCGGCCTGGACGGCGGCACCCGTAGCACGGGCAGCCTGGCCTTCACGATCATGGAACAACCGGCCATCGTACTGCCACCGACCCTGGCGGTCACCGAAGGCGCCAGTGTCGGCTACCCGGTGTCCCTGGCCACCACCCCGACGGGCAATGTCACCGTGGCGGTCACCGGTCACTCCGGCACCGACCTGACGCTGAATCCGGACAGCCTGGAGTTCACGGCGACCAACTGGAATATGATACAGACCTTCACGGTGACGGCGGACGCCGACGCCGATGCGACGGACGACACCGTGAGCCTGACACATACAGCCTCAGGCACAACAGAGTATGATGGTTCGATAACAGGCGCTGTGACGGTGACCGTCACCGACAACGATATGGCGGGCATCCCCATCAGCGAGCCTCGAATCACGGTCGCCGAGGCTAACGGCACGGACACCTACACGGTGGTGCTGGCCACCCAACCGTCCGACAACGTCGAGATCATGGTGACCTCCGATACGACAAGTGCCGCCACCGTGACCCCGATGACTCTGACGTTCACGACGGTCAACTGGAATACGGCGCAGATGGTGACGGTGACCGGCGTCAACGACAACGTTGTCAATTCCAGCGGTGGACGCACAGCGATGCTCAGCCATCGCATCAGCAACGGCGACAGCGGCGACTATCCGGTAGGCGGCCTGAGCCCGGCGGCTGTCACGGTCACGGTGACCGACGACGATACCCCCGTCATGACGGCAGGCGTGACCCTGAGCGAGACCCGGATCACGGTCGCCGAGGCCAGAGGCATGGACACCTACACGATGGTGCTGAACGCACAACCGGGCGGCGATGTCGAGCTGATGGTGACCTCCGATCTGCCCGCTGCGGCCACGGCAAGCCCGACCACCCTGACGTTCACGACAGCCAACTGGGGCACGGCACAGACGGTGACGGTCACCGGCATTGACGACAACGTAGACAACCCCGGCGGTGGACGCACAGCGACGCTCAGCCATCGCATCAGCAACGGCGACAGCGGCGACTATCCGGTAGGCGGCCTGAGCCCGGCGGCGGTCACGGTCACGGTGACCGACGACGACGCGGCACCGGTCGGTACGGAGGCGATGCAGGAGATGCAGGCGGCGCAGGAGGCCTGGCTGCCGCACTTCGGCCTGACGGCGGTAGAACATCTGCTGGACGGCCTGGATTACCGCTTTTCGGTGGCCGATCAAGCGGGGCTATCGGGCAATGTGAGCGGCCTGTCCCTTGGTCGTGCACGGCATGAAACCGGCACGGATTTGGGAACGGACGGCTTCGTTCAGGGTGGCGGCGGTGATGACCTGGGCGCCGGTTCGATTGACCGCATGTTGAATCTGTCACGTTCGCTGTCGCTGCGCGATATGCTGCGCGGCAGCCGCTTTGTGCACCGCGGCGGGGAGAACGGTGTTTCGGTGTGGGGTCAGGCGTCGTACTCGCGCTACGAGGATGGCCAGGACGGCATCGCGGTGGATGGCGATGTGACCACCGGCATGCTGGGCGTGGATCGCGACAATGGCCGCACGCTGCTCGGACTGGCGCTGTCGTACAGCGACGGCGATGGCGACTGGAGCGGTGCTGCGGAACAGGGCGAGTTGTCGAGCCGACTGACCTCGCTGCTGCCGTATATCCGGCATAACGTCACCGAGAGATTGCAGTTATGGGCAGCGGCGAGTTATGGCCGTGGCGAACTGGAGCAGACCCTGGAGCAGACTTCGGCCACGATGAGTACGAAGCATGACATCGAGCAGACCTCGGCCTCGGTCGGTGTACGCGGCACGCTGCTGGAGCGCCCGCTAGAAGAGGGCGGCCTGACGCTGACGCTGATCTCGGATGCGGCATTGGCGCGTATTGAGTCGGACGATGCCGACGGTGTATCGGGTATGTCGGCGGACACGGAGCGTTTCCGAATGGGTCTGGAGTGGTCCTGGCAGTTGCCGCAGGCGGACGGTGGCCGGTTGATTCCGGAACTGGAGTTGGGGATGCGCTATGACGGCGGCGATACCAGCGACGGCCTGGGCGTGGAACTGGGCGGCGGTATCAGTTGGCAGTTGCCTTCCAAAGGATTAACGATTGACCTGCGTGGCCGGCGTCTGCTGGATCATGAGGCCGCCAAGCGGCGTGAGTGGGGCGTGTCCGGTTCGCTGCGCTACGACCTGCGACCGGGTTCCGCCCATGGCCCATCGCTGAGTCTACGTCAGGAATACGGCACCGCCCCGGCCTCGGGTGGCCTGGAGCGGCTGTTGTCGGACGCGTTGGAGGAAGATTCATCGCAGCCCGGCCCGGCCTCCGGTCGCTGGAGCCTGCAGGGCGAGTGGGGCCTGGCCCTGGATGACGGCGCCACCGGCATCCCGTATGCGGGCCTGTCGTCGTCCGATGCCGGGCACGACCTGACCCTGGGCTGGCGCCTGCTGTCGGCACCGGGCGGCCCGGACACGGAGCTGGACATCAAGGCACTGCGCCGCCGGGACGACGAAGGCAAAACCAACCACGGCATCGGCGCACAGTGGAAGCTGCGCTGGTAGCGCTCGGCATGGCCGCAATACCAGCCACCCTTGTGTTTCTATCCGAGAGGTCGGCTGAAGGTGTTTCCGGCTAACACCCTGCAACATCAAGCAGGTGGCTTGATGTTGTCTCACAGGTACTGGACCTGGACAAACCGTTTAGTACAAATCTCCATTTATGATAAATTAACAAGTCATGCCCTATGCTGAACCTGCTTCGTGCAGGCGCGGGTAGCCTGAACTTTATTTATTTGGAGTATTTTATGTTTCTAGCCGGAGTACGCCTCATCAGGGGGTTTTTATTATTGTTGCTGCTGATCGTTCAATCTGTCCCGGCTATGGCCATGGATGCGCAACAGGTTATTGAAAAGGCCATCAGTGACGTTATGGTCGTATTGGACGAGGAAGCCTCGGTCGGTACCGATATCTCGGAAGAAACCTATTCATTAGTGGAAGCCCGAGTGCTCCCCTATTTTGATTTTGACCGAATGTCGCACCTTATACTGGGTAATTCCTGGAAGGACGCTACGGGCGATCAGAAAACCCGGTTTCAGTTCGGATTCAAGCGATTGCTGATTAACACCTATGCGTCAGCCTTGTCCGAATATGCCTCTAATGACAAAGAAATCGTTTATCTCCCGACTATTACCTCCTCGAATCCTGACGTGGTTATCGTACCAACAGAAATACGTCAGCAGGGCGGGCAGCCAATATCAGTCGCCTATCGCATGTTCAGGCAGGATGAAACATGGCACATTTATGACGTTGCCATAGGCGGTATCAGTCTGGTGATGAACTATCGAGCGAGTTTTGCCAGCCAGATACGCGAGGGCGGTATCGAAGGCCTGCTTTCCAGCTTATCGTCTCATAGCAAGTGACTATAATTCCGGGTCAGGATTTTAAGCCATACCTTCATCCCGGCGGGTGCTGTTTTGGGCCGCCGTATTCAAAGCCGCTTTCACATACAGGTAATGAGCTCCACCTTTGAACAGGCTTCTTATCAACGGCGGTAAAGCCCTGAATGGCGAAATACGTATTTCCGGTTCAAAAAACGCGGTATTACCCATTCTGGCGGCCACCCTTTTGACCGAAGACGAAGTGACGGTTTATAACGTCCCTCATCTGCATGACGTAACCACTCTGGTTTCCCTGCTGGGAGAAATGGGTGCGGGCGTCACGGTTAATGAAAGAATGAGTGTTACTGTCGATAGCTCAACGTTGACCACTCTTAAAGCGCCCTACGAACTGGTTAAAACCATGCGTGCCTCAATCCTTGTGTTAGGCCCGTTGGTAGCGAATTACGGGCAGGCCAATGTTTCCCTGCCTGGTGGTTGTGCCATTGGTTCCAGACCGGTCGATATGCACATCCACGGACTCGAGCAACTCGGTGCCCGGATTAAAGTGGAAAACGGCTATATCCGTGCGACAGCCGACCGGTTGAAGGGCACCCGCATCGTCATGGATATGACTACCGTGACAGGCACAGAAAACCTGATGATGGCGGCCTGTCTGGCAGAAGGCACGACCATCCTGGAAAATGCCGCCCGTGAGCCGGAGGTCCTTGACCTTGCCGGGTGTCTGACCGGTATGGGTGCGAAGATCAAAGGTGCGGGGACGGACACCATTACGATAGAGGGTGTTGAAAGGCTCTCCGGCACGAACCACAGGGTACTGCCCGATCGCATAGAAGCGGGAACCTTTCTGGTTGCTGCGGCCATAACCGGCGGAAGAATCAAGTTGAAGGGCACAGGGCCCGACATTATCGACGCGGTCATTGCCAAGCTACAGGAGGCGGGCGCGAAAATTACCTCCGGAGAAGACTGGGTTGAACTGGATATGGAAGGCCGGCGCCCAGTAGCGGTTGATATCAAGACATCACCTTATCCCGGTTTTCCAACCGATATGCAGGCCCAGTTTACGGCGCTGAACACGGTGGCGGCGGGGGCCAGCACAATCAGTGAGGCAGTGTTTGAAAATCGCTTCATGCACGTACCTGAGATGAACCGTATGGGGGCGGATATCCGGCTTGAGGGCAATACGGCGTTCATTCGAGGAGTCCGGCACCTGATTGGTGCGCCGGTTATGGCAACCGACCTCAGGGCATCCGCCAGCCTGGTACTTGCCGGCCTGGTGGCTGATGGAGAAACCGGAGTGGACCGTATCTACCATATTGACCGTGGCTATGAATGTATTGAAGAAAAACTGGCACAATTAGGGGCCGATATTCGCCGTATTTCATCCTGATGTCATTTATATCCCGGAATGCTCATGTAAACTTGCGCCTCTATGTCTGTCGAATCCAGAAAATTAACCATCGCGTTATCCAAGGGACGCATTTTGAAGGACAGCCTGTCGTTACTGGCGGCGGCGGGTATAGAACTTCTTGAGGCACCTGGAGACAGTCGCAGGCTGATACTGGCAACCTGCCATCCGGAGATACAAATCCTCGTCATCCGGGCGGCTGACGTGCCGACGTTTGTTTCTTATGGTGCTGCGGACATGGGCTTCGCCGGTAAAGATGTCCTGATCGAAAACGATGTTTCCAATCTATATGAAGTGGTGGATCTGCAAATTGCCCGATGCCGATTGATACTGGCGAGCAGGCCGGAAGCCGAACTTGAGAAGTCTCGCCTGAAGATAGCCACAAAATACGTAAAAACGACACGCGACTGGTGTGCCGCACGCGGGCGACAGATAGAAGTAGTCAAGCTCTATGGCTCAATGGAACTGGCACCGCTTGTCGGACTGGCCGATGCCATTGTCGATGTTATGGAAAGCGGCAATACCCTGAAAGCGAATGGCCTGGTGGTGCGCGACCATATCATGGACATCAGTTCCCGACTGATTGTCAATCGGGCCGCCATGAAAATGAAAGCTGGGCTGATCAAGTCGGTCATGGAGAAAATTTCTGTCGCTGTGCCGGATAAAATCGCCTGATATCATCCCCATGATGAAAAGACTCAGTACATCCGATACAGATTTTACCGCTGATCTGGACCGGCTCCTGCGAGACGGCAAAGATGACCGGAAGCACAGGCGTATTGTTGATGACATCATCCGGCAGGTCAGAACCTCCGGAGACCAGGCGGTTATTGACCTGACTAACAGACTTGATCGCCTGAACGTCTCAACAGTTACGGAACTGGCCGTTACGCCGAAACAACGTGCCCGGGCCATGCAAAATACCTCTCCGCAGATACTCGGCGCACTTGGACGGGCCGCCGGGCGGATTCGCACCTATGCGGAACACCAAAAGGCAGATTCATGGCGGTACGAAGAAGAAGATGGCACGATCCTGGGGCAACAGGTAACGCCACTCGACAGCGTGGGTGTATATGTGCCCGGAGGTACCGCAGCCTACCCGTCATCGGTCCTGATGAACGTGATACCGGCACACGTAGCGGGCGTTGAACGTATCGTCATGATGGTGCCGACCCCTGATGGGATCATTAACGACACGGTACTTGCGGCGGCCGGAATTGCGGGTGTGAATGAGATTTACCGCATCGGCGGGGCGCAGGCAATTGCCGCGCTGGCCTATGGGACAGAGACTATCGCCCCGGTTGATAAGATTGTGGGGCCGGGCAACATCTTCGTGGCGCTTGCCAAGCGCCAGGTCTTTGGACAGGTCGGGATCGACATGATCGCAGGGCCTTCGGAAATCCTGGTGGTTTGTGACGGAACAACCAATCCGGACTGGGTGGCAATGGATCTGTTTTCACAGGCCGAGCACGACGTCCTGGCGCAATCAATCCTGGTGTGCACGGACCCGGATTATCTGCAACAGGTTGAAACCAGCATTGAAAGGCTGCTGCCGGACATGCCGCGCAGGGACATCATCCGTCAGTCTCTTGAGAATCGCGGGGTACTGATTCTGGCCGTAGATATGGAAGATGCCATTGCCGTGACCAATAAAATCGCTGCCGAACATCTGGAGCTATCGGTTACCGATCCCCAGGCATTACTACCGAAGATCAGGAACGCCGGCGCCATTTTCATGGGCGCATTCAGTACCGAAGTACTGGGCGATTACTGCGCCGGACCAAATCATGTCCTGCCGACTTCCGGTACGGCGCGTTTTTCATCGCCTCTGGGCGTTTATGATTTCCAGAAGCGCTCCAGCATTATCCACTGTTCGCCCGATGGGGCAAGGCAACTGGCCGGTATTGCCAGTACGCTGGCCCATAGTGAAGGGCTTACGGCACATGCGCGAGCTGCCGAAATGCGCCTGAAGGAATGACCTCTCCTTACATAACACACCAGGCTGGTATTGTCTGAACCTGCTCAAAAAATGGATTCGTCCCGCCTGTGGGAACCGCCCGGTTTACTTTCCGGTGCCCCCTGAAAGCCGCCACTGCCGATTAAGGAAGCCCTGACTAAACCGGGCCGAAAAATGGCCTATGGAGCAAGCACTTTTCGCAGAGCAGGTAAGACCGCCAGGCTGAATGTCATCCCCCTCCGCAATATCTTGATCTGGGTGCTCTGATTGGGTTGCGTATTCACGATCCTGTCCAGAGCGTGTCTGGCGCCCCGGATCTCCACGCCGTCAATCGCCAGTATGACATCACCGCTTTTGATACCGGCCTTCTCTGCGGGCCCTCCCTCCTGGACGCGGCGGATCAGTGCCCCGGCCCCTTTGCCGAGTTCAAGCGCGTAAGCAAGGTGCGGGCGTACATCCTGCACCTCGATGCCAAGCCATCCACGCGTGACATAGCCCCGGGTAATAATCTGCCGCATGATGTCCCGGGCCAGTGAGGCAGGAATGGCAAAGCCAATGCCCTGTGCGCTGGGATAATCCAGACTCATATTACTGAATACAGCGGTGTTGATCCCGACCAACTGCCCATCAGGATTTACCAGGGCGCCACCTGAATTGCCGGGATTAATGGCGGCATCCGTCTGGATGAAGTTTTCAAACGTGGTGACACCCAGCTCATCACGACCGGTGGCGCTGACAATGCCCATGGTTACCGTCTGACCAACGCCAAACGGGTTGCCAATGGCCAGAACCAGATCGCCGACCTCAAGTTCATCCGATTGACCTAACTCAATAACAGGTAACCGATCCAGATCAATCTGCAGGACGGCCAGATCGGTTTCAGGATCGGTACCGATAACACGTGCAATAACATTCCGACCGTCATTCAGTTGCACCCGGATTTCATCGGCTTCGGCGATGACGTGATAATTTGTCAGAACATAACCCTGCGGGCTGACGATGACCCCGGAACCCAGCCCCGTTTCAAGCTGCTGCCGGGGCTGACCGGTATCATTGCCAAAGAACCCCTGAAATACCTGGTCCTGTACAAAAGAGTGGGCTTGCTGCGTGACAACGCGGGCGGTATGGATATAGACCACCGCCGGGGCGGCGCTCCGGACAGTATCACTGAATCCGCTTTTCAGCCGGTCAACAGATAGATGGACATTTGTGGCCTCACCCGGTCTCCCGGGCGCCTCACGAAACTCCACAACCCTGGTTTGTGTGCCAAACTCCGGAATAAAATAAAGGACGATGAAAGCGACAGCCAGTCCAACGACCACCCACTGTAAAGCAAATTGTGCGATCTTCTTCATAAGACCCCGCATGGTTTTTTACCTATTGTACTGAAAAAAAGACAAGCCGTGCGCTTTCGGAATGATGACCGATGATCCGAAGTTTCGGATATACAAACACAGGATGGTTTGCTATAGTCGCAGACCTCGACACGGTTCGGCCATGGAGGCCGGTTGCGGAGACTCAAACAGGATGTTCGGATTTCGGAGATAGGCATGAGCGATGACGACGTAAGTTTACGCAGGCGGCGTTTTTTGACAGCAACAACCGCAGTCGTCGGTGGGATTGGGACCGCGTTTGCTGCTGTTCCATTTGTTGGTTCACTGCTCCCCAGCCAGAAAGCCAAGGCATTAGGGGCACCTGTGCAGATTGACATCAGTAAAATCGAACCCGGAGCGCTGCATCGTGATGAATGGCGCGGCAAACTGGTTATGATAGTGCGTCGTACCAGACAGAACCTTGCAGACCTTACGGCCCTTGAAGACAATCTGCTCGACCCCGATTCCGAGCGCCGGCAACAACCGGCATATGCCAAAAATGCCTATCGCTCCATCAAGGACGAATATCTGGTAATGATCGGTCTTTGCACACATCTTGGCTGTGCGCCAACCTACCGCCCTGAAGTGTCCCCGGAAGACCTGGGGTCGGAATGGAAAGGAGGCTTTTACTGCCCCTGCCATGGCTCCCGCTTTGACCTTGCCGGCCGCGTGTACAAAAGCGTACCGGCCCCTGCGAACATGGAAATCCCACCCTACCGTTATCTCAGCGATACCCTGATTGAGGTGGGTGTCGATCCGGAGAAATCATAGTGCTTGAAACCGTACTGAATAAAATGACCGCCATTCCCGCGTCGTTGCTGGCCTGGATAGACAAGCGTTACCCGGTGACCAGAATGTGGAACGAGCATCTGGCGCAATACTATGCGCCGAAGAACTTCAACTTCTGGTACTTTTTTGGTTCCCTCGCACTGGTGGTGCTGGTCATTCAGATCGTGACTGGTATTTTCCTGACGATGAACTACAAACCATCGGCGGCCGAAGCGTTTGCCTCCGTTGAATTCATTATGCGCGACGTAAACTATGGCTGGCTGATTCGCTACATGCACTCCACCGGCGCCTCCGCCTTCTTCATCGTGGTTTACCTGCACATGTTCCGTGGCCTGATGTACGGCTCCTACAAACAGCCGCGTGAACTGCTATGGATTCTGGGCATGCTCATCTATATGACCCTGATGGCCGAAGCCTTCCTGGGCTATCTGCTGCCTTGGGGGCAAATGTCCTTCTGGGGTGCCCAGGTCATTGTATCGCTGTTTGAGGCCATGCCATTCGGCATCGGCGCACCGCTGGCGGAATGGATACGCGGCGACTTTACGATTTCCGATGCAACGTTGAACCGCTTCTTTGCCTATCACGTGATAGCCGTACCTTTGGTGCTGCTGGCTCTGGTTGCCGCACACATTATCGCCCTGCACGAAGTCGGTTCCAACAACCCTGACGGCATTGATATTAAAAAGTACAAGGACGAGAAAGGTATTCCGCTGGATGGCATACCCTTCCACCCCTACTACACCGTCAAGGACATCGTGGGCGTGCTCGTCTTCCTTATCCTGTTTTTCTCGGTAGTGTTTTATGCGCCAGAGATGGGAGGCTGGTTTCTGGAGCACAACAACTTTGTGCCGGCCGACCCGCTGAGGACCCCTGAGCACATTGCGCCACTGTGGTACTTCACGCCGTTCTACTCCATTTTACGTGCGTTCACCTACCCGTTTCTGGGCGTTGACGCCAAGCTCTGGGGCGTGCTGGCA
Organism: Gammaproteobacteria bacterium; assembly: GCA_963662865.1. Classification (GTDB taxonomy): domain Bacteria; phylum Pseudomonadota; class Gammaproteobacteria; order JAJDYQ01; family JAJDYQ01; genus JAJDYQ01. The sequence goes on along the minus strand of OY759969.1, from coordinate 1,708,762 downwards.
ATGGGGACTTCGCAGATATTATTCTTCTTCCTCCCCTGGCTGGACCGCAGCCCTGTAAGGTCAATACGCTACCGTGGGCCATACTTCCGCTATGCGCTGTACTCATTTGCGCTGGCATTTGTGGTGCTGGGCTATCTGGGAGTGAAATCTCCGACGGAAACGGACCTGTTCCTGTTCAGCAACACAGTCTGGGCGCAGATTTTTACCGTCATATATTTTGCATTCTTCCTGCTGATGCCGTGGTACACAAAAATGGACAAGGATGAAGACCGCCCCGTGCCTGAAAGGGTGACCGGATAATGGATACCAAAGTGACCAGAAAAGTTGCTCTGACCATATTGCTGCTCGCTCCGGGAGTGCTGTTTGCTGGCGGCGCCAGACTGCTGTATACCGCACCGCATATCAACGAGACCGACAAGGCAGCCATTCAGCGAGGTGCACGTATTTTTATCAACTACTGTTTGACCTGTCATTCGGCTGAATACATGCGCTACAAGCGCATTGCGGATGACCTGGGCATAAGCGAAGATATTATGAAGAAAAATCTAATGTTTGCATCGGACAAAATACACGAAGGCATGGCTGTTGCGATTGAATCGGATGATGCCAGGCGCTGGTTTGGCGTGCCCCCCCCCGACCTGTCCGTAACCGCCCGCGCCCGTACCCGCGAATGGCTGTACAACTACTTCACAACATTCTACAGGGACGACAAAAGCCCGGTCGGCGTCAACAATGTGACATTCCCCGGCGTGGCCATGCCCAACATATTATGGGAATTGCAGGGTTGGCAGGAACCGGTTTATGAAACCCGCACAAACGCCAAAGGCGAGCAGGAGCGAATTATTGTCGATATGAAGTTGGTTGAACCAGGCAAGCAGACCGAAAAAGAATTCAAGCAGACGATACGTGACCTGGTGACCTTCATGGTTTACATGGCCGAACCGGCGGAACTGGAGCGCCATCGTCTGGGATTCTGGGTACTGGCGTTTCTACTGGTGCTACTGATGATCTCCTATGCCCTGAAGCGCGAATACTGGCGAGATGTCCACTGATGGCCAGATACTCACACATGGACCAGAAATACAACCATATGGGCGCGGTCGCCAATCGTCGTTCGGTCATGATACTGTTTTCATCATCGACCTCGCCGCTGTCCCACTGCACCCGCCTGATTTTGAATGAAAAAAATATAGAGTCCGACATTATTGACGTTGATTCTATAGGCCAGATGGAAGAACTTGCCGCAGTTAGCCCATACGGCAATGTGCCGACCCTGGTGGACCGTGATCTTGTGGTTTACGATGTAAGGATCATCAGTGAATACTTGGATGAGCGCTTCCCGCATCCGCCGCTGATGCCCGTTGATCCGGTTTCCCGTGCGACCTCCAGGCTGGCGCTGTACCGAGTGCTTGAAGACTGGTATAGACTGCTGCCTGATATGGAAAGCAAAGACCGCGCAATATCCGCTGTGGCCAGGAAGCAGCTACGCGAAGTCATTGCATCCTGTGCCGATATATTTTCCGTCAAATCATTTTTTCTCAGTGACGATATGACCCTGGTTGACTGTGCCGTGGCCCCCATACTGTGGCGACTGCCGCACTATCGTGTTGATTTACCACGTCAGGCCAGGGTCATAGAGCAGTACGCCGATCGGATTTTTGCCCGTCCATCCTTCCACAACAGCCTGACCGAGCCAGAACGGGAAATGCGGCTCTGATACCGACCGGCCGGACAAGTCACAGGTTAAATGGAGCTAAAGTAATCCAAATTACAGATATAAATTCGGGCCTGGAACCGGTCCCGGAACCGGGTACCCTGGATACCGAACTGGATGTCAAGGCACTGCGCCGCCGGAACGACGAGGGCAGGGCGAACCACGGCATCGGCGCACAGTGGAAGCTGCGCTGGTAGCATTCGGTATAGCCGCCGGGGGCATCGCTCCCGGCGGCACCGGTTATTACCGCAATACTGCGTTTCTATTCAGATTTCTATTCGAGGGCCGAACCGGCTCCCGGCTAACGCCCTTCAATATCAAGCAGTCGGCTTGATGCTGTCTCACAGGTACTGAATCCCGACAAGGTATTGGCCGTTTATGTTCGTGTGCTGTATCGTAACCGGTAATGGTTTATATAGATTGATTCAAAGCCGCCGGACTGTCCATGCTTTGACGAGAGGTAACCGGAACAGGATATGAAAGCAGATACATTCAAGGTTAGTGAACGCGAATTTTCATCCCGTTTGCTGGTCGGTACCGGAAAATACAGAGACCTGAAAGAGACCCGGCAGGCGATCAAAACCAGCGGCGCCGAGATTGTCACCGTTGCGGTACGTCGCAGCAATATCGGACAGTCGCCGAATGAACCCAGCCTGCTGGATGTTATCTCTCCGCACAAGTACACGATTCTCCCCAACACCGCCGGCTGTTATACCGCAGCGGACGCCGTGCGCACATGTCGCCTTGCGCGGGAGTTGCTTGATGGCCATGATCTGGTGAAACTGGAGGTGCTGGGCGATAAAAAAACCCTTTTCCCGGATATTACGGCAACCCTTGAGGCCACGGAGCTGTTGGTCCGGGATGGTTTCAAAATCATGGTCTATACCAATGATGATCCGATTATTGCCAGACGCCTGGAAGAAATGGGTTGTGTCGCCATAATGCCGCTGGCGGCCCCTATCGGTTCCGGGCTTGGTATTCGCAATCCTTATAATATCCTTGAAATTGTCGATGGCGCCGGTGTGCCTGTTATCGTTGACGCCGGAGTCGGTACGGCTTCCGATGCGGCTGTCGCCATGGAACTGGGTTGCGACGGTGTGTTAATGAATACCGCAATTGCGGCAGCAGATAACCCGGTATTAATGGCTTCGGCCATGAGGAACGGCGTCAGGGCCGGACGTGAGGCGTTCCTCGCGGGTCGTATGCCACGCAAACGCTACGCATCCGCTTCTTCTTCTATCGACAGTGCGTTTTTCTAGCAGGCTGTTGAAACTCTACTCATGCGGCGCGATACGGTGTTAAAAATGACCTCAAAATGCTCATTGACTCTGGGTAAGCTGCGCTTTTTCGGCCTTTTTTGCCTTGTCTCGCACTCGCCCGAGCGAATTTCAACCGCCGGCCTGGATTGGTTCCTCACCAATGACAGACGTTGAGATTGAAAACTATCGACCAATACGAAGTTTTGTCCGCCGCGATGGCCGGCTCACTCCCGCCCAGCAGCGGGCCCTCATTGAGCTGTTGCCCGAATACTCCATTGACAGTGCGCCTTATCCACTAAATCTCCCGGAAATTTTTGGCAATAGCCGTCCGGTCGTGATTGAAATCGGGTTTGGGAATGGCAGCCTGCTGGCCATGCAGGCGCAGCGCCATCCGGAGATCAATTTTATCGGCATTGAGGTTTATCGTCCGGGAATCGGGCATTTACTGCGGCTTCTGGACAAGCAGGGCAGCCGGAACGTCAGGATATTCAGCCAGGACGCCATGGACATCCTGACAAATCGTATTCCAGCCCATTCGCTTTACGCGTTATGGCTGTATTTCCCCGATCCATGGCCGAAAAAAAGGCATTATAAGCGGCGCATTGTCAATCAGGGGTTTCTCGGTCTGGTCGCCGGATTGTTACTGCCTGGCGGGGTGCTGCATATGGTCACCGACTGGCCGGATTACGCAGAACATATGAAAAAGGAAATTCTGGCAAACCGCAAGTATGAACCCATCAATGAACAGCAACCGGCGGGGTATCCGTTTACCAGGCCAGAGACCCGCTTTGAACGGCGGGGCCTGTGTAAGGGCTACACCATCCATGATCTGATTTACCGGCGCTCCATCGTTGAGAACCTGTCCTGATGACCAGGGCCATCCACCTTGCTTGCCACCTTGCTTGAAGTACTCAACCTGAAATCTTCCTGCTATCGGCAGGTCAGCTTTACGGTTTCATCTGCCGAAGTCGTCACTGTTTCAGGGGCGTCCGGGTCGGGAAAAAGCCTGTTATTGCGTGCGATTGCCGACCTGGACCCGCATGAAGGGGACATCAGGCTTTCGGGTTTTTCTCAAAGGGAGATGCCCGCAAATCAGTGGCGGCGAAAGGTGGGTTTTCTGCCCGCTGAATATTTTTTCTGGGGTGATACGGCAGGCTGCTCCTTTCCGCAGAACAGGGACGCCGGCGAGGTCCTGAATAAGCTGCGGCTCCCCGGCGATATTATCCATAAAACCGTCAATCGACTTTCCAGTGGTGAAAGACAACGACTTGCCATAGCCAGACTCCTGCTGAATGAACCGGCCTGTCTGCTGCTGGATGAACCAACTTCACATCTGGATAATGACACCACAATGGCCGCAGAAAGTCTGATCCTGGCTTATCGTAAGCAACATGGCTGCCCCGTTATCTGGGTCAGCCATAACAAGGATCAGCAACAACGTATCAGCCAGCGACATTATCAGGCCGGTAGCGGAGAACTGATAGAGGTTCCTTTATGAATCTGGCGGTGCTGGGCGGGTGGGAGCTGGCAATATCGGCAAGTCTTGTCATCCTGTTGGCCATACTTGCAGCGATTCAACAGTTACGTCTGTCCCGAATATTGCTGATTTCCGCTTCCCGCGCATTCATACAACTTATCCTGCTTGGTTATATCCTCGATACTGTTTTTCAACTGCGATCCATTATCTGGATACTGATGATTGCAATGGCCATGCTGTTAATCGCCAGCCGCGAAGTGATGGCGCGTCAGCATCGGCGGCTCAAGGGCTGGTGGGGGTTTGGAACCGGCACGGCGTCACTTTTTATATCATCTTTTTGTGTCATGCTGATTACTCTCACCGCCATTATCCACGTTGACCCATGGTATCACCCACAGTATCTGATCCCTATCCTGGGAATGCTGCTCGGCAATACCATGAACGGCATCGCCATTACGCTGGACCGGCTTCTGGAGGATGCCTGGAATGAGCGCGGCATGATCGAGGCCCGGCTTTCCCTGGGACAGCCCGCAGGCGTGGCTATCTCGAATCTGAAACAAAAGGCTCTCAGGGCGGGGTTAATCCCTCTAATCAATTCAATGGCTGTCGCGGGAATTGTCAGCCTGCCAGGCATGATGACCGGGCAGATACTGGCCGGTAGCCCGCCTCTGGAAGCCGCCAAGTATCAAATACTCATTTTTTTTCTCATAACCGCCGGCACCGGATTTGGCGCCTGGGGGGCCGTCACCCTGGCAGGCCATCGACTGTTTGATGACCGCCAGCGCCTGCGTCTTGAACGATTGCAACAACATTCTGATTTGCAATAAATCAGGGCCAGGATATTGAACCTCCTTTTCTCGAATTGATTATAATTCCCGTCAGTTTGATAAGGAGTTCATATGACTGATATCGTAATCATCGGTTCGGGGTTCGCAGCGTGCACGGCGGTTCGCACGCTTAGAAGCAACGGCTACCGTGGCAATATCACGTTGGTCTCTCCCAAAGCCGAGTTATTCTATTATCCCAGCCTCATCTGGGTTGCCAGCGGCGACCGTAAGGAATCTGACCTGAGGATCAACCTGGATAACTTCTTCAGAAAACATAACGTCAAACATCTGGTGGCCTCCGTCACCGGGCTTAATAGCGAGAATAAGACTTTAAGCACCGATCAGGGCGAAACAACATACAGCTATCTGCTCATCGCCAGTGGCGCCCGGTACATACAGAAGCTGCCCGGCCTGAGACACGCACATATAGCCTGCGCGGGCTGGGAACCTGCAAGCAACTGGGCGCGAAAGCTGAATTCCATGGAATCCGGCAAGCTCGCATTTGGCTTTGCCGGCAATCCGAATGAACCTTCTGCCATGCGCGGCGGCCCTGTTTTCGAGTTTCTGTTCGGCACAGATACATTGCTGAAACAGCAGGACCGACGGGCAAAATTTGAGTTACATTTTTTTTCTCCCGCCGCAAAGCCCGGAGCGCGAATGGGAGAAAAAGCCGTCGGACGAATACTTCAGGAGATGCGGCACCGTAATATCACGACCCATCTGGGACACAAGCTAGAAGGGTTCGACTCCGGAAAAGTCATCACCAAAGGCGAGGAATTTGCAAGCGACCTGATACTGTTTATACCGGGCATGACCGGCCCGGAATGGGCATCAGACAGCGGGCTCGACCTGTCAGAAGGCGGCTTTTTTCAGGCCACGGAACATTGCAGGGCCGCCGACAACGAATATGTCTATGTTGCGGGCGATGCAGGCAGCTTCCCCGGCCCGGAATGGAAACCCAAGCAGGCACATATGGCTGATTTGCAGGCTGAGGCCGCCGCCAGGAATATCCTCAACAGGATTGCCGGCCGCGAAGACAGCCATACATTCAAAACCGAGCTGATCTGCATTATCGACACACTGGATACCGGCACCATGGTGTACAGAGACAATAAACGCATGATGCAGCTCAAAGGCAAGCCGTTTCACTGGGCTAAATCCATATTTGAATGGAACTACCTGCGCCCCTACAGGTAACAGGTGGCTGTAACATCCGGGCTTGTGCGGGCTGCCGCCGTTAGTTGGGACTGGTATAGGAGAGATTGTGCCTGCTGTGTAATAAAGCCAGGAAAAGCCCGGATTGTACGTTTGCCGTCGCTTTTCGCTATAATGAACGGGATTTTTCCAGCGAGTCATTGCAACTCGCTATCCGCAGATATTCTTTAGGAGATTCAAAAATGAAAATCGTTTATTCTGTAATTATCGCCGCAGCAATGACCATTGTGACCCACCCTGTTACGGCTGGCGATGTGGCCGCCGGCGAAGCGGCTTTCAATGCCAAAGGCTGTGTTGCCTGTCACGGCCTTGGCGGCCGCAGCCAGATTGCGGTCAATCCCGCCCTGAATGGCAAGGGTGCAGACTATATCAAACAGGCCCTGACAGATTACCGGACCGGCGCAAAGCAAAACGCCACCATGAACGCCATGGCGTCACTGCTGAATGACGCCGATGTCGATAACATTGCGACCTATCTGGGTACTCAGGAATAGAGGTGTCCGTGCCGCAATGCGGCGCCCCCCTCTGATGAAAAAGCCGGCAGATACCTGCTGGCTTTTTTATTTCCGGCGCCGAACCTTCGGTGCGTCGGGTTGCGAGGCCTCGAGGTGGCCGCTAAGGCGTTTTCTTCGCCCCGAAATGGTCCCGTTCACCGGAGTCCTTATCAACAACCCTGTCCGTTTCTATCGCCAATTCAACCGCCATACTAATCGCCTTTTCCAGGGCGCTCTTCTGGTTCTTCTCAGTTACCCTGCCGGTACCCACCATCTGTGCAAATATCTGCGTTGCCGATTCATAGATAACGGTAGGGATTACCAGATCACTGCGTGCGACCCTGATTCTCGTCATTTCAGACATATCACGCATGTTAGCCATCATACCCTCCTGCTTTAATCTGTTTACAGTCGCTATCATCATAACGTACCTGAACCGTAATCTCATCATCAATGTATGAGTCCACCACATATCGCGCTTTCTTTTATGGTTTAGTCTTTACTTCCCGATAGTTCACCAATACCGTATGGCGGCACGGACTGAACCGGGAGTTTGTTTGCAGGAGACATCGTTTTGCTATCGGCGGTTGAACAAAAAAGACGACAACTTTCAAAGAGCACCGGAGCGGAAAAAAAGCGCATTTCAGCCAGTTTCTCACGCCTGAAAAAACGGCGGCATTCATGGCAGTTCTTTTTCCGGACAGAAAAGGGGATTGTCGCCTTTTTTAATGAGTCCATTTTGCAGGGAGTACTTCAGAAATAATGCCACGGGTGCTCAGAAAAGTATGCCCAAAATAAACCAGGGTGTTGTGTCAAATGCTTTAATTCCTTTTTGCAGCCAACCCGAACAAAAAGCCATCGTCACCAAAGTCGAAAAACTGCTCGCCCTTTGCGACCAACTGGAAACTCAAATCACCAGCAATCAAATCCACGCCGAACAACTGATGCAGGCGGTATTAAAAGAAGCCTTCACCCAAACCAGTAAAACAGCTAGCGGCAAGTGCATAAGCCACCTGAACAATCATCAGATGCAATCGTCCAGCCTCTCCCCCAAAGTGAATGGTTAATCGCGAGCGCATGAGGTTCCAGTTTTGTCCCGATATGTATGTCCAGGGCAGCGTTCACTTCTCCCCAATCCTCAACAAACTCGGCAGCAGAATCATGGTGAACACCATACTCACCGACATGCCACCGACAATCACACCGGCAAGGCCCCGGTAGAGTTCACTGCCTGCGCCCGGAATCAGCAATAAGGGCAGCATACCAAACAGGCTGGTCAGAGTGCTCATAAAAATCGGGCGTAATCTGAGGTGTATGGCGCGGTTGACCGCGTCGCGACGCGGCATGCCTTCGCGTTCCGAGCCGCGTGTCTGATGCACCAGGAGAATCGCGTTATTCACAACCAGTCCGAGCAGAATGACGAAGCCAATCATGGTGAGCAGATCCATGGGCTGGAAAGAGAACAGATTGATGACTTGCAGTGCCAGTACCCCACCGACTGTAGCAAGTGGTATCGCCAGCATGACCAGCAGGCTGTCTTTGAAGGAGCGGAACAGGGCACTCATTAACAGATACAGGACCACAATGGCCAGTCCAAAGCTGCCGCCCATACTGGCGAGCGCGGTTTTCAGCTTATCGGCGGTGCCGCTATAAGAGATGCTGCCGCCTTCGGGCAGTTGCGCACTGATAGCGGCCGCCGCATCGGTACGCAGCCTTTCCAGCGCCACTTCCAGGGGCAAGTCATTGGGAGGGGTAACCTGGAGGGTAATAGTTCGGCGACGGTCCAGGCGCCTTATTTCATCAGGCCCGGCGGTACGCTTCATGGTGACCAGTTCACGGAGCGGCACAATGCCGATGTTGGGAGTGGCAATCGGCGTACTCATAAGCTGTTCCGGCGTATCCCAGGGCGTACCACGCAGGACGATGTCCAGTTGATTCTCGCCATCGAAGTAATCGCCGACATAGAGGCCATCCCCCAGTGCGCGGATGATGCCGGCAATGTGGCTACGGTTCCATCCGGCTTCAGCAATACGTCGCTCATCAGGGATCAGGCGCAGCTCAGGCTCTCCCAGTTGCAAACCGGGTAAGGGACGTATGCGTGAACCGGGAATAACCTGTGAAATCACGCCATAGCCGGTTTGAGCCGCCTGTAGAATAGGCTCGATATCGCGGCCATGAATATTGACATCAATGCTGCGGCCCCCGCCAAAGCCCTGGAATAAACCGACCTGTCTGGAGATGCCAAAGGTATCCGGAAACTTGGACACCATGTCCTGAATAATGGACTCCAGCTCACGGATGCGATGATCTTCAGTTGCTCGTGCGCCCATGAAGACCCCAAAAGGGAAGGCCACGAAGAAATAATGCTTGATTTGTGGTTGTTTCTCGCCGGACAGATAAGGAGTCATTTGCTCGGCAATAACATCGCCCATTTCATTTTTAATCTGCTCGATATTACTGCCCGGTGGTGGCAATATAAAGGCAAAGACCAGATTACGATTACCGGTGGGCAGATAATCGGCCTTGGGCAGGGCAATAAAAGTGACCGCCAGCGGTATCGTCAGCAGCAATGCGATCCAACTCACACGTCTCCCGGGCGTATCAGTGATACGCATAACACCGTTGCTGATACGCTCCCACCAGCCATGATGCGGATCAGTGAGATCAATATTCTTAAACCAGACCTTTGCCGCAGCAGGGATTACGGTCACCGCGACGATTAACGAGGCAATGACAGTGACTGAAATAGTCATAGCCAGATCGGCGAATAGCTGTCCGGACTCATCTTCCAGAAAGACGATAGGCAGAAATATGGCAACCGTAGTAGCCGTTGAGGCGAGCAGGGCACCCCAGACCTGACCGGTACCCATGATAGACGCATTATCGCTGTCTTCGCCGTGCTCCCGCAGACGCACAATATTTTCCAGTACGACGATGCAGGCATCAAGCACCATGCCGACAGCAAATGCCAGGCCGGCGAGAGAGATAACATTAAGGGTACGGTTAAAGAAATACATAGTCGCAAACGCCACCAGCACACAGATCGGTATTGCGACGGCGACTATTATAGTGGCACGGAGTTTTCGGAGAAACCACCATAGAACGGCTACAGCCAGGATAATCCCGAGGCCGAGATTATTACGCAGCAGGCCGATAGCGCGTTCGATATAGATAGTTTCGTCATAGACCTGCTCGACAGTCAGACCCTCCTCCTTGAACGGACCTTCTTCAAGCTCCCTGACGGCCTCCTGCAAACCATCCATGACCTCAAGCACATTGACGCCGGTCTCGCGCAGGGCATTGACCGCGACGACCAGATCGCCCCTGGCGATGACGAAGCTGTTACGATCTTGCAGCTCAATATCGACTTCAGCCACATCCCGGAGCATGATAGGCCTGCCGTCGCGCCACTCAATAATCAGCTCACCCAGTTTATCGGCATCATAGGCCCCGGCAAATCGCAGGGTGTAGCGCCGTTTACCCACCTCATTAAAACCCCCGGATATATCTTCGCCCGAACCTGCCAGCATGGAGGCAACCGGCAGTTCAATGCCTTTGGATGCCGCCTTCCAGGGGTCAAAGGTGATGCGCACCTCGCGGGTACGCGCACCACGTATTTGCGATTCGGCGACGCCATGAACCTGTTCAAAACGGGCCTGGATAGTTTCCTCCAGATAATCATAATAGCTATCAATAGGCTTATCATTGCCTGGTGCGGTGCGCAGAATAAACCAGGCAATCGGACTGGCATCGCCCCCGACACTTCGGATCACCGGCTCATCGGCATCGGCCGGATAGCTGGGCACCTGATTCAAACGATTCATCACCTCCAGCAGCGCACGCTCCAGGCTCGTACCGACCTCAAGGGTAATAGAGATCTCCCCCTCGCCACGTCGAACCCTGGAGAGCATCTCAATCATGCCGGGCATACCGCGCAGCACGCGCTCCTGGGGTTCAACTATCTCCTGCTCGACTTCCTCAGGTGCAGCGGCACGCCAACCGGTTCTGATAGTAATTTCAGGCTCGTCAACCTCGGGAGTGAGCTGAATAGGCAGGCGGTCCAGGCCGATCAGGCCAAAAATGCCGGCCAGCAGCACGGCCACCAGTACGGCAGTCGGATTTCCCAGCGAGGCTTGAGTGAGATTCATTTGACAGGGCTGGCGAGCCGAACATCCTGACCGGGCTGGAGACGCTCATTGCCACGTGTGACAACCTGATCGCCACTATTCAGGCTACCGATGGCTTCAATCAGATCACCGCTGGCGATACCGGTCTGAATATCAATTTTTTCCGACCTGTTATCAACGATACGAAACACCGAGACACCGTCGCGGCGAATAACCAGCGCATCGCGAGGCACAGCCAGGACACTACGCGCCTCCTGTGTGGGCAATGAGACCCGCAGTGACTGGCCTGCATACCAAACGGCATTATCCGGTTGCAGAACAATTTCGTATAGGCCCGACTCCGGATCACCGACATTGACGATAGACACAATCGTAGCGGTACCGTTCTGGCTCGCATCCCTTATCTTGATGGTTTGTCCGGTGCTTAAGTGCGGCAGATTCAATGCAGACGCCCGGGCGCGAACCTCCAGCTTTGCCGGATCAGCGACAGCAATAACCTCATCGCCAGTGGCAACCCATTCCCCGGGGCGCTTGATACGCTCAGTGACAATGCCATCAAACGGCGCCTTGATCTTCAGCCGCTCAAGCCTGGAGAGTGCGCGATTAACGCGCACCTTCCCGGCTTGCAGCTCCTGCCGGCTGACATTACGCTCTGACCGGGCCTGCTCAAGCCGTGTTTTTGAGACATTATTGGATTTTGCAAGGCTGGTTAAACGGCCGACCTCCTTCTCCAGATACTCCAGGCGAGCCTGTACCCGGCTGACGGCCGCTTCAGCCTCCCGGAGGTCAATCGTATAATCCTCATCGTCAAGTCGCGCCAGGACATCACCCAGGCTAAACACGGTACCGGTCTTTAACACCTCCAGCAATCTGCCATCGACTTCAGTAGCGACACGCGCACGATTGACGCTGTAAATCGTTGCCGGGACATCCTGAAACGGCGCAATAGAAAGCCTTTGAGCCGGCGCAACCTGTACCAGGGCAGGCGGCATCTGCGCCATGGACGTAGTGACAGCCAATAGCGCGACGGCCAGCAGAACGGCCTTAAAATCATGTAAATTCATATTAATTTCGGTGCGTATATTGTCAGAGCAGGACAGACCCTAACAGTACAGCACAACCCTCTGGAAATCCAAGGCAAGCGACTGATTAGTCCGATATGTGGCATGACAAACGATTTCATAAACAAAAAACACAGTATTATTTTCCGCGCCCTGACAAGTCCGGGATAGCACTATTCTTCAGCCCTCTTCAATTCAGAAATCTCTCAAAGGCAACCTGTTACCGTTAGCGCCATTGTTACCGATAGTAAGGCTTACCGGGTTTGGAAAACTGCTCAAGTCGTCCCCAGCCCATGCAGTCTGCGATTTTGTCTCATTCAGGCCTTGAAATCAGAAAAAAAGACTTGCAATGCGTCCCGAATGTGGTTAAGCTGGTTAAAATTGCCTGTATGATACGGGCCTGGAATCTAAACCTGGAATCGGCAACATCACCGAAAACCGGTCGCCAACGGCGGCCCGCAAACCCGGAACCCGGTCCAGGCAATAGACAACAGCGAATGTAAGAATAAAGCGGCCCGCAAAGCCGCTTGCTTTTCACTGGAGAGAGAGGAAGTGATCATGGTTACCAAACCCCTGAAGGTTGCTACAGGCGACATAGATAATTTAATGGCCCCCCCCCCCCCCCCCCCCCCCCCCCCTTTTTTTGAATTTAAGGAATCATATGGAATCCATGATGGAGCTTATCGTGGATAAGCGGCGGCGTGCGCCGCTGCACTCGGTTCGGAACCGCTTCCGTCCCCTGCTGGCCGCCGTGTTGCTTGGTTTGCCGTTGTGGGTGGGTTTGACAGCCGAGGCCACCGCGCAGACGGTCAACGCCGACGGCACCTACACCGTCCCCCAGGACTGGGCGCTGAAACCGTCGGCCATCGGTGCCGGAGAAAGCTTCCGGTTGTTGTTCATCTCATCCACCACACGGCGGCCGCGGGTAACATCAGCGACTGGTGCGGAATCGCGTCGCAGCCGGCCACACAGCCATCCGGCCCTACAGCTCGACCTTCCGCGCCCTCTACTCAACCACCGCGGTGCACGCCCGCGACCATGGACCACCGGTACTGCCCATCGGCTGGGCGGCGCCAAGGTGCCGATAATTACCCGCTGACGGCTCGTGGGATAGCGCAGCAGGACAACCAAAATGGACCCCAAACCGGCACTGCATACCGGCACCGTGGAACCATCACAGCCACCTCAGGCACACCGGTAGAAGCACCGCCATCGGTCAACCCCGGCAGCCTGGTATTCACCACCGCAACGCCAACTGGGTCAACATGGCGCAGTGGCCTCCGGCAACGCCCAAACAGTCACCGTCACCGTGTTGACCGTGGACGTGTCACCGTGGCCGGCATAACGCCGGTCACGATGACGCCGCCAACCAGGTCATCGAGTCACCATTACCCACGCCGCCACCTCCACAGACACCAACTACAACCTCACCCCGGCCTCCGTCACAGCGACCGTGATCGACGACGACCCTACGGTCGTTATCCTCGACCATTTTAGTGGTAGCATCAGCGTCATTAGCGAAGGCGAAAGGTTGGTCTTTGACATCAGCCTGTCTCGAGCACTGACTGCTGGCGAAACCATCGACGTGCCGCTGTCCATCGGCGGTACGGGGGTGACCACGGCCGACTGGAGCCTGATAGCCGGTACCGGTTTCTTAAACCGACCCGGAGTGACCCTGTCGGGTGAGACCACGCCCACTCCGCAGGTGCGCTTTGCGGGTGCAGGCACCCAGTCCGCCATCCTGATACTGACCGCGGCAGACGACGACACCGCCGAGGGCGGCGGTTCCGAGACCTACACCATCGCCCTCGGCCCGGACGGCGGCGGTGCCAACGGCTTTGACCGCGCAACCCTGAACACCAATGTCGGCGGCGGTGCCGACCCGAGCAGCACCACCAACAGCATCAACGTGCGGGTCAACGATCCACCCCCAGTGGACGTAATCATCACCGAGACGGACAGCGGCACCACAGTGGCCGAAGCCGGCGGCACGGACGACTACGGCATGACGCTGGACACACAACCCACCGCAGACGTGACCATCACAGCCACCTCAGGCACACCGGGCACCGCCACGGTCAGCGGCAGCCTGGTATTCACCAGCACCAACTGGAACATGGCCCAGACCATCACCGTCACCGGGGTGAATAACGCCGTTGACGCCGCCAACCAGGCAGTCACCATTACCCACTCCGCCGCCTCCACGGACGCCCGCTACAACGGCCGCGTCCTGGACCCCGTCACAGCGACCGTGATCGACGACGAACCCACCATCGTCTCCCTGACCCGCAACGGTAGCGGTGCCGTTGACGAAGGCGGCACGGTGCGTTTCACCATCGCCCTGTCCCGGGCACTGGCGGCCGGCGAGACCATCTTCGCACCGTTTTTGATCACCGGCACGGGAGTGACCGTAGGCGACTGGGAGCTGGTAGCCAGCGGCACCGGCGTGACCCTGGGTCACGCCTCTGGGTTCATCTTCAGTTTCCTGAACTTTGCAGGGGAGGGCGCAATGAGTGCCACTCTGGTGCTGACACCGGTGAACGACGGCACCGCCGAGAGCGACGGTTCCGAGACCTACACCATCGCCCTCGGTCCGAACAACAGTGACGCATCTGCAGGAGGCTTTGATATCTCGGGCTCGGGAACCAATGTCGGCGGCGGTGCCGACCCGAGCGGCAGCGCCAACAGCTTCGACCTGCGGGTCAACGACCCTCCTCCAGCGAGCGTAACCATCACCCAGACGGGCGGCAACACCAGGCCCATCGAAGGCGGCACCACGGACAACTACGGCATGACGCTGGACACACAACCGACCGCAGACGTGACCATCACAGCCACCTCAGGCACACCGACCACCGCCACGGTCAACCCCGGCAGCCTGGTATTCACCAGCACCAACTGGAACATGGCGCAGAGCATCACCGTCACCGGAGTGGATAACGACGACGACGCCGTCAATCAGGCAGTCACCATTAGCCACGCCGCCACCTCCACAGACACCGACTACAACCTCACCCCGGCCTCCGTCACAGCGACCGTGATCGACGACGATCCGACCACCGTGACCCTGGCGGGCGCGTCAGGCGACATCACAGAAGGCGGCACCAAGGAAATCACCGTGACCCTGGGCCGCGGTCTGGTGAACGGCGAGACACTGCCGGTGCCGCTGACCTTTGGCGGTAGCGCGACACCGGGCACCGACTACACCGTGACCGGCGCCGCGGCGACCGGTATCACCTACACCGGCCTGGGCGGCGCCGTCGGCACGGTGACCTTCACCGGCCCGGCCTCGGGCACCACGGCCACCACCGCCACCCTGACCCTGAGCGCAGTCAACGCCGGCGTCACAGTGGACATCGACCTGGGCACCCTGGACGCCGACTCCGGCACCGGCCTGAGCGGCGGCGCGGCCGGCACGGACAACCTGGCGGACTTCGACATTGTCACCCCGGGCGTCACCGTCACCGAGACGGGCGGCGACACCACAGTGGCCGAAGCCGGCGGCACGGACAACTACGGCATAAGGCTGAGCACGCAGCCGAGCGGCAGCGTGACGATTACGGCGGAATCCGACACAACAAGTGCGGCCACCGTGACCCCGACGACCCTGACCTTCACCACGGCCAACTGGAATGCGGCCCAGACCTTCACGGTGACAGGCATCGACAACAACCGTGATGACGCCATGAACCGACGCATAGCGACCATCAGCCACGCAGCGGCGTCCACCACAGACACCAACTACGTTTCCAGCCTCGACATCGACGACGTGGAAGCCACCGTCACCGACGAAGACGTACCGGTGCTGACGGTATCGGTAGAGGACGGCCACACGACCATCGTCGAGGGTGGTGGCACGCGCACCATCGTGGTGGCCTCCGACATCCCCATTGACGGTTTAGTGGATTTCAGGTCCCCTATTATCCCTAATCGCGGGAACATCGCAGCCGTTTCGACTGCCCTCACTGGTGAGACTCCGACGCAAACATACGGGGTAGTTTTCGCCACAAACAGCATGGACGACCCGCCGGGGCGGACAGCAACCACCGGCATCAGAGCCGGTACCGGTTTCACCCTGGGCGATCCCAGCACCGTGACCCTTAGGCTCATTGACAGCGATCCGACCACCGTGACCCTGGCGGGCACGGCGGGCAACATCAACGAGGGCGCCAGCGTAGAAATCACCGTCACCCTGGGCCGCGGGCTGGTCATGGGCGAGGTGCTGCCGGTACCGCTGACCCTGGGCGGCACCGCGACGCGGGGCACGGACTACACCCTGACCGGCACCCCGGCGAACAATATCGCCTACAACATCCCGGACACCGGTAACGTCGGCACGGTGACATTTACCGGCCCGGCCCCGACCACCGCCACCCTGACCCTGACCGTGCAGACCGACACCACATCCGACGCCACCGAGACCATCGACATCGGTCTGGGCACCCTGGACGATACCTCCGGCACCGACCTGGAAGGCGGCGCGGCCGGCACAGACAGCCTGACGGACTTCACCATCATGGAGCAGCCGACCATCGTGCTGCCGCCGACCCTGACGGTCGCAGAAGGCGATACCGATGGTGTCGGTTACCCGGTGAGACTGGCCACCGAACCGACGATGAGTACCACGATAACGGTCACCGGTCAAACCGGCACCGACCTGACGCTGGATACCGCCAGCCTGACATTCACGACGAGCAACTGGGACACGGCGCAAATGGTCACGGTCACGGCGGATGCAGACGACGACGCCGCCACCGATATGGTGACGCTGACGCACACGGCCACCGGCGGCAACTACGCCACATTGACGGCGGTTATCAGGGTCAGCATCACCGACAACGACACGGCGGGCGTAACCATCACCGAGACGGGCGGCACCACCAGACCCATCGAAGGCGGCACCGCGGACAACTACGGCATGACGCTGGACACACCACCGATCGCAGACGTGACCATCACAGCCACCTCAGGCACAGGGGCCACGGTCAACCCCGGCAGCCTGACCTTCACCAGCGCCAACTGGAACATGGCGCAGACCATCACCGTCACCGGGGCGGATAACAACGCCGACGCCGTCGATCAGGCAGTCACCATTAGCCACGCCGCCACCTCCACGGGCGACTCCACTTACAACGGGCTCGACCTGGACGACGTCACAGCGACGGTGATCGACGACGAGCCCACGGTCGTTGCCCTCGCCCGCACCGGCAGCACCGGTGCCGTTGGCGAAGGCGGCACGATAGGTTTCACCATCACCCTGAGTCGGGCACTGGCCAGCGGCGAGATCATCGATGTGCCGCTGTCCATTTCCGGCACGAGTGTCACCACGGACGACTGGAGTCTGGCGCTCGATAGCAACGCCAGCAACACAGGCGTGACCCTGTCGAGCCAGGCCACAGCCACCCCGCGGGTGCGCATTTCGGGTTCCCGGATCGCCAACCTGCAGCTGACCGCGGCGGCCGACGGCATGGCCGAGGGCGGCGGCGAAGGCTCGGAGACCTACATCATCGCCCTCGGTCCGAACGACGCCACCGCCAACGGCTTTGACCTTGCAACCCTGGATACCAATGTCGGCGGCGGTGCCGACCCGGACAGCAGCGCCAACGCCTTCAATGTGCAGGTCAACGACCCCCCCTCGGCGAGCGTGACCATCACCGAGACGGGCGGCAACACCACAGTGGCTGAAGCCGGCGGCACGGACAACTACGGCATGGTGCTGAGCACACAACCCACCGCAGACGTGACCATCACAGCCACCTCAGGCACACCGACCACCGCCACGGTCAGCAGCAGCCTGGTATTCACCAACACCAACTGGAACATGGCGCAGAGCATCACCGTCACCGGGTTGGATAACGACGACGACGCCGCCAACCAGGCAGTCACCATTACCCACGCCGCCACCTCCACGGACGCCCGCTACAACCTCACCCCGGACCCCGTCACGGCGACGGTGATCGACGACGAGCCCACGGTCGTTGCCCTCGCCCGCATCGACAGCACCGGTGCCGTTGGCGAAGGCGGCACGGTAGGTTTCACCATCACCCTGAGTCGGGGACTGGTCAGCGGCGAGATCATCGATGTGCCGCTGTCCATTTCCGGCACGAATGTCACCACGGACGACTGGAGCCTGGCGTTCGATAGCTCCTCCAGCAACACAGGCGTGACCCTGTCGGGAGAGGCCACAGCCACCCCGCGGGTGCGCATTGCGGGTTCCCGGACCGCCAACCTGCAGCTGACCGCGACGGCCGACGGCATCGCCGAGGGCGGCGGCGAAGGCTCGGAGACCTACACCATCGCCCTCGGCCCGAACGACGCCAGCGCCAACGGCTTTGACCTTGCAACCCTGGGCACCAATGTCGGCGGCGGAGCCGACCCGGACAGCAGCGCCAACACCTTCAATGTGCAGGTCAACGACCCTCCTCCCCCCTCGACGGGCGTGACCATCAGCGAGGCCAGGGTAACGGTCGCTGAGCCTGACGGTACAGACATCTACACCCTGGTGCTGGACACACAACCAGCCGGCAATGTGGAGATTACGGTGGAATCCGACACGACCAGTGCGGCGACCGTGGCGCCGCTGAGCCTGACGTTCACGGCGAGCAACTGGGATACGGTACAGACCGTGACGGTGACGGGCGTCAACGACAACGTTGGCGGTAACCGCACGGCGACCATCAGCCATAGTATAGAAAGCGGCGACGGCGACGGTGCGGGTTACCCGGATGGTCTGGCCATAGCCACAGTGGCAGTCACGGTCACCGACGACGACGAGCCGGTCGCCTCGTTCGCCGTGGCCAGCTTCACCACCAACGAAGGCTCGGGCACGTACAACGTAGTGGTCAATCTGAGTCCGGTGCCGACCGCGAACACCACGATCAGCTACACGGTGGCCGGCACGGCGACACCCGGCGACGACTACACCACGCTGACCGGCACGGTCGTGGCGTCTGCGAGTGCCTCCAGCGTCGAGATTCCCGTGGCCATCACCGATGACAGCACACAACAAGAGGGCAGCGAGACGGTCATACTGACCCTGGCCGCAGGTTCGGGTTACACGGTGGGCACCACCGGTGTGCACACACTGACGATCGCCGAAAACGACACGGCACCGGTCGGTACGGGGGCGATGCAGGCGGCGCAGGAAGCCTGGTTGCCGCGCTTCGGTCTGACGGCGGTAGAGCATCTGCTGGGCGGCCTGGATTACCGCTTTTCGGTGGCCGATCAACCTGGGCTGTCGGGCAATGTGAGTGGCCTGTCCGCCGGTCGTGCGCTGCATGGGGGCGGTAATGCAACCGGCACGGGATATGGTTTGGGCACGGACGGCTTCGGCCAGGGCGGCGGCGGTGATGGCCTGGGCGCCGGTTCGGTTGACCGGCTATTGAATCTGTCCAGGACACTGTCGCTGCGCGATATGCTGCGCGGCAGCCGCTTTGTGCACCGTGGCGGGGAGAACGGGGTTTCGGTGTGGGGTCAGGCGTCCTATTCGCGCTACGAGGATGACCAGGACGGCATTACGGTGGATGGCGATGTGACCACCGGCCTGCTGGGCGTGGATCGCGACAATGGCCGCACGCTGCTCGGACTGGCGCTGTCGTACAGCGACGGCGATGGCGATTGGAGCGGTGCTGCGGAACAGGGCGAGTTGTCGAGCCAGCTGACCTCGCTGCTGCCGTATATCCGGCATAACGTGACGCAGCGATTGCAGGTGTGGGCGGCGGCGAGTTATGGCCGTGGCGAGCTGGAGCAGACCCTGGAGCAGACTTCGGCCACGATGAGTACGGAGCATGACATCGAGCAGACCTCGGCCTCGGCCGGTGTGCGCGGGATACTGCTGGAGCGCCCGCTAGAGGAGGGCGGCCTGACGCTGACGCTGATTTCGGATGCGGCGCTGGCGCGTATTGAGTCGGACGATGCCGACGGTATGTCGGGTATGTCGGCGGACACGCAGCGTTTCCGAATGGGTCTGGAGTGGTCCTGGCAGTTGCCACAGGCGGACGGTGGCCGGTTGATTCCGGAACTGGAGTTGGGGATGCGCTATGACGGCGGCGATACCAGCGACGGCCTGGGCGTGGAACTGGGCGGCGGCATCAGTTGGCAGTTGCCTTCCAAAGGATTAACGATTGACCTGCGTGGCCGGCGCCTGCTGGACCATGAGGCCGCCGAACGGCGTGAGTGGGGCGTGTCCGGTTCGCTGCGCTATGAACGGCAGCCGGGTTCCGCTCATGGGCCGTCGCTGAGTCTACGTCATGAATACGGCACCGCCCCGGCCTCGGGTGGCCTGGATCGGCTGTTGTCGGATTCGCTGTCGGACGCACTGGAGGAGGATTCATCACAGCCCGGCCCGGCCTCCGGTCGCTGGAGCCTGGAGGGCGAGTGGGGCCTGGCCCTGAATGACGGCGCCACCGGCATCCCGTATGCGGGCCTGTCGTCGTCCGATTCCGGGCACGACCTGACCCTGGGCTGGCGCCTGTTGTCGGCACCGGGCAATCTGGATACCGAGCTGGATGTCAAGGCGCTGCGCCGCCGGGACGGTGAAGGCAAAACCAACCACGGCATCGGCGCACAGTGGAAGCTGCACTGGTAGCATTCGACATGGCTGCCGGGGGCATCGCCCTCGGTGCGCCGGTTATCGCCGCAATAGCAGATAAGGTAAAACAGCCTGGTGAGTCGATGCACATAGATCAAAAAATACCAATACGGCCATGACCTCTATCGGCAACTCATACCCGATCGCTTGATTTTGTTTCTATGCAGGTGCTGAATCAGGGCGCTTGCCATAGGCCCGGTTATAGTGAATGGTCACGTCTGTCAATGCCGCCTCATTAACGAATAGGGAGGGATGGGGATATGCAGGAAAAAATCGCTGAAATCTATAACCGGCTTATTCTGGGATACTCTCGGTTTGCCTTGCTGATTCTTGTGCTTGTTTTGGGCTTTTTTGCCTGGAACATTCCGTATTTTAAGCTGGATGCTTCGGCTGATTCTCTCATTCTTGAAGGTGACAAGGATCTGCAGGCCCTGCGTCGGGTGGGCGAGCGTTACGGCAGCGAGGAATTTCTTTTTCTGAGCTACACACCGAACGCTGACCTGTTTTCCGATGAGGCGTTGTTGCCGTTGGCGAATTTAAGGGACGAGATCAGGCAAATCCCTCAGGTTTCCGGTGTCACGACTTTGTTGGATGTGCCTTTGCTGAAAAGTTCCGATGTGCCCCTGGCAGCCATGGCGAACAATGTGCAGACTCTGGAAAAATCGACCGTGGTTAGAGCACGTGCACGCCTTGAGTTTCTTGACAGCCCGATCTACCGCGACCTGATTATCAGTGCCGATGGCAAAACGACTGCGCTTCAGATTAATCTGCGCACTAATCTTGAGTATCCCCAATTACTCAAGGAGCGTGATGCCTTGCGTGCGAAGGCGCGGGCCGGAGAGCTCGACGCCAGTGGCAGGTCAAGGTATAAACGGGTACTTGGCCAGTATGACAGCCTGACTCGTGAAATTGACGACGAGCGACATCAGGCCATTGAGGCTATTCGCTCGGTTGTTGACAAATATCGTGACTACGGCCAATGGTATCTGGGTGGGGTTCCAATGATTGCCGATGACATGATCAGCTTCATTAAAAGCGACCTCATTGTATTTGGTATCGGTGTATTCCTGTTTTTGATATTGGCCCTCGGGATCATTTTTCGCAGGGTTCGCTGGATTCTGTTGCCGCTGGCCAGTTGTGTCTATGTTGGCTTATTGATGATCGGAGTTCTGGGATTTTCCGGATGGCGAGTCACTGTTATTTCGTCTAATTTTATTTCCCTGATGCTTATATTGACTATGTCGATGAATGTGCATCTGATTGTACGTTATCGCCAGTTATGCAAAGATCAGCCGGACGCGGAACAGCGCAAACTGGTGCTGGAGACCGCCCGTAAAATGGTATGGCCCTGCTTCTATACGGCGCTGACTACCATCCTGGCGTTTGCTTCTCTCATGGTCAGCGGTATCAAGCCGGTCATTGATTTTGGCTGGATGATGACCATTGGTCTTTCAGTGACGTTTTTGACAACCTTTACACTGTTTCCCGCACTACTGGTGCAGATGCCACGTTCCTCGGTTTCACCTGACGAGAGAGACGATTATTCCTTTACCGCAGTGCTTGCCCGGGCCACCCAGAATTACGGTAAACAGATCATGGCATCGGCGCTGGTGCTGGCAGTCGTTGCGGCTGTCGGTGTCTCCTTGCTCAGGGTAGAAAACAGCTTTATCAATTACTTTGATGATGATACCGAGATCTATCAGGGAATGAAGCTGATTGATGAGCAACTGGGGGGTACTACGCCGCTGGATATTATTGTTGATCTCAGGGAAGCCGTTGTTGAGGAGCCGGCAGATGATCCTTTCGGCTTTGGTGGCATGATGGATGATCTGAGTGCGGCATTTGGCTTCGAGGCCAGAAAGGAGGATGCCTGGTTTACGCCTTACAGGATCAACACGATCAAGGAGGTGCACGATTATCTGGAAAGCCAGCCTGAGATTGGCAAGGTACTGTCTCTTGCGGCGCCGATACGTGTCGCCGAGGACCTGAACGATGGTCAGCCGCTGGATAGTCTGGCACTGGCTATTATGTATCAGCAGGTGCCCGCCGAATTCCGCAGGGCCATGATTGATCCCTACATTGATATCGAGCGGGATGAAGGCCGCATCAGTATGCGGATCAAGGATTCTCTTGAAGATCTGCGCAGAAAAGAGCTTATCGAACGTCTGGACCGGGAGTTGAGCGAAAAAACCAGCCTGGAAAAGGGCCAGTATCAGATCACTGGCGTGCTGGTATTGTACAACAATATGCTGCAAAGCCTTTTTTCGTCACAGATCGAGACGCTGGGCGCGGTGATGACCGGTATTTTTCTCATGCTGGTCGTATTGTTTCGCTCCATACGTCTGGCAATTATCGGCATTCTGCCGAATATCCTTGCGGCGTTGCTAATCCTCGGGATTATTGGTCTGCTGGGTATTCCTCTGGATATGATGACTATTACAATCGCCGCTATCACCATTGGCATTGCCGTGGATAACGCGATTCACTACATCTATCGTTTCAGGGAAGAGCTGCCGAGACAGGGTCATGATTACCTGCGCACCTTGCATTACTGTCACGCCAATATCGGTAAGGCGGTTTTTTATACGGCGGTGACCATTATTGTCGGTTTCTCCATTCTGATGCTGTCTAATTTTATACCCACGGTCTATTTTGGCGTATTCACCGCCATGGCGATGGCGATCGCGTTACTCGCGGCGTTAACATTGCTGCCTGAACTCATACTGATCACCCGTCCGTTTTAGTGCCATCTGAATTTGACTTGATTCGTCGGCTCGGCCTGTCTCAGTCCATACGGCGCGATGAAGTTGTGCTTGGTATTGGCGACGATGCCGCGATACTGGATGTGCCTGAAGGACAGCAGTTAGTCGTCAGTACGGATACATTCAATCATGGTGTGCATTTTCCTGAAGGAACCGCCGCCTGTGATATTGGTTATAAATCCATGGCGGCCAGTCTGAGCGATGTGGCAGCGATGGGCGCTGAACCGCTTGCCGCCAATCTCTCGCTTTCCATGCCGGATCCCGGCGAGGAATGGTTGGCCGGGTTTGCCCGGGGATTTTTTGAATCAGCCGATCAATTTCAGGTTCAGTTAATGGGCGGCGATACGACTCGCGGCCCTCTCAGCATCAGTGTCACTATTTTTGCGACGGTGCCCGCAGATAAGGCATTGCGGCGTAGCGGGGCGAACGCAGGCGACCTGATTTATGTCACCGGGACCCTGGGGGATTCCGGTGCGGCGTTGCTGGCATTGCAGGGGGAACTCAAGCTGACGCAACCTCAGCGCAATGCGCTGGTGGGCAGGCTGAACCGGCCGATTCCCAGGGTGGAGACCGGAATGTTAATCAGAGACTACGCCAGTGCCTGTATTGATATATCCGACGGACTGACGGCGGATTTAGGTCATATACTCGAACAAAGTGGCGTGGCGGCGACACTCTACGTCGAGCAGATACCGCTGTCAGAAAAGCTGAAGGGCTGTTTTGATGCGGCCGGTGGCTGGACGGTGCCCTTGAACTCCGGTGACGATTACGAGCTGTGTTTTACAGTGCCCGGAGGGAATCAGGGCGAGCTGCAAGGCCTGCTGGCCGGGAAACAGCCTGCCGTTCGCTGTATTGGCATGGCGGAAGCGGGCAATAACCTGAAGCTCATGATGCCGGACGGTACAATAAAAATCATAGAGCCGGCAGGTTATGATCACTTCAGCTAGCTGCTATCCCCGAATGTCTCAACCGGGAGTCTTGTTGTTATGATAAAACGTAATCAGGTGCCCGCGTCTATCTGGCGTAATCCGGTCCATTTTATCGCCTTTGGCTTCGGGGTGGGCGCGTCGCCTTATGCGCCTGGAACGGCCGGCACGCTACTGGGGATACCGCTGGTCTGGCTGATGTCGGAAATACCGGTCATCGGGTATCTGCTGATGACCTTTTCGCTTTACGCTACAGGTGTCTGGGTCTGTGCCAAAACCTCAAACGATACTGGTGTGCATGATCATTCCGGGATTGTTATCGATGAGGTGGTGGGTTACCTGATTACGATGATACTTGTGCCTGTCAATATCTGGACGTTAGCAACCGGTTTTCTGGTTTTCCGGGTTTTTGATATCGTTAAGCCCTGGCCAATCCGCTGGCTGGACAGAAGGTTGGGTGGCGGTACGGGAATTATGCTTGACGATGTATTAGCAGGAATTTTCTCTTTAATCGTGATGCAGTTATTATTGAGTCACGTCGGATTGCCGCCCGCAGGATTATTCTAATTCAAGCGTTCCGGTGGGCTGGTTGCGGCAACACGCACTGCAATCAGATATGTGGCCAGTGAATAGGGTCAACGGTATCAGGTCGGGTCAAGGCCGGATAGAGCCGATGATCTGCTTTTCGATTTGTTCCGGAGTGAGGTCCTGCCTGGGTAGTTGCAGGAAATATCCCTCGGATTCCAGTCTGGTTATGACCTCTGTGGCATCCTCCTGCGCCAGTTTGCGGTCCGCTGTCAGGTTAAATGACATGCTGAATTCCGGTGTGCCGAATGACCGCAGCACGGCCTCGGGCAAACCCGCGAAATCGTCCTTCCTTGCTGTGTAAAGATAGGTATCAGGTTTACGGTTGCTGCGGTAGATGTAGCAATTCATGGAGTCAGCTTATTGATCCAGTTTTCGTAAATCCGGTCAGAAAGATCATTGAGTCGGGCAATATATCGGGGAGTGCCCTCCAGTATTTTATCACGGGATTGTACCGTACCGCTCGGAGAGGCCAGCTCATCTTCGTAGCGTGTGCTCCAGTCATTCACCATATCGGCCGTCATTTCAATATGACATTGAAACGCATAGACGTTTCTCTTGTAGATGAAAGCCTGATTTTCGCAGTGATCGCTGGATAGCAGCCGTGTAGCGTTTTCAGGTAGCTCGAAGGTTTCCCCGTGCCAGTGAAATACGGTTTGGGATCGGTGGAAGTTTTCCAGCCATTCCGGCTGATTTATCTCTTCATGGTGCTTGACGTCCAGCCAGCCGATCTCCCTGACCGGGCTTTTGATAATTTTTGCGCCCAGCGCTCTGGCGATAAATTGTCCGCCAAGACAGTGACCAAGCACCGGCAGGTTTTGATTGATGGCCTGCCGGATATACCGGGTCTCCTGATCTATCCACGCATCATTGTCATTTACGCTCATGGGGCCGCCCATGCTAATCACCCCACTGGTATTCTCCGGTGTATCGGGGACGATGTCACCCCGGTCAACGGCAATCAGGCGTGTGGGGACGTTATGGCGCTGAAGAACCGTGCCCAGATATCCAGGGCCTTCGCACTCAATATGCCTGAAAACTGTGACGGGTTTCATGATTGATCGGGGAACTGCTGCTAATATATGTGGTAATGCTGCCGATTATCTCTTCTTGTCCGTGAAAATTAAACCTTGTCTCCTGACAATGCCTTTGCTGATGCTGACTTGTATTTCTTTCGGCGTACATGCGGAGGACGCACCACGGGTGCAGGTGGTTGCCCTGTTTAGCGGCAAGGCCATGATTAAGATAAAGGGCCGACGACATCTACTGAAAGCCGGAGGTCCGGCCATAGAGGGTGTGCGTCTGCTTCATGCTTCTTCTAACAGGGCAATTATTGAAATTAACGGTGTGGAGAGAACGCTGGTTCTTGGCTCTGACGTCAGCACACAATTGACCAAACCGACGAAAAATGTTGTCAGAATACCCAGCCGCAGAGGCATGTACTTTGTCACTGGACAGATTAATGGCCGAAGTATGGATTTCCTGGTGGATACCGGTGCCACGCTCGTGGCGATGAGCCGGCCAGCGGCCGACCGTCTTCAGATTCCGTACATAGAGCGCGGGGAGCCCATTGTTGTAAAGACAGCATCCGGCCTGGAGAAGGCGTGGAGGGTCATGCTCAAGTCTGTTACCGTTGGTGGCATCTCCATACCGAATGTCCAGGGGGCCGTGATTGATGCGGACCATGATCAGACTGTATTGCTGGGAATGTCATTTCTGAACAGATTGAAATTTTTCCAGGATCAGGGCATGGTTGTGCTTGAATGCTGTTAATTTAATTCGGCCGGCATATATTGGTCGGTCGGGCTGTCTCGAATGATGGCCCTGTGTTTTGTAAGCCGAAAAACCGATTTTCGGCCGCTTTTACTTTAGGAAGTATGCTATGAACAAACTCATAATGCTGGGTCTATTGATTATCCTTTCCGGCAGTGTATATGCACAATGGAACTATGGGAAAGGCATTTACAGGTGGGTGGATGCCACCGGGGAGGTGCACTATTCACGATACCCTCCGGCTCACATCACCGACTATGAAGAAATAAAGCAGACCTGGCCCGTGGTATCTGTGCCGGCCGATGATGCAAAGCAAAGCGATGGGCAGGCTGAGGCAGATGGTCATCGTCAGGCAGTATCCGCGCCGGATATAGAGGCTGCAATCAAACAGAACTGCTTCATCGCGAGTCAAAATAAAGTATTGTTGGAAAGCTCGGACATCAATATAACGTTTACAAACGAGGCGGGAGAAACGTCTGATATGGATGAAGAGCAACGCCAGAAGCAGTTGGCTGAGGCGGAAGACCATATTAAACAGTATTGCCGGTAACGGCTGTCGGTCTCTTTGCCGCAGCCACAGAGTAATCAATTATCCATGCTTCCCGGAATACCGGATGATTCCGGAATGAGGGTACGGTAGCCACAAGATGCCGTTTATCGGGAAAAAGACCTGCTTGACACCATAATCTGTTAAACCGCGACCTTATATTTGTTATAGATATGAGGCTATGAAAGCAGACTTTTTTCATTCGGATTCGGGATTTACGATTGTGGAACTGATGATAGGCATTGCGGTGCTGGCGGTTCTCATGAGTCTTGCCGTACCGTCATATCAGGCGTTCGTCAAGAATAACTGCATGACGACAACATCGGCATCGCTGGTGGTGGCCTTCCAGTTGGCGCGCTCCGAGGCGGTCAAGCGCCGGCAGGACGTCAGCATTCGCGCAAAAAGCGGTGCGTGGAATAATGGCTGGCAAGTGATGCATGGCGGCACGATACTTCGTGATTTTGGCAGAGATAGCTGTGATAACACCACAATAACCGAGACAGACAGCGGGAGTACGGAGTTTACTTACAGGCCGACCGGACTCGTTAATGATGACGCCACCCTTTCAATATGTGACGACCGCGACAACAATAACGCCAGTAGCCCGGGTCGTCAGGTATCCATATCTCTCACAGGGCGCCCGCATACCGATTCCAGATATACCGGGGGCGCCTGCACATGAACCGTAATTCTCGCAATTTCCCGGTAAGCGGTTTTACCCTGATTGAGGTACTGGTGACGATGCTGATTCTTGCCGTCGGCCTGCTGGGTATTGCCGCTTTGCAGATCAAGGGGTTGCAGTTTAACCATGATGCCTATTTGCGGAGCCAGATCAGCACCCTGGCCTATGACATCGTGGATAGAATGCGTTTGAGCGAGAATGCCTCCGACGGTCTGGCGGCAAGCTATCTCGGCAATTACACCGTTCCCACCAGCAGGCCTGGCTGTACATTGACGACATTCCCGGTGGCTCCTGTTTCGGCGCAAAGCGATCTGACCTGCTGGCGGCAGGCGGTCTATGACGCCCTGCCGCCGGGCAGTACGGCCAATATCTCCAATAGCAGCGGTGATGAGTACACGATTGAGCTTGGCTGGACTGACCGTGGTGGGGAAACGCATAAAATAGCCTATGCCTTTATCTTATGAGCAGCCGCATATATTCCAGTTTCGATGGTGGCCAGCGTGGCTTTACGATCGTTGAGATCATGGTTGCCATGTTGCTTGGCCTGATCCTGATGGCAGGTGTTATTTCCCTGATGGTAGGAAACAAGCGTTCGTTTAATGAGCAGACTGAAATGAGCCGTTTACAGGAAAATGCCCGGTTTGCTGTTGAATTTTTGACGAAGGATATTCGTATGGCCGGTTACGCCGGTTGTTCAAGCGATATGGAGAAAGTTACCAATCATCTCGCTATAAATGACAAAAACCTGTTGAATATGGGTATCCCGATTGAGGGGATTGACTCGAATTCGTCTCCCAGGGAGTGGGAGGCATCCGGCAGCACAGAGGTGATAAGCGATATGGTTGCAGACACCGATGCCATTACAATACGGTTTTTCACTCCACCCGGGCACGGCCTCCAGAGTGCCATGTCATCGGTTTCCGATAACATCATCGCGACAGGCGTGGACGGCATTGCCGAGAGGCAGGTGCTTGCGGTGAGCGACTGTAGAGGCGCCGATATATTTCAGGTGACCGGGCTTGCAGGGACAGCCACAGCCACCATAAGCCATTCAACTGCCGCCACAACATCGGGAGGTGATGCCCTGGTGCCGCGTAACAGCACGGCGAATCTGACCAGGGTGTACGATACCGATGCGAATCTACATCGGTTCCATGCCGCCCGTTATTATATCCGCGACAATTCAGACAATATTCCCGCGCTTTACCGTCGCATCCATACCAGCGGCGGATATACCTCGCAGGAACTGGTTGCCGGCATAGAAAACATGCAGCTGATGTATGGTGACGGCAGCTCATTTGCCCCCGCCGATAGCGTGACCGACTGGGAGGACGTAAACAGCGTCAAGGTTGGATTGCTGGTGCGTACCGAGGATGAAATGGGCACGGATGCCGACAGCAGGACATACAATGTGCTCAGTCAGGCGATCACGGCGGCGGGCGACCGCCATCGTCGCCGGGTGTTTACAACCACGATTGAGCTGCGGAATCGGCACGAAGCCGGAGGTAGCCCATAATGAAAGGTATCAATACAACAGACAATCAGCGTGGCGCGGTATTGGTAACCGCCCTGGTTTTTCTGGTGATATTGACGCTGCTCGGCATTACTTCCATGAGCACCAATACCCTTGAAGAGCGTATGGCGGGTAATGCCCAGGATGCGAACAGGGCGTTTCAGGCGGCAGAGTCCGGTCTGAGAGCGGCATTCAACAGCGATGTGGCTTTTGCCGGCACCACGGAGGGTTACTCTGCCGAGGCGGAGAATCTCAACTTCGGCGATTACGATGCAGACTGGGAATATGAGGTGAACTTCAGGGGTGGTGAGGATATTACCGGGTTTCAGGAGATTGGCGAGGCCACCGCCGCAGGCGGCGGTACCCGGTTCCGTTGGTATTACTCCGACATTCAAGGCAGTGGTCGGACCGAAACCGGCGCGACCGCCCGGGTTGTGGCCGGGGCAAAGGCACTCGGGCAATAGTCATGTCACCCGCGATGATTATTCCTGTGATGATGACACTTAACAATGGCGGCTGGATGACAGCAAGGGTAAAAAAATGAATATTCAGAGCAGGTTTTTTTCACGGTTTCTCTCAGGCATTTTGACATTTCTGATGCCGGCTGTTTTTACGTTTCTGATTGCCGACGATACGGAGATCTATTTTTCCGGCAGTGGCACGGTGGGAAGCAAACCGAAGATTCTGTTTGTGCTCGATACTTCAGTCAGTATGGCCAACAAGGTTCCGGCTGATGATAGTCACCCACCTGATGGTGATCTGGATGACAATGGTGATGGAAATATCATTGACCCTGGCGACCTCAGTCGCATAGAGATACTCGGTGATGCGATGGAGGATCTGCTGACGAGTCTCGACAACGTGCAGGTCGGTGTCATGCGGATGAACGGCGCACGGCAACCGGCATCGGGAGGCACGTCACTGGCCTGCGGGCTCCCTGCCCAGCGGACCAGTGGCGGTGAGACTTACGAGCGTGGACGGCACGATACCTCACACACGGGTAATACCGGCAGAACATCGGCGGGTTTCAGGGATGCCTGCTATCTGCCAACCGGTGGTACCGTCCTGTTTCCGATTACGGATCTTGACGCGCAGGTCAGTACCGTTACCGGTGAGGGCGCTCCGACTCAATCAACCATTGTAGTGCCTGTATCTGCAAGCGCGGATGATGCGGAAGAATCAAACGGAGTGGTGGAAAGGATAACAGACTGTTGCAGATGTCATCCAGACGATGTCAAGGAGGTGTTAACAGTTCGTCAGGTACCAATGATTACACGTCGTTTGTTCGCACTATACTTAATACAGGTGATGATGTGGGTCAGGTGACGCCCTCAGACCCTGTTCAGGCCGTCAATATGGGGGGGATCGGGCCGCAGGTGACAGGCTTTCGCTTCGAAACGGTCAATATCCCTCCTGGCGCCTATATTGAGAATGCCTATCTATCGTTCGGCGCGGCGAATGACGGCGCCGACGATGTCAGTGTCGCCATTTTCGGCGACGTGAGCAACGGCCATCGACCCCAGCGGTTTGCAAACGGCAATGGCCCGGCGAATCGTCTTCTGGCACCGACTCCGGCGCTGACCGCGGCCAGAGTTGACTGGACGGGTATAGTAGCCACCGCACAGAATACGCGGTTTCCGTCTCCCGACCTGTCTCCCATTGTGCAGGAGATTGTCGACGACGGAAATTGGGCCTCCGGACAGCCCATGTCTTTTCTGATTGATGCGGACAGCGGTGGTGGAAGTCGTAATATCCATGATCGTTCCAGCAATCCTGCCTTCAGTGCCCAGCTAATTGTCAGTTATTGTGAGCCTGCTCCTATTAATAGCAGTGATTTCACATCAGTAGGCTTGCGCTTTCAAGATGTGCGGATACCCCAGGGTGCAAGGATCGAAGACGCGGAGATCATTTTTACCGCAGCAAATCCGGCCATGAATACGAATCAGGGTGACCTGTTCATTGTGGCTGAGAATGTCGATGATGCAGAGGACTTCAGTGCCAGCGGCCCAGACCGAATACTTGGCACACCAGCCTCGTCGTCGGTAAATTGGGTTCAAGGAGGACAACCCGGAGACTGGGTGGCCGGAGATACGTACACTACACCTCCACTAAGGGATCTTGTACAGGAAGTGGTCGATCGACCCGGCTGGTGTGGTGGGAACAGCATGGCGTTCGCGATAGCGGAGCAAGCTTTTTCGTTCCTCCCGCCCTCCCTGGGGGTAGTCAGCAGCTATGACGACGATCCGGCGCGTGCGCCCGTGCTCCGCGTGACCTATGATAGAAGGGGTGTCGTCAGCGGTGTCGACACGGGATGTAATAAGGTGGATTATAATATCCCGGTGGGGAGCCGTTTTCATGATGCCGAGCAACGCCAGAGTAACAGCATGCGTGTCGCCAATGGGTCGCTCTCTTTGGGTAATCCCAGTGAGTACGGCCTGATCTTTT
The DNA here is from genome assembly GCA_963662865.1 of Gammaproteobacteria bacterium. GTDB lineage: Bacteria > Pseudomonadota > Gammaproteobacteria > JAJDYQ01 > JAJDYQ01 > JAJDYQ01. The sequence goes on along the minus strand of OY759969.1, from coordinate 1,676,765 downwards.
CCCTGCCGATCGCACGCAATATCACGGTTGACGAGGCCAGATTGCGGTTTACGGTCAATCAGGCCAGTGGCAATGCCCCGGTTTCTTTCTTTGTTAATGCCGAGAATACCGGGGATGCGCTGGATTTTTCTACAAACGCCAGTGATATCAGTAACCGTGCACACATTTTATCGGGCAATGGCAACAGTGTTATGGCGGAGCCGCCCGGTTCTGTCGCTGTCGATGCCACTATTACACTTGATGTGACTTCTTTGGTGCAGAGAGTCGTCCGTCGTGCCGACTGGGCCGAGAACAGGCAGATTGCCTTGTTCGTCCGCGCCGATAATGGCGAGAGGCGCAGGGTGTATTCCTATGACGGCGACGCCGTCAAGGCACCGCGCCTGTTGTTGACGGTCGAGGAAGGAGTTGGTTCTATCAGTGACACGACGGTGCGCAGACGCCTGCTGGATCTTAACGATTCCATCGGCATACCCAGCCTGCTGGCATGGACCCCCAGCGTCGAGACATTATATGAATCCGCCCTGTACTGGCGTGGCAAGCCCGTGGATTTTGGTCGGCAACGTGGTATGGCCAGACTCGGTGAGCTGACTGTCCCGCGTCACGATGGTATGAACGACGTGATTGACTATACAGACAACATGCACCAGACGCTGACCAGCCATCCGGGTTCATGGACAGGTGGAACCTATGAAGATGGGCTTGGAGGAGGAACGGACTGCCAGTTTTCGCATACGCTCAACTGCGCACAGGACCGTATAATCGGAAGCCCTGTGTATGTGTCTCCCGTCGAAATTGATGAATGTGCGTCAAACTATACGATTTTCCTCACTGACGGTGAGCCCACGCTGACCAATCAAGGCACCGAAAGCAAAATTATCTCGGAATTTAATGAAATCAGTTCCTGTGTCGATGGAAATTTGGCAATCAATGCCCTGGGTAGCAATGGGCGCTGTGCGGTGGAAATGGCGCGGGCTATGGCCAATAACGATCAGGATGGTGATCCCACTAACGGCGAGCAGACGGTAAAAACCTATACTATCGCCTTCAATCTGAGGGATAGCAGGGCTACAAGCTGGCTTACCCAGATAGCCACAGAGGGTGGCGGCAGGTTTTATAGCGCAGCAAACGCCGCTGATCTGGCGAATGTGTTCGATCAGATTTTTGGTGATGTGCTGGGCTTATCGACCACCTTTTCTTCGCCGGCGATTACCACCAACTTCTTTAACCGTACCCGCAGCCGGGATGAGATTTACTTCGGCCTGTTTTCCCCTGAACTGGAAAGAAAGTGGGACGGTAATGTCAAGAGATTCAGGGTTTGTGTCGATGATAGTACGGTTGATCCGATTTCCGGCCAGAGTTGTACCGCGGCCCAGGTTGAAAGCACCGCCATTTTGGACCAGACAGGTATCGATGCCGTTGACCCTGCTACGCTTTTGTTCGTGGCTAACTCGCAGAGCTACTGGAGTTCAGTTGCCGATGGCAGCAGTACCGTGGCCGGTGGTGCTGGGGCGGAGGTCACGGATTATCAAACCCGTATCTTTTATACCGACGAAGATGCCTCCGGTTTCCCCACCAGTCTCCCTGCCTCTCTGGATGCAACCGGGTTCACTTTTACTTTTGATAGTCCGGATGACAGCCGGGACTGGGATTCTAATGATCTGGCTCACGTGCACAGCGTCGTTTGCAGCGACCCGACTGCTTTAGGTGTTGGTCAGGAGTGCTACGAGAAAATGTTATGGCTTCTGGGCAGAGACATTCAGGATGAGGATGATGACAATAATACTACCGAGACCCGCTGGGGTATGGGCGATATTGTGCACGCCAGTCCGGTTGTCATTACCTATGGCTTTTCCGATACGGTGATTGCCAATGGTCAACCGGACCCTGGTGAAGGCCTGATTGATAAGTTGCTGGTCAATACCAATGACGGTGGCATGAGGATGATAAATCCGGTCAATGGTACTGAAGACTGGGTTTTCATGCCAGGCTCTACCCTGGTAAACGCTGGGGCGCTCTATGAGAATGATCAGGGACAACACCTGTATGGACTGGATGCCACGCCGGTGCTGCATCAGATGGATGTCAACAATAATGGAGTTATTGACCCTGCTGACGGCGATTTCGTCAGGGTCTATCAGGTCATGCGGCGTGGAGGGCAGTTTGTGTATGCGCTGGATCTGACGCCAACGGCACCGTTATCCGCCTCGTCTGACTCCGTGGTGCCGAGGATATTATGGCGCATACAGGGGGGGACGGGTGACTACGCCCGCATGGGTGATACCTGGTCTCGACCGACACTGGCAACCATCAATGTACGTGACAGCTTTGGTGATCTGACTACCCGGGAGGTGCTGGTTATGGGAGGCGGATATGATAATGATCTGGATAATAATTTTGGCACAGCCAATGCCAATCCAAACCGGGGCAACGCCCTCTATATCATCGACCCGGACAATGGCGAACCGTTGTTGTCTATCAGCCATGCCGCCGCTACCGGTATTACGTCAAGCGGAGCAGACCTGCAAATACCGGGTTTCCACCATGCCATTACGGCCGGTATCAGTGTGCTCAACAGTGACGATGACATCAATGGCATTGATGATCGACTGTATTTTCCCGATACCGCCGGCAATATCTGGAGGATTGATCTCGGTGACGATATCCTTGCCGACGGTTCCGGCCTTTATACCGGCTCTCTTCCCGTATCTCAGTCCAAGACAACCGTCGGACTCGTAGCGGATCTATCCGGCAGTGCGCCGGCTGATGAGCGGCGTTTCTATCAGGATTTAACCGCCGTACAGGTTGTTGATAAAATACATACCGACACGACCACCGAGACCGATAATAACGAAGGTAAGCTGATTTACCTGCTGCTCACCAGTGGTTATCGCGCACATCCTCTTGATGATGTCGTTGAAGACAGGTTTTATGCACTCAGAGACAAGGTCATCAATCACATGACTGACAGTAATAATGACCGTCTGGCTGATGGCACAGGGTTCAGTATGCCGATTACAGAGGCTGATCTGGAACCGGTTACCACCATGGCATTAGACGACAGTAACCGGGATGCTTCGAGTCTGGCACGGGCACGCAGCGCTCGCGGCTATTATCTTGATTTCCCCGATACGGGCGAAAAGGGCTTAAGTACCATAACGGTGCTGCGCGGGCAGGTCTTTTTTACCACGTATGTGCCTGCTGATTTATCCGTCGGTAATACACGCTGCTCGGCTGACATCGGCGGATCATTTGGTTATTCTCTGAATCTCGCGACAGGTAATGCCGTAATTGACTGGGATAATCTCAACGGTCTGGATGTTTCTGACCGGAGACGTTACCTTGGTGCGGGGCTTACGTCTGATCCTCTGCCGATATTTACCGATGCCGGCGTAAAAGTTATCACCGGTTTACAACAAAGTGTTCAGGCCCTGAGCGGATTCTTCAGTTCAAGCTCCCGCACTTACTGGTATGAGGACAATTAAACCTATGAGAACCCGAAGAAATCTAATGCAAGCCATATCCTCTGTTGCTGTGAATCGCATCAACCGCAGTCGCGGTTTTACCTTAATCGAACTGATGATTGTGGTCGCTATTGTCGGCCTGCTCGCCGCAATCGCCTATCCAAGTTATACGGGCTACACTGAACGGGTCAAAAGATCGGAGGGCAGGGTGTTGCTTTTGGAGTTCGCCAATCGTATGGAACGTTTTTATTCGAATTGCAACAAGTACCCGACCCGTGGTGGGACGGCGCCTACTACGGCCTGCAATGCTTCTATGACTAGGATAAAATCCCCTGCTAGCAGTGAGAGCGGGTACTATCAGCTGTCCGTGGTACGATGGCCTATTACTGATACCAGTAACCAGGGATTTAGATTGCGGGTAGCTCCTCTTTCTTGGACGGATAGTGACTGTGGTTCTCTTTTCCTGTATAATGATGGAACTCGTGATTGTTCTGTTTGCGCAGGAGATGCGACCAAGATAGCGAAATGCTGGGGGAAATAGCAGAGCTCCGCGCTGGTTGATTGAATATAGTTGATTATTCATGCTTGAAATCCTGCTGCGCCCCTGGAGGGCCGGTCTCCTGCTTGTTTCGCCGGTAGCTCTGATTTTTTCACTCTTCTGGGCCGTGCCTGCATCACCCCAGACCCCGGAGAACGAACAAAACGGCGCTCGGCTTGCACAGGCCGATATTGTGCTGGCAAAGGTGGTATCCGGCCAGGCGTCTTTAAGCGATATCAAGTCCGGTTTGAGCGTAGGCAAACCCGGCGATACGGCTAATCTTATGCATGCCCTTTATGCCATGCGTAACAGCCTGATAGTCAGAAAGCTGCTGCATGCAATATGGTACAGCAGGCGCGACCTGTACCCGGATATTCCCTGGGGGCGTCTTGAATTGCCGCTGGTGCGGGTCGCACTGGCTTCCACCCTTAACCGTACCTTTGGCAGCAATACCCGCGAGTTTCTCGACTATATCCGCGAGCAGCAGGACAACGAGACTTTTCTGGTGCGCTCACAGGTGGCCGTTGCCCTTGGAATGCATGGCGCCCCGCAGGATATTGATACGCTTGTCGGCTATGTATCGGATAACAGCGACCATGTCGCCAAAAGCGCCATTACCGGTCTGGCCTTTATGTACAGCGCCAGGGCCCGGCAGGAACTTATCCGTCTGCTTGAACTGCAAAGAGGTAACGAGAAAAGGGCGTACCTGATACGGGAGGCGCTGTTACATACATATAACTGGGTGGAAAGTCGGTAAATCCGCCGGCCGCCGTGCCGTAACAGCAGATCATGGTTGTTTCCTGTCTCGTCGTTTGTCTTTTTCTATCAGTGCGTAGGCTGAGTGGTTGTGGATAGACTCGAAATTTTCTGATTCGACCACGTACCGGATAATCCGATCGTCTTTGTTTAGTCTGTTGGCGATGTCGCGCACCATGTCTTCGACAAATTTTGGATTGTCATAGGCGCGTTCAGTGACATGTTTTTCGTCAGGTCTTTTGAGAAGGCCATAGAGTTCGCAGGATGCCTCTTCTTCGACGAGGTCGATGATCTCTTCTATCCAGATGAAGTCCTTTGCGCAGATGTCAACTGTGACATGCGAGCGCTGGTTATGTGCGCCGTAGTCGGCTATTTTCTTGGAGCACGGACACAGGCTGGTCACGGGCACGACAACTTTTACATTGACGCAGATTTCATTGTCAATTTTGGCACCATTAAACGTGACCTCATAATCCATCAGGCTTTCCACGTCCGAAACAGGGGCTTGCTTGGTGACGAAGTATGGGAACGTCATCTGGATATGACCGGATTCTGCTTCCAGCAAGTCCGTCACTTCGTGCAGCATGTTCTTGAAGGACTTGACTGTAATCTCACGTTCATGCTGATTGAGTATGCTAACGAAGCGTGACATGTGAGTGCCCTTGAAATGCTTTGGCAGGTTGACGTACATGTTGAAGCTGGCAATCGTATGCTGTTCTCCACCGGAACGGTCTCTAACCTTTACAGGGTGGCGGATGTCTTTGATTCCTACCTTGTCAATTGCAATCTGGCGGGTATCTGCGCTCTGCTGCACATCTGCAATGCTGGGCAGATCGTCCTGGGCTTTGTCTGGTATGAAATTGTCCAATGGGTTTCTACTCGTTGTGAGGACTCAGGAAATATCCTGATGATTTAGTCGAGTATCAAGCATTAAAGTCGTCAGCATATTAAAGTGAGGCGGATTTGTCAATTGATCCGGTGTGGTATCTTTGCAGGAAGGTTTCTATTCCATCCGGGTCAAGCTGACATTCAGCCAACTGTTCTTCTCTTTCCGCATGTTCGATGTACCGATCCGGTAATCCATGCCGGATGAGCGGGGTACTGATCCCGCTGAGATTCAGAAATTCAGCCACGGCGCTACCTGCGCCGCCCATGATGCTGTTTTCCTCGATAGTGACCAGGACATCATGGTTTGCAGCCATGTCGCGGATAAGGTCTCCATCAAGCGGTTTTACGAAGCGCATGTCAACCAGAGTGGTGTTGAAGCGTTCGGCGGCCTGCCGGGCGGCCGGAACCATGGTGCCGAAGGCCAATATCGCCATGCCGCATCCCTGGCGTATGATTTCAGCCTTGCCGATCGGCAGGCTGCTGAGTTCGGCCTGGATGTCAGCGCCTGGTCCCCTGCCGCGCGGGTAGCGTACAGCTGCAGGCCCTTTGTGCCGGAAGCCGGTTGTCAGCATTTTTCGGCATTGATCTTCATTTGAGGGAGCCATTATGACCACGTTCGGTAAGCAGCGTATGAATGAATAATCGAAAGTACCGCCATGGGTCGGGCCGTCCGGGCCAACGACGCCCGCACGGTCAATGGCGAGCAGGACATTGAGATTTTGCAGGGCTATATCGTGTACAAGCTGGTCATAGGCTCGCTGCAGAAAAGTTGAGTAGATTGCGACTACGGGCTTCATCCCATCACAGGCCATGCCCGCAGCAAAAATCAGCGCATGCTGTTCCGCAATGGCGACATCGTAGTAGCGTTCCGGGAAGGCTTCGGAGAATTTTACCAGACCGGAACCTTCGCGCATGGCGGGTGTAATGCCAATCAGTTTCTTATCCCGGGCCGCCATATCACAGAGCCATTCGCCAAATACCTGGGTGTAGGTTGGTGATGATGTGCTCCCTGCTTTTTTTATTCCGGTGTCCGGGTCGAATGGCGTAACGCCATGATAGGTGACCGGATTTTCTTCGGCTCGTGGGTATCCCTTGCCTTTCTTTGTGATGATGTGTAGCAGGCGAGGGCCCTTGTGTGCCTTGAGATTTTGCAGGGTTTTGATCATTGTTGACAGGTCATGGCCGTCAATAGGACCGTAGTAGCTGATATCGAGTTCTTCGAACAATGTCCCTGGTGCCACCATGCCTTTAACGTGTTCTTCCGCACGACGTGCGATTTCCCACATGGGTGGTACGATTTCCAGCAGTTTTTTACTGCCTTCGCGCATACTGAAATAGGTTTTGCCGGACAAAATTCGGGTGAAGTATTTTGATAGCGCGCCGACATTGGGTGAGATCGACATTTCGTTATCATTTAGAATGATCAGTAGATCGGCCTGGATATCGCCGCAATGGTTAAGGGCCTCAAATGCCATGCCTGCGGACATGGCCCCATCACCGATAACGGCAATATATTTTCTATCAATGCCCTGTTGTCTGCCCGCAACCATCATGCCCAGTGCGGCACCGATCGAGGTGCTGGAGTGTCCCACGCCGAAGGTATCGTATTCGCTCTCTTGCCGTTTTGGGAAGGGGGCCAGGCCTTCTTTTTTGCGAATCGTGCCGAGCTGATCACGTCGTCCGGTTAAAACTTTATGTGGATAGCTTTGATGGCCGGTATCCCAGACAATGCGATCGCTTGGGGTATCGAAAATATAATGCAGTGCAATGGCCAGCTCTACCGTTCCCAGTCCCGCTCCGAAGTGACCGCCGCAGCTTGATACCGTTTCAATCAGGTAGTTGCGTAACTCGTCCGACAGTTGCAGCAGTTCATTTTCCGGCAACAGGCGCAGATCTGATGGTTTGTTTACGCTGGACAATAGAGGATAGGTACTCATGGATTGATTATCCTGCACAAAGGCCCTGATTACACCATGTTGTGTATTAAAAATGTCAATGAAACGCTCAAAATCGACGGGAAGAAAAATGGAGATACTTTTTTCAGTAGTCGCGTTGAACAATATATCGGCCCAGTTCAATTAGCCGGCTTGTGTCATGCCGTAATGCGTCCAGCGCGGAGATTGCCTGCTCCAGAAGTTCTTTTTTACGCCGTTTCGAGGCCTCCAGGCCGTATAACGATACAAAGGTGGACTTGCCATTTTCTCGGTCAGAACCCTGTGGCTTACCCAGTTTTTCCGTGTCGCCAATTTCGTCCAGAATGTCATCCTGTATCTGGAAAGCCAGACCGATACATTTGGCATAGGTTTCCAGCCCGGCCAGCTCTGCCTCACTCACATCAGGATTACACAAGGCACTCATTTGAATGGCGGCACGGATCAACGCTCCGGTTTTTCTGGCATGCATTTCTTCCAGTTGCTCCAGGGTGAGTGTCCTGGTTTCAGCTTCCAGGTCAATGGCCTGGCCGCCGGCCATGCCGAGTGAACCACTTGCCATAGTCAATGCCCGTATGATTCTGAGGCGACTCGAATGGCTTAATTGTTCTTCATTTGCAATAACGTCAAATGCGAGCGGTTGCAGTGCATCGCCGGCCAGTATTGCCGTGGCATCATCATAGACTTTATGGCAGGTAGGGCGTCCACGGCGCAGGTCATCATTATCCATTGCCGGCAGGTCGTCATGAACCAGGGAGTAAACGTGAATCATTTCAATGGCGCAAGCCGGTGCGTCCAGAAGGTGATTCGGGGCGCTTACAGCCAGCCCGGTGGCATAGACCAGCATGGGACGTACCCGCTTGCCACCATCCATTGTGGAATATCGCATCGCCTCGTGGAGTTTTGCCGGTTGGGTCGCGCCGGTCGGGAGATAGCGCTCCAGGGCGCGTTCAACGCGTACCTGACTGTCGCACATAAAGGTCTGAAAATCCTGCATGATCAAGCGTTTTCGTCAGGGTTGAAATCAATCAGTTTTTCGCTGTCAATATCCTGCATGAGGATTTTGATTTTTTGTTCCGCTTCAGTCAGGGTTTTCTGGCAGCTACGGGCCAGTTTTACGCCGTGTTCAAAATGCTCCAGGGATTGTTCCAGGGTCAGTTCACCGGATTCCATGGCTTTCACCAGATTTTCCAGCTCCGTTATTGATTGTTCAAGGTTCGGTTCGGTGGGTTTGGATTTTTTCCCGGCGGCCATTATTAACCATTGGGTTTACATTTAGTGACGGTAACGGTAGCGGCTTCAACTCAAGTGGTCAATCACCCGATATGAATAATAATGAAAATATCCAATGTTCGAAAAAATAGATTATTTCTCGAATAAAATTGAATTGAATAATAGTTGTGTGAGGACTACATTCCGCTTTACCAATGGTGAGCATTGGCACCTGAGCCATTATCCATCGGAGTAAGGATCAGGAATTTCAGCGTTAATATGGAGACAATGATGAATTCGATACATCAAGCTGGCATCGCTGTAAGTACTGCGATGTTTAATCACAATGGACATGTGCCCACGCACGACAGGAGGTGAACAAATGGACGATATTACCAAATGCCCGGTGATGCATGGTGCTGCTACAGAAAGCAGCATGTCAAATATGGAGTGGTGGCCTAAGGCCCTGAATCTCGATATTCTGCATCAACATGACAGCAAGACCAATCCAATGGATGAGGGCTTCAATTACACCGAGGAGGTTAAAAAACTTGACTATGAATCGCTCAAGAAAGACCTCCGGAATTTAATGACGAGCTCACAGGACTGGTGGCCGGCGGACTGGGGTCACTACGGTGGCCTTATGATTCGTATGACCTGGCATGCCGCAGGTACCTATCGCATAGCCGACGGTCGTGGTGGTGCCGGCACGGGTAACCAGCGCTTTGCCCCGATCAATTCCTGGCCGGACAACGCGAATCTGGACAAGGCGCGCCGTCTGCTCTGGCCGATCAAAAAGAAATACGGCAACCGGATTAGCTGGGCAGATCTGATCGCCTATGCCGGCACCATTGCCTATGAATCCATGGGGCTCAAGACGTATGGTTTCGGTTTTGGGCGCGAAGATATCTGGCATCCGGAAAAAGACATCTATTGGGGTGCGGAAAAAGAATGGCTGGCTCCCAGTGGTAGTGAGGGCACTCGTTATTCCGGCGAACGTGATCTGGCAAACCCGCTTGCCGCAGTAATGATGGGGCTGATCTATGTGAATCCCGAAGGTGTGGATGGTCAGCCGGACCCGCTTAAGACGGCGCATGATGTGCGCGTAACTTTCGAGCGCATGGCGATGAATGACGAAGAAACCGTTGCCCTTACCGCTGGTGGTCATACCGTCGGCAAGGCACACGGTAATGGTGATGCCACATTGTTGGGACCGGAACCTGAAGGCGCTGATATCGACGAGCAGGGCCTCGGGTGGAACAAAAGGACCGGTCGTGGTGTTGGTCATGATGCCGTCACCAGTGGACTGGAAGGTGCCTGGACCAGTCAGCCGACCCAGTGGGATAACGGCTATTTCGATATGCTGCTGAACCATGAATGGAAATCGGTTAAAAGCCCGGCGGGCGCCTGGCAATGGGAACCGGTGGACATCAAGGAAGCCGATAAGCCGATTGACTCCGAGGACCCGTCAGTCCGTCAGAATCCTATTATGACCGACGCCGACATGGCGATGAAGATGGATCCGGAATATCGCAAGATTTCCGAGCGCTTCCACAAGGATCCTGAATACTTCTCGAAAGTGTTTGCACGGGCATGGTTCAAACTGACGCATCGCGATATGGGCCCGAGGGCGCGTTACATCGGCCCGGATGTCCCACAGGAAGCCCTGATCTGGCAAGATCCGGTGCCGGCTGGCAGCACTGACTACGATGTCAGGGTCGTCAAAGACAAAATTGCCGCCAGTGGTTTAACGGTAAGCGAGATGGTACGCACTGCCTGGGATAGTGCCAGAACCTTCCGCGATTCAGACAAGCGCGGCGGTGCCAATGGTGCGCGTATCCGCCTTGCACCGCAGAAAGACTGGGCAGGCAATGAGCCGGAAAGCCTGTGCAAGGTACTGGCCGTACTTGAGCCGATTGCGGCTGACAGTGGTGCCAGTGTGGCCGATGTGATCGTGCTGGCAGGTAATGTTGGCATCGAAATGGCCGCCAGGGAAGCGGGTTTTGATATCACGGTTCCATTTTCACCCGGCCGCGGCGACGCGACAGCAGATACGACGGATGAACAATCCTTCGCAGTGCTGGAGCCGTTGCATGATGGCTACCGCAACTGGGTCAAAGAGAGCTATGTCGTCAGCGAAGAAGAAATGATGCTTGACCGTACTCAACTGATGGGCCTTACTGCCCATGAAATGACGGTGCTGACAGGCGGCATGCGCGTACTTGGCACAAACCATGGTGGAACCAGGCATGGTGTATTCACTGATCGCGAAGGCGCGCTGACCAACGACTTCTTTGTCAACCTGACAGACATGAATTATACGTGGCAGCCGGTCGGAGATAATCTGTATGAAGTGCGTGAGTGCAGTACCGGCAATGTCAAATGGACGGCAACGCGGGTTGACCTTGTCTTCGGTTCCAATTCCATTCTTCGTGCCTATGCCGAAGTCTATGCCCAGGACGATAATAAAGAGAAGTTCGTGCAGAACTTCGTCGCAGCATGGACCAGGGTAATGAATGCTGATCGTTTTGAGCTGGCTTGATTCTGGTTATTCTGCGGTATGAAGATCAGGAATTTCAGGGTTAATTATGGAGACAATACATACCGGTTCAAGATGCTGGCCAGGGTCAGGAGTTCTCATGCCAATCGTTTCCGGAAGGCCCTGAATAACCTGGACGATTGATAAGCCATGGTCCGAAACGCCGGGGGCGGCCCTGAGCCAGGCCCCCGGGCTTTTTATCCAGATAGGAATCAGATAAATTCCATCTATCAAGGATAGCTTCGCTTGAAGTGCTCACCCGTTACCTGCTTGACTGGGAAAGCTCCGGCTTCTGGAATGCAGACACGTTGTATAAGTTCAGAAATATATTGCACTTCAGCATAGAGGATAGAAGCGAGTACGATATCAGCATGTAGATTATCGGATTAAGGGTTTTTATCACATGAGGTAGTTATGCGATAAAAGCAGACATGACGAATGACATGGCGACACAGTGTCTGAGTGTGCTGAAGTTCTGAGATAAATACGGGTACAAGCTGCTATAGGCCATAGCGGCAAAAGTCGTCGCCCCCGAGTATGCCCTGACAGAAAGCGCACGGTGAGCGGAGATTGGCAAGGCTGGTGCCGCAATTGAGGGCGCTCAAAGGGCAGCGGCCATTGGCCGCGTGCTGCTGCCTAAATTCGCCAGCGCCAGAGCTTGCTGAACCTGGGTAAGGACAATCCATGTATCGCTTCTTCTGTTTGCAGATAAATGCCCCGGAAGCTATACTCTGTGCGCGGGTGCTAAACAATAGCGCTGCGTATGTTTATTTTTTTGTGAGGTGGTTATGTCCAGCGGTATAGTGAAGTGGTTTAACAATTCAAAGGGGTTTGGCTTTATCGAACCAAAAGAAGGTGGGGATGATATATTTGTTCATTACTCGGTTATTCAGGGTGGTGGCTTCAAGACTCTGAGGGAGGGGCAGGAAGTCAATTACGAGGCGGAATCGGGGCCTAAAGGTTTGCAGGCCACGAGTGTTACTGAACCCTAGTAAACCGGTATCAGGCGAACCCTGCTTCCGGCGGGGTTCGTCCGGGCCATAGAGTTAACTCTGATTTAGAATTGTTCTTAAGTTTGCAATATTGGCTCGGCCCGTTTCTTTTTTCACTTCTGGCGGTTCTTGGTCGGCAAACTGAATGTGTTCTTTGGGTAATTCTTCCAGGAAGCGGCTAGGCTGGCACCTCAAATCTTTTCCATAGCGCTGTCGCTTGCTGGTATAGCTAAGGGTCAAATATGTTTGTGCGCGAGTAACTCCAACATAAGCCAGGCGTCTTTCTTCTTCAATGTCGCCTTCATCAATGCTATTTTGATGTGGTAACAGACCCTCTTCAAAGCCGATCAGGTAAACATGGCGAAACTCCAAGCCTTTGGCGGTATGCAGGGTCATCAGGTTGAGCATGTCGTCGGCGCTTTTATCTTCATTTTTGTCCAGCATGTCCAGAAGTGCAATTCTGGTGACAGCATCATTAAGGTCAAGGCCGTCGTCTTCATACATATGCTTGACCCAGCTTATCAACTCCTCGACATTTTCGTAGCGTCGGTCTGCCGCAGCCTGATCCTTGCTGAGTTCCCGGAGCCAGTCGGCATAGTGAATGACTCCGACCAGAAAACGCACTACAGCATCCGGCGTTTCATTTTGTGCGTAGGCTTTTAATTCCAGGATAAGGTTCGCGAAATATTCCAAACGCCGAATAGCCCGTTTATCGAGCACCGAGTGCAGGTTCATTTCCTGGCTTGCGACAAACAGTGAGACACCGCGTTCATTCGCATACAGGCCCAGTTTTTCCAGGGTTGTCGCACCGATCTGTCGGCGAGGGACATTGATAATTCGCAGCAAGGCCGTATCGTCATTCGGATTGGTAACAAGCCGCAGATAGGCCAGAATATCTTTTACTTCGGCGCGATCAAAGAATGATTGTCCACCGCTGATCTTGTACGCCAGCCGGTTGAGTCGCAGCACTTTTTCCAGTGGGCGGGACTGATGATTGCCTCGGTAAAGAATGGCAATATCACCGAACTTTATATTGTGCTTAAAGCGTTGTGCGATGATATTTGAAACAACCGTCTCGGCTTCGTTATCGGGATCGCCGCAGGGGAGGATGCGAATTGGGTCACCCGTTCCGAGATCGCTCCACAGATTTTTCTCGAAAGCGCGAGGGTTATTGGCGATCAGTCTATTCGCGCAGGACAGGAGGCGGCCCGTGGAGCGGTAATTCTGTTCCAGCTTGATGATCTCCAGTTCAGGGAAGTCCTCTCTGAGTTTGCCCAGATTTTCCGGGCGTGCGCCGCGCCAGGCATAAATTGACTGGTCATCGTCTCCAACGGCAGTGAGCCCGTGACGTCGGCCCATAATGAGTTTCAGTAATTCGTACTGAGCTGTATTGGTATCCTGATATTCATCCACCAGTAGATAGGCAATGCGGGAGCGCCAATGCTGGTGTATATCGGCATGCTCACGCAGTAGCTTTAAGGGCAGGCCGATGAGGTCATCGAAATCCACCGCGTTATAAGCCTTGAGCTGACGCTGGTAGGCCAGAAATAATTCTGCGATTGAAGAGTCCAGGCCGGTTCTGGCAGCCTGAACGGCTTCTTCCGGTGAAACGTTATCGTTTTTCCAGACGGAGATTCGCTGGCGATGATACTGAATATCTTCATCCTTGCCGCCGCCCTTCATGAGTTCTTTGATGACCTTGAGTGAATCATCGTTATCGAAAATGGTGAACCCGGGTTTGAGTCCCGCAGCCGCTAATTCTCTTTGCAGTATTTTCAATCCCAGGCTGTGAAATGTCGAAATAGTAAGTCCTTTGGTATTGCCTTTAAGCATTTTATTCACACGCCTTTTCATTTCGCGCGCAGCCTTGTTAGTGAAGGTGACGGTGACGATTTGTTCGGCGGGTATGGACTTCTGATGAATCAGGTGAGCTATTTTATGTACAATGACGCGCGTTTTACCGCTGCCGGCTCCGGCCAGAACCAGGGTGGGTCTGTCGCATAGCTGAACTGCGGCCGCCTGTTCCGGGTTCAGCGCTGTGTATGCAGGGTGCGTTGCCATCAGGTAGCGGATTTTGGCATATCAGCCCCGATTCGGCAGCCTTGTTTTTCAGTCGAGGATAAAAAATGAGCGCCGGTACCCGGACTATTGACAATATACGAGGGGATGTATCTATGGCGGTTGATCAGACGGCGGTTTTCTTCGGCTCGTACCATATTCGTTCGATCTTGATTGTTTTGCTCAAGTCAGGCCGGACACATTCAAAAATTCTTGGAACCGTACTTTGGATTTTGAACACGGGCGCACAATGGCACATGCCGCCACAGCGCTACCCCAGCTATAAAACAGTACATTGACGTTTTCAGAAATGGCATGAAGATCATGTGATTCGTAACATGATGGTGGGGTTTGCCAATACATTCAAGGAGTTAAGTCAGCGCTATGGCATCAATGAGAAGACCGTGGCGAAGTGGCACAAATATCCCAATTTTGAAGACATCAAGTAAAGTGTCAAGCAGGTTATTCGGGTATGATGCGCGGTCCTATGGACTGGCTACAGCTTACGATTCTATCTCTGGTGCAGGGAATTACTGAATTTCTTCCTGTCTCAAGTTCGGCCCATCTTATTCTTGTGCCGTATTTTTGGGGGTGGCCAGATCAGGGATTGGCCTTTGATGTCGCAGTACATCTGGGGACGCTGCTGGCGGTGGTTTTATACTTTCGCCAACAACTTAAATCCATGTTTTTTTCATGTTTGTCGGCTGTTGCGGCCAAACGCCTGAACCAGGAGGGCCGGCTTGCCGGTTTTGTATTACTGGCAACTTTCCCTGTAATTGTTGTAGGGGGGGTATTTCATGATGAGATTGCTTCCCGGTTGAGGAGTCCTTTGGTTATCGCTATTACGACGATTATCTTTGGTCTTGCCCTGCTATGGGCTAATCGAACAAGGCCTGACGCACTGGATGAATATCAAATCAATGTGAAGATTGCTTTTATGATCGGGCTGGCCCAGGTATTGGCTTTAATACCTGGAACTTCGAGATCCGGGATTACAATGACAGCGGCAATTCTCCTTGGAATGTCGCAAACTGCTGCCGCACGTTTTTCATTTTTACTGGCCATCCCGGTGATTCTGGGCAGTGCCCTGTTTGAGATCATCAATTTGGTTCAGCAGCCTGAAGTGATTGAGTGGCGGGTATTACTGACAGGGGTACTGTTATCGGGTGTTAGCGCCATGCTTTGCATCCATCTGTTTTTGCGGCTTATCGAACGTGTTGGCTTCACGCCCTTTGTTGTGTACCGTCTGATGCTAGGTGTTGTCTTGTTGGCTATAGTATAATGTGTGTGTGAGTATCAAGATTATCATTACTGGTGGAGCTGGTTTTATTGGTTCTAATCTGGTTCGCTATGTCTTTGAAAATACCGATTATCATGTTGTAGTGGTCGATAAGCTGACCTATGCTGGCAATATCGAGAGTATTGCTGGCTTGTTGCAGTCTGGTCGGTTCGATCTGGAACAATGCGACATTGCGGACCGATCTGCTATGGCAAAGGTATTTGCACGATGGAAGCCTGATTATCTGATTAATATGGCGGCTGAAACACATGTTGATCGTTCCATTGACGACGCGGAATCTTTTATGCAATCCAATATAATCGGCGTCTATGTTCTATTGGAACTGTTCAGGCAAAGAGCTAAAGAAAATCCCGAATTCAGGGCTGTTCATGTTTCAACGGACGAAGTCTATGGTTCCCTGGGTGCTGAAGGTTATTTTAGTGAGACTACGCCTTACGCGCCGAATTCTCCTTATGCGGCCTCTAAAGCGTCTGCTGATCATCTGGTCAGGGCCTGGGTAAAAACCTATGGCACGCCGGTCATGGTGACGAATTGCTCGAATAACTATGGTCCCTATCAATACCCGGAAAAATTAATCCCTCTTATGGTATTGAATGCCTTGGAAGCCGCTCAAATGCCTGTGTACGGCGATGGCCGGCAGATACGGGACTGGCTTTACGTGGAAGATCACTGTAGCGGCATCCTGAAAGTGTTGCATGAAGGTGAACCGGGTGAACGCTACAATATTGGCGGCAATAACGAATACACGAACCTCGATATCATTAAGCGGTTATGCGTGGAGATTGAAAAGCATAATCCGGCCGCGGCCAATGAAGCGATGAGAACCAGAGGGTACTCTTCATACGAGGAGTTGATTACCTTTGTGGAAGATCGTCCCGGGCATGATAGGAGATATGCAATTGATGCAGGCCGGATCCGAAACGAGCTGAAGTGGGAGCCTGCTCATGATTTGGTCGGCGGAATAGTGAAAACCGTAAAGTGGTATATACAGCACCCTGACTGGTGTCAGGCTGTGACGAAAGGTCGGTATGAGCGCCAGCGTTTGGGTGTCGCCGGTTAGCCAGCCATGAAAGGTATTATTTTAGCTGGCGGCTCAGGCTCCCGTCTCTACCCTATCACATTAGGTATCAGTAAGCAGTTGATACCTATCTATGATAAGCCCATGGTTTATTACCCTCTTTCTGCACTCATGCTGGCGGGAATACGAGACATCCTGCTTATTACGACACCTGTGGACCAATCGCAGTTTCAACGCCTGCTGGGTGATGGGTCGCGTATTGGCATGAATTTTGATTATGCCGTACAGCCCAGCCCTGATGGTTTGGCACAGGCGTTTCTGATCGGCCGTAAATTCATTGATAAAAGCGCTTGTGCGTTAGCATTGGGGGATAACATATTTTTTGGTCATGGTTTGTCTGCCGCATTGCAGCAAGCAGTCGGCAGAACCATCGGAGCGACGATATTTGGATACCACGTTGGTGATCCTGAGCGATACGGGGTGGTTGAATTTACTGAAGATGGAAAAGCTGTCAGTATTGAAGAGAAGCCTGACAAACCTCGTTCACAATATGCGGTAACCGGGCTTTACTTCTATGATAGCGATGTAGTAGATATCGCCGGAGGGATAAAGCCTTCCCCACGTGGTGAGTTGGAGATTACCGATGTCAATAATGTCTATTTGCAGAGGGGTGATCTGCACGTGGAAAGATTGGGGCGCGGTGCCGCCTGGCTGGACACCGGCACGAATCAATCAATGATGCAGGCGTCCCATTTTATTCAAGTCCTGCAAGAGCGTCAGGGCCTGATGGTAGGCTGCATTGAAGAGATTGCCTGGGAAGAAGGATATATTGATGACGAAGAGCTGGAAGCGATAGCGAAGACAATGAATAAAAATCACTATGGTCAATATTTACTGCGACGGTTACAGGAGTGAACTTCATACAGGTTGAGCTACCCGGGGTTTGGGTTATTGAGCCTGATGTGATAGGAGATGAGCGGGGGTATTTCCTGGAATCCTACAATCAGGAGAAATATTCTTCTCACATTGATCACGTGTTTGTGCAGGACAATCATTCCCGGTCCCGGAAAAATATTCTACGGGGTTTACATGCCCAAAATCCCCATCAGCAGGGAAAGCTGGTTCGGGTGACCCGCGGTGAAGTATTCGATGTTGCCGTGGATATTCGCGTTGGTTCCCCGGTATTTGGTAAATGGTATGGGCGGGTTCTTGCGGAGGATAATTTTTTACAGAT
Source organism: Gammaproteobacteria bacterium (assembly GCA_963662865.1). Lineage (GTDB taxonomy): Bacteria > Pseudomonadota > Gammaproteobacteria > JAJDYQ01 > JAJDYQ01 > JAJDYQ01. The sequence continues at coordinate 1,658,838 of OY759969.1, read as the reverse complement.
GTTCATCCCTCCCGGTTTTGCGCATGGTTTTTGCGTGCTAAGCGATGTGGCTGAGCTCCAGTACAAATGCACGGATTTATATCACCCTGAGAGCGAAATAATCATTGCCTGGGATGACCCTGATATAGGAATCCGATGGCCTGTTGTGCCAATGTTATCGCGACGGGATCAGCAGGGTTTGAGGCTGGCAAGGCTGGAGTCAGAGGGGCAACTTCCTGAATACTTGTAGATAGCTGCCATGAAAATTCTGTTAACAGGATGTTATGGTCAGTTGGGTCAGGCACTGCAGGTTGTACTTGTCCATCATGATTTGAGATGTACTGACTATGACGTACTGGATATCTCGAATGAAGCTCAGGTCACTTCGTTTGTACAGAGCTTTAAGCCGGAGTTAATTATTAATTCAGCGGCCTATACCCGAGTTGATGAAGCGGAAGCGGAGTCAAACAGGGATATGGTCTGGCTGGTGAATGCGGAAGGGCCGGGTTTTCTGGCGAAGGCGGGCGCATCCATTGGGGCGTCCATCGTGCAAATTTCGACCGACTACGTATTTGGTGGGGAAAGCCAATCCTTTTGGAAGGAGTTGGACCCCACAGAACCGCTGTCCATCTATGGGCAGAGTAAGCTGGCCGGTGAGCGACTGGTAGCTGAAAATAATCCGGAACACTATATCGTGCGCACGGCGTGGTTATACCATTATTCTGGAGAGAATTTTTTACGCACGATATTTCGACTTTCTGACCGTGGTGAAATCCGAGTGGTTGATGACCAGGTGGGTTCACCGACAAATGCGGATGATCTGGCCGATGCCCTGGTCGGATTAATTGTGACAAAGTCATATGGTATCCACCATCTTGTCAACAGTGGTTCAACCAGTTGGTATGGGCTGACCAGAGAGTTCTTTCGGCGACTGGATATCAGTACAGCGGTAATCCCGGTCACTACATCTGAATTTCCCCGCCCGGCGCCACGTCCGGCAAGTTCGGTATTATTGTCTGATCGGAAACCGCGTATTCAGTTGCCGTCCTGGGAAAATGGAGTGAATCGGTTGGTGGAAGAAATAAAAATAAAAGGCTGGGGTTAGTTTGCCGATTCGGAAAGAATCGCTTTTACATTCTCGAATTCATCGCTGATGCTGCGGAGCAATTCATCCCGGGTTGACAGATTTCCTTTTTGCATGCTGCTTTCCAGTTCCTGAAAATATTCGGCAAGAGTCTCGGCTCCTAATGCGTGACTATGCTGTTTGAGGCGTTTCGCAGCTATTTCCAGCGGCTCAATCTCCTCCTCAGGAGATGCTTTGTTCTGCTTATAAGCAGTATTGATGTTTTCATGCGAAATCTGTTTTTGTTCAATGACGTCAATAAGTTGTCGAAACTCATTCTCGATGAGATCATGTAACGTCTTGCTTTTATTTTTGAGTCTTGAGTCGGTCATGTGCGGGTATAATCAAGGTCGCTTGGTTGCGAATTCCTAGTGTCCATATCTCCGTTAATAATATCATTTAATATTTATTGAGGCTTTCAAAATTGGAAAAACAGCTTTCTCCTGTTAGCCTGTGCGTGGTTTGATCCACGGGTAACGTCGATGTGCGAACAACACACAATTTCCGGCCTGCGTTATAAAGACCTTATTACCGGAGATGGTCTTGAATGCGAAGGGCGGGGAGACACAGTTAAGGTGCATTATACGGGCTGGCTGGAAGATGGTACCAAGTTTGACTCCAGTTTTGATCGGAATGAGTTTTTTTCATTTCCCGTTGATGTTGGGTATGTGATTAAAGGTTGGGACGAAGGCGTCAAAGGGATGAAGATCGGCGGCAAGCGGAGGCTTGTTGTACCTTCTGACCTCGGTTACGGTTCACATGGCGTCGGCGATGTAATCCCCCCTAATGCCACACTGGTCTTCGAGTTGGAATTGCTTGAGATTTCACGCTAACCCGGTCATTTTAAGGAAGCTCTGATTAAGCCGAACTTCCTTAATTTAATCCTGAAGATGCTGTCTGGATGCTCCAAACGCGAATGAGCTTCACGATATTACCGACCGGATTCCTTTGAAGAAGCTGCAATGGTCGCAACCACAAGCGATAATGAAATAAGCCATTCACAGGTATAAAGTACGAGCCAGCTCAGTAAATTGTTGTACAGTAAGTTTTTGATTTGTACTTAGCTGGCGTCTCCAGGTCCGTGCACCGGGAATTCCCTGGAATAAGCCCGAAATATGTCGAATGATCTGGTGCAGGCCTGTGCCATTTGATACCTCTTCATGAATATAGGGTATCAGCCTCTCCAGCACTTCCCTTCTGCTTATCTGTTCGTGGTTGCAGCCATGGAACTGCTGATCGACCTCGGAAAGCATGTAAGCGTTATTATAGGCCTCTCGTCCTACCATAACGCCATCCACGTGGTGCAGGAGCTGATGGCATTCGTCGAGGGTCCTGATTCCGCCATTGATAATGATTTCCAGATCAGGGCAGTCATTTTTTAGCTGATATACCTTCTCGTATTGTAAGGGTGGGATTTCACGATTTTCCTTTGGGCTAAGCCCCCGTAACCAGGCTTTGCGTGCGTGGACGATAAATGTTTTACAGCCTGTCCCGGCAACTGTTGTGCTGAATTTCATCAGAGCCTCGCTGCTGTCCAAGTTGTCAATTCCAATACGGTGCTTGACTGTGACGGGAATATCAACCGCCTGTTGCATGGCGTTGATGCATTCAGCGACCAGTTCGGGTTTTGCCATCAGGCAGGCACCAAACGTGCCATTTTGTGCCCGGTCACTTGGGCATCCGACATTGAGATTGATTTCATCGTAGCCATAATCCGCCGCAATGTGCGCACACTCCTGTAATTCCTTGGGATCGTTGCCGCCTAGTTGCAGGGCAACCGGATGCTCTTCCCGATTGTATTGTAGCCGGCACAAAGTATCGCCTTTTAGTATTGCCCCTGTGGTCACCATTTCTGTATATAGCAAGGCACGTTTAGTGAGCAGCCTTGCGAAATAGCGGTAATGCCGATCTGTTCTATTCAGCATGGGAGCAATACAAAATGTCCTGTCGGCTACGCTCATGTGGCGCAGGGGAATAATACGGATGGTTTGACATATCCCAGCAGCATCTCCCGTATGGCATCTCGCATGTTCTGTTCACGCAATCTTCTGTATGACACCATGCCGTCACGTTTTTCCATGCTGAATGCAAAAAGCCTTTCTTCAGGGTACAGTCTTGCCATTTGAGCATAAAAGTCTTCCGGCACACGGAATGCGCCGAAGCTGACAGAGTGAATGTTATCGGCATTAATGACACTGAACAGTTGTTGCAAAAGCCCTTGATACTGCTGCTCGAAATTTTCACTGTCGATCAGCGGGTCAAGCCGCAGGCCGATCGGCCAGCCCTTCTGCTGTAGTTTATCAATCGCATCCAGTCGCTGTTTGATTTCAGGAACCCCGTGTTCGAGAGCGTTCGAGACATCTTCAGGCGTAAAGCTGAATGCAACAATACATTGAGACCAGGGTTCCAGAGTCAGTAAGCTGCGTACCTGAGTGCTTTTGGTTCTAAGCTCTAACCAGATATTAGGGATATTTCTCAGGCTGCTTATGAAGAAATCTGAGAATGAAGAAAGCGGCTCCAGGGCCAGGCTGTCGCCATCGTATCCGGAGAAGAAATGTACGGCTTCATCATGGTGACTCAAGGCCTGTTGCCGGATATTATCGATGAAGTCTTCGTAGTTGACGAACAATACCGAATGAGCTGATTGATACATGCCCTGTAAAAAGCAGTAGCGGCAATCGTATACGCAGTTGAGTACATGTGAGAAATAGTAGTTATACCGTGCGCCTATGTCATAGCCCGAAGGAGCGGGCAGAATTTTTTTACCGCGTTTTTCTGCCAGTATCAGGGCGGGCTGTTTTTTCTGTAGCCTGAAGTTTTGTGACTTGAGATTTAATAACTCACCATAATGTCGGCACTCAACAACAGTTCGACCCTTGAAACGTCGCAGGATTTTCCGGGTGCGCGGGTGACTTCGAATCGCCTCTTCAATATAGAGCGTGGAAAACATCTTAGAACTTCATCGGCAGATTTCTTAGATAATTATCCAACCACTGTATAAAGGCTTTGCTCGAATCAATCCGGGTCGGGACCATACCGATCAACTCTTCATGGGGCTGCAAGGCATGGTGGCGCTGTAACAGACCGGTAAGTTGTTTTTGCTGGTATTTTGTGAAATGCCATTGTTGCGTAACTTGTGAGAATACGACGCAGGAGTTATCCATGAGTTCTGCGCGGTATTGTCTGAGTTCATCAGCAAGACACATAATGGCTTTCGCGTGAGGGGCGAGTAATGACTCAACCTCACGATCTTTCATAAGCCTGGCGGGCTTCGCCCTGTTATCGGATATAGCCTTAATTGACTGGCAAAGCTCTATGGTGGTAAATCGTGTGGCCGCCTGTATAAAAGCACTGGCCTCCATATCGACCATACATTTTCCGGGATAGCTTTTAGTTGGTCGATCCAACGTCAGCAGGCAATGACCATTGAAGGATGTATCGGCAAGTTGTGGTGGGTAATAACGATGTCCCGTCGCGTGATCCTCAATGCGGTTGGCGAGATAACATTCTCCGATGGAATAGAGGGCGTGCCCTGCCATGCCGATATTCAGGATGACCGGACTTGATATATTCAGTGTGCCGCAGACCCAGCCAATTGCGGATGCCGTGTTAATTTTGCCAATGCCGGACTCAATGAGGAATGTGTCATCCTTCTGAAAGCAGGCAAAGGCATTAATGTCGTGTTGTCGTTTTAGTGCGAAGTGCCTGATAAATGCGCGAGCCTCTCCATGCAGGGCCGTATGGATAATTAACATGCCGCGGTCTCTTTAACGATCAGGCGGTTACGCTCCGTAATATGTTGTTTTAGTTGCTGCTGATAACGCGACACCTCATTTGATTTGCTGCGTTTTTGTGCGCCGTTGATGTAAATGCGTGTTTTCTCAATAAGCATGTCCAGGGTGAGCTGTCTGTTCTCCATGCTCAGGTTCCCGCTGTGCAGAATGTTTTTCATTGCCTGTATCCGAAAACGATCCATGCCCTGGTATCTGCGTGAGAGTTGATCTTCATGCCCCCCATATTTGATGGCTAAAGGTTCGTCTGTATACAGCACTGGATGCGCCGCGCAAATACGCAACCACAAGTCATAATCCTCGCAGGCTGGCAGTTGGGTATCGAACATTCCAATCGTTGCGAGGATATCGTGATGGATCATGGCGGTTGAAGGTGAGATAACACATAGGGGCAGGCAGTTTGGATATATCCAGCCTCCCTGTTTCTGGTGCTTTTTCATGGGATTAACTCGCTTACCGTTGCGAATCCAGAATTCTTCGCCGTGGCATAGTCGATATTGTGGGTGTGCGCCTATGATCCGAAGTTGCGTTTCAAGTTTATGAGGTAACCATTCATCATCATCATCCAGAAAGGCCAGCCATTTGCCTGAGGCTTTTTGAATGGCAGTATTTCGCGCAGCGCTTATTCCCTTGTTAGACTGACGCAGGACCGTTATTTTTTTCGGTAGCTTCGCCAGATAGTCTTGAGTGGTATCGCCGGAGCCGTCATCCACAATAATGACTTCATCGGCAGGCCGGGTCTGATTGAGTATCGAGTCAACTGCACGAGGTAGCAGCTTCGCACGATTATACGTTGTAATAATGGCTGATACGGTGGTCATTTTGGGAAGCGCCGTATTCCGGATTCTGTCGCGACGCCATTTAGGGCGACATCCCAAGGGTTGATTTGGAACTCAATTCGCTGGATATCCAGTGCGATAGCCCATAGAACAGGATGAGTCAAAGTCGGATGGCGGTTAATAAAACTGAAGGTGCGATCATAAAAACCACCGCCCATCCCCAGCCTTTCACCGTTTAACCCAAATGCCAGTAGCGGCGTGACAATGATATCGAGCCGGCGTATCGGGATATGCTTTCTGAACGGGAGGTCAGGTTCAGGAATGCCAAAACGATTGGGTCTCATCCTGGATTGCCGGGTGAAGGCTTGAAAAATCATTTTCTGGAACGGTCGAGGTAAAATTCTGGGCAAGTAAACTCGTTTACTCGTCGCCCAGCAGATTTCTGCCAAGGGTAACAGGCTGATTTCATGTCTTACCGGGAAAAACAATCCTATATGCTTACAGCGGAGAAATTCCAGTGTGCTGGTGAAATGCTCAATTGCCTGTTCGGCCAGTACGTTTCTATCGGATGTGCCTAACGCCGTCATATTCTGGCGCATTTGGCGGCGTATTGTATCGGTATCCTGGGTAGACATTCGAGTGGCGATAGACCTGGAAATTCAGATAATCGAATCCGGGGGAGCATATCAGGTGTCCTCCACTTGGCCGTCGCAGGGAATGCACCCTTGAACCTGGGTTCAAGTGGTGACTTGCGAGAGGCCGCAGGCTTCCCTCTAGAACTTAAGGGCATGCACAAAGGCCTCACAGCATCGTCTCCATAATCGGAGATTAAGGCTCAAGAGATTGCATCAAGCTGACAAACCTCGCAGAGGACGCGCATAGGATAGCAGAAAAGTCGTAAAGTGTATCTGCTATGAGAGTGTGCTCAGGGGATACATGATGTACCAGTGCCCGGCTATAGATCCAGTGCGCCACCACGGTTTAGTGAATTCTCGATCTTTCTACCCAATGTGGCCAGACGGCTTTTGACTTCATCGTTCAAATTCTCGGCAGCTCCCTGAGATTGCAGCATCTCGTGCGTAATATTCAGGGCCGCAATAACGGCTAGTCGGTCCGAACCAACCATGCCGACTTCTGATTTCAAGATTTTCATTTTTTCATCAAGATAGCGTGCGGATTCGATCAGCCCTTTTTTTTCGTTTTCACCGCAGGATACCCGATATTCTTTGCCCATAATGGTGACGGTACAGGGGGTTTGATCGTTCATGAGTGAACTTCCATGGATTTCAGCCGAACTATCATGGCCTCAATGCGGGTACGCGCCAGCCGATTTTTTTCAATCAAACTGGCGCGTTCTGTCACCAGGGTTTCCTGTTGCCGGCGAAGTGATTTATTCTCATTCGTCAGTTTGCTACAGGCCTGTAGTAGGTCATCCACGCCAGTTTCGAGCTTTTTCAGTTCAATATTCGTCATTTGTGTCTGATTATTACTATCCACACCGCCCTCCAGAAGAATTCAGAGTGATTCCCCCATGTCCTTTCCGGTATTTATCTTGTGTATCATTGGTGGGAGATTTTCTGGTATTTTACCAATCCTTGTAAAATATGCATCTTTTTCCAAACACAGAAAGCCATGGTCAGGCCGTTCAACACACTGTATTCTGATTTGGAACGTCGGTTAATGGACCTGAATGCCGACATGCGGGTGGCGGAGAGCCACGGCGTGCTTTGTGCCCGGTTTTGCGTGGAGAACACACCAGATGCCGAATTCTGGATGTATGAAGTTTTAGGGCATCGAGAGCCAGGGGATCTCCAGACCGGAGAGTCAGAACAACTTCTGGCACAGGTCTATGAGCAGACCAGCGCGAATTTTCTTGATGCCATGGACGGGCTTGAAATGCTGCTTCCGGATGATAGCGAGGCACTGGCTGAGCGTACCCGGGCACTGATAGACTGGTGTAGCGGTTTCATTGCAGGGCTGGGCTTAGGTGGATTGCAGGCTGATAATCTCCTCGAAGAGCAGATTAAGGAAGTGATGCAGGACCTGATTGAGATTACCCGAATGGACGACGATGTTGAGGAAAATGAGGAAAATGAAACGGCCTATACTGAAATCATGGAGTATGTACGGGTAGCTGCCATGACGATTGGACTGTCATTATGTGTTCGGGATCATGGGCAGGTTCCGCATTCATAAACCATGAATAAAGCAGCGCAAAAAGAATATGCCGCCCGGCGCAAGCAGTTCATGCGCATGATGGGAGAAGGCAGCATCGCTATACTGCCTGCGTCACCGGAACGTGTACGTAGCCGGGATGTTGATTACCCCTATCGTGCTGATAGTGATTTTTATTATTTGAGCGGTTTCAAAGAGCCTGAAGCAGTGATTGTGCTCATGCCAGGGCGTGGTCATGGGGAATTTATCCTGTTCTGTCGGGAAAAGGAGCCCGAGCAGGAAATATGGAATGGCAGACGCTCCGGTCAGAAAGGTGCTCTGATTGATTACGGGGCGGATGATTCATTTCCCATATCTGATATCGATGACATTCTGCCCGGCCTGTTGGAGAAATGTGAGAGGGTTTATTACACGATAGGCTGTGCTCCGGAGTTTGACAGTCGTTTGCTGGGGTGGTTGCAGGCTATCCGCCAGAATGCCCGATCAGGGGTGCGCTCACCCGACAAGTTCGTGTCTCTTGAGCATCTGCTGCACGATATGCGGCTATTCAAGAGCAGTCATGAAATCAGGCGATTGCAGACGGCCATCAATATTTCCATTAAGGCGCACAAACGTGCCATGCGCATGTGCAGGCCCGGTATGATGGAATATGAAGTTGAGGCTGAATTGCTATATGAATTTAATAAGGCTGGTTGCAGTTTTGCCTATCCGTCGATTGTTGGAGGTGGGGCTAATGGCTGTATTCTGCACTACACAAGCAATAGCGACGAGCTAAAAGACGGAGACCTTTTACTCATTGATGCCGGAGCTGAATATGACTGCTATGCGGCAGATATTACGCGAACCTTTCCAGTGAATGGCAGATTTTCCGGTGAGCAAAAAGCAGTTTATGAAGTCGTCCTCGAAGCCCAGCTTGCTGCGATTAAGGCAACGAAACCGGGTGCACAATGGCAGGATCCGCACCATGTGGCGGTCAAGGTACTGGCCGACGGTATGTCCCATCTCAGGATTCTCAAAGGTTCGGCGGATTATCTGATCGAAACCGAGAAATATCGTCAGCTTTATATGCATCGTACCGGTCACTGGCTGGGTATGGATGTACATGACGTGGGCGATTACAAGGTAGGCGGAGAGTGGCGGGAGCTGGAGCCCGGGATGGTGTTGACGGTTGAGCCCGGGATATATATCACCGAGGGCGCGCCTGATGTCGATGAGCGTTGGTGGGATATCGGGATTCGTATTGAGGATGATGTACTTGTTACTAGCAAAGGTAACAAGGTACTGACACATAAAATGCCGAAGAAGGTCAGGGATATTGAGGATCTCATGGCGGAATAGTCTTGATGGGAAACCGGTTTGATATAGCAGTTGTTGGGGCGGGGGCCGTAGGGAGCAGTCTGGCCTATGGTTTGTCCGGGCTGGGCTTTTCAGTGGCTTTAATCGAAAAAACAAAGGTCAGCGCAAGCCACCAACCGGCGTTTGACGAGCGTCATTTGGGATTTTCACGCAGTACGATGATTGCCCTCGAAGGATTGGGGCTCTGGCAGGCGATGTCAAAGGAGGCCATCGATATCTCCCGTATTCATGTATCGTCCCGCGGACGCTTTGGTTCGGTGATGATGGACGCCAGAGATGAGGGACTGCAATCACTGGGGTACGTCTTGTCGGTGCGCACGATGGGTCGGGTCCTGCACGAAGCGATTGCGGAACGGAGCAATATCGAAGTGATTGCCCCGGCTACGATTGTTTCCGCTGATACCACAGAAGAGGCTGCCATTATGGAGTTGGAAGCAGAAGAAACGTCTCAAATGATCATGGCTGACTTACTGATTGGTGCAGATGGCGCTGACTCGCAAATATGTCGGTTGTTTCATATCGAGCAAAGCCGCCGGGAATATGATCAAAGCGCAGTGATTGCCAACCTGGACGTACAAAAGCTGGATACCGGGTTGGCTTATGAGCGCTTTATTGAAGGCGGTGCTATTGCCTTATTGCCCCGCTCCGAGGCCGGATATGCCGCGGTATGTTCAGTGGACAATCCTGAGGCCGACCGTTTAATGACCATGGGTAATACGGAGTTTGGGGTTTATATCCAGGAGAACTTCGGCAGCCATATCCCCCCGGTGACCGAAGTCGGCGAACGATTTTGCTTTCCACTGGCGCTGGTGCGTTCCCGTGAAGTGGTTCGCAATAGGCTGGTGCTGATTGGCAATGCCGCACATTACATTCACCCGGTAGCTGCGCAGGGATTTAACCTCAGTATGCGCGATGTGGCGGCCTTGCTGGAAATATTGGGCAAAGCACGTACACAGGGATTGCATCCCGGCACACTGTCGGCGTTACAGAAGTATGCCGACTGGCGAAAACAGGATGAGCGCATCATAGTGGCTTTCACCGATGGTTTGATTCGAGTATTTACCAATCCGTTGTTACCAGTCGCCTTTATGCGCCAGCAAGGGCTGCTGGCATTACGTTATCTTCCTGGCTTGCGAAAGCTGTTCACACGGGCGGTTACCGGACGATTGGGCAGGCAGGCGGCGCTGATGCGGGGCGCTCCTATCACAGCAGAGGACCTGCATGGATAAGCAATATGATATTGTCATTCATGGAGCGGGCATTCCTGGGCTGGCTCTGGCCCTGTCACTGGTAAGGGGGATCGCCTCACGCAAGCCATCGGTGCTGTTACTGGATAGGAATGCGCCGGAATTTTATCCAGAAATCCACGAGCCTCCCCGCTCTGTGAACGATTTTGATAGCCGGGTATTTGCATTGAATCATGCCAGTAAAAAATTACTGGAAAGTATTGCCGTGTGGCCCGGAGATGATAATGTCCGGGTCTTTCCCTATGAGCATATGCACGTCTGGGATGCGAGTGGGGATGGCGAGCTACATTTCGATGCGGCTGAGGTTGGTGCACTGTCTCTCGGATATATTGTCGAAGGCAGGGTGATACATGACTGGTTGGTAAAGGCTGCCAGTGAGGAACCCATGATCGGAATTAGAAGCGATGCTGGCCTTGATCAATATGAAGAAGTTGATGGGGATTTGTGTTTGCATTTGAACTCGGGCGATAGCTTTACCACACGATTACTGGTGGGGGCGGACGGCGCACAATCCCCTGTCAGGCAATTGGCCGGTATTGATACCGTTAGCTGGCACTATCGCCAACAGGCTGTGGTTGCCACCGTCGAGACCGAAATCAATCATGCCGATACTGCCTGGCAACGATTCCTGCCGGAGGGACCATTGGCTTTTTTGCCCATGAAAAGGCCATGGTGCTCTATCGTCTGGTCAGTATCGGAACAACGGGCGGGAGATTTATGTAATATGCCAGGGGAAAAGTTTGCCGAATGCCTGATGGCTGATTTTCAGCGGCGTCTTGGCCGTATTAATGCAACAGGACCTCGAGCAAAGTTTTTATTAAAACTTGTTCATGCCAGCCGCTACGTTGCAAACAGGGTTGCCCTGATAGCCGATGCTGCACATACGGTGCATCCGCTTGCGGGACAGGGGCTAAACCTGGGTCTGCTTGATGTATCGGCGCTCTCGCGGCAGATAATCGAAGCCATTGCAAAAGGGCGGGATATCGGCAGCCAGCGCGTACTGCGGGCCTATGAGCGCTCACGTAAGGGCGACAACTGTTTCATGCAGGGCTCGTTTGACGTGATTAATCGTCTGTTCAGTAACGATCAGTTAGTGCTTGCACACTTGCGTAATGCCGGGTTAAATATTGTCAACGGGCTTGTGCCGATCAAGAACGCCCTTGTTCGTAAGGCCATAGGGTAAGCCATGCGGGACCCGCTTATTAATGCGGGCATAGCCTGTCACTATCTGGGGATGGCATTGCCGGTCTCCGGCTTTATTTAGATTTGGGATTATTGATTTTGGCGGTACAATAATGTTCATATGGTTTTATTTTACAGGAGTCGGCAATGACGCAACGAACAGCGCTTAATCAGATTCATCGTGATGCTGGCGGCAGGATGGTCGATTTTGCTGGTTGGGATATGCCGCTGCATTATGGTTCGCAAAGGGATGAACATCATTTTGTTCGCCGGGACGCAGGCATGTTTGACGTTTCACACATGACCGTCATTGATTTACGGGGCGACGCCGTTCAGGCATTTCTGCGCCGCCTGCTGGCTAATGATATAGCCAGACTGAAGGCGCCGGGCAAAGCGCTTTATAGCTGTATGTTGCGAGAGGACGGCGGCGTTATTGACGATCTGATTGTTTATTTCATTGACAGGCAGTATTACCGCATGGTAATCAATGCCGGCACTACCGAAAAAGATGTGGCTTGGATAAAATCCCGGCTTGATGACGGTGTTGCTATGCGGGTGCGTGATGATCTCGCTATGATAGCAATCCAGGGGCCAAATGCACGGCAAAAAGCCATGCAGGCCATGTCCGGGGAAGCCAGGCGGATTGCCGATGAACTGGCAGCCTTTGTTGGTGCGTTTTGCGGTGATTGGTTCATTGCACGCACAGGTTATACGGGCGAAGACGGTTTTGAAATCACATTGCCGGAAGCTGAAGCTGCCGGTTTCTGGAATAACTTAGTCAAGGAAGGCGTAAAGCCCTGTGGCTTGGGAGCTCGTGATACCCTGCGCCTTGAAGCGGGTATGAATCTGTACGGTATGGATATGGACGAGTCAACGAGCCCGCTGGAGTCGGGGCTGGGCTGGACGATTGCCTGGGAGCTGGTGGAGCGTGACTTTATTGGCCGCAAGGCGCTTGAGCGACAGAAGACCGACGGTGTGGGAAGGCGCTTTGTAGGAGTGCTGCTGGAAGGCAAGGGAGTGATGCGCACCCATCAAAAGGTGCTGACGGTAGAGGGGCAGGGCGAATTGACCAGTGGCGGATTTTCTCCCACACTTAACCGTTCAATCGGTTTTGCTCGAATTCCGAAGGGGGACAGTGAAACCTGTGAGGTGGAGGTGAGAGATAAACATTTGCAAGCGAGAATTGTGAAACCGCCATTTGTCAGAAATGGCAAAATCTGTATCGAACTATAATTCTGGAGATTAACAATGAGTAAAATCCCTGACGACTTAAAGTATAGCAAGAGTCACGAGTGGGTCAGAGCTGAAGACGGTGGTCTGGTCATTGTTGGTATTACTGACCATGCGCAGGCCGCCCTGGGCGATATGGTATTTGTTGAAACGCCCGAAACAGGTGCCAGGTTTGAAGCTGAAGAGGCCTGTGCCGTTGTTGAGTCGGTTAAAGCGGCTTCTGATATTTACAGCCCGGTCGGTGGCGAGATTTTGGATAGCAATAGCAATCTGACCGATAAACCTGAACTGGTCAATGATGACCCCTATGGGGAGGGCTGGATATTTCAACTACGCGCTGATGACGCAGAAGCACTCGAAGGGCTGATGAATGCGGAGGCCTACGAGGCTTTTTGCGAGGAAAAATAGTGTTGTTACGATCATCCAAGGGAAATTGATATGCCTTTTATTCCGCATACTGAAGAAAATGTCCGTCAGATGCTTGAGGTCATTGGTGCTGACAGCATTGATGATCTGTTTGATGAAATCCCGGCGAAACTGCGTATAGGCGGGCTGAAAAAGGTACCCTCGGGCATAGGAGAGATGGAAGTGTCGCGCATCATGCATGAATGTGCGGCACGGGACGGTGGGACGCTGAATTTTATCGGTGCGGGCGCATATGAGCATCATATCCCGGCTGCGGTATGGGAAGTGGCTACGCGCGGCGAGTTTTACAGCGCTTATACGCCATATCAGGCCGAAGCAAGCCAGGGTACGTTGCAATTACTTTATGAATATCAGACCATGATGGCCTCGCTTATGGGTATGGATGTATCAAACGCCTCTCTGTATGACGGAGCGAGCGCACTGGCTGAAGCCATACTCATGGCGGTCAGGGCAAACCGCAAGTCCGGTTCCCGCAGAGTTCTTGTTCCGGGTGCCCTGCATCCGACCTATCGCAAAGTGGCGCATACGCTGACACACCGGCAAGGCATTGAGTTAGTTGAAATTCCGTTCGATAAGGAAACCGGGTTCACCGATATCGCAGAGCTGGAACAGTGGCCGGATAAAAGTAACGCTGCGGTAGTGATTAACCAGCCCAATTTTTTCGGGCAGTTGGAAGCTGCGGATCAAATGACCGATTGGGCGCATGCAAACAAAGCATTGGTGATTGCTGTAGTAAACCCGCTGGCCATGTCTCTATTGAAGCCGCCGGGCCAATGGGGGAAACAGGGGGCTGACATTGCCTGCGGCGAAGGGCAGCCCCTTGGTGCGCCACTCTCTTCCGGCGGTCCTTATTATGGCTTTATGACCTGCAAACAGGCCATAATTCGCCAGATGCCCGGTAGGATAGTCGGCAAGACCGTGGATATGGACGGAAAACCTGGTTATGCACTCACCTTGCAAGCAAGAGAACAGCATATTCGTCGCTCCAAGGCGACCTCCAATATTTGTACCAATCAGGGGCTTGTAGTTACCGCTTCGACAATTTACATGTCAATCATGGGAGCAAAGGGGTTGCAGCAAGTAGCCTCTGCCTGTCATGGTAATTTGCGGAAGCTGGTTGCCGGGCTACAAAGTATTTCTGGCGTGCGCGTAAGATTTGCCGGACCGACGTTTCATGAAGTCGTGCTGGATCTGAGTTGTGAAGTTGCTGGGATATTGCGCAGCATGTCGGCCCATGGCATTCAGGCGGGTTATGATCTGTCGAATGAATATCCTGACCTGAAAGGATGTTTGCTGGTGTGTGCCACAGAAACAAAAACCGATGCAGATATCAACAAATACATTGAACTGCTTGAACGGGTTGTTGGGCTGCAATCAAAGGTGCCTTGCCCGGTCAGGCCTAAATTCACATAGAACCTAATGGAGTAGCGAACATGGCGATAGTGACATTACAGGGAAATGAATTACACACCAATGGCGATTTACCGGCTGTGGGTGCGCAGGCCCCCGATTTCACCCTGGTGGATGGGGACCTTGCAAACAAAAAGCTGTCCGACTTTGCCGGAAAGAAAATCATAATGAATATTGTTCCCAGCCTGGATACACCGACCTGCGCAACGTCCACCAGGAAATTTAATGAACTTGCCACTGCACACGGAGATGCTGTGATTCTTGTTATCTCCGCGGACCTGCCCTTTGCCCAAGGACGCTTTTGCGGTGCGGAAGACCTGGAAGATGTTGTTCCCCTGTCGATGATGCGCTCTCGGAATTTTGCCAGGGACTATGGCATACTGATAGAAGATGGTCCGCTGGCCGGTATTACTGCACGTGGCGTAGTGGTGCTGGATTCCAGCGGGAAGGCGATTTACACGCAGTTAGTCAAAGAGATTGCCGATGAGCCGGATTACGATGCGGCTCTTGCGGCACTTGATATGGAAGGCGGCGATTCCAAAGAGTAAATTATGCTGATATTTGAAAAATCATCTGCTGGTCGTCAGGCCGGTGGTCAGGCCCCTGTCAATCAGATAGAGACAGGCGATATCCCCAAATCCATGCTGCGCGAGGACCAGCCAATGTTGCCCGAGGTATCTGAATTGCAGGCAGTTCGCCACTATACGCAGCTATCGCAGAAGAATTTCTCAATCGACACACACTTTTACCCATTGGGTTCCTGCACCATGAAATACAATCCTCGGGCCTGTAACAGTCTGGCCATGCTGCCGGGTTTTCTGGGGCGCCATCCCTTGAGCCAGAATAATGTTTCTCAAGGGTATCTGAGCTGTCTTTATGAATTGCAGGAAATACTGGCTGACGTTACCGGTATGCGGAAAATATCGCTGGCCGGTATGGCGGGCGCCCAGGGCGAGTTTGCCGGTATGGCCATGATACGGGCGTATCATCAGGCGCGTGGTGATGATAATCGTACTGAAGTGCTGGTCCCTGATGCAGCGCACGGCACCAATCCGGCGACGGCGATTATGTGCGGCATGAAGGTCAGAGAAATTCCAACCAATAAAGAGGGTGACGTTGACCTGGGAGTCCTGCGGGCGATGGTTGGGCCGCAAACCGCTGGCCTGATGTTGACCAATCCCTCGACGCTTGGTGTATTTGAGCGCCGGATTATGGAGATATCGAAAACGGTTCACGAGGCGGGCGGCCTACTGTATTACGATGGCGCAAACCTGAATGCGATTCTCGGTAAGGCCCGTCCCGGGGATATGGGATTTGACGCGATTCACTTGAACCTGCATAAAACCTTTTCTACCCCCCATGGAGGTGGTGGGCCAGGATCGGCGGCTGTCGGCGTCAGTGAGCGACTGGTGCCGTATCTGCCAGTCCCCCACGTCATAGAAGAGGAAGATGGCTATCGCTGGGCCGATGAAAATGACATGCCCGGGACGATTGGTCACTTGTCCGCCTTTGGCGGAAACGCTGGCGTTCTGCTGCGCGCCTACGTTTACATTCGCATGCTGGGCAGGGAAGGTATGCAGCGCGCTGCCGAATTTGCCACGTTGAATGCGAACTACCTGATGAAACGCATGCAGGATAATGGCTTTGATCTGGCATTTGACGGTCGCAGGGCGACGCATGAATTTATTGTGACCCTTAAGCGTCAGGCAAAGGAGCACAATGCAACTGCAATGGACTACGCAAAGCGGCTGCTGGACTATGGTCACCATGCACCAACGACATACTTTCCGTTACTGGTGCCGGAGTGTCTGCTGATTGAACCTACGGAGACGGAAGATAAGGACACGCTTGATGACTTTGTCAAAGCCATGCGGCTGATTGATGAAGAGGCCCACACTAACGTCGAAATATTAAAGGCGGCGCCAGCGAGCACACCGTTGAGACGGGTAGATGACGTCAAGGCCGCCCGGGAACTGAACCTGACCTGGAATCCGGACCAGGTGAATGAACAGGTCGATAATAAAGTTGCGTAGCCCAAACGGTGTCCAAACCTGGAAAGACAGGTCTTGTCCGCATTATTCACGCCTTTGACTATGCCCTGCTCGGATTAAAGGCCGCCTTCAAACATGAAGCTGCTTTCCGGCAGGAACTATTGCTAGCGGTTTTTATGATTCCTGCTGGCGTTTATCTGGGGCCTGGTTCGCTGGAAAAGGCATTGCTTGTTGTCGTGGTCCTGTTGGTACTGATTGTCGAATTACTTAATTCTGCGGTGGAAGCCGTCGTTGATCGGATTGAAGGTGAACGCCATGAACTGGCGGGCCGCGCCAAGGATATGGGCGCTGCTGCCGTATTGATCTCGCTGATACTGGTTATATCCACTTGGTTTATGATTCTTTACCCCGCATATTTTTAGGATATTTTCAGGTTTTTCATGTCTGTGCTGATTTGCGGTTCCTTTGCCTATGACACTATTATGGTGTTTCGCGATAAATTCAAAAACCATATCCTGCCCGACAAGGTTCATATGCTGAATGTCTCTTTTCTGGTGCCGGGTATGAGAAAGGAGTTTGGCGGCTGCGCGGGAAATATCGCATATAATCTCAATTTGCTGTGTGATGATGCACTGCCGATGGGAGCGGTTGGACATGACTTCCGGCCTTACGCGGACTGGATGGACCGTTGCGGCATAAACCGGCGATACTTGGCGGTTATTGAGGACAACTATACCGGCCAGGCGTTTATCACAACGGATGAAGACGATAACCAGATAACGGCCTTTCATCCCGGCGCCATGAATGAATCCCATATTAATCAGGTGCCCCGTGATGCTGATATCAAGATAGGTATTGTTTCTCCCGATGGTCGCCGAGGCATGATTGAACATGCGCGGCAGTTTGCCGATGCGGGGATACCGTTCATCTTCGACCCCGGCCAGGGGACACCCATGTTTGATGGAGAAGAACTCAAGGCGTTTATCCGGCAGGCCACATGGGTCGCAGTCAATGATTATGAACTACATCTGATGCGGGAGCGTACCGGCTATTCGGAAAAGGAAATTGCCGAACAGATCGATGCGCTCATTGTGACCCGAGGCGCAGAGGGTTCGGTCATTTACAGCAACGGCGCTGAAATTGTTATTCCCAATATCAGAGTTGCGCAAATCAGGGACCCGACCGGATGCGGTGACGCCTATCGTGGCGGGCTATTGTATGGACTTCTGAATAGTCTGGGTTGGGAAATAACCGGACGGATTGCCTCACTGATAGCCAGCATAAAGATAGAATATGAGGGAACTCAGAATCACAAGCCCTCAAAGCGAGATATCGGCACACGATATAAAGCCGAGTTTGGAGACAGGCTGGACTTTAGCTGAAAGGAACCCCACGATGCGTGACCGCCGCACGTGGGGCATGGTTCACTCTGCAGTGGGCTTGTCAGCCTGCGCTGGGTCTTCCAGTGCCAGATTATCTCGATTGGTTTCCAGGGTTTTAGGGCCGATCCCTTTGATATGGATCAGGTCATCAATACTGGCAAACGGACCGTTTTTCTCTCGATAATCAATAATAGCCTGGGCGCGTTTCATGCCCACGCCTTTCATGCCGTCTGCAATCGTTTGAGCATTGGCGGTATTGATATTCAGTTTTTCTGCGTAGGCAGCCGGACACGCCAGGCTGAACAACAATACAAGACCTCCGATACATCTTGCTATATTCATCGTTTTTCCTCTTCAGTTTCAGTGATTTAATGGAGGCTGGACTATGTGGAAAAAGGGATTTTAATGTAACTGTATATTTATGTAGCTGTATATTGATGTAACTGATTGATATTACAGGTATTCTAGATAAAAGCAGTATGAGACCTCCGCTATAGTGACTTGCTCAACTCTCTCCAAGAGTCACAGGTAGTCAATAATCAGGAGTTTATAAGGCTGGTACGAACTGCTCAGCCATGACGTAATGCGGGCTGCCTCACAGTTGAGGTCACAGGGTGCGCGTACCGGCCGTCGAAGTCCGGGTTGGAGGAAGATGCGCAGGTATAGATGTGTTTTGAAAAAAGGTCGCTTCTTGCGGTTTTCGGCCGTTGTTATGTCAAGACAGCGAACAGTATCGCTTCAAATTATCTTGATCAGCCCAACGACAAGACCAATGACAATTCCATTTGTCACAATGATAAAACGGGTCAATCTGGTCTCAAGATTCGCCATCTCTACCTTGAATTCAGATTTGAGCTCTGCGAATTCAGTCTTGAGCTCTGCGAATTCAGTCTTGAGCTCTGCGAATTCAGACTTGAGCTCCGCGAAATCAGACTTGAGCTCTGCGAATTCAGACTTGAGTTCAGCGAAATCAGACCTGAGCTCCGCTATATCCACCTTGGTGGCTACTTCATCTGCTTTGCGGTATTCGGTTATCACTTCCGCAGCGGCCCTGGCCTTTGATTCCGATACGCCTGCCTCGATGAATGCGTCGTAGATTTCTCTTTGCATGGTGCCCATAGCCATCATTATATGGCGTCTCCCATGGTCAGCAAGTCTTTATTCATGTCTTGGTGGCGAACATTAAATCGGTCCGCTTTGAGTGTTTTGGTGCTGTGCAGGGCTTCCCTTAAAAGAAAACGGGGCCATAAGGCCCCGTTTCCATGTTCATCGGATTGGAAGCAATCCTTAGAACTTGTGGCGCATGCCGATCGCCCAGCCGGTGATTTCATCGTCCTGGTTATCGGAATAGTCATAATCATTGTCCATGTAACCGCCATAGACATGAGTGCGCTTGGACAGGTCGTGCCGCACACCAACGGCCCAATGCCTGCCTTCGACATCGTAGTCTGCTGTTTCGCCGCTGACATCTTCCCACTCGGTATCCGCAAAGTGACCCATGAGGCTGGTGCTGCCCTGAATCTTGTAAACCACGCTGACATACAGCGAGCTGTATGTTTCCGCGCTGTCGCCGCCTTCCAGACCTACTATCGTACTGCCACCATCGCCGCGTCGCCCGGTAATCTCATCATCGACCTTGACCCGCTCGTATTGCGCACGCAGAGAGAAGGCACCGACATTGTATTTGCCATGGATTTTCCAGGCATTGGCATCGCCTTCATCTTCCTCAGCGGCTTGTGCCTCTTCAAGGACTATTGCACCGGCCGGTACCGGATCTTCGGGATCGAGTTGCGAAACTGCTCCAGTCGGGCCCGAATTCTGGGAGATAAGGGCACCTGTAGCCGGGGTATATTCATGGTAGGAGAAATCAATATAGGCCATACCTACTTCCCAGTCTTTTTCACCGTATTTGATATTACCTGTCCAGGAACCGCTATCAACCGTGTTGAGTCCCCTTGTATCACCACCGGATTGAGGGGTGTCCTCACCGTAGGCGTCTTCCCATTTGACTTCGATACCCGCGCTCAGGCCGCCGGACTTGATACCGACACGTGCGACATCGTTGATGAAGCCGTTATGGCCACCGGACGTACCGCCGTTGGCACGCGATTGCAGGCCCGTAGCAAGGAAGGGGTCATAGCGGTGCGAAGCGGTCTTGTACAGGGCGTTCATACGGCCGAACTGCACATGCCAGCCGTCGCCCTTGAGGCCCACATAGCGGTCCCGAGCCGTGATAGCGCCCGAATTTTCTCCGTCTCTACTGGCGAGAGTATCGCCATCAAAGGTGGAAAAGGCGTTGTTGAACATGAAATAGGCGGTCAGGTCACTGCCCAGCTTTTCTTCACCCTTGACGCCAAAGGCATTGGAACCGCCGCCCTTGATGGAACCGACCACATTGTCGGTACGGACATAGTCAACATCGGGATTAACATTGCCTTCACGTTCAAGGCTGCCAGTCTCGGCCTGGATCTGGCCGAAGATCTTGATGTCCGCCACAGCCAGCCCCGGTGCCATCAGGCCGGCGGCGATGGCCGCTGCCAGAATTTGCTTATTCATTACTTTCCTCCCAAATTAAAGGAACTAACAGATTAAAAGATAGTTTTCAGGGGTTACGTAACCCTTGCTGATCACTCAGCGAAGGCTATATTTCTATAACTTTGAGGTAAATGCAACACTTTTTTGCATTTTTTTGTGAAAGAACAACATTATTTTGGGATGGATGTTGCAATAAAACAACATTTATTTGTTGCCTGCGGCTTTTACAGGTATTTGATCACGCCGATGATGATCCCGGCAATGATAACCATTCGCCAGGTTAGTCTTGATTCGAGCCCGGCTATTTTCGCGCTGACTTCAGCTATTTTCGCGCTGACTTCAGCTATTTCTGTTCTGACTTCAGCTATATCCGTTTTGGTCGCTACTTCATCTGTTTTGCGGTATTCAGTCAGGCTTTCTGCCGCGACTCTGGCTTTGTTCTCGGTTGCGCCTGCTTCGATGAAGGCTTCGTAAATCTGTATGTTGCTCATTTTTCGTACCTGAATGATAGATACGGTAGTGGTGGATGTTGTATATGTTAATCATATGTCAATTTGACGTGTCATGCGATGGATGATTGGGGAGTTGATTCGAGGGATGTGAGAATTCCCGTCTGATGTCAATGTATTACGATAATAAGGGGCCGGTCAGTCGTGACCCGTGCATGAATCCATCTTATTTCTCTTTATCCTCCACGTCTATATCGGCAAACAGACGATCAAACTCAGCCAGGGTCATGTCGTCACCCTCTTCATCAGGCGGGTTATCCGGCGTGGAATCAACCACAAAGTCCATGGTACCCATATCGCCGTCATCCGCAGGGGTGGCCGGCTCTTCTGAGGACATTAATACCGTATCTTCCATATCAAGGCTTGTGCCCGCTATCGCCTGATTGCCCGGTACCTGTACAACAGTCGCATCCGACTGCTCCATGCTTGGTTCGATGAACTCGAATACAAGGCTGCCGAATGTCAGCCTGTCGCCATGTTTCAGCCGTTTCTCTTCCTTCAACTCGACGTCGTTCAGCCTGGTGCCGTTGCCACTGCCCTGGTCCATTAACCAGAATGCATGGTTGCGGTATTCAATAACGGCATGATGGCGGCTGATGCTTTTTTCAGGGATGACGATATGGGAGACATCGGTTGTCTGCTTGCCCATGATGCGGCCAATCTGGGTGACTGGGGTGGTAATGAGGTGTTCTCTTGTACTCGTGATGCCGGAGACATCAACAAGTTTGACGTGCGGCATCCCTGCGCCTCCCGGAGTGGCAGATGGGGTCGGACCGGAGCGGCCACGCAGCAGCAGGGCCAGGATGGCCACAACAAGTAATCCGGCAATGCCGTAGAGAAGATATAGTGTCTTTGTATCTGTTCCGGCGGCTTGCTCGGGGATTTGTACGATAATCGGTTTGGGTGGTGGTGCTGAACTGGGTTCGATTGGTGGCGGAATCGGTTTGGTCGCCTCGGCGGCGGCCTGATGCGTTGCTGCAATGGTATTTTGTATGCGTTCAAAGACCGAAGATAGCTGATCGGCCGCGAATGCGCGGTAGTATTCCGCATCGGTTTGCTGGGCCAGCGACTGTATAAGTTGGAAATCCGCACTGTCGGTAAAGGCAATACCGAAAATCCTGATATTGTTATTCTGGGCATCGGCGGCCAGTTCCTTTCTCATCCAGTCCAGCTTGCTGGCATCTTTTTGCTTGTCGCCGCTGTCCACAATGCCGTCCGTTAGAAAGATGATGAAGCGCTCGATATCGTCGTGGGCATACAGCTTCAATTCATAGAGGGCGCGCTCCAGTCCGTCCGGGCTGTTGGTATGCAGCCCCTTGTAGTCTATCTGTTCAAGGCTGGCCAGCATCTCGGCCCGGCTTGTGTCGGACAGTTCGGTCAGCGGAAAGGATAGCCTGACCTTCTGGTCGAAAATGACAATGCCGAGACGGGTATTGAAATCCAGTTGGCCAATAAATTCCCTGACTGCCTTTACCATCAGTAAATCCGGGTCGTTGGCCTTCATGCTGCCGGAATTATCCAGTAACAGCACGATGTCGCTGGTAATGCCGCTGCGACCGGTTGGCTGATCAGACTGCGTGTCCCCGGCAGTATTTGCCGACACGGGTTCGGGATGATCTGTCAAGCTGCCAGAAGGGGCACCGGGTTGTTGGGCGAGTGCTGTATGGGAGGCCAGCATGACGGTCGCCAGCAGCAATGAGGCTATGGTTTTATGAAGGTCACTGAACATTGTCTCTGAATCCTGATCGGTTTGTAGTATCGTCGGATTAATTCCTGTTGATTTCTTTTTTTTATCTTCCTAGCCCAATAGCAGTTTGAAAATGGCTGCACCGGCTGTCATCAATCCAGCGGAAATCCCGGCAATGATGGTGATTTCATGCCATTTGATTTTTTTTTTGCGCAACAATGTGATTTCGCCATGGAGTTTTACGGTTTCCATGAAGACTTTTTCTGTTTCTATCTCCAGCTTTGTTTTCTCCATCTTCCTCTCTCTGTTTACATTGAACGCATCTATGGAAACTCTGATTCATTCAGGGTTTCCCTGCTGATTATATGACTTTTGTAAATATATTTCCGGGAACCACCCATGGCAAAGATGGTGCCGGTGAGAGGAGTCGAACCTCTGACCTCCGCATTACGAATGCGCTGCTCTGCCAACTGAGCTACACCGGCAGTTGAGCTGTTCTGGCAACCAGGCCACGCTGGCGTGTCGGGCACCTCATGCTGTTCCTGATAGATCCGGCTCACTCCCAGGCGTAGTCGGCAGGTGTCAGTATTGGCGGGCGCCCCAGCACCATATCGCTACAGAGCCTGGCAGATGCTAAGCCGAGGACTATACCATTTCGGTAATGACCTGTATTGTAGAACAGGTTGCTGTAGTCAGGATGCTGCCCTATCAAGGGCGTTTGCCTCTCGTTGCCCGGTCTGAGCCCTGCCCAATGATTAATCAGCGGAGCGGATTCCAGCACCGGGAAGAGTGATATGGCTTGCTGTCTGAGGGTTTCCGCGACTTCTTCGCTGGTTGTTTTATCAAAGCCGCAGTGTTCCAGGGTGCTTCCCGCAAGTACTTTGCCGTCCTTTCTGGGTATGATGTAGTGATCCTTGTATAAGGTGATTGTCTTGATGGTACCGGGGCTGGTTTGCAGTTGAATCATCTGTCCCTTGACCGGCCTCACGGCCACATGGGGCAATCCATATTGTTCGAGATCACCGCTCCATGCGCCGGCGGTAATCAGTACGGAGCCTACAGCATGGTCACCGCTTGATGTCCTGACTGCTTTCACCGTCCGGCCGTTGGTTTGTACGCCGGTCAGAGCGGTATTTTCCCGAATATTGATCTTCAATTGCTCGGCTTTGACTGCCAGCGCCTTCAGCAGGCGCGGGCTTCTGACGTGTCCGACTTTCGGGGCCCATAATGCTTTGATATGCTGCTTCGAGAGTCCGGGTTCGATCCGGTTCAATCTTGCGCCGGATACATACTCTGTTTCCACAAGGAACTGGCCGGACCAGCGCTCAATGACGGTAGCATTCGGTTGTGCATCCAGTATTAAATGTCCGCATGCGAGCCATTCCGGGTCAACGCCCGTGTCCGCATGAAGGGTGGTCAGGAATTCAGGGTAATGGTGCAGACTCCATTCAACCAGGGCATTTACGGGGTCCGGATAATGCCAGGGATAAATGGGCAGGAGAATCCCGCCCCCGGCCCAGGATGATTCCTGGCCAACCCGGGTTTTTTCTATAATGCAGACTTTCTGGCCGGAGCCTGCCAGTTCAATGGCGGACAGGAGGCCAGAGATTCCGGCGCCCACGATAATGACGTCATAACTCATCAGTTGCGGGAAGTGCCCAGGTTCCTTAATTCTGCCGGCAAGTTGAATACGACATTTTCCTGGATTCCGCCTGATTCTTCCGCCAGTGAGTAACCCAGCTCGCCAAGTTTGTTGATAACCTGCCGGACGAGAATTTCCGGAGCTGAGGCGCCAGCGGTGACTCCGATGGTAGTTTTGCCTTCCAGCCACCCGGGGTCCAGCCAGTCTGCCCCATCTATGAGATAAGCTGGTGTATTTCTTTTTGCAGCGATTTCGCGCAGGCGGTTGGAGTTGGAACTGTTGCGGGAACCTACAACGATAATCACGTCGCAGTCATTGACGAGGCCATTGACGGCGTTCTGGCGATTTTGTGTGGCGTAACAAATGTCGTCTTTTTTCGGCCCTTTTATCTCTGGGAATCTGTTTTGCAGGGCAGTCACAATAGCCCGGGTATCATCGAGCGAAAGCGTCGTCTGAGTAACATAATGGAGACTGGCGGGATTTTTTACCTGTAACTGATCCACTTCCTTTATCTGGCCGACCAGATAGATCTCCCCATCGGGATTATTGTATTGACCGAGTGTGCCCTCCACTTCAGGGTGTCCGGCATGACCGACAAGAATAACTTCCTGGTTGGCATTGGAATGCCGGGCGACTTCCATATGTACCTTGGTGACCAGTGGACAGGTCGCATCAAATATTCTGAGATTTCGTCTTTTGGCATCGGCTCGTACTTGTTGCGGGACTCCGTGTGCGCTGAAAATTGCCGTGGCCCCCTGCGGAATTTCGTTGACTTCCTCGACAAAGATAGCTCCTTTGGTGCGTAACTGGTTGACAACGTATTTGTTGTGAACGACTTCATGGCGGACATAGATCGGAGCGCCGAAAGCCTCAAGGGCACGTTCGACAATTTCGATTGCTCGGTCTACGCCGGCGCAAAAACCACGGGGATTGGCAAGTATGACTTTCATGATGGAACCGCAGAGTTAGTAATTTTTAAGTATCTGATCCATCCACTTTACCGGCAATACTCGTTTTAGATAGCCGAATAAATAGGTAGGAAGCGTTACATAATAGCGTGCTTTCGGCCTTTGCGCTTCCAGCGCCCTGATAACCTTGCTGAGAACGGCATCGGCAGGTAGGGTGAAAGGCACAACCGGGCCTTCCTGTTCAAGCTTTTGGACCAGACGGGCATAGGCTTTTTCGTGGTGACTTGTGTCCGGATCGATATTTTCCCTGAACGCCTTGAGTGCGTTGAGTCGAAAGTTGCTTGTTATCGGGCCCGGTTCCACCAGCACAAAGTGTATGTCCGTATCCCGAAACTCGAGCCTTAACGTGTCTGTCAGGCCCTCAATGGCGAATTTGCTGGCGCTATAGGCACCACGATATTTGAGTGCGACAAGGCCCAGTACGGAACTGTTCTGGATAATGCGGCCATATCCCTGTTGCCGCATGACAGGCAGGACGCGGCGGGTTAATTCATGCCAGCCAAAGACATTGGTTTCAAATTGTCTGCGCAGAGTTTCTCGGGTTAGGTCTTCGACGGCACCGAACTGACCGTAAGCGCCATTATTAAAAAGGGCGAACAGCCGGTTTCCCGTGCGACGCAGGACTTCATCGACGGCGCTGTGTATGCAGGTGCTATCTGCCAGATCGAGCTGTAATGCCTCAAATCCTTGAAATTTCAGCATTTCGACATCATCTGCATTTCTGGCAGTCGCAAGCACCCGATAGCCCCTGTTGTTCAGGCCGTTGGCAATGCACAGGCCGATGCCGGTCGAACAGCCGGTGATTAAAATGGTTTTATTTTCAGGGTACGGGGGCATTGTTAGAATCTCCGGTATATTGCGTCTTTGCCGTATTTCCCTGAGTATTATAGAGTACTGATATGTTGAAGGTTCCCGGATTGTTTCGGGGCGGATTCTTGAGGGTTGAACCATGCCGATTTATGAGTATGAATGCGTCGCCTGTGGCCATAAGCTTGAGGCGATACAGAAAGTGAATGATGTACCGCTGATGGATTGTCCTGAATGCGAAGAGTCGCAGCTAAGGAAGCTGGTATCGGCAGCCGGATTTCGTCTCAAGGGCGGCGGCTGGTATGAGACCGATTTCAAATCCGGTGGTCGGAAGAATGTTTCAGATGGCGGAGGGAGTGCTGCGGACGGTGGCAAGAGTGCTGCGGACGGTGGCAAGAGTGCTGCGGACGGTGGCAAGAGTGCTGCGGATGGCGGCAAGAGTGCTGCGAGCGGCAAGGGTAGCGCCTGTGGAACAGATGATTGCTGTCCTGTGGCGAAGTGACAGCCTGATCCGGGTCCTGATAAATACGGCCTGACCTGAACGGACGGCTCCGCTGTCCGTTACTCGTTTATGGGCATTGAAAACGGATAATGCGTATGCGAACTCATTACTGCGGGGAGGTAAATGAATCCCTGATCAATCAAACCGTAGCAGTGGTTGGCTGGTCTCATCGCCGTCGTGACCATGGCGGCGTGATTTTTATCGACTTGCGGGATCGGGAAGGTCTGCTGCAGATTGTTGTTGACCCCGATACCAGGCAGGCGTTTGCGCATGCCGAGCGTGTGCGTAATGAATTTGTTCTTCGGGTTAAGGGGCTGGTTCGCCATCGCCCCCGGGGTACGGTAAATGAAGGTCTTGCCAGCGGCCGGATTGAGGTGGTGTGCGGGGAACTGGAAATCCTGAATGCCGCCGAGACGCCGCCGTTCATGCTTGATGATTCCGATATCAGCGAGGAGGTGCGTCTCAGATACCGTTATGTTGACCTGCGCCGCCCCGTGATGCAGCGGCGTATGCTGTTACGCTCAAAAGTCGTTCTCCACCTGCGGAATTTTCTTGATGGCTGCGGCTTCCTCGACATGGAAACGCCGGTACTGACCAGGGCGACCCCTGAGGGTGCGCGTGACTATCTGGTGCCAAGTCGCACCCATCCCGGCAGTGTTTTTGCTCTGCCGCAGTCTCCACAGTTATTCAAGCAATTATTGATGATGTCGGGTTTTGACCGTTACTATCAGATTGCCCGCTGTTTCCGTGACGAGGACCTGCGTGCAGACCGGCAGCCGGAATTTACCCAGCTCGATATCGAGACCTCCTTCCTGAATGAAGAAGAGATTATGTCGATTATGGAGGAAATGATCCGCCGGTTGTTCAGGGATGTGCAGAATGTGGAATTGCCGAACCCGTTCCCGCGCATGAGTTATGCCGAAGCCCTGCAAAAGTATGGTGTGGATTGCCCGGATCTGAGAGTTCCTTTGCAGCTTGTTGATCTGGCGGATATCATGAAGGATGTTGAATTCAAGGTCTTTTCGGAACCCGCGCAGGACCCGAAGGGGCGTGTCGTTGCGCTTAAGGTGCCTGGGGGGAACAGGCTGACCCGCCGGCAGATTGATGAATATACGGCCTATGCGGGCCGTTACGGGGCCCGGGGGTTGGCTTATATCAAGGTCAATGACGTCGCTGCCGGTCGTGATGGCCTGCAATCACCGATTCTGAAATTTCTGCCGGATGAGGTGATCAGCCAACTGGCGGAACGCGTCGGCGCCGGAAATGACGATCTGATCTTTTTTGGTGCCGGAAACGCGCATATCGTGAACGAATCCATGGCTGCTGTCCGTGTCAGGATTGGCCATGACATGGGATTGATGGAGGAAGGCTGGAAACCGGTATGGATTGTGGATTTCCCAATGTTCGAGCGGGACAAAGAGGGCCGTTTCACGGCGCTGCATCACCCGTTCACCGCCCCGGCAACGCAGTCTCCTGAAGAACTTAAAGACAATGCCGCAACCATGTTGTCGCGTGCCTACGATATGGTGCTGAACGGTAGCGAAATAGGCGGCGGTTCAATCCGCATTCACAAGGAGGATATTCAGCAGGCGGTTTTCGGCCTGTTGGGGATTGGGGGAGATGAAGCTCGTGACAAGTTCGGCTTTCTGCTGGATGCCCTGAAATATGGTTGCCCGCCACATGGCGGAATCGCCTTTGGCCTGGACCGCCTGGTGATGCTGATGTCGGACGCCGATTCAATCCGGGATGTTATGGCGTTTCCCAAAACCCAGACAGCCAGTTGTCCGCTAACACAGGCACCCTCCGGGGTCGGAGACCGGCAACTGCGGGAGCTTGGCCTGCGCCGACGTAAAGCCGGAACTGCTTTGCCGTCGGCAGATGACGAATAGGGCAAGGATTTTACTGTATTCCGGCTTTTGGGTTCGGTAATGAGAACCTTGCTATTGTGACCTGGCCTCTCATCCCGTCGTATATCATTATTGTATTTTGCAAAAAGGCCTCCTGCCCGGCAGCGAGTGGTGAAGCTGCTCTCCACCATCCAAATTACCAGAGTGTTTGGAATTTTTGTCAACTTTTGGTTTCAATTCCTGAAAATATTGATTGGTATCGCCTGATAGTATTGTCATACTTCGGTCGGAGTTGAAAAGAGGATAGGGATTATGAAAAAAGATCAAATCTCTGCCAGGCTCCGCGTCCTCATTGAAAAAGACGGACCCGGATGGATTGCCCAAGGAGTGGATATTAACTATGTTGCCGGCGGAAAGACAAAGGATGAAGCAAAGAAAAATTTTGTTGTTGGCCTGGCTCTTACATTACAAAGTAATTTGGAAGAACACGGATCAATCGATCATTTTTTGAAAAAGCAGCCCTCTTCTGAAGTTAGAG
The DNA here is from genome assembly GCA_963662865.1 of Gammaproteobacteria bacterium. GTDB lineage: Bacteria > Pseudomonadota > Gammaproteobacteria > JAJDYQ01 > JAJDYQ01 > JAJDYQ01. The sequence continues at coordinate 1,629,732 of OY759969.1, read as the reverse complement.
TCAGGTATCTATTGTCCAGCAGTAAGAACCCGGATGTCCAAAAGATGCCTCCAATACATTCTTCGAGTCAGTCTAAACCGCTGTATTCACCATCAATCGAGTTTTTCAAAACAACGTATGTGGCGGCATGAATGAGGCTTCCAAACGGTCCCATGGATGGGGCTATTGCACAAAAAGATGTCATTCAGGATGGACGACCCGGCGCATAAACCCAGAACCTGATCATGCTATAGAGTCGGGTTGGCGAGTGACGTACCTGAGAAAGCAGGATCCAGATTGAACCAGACGCATCGGGTCAGGCCGCCGAATCAAAGGCGGTTCACGGATAACGATAAAACTTCACCCACTCACCACCCGTTAATCGGTAGCAGGTGCGCTCATTTAGCCGGTCGGGGTGTCCTTTCCAGAATTCAATGGCATTTGGAATGACCCGATAACCGCTCCAGAACGGCGGACGCGGGACATCGGCATCGGCAAACCTTTTCTCATATTGAGTAACACGGTCGAGCAACTGTTGCCGGTCTTGCAGTACTGTTGACTGGCGCGATGCCCAGGCACCGATGCGGCTGGTTCTGGGCCGTGAATACCAGTAGCTGTCCGCCTGTTCATCGGCAAGCTGCTCTACCTGGCCTTCGACCTGAAGCTGCTGGTGAGATTCCTGGAAATACATGCAAAGCGCCACAAAAGGATTAGCGGCAATATGTCGTCCTTTTCTGCTGGTCGTATTGGTAAAGAACGTTAATCCTTGTCGGTCAACATGCTTTAACAATACAGTACGGACTACCGGCTTGCCTGACTCGTCCACCGTCGCCAGCGACATTGCCCGGGGCTCGGGTAAATCTGCCGCCTGCTCCAGCAGTGCCTGAATACGCTCCAATACGTCATCCGGAAGGCCAATCATATTATCCTCTGCGATTTACCCATGATGGGACACGGAGGTCCGGAACAGTTGCCGGCCGGGGATTCCCGGCGCGTTAGAGCTGCCGTCGTGCTTTGCGCGGCGCCGGCGTCCTGGTTCTTTCTGTGTCATTGCCGCTTCCATGTTGGGTCGCATTGTGGTCCAGTTTGGGGATGCCATCAACATCGTTTGGTTAGTCAGGGAAGAGAGGTTAAATTTTATTGCTATATTGTCTTTGATACTTTTGTGAAAAATCCAGGGACTTCGGAGGGGCTTGAATGATATTAACCGACGACGACATTAGAGACACTATCGCGTCCAGGCAGATTGAGATCATGCCATATTTTATGGGCGATCGGCATGGGCGTTGCTGTTGTAGGATTATTGGTGATCTTCAAGTGATCGCCGGCATAAAAAAAGGGATGACACAGGAAAGCTGGCAGGGCCGGCCTGCCCGCAGCAGGCAGACACATGCAGTTGCCCCATTGCCGGAGGCTGGCATCCTGTTCTTATTTAAAGATGGCCAAGGCGGCGATGGCGGTTAGTATCAGTCCGGTTAAAGTCACCATTCGCCAGGTCAAGCGTGCCTCAAGCTCGGCGAGGTCGGTTTTCGTGGCCATGTCATCGGGATTTCTGGCCAATGCTCGGGCTGCTGCATCCGCTTTCTCTTCCGGGACACCGGCGGCCAGGAACGCATCGTAAACTTCTTTTTGAATGGTGATCATGGGGTTGATCGTGGGAGATTTTGACGGTTTTGTCAGTTCTCTTTCTATTTGAAGATGGCCAGCGCAGCGATGGCGGCGAGCACCACGCCGATTCCGGTTGTGAAAAGTCGGTACATTTCGTACTTCAGTTCGTACTTCAATTCGGACAATGCCGATTTTAGCGATTCTTCGGTGACTAGGCCTTCAGGCACTGTGGCGATAGCGTGTGCGGCCGATTCGGCCTTCTCTTCCGAAGTGCCGGCCTCCAGGAACGCATCGTAAACCTCTTTGTGGATGGTGCTCATGGAGTTAATAGTGGCGGTCCTGGCGATTGTTGTCAATTTTCCTGTGTCATGACCCAAAAAAAACGGGGACATGTATCGACATGTCCCCGTGAATCATGGGCCGAGGCAAGCTGCCTCCGCCTGATTTTCAAGCCAAACGGTTCGGCTTACAGAAGGCCGACATCAAAGTTGTAGCGGACACCAAAATTGACTGTATTAGTGGCATCTCTGTCATCGCGGTCCTCTCTTAACCAATCAACATATATATCCAGACCTGATGCCAGATTTTTGGCTATTCCGAGGGTGAGGCCTTTCTCGTCGCTGCTGTTGTCGGAGTCATAAGTGTACGCCCCTGCCAACAGCTTCATGCCGTGACCGAAGGAATAGACCGCTGCGATGTCGAGAGAGGAGGGGTCGTCGTTGGGTTTATCGACACAATATCTAGTACCACTGATGATGGTGCAGGACTGGGCATCGTTATCAATGGATACATCCTGATAGAGGGCGCTCACATAGAAATCATCGGTGACACTATAACTGGCGCCGATGCCAATGTGCTTCGTTTGACGATCACCGGTGCGAAGATCGCCGACGATGATATTATTTTCAACAGGAATAGCCCGAGCATTGCCAGCCGCGGGTATGGCTGTAGCGATACCCGTCTGGCCAGTAGTTGTAATGTCAACATTTCTAGCCGGGCTACTAGGAGTACCTGACGGGTTAGCAGGAGTAGGGGCCACAGGGTCAACAGCAGGTACTCTTTCTTGGGGCAAACGACCAGCCGATGCGCCAATAGTGTTGCTACCCGCACCGGTGAAAATCCCCGTTTGAAAGCTGTCAGCCCCGTCCATATCCTGCTGCAAGTAAGCAATACCGATGTAGCCTCGACCCACATCAAGCCCTAAACCGACTGTAAACGCATCGGTATTATCATCACCGTTCGCTTGCAGGCCGGCGCTGAACTTGAACGCCCCGACGCTGTGCGCATATTTGACGAGGTTACTGGTACGAAAAGGAGCCTCGACGCGATTATATCCAACGGGAGTATCGGAGGCATTGTATAGGACATCCACCTGCTCGCCGACGATGTCATAATACGGGTTCCACTGCTGGCCGATACCCAGAAAACCCGCGTCCTTGCTCTCAAGACCGGCATAGGCCAGACGCGCATTACCCAAAGATCCTCCGGCTCCTCTGCCGTCCTGATCCCGATCTTCGCCGATCTCCACTCGCCATTCGCCGCGCAACACCCCGGTCAGCCGGTCGTTGATCGGAATTTTGCCCTGGATGCCGAGCCGCGAGGAATCGTCGCGGATGTCGGTTGTACTTGTATTGCCGTCGTCGTCATCGCGAAAGGACACCTTGGGTCGGAACTTGCCGTATAACCGAAAGTTATAGCCCTTGTCTGAAAGCTGCTGCTTCATGCCACCCCCTTCGGGCACCATCTGCGCCTGCACGGTTCCCGGCAATAACACCGCCAGCGGGAGACAGGCCAACAGGCAGGTCATAAAAATATTGTTAAAAAAGCGATTCATCGAAGTTTTCCTCCTTGATTGATCAAAAAAATACCCTAACACCGCAATGATTCTATCATAAAATTTATTAAGTCAAGAAAACTTTTTTATATTTTTTAGCCCGATGTCCCTGGCATTTCCCGGAGCGTCGCCTTGACGAAGCTGTCTATGGGATCGGCTGATTTTGTCTCATCCCGGGTACTGGCCCAGGATAGAGGCTTGCCATTCTCCGGTAACTTGGATACCTTGCGGATCCCGGCCCGGGTTTGCGTAAATCACTCACCAATTCGGTTGACAGGGTTTTTACATTTGGTCCGGATTATTCCGGCGCCGGGGAGTCATGATGCCTCCCCGGGCCACAAGCTATTGACAGGTGAACCATATATGAGCGCAATACCTGAGAACTTTATCCGCAAGGCCGTACAGGTTTCAAAAGACGTTACCCGGCCGTTCGCCAATTCAAGGAAAATCTATATTGAGGGTTCGCGGGAGGATATTCGCGTCCCCATGCGGGAAATTATGCTGACGCCCACGCATACGGACAGGGGTATTGCAGAGAATCCGCCGGTTACGGTTTATGATACTTCCGGTCCCTATAGCGACCCGGATATCGAGATCAATCTACTGGAGGGATTGCGCGGCGTTAGAAGCCGCTGGATTGAGGAACGCGGCGATACCGAACTACTGCAACAGCCAACGTCCGAATTTAGCCGTTCCCGCCAGTCGGATCCTGCGCTGGCGAATCTGCGCTTTGAACATCTGAGGCAGCCGCGCCAGGCCAGATCAGGCATGAACGTCACGCAAATGTACTACGCCAGGAAGGGCATCATTACGCCGGAAATGGAGTATGTGGCGATTCGAGAAAATCAGCGACTACAGGAGTTCAAGGCCGATAGCCGATACGAGCCCCTGCTGAGGCAGCATCCGGGTCAGGACTTTGGAGCATCCATCCCGGATGAGATTACACCGGAATTTGTGCGTGACGAAGTGGCCCGAGGCAGGGCCATTATCCCGGCCAATATCAACCATCCGGAACTGGAACCGATGATTATCGGGCGTAATTTCCGTGTCAAGATCAATACCAATATCGGTAATTCAGCCGTGGCGTCTTCCATTGGAGAGGAAGTGGAAAAAATGGTCTGGTCGGCCCGTTGGGGAGGCGACACGCTGATGGATTTGTCAACCGGCAGAAATATCCATGAAACCCGCGAATGGATTCTGCGCAACTCACCCATCCCGGTCGGTACCGTGCCGATTTATCAGGCCTTGGAAAGGGTCAATGGCAAGGCTGAGGAACTGACCTGGGAATTGTTCAAGGATACCTTGATTGAGCAGGCCGAGCAGGGAGTGGATTATTTCACCATTCATGCGGGGGTCAGGCTGCGATATGTCCCGCTGACGGCAAAGCGTGTTACCGGCATTGTTTCGCGTGGTGGTTCGATCATGGCGAAGTGGTGTCTGGCACACCATAAGGAAAGCTTCCTGTATACGCACTTCGACGAAATCTGCGAAATCATGCAGGCCTATGACGTATCCTTTTCTCTCGGCGACGGACTCCGTCCAGGTTCGGTCGCGGATGCTAATGACGCCGCCCAGTTCAGCGAGCTTGAAACGCTGGGTGAACTTGCCGAGAGGGCCTGGGGGCATGACTGTCAGGTGATGATCGAAGGTCCCGGGCACGTGCCGATGCAAATGATTAAAGAAAACATGGACAAGCAGCTCCAGGACTGTTTCGAGGCGCCGTTCTATACCCTTGGCCCGCTGACAACCGATATTGCGCCGGGCTATGACCACATTACCTCAGGTATCGGGGCGGCGCAGATAGGTTGGTATGGCACAGCTATGCTCTGCTATGTAACACCAAAGGAACACTTGGGGTTGCCAAACAAGGGGGATGTCCGCGAAGGGATTATTACTTACAGGCTCGCAGCGCATGCGGCCGATCTGGCGAAGGGTTTCCCTGGTGCGCAGCTACGAGATAACGCCTTATCCAAGGCGCGTTTCGAATTTCGCTGGGAAGACCAGTTCAATCTGTCGCTCGACCCGGAAAAGGCGCGTGAATTTCACGATGAAACCATGCCAAAGCAGGCGCACAAGGCGGCGCATTTCTGCTCCATGTGCGGACCGAATTTCTGCTCTATGAAAATCACCCAGGATGTGCGCGACTATGCGGCCAAGCATGGTATGCCGGAAACAGACGCGATTGAGCTGGGCATGGAAGAAAAGGCGCGGGAATTTTTGCATCAGGGCGGTGAACTATATAAAGAGCTGTAGCCTGCGGACAGGGGGCAACGGAACTTTTTTAACGCCGTATCATGCTGCATGAGTAGAATTTCAACAGCCTGCTAGTGTCGTGGGGGATATGGCGCATATGGAGCAGCCTGTGGTCGGTAATAAGGATAGGGTCCTGTGTAAGGCCCGTAAGGATACGACACAGGCCCGTAAGGATATGGTGACGGGTGCCCCCTGTAGTTATTGGAATAACCATAATTCCAGATTTCACCCTCGGTTTCACCACTGCCGGACGTCTTACCTTTGACCCTGACATTGGCATCAACTTCGACTTCTCCCATCAGATCACCGAAGGACTCACCAAAAGAGCTCCATGGCCCTGCCCCCCAGCGGCTACCATCATGACTCCATGGTGCGCGCCAGTCTTGCCACATTCGGTCTTTCCAGGGTTTCCAGCCTTCACCGGAGACTGGGTGCCTCCGCCAGCCATATCCGCGGGCATCGCTATTTTCGCGGTAGTTTTTCCAGTCACCGCTATTTTCGTCCCACCATGCGTGAACGGGTCCAACGCCGGCTGCAGCCAGTCCCACAAAAGAAATTATCCGAATGAGTTTTAGCATAGTTATTGCTCCGATTATTGACCTGAAGGTTAGGCGCTAAACGTCCTGATTCAAGAACGATTCTTGCCATAATTGTGAGGCCCTAAAGTGGCGTACTCCCCGGTATTTTACTGCCCAGTCCCCGCATTAACTTAGCCATGCCGCCGCCCTTGCCCATCTTTTTCATCATCTTTGACATTTGCTTATATTGTTTCATCACCTGATTTACCTGCTGAATGGTGGTACCTGAGCCCTGTGCTATACGTTTACGACGGGAACCGTTAATCAGGGTAGGAATGCGCCTTTCTTTCGGCGTCATCGAACTGATAATCGCAACCATATGCCTTAGTTGCCTGTCATTCATCTGTTCCTTGGCGGCTTCCGGTACCCGTCCCATACCGGGCAGTTTATCCATCAAGGTACTCAGACCTCCCATTCCCAGCATTTGTTGCAGTTGGTCACGTAAGTCTTCCAGGTCAAAGGCCTTGCCCCTCTTTATTTTCCTCGCCAGCCTGGCGGCCTTTTCATGGTCAACCTTCTGCTGAACTTCTTCGACCAGACTGACTACATCGCCCATGCCCAGAATGCGGGATGCGATTCGGTCCGGATGGAACGGTTCCAGGGCTGCGATTTTCTCACCCACCCCAATAAATTTGATGGGCTTACCCGTAATGTAACGGGCAGATAGTGCCGCACCGCCGCGAGCATCGCCATCTGCCTTTGTCAATATAATACCGGTGAGTGGCAAGGCATCATTAAACGCCCTGGCCGTATTGACGGCGTCCTGACCGGTCATGCTGTCAATGACAAACAGGGTTTCCACGGGATTACAGGTCGAGTGCAGTTGCCTGATCTCGTCCATCATTTCCTCATCAACGTGCAGGCGACCGGCGGTATCCACCAACAGAACATCGGCAGTCGATACTCTGGCCTGCTTGATCGCATTTTTTACGATTTTGGCCGGTTTATCTTTGCTTGTGGATGGGAAGAATTCGGCACCGGCCTCCGCCGAGAGTATCTGTAGCTGATCAATCGCTGCGGGACGATAGATGTCACAGCTTACCGTCATAACCTTCTTCTTGTGCCTTTCCCTGAGAAAGTGGGCGAGTTTGGCAACCGAAGTCGTTTTACCCGCCCCCTGCAGGCCGGCCACCAGCACAACGGCAGGTGGTGCGATATTGAGTGAGAGTTGTTCATTAGCCTCCCCCATGACGGTAACGAGCTCGTCCTGCACTATCTTGATCAATGCCTGACCGGGAGTCAGGCTTTGCAGAACTTTCTGGCCTACTGCACGCCCCTGGATTTTTTCTATCAGAACCTTGACAACGGGTAAGGCGACATCGGCCTCTAACAAGGCCACTCGTACTTCCCGCAGGCCGTCCTGGATATTGGTTTCCGTAATCCTGGCTTGTCCGCGTAGCTGGCGAGTGACCTCTGACAGGCGTTCAGCAAGTTTATCGAACATGAAAATAACCGGATTGAGCGATAAGAGAGGTGATTATATAGGTAAACCCTGATCAAGTCAGAGTTTGTATGATACCGGTACCTTTGTTCTGCCAGACATTAGTCAAACTGGATTAGCAACTCACGCAGACTATTTGGCAAGCCACATATGGTCTCAATTCGGATAATCCTGGCGCACTGCGGGTGCGTTCTATAGAATCAAAAGCAGTTTTGGGGATCAGTCCGGCATGGATAACTATGTTTAATGTAGCGGTTTACCTTGGCGAAGAATTAGCGAGCTATGGTTTTGGAGAAAACCATCCTTTCGGTCCGGATCGTATGGGGGTATTCGAGGCACGTTATCGGCAGAATGGCCTGGACCGGCTCGTCAGTGAACGATCACCGGAGAAGGCGAGCCAGAATGAGATTGAGCGCTTTCACGTGCATGAGTATGTCGAACTGGTAAAAGAAAAGTCTGGCACCGGTGAAGGCTATCTGGACGGCGGGGATACACCGGCTTTCAGGGGAGTTTATGAGGCCGCCGCGACGGTTGTTGGTACGGCGTTATCAGCGGTTCGCTCAATAATGAGTGGCGAAATTGAGCGTGCGTTTATACCAATTTCCGGTTTGCATCACGCACGGCGCGACAGTGCTTCGGGCTTTTGTGTCTTTAATGACTGCGGGGTAGTCATCGAAACCTTGCTTGATGAATTCGGCCTGGATCGTATTGCCTATGTTGATATCGATGCCCATCATGGTGACGGTGTTTTTTACAGCTTTCAGGATGACCCGCGGGTGCTTTTTGCCGATATTCATGAAGACGGACAATTTCTTTATCCGGGTACCGGTGCAATTGAGGAGACAGGGCTGGGCAATGCAAAAGGGATGAAGCTGAATCTGCCGGCGCCTCCAAACTCCAGTGATGACGTTTTCGGGATTTACTGGAAGCAGATTGAGAGCTATCTACATTGCCATCGTCCGCAATTTATCCTCCTGCAAGCCGGTGCCGACAGTATTGATGGAGATCCTATCACCCACATGCGATTTACCCATCGGGCCCATGCGCAGGCTACCGCCAGCCTCTGCCGGATCGCCGACGAATATTGTCAGGGGCGATTACTGGTAATGGGAGGCGGTGGTTATAATCGAGACAATATCGCAACCACCTGGACGGCGGTGGTCGAAGCAATGATTGCTTATGGCAGAGACCAATCAGCCGGATAAACAATTCATGCTTTGTTTCCTTGAATAACATATTCATCGTGATTTTGGAGTGATTTTTGAACCAAATCCGTTATTATTCCAATTCTTACCAATTTCGCTGTCTATTTCGAGCGTAGGGGATTTTTTCATGTTTTCTGTGAACGATACTATTGAAGGTTTTGATAAGCCGATCTGGCGAGCCATACTCAGCGAAGAACAGCGCCAGGAAGATCATATTGAGCTGATTGCTTCGGAAAACTATTGCAGCCCATGCGTTATGCAGGCGCAGGGTTCGCAACTGACCAATAAGTATGCCGAGGGCTATCCGGGCAAACGATACTATGGCGGCTGTGAATATGTCGATGTTGCGGAACAGTTGGCGATTGACCGCGCAAAAGAGCTATTTGGTGCGGATTATGTCAATGTTCAGCCACACTCAGGTTCGCAGGCGAATGCGGCAGCCTATCTGGCGCTGATGAAGCCTGGTGACACGCTGTTGGGAATGAGCCTGGCAGAAGGAGGGCATCTCACACACGGTATGAAACTGAATATTTCCGGCCTGATATTTAATGCGGTGCAATATGGGCTGACCAAAGACACTCAGGAAATTGACTACGATCAGGTGCAAGCGCTCGCTAAAGAGCACAAACCAAAGGTTATTATCGCTGGCTTTTCCGCCTATTCCCGTATCGTAGACTGGCAGCGTTTCCGTGAAATTGCAGATAGCGTTGGTGCCTACCTCGTTGTCGATATGGCCCACGTTGCCGGTCTGGTTGCGACCGGAGCCTACCCCAGTCCGGTTCAAATAGCCGATGTGACCACGACGACGACACACAAAACACTGCGCGGTCCGCGTGGTGGCCTGATTATGGCCAGGGCAAATGAAGAAATTGAAAAGAAGCTCAATTCCCGAGTTTTCCCTGGCATACAGGGCGGCCCGCTAATGCACGTCATAGCCGCCAAAGCGGTTGCATTGAAGGAAGCGATGTCGCCTGATTTTGTCGTTTACCAGCAGCAGGTGATCGCGAATGCCAGGATTATGGCAGGTATTTTTATGGAGCGCGGTTATGACGTTATTTCCGGTGGTACTGATAATCATTTATTGCTGCTGAGTTTCATTAACAAGGGCCTGACGGGTAAGGCAATTGAAGAAACTTTGGGTTCTGTGGGGATTACCGTGAATAAAAATGCCGTTCCGAATGACCCTCAATCGCCTTTTGTCACCAGTGGTATTCGTATCGGTACGCCGGCCATTACGACGCGTGGTTTTGTTGAGGCTGAGGCACGGAATCTTACACACTGGATGTGTGACATCATTGACTGCCTTGCGACCGGTAACAAGGTTGATGACGCCGTTCTGAGCAGTGTCAGTGAAAAAGTCCGTGCTCTGTGTCATTCATTTCCGGTTTACGTCCGTGAAGAAGATAACATGGACAAGATAAAAAAGGCCGCAGTATTACACACCTGAATGCTGGAAATAGTGATCGGTTAATTTATGCACTGTCCCTTTTGCGGCGCTCAGGATACCAGGGTATGCGATTCACGCCTTGCGTCTGAAAGTAATCAGGTTCGCCGTCGCCGTGAATGCGTGCTCTGCTCGGCACGTTTTACCACATTTGAAAGAGCTGAGTTACAGTATCCCAAGGTAATTAAAACTGACGGTGCCCGTGAAGATTTTAATGAAGGCAAGGTGCGGACAGGCATCTGGCGTGCTCTGGAAAAACGTCCGGTTTCCGTCGATGACATTGAACTGGTGCTAAATCATATATGCCGCAAACTCATGGTTATTGATGATCGTGAAATTGATTCACGTCAGATTGGCGAAATGGTTATGGATGAACTGCAACAGATTGATCACGTCGCCTATGTTCGGTTTGCCTCAGTTTACAGGGACTTTAAGAATGTCGGAGAATTCACGGATGAAGTCAAGCGACTGGAGAAAGTCCCAGCACCCGAATTACGAGACCATCAACTGGACTTACTCAAACAGGATTAGCCAGCATAGTGCGCCATTCATACGCACTGTTGTCCGGTATTTATCCGGGCACTACCCATAAAAACAGCCGATGAACGATTCCGCTTGTATGGCTCGGGCTATCCATCTGGCGCGTCAGGGCTGGTACACCACTCGTCCCAATCCTCGCGTCGGCTGCGTTATTGTAAAAGACGGTGAGATTGTCGGCGAGGGTTTTCATTGCAGGGTTGGCGAGCCACATGCCGAAGTGAATGCCCTGAGAGACGCAGGCGAGCAGGCCCATGGTGCGACGGCCTATGTGACCCTGGAGCCCTGCTCGCACCATGGACGCACGCCGCCCTGTGCCAGTATATTGGCTGAGGCAGGTGTTTCCCGGGTCGCACTTGGCATGATTGACCCCAATCCTGTCGTATCAGGCTCGGGGATCAAATTTCTTCAAGGCTTCGGAATCGAAGTGACCAAAGATATTCTGAGAACCGAAGCCGAAAAGCTCAATCCCGGCTTTATCAAACGCATGATCACAGGGCTGCCATATATTCGTATCAAGATGGCCATGAGCCTCGACGGGCGTACCGCCATGGCATCTGGCGAGAGTCAATGGATCACCGGGCCTGAGGTGCGTGCTGAAGTGCATCGTATGCGTGCCGCAAGCGGTGCGGTGCTGACCGGGATTGGGACAGTCACAGTGGATAACCCGTCACTGACCTTCCGGGCATCGGAACACGAATCCCTGCGAACGGACATTCCGGTCAATGCGGCACAGCCCCTGAGAGTGGTTTGCGACTCCAGGGCGCGCATGTCGCCACAGTCCAGAATGCTGCGCCTGGAAGGCCAGACCCTGGTGATTACCACGGTGGAAAATGACAATTGCAGAGCGCTTGCTCAGGCGGGCGCAGATATATTGCGGATTGATGCGGGTGAAGATGGCAAGCTGCCCCTGGATGCAGTGATGAAAGAGCTGGCCGGACGTGAAATTAACGACGTGATGGTCGAGTCGGGAGCGGGTATCGCCGGCGAGTTGCTTGATATCGGGCTGGTAGATGAAATCGTTATTTTCATGGCACCGCATATCATGGGAGACAATGCCCGCGGACTATTCCGTTTACCGGCACTGGAAAAGATGTCAGAGCGGAAAAAACTTCGTATTTCTGATATACGCGCCGTAGGCGCTGACTGGAAAATCACGGTATTCCCCGAATAAACGACAACTGATCAGGCCACTCAAGGCGCTGAAAGCACCGGGATTCCCGTATAATCGCCCTCCCTTGCAAATAGAACCGCCTATATGTTCACTGGAATTATTCAGGCAGTTGGAGAAATACGCAGTGTAGAATACCGGGACGCAGACGCCCGATATGCTATCGGTACCGGCGAGTTGGATATGTCCGACGTCAAAACCGGTGATAGCATTGCATGTCAGGGAGTTTGCCTGACGGCAATTGACTTTGGTTCAGATTACTACATGGCTGATGTATCCAGGGAAACTTTATCCCGAACCACCTTTGGTAAGCTAAAGAGTGGTTTGGCTGTAAACCTGGAGAAATCAGTCACTCCGACAACCCGCCTCGGCGGTCACATGGTCAGTGGTCACGTAGACGGTACAGGCAGGATAATCAGCCGGAGTCCGGATGGACGATCTGAACGGTTTGTGATTGAGGCACCGACCGGATTGGCGAAATATATCGCAGAGAAAGGCTCAATCTGCGTGGATGGAATCAGCCTGACAGTCAATGGTGCTGAAGGTAACCGGCTTGACTTGAATATTGTCCCCCATACCCTGCAGGTGACCACCATAGGCAATCTCAGGAGCGGTGACGAGGTCAATCTGGAAGTTGATGTAGTTGCCCGCTATCTTGAGCGCTTGATGCTCGGTGACAGGGCTGCCACGATGGACGGTACTGCTTAAGGAACTTTCGAAGCAGTATAGCTTCGCCCGGCTGTTATGAGGTAAGGCAATGCGATTGGATACAACAGAAGAAATACTGGAAGAACTGAAAAATGGCCGCATGGTTATCATCATGGATGGCGAAGACCGTGAAAATGAAGGAGACTTTCTCATGGCGGCCTCCATGGTGCGACCCAATGATATTAATTTCATGGCGACGCATGGCCGTGGTCTGATCTGCCTCACACTGACGGAACAGCGATGCCGACAACTGCAACTACCACTAATGGTTAGTGGGACAGATGCCCGGCGATCAACAAACTTTACCGTTTCTATTGAAGCGGCAAGTGGAGTTACAACCGGTATTTCCGCGGCCGATCGTGCAGTCACTATCCAGGCAGCCGTAGCCCCCTATGCAAAACCGGAAGACCTTGTTCAACCCGGACACATTTTCCCATTAATGGCACAGCCAGGCGGTGTACTGACACGCGCAGGCCATACCGAGGCGGGTTGCGATTTAGCCCGACTCGCAGGGCTTGAGCCCGCAGCGGTTATCGTCGAGATTTTGAATGAAGACGGTAGCATGGCACGTCGGTCCGACCTGGAAAAGGTTGCAGAAAAGCACAATATCAGAATTGGTACGATTGCCGACCTGATTCATTACCGCCTGAATAACGAAAAGACAATCATTCACGCGGCTGAAAGTGACGCGCCTACCGAATATGGTACATTTCGGCTGCATGCGTATCAGGACGACATTGAAGGTAACTTACACCTCGCCCTGGTTAATGGTGATATAACCGGAAAAGAACCGACAACGGTTCGAGTACATGTGCGAGATAATCTCTGTGACTTACTGGGCGCAACCTGGGAGCGCTGTGGTTGGCCATTAAAAAATGCTATGCAGCGTATTGCGCAGGAAAAGCATGGCGTACTGATCATACTCTGTGAAAAGGTTGATCCGCGCGACATGATTCGGCGCATCCAGGGACACCTGGCCGAACCACAAGAGAAAGAAGAGAGACAAGTCATAGAAGATAATCCGGCGGCACAGGAACTACGTACCTATGGAATCGGTGCACAAATTCTGGCTGATCTGGGCGTATCCAAAATGCGGGTATTAAGCTCCCCCAAGGTATTTCGCGGTCTGGCAGGTTTTGGGCTGGAAGTGGTCGATTATATTTCCCCGGATAGCTGACAGACGCTATCGAAAGTACAGCACAGGAATACAGATATGAATAATATAGAAAATATTGAAGGTAACCTCGCAAACGCAAGCGGTCACTACGCCATCGTTGCCTCCCGCTTTAACGATCCTATTGTAGAGACCCTGATTGAAGGTGCCGTGAACGCACTCAAGCGTCACGGAGTAGCTGATTCAAATATCCGGTTGTACCGTGTTCCCGGAGCCTTTGAAATTCCGTTGATTGTGGAAAAACTGGCTACTGCCGGTTCGCATGATGCGATTATTGCGCTGGGCGCAGTGGTCCGGGGTGACACACCGCATTTCGATATCGTTGCCGGCGAATCAGCCAGTGGACTCTCCAGGAGCATGCTGCGCCATGGGGTGCCGGTATCCAATGGTATTCTGACAACGGATACCATTGAGCAGGCCATCGAACGGGCCGGTACCAAGGCCGGAAATAAAGGCGCCGAAGCCGCGCTTGGCGCAATCGAAATGGTCAGCCTGCTGCAAAAGATCGGCCGGCATGGCGGCATGGATGGTTAAACCAGCAGATAAGAAAAAGACCGGTTCGCGCACAAGCGCCCGACGCCTGGCCATGCAGGCCATTTATCAATGGCTGATGAGCCGGGAAAATATTACGGCTATAGAAAATCAATATATTGAAGACCCTGAAGCCCGGTCCGCAGATCAGAGCATGCTCACTGCACTGATCCGTGGTGTAGAGGCAAACCACAAAGAACTTGCCGATATTATGCAGCCATTTCTTTACAGGCCATTCAATGAAGTGGACCCGATTGAGCAGGCAATATTATTACTGTCAACCTACGAATTGAAATACACCCCTTCCGTTCCGTATCGCGCAGTGATTAACGAAGCGATAGAACTGGCCAAAACCTATGGCGCCGAGCAGGGATATAAGTTTGTCAATGGTGTACTGGACAGAGTAGCGAAAGATTTGTGTGGCTCAAGGAAACCAGTGTGATTCAGGCCTGCTTTTCCGGGATTGTAGATTGCGGGCAGACTCGGTTCAGATACAATTGGGGGCCCGTTGGGCCTGTTCGTTTTTCAAAAGCAAAAGTAACTTAGAGAAATAACAATTCCGGCCAGAGAATCAAAAAATCATTTTTGTATATCAAAAATTGACATTTAGTAGAGCATATACTACACTTTGAGAGCGCAATTTAGCACTTTCGGAGATACAAAAAATGAAGTATGGGCAAGCCATGATGTGTCAAAAAATGGGGGCTATTGAAACAGCCGATGTAGATTGGGAATTCGACGGCTATATCCTAAATATAAACATAAAGGGAAAAATGACACTAGGCCCGATAGAAACAACAAGAGGAAAAATCAGAGTCTACAAATCATTGGACAGCGTTGTATCAACCATTAAACGCCTGGGAATAAAAAATTTCCAGGTGAATTTATAAGGAGAAGTAAAAATGACTATCGAAGAACTAAGCCAAGAAATCAAAGAAAGCAAACTTGAAATGCAGAAAGAGATAAACAGAGTAACCATGACCATGATCGGCGTCATCGTATCTATATGGGCTGTAACATTAATAACAGCATCCACACTATACATCATCACGAGAGGAATATAAAACAGCAGCAGCCACCATCCGTACTCAGCTACGGCGCAAAGCGCCTCTCTTCCGTGCGGGTGGTGGCTACTGACATCATTGAAAACCAATGCAATATTGGTCAATCTGATAAAGCGTAGGAACAACCAAGCGCAAAGAATCATCATAACAACGACAAACATTCTCATTCGAGACAATTGTAGATTGCGGGCAGACTCGGTTCAGATACAATTGACGAATAAAGGGAACCGCTAATAACCCCATTTAATTTTACCTGGCCTGAACATAATGGATGCCTTAGAGACAGGAGATTGCGATAACTGCTCCGCCTTTACGAAAGGTCAGGCGGGCAGCCATGTCAATCGCCGCAGGGTTGTACACCACATTCATTAATCCGATTTTCACCGCTGCCCACTCTGTGCCAATGGTTCGTACCAAACGATTGGTCTGTTGTGCAAAGACAGGCGCCACTCGCAGACAGTGGCGGCATTCTCATTACCACGGTTGCGCTGCTTGGCCACCATCACAGGATACGCTGAACGCACTATTTTACGGAAGGCTTCCCAACTTCCTCCGATTGTCCTTTGCAATAAAATGAGTTGTTGTTATCTTATTATTGAGTATTCAGCAAGGTTCTTAGAGAACCCTAATAATGAACTTATATCCGGCATCGGTGGTGCGTACGGCAAACCCGGTATAATCTACAGCCTTGCCGGATTACAAGTCAGCTTGATATTCTGGCGATTTTCTTACCGTTGAAAGATGTGTTTTCGGTGATAAGAAAGAAGCTCTATATCAGGAGCAAATTTTTCAGGTAGAGAAACCGGCTTATTTTCATAGCTTTTCAGTGCCATCTGAAAAAAACAGTCATTTTCAGAAGCAAATCCCTCTGATACCCGAATGGTCATGTCGTCATTTACGGTAATAATACCAAGATCGAAAGCCTTATCATGTATAATCGATAATGACAATCCATTTTTTGGATTTAATCTGTTTTTTACATCCGAACGCCAAGGCACAATATGGCTAGCAACTAAAAGGGAAGGTACTGCAAGTCCAGTGATACAACATTTATAGTTGTAGGCGCTGAGCACTGATCGGCGGAAAAAATGCTGGCCTATTCGAACCTTTGTTTTAACTTCTTTTTCCGAACCAGCATAATGCGCTTTTTCTAGGGGATCAACTGAGTTTTTAGTTAAACTGGTGTCTATCGTAATGCAGCTAATTTCATTTTCTGTCTCCAGAGCAAAGCCTTCCCAATCTTGTTGCATTTCATTCCACATTTTTTTGTCTGCCGAAGATGCCCCAGATAGGCCTTTGCGTCCGGTAGATACGATTGCCGGATCAAGACTGGCAATGTTATTTAACTTCATGGCGAGTGCTGAGGGTGTCCTGCCAATATGTTTTGCATATTTAATAATGTCAGGATTTCTCGAATGCAACTTGCCAAAAGGCATTTGGCAATATAGCCAGAATGCAATCAACAGTTCCTGACGGGACCATCTCTTTCTATTAGGCATTTGTAGCTTTCTCTCGAAACTTGTTTTTTAGCCCAGCAATCTGTACCGCAAGATAAGTAAGGCGGAACCGCATTACCAACCTGATGCTATTGTGAAGTTCTGGGTTCTTTGAAAAAATAATTGTCAGGAAATGACTGTAGCCAGGCAATCTCTATCGACGCAACGGACTTAAAAGCTGGCGAACTGTCATCATTGTATAGCTCAGCAAATCCCTCGCCAAGCCCACCGGGCCCGGCAAAGAGATCCACCAGGGGATACGTGGAAATATGTTTACTCATTTTGGCAGACATGAACCTATACCACTTTCCCCTTATATTCACAAAGATCGCGAATCATACACCCGCCACATTTAGGTTTAATGGCCATACAGGTATAGCGACCATGCAGAATTAACCAATGGTGTGCATCGACCAGAAATTCTTTCGGTATGAATTTCAATAGCCTTTTCTCGACTTCCAGGACCGTTTTTCCCGAGGCGATCCCTGTACGATTGGAAACACGGAAGATATGCGTATCCACCGCCATGGTAGGTTGGCCAAAGGCGGTATTCAGAACGACATTGGCGGTTTTACGCCCAACGCCGGGCAGTGCCTCCAGATCGGCGCGGTTATCGGGAATCTGGCTGTCGTGTTTGTCTATCAGAATGCGACAGGTCTTTATGATATTTTCGGCCTTGTTATTATACAGGCCAATGGTTTTGATATATTTCTTCAATCCCTCGACGCCCAGCGCATAAATGGCACCGGGAGTACTGGCAACAGGGTAGAGCTTCCCGGTCGCCTTATTGACCGACACATCCGTGGCCTGTGCGGAGAGTATGACCGAAACCAGCAATTCAAAAGGACTGTTGAACTTCAGTTCCGTTGTCGGATTCGGGTTTGCATGGCGAAGACGCGAAAAGATTTCCTGGCGTTTGCTTTTGTTCATTGACCTGTGTGGAGATACAGAGGAGGCAATATTTTTATCGTCTCGGGGTACTCAATGTCCCTGTAGCGAAGACAAATCAGGACTTTGCGACAGCCGTTTGTGCCAGCTCTACGTCAACCGACCTGGTTTTCTCCATACGCTCATCCACCATGTTCTTCAAGGCAACCAAAAAACCCAGACCCAGAAACGCACCCGGAGGCAAGGCAAACAGCAGGATGCCGCGGGCGTTTTCACTCAGAGAAATGGTCAATGCTTTCGCCCAGTCGCCGAAAATTAACCAGGCATCGGCAAACAATGTGCCACTGCCGATAACCTCACGCATTCCCCCGAGAGTAACAAGGACCAGCATAAAGCCGGTTCCCATGCTCAACCCGTCCAGCGTTGCCGCCCACAGCGGCTGACGGGACGCAAAAGCCTCAGCGCGGCCCAGAATAATACAGTTGGTCACGATGAGCGGGATGAATATCCCCAGTATCTGGTAAAGATCATAAAACCACGCCTGCATGACCTGCTGAACGATACCCACAAAGCCGGCAATGATAAGCACGAACATCGGCACCCTGATTTCTTCCCGGATAACCGGGCGCGACAGAGCCACGACGAAATTACTGGCCGTCAATACGGCAATCGTCGCCAGACTCATACCAAGCGCATTGATAAAGGTATTACTAATGGCGAGTAACGGGCAGAGGCCCAGTAACTGCACCAGTCCGGGGTTATTTTTCCACAGACCCTGATAAATGATTTCACCTGCCGAGGGCGTACTCATCTGAACATCTCCTGACGATTTTGTCGATAATACACCAGCGTATTTCTGATCTCATTCACCACGGCCCGTGGCGTGATTGTAGCGCCGGTGAAAGAGTCAAATGCGCCGCCATCCTTTTTAACCGCCCACAGATCCGCAGGTGGCGAGTTCAAAGACCGGCCCGTAAAGCCAAGTACCCAGTCTGAACGGCGCAAATCAATTGCGTCACCCAGTCCCGGGGTCTCGCTATGATTGAGTATGCGCACGCCCAGCAGCTCACCGTCGGTCCTGACGCCCACAAGTAGAGATATGGAACCACTGTAGCCATCAGGCGCCACCGTTCGGAGCAGGGCGGCGACCGGTTGCCGCCGCTTACGCGCCCGGTAAATGACCCGGCCGGTGGCGTCATCAATAAAAAAATCCTCATCCGGATCGTTATCATAACTCCCCGGCACCAACAACTCCTGTAGCTGCGACCGTAATTTCAGCCGCTCCTGCTCGATCACCCTGTCTTTAGTCAACTCAAAAGTTATGGAAAGCCCGAAAATAAAGGCCAGAGAAAAGACACCAAGCAGGCCACCGGGCCTGACCCAGTCAGGCAACAGGCTACCGGATGTCGGCGTTTCATTATTTATGCCCATAGGCGCGGGGCATAGACAGGTAATCAATCATCGGTGCCGACAGGTTCATCAACAATACCGCAAAGGCAAAACCATCAGGATAGCCTCCCCAGACACGGATAACCATCGCCAGCAGGCCGATACCGGCCGCATAAATCCAGCGACCGATTGGCGTGGTTGAGGCGGTCACCGGGTCAGTCGCTATAAAAAAAGCGGCGAACAACGTACCGCCGGACAGCACATGAAACAACGGGTTTTGCCAGGCCGGATTATCCGTGCCGAGCGACAAACCCACGGCAAACAACCCGACGGTCAGCAACAGCGAAAGCGGAATACGCCAGTCAAGGGCGCGGGCATAGGCCAGCCACAAACCGCCGGCCAGCCAGGACAATGAAATCCATTCCCAGCCCTTGCCCGCGAATACCCCCATAATAGAAGGCGCGGCGGCGGTGCTGTGCTTAAAGTGATCCAGAGGAGTTGCGGTGCTCAAGCCATCCAGATGAGAGGTGACCGAACTGCCGAAGATAACAGACAACGTGTCGTTGAATCCGGGTACCGCATAATTCTCTGGCGGAATCCACTGAGTCATTTCCAATGGAAACGAGACCAGCAGCACGGCATAACCCACCATGGCCGGATTAAAAGGATTATAACCAAGGCCACCATAAAGATGTTTGGCGATAACGATAGCAAAAAAGACCGCCAGCAATGTCATCCACCAGGGCAACAGCGGCGGCAGACAAATGACCAGTAACCAGGCAGTAACGACGGCACTGTAATCACCGATATGCAAAGCCACGGGCCTGCCGCGGACCTTCAGCATTACCGCCTCAAAGCCCAGTGCGGCAACCGTTGCCAGCGCCAGCTGCACCAGCAGCCCCCAGCCAAAAAAACCGGTATAGACAACAATCCCCGGAGACAGCGCCAGCAGCACTCGCCGCATGGTAATCGACACGGCGTTATCGGGCGCATAAAGAGGAGCATGGCGAACCATAGTCACCCCTCATTCTCGACTGACCTGGCCTCTTCGGCCATGGCGGCACGCGCCCTGGCCTTATTAGTGGCTTGCAGGGCCTCTTTCTTTTTACGCAACTTTTCCTCGCGTTCACGCTTGGCGCGCTCAATACGCTCCATACGAAGCTCATAGCGCTGTCTGGCCTGCTGCGCCTTAACCCGGGCCTTACCCTGCTTCCTGATTTCGCTTTTTGCATAGCGATAATAGCCGGCCAGCGGGATATGGCTGGGACAGACCGCATTACAGCATCCACACTCGATACAATCCTCAAGATCCCAGCGTTGTTGGGCCTGCTCAAGATCGCCACTGCGGATCAGACCGAGCAACTGCTGTGGAGCGAGCCGGGAAGGGCAAACCCTGGCGCACTCACCGCATCGAATACACGGCATCTCCCCCTGAGCGTCCTGCGTCATAGCGGGCGTCGTGACTAAAATAGAATTCATCCCCTTGGTTACGGGGACCTCATCTGTCGCAAGCCCCAGACCCATCATGGCGCCACCCATAACAAGGCCGTTGGCATCCGCGGTCCGGCCGCCGCAAAACCGGATCAAATCCCTGACGGACGTACCAAGCAGAGCCTCCACAACACGGGGCTGCCCGATACCAGGGCCGGAAACCGTCACGAACCGGCTAATCAGAGGTTCGTCACGCACGACTGCCTGATAAACCGCCGCCGCCGTACCGGCGTTATACACAGCGACACCGACATCGGCCGGCAACCCCTGCGAAGGCACCTCCTTACCGGTAATGGCACTGATCAGCTGCTTTTCGCTTCCGGTCGGATAACGTGCCGGCAACACCTCAAGCTCAACCGGGCTGCCGCAGTCAGCGATAACCTGCTTCAACGCACAAGCCATTTCCGGTGCGTCATCTTCAATAGCCAGTACACACCGACCAGCCTGAATCGTCTGCTGTAGCAGAAGGGAACCCGCGATAACGTGCCGGGGCCGCTCACGAAGCAACATCTCATCACAAGTGATCCAAGGCTCACAATCACAGCCATTGATAATCAGGGTATCAACAGATTGCGACATCCCGCTTTTAATTTTGACAGAAGTTGGAAAAGTCGCCCCCCCCAGGCCCACAATACCGGCCTGACGGACCATCATCTTAATAGCGTCCGGTTCCGGTGGTGTAAAGTCATCCAGATTCACCACATCAGGCACAGGTGCTGCCCAGCCCGCGTCTTCCTCCGCGGTCAGCACCACACACAAACTGTTCAGCCCGGACGGATGAGGCACCGGTCGGCACTCAATGCTTTGCACGACCGCATTGACCGGCGCATGCAGACTGGAACTCACAAAGCCCCTGGCTCGCGCAATAAGCTGACCGCGGACAACCCGGTCGCCCCTGGCGACAATCGGTTCGGAAGGCGTACCGATATGCTGCTGCAACGGCAGCACCAGCTCACCGGAGACAGGAACCCGCGCCACCGGCAGCCGCGTGGCCATATCCTGATAACCGTTAACCGGAACACCTGTCGTCAAAGCCTTTGCCATTACGTTGATAAGCCTTCGGGGCGAGGCCAGTGCCAGTTATCAACAGTTTCCGGAATGGCGACCATATCGATACAATCAACCGGGCACGGAGGCAGACATAACTCACAGCCGGTACACTCGTCGGCAATCACCGTGTGCATACGTTTGGCGCGTCCCAGAATGGCGTCCACCGGGCAAACCTGAATACACTTGGTACAACCAATACAATGCTCCTCCCGTATGACAGCCACCATGGCCAGCGGCGCCTCCCCGGGCTCCTCGTCAAGCGAGACGACCTCACGGTCCAGCAGCGAAGCGATCTCGACAATCGTGGCCTCACCCCCCGGCACACAACGATTAATATCCGCCTCCCCGGCGGCGATAGCCTCGGCATAGGGGCGGCAGCCGGCAAACTCACACTGACCACACTGAGTCTGAGGCAGCAAGGCATCAATCCTGTCCGCCACCGGGTCACCCTTAACCGTATAACGCTGCGCCACGAAGCCCAGCAAGGCACCGGCCACAAAAGCAATCAAGGCAAAAACAGGAACAGTTAAAAGCATGGAGCAGTTACACCCGGACCAAGCCGGCAAAGCCCATAAAAGCGAGCGACATCAAGCCCGCAGTTATAAGGGAAATAGAAGCACCTTGAAAGGGTTTGGGAATATCCGCGCCATTTAATCGCTCCCGTATGGCGGCAAACAAAATAAGCACCAATGAAAAACCGGCGGCGGCCCCAAAACCAAACAGCACAGACTCCATCAGATTATGCACCTCCCGGACATTCAATAAAGCGACACCGAGTACCGCGCAGTTAGTCGTGATAAGTGGCAGATAAATACCCAGCACCTGATGCAGCAGCGGAGACGTAGCCCGCACCATGATTTCAGTAAACTGAACGACTACGGCAATGACCAGAATAAAACTGATAACCCTCAGATACTCAAGCCCCAAAGGCACCAGCAGCAACGTATCGACAATAAAGCTCAGCGTAGAAGAAAGCGTCAGCACAAAAGTTGTGGCGGCGGCCATCCCCATGGCGGGCGCCAGTTGGCGCGACACGCCCATAAATGGGCACAGGCCCAGGAACTTCACCAGGACGAAATTATTGACCAGCACCGTGCTGAGAAAAATCAGGGCATACTCTGTCATATCTTGATTAATGGAGTTTAGTTAGATAGCAGCTTTAATAGCGCATTTTGACCTGATGTCGGCCATACAAAACCGGGATAACCAGGGCCGAAAAGCCCTTTCCGCCCAGGCCTGCGCCCATCCGTCGCACCCACAACCCGGGTAACCGCGCACCATAACGCAGCATATATCCGGTATTTTGCCGCTCCAGTCAATACCTTGTATGGGTCCACCACAGATTGCACCTTTAGATTTATGCCGATAATGTACTGCACCAGGAGATGTAATCCCAGCCCTTTATGCGGTCGGCAAGCGATTATATCCGACCAGCCGGCTTCTCATGGAAATCAACAAACCGCCCCTGGACATGGTCCGGGTTAAAATCCCCCCGCACGGTATCCATCTCTGGAGTTCAGGGATAAAGTCACAAATAGACGATCCGACCGACCAGAATCAGGCGACTGCCCCCGGCCTTGAGTGCGCGACTTGCCATCGGTAAGCGCCGGCCTCGCCGGAGCGACGTTTCGCCGGTACCCGCAGCCGGCCTGTTTGAGCATCTCCCCGGCAGTCCATGAATTCAGAAAAATATTGCAATACGGTTCAGATAGGACTAAAGTAGTCCAAATTGCCGGTATAAATTCAGGCTTGAATTCCGAACCGGGAACCGGCCTACAGGCCGAACCTGAACAGAAAGAGCATTGAATAAAGAACATCGGTATAGAGAACCCGGAGTAGAACAAGTTGAAACAGATTGGAAATGAATACGGCCCGCAAGGCCGGCTGCACACCGTCAAGACAAAGGAGATAAACATGGTCACAATGCCCCTGAAACGCACCACAGGCGACCTACACAATTTAATGCCCCCCCCCCCCCCCCCCCCCCCCCAAATGGAGTATTTATGCTTAGCCTCGCCATCGACACAGGGCGGCGCTCGGCATCCCATCGGTTCGCTTCTGCCTTGAACCGCTTTAGCCTTTCCGGCCTGCGCCGCGGGCTGGTTGCCGTGTTGCTTGGTTTGCCGCTGCTGGCAGGACTGGCCAGCGAAGCCGCCGCCCAGACCACGCCAATGGCCAATGCCGACGGTTCCTACACCGTCCCCCAGAACTGGGCGCTGAAACCGTCTGCCGTCAACGCCGGCGGCAGATTCCGGCTGATGTTCCGCACCACAACCGTCAGGAACTCCGTGTCAGCGAACATCGCCGACTACAACACCTTCGTGCAGAATCGCGCCGCCGCCGGCCAAATGGCCATTCGGCCCTACAGCTCGGCCTTCCGCGTCCTCGGCTCAACCGCCACGGTGAACGCCCGCGACAATGCCATGACCACCGGTACCGGCGTGCCTATCTACTGGCTGGGCGGCGCCAGGGTCGCCGACAATTACTCCGACTTCCACGACGGCTCGTGGGATAGCGCAGCAGTACGCAACGAAAGTGCGGGTACAGTTGACTCAAGTTTCCAGGCTTGGACAGGCAGCAACGACGATGGAACCGCGTTTACCGGACAGGAGTTGGGTAGTGGTGGCCAGGTCAGAACAGGGACGGGCAATGATGGTTTGAGTGGTCGTTCATTTACTGGAAATGCCAGTCTTACTACCGCTTTCTTCGCCCTCTCCCCAGTCTTCTTGGTGGGCTCGCACGAAGCATCGATTAGCCTGACCAGTACCACCGGTTCCGAAGGCAATTCCGGTTCGCAGGACACAAGGTTCCAGATTAACATGGCACCTGCCCGTAGTAGTAACACCTTCTTTTTAGTCTGCATTGACCCCGGCAGCACTGCCACCTACCTGAGAGAGGGCAGGGACTTTATCCTTAGGACTGGAAGCAGAAATTCGTTTATCGTCGGCGTGGGCAGTACTACACAAACTGAGGGCACTACCACGCCGGGTTGCACAACCGTGGTTGTTGGTGCCAATGCGACAAGCACAGGCACAACTTACAACATACGGACCGACGGCGACACGACAGATGAGCCGGACGAGACGGTGGTACTGACCCTTGCCAGGTTGACGACAAGCTCCTCGTCGGTAAACACCCCCAACGGCGTGGGCATTACCACTGGCCGCGTCACCTACACCATCACCGACGACGACCCCACCATCGTCTCCCTGGCCCGCGTCGGTACCGGTGCCGTTAGCGAAGTCGGCACGATCGGATTGACCGTCAGCCTGTCCCGGCCACTGATTGCCGGAGAGATCATCGACGTGCCGCTGGCCATCGGCGGCACGGGGGTGACCACAGACGACTGGAGCCTGGCGCCCTTTCCCGGCGACGGCTTCAATACCGGCGTGACCCTGTCGGCCCAAACCACGGCCATGCCACAGCTACGCTTTTCGGGTGTGGGTGCCCAGACCGCCATCCTGGTGCTGTCACCGACATTCGACGACACCGCCGAAGGCGGCGGCACCGAGACCTACACCATCGCGCTGGGCCCGAACGACAACAGCGCCAACGGCTTTGACCACGCCAGTCGGGGCACCAATGTTGGTGGCGGCGCCGACCCGCACGCCAGCGCCAATACCATCGACGTGATGGTGACCGATGCCGTCACCCACACCGTATCAATCAGCCTGGACCGCACCATGGCCGCCGAGGGCGATTCCGGCATTACCGACGGCGCGACCGTGACGGTGACCTTCGACC
Organism: Gammaproteobacteria bacterium; assembly: GCA_963662865.1. Classification (GTDB taxonomy): domain Bacteria; phylum Pseudomonadota; class Gammaproteobacteria; order JAJDYQ01; family JAJDYQ01; genus JAJDYQ01. The sequence goes on along the minus strand of OY759969.1, from coordinate 1,604,147 downwards.
CGCCTTATACGGGAAACTTAAATATCCATATATGTTTCGGCGGCACCGCCACCCGCGGCGACAGCGCCGACTGGCGGTTCACCCGCCCCAATAATAGTGCAGCGATCGTTAACAGTGGGTGCCATCTAGTGGCTGATTTTGTTACCAATTTCGCCAGCCTTCAGCGCAAGATTCGGATAAACGGCGACACAGTGGACGAGCTGGACGAGACCGTGACCCTGACCTTGCAACGGGTGAACGCAACCCCCCGCGAAATCGTTTTCGACTCAGACGCCGACAGCGTCACCTTCACCATCACCGACGACGACACGGCGGGCGTCACCATTACCGAAACGAACGACGCCACCACGCTCGCCGAAGACGGCGGCACGGACGACTACGGCATGATGCTGACCTCACAACCGACCGCAAACGTGACCATCATGGCCACCTCAGGCACAACGGCCACCGCCACGATCAACCCATCGAGCCTGATATTCACCAGCGCCAACTGGAACACGGCCCAGAGCATCACCGTCACCGGGGTGGATAACGCCGTTGATGCCGCCAATCAGGAAGTGACCATTAGCCACGCCATCACCTCCACGGATTCCACTTACAGCGCAATCACCCCGGACCCCGTCACGGCAACGGTGATCGACGACGAACCTACGGTTGTTTCCTTGACTCGTTTCGGCGGCGCCACTGGCGCGATTAACGAAGGAGCTGAAGTGACTCTTGTAGTTGACCTGTCCCGGCAACTGATTGACGGTGAGACCATCGACGTGCCGCTGTCTATCTCCGGCACGAATGTGACCCCGGCCGACTGGAACCTGGCATTAAGCGACATAAGTCGCGGTGCGACCCTGTCGGGCGAGGACACTTCCACCCCGCTGCTACGCATTTCAGATGCTGCAAGCTTCGGCGGCGCCAACCTGATTCTGACACCGACATTCGACGAAACCGACGAGGGCGGTACCGAGACCTACACCATCGCCCTCGGCCCGGACGGAGCTGGCACCAACGGCTTTGACCGCACAACCCTGGGCACCAATGTCGGCGGCGGCGCCGACCCGCACGCGACCACCAACACCCTGGATTTGGAGGTGCTGGACTCCGTGCGCCACACCATGTCGCTCAGTCTCGACTCCGAAATGGGAGCCGAGGGCGATTCGGGGCTGACCGACGGTGCGACCATGACGGTGACCATGGATCCGCCTAATCCGCAAGTGGTTTCCTTCAGTATTCAGCTGGGCGGTACCGCCACCCGTGGTGGCAATGACTACTCTGTCTTTGTAGCCGGCTCCAATACCGACGGTTCGGCAAGCGATCCAACCCTTATTCTGAATTTTCCTGCCAATCGGGCCACCCTTCCGTTCAGGATTCGGGCAAACGGCGACACAGTGGATGAATCCGATGAGACGGTGACGCTGGCTCTGGTCCGGTTCGGCACCTTCGTCAATGTCATCTTCGAAGAAGACGCCACCACCGTCACCTACACCATCACCGACGACGACACGGCGGGCGTGACCATTACCGAAACGAACGACGCCACCACGCTCGCCGAAGGCGGCACGGACGACTACGGCATGATGCTGACCTCACAACCGACCGCAGACGTGACCATCACACCCACCTCAGGCACACCGGCCACCGCCACGATCAATCCCAACAACCTGGTATTCACCAGCGCCAACTGGGCCATGGCCCAGACCTTCACCGTCACCGGGGAGAATAACAACGCCGACGCCGCCAATCAGGAAGTGACCATTAGCCACGCCATCACCTCCACAGACACCAACTACAGCGGCCTCACCTCGGACCCCATCACGGCGACGGTGACCGACGACGACGCCACCACAGTGACCCTGGCGGGTGCCGCGGGCAACGTCATGGAAGGCGCCGCCAAAGAAATCACCGTCACCCTGGGCCGCGCCCTGGCCGAGGGCGAGGCACTGGCGGTGCCGCTGACCTTCATGGGTGAGGCGACACCGGGCACGGACTACACCGTCACCGGCGCCGCGGCGAGCGGCGTTGCCTACACCGGCCTGGACAGCGCCACAGGCACGGTGACCTTTACCGGCCCATCGGCCACTATCGCCACCCTGACCCTGAGCGCGACCCCCGACAGCGATGTTGAGGCCAGCGGCGAGACGGTCATCATCGGTCTGGGCACCCTGGACGGCGACTCCGGCACCGGCCTGGGCGGCGGCGCCAGCGGCACAGACAGCCTGGACGACTTCAGCATCGAAGACCCGCTGCTCATCAGCATCACCGGCGGAACTGCCGTCACCGAAGGCAGCCCCGCGACCTTCACCGTGACAGCCAATCGAGTTCCGAGCAGCGCCCTGATGATTGACCTGACCGTAGCGGACGCCGCCGCCGGTGATTATCTGGACTCAGGCGACGAAGGCGATAACATGGTCACCCTGTCCGGAGCCACCACGGCCACCGTTGAAATCCCCACACAGACCGACAGCACCGACGAGACCAACGGCACCATCACGGTAACCATAGCGGACGGCACCGGTTACACCGTCGGTATGCCGTCCTCGGCCATGGTCGGGGTGACCGACGACGACGCCACCACGGTGACCCTGACGGGCACGGCGGGCAATATCAGTGAGGGCGTCACCCGCAACCTCACGGTCACCCTGGACCGCGCCCTGGTTGCCGGAGAAAGCCTGGCCGTACCGCTGACCCTGGGCGGCACCGCGACACGGGGCACGGACTACACCCTGACCGGCACCGCGGCGAGCGGCCTTGCCTACAACATCCCGGACACCGGCAACGTCGGCACGGTGACATTTACCGGCCCGGCCCTGGCCACCGCCACGCTGGCCCTGGCCGTGCAGGTTGACGGCACGTCCGACGCCAGCGAGACCATCACCATCGCCCTGGGCACCCTGGACAGCAACTCCGGCACCGGCCTGGGCGGCGGCGCCAGCGGCACAGGCAGCCTGGACTTCACCATCATGGAGGATCCGACCATCGTGCTGCCACTGACCCTGACGGTCGCTGAAGGCGATACCGATGGTGTCGGTTACCCGGTGTCCCTGGCAACCGCCCCGATGGCCAATGTCACGGTGACGGTCACGGGTCACTCCGGCACCGACCTGACACTGAATCCGAACAGCCTGGAGTTCACGGCGACCAACTGGAATATGATACAGACCTTCACGGTGACGGCGGCTACCGACGCCGACGCGGCGAACGACACAGTGAGCCTGACACATACGGCCTCAGGCAGCGCAGCCGATTATGATGGTTCGATAACAGGCGCGGTGACGGTGACCATCACCGACCCCGACACGGCGGACGTGACCATCAGCGAGACGGCGATAACGATTGCAGAGGGTGGTGAGGGCACGTACACCGTGGTGCTGGCCACCCAACCGGCGAGCGGGGTGGAGATCACGATGACCTCCGATACGACCAGTGCGGCCACGGTGAGCCCGCTGATCCTGACGTTCACGACGGCCAACTGGGATATGGAGCAGACGGCGACGGTCACGGGCGTCAACGACAATCGGGTCAACGCCGGCGGCGAACGCACGGCGATGCTCAGCCACCGCATCAGCAGCGGCGACGGCGGCACCTACCCGACCGATGGCCCCCCGACCCCGGCGGCTGTCATGGTGACGGTAAGCGACAACGACGAGGCCGGCCTGTCGTTCTCTGGCGAGATGATCACGGTAGCCGAAGGTGCCACCGCCAACTACACGGTGGCCCTGACGACTATCCCGACGGGAGACGTGACGGTCACGGTCAGCGGTCATAGCGGCACCGACCTGACGCCGGACGAAACCAGCCTGACGTTCACGATGACCGACTGGGACACGGCCCAGACGGTGACGGTGACCGCGGTTCAGGACGGCGACGCGGCAGACGACACGGTGAGTCTGACGCATACGGCCTCAGGCACGACAGGTTATGGCGCGGTCACAGGCGCTGTGACGGTGATCATCACCGACGACGACACGGCGGCCATCACCATCAGCGAGACGGCGGGTACCACCACGGTTCTGGAGAACGGCAGCGAGGCCGGTGGCACGGACACCTACACGGTGGTGCTGGCCACCCAACCGGCGAGCGGGGTGGAGATCACGGTGACCTCCGACCTGACCAGTGCGGCCACGGTGAGCCCGCCGATCCTGACGTTCACTATGACCAATTGGGATATGGAGCAGACGGTGACGGTCACGGGAGTTGATGACAATATAAACAACCCCGGCGATGCCCGCATGGCGACGCTCAGCCACCGCATCAGCAGCGGCGACAGCGGCGACTACCCGACCGGTGGCCCTCCGACCCCGGCGGCGGTCACGGTGACGGTGACCGACGACGATGTGGCACCGGGCGTGACCCTGAGCGAGACCGAAATCACGGTCGCCGAGGCTAACGGCATGGACACCTACACGATGGTGCTGAACACGCCACCGTCCGGCGAAGTGGAGATCACGGTGACCTCCGGTCTGACCAGCGCGGCCACGGCGACCCCGACCAGCCTGACGTTCACGACGGTCAACTGGGACACGGCGCAGACGGTCACGGTGACCGGCATAAACGACGACGATACCGGCGACCGTGAGTCGACCATCGGCCATGCGATCACTACGGGCGACGGCGGCAGCTATGCGGTGGGTGACCTGAATCAGGATGTCACGGTGACGGTGACCGACGACGATGCGGTGGCGGGCGTGACCCTGAGCACGGCCCGCATCACGGTCGCCGAGGCTAACGGCATGGACACCTACACGGTGGTGCTGGACACGCCACCGGCCGGCGATGTCGAGATCACGGTGGCCTCCGACACGCCCGGTGCGGCGACCGTGGCGCCGCTGAGCCTGGAGTTCACTGCGAGCAACTGGGATACGGTACAGACCGTGACGGTGACGGGCGTCAACGACAACGTTGGCGGTAACCGCACGGCGACCATCAGCCATAGTATAGACAGCGGCGACGGCGACGGTGCGGGTTACCCGGATGGTCTGGCCATAGCCACGGTGGAAGTCACGGTCACCGACGACGACGAGCCGGTCGCCTCGTTCGCCGTGGCCGGTTTTACCACCAACGAAGGCTCGGGTACCTACAACGTGGTAGTCAATTTGACTCCGGTGCCAGCCGCGAACACGACGATCAGCTACACGGTGGCCGGCACCAGCACGGCGGCCGACTACGCCGCGCTGACCGGCACGGTCGTGGCGTCTGCGAGTGCGTCCAGCGTTAATATTTCGGTGGTCATCACCGATGACAGCACACAAGAGGGCAGCGAGACGGTCATACTGACCCTGACCGCAGGTTCGGGTTACACGGTGGGCACCGATCGTGTGCACACACTGACGATCGCCGACAACGACGCGGCCCCGGTCGGTACGGGGGCGATGCAAGAGATGCAGGCGGCACAGGAAGCCTGGCTGCCGCGTTTCGGTCTGACGGCGGTAGAGCATCTGCTGGGCGGCCTGGATTACCGCTTGTCGGTGGCCGATCAACCTGGGCTGTCGGGCAATGTGAGTGGCCTGTCCGCTGGTCGAGCGCTGCATGGGGGCGGTAATGGAACCGGCACGGGATATGGTTTGGGCGCGGACGGCTTCGGCCAGGGCGGAGGCGGCGGTGATGGCCTGGGCGCCGGTTCGGTTGACCGGCTATTGAATCTGTCCAGGACACTGTCGCTGCGCGATATGCTGCGCGGCAGCCGCTTTGTGCACCGCGGCGGGGAGAACGGGGTTTCGGTGTGGGGCCAGGCGTCCTATTCGCGCTACGAGGATGACCAGGACGGCATCGCGGTGGATGGCGAGGTGACCACCGGCATGCTGGGCGTGGATCGTGACAATGGCCGCACGCTGCTCGGACTGGCGCTGTCGTACAGCGACGGCGATGGCGATTGGAGCGGTGCTTCGGAACAGGGCGAGTTGTCGAGCCAGCTGACCTCGCTGCTGCCGTATATCCGGCATAACGTAACGCAGCGATTGCAGGTGTGGGCGGCGGCGAGTTATGGCCGTGGCGAGCTGGAGCAGACCCTGGAGCAGACTTCGGCCACGATGAGTACGGAGCATGACATCGAGCAGAGATCGGCCTCGGCCGGTGTGCGCGGGATACTGCTGGAGCGCCCGCTAGAGGAGGGCGGCCTGACGCTGACGCTGATCTCGGATGCGGCGCTGGCGCGTATTGAGTCGGACGATGCCGACGGTATGTCGGGTATGTCGGCGGACACGCAGCGTTTCCGAATGGGTCTGGAGTGGTCCTGGCAGTTGCCGCAGGCGGACGGTGGCCGGTTGATTCCGGAACTGGAGTTGGGGATGCGCTATGACGGCGGCGATACCAGCGACGGCCTGGGCGTGGAACTGGGCGGCGGCATCAGTTGGCAGTTGCCCTCCAGGGGCTTGACCATTGACCTGCGTGGCCGGCGTCTGCTGGATCATGAGGCCGCCGACCGGCGTGAGTGGGGCGTGTCCGGTTCGCTGCGCTATGAACGGCAGCCGGGTTCCGCTCATGGGCCGTCGCTGAGTCTACGTCAGGAATACGGCACCGCCCCGGCCTCGGGTGGCCTGGATCGGCTGTTGTCGGATTCGCTGTCGGACGCACTGGAGGAAGATTCATCGCAGCCCGGCCCGGCCTCCGGTCGTTGGAGCCTGGAGGGCGAGTGGGGCCTGGCCCTGAATGACGGCGCCACCGGCATCCCGTATGCGGGCCTGTCGTCGTCCGATGCCGGGCACGACCTGACCCTGGGCTGGCGTCTGCTGTCGGCACCGGGTGACCTGGATACCGAGTTGGACGTCAAGGCGCTGCGCCGCCGGGACGACGAAGGCAAAACCAACCACGGCATCGGCGCACAGTGGAAGCTGCGCTGGTAGCATTCGACATGGCCGCCGGTTATTGCCGCAATACCAGCCGCCTTGTTCGTTTCTATCCGGCTTTCTATTCCGCTTGATTCAGGCCAGCCGGATTGTCCGTCTTTTGATTGCACAAAGGGTTGGGATGACAACCCTCAGTCCAGTACATTATCAACCACAACAAAAAGTGCAATTTGTGGCGGACTCATACAACTACTGGAGTTTTTTGATTCGGCTGATAAAATCGCCGCCACGATTGAAGACCTTTGACTGCCTGTCGAACCCAGCCGGACCGTTTCCTGATCTGCAACGATATACGAATAATATGGCTGTTATTTTATTATGCTAGACCCCAGATTACTTAGAATCAAAGCCGTCGCCATTGCCGAAAAACTCAAAGACAGAGGCTTTCACCTCGATATTGAAAGTCTTGAGCAGTTTGAGGTGCGTAGAAAAAGTTTACAGATTCACACACAGCAGCTTCAGAGCGAGAGAAACGCGAAATCCAGAGATATCGGCAAGGCCAAAGCCGCGGGCAAGGACATACAATCCATGCTGTCAGCCGTCGCCCGCCTGGGCGATGAGCTCAAAAAAGCGCAACAACAGCTTTCTGAACTACAGGCGGCAACTCTGGACTACAGTCTTGGGATACCCAATATCCCGGACGACTCCGTGCCGGTGGGAAAGGATGAAAACGATAATCGGAAAGAACGATGCTGGGGGGAGGCGAGACGGTTTGATTTTGAGCCTAAAGACCATGTCGATCTGGGAGAAGCGCTCGGTGGTATGGACATCGGGACGGCTGCCAGACTTACCGGTTCACGTTTTGTCGTACTGAGTGGCCGGATAGCCCGGCTCCACCGTGCATTGGCGCAATTCATGCTGGATACGCACATCAACGAACATGGTTACACCGAAACCTGGGTGCCCTGTGTGGTGAACAGTGAAAGCCTGCGGGGAACAGGGCAATTACCGAAATTTGCAGAGGATTTATTCAGGCTGGAAGGCGATTCGGGTTACTACCTGATACCGACGGCGGAAGTGCCGGTGACCAATATGATCCGCGATACCATTGTTGACGATGAGTCCATGCCGCGAAAATGGGTGGCCCATACGCCGTGTTTCAGGAGTGAGGCAGGTTCTTACGGCAAGGATACGCGGGGCCTGATTCGTCAGCACCAGTTCGAAAAAGTGGAAATGGTACAGGCGGTAAAACCACGGGACTCCTGGAGTGCCCTGGAAGAACTGACCGGCCATGCCGAAGCTATCCTGCAAAAGCTGAATTTGCCTTACAGAGTGCTGACTCTATGTACCGGTGATACCGGATTTTCGGCAGCCAAGACCTACGACATCGAAGTCTGGTTGCCAGGCCAACAAAAATACCGTGAGATATCATCCTGTAGTAATTTTACAGATTTCCAGGCGCGTCGTTTACAAGCGCGCTGGCGCAACCCTGAAACAGGCAAACCGGAATTGTTGCACACACTCAATGGTTCAGGTCTGGCGGTAGGCAGGGCATTGGTGGCCGTGATGGAAAACTACCAGAATGCGGACGGCTCAATTACGGTGCCGGATGTTCTTGGAAGTTACATGGGCGGGCTTGAGAAAATAACCTGACCGTTATCCGGCGTTCCCCGGCAGAGAGTGCTTACTGTACCGACATAATCAACAGCGACACAAAAAGCACTACCAGCCCGAGAATAAAGACGACATTTGCCCAGTCACCCTTATTCGCCTTCGGTCCGTTTTGTGACCAGTATTTATAGGCCGGCCACATGGCAAACAGCATCATGCCAATAGCAATAGCGGCCATGATTTTTAATGCCATTTCCATTTAACTTCCTCGGTATTTCATAATCAGCCATAAAAAAGCCCCGTTAAACGGGGCTTTTGCAGGATAAAAGCAGACTACCGCTCATCACCGCCGGCAAATGCCATCAGGATTTGTAGCAGGCTGATGAAAATATTGAAGATGCTCAGGTAAAGGCCGTAAGTCGCCATAATGTAGTTGGTTTCACCACCGTTAATGATGCGACTGGTATCAAACAGGATAAAACCGCTCATCAACAGGATGATGCCAGCGGACAGCGCGAGCGACAGCGCGGGCAGCGAGAAGAACAGGTTAGCCAGGATGCCAACCATAACGACCATCATACCGGCAAACAGAAAGCCACCCATGAAACTGAAGTCACGGCGGCTCACCAGCGCGTAGCCGGACAGGCTCAGGAAGATTGCTGCGGTGCCGCCGAATGCCGTGGCGATAACCTCTGGCCCTTTAGGTATGGCGGCATAAACCTGTAGAATTGCGCCCAGGCCAAAGCCCATCAGGGCGGTAATCAGAAAGATGACACCGATGCCGGCCGCAGAGTTGGCCGTTTTAGGCAAGACAAATATGCCAAGAACCATACTGACGATTATCGAGGCCATATACGTCCACACGGGCACGCCAAGCGCCATGGAAACGACAGCGGAAATAGCACTGACAGCCAGCGTGGCGGACAGCAGTAGATAAGTATTTTTCAGCACCTTGTTGGTAGAGACGATTGACGTCTGAGAACGACTTAGTGCCTGATTAAACTGTTCCATAATTATGTTTCTCCTGAATTTACACTAATTACACCTGTGATCAAATGACAGGTCCGAACTGGGTTTGTTCCGAGTATAGCATGGGAAATTAATGATTTAAACCCGGACAAAGCAGACCGGATACCATGATATCCAAGGTAACATACTGGGCATCAATCGATAAAAAGCAAGTGCTGTTTACAGTCGTTTCCCAATGTTGTTTACTGTGCGCCCTGTGGCAAGGCGGGGTAGGTGCAGATCAGGCATCCGGACCATGAATCGGTCAAACCAATAAAACCACCGGAGAGCTGGCTGAGTGGTCGAAAGCGGCGGTCTCGAAAACCGTTGAGGGGTGAAACCCTCCGGGGGTTCGAATCCCCCGCTCTCCGCCATCCCGTGAATTGTCATCACCTTCGCAAGACCTCTGGCGCCGGGGGATTCCGGTCAGGTGGTGCTGGTTGGAGTTCTGATTGCGGAATGCGTTATGGTTTCGCACCCGGCGGTCAAGCGGTGACAGCTAATATCGCAGGGCGGTATTGGATGTTAATTCAGTGCCTACCAGCGATGCAGCACCCACATGGGGACTATGATTTTTGCATTATCATTATCGAAGAACTGTCCTTCCATGTGGCCGTCGCCGTCCATATCGATCAGATAGTAGGGTGTACCGCCATCCGGTGTAATTTTTATGGCGTATAGATGGCCGTTCAGGCGATATTCTTTTATGAGATTCTCGCCGCGGCGGAAAATGGTGATCTGGGGTTCACCCAGTGGGATGGCTTCTCCGCTTTGCACACCACGCGGTGGCGGTGGCGGTTCCGGCACTGGCTCCAGATTATCCGGGCGTTCAGCGTAAGCTGCTCCTGCAGAAAGCGACAGCAGCAGCGACAGCAGCAGTCCTTTGGTATTGATTAATAGCATTATTTGCCCCTGTATAGCTTATAGATGCAGCATTTTTTCTGTTTCTGCAACGGTTGGCTCAAATCCACGATGTTCATAATGCTTGAAGATGGCATCTATTACCAGCTCGGGTTCGTCAATAATCTGGAACAAGCCCAGATCGTCTTCGTTGATGGTTCCTTCGATCACCAGTGTGTTTTTCATCCAGTTGACAAGGCCGTCCCAGAATTTTGAGCCCACGAGTATGATGGGAATACGCCGTGTCTTGCTTGTCTGTACCAGGGTTAGAATTTCGGCCAATTCGTCCAGAGTGCCGAATCCACCGGGGAGGACGACATAGGCTGAGGCGTATTTAACAAACATCACTTTACGCGAAAAAAAGTGGCGGAAGTTAAGCTCGATATCCTGATACTGGTTTCCAACCTGTTCATGGGGCAATATGATATTAAGACCGATGCTGGGAGAGTTGCCTTCGTGGGCGCCTTTATTGGCGGCCTCCATGATGCCGGGACCACCGCCGCTGACAACAGAGAAGCCCGCATTAGACAGTAACTGTGCTATTTCTTCGGCCAGGTGGTAGTATTTATTATCAGGTTTGGTTCTTGCGGAGCCAAAAATGCTCACTGAGGGAGCGATACCGGACAACCTCTCAAATCCTTCTACGAACTCGGCCATAATCTGGAAGATTTTCCAGGACTGACGGGTCAGGATGTCTTCGTTAACCGGACGGGTCCGTAAGTTGTCGTTGTCTGCATTCATGGGGCATCCCGGTTGCAACGCCGGTTTAGGCATTATAAACCGGCAATCCTTCGTCGCAGTGTACTTTGAATGGCAGATATGACCAGTAAAGATCAGGAAAAAGATGATAAACGCCTGTTGTTAGTGGACGGTTCCTCTTATTTGTTCAGGGCCTATCACGCATTACCTCCACTAAGTACCTCCAAAGGTGAACCAACCGGTGCTATTCGCGGTGTGATTAATATGCTGCAAAAGACAGTGCAGGAATGGCGGCCTGACTACGTTGGTATTGTCTTTGATGACAAGGGTAAAACTTTTCGTGATGATCTGTACGATCAATACAAGGCAAATCGTCCGCCAATGCCGGATGATCTGCGTGTACAGATCGGGCCGATACATGACTTTGTGCGTGCGATGGGCCTGCCGCTACTCATGATTTCAGGCGTGGAAGCCGATGATGTGATTGGCACACTTGCTGTGCAGGCGCGAGAGCATGACCTGCAAACCGTGATTTCAACAAGCGACAAAGATATGGCGCAACTGGTCAACCCGGATGTCAGTCTAATCAATACCATGTCAGACACACACATGGATGGAGCCGGTGTGCTGAAAAAGTTTGGAGTGCGGCCCGACCAGATTATTGATTATCTGGCGCTGATTGGTGATACGGTAGATAACGTTCCCGGGGTGCCCAAAGTGGGCCCGAAGACGGCGGTTAAATGGCTGGGTCAATATCAGACACTGGATGCCATTATGGCAGACGCTGAAAATGTTAAGGGCAGGGTCGGTCAGAATTTACGTGATTCACTGGAATTTTTGCCACTTTCACGCCAATTGGCCACGATTAAAACAGATGTCCGGCTTTCGGAAACGCCGGAATCGCTATTGAGAACCGACCCGGATTTATCTGCCCTGCAGCCTTTGGTTGAGCGCTTTGAGTTCAGTGCGGGTATCGGCCAGTTTGTGGAAAATGAAGACAAGGCCAGTGATGCAGGTGAGGTGAGGCAGGAGAAGGATTATCAAACCATCTTATCTCAGGAGGAATTTACGCAATGGCTGGACCGCCTGAAAGAAGCCGATATTTTTGCCTTCGACACGGAAACAGACGATCTGAATTATATGCAGGCAAAGATTGTTGGTGTGTCATTTGCCGTCAGAGCGAACGAGGCTGCCTATGTTCCGATAGGGCATGATTATCCGGGAGTGTTGCCCCAGCTTGATCGCGCATGGGTGTTGGCACAACTAAAACCGCTTCTTGAAGATGATGCTCAAATTAAGGTTGGTCAGAATATTAAATACGATATGAATGTTCTGGCCAATGACGATATAGAGCTGCGGGGCGCGAAACATGACTCCATGCTGGAGTCCTATGTATTGAATTCTGTGGCGGTGCGCCATGATATGGGTTCACTGGCAAAGAAATATCTGGGTGCGGATACCACTCGCTATGAAGATATTGTGGGCAAGGGTGCCAGACAACTGACGTTTAACGAGGTGCCCCTGGAGACTGCAGCGCCTTATGCGGCAGAAGATGCTGACATCACGTTACAGCTTCATAAAGTACTGGCCGGCAGATTGCAGAGTGATAATCAATTGCAGTCGGTCTTGAATGAAATAGAAATTCCTTTGATCCCTGTATTGTCATCCATGGAGCGTACCGGAGTGCTGGTTGACAGTGATCTGCTACATCAACAAAGCAAGGAATTGGCTGACCGTATGCTGGTTCTGGAACAAAAGGCGCATGACGAGGCAAGGCAATCCTTTAATCTGGGTTCGCCAAAACAATTACAGAAAATACTGTTTAATAAACTGAAATTACCAGTGATCAAAAAGACACCCAAAGGACAGCCCTCCACCGCAGAAGACACGTTGCAGGAGTTGGCAAAGAATCATGAATTACCCAGGTTAATTCTTGAATTTCGTGGTCTGAGCAAACTGAGATCCACCTATACCGATAAGCTGCCGCTACAACTGGATAAAAATACAGGTCGTGTACATACCTCTTATCATCAGGCGGTGGCGGCGACCGGGCGACTGTCTTCAACATCACCTAATCTGCAAAATATCCCCATACGCACTGAGGAAGGCCGGCGTATTCGGCAGGCGTTTATCGCATCTGAAAATCACGTTCTCTTAGCGGCGGATTATTCTCAAATTGAATTGAGAATCATGGCGCATCTCTCGCAGGATGAAAGCTTGGTCAAGGCCTTTCACAGTGGTGGGGACATACATCGTGCGACAGCCGCAGAGGTTTTTGGTCTGGCATTGGACGAGGTGAGTAATGATGAAAGACGCGCAGCCAAGGCCATTAACTTCGGATTGATTTATGGCATGTCCGCCTTTGGTTTGGCCCGGCAGCTCAATATCAGTCATAATGAAGCACAGGAATATGTTGATTCCTACTTCGGTCGGTATCCGGGTGTGCTGGAATTTATGGACCGCATGAGAAAGCAGGCGGCAGTTGATGGTTATGTAGAGACATTATTTGGGCGCCGACTCTATCTGCCGGAGATTCGTGCACGTAACGCCATGCGTCGTCAGGCAGCAGAGCGCACCGCAATCAATGCGCCCATGCAGGGAACCGCCGCCGACATTATTAAGCGCGCAATGATTTCCGTGTATGGCTGGATAAAAAGAGAAAGTCCGCCGGTCAAAATGATTATGCAGGTTCACGATGAACTGGTGTTTGAAATAGAACGGCCATCGGCTCAAGAAATCTCCGCAGAGATAAACACGCTGATGAGTAATGCGGTCGAATTGTCATTACCGTTACTGGTCCAATCAGGCATTGGAAATAACTGGGATGAAACCCATTAGCGGCTTAAATCGACATTGAGCAGGTAGTTGAAATTCGCTCAGGCGAGTGCGAGACAAGGCAAAAATGGCCGAAAAAGCGCAGTTTACCCAGAGTAAATGAGCATTTTGAGGTCATTTTTAACGCCGTATCGTGCCGCATGAGTAGAATTTCAACAGCCTGTTAGGTAACTGTCGTACCGGGATCGACGCTGCCGGGATAAAATCTGTTATGCCAGTGCCGCAGACCGGTAATAATGCTGTCAAATGGCAGACATCATATCGAAGGGCATCAGACAACACCGGCCCGCCCGGCTTATTATCTGATCAGGAGAAAAAAAGCCGATTGACCACGCTGAATATTGATCAATATCTGTTTCGGTCGCAGGCGCATTATCGCCCGGATATCTTTAATACTCGTTACACGCCTGCGGTTGACAGAGACGATAATATCGCCCTTTTCCAGGCTATATCCCGATGCAGGTGAGTCGCGCTCAATTTCAGCTATAAAAACTCCCCGATCAACCGGTTTTGAACCAGTCGGGATATCGGCAATAACTGCACCGGCCAACCTTGGATCAATCTTATCGCCCGCAATGGATCTGGCAGGTTTTTCACTGCCAATTTCCGCAGTTAACGTAATTTTTTTATCCCCTCTATAGACATCCATGGTGACACGGTCACCGATATTGAGCAGCCCAATCCGGTTGCGCATTTCGATTGAACTCTTCACGGAATGGCCGTTGATGCTGGTGACGATATCGTGTACTTGAAGACCTGAATTCTCGGCGGGCGAGTCGCTTTCGACCCCGGCAATAATGACCCCATTCTTTAACCTGGTATTCATGGCCTCTACCAGGTCCGGTGTCAGTGTTTGTACGACTACGCCAAAATAGCCGCGTTTGATCTCCCCATGTGCGACAAGCTGGTCCATGACGGCTTTAGCCATGTTGATTGGAATGGCAAAGCCAATTCCCACATTCCCCCCTCTATTCGGCGACAGAATCGCCGTATTGATACCGACCAGCTTACCACTCAGATCAACCAGCGCACCTCCGGAATTACCGACATTGATGGCTGCATCGGTTTGAATGAACTCCTCGAAGTTTTGCTGGCCGTTTTTTCCGCTCAGACCCAGACCGCTCCTGCCCAGGGCGCTGACAATACCGGAGGTTACGGTTTGTCCCAATCCAAAGGGATTACCAATGGCTATAGCAAAATCACCGACTCTTAATTTATCAGAATCGCTCATGGGTACAGCCGTTAGATTCCTGGCGGGGATTTGCAGGACAGCGACATCTGTGCGCGGGTCTGAGCCCATAAGTCGGGCTTCCAGTTGCCGACCATCCTTAAAAGTTACAATAATCTGCTGAGAATCCTCGATGACATGATGGTTACTCAGGACATACCCATTCTGGGCATCTACAACAACGCCTGAGCCCAGACTGCGCGTCTTGCGGGTTTCAGGGCGGTAGCCGGGCATATCGAAAAAGTGTCGGAAGAAGGGTTCATCAAACAGGTTGCTACGGGCTCGGGAACGTACCTGAACTTCACCAATTGCCGAAATGTTTACAACGGCCGGAGTTATCCTTTCAAGCATGGGTGCCAGGGTGGGCAGGGCCTGTCCGCTGGCATGGAGAGGCAGGGCGGCATGTACATGTAACACCCCGGATACAAACAGGGCGATAATCAGCAAAAGCCCGATAAAGGTGTGATTTCGTATAGCCATAAAACGTCCGGATGATGTTCCTTAGAAGCGGTATCAGACCATAAAATTACCGACGGATTCATGCCTGGGTAGTCGCCCTCAAGGCCAGATCTAAATCAAGAAGGTGCGACAGCCATGCTACTTGCGACGACTGCCTCCTCGACGCTCCAGAGGAAAGGAAAAACTCAGGATGCGGCAGGTGATAGCTATGCCGCATCACAAAACACATTGCTATGAATTAACAGCAATTTTTCTGGGTAGTGCCTTCTCCTGTTTTTCAATAACAACCTCCAGTACGCCATCGTTACACCTGGCTGTCACCCTTTCCTGATCGGCCATGTCAGGGATTGTGAAGCGACGGTAGAAAGTGCCGCGTACACGCTCAACATGTCTGTAACCATCCTTGGCCTCTTCGCCGTCGAATCGGCGTTCACCGCGAATCGTCAGAACACCGTCTTCCAGCGAAACATCAATGTTTTCCGGCTTAATGCCGGGAACATCGGCATGGATAATGTAGCTGTTGCCTGCCGCTTTAATATCGACAGCAGGGACCCAGTCATAGCCGGCTGCTGTTTCCTCGCGCTCAAAACGAGGCATAAATGCGTCGAGTAAACGACCAGGATCACCATGACGCGGGATCATTTTATATGAATCAAAATGTGTTAAGTTCATATTTCATCTCCTTATAACAATATAACAATGCTGCTTTGTTGCGGTAGTTACATAGGGTTTGGTGCCGGAAATTCAAGAGAACAGAAATGACACAAGTCGAAATCAGTCAATGTTCGGCATAAAAAAACCGGTCAATGACCGGCTTTTTTATAGTTGGTGGACCCTGAGATTTACAAGGCTATCGATATTTGCATTTTCTTCATTGCAGCAGCTTCAATCTGGCGAATACGTTCAGCGGATACGCCGTATTCGTTCGCCAGTTCGTGTAATGTGGCTTTTTTCTCATTCAGCCAGCGACGCTGCAGGATATCCTTGCTGCGATCATCCAGCTCTTCAAGTGCCGAAATCAGGCTGGTCTGTTGCCGGGTTTGCCAGTCATCGTCTTCCAGCACCTGCGCCGGGTCCGGAGTCTGACGGTCCCGCAGGTGAGCCGCCGGGGCTTTCCAGGCATCTTCGTCATCGTCATCTACCGGAGCATCGAACGCAGTATCGTGCGCACTCAGGCGACGCTCCATTTCCAGAACGGTTTCCGGCTTAACGCCAAGGTCTTCAGCAACTGCATTAACCTCTTCCCGGTTGAGCCAGCCCAGACGCTTTTTTCTGCTGCGCAGGTTGAAGAACAGCTTACGCTGCGCCTTGGTGGTGGCCACTTTGACTATACGCCAGTTGCGTAATACAAATTCATGGATTTCAGCACGAATCCAGTGAACCGCGAAGGAGACAAGGCGTACACCGACCATAGGGTCGAATCGCTTGACAGCCTTCATTAAACCGATGTTACCTTCCTGAATAAGATCGTTTAGCGCCAGACCATAGCCGCTGTAGCCACGTGCGATGTGTATAACGAAGCGCAGGTGTGCCATGACCAGTTTGCGTGCGGCATCCAGGTCACTTTCCTCGTGGAAGCGCACAGCCAGTTCATGCTCCTCCTCAGCGGAAAGCATCGGTACGTTATAGGCGCTCTGGATATATTGGTCCAGGCTACCCGTCAGTAACGGCATTGCCATTTCTGTATTTTGTTTCGGGACTAAAACAGTCGATGTCATTTATAACCTCCCTGAATTCCTCAGTATCCAAAGTTTCTGACGGCATTCTAGCACTCTCCCTTATAGAGTGCCAACCCGTGCATAAGTTCAGACACCTTTGGCGCTCTCCGCCGGACTGCCGGGCAAACTCGGCACCGTCGTGCCATAGCCACGGTTTCAAACCTCCGCCACAATGCGACTTTGGCAGGCCAGGAAATCGGGTAGCCTGATAATCCAACATGCAGGATGATGAAGCTGGTCTGGAAACGCCCATGGACGGCTATCGGCAGCCCATGCAGGCCGCTTGATTTTGTCTCATCGGCACTGAACCAGGGCATGAAGTAGTTTTCCAATGTCGTTTCCGGTATCCTCATACTCCCCGCAGCAGGTAAGGCGAGGTAAACGCGGGCCAGACATTAAGATGATGGCCGGGAAGTTAAATGAAGTCATCGGAGAGCTGGCTGAGTGGTCGAAAGCGGCGGTCTTGAAAACCGTTGAGGGGCAACCCTCCGGGGGTTCGAATCCCTCGCTCTCCGCCATAGCCGTTTGTAATTTTTGGACCAAAATGGCGTTATAATGGCACTCACGATTTGGCAGAAGTACTATCCGCAAGTGTTTGCCGCGTTGAGTGGCGCGGTGTCTTGGTGGGCTGAGCTGAAACTCGGAACCCATCAAGTGACTATCTTAAGCGCGACGGTCACCTTTGGCGCGATTACTGCTGGTTTTGCCAGTGTGTCCTTGTCGATATTGACCGGTTCGACCCGCTGCTATGTGGATATCGCGCAGCGATACCTTGGCTGGGGCCTGGGGTCCGGGATTTTGCTGGCCTGCGTCGGCATGGTGGGCCTGCTGTTTAATTTCAACACGTCACTTTTTACCAGTATATGGTGCTTCTTTATGGTGTTTTGTCTGGTTTGCCTGTACCGGTTGGGTGATATGATGCTTCCCGTATATTCCGTATCTGCTTGATTTTTCAGTGGCCCATCCTGTGAATTGAAATCAAGCGAGGCGGCCTTGCCTCATCGCCAGTTACTTCCTGTCCTCAGGTAGTCTCTGAGAAGTGGTTTTAGCCATATATTCCATCCTCTGGGAGTTATTCAGAGATTTCCCAGCCTCTTTGGCTATATGAAAAACCCTGAATTTCAGCGAGAATGATGTGATGGGCGCTCAAGCAAAGGAGTTTGATGAAGATACTCGTATGCACATGGCGAGGTTTATTATGGATATGTTTGGTCAATGGCAACTGAGTCTTGATGATCAGCATGCCCTGCTGGCGCTCCCTGAGGCTATCCGCAAACGCCATATGTATAAGCTGGGAGAAGATATGCCCTTGCCGGATGATCGGGATGTTCTGGAAAGGGCTGGGCATCTTCTGGGTATCGCCGAGGCTTTGTGCACGTATTTCCCCAATAGTAAGCACGCACGTGCCCGCTTTATATGTTCTCGTAGTAAAAAGTTCCAGAAACGTACACCGCTTCAAATCATGGTTGATGATGGCGTGAGTGGCCTGATCAGGATTCGCTCTCATCTTGACTGTACTTATGCCTGGGATATTTCAGGATCAAAGGGCTAGTTACCTGCCCTTATCGTCACGCAGTCTGTTTTCCGGCTTAGTGCGGTTTTTCTTTTCAGTCAGTGCCCGGTTGGGTCTGTATGATCGCTGGTTAGTCCCAGCGGTCGTCCCTGGTCTGAATCACGCCGTTTACGATCTGAACGGGAAAGATTGGTACTTCTTCATAAGCAGGGGCCGTTAAAGCCTTTCCGGTCTTGATATTAAAGCGTGCACCATGATGCGGGCAGATAATTTCGTCGCCTTCGATCTCACCACCTGTCAGGCATAAATGGTCGTGTGTGCAGTTATCCTCAATGGCATAAAACTCGCCGTTAATGTTGAATACTGCAATCATCACGTCATCAATATCTACCACGCGATACTCGCCGGGTGCCAGTTCAGAAGCCCTGGCGACATCCGTCCAGCCAACCATGGTCCGACCTCCAAGTTAAAAACGCTTGTGATTGTAAAGCAATTGAGCGAACAGGACGGCGATAGTACAAAGGCCGGTCCGGAGAATAAACACCATATTTCATCCACGGTATGAGTCCATCACATATTGCGCTTGATTGCTGTTAATAATGTACCATGTTCCGGTGCATGGCATTGCCAATATCCTGGGTAAATGTATGATGGTACGAATGTCCAGACATCGTGTAGATTCCTTGATTGGCAAAAGTGTGCTTGCCGATATTCGGGCGCGGGCCTTGCAGTTATCGAGGCTGAATAAGTGCCTGATTCGGCAGTTACCGTTGTCGATTAACACCGTGGTAAAGCTGGCTGATATTGATACCCATAAGCGGGCCGTCATCCACGTTAAAGGAGGTGAGTGGGCAACGCATGTCAGGATGCAGCAGCGCATGGTTCTGGCTATTTTGAAGTCCTGTGGCCTTGATGGTCTCGGTGGTATCGTTGTAAAAAACAGACCGTTGAAGGATATGGCAGAGGATGACGTCAGACCGAGGCAGGTCGAACGCCGGATGAGTGACTCTGCCCGTGATCTGGTTGCCATGTCGGCAAACGATGTGTCTGACGAGCGTCTGGCGCGATCACTTCGCCGTCTGGCACGCAGGCGTTAGCCTGATCCGGTATGATTTGCCATTCTGGATAAATTCGCGTTTGCGGGGATCAGTCAGTGATTATGAGAAGACAGTCTGTTGGCGTCAGGGTGGGAGATATCGTGGTGGGTGGCGATGCGCCGGTAGTGGTGCAATCCATGACAAATACCGATACCGCCGCCATTGATGCGACTATTGAGCAGGTTACCCTGCTGGCCGAAGCTGGTTCTGAACTGGTACGAATCACGGTAAATACTGAGGAGGCCGCCGCCGCTGTTGGCCCGATTTATGAGGGCCTGCTGAAACGCAATATCAATGTTCCCCTCATCGGTGACTTTCATTATATCGGCCATGCCCTGCTGACGAAGTATCCGGATTGTGCCCAGGCGTTGGCAAAATATCGCATTAATCCGGGAAATGTCGGTTCAGGTACCAGGCGCGACGAACGATTCGCCACTATGATTGAAACGGCGATCAGATATGACAAGCCGGTACGGATCGGAGTGAACTGGGGCAGCCTCGATCAGGAGCTTTTGGCACGGGTAATGGACGAAAATGCCCGGCGGGATGATCCCAGGGAAGCCCGTGATGTCATGTACGATGCCTTGGTACGGTCCGCTCTGGAGAGTGCTCGGCAGGCGGAAGAAATTGGTTTGGGACGTGATCACATCATTATTTCCTGCAAGGTAAGCGGAGTACAGGATTTGATCCGTGTTTATGAGCAACTGGCATCAAAATGTGATTACGCTCTGCATCTTGGGTTGACCGAGGCCGGTATGGGTTCCAAGGGTATCGTGGCCTCAACCGCCGGGATGGGCGTCCTGCTGCAACAGGGGATTGGTGATACCATCCGCGTCTCGCTGACGCCGGAACCGGGCGGTGACCGCAGCAGGGAGGTCATCGTCGCACAGGAAATCCTGCAGACCATGGGGTTGCGTAATTTCACGCCATTGGTGGTTGCGTGCCCTGGTTGCGGTCGTACCACCAGTACCGTTTTTCAGGAACTGGCCGCAGATATTCAGAACTGGTTACGGGAGCAGATGCCGGTCTGGCGAAACAGGTTTCCAGGGTCGGAAGCCATGTCTGTGGCCGTCATGGGCTGCGTGGTAAATGGCCCGGGAGAAAGTAAGCACTCGGATATTGGTATCAGCCTGCCCGGTACGGGAGAAGTGCCGGCAGCGCCGGTGTTTGTCGATGGTAAAAAGCTGAAGACTTTACGTGGTGATAATATCGCAAACGAATTCAAGGATATTGTCAGCAGCTATGTCGCAGATCGCTTCGACGTGAATAAGGTGGCGTAAATTTTCAGATGAAAGGTCGTGGTGCACTCAGTAATCGGAATGGTCGCTATGAAGTACAAACGTATGAGCCGTGTGATGATGGTTGGGAGGCTTCGGGCAGGGAGGATGCCCCTGTTAAAACTTATTTACATGTGGATGATGCGAAGTCAATTATTGCCCGTAACCAGTCGCCCGATATTTACTTTGATCAATCAATAAACCCTTATCGAGGTTGTGAGCACGGTTGCGTGTATTGTTATGCGCGTCCGACTCATACCTGGTTAGGGCATTCCGCCGGTCTGGATTTTGAAACAGAGATCTATCATAAGGCGAATGCGGCTGAAAAATTGCGTGAGGAATTCGGTAGAAAAAACTATCGATGCTCGTATATTGCGCTTGGTTCAAACACCGATGCCTATCAGCCGGTGGAGCGTAAACTGGGGATTACGCGATCATTGCTTGAGGTATTCGCGGAATGTAAGCATCCGGTGAGTATTATTACCAAGTCATCGCTGGTAGAGCGGGATATCGACATTCTGGCACAAATGGCGAGCAGTGGTCTGGCTGATGTCATGGTGTCGATGACGACGCTGAACAAGGATGTAGCCCGGGTGATGGAACCGCGAGCGGCGACTCCGAAGCGACGTCTTGAGGTGATCGAAAGACTGACTTGTGCAGGCATTCCAACCGGCGCACTCATCGCACCGGTTATTCCTGTATTAACCGACCACGAACTGGAGAGTATCGTGAATGCCATAAGTGAGGCCGGTGCCTGCTCAGCGGGATATGTCCTGCTTCGTTTGCCGCTGGAGCTAAAAGAACTGTTTTCTGAATGGTTAAATGATCACTTTCCATTGAAGGCCAAACATGTGCTCCATCATATGCAGGATATTCATGGAGGAAAATTGTACCGTTCAAACTGGAGAGAGCGGCAGACAGGTACGGGTGTGTACGCCGATTTGATTGCTCAACGATTTCAATTAGCTATGAAGAAATCCAGCATGGTCAGCCGCCTTGCACCGCTTGATTGCTCACAATTTATGCCACCCTGTCCTCCAGGCGATCAAATGGAGTTTTTTTGATGCGTGCCGTGCTGTTTTTTGTTCTGGTGTTGCTCCCCGATTCCAGTCTGCACGCTTTCGATTATGAAGAGCTGGAGGTTATTGAGAATGGAAAGCCGTTGATTGCCGACGGCATTCGAATCCTGTCGTTGCACAATCTGTTCACTACAACGATGAACGACCTGGATATGGTCGAATTATCCGGTCTGGCGTGGAGTGAAGATGAGCAAATCCTGTACGCGATTAGCGATCGTGGCGCCCTGTTTCATTTCGGCCTTTCATTTGCCGGGGATAAAATTTCAGAGATTGAGTTGAAGCGGGCTTATGCGCTAAGAAATCAGGACGGCGTCGTACTGCCGCACCCCTATAGCGACAGCGAGGGCCTGCATATCCTGAAAGCAGACAATGGCAGGCTGGGAGATGAAGAACTCCTGGTGTCTTTTGAAAACAAGCCGCGATTGCAATGGCATAAGCCAAATGGCGATTTTTTACGCTACGAATTATTGCCGGAGTATCTGTTAAAGCATACCAGTTATCATAGGCGTTCCAGGGCATTGGAAGCGGTAACGATTCACAACAATCTGGGAGTGTTGGTTATTCCTGAACTGCCGTTGGCACAGGCAAACCGGGATAAAGTGACTTTTTACGGTGCAGATGATCGGCGTTATGAAATACCACGCGATAGGCAGCAGGGTTTTTCGGTATGTGCGGTGGAATCGATGGATGATGGCAGCTTGATTTTATTGTTACGCCGACATCGTTTATTCCCTCTGACCTGGGAAATTGAACTGCAACGAATCGTCCCTGATACGGGTTCCGTATTTAATATCACTAGACGGGTTAATCTTAAGGCCGATGGAAAAGTACCCGTTGATAACTATGAAGGGCTGACGCACCACAGGGCGAACCGTTTTTTCATGGTCAGCGATAACAACGGATTTTTACTTCAACGAACGCTGCTCGTGTACTTTGAAGTCGCTGGCGGCTAATGCGTACTTTCAACGATAAGGCTGCTACCGCTGATACCGGTAACGGTAACGCGGGTGCCTACCGGCATATCCTCGCCTTCGACGCGCCACAGGCTATCCCCCACTTTTGCCTTGCCGACGCCATTTTTTATCGGTGTGGCCAGAATATAAGTTTTGCCGATGTACTGCTCTCCACGCCGGCTGAGAGTGGAGGAATCGGCTTGAGGTGGATTGCGCCTTAGATATATCCGGCTGAGTATGATGGACACGATGCTGAGCACGGAGAATATCAGCAACTGGGCTTCGGCACCGATATCGACGATCAGTAAAACCAGACCGGTAATGGCGGCCGCGATTCCAATCCATAAAAAAAATGCGGCGGGCGCCAGAACCTCTATGATTAATAATACGCCTGCCAATGCCAGCCAATGCCAAGGCGTCATTGTTTCAACAAAATCCATTAAGCCTTGCCTCCGCTGGCTCTATCGGCAAACGCCTGCTTGGCAATCTCAGTAATGCCGCCCACTGCACCGATTATCCCGGTTGCCTCCACGGGCAGAAAAAGAACTTTCTCATTTGGCGCAGTGCCTATGGACTGCAGTGCCTGTACATATTTATTGGCAACGAAATAGTTAATGGCGTTGATATCACCCTTACTAATGGCCTCGGATACCATATTGGTTGCTCTGGCTTCGGCCTCGGCCTCACGTTCACGTGCTTCAGCATCACGAAAAGCGGCCTCTTTACGACCCTCAGCTTCAAGGATGGCGGCTTGTTTCTCGCCTTCAGCTCGGAGAATTTCAGCCTGCCTTTGACCCTCGGCTTCCAGTATTGACGCACGTTTATCACGCTCGGCTTTCATCTGCCGCGCCATCGCATCAACGAGGTCTCTAGGTGGCGCTATATCCTTGATTTCAATACGTGTGACCTTGACTCCCCAGGTCTGTGTGGCCTCATCAACAACGGTCAGCAGCCTGGCATTTATGGTGTCGCGCTGCGAGAGTAATTCATCGAGATCCATGCTGCCCATGACCGTGCGGATATTGGTCATGGTGAGATTAAGGACGGCGACTTCGAGGTGGTTGACCTCATAGGATGCGCTGGCCGCATCAAGTACCTGAAAGAAGACCACGCCATCAACCGACACCATGGCATTATCTTTGGTGATGATTTCCTGCGTAGGGACATCCATCACACGTTCCATCATGTTGACCTCGCGGCCAATCCGGTCCATGACAGGGACGATAAATCGCAGACCGGGTCCTAAAGTGTGGGTGTACTGGCCAAAGCGCTCAACGGTGTGTTCCATGCCCTGAGGCACGGTTTTAACGCTCATATAGACCAGCACGACAGCCAGCGCCAGTATAATCCATGCAAAAGCGGCGAAATCCATATTTTCTCCCTCTAAAATATTGCATTTTTCAATGCGATTAGTGCTATAGCCCATTCGATGAGGGCGATATAAAATATTTTCAGGTTACCGGCTATCCAGCCATTTGATTAGCGCATCCTGAATTTTCGTACCGGTGAGTTTATGTATGTCTTCGTGATTTTGCAATGCAATAAATATGTAGCGTTTGCCATTGTTTCCATGATAAAAGCCGGCAATGGTTCGGACGTGATCCAGCAGCCCGGTTTTTAAATGCATATGACCATTGAGAGGGCTGTGCTTTAGTCGCTTCTTCCCCGTGCCATCCTTCCCCAATATGGACAGGGAACTGACAATTTCAGGCATCCATGGGCTTTGCCATTGATGTTGCATGATCTGGTTAAGGGTTTTTGCAGACACGCGAGAGCTTCGTGACAGGCCGGAACCGTTATCAATATAAAAATTTTCGGTATCTATGGAAAGGTTTTGCATCCATTCATTAATCGCTTGACGCCCCCTTTCCAGGGTTCCTGGGGGGGGGCTTTTTTCAGCCGCTATCGTCAGCATTAGTTGTCTGGTCATAACATTATTGCTGTGTTTATTAATCAGTCGAATTATGTCGCTTAAAGGTTTTGACTGATGAGTATAAAACAGCCGGGCGTTTTCCGGGACGGTCCCTTCATGTACGCCTTTGGTCAAAGTTCCGTCAAGCAACTTCCAGGTGGGATAGAACGCGCCATAAAACAGTGATGAGGGTTGGTCGACAGTGCGGTGAAACTCCCGCTGGCCGCAATTCCGGCTGTATTTGCCCTTGAAACGGGCAACAGTTTCCTGAGTATTCCAGTCAAACTCCATTTTCGGCCCTCGATATGCACTGCGGCATTTGCCATTAACCAGTTGCATCGTGTTTTCGATCTTAATGTCGGGAGATTCAGGCCACATACTGATATCGACCTCTCCGGCATCGGTGTCCGGCGTCAGGGTAAACCGTGTTACCTGAAAATTGGTCATCAGGGCACTGGGCCTTGCGTTGTAGATCCGGTAGGGCTTGTTATCAAATTCACCGGGGTGCTGATTACCCGGATTAAAATGACTGTTATCAATAACGAGATGCCCGGTGATATGTTTAAGTCCCTTATTTCTCAACGAGCGCAGCGCGGGTAACAGGGTTTCTTCAACAAGATACGGGTCACCGTAGCCTTTCACGTAAAGATCACCGGACAATGTGCCGCTCCTGAGCTGGCCGTGGGTATAAAATTCGGTTTTCCATTGATATTCAGGCCCGAGGATTTCCAGCGCGGCATAAGTCGTTATGATCTTCATAACCGACGCCGGGTTGAAGGGTTGGCTGATATTATGCGTCAGTATCGGCTCGTCTCCCCCTACAGGCTGAATAAGAACCCCCAGGCTGTCATCAGGAATATTGTTTCCCTTGAGAATGGCTTTCACCGTAGGCGGAAGGGCCGCCAGGCAGCTAAAAGAAAGCGAATAGATGATTAGAAAAAATGACAGCAGTCGGTAATTCTTCACAGCGGTTATATGCAACGGCATACCCTTATTTTATAACAAAAAAGAATAGAAAATTCGTTGATTGTGACAATATTCGCGTCTAAATGGTTTATATTCAATCATGCTCATCATCGGCGGCCCGGGTTTTACCGGCAAAATACCGAAAAAGGCATGATGGCGGCGCCATGAATCCGGGGAAACTCTGACTGATTCAGGGAAGTGACGGACAGACGGCAATGCCTGAAAGCCCGTCGCATGGAATCTGATAAGATGTCTCATCAGCTTACCATGACGCAGCGGGCTATCTGCATGTTGGCGCATCCTGACTTTGATCCGATTCTGATTCATCTTGGCGGCCCTTTGGCGATTCGCTGGTATGGCCTGATGTACCTTGTCGGCCTTGTTCTGGCCTGGTGGCTGGGGCGTCGGCGTGCTGCACAGCCGGGGTCTCCTGTTACAACGCAGCAGGTAGACGACATCGTGTTTTACGGCATGCTGGGTGCCATTGTTGGCGGACGTATCGGAAGCACGCTGTTTTATTACCTCTCTGACTTTATCAATAGCCCACTCATTATTTTCAGGATCTGGGAAGGCGGCATGTCATTTCATGGGGGAATTCTCGGGGTACTGGTGGCTATGTGGCTGTATGGTCGCCGCCGACAATTAAAATTCTTCGCCATTATGGACTTTGTGGCACCGCTGGTTCCTCCGGGTCTCGGGGCAGGCCGCATCGGAAACTTTATTAATCAGGAACTGATCGGACGGCCAACCGATGTCCCATGGGGAATGATCTTTCCTGTAACCCGTGACGGAATTGCCCGTCATCCTTCCCAGCTTTATCAGGCGATGCTGGAAGGTGTGATACTGTTTCTGATATTGTGGCTTTACTCAGCCAGATTCCCGCCGCGTATGGCGGTATCAGCTGTCTTCCTCCTGATTTATGGCGTCTTCCGCTTTGCGGTAGAATTCGTGCGCACCCCGGATGGCCACCTGGGTTTTATCGCCCTCGACTGGGTTACCATGGGGCAATTGCTCAGCTTGCCCATGATTCTGATTGGTATCTGGATGTTGTGGTTTGCATATCGTTCACCACAAAGATACGGAATGAACAACTGAAAGCGGCATCTGAGCCGCCCTATCAATATGAAACAATACCTTGATTTAATGCGCTATGTGCACGATAGTGGTACGTGGAAAAGCGATAGAACCGGCACCGGCACTAAAAGCATTTTTGGATACCAGATGCGTTTTGACCTGAGCAGAGGTTTTCCCCTGGTGACCACGAAAAAATGTCACCTAAAATCCATTATTCACGAGTTGCTCTGGTTTCTGAAAGGTGAAACAACACTGGATTATCTGAAAAAACACGATGTGAATATCTGGGATAACTGGGCGGACGAAAACGGCAGCCTGGGCCCAATCTATGGCCACCAGTGGCGCAACTGGCCGACGCCCGATGGCTGTCATATCGATCAGATTTCGACGCTGATTGAGCAGCTCAGAAAGACGCCGGATTCCCGCCGCCTGATTGTCAGTGCCTGGAATGTGGCCGATCTGCCGGATGAATCAATCAGTCCGGAAGAGAATGTCCGGCGGGGCAGGATGGCGTTGGCCCCATGTCACGCCTTTTTCCAGTTCTATGTTGCCGATGGTAGGCTGTCCTGCCAGCTATACCAGCGTAGTGCCGATATTTTCCTCGGTGTACCGTTTAATATTGCCTCCTATACGTTGCTTACCATGATGCTGGCGCAGGTTTGCGACCTGGAGCCGGGGGATTTCATACACACCTTTGGCGATGCCCACCTGTACCTGAATCACAGTGAACAGGTTGAATTGCAACTCTCTCGTGAGCCATGCCCGTTACCGACAATGAAGATCAATCCCGAAGTGAAGCATATCTTCGATTTCACCTACGATGATTTTGAGCTGATTGACTACCATTGTCACGAGGCCATCTGCGCACCAATCGCAGTATAAACATGCCATTAATATCAATTATTGCTGCGATGGACCGCAATCGACTCATCGGTTGTAATAACCGGTTACCGTGGCGATTACCGGCCGACCTGCGGCATTTCAAATCGGTTACCATGGGCAAGCCAATTGTGATGGGGCGTAAAACCAGGGAATCACTGGGAAGGTCCCTGCCGGGCAGGGCCAATATCGTGGTTACCCAAAACCGGCATTATGCCGCGCAAGGTGGGATTGTTGTCCACTCCCTTGAACAAGCCCTGAATGCGGCTGGTGATGTGGAAGAAGTCATGATTATTGGCGGCGCCAATCTCTATGAACAGATGCTGCCGCGAGCGGATAAACTTTATCTGACTCAAGTGGACCAAAATTTTGCAGGTGATGTCTGGTTCCCCGAGCTCAAACCCGATGACTGGTTGCAGGAATCCATTGAACCACATCAACCCGACGAAAAAAATCCTTACACTTATTATTTTGAAACGCTGAAACGCAAGTTCTGATGGAACTCTGATTTAATCAGAGTTCTCTTAACAGGTTGTTGAGTTTGGTATATTCCCGCCCCCCGTGGTAGGTATTGCAGGCGCACAACCAAAGAACTGCCCCTCACTTGCGGCTGCAACTGACCTGGAAATATTCGGGTTCGCCGTCGAGGCGCATGGCAGTCAGTTTACCCCCCCAGACACAGCCGCTGTCGAGGGCATAGATATTTTTTTCCTGATGCTGTCCGAGCGCTGCCCAGTGGCCGAAGATGATTTTTACGTCCATATTCCGACGGTTCGGCAGCCGGAACCAGGGGTGCAGGTAGTCAGGCTGAGAACCGATCTCGCGGTTGTTTCTGAAGTCCTGGGTACCGTCAAGCTCGCAGTAGCGCATGCGTGTGAAGCTATTTGTTATGTAGCGTAGGCGATCCCAGCCCTTGAGACTATTCGACCAGAGATCAGGTTCGTTGCCATACATATTGGCCAGGAAATCATCAATCATATCGCCTCGCAGCGCCTGCTGAACCTCGTTGGCGCATTTACGGGCACACGCCAGACTCCATTGCGGCGGTAGCCCTGCATGTACCATGACATACTCAAGTTCCTCGTCATGATGTAATAACGGTCGATTCCTCAGCCAGCTAACCAGTTCCTCAAAATCCGGGGCAGCGACAACATCGCCGAAGGTATCTTCGGTATAATGGATTTCGCGGTGTCCATAGGCGACGGCCAGCAGGTGCAGATCATGGTTACCGAGGACGGTAATGGCGCTATCGCCAAGCGCCTTGATGAATCGTAGGGTATGCAGGTTTTCCGGGCCGCGATTAACCAGGTCGCCAACAAACCAGAGCCGATCCTGGTCGGCATTGAATCCAATTTTTCTGAACAGTTCCCGCAGGGACGTGAAGCACCCTTGGACATCGCCAATGGCATAGACGGCCATGGTGGTTATTAATTAAGGGTGCCAGGAACGGCCAGAGTGAAGGTGGGAATCTCGGCATCAAAATGCGTACCGTCATCCGCAATCATCTGGTAGCTGCCACGCATACTGCCGACCGGTGTTTCCATGATGGAACCTGAAGTGTACTGATAATCTTCTCCGGGCCTCATGTAGGGCTGATTGCCGACCACGCCGTCGCCACGGACCTCCTGCACCTCACCATTGGCATTGGTGATGATCCAGTGGCGCGTCAATAAGCGGGCCGCAATATTGCCCGTGTTGTGCAGGGTAATGGTATAGGCGAACACATAGCGGCTTTCCTCCGGGTCTGATTGTGCCGGGATATAGAAGGGTTCAGCTTTGACATCGATGGAATACTGCATGGTGTTTCAGTGACTTGAAGATAGGTCGGATTCTAGCACACGCGCCAGGCTTGCGAACTCCTCAAGCGACAGGGTTTCGGCGCGTCTTGATGGGTCAATACCAGCGGATTTTATCCGGGTACTGTCGAACAACTGCTTCAGGCCGTTTCGTAAAGTCTTGCGGCGCCGTGAAAAGGCCGCTGTAACCACCGTTGCCAGAGCCTCCGTCGAGGGAATGTCGATAATGGGGGCGGCATGAGGCATCAGCCGGACAAAGGTTGAATGTACCCTGGGTGGCGGTCTGAAGGCACCGGGGCCGATATCGAACAATAACGCTACATCAAAAATCGTCTGCATCATAACGGAGAGCCTGCCATAATGGCCGCCACCGGGTTGTGCGGCGATACGATATGCGACTTCTCTCTGTAACAGCACGTGCATGTCCCGGATGATTACGGCGTGTTCGGCCAGATGGAACAGCATGGGGACGGAGATATTGTAGGGCAAATTGCCGACAATCCTGAGTTTGTTGTCACCTGATACCAGTGTCGAAAAATCAAACTTCACGGCATCACCCCGGAGCAGGGTAAACGTACCGAGATTTCGGCACTTATCCTCCAGAGGTGGTATCAGGTCCCGATCAAGTTCAATGGCGGTCAGTTTTCCATGGGCCTTCAGCAAGGGGCAGGTAAGGGCACCTTCGCCAGGTCCGATTTCGACAATGGCATCACCGGGCTGAGGATTAATCGTCCGCATCATTCGGACCAGTACCGACTGATCGTGCAGGAAGTTCTGTCCGAACCTTTTTCTTGGTCGGTGATTCAATGGGATCACCTGCCACTACCTGGGTTTTTGAAGGGCGAATAACGCCGCATATAAAGCAACATATCCACTAAAGATATTCGACTGGAACCATGCCATTTTATTAAACCATGAATAAGCGATGCGCGCGATACAATAGCAAATACTGCATATAATTCGGGAGCAAGCGTATAATGACCGAATTAAGATTATCCGGTTTTCGAGATTCGATTCCATGGCAAGTCTGATACCTTCTATAAGCAGTTGCATTAATCGCATGCAGGCGGGCGAAAGGCGTTTTGCCCGATGTATCGGTAGTCATCTGGAGGATGATTACTCCTGCTGGTACGACTTGCCTGTTGGTGAGAGGTTACGGTATTCCGACTTTATTATCCTGCATCCGGCTCGAGGGCTGTTGTTGCTGGAAGTGAAGGACTGGAAGCTGGATACCATTCAGAAAATTGATAAGGATAAGACGACGATTCTCACCCCGAGCGGTGCCAAAGTCGTTAGCAATCCTCTGCAACAGGTGCGCCAATGCACCTATCGGTTGCTTCAACAACTGGAGAAGGATCCACAATTGGTCCATCAAATGGGCCGCTATCAAGGCAAGCTGGCTTTTCCATACGGTTTTGGGGTGGTATTGAGCAATATTACACGCCAACAATTTGAGGCTACCGATCTTGGAGAAGTATTGCCCGAGCACCAGATCATCTGTAAAGACGAAATGATTGAAAGCGTGGAGCCGGAGACCTTTCAGGGGCGCCTGTGGAATATGTTCAACTTCCAGTTTCCGCGCCCTCTTACCCTGCCGCAGATCGACCGTATCCGCTGGCATCTGTACCCCGAGATTAGAATCAATACAGGCGATCAAGGCAGTCTTTTTCCAGAATCGGAAAAGGAGGAAACAGGAGAGTTGCTGCCAGACATTATCAAGGTCATGGATCTGCAGCAGGAGCAACTGGCCCGCAGCCTTGGGGAAGGCCATCGAGTTATCCACGGAGTGGCTGGTTCCGGCAAGACCCTGATCCTGGGCTATCGCTGCCTCCACCTCGCCAGACTGCTGAACAAACCGATTCTGGTTCTCTGCTTCAATATCACTCTGGCTGTCAGGCTGCGCGAACTGATTTCACAGCGAGGTATTGGAGATCGGGCCAGCGTCTATCACTTCCATGACTGGTGCGGCGAGCAGTTGCGAACCTACCATATCGACAAGCCACAGCCGGGTGACGATTACGTTGACAGGCTGGTCGAAACCGTCATTGCCGCAGTCACCAGGGGAGCGATACCAAGAGGTCAGTATGGCGCAGTCATGATCGACGAAGGCCATGATTTTGAACCGCAGTGGCTGGAACTTGTCGTCGGCATGGTTGATCCCGATATCAACTCACTGCTGCTGTTGTATGACGACGCGCAGTCGATCTACGACAAGAAAAGCCCGCTTGACTTCAGTCTGTCCAGTGTCGGCATCCAGGCCAGGGGGCGGACAACGGTGCTGAAACTAAATTACCGGAACACCAGGGAAATTCTTGACTTCGCCTACCGGTTTGCCGGTGAATATCTCAGGCCGAATGCCAGAGACGAGGATCACGTGCCGCTGATTGAGCCTGTGGCAACGGGGCGTCAAGGGCCTGCGCCCGTGGTCAAGACCTTTGATTTCTATGAAGAGGAAGTAAATTATATCGCCCGTATCTTCAAAAAAATACATGACGAACAGGAAACCCCCTGGTCCGATATGTGCGTAACCTATCGCAGTCACTGGATGGGGGAAAAGCTGCATGTCCGGTTGACGTCCATGGGCGTTCCCTGTCAATGGCTCCGAAGATCAAGGGAGAAAAGCCAGTACAGTTCCTCGGCTGACAGTGTCAAGCTGATGACTATACACAGCAGCAAGGGATTGGAATTTTCCGTTGTTGCAGTGTCCGGGATTGGTAATATGCCGGCGGATGGAGAGGAGCCGGCCTCGGCTGCCAGACTGCTGTACGTTGCGATGACACGCTCAACAGAAAAGCTGCTGCTGACCAGTCACAGAGAGACAGAATTTGTTGCCCGATTGAAGCGGGCCCTGGAACCGGTATAAATTCATGTCCGGTAAAAAGTTAAGTCATCCAGCCATGGCCGGGATAAGTAATCAGGGGGCGTCGCCAACCGCGATGGTGAACAGATCGGGTGGTACGGTGTGCGGGTAATGGTTTGATGTCCGCCCCCGCTACTTTATATGCAGCTCCGCAAGTATCCTGTCCGCCCCACGGTCCAGCAGGTCTTCGGCAAGGGTGAATCCCAGTAGCTCGGCGTCACTGGCTGCTCCACGTATTTCACCTGCCACCACATCCCGACCATTGAGGCTGGCTACCAGACCACGCAGCCATATCCGGTTATCTTCAAACAGGGCAAACCCGGCTACAGGTACCTGACAGCCGCCTTCAAGGCGGCGGATAAAGGCGCGTTCCGTACTAACGCAAGTATTGATATCCGGGTTATTCAGGTGCTGCAGCAGCGTTTTGATCTCTTCATCGCCTTGCCGGCATTCAATACCCACGGCACCCTGGCCTGCGGCGGGAAGCAGAGTCTCCGCTGGAATCGGGCTGCGAATACGGTCTTCCATCTGCAGACGAATCAGTCCGGCTGCAGCCAGAATGATGGCGTCGAAGTCACCGTTATCGAGTTTTGCCAGACGTGTTTGGACATTGCCACGCAGGTTCAGAATCCTTAAATCCGGACGTCTTGCCAGTAGTTGGCTGCTCCGGCGCAGGCTTGATGTTCCCACACATGCGCCTTCAGGCAGCTCATCTATATGGGCGTACTGTCCGGAGACGAAAGCGTCCAGCGGGACTTCACGTTCACAGATCACCGGAAGCTCAAAACCTTTCGGCAATTCCGCCGGCACATCTTTCATGGAATGTACCGCGATATCGGCCTCGCCATCCAGTAATCCCTGCTCAAGCGCCTTGATGAAAAGCCCCTTGCCACCGATTCCGGCAAGCGGCATATCCGGAATCTTGTCGCCCCTGGTCAATATTTCCACCAGTTCTATCTCCAGTCCCGGGTGGGCTTCCAGCAGGCGGTCACGCACATAGCGAGCCTGCCACAGGGCCAAAGGTGATCGGCGTGTCGCTATCCTGAGAATTTTCTTGCGCATAACTGAATCCTGCGGTTGATTCTTGGAAGCCGACTCAACAGGTGCCGGCAAAGCGAGCGACCAGCCTGACGAATGGTTTGCGGCGACTGTTCTCTATGCGGATGCACGAATCTGCTCAATGATCTTTAGGGTCTGTGGACGAATGCGCCGCCACACATAAAATGACTCTGCTGCCTGTTCCACCAGCATACCAAGACCATCCAGTGCGATGATGGCACCGCGGGATCTGGCCCATTCCCGAAATGGCCTGGAGCCTTCTCCGTACATCATGTCATAGGCAACGGCCGCCTCAGTCAGCACCCCATCAGGGACCGGTGCCACCTCGCCCCGCAGGCCAAGCGAAGTGCCATTAATCACAATGTCGAATCGGTGTCCGGCCAGGGAGGCAAAATCACCGGCATTAATTTCAAACTCACCCGTAAACAGGTCGCGCAACTGTTCTGCCCTGGCCACGGTGCGATTGGCAATAGTGATTGAGCGGGGTTGCTGGTCAATAACGGGTTTCAGCACACCTCTGACGGCACCTCCCGCACCGAGTATCAGGATATGTTTGGACTGTAGCACCTGACCATGGTTTTCGATAATGTCGCGGACCATACCCGCACCATCGGTATTATCGCCATGGATACTGCTGTCACTGTGGAATGTCAGCGTATTGACCGCACCGGCTCTGTCGGCGCGGTTACTCAGCTCATCCGCGATGCGATAGGCCTCCTCCTTGAACGGAACCGTGACATTTGCACCGGAAATACCTTCTCGCTGCATCGTGCGAATGGCATTCTCGAAAGTACCTGTTTCCACCAGACGGCGATCATAATGGATATTTTCACCGGTTTGCGCGGCAAACCGGCGGTGAATCAGAGGGGATTTGCTGTGGGCAACCGGATTGCCCAGCACCAGATATTGGTCAATACCCATGGTTAACGAACCAGACTGATTTCTACTTCGTCGCGCCTGACCTGACCTTCAAGGTTTTCAATCAACTTCAGGGCAAAGTCAATGGCTGTTCCGGGACCGCGGGAGGTGATGACCCTGCCATCCTGGACGACGGCCTGACCGGTATCCAGACCCGGCAGGGCGGCTGAATCCATAGCACCCGGATAACAGGTGGCCGACTTGCCCGAGAGCACACCGGCGCTCGCCAGCACACTGGGCGCTGCGCATATTGCGGCGGTAAACTTTTCGCTATTGGCCATCTTTATCAGCAAGTCACGAACACGGTCATCGGCATTCAATCGTTCAGAGCCAGGGCCGCCACCCGGTAATACCACCATGTCATAATCATGCTGCAAAGCTTCATCGAGTAACGCATCCGGCTGTATCCTGACACCACGGCTGGCCGTGACGACACCAGCCTTCAGACCCGCCACGACGACTTCAACTCCAGCTCTCCTGAGCAGATCTATAATCGTTACCGCCTCAAGTTCCTCACATCCCTCAGCGAGCGGCACCAATACCTTTGACATGTGTCCTCCCGGTTTTTATATGTTGTTGATGCTTCAGTAGTCGACTCACGGGGACAAGCTGCACCCCGCGCCGTTCCAGAGCCGGCAGTTGCCTGCGCAAATATCGAATTGTCTCTTTATGGGGATGGGCAATTCCAAGCGCGGTACCATTGCGTCTGGCGGTTTCAATCAGTAGCTCGAACTGCTCATGAATTTTTTCCGGTTCATGATCCAGAAACACGTCTCGATGCGTTGTGGCCAGGCCATATTCCCGGGCCGTGTTCAATGCCACGGTATGGCGTGTGGTTCGACTGTCAATAAATGCCAGATGAGGGTATTCCGCAAGTTCTTCCATCAGCCATCGCATACGTTCCATATCCGCCGTTAATCCTGAACCCTCATGGTTATTGACGGCAACAATGCCGGGAACGGCGGCAATATTTCGATGGATTGCGCGAACATAGTTAATCCGGTTCATGTCCTGCTTCAAGGTGCCCGGTGCCTCAGCTTTACTGCGAGAGTGCGCTTTCTCCATCGGCATATGCAGAATCAGCTCACGGTTCGATTTCCTCACGGACCGGATTGCCTCATCTGCGCCGGGCGTGTGAGGCAGTACGGCATAGCTGATTGGCCCGGGCAGCGCCAGAGCCTGTCTGTCGTTCTGGGTACGGTAACCAATGTCGTCGATAATGATGGCGACAGCCGGATCATCCTGTCCGGCCTGTCCCGGGGGGCACAGCAGTAATGCGATCAGTAGGGTGGCTTGCCGCATCCGTTGGGCTTTCACGTCATCAATCTCAGGATTTCACTGCCCTGTTATTTATAATTGCCAGACTCCTCAGTAAATTCAGTGCTTCATATAAGGGATAATCCTGCTCTGCCAGAGACTGGTCGGTGCCTTTTGACCGGGAGGCGGCATCTTCTGGCTTCTCTTCGGCATTTTCCAGATGCTTGCTCAGTTGCGCTTCGGTCACTGTGGCAAGGTCTGTTTCCGCATCTCTCTTCAGACTCAGGTTCCGGGTTTTTATATCAGGTTCAATCCCCAGTGCCTGGATCGAACGGCCGGCAGGGGTGTAGTACCGCGCCGTAGTCAATTTGACGGCGTCGCCGTTGCTCATGGGTAGAATAGTTTGTACCGATCCTTTCCCGAATGTCTTTTCACCCAGAATGATTGCCCTTCCCTGATCCTGCAATGCCCCGGCTACAATCTCGGAGGCCGATGCGGAACCGCCGTTCACCAGCACCACCATCGGAGCCCCTTCAGCCATATCGCCGGGTCTGGCACGAAAGTGGGATGCTGAATCGGAATCGCGGCCTTCAGTATAAACAATCAGTCCCTCCTCCAGGAAGGTATCGGACACGCTCACGGCGCTGGTAAGCACGCCACCGGGATTATTCCTCAGATCAAGCACCACGCCATTAATGCCGGAAGGGTTCTCTTCCCTGAATTTTTTTATTGCCACACGAAGCAGCTCCGCGGTATGTGATTGAAACTGGGTAATCCGTAGATAAAGATAGCCCGGTTCCAGGGTGCGGGTTCTCACGCTTTTGATGGTGATAATATCCCTGACAATAGTGATCCTGAGAGGCTTTTCCACCCTCTCCCGCATAATAGTCAGGATAATTGGCTCGCCGGGCTCGCCACGCATCAGTTTGATGGCCTCATTCAGCCCAATGCCTTTTACTGACTTGTCGTCAAGCCGGATAATGACATCGCCTGCCTTTACCCCGGCATGATAGGCCGGGGTGTCATCTATCGGGGCGATGACTTTGATAAAACCGCCTTCCTCGCCGATTTCTATGCCAAGACCGCCGAACTCGCCGATTGTGCCTTCGTGCAGGTTCTGATATTCATCTTTGCCCAGATAGGCTGAATGCGGGTCAAGCCCTGATAGCAGGCCCCGGATAGCATTCTCCATGAGCTCGCTGTCATTAATATCCTCGACGTAGTCTTTTTTTACCCGTGCAAAGACATCGGCAAAGGTACGAATCCCGCTGAATGGGACCGAAATGTTATCGATGCTCGGGCGCGAATCCGTACCAGACTGTTCCGTGGCATATACCGGTACCAGTACAGCCGCGAAAATCAGGAATAAAAAATGTCTCATCAACTTCCTCATGAATGGTTGCTTCGGGTCATTGCATATCAGGCAGCAAAGTCCACATTAGCACAGACCTCGGCGAGGCCAAAGTGTTTCATCCACAAAATCAACCCCTGGGTGGTTCTTTCGTTACACACCAGCGAATCGGATTAAGTGGCTTGCCGCCTTTGCGTATTTCAAAGTACAGGCTGGCCTGATTCTGTCCACCGGAATCGCCGACACTGGCTATCACGTCACCGACTTCAACCCATTCGCCAGTGTCCCTGAAGACGCTTTCGTTATGCCCGTAGAGGCTCATGTAATCATCGCCATGATCAATAATAATCAATAAGCCATAGCCTCGTAGCCAGTCGGAAAATGCCACCCGGCCACGGGCAACCGCCTGCACATCATTGCCCTGGCGAGTACCGATAACCACACCGGACCATTGTTTACCGCTGTTGCCCCGCTGTGCCCCGTAATGTCTTATCAGTCGGCCTATACTGGGCCATTTCAGCCTGCCTTTCAGCGAGGCGAAGGTTCCCCCCTGATCCATTCCCGGCGGAATGTCGTTTAACAGGCCAGTCAGTGACTCTAATATAATCCTGAGTGACTTCTCGTCTTTTTTCAGCTTGCCCAGCACACCTGTTTCGCTGTTAATATCAGCCAGTATGCGTCGTAGTGCCTCCTGTTTCTGCCCTTTGAGATGCTCCAGCCGGAGCCGCTCCTGCTCCTGTTTATTCTGTAATCTGGTAAGAGTTCCGGCTTGCAGAGACACTGCGTGCTGCGCCCTTTCCAGCTCATTGAGCCTTTGATTAACTCGGTCTATCTGGTGTATCCGCTGCCGACTGAAATAGCCATGGTAGATCATCATACGTGCAAACAGCGCAGGGCCTTCCTGATTCAACAGCATATGAATATCACCATGCCGGTCCATCAGGTAAGCGGAACGCATCAGGTTGGCGAGTGCCTGTTGCTCAATTGCCAGGGCAGTCTGGCGATTGTCGGCTTTCTCTTCCAGTTGCTCCAGCCGTTCCCGCTGCAAGCCATAGTCCTGGCGAATAATGCTCAGACGCCTGCTGATCTGGCTGATTTCTTTCTCGGCGCTCATCAGGGCTGTCT
Source organism: Gammaproteobacteria bacterium (assembly GCA_963662865.1). GTDB lineage: Bacteria > Pseudomonadota > Gammaproteobacteria > JAJDYQ01 > JAJDYQ01 > JAJDYQ01. The sequence goes on along the minus strand of OY759969.1, from coordinate 1,565,797 downwards.
GCACGTCGTCCTTTGCTCCTTGAGCCTGCTGAATAGACTGTTGGGTTGCCTGAATCTTCTGACGCAGTTTTTTCAGTTTTTCCCGATTTAAGGTAACATCATCTGTGGCCCTGGCCGACAGAGATAAAAATAATGTAAAGACAACAAAGAAACGCAGACAGTTTTCCACCATCGGTTTCAACCGTTTATTCGTCGGTAAACTTCACCAGAGACCGCCCCGTCATTTCGATTGGCTGTGTCAGTCCCATCATCATCAGCAGGGTTGGTGATATATCTGAAAGCGCACCATTGGGTAGTATCTCAGCATTCCGGCCAACATAAACCAGCGGCACGGGGTTTGTGGTGTGCGCGGTATGCGCCTGCCCGGTTTCCTCGTCGAATAGCAACTCAATATTACCATGGTCCGCCGTGATCAGCGCCTCTCCGCCCACTTCCTCAAGTGCGCCAACCACGCGCCTCAGGCAACCGTCAATGGTTACCACAGCCTTTTCCGAAGCATCCTGATTGCCGGTGTGGCCGACCATATCGGTATTGGCATAATTGCAGATAATCAGGTCGTAATGTGCCCCCCTGATGGCGTCAATCAGATGGTCAGTAACCTGCTCCGCGCTCATCTCCGGTTTCAGGTCATAGGTGGATATCTCCGGTGAAGGAACCATGATTCTCTCTTCTCCCTCGAACATGGCCTCCGTACCACCGTTAAAAAAGAATGTAACGTGGGCATATTTTTCTGTTTCTGCCAGCCGGAGCTGCCGGAAGCCCTTATCGGCGATATATTGCCCCATGACATTATCCAGCGGTTCCGGTGGAAATGCCTTGGGAATATCCAGTGCGGCGCTGTATTCAGTCAGGCTGACAAAGCCGCCCGGTTTCACACGGTGGCCACGGTCAAACCCATCAAAATCGTCATCATTGATGGCCTGTGCCAGTTGACGCGCCCGATCAGCGCGAAAGTTCATGAAGAAAAGCATATCACCTTCTTCCACCCTGGTCGGAGACTCCCCTTCAGGTGCTATGGCCGTTGCATCAATAAACTCATCACTTTCACCACGCGCATAGGCTCTGTCGATAGCCTGTTCTGGGGTAGCGCAGACATGCGCGGCGGTGCCATGAAATATAAGGTCATAGGCCACCTTGATACGGTTCCAGCGACTATCACGGTCCATGGCAAAATAGCGCCCTGTAATAGACGCGAGTCGACCTTTCCCCAGCGCGTCAAAAGCAGCCTGCAAACGTCTGACTGGCTGCATGGCGCTACGGGGGGGAGTGTCACGCCCATCGGTAAAGGCGTGGACATGGATTTTTTCCACGCCGCGCTGCGCTGCCAGGCGCACCATGGCATGAATATGTTCATCATTGCTATGTACCCCGCCGTCTGACAGCAGCCCCATAATATGCACGGCTCTACCGGCCTGCATGGTTTCATCCAAGGGCGCGGTCAATGTGGCGTTTTCATAAAACGATCCGGTTCTGATAGATCGCTCAATCCGTGTCGCTGCCTGGTAAACTACGCGGCCGGCTCCCAAGTTAATATGACCAACCTCGGAATTGCCCATCTGGCTGCCGGGAAGCCCGACCGCCGCACCGGACGTGCGAATCAGGGTATGCGGATAGCTTGCCCAGAGTTTGTCCCAGAAAGGGGTATGCGCAGAATAAATAGCATTATAATAAGGGCTTTCACTGTAACCCCAGCCGTCCATAATGATTAACACAATGGGTTTTGAAGATTTACTCATGGTTCGTCAGTCCTTAGTGCAGGGGGCTGGATAGTCGAGTGTGCGCATAATACAAAAGATCAAGGTGCCTGCATTGACGTTTTTTTGTATCATCCCGTATTAGGTAGCGGTCAGTATTCATTAGAGAGTAGAGAAAAAGGAGAAAATCATGGCAAATAAAGTTTTTATCAAAAGTCTCGGTGTTGAGACAGAAAACAGAGGTATTGAGGTAAAAAACAAAGGTATTGAGATAAATATTCGTGGAGTCTCTACGGACAAGCAAACCGGAAACTTGATTATTCGCAAAAGCGGACTTGAGTGGTGCCGGGGGCAAACACGATCAGGAAATGGCGAAAGGATAAGCTGGGATGAATTTATCGATTACATGGAGCAGGATTGGGAAGAATAATGCCTCAAGTCGTCCGAAAAACGGCAGGAAGCAAGCTTGGCTTCCTGCCGGATGTTCAATTTCTTTAACGAATGGCATATCGCGTCCCCGGGTTAGAATCCCAAGTTGTTATGCCAACTAACCGGCTGGTTTACATACAGGAAGCAGATAAAATGCCGATCACCAATGCACTCAACCTGATGTCGAAAGACGAAGATATAGACCTCGCCTCTCGCTCACTCAAGGCCATGTCTCACCCATTGCGATTAAAGATTCTCTGTCAGTTGGAGGATCATGAGCTATGTGTTCAGGAGATCGTTGACGCTGTCGGCACATCGCAAAGCAACATCTCACAGCACCTCGCCATTCTCAGAGATAAGGGCATCATCGGTTCACGTAAGAACGCCAACCGTGTTTTTTATCGCGTTGCTGATGCAAGGATACTCAAGCTCATTGATATGATGCGTCAGGCGTTCTGCTCGAAAAGCTAGATATATGAGCTTTTGTCTCAATCTTTTGTAACCGGCCTGATAAATGGAACAGATTATTGAATTTGCCGGCAATCATCTTGTGCTGGTCTCAGCCTTTGTCGTTGTGCTCGCCGTGCTTATTGCCACCGAGATCAGCCGTGCCACACGTGGTTTCGATGATATAAGCCCGGGCCAGCTAACCCGCCTGATGAATCATGAGGACATGCTTTTGCTGGATACTCGGAGCATCGGCGAATATCGTCAGGGGCATATACTGAACAGCAGGCATATGCCGACGAGTGAATTTGAAGCCCGCATGGGTGAACTGAAAAAGCACAGGAACGCCGACATCGTGGTTTATTGCAGGAGCGGCAATCGCTCCGCTGTCGCCTGCAAAGTCCTGAAAAGCCACGGCTTTGAAAAGGTGCACAACCTCGGTGGCGGCATTATGGCGTGGCAGGGCGCCAGCCTGCCGACAACCACACACTGACTATAAACGGACTAACTAATGGTAGAAGCACAGGGACCTGCTTTTTCGATACAGCGCATCTATGTTAAGGACGCTTCCTTTGAAGCGCCTCATGCCCCGCAGATTTTTCTGGAAGAATGGAAGCCGGATATCAACGTGCAGATGGACAATACGGTCAACGTCATTGATGAGACCGGCGTTTATGATGTGCAGCTCAAAGTCAACGTAACAGTCAGCCTCGGCGATAAAACTGCCTACATAGCCGAAGCGGTGCAGGGCGGCATTTTCCTGATAACCGGTTTTCCGGACGAAGACCGTATTCGGCTGACCGGTTCGGTATGCCCGGATATACTGTATTCCTATGTCAGAGAAGTCATATCCGGACTCGTAGTAAAAGCCAGCTTTCCGGCGTTCCTGCTCAGTCCGGTCAATTTTGACTCCCTCTACCAGAAGCGTATGCGGGAAAAAGGGCAGCCTGAAGAATTCGCAACCGGGGAATAGAATACGGTTCCTTCATGTTAGGAATACTTGGCGCAGGATCATGGGGTACGGCGCTGGCGTTTCAAGCCACGCGCGGCGGTCGGCGGTCCCTGCTCTGGGAATGCCGGTTATCTGCTGCGCAACAACTCCGGGAATCACGGCAGAACCGCCGGTTTCTTCCGGGAATTTCCCTCCCGGATAGCCTTCAGATTACCAGTGACCTGCAACAATGTGTCGGGCAATGCGACACGCTGCTGGTTGTCGTCCCCAGTATCGCATTCCGCAATGTACTCGAACAGCTAAGGCCGATTATCAGCTCCGAACAGGGCCTGGCCTGGGCCACCAAGGGGCTCGACCAGAAAAATGGTCACTTACTGTATCAGGTTGCACATACCATCCTTGGCAAGGATTTTCCTCTGGCCGTATTGTCCGGTCCCAGTTTTGCGCTGGAAGTTGCCCGGCAAAAACCCACTGCCGTTAATCTGGCATCCACAGACAGGAATCTGGCAAACCGATTGGTCAACTATATGCACGGCGATACATTCCGAATTTATACTTCACATGACCTTGCCGGCGTGTGTCTGGGTGGTGCCTATAAAAACATCTTGGCCATTGCTGCCGGCATCGCTGACGGGCTGGAACTTGGTGATAACGCCAGAGCCGCCCTGATTACCCGCGGTCTCGCCGAAATGCAGCGACTTGGTCTGGCGCTGGGCGGACACGCTGAAACATTCATGGGGCTGGCCGGGCTGGGTGATCTCGTGCTCACCTGCACAGGCGACCTCTCACGCAACCGCCAACTCGGCATGGCGCTCGCGGGAGGAGGCGACCTGGACACCATACAAACGGGTATTGGTCAGGTCACGGAAGGCGTCGAGACAGCACGGGCCATGCGCAAACTCGCCCAAACCACCGGCACTGACCTGCCCATAGCCGAAGAAGTCTATCGGGTATTATTTCAGGGGCGCTCGCCTGGGCAGGCGGTACACGCCCTGTTGTCAAGAGAGCCCGGACGGGAATTCTGAGTCGGTCAGTTTTTCAACGCCTCGTCAAAAACCGGCAGGCCATATGGTGGACAAGGAAACCCTGATTAAATCAGAATATCCTTAGTTAACGCTCCTCCGGCAATAGCATCACTGCCATAAACAACATCATGGACACGGTAACTATCGTCGGACCCGCTGGCAGGTCAAGATGCCAGGACATTGCCAGCCCGGCCCACACGTCAAATACGCCGATAACAGATGCCACTGTGGCCATATGCACCGGCGTATTCGCCACGCGCCTTGCCGTTGCCGGCGGGATAATCAGCATGGATACAATAAGCAGTACGCCGACCAACCTGATACCCAGAGCGACCACGCAGGCCAGCATGAGCACAAAAATCAATTCGGTTCGCCTGATATTGATCCCCTCTACCGCGGCCAGCTCCGCATTCACCGTCGTGGCAAGCAGCGGACGCCACTCCCGGACAAGCAGGGCAAGCACCGCGATACCGGGCAGCGAGAGCGCCCAGACAGCCGCACGATCAATACCAAGAATATCGCCAAACAGATAGGACATGACATCAACCCGCAGGGATGCCATTGAGGCGACAATCAACAGTCCAATCGCCAGTGACCCGTGTGCGACGATGCCAAGCAGCGTATCGTTGGCCAGCAAATGGCGGCGTTGCAGAACTAACAGACCCGCAGCCAGCGACAGGCTCACAAATAACACGACCGGCCAAGGGTCATTAACCAGGGAACTGCCCGCTCGATAACCCAGGTCGCCCGGGCTTGTTGCCGCATCCAGTAACAGGTTGCCAGCCAGCAATGCCAGCGCCACGCCCAATAACGCGGAATGTGCAATGGCTGCGCCAAAATAGGCCATCCGCCGCCAGACGACAAAACAGCCGAGCGGCCCGGCGATGATAGCGATCAGCGTACCGGCAATCAGTGCGTTAATGAGAAAATCAGGCACGACTACCCATGATGTTCACATCGGGAATGATCGCCATGCTCATGGCCCGCCCCCAAAGTATCGCCATGCAGGTCATGGCTGTGGTCATGATCGTGCTTATAGACCGCCAGTGTCCTGGCGATACGGTCGCCAAACAATGCAACAAATTCCGGATGTGCGGCTACGTTTTCCGGCTGACCGCTGCAACACAGATGATGATTGATACACACAACCCTGTCCGTTGCCACCATAACAACGTGCATATCGTGAGACACCAGAATCACGCCGCAGCCATATTGATCCCTTAATCTCGGAATCAGCTCGTACAGATCACTCTGGCCCGCCATATCCACACCCGCCATAGGCTCGTCGAGTATCAGTACATCGGGTTTGCGCAGGATCGCCCTGGCCAGTAACAACCGCTGATATTCACCACCGGACAGTCGGAAAATCTGCCGTGATGCCAGACCGCCAATACCCACCTCTTCCAGTACGCCGGCGATTGACATGCCTGTTGCGGCATGGGTCAAAAGCAGGAAATCCCGAGCCGATATAGGCAGTGTCGCATCCGGGTGAGCGCGTTGAGGGCAGTAGCCTATGCGGATACCCGGCTGCTTTCTTACCTCACCGCTGTCCGGTTTCAACAGCCCCGCCAGTACCCTTACCAGCGTTGTTTTACCCGAACCGTTCAAGCCCACCATGGTGAGGATCTCGCCGCGCATGAGACTCAGGCTGATATGATCCAGGATATGCCGACCATCCCTCACAACGCAGACATCCCGAGTTTCAATGAGTGGCTCAGTATCCATTTCCAGGTTTTGATTTGCTTTCGGCATCCCGCTACTATACCATCGCCCCTCCTTGCTTGATGCTCGGAATGGCCTGTTAATGCCGGTTTATTTACGCCTTGTCATTTTGCCTGTTATTGTCTGGTGTACTCTCGCCGTATCGGCTCATTCCGCCACGCCCGGTGTGCTGGTTACCATGAAACCGGTACATTCGCTGGTTGATGGCCTGCTGGACGGCATTGCAGAGCCCCAGTTGCTTATTGATGGCTACCAGTCGCCCCACACCTTTCAGCTTCGTCCCAGCGATGTGAATAAAATCCGGCAGGCCGACATCATTATCTGGATAGGCCCCGGAATGGAAACGGCGCTACAACGGATAATCAATAATCAGACCAGTAAACTGATTATCCGGCTTGCTGAAGAGGAACATCCCCACACACATTTACATGGAGACCAGCATCGCTGGCTGGACCCTGTCATGGCGCTTCACGATGCCCGCCATATCAGTCAGCTCCTCCGTCATCACCTGCCTGCCCATGCCGATACCATTGAGCAAAATCTGGCGCACCTGTCAAACCGCCTGAAACGGCTGGACCGGGACATTCGTGCCCGCTTCTCCGGGCCGCAGACGGTTTCGGCACTGCTGTATCACGATGCCTGGAGTCGTTTCCTGCGGCGTTACCAGCTCAGGACGCACGGCGTCATCAACCCCAATGCACAGACACAACCCGGTACCCGCCATCTTTATGAGATTGGTAAAATAATCAGAGAGCAGCAGACTCGCTGCCTGTTAGTCGAACCACAGTTTCGGCCAGATTACATTGAAAGCCTGCAAAAAGAACATCAACTCAGGAATGTCGTTCTTGATCCGCTCGCTTCTGAACTGCCGGCCGGACCCGACGCCTATTTCGTTATGATGCGCCACATCGCCGACGCCTTTGTCCAGTGCCTGTAAGCCGGCAGAAAATCATCGCCCATCAGGCCCGCCTGAGTAGCTGTACCGCCTGCCCGCACATGACAGGCCCGGTGATTATCGGTGCACCGGCTACCGGCAAGGTAATTCAGATCGGACAGGCGCCGGGCAGACACGAAGGGCGCGTTGGCAAACCCTTTGGCTGGACGGCGGGCAAGACGCTGTTCTCATGGTACGCCTCAATCGGCATAGCGGAGGAAAACTTCCGTAACCAGATATACATGGCCGCCGTATGCCGTTGTTTCCCCGGCAAAAATCCAAAAGGCGGCGACCGTGTTCCCGGGAAAACCGAGATAGCGCAATGCAGAAAATGGCTGGACAAGGAATTCAAGCTCCTGCAACCCGAATTAATCATTCCAGTTGGCAAGCTGGCGATTCAGCAATTTTTGGACTTCGACAGGCTTATCGAAGTCGTGGGACGAAAAATTGAAGTCGATACCCCGACCGGAAAAGCCGACTGTATCCCACTCCCTCATTCTTCTGGTGTTTCTACATGGCATCGCACAGAACCGGGAAAAAGCCTGTTATCCCAGGCCCTGAATCTCATTCGGGATCATCAAGCCATGCAGCCGGTCATCGGTGTCTGAGCGGGACGAATGCCCATCGGCCCCGGATATTCAAAAAAACCCTTGATAATTTTATAATCCCCTTAAGTGCAGACCAGTATCGGCCTCCCGCCCGCCACGGCCAGACACCCCCTTGCAATACGGTTACCCAGGCCATCACCCTTGGCGACATACTCAACCCTCAGATAATTGCGCGTATATCCCGAATAGACAAAAGTACCGTCCTGTAGCGTGCGTTTATTATCCTCAAGCAATACCTCACATTCATTTCCTTCGTTTTTCAGCATAAAATCGTCTCTCATACGGTCCGACAACCGATGCAACTGCCGGGACCTTTGCCTGATGATCTCGCTCGGCACCCTGTCCGGCAAACCGGTCGCCCGGGTACCTTCGCGGGCTGAAAACGGGAAGATATGGATATGCCCAAAGCCGATGTTTTCAATGAACTCATAACCCTCCCGCCATTCCGCCCGGGTTTCTCCCGGAAAACCCACAATAATATCGGTTGTCACGTTAAAATCAGGGATGGCCGAACGAGCTGTCTCCACCAGATCGGCAAAATCCCGGCGTCTGCAACGGCGCGCCATTCGCTTTAACACCGTATCCGAACCGCTTTGCAGCGGCAGATGCAGATGCGGCATGAGCCGCCGGTCCGCAAACAGGGCAAAAAAGTCCTCGTGCAGATCCCAGGGTTCCAGCGAACCAAAGCGTAATCGGCGCACCTCGGTATCAGCCAGTATCGAGCGCGTCAGCTCATATAAACTACTGCCGCTATCGCCGCCATAACCACCCAGATGAACGCCGGTCAGGACGACCTCCTGCACACCATTTTCAATCTGCCGATTGATCTGCTCAACGATCCGACCGACAGGCGTGCTTCGCTCCTTGCCCCGCGCCACAGTGACAATGCAATAGCTGCAACGCCAGCGGCAACCATCCTGCACCTTGATAAACGCCCTGCAGCGCCCGCGCCGGGAAAGCGCCTGCTCATCCGATAGCTGCACCGATACCGGCAAATCCCGCCGCAGATGCAACTGCGTATGCGCCCTTGCAACCAGGTGATCTTTGTCCCGGTTGGTGACCACCAGATCCACTCTCTCGATTTCTGCGGTTTTCTGCTGCTCAAGCGTTGCATAGCAGCCACTGACAACGAGCTTTGCCCGAGGATTATTTTTCCGGGCGCGGCGAATCATCTGCCGGGACTTTCGTCCGGCCTCGCCGGTAACGGCGCAGGTATTCACCACCACCACATCCGCGTCATCGACACCCCGGATAATCTCATGTCCGCACGCTTCGAAATCGGATGCCCAGCGCTGCAACTCCGCCTCATTAAGCCGACACCCTGAAAACTGTAGATTGACGCGCATGAACAATGAATTAAAAGAATGACAATATACGCGCCATTCTAGCAGGAAAGAGCGGTAACCAGCGTCCGATCCAAAGTGTGGGCGGTTATAGCGGGGAGCCACGATACTCAATGGTAGTTGGCCCGCCGATCGGCTGACACATTTTCCACGATCAGGAATGGCAGGTCCGGGCTTCCGGGGCCAATGTATCCGGCGCGACCAACCACTGAACCTCAATGTCGACTAGCCATGATAACCCTTGCGCTGTCCCTTGGTACGGAGCTTGTCCGCATCCTGGAGAATATCCTGCCAGAAGCGCGGGTGCTTCAAACTATCGGCCAATGGCCTGCCATCATACTGACGCACAAACGCCAGGGCGTCGCGCCGGTCAAAGCCAACCATCCGGGCCGAGTACAAAAGCCCCGCCAGATCCTTGCGTCGCCAGCGGTCAGGGGTGCGTTTGCGAATTTGCATCCGATGCAGATCAATCAGGTAGATTGGCCGCTCGTGCAACGGTGTTTGCTGGTATTGGGGTCGGGTATCCAGCAAAAAATGGCAGAGATAATAATCCCGGTGATTGAGGCCGTGATAGTGCATGACGCGAGAAATCTCTGCCAGCTTCCGGATCAGCGCACGGCGGTTCCTGACACCCATGGCCCGGAGCTTTTCAGGTGACAGGAACTCATCCAGAGCCTCGGTGGGTTCCAGGGCCACAGTTACCAGAAACGACCTTTGGGTTGTGGGATTAAGCCCGGTGCAGCCAAACCCGGCCACCTGCATGGTATCCAGACCAATATCGTGCAGCCGGTTGATCGCCCGGTACTCATTGGTGGCACCCAGCACAGGCAGCCGCAGGCACAACAGATTTTTCAGGATTTCACTGAGACCAACACCGGTATGGGTCTTGATAAAATAGCCCCTCTCACCCACCTCAAACCGGGAGGTATGGCGATTCCCCATATCTCGATAGATCTCACCTTTAATAGCAAAGGCATCGGTAAACGGGTCATCCCAGATTTCGTTAAACGGGCTGGCGAGAAACAGCCTCATCAGAACTCCAATACATACCGGGAATGGCCGCAAACATCGCCCCCCAGTACCGGCAAACCAGAAATCGCTGTCCCCGGCAATGCCATCTGAAGCCGGTACCGGCCGTTGTGACCTGTAACATAATGGGAATTATATACTTAAATTGTACAAAATGCTTGACTCCGCTGCCTAATTGGGTGCAATTAAGTACCAATGGTTAGAGGTGACAAGATGAAAGACCAGATGAGTATTCCCGAATTCTACAAGAGATTCCAGGACGAGGAAACTTGTAGAAAATTCATTGTACAGGAACGATGGAACGATCAGCCTGTTTGTCCGCATTGCGGGCATTCCAAAGTTTATGTCCTATCTGGGGGAATGGGGTATAAATGCGCTGAATGCAAAGAGCGGTTCAGTGCCCGAACGGGCACGGTAATGGAAACATCCCGCTTGCCTTTGCAAACTTGGCTATTAGCCATCTACATGATGACTACGGCCAGGAAGGGGATATCCAGCGTCCAGTTTGCCAAAGAATTGGGAGTTACTCAAAAAACCGCTTGGTTTTTGGCGAATCGAATTCGTGAAGCCTGTACGGACGGAAAATCACCTCTGAACGGCGAAGTGGAAATAGATGAAACTTACATTGGTGGCAAGGAACGCAATAAACACGCCAGCAAGCGGTTACGTGCTGGACGCGGCGCTGTAGGCAAACAAGCAGTTCTTGGAATGCGCGAACGTGGCGGGCCTGTCCGGGCAATGCCGATCCAGGCAACCGACAAAAAGACATTGCACCATCATGTGAACAATGAAGTGGCCGCAGGAGCAACAGTTTACACGGACGAACATCAGGGTTACAGGGGACTAATCCGATACCAGCATAAATTAGTGCAATTAAGTATATAATTCCCTAATTTTGCTCGCTTATGAGCGGATATGCGCACTCATATTTCGCATCACTCTTCAGTATTCGGGCAAGTGAACAGGGGATACGGTGGTTCAGGGCAGCAGAGTTTCACCTTCATATAATGATTCGACTGTTTCTCTCTCCCGGATGATATGCGCCTGTTCCCTGTTTACCATGATCTCAACGGCGCGTGGGCGAGAGTTATACTGAGAGGCCATGGAGAAGCCATAGGCACCGGCGGAGCGGACACACAGCAGATCACCGGTTTCGATAGCCAGTTCGCGGTCCTTGCCGAGGAAATCGCTGGTTTCGCAGATCGGACCAACAATTTCCCACTTTTTGCCAGCTATGCCTTTTGATACGACGGATTCGATAGATTGCCAGGCCTGATACAGGGCGGGGCGCATCAGATCATTCATTGCTGCGTCAACTATAGCAAAGTCCCTCCCCCCACCATGTTTCAGAAACTCGACTCTGGTCAGCATGACGCCGGCATTTCCCATAATGGCCCGACCGGGCTCCAGGATTATTTCATGGTCAGTGTGCTTCAGCTTTTCCAGTAAGGTCCTGGTATATTCGGCGGGCAGGGGGGGGGTCTCGCCGTTGTAGGGAATGCCCAATCCTCCACCAAGATTCAGATGTTTCAATCCGATGTTGTCAGCTTCAAGCCTGTCAGCCAGCACCAGCATACGGTCCAGTGCATCGACAAAAGGCGACAGCTCGATGATCTGTGACCCAATATGGCAATCCAGTCCTGTGATCTTCAGGCCCTGCATTTCTCTGGCGCGACGGTAGGTCTGTAAAGCGGTATCAATATCGACACCGAACTTGTTCGTTTTCAGTCCCGTCGAGATGTAGGGGTGGGTTCCGGCATCTATGTCCGGGTTGATTCGTATGGATATGGGGGCTCGCGTACCGTTAGACAGGGCAATGTCATTAATACGGTCCAGCTCGGCATCGGATTCGACGTTAAAGCAGCGAATGCCGACCTCCAGCGCACGTTCAATTTCATCGGCCCGCTTGCCAATACCGGAGAATACGACTTTGCCGGGGTCGCCTTTCGCAGCAATGACGCGCTCCAGCTCTCCAACCGAGACGATATCAAACCCTGAACCCATTTGTGCCATGAGATTCAGTATGGCCAGATTGGAGTTGGCCTTAACTGCATAGCAGATCAGGTGCGAGTGGGCTCCGAGCGCGTCATTAAAGGCATGCCAGTGTCTTTCTATCGTGGCCCGGGAGTAGATATAAGCCGGTGTACCAAATTTCGCGGCTATTTCGGTCAGGGGCACCTGTTCGGTATGCAGCACGCCGTCAATGCGGCTGAAGAAATCCATGATGTCAGTGCTGCTTTTCTTCAGCCTGTTCCATATGGGGGGGCGGTATTTCGGCGGTTCTGTAGAGGTCGCCCTTTTGTCCGCAGCCACCGATGGCCAGGATAGTGAAAAGCATAATGGCAGTCAGTCTCGTTTTCATCATGATTCCTCCGATTATTGGCCGAACTGGCCAATGATTAATTCATCGCTATCACGCGAGCACTCAATATGCAGAGCAAATGGCTTTGTGTCGGTAAATTCCTGCGTGATAATCCAGATCTGATCCAGGTTTTTATCTACCTTTGGCAAGGCGTCCAGTGTTGCACGTACACGTTCACGGTCAAAGAAGGCAAATGGTTCGTCCAGAATAATAAACTGTTTCCCTTGTTCGGCGGCCTCAATGAGTGCCTTCGACATCGCCAAGCGGACAGCCAGTAACATCTGACGTTGTGTGCCGCTGGAAAACTCTTCCAGTTCGCCAAAGTCATTTTTGTCCTGTGAGAAAACACGGACGCTGAGATCATCTGCAATCTGCATTTGTTTATAGCGACCATCTGTCAGCTTAGGCATGACCATGCCGGTATATTTACTTAATACCTGATTGAACCGGTTGTAGATGTTACGGCAGGTTCCCCTGATCAGGTGCCGGGAGAGTTCCAATGTCCTGATATGCTCCTCATGGCGTATCTTCCGGGTTGCCATGTTGTCAACCTGTTCCCGAAGCTGGCTGATTTCCTCTCGGCGTTGACGGATGTCTTCTTGTTCCGCATTCAGCTCTTCGGTCCGTTCATGCGATTCTTCGATGATGCGTTGATGGCGTCCAATTTCGATAGCGATTGACTCACGGAGATCGCTCACACTGTTCATACAGATGTTCAGCATATCCAGTAACCTGTCCTGCTCCGTGGTCAGGGCCGGTTGGTTTACGAACGGGAACCCCATGCCCTGGGTAAAGATTGTCAGCCGCTGGGAGATGCCTGCATTATGAAGCTTCTCTAGGCCAGCAATCAGCTCCGGAAGCGGTCGGGTATCGGAATCATCTATGAGCCTTGCCCGAGTCTGTAGATCATCAATGCGCTCCCGCAATGTGTCCCGTTGTTTTTTCAGCTCGCGGATGCGTTGGCTGAAAGCCATGGAATAAAATACCAGTATGCCGGTTGCTATGGCGAAAACTGTTGCAGTCATGTGCGATATTTGCACGAAATGCCTGCTCCAGGCACCTGCCAGTTGATCAAGGGTGCCGTGCAGCCATTCCGTGGCAGCCGGGTCGAATGTGGTACTGGACTGGAACCAGACGAACAGGTTGCCCAGTGTAATGATGGTCAGCGACAGAATTCCGAACTGGCAGGCCACATTTTTAAGGGTTATCCGACGAATCTGCCTGCTGATATCTTTCTGTTGTCCGGGCAGGGGTCTTTCCGTACCGAGCTCTTCGTGGTTGGTATCGCCCTCATCAAGCAATGAGGCTAGTTGCGCCCGGTAGGCGTCCATACGATCCTGAACATCTGCAAAGGCATCAAGGCGGTTGCCGAGCTCGGTGACCTGCTGATGGAGTTTGCTTTGCTCGGCACACAGGTCGCTGTCGGTTTCGATGCCTTCACAGGAATCGCGCATGGTACTGATCTGGGAATCCAACTCGTCAATCATGTCTGTCCAGTCTTTCAGCGATGTATCAATATGTGTCGTTGCGATGGCTTTGCCCGCAGTCTGAACCCTGGAGCAGCCAGCCTGAATATTATCTGCTGTGGTGTCGAGAGAGCGGGCAGCCTGTTCCGCTTCATGGGTGCGGTCATTCAGTGTGCGCCGCTCCTGTTCGATATTTTCCAGCGCCTGATTGGATATATTGAGTTCGTTAATCTGCCGTACCGTTTCGCTTACATCGGCGTCCAGACTGTGGATGCGGTTTTTTTCATACTCGATATCGCATTTCAGTTCATCCAGGATTTCTTCCAGGTCAGTTGCTCCGGCGATGGCTTTAATCGTTTCACTCTGGGAGTGCGGTGTCGAGATTTCACGCTGGGCCAGATACAGGGCATCAAGGTATTGCGAAAAGTCAAAGTCACATACTTCATATACCGCTTCATTAACGGAGTGCGGACCGGAGACAAATGGCTCTTCTTCATTTTCACGAAACATCTGCGCGGCATGGGTGCCTTTGTGATTGAGGGAACGTTCTACTCGATAGGTTTCGTTGTCCCTGCCCTTAAATTGCAGTTCGACCTGACAGCTCGATTCTTTCCAGCGGATGATTTGTTCCAGTTTGTTTTCCGGAACGGAAAAAGTGCGGCCGAACAGTGCAAAGCAGATGGATTCAACAATGGCTGTTTTGCCTGATTCATTGCGCCCGGAAATCGCTATAAGGCCCTTTTCCGGTATTTCACTCAGAACCAGATGGGCGTACTTGAGTACGTTCTGCGCCCGCAGATTTTTCAGTATCATGGTTTGTACCCTCGCTTTTTCAGACGGTCACGAATCAGGTCAACGGCCTTATCGAACTGCTGTTCGTCAAAGTGATTGTCTGTGCCACGCTGGAGAGTTTTTTCCTCCTTGATGAATTCGTTGAATTCATCAAGTGCGCTGCGCCGCATGAAGCGCTGCCTGATCCCCAGCCAGGAAAGAATCGACATATCAGTTACCTCCTCAGTTGCCCTGTCGCTTCGGAACCCGGCATTCTACACGCTATTTAATCCATAATATGTAAAGCAGGCAGGCGGGTAATTTTACCGCCTGCCTTAAAGTTAGTGTAGGGTAGCAAGGGTTCTGGCCTGTACGTGGGGTAAGGCATGGTTACAATCGGGTTGTATTCAAACCACAGGTAGGTATGCGCTTACAGCAAAGCTTTTTCTGGTGGATAGCAATCAGTGCTGTTCTGCCGCTGACATTACTCATGTTCGGGTTAACTATTTATGGCGAGCGGCTGTATCGTGAGCAGATACGTCAGGAAATTCATGCCTCTTTGAGTAATATAAGCGTTGGTATTGAACGAAGTCTGTCTTACGAACGCGGTATTGTTCTGCAAATCGCCAATTCCCCGGCCATGCGCCGCTATCTGCCTGTATTGCAAGCGGCTAGTCAGGGCCGCTTACCGGCTGACTTCGATTCCGGAACGGACCGCCTTAACCGCTTCCTGCTGAGTTTTAACGATATTACCCGTGGCCAGGGGATTCTCCGAGTGCTTGATTTACGGGGCAACACGCTCATCAAGGTCAGGCTCGGACAGATTACCCCGCTGTCGTTTGACGGGTTTGAGGACATTCCATATGCGGAACCGGAGCGAGGACTGGATGTTGCCGAGTTTGCAGAAAAGCTGGATGAATTAAAGTCAGGCGAAGTGAACTATATTAATCTCTTTGACCGGGGTGTTGATCAAACGCTTCTGGATGGAGTCGTACCTCTTGATCTTGACGGTGAGCAGGTAGGCTATCTGGCTACCAGCCTGACTGGGCAACAGTTGGACTACATCTTGCAGTTGGCACCGAGGCCGTATCATGGTCGAATCAGCCTTATTGAAATCAATCACGATATGCCGGACCGGCACGGTCGAATTTTATATGATGATGACCAGTCACTGTTATTTTCCGTTCCCGGCGGTTTTACGCAATTTGTGCCCGGTTCATTACTGGGTGCCGTACAGGATTATCCTGATGGTGAAATCCGTGAGATTCAGAAAACGGTGTATTTTTCGGAGACCTTCCCTTACCCGGACAGGCTTTTAAGCTGGCTTATCGGTATATGGATTGACGATAGTGAAGTCAATGAACCGTTCCAGCGTTTGCGCTATGGAATTTTACTATTTGCCCTGGCCACCTTACTGTTGAGCCTGTTTGTGGCCCACATTGGCGCAGCCCGGATTGCGCGGCCTGTCTCACAACTGGTGGAAAATTTCCGCGCCATGTCGCGTGGCGAGAAGGCAATGGCCTTGCAGGTACATGATACCGAGGAGATAGCGGAGTTGAGTGTCGCATTCAATGACATGCAGGAAAGCCTCAATCTCATTCAGAATGAACGCGACCGGGCAAAAGACATGGCTATGCAAAATGCAAAGTTGGCTGGCGTTGGTCAGTTGGCTGCGGGTATAGGCCATGAGCTGAATAACCCGCTGAATAACGTGATCTCCTATGCGCGTTTGATAGAAAAGGACATCTCGGCGGGGAAAGCGGCAAGCAGTAGCGATGTCGTGGCTATAAGGGAAGAGTGTGAGCGGGCGTCAGTAGTTATTCAGGGCATACTGAATTTTTCCCGGCAGGTGCCAGTAAATTATACGCAATTTGATATTCGGGAATGGCTGCTCCAGACACGGACCCTGGTGCTATCGGTCGCGGGGGAGAGAAAGGTCGGGATTGATATCGAATGTGAAAGTGACTTTACGGTCTGTGGTGATCGCGGGCGGCTCCAGCAGGCATTTATAAATCTGCTGATGAATGCCATTCAGGCAAGTGAGGCGGGCGGCACGGTGGAGGTGACTGCCGGGAAGATCAGGGATAATTATCAACTCAGTGTCTTCAATGCAGGGCAGGGCATAGCAGATGATGTCATGGAACGCTTGTTTGAACCATTTTTTACCACCAAGAGTATTGGCGAGGGAAGTGGCCTGGGCCTATCCATTGCCCTGGGCATTGTCGAGCAGCACCACGGTGCTCTGCAACTTGAAAATATGGCCGATGAAAGCGGTACAATTATTGGTGTTATGGCAAGCATGGTTATGCTGGCTAATCCGGGGGTGGCCCGGGTGGAATCTCTCGAATGACGGCAGGTGTCTATTTTGTTGACGATGATGAGAAAGCTGGAGAGCTGTTTCTGCGCTTTAGCGAGGATGGTTCATTTGAAGCAAGAGTGTTTCGAAGCGCGGACGATGCCATAGCGGCGTTCAGGGAATGCCCTGTTTCGGTCATCGTTACTGACCTTAGTATGCCGGGCAAGGACGGTTTGCAGTTAATGCAGGAGCTTCTCCAGATAGATCCCGATCTGGCCGTTATCATGATTACCGGATTCGCCACGGTCGATAATGCTATTGAGGCAATGAAACTCGGTGCTGAGGATTTCATCCGCAAACCATATGACATGGAGGAGCTGGTACTGCTGGTTGAACGCTGTATTGATAACGCCAGGGTCAGGCAGGAAAATCGCCTGTTGAGACGGCAGCTTGATCATGAAAGAGAATATCTGGGAATGATTGGTAAATCCCGGGCATTGAGAGCGATACAGGGTGTCATCGAAAAAATTGCGGATGTCCGCTGTCACGTTATTATTGAAGGAGAGTCCGGTACAGGCAAGGAACTGGTTGCCCGGGCCATCCATGAACAATCGCTGGATGCCGATAAACCCTTTGTCGTCATTGATTGTGGTGCCATGACGGAATCGCTTTTGGAGAGCGAGCTTTTCGGGCATGAAAAAGGAGCATTTACCGGTGCCGCCCACAGCAAGCGGGGGTTACTGGAAGAGGCTTCGGGCGGCACTGTTTTTCTGGATGAGATATGCAATATCTCAGATGCCATGCAGGTGAAGCTATTGAGAGTCGTTCAGGAAAATCAGGTGACCCGCGTCGGCGGTTTGAAGCCGGTTAAAGTCGATCTGCGATTTGTTGCGGCAACCAACCGGAATCTTGAGCAAATGATGACCGATGGATTATTCAGGGAAGACCTTTACCACCGCCTGCATGTCATAAAAATCCAAATGCCTGCATTAAGGGAACGCAAGGACGATATTCCTATGCTGGTCGAAAGCTTTATTCAGGAATTTTCAGATCGATATCATCGAGATGTTCAGGTGTTCAATTCGCAATCCATGCAGTTGTTTATGGATTATCACTGGCCTGGAAATATCCGGGAACTTAAAAATGTTGTTGAACGCCATGTTGCTCTGGCAGAGCCTGGACAGCTAATGAATCTCGATGAACCGGCCATTTGGGACAATCATGCGCCTTCGGATTCTGCAACGGCAATGTCTGTCGAACCCCACGATTGGCCTGACCTGGAAACCCTGGAACAAAATTACATTCAGGCGGTTCTCGACCATGTCGGCGGTAATCGCGCACAAGCCGCGCAATTACTCGGCATTAACAAGTCAACTCTTTGGAGAAAGCTAAAATCGGTCTCCCGGTAAAGGCGTCGATGCGTATTCGGGTATTGCATATCGCAATGAAGCGCCCAAATGATGATTGCAGTTTGCGATGATGGGTGCAAGCCAAAATGGCAGTGCAACGGTAAGTCATTGATTTTAATTAAATAATCATTCTGGATCATATCTTGCTTCCTAATGTTGTGCGGACGTTAGGTTCACAAATTAATTCATTAATCAGGAGTTATTCATAATGACGATAAAACGTAGGATGTTTTTGAAAGGCTCTCTGGCGGCAGGCACGGTAAGCGTTGCCGTCAGCGCAGGTCTTTTAACCCCTGGCCCGGTGCTGGCGGCCTGGAACAAGGTGGCTTTCGAGGCCAAGAGTGTTGACGATGCGCTGCAAGGTGCCGGCCTTTCCGGCGCTGCTGACTCCGGTGATATCAAAATCAAGGCGCCGGACATCGCAGAAAACGGCGCTGTGGTGCCTGTAACGATTTCCGCCGGGATGGATGGCGCAGAAGCCATTGCGATTCTGGCGGCGGGCAATGGCGTTCCTCTGACTTCCAGTTATGCACTGGGTAAAGGTGCCGAACCTTATGTGTCTACCCGCGTCAAGATGGCCAAGACGGGCAATGTGGTTGCCGTTGTCAAGGCAGGCGGCAAGGTTTACATGAGCAAAAAAGAAGTCAAGGTAACTATTGGTGGTTGTGGCGGCTAATCCCGACCTGACCTTAATTATTACTCATTATTAATTAATATAGGAGCTGCAAGAATGGCTAAGAAGTCCATCAAGGTACGCGCAAAGGCCAAAGGTGACGTTGCGACAGTGAAATGTCTGATCAGCCACCCAATGGAAACCGGTCTGCGTAAAGACAAGAAAACCGGCAAGGTAATCCCTGCCCACTTCGTACAGGAAGTGATCGGTAAGCACAATGGCAATACCGTTATGACCGCGCACTGGTCTGGCGGTATCTCCAAGAATCCCTACCTGTCATTCAAATTCGCCGGTGCTAAGAAGGGCGATACCCTGAATATTAGCTGGACGGATAATAAGGGTGGTGGTGATTCTCTCGACGCCAAGATTAAATAGACTCTCATTATCTGACTCTTCAGAAAAGCCGTATGGTGGTAACGCCATGCGGCTTTTTTGTTGGCAATGGAATCCGCCACCCGGACATTGCTCAAGAATAAAGACCTTAACGACAAGGATGGTATTTTCACGTCGCTCACAAATAACTCACCGGAGCAGCCATGCAGTCGGAACTGGAAGGGCACCTTGCGGTAGAGGCTAGTCCTAACTGCAAATAGTTGTAGTGTCAGGCTGCTAACGATTGAACTCACCTGCGAGCAGTACGCCAGCACTGTGAGTCAGGCGGAGTGACTTGTTGGTGCTCATTCTACAATCCGAAGGACGGTGATTTTTGTTCATACTTGCCCCTCTCTTTGTTCCACTTGATTGACAAGAAGCTGTCGCAGTAATGACAGAACCAGAGTTTGAGTTCCATACCATCCCAATCGAGAGCGCACAATTCTGATAAAATTATAGCGATGGAAAACAGTGAAATTATAAACCGGTCCTCTGACGAAGAGATTGAGCTTAGTTCAATCATTGTAGAAACGGGGCCTGACCCAATCGCTTCAGTCATTTGGCTGCATGGGCTTGGTGCCGATGGCAGTGACTTTGAATCCATAGTGCCACAGCTAATGCTGCCGGTAGAGTGGCCCGTGCGATTTATCTTTCCTGACGCACCGCTGCGCCCGATCACTGTTAATGGCGGTTATATGATGCGTGCCTGGTACGATATTTACAGTGCTATCTCTTTTGACGCCCCACAGGACGAGGAGGGCATTGTGGAGTCCGCGAACATTGTTTCCATGCTGGTGGAGCATGAAATCGAACGCGGTATTGATGGTCACAGAATTATTCTGGCTGGCTTTTCCCAGGGTGGTTCAATTGCGCTGTATGCCGGCCTGAAGTCTGAGCATCATCTGGGTGGCGTTGTGGCTTTATCAACCTGGTTGCCATTAAGCGACCATTTTCGAGGGTCGGCGTGCGAACCGGTCCATGTGCCTTCGGTATTTATGGCTCACGGTGAGGAGGACGCTGTAGTCCCTGTCTCGTTTGCCGAAGCCTCGAAAGATCATCTGAAGAAATTGTGTCCTGACATTGAGTGGGAAACCTACCCCATTGCGCATTCCGTCAGCCCGCCTGAGATACTGGCAATACGTGAATGGCTGATCAAACGCCTGGAGTCGGATTAGCTTGTCGGTCGGCGACTTTCAGCGCCATTCTCCGCAAGTCGGAATAGCCTGCTGGCCAGGGAGACTTTGGCTTAATCGGAGCTTCCCTGGTACTCCGAAGCGCGTCTGGCAGACCCCTTCACTTTATTGACCGGATAGCGCACTTCATTGATCTCTATTTTCTCCCAGGCCTTTGTTGCTAGGTCCACGCTCAGCTTGTCTGAAATACGAATCAGGAAAATAAAAATATCCGCCAGCTCCATGGCGACCTCTTCATGTTTTTCCGGCGGCAGGTTTTTACTGTCTTCCTCAGACAGCCACTGGAAATGCTCAATCAGCTCGGCGGCCTCGGCGATGAGCGCCATGGAAAGGTTTTTGGGTGAATGAAACTGATCCCAGTCGCGGTCACTGGCAAATCCGGCCAGACGTTTACGCAGGGCTTCAAGCTGATCTTCGTTTGTCATTTTGTCCGCCACAGGGCCGGTTAATCAGGAATTGAGCTCCGCACGAGCCCGCCGGATGGCGGCTCTGACCTGTTCCGGTGCCGTGCCGCCGATATGATTGCGTGCAGCAACCGAGCCTTCCAGGGTGAGGACCTGATAAACATCATCGGTAATCTGACTGCTGAACTGTTGCAACTCATCCAGCGAAAACTCAGACAGGTCCTTGTTGTTTTTGATGCCATAAGCAACAGACTTGCCAACAATCTCGTGGGCATCCCGGAATGGGATACCCTTGCGCACCAGATAGTCAGCGAGGTCAGTTGCTGTGGGAAAGCCGCGCAGGGCCGCTGCCCGCATATGGCTGGTTTTGGTTTTGATTAAAGGCGCCATAACGGCCAACAACCGCAGGCAGACTTCCACGGTATCAATCGCATCGAACAAAGGTTCCTTGTCTGTCTGGTTATCGCGGTTATAAGCCAGCGGCTGGGATTTCATAAGGGTGAGCAGAGCCACCAGATCACCTGTGACGCGCCCGGCTCTGCCACGAATCAGTTCAGGGACATCCGGGTTCTTTTTCTGCGGCATGATGGAAGAGCCGGTGCAGAAACTATCGGGCAGTTCAATAAAATCAAACTGTGGGGACGCCCAGATGATGATTTCTTCGGACATGCGTGACAGATGCATCATAATCAGCGAGCAGGCCGACGTGAATTCGATTGCGAAGTCTCTGTCGCTGACGGCATCAAGTGAGTTTTCCGTTACGGCATCGAAACCAAGCAGCTCCATGGTCATGTGACGATCGATCGGATAGCTGGTACCGGCCAGAGCGGCGGAACCCAGGGGCATGACATTGACACGCTTGCGACAGTCCCGCATACGGTCGGTATCGCGGCGAAGCATCTCCTGCCAGGCCATCAGATGATGGCCGAAGGTCACGGGCTGGGCGGTCTGCATATGCGTGAAACCGGGCATAATCGTATCCGCTTCGGCTTCCGCGAGGTCAATAAATCGGGAGCGAACAGTTTTCAGCAGAACGACAATCCGGTCAATCCCGTCGCGCAGATACAGCCGGATATCGGTCGCTACCTGATCATTACGGGAGCGGCCGGTATGCAGTTTTTTGCCAGCCTCGCCGATACGGTCTGTCAGACGGGCCTCAATATTCATGTGCACGTCTTCCAGTTCGGTGGACCAGAACAGGTCGCCGCGCTCAATATCGAGCTGTATCCCTTCAAGGCCATTGAGTATGTCGTCACGGTCAGCATCGGTAATGACTCCAACCGCCGCCAGCATTTTTGCATGAGCAATGGAGCCAAGAATGTCGTGTGCGTAGAGTCGCTGGTCGAAGCTGACCGATTCGCTGAAGTCCTCAACCAGCACATCGGTCCGTTCGGCAAATCGCCCGCTCCAGAGTTTTTTATCGTCCTGCTGATCGCTCATAATGTGTCCTTCTTCCCGAGTTGGGGATTATATCAGTGTAATGAACTTGCGTTGGCCGGCGTTTCGCTGAACACTTTGCGTATGGTATCTCCGGCGAAAAAAATCAATTTATCAGCCGATTTTTGCAGCGCACGTTCCGTGCTGCTGGTGGCGGTCAGCATGGTGTTACTGGCCGCCGTTATACTGCTGGTTCCGGGGGAAAATTTCATGGGCAGCCTGGAGTTGCTTGGGATACAGGCAATGTTTTTGCAATGGCTGGGGCTGACATGTCTTGCCATCCTGTGCCTGCTAAATCGCTGGTTGAGGAATCTCAGTTTGGTTATGAGCACGATAATTATTTTCCTGGTGATTCAACTGGTGACCCTGATGGTGAGCGAGTCCGCTTACCAACTAACGCTGATGCAGCCTATGTTGCAGAGCCTGCGACCCGAACAGCATGGCCTGTTTCTGTTGAGAAATACGGCTATCAGTATGATTATCAGCAGTGTGGTTTTATGGGTGATGTACTTACTGCAACAGTTACAGGTACATATCGAAGCGGAAAGTCAGGCCCGTATTCGGGCTTTGCAGGCCAGAATTCGGCCCCACTTGTTGTTTAACAGCATGAATACGATCGCTGCATTGACTCAGATTGACGCCGACGCCGCAGAGCAGGCCATTCTGGACCTATCGGAGATTTACCGGGTCTCGCTGAAATCGGGAGACTCGACCACGACGCTTAAAAAGGAGATTGATTTAACGCGACACTATCTTGCTGTGGAAAAACTGCGTCTGGGACAACGTTTGCAGATTCTCTGGAATATCAACGATGCCGTGCTCAATGTCAGCATTCCGGCACTGACGATACAGCCGCTGGTGGAAAACGCCGTTTATCATGGTATTGAGCCGCGCAGTGATGGTGGGTGGATCAGTATTTCGGCAGTGCTGGATGGAGAAGTCAAAATTACCATCACTAATCCCCTGCCGACACGCGATGATGACACGCTGCGTCGCGGCAATCAAATGGCGATTGCCAATATAAGCGAACGGCTCGGTATCATGTATGGTAACAGGGCCAGCTTGCAGTCATCACAGGACATGGAAAGCTACTACGTGCTATTGACGTTGCCATATGAGGGTAAAACATGAAAGTACTGATTGTTGATGACGAGCCGCTGGCTCGCACACGCCTGAAGATGCAACTGTCGTCCATCGGCGGTTACGAGTTTCTCGGTGAAGCAGGCAATGGACTGGACGCGATTGACAAGGCAGAGTTGTTGAAGGCGGATATCCTGTTGCTGGATATTCGAATGCCCGATATGAATGGCATTGAGGTTGGCAAATATTTTGCCGGAAAAGACAACCCGCCAGCCATAATATTTACTACTGCCTACAGTGAGCATGCGCTACAGGCATTTGAATCGCATGCCGTAGCCTATTTGTTGAAGCCCGTTCATCGAGACAAGCTGGAAGCCGCATTGCTATCGGCATGCAAGCTCACGCGCGCCCAGGCAGACGGGATCAGCCGGTCAGATGGGGTCAAAGAGGAAATCGGTAGCGCACGTAAACAGATTTGTGCGCGAATCAGAGGTAATCTGCGCTTGATTGATTTAGCCGATATTTACTATTTCAGGGCCGACTCCAAGTATGTGGAAGTCTATTACGAAGGTGGTCAGGTATTAATTGAAGAATCATTAGCGTCCCTGGAACAGGAGTTTGAGACGGAGTTTATTCGTATCCACCGCAATGCACTGGTAGCAAAATCACGCATAACATCGCTGGAAAAAGATGGCGAAGGGCGCGGCCATGTTCTTGTTATCGACACTGAAGACCGGATCGTAATAAGCCGACGGCACTTGCCTGCGGTCAGGGCGTTATTCAGAGACCAGGATTATCCTCAGTTGTCTGCAAGATAACGGCAAGCGACTCGCTGTGAGCGATACGGAAATGGCAGAGAAAACACTGGAAAATGTCACCATACTGGTAACGCGCCCGGAACATCAGGCACGGCCTTTTTTTGAAATGATCAGGCAGGCGGGCGGCGGGGCGATTCGCTTTCCCGTGATTGAAATCAGAGAGATCGGGCTAAGTGAGGAGTCAAAGGGTCTGCTCCAGCAGAATGTTGGCTGCGTGATTTTTATCAGCGGTAATGCCGTTCGTCTGGGTGTGCCAGCAATCAATGCCGTGAATCCGGAATGGCTTGGGCAGACCCGGATTATCGCCATCGGTAACGCAACTGCCGCCCGATTGAAAGAACGGGGTATCGAACCCGGGCTGGTGCCCCCCAGCCCTTGTAACAGCGAAGCCCTGCTGGCCATGCCGGAGATGCGGGACATTGCCGGACGCCAATACACGATTGTCAAAGGCAGGGGCGGGCGCGACTATCTGAGAGAACAGCTCAGGCATCGTGGTGGCAAGGTCAACGAAATTGACATTTATGTGCGGGTGAAGCCAAAGACCTGCAATACACCGTTAAGCGAATTGATGAAAGCCGAGCGGGCCGTGGTAGCGATTACCAGCGTAAAGGGCCTGTGCCACCTGTTTGAGTTGGCGAGTGATGAACAGGCGGAATGGCTAAGGGAAAACGCCGGATTTCTGGTGCCTGGAGTGCGGGTGGCCGACGCCGTGCGTGATCTGCATATCAGGCAGGTGCCGATGATTGCCGATGATGCAACGGATGCGGCGATGTATAACAGATTGTTGCAGGCTGCGGGTAAGTTATAAGCAACTAGCCGATCCCGCTTTCTTTTTTGGCCGCCGACAGGCCCGGGTCATCCGAGAAATCAAAGGCATCAGAAAACACCCGATCTTCAGGCAGACCCTGCGCCATGAAAGCATCTCTTGCCGAATAGATCATCGGAGGGGGGCCGCTCATGTAGACTTCGTAATCGGACATATCGGGGTAGGTGCGGATGACCGCTTCATGAACAAAGCCGGTATCGCCATTCCAGTGATCGGATTCTACCGGCTCGGAAAGGACAGGCGTGAACTTCAGATTGTCCGGGTGGTCTTTGAGCCATTGGCTGATTTCATCCTGCAGATAGATATCCTTTTTTGTGCGGGTACCCCAGAACAGGTGGACCGGACGTTTATCACCGATCTCAAACATATGCAGCAGGATGCTGCGTAGTGGTGCCATACCAGTGCCGCCCGCCATCATGATAATCGGTTCCTCGTGGTCTTCACGCAGATAAAAGGTCCCAAGCGGGCCCTCGATGCGAATCAACGCCTTGTTCCGCATCTCCTCGAAGACGAAATGAGTAAAGTAGCCCCCCGATACATGACGAATCTGGAATTCCAGGAACTCGTCATGGTGGGGTGGATTAGCCAGAGAGAAAGCACGGCGACGACCGTCGCTCAGAATAAAATCCACATATTGGCCGGCGAGAAATTGCAGGCGGTCAGCCGCCGGTATTTTCAGTTTCATATGTACGACATCATCTGCCAGCCTTGTAGTACTGTGTACGCGCGCAGGCATCTTGCGCCGTTCGATGCCTTCCGGCATATCGACGATTCTGACGTCAATAACCATGTCGGTTTCCGGGCGAGCCTGACAAAAGAGGGCCTTGCCTCCGGCAATTTCGCTGTCGGCAATACCGTCAGGCTGACCGTTGGGGTAGGTGAATCCGCCTTCAACTACGCCACCCATACAGTTTCCGCAGCACCCGCCGCGACAGCCGTAAGGCATGGTAATGCCCTGGCGAAGGGCGGCATCAAGGATGTTTTCGTCCGCGCCGCACTCGAAAGACTGGTTTTTGTTCTGTATGGAAATCTTCATGTAAGGCCATGTCTGAATAACAACCGGGCAACCCGGTTCGGGAGCTACTATGGGGTTAATGCCAGTCAAAGGCAATATGAGCCAGACTCAGGCTGCTTTTTGCAGAGAGCTCTAATTGGAGTTTTATCAGCAGCCATCGCTATTTCACGGTATTCAGTCCTCGGCAGACTCGGATACCGATTTGTCTGGCGTCAGGAAGCGAGTCTGGTCTGTATGCTACAGCTTGTGGGCGGCAGCCCGGGCGCGTACAGCCCCGGGTAATAATATCGCCGGTGTATCCCGCTGACATCCTGCGGGGAACTCCCCCTTTATGGCTGGCTCGACTTGGATTCCAGCCACTTGATCAATGGTTCCCACTCGGCGCGGTGCAGGGCGGTTGCCGCCGGGGCCATTTCAAAAATCCCCAGGCCCTTTTCGACCGCACGCACATAGTTCATGCTGTCTGACAGTGCAGCGACATAGGGTTCACGCAGGTGATCCAGGAATTCATCCAGCTCCCAGAAGACCCGGGTACGGTCGCGCCCACGGTTGGCAACCAGACATATCTTGCCCTTTTTGGCCGATATCAGACTGGTCGCACGAATTTCCTTGATGTAGTCCGCTGCCGCACGCATGTCCATGGGTGAAGGCAGAACCGGAATGATGAAGGTACGGGCGCGGCGAACCAGATTGTTGAGATCCTTGCCGTGAACAGATGCCGGCGCATCCATAATCATATAACCGGTACCACGACCGGGGTTAACGGTCGCAGAGGTGCCGTCTATCCCTTGAATCCTGGGCCTGTTGACCGAAGGACGCACCTTGAGCCACCCCAGGCTGGAACCCTGTGGGTCATAATCAACCAAAGTGACTTTATTGCCCTTGCAGGCATAGTAACTGGCCAGATTGGTCGCAATAGTACTTTTGCCTGAGCCGCCTTTGGCGTTGATTACCATGATGGTACGCATAGTTTATCCTCTCGCCTTTTCGTTCTTTTATCATAAAGACTAGCAGAGTCGATTATCTAAAACCAGTTTTGTGAGGATATTTTCCTGTGGGAATGACTAAGTTACCGTCAAAGCCTCTGCCTCGGATGTTACCAACTCGCCCGTTTATGTAGGGAATGATCGAAATGCAGAACCAGTTCATCGTACAGGAACACAATAGACCAAGGCGTAACTGCTTCTGACAGATCAAGTTGGGCGGGAGCCTTTTTCAGGGGAGCTGCCCGTGATTCAGGGACAGGCCCATCACTCCATCCCATAGAGCCGGACCTTTCGTGTTAGCGTATTGCGGCCCCATCCCAATAGATTGGCTGCCTCATGTTTTTTCCCATGACACAGCTTGAGCGCCACACTGATAAGGACACGTTCAGTTTGTTCCACCACGCGCTTGACAGATTCCGTATCACCGGCTTGATATTGCTTGTCAAGCCAGCGTGACAACGATTCTTTCCAATCATTTCTGGCCATGGCCTCTTCCGGTAAGGCGGGTGCGGATGCCGCATCACGCAACTCGGCCGGCAGGTCCCGAACATAAATCTCGCGGCTGTGGCACATCACGGTGAGCCAGCGACAGGTGTTTTCTAGTTCGCGCACATTGCCGGGCCACTTCAGTTTCATCCGATGCTCCCTTGCTTCATCGGTCAGGAACCTGGATTCGATGCCAAGCTCGTGGCCAATTCGGGCCAGAAAATTCCGGGCCAGCAGCGGGATATCTTCGACCCGCTCCCGCAGGGCGGGAAGATGAATACGGATGACGTTGAGGCGATGATACAGATCCTCACGGAACTGACTGCGTGCAGACCGCTTTAACAGATCCTGATGAGTCGCGGCAATAATGCGGACATCCGCTGTTATCGGGACATGTCCACCGATGCGGTAAAACTCGCTATCGGCCAAGACACGAAGCAGACGGGTCTGCAACTCGGCTGGCATATCACTCTTATCTCATCCATGAACAGGGTTCCGCCGTCAGCCTGTTCAAAGCGCCCCTGACGCCGGGTACCGGCACCGGTAAAAGCCCCTTTTTCATGTCCGAAGATCTCAGCCTCCATCAAATCTTTTGGAATAGCGGCCATATTCATGGCGATAAAGGGTCGTTCCCTGCGAGTGCTGTGCCGATGCAGCGCCCTGGTGACCAGTTCCTTGCCGGTGCCGGATTCACCGGTGATAAGTACTGTGACATCGGAACGCACCAATCGGTCGATGGTGCGAAAAACTTCCTGCATCGCTGGCGTTTTGCCGATAATTTCAGGCGTGTCATCATCGGCGGTGGTGACGGTGCTGCCTGTATCCGGCCGGGAGCCAGAGGACTCAAAGGCCCGTTCGATAATATCCATGGCCTTATCTACATCGAATGGCTTGGGCAGGTACTCAAATGCCCCGACCTCATAGGCCGACACGGCGCTGTCCAGATCCGAGAAGGCCGTCATAATGACGACGGGCACACGAGGGTGCTGATCCTGTAACGTGCTGAGCAACTCAATGCCCGACATCCCTGGCATACGAATATCGGTGACAATAACGCGGGGGCGGCAAGACTGCAGTGCCTTAATCGCATCCTCCGCATTTTCAAATATCCAGGCAGGCTTGTCGGTGCGGGCCAGCGCCTTTTCCAAAACCCAGCGTATTGACTGGTCGTCATCGACTACCCAGACTTCACTTACCTGTGTCATTTTTCCGTCCTGCGGGCAAATAGACGATAAAGCGGGTTTTACCGTCGCATCTTTCGTACTCGATTAGACCGCCATGCCGCTGCACCAGATTTTGAGCGATCGGCAAACTCAGCCCGGAACCATCTTTTCTGCCGGTAATCAGGGGCAGAAACATGGTTTCAACCATATCTTCGGGGATGCCGCTGTCGTTATCAATTATTTCGACTTTGATTAACAAACGATGCTTTGCATGTCCTATGGTCAACTGACGTTCAGGGCGTGTCCTGAGCACCACTTTGCCATCGCCGCCATCGTCGGTAGTAGTAGCCTGTATAGCGTTTCTTATCAGATTCAAGAGAGCTTGCTGCAACATACCGGCATCGGCATATATCTCAGGCAGGTTTGGGTCGTAATCCGTAACGAGGCGAATACTGTATTCGTTATCAACCTCAGCCAGTTTGCGAACCTGTTCCAGCATTTGATGAATGCTAACCATTTCTGGTTTGGGAAGCTGTCTCGGACCCAGCATACGGTCCAGCAGACTTTGCAGACGATCCACCTCTTGGATGATGACATTGGTATAACAGGTGTACCGAGAGCCGGGCAATTCGCTGGCCAGCAACTGTGCGGCACCGCGAATACCTCCGAGAGGGTTCTTCACTTCGTGTGCGACACCCCGTAACAATTCGCGGGTACCTCTCACCTTGGGATAGCAGATGGCCCTCACGTGAAATACGGAGACGGCGATCAACCTGATGGAGCTCGATAATCAGATACTCGGTATCCAGGTCGTCACTGATTTTCGGAGAGATGACACAGTCAATAATAATGCGACACGGCTTTTCCATGACGATCTCCATATCCCGCCCGGAATAAACCCGCTGACTGTTCCAGGCCATGATCAACTGCTCTTTGATGTGAGCAATACAGGGAAATGTCTCGAAAATATTGCGACCGTTTGCCGTGGTGCGGCTCATGCCCAGCATGAATTCGGCGGCCATATTCATATGCCGGACATGAAACCCGGCGGTAATAAGTACTATTCCGGTGTTCATGGTATCCAGCAACAGTCCGGTCTGTGTATTCAGAACCATGTCCACGGTCTGGTGCAAGGCAGGGGGCAAGCCGGCTTATCTAGAAAATACAATGGCCGGGGAGGAGCGCAGGACGGTGGTATCTCAAGCCGGAGGATCCTGTTACAGATGGTGGCGCTGGACGTGAAACTGAACGGGCTTGGAACGGATCAGTGTTTTGCCTCTGTCATTTTCAACGGCGATGTACACGGTATGCGTTCCCCGATCCAGGTCCGGGAGAGTGAAACGGGTTGAGGAACCCCTGGAAACGCTGTCTCCGTCAAGATACAGGACGATGGAATGTTCAATGTGCAGTACTGGCTGCAACTCGGCATTGATGGTGACACTTTCCGTGTCCGGCGTAAATACCTGATCGTCTGCGGGCAATGTGATTGACAGGGAGTCATATCTGATTTCCTGACGAGGCTTTGTCTCCGGCGATAGTGGTGTCGCCGGACCGGCCGGTACAACCAGAATCGGCTCGGGAGTATAAATCTCCGCGCTGTCGTCAAGCGGCCTGTCCGAGAAATGAACACGGCCCTTTTTATCAATCCATCGGTAAAGCTCGGCACCGGCACCAGCGCAAAAGATCAACAGCATGAACAATGTCGCGAGTCTCATGGAGGGAACATAGCCACTTTGTTGATGTTGTGCAATCTTCTGTTAGTCCAATACCCCTGGTACTTGGGGCGATGTTGGGTGAACTATTATAGTGGCGGCTTGAGACCGAGGCTATGGTGTGTATGAGTCCATTGCATATTGTGCCTTCACCGGGCGGGCAATCCGAGTATCAGCGCCAGAGATGATTGTAGCCGATCCAGCCAGCTGCCACCCTGTAAATATCCGTCAATCCGTATCTCTCCATCAGATGTGGCGTAGTGCAGGACGATTTTAATTCCATTGGGATTTTTTGTGGTACAGAGTCCGCAATCGGCCTGACCAAGTAAATGTTCTATTGCGCATAGCTGATTTTTGTTAATACCGGTTTCTCCAAGTACGTAATTTTCGTTGTCATATGCCGTCAGTGTTGATTCGTCCATCCTTTCATGCGGTTTCCATAAAACGTATCTGATCGGTTGTTCCGATTGAATCTGTGCCGACAGTAAAACGGTTTGTGTCTCTGGAGAGACGTTGATGGCCGAGGGATTGTCTGACTGCTGACTGACTGTACGGCCCTCAAAGTTGCGATCTCTCAGCCATTGTCTGGCTTGCAGGGTATAGAATTGCTCCTTAAAGGCGTACCACTCGTCTTCAAACTCCGGATATTCCGCCAGGGCTTGTTTGAAATGCCAGTCCGCCTGTTTGTGCTGTAATGCCGCCTGTAATTTATGGCAGCAAGCCTGTTCATCAACGGTGGCGATAAAGCTTTCCATCAATGTCGGTAGCACATCGGAAGGTATTGGCTCTATGTTAATGTATCGTGATGATGGTATCCGGGGATCGGCATGAATTTCCTCAATTGGTCCCGGCGTGACCTCGCCATTCGTCGTATCAAGCCACCAGGTTACATTGTCATCTGCCTGTAGCGCCATAACCAGCATGTCGAGATCAACGGGTGACGGCTTGCTCATGGTTATGCAGATCTGTCATCAAATTCAGCAACTACCGGAGCATGATCCGATGGTCGTTCAAGTTTCCTGGGCTCTTTGTCAATATAGCCTTTCATACAGCTTTTCGTCATTGTCTCGCTGGATAATATCAGATCAATCCGCAGCCCCAGATTTCTGCGAAACCCCGCCGCCCGGTAATCCCACCAGCTAAACGAATTTTCCGGTTGTTCAAACAATCGAAACGTGTCGTTCAAGCCCATATCGAGAAGACGCTGTAATGCCTGTCGTTCAGGCACACTGCATAGAATTCTGTCCTTCCATGCCGCCGGGTCATGTGTATCCTCATCGGCGGGGGCAATATTGAAATCACCCATCACGACAAACCTGTCATACTCCTGAAGCTGGGACTCAATATAGTCACTCACCCTGTCCAGCCAGTGCAGCTTCCAGTGATATTTCTCGTCCCCGACCTCTCTGCCGTTGACGACATATAAATTCAGTACACGGACGCCGTTGACGGTCGCGCCCAGAATTCTCCGTTGCGGATCATCCAGATTCGGCACATCAACCACGACCTCATCAGCGCGGTTCCTTGTAATCAAAGCCACGCCGTTATAGGTCTTTTGCCCGGAATAAACGACTTCATAGCCCAGTTCACGAATCTCCTCAGCAGGAAAGGCGTCATCGCTCATCTTCGTTTCCTGTAAACCGAGCACATCGGGCTGCTGCGCCTGTAGCCAATCCAGGACATGGGGCAGGCGTACCCGCAGGGAGTTGATGTTCCAGCTTGTTATCTTCATGGGGTTATCTGGTAATGCGGTTCTTTCAGGCTATCGGTTTGGTTGAAACAACGCAGTAAAAATCGCCGCTAACCATAGCGGGCCGGGGACCCTGTGTAAAGCCGCTGTATGAGTCCGGTGCCTTTAGCGTTCGGGGTAAAGTTTCTGAATCTATACAGCCGCTCAAATTGACGAAACCAGGATACCGTGTCATGGCCGTCAACATCCGGACCATCTGCAAGGAGGCGCACTTGCCGAGCCGGGCAAAAAATTAGACTTATGTCTAATACTTCTGCTGTCGTTAAATTTATACAGTTGGTAATAATTACAGAGATTTTGCCCGATCAGCCGGGTGCCATAAAATCCTGCAACAGCCGGGCTTCATGGGTTATGCTTAGACTAGCTGGTAGAAACATGAGCCAACACCAAAAGGAGGAAACCATGTCAGACAAGCTCTACCCCGTACCTGAGATGTTTGCCGCTCAGGCAAATGTTACTGCCGGGCAGTACGAGTCCATGTACAGGCAATCCATTGAAGACCCGGAAGGTTTTTGGAGTGAGCAGGCGGGGAAATACCTTTCCTTCTTTAAGGAGCCGGAGACCACGCTGGACTGGTCCTATGGTGAGAGTGATCTGCACATCGAATGGTTCAAGGGTGCCACTCTGAATGTGTCATACAACTGCCTTGATCGTCATCTGGAGGTACGCGGCGATCAGACTGCCATTCTCTGGGAAGGCGACGACCCGAATGAATCTCGCACGGTAAGCTATGCGGAACTGCATGCGGATGTAAACAAATTCGCAAACGCACTCAGGGCGCGAGGCGTCAGCAAAGGTGACCGCATCTCCATCTATATGCCCATGATTCCGGAGGCGGCGGTTGCCATGCTGGCCTGTACCCGTATCGGCGCTGTACACTCCATCGTCTTCAGTGCATTCTCGCCTGACGCGCTTGCCAGTCGTATCCAGGACTCTGACTGTCAGGTCGTGATTACTTCAGATGTTTCTATGCGTGCCGGCAAGGCCCTGCCCTTGAAAGCAAACGCCGACAAAGCTATCGAGCAATGTCCGAATGTACACACCTGCTTTGTCGTGCGGCGTGGTGATGGTAACTGTAACTTCAGCGAGGGCCGCGACGTCTGGTATCACGAGGCCATTGCCGCAGCCGATGACGTTTGTGAGCCGGAACACATGGATGCTGAAGATCCGTTGTTTATCCTGTACACCTCCGGTTCAACGGGCAAACCGAAAGGCGTGCTGCACTCAACCGCTGGTTATCTGTTACAGGTTGCCATGACCCACAAACTGGTATTTGACTACAAGGACGGCGAGGTTTACTGGTGTACAGCCGATATTGGCTGGGTAACCGGTCACAGCTATATTATCTACGGGCCGTTAGCCAACGGTGCAGTCTCCCTGATGTTCGAGGGTGTGCCGACATATCCGGACGCCGGTCGTTTCTGGCAGGTGGTGGACAGGCACAATGTCGCCATTTTCTACACTGCGCCAACCGCTATTCGTGCGTTGATGGCTCAGGGAGATGATCCGGTCAAGGCGGCATCGCGTTCTTCCCTGCGTCTTCTGGGGACGGTGGGTGAGCCAATTAACCCGGAAGCCTGGAATTGGTATCACAAGGTAGTGGGTGACGGGCGTTGCCCCATCGTTGATACCTGGTGGCAGACTGAAACCGGTGCTCACCTGCTAACGCCATTACCGGGCGCAACTGCACTGAAACCCGGTTCAGCCACCAGACCATTCTTTGGTGTACAGCCGGTGTTGCTGGATGACCAGGGTAATGAAATCGAAGGTGACCCCGCACAGGGCAATCTGGCGATTAAATACCCATGGCCTTCCCAGATGCGCACCGTTTATGGCAGCCATCGTCGCTTCTTTGAAACCTATTTTCAGATGTTCCCAGGCTATTATTTTACCGGCGATGGCGCCCGCCGTGATGAGGATGGCTGCTACTGGATTACCGGTCGTGTTGACGACGTGCTCAATGTTTCAGGGCACCGTATGGGCACCGCTGAAATTGAATCGGCGCTGGTGCTGCATGAAAAAGTTGCTGAGGCGGCCGTTGTGGGCTATCCTCACGAGATTACCGGTCAGGGCATTTATGCCTATGTCTCTTTGATGAAAGGAGAGGAAGGGAATGATGATCTCTCCGCAGAACTGGCTGGTCTGGTACGTAAGGAAATCGGTCCGATAGCCAGGGTTAACATTATTCAATGGGCGCCAGGGTTGCCGAAAACACGTTCGGGGAAAATCATGCGTCGCATTTTGCGAAAGATTGCGGCCAACGAAATTGACACACTGGGGGATACCTCCACGCTGGCCGACCCCACTGTGGTTGATAACCTGATTGAGCATCGGGCCAGCACATAAAGTTTCCTCTGTGACAGGGTCGGAGACGGTTCAACGGTCTCTGGCCCTGTGCTTTTTGCCAGGATTTGGTTTTATGGCAATCGTTCCCTTGTTGTAGGTCCGCAGGAGATGATTAGCGACCACTGGCTGATTATCTACACCGCGCTTTATCTGGGCGTACTGTTTTACATCGCATATCGAAGTGATCAGCAACCGGCTGGGCAGTTCTCCTCTCGTCAGCCGCTTATCTATACCCTGTCCATTACGATCTACTGCACGTCATGGACGTTTTTCGGTGCGGTAGGTAATGCTGCCCAATCGGGCTGGGATTTTTTCTCAATTTATCTTGGGCCCATTATTGTCTTTGTCGTTTTCTATCCCTTTTTGCAGAAACTGGTTGATGTCAGTAAGCGGCATAACACCACCAGCATTGCGGACTTTATTGCCACGCGCTACGGGAAAAGCAGCAGCCTGGCCGCTGTGGTCACTATCATTGCGTTGGTAGGCATCCTTCCTTATATCTCCCTGCAGATCAAGGCGATCACCAGCGCCTACGATTTGCTGACCGGCGCAAACAGCGCGATTTCGTCCAGTGAAAATGTTATTGATACGGCACTGGTACTTAGCCTGATACTGGCCGTTTTTTCCATGCTGTTTGGCGCCAGAACCATTGATGCCAGTGAGCACCACAGAGGCATGATTCACGCAGTAAGTTTTGAATCGGTTGTTAAGCTCCTGGCGTTCCTGGCTGTCGCCATGCTCGCTTTCAATATGGTCACGGGATTGACGGACAGCGCGGTAGCCGAGATATCTACGGCTGAAATGATGATGACTCATTTCAATGAGAAGGAAATCACAAGCTCATTTTTCGTCAAGACCATTCTTGCGGCGGCGGCCATTATCTGTCTGCCGCGCCAGTTCCATGTAACGGCGGTTGAAGCCCGTGGAGATGAACTGAGAATCGCAAGATGGGGCTTTCCGGTTTATTTGATGTTTTTCAGCATCGCCGTTATTCCCATCACGACCGCCGGCCTGCAATTCTCGCCGAATCCTGCCAATGCGGACCTGTTTATCCTTACTTTACCCATGCACTATGGGCAGGACTGGCTGACTATCGTAAGTTATATCGGCGGATTTTCTGCTGCTACGGGCATGGTCATCGTATCGACTATTGCGCTGAGTACCATGGTATCGAACGATCTGATTTTCCCCTTGCTGGTACGTTTCAATAAAGCCAGCAGTAAGGCCAACTTCTACTCCGTCCTGTTATTGATACGCCGGTCCACTATCGTTGTTCTGATGTTGCTCGCCTATGGTTATTACCTGCAAGCCGGGAGCGGCAGGTCACTCTATAGCATAGGTCTGCTGTCCTTCGCGGCCGCTGCCCAGTTTGCTCCTGCCATTATTGGTGGGCTGTACTGGAAAAAGGGACACCGTAATGGCGCCATGGCCGGTCTTGTTGTTGGATTTATTATCTGGCTTTATACTCTGTTATTACCTTCCCTGAGCAGTTCCGCTTGGCTGCCTGATGAGTTTGCGGTTTCAGGCATATTGGGTATAGCCTGGTTGAAACCCTATGAACTGTTTGGTATTCCCTTTGAAGACCCACTCACTCATGGGGTTTTCTGGAGCCTGTTGTTTAACATCACGGCCTATACCACCTTCTCCCTGTGGGCCAGACATTCCTTTACCGACCAGCTACAAGCCAGTGCCTACGTCAGCCATGATGAAGACTTGATACGCGACACACGCAAGCATAACTGGAATATCCGGGTAGCCGATTTATATGAGTTATGTAAGCGCATCACCGGCCCTGCCCGTGCCGAACAGTTCTTTCTGGAATGCGGTTACGAGTTGGGAGAGCGTATGAAGAGAAAAGCCGACACCCATCTGATTCGGCAAACCGAGAAAGTCCTGGCGGGTACTATCGGCGCCGCTACGGCGGAACAACTGATGTACACAACGCAGGCACCCGAAGATTATGTCCATGACGATATCGACCTGTGGCTGGACAGAACCAGTCAGGCACTACAGTTCAACCGGGAAATATTACAGGTTACGATAGACAATATTAACCAGGGAGTCAGCGTCGTTGATAGCGACCTCAGATTGGTGGTATGGAACCGCCTGTATATCGAGTTATTTAACTATCCCGGGAATTTTATTGGTGTTGGCAAACCAATTGAAGAAGTTATCCGCTACAACGTGAATCGTGGCATGGGAGTAATAAACAAGGGAAATACCAGGGAAGAAGAAATTCGTAAGCGACTTAACTATCTGAAACATGGAAAACCTTATACGCATGTCAGATACTGGCCGGATGGCCGCATAATACAGACACAGGGGACCAGGTTGCCTGATGGCGGTTTTATTACCACATTTACCGACATATCGACTCTGAAACAGGTAGAGCGAGAACTGGAGGAGACGAATCGGAATCTGGAACGCAAGGTAAATGAGCGCACCGAGATGCTGTCCCGCGTCAATATCGAGTTGCAACAGGCCAAAACCATGGCGGAAGACTCAACCCGCAGCAAGACCCATTTCCTTGCGGCTGCCAGCCATGACCTGACCCAGCCGCTGGGTGCTTCCAAACTCTATCTGGGTGCCTTACTGGAAGATCTCGCAGACGACGAAGACAAGCAACTCCTTGCCAATAATGCCTTGGGGGCATTAAAAACAGCGGAATCCCTGCTGAAGTCGTTACTGGACATATCCAAACTGGATTCAGGCAGCCTGAGGCCGGAAATCAAGAAATTCCCGATTCGACAAATCCTGACTGCCATTGATACGGAATTCACCGTTCTTGCCGCTGAAAAAGGTCTGAAACTACGAGTGGTGCCTACCCCGCTTGGTACCGAAAGCGACAGCACCCTGCTGCGCAGCATCCTGCAAAACTTTGTCAGCAATGCGATTCGCTATACCGAAACAGGTTCCGTTATGGTGATTTGCCGTCGTGGTGGTGACGGAACCCGCATTGAAGTCCGGGATTCCGGTGTCGGCATCCCGGAAGAAAAATCCGGATTCATTTTTGAAGAATTCCAGCAGCTCAATGAAG
This sequence comes from Gammaproteobacteria bacterium, assembly GCA_963662865.1. GTDB lineage: Bacteria > Pseudomonadota > Gammaproteobacteria > JAJDYQ01 > JAJDYQ01 > JAJDYQ01. The sequence goes on along the minus strand of OY759969.1, from coordinate 1,528,012 downwards.
CCAGCGAAGGCGTCGGACTGGGCCTGTCTATCTGTCGTCGCATGGCCAGGCTCCTACGGCATGAGATACGCATGAAATCAGCGCCCGGAAGAGGTAGTTGCTTCAGCCTGCTGGTTCCCCGTTGCAAGGCCACCGTTATGCAGGACATCTCCAATGAAGTGCAGACCTTCCAGAAACACTGGCTGGCTGGAGCGAGAATCCTTTGTGTCGATGACGACAAGGAAATACTACGTGCGACCCATACCGTGTTACAGCGTTGGGGGGCGACGGTGAAATGCCTGCAGAGGATTCATGGGCTTGATTCGCTTCCCGGAAAGGAAAACAGTTTCGATGTCGTACTGATGGACTACCGGCTGGGCTCCGGTATCAATGGGCTTGATCTGCTGAAAAAATATCGTGAAACGCACCATGACAGCTTTCTTGGCATACTGATCACTGCGGAACAGAGCAAGCAAATAGAAGCAGACACACTTCGCCATGGCTTCAAATATCTGGCAAAGCCCGTGGAACCTGCAAAGCTCAGGGCAATACTGCAAGCCGCGTTTATTGACCAGAGACTGGCTGCGGAAGTGGATTCCCAGCCGATATTACAATAATGCCGCTCCATTTACCCTGAAGGTGATTGATTTTTCGGGCCGCAAACGGCTAGAACGGATTATGGCCGCCAAACCGGGCCTTTATTTTTGCTTCAAGGTATTTAAACCCGATAAAGAATCCGCTAATCAGGGCCAGCAAAGGGAGAATGGCCCACAGCAACAAGTCACGAGACTCGCTGATATCCGCCATATGGCGCAAACCCCTCAATTGTTGAAGCTGGCGGGCATTCTCTGCTTCAAGCTCGGCAACCCGCCCCTGCAGCTCATCTCTGGCGGCTTCAGCAGCCTCCGCTCGTTGTACTGATTCGAGGTTACCCGCAGCTACAGCTATGTCCTGCTCCAGCAGCAAGTCCGCATGCTTTGACCTCAGGCTATCCAGCTCCTTCCGGATTTCCTCAATTCTGACCACGGCGGGCTTATCGGAAACCAGGCGGCTGCTCCTTACCCAGCCCTGGGTACCATCGGTAAGTTTTACCTCGGAGTAGCCGTCGTCACGCTTCAAAATCTGCACCTGATCTCCGGGTTTGAGTGGAGGCAGGGCCTCGCTCAACGCGCTGTTCTTATACATCTTCAGAGCAACCTGATCGGATACATAAAAAGCCTCCTCCGCACAGAGCGGCCCGCACATCGGCAGAAACAGCAGTAAAGCCGTCACCCAGCGCACTGGTCCCGGCATTAATGGGTGATTGTATTGCATATGGAACAGGGTCTTTCTCACGTCAGAGCGGGCAATGTTAATACATTAATCAGGCAACATCATGCTCTGGATCAATCAGTGATTCATTCATGCCCATAACCCATGATTTAATTGCGGGAGTTATCAGGGAAAGTTAGCGGGACAGGCCTTACTTAAGCTGGCTTCCTTTCGCGTAAAATCAATCACTTACGCCATGACAAACAAGTTTGCCGCAACCCTGAGATCATTTTTATCGTGGAGCTGATGGTTATCAGAACATCAACATGGGCGGTATCTACGCCGTAGGTGATGTTACCGGTCGTGTGGGTCGACCTCCAGCCGCTGGGAAACTTGATCGCGTTGAAAACCGTGCAGGCAGGATCGCCGCATCGGCATGGTTTCGAGCAGGGCATGGAAACCTCTGCCATCGGTCACAACGCCGCTGATGTTCTCGATGGGTCAAGGCAACTGGAAATGCCTCTCTTCAGGGAGTCATGGCATCAAGAGAGCTATCTCTTACGCATTGAATTGGGCATTGTATCCTGCCCCGATATCAAAGACTTCGCCTGACACAATTGAACTTGCCTCGCCAAGAAAGAATTTGGCTGCCTTTGCTACATGTATCGGGTCGTAGAGGCCGACATCCATCGGGTGAAACCCTTTCGCGGCTGTGTCGAAAGCCTCGAATGTCGGGTTATCTGGAAAAAGCGCATTGAGGATGTATTCGTTGTCGAGCAACTTGGTATGAACCAGGGTAGGACAAAGCGCATTGCACGTCACGTTGTATTTGGCCATCAATAGTGCTGTGCTCTTGGTAAGCCCGATGACGCCCCATTTGGTTGAAGTGTAAACAGGGAAAAGCTCATTTCCTCGCCTGCCTGTTACGGATGCCATTAACAGTATCCGCCCCGATTTCTGTTCGCGCAGCCAGGGTAACGCTGCCTGAACGGTCTTGACGGCTCCACCAAGGTTGATATCAAGCACTGTCTGAACCTCAGCATCGGTAAATTGATCAAGGGCGCCTACCTGGGTCACACCGGCATTGACGATGACATGGTCCAGACTGCCGAACTCGCGTACCGCACGTTCCATTGACTGCTTGAGCATAGGACCATCTCTCACATCGCCTTTGATCGCCATGCAATTGACCCCATGAGCCTCAATAGCCGATTTAGCGCTCTGCAGATCTTCTTCACTGGCCAGGGGATAGGGAATATGGTCAATCGGTTGTGCCACATCATAAAGGACGATGTTTGCCCCGGCCCTTGCCAGTTCTTCTGCACAGGCGAATCCGATGCCACGGGCACCGCCGGTTATAAAAGCGCATCGGTTGTGAAATTCGGAGCTTGCGATTTTTTCTCCGGATACGGTATCGGCAAATGCGGTCCCTGCAATCGTTGCGCTTGAAAGGGCTGCCCCTGCGGCGCCTATGACAACATCCCGGCGACTTTTATTAATCTTATCCATCAAAATACTACCTCCAAAATGATCGTTATCGTGGATTATCGGCCCCGGTTTGGGTGCCCCTTGTAAAGCGTCCGTCAGGATGTCGACCGTGCCGAGTTATCGAAGGGCCTATCCATAGCCTGACCCTATCACACCTGCGCTTCTCGTCAAGACAATTTTCAGGTTCGGCACATTATGAGACTCAGGCGCTGCGTGTGAGTTGTTGATAATACCCCTGCTGTCAGCTCCGGATACCCCTGGCGCTTGTGAGGGGAATTATCTTTGCGTGTCCGGACGATTCCGTTCATAGTTAGCTATTAAGGCTGAATATATTTTGATCCCGATGAAGGGATTCGATAATTGATCTGCTTTCCAGCATATTTCGACATTTCAGTTGCAAGGCCGGATTTTTGTGAAACAATCCCTCGGTATACCGAAGACCTGGGACTCGACGCCGCCGGAGTGGAATGCAATGAGCAGGGCTTTATTATCGTTGATGGCGATCAGAACACCAATATAGACGGTATTTATGCCGTAGGTGACGTTACCGGTCGTATGGCGCTGACCCCGGTCGCCATTGCGGCGGCGCTCCGCCTGACAGATCGCCTGTTTGGTGGCCGGCCTGAGAGAAAACTGGATTACGACCTCGTCCCCTCAATTGTCTTTTCCCACTCACCGCTAGGCACCATAGGCATGACCGAGCAGGATGCCAGGAAAACCCATGGCGGCACTGTCAGGATATACCAATCCCGCTTTGACGCCGGGTTTCACAATCCTGCTGACGGGTAGCACAGTCTCTGGCGATAATCGCCAGCCGACTGGGCGTGGCAAAGCTGCGAATTTCGGTATATTCCAGGCTGGCCTCGGAAAGGCCAGCGGCAAATTCCTCGGACAAAGACTGCGAAAGCCTTTTCAGCGTGGTCGATGGCAGCTCCCCGGTACCCAATTCGAACAGTAGGTCCTGTGTTTCAATCATGGCGATACGTAGCTAAAAACCGGCGCATATTATTCCATGAAACGGATGAAATTACTTTATGCGCCGAGCAGCAGGCTCTGTGCGGTGCGGCTGTTATCTCAGGGTAACCAGCTCTTCCGAACTGGTTGGGTGAAGTACCACGGTGTTGTCAAAGTCGGCCTTGGTCGCGCCCATTCTGATTGCAGCCGCGAAGCCTTGCAGCATTTCATCCACACCATCACCAATCCTTACCCAGCCCTGGGTACCATCGGTAAGTTTTACCTCGGAGTAGCCGTCGTCACGCTTCAAAATCTGCACCTGATCTCCGGGTTTGAGTGGAGGCAGGGCCTCGCTCAACGCGCTGTTCTTATACATCTTCAGAGCAACCTGATCGGATACATAAAAAGCCTCCTCCGCACAGAGCGGCCCGCACATCGGCAGCAACAGCAGTAAGGCTGCCAGCCAGCAAATGGAATCAGGCGCTAATGAGTGGTTGTGTCGCATGTGGAACAGGGTCTTTGTCACGTGAGGGTGGGCATGTTAATACATTGACCGGGTAGTTGTACAAGTCCAGAAACATATTGCACTGTTCAGAGGGAAGAATCGGGGTTGCTTTAAGATAAAGCCCTTGGGACAATTAAAGCAGCCGAGTTTTGGAGGAGGATGATATGGAAGAAAACTATGTAGTGATTGAAGTGGAGAAGATTTCTTTTGACAAGGATAACCCAAGAATAAAAATGGCTTTGGAGAAATATGGTGAGCAATTAAATGCTGACCGAATTCATTTTGCTCTTTGTTCGGCCACAGAAAATGCCAAGGGTACATCATCTTATTCCAGCCTCAAAGATTCTATCCGTGCCAGCGGTGGTATTATCGCACCAATAACAATAAGAGCCAGAGATAATAACTATGAGTGTATTGACGGTAATACAAGGCTTGCCATCTACAAACAGTTCAACAGAGAAAAGGTTGCTGGAAACTGGTCTGAGATTAAAGCTGTTGTTTTAGAGAGTGCTAATCAACGAGACATAGAGACAATACGAGTTTCAGCACATCTTGTGGGTTCCCGGGAGTGGCCGGCGTATGAAAAAGCCAGATATCTTCATTATCTCCGTAACAATGAGTTTATGGATTACAGCGAAATGATTGCATTATGCGGTGGTAATAGGGCCGACATAGAACGCCAGATTGATGCCTACCATGATATGAACGAATATTACCGCGATAAAGTTGATGATACCGCGTTTCACATTGGCCGTTTCAGCGGATTCGTTGAATTACAAAAGCCGAAGATCAAGGAGGCCATATTTGAAGCTGCGTTGGGACTCGAAGATTTTGGCGAATGGATTCGTGACGGCAAAATATATAAATTGGCTGACGTGCGTCGACTGCCGAAAGTGCTTGGTAATGAGGAGGCCAGGGAGATGTTTCTAAACGGTGGTCCAAAATCCATAGAAGACGCAATCAAATATCTGGACCGGCAGGCGGAACAGGAAAGTCGAACGCCAGAAAGCGAGATAAAATTAGACGGTGTATCGATAACTCAGCTTGCCAATGTTTTAGCAAGACGAATCAATGAAATGCCATATGCTGATTGGCAGGTACTGCGAGCCGGGGAACACGAAGATGCGGTAGAGCAAGTAAGTAATCTGGAAAATCTGTCAGACTTATTACAGAAATTGCTTCAAGATGTCTCAGAGTGACAAGCATCGTATTCTGGTGCTTGAAGCAGTGAAGGCCCTTGAGGCTCGATATCCTAAAATATCATTAGTTTCAGACCTGCAAACAACGCCTGGAGATCCGGTGCCTCCCGTCATTGATGGGTTTCGTCCGGATGTGTGCGGATGTACGCCATCCGGCAGTGTGAGTATCATTGTCGAAGCAAAGACTGACGATGATCTTGATAATAACCATACCAGAAATCAGATAATTTCTTTTATCAATTACCTGGAAAAAAACAAGGATGGATTGTTCATTCTGTCTGTGACAGGCTGTCGGGCTGACCTTGCAAAGACCTTGATGCGGTTTGTATTATTGGATATGGAGATAACAAGTACACAGACCATGGTATTTGATAGTCTCGATTTCTGGTGTTATATGGCGACAAATGGCGATTTCCAATGGCATTTAAGCTAAGAAAGCCACCCAGGCTTTCCCCCAAACATGACGCTTATCCCTATCAGCTTGATGCTGTCAGGGCAGTCAGGCTTTTAGAATATGCCGCTGTATTCCATGAACAGGGGTTAGGAAAAACAAAAATTGCGATTGACTTAATTCTTTTTTGGTTAGAAGAGGATCTGGTTGAAACAGTCTTCGTGGTTACAAAAAAGACTCTGGTTCAGAATTGGACTGATGAAGTAGCTGCTCACTCTCATATCACACCCAGAATCCTTTCAGGGAATCGGAGAGCAAATAGTATTGCGCTAAATTCACCAGTCTTGTTGTATGTTATGAACTATGAGGTTATTTCATCCAATCTTGAAATCATAAGAGATTTTCTTGGTATCTGTCGCGTGGGTGTAATTTTGGATGAGAGCCAAAAAATCAAAAACCCGGATTCAATTCTTGCAACATGTTTTCATTCCCTGGCGAATAAGTTTGAACGTCGCATCATAATGACGGGGACGCCCGTGGCAAATCGACCTTACGATATTTGGTCGCAAATCAAGTTTTTGGACTATGGCAAAGCCTTAGGAGATTCGTTTTCCGAGTTTAAATCTGAACTTGACTTGCCCGCCAACGTGGCTTCTTTATCTGAATATGGCTTGATACTGAGTGACGTAATGGGGAAGATCAGGCGCTTTTCAATACGCGATACTAAACGCACTGCGGGACTTGAACTTCCTGATAAAACCATTTTGACGCATTCTGTTAAATTGGCGCCGCATCAATCTAAAATCTATGCCATCTACAAAGATGAAATGGCTTATGAGTTACAAAAAGAAGGAAAATTTATAGTTGATGATGCAGAAGATATATTGAAGCGGTTATTGAGGCTGATTCAATGTGCATCAAACCCAGTGCTCGTGGATAGTTCATATAACGAACTGCCTGGTAAATTTTCAACCTTACTTGATCTTTTTAATAAGATAGATCTTATATCAAATAAAGTCATTGTCTGGACTGGATTTGTCGAAAATGTTGAGTGGTTGAGTAAAAAATTGCAACAGTATAAGCCACAAAAAGTACATGGCTATATGTCTGTTGATGAAAGAAATAAAGCCATCAAAAAATTCAAGGCAGATGATAGCTGTCGGGTATTTCTCTCAACCCCTGGTGCTGCCAAGGAGGGGCTGACTTTAACGGTCGCCAATCATGCTGTGTTCTATGATCGCAGTTTCAGCCTGGATGATTATCTTCAGGCCCAGGACCGGATTCATCGAATTTCGCAGACTCAAACCTGTTTCATACATAACTTTATTGCCGAAGATACTATCGATGAATGGGTGGATATGTTGCTGAATACCAAATATCAGGCAGCTCAGCTAACGCAAGGGGATATATCCAAGGAAGCCTTTGATGCGGCGTTCCAGTGCGATTTATCAGAAGCATTGCTGCAAATTCTTTCTCGTGGAGAAGCTGACAATGAAAAATGAGAAAAAGATTCAGATTCTGAAAAAAGCTATTGATATCACAAGTGACTATCTGAACATTGATAAACTGAAGTTTCTGAAAGATAATCCAAGAGTATATGCTTGTACTCATGGAGAACCTGGTTTCAGTGACCTGATTGAAGAAGAGCAACAAGAAATTATCTATGCTAAATTACTGGAAGAACCAAGCGTAAAGAACTTACATCCCGAAATTAAAAGGCATGCTGGCCTCATGGAGTCAATTCTGGTGCGCCATGATACCATGGAGGTTATAGAAGGTAACTCCCGTCTTGCTGTATACCGAAAACTGAATCAAGAAGATCAAACTGGAGAGTGGGAACTTATCCCTTGCGATATAGTTAGCAGTCTCACGGATGAGCAGCAATTTGCCTTTCTCAGCCAGATTCACGTCAAGGGTAAAACGCCATGGTCTGCGTATGAAAAAGCTAATTCTGCCTATGTGATAAGGGAACGAGGTTGGAGTATTGAAAAAATTGCCAAGTTGATTGGCGAGTCTGAAACAACGATACGCACCAGAATTGACACTGTCCAAATGATGAAAGATAACCGGGACAATAAGAGGCCACATTTCAGCTATTACGATGTCATAGTTCGCAATCCAAAGATTAAGAAACAGGTGAAAAGCAAAGAAGGTCTGCCAAATCTTTTGAACGTTATCAAAAACTTCGAGGACTCTGGCGAGGACAATAAATTTACCGCCAAGGACTTGAGAGATAAGCTACCAGTAGTCTTGGAGAATAGAAGGGTACTCCAAAAATTCAAAGACAATAAGCTAAATCTTGAGGAAGCCTATCAGCGGTCCAGGAAAAGTGATTTGGAAGATAAAGTAAAGCGTGCGCAAGGACTGCTTGACGACATTTCAGTTTCAGAAGTCGAGCAATTGGAGCAGAAACGCCTTAAGTCGTTTAAGTATGCCGTCGGCAAACTCACCAAGAAAGTTAAACGAATCAGGGACATGATAGAGAAGCAACTGACACAGGATAATGGGACATAATATACTGCTTATCGAACCGGGCTATCGCAATAAATATCCCCCGTTGGGGCTGATGAAATTGGCCTCATACCATCGAGACCGGGGAGATAGGGTCAAGTTCGTAAAGGGAGAAGATGGAGCCATCCTGTTTGACGTTTGGGACCGGGTTTATGTCACCACATTATTCAGCTTTGAATGGAAACGTATCGCTTGCGCCATTGACTTTGCCATTCAGGCCTCAGGTAATCAGTCGGAACGGGTGTTTGTAGGGGGCATAGCGGCTTCCCTGATGTATGATGAATTCATCAGTGAACCCGGATGGGCGGGGGTGCGATTTATCAAAGGTCTTCTTGATGGCTCACCCGCATCGGCCTTACAACTCTCTGCCGATGAGGGAGATTTTGGTGCCGATGACCTTGCCGGGCAACCCATTGAAGAAAGAATCCCGGATTACGATATTCTTAAACACGTCGATTATGTCTATCCGGTCAACGATGCTTATTTTGGCTATGCCTCAAGAGGTTGTATTCGCAAATGCCGTTTTTGCGGTGTGCCGACACTCGAAGGCGGGCAGAAAGAAATGCCACCACTGTTTCATCTGGTTGACGGTATTGCAAAACGCCATGGCGAGAAAAAAGATTTGGTCCTGATGGATAACAACATAACCGCCTCAGCGCGGTACAGGGAAGTCATTGCAGAGATTTGTGATCTGGGTTTTGCCACTGATGCCAAACTGGACCGGGGAGGTAAACGGGTTAAACGTCGAGTCGATTTCAACCAGGGAGTGGATGCCAGAATCCTGGCAAAGTCGCCTATGTATCTCCGGGAAATGGCTAAAATCTGTATCAGCCCGTTGCGCATAGCTTTTGACCATATTGGCGTGCGCAAAGTTTATGAGACCGCGGTGCGTATGGCGGCAGACAACAACATCATCTCACTTTCCAATTATATGTTGTACAATTTCATGGATACCCCGGTTGATTTGTATCAACGTATGGCGTTGAATATCCGGCTGAATGAAGAGTTGGGGCTTCGCATCTGGTCATTCCCCATGCGCTACCAGCCTTTTGATCTCAAAGATCGTTCTCATATCGGCAAACACTGGAACCGTTATTTTCTGCGCTCTTTTCAAATTATGTTACAGGCCACGCGGGGCATCGTAAGCGGCAACATGGATTTTTTCTATCGCGCTTACGGGAGCAATGAGGAAGAATTCAAGCGATTGCTCAGCTATCCACATGGTTTTATTTTTTATCGAGACCACTATGAGAATGGGTCTGGTAAGCCTATTCTGGAAGAGTACCAGTCACTTCGTGGTCGTATGTCTCATTCACAAGAGGAAGCGTTGATAGAATATCTGGCGTTGTCCCCCGGCGGGGAAAAGGCCAATCGAGAATACTATGGAAGGCTTGTCAGAACTCGAATGACAGACCCGTTAATACGAGAGATCCTTTCACTTCATGTGCTGGATACAAGAGATAAAGTTACCAGCAGCAACCAAGTTCTTGCAATGTTTCCTTCAGTCAATCCTGACCCGGTGATGCCTCCAGAGGATGAGCGGGTAGAAGATGCCGGTCTGTATGAGCATGAACAAGTGAAACAACAAAAAGCAGACATGGCGTAACTACAACTCCTGATCTCGACATGGACGATACTACACAATATCGGGATATCAATACACTTATAGGTGGAGGCATATTAAATCTGATAACCACTGGTATGTATGTTAGTCCGCTGGCTGTCTATCGCGAGTATCTCCAAAATGCTGCCGATGCAATCGTTGAGCCTCAGCGTCCGCATGGAGGCAAAGTAGAGATCTCTCTTGACCCTGAAAACCAGTGTTTAACGATACGCGATAATGGGGTCGGCCTTTCCTACGAACAGGCGATCAGAAAACTGGTGCCGATTTCCAAAAGCCAAAAACAGCGCCAGCGAAACAGGGGATTTAGAGGGATTGGCCGCCTGTCAGGCTTGGCCTTTGGCCGTTCGGTGGCTTTCCTTACCCGTGATAACAAAAATTCACCTGTCACAAAAATAATTTGGGATGGAGAGCGATTGAGAGACGGTATCGATAAAAAACTGTCAGTGGAAACAATTATCTTACGGTGTACTACGATTGAACAGCTTAATAATACCAACTTTCCGGCCAATTTTTTTGAGGTCAAAGTTGAAGGGATCTCCAGATATGCTGCCGGATCTGTTTTGAATCGGAATGTGGTGTGTAATTATATTGGCGAAGTTTGTCCGGTTCCATTTTCTGATGAATTTCCCTACAAGAGACAAGTATCACGCCTATTTGGAAAAAGGCAATCTGGCACGGAATTAACGGTATCTCTTGATGGAGATGAAAAACCGATAACACGTCTACATGGTGAGGCGTTACAGGTATCGGGTGACTATAAAGACAAATTTGCCGACTTTGAAGAAATCAGAATACCGACTCTTGAAGGCGAAGATTATGCCGCCATGGGATGGATTGCCCATTCTTCCTATCTTGGTGCCCTTCCTAAAAAGCCAAGCATAAGGTGTCTTAGAGTCAGGGTGGGAAATATTCAAATTGGAGATGAAACTGTGTTCGACCATCTCTACTCTGAAGCCCGCTTTAACCGCTGGTGCGTAGGCGAGATTCACGTTCAAGACTCGCGCATTGTTCCGAATGGCAGACGGGATTATTTTGAACCAAATGCACATCTGCGTAACCTTGAGAATCATCTTGGTGTTATATGTCGCAAACTGGAAAGACAGTGTAGACAAGCGTCAGAAGAACGCAATCGACATCGCCATTTTGAATCTTTTTTAGCTGGCTTGGATGCAAGTTATGAACTGGCGGCGGCAGGCTATCTTAGTATTAGTGCAGCCAGGAATTTGATTGATGGAAGACTGGTCGATATTGCCAAACTAAGAAAAAAGAATTTGTTCAAAAAGGGATGCGATGAGGATGTTCGCAAACTGGATTACATGGAAGAAAAGTTTCTGATGTTCAAAATGTACGATGAGCAAACATCTTTACCGGGTATTGCGCCTTCCAATGAGGCTACATTCAGAAGCGTTTTTCAAGCTATCACTGATATATCACCGTCACCACAAGTAGCGAAGCAAATGATTGAAGCTATTTTAAACCACAAAGTGATTTGCTGAATTTGGGTTGGTATGTGGATTGAGATATGAAATGGCTTTGAGGTTTCCGTGGCAGTAAATTCCGTGATGAATTTGAGACAATCTCCTGATGAAACTCGTATCAAGTCAGGAACTCCCCAATTATTAAAACCGGAAAAAAATCATGAACACACATTTTGATCTGATTGCCATAGGCGGCGGCAGTGAGGGATTTTCAGCCCCGGAATGGGCGGCGCGTTATTATGGCAAGAGGTGAGCCGTCGTGGAAAGCGGGAAACTGGGCGGCACCTGCGTCAATGTCGGTTGTGTCCCGAAAAAAATCATGTGGTTTGCTGCCTCCCATGCGCACCGCTTGAATATCGCCGGCGACTTCGGTTTTGACGTGATCAATAACGGTCACAACTGGAAAAAGCTGGTGGCAGGCCGTGACCGTCATATTCAAGGCATCCTGGGCTGGTACGACACGCTCCTCAAAGACCTCGATATCGCCCATCTGCAAGGCCACGCGAAGTTCATTGACAGCCATACCGTCGCAGTCAATGGCGAGCGATACACGGTCGACCATGTTCTGATCGCCACTGGTGGCAAACCTTTCATACTTCCAATACCGGGTGCCGGACTGGGCATTACCTCGGACCGGTTTTTTGAGCTGCGGGAACGTCCCGAGCACGTTTGCATTATTGGTGGTGGCTATATCGGAGTTGAGCTTGCCGGCGTATTTAATGCGTTGGGGTCCAATGTCTCTCTGGCCATGCGAACTTATGACGAGGATTTTCTGCCGCAGTTTGATTGCACCCTGCGAGAAGTATTGATGGAAGAAATGGTGAAGGTCGGTATTTGTATTGAACCGGGTAACAGCACTATCGGGAGTCTGGAAAAGCAGCAGAATGGCACGATCACTCTGAACTGGGGAAATGGCAAAAAGCTTCAAGGTCTCGATCAGGTCATCTGGGCCGTTGGTTGCTCACCGAATACCGAATACCGAAGACCTGGGACTCGATGCCGCCGGAGTGGAATGCAATGAGCAGGGCTTTATTATCGTTGATGGCTATCAGAACACCAATATAGACGGTATTTATGCCGTAGGTGACATTACCGGTCGTATGGCGCTGACCCCGGTCGCCATTGCGGCGGCGCGGCGCCTGACAGATCGCCTGTTTGGTGGCCGGCCTGAGAGAAAACTGGATTACGACCTCGTCCCCTCAATTGTCTTTTCCCACCCACCGCTAGGCACCATAGGCATGACCGAGCAGGATGCCAGGAAAACCCATGGCGGCACTGTCAGGATATACCAATCCCGCTTTTCACCCATGGCCTACAGCCTTTCAGAGCACAAGGTCGATACCGCTCTGAAACTGGTCTGTATTAGTGCGGATGAAAAAGTTGTCGGCTGCCATATGATTGGTGATGGTGTGGATGAAATGCTGCAAGGCTTCGCGGTTGCAATCAGAATGGGCGCGACCAAGGCCGACTTTGACAGCACCGTGGTACTTCACCCAACCAGTTCGGAAGAGCTGGTTACCCTGAGATAACAGCCGCACCACACAGAGCCTGCTGCTCGGCGCATAAAGTAATTTCATCCGTTTCATGGAATAATATGCGCCGGTTTTTAGCTACGTATCGCCATGATTGAAACACAGGACCTACTGTTCGAATTGGGTACCGGGGAGCTGCCATCGACCACGCTGAAAAGGCTTTCGCAGTCTTTGTCCGAGGAATTTGCCGCTGGCCTTTCCGAGGCCAGCCTGGAATATACCGAAATTCGCAGCTTTGCCACGCCCCGTCGGCTGGCGATTATCGCCAGAGACTGTGCTACCCGTCAGCAGGAGTGTGAAACCCGGCGTCGTGGTCCAGCCGTTCAAGTCGCCTTCGACGATGACGGCAACCCGACAAGGGCGGCAGAAGGTTTTGCCCGTTCCTGTGGCGCAATGATCAGCCAGCTAGGACGTGAAAAAACCGACAAGGGCGAATGGCTGTCCTGCAATATCCGGCAAGCTGGCAAACCGGCCTCCGAGCTGTTACCGGAGATTGCCGATAAGGCATTAAACCGGTTACCAGTCCCGAAGCGCATGCGTTGGAGCGACACCAGGGCCCGGTTTGTGCGGCCTGTTCACTGGCTGCTATTCATGCAGGGTAAAAATGTTATTAACTGCGAACTCATGGGCGTCAAGGCCGGCAGGAAAAGCTATGGGCACCGCTTCCATCATCCACAGGCCATTCCGATTGATAATCCGTCGGAATACGCCGACAGGCTGGCAGCCGGCAGGGTCATTGCCGACTTTCCCGCCCGCCGCAAACGCATTCATGAACAGGTCCGGGCCGGGGCATCCTCGCTGGGCGGCCAGGCCGATATGGATGATGCGCTACTCAATGAGGTTACCGCACTGGTTGAATGGCCGATGCCCGTCATCGCCGGTTTCGAGAAAAAATATCTGGAAGTACCGAATGAAATACTGATCCACACCATGAAAAAGAACCAGAAATACTTTCCTGTTTTTAATCAGGACGGCAGCCTGATGAATAAATTTATCGCCATTGCCAATATCGACAGCAGCAATCCCGACGCTATCCGTGATGGCAACGAACGTGTGATACGTCCAAGACTGGCCGATGCCATGTTCTTTTGGGAGCAGGACGGCAGGAAAAGGCTTGAAGACCATCTTGAAGCGATGAAGTCTGTCGTATTCCAGCGAAAACTGGGTTCCATGTATGACAAGTCAAAGCGTGTTTCCAGTCTGGCTGGTGCTATTGCCGCCGATACTGGTGCAGACATTCAACTGGCGAAGCGTGCCGGTCTCCTGTCTCGCTGTGACCTGATGACCGCGATCGTCGGCGAATTCGCCGAGATGCAGGGTATTATGGGACGCCATCAGGCGCGCCGGGACAATGAGCCCGAAGAGCTGGCCCTGGCCGTGGATGAATTCTATATGCCGCGTTTTTCCGGTGACCGGTTACCAGAAACCGGAACCGGTATTGCCATATCACTGGCGGAAAAGATTGATACCCTGCTGGGTATCTTCGGTATCGGTATGAAGCCGACTGGCGATAAGGATCCCTTTGCGCTGCGCCGCGCCGCTCTGGGCGCACTGCGTATCCTGAAAGAGCACAGGCTGGATATCGACCTGCATCGCCTGCTGAAGCTGGCCACAGAACAACTTGGCGACAGGCTCGAAAGCCGCGATGTCGCTGGAGAAGTTTATGATTTTATGATGAATCGTCTGAAAAGTCTGTACTTCGAAGACGGCATTTCTGCTGAGGTGTTTGCATCCGTTGCGTCATGTCGCCCCGGTAACATTGCCGACTTCGACAGGCGTCTGCGGGCCGTTATCAGCTTCCAGCAACTACCTGAGGCCGAGGCGCTGGCCGCCGCCAATAAGCGCATCAGCAACATCCTGAAAAAAGCTGGCGGCCAGCGGTTGCCGGAGCCGAATCCGGAGCTATTCCGGCAGATTGAGGAATCCGAACTCAGCAATCAGGTTGACGCTATAAGCGAAAAAGCTGCATCAAGGTTATCGGAGCAGGATTATGCAGGGTCTCTGAAAAGACTGGCTGCGCTGCGCGAGCCTATTGATGTCTTTTTTGACAACGTAATGGTGATGGTCGAAGACGAGGCCATCAGGTCCAATCGTCTGGCGCTACTGGCGCGATTACAGCGCCTGTTTTTACAGGTGGCCGATATTTCCCACCTGACGTGAGCGGCAAAAGGGAGGGGCGCATGAAAAAGCTGATCGTTCTTGACCGCGATGGCGTCATCAATCATGACTCGGATGAATACATAAAATCCCCACAGGAATGGCAACCCATTGAGGGCAGCCTGGAAGCCATTGCCAGACTCAACCATGCCGGATACAGGACTGTAGTCGCAACCAATCAATCGGGTATTGCGCGCCGGCTGTTTACCATGGACACCCTGATTGACATCAACAATAAAATGCTGAGACTCATCGAACAGGCGGGTGGTCACATCGAGGCGATATTCTTCTGCCCGCATTCATCGAGCGACCATTGTGGTTGCCGCAAGCCAAAGCCCGGGTTGTACATCGACATCAGCAGGCGCTTCCACATCTCCCCGGGAGAACTCGCCATCGTCGGTGATTCTCTCCGTGACCTACAGGCCGCACGTGCAGTCCATGCGCAGTCCTGTCTGGTTCGGACCGGCAAGGGAGAAAAGACAGAAAGCCTTTTGCAGGAATCCGGTCTGGGTGACGTTCCCGTGTTCGACAATCTGGCTGAAGCTGTCGGGCACATCATTTCTGCAACATACTGAAACCCGATGTCTTTTCTGCGGTCTCTGCTGTTCTGGATAGGACTGGTAACGTCCACCATTATTATTGCGCCATTTGTTCCTCTGCTGTACCCTTTGCCATATCCTGTTCGTTACCGCTATGCTCACCAATGGACCCGCTTTAACCTCTGGTGGCTGCAACTGACCTGTGGGCTGAGATATAGAATCTCCGGCGCAACCGATATTCCTGGTACACCACACATTGTCATGGTCAAGCACCAGTCGGCCTGGGAAACCATGGCCCTGCAAAAAATATTTCCGCCACAGGTCTGGGTTATGAAACGGGAACTGCTACGGCTTCCGTTTTTCGGCTGGGCTATCGCCTCCATGGAACCGATTGCGATTGATCGTTCATCCGGACGCAAGGCAGTGACGCAAATCATTCAGCAGGGCAGAAAGAGGCTGGAAAAAGGTCGTTGGGTAGTCATCTTTCCAGAAGGCACCCGGGTACCGCCCGGTAAAAGGGGGCGCTACGGAACAAGCGGTTCAATGCTCGCCGCTGAGTCTGGCTACCCGGTCATTCCCGTCGCCCACAACGCCGGTGAATTCTGGGGGCGCAACAGCTTTATAAAACGGCCCGGAACGGTTGATGTCGTCATCGGTGAACCCGTGGTTACCGGCAACCTGACAGCAATGGAACTCAACGAAAAGATTGAAAGCTGGATAGAAGGGGAGATGAAAAAAATCAGCCATACGCCCTATACCGGCGAACGGTATCAAAGAAAAGCAGGAAAAAGGAGGCGCTGACTTGGTTATGTAGTGGACTCATACAGGGCCATTATGCTGTGAGTGAGTCACCATTTTGGGGCTTGTTTTTTGGGTCGGGCAAATTGCCATGCAAATCGAGTTCTCTACATGAAGCCGTCCTCGCTCAACCGATAATCAGCTTAACCCCAACCAGTATTGATACCACCTCAAACACCCGCTTGATCCACTTATTTCCATACATGATGGCCATATGTGCTCCAAGGTAGCCTCCCAGTAAGGAGCCGGCAACAAGCATCGGTACCCAGTTCCATCGAATTTCTCCTGATATTCCCAAAGCCAAGGCACCGGCACCATTCCAAAAAATCCCGACCAGAATCAGGGTGTAGGCAACGGCACGTTTGTAATCCAGACCAAACCAGCGTACCAGCCAGATGGTGACGAACAGCCCGGTGCCGGAGGTGAGCGAACCGTTCAGAGTTCCGATCAGGAATAAAACCAGACCGCCTGATACGAGTGCTTTTGTGTTCCGGTTTTTTTCGATGTGTTCCTGCCCCAGGCTTTTCTTGAATCCGGAATAAATCCCTAATCCAAGCGTCAGTATCCCCAGCGCAATCTCCGCATTTTTTCCGGGAATCCACAGAATGATATTTGCTCCGATAATGACGCCCGGTAAGCCCGTTATGAGGATATAAGCGGCGAATTTCTTGTCCAGATTGCCTGATTTGAGGTGGCGAATGGTTGCTCCAACGCCCAAGGCCACACTGGCCAGCTTATGGGTTGCCAGGGCAATTGCAAAGGGCAACCCCAGAAATATCAGGGCGGGTAGCTGTAGCAAGCCGGCGCCGCCACCGGCAAAAGCTGAAAACAGGTTGGCGGCCAAGGATACGGTAAAGAGTACAACATGTTCAAAAACATTCATGCCCGAGGTGGAAAATATCTTTGTATGACCCTGAAAATCTGTTATGTTTATTGTGTTATTGGCGAGTCATATTATCAGGCAATGTACGTCAGGTTTTTCATATTCTTTTTATTGTCTTCTGGTCTGTCTGTGCAGGCCGATTTGTATAAGTGGGTGGACGATAACGGTGTAACCCATTACACCAAAACCCTGCCACCTGAATCCTCGGTACATGATCGGGAAATTCTGAGCCTGCAGGGGCAGAGAAAAGGCATTGTTCGAGGGCTGATTCCTGAGGAGGAAAAAAAGGCTGAAGCTGAGCGTATTGCGCGAGAAGAAGCCCTGAAAAAGCTGGAAGAAGAGACGAGGCGCCGTGACCGAAATCTGCTTATATCTTACAAAACCGTTGAGGACATAGAAGCCAAAAGAGATGCCAGACTGGCCTATCTGGAATTCCTGATTAAGAATCTGGAGGAGGATAAGCTGAAAAGCAAACAGGAGTATGACCGGTTAGTCAAGGAGGCGATTGAGTTGGAGCGCGATGGCAAGGCTCCCAACGAAGATATGAAGGCCAACCTTCGCAGTGCACAGCGGGAGTATAAATTTAGTAGCGATGGCCTGATTAGGGCCCGTGTCAGTCAAGATAAGACCATAAAAAACTTTGAGGAAGATATTCAGCATTTTAAGGTGCTGAAGGGAACCAGGGACTAAATCTCCTGAGAGACCCCCGGTAAATTGCCCAGTCTGGTTTGTTTTAGTGCCCGTTTAACCTGTTCAAGAATTAATCGTGGGCCACGAGTGAAAAATAGTCTCGATAACTGCTCTGATGGCGCGTGGGGTGCGTTTTTTCCTCAATTTGCATGGTTGCCCGATTCTGATTGATGTTTTGCCTTGCCTGAATCTGTAGTCTGGGTTGGCAGGTGCTTAGCATAAATGTATGGGTTGTCTGTTCGCTGGTCTGAGGATTAAATTCGATTATGGATAAATAAGGCTGTTCGCCTTTTAGTGCGCTGCTTAATGTGGTTATCAGTACATGTTGGTGTTTATCCAGCATCGCGGAAATGCGGTCAAAATGATTTAGCCATACGGTTTTGCCGGAGTGCAGTCCGTTGAGCAGAGGGGTAATCAGGCTGTCGGCGATGTTCAGAGTGTAAACAGCGGCTTTTGAGGTCCGGCATTTCTCGTTGAAGCGCAAGGCTTCAATACAGCGTTCCGCCTTCAGGCGGGCATTGGTCAGGCTGTCTTCCGGGGAGTCAACGACCCACTCCCGCTGGTTGGGGTAAATCACGTGATAGTGAGTGCCGAGTCTGGCGATAAATACATTACAGTGCTTCTTCAGTTGCAGATTCATGGTTGCTGGCTGATTGTGTAATTCTTTAGTTTTTAATTAGTTAGAAAACTTATCTTAAGTTTTTTCCAAATTTTAGAATTAAATTATTAATTTTCAATAATAAAAATCAAATATTTTGTCATTGATATGCGAGGGAGTTCACACTTTTTGGTATTTCCCGAACCGATTTGAGCAAAACGAGGATAGTTTCCTCTTTGTATTCGGTATTTTTTACGTAAGGGTGGATAGACGCGCTTCTGAGGTTGACTGCGAATGAGGCAATATCGAATATTAAAAATATCTGGTAGCTAATTTCGCGCTTTTTCCATATATTTTAGATGCGCTTGATGTGACCCTGATTTGGTGAGGAACAATGGTTCAAACACAGTTACACGAACTTTCCCCTACGGCTGCTTGGGAGCTGATTCAGGATGATCATCGTGCCGTGCTTGTTGATATTCGTTCCAGCATGGAGTTCCTGTTTGTTGGGCATCCGGTTGGAGCCGTACATGTCCCCTGGATTGATGAGCCGACCTGGGAGGTGAATCCCGATTTTGTCATGGAAATTCGTAAACTTATGCTGGGCGGTGCCGTGTGTGATGTCGAAAAAGGCTGTGCCCCCATTATATTGATATGTCGCAGTGGCAAGCGCTCAAAAGAAGCGGGGAACCATCTTGTTGAAGCTGGTTTGACTCATGTCTATCACATCAACGAAGGATTTGAAGGCGAGCTGAATGACCACCACCAGCGTAGCGCCGTGGGAGGATGGCGATTCCATGGGCTTCCATGGGAACAGTGCTGAAAATTTGTAGCGATTCCACATCATCGAACCCGGGTCCGTGCGGTCTATTCGCCCATTTCATGCCAGTACGACCAATCATGCGAACAAAGATGGCAGCCGATACATCTGGTGTAATTGGTATTGTCACGGCGTCTGGTGGCAAGGGGAATGACGTAACGAATCGAGGCGGCAAATTTCACGAAAACCGGCTTTTCAGTGTGGTTTTATCGGCATGGTATTGCTGAACTTTATCCTGGAGTTGTGTAACATTCGCGCCCCTTTGAGTATATGGTGACATGGCTTTATGAAAATCGGGGTCTTAAAGGAAATTCACCCAGGAGAGCGTCGCGTTGCGATAACTCCCGAGGTCACCGGCAGGCTCGGTAAGCTGGGCTTTGTGGTCATGATTGAGACCGGTGCCGGTCTGGAGGCGGATTATGTAGATTCGGATTTTCAGGAGGTCGGGGCCGAGGTTGTTGCCGATGCTGCAACGGTCTGGGGGAACGCCGACCTCATTGCGAAAATGCATGCCCCCGAAGGCGATGAGCTTGGCATGGTGCGGGAAGGTACATCCCTAGTCAGCTTTATCTGGCCGGCACAGAACGAGGGGCTTCTCAAGCGGCTGGCCGAAAAGAAAACCACGGTCTTCGCCATGGACAGCATCCCGCGTATCTCGCGTGCGCAAAAGCTTGATGCCCTGAGTTCAATGGCCAATATTGTCGGATACCGGGCCGTCATTGAGGCGGCCAGTTACTTTGGTCGCTTTTTCCCAGGCCAGATTACCGCCGCCGGTAAGGTAGCCCCGGCCAGGATCATGGTTATCGGCGCCGGCGTGGCGGGTCTTGCTGCCATTGGCGCAGCGAAGTCGCTCGGCGCGGTTGTGCGTGCATTCGATACCCGTCCGGAGGTGAAAGAGCAGATTCAGAGTATGGATGCCGAGTTTCTTGAGCTGGATTTTGCAGAAGACGGTTCCGGCTCCGGCGGCTACGCCAAAGCCATGAGCAGGGAGTTCATCGAAGCGGAAATGAGGCTGTTTGCCGAGCAGGCCAGAGAAGTCGATATCATTATCACGACGGCCCTGATTCCAGGGAAGCCCGCACCTAAGCTGATCACCGCAGAAATGGTCAAATCCATGCGTAAAGGCGGTGTTATTGTTGATCTGGCCGCTGAACAGGGCGGTAACTGCGAATTGACGATACCACACGAAGTGACGCGCCGGTATGGCGTGACCATTATCGGATACACGGATTTCCCCAGCCGTCTGTCCGCGCAGTCCAGCCAGCTTTATGGAACCAATATTTATCACTTGTTGACTGAGCTGAGCCCGGCGAAAGATGGAGAACTGGTGGTCAATATGGATGATGATGTCATTCGTGGCGCCACTGTTATCAATGAAGGTGAAATTACCTGGCCGCCACCACCTGTTTCGGTCAGTGGTGCTCCCGTAAAGCCCGCTCCGGTTCCAGTCGTGCCTGCCGCTGAGGAGAAGAAAGAGCCTTCGGCCACCGGCAGGGTTGTTATGATGCTGCTGGTCGCTGGGGGACTGTTTGGTCTGGGGGCGGTGGCGCCACCGGCCTTCATGGCACATTTCACTGTGTTTGTGCTGTCCTGCTTCGTCGGATATATGGTGATCTGGAATGTTACGCCGTCGCTGCATACGCCGTTAATGAGCGTGACCAATGCAATCAGTTCCATCATTATCGTCGGAGCCTTGATACAGATTGGTTCGGATAACAAAACCATAGTGATACTGGCGGCCATTGCGGCGCTCATTACCAGTATGAATATCATCGGTGGTTTTGCAGTAACCCAGCGCATGCTGAAGATGTTTAAGGGGTAGGCGGCGATGATTTCCGAGGGTATGTTAGCGGTGGCTTATCTGGCGGCGGCGGCACTGTTTATTCTGGCTTTAGGGGGCCTTAGCAGTAACGATACCGCACGTCGTGGCAATGTTTATGGCATGTTTGGCATGGTGATCGCGGTTGTGGCCACTGTCATGGCGCACATGCAGGCTAATGCGGGGCTTCTGGTAAGTATGATGACCATTGGCGGTATCGTAGGCTTCATTCTGGCGCGTCGGGTTCAAATGACACAGATGCCTGAGTTGGTAGCCATCCTCCACAGCATGGTGGGTATGGCCGCGGTGCTGGTCGGTTACACCAGCTTCATGGATCCGATGGCTCCGGTATCTGGTGCGGAAAAAGCGATTCACGAAATCGAGGTTTACCTTGGTATTCTCATCGGTATGGTGACTTTTTCTGGTTCGGTGATTGCCTATGGCAAGTTGAGCGGCATACTTGGTGGCAAACCGTTGTTATTGCCGGCGCGTCAGTTACTTAACCTGATTATGTTGATCGCAACTATCGTGCTGGGTGTAATGTTTATACAGGCGGAGTCGCATGATTCTGCTTATTTGCCATTGTACGTCATGACAGCTATCGCCTTTATCTTCGGTATCCATATGGTGGCCGCAATTGGCGGAGCCGATATGCCGGTGGTGATTTCCATGCTGAACAGTTATTCCGGCTGGGCGGCAGCGGCGACGGGCTTCATGCTGTCCAATGATCTGTTGATTATTACCGGTGCGCTGGTTGGTAGTTCCGGTGCTATTTTAAGCTACATCATGTGTCAGGCGATGAATCGTAAATTCCTCAGCGTGATTTCAGGGGGCTTTGGGGCGACGGCGGTATCTTCATCTGGCAGTGATGCCGAACGGGGTGACGTGAACCCGATTGATAGCGTTGAAGCGGCGCAGTTACTGCAGGACGCCAAAGAAGTAATGATTGTTCCTGGCTACGGTATGGCAACGGCACAGGCGCAGCATGCCGTTTCACGATTGACTCGCCTGTTGCAGGGCCACGGCACTATTGTTCGTTTTGGTATTCATCCGGTTGCCGGTCGCATGCCGGGTCACATGAACGTGTTGCTCGCGGAGGCAAAGGTTCCGTATGACATCGTGTTTGAAATGGAGGAAATCAATAAAGATTTTCCCGATGTCGATGTTTCGATTGTTATTGGTGCAAACGATACGGTAAACCCATCAGCGATGGATGGTTCAGACAGCCCAATCTCCGGTATGCCGGTGCTGGAAGTCTGGAATTCAAGGCACTGCATCGTCATGAAACGGGGCATGGCGACCGGATATGCGGGTGTTGATAACCCGTTGTTTTTTAAGGAAAATACGCGCATGCTGTTCGGTGACGCCAGGGTAATGATGGAAGAGTTGGTGCAACAGCTTCATGATTAAATGTCCCCTCCAGGTCACGGCGATCTGATAAGGCATTTTAGATTTGAATTAAGCGGGCATTGCTTTTTCGGGCTAACACGCCCTAATTAAAAGCTGGTCTGGAACCTGACTTTTGATTAAACTTCCGCCTCCTTATTATTATTGAGTCCGAACTACCGGGGATAACTATGGCACGCTTAACCGTAGAAGATTGTCTGGAAAATGTAGAAAGCCGCTTTGAGCTCGTTATCAAAGCCGCTGCCCGAGCGCGAGCGATTGCCATGGGTGCCGAGCCACGGGTTGAATGGGAAAATGATAAGCCGACCGTTGTCGCTTTGCGTGAGATTGCGGAAGGCTTGGAAGTTTCCGAGCCCAAGTCCGATGAGGAGGCACTGATGGATGCTTTCGTTGACGCGGAAGAAGATGCGACAGGATATGCTGAGGCGCCAACCGGAACACTTGTCCGGTAACAGGTGGTTTTGTAGTACTAACGCCTTCAGTTTGGGCCTTCATGTGGTCCAGAGAGGGTTTCCGGGTTGATATTTTATTCATACACCGGGAAAAGGTTTCCTCTTTCCCCTCACTGATTTAATCTAGGGCTTTAGGGCTATCCTTGCAGGCTAATAACTTGGGAGTAACTCCGACCCCAATCAGACGGCAGCAACCGGGACCAACCCCACAGGCTTCGGACCATATCTGTCGCATCAGCGATTTATGTGAGGAACTGGACCGGTACCTGGACCCGCAAGAGGTCAGCAAGGTATATGATGCCTTTCTTTTCAGCGCCGAGGCGCATGATGGTCAGCGCCGGTTAACCGGTGAGCCTTATATTATTCACCCTATTGCCGCCGCCTATATTCTGGCTGAAATGCGCATGGACCATCAGACGATTATGGCGGCCATTTTGCACGACGTTATTGAGGATACTCCGACGGCGAAAAAGCGACTGGAAAATCTATTTGGCAAAGATGTCGCTGAGCTCGTTGATGGTGTTACCAAGCTGACCCAGATTGATTTTAAGAATCAGGCGGAAGCTCAGGCGGAGAATTTTCGCAAAATGATACTGGCGATGGCCCAGGATATCCGAGTGATCCTTATTAAGCTGGCTGATCGACTGCATAACATGCGCACTCTGAGGGCGATGCGACCGGAGAAAAGGCGTCGTGTTGCCCGTGAAACCCTGGAGATTTACGCGCCGATTGCCCAGCGCCTGGGCATGAATATCCTGCGGCTTGAGCTGGAAGAGCTGGCTTTTTCCACCATATACCCAAACCGTTATCGTGTTCTGAAGGAAGCTGTTCTCAAGGCACGAGGGAATCGCAAGGAGATTCTCGGGGCTATTGATACCGGCATACGCCGTCGATTGCATCAGGAGCAGTTTGAGGGCGAGGTTATCAGCCGTGAAAAACACCTGTACAGCCTCTATATGAAGATGCGAAACAAGCATCTGCGATTTTCCGATGTGCTTGATGTTTACGCGTTTCGCATCAAGGTTGATCAAGTGGATACCTGTTATCGGGTATTAGGTGCGATGCATAATCTGTATAAGCCGATCCCCGGAAGTTTCAAGGACTATATCGCAATTCCAAAATCCAATGGTTATCAGTCGCTGCATACTTCACTGTTTGGGCCGCATGGTATTCCTATTGAGATTCAGATTCGTACTAGCAAAATGGATACGGTGGCTGAATCAGGTATTGCCGCGCACTGGAGCTATAAAACCGGAGAGACGGTTTCCGGTAAAAATCAGGCGCAGGTCAAGGCGCGCGAATGGATGAAGGAACTACTCAAGCTGCAAAAGGATGTGGGTAGTTCAGAGGAGTTTATTGAGAATGTCAAAATTGACCTGTTCCCGGATGAGGTTTATGTATTTACGCCGGTCGGAGATATCATGGAGTTCCCATTCGGGGCGACGGTAGTTGATTTTGCTTATGCAGTACACTCTGATATCGGGCATTCCTGCGTAGCGGCCCGCGTCAATCGATATCCGGCGCCACTTTCCACAGAGCTGCGCAATGGCGACACGATTGAAATCATCACAGCTCGGGGAGCGGAACCTAACCCGGCCTGGCTGGATTTTGTTGCGACCGCACGTGCCCGGACACGGATTCGGACTTACCTGAAAAATCTCAAGGAGAGCGAGGCTATAGACCTGGGCCGGAAAATGCTCGATAAGTCTCTTGCCAATCTTTCCTCTTCTTATGAGGCGATTACCAATCAGCAGATGCATACTTTACTGAGGGCTATGGGATTGAAATCCAAGAATCGCCTGCTGGAGCAGGTCGGTATGGGTAATATGCCAGCGCTTATGGTTGCTAGGCGGCTGTTGCCGCAGGCCGTTGAGAAAAAAAAGACTTCATGGCTGTTTTTACGAAAACTGAAACAAAGTGCGCTGCCAATTAAGGGAACTGAAGGTACGCTGGTAAATTTTGCGCGATGCTGTTATCCCATACCGGGTGATAATATTGTCGGCTATACCACAGCCGGTCGAGGTATTGTGATTCACCGAAGTAGATGTCCCAATGTAACGGAACAACGAAACAATCCGGAAAAATGGGTTAATGTGCAATGGGAGAATGATCCCGCACTTGAATTTGCCGCTGGCATTCGCGTTGACGTTGCGAATAAGCGTGGTGTACTGGCGATCGTAGCTACCGAAGTGGCCGATATGGAATCCAATATTGAGAATGTGCAGATTGAGGAGCGTGATGGGTTGGCGGTAGCCCTGAACATGGTGATTACCGCACGTGACAGGAAACATCTGGCTGCTATTATGCGACAGATAAGGCGCTTGAAACCCGTTATGAAAATAACCAGAAATCAAGGGTAAGCATGGCATAGTGTATTTTCCGCAACCCTATTGCACAGAACTCCGCCTCGTCGGCTGCGACTTTTTCCACCGGGCGAGGAAGCGGCCTTAAAAATGCCCGTTCAGGTTTTGTCGTGGTAGTCTGGCTGATCGGTAATAAACCGAGTCTGACGGTGGCAACCCTGTTTCCCCATACTGGTACCATTTGCCTTTTTGTCGTTACTCTGAGGTCTTTCAAGCCGGTAATGTCTGCGGTACGCTGCGACGCCTATGGCACACATTGTTCATACCGCATGACCATCTACAGGCACGGGCCAGTCTGGTGTCCTCGCCGCCGGATGCGGCACTCCCGGGTTCCGGGCCGGTGGCAGAGTTGGTTATATGACGATGACTCTTTAACCTCACGATTGAGGGCCGGTTGTCCACAGGCTTTCCGTGTGGAGGTATTGAAGCAGCAATATACTCGTGCACAACTCAACGAGGCCCGGGCGCTGGATATGTCGGAACGCCGATATGCCCTGTTACGGGAAGTCTATCTGTATTGCGAACAGGTGCGTATGGTTTATGCTCGTTCGGTGGTTCCTCTGACCACGCTGACCGGCAGGCAGAGAAAGCTGGCTTCACTGGGAAGCCGACCGTTAGGCGGCTTTCTTTTCTCCTCCCCCGATATGGAGAGGGAGGAAATTGAGCTGGCTGAATTTGTTCGAGGGGATCCGATCTTTGCGCGCGCAACCAAAGATACTCTGGTTGGCGTGGACCCGATTTGGGGGAGGCGTTCGATATTTCGTTTGGCCGGGAAGCCGCTGCTCGTGGCTGAAATATTCTTGCCTGTAGTAGCAACTATTCAGGAATGAATAAAAAGCTGGAACATCTGCAACAACTATATGTCCGCCATGGTCCGTTTCTCAAGGACCGAATCCGGCAATACGTACTGCTGGTACGCTTCAACCGGCCGATAGGTTCATTATTATTGGGCTGGCCGGCGCTTTGGGCCTTATGGCTGGCGGCAGAGGGCCTGCCTGACGTCAAGATATTGCTGATTTTTATCCTGGGCGTTTTTTTTATGCGTTCGGCGGGCTGCGCAATTAACGATTTTGTCGATCGGGAAATTGACCCGCATGTTAGCCGCACGAAAGAAAGGCCGATTGCTGCCGGTCGCGTTACCACGAAAGAGGTGTTCGGTGTATTTCTGTTTTTTATTATTCTGTCGTTGATACTGGTATTGCAGTTGAATGAATTGACGATCTATTTGTCATTTGTGGCCGCATTATCGGCGGTAGGTTATCCGTTTATGAAACGCTTCACCTATTTGCCACAGGCTTTTCTGGGTATCGCGTTTGCCTGGGCGGTTCCCATGGCCTGGGCGGCGCTGACCGGGGAGATAACAAAAGCAAGCTGGTTGCTGTTTATCATTGTCGTGCTGTGGGCGATGGCATACGATACCATGTACGCAATGGTTGATCGGGAAGATGACCTCAGAATTGGTGTGAAATCGGCCGCCATCCTGTTCGGCGATACCGATAAAGTGATGACGGGAATCATGCAGGCCTGTGTCCTGGCCGGGTTATTGATGCTCGGTGGACAGATGGATATGGCGTGGCCGTACTATCTGGGCCTGTGTGTCGCTGGCAGTTTTTTCGTTTACCAGCAGTACCTGATTCGCAATCGTGAGCCGTTAGCCTGTTTTCACGCTTTTCTGAACAATAACTGGTTTGGTGCGGCAGTTTTTGTCGGTATTTCATCGAATTACCTGATTGTGGCCCCATAGGGCCAGCCAGGAAAACGGATATCACAGACGCACAGGGAACCGGCAAAAGGCTGAAACAGCGAGTTGACTGTCCTCACAGGACCCAACATCTCATGCCCTTGCCATCACCCAGACATCAACCCGTTTGGCCCCGCTTTTTTTCAATACTTTTGATAGCTCGTCCACGGTACTTCCGGACGTCATCACGTCATCAATAATCACGACATGCAGATTATCGAATCGTCGGTGGCTCTGAAAGGCGCCTTTGACATTGGTTCTTCTCTGTTTTATCGGTAATTCGGATTGGCGGGCAGTATTGATTCGACGTTCGCAATTTTTCCAGTCAATGGGTATTTTGCTGATGGTAGTGATTTCGCGGGCAATTTCAAGAGACTGATTGTATCCGCGCTCCCGTAGTCTGCTGGAGTGCAGAGGGACGGGTATTATCAGATCGGGGTTGGGGTCAATATTGGCGAGTTTCGTGAAAATTTCCGCAATTATCCTGGCATTTAGCAGCTTTTCCTGAAACTTTAGTTCTATTAATAATGTTCTGGCGGCGTCTTTGTAGAGTAAAGGCGCGAGTGTGCTGTCGTAATATGGTGGATTCTTCTGACATTTGCCACAGAGGCCACCGTGATTTTTTTCCAGAGGCCGGGCACAGCTTTCGCAGGCAGTAAGGTTGGCTTTCAGAGCTGACTCGCATTCATGGCACAGTGAGATATGGCGATTGGCGGGACGCCGGCACAGTACACACCGGGCGGGCGTCAGGTGGAACAGCAGTTGCTGAAGTGCCCTCCAGACTTTTGCTGCCGGTAAACCTTTTCTTTTTTGCTTGGGTTGACAGGATTGCATTCACTAATAATACTTGCGGACCGGACGCATTCATACCCGATAAAACCGGGGGGCACCATGTCTTTGTACCAACCTGCTGAAATCCGTCGTGACTGGCGCCTTGACGAGATTCAGGCCCTGTTCGAACTGCCGTTTAACGATCTCCTGTTTCGGGCGCATACCGTTCACCGCCGGTGTTTTGATCCGAATGCCGTGCAGATGAGTACCTTATTGAGTGTGCAGACCGGTGGCTGCCCGGAGGACTGCGCCTATTGTCCGCAGAGTATTCACCATAATGCCGAGCTCGACATTCACTCCCTTATGTCGTCGGAAGAAGTGGCGGAGAAAGCCGCAACTGCAAAGGCGGCCGGTGCGACGCGCCTGTGTATGGGTGCAGCCTGGCGCAGCCCCAAGGAGAGAGACTTTGCAAAGGTTCTGGATATGGTCAGGGTGGTCAAGGCTGAGGGGCTGGAAACCTGTGTGACGCTGGGAATGTTGACAGCCAGCCAGTCGCGGCGGCTGAAAGAGGCGGGGCTGGATTATTACAACCATAATCTCGATACCTCAGAAGCGCATTATAAGCGGGTCATTACCACGCGCACTTATCAGGACCGTCTGGACACCCTGCAAAATGTACGTGATGCCGGTATGCACGTCTGTTGTGGTGGCATCATCGGCCTGGGTGAGAATGTCTCCGACCGTGCAGCGATGCTGCATACGCTGGCAACCATGGAAAAACATCCGGAGAGCGTACCGGTGAATCAGTTGGTATCCGTTAAGGGAACGCCGCTGGCCGGTATGGAGCCGGTCGATTCGATTGAATTTGTGCGCGTGATTGCGGTAGCGCGTATCCTGATGCCTGCTTCTGTTGTGCGTCTGTCTGCGGGTCGTGAGGATATGACCGATGAGATGCAGGCACTGTGTTTCTTCGCCGGCGCGAACTCTATTTTCTACGGCGAAAAACTGTTGACAACGCCAAACCCGGACACTCGGCAGGACCGGCAGCTGTTTAGACGGCTGGGACTGCGCAGCTTTCAACCTGATTACAAGATTCCGCCTGCCGAGGCATGCTAGCTTTCAGTATGGATGTTCCGCGGTTGAACCTTCGTCTGGCCGAACAACAGGCGCAGGGTTTATATCGCCGGCATCGTGTAGTCGATGGTCCTCAGCAGGTACGTTTACAGGTGGATGGCCGCACAATGGTCAGTTTTTGCAGTAATGATTATTTGGGCTTGGCAAATCATCCAGACGTAAAGACTGCCTTTATCAAAGGCGTTCAGCAATACGGGGTGGGTTCTGGTGCGGCGCATTTGATTACCGGGCATAGTCGCGTGCATCAGCAACTTGAGGATGAGCTGGCCGAGTTTACCGGGCATGACCGAACCCTGTTGTTTTCAACGGGTTACATGGCTGGCGTCGGTGTCCTGTCGGCGCTTGCTGGTCGGCACGATGTCATTTATCAGGATAAATTAAATCATGCTTCCCTGCTTGATGGTGGATTGCAAAGCCGGGCAAAAATGAGGCGCTATCCGCACGCCGACACAAAAAAATTGCAGTGCCGGTTAAAAAATGAAACGGCTGAGCACGGGCTGGTTGTGACCGACGGCGTGTTTAGTATGGAGGGTGATATTGCACCACTGCCCGACACAGCCTCTATTGCCTCAGGCAGGGGCTATATGACCATAGTGGATGATGCGCACGGGTTTGGCGTGCTGGGTGCCCGGGGAAAAGGCAGTGTTGATGCAGCCGGACTCAATGAGAGGCATATACCGGTGTATATGGCCACCCTGGGCAAGGCGATGGGTACGTTCGGGGCCTTTGTGGCTGGTTCACGAGAAGTGATTGAGTCATTAATTCAGTTCGCGAGAAGCTATGTTTACACCACGGCACCGCCGCCGGCCATTGCAGAGGCGACCCGTGCAAGCCTGAAAATTTTACAGCAGGATGAGGGACGACGGTTACGCTTGCATGACAACATTCGTTACTTCAGATCTGCGGCAATGGAACTGGGTGTGGATACGGGGCGGTTTGCAACGGCTATTCAGCCTGTCAGGATGCCGGATGTGAATTCTGCCATCGGAGCGCAGCGGATTGTGGAACGGCGAGGATACCTGATTATGGCGATAAGGCCACCGACGGTCCCACAACCCTGCCTGCGGATTACGCTTTGCAGTGAACATACGTACAGCGATATTGACGGTATGCTGGATGAATTGGCCACGGCCCTGAGGTCAATGGGTATCTGAGTATGGCAGCGAGGCGGAGGATGGTCCTTTTGCATGGCTGGGGTGCGACGAGCCGGGTATGGGATGATGTAGTGGTGGGCCTGCAAAGTGAATATGATTTACTGCCGGTGCATCTGCCGGGGCATGATGAAAGCTGGCTGTCCGAGGGGAGCCTGCTGGAGCTGGCACTTGAGCTGATCGACAAGTTGGAACAGATGGCTTCGGGTAAGGCAGTTTTTTTAGGATGGTCGCTCGGTGGCCTGCTTGCCATGCAGGTTGCCATGCTTAGGCCGGACCTGGTGCGGGCGCTGTTACTGGTCGCGTCTACTCCCGTGTTTGTACGTCAAAAAAATTGGGATGTAGCGGTGTCTCCAGAGGAATTTGACAGCTTCTATCGCCTGTATGAGCGGGACCCCAGAAAATTGTTACAACGGTTTATTGCCTTGCAGGCACAGGGCGACGTGAACAGCCGAAAGGTCACAAAAGGCTTGAAATCCGCATCGGCATCTTGTGAAAGCTCTTTGCGATGGGGGCTGGACTGTTTGCGGGAAAGTAGTCTGCTTTTGGGTTTGGGCGAACTACAGATGCCAGTTTACATGTTATTTGGTGAAGAGGATGCCCTTGTACCCAGGCAGGTGGCTTCACGTTTGGCAGATCGATTCGGTATTCATACCGAGCTTTGGCGGGCGACCGGGCATGCACCGTTTCTTTCAGACCCTGAAAAATTTACCGGTTGGGTGAAGGCTTCTTTGCGTAAGAAAATTGTTCATGTCTGATAGTGGACATCTTCCTTTGCTTGATAAAGCCGCCGTGCGTCGCTCATTTGATGCGGCGGCGGATGCCTACGATGAACACTCGGTTTTGCAACGCGAGGTGGCGAATCGACTATTACAACGTCTCGACTGGTTGAAAATTCAATCGGAGAAAATTCTGGACATGGGCGCAGGCACGGGGAAGCCGACCGATGCCCTTATGAAACGTTTTCCGAAAGCTCGGGTCTATGCGCTTGATCTGTCAACCCAAATGCTTCGTCGTGCTAAAAAACGAGGTCGGCTACTTCGCCGCCCACAATTGATATGCGGTGACAGTCAGCAGCTACCCATTGCGGACGCGAGCATGAATCTGATTTTTTCCAGCCTGTCCTTACAATGGTGTGACGAACCGGACAAGGTTTTCGCGGAGACTCTCCGGGTATTAAAGCAGGACGGAGTTGTTTTGTTTAGCAGTTTTGGGCCGGATACTCTGAAAGAGCTCCGTGCCAGTTGGCAGGTGATTGACGATCAGCCTCACGTGCATACTTTCATGGATATGCATGATATCGGTGACCTGATGATCTACGCCGGGTTGCAGGAGCCGGTAATGAGCCGAGAGGAAATTACCCTGACCTATGCCGATGTTCGCGCCGTGATGCGCGACCTGAAATATATTGGCGCATCGAATGCCTTGCAGACCCGGAACCGAGGTTTAACAGGGCGAGGTAAATTTCAGCGGCTGGCCAGCGCCTATGATGAGTGGCGACTGCCGGATGGTCATTTGCCGGCAACGTATGAAATTATATATGGGACAGCCTGGAGCGGACAGACCCGTCAGGCTGGTATGGCGACGGTAGCGATAGAGGAAATCGGCCGGAAACAGGTACGTTAGATGTCGTCTTATCCAAGTTTTTTTATTGCCGGAACCGATACCGGGGTGGGTAAAACCCGGGTTGCCTGCCAGATTCTGTGTCAGCTACGTGCAAAGGGTATCAATGCTGCTGGCGCAAAGCCGATTGCTTCGGGCATGAAAGAGACAAACGGTAAATGGCTTAACGAGGATATTCAGGCCATCCGGGAAGCTACGGAAAGACAATTCAGTCTGGACCTGGTTAACCAGTATCGGTACGAACCATATATCGCGCCACATATTGCCGCTATGAACCGAGGCGAAGAGATTGATACGCGAACCATTCAGGATTGTTTTTACCGGTTGGCAGCTTGCTCTGATCTGGTGGTGGTCGAAGGGGCAGGTGGTTTGATGACGCCGATCAATGAGGCGCAGACCTTTCTGGACCTGATTCAACTGTTAAATCTGCCTGTAGTTTTGGTTGTGGCAATCCGGCTGGGCTGCATTAACCATGCCCTTCTTTCGCAATGGGCGCTGGAGTCGGCAGGCGTCCCCCTGCTGGCCTGGGTGGCAAATTATGCCGCAGCCGGTGCAGTGCGCGATGTCGTCGTGGAGGCAAGCCTTGTCAACCGATTGAATGCGCCATTATTGGGCGTTATTCCCTGGTCATCTGCATTGACGAATGCTGAAGCACTTGACCTGGACCAGCTGATTTCAGCACATTGAGCCGAGCTTTGGGCCTGAATCAGCAATAGCTGATTGACCAACCGGCTTTCCTCAGTGCAGAATGAACTCTATTTCAGAGGAATGAAGATGCAAATCTGCAATCACATTTATACTGCCCTGGCCAGCGTGATGGCTGTGGGGATGACCATGGGGCAGGCCCTGGCTCAGCAGGTTCCGGCGTCACAGATCGCGCCTGTAACAATGTCTCAGCAGGTGCCGGGTACCATGTCGATGTGGGTGCCTTATGTCCCATACGGAGCGCCCTTCCCACAAGGTGACTACCGGCCACGGGCCCGGGGTAATTATCCACTTCCGGGTTATGTCCAACCTCAAGGGTATCCGCCGAGAGGCGGTGGGAACTGGTTTGGCGGCAATAACGTACCCTGGACAGGTAACTGGGGCAATCATGATCTTCCATGGCCTGGCAGTGGGAAATATCGGGGCAGGCGGGATACGATCATGCCATGGCAGGGTTGGCAAAAAAACCGGTACCCATGGAACAGGCAAGAGAACTACGAGATTCTTCCCTGGAATTGGAATATTAACAATGGCCCGTGGAATGGCTGGGTGGAACGCCACCGTAAATTCAAAAACAGGAAATACAATAGCGGTGGGAGCAGCATCGATATTCGCTAAACCAATACCGACCCGGACTATTTCGGCTGTATCCGGGCCTCGTGCGAGATAAACCCCGGCGGGCGAGGCTTTACAAGCCTTTACGAATACGCTCGCCTGCCACGATTTACATACGGCTTATTTCAGTTTGCTTACGCTGTACTCAACCTCGCTCATGGCGGCCTGGTCATATAAGCGGAACCGGTAGCCGTCGGTGAGAGGTAATTCTATAGTCCCCCTGGGTTCCATGGACTGTATTTCCTTCACTTTCACGGTCGCACGGTCGCCGTCTGCTGTAACCGTGGCGCCCAGACGCTTGGCGCGCTCAAGTGCGGAGAGTTTCCCGCGCTCCAGCCAGACATCGGAAAGCCGATCTGTTGTACTGCATTCGTACATCATGGCAATGAAGTTGCCGATATATTCAACCCCTGGCTCCAGGGTGATATTGTCATTGACAATTTTCCCGGCAACGGGAAAACCCTCATAACGCATATGAGGTGTTTGTACGGTATTGAGCCCGCGATCCAGGTAACTGCCTTTGATTATTTTACAGGAAAACATTTTCTCAGGTCTGGAATAAGGTTCGGGTTTACCGACCAGCTTTCCCTTGCCGCTACCGACATCAAACTGACCATTCCTGATATGTATTTCCATATCAATTTCCCAGCGTTGTTTCAGTCCGGCCGTTAGTCTGCGCGTACCATAAAAGAAAAGATTGGTGCCGGTTATTTTTACATGCCACTCACCATCGGCAGGATTGGCAGACACGACCGAAGCAGCAAGTAGTTGTGCCAGACAAAGGACGGAGCACAAAAAAAGTCGGCACCGACTGCCGTATGATCGATACCGACTGACGCTCATGGAGATAAATCAGCGGCCTGCTTCCATGCGATCAAGGAATCTTTCCGCGTCAAGGGCGGCCATACAGCCCGTCCCGGCGGAGGTAACCGCCTGACGATAAACATGATCCATAACATCGCCCGCCGCAAAGATACCTTCAATACTTGTTTGAGTCGCGTTTCCGGAGCAGCCGGAACTAACCTTGATGTAGCCGTTATCTATTTCAAGCTGGTCCTCAAAGATCGTCGTATTGGGCTTATGACCTATGGCGATAAACACGCCATGTACGTCGATTTCCCTGGTGGTGTTATCTTTTACATTTTTGATGCGAATGCCGGTAACGCCGGCATCATCACCGAGCACTTCGTCAAGTACACTGTCCCATACAATCGTGATATTGCCGTGCTCGGCCTTTTCATGAATTTGATCCTGGAGAATCTTTTCGGAGCGAAATCTGTCACGGCGGTGTATGACGTTTACATGCTCGGCGATATGGGCAAGATACAATGCTTCTTCAACTGCCGTATTACCACCGCCGACCACTGCCACTTCCCGGTTACGATAGAAAAAACCATCACAGGTCGCACAGGCCGATACGCCTCTACCGAGATAGGCCTGTTCAGATTCGAGGCCGAGGTACATAGCGGAAGCCCCGGTTGCAATAATCAGCGCATCACAGGTGTACTTCCCCGTGTCTCCGTCGAGCTTGAAAGGACGTTCTGAAAAATCCACCCCGGTGATCGTATCGAAGATGACCTCGGTGCTGAAGCGTTCGGCATGTTTCTGCATACGTTCCATCAGGGCGGGGCCAGTCAAACCTTCCGGGTCACCAGGCCAGTTATCGACATCGGTTGTAGTCGTTAGCTGACCGCCCTGCTCCATGCCAGTGATAACGACAGGATTGAGATTTGCGCGCGCACCATACACTGCAGCGGTATAGCCGGCGGGGCCAGAACCCAGAATCAACAACTTACAATGTTTGACGTCACTCATTTTTAACTCCAATGGTAAAAAAGTGGTACACCTACCGGCCGCCTGCAATCCGGTGGTCGATAATGATACGGGTTGACCAATATGGGGCAAGCTAAAACCCTATTCAAGATAGCAATTGCCGAGGATAAAAGCTAAAGGACATCTCGAATAGCCGACCTGATTTGTCGGTTTGTTGACAAAATGGGTGACCTCGTAACGTAAGCTTCCCTGTCAAATGGACAGTTCAAAAGCAGAAGACTTGGCGTTTTCAAGGATCTCAAAGGGGCGTCATTCCTCCGAGGCTGCCATGGTCGCGTTCCTCGCTGTATTCGAGCATCCAGGCCCATGTAATCTCTCTGACTTCGTCCAGATGATTGAACCAACTCGTGTCGAGCACCCCCGTGCGATAGGTTCGGCTGAATCGTTCAATGTTGGCGTTCTGGTTCGGCTTGCCCGGTTCAATATAGTCAATCTCGATGTCGTTATCGTGACACCAGACCATGAAGCATTATCCGAGAAACTCCGGGCCGTTGTCGGTACGCAGCACATCGGGCAATCCCCGGGTCGCTTGCAACTGCTCGAACACGCGAATCAGGCACACACTGGACAACGAAGTATCGATCTCGATTGCCAGGGCCCCCCCTGGCTGATCCGAACGATTGGACAGAGACGGGCCGATTGAACATCATGCTGAACAACCTGAGCCGGTATCGGTTCCTGCTGCCACAGTCGTAGTGCGCCAAAGAGGTAGGAAAGGAGATAAAGATTGTGCGATTTTGGTTCACCGGATGCTAAAATTAAACGGCAACGAAGCTGAACAGACATCTGGCTTGTATAATGGTAATTGAAACCCGGAATCAGGAGCTTATTCGAGGTGCCCGAATGATAATAGGAATACCGAAAGAAATTCGGGCACATGAAGAGCGTGTTGCCCTGACACCACTGGCCTGTGCCAGGCTCGTCAGCGAGGGCAATGAAGTCTGTATGGAATCAACGGCAGGTTTGGGCAGTGGGTATATGGATACTGAATATACCGATGCGGGTGTCACCGTTATTGCCGAGGTTGAGAAACTCTACGAAACTTCCGACCTGATTGTTAAGGTCAAAGAGCCGCAGTCTGAGGAGGTGCGTCACCTGAAAAGCGGCCAGCTACTGTTTTGCTATCTGCATCTGGCCGCGGAGCAGGACTTGACAAGTCATTTGCTCGAATCCGGAGTTACCGCAGTCGGCTTTGAAATCATACAACTGGAAGACGGCAGGCTCCCGCTACTGGCACCGATGAGCATAGTTGCAGGACGGCTTGCGGCCCATGTTGGCACTACCCTGCTGCATGGTCACAGCGGCGGGAAAGGCCTGTTACTGGGCGCACTGGGACATGACGATATACAGATAGACCGCGGAAACGTTATTGTGCTGGGTGCCGGTAATGCCGGCGAGGCGGCCATGCTTGATCTCATCAGGACGGGTGCTGATGTACACGTGTTCGATATCAACGCAGATCGCTTGCGAATCCTCAAGGACATGAATCCTGCGATCACCACCTGCAATGCCGGATCGCCTGCCATTCTCAGAGAGCATCTACGGCATTGTGATCTGTTAGTAGGGGCCGTTCTGGTGCCGGGCAGACGTTCACCAAAGGTAGTCTCCCGTGAAATGGTGGCTGAAATGCCGGAAAAATCGGTGATAGTGGATATCGCCATAGACCAGGGTGGCTGTGTGGCGACATCGCGTCCGACCCATTGGGATAATCCCACCTTTATCGAAGAAGGCGTGCTGCATTTTTGCGTCACCAACATGCCGGGAGCCGTTGCCAGGACCTCAACCCAGGCGCTTTCCGCTGCCATCCTTCCATATGTCTCCGATATTGCCGCAGGCAAACTGATGGAAGACCCTGTTTTACAAGGAGGTATCTACCTGTCCGAGGGTAAAATAGAATGCAGCGGTTTGAACTGAATTGTTTCCATGATCCGCCGTTCAATTCCAAAGCCAACTACGCTGCACCCATCGGTTCCGAGGCTGCCGGCGCGGAATTCAAGGATACCTGGTCGCTTTCCGATATTGACGTGGAATGGATTAACCTGCTGGAGGACAGGCGCCCTGCTTTGCATCGCATATTGCTGGCGGCGATAACAAATGATGACAAGTCCTATCTGGCCTACATGGCTATTCGCCTGCTTGAAATGAAGCGGATATTAAAGCCAACGGGGGCGCTATACCTGCATTGTGATCCAACCATGTCGCACTACCTTCTTAGATATTAACGGCAAGACATTGGTTCAGACAAAGGAAAACAGACAGTCGAGTGGCCCGATGCCCGCCTACATAGTTCGTGCACTGAAAGAGAGTGCCTTCATGTTGTTGGTGGTTTGCGCGATATACGCCCTGGTATCTCTGGCGACCCATGATCGGACGGACCCGGGTTGGTTATTCTGGGGCAACGATTCCGACGCAATCCGGAATTATGGAGGTACTTTTGGGGCATGGCTTTCAGATCTGCTGCTGTTTACCTTTGGGTTTCTCGCCTACCTGTTTCCCGTCGTCCTGATCTACATCGGTTGGCTGATTCACAACTGGCAGCTCGATTTCAGGCGATTTGCGCTATACGTGCTGCTGCCGCGTGCAACCGGTTTTTTACTGATTATTCTGACAGGTACAGGTCTGGCGGCCATGCACTTCTTTGGAGAAGCACTACCGCAACAGGCAGGTGGCGTCACCGGACAGGTGATTAGCGGCGCCCTGATCGGTTCCATAGGTTTTCTAGGGACAACGCTATTGTTGCTGGCGCTCTTCATGACCTCAATAAGCCTGATTATGGCCATATCCTGGCTGACGGTCATGGATATTGTCGGCTGCTACACGCTAAGGGTTTTCGGTTGGTTACAAGGGCAGCTTGATGTCTGGAAAGACAGGCGCGAGGGCGAGAAAGTCAGGACTGAGCGGCATGAAAAGGTCGAAATTGTAAAAAAGCAACTGAAGAATAGAAAGCCGCCGGAAATCAAGCCGAAACCCGCCCCGGTTCAGATCAGTGAGCAGGTTGAAAAGGAAAAACAGATTCGCTTGTTCAACAGACCTGAAGATTCGGGAGAAGTGCCGCCGTTTTCATTACTGGATAATCCCAGGCCTTTTGACGGTGGTTATTCCGAAGAAGCGCTTGCGGCGATGTCACAGTTGGTCGAGATGAAATTCAGAGACTTCAATATCGAGGTGACTGTTGAAGCCGTACTGCCGGGCCCGGTGATTACCCGCTTTGAGCTAATGCCCGCACCCGGCTTAAAGGTGAGCAAGGTAACCAATCTGACCAAAGACATTGCGCGCGCCTTATCCGTTCCGAGCGTCCGCGTGGTCGAAGTAATTCCCGGCAAGTCCGTTATTGGGCTTGAAATACCAAATGAAAACCGGGAAACAGTAGTATTCAGTGAAGTGATTAAATCCCACAGCTACGAGAAATCCGGTTCGCCATTAACGCTTGCCCTGGGGAAGGACATTTCCGGCCTGCCAGTCATTACCGACCTTGCCAGAATGCCGCACCTGCTGGTGGCAGGGACCACCGGAGCCGGTAAATCAGTGGCCGTCAACGCCATGATCCTGAGCTTACTGTACAAGAGTACCTCAGCAGATGTACGCATGATCATGATTGACCCCAAAATGCTCGAATTATCCATCTATGAAGGCATACCGCACTTACTGACCCCTGTGGTCACCGACATGAAAGATGCCTCGAATGCGCTGCGCTGGTGTGTTGCCGAGATGGAACGCCGCTATCAGCTCATGGCGGCGCTGGGCGTGCGCAATATCAGCGGTTATAATCGCAAGGTAAAAGATGCGGAGGCGAAGGGAGAACCGATCATGGAACCGGCCTGGAAGCCGGAAGAAATGCAGTTGGACATTGAAGAGGCCATGAATGAAACACGGCCACAGCTTCAGACACTGCCGTTTATTGTCGTGATCGTCGATGAATTTGCCGATATGATGATGATTGTTGGTAAAAAAGTGGAAGAACTGATTGCACGTCTGGCGCAAAAGGCCCGGGCCTCGGGTATCCACCTGATTCTGGCGACGCAGCGGCCGTCGGTGGACGTGATTACCGGCCTGATTAAGGCCAATATTCCATCCCGTATTGCCTTCCAGGTTTCATCCAGGGTGGACTCACGGACCATTCTTGATCAAATGGGCGCCGAGCAGTTATTGGGCCATGGTGACATGCTGTACCTGCCGGGCGGCACATCCATTCCGGCGCGGGTACATGGTGCATTTGTATCTGACGAGGAAGTCCATAACGTGGTTGGCCATCTCAAAGCCTCCGGCGGTGTCGAGTACGATGATTCCATCTTGCAGGAAAGCGACATATTACTGCCCGGAGAAAAGCCGGAAGGAGTCAGCCTGGATGGAGAGGATGCCGAATCGGACCCGCTCTACGATCAGGCAGTTCAATTTGTCCTTGAATCACGCCGGGCATCCATCTCCAGTGTACAACGCAAGCTGAAAGTCGGCTATAACCGCGCTGCCCGTATGATTGAGCAAATGGAAGCGGTTGGTCTGGTTGGGCCACCCGGTTCTAATGGCACCAGGGAGATACTGACTCCCGAGCAAGATGTCCGGATATAAATATCTGTTTACGCTGGTGTCCTTGCTGCTTGTGTCCGGCAGCCATGCCTCTGCTGATATCGATGAATTAATGACGAATCTGGACAGCCTGAACTCTTTTTCAGCGGACTTCAGGCAACACCTGATTAGCGCTGAACCCGCCGCCGCGGAGCCGTCACTGGGGCACATGGCTTTTAAGCGCCCCGGAAAGTTTCGCTGGATTTATGAAACACCATATGAACAGGAAATCGTTTCAGACGGAAGAACCCTGTGGGTCTTTGACAGAGATCTGGAGCAGGTCACCATACGCCCTGCCGATGACAGGCTGGCCCGTTCCCCGCTGACCATCCTCGATAATCCCGATTCAATCCTGGAACTCTATGCAGTCGAACTGCTTCCCGGCGCAACGGGAGAGCAGAAAATCAAGCTGATACCGAAGGACAACAATGCCGGTTTCAAATATACGGTATTGACCTTTTCCGGCAAAAAGCCGGTCGCAATAGAGTTCTACGACAACTTCGACCAACACAACAGCCTGTCATTCCACAACATCGAAATGAACTCCAATCTCGACGAAGCCCAATTCAACTTTGTACCGCCTGTCGGTGTTGACGTGATTAACACAACAGAGCAGCCGTGATTAACAAGCCTGAACTGGGTCTGCATCAGCAATCGGGACTGGATATGCGGCCTCTGGCAGATCGCCTGCGTCCTGAATATCTGGAACACGTGTATGGGCAGGAACATTTACTCAATGCAGGCAAGCCCCTTCGCCAGGCCATCGAAGAGGAAAAGCTGCATTCCATGGTACTGTGGGGCCCGCCCGGTACCGGCAAGACAACGCTGGCACGGCTGATAGCAAATTACAGCGACGCCCGGTTTCTATCAATCTCTGCGGTACTTGATGGCGTTAAAGAAATACGCCGTGCCGTGGAACAGGCGCAACAAGCGTTGGCGCACCTGCAAAGCACCGTAGTCTTCGTTGACGAAGTTCACCGATTTAATAAGGCGCAACAGGACGCATTTCTTCCGCATGTAGAAAATGGCCTGATTTACTTTATAGGAGCGACAACCGAAAACCCATCCTTTCAATTGAACAACGCCTTACTATCACGTACACGAACCTACGTACTTAAAGCGCTTGATGACAATGCCGTATCGCACGTTATACGGCGCGCCCTCAAGGACGAAAAAGGGCTGAAGCATCTGGATATCGAGATAACCGAAGAACAGATTGAGCGATTGGCCGGATTTGCCGATGGAGACGCCAGAAGAGCACTCAACCTGCTGGAACTGGCTGTCGATATCTGTCGTTTGAATGAAGAAGAAAAATACATTATTTCCGATGAAATTCTGACCGATGTCGTATCAGACAGCCTCCGGAGATTCGACAAAGGTGGTGATGCCTTTTATGACCAGATATCAGCCCTGCATAAATCCGTGCGCGGCTCCAGCCCGGATGCCTCACTATACTGGTTTACCCGAATGATTGACGGAGGATGCGACCCGTTCTACATCGCCCGCCGCGTTGTACGCATGGCAAGCGAAGACATTGGCAATGCCGACCCTCGGGCTCTAAGAATAGCGCTGGACGCCTGGGAGACCTGCGAACGGCTCGGCAGCCCGGAAGGCGAGCTGGCGATTGCACAGGCGGTTACCTACATGGCCTGCGCACCAAAGAGCAATGCCGTTTATATGGCATATAAAGCCGCCATGCGGGACGTAAAGGCCGGTGGCAGCGCCCCGGTCCCGATTCATTTATGTAATGCCCCGACCAGACTGATGAAAGAACTGGGCCATGGCCGGGATTACCGCTACGCACACGATGAACCCGAAGCCTATGCGGCAGGCGAGCAGTATCTCCCTGACGATATGTCACCACGTGAATACTATCAGCCGGTCAATCGAGGACTGGAGACCAGGATCAGGGAAAAATTACAGCGCCTGAAAGAACTGGACACACTATATGCAGAGCAGGCAAAGCAGGAGACGAAAGCATGATGCAGGCGCTGGCCATAGCGGGTGGTGGCGCGATTGGCACACTGCTGCGCTTCTATGTATCGACCGGCATCCATACTTTACTCGGTAAAGAATTTCCCTATGGCACATTAATCGTCAACGTCAGCGGCAGCCTGCTAATGGGGTTATGCTACGTCCTGTTTATGGACCGGGTACAAATCAATCCTGAACTGCGTTCAGCCATTCTGATCGGCCTGCTCGGTGCGTTCACCACCTTCTCCACATTTTCCGTGGAAACGCTAAACCTGATTGAAAATGGCGAATTATCAAAAGCCGCGCTGAATATCCTGCTTAGCGTCGTTCTATGCGTCGCCGGGGCATGGGCAGGCGCCATGCTTGGCAGGCACTTTTGAAACAAAGAGGCATCGGCCAGCCAGAGACAAGCGACGGTTAATACAATGAAAAACTATTCGTGGCATCGCCGATTTTGTCAGGCCAGATATATTCGCTCCACCGGTCCCATTAATATGTCGCCGGATTTGCCGCTGCGGTGCAGACCGCTGATTTTATCTCAGTCAGCAACCAAATCAGAAAAAAGGGGTTGTAATTCGTCAAGAATGGGTCTAAAGTAGCTCAAATTGCCGGCATAAATCCGGGCCTGAATTCGGAACCGGCCCGCAGGCCGGGCCTGAACAGAGACAACATCGGTATACAGAACCCGGAGTAGAGCAAGTTGAAACAGATTGGAAATAAATGCGGCCCACAAGGCCGGTTGCACACCGTCAAGACACAGGAGATAAACGTGGTCACAATGCCCCTGAAACGCGCTACAGGCGACATACACAATTTAATACCCCCCCCCCCCCCCCCCCCCCCCCCCTTCTCTACAAAATTAAGGGGTTTATGATGAGCCTCACCCTCAATACAGGGCGGCGTTCGGCAGCCCGTCGATTCACCTCTGCCCGCAATAGCCTCCTGGCCCGCGGGCTGATTGCCGTGTTGCTTGGTTTGCCGTTGTCGGTGGGTTTGACAACCGAAGCCGCCGCGCAGGCAGGCGTAACCATCACCGAGACGGGCGGCAACACCAGGCCCATCGAAGGCGGTACCACGGACCGCTACGGCATGGTGCTGGACACACAACCGACCTCAGATGTGACCATCACAGCCACCTCAGGCACACCGGGCACCGCCACGGTCAACCCCACCAGCCTGATATTCACCAACGCCAACTGGAACATGGCGCAGAGCATTACCGTCACCGGGGTGAATAATGCCGCCGACGCCGCCAACCAGGCAGTCACCATTACCCACGCCGCTACCTCTTCAGACACCAACTACAACCTCACCCCGGCCCCCGTCACGGCGACGGTGATCGACGACGAGCCCACGGTCGTTACCCTCACCCGTTTTGGTGGCACCGGCGCCATTAGCGAAGGCGACTTGGTGGCCTTTCTCGTCAACCTGTCTCGACCACTGACTGCTAGCGAAACCATTGACGTGCCGCTGTCCGTCGGCGGTACGGGGGTGACCACGGCCGACTGGCGCCTGGAGCCCGCGATTGGCGACGGCCTCAATACCGGAGTGACCCTGTCGGGTCAGACCACGGCCATCCCGCAGGTGAGCTTTTCGGGGTTGGGCGCCCAGACCGCCATCCTGACACTGACCCCGGCAAACGACGACACCGCCGAGGGCGACGGTTTCGAGACCTACACCATCGCCCTCGGCCCGGACGGCGACGGTGCCAACGGCTTTGACCGCTCAACCCTGGGCACCAATGTCGGCGGCGGTGCCGACCCGAGCAGCACCACCAACAGCTTCGACGTGCGGGTCAACGACCCACCCCCACCGGGCGTAACCATCACCGAGACGGACGGCGGCACCACGCCCATCGAAGGTGGCACCACGGACAGCTACGGCATGACGCTGGACACACAACCGACCGCAGACGTGACCATCACAGCCATCTCAAGCACAGGGGCCACGGTCAACCCCGGCAGCCTGGTATTCACCAGCACCAACTGGAACATGGCGCAGACCATCACCGTCACCGGAGTCAATAACGACGACGACGCCGCCAACCGGGAAGTCACCATTGCCCACCTCGCCCTCTCCTCAGACACCCGCTACAACGGCCTCACCCCGGCCCCCTTCACAGCGACCGTGATCGACGACGACCCCACGGTCGTTTCCCTCACCCGTTTTAGTGTCGCCAGCACCATTAGCGAAGGCGGCGAAATAACCATTGTCGTCACCCTGTCTCGACGACTGGCTGCTGGCGAAACCATTGACGTGCCGCTGTCCATCGGCGGTACGGGGGTGACCACGGCCGACTGGAGCCTGGGATTCTCGACTGTTACCCCCAATACTGGAGTGACCCTGTCGGCCGCGACCACGCCCACCCCGCAGGTGAGCCTTTCGGGGTTGGACGTCCAGGGCGCCATCCTGATACTGACATCGGCAGAAGACGACACCGCCGAGGGCGACGGTTTCGAGACCTACACCATCGCCCTCGGCCCGGA
The DNA here is from genome assembly GCA_963662865.1 of Gammaproteobacteria bacterium. GTDB lineage: Bacteria > Pseudomonadota > Gammaproteobacteria > JAJDYQ01 > JAJDYQ01 > JAJDYQ01. The sequence continues at coordinate 1,483,978 of OY759969.1, read as the reverse complement.
CGGCGGCGGTGCCAACGGCTTTGACCGCTCAACCCTGAACACCAATGTCGGCGGCGGTGCCGACCCGGACAGCAGCGCCAACAGCCTCGACGTGCGGGTCAACGACCCGGTGGACGTAATCATCACCCAGACGGGCGGCACCACCGCGCCCATCGAAGGCGGCACCACGGACAACTACGGCATGACGCTGGACACACAACCCACCGCAGACGTGACCATCACAGCCACCTCAGGCACACCGGGCACCGCCACGGTCAGCGGCAGCCTGACCTTCACCAGCGCCAACTGGAACATGGCCCAGAGCATCACCGTCACCGGGGTGGATAACAACGCCGACGCCGCCAACCAGGCAGTCACCATTACCCACGCCGCCACCTCCACGGACACCCGCTACAACAGCCTCACCCCGGACCCCGTCACAGCGACCGTGATCGACGACGACCCCACGGTCGTCTCCCTCGGCCGTATTGGTGGCACCACCATTACTGAAGGCGGTGAAATATCCATTCTCGTCTCCCTGTCTCGACCACTGACTGATAGCGAAACCATTGACGTGCCGCTGTCCATCGGTGGTACGGGGGTGACCCCGGCCGACTGGGGCCTGGCAGCCGGGACCGCTGGCGGCCTCAATACCGGAGTGACCCTGTCGGCCGCGACCACGCCCACCCCGCAAGTGACCTTTTCGGGTGCAGGCGCCCAGAACGCCGTCCTGGCACTGACACCGGCAGACGACGACACCGCCGAGGGCGACGGTTTCGAGACCTACGCCATCGCCCTCGGCCCGAACGACGCCACCACCAACGGCTTTGACCGCTCAACCCTGAACACCAATGTCGGCGGCGGTGCCGACCCGAGCGGCAGCGCCAACAGCTTCGACCTGCGGGTCAACGACCCTCCTCCAGCGAGCGTAACCATCACCCAGACGGGCGGCAACACCAGGCCCATCGAAGGCGGCACCACGGACAACTACGGCATGACGCTGGACACACAACCGACCGCAGACGTGACCATCACAGCCACCTCAGGCACACCGACCACCGCCACGGTCAACCCCGGCAGCCTGGTATTCACCAGCACCAACTGGAACATGGCGCAGAGCATCACCGTCACCGGAGTGGATAACGACGACGACGCCGTCAATCAGGCAGTCACCATTAGCCACGCCGCCACCTCCACAGACACCGACTACAACCTCACCCCGGCCTCCGTCACAGCGACCGTGATCGACGACGATCCGACCACCGTGACCCTGGCGGGCGCAGAGAGTGATATTCTCGCAGGAGACGACAAGCAGATCACGGTCACCCTGGGCCGCGGTCTGGTGAACGGCGAGATACTGCCGGTGCCGCTGACCTTTGGCGGTAGCGCGACGCCGGGCACCGACTACACCGTGACCGGCGCCGCGGCGACCGGTATCACCTACACCGGCCTGGGCGGCGCCGTCGGCACGGTGACCTTCACCGGCCCGGCCTCGGGCACCACGGCCACCACCGCCACCCTGACCCTGAGCGCAGTCAACGCCGGCGTCACAGTGGACATCGACCTGGGCACCCTGGACGCCGACTCCGGCACCGGCCTGGAAGGCGGCGCGGACGGCACGGACAACCTGGCGGACTTCGACATTGTCACCCCGGGCGTCACCGTCACCGAGACGCAGGGTGGCACCACAGTGGCCGAAGCCGGCGGCACGGACAACTACGGCATAAGGTTGAGCACGCAGCCGACCGGCAGCGTGACGATTACGGCGACCTCCAACACAACAAGTGCGGCCACCGTGACCCCGACGACCCTGACCTTCACCACGGCCAACTGGAATGCGGCCCAGACCTTCACGGTGACGGGCATCGACAACAACCGGGATGACGCCATGAACCGACGCATAGCGACCATCAGCCACGCAGCGGCGTCCACAGACACCGATTACGGTTCCAGCCTCGACATCGACGACGTGGAAGCCACCGTCACCGACGACGACGTGCCGGTGGTGACGGTATCGGTGCGGGACGGACACACGACCCTCGTCGAGAATGGCGACCAGCGCACCATCGTCGTGACCTCCGACATCCCCATTGACGGTTTAGTGAGTTACGGGTCCCCTATTCTATTTGATGACTTGTTCGTCGAGACAGTTAATACCTTTCTCACTGGCGAAACCCCGATGCAAACAATTCGGGTAGTTTTCGACCGTCCCGACGAAAACAACATGGACGACCCGCCGGGGCGGACAGTAACCACCGGCATCAACGCCGGTTCCGGTGTCACCCCGGGCGATCCCAGCACCGTGATCTTTACGGTCATTGACGACGATCCGACCACCGTGACCCTGGGGGGCACGGCGGGTAACATCAACGAGGGCGCCAGCGCAGACATCACCGTCACCCTGGGCCGCGAGCTGGTCAGCGGCGAGGTGCTGCCGGTACCGCTGACCCTGGGCGGCACCGCGACACGGGGCACGGACTACACCCTGACCGGCACCGCGGCGAACAATATCGCCTACAATATCCCGGACACCGGCAACATGGGCACGGTGACATTTACCGGCCCGGCCCCGGCCACCGCCACCCTGACCCTGACCGTGCAGATCGACACCACGTCCGACGCCAGCGAGACCATCGACATCGATCTGGGCACCCTGGACGCAGACTCCGGCACCAACCTGGAAGGCGGCGCGGACGGCACAGACAGCCTGACGGACTTCACCATCATGGAGCAGCCGACCATCGCGCTGCGGCCGTCGACCCTGACGGTCGAAGAAGGTGACAGCGCCAGCTACTCGGTGGTACTGGCAACCGCCCCGACGATGAGTACCACGATAGCGGTCACGGGAGACTCCGGCACCGACCTGATGCTGGATACCGCCAGCCTGGAATTCACGATGAGCAACTGGGACACGGCGCAAATGGTCACGGTCACGGCGGGTGAAGACGACGACGCCGACACCGATGAGGTGACGCTGATGCACACGGCCACCGGCGGCAACTACGACGCATTGACGGCGGTTATCAGGGTCAGCATCACCGACCCCGACATAGCGGCCATCACCATCAGCGAGACGGCGATAACGATTACAGAGGGCGATGAGGGCACGTACACCGTAGTGCTGGCCACCCAACCCAGCGCAGCAGTGACCATCACGCCCACCTCGGGTACGTTGGCCACCGCCACGGTCAGCCCGTCCGCCCTGACCTTCACCAGCGCCAACTGGAACACGGTCCAGACCATCACCGTCGCCGGGGAAGATAACAACGCCGACGCCGCCAACCAGGAAGTCACCATTACCCACGCCGCCACCTCCACGGACGCCCGCTACAACCGCCTCACCCCGGACTCCGTCACGGCGACGGTGATCGACGACGAGCCGACCACAGTGACCCTGGCGGGCGCGTCAGGCGACATCACAGAAGGCGGCACCAAAGAAATCACCGTCACCCTGAGCCGTGGCCTGGTAGCCGGCGAGAGCCTGACGGTGCAACTGACCTTTGGCGGCATGGCGAGACCCGAAAGGCCAAGGCTAGGGGTATCGAATAATTTATTAGTGGACTACAGTCTGTCCATCGCAGACGCGACCGGCGTTACCTTCAGCAGCCCGGACCAAAGAAACAGAGGTTCGGTGACCTTCACCGGCCCGTCTTCGGGTACAACGGCCACTACCGCCACCCTGACCCTGAGCGCACAAACAACAGAGACGAGACCGGCCGACGGCGAGACAGTGGACATCAGCCTGGGCACCCTGAACAGCAACTCCGGCACCGGCCTGGGCGGCGGCGCGAGTGGTACGGACAACCTGGACATATTTACAATCATGGGACCGCAGGTACCGGCCATCGTGCTGCCGCCGACCCTGACGGTCACTGAAGGTGACAGTGTCGGTTACCCGGTATCCCTGGCCACCGCCCCGACGGGGGCTGTCACGGTGACAGTCACCGGTCACTCCAGCACCGACCTGACGCCGGACGCAACCAGTCTGACGTTCACAATGACCGACTGGGACACGGTACAGACGGTGATGGTGTCGGCGGCTGAGGACGCCGACGCAGCGGACGACACCGTGACGCTGACGCACACGGCCTCGGGCACAACAGCCTATAGCGGGATAACGGGTGCAGTAGTAGTGACGATCGACGACGATGACCTGCCGGTCGCCTCGTTCGCCATGACCAGCTTCACCACCGGCGAAGGCTCGGGCACCTACAACGTAGCGGTCAATCTGACTCCGGCGCCAGCCGTGGCCACCACGATCACCTACACGGTGGGCGGCACAGCGACACCCGGCACCGACTACACCACGCTGACCGGCACAGTCGTGGCGTCCGTGGACGCATCCAGCGTTAATATTCCCGTGGCCATCACCGACGACAGCATGACCGAGACCAGCGAGACGGTCATACTGAACCTGACCGCAGGTTCGGGTTACACGCTGGGCACCGATCGTGTGCACACACTGACGATCGCCGACAACGACACGGCGGGCGTCACCGTCAGCGAGGCCAGGATAACGGTCGCTGAGCCTGCCGGTGAAGACATGTACACCGTGGTGCTGAACACACAACCAGCCGGCGATGTGGAGATTACGGTGGCCTCCGACACGACCAGTGCGGCGACCGTGAGCCCAGCCAGCCTGACGTTCGCGGCGGGCAACTGGAACAGGGTGCAAACCGTGACGGTGACGGGCGTCAACGACAACGTTGGCGGTAACCGCACGGCGACCATCAGCCATAGTATAGCAAGCGGCGACGGCGACGGTGCGGGTTACCCGGATGGTCTGGCCATAGCCACGGTGGCAGTCACGGTCACCGACGACGACGAACCGGTCGCCTCGTTCGCCGCGGCCAGCTTCACCACCAACGAAGGATCGGGTACCTACAACGTAGTGGTCGATCTGAGTCCGGCGCCAGCCGTGGCCACCACGATCACCTACACGGTGGCCGGCACCAGCACGGCGTCGATGAACACCGACTACACCGCGCTGACCGGCACGGTCATGGCGTCTGCGAGTGCGTCCAGCGTCGAGATTCCCGTGATCATCACCGATGACAGCACACAAGAGGGCAGCGAGACGGTGATACTGATTCTGGGCACCGGCACGGGTTACACGGTGGGCACCGGTCGTGTGCACACACTGACCATTACCGACAATGACTTGCCGGTAGCGAGCTTCGCGGCTGGCACGTCCATGGCAAACGAGGGTTCGGGCACACACAACGTGGTGGTCAATCTGAGCCCGGCGCCGACCGCGGCCACGACGATCATGTACACCGTGGCGACGGGCAGCGCCAATTTGGCAACCCCCGGCGACGACTACACCGCGCTGACCGGCATGGTCGTGGTGGCCGCAAACATGACCAGCGCCAATATCCCCGTGGCCATCACCAATGACAGCGCAGACGAGACCAGCGAGACAATCGGGCTGACTCTGGGAGTACGCCCTGGCGTTTACGGGTCAGGTTCCCCCGATGTTCACACACTGACGATCACCGACAACGACGCCACCACCGTGACCCTGGCGGGCGCGTCAGGCGACATCACAGAAGGCGACACCAGGGCAATCACCGTGACCCTGGGGCGCGGTCTGGAAGACGGTGAGATACTGCCGGTGCCGCTGACCTTTGGCGGTAGCGCGACACCGGGCACGGATTACACCGTGACCGGCGCCACGGCGACCGGCGTCGCCTACAGCGGCCTGAACAGTGCCAGCGCCATGGTGACCTTCACCGGCCCGTCTTCGGGCATGACGGCCACCACCGCCACGCTGACCCTGAGCGCAGTCAACGCTGGCACAGTGGACATCGACCTGGGCACCCTGGACGGTGACTCCGGCACCGGCCTGGGCGGCGGCGCGGACGGCACGGATAACCTGGATGCCTTCGACATTGTCGCCGCCTCCGCGGGCGTGACCGTCAGCGAGGCCAGCTTAACGGTTGCAGAGAATGCGATGGGCACCTACACCCTGGTGCTGAACACACAGCCGGCTGGTAACGTGGTGATTACGGTGGAATCCGGCACGACCAGTGCGGCGACCGTGAGCGCAGCCAGCCTGACGTTCGCGGCGGGCAACTGGAATACGGCGCAAACCGTGACGGTGACGGGCGTCAACGACAGCGTTGTCGGTGACCGCACGGCGACCATCAGCCATAGTATAGAAAGCGGCGACGGCGACGGTGCGGGTTACCCGGATGGTCTGGCCATAGACACGGTGGCAGTCACGGTCACCGACGACGACGTGCCGGTCGCCTCGTTCGCCGTGCCCGGTTTTACTACCAACGAAGGCTCGGGCACGTACAACGTAGTGGTCAATCTAAGTCCGGTGCCAGCCGCGAACACCACGATCACCTACACCGTGGCCGGCACAGCGACACCCGATACCGACTACACCGAGCTGACCGGCACGGTCGTGGCGTCTGCGAGCGCGTCCAGCGTTAATATTCCCGTGGCCATCACCGATGACAGCACACAAGAGGGCAGCGAGACGGTCATACTGACCCTGGCCGCAGGTTCGGGTTACACGGTGGGCACCGATCGTGTGCACACACTGACGATCGCCGACAACGACCCGGGCGTGATCGTCAGCGATGCCAGGGTAACGGTCGCTGAGCCTGACGGTACAGACATCTACACCCTGGTGCTGAACACACGACCAGCCGGCGATGTGGAGATTACGGTGGAATCGAACATGACCAGTGCGGCGACCGTGGCGCCGCTGAGCCTGACGTTCACGGCGGGCAACTGGAGTACGGCGCAGACGGTGACGGTGACGGGCGTCAACGACAACGTTGGCGGTAACGGTAACCGCACGGCGATCATCAGCCATAGTATAGACAGCGGCGACGGCGACGGTGCGGGTTACCCGGATGGTCTGGCCATAGCCACAGTGGCAGTCACGGTCACCGACGACGTGGCGGTCGGTACGGGGGCGATGCAGGCGGCACAGGAAGCCTGGTTGCCGCGCTTCGGCCTGACGGCGATAGAGCATCTGCTGGGCGGCCTGGATTACCGCTTTTCGGTGGCCGATCAACCTGGGCTGTCGGGCAATGTGAGCGGCCTGTCCGCTGGTCGAGCGCTGCATGGGGGCGGTAATGCAACCGGCACGGGATATGGTTTGGGCACGGACGGCTTCGGCCAGGGCGGAGGCGGCGGTGATGGCCTGGGCGCCGGTTCGGTTGACCGGCTATTGAATCTGTCCAGGACACTGTCGCTGCGCGATATGCTGCGCGGCAGCCGCTTTGTGCACCGCGGCGGGGAGAACGGAGTTTCGGTGTGGGGTCAGGCGTCGTACTCGCGCTACGAGGATGGCCAGGACGGCATCACGGTGGATGGCGATGTGACCACCGGCATGCTGGGCGTGGATCGTGACAATGGCCGCACGCTGCTGGGTCTGGCGCTGTCGTACAGCGACGGCGATGGCGATTGGAGCGGCACTTCGGCACAGGGCGAGTTGTCGAGCACACTGACCTCGCTGCTGCCGTATATCCGGCATAACGTAACGCAGCGATTACAGGTGTGGGCGGCGGCGAGTTATGGCCGTGGCGAGCTGGAGCAGACCCTGGAGCAGACTTCGGCCACGATGAGTACGGAGCATGACATCGAGCAGAGATCGGCCTCGGCCGGTGTGCGCGGGATACTGCTGGAGCGCCCGATGGAAGAGGGCGGCCTGACGCTGACGCTGATCTCGGATGCGGCATTGGCGCGTATTGAGTCGGACGATGCCGACGGTGTATCGGGTATGTCGGCGGACACGGAGCGTTTCCGAATGGGTCTGGAGTGGTCCTGGCAGTTGCCGCAGGCGGACGGTGGCCGACTGATTCCGGAACTGGAGTTGGGGATGCGCTATGACGGCGGCGATACCAGCGACGGCCTGGGCGTGGAACTGGGCGGCGGTATCAGTTGGCAGTTGCCCTCCAAGGGCTTGACCATTGACCTGCGTGGCCGGCGCCTGCTGGATCATGAGGCCGACGAGCGGCGTGAATGGGGCGTGTCCGGTTCGCTGCGCTACGACCGGCAGCCGGGTTCCGCTCATGGGCCGTCGCTGAGTCTACGTCAGGAATACGGCACCGCTCCGGCCTCGGGCGGCCTGGATCGGCTGTTGTCGGATTCGCTGTCGGACGCACTGGAGGAGGATTCATCGCAACCCGGCCCGGCCTCCGGTCGCTGGAGCCTGGAGGGCGAGTGGGGCCTGGCCCTGAAGGACGGCGCCACCGGCATCCCGTATGCGGGCCTGTCGTCGTCCGATTCCGGGTACGACCTGACCCTGGGCTGGCGCCTGCTGTCGGCACCGGGTGACCTGGATACCGAGCTGGACGTCAAGGCGCTGCGCCGCCGGGACGGTGAAGGCAAAACCAACCACGGCATCGGCGCACAGTGGAAGCTGCGCTGGTAGCATTCGGCATGGTCGTCGGGGGTATCACCCCCGGCAGTACCGACCGCCCTGTTCGCTTCTATCCGTGCTTCTATTCCGCCTGTGGACTTATCCTGGGGTCTTAAAACGAATGTCGTGCGCGAGCGCTCACAGGGACGCGCTGCTCACAGCTGAAATTGTTTAACCAAAACTGGTCAAATGCAACGGCCTTCGTCCATATATTTAAGGGCTGGGATTACAAGGCCCAGTGCAGCACATTATTAACCACAACAAAAAGTGCAGTTTGTGGTGGACCCATACAACATTTGTATTTCTGTTCAAGCCTGATATAATGAGAGTCCGTTAATTAAATTTAAAGTAAGGGGATAGAGCATGGGAGTAATACACAAAATAGTGGCGGCGGTGCTTTTTAGTGCCGTCAGTTTACCGTCTTTTGCACTTGATGAGTTGAATGTTGCTTATTTTCTGGAGTGGCCTTCTGCTAATCAAGTAGCACAGTTAGAGGAGACTTATGACAAACGCATGGGGCTGAAAGTTAATTGGCGCTCATTTGATAATGGCAATGCGATGACCGCGGCGATGCTGGCAGGGGATATTGATATTGCCTACTCGCAGGGCTTTGTACCTTTTGTTGTCGGTGTCAGCAAAGGAGCAGACCTGAAATTGATTGGCGTTGCCATGACTTATTCTGAGAACGATAACTGTGTCGCCAATAAAAGTTTAGGCATTACCCAAAAAAATGCAAAAACCAAACTGGCCGGCAAGAAGATCGGCACTCCGACAGGCAATGTGACTCACTACAAGTTGCTGAAGATGCTGGATTATCTGGGAGTGAATAAGAACGATACCCGTATCCTTAGTATGAGTAATGCCGACGCTTCTGCGGCATTTTTGCGAGGCGATGTTGATATGGCTTGCGGTTTCGGCGGTTCTCTTAATCGCATGAAAAAAGAGGGTTCGCTTGTTATGACTGGTGCTGAGCAAGAAGCAATCGGGCTTAAGGTGTTTGATATTGTCTCAGTAACCGGCGATTTTGCAGGAAAACATCCTGATATGGTTAAGCAGTTTATGCAGATTACCGAAGACGCAAACCTTGCCTATAATCGCGCTCCCCAGCGTTTTCACCAAACATTGTCTAAGGCCTCTGGTATGAAGCTGGAAGACACAATTGACACCTTGGGGAAATTTACATTTCTTGACAGGTCGGAGCAGCTTTCTGCCAGATGGATGCTGGGAGGGATACAGGAATTCACCAAGGAAGTGGCTGATTTCTTTGTTGAACAGGGGCAATTATCCGGCGCTTTGAGTCAGGAACAATACAACAAAACCATTGACCCCAGTTTTTTAGCTGAAGTCAAATAGTCCACATGGTCCGCCACATGGGTGGCGGACCATGTTTGCAGACTCAATCCACTTGTTCAATAATTTTCCTTGATTGACAACCCGCTATGCTTGAAGTTAACGATTTGTCGATGGTTTATCAGACGCCTAAAGGAGAGGAAATCTCGGCTCTGTTGAATGTTTCTTTCACGCTGGAAAAAGGTGAGTTTTTAACCATCCTGGGGCCTTCTGGTTGCGGCAAAACTACGCTCCTTAATATTATCGCCGGTTTTCTACAGCCAACTCAGGGTGAAGCGGTCTTTGACGATGAATTGGTTTCAGGACCCAGCCCTCAGCGCGGTATGGTTTTTCAACAGGGGGCTTTGTTTGAATGGATGTCGGTGGAGAAAAATGTCAGCTTTGGTCCAAGAATGGCAGATAAACCAAAGCCTGGTGCGGAAATTAGAAAAAACACTCAATACTGGCTGGAAACTGTAGGCTTATCCGGTTTTGGTAAAAAACCGGTTTATGAGCTGTCCGGAGGTATGCAACAAAGAGTAGCGCTGGCTCGTTGTCTGGCAAATAACCCCGGCCTGATTTTGATGGATGAGCCTCTGGGGGCGCTGGATGCCCTGACACGGGAAAAGATGCAAGGGTTGCTGCTGGAACTCTGGAAAGAGACCGGTAAGACAGTTATCTTGATTACACACAGTGTTGAAGAGGCTCTCATACTGGGTGAACGGTTGTTTGTAATGGCGCCCAGACCGGGAAGAATAGAAAAAGAATACAGGCTGCCCTTCGCCGGGCAGGGTGTGGTGGGAGATAGCAGAAAAATCAAAGCACAATCTGATTTTGTACAGGTTCGCGAAGAAATTATCGGTATGATTTGGGCAATGGAGGAAGAAATTATGGGGCGTCAGGAGGAGGGACGATGAAGGCTATTTTAAAGGCATTGAATGCTAAAAATGCGGAGAACCAGCGCAAAACGGTTAGTTTTGGTGATTCCTCTCTGGTGGAAGCACCGGGTGGGCGTATTTGGACTTTTGCCAGTATTGCCTTTTTGCTATTACTATGGATTTTTTCAGACATTTTTGGTTGGGTTAAACCATTGTTCTGGCCACCGATTGGCGATGTCTGGCACCAGTTAAATGTTATTGCCTCAGAAGGCTATCGTAACGCCACTCTGCTGGAACATGTTGGTATCAGTGTTTACAGGGTGTTAATGGGGTTTTTATTGGGCTGTCTGGTTGGTATTCCACTCGGCTTTGCTCTGGCGCTGTCCAAGATAATGAACAGAATTTTCGATCCGATTGTCGAATTTTTTCGTCCAATGCCTCCGCTGGCCCTGATTCCACTGGTTATCTTGTGGTTGGGTATTGGTGAGAGCGCGAAAATATTTTTGCTGTTCCTGGCAGCGCTTTGGATTATGGCACTGGCAACTCGTTCAGGGGCGCTATCAACCAATATCGCCAAGGTTTATGCTGCCTACACTCTAAACGCCAATAAAAGGCAAATTTTGCTCCGCATTATACTGCCTAATGCCTTACCAGAGATTTTTACAGGTATGCGTGTTTCAATGGGTGTTTGCTGGGGAACTGTGGTGGCGGCGGAACTGGTTGCGGCCGAGTCGGGAATTGGAATGATGATTATGGTTGCCAGTAAATTTTTATCAACAGATATTGTCGTTCTTGGTGTGATTTTAATTAGCTTGGTTGCTTATGCTATTGATATTTTTATGCGCACCATGGAGGCCCGTTTGGTGCCTTGGCGAGGTAAGTCAAACTAGCATAACCTTATTGGAAACGATACATATAGTCCGCAATAATCCCTGGAAAATTATTATAATCAAGCCCTTCAGGCAAATGTTTTCGTCGGAACCGGATCAGCCATACGAGACATGGAAACTGAAATCGGCCGGATAGAAACAGAACAGAAAATAGCGACTGGTTCACTTTCAGTGATCTATGGATTACTGTATTAATTCTCTTCTTGTTTTATAGGCAAATACATACAATGGATACAAACTATTACCAATTATTGACTGATTTTGGTCAGGCTTTTAACCGCCACGATGCCGATGCACTGGTGGCGATGATGACAGAGGATGCCTGCTTTTATACAGTGGCCGGAACAACGGTTTATGGCAACAAAATCCATGGTAGAGATGCGATTAAATCCGCGTTTACAGCAGTTTGGGAGGCAATGCCCGATGCCTGCTGGGAGGCTGGTGATATCTTTGTTTGTGAAAATCGCGGTCTGGCTGAGTGGATATTTAGCGGAACCGATAAAGATGGTAACTGTATTAAGGCACAAGGCTGTGATATTTTTACCTTTAGAGATGGCAAAATATCGGTCAAAAACGCCTTTAGAAAGCAGGTTAGCACCTGAATAATGCCTCTTAAGGAATACAATCCGCACTACGACCCCTTAGTTGATAAAACGCCCGGCTGTGGCACGGATTATGCGCCAACTTACTGGGTTGATTCTGCCGGGATAAAGCCTGAGGATGACGGTACTGTTACGGCAGATATAACGGTTGACACCGCAGTGATTGGTTCAGGGTTCACCGGCCTTGCTACGGCACTTTTTCTGGCTAAAGAGCACCATATTGAAACAGCAGTATTGGAGGCTAATTGCCTGAGTTGGGGGTGCACCAGCAGAAATGGTGGACAAGCACAACTGGCAGCCGGCAGGCTTGGTCGCAGTCAGTGGCTTAGAAAATGGGGAGAGACAACAGCCAAAGCACTGCACGAGGAGATCTGCCAGGGTTTTGCCACCTTTGAGGCTATTATCAAAGATGAAGATATTGCCTGCGACCTGACCGATAGAGGGCACCTGTACATTGCCCACAAGCCAGGCATATTCGCCAGATTAAGCAGCGAGTCGGAATTAAATAACAGGGTATTTTCCTATAATACCGAGATAATCAGTCCCCATAGGCTAAAGGCTGAGTATGTGGACGAGCGCCACAGCCATGGCGCCCTGCTGGAACCAATAGGGTTTGGTGTGCACCCTGCTAAACTGGCATACGGCTATGCCGGAGCAGCCAGAAAATATGGAGCAAAAATTTACACGTCCAGTCCCGTTATTGCCTGGGAAGAAAAGCAGGGATATCACTGTCTTGTAACGCCAAAAGGCATCGTTAGAGCAAGAAGAGTTGCGGTTGCCACAGGTGCTTATACCCACGCCTCGCTCAACCCTTATTTATCTTATCGCTATATGCCCATACTCTCTAACAGCGTCGTGACCAGCGTTTTAACGGCAAGCCAGTTAGAAGAGTCCGGTATAAAAACCAATATGGTTATGACCGATACGCGCATCCTCAGATTTTATTATCGCTTATTACCGGATGGCCGTATGCAAATTGGGACGCGCAGCGCTATTGTTGGTAGCGATGCTGATAACAAAAAACACTACGATTTGCTGATTGATGGCCTGTATCAAAAATTCCCGGCTCTCAGGTCGGCAACGATTGATTATTCATGGTGGGGCTGGGTGGACGTAAGCCACGATATGATGCCTAGAGTTGCAGAGATAGACGGAAAAAATATTTTTTATGCGCTTGGTTACGGCGGTAATGGTGTCTCCTTTTCAGCGCAGGCCGGCAAACGGATGGCACAAAAAGTAGCCGGAGTATTTGATAAGAGCTTAGAGACGCTCCCTATATATAACTCGCAGCTCCCTGAGCATCCATTAAGGCCACTGCGCAGGATAGGGCAATGGTTGCTGTATCGTTATTATCACGGCTTAGACAGGGTGTTACCCTGATTGACCTGTTCACCGATGTTCTTACCAGGATGTTCTTACCAGACTGAACTTAGTAGAGTCCATCTTCAGAAAGCCACTTGAAAAGATAGAGGCATTAATGAAAGAAATCCGCGGCGACGCGCAAAACCTCCGAAAACTCCTCGGTGGCTCAAAGTACGCCATCGACTACTACCAGCGCGAATACCGTTGGCAGCCCAAGCAAGTCCAAGAGCTGATCGATGATCTAGTCGAGAAGTTCCGGGAAAGCTACGACGCGACCCACAAACGCTCAGAGGTTGAAAAATACGGCCACTATTTTCTCGGCTCGATCATCATTAGTGACCGCGACGGCCAGAAATTCATTATCGACGGCCAGCAGCGCCTCACCACGCTGACCTTACTGCTCGTCTATCTCCACAAACTGTTAGACGACGCCAATCAGCAGGGTCAGCTCGCCGAGCTGATTTTTTCGCAGAAGTACGGCAAACGCTCGTTCAATCTTGATGTCCCCGAGCGCAACGACTGCATGGAGGCGCTGTTTACCGGTTCGCCGTTCGATGAGGCGGACCAGCCAGAATCCGTCGCCAATATTCTGGCACGCCATCGCGATATCGAGGATCAATTCCCCGAGGAGCTTGAGCAACAGGCCTTGCCGTATTTCACGGATTGGCTGATCGAAAACGTGCATCTGGTCGAGATCACTGCGTACTCGGATGATGACGCTTATACGATCTTCGAGACGATGAATGATCGTGGCCTGTCATTGACGGCCACCGATATGCTGAAGGGCTATTTGCTCGCCAATATCTCAGATCCGGACAAACGCAATCAGGCTAGCGTGGTCTGGCGCAAGATGATTGCCGAGCTGCAAACCCTGGGCAAGGAGGAAGACTCCGATGCGATTAAATCCTGGCTGCGCAGTCAGCATGCTAAGAGCATTCGCGAGCGCAAGCGGGGCGCCCTGCCTCAGGACTTCGATCTGATCGGTACCGAGTTTCACCGCTGGGTCCGCGCGCATGAGGACGCCCTCGGGCTGGCGACCGATTCGGATTTCGCGGAGTTCATCCAGAATGAATTCTCGTTCTACGCCCGTTGGTACAAAAAGGTCCGTGAGGCAGCTAACGCGTTAACCGCAGGGCTCGAGTGCATTCACTTCAATGCGCAGAACAACTTCACCCTGCAGTATCCGGTCTTGCTAGCGCCCCTCAAGATGGCGGACTCGGAAGACCAGATTCGCCAGAAGCTCCGGATCGTCTCGAGATATCTGAATATCCTGATTGCGCGGCGCGTGTGGAATTGGCGGGCGATTAGTTACTCGAACCTGCAGTACGCTATGTTTCTGGTGATCAAAGAGATTCGGAGTAAATCGGCATCTGAACTTGTTGAGCTACTTGAAAAGAGGCTGGCCAGCGAAACGGAAACATTCGCGTCAAATGATCGATTTAGCATGCACGGCATGAATAAGCAGCAGATTCACAGGATGCTGGCGCGAATGACGGACTTCATTGAAACCTCAGCGGGTGGAGCATCCCACTACCCCGAATACATTCAGCGTAAAGGCAAAAACGGATACGAAATCGAACATATCTGGGCCAATCAGCCGGAACGGCACACAGATGAATTTATTCATCCAGCGGATTTCTTGGAGTACCGGGATCGAATCGGCGGACTCCTGCTGTTGCCGAAGAGCTTCAATGCCAGCTATGGCGATTTGCCCTACATGAAAAAACTGGAGCACTACAACGGTCAGAATCTGCTGGCGCGGAGCCTCCATGAAGGCGCTTACAGTCACAATCCGGGCTTTAAGCACTTTATCAAGGAGTCGGCGCTGCCCTTCAAGGCCCACAAGGATTTCAAGAAAGCTGATATGGACTCACGCCAAGCGCTATACCGCCAGCTCGCGGAAGAGATTTGGGATCCGGCTTGGTTAGAGCGGGATCTTGCGGAGCGAGTATGAGCGCCTATGAATAAGACCGTGGAATTAGAGAAATTATGACCCCGGAACAACTAAAACAACTTCAAGACGACCTCTGGTCTGCCGCCGACAACCTCCGCGCCAACTCCGACCTCAAAGCCTCGGAATATGGCACCCCTGTCCTCGGCCTGATCTTCCTCAAGTTCGCCGACATCAACTACCGTCGGCATGAAAAAGCCATCCAGGCCGAGTTCGACAAGCTCAAAGGCACCCGTCGCGAGAAACCGATCGAAGAAATCGCCATTGCCAAGTGTGGTTTCTACCTCCCGGGTCACGCCCGCTACAGCTACCTGCTCGATCTGCCCGAAGATCAGGACATCGCCAAGGCGCTGGAAGAGGCGATGGAGTCCATCGAGACCTACAAGCCCGAGCTCGAAGGCAGCCTGCCGAAGGACGAGTACCACCGCCTCACCCGCACCGAGCAGATGAAGACGCTGCCGTTCGATTTGCTCCGGCAGTTCGACAACATTCCGGACCACACAACCGGCGATATTTTTGGTCACATCTACGAATACTTCCTCGGCAAGTTCGCACTGGCCGAAGGACAGGGCGGCGGCACCTTCTTTACGCCCCGCTCGGTGGTGCGGCTCATGGTCGAGATCATCGAGCCCCACGGCGGCACGGTCTTCGACCCGGCTTGCGGCTCGGGCGGTATGTTCGTGCAGTCGGCGCAGTTTATCGAAGAGCACCGCAAGGAGCTGGAAGCGCAGGGCACCGATACCAGTGTGTTCGTATCGGGGCAGGAGAAAGAGAGCGAAACCGTCAAGCTCGCCCGTATGAACCTCGCAGTCAACGGCCTGCGCGGCGAGATCAAGCAGGGCATCACCTATTACGAGGATCATTTTGATTCGCTCGGCAAGTTCGACTACGTGCTCGCCAATCCCCCGTTCAACGTGGATGAGGTCTCGCTTGCAGACGTGGAGAATGACCCGCGCTTCAACGAATACGGTATCCCACGCAAGAAAACCAAGGCCAAAAAGTCGGACAAGGGCAAGGAAACCGTCCCCAACGCCAATTACCTCTGGATCAATCTCTTCGCCACCTCGCTGAAAGAGGGTTCTGGCCGTGCCGCGCTCGTCATGGCCAATTCCGCCTCCGATGCCCGTCATTCAGAGGCCGATATTCGTCAGACCCTCATAGAAAAGGGTCTTATCTACGGCATGCTTACTCTGCCGTCGAACATGTTCTACACCGTCACCCTGCCGGCCACGCTCTGGTTCTTCGACAAGGGCAAGACCGACGATCGCATCCTGTTCATCGACGCCCGCAACATATTCACCCAGATCGATCGCGCCCATCGCGAGTTCTCGGCGGAACAGATTCAGAACATCGCCATCATCAGCCGCCTGCACAAAGGTCGTCGCGACGAGTTCTTGAACCTTATCGATGGTTATTTCGCTGCGGGCATGAAACGCCTCGCCGAGAACAAATCTCAAGTAGAGCCGGTGTCGGCACAGATTTTAGAAGTTCTCGCTGACAAAACGGGTAAAGACGCCGTCGCCAGCCTGGTAGAAACTTGGGATGATCTCGACTCGCTTCAGAAGGCTTACGCCGCTTATCAAAAGATTAACGGTGGTAAAACGACAGCTGACAAGCAGAACGCCGCCCAGCAGGCACTGCGCACCACCTTCGATCCCTTCTTCACTCAACTGCACGGCTGTCTGAAGCAGATCGATAAGTCTGTGCGCCGTCACGAGAAAACACTTGCGGAGAACGCCAAGGAGGCGGGCAAACGCCAGACGTCTGATCGCGCCACCAAATACCTCAAGACTGCCCTCGAAACTCTGCATGCAGAGGTTAAGAATGCCGAAAGCTTCTTCGGCCACATCCACTGGCTACAGGAACGTTTCCCCGAGGCCAAATACGAAGACGTTACCGGCCTGTGCAAACTGGCTGATCTCGACGAGGTCAAGGAGCAGGACTACTCACTCAACCCGGGCCGCTATGTCGGCGTTGTGATTGAGGAGGACGGTAAGACGGAGGAGGAGTTCATCGATGACCTAGTAAGAATGAGTGACGACCTTGCCTCGATAAGTCAGGTTTCCAAGGGCTTGGAAGATGTAATCCTCGCTAATGTTCAAGAGCTGGCGAACAACGAATGAAAGCTGTACTTCCAGCTGGGTGGACTGTGGAAAAGTCGTCCGACTTTTGTCTTCGTGTGGCGGACGGGACTCACGACACGCCAAAGCCTGCAGATGATGGGTATCCCCTCATTACATCCAAGAATTTAAAAGAAGGTCAGATCAAACTTGATGGCGCCTACAACATCAGCACTGCTGATTTTGATGCGGTTAATAAACGTAGCAAAGTGGATCAATGGGATGTCTTGTTCTCAATGATCGGAACCGTCGGTCAGATGGCGCTTGTCCGAGATAGACCTAATTTCGCGATCAAAAATATTGGGTTATTCAAAAGCCGCAGCCGAGATGACGGTATGTGGTTATACTACTATCTTACAAGCTCCATTGGTCAGGCGGCTCTTGACACCTTCCTTACTGGGACCAGCCAGCAGTTCGTTGGGTTAACGGATTTACGTAAGGTTCCGGTAATAGCGCCCAGCCCAGAGGCGAAGCGACGAATCGCTGCAATTCTGTCGGCGTATGACGACCTGATCGAGACCAACAAACGCCGCATCGCCCTGCTCGAAAAGATGGCCGAGGAGCTCTACCGCGAATGGTTCGTCCGCATGCGCTTCCCTGGCCACCAAGCCGCCAAGTTCGTCAAAGGTGTGCCTGAAGGTTGGGAACCGAAGAGCATGGGAGCCCTCATCGAGCACTACATTGGAGGGGGCTGGGGTGAAGAGGATCAGACATCTGGGTACAGCGAGTCGGCATTTGTGATTCGCGGAACAGACATTCCAAAGGTCCAGCGAGCGGACTTGTCTTCAATGCCGTTTCGTTTTCATACGGCGTCAAATCTCAAGTCCCGCATCATGCAGCCAGATGATTTTGTGTTCGAAGTATCTGGTGGTAGCAAGAATCAGTTGCTTGGACGAAACGTTCGAGTATCTAGTTCGCTTTTGAGCTCCCTTCCGGAAACGGTGATTCCAGCCAGTTTCTGTAAGTTGATTCGATTCGACCGTCAAAAGGTTTCGCCGTATCTGATGCAGCAGTATCTGAAGTTGTTTTATGAGCAAGGGCTCGTCGGGATATTTCAAGTTCAATCCACAGGGATCAGTAATTATCAGTTTGAGAGTTTTCTCAAACACCATAAGATGTTGACTCCTCCCGCTACTCTTCAGCAGCAATTTGAAGATGCTGTGAAGCCAATACTGGATCTTAAAGATCAGATTGGACTTGAAAATACTGTTGCAACACAAACCCGTGATCTTCTCCTCCCACGCCTGATCTCCGGCAAGCTCTCGGTGGAAGACCTCGACATACAGTTCCCGCCGAGCATGCAGGAAGAGACCACTGAACCCGAGGCCGCCCATGCCTAACTTCATATCGGAAGACGATATCGAACAGGCGATGTTGCAACGCCTGCGTGATGATTATGGCTACGACACGCTGAATTGCTTCACTTCTGATCCCGCCGACTTGAACAACGATAAGTCCGGGCGCAAGGACAAACGCGATGTCATCCTGCACGACCGCTTAAAGGCTGCGGCCATCGCGTTGAATCCTGGCATCCCCGAATCCGCGATTGATGATGCACTCAAACAGCTGTGCGACAAGCGTCAGGCGATGTCCATGATTGCCGCCAATCGCGAGGTGGACGGCCAGATTCGCGACGGCGTGCGGGTCGAGTTCAAAGATGAGCAAGGCCGAAACCGCAAGGAACGAGTCAAGGTCATCGATTTCAATGACCCCGCCTCACCGCACAACCAGTTTCTAGCCGTCACTCAGTTGTGGATTCAGAGCACGAGTGCGGCGGCCAAGGCGAGCTATCGGCGCCCGGATATTCTGCTCTACATCAACGGACTGCCGCTGGTGTTCATCGAGCTGAAAAACTCCAACATCAAACTGCGCTCGGCTTACGACGACAACCTGACCAACTACAAGGCCGATATCCCGCAGCTGTTCCTCGCCAACGCGCTGTGTGTGTTCTCCAATGGTATCGAAACGCGCGTCGGCAGCCTGACGGCCGAGTGGGAGCATTTCTTCCACTGGCTCCGCCCCGACGACGAGAAGGAAAAGATCAAGCGCGAGCAGATCAGCGAGAACGGCACCAGCGCGGAGCGTTTTCTCGCCGGCCTGTGTCCGCATGACAAGCTGCTCGACTACATCGAGAACTTCGTCATCTATCACAAAGAGACGCAGAAGATCATCGCCCAGAACCATCAGTTCATCGGTGTGAACAAGGGCTTCGACAAATTCCTGCGCCGCGAGGAATTCGGCGGCAAGCTCGGTGTGTTCTGGCACACCCAGGGCTCGGGTAAAAGTTTCTCGATGATTTTCTATGCGCGGAAGATCTTCCGCAAATGCCAGGGTAACTACAGTTTCGTAGTAATTACCGATCGGGACGATCTCGACGGTCAGATCTACCGCAATTTCCTCAACACCAACACCGTCAAAAAGTCCGATGCCGCACAGCCGAAGGACAGCGAGCAGATGCGTACCTTCCTCGGGCAGAACAAGCGGCTGGTGTTTACGCTGATTCAGAAATTTCGCTGGCCGAAAGGTCAGGACTATCCGTTGCTGTCCAATCGCGACGACATCATCGTCATTGTCGACGAGGCCCATCGCACCCAATACAAGTCACTGGCCGAGAACCTGCGGGCGGCTCTGCCCAAGGCCCAGTATTTGGCCTTTACCGGTACACCATTGCTGGGCCGCGACCGCAAGACCAACGAATGGTTTGGCGAATACGTCTCTGAGTACAACTTCAGCCAGTCGATGGACGACGGCACCACCGTGCCACTCTTTTATAAGAAGCGTGTGCCCAAGGTGCTGAACCAGAACGAAGACCTGAGCGAGGAGTTCTGCGAGATTCTCGAGGACGAGAACCTCGATGACGCCCAGCAGGAGAAGCTGGAGCGCAAGTTCGCCAGCGAGCTCGAGGTGATCAAGCGGGATGACCGCCTGGACACCATCGCCGATGACATCGTCTTTCACTTCCCGCGCCGGGGTTATTTGGGTAAAGGCATGGTGATCGCCGTGGACAAGTTCACGGCGGTGAAGATGCACGACAAAGTAAAGCTGCGATGGAAGCAGGAGATTAAGAAGCTGCGCGGCGAGCTTAAGACGTCACAGGATGAAGTTCATAAAGCCCGGCTCAAGAAGACGATCGACTATATGCGCAAGGTCGAAATGGCCGTAGTCGTCAGTGCCGAGAACGGCGAAGAAGAGAAGTTCGACGAGCAGGACCTCGACATGCGACCGCACCGCAAGCGCATGGAACACGTCGATGAGCACGGCCATGATCTCGAGTACAACTTCAAAGACCCCGAGCACCCGCTGCAGCTCGTGTTTGTCTGTGCCATGTGGCTGACCGGGTTCGATGCACCGACCGTGTCAACGCTGTACCTCGACAAGCCGCAGAAAGACCACACGCTGATGCAGACCATCGCCCGAGCCAACCGTGTGTGTTCCTACCGAATTAACGGTGTTGAGAAAAAGAACGGCGAGATCGTTGACTACTACGGCGTCATCGGGCGGCTGAAAAAGGCCATCAAGGACTACGGCCAGGGCGATGCAGGTACCGACGATCCGCCGGTGAAAGATAAAGACGAACTGTTTCGCTTACTCGACGAAGCGATTGAACAGGGCACGGTCTTTTGTGCCGAGCGGGACATCGATATTGATGAAGCGTTGGCAACCGGTGACATCTTCACCAAAGTAGGGCTGTTCAAAACCTGGGCTGATCAGCTGTTGACTAAAGATGAGTGGCGTAAGTCTTTCAAGGTTTATCAGAACACCATCTCAGCGCTCTACGAGGCCAGTAAGCCCGAGGTACTCGGCCAGCCGGTGGTCCGTAAAGTAGTCGTATTCCAGTATCTGTGCGGCGTGGTCGACAGCATCATCGAGCAGCAGGACATCGACTCAGCCGTCAAGCAGATCAACGAACTGCTAGATGAAAGCGTGATTGTTGATGATGCGGACTTCAAGGGCGTTAAAGAGGGCAAGGTCGGTTACAAAATTGAGCAGAAGGGGCAGGGCTGGGATCTCAGTAAAGTCGATTTCGATAAGCTCAAAAAAGACTTCAAACAGGCTAGCTACAAGAACATTGAGATTGCCGACCTCCGGGCCTTTCTTGAGAAAAAACTTAATGACATGCTCAACCAGAACCGCACCCGCCGCGATTTTGCCGAACGCCTGCAAGACATCATCGACAACTACAACGCCGGCAGCACCTCAGCCGATGCCGCCTTCGCCGAGCTGGTGAAATTCGCGCAGGACCTGAAAGAAGAAAACGAGCGGCACATCCGGGAAGGGCTCACCGAAGATGAGCTCGAGATCTATGACCTGCTCCGCAAAGACAAGATGACCAAGGCCGAGGAGCAAACACTTCGCCTGGCCGCCAAGGCTTTACTGAAGCGCCTGACCGAGGAGAAACCGAAGGTGTTGGTGCAGGATTGGTATAAGACCAGTGACACCCGTCTACGTGTGAGAGATCGGGTTGGCAAGGTCCTCGATGAGCATCTTCCGGAGGATAGCTATGACAAAGAGCTATTCAAGGAAAAGCGAGACGCGCTATTCGAGCTGACGCTTGATCTGGCTATTAATAACAGTAAGTGGGCAGCTCAGTCGGGAGCGGTGCATTGATAGAATTGGTAAATATGGTGTTTGCGCATCTGCTTATTAGTGCTCGCAGGAGCCTGTCTATGCAGTCAAGCGGAGATTTGCGGTGACCGAAGATCAATACGTTCAATCGGTACTTGCTAAGTATGCTGTCAACTACGACTCGGCAAAAGCTGCGGCGAATGCAGTTGTGCCTTCGATTTGTCAATGGGCTGGAGCTTATCTCTCCAGTTGGGAATTCTCCGGGTCCTTCGCTAAAGAGACAGCTAACAACCTATCTACAGACGTTGATTTGTTTATTTCGCTCAGGTCAACGACACCAGAGAATAAGGGAATATAGAAGAATAAGCAACTGCACATCTGCCCCTTGATTTACCAACCCCTCCTTGCCAACCTCAAGCCCAACTCACGCATGATAATGTCGATGCTATCGACACATTAGGCATCTTATATCGATATGTTTAGCCTTCTCATAAAATACCGTTTTTGAGCAGATATAAAGCGCACCCTCTCAATAGTCGGGAAAAATGAGCACACCTTGCACCACAAAACAGGGGCAGCACTGTTAGCACTCTCTAAAACTGGCCAAACTGTACCATATAGAGTACTATTAAAAGCACGATTGATAGCTTTATTGGGGGTCAACTCATGACCAGCATCACCGCCAGCGATCTCAAGACCAAAGGCGTATCCGTTGTCGAATCCGCCCTCCAGCAGGACGAGGAAGCCGTCATTACTGTGCGCGGCGAACGTAAGTACGTTGTTCTCGACTTCAATACCTACAACAAACTGCGCGAATACGAGCTGGATATCGCTCTCCAGGAAGCCCGTAGCGATATAGCCAACGGTAACTACAAAACCGGAAGCGTAGATGAGCATATGAAGCGAGTACTGGGCTGATGCCATACACACTGATATACCCGTATAGCTATATCAGGCGCGCCAAGAAATTCTTGCGGAAGCATCCAGAGATACACAACCAATACAGGAAAACACTCGAACTGCTGGAGTTAGACCCTTACCACCCCTTATTAAGGCTGCACAGCCTGGAAGGTCGCCTGAAGGATCTATCGTCAGTTTCGATCAATATGAGTTATCGGATTGTGCTGGAGCTGGAGATGCAAGACGGGAAGATTATTCTGGTCACTAACTAGTGGCCCTGCAAAAGGAGGAAGCGGAATCCTCGCGCTATACCGCCCAGCCCCTGGAGCAGGAGACAGGAATCAGTAAATCCCAGGTCAATCTGGCGCTAAATCGCTGTTATGATGTTGGTCTGGTCAAAAAAGAGGTTGCAGAATATCTTAAATTAGCTGAAAAAACGGCTTATCGCCTTGCTGCTGAAGGTAAATTGCCCGGTTCTAAGGTGGGTGGTAGCTGGCGTTTCAGGCGAGAAGATGTCCAGAGTTGGATAAACAGTCAGAAGACGGGTAGTGGTAAGAATGGGCAGAAAGGGTGATTTTCGTTGAACGCTGTTGAGATAGAAGAAGCGATAAGTAATTTAGCCAAGCAAGCTTTTGATGCGGCTAGCTTCCCCTATGCCTTCTTGGAAGCATTCGGCAACAAGGCGACCACTATTAAGCGCCTGAAGAGTGACTCCACTAATGCTTCCGATATTGATGGTGGGGTTTTACAGCGCAGCAATATTCATATTCTAGCGTGCGAAGAGGGTGAGGTTTCTGCCACCCTAAATAGACTCAAGGATAGCTCTGCGACTACCAAGGCTAAAGCCCAATTCATTCTGGCAACAGACGGCGTAAATTTTGAAGCTGAAGAGATTGCTTCAGGCGAAACAGTTGCCTGTGACTATAGTGACTTCCCTAATCACTTTGGTTTTTTCCTGCCGTTGGCTGGTATAAGCACGGTTAAACAAATCCGTGAAAGTTCCTTTGATATTCGCGCCACCAGCCGCTTAAACAAACTCTATGTTGAGCTGCTAAGAAATAACCCTGATTGGGGTACAGCAGAGCGCCGTCATGATATGAATCACTTTATGGCGCGCCTGATTTTCTGTTTCTTTGCAGAAGATACCGATATCTTCAATGGTGAAGGGCTCTTCACCAAAACCATTGAGCAAATGAGTGTGCGGGACTCCTCAAATACTCATGAAGTTATGAGTGAAATATTCCGTGCAATGGATACCGCCATTGAAAAAAGAGCAAGCGCTAAGTTACCTGGATGGGCTGATACCTTCCCCTACGTGAATGGTGACCTATTTTCTGGCAATACTGATGTGCCGAGCTTTAGTAAGATTGCTCGGTCTTATCTTATTCATATCGGGAATTTGAACTGGACGAAAATCAATCCAGATATCTTTGGCTCAATGATCCAAGCCGTAACTGACGAAGAAGAGCGTGGCGCGCTAGGGCTTCATTACACATCCGTTCCAAACATTCTCAAAGTCTTAAATCCACTCTTTCTGGATGACCTCAGAGCAAGGCTTGAAGAGGCTGGTGATAGTCCTCAAAAGCTGCTCAATCTTCGCAAACGCATGGCGAAAATCCGAGTTTTTGATCCTGCCTGCGGATCGGGAAATTTCCTCGTTATTTCTTACAAAGAAATGCGAGCCATTGAAGCCGAGATAAATAAACGTAGAGGTGAATCTGGTAGGAAGTCAGATATTCCATTGACCAACTATCGCGGTATAGAGCTCCGAGACTTTCCGGCAGAAATTGCGCGTCTCGCTCTAATTATTGCCGAATACCAATGCGATGTTCTCTATCTGGGGCAGAAAGAGGCGTTAGTAGAATTCCTGCCCCTCGATGCAAAGAATTGGATTATTTGCGGTAATGCACTTCGGCTTAATTGGTTCAGTATATGTCCCCCTACTGGGCTAGGCGTTAAGCTTCAAGCTGATGACCTATTCAGTTCTCCGCTAGACCAAGCTGAAATCGACTTCGAAAATGAAGGAAGCGAAACTTATATTTGTGGTAATCCACCATATATCGGTAAAGCTCGGCAATCCAAAGAGCAAAAATCTGATTTGAAAGATATCTTCTCTCACCGTACAAAAAAATGGAAGTCATTAGATTATGTAGCTGGTTGGTTCATGAAAGCAGCAGACTTCGGAACAAAAACAGATGCCGTATCAGCGTTCGTATCGACAAATTCAATAAACCAAGGAGAGCAAGTATTCATATTGTGGCCTTTGATTTTTTCGTCAGGGTATGAGATATCTTTTGCACATACTTCTTTCAAGTGGGCTAATTTGGCTAGTCACAATGCAGGCATTACCGTTGTGATCGTCGGGATATCAAATAAAGCTGGTAAGGCGCGACGCCTATTTTCAATCTCCGACGATGGTGAGTCCATAGAAAAGAAGGTAAATAACATAAATGCTTATTTGATAGCAGCACCTAATATAATTGTTTATCCAGTATTGAAGGCTGGAGATGATAGGGGGGCTATGGTTTGGGGAAGCAAGCCTACTGATGGTGGGGGGTTGTTGCTGGATAGTTCGGACGTAAGCTTAATAGAGCGTGAGTCGCGAGAAGCTGTATGTAAATTTATTCGCAAATTTATCGGTTCAGAGGAGCTTATAAACGGAAAGCAACGATATTGCTTATGGGTCGATGATCAGAATGTCGCAGAAGCGAGACGTCTAAAGTCAATAGAAGATAGATTTGAAATTGTTAAAAATATGCGGTCTACAAGTTCCAAATCTCAAACAGTCGCAGTCGCAAGTACACCTCATAAATTCGGTGAAATCCGATATCAGAAATGCTCTAGTGTCATAGTTGTTCCTTGTGTTAGCTCAGAAAACAGAAATTTTTTGCCAGTAGGTTATATCGAAGGTGATTCAATAGTTGGTAACCGTAACTTTGCGATGTATGACGCGCCTTTATGGAATTTTTCACTTATTACCTCACGTGTTCATTGGGTATGGATTGGTACGGTCTGCGGGCGATTGGAAATGCGTTTTAACTATTCCAATACCCTCGGCTGGAACACTTTTCCTGTTCCTAAGCTGACTGTAAAAAATAAAGAAGACTTAACGAAATCTGCTGAAGATATTCTTTTAGCCCGCGAAGCTCATTTTCCTGCAACAATTGCTGATCTTTATGACCCTGAAAAAATGCTCGACGATTTACGTAGGGCACATGAGCGTAATGATGAAGTACTAGAGCGCATTTACATCGGTCGTCGTTTTAAGAATGACACTGAGCGCCTTGAAAAGCTTTTTGATCTCTATACAAAAATGACCAAATCCACTTCCAACTCTAAGAAAAAGGTATCCTGAGCATGACGGAACATAAATCTATACCCTCAGTATCTGTTAATTATGCCAGCAATGGGAGTTCTAAAAAACCCAATGAACTAGGTATGCTGGTGATGCAAGAGCGCGTTTACGAAAAGCGTGGTGAGCAATATCTACTTATCAAGTCTCCCCCTGCTTCTGGTAAGAGCCGTGCTTTGATGTTTGTGGCTTTAGATAAGCTCAATAATCAAGGCGTTAAAAAAGCCATTATCGTAGTTCCTGAAAAATCCATTGGTGCCAGCTTTAACAATGAGCCGCTTTCGGACTTTGGGTTCTACTGGGATTGGAGTGTCGAGCCGAAATGGAATTTGTGTAATTCCCCCGGAGAAGGTGGCGGTAAAGTCAACTCAGTAAAAGTCTTTCTTGATGGGGATGATCAAATATTGGTTTGCACCCATGCGACCTTTCGTTTTGCGGTAGATCGCCTGGGCGTGCCTGCCTTTGATGATTGCCTGATCGCCGTAGATGAGTTTCACCATGTTAGCGCTAACCCAGACAATAAGCTCGGCGCTCATTTAGGGCAATTTATCGCCCGTGACAAAGTACATCTCGTCGCAATGACAGGTTCATATTTTAGAGGTGATGCAAAAGCTGTTCTTTCGCCACAGGATGAAGCTAACTTTGATACGGTCACGTATACCTACTACGAACAGCTTAACGGTTATGAATATCTAAAAACCTTGGATATTGGGTATTACTTTTATTCCGACTCATACGCAGATGATATTTTGAACGTATTAGACCCGAACGAAAAAACCATCATTCATATCCCCAATGTGAATTCTCGTGAGAGCACCAAGCGTGGTAAAAACACGGAAGTTGAGCATATTATTGATGAGCTTGGCGAGTGGCAGGGTGTAGATTTAGATACTGGATTCCAATTAGTAAAAACAACAAGTGGCAAAATACTCAAGATAGCGGATTTGGTTGATGATTCATCAAAGCGTGATCAGGTTTCCGCTTCGTTAAAACTTCCTGAAGCCAAAAGCAATCGAGATCATGTCGACATTATTATCGCGCTAGGTATGGCGAAGGAAGGCTTTGACTGGATTTGGTGCGAGCATGCCCTAACCGTTGGCTACCGCTCTAGCCTTACTGAAATTATACAGATTATCGGTCGAGCAACCCGTGATGCTGAAGGTAAAACCCATTCTCGATTTACTAACTTGATTGCAGAGCCAGATGCTTCAGAGGAAGCTGTCACTGATGCAGTTAACGATACTTTAAAAGCGATTGCTGCCAGCCTCCTTATGGAACAGGTGTTAGCGCCTAAATTTAACTTCACACCCAAAAATAGCCAAGGAACCCCCGCAGAAGGCTTTGACTACGGTGAGAATGGTTATGATCCGAATGGCAATAATGTGGGATTTAACCCCTCTACAGGGCAGTTCCAGATAGAGATAAATGGCTTGTTCGAGCCTAAAAGCAAAGATGCACAGCGAATCTGTCAGGAAGATTTGAACGAAGTAATTACCGCTTTCGTTCAAGACAAAAACGCTCTTGAGCGAGGCCTGTTTGACGAAGAGATGGTGCCTGAAGAATTAACGCAGTTACGTATGGGGAAAATCGTTAAAGATAAATACCCAGAACTAGATGCGGAAGATCAGGAGGCTGTAAGGCAGCATGCTGTTGCTGCGCTTAACCTTACTCAAAAAGCCAAAGAAATTGCTAGCCAAGATGATGATATTGAGCGTGGGGGCAGTACTGCCTTTATCGACGGCGTAAGAAAATATGCTATGAATGTGACTGATCTGGACATTGATTTAATTGACCGAATCAATCCATTCAGCGAGGCCTATGCAATTCTCGCTAAAGCAATGACTGAAGATAGCTTAAAGCAGGTGGCTGCTGTTATTGCAGCAAAAAAAATCAATCTTACCGAAGAAGAGGCACGGGAGCTTGCAGAACGAGCTTTGAAGTTCAAAAAGGAGCGTGGGCGCTTACCGGAGATCACCGCAGCTGATCCTTGGGAAAAGCGTATGGCAGAAGGTATTGCCTTCCTTCAACGTAAAGTGATGGAGGAAAGTAATGGCTGAGGCAAAGCAAAGTAAAACCAAGAAAGAGCTGTTGGCTGAGCTTGGTGTAGAAATCAAGCAAGAGAAAAAAACGGCCAGAACACCAAAAGAAGAGCGAATTATTGCAGGGTTTGAGGAAATACAGCGGTTCGTAGAAGAACATGGGCATGCTCCAGAGCATGGTGAGAACAAAGATATCTTTGAACGCTTGTACGCCACAAGGCTTGATCAGATTCGAAAGAAGGAAGGGTGTCGAAATCTTGTTGAAGAAACTGACCATCAAGGGCTTTTAGCTGGAGGTTTGCTAGTAGCTGAGCCGCCTGCCGAATACAATACAGATGAAGAGTTATTGGCAGAGCTAGGTGTCGAAGCACCTAAAGAAGGTGATATCACTTACCTGAAACATGTGAAGTCTCAAGCAGACAAAAAAGCGGCAGAAGAAATAGCAAACCGTACTCCTTGCGAAGACTTTGACAAGTTCAAACCGTTATTCGATAAGGTTCAAAGTGATTTAAAGCATGGGCTTGTGGAAGCTCAGTTGCTTAAAGATCAAAAAGATCGTGATTACATGGCGAAAATCGAGCAAGGTGATTGGTTTATAGTCAATGGGCAAAAGGCATATGTCGCTGAATTCAGTAAAGAGCGAAATCACGGCTTTGATAAGAATGACTACAGGCTGCGCGTAATTTATGACAACCGTACAGAAAGTGATTTACTTTTACGCTCGCTTCAAAAGGCGCTCTACGAAGATGAGGCTGGCCGTAGAATTGTTTCTCTTTCAGCGGGGTCATTATTCGATGATGTAATTGGTGAAGATGACGCTGAGAGCGGAACAATCTATGTTCTGAGGAGCAAACTAGACCATCCGGTTGTGAACAAAAGTCGGGATGTTATTCATAAAATTGGTGTAACGGGTGGAGAAGTTGAAAAGCGTATTGCAAATGCAAAGGTTGATCCTACGTTTTTGATGGCTGATGTAGAGGTGGTCGCAACCTACGAGTTATTCAATATAAATCGAGTAAAGCTGGAAAATCTTCTTCACAGGTTCTTTGAAAATGCAAAGCTAGATATAACCATTGATGATAGATTCGGAAATCCTGTTTCACCCAAAGAATGGTTTTTAGTGCCGCTCTTTATTATTGATGAGGTGGTGGAAAAGATTAAAGATGGCAGTATAACTGATCATGTATATGACCATAAAAAAGCTGTATTGGCTCAAGGAATAGCTTGAAATAATATACATTTTTTCCATCAGTAGCATTGAAACTAAAAGGACTTATTCACATGCTCATACCTGAAGCAACGCCTAGTTATAGTGTGGACAGCACGCCCGTCATTGCACGAGGGCTGGCCTATAATGAAGAGCAGCTAGATGGGGCAATCAATGGCGCCGTTAAAGATTTGCTGCTTGATACTACAGGAACTGCTGAACTAAATGACATGCTTGCTGGTCTGGCCCCCACTGAATTTGAACCAGCACAAATCAGTCAGCTGTTGCAGGCAGAGCAAGAACCCAAAAATTGGCTGGTAGGTGAAGCCCTAGCCGAAGCTTATGTAGCCGATCATAATAATTGTACTTTTCCTTGGCCAACGGGCAGAGACCTGAAAAATCCAGAAGCTAGCCCTGCTGGGGCAGATTTGACAGGCTTTCAAGAGACAGACGATACTGAAAATCCCTACAGATTTGCCTTTGGTGAAGTAAAAACATCGAGTGATGAACATTCTCCGCCTCGTGTTATGTACAGTCGAACAGGGTTAAAAAACCAGCTTGAAGGGTTGAGAGACTCTCATCGGACAAAGAAAAGCCTGATTCGGTACCTAGGGCATCACGCCATAAACGCATCATGGTGGTATATGTTTAAAAGCGCTACAAAGCGGTATTTAAGCTCTGCGCTTAGAGATGTTGCGATATTCGGAGTTCTCATTCGTGATATAGAACCTAATGAATCAGACCTTTCATGTTGTGCGAAATCTCTAGCGAATGGTTGCCCTGACTTAACTAGTATCTCGCTTTATGCGTTATATTTTCCCGAGAACGCTATTTCTCTATTGAAAGACAAAGCACAAGAGGCTTTGCGTGGGGATGAGCAATGACACTTACCTTGCATGATCTCAAAAATATAGATCAGCACTGGGCTGTACAAGCTATACCTAGTGAAATACAAGACAGAGTATTTGAAGCCGCGGATGAACGATTGATTAGAGCAGCATTAGATCAGGTTCTGCACAATACTTATCTGTCAGAGGTAACAGATAAAGAGATAGAAAATGTTGCAACAGCCTATGAGATGGCCGCCATAGAGGGTTTATCAGCAGTATTGCGCTCGTCAACAGGCGAAGAGAATGTCAAGCTAAAAAACCAAGCTCAAGCTGGCGCTTATAGGGCATTTGGTTTATATCGCGTTCTGCCAATTCCAACCGATACAGATTATCGAATATTTAATGTGCTTCATTTAGCAGGGCTAGCATATTGTGGTGAACGCTGGACGGATTTAAAACGCTGGTTTTCTGATTTCCCAAAAGCAATTGCAATTCCTCCTGTGGACGATGTTCAATGGGATAAACGATTGCTGTACAGACTGTTTGACTGCTGGATTCGACTGCTTCGGAAGAGTGACTGGGATGATTTAGGCAAAGTATCAGAAATAGTTCTTGGTTTACGTAATGATCAATCCCGCTTTGAATCTCTCCTGGTCGAAGAGCAGTCTGGAGCA
Organism: Gammaproteobacteria bacterium; assembly: GCA_963662865.1. GTDB lineage: Bacteria > Pseudomonadota > Gammaproteobacteria > JAJDYQ01 > JAJDYQ01 > JAJDYQ01. Next base: position 1,452,916 of record OY759969.1, on the reverse strand, counting down.
GCGGGTAAAGCTACCGCTTTACAATTGATTGCCCTATACCATTTTGCCAAAGCCACTGAAAGACTTGCTGTTTATATGCTGCAAGGTGAGCCAGCAGCCATTGATTCAGAACTTGATCAACATTTTGAGGCAGCAGTAAAAGCTGCTAAAAGTAGCCGTGATGTACAGTTAGAAATGGTACTGAATTGGCTTCATTTAGCTAGTCGGAAAATGGCTGAAGGTTCTTTATGGTGGGTTGCTCATACTGTGAATTCAAGAGTGAAGAAATTTGTTAATCACGTAACAAAGCATCGAGGAATGTTTGAGCTTTTTCCTCCGCAAAGAGCAGCTTTACAGGAGCAAGGATTACTAGATCAGGCAAGTAGAGCGGTTGTTGTAGATCTGCCTACATCCAGTGGGAAAACACAGCTGTCTCAATTTAGGATGTTGCAAGCCCTGAACCAGTTTGATCAAGATAATGGCTGGGTAGCCTATGTTGCGCCTACTCGCGCTCTGGTTTCGCAGATCACTAGAAGGCTGCGTTCAGATTTTGAGCCTCTAAATATTCATGTAGAACAATTGTCGGGAGCTATTGAGGTTGATGCATTTGAGGAAACTCTTTTGAGAGAACGGCAAGCATTTCAAGTATTGGTCGCGACTCCTGAAAAATTACAACTTGTAATGCGCAACAAGAAAATTGCTCGACCTCTGGCATTAGTCGTCATGGATGAAGCCCATAACATAGAGGATAAAGAGCGCGGTCTAAGAATAGAGCTGCTTCTTGCAACGATCAAACAGGAATCTCCAAGTGCAAATTTCCTGTTAATGATGCCTTTTGTTCCTAATACAGAAGATTTGGCGCAGTGGTTAGCCGCTGATAGAGGCAGAACAATAAGCCTGGGGACCACAGCATGGCAGCCTAACGAGAGATTGGTTGGTATGTTTAATGTCACACCTTTTGATTCTGATAGAGGTGAAAGGCAAGGCGACTGGCATCTTAATTTCGAAACACTGACAACAACTCAAAGAACTATTCATTTACATGGGATACATGAGATCAACGGCGTTAGACCACTCAAAAAGCTTAATTACTCAAAGGTTCAAGGAAGCCTCTCTGCACAAGCTGTCGCCATGGCGAAATCATTTTCGGATCGCGGCACGAGTATAGCAATTGCTCAAACAATACCTGATGTATGGAGTATCGCCAGAAAGGTAGCCGCAGAGCTTCCGGCTTTTGAACAAGTACCAAGTGAAGTGGCACTTGTTCAACGATTCTTGGCAACAGAAGTTAGTGAGAAGTTCGAACTTATTAATATGCTGTCCAAAGGTGTTGTAGTTCATCATGCGGGGCTGCCAGCAGAAGTCTTAGCCTTAATAGAATGGCTAACTGAAGCTGGCCATATACGTGTGATGTGCGCGACTACAACGATTGCGCAAGGTCTGAACTTTCCAGTTTCATCCGTGTTTTTGGCGACCACGAAATACCCTTACGGTATCCAAATGTCTCACCGCGCTTTCTGGAATTTAGCTGGGCGCACTGGACGAATAGGTCAAAATAGTGTTGGAGTTGTAGGTATTGCAGCAGGTAAGGATCAAAAAGCAGTGCGAGACTATGTTAATGAAGCGATTGAAGAGTTAATTTCTAGAATGGAGTCATTACTTGATGAATTGTATAAGGCTGGTGAGTTAAACAATCTTTCCACGTTAATAAAGGAAGATCAGTGGGTGGATTTTCGTAGTTATATCGCTCACCTATGGAATGAAAAACGCAATTTAGATATTGTTATCGGAGAGGCAGAGCAAACGCTACGTAATACTTTAGGATTTAGTGCGCTGCGCGCAAAAAGTGACGACTCATCTTTTCAAAAAGCCGAAGCACTTTTAAAGGCCACTCGAAGTTATGTAAAAGTTTTAGCTGAGTATCCTGAAAATGCAACGCTAGCAGATGCAACTGGTTTTTCTCCTGAAGGGGTTCGTTCTGCATTATTGGGAATGGGGCAATTAGAAAATAATTTGTCAATTGAGAGCTGGGAGCCGTCTAGTCTGTTTGGTGATAGTAATAGCAAAACTTTACCAGACTTAATGGGAATCATGATGAAAATTCCTCAGCTCAAATCTAGTTTAGAGGAATTAACAAAAGATGGCGTAGGTTATCGAAAACTAGCTGATATTACTCAAGCGTGGGTATCTGGAAAGAGTTTGGCTGATATTGCAGATTCATTTTTCGACAGTGGTGACTTTACAACCAGGATTTCAAAGGCATGTAAAGCGGTATACCGAGACCTCGCAAATAATGCCGCTTGGGGTTTGTCCGCTTTAAGTAAAATGCCTACTTCAGGTCTTAATTTTGAAGAGATGTCGGATGAGGAAAAAAGAAGCCTGAACAATCTCCCAGCGATGATTTATCACGGCGTAAAAACCGAAGAAGCAGTATTAATGAGGATGAGTTCTGTTCCTCGAAGTATTGCCGAAGCAACTGGAGCCGAGTTTAAGAGGGTTCATTCAGATAATTTTACTCCCGCTACTGCTAATGAGTATCTGAAGTCTTTGCAGGCATCCGACTGGGAGAGAATGAAGCCACAATCCGCAACTATGTCTGGGGGGGATTACCAAACAGTGTGGAAGAAATTATCTGGGTTAGATGACTGAAACTGAGAAAAGGTATTCTAAATATCGCTTCAATAAAGAATCTGAAATTAGCTTCGATGGTGCTGGTTATTATATCGCTAGGAATTGGGAGGTGAATAATGTCCAGAAGTTTATCGATAAAATGGAATCATCGTTTCCCTGACATCTCATATGCTTCAACTGCCTCTGAAAGATAGATAATCGAGTGAGGCTATTTGGTAATCAGTATTCCATTGCCCAACCTGGAACCCCTAAGTGGGGCCATACAGTCGGATACTTAAAATCAGTGTGGAGCGTTAGATAGCCTGTTATGTGAGTGGTTGTAGATGGTAAAACGCGCTCCACTCACGCTCCATACGCGCTCCATTTTTGAGGCTAACGGAAACTATGAGGGGCTACGATGCAAAACAATAGGCAAAAAACCGCTTAAAATCATAGTCTTAAGCGGTTTCTCGTCGTCTTTCGACGTTTTTCAAAATGGTGCCCAGGAGAGGACTTGAACCTCCACCTACTTACGTAGACCAGCACCTGAAGCTGGCGCGTCTACCAATTCCGCCACCTGGGCATTCCTTACACGCATCGTTCTGGATAACTGATGCGTACCCGCAATTACTACAAAAACGATGGGGGTTAACAAACCTCAGGTCACCCACCGTATGTAACCGCGTGATTATACGCTTAATTCCTGCACCTACCCACTTAGCCCTGGTAGCACCTGAAGCTAGCGTGTCTACCAATTTCACCACCTCGGCTCGAAGTGCGAAGGCCGCGCAATCTACCGGCGCAAACCGGAATTGTCAACGTATTGTATGAGTTCGCCACATATTGCACTTTATTATTGTAGTTGATCATATACTGCACTGGGTTTGTAATCCCGATGCGTAAGCTACCCTGTCAAGAGGACAGCTCAAAAGTAGAAGATCCGGCGTTCTCAGGGGCCTCGAAGGATAGCCAGCCTCCAAGGCTGCCATGGTCCCGTTCCTTGTTGTATTCGAGAGCCACACCACTTCGTGCCCGGTGCGAGTGAAAGTGTCACATGAACATATATCGGGTGCTAAAATAGTGACATGAGCAAGTCCACTTCAAACCTTTCCCGACTGTGTTTTATTCTGGTATGTGCATTCAGTCCGGTACAGGGCTATGAACTCTATGATATGCACCTGCATTACAATCAGAATGTCTGGAAACGTCTGCCGCCCGAACAGGCTATAAAGTTTCTGATAGAGAACAACATCCGGCGAGCCGTGTTTTCCAGTACGCCGGAGAGGGGTACCGAGATGCTCTATGAGATAGCTCCTGATCTTGTTATTCCTTTTATCCGACCCTACCGATCATATGATGACGTATTGGTCTGGCACCATGACCCGGAAATTCTGGACTATATTCGCGAGCAGGCGGCCAAGGGCATTTATCGTGGCTTTGGAGAATTTCATATGTGGTTCAAGCATCTGGATGGCAAGTCGATAGTGCCGGAATTGATGCGGATATCAGCCGAACAGAACTGGGTTGTCAGCGCACATACCGATATTGAAACCATCGAGGCGTTGATTAAGATGCAGCCGACGGTGCCCATTGTCTGGGCGCACTGCGGCTTCTCCTACGAGGCGCATGAAATTCGCGCCCTGGTTAAGCAGTACCCAACCGCACACTGTGATATGTCGCTGTATGAAAAACTGGTGGATGAAGACGATAACCTGACGCCGGAATGGAAGGCCTTGATGGAAGAATACCCCGACCGGTTTATGGTGGCGATTGACACCTATAAGGAAGCCCGCTGGGGTGAGGTTCGTGAACATGCCCGGTATATCCAGGAATGGTTGGCACAATTAAGCCCGCAAGCGGCCAGGATGATCGCTAATGGTAATGTAGAGAGGTTATTGCCGGTTAGACGTTAATCTGCTGCGATGACTGAATTTTTTGATTCAGGTAATCACCTTCGTTAAAATAAAAATCAATGTGTCCGGATAGATTTGACCACAACAGGTATTGGATTGATACACATGTGAGACACTACGAGATTGATTTGCTAGAATCCCGATTCTGGATCAACCAGTACACCACCGGTACAGAGAACCATGGAACTTAACTGGGCTGACTTTGCCGTCATCGGCATTGTACTACTCTCCACGCTCGTCAGCCTGATCCGCGGCTTTATCAAGGAAGCAGTATCCTTGGCGACCTGGGTGTTAGCCGTTTGGGTGGCGCTGAAATACACCCCCTTTGTCGCCGGTATGCTAACAGAGACGATAGATATTCCCTCCGTCAGAATAGGAATTGCAGCGCTGGTACTGTTTGTTGCTACCTTGATAGTAGGTGCCCTCGCGAACTATATTGTGAGCCAACTTGTTGAAAAGACCGGTTTTTCAGGTACGGATAGGACTCTGGGGGCCGTTTTCGGTATCCTCAGGGGAGTTCTGGTTGTTGCTTTAATCGTGATGCTGGCCAGTCTGACGCCCATACCACAGGACCCCTGGTGGAAGGAATCCACATTATTGCCGGTTTTCCAGGAAAAAATTACTGCCTACAAGGCATATCTTCCTGAGGAGGTTGCAGAGAATTTTGATTTTACTCGTGGCGCTGAATCAACTCAGAGTGAAGATAGCCCGGCCCGGCCTGCGGAACCGGCAATGAACACCTATCCTTTAAATAACATCTAGCAGCAGGGGTTGTCAGGCAATATGTGTGGAATTACGGGTATTGTCAGCCGTTCGGCGGTTAACCAGAGCTTATATGATGCTTTGACCGTGCTTCAGCATCGTGGTCAGGATGCGGCTGGTATCGTTACGGCGGATAATGACCGTATGTATTTGCGTAAAGATAACGGTCTGGTTCGAGACGTGTTTCATGCGCGCCACATGTTGAAGCTGCCTGGAAACATGGGCATTGGACACGTCCGTTACCCCACCGCAGGCTGTGACAGTTCAGCCGAGGCACAGCCGTTTTATGTAAATTCCCCTTATGGCATAACACTCGCTCATAACGGTAACCTGACGAATACCAGTGAGTTAAAGCGTGAATTATTTATTGATGAGATGAGACATATCAATACGGATTCCGATTCAGAGATCCTCCTTAATGTGTTAGCACAGGAACTGCAGCGTATAGGTAAATTGAAAATCACACCCGCCGACATATTCAAAGCAGTGAAAGGCGTGCATAAACGCTGTAAAGGTGGGTACGCCGTTGTGGCGATGATTATGGGGTATGGCGTGCTCGGTTTTCGCGATCCCTATGGCATACGTCCGCTTTGTTACGGCAAACGGGATACGAATGCTGGCCCTGAATGTATGATAGCGTCTGAAAATGTTGCCCTTCAATCATTGGAATACGAGTTGATTGATGATATTCATCCCGGTGAAGCCGTCTTTATCGAAAATACGGGTGTGACATTTCGGCAGCAGTGCCATGACAATCCACAGCTATGTCCCTGTCTTTTTGAATATGTTTATCTTGCCCGCCCTGACACAATTATTGATAAGGTGGCAGTGTATAAAGCCCGTCTGAGAATGGGGGAGGCATTGGCTGAAAATATTCTGCGGGAATGGCCCAATCATGATATTGACGTTGTTATACCTATCCCAGATACGTCACGCACGGCGGCGTTACCTCTGGCATACAAATTAGGTATAAAATACCGAGAGGGGTTTATCAAAAACCGATACATAGGTCGTACATTCATTATGTCCGGGGAACAGCGCTCAAAGTCGGTACGGCAAAAGCTCAATGCAATTGGCCTTGAATTCAAAGGCAAGAATATTTTACTGGTGGACGATTCCATAGTTCGTGGAACAACCTCAAGACAGATTATTGATATGGCACGACAGGCAGGTGCCAGGAGCGTTTACTTTGCCTCTGCCGCGCCGGCGGTCAGATATCCGAATGTTTATGGAATTGACATGCCAACGGTTGATGAGCTGGTGGCACATGGACGCACTGATGACGAAGTTGGCAAATACATAGGTGCGGATCGTTTGTTTTATCAAAATCTTGAAGATCTGAGGCAGGCTGTATTTAAGGGGAATTCAGACATTACCGAATTGGAAGATTCTGTCTTTACCGGGAAATATCTGACCGGCGAAGTAACCTCCGAGTATCTTGATGAGGTCGCCAGGCAGCGCTGTGAAACGGGCAGGCGCACTGATCAGCTCGGTGAACCCATTGAAATTCATAATGTTTCGTAGTGTTTACTCCGCATTATTGACCTTCGCTGATTTCAACGTAACATGCCTGGTAGAGATATATGGCTGTTACCCTGTAAATGAATGTGCGTAGAGAACGAATGGACCACTTACTGAATCTATCGAAAGCCGCCAAGCTCGCTGGGGTTAGCCGTCGCACTATCCAGGAAAAAATCCAGGACGGTTATCTTGAGTCTTTTGAAGGCCATGTCCGCATGTCTGCCCTGGCGAAGGTCTATCCGGACGTTGATCCCGAGGCCTCTGCCATGCTGGAGAGAGTGAAGCGATTACAAAATAATGCCATGAATAAATATAACACTGATGAAACTAATAATGAATCAGTGCTGGCTAGCCAGATACACAGGTTGCAGGTAGAGCTGATTGACGTCCGTGCAGAGCTGGAGTCATATAAAGTGCTCACTGCGGAAGTACAGGAAAGGCTGGTTGCAATGAGAGAGGGATGCGAGAGAAAGGAGAGACAAGTGTTGCAGGCTTTGCTGAAGTGGATGTCCATGCAGCTCAAGCAACATGTATGAATAAAATAATAACTGCTTTTTCTTAAAATCGATGGAAGAAATTTCTCGGCTTATTGATACATTAGGCACCCTCGTGCCGAGACGCTGTGTGATATTCGGTGGTGTGATCTCAAAACAGGTCCTGGATGTAAATCGAGCTGAATCAGCTTTAATTGAATCGGCCGTTATAAAGCGCCAGCGCGAATTTGCCTGTGGTCGATATTATATTCATCAAGTATTGCAAAGCTTTGGGCATGATGTTCCCGTAATAGATCGAGATAAGGCTGGCTGTCCTCAATGGCCGGAAGGTATAGTCGGCAGTATCAGTCATACCAGCAATTACTGTATCGCCGCAGCAGGTGCAACTGCTGGCATTGCTTCCATAGGTATCGATCTGGAAGAAAGCGAGCGTCTGAAATCCGATCTATGGCCTCGTTTGTTTATTCCACACGAGATCGAAAGGTTAAATTATATCAATGATCCGATTGAACAAAGACGGCAGGCTGCCATCATGTTCAGTGCCAAGGAATCTTTCTACAAATGTGATTTTCCATTAAACAAAAAATATATCGGCTTTACTGAGATTGAAATTCGACTGGAAGGAAACCATGGACTGAAATTCATCCATGTCGAAACTAATGCCGTGGTTCAATACCATGGTTTTTATTGCTCAGGATCAACTCATGTATTGACGGCAGTAATAAAAGCAGCGGATATCAGGGCTGTAGCCGGCAAGCAGGCAGTATGTGCCTGATCTATTTGATCAATAGTAATGAGTAATGAAAAGTTGATGATCTGCTGCTTACCTTGTGTGGCAGAAGCAACACAATAATTACGAAGCTGAGTAATATTCTGCCCCGGCGTTCGGGCAAACTGATTCCTGAAACGCTGTACTGGTTTAAGTCTGAGGCATTGCCTGTTGCAGACCACCTTTCAGGACATAGGCATCGAAACCTCTTTCACTCAGAATATAGCCTGCTGAGGAGCTGCGTCTTCCGGTATCGCATGCAACGATATATCGTTGCGACTCCTGTAATGTATCAATTTTTTCTCGCAGAAAATACAAAGGGATATTGATGCTGCCTTTGATGTTCCATTTTTCGAATTCTTTTGGAAGACGAACATCCAGTAGTTTTGCACCCTTTGCAATCATTTTTTTGGCTTCGTTCAGGGTGGCGGTTTTCATAAGAGGCTCTTTGAGCAGCGTCTCGAAGTCGTCCTTGGAAAGGCGCATTAATGTTCCATCGGCAGCCATTTTGATGGTTGCATTACGTCTGGCGGAGGATATTAGCGCTTCTTCACCAAAACTGTCTCCTTCAGACAGAATAGCCAATCGTACGCCTTCGGGTTTATTGGGAGTTTCGCGGACTACCTGACATTTGCCTTTGCTGATGATATAAAAATAATCTCCTTCTTCTCCCTGTTTAATGACGGTGTCACCCTGACTAAAACCAACTGCTTTCATCGCCATGAACATGGTTTGAATATTGGCAGGAGGGACGCGGTGAAATGCCTTTGCTCGCAATATCTTGGTCATCCAGTCGCCACTGTCTTCATTCTCAATATCCTGCTTTTTGTTGAGTTCGACGACGTCATAGCTGCCCGTCTGATCCCAGGTAAGCATTAGATCAAGCAGATCGCTATCTACGCGGACAAAGGTTGCATCCTTAACAATACGGGCACTGAGTTGGCGGGGTTGTAAAGGCGCAAGAGGGTGAGTGGCATTAGGGGTGCCGCCTTTAATGTTTTTCAGAACCTGCCCGTCTTGATTAAGCAGTTCGACCTCGCCATCAATAACATAAACTGATTTTTTGTCCTCATCTCCTCGTTTGAAAGCGTATCGACCCTGAGTTACCGTATCGACGGTAACTTTCTCGGTCAATTCAGAAAAACGCTCTGGATTCAGTCCGTTAATTGGCACTAAAGTACGAAGAACCTGCTTATCTACGGTGGCTGAATTCATGCAGCATTTTCCTTAAAACTGATATATTTCCAAAGTATGTGTGACAATGTGAAGACAAAGCCCTGTAATTGACTTCTTGAGTATATCACCGAATTATACCGCTTTTACAGCATTTGTATCAGTCGGTCGCCTTGGCGCTCGGGGCGAGGGCGGGCCATTGCAGCGGAGATTGCAGGTTGATACTATCATTGTGGGTGCTGCCAGTAGTGCGTATTGTCATCGGTCAGTCAGTCACCCGATAGAGCGCCTGAAGGTCTGCGAATAGCCGGTCTTCTGAAAATATGGAGAACTTTTAGCTTCTCCTGCGTTTTTCAGGGAATCGGCTCCCGGAGTCAGGCACGTATGCTAAGGTTGCCTGAGTTAGTTTGTGGCTTTTATAATGAAGGACCCATGTATATTTGCAAACAGCAAAGGCAATGGAAGAACCAGTGAACCCTAAAGCAAATCTCTATCCCTGGTTGCACCAGAGTTATGAGAGCCTGGTCCGTGTTCAGCAAAGTGGGCACCTGCCTCACGCCTTGTTGCTTACAGGCCCGCAGGGTATTGGAAAGCATGAATTAGGGCGCAGCCTTGCCTTATCTGTGCTGATCAATTCATCAAATATTAGCGAAAACAGGGCATTTGAGCTATTTGCAGCCGGAACGCATCCTGACTATGTGGAGCTTCTCCCCATTGAAGACAAGACCCTGATTTCTGTCGATCAGGTACGTGATCTCATTTCCCGATTATCCCTCATGGCGCAGTTTTCAACGCATAAGGTTGTTCTAATCAGACCGGCTGAGGCCATGCATGATGCCGCTACAAATGCGTTGTTGAAAACGCTTGAGGAACCGGTAGGTGACACTGTTATCATCCTTATCAGCCATAACGCCGGTTTATTGCCACCGACGATCAGGAGTCGGTGTCATCGCACGGTTGTGGGGCTTCCGCAGCATCAGACTGCCGTAGATTGGCTTCAGCAGGATATTGGGGGGAATGCCGAGCGATATCTTGAGCTGGCGAATGGGTCACCGGTTACAGCCAGGGAGTTCCATGACCGAGGAATGGCTTCTCAGCAGGATGAAGTATTGAAAGATATTGCCTTGCTTTATCAGAGTAAGTTATCGGTTTTTTCTGTGGCGCAACGCTGGAAAAATTTTGATTTGAGTATATGTATCGCATGGCTCAGACAACTTGTGATCGACCTTATTCGTCACTTGATGGGTGGTAATTCTACATCTATTAGACTCTCTTATTTCCTGAGAGACTTGAAAATATCAACTGATACAATAGACTTGATTAAGCTGTACGAGTATCTTGATTATTTGAATCAGGCTTCTCTTGACTTGACTGCAAATCTCAATCGCGAGTTATTTATAGAACAAATTCTGTCTCGCTGGTTCGCGCTTGGACCGTCGAGCAAAACGACAGAGGTGTAAATTATGTCAACCGGATTGCAAAGTTTATTGTCTTTATCAATCAAGGACAAGGCGGCACTGTACGCAGCATATATGCCTTTTATTAAAAATGGTGGTCTGTTCATACCGACCAGAAAATCCTCTTATAAGCTTGGTGATGAAGTTTTCATGCTGGTAACCTTAATGGATTCCAAGGAGAAAACTCCCGTTGCCGGTAAAATTGTCTGGGTGACACCTGAGGGTGCGCAGGGAGGTCGACAGGCAGGAATAGGTGTTCAGTTTGGCGAACAGGATAAAAGCACTACAAAAAACAAGATTGAAGGCTTTCTGGCCGGAGCACTTGAATCAGATCGCTCCACTCACACGATGTAGCTACCATCCCGCTGAAGGCTTGAACTGCTCTCCATAGTTGCTCCCGGGGTGCTTTAGCTGGTTCTTGACTTCCAAACCCGGCATATCCGACAGAAAGCACCCGGAGAGCCGGGGCGGTGAGCCACCGTGCATTGCTATTGATAAGCAGCAACAAAAAAGTAATATGTGGAAAATTCATACAAAGGCTTGTAATTCGTCCCGAATGGGACTAAAGCAGTACAAGTTGCAGGCATAATCCGGGTGTGGATCTGGAACCGGTTCAACAGCCGGTCCTTAACAAATAGCGGCGAATTGAGAGTTAATTGATTCGCAAGCTCAGTTGCACACCGTAGACTCTCTGACCTGTCTTGTCGAATAACTCCCGTTTGATCTGACTTCAATCCAGGTAGATGGCGGTAGTGAGTTCCGCGACGAATTTGAAACAATCTGTATAGTACCTGGGCATCCGGCTGTATGTATTGCCCCCAAAAGGCATCAGATCACTGATTGTGTTGTATATGGCAGTCCTTTTGGTTCCAGAGAGCAAAGGCTTCTAAACCGATACAAAGTGAATTCATTCAAAATGAAGCAATCGGCATAGGCATATTGCTGGTTCGAAGAATGTTACCAACACTGTCTTCAATCCTCATTCTCGGCCTTTTCGAGGCTTTTCAGGATTTTTTCGTCCGGCTCAGGGATCTCGGGTACACTGCTATCGTCTTTAAGCAACGGTTTGAGTTGTTTCCGAATATCGGTGCAGACCTGGTGCAGGTTACGAAACTGTTTGGTCAGCGTTCTCGCTGCGTTCTGCACACTATTCAGCTTTTGTTGAGTCTGTTGTTTTTCCTTGCGCGTGGTACGTGTCGTTGCTTCGGCTTGTTTTTGCGCTTTGATGGCATCAGCTTTCTGTTTTTTCAAAGAATTTAATTTTTTGAAGACATTCTCAGGTGTATCGGCCAGGGCCTTATTGATCGCCTTGAGGGTCTTGTCTTTTTCGGCAATGGTGGCTTTGGCTTTCCTTACTTCGTCTGCATTGGTGCTACGCATGGCTTTCATGTTTTGCTGGAGTTTTTCTTGTTCTTTTTCAGCAGCTTTTTCCGCTTCACGCGCTTTTTCGGCAGCCTTATTGCTGTCAGCCATCTTTTTCTCCATGACTTCTACCGCAATACGCGCCTGCTCTCGGGCGTGTTCAATACTGGCGTCAGCCTCCATGGAGCGTTTGATTGCTTCATCAAGCTTGCTTTTCAGGACATCAGCTCCGCAATCAGAGTCAAGGTCCAGAGCATCAGTCGCTGCGCGAATCAGTAACTGCTTGCTGGCCGCAAGCTCTTTCCATATCTTTAGCTGTCGTTCAATATTTGCTTGGTCCACTCAAAACTCCATATTATGTATGTGCAAAAATTCGGGGGCGCATTTTAGACTAAACCAGAGAGATTTTGGGCACTGTTCCGCATATTTTTTGCTGAAATTAATGCGGATTAATCGGGAAAATCTCCGAATAGAAACTGGTTTGTCGCCCCGGATCATCTAATCAGAGATAACGATAAGCCTGATCGCATCAAGTTTAATAGTGGCCTGCTCCAGTAACCGGAGTATTTCATCACGATATTCGATCTGAGACCTTACGTCCGCGGCCGTGATATTCGGATTGTGTTTCTTTAACACGGCAAGCCGCTGTACCTCTTCACTGGAATGCTTTTGCAGGGTTTTTTGGGCCTGTTTGATGACCATGACCAGCTTCCGGTCAGCAAGTTTCTTACTCTTTTTGATGAGATCTCCGATCTCTCTGGCCTGAGCCTTGATAGCCTGTTTGGCGACGACTCTGTCAATTCGATATGTCGTCTCGGTCAGGTTCTCGTGTGATAGCTTGTTTGCCATGTTGCGTCCTCTGTTATCAAGCAGGAGTCTCAATATGGGTTGCTCGATATAGCGAAGAGCGGGCAGGTCGGCCGGACTGGGGCAGTCCACCCGGTATATTAACTCCAGCAGAGACGCGCCTGCGGGCAGGGCGTCGCAGTACACCAGACTCAGAGCGCTGTTGCCGAACTTGCCACTGGTGACCGTATCTATGGCACCAGTCACCATTGGATGGTCCCAGGTCAGGAATTGGGTGTCCTCATGGATTAGAGCGGTATCGCGATCATAGGTGATTAAAGTGCCGTCATCGGCCAGAAAAGGGAAATGTCCCTCCAGCATATGATCGCCCGGGCGGATCACCTCTCTGAGTTCGGAATGGTGTTCGCTTTCTATGCCGAACATGTCATAGATGGATTCCATGAAGGAAATAAGCCGCTTATCTGCGTCCAGTGTTCTGATTTCCCGGACGATAGCCAGCGCATCAAGTTCATTAAAAGAGGATAGAGACAGCAGCCGGTCACGACCTTTACGCAGGCCCTCTCTCATGTGTTTAGCGGCTGTGGCGTCTTCCTTTATCAATGTATCGATTCGTTTTTCAGAGCCTGAAAACAGGTTCAGTCTGAAATTTGAATTCTGCTCATAGACCGATGCGGCTACGGCATCCGGTTCCTGAAAAATGTGAGTTACCCGCTGATACCATTCCAGTAAGTGTTGATGTGCGCTGTCTTTTATATAAGGGATATGTAGATTGACCTGCGTTTGTTGGCCAATTCTGTCCAGGCGACCAATACGCTGTTCCAGGAGATCCGGATTCATGGGAAGGTCGAATAAAAGCAAATGGTGGGCAAACTGGAAGTTTCGCCCCTCGCTACCAATTTCTGAACACAGAAGAATCTCCGCACCGTTTTCTTCAGCAAACCAGGCAGCCGCACGATCACGCCGGATAATGCTAAGTCTTTCATGGAAGGTGATGCAGCGTATGCCCTCTTTTTTTTGCAGGTATCCCTCCAGAGCCAAGGCGGTATCTGCCCGGGAGCAAATTAACAGGCTTTTCTCCGGCCGGAGTTTGCGTACCGTTTCGATCAACCAGGGTATCCTGGGATCGTTATTGAGAATTTCTTCATAAATGGCCGATACTGCCTGATCAGGTCGTGTTGACGCATGCTCCAGTGGGTAAGTGTATGCCGCCCGTTGGGGGAATCCGCTGATGGTTTTTCGAGTATTGCGAAATAAAAGGCGGCTTGTGCCATGTAAATCGACAAGCTGTCGAGCCAGGCTTTCCCGGCCCACAGGCAATTCATCAGCGGTGATTTGAATCCCATAATCTGCAAGCTGCTTGGCCAAAGAGTCAGTCGAACCGACCTCAGTCAGTATGGCTTCAGCGAGATTGGCCACAGGTTCAAACTCCTGTTCTTCGGCAGTGAGTTTCCCCAGATCATGGAACCTCTTTGGGTCAAGTAGCCGCAATCGTGCAAAGTGGCCCTGTCTGCCGAGCTGTTCCGGCGTTGCTGTGAGCAGTAAAACAGAGGGTATGTTTTCACTTAGAAGTTCAGTGCTGGCGTAGTCCCGGTCTGCCCCTTCAGGTGTCCAGTGAAGATGGTGTGCTTCATCGACTATGAGCATATCCCAACCCGCTTCCAGTGCCTGTTGCAGGCGAGAGGTATTATCGAATAGCGACAATGAGCACAACACGAATTGCGATTGAATAAATGGATTTTGTCCGCCGGATTCCAGGTCCTGGCAGCGCTCCTCATTAAAAATAGAAAACGACAGGTTAAAGCGACGCAGTAATTCAACCAGCCACTGATTGACAAGTGCCGGAGGGACGATGATTAATGCGCGTTTGCATTGTCCCCGAACAATGCGGCGATGTAATACGAGGCAGGCTTCAATGGTTTTCCCCAGTCCTACTTCATCAGCCAGCAGGGCGCGGGCGTTTCGCTTTTGGGTAATGCGCTCAGCGATGTAAAGCTGATGGGGCACCAGGGCCATACGTGCGCCCTGAAGCCCTCGGACGGGGGATCGCCAGATCATGCCTTCAAAATGCCGGGCCTGGAGTCTGAGGGTAAACCAGTGGGCGTCATCAATCTGGCCACTTAGTAATCGACTGGCGGGACCATGAATGGGCAAGCGGTGATCAATGTCCACCTCATTGACTTTGTCAGGTTCATTGTTCTGACCCCGCCCCACATAAGTGATCACGCCATGTTCATTAGTGATTATTTTATCGATATGGAGACTTGTGCCGTTGTTGGTGGTAATCGTGTCGCCCGCCTCAAACTTGACTCGGGTAAGCGGTGCGTTGTGTTGCGCATAGACGCGGGTCTCCATAGCGGTGCGATAAAGTACGGTAACGCGCCTGTTTTCCACGGCCAGAATGGTACCAATACCATATTCTATTTCGGTTTCACTCAGCCAGCGTTGGCCAGGGTAATAAATCGACATTGATATTGGTGTGGAGTAATACGGGGGCGGAATATTACCTGATTTGTAATTAACCGTGCATCAATAGGAGTGGGAGGAAATGACACAGATAGCAGCAACTAAACTACTGCCTTGTCGGGAATTGATCGGTGTATGAGGCCTGCCAGATAATGGCCAATCATTCATGCTGACAGACCTTCGGACAAAAAAAGGCGGTGCATCATCACCGCCGTAAGTAAATCCCGGATAACCGGGGAGAGTGGAATCGCTATGCTCTGATTTTCTTTCAGACCTTGCAGTGAATTAAGGCTTGGTGGTAGTCAGACCCAGAATAGCCCAGTCCTGCATCCCGCCACGGTACCACTTGATCTTGTGAGCCGGGTAGCCAAATCTCAGCAGGTTCTTGATGTTGTTTGGAGATTGGCCGCACCACATGCCGTTGCAGAACATTACAGCGGTTTTGGCGTTAGAAAAGTCCCACAGACCTTCCTGCTGAGTTGCGCCAAACTCGTCTTCCATGATCTCACCGATGGAGATAGGGTCGGCACCTTTAGCAGGGTTCAGCTTGGTCCAAGGCAGGTTTTTAGCCGAAGGGATCGTCCCTTTAGCAACCCAGTCAGGCGTACGGGAGTCAACTACGATGATGCTGTCGTCGCCATTAGACATTTTGACTGCGTAGTTGATGACTTCAACTTCGCCGATCGTTTCCACGCCGGGAGCCAGAGTTGAAGGTTGGATGCAGAAGGGGGGACATTTGCGTGAAGTTTTAGCGAAAGCCGGAATAACAGTTGCTTTCTCGTTTTGGTCACGAATGATTTTGTGATTCTTACCATTGTGCCTAACAGTGTAAGAATCTTCGGTCGGTGTGATGCCTACTCTCAGCTTTTGGGCTGAAGCAGCGCCAGACAGAACCAGACTGATAACAACGGCACCAGACGCCAGTACTTTAGTGAATTTCATCGACTTACTCCTCCTTAGGATTTTCTCGGTTACATTTCGTTACATCAGGTCATTAAATAATCTACCGGATTATTACATTCTCACCGACCTGCTAGTCGCAGCCCGGCATAAGAATTCTTTAAGTTCGTGTTTCAATGTTTAATCGCATTCAGGCTCGTCTTCATCTTCAGGCTCGGCTTCATCGCGGGGGGTGTCTTCGCTGTTTTCTGCGTGAACCGCAGGGATACCGGCAGTGAGAAACAGAGTCATTAGAATCAAAAAAAACTTACGCATAATAGTATGCCCCTACATTCAGACGGGCGGATTCCGTCCGCAAACATTTATTCAGTTCTTGAGTACACAATAGCTACTATAAACCATATCAGCCCTCAAAAAATAGTGTTACCCCTCATTTAGGATATTTTAACTATTGATTCATATTAAAAAATGATTATTGACAATCAGAGGCTAAAGTGAATCGTGCCATCACAATAGCTAAATAGTATGACTGAACAGGATTTATTGCCATGTTTTTGTCAGCGTTGATTTTTTTGCACGATTCTATGGCCTATCTCGCTTCGAGCAAGAACATATTTTCATGCCTGTGAGGCGTGAATTATGATGGAGACTGTCTTGGATAGCTGGATTTTATCCGGAGAAGCTCCAAACAAACTCAAGGATGGACTTGATCAGAGTTTCCTTAACTCAATGGGCTAAGGGTGAAATGGGCCGGCTATCCGAGATAGTCCCTAAACCTTATCTATTCCCGATCATGTCGTGATACTGGTAATAGAACGCAGCATTGGATTTACTCGGCCTGGCGATATGATGCCCGGAGATATGACAGGACCTGCTCACTGTTACCCTTAAATGCAATACGATCCCGTTTTTTACTGAGCTGGTAGTCGTACATGGGGTCGTAGTAGTCGACCAGCAGTCTGTAAATCCATTGCCTGTGAGCGGATAAGTCATCATGTTCACGATGCTGTTTAATGGCGGTTGCCATCAGTTGTCGCAGTTCCTTGTGACGTACGTCGCCGAGACGGCTTCGGATTCTGTCAATTGATATCACTAGATAATTGGCCCAGCGGTCAGAGCCTTTTTCGTTTCCATACAGTTGCCGGTACTCACTGAGTGCATTGGTAATGTATTCATCGAAGGTTATATCGACTCGTTCCTCATCTGTGGCATCCAGTAACACAATAGGCGACTGTTTCATTAGAACGTAGAGATTTTGCGGGATACGGCGGGAACCGATGTTGGCTGATTCATCTTCAAACACGATACTTTTTACGCCCTGATGGCGGAGTTTCAGGAGGTCAATAGACAGACGATTTTCGGCGTCAATCTGGCTGGGTTGAGGCGTGGCATGAGCACCAAATACTGAACCACGATGGTTGTATATGCCCTCAAGGTCAATCATATATTTGATTTTTTGCAGCAGGATTGTTTTGCCCGTACCGGTACGACCACCGAGAATAACAGGGTGTATCCGATTTACCGTTTCTTCGAGTTGATCAATCAGAAATCGACGCAATGCCTTATAACCACCCTTGACTCGGGGATAGGCGATTCCCGTTTTTTCATAAATCCATTGTTGTGAGATTTTTGAACGCATACCACCACGAAAGCAGTACAGTGCGCCATCGGAGTGCCTGGACATGAAATCGGCCCAGTCGTTTATGCGCACTTCTTTTACCGCACCGCTCACGCGCTCATAGCCAAGTGCAATGGCCGCATCCTGACCTTGTTGGCTGTATTTAATACCGATTTCATGACGGTCCCCGTCATCCATGAGTGGTATGTTCTCGGTGTTAGGAAATGCCCCCTGCCGAAATTCCACAGGTGCACGCACATCCAGCATGGGTGTATCGTTCAGGAGCAGCCAAGCATAATCATCCAGTTGCGGGAGATCGTCGAATTTCATGGAGTGGGATTTTAGCAGGAAGCAATGGATGTCTCATTGAGCGATAAATGGTGAGTGCTCTTTTGGCCGGAGAACTGTCCCTTGGGAGTTGTCCGTTTCAATCTGGATGATGTGATCGTCATGTTCTTCTACGTTTTCTGGTAGGTGACCTTTTTCTCCTTATTGATGACGACATATCCCCGTTTTTCCAGGCCCTTTACGAGAGTGTCGATCTCTTCTTGATCGATCTTGTTGCCGAACATGGAGTTGATGGCGTTCTTCAGCGTCTTTACCTTGCGGGGGCGCGAGGAAACGCGCCCAGACAGGTTCTTCACGATTGCATCAATCTTTTCATTCACCGACTCTTTAATGATCGACGACAGCCAGGGAATGTCGAACAGATCTCTCCGTCTCACCACATTAATTTTCTCGCTTTTCAGGTATTTGATTAACGGATCGTAGCCGGTGTCCTTGGAAATGACGTGAAAGTACGCCTCGTGGTCGCGCTCGACCAGAGTTCCGAGATAATAGGCAATGTAGAAGTCGAGGGCGTTCTTTCCACTGTCGGTGACCCGGATATATTTGGCTTTGTCCCCGAAGCTCTGCATCGACAACGCCAGTTCGGTCGGAATCTTTGACTGGCTGGAACCGACAAACAACATGATTCGGAACATCTGATTCGGAGAGCTTTGCAGTACGGTCAGCCTTTTCGGCTGCACATTCTCATAGTCAATCAGAATGTAGTTTGTGATTTGTCGATCAGTATGATTGTTCATCTGATTCAACCGAGGCGACGGCCACGACACGATAACCAACTATGATAACGCTGATTGGTGTTCATTCGAATTTTTCGGATTCCGTGTTTTTTGTATTGGCTCTGTCCAAAAAAAGCAGTGTCAGGGCGGGAAGGTAGGTGAGACTAACGATTGCGGTGCCTAATAATCCGGTCAGTACAACAATGCCTACACCTCGATACAGCTCAGTGCCTTCACCGGAGAGAAAAACCAGTGGCGCCAGGCCAAATATGGTTGTCAGTGTTGACATGGCGATGGGCCGTAACCGGGTTTCAACTGCATTGCGTACTGCAAGCCTGGGTGGCAGTCCTTCGCGGATATTTATCATGGATTGATGAACGATAAGGATAGGATTGTTTACGACCGTGCCCATGAGAATTAAAAATCCCAGCATGGTAATCATATCGAAGGCCTGACTGATATTGACGTTGCTGCCAATCAAATTAAACAGCCACAGACCGACGATGCCACCGGCTACTCCAAGCGGGATCGTGGTCATGATCAGCAATGGATAAATCCAATGGGTAAATATGGCAACCAGCAGAAGATAGATAATGATCAGCGCGACAATGTAATTAGCAGACAGTGCCTTACGTGTTTCGTCAAGCTCATTACCGGCGCCGGAAATTTTAATATCAATGTCCTGGGGTATGGCGCCGCCATCTTTAAGGTGGTTTACAATCTGTTCCCTGACAATTTTTACTCCCGTTTCCAGTGCAATATCGTCCGGGGGGATGATATTAAGCGTTACGGTTCGTCTGCCGTCAACTCTGCGAATACTGTTTGTGTCAACCTTTTCCTCAATTTCTGCGATTGAGGACAATGGTATTACAGAGCCTGTTGGGGTATATACGGATAGCTGTCGGAGATGATCGACCTCGGCACGATTTTGATTATCGTTGTATAGGTATATGTCCACTTTCTCGTCGTCCAGAAAAAATTCGTCAACGAATGCCCCGTCTGTCATTGCCGAGACCATAAAGCCAAGATCGCCTCCGGACATTCCGGTCTCTGCTAACCGGCCCCATTGCGGGTATATTTCAATCATGGGCTGTGTCAGGGTGAGGGTGGAGGGGCGCGCTCGAACCCTGGGATTGTCAAATATTTCTTTTGCCTGATTGTCCAGGGCTTGTGTTACATCGAATATTTTTTCCAGCGATGAGCCTGAGATGTCCAGGTTAATGCTGCGCGTACCGCCACTGTTACTGGTAATGATTGATCCTCGTGACACAAAGCTGCGCATGGCCGGATAATGCCCGTACTGCTTTCTGATGGCGTCCATCAGTGGCTTGATATAACGGGGGTCTTTGGGTTGGGTAATGATGCGGATTTTTGATGCGTCAATACTGAGGTTGAAATAGGCCATGGCGGGCACTTTGGTTTCTCCCCGCTCAAACATTTCGGGGTCATCATTGAGGTAGGGCGCGAAATATTTCTGTAGTTCCAGGCCAATTCCAGCCATGGTCTTCAGGTTATATCCCGGCGGC
The DNA here is from genome assembly GCA_963662865.1 of Gammaproteobacteria bacterium. Classification (GTDB taxonomy): domain Bacteria; phylum Pseudomonadota; class Gammaproteobacteria; order JAJDYQ01; family JAJDYQ01; genus JAJDYQ01. The sequence continues at coordinate 1,432,498 of OY759969.1, read as the reverse complement.
GAGTTCAGATTTGCAAATGCCTTCGGTTCTTCGCCTTCCGGCAGATATTCTGCGGGAGGGGTCAGGAAGAGAATGGTGGCACTGCTGATTGCAATAACGATTGAGATGACGCCAATCTGCCTGGCTTTGCCGCTGATTATCCATTCGACCGCGCCGACAATCCTGTCCCGCCAATTCGGTTTTGAAACAAAATTTCTACTGTCCGTACCAAGTGCCAGGCGCGTAGTCGCTGCCGGAAGTATGGTAATGGCTACCAGCATAGAGGCGGTAATGGATGCCGCAATCGCGATAGCGATGTCAGAATATAGCTGGCCGGCCTTTTGTGAAATAAATATGATCGGGAAAAATACCAGGATAGTGGTCAGGGTTGATGCCAGCACGGCGGGCCAGACTTTCATAACCCCGTCAATCGCTGCGCGTATGCGACTGACCCCTTTGCGCCTCGCCAGCTCGATACTTTCCAGCACGACTATGCTGTTATCCAGGGTCATGCCGATGGCAAAGGCAATGCCGGCCAGTGATATGACATTGATGGTTCGCCCGGCGAGCATCAGCCCCAGAAAGGCGGCAATCGTGCAAATGGGTATGCCCATGACGCCAACCAGGGTTGCCCGGCCTGAACGTAAGAACAGGAACATGATGATGCTGGCCAGTACCGCGCCTATGGCCAGATTTTTCCAGACATTAAAGATTGAGGCTTGCACATAGCCGACATCATCGGCGACAAGCCGCATGACCATGCCCGCAGGGTTTAACAGGTTCTTGTTGATGTCTCCCATTCGGGACAACATGTTTTCTTTGATGTCTATAACATTGGATCCGGCTTCACGCCTGACGGACATGCCGATGACGGCCTGACCGTCGGTGTAGGACAGTCGGTTTTGTGTGAAGTGGCCTATTCGGATATCGGCCACTTCGCCAAGCCGGGTGACGGAATCTCCTTCTCTTTGCAGAATGAGCTGTTTCAGGCCTTCAATATCCCGAAAGCGTCCAATTGTCCGCAGCAGATAGCGGCGTTTTCCGGACTCGATTTCCCCACCGGAAATATCCCGGTTACGGGCGCGTATCGCGGCACGAACACGGGCAACGGTAAGTTGCCGCTCTGCGAGACGTTGCGGGTTTATCTGGATCTGGATCTGGCGCTCGGCGCCACCATAAACCCGAACTTCGGATACGCCGGATATGGTTTCGAGTCTGGATGCCACATTGTCTTTAACATATTCTTGCAGAGGTACCATATTAATATTGCGGGGATTGCCCGGCAGGGGCATGACCCTGAGGAACATAAAGGCATTGTCTGAGAATGACGTGGTGAATATCCTGGGCTCCCTTACGTTGTCAGGATACGAAGGTACGCGGTTCAGCGCATTACCGACATCAATCAGCACATCGTTGATATCGATGCCAAATGGGAATTCAAGTTGTATTCGGGCGGAACCAAAAGACGTAGTGGAGATCATTCTTGACAGGGAGGGAACATTGCGGAGGTGTTCCTCTTGTTCAATGATGATTTCTTTTTCAATATCCTGGGGTGTCGCCCCGGGCCAGTTAGTTCGTATTGATATGGTTCTTACCTCAAGATCAGGGATCATCTGCACCGGTATTTTTGTTGCGGCGACTATGCCAAGGACGCACAGTATTGACGTCGCTACGGTTGTCAGGATGCCTCGCTTGATAATCGTTTCCAGCATCGTCGAATAGTGGCTATCGGTTTGTGGAAATGCGTACTGACTGATTGTTTTTCAGCGACTCGTTCCCTTCAATCACGACCTGTTCTCCGGGTTGCAGGCCATCAAGGATTTCGATCTGGCCATTGAAGGTCAGGCCGGTTTTGATATGGCGCTCGGTAACGATGGTTTTATCTTCTTTCCTGTCGATGACCCAGGCCGTTATGCGGCCGTCCGGGTACCTCAGTATTGCGTCGCGTGGTACAACGGTGCCGCTTGTATTTTTGGTAATGCGCAGAGCGGCGCTGGCTGACATGCCCGGGACTATTTTCACGTCGCTGTCTTTTAATGTAACGCGAATCAACATTGTTCGCGCACTGTCATCGCTGAAGGGGACAATCGTTTCGATGTCGGCTTTCAATTCCCGGTCGGGAAAGGCATCGAAATGAATGTAGATTTCCGATGATTCATTAATGCGCGGATAAATGTGTTGCGGCATCTGGAAGTCAATTCGCAAATTATCGATAGCGACCAGTTGTACGATATGGGTGCCAGGTTGTACCCATTCACCGCTGGCGACATATTTCTTGCTGATCAGGCCCGTAAATGGAGCCTTGATGCTGTGACGCCGCAGGCGTGCTTCCTGCAGGGCCTGTTCGGCGCTGTATCGCTGCACGGATGCCCTGGCGATTTTGACTTCGGTTTCCAGTGATTGCCGTTCATTGTCAGAAATGGTTTGTTTTTCTGCCAGTCGTCTGGCGTCGGCCAGCCGACGTTCTGCGTCAGTAAGTTCTTCTCTGGCTTGCGCCGTGGCTGCGCGGGCGGCCTTGAGATCAAGCTCTTTCAAGTCAGTGCTCAGGGTTACCAGGGTATCTCCGCCATTGACCTGGCTGCCGACATCGACAAGAACCCGCTTGATCAGGCCGCTGACCTCACTGGAGATATTGGCAAGTCGAGGGGAAGAGACGGTGCCAGACAACGGTATTTCCTCGATGATGGTCGCGGTTTTTACTGCGTCGGCAACAATAAGCGGCGTGCCTTTCTGTCTGGCATTCGTAACCGGTGAGAATACGACAAGCAGGGAAACCAGCAGGCCTGGCATAAATCCCGGTCGGTTATAAAGTAAACGATTCCTGGTGAGCATATGGGAATAAATACGGCTTTCTTTGTGGTCTGCATCAAGCGGGGTCGGCAGTATAAGCCATTACCGATTTTGTTTTTCATCCGATATTGAGAGTATCTGCCCGGGATATTTGGGTGACGGGTCCTATATCCGTTATTGTATGTCGGAATTGATTTCATGAAAGGTTATCGGCTTGGCGATATTACTGATTGATAACGGCTCAAAAAGGGCTGCGGCGACATTGCGGCTCAGGGCGCTTGCCGAACAGTTGACAACCCGTGTTGGTGGAGCAGTTTATCCGGTTTCCCTACAGCATGCAGACCGGATTGACCCGGCTGAACTGCAGGGCATACCTGCCGATGTGTTCCCGGACTTTCTGAAAAGGCAACTCGAAGCGGGTGTGCGTGATTTCAAAATATTGCCGCTGTTTTTTGCGTGCAGCCGGGCGCTTACATCTTTTGTACCTGAGGTGGCTGGAAAATTGCAACTAGAATATGGCGGCTTTGAAATCTCAATGAGCGATGTGCTTTATCCTTTGCCTGATGGCGATCCGTGCCTGATACAAATCCTCCATGAGCATGCCGTGTGGACCGCTGAGGCGCAGGGCTTGCCGTTACAAAATCTGGTGCTGGTTGATCATGGTTCACCGGAGGAGCGCGTTACCAGGGTCAGAAACCATCTGGCAGAACAGCTCAGGGCAAGGCTGGATGATGACGTGCTGTTATCTGAAGCGGTTATGGAGCGTCGCCCGGGTAAGAAATACGATTTCAACGGACCATTGCTGAGTGACCGATTGCAGGAAATGGCGGATTCGAGAGCCGCGAGCGCCATCGTAATAATGCAGTTTTTGCTGCCGGGTCGCCATGCCGGGCCGGGCGGTGATGTGGCAGACATCTGTCAGAAAGCCATGGATGATAATTCTGGTTTTCAGGTTGAAATATCGCCATTGGCCAGCGAGCATCCATTGCTGATGGAGATACTGGCAGGCAGATTAACCAAGCTTACTGGCGACAATGAAGCGTAGCGGAATTGATATTCGATGCAGTGCCTTGTTAGCTGCTATCTCTCGCTTTGTACTTCGATTTTGATTCTGCAATGCCCAACTCCATTTTTTTCTGGCCAGGTTCTTCTTCTCCGCCCCTTGCTGAAGAAAGCATATTGAACCCCTAACCGCCTTTATATGGGATACGGATAACCTGACCTACCTTCAGGTTATCTGATTTAAGGTCATTCACCGCCATTAACCGTTGCGAAGTTGTCCGGTACTTCTGCGCCAGCACCGAGAGTGTATCGCCACGCTTGATTATGTGTGTCTTTCCGGCAAACAGGGAACCACCCGGCGGCCGACGTTCAAAGTATCGTTTTAATCCGCGTGTAATTGCCCTGGCGATCTTACGCTGGTGGTCCCGACTACCGAGCTTTTTCTCTTCCGTCGGATTGGATATAAATGCCAGTTCCACGAGAATGGAGGGAATGTCAGGTGACTTGAGAACCGCAAAGCCCGCCCGTTCAACGTGTCGCTTGTGAACCTTACCCACCGTTTTCAGTTCCTTAAGCGTACTCTGTGCAATACCCGCACTGGCCTCAATAGTTGCCGCCTGTGAAAGATCAAGCAGCACGGACGCCAGCACATCGTCCTTATCATCCAGGGTAACGCCACCCATTAGCTCATCCGACAGGTTTTCTTTCTTTGCCAGCCATTTGGCGGCTTCGGAAGATGCGCCGCGCTCGGACAGGATGTAAACGGAAGAACCCTTTACGTTTGGGCTGTGAAAGGCATCCGCATGTAATGAAATAAACAGGTCCGCACGGTGTTCACGTGCTTTTTTGATCCGTTGCCGTAATTTCAGATAATAATCTCCATCACGTACCATTACGGCCTTCATTCCGGGTTGCTTATTGATTTCCGCCGCTAATTTACGTGCGACCTGCAGGGTAATATATTTTTCCCGAGTTCCTTTGCGTCCGATTGCGCCCGGGTCCTCGCCACCATGACCGGCATCAATGGCCACAACAACGTCCCGGTACCCATGATTGTTAAGTTTTATGGTTTTGACTGCTTTTGCAGGCCCCGGCGATTCTTCGTATAAATCAACGACCAGCCGATGCCCATAGTGATCATTGGGTTTGAGCAGAAAGCTTTTCGGTTTTACCCCGCGATCAGCATCCAGAACAAGGCGCAAGCCTTGTCCCTTGTTTGCGCTGCGTAACCCTTGGACATAACCTTTGGTGCTGAGTTGGCGACCGGCCTTGTCATCCCAGTTGGCATTCTTGAGGTCGATAACGATCCGGTTTGGGTCCTGCAGGGTAAAGAGGTGGTAATCAACGGGCTGGGTTAGATCGAAGACGACTCTGGTATTGTCGGGGGCGACCCACAAACGTACGCCATTGACCTCCGCCTTTTCAGCGAATGCCTGAAGGGGGGCATGAATCAGCGACATAAAAAACAGAAAATTAAGTAGTTTCTTCATTATTAATTTGCCCTGCTATCTGTCTATATACAATACTTTGCGGGAGATGCAAGGCTTTCAACGGGTTTTTTCAATAAAAATAATCTTATAAAACGTATAGATACAAGATATTGTTATACAGGTCATATGATTTATTAGATAACCACTTAATAATACTGACTATTTTTGTACAGAAAATGCTTTAACTATCAAGATTGCCGGTTCGGACAGGCCCCTGACAGTCGCTTTGCGTGCCGCGCCGTCGTACTCCATGAATATCTCTGCGCTGGGGGTGCCAAGCGCGTTGCAGGCACGGTCAGGCCACTCCACCAGTAGCGTGCTGTCTCCCGATTGTTCGTCTCTGATACCGAGATAGTCGAGTTCAATCGGATCGCTCAGGCGGTAAATGTCCAGATGAAATATCCGGCGACTGGAAAGTTCATAAGGTTCAACCAGCGTATATGTCGGGCTTCGAACGACCCCCTGATATCCCAGGGCGCGCAGGAACCCTCTGACCAATGTTGTTTTTCCTGACCCCAATTCTCCGTGCAGGAAGATCAGGCCATCAAGCGGGGACAACCGCCCTCCAAATGTTACCGTTGACTGTTCGTCCGGTAAATACCGGATAAATTCTTCAGACATTGACCAGTTGACGTATAGAGGGCAGTAAGTCGCCAGCCAACATACCACGTTCGCCTCTTGCACGCGCCTGCATATCGGCCGCGCTGGCGTGGACCCAGACACCCAGTTCGACGGCATGAGCCATTGTGAGCCCCTGAGCTATCAGTGCCGCGATAACTCCCGACAATACGTCACCCATACCGGCGGTAGCCATGCCCGGATTGCCGCCGGCACATACCCTGATTTCCGGTTCAGCAATTAACGTTCCTGCCCCTTTCAGCAAAACGATTCCGGCATACTTTTTCTGGAGTAATTTAACTGCCTCGTATCTATCTGCCGTTATCTCTTTTGTCGATATGCCAAGCAAACGGCCCGCTTCCGCCGGGTGAGGCGTCAAAACTCGGTTTTCGCAACGACAGGGTTCCCGCGCCAGCAGGTTTAACGCATCCGCATCAACTACGGTAGGCATATGCCTTTCCAGTACGGCACCCAGTAGCGACAACGCCCATTCATCCTGACCCAGGCCAGGACCTATGATCACGGTGGTTGCTTTCTCAAGGAGTGGTTTTAGATCCGACTTTCCATTCACGCCATGAACCATTAGCTCGGGGCAGGCGGCTACTGCGGCAATGATGTGTTCCGGGCGAGTGGCGATGCTGACCAGCCCGGCACCAGAGCTTAGGGCGGCCCGGCCAGCGAGAATGACGGAACCGGCCATCCCGCTGTTCCCACCTATGATGAGAACATGACCGTTGTCGCCTTTGTGCGCCGTTCTAGGACGGGGATTCAGGGCGCACCGAACCGTATCGCAAAGTAAACGCCCCTCACTGGCAACCTGCCGGTAAACATTGTCCGGTACACCCAGATCGTCGAATACTACGTTGCCGCAATAGTCCGGGGCATCGGCTGTGAAAAGCCCTTTTTTCATGCCAATGAACGATATGGTCATCCGGGCATGAACTGCGGCACCCATTACCTGCCCGGTATCCGCGTGAATACCTGAGGGTATATCAATTGAAACCACTGGCTGGGGGCTGGCATTCATACAATTGATCGCGGTCAGCCAGTCCCCTTTGAGATCGTGCCGGATACCTGTGCCCAGTAAGGCATCAACAATCACGCCGGCATCAAGGCGTATGCCGGAGATAAACTGTTCAATGGATACGCCCGACTCGTCTACATTCTGCCAGGCTCGTTGCGCATCGTTTGCCAGCCCCGCAGGGGCGGAAAGATAATAAACGTGTACTGACATATTATTTTCATGCGCCAGTCTGGCAATGACATAGCCGTCACCGGCATTATTCCCGGCGCCGCAAAAAACGGTAAGCCGCCTGGCTTCCGGCCATCGTTGCCGTATCTGGTCGAAAGCGGCCTGGCCGGCGCGACACATTAGTTCATATCCGGAAATCCCGGTGTCTTCTATCGCCAGACGGTCAAGCTCTCTGACCTGATCAACTGAATACAGGACATTCTGATTTACGCTCATTGGCTCATTATAGCGTTACAATCCCGGGTTATGTCTTCTGCGCCACATCATTGGGAACGGCTCGCAAAGCAAATCAAACAGTTCGGGAGGGTGCTTGGCTTTCAGCAGGTCGGCATCACGGATATCGATCTGACGGAAAGTGATGCCCACCTGATGCAGTGGCTCGAAGATGGCCATCATGGCGATATGGACTGGATGGCGCGATACGTGGATAAACGCATTCAACCGGATAAACTGATCGAAAATACGATCCGTATTATCAGCGTCCGCCTTGATTACCTGCCCGCAGATTGCCAGGACATGGAATCCATACTCTCCCAGCATGACAAAGCCTATATCTCTCGTTATGCCCTGGGTCGTGATTATCATAAGCTGATGCGCCGCCGACTACAGAAGCTTGCGAAATTCATAGAAAAACGGATCGGTGCTTTTGGTTACCGGGTATTTGCCGATAGCGCCCCGGTCATGGAAAAGCCGCTGGCCGAAAAAGCCGGCCTTGGCTGGATAGGCAAGCACACCAACCTGCTCAATAAACAGGCAGGTTCCTGGTTTTTTCTGGGCGAAATCTACGCTGACCTGCCGCTCCCTGTCGATAAACCCGCACAAAAACATTGTGGGGATTGTCAGGTCTGTATGGATATTTGCCCCACCCGCGCCATTACGGCCCCTTATCGGCTTGACGCCCGGTTGTGCATCTCCTATCTGACCATAGAGCACAAAGGCGCCATCCCGCTTGAGCTACGGCCTCTTATCGGCAACCGTGTCTATGGTTGCGATGATTGCCAGCTTTATTGTCCCTGGAATCGCTTTGCCGACCATACGGGCGAAATTGATTTCCATCCACGCCATCGTCTGGACGACATTGCTTTACTGGAGCTGTTTGCATGGGATGAAAAAACCTTTTTGAAGAAAACCGAGGGTTCGGCCATACGCCGAATTGGCTATGAACGCTGGTCTCGAAATATCGCCGTGGCGCTGGGTAATTGCCAAAGCAACAAAGAGAAAATTATTCCGGCTTTGAAAATACGGCGACGGGATGCTTCGGAACTGGTAAGGGAGCACATTGATTGGGCCTTAGAAAATATCCGGCGTCTGGTATAGTTGACCTGTCCCAATCAATGCAACCGGTAAACCGATGAAAAGGCTTCTCCTGCTGTCAATAGCCGCCTTCCTGGCAGGCTGTGCCACTGCCCCTCCCCGCAATCAGGAAAATGCCTGTGCCATCTTCAGGGAAAGAGGTGATTGGCATGAGGCATCAACGGATGTGGAGAGGAGATACGGCCTCCCCTTGCAAGTGCAGCTCGCCATTATGCGCCAGGAATCCAGCTTCAGGCATGACGCGAAACCACCGCGAGAGACTTTTCTGGGCCTCCCGCTGTGGTGGAGAAAATCCAGTGCCTACGGTTATGCCCAGGTCAAAGACGAAACATGGGACTGGTATAAAAGTAAAACAGGCAACTGGAGGGCCAGCCGTGATGACTATGAAGACGCAGTTGATTTCATGGGCTGGTACACTTCTATCAGCCAGAGGACTCTGGGCATCTCCAAGTGGGATACCTATAATCAATATCTGGCTTACCATGAGGGCCATGGCGGCTGGAAACGCAAAACCTACAATAAGAAGCCCTGGTTGATCAAAGTCGCACGCAAAGTTGACAGCCATGCAAAAACATATGCCTCACAACTCAAGTCATGCCGTTCCAGCCTGGGTGGTGGTTCGCGATGGTGGCCTTTTTAGGCACAGAACCTTAACCAGTTTCCATAATCCTAAATATAAATATATATGAATGACACATAGTTCATGGAGAAAACACATGCCTAAATTGTTCCTGACTCTGGTCCTGTTGCTGCCAGCTATTTTTTCACTGTCTGCTCAAGCCAACGAATTCGGATGTACGCTCACTCCGGAAAGGTCTGTTGGAAACAGTTACAAGGCCAATGTAGCCCGGTTGAATACGCAGCCCGGAAAAGGGCTCATCATTGAAGGCAAGGTATTGTCAGTTCATGATTGTGCCCCCATTGAAGATGCCGTCATAGAAATCTGGTCAGCCGGTAACGATGGCAGATATCATGACAGGCTTCGTGCTTACACCATGACCTTGCCCGACGGTTCATACCGCTTTGAAACGGAGTGGCCGAATATGTCTGTACCGCATGTGCATTTTATTGTTTCTGCGGGCGGCTACAGGCGACTGACTACACAGTGGATACCGGATGAAAAAGTCAACACGGCGGTCTTTGATGTTGTCCTGGAACCTGCACTGAGATTTTAGCTCTGACAGCGGCAGTACAAAAGCTTTCCACAAGGTTGCACCCTTGTGGCAATGCAATGATACCGTTTTTGCTTCATACTCAGGCTACGAAATGATAGCCGGGAAGCCAGCAGGCCGTCGATTATGAGAAATCCAGTTTACATTGTATGCCTGACGGCCTTGCTTGCGCCATTGGCCATGGCCGATATTGCCAGTGACCGCCGGGCTTTCCTGGCCGCTGAGAAAGCCTTGAACAAAGGCGACCAGAAAACCTGGAAACACCTTCAGCCCAGGCTTAAAGATTATCCTCTGTATGCCGACCTGCTTTTCAAGCAGGCATTGCCGAAAATTGGCGCGGCTACCGCAACTCGAGTGGAGCAGACCTTGTCAGACCTGAAAAACACTCCGCTACGCAAAACCTACCTGAAAAGCTGGTTAAGACGTTTGGCCAATCAAAGTCAATGGGAAAGCTACGCAAAATACTACGAAATCGGCCTGGGTGCCCGGTATCGGTGTCACTATGCCAATGCCCTGTACAGAACCGACAGGCCGGCAAAGGCATTCAATGAGGCCAGGCCATTATGGCTGACAGGCAAATCCCAGACCAGCCACTGTGACCCGGTGTTTGCCGCGATGAAAAGGTATGGCCACCTCGACAATGCACTGATCTGGGAGCGCATCGGACTGGCCATGCACAAAGGCCAAACCTCACTGGTTAAATACCTTCGCAAATCATTACCGAAACATGAACAAAAATTGGTATCTGACTGGCTGAAAATACGCGACAGGCCGGAACGTGTTTTGACGAAAAAATATATCGAATCTGAAATTCCACGGACTCAGCGCTTTCTTGTTTACGGCATAAAACGCATCGCCCTGTTTGAGGCCGATAAGGCGCTACGGAAATGGTCAAAAATCAAATCACAGGTCCTGCTTTCTGAAACCGATAAGCGTGAAGTAGAACGCTACATCGCATTACGCATGACGACTCAGCGACTGGATGGAGCGGTTGATCAGCATAAGCTTATTCCGGCACCTGATAACAAAATACTGGAATGGGGGGTGCGAGCGGCAATACGTGAGGCCGACCTGAAATCAGTAAGTGAGCTTATCGACCGGATGGGCGACGCTTCCACTCTGCATGACCGCTGGAAATACTGGAAGGCAAAATCCGCTGCCAGCAATGGCAACCATGTTATCGCAAATACATTATTTCATGCCCTGGCGGCAGGGCGAGGCTATCATAATTTCCTTGCCGCCGATGAAATTGATCTGCCCTACCAATTCAATTATAAACCATTGCAATATGAAGATACTGAAATCAGTAACTTGGTGAACCATTACAATGTACGGCGTGCCGAAGAATTTTACGCACTGGATCGCCTCAATGAGGCGCGTCGTGAATGGTATTACCTGATAAAGCAATTCGATAATGAAGACCGGCAAAAACTGGCATATATCCAGAAACAATGGGGCTGGCACTCACAAGCCATCCTGACCATTGCCACAGCAGACTATTACGATGATCTGGATATACGCTTCCCCGTTGTCTTTGAGGGTGAGATCAAAAGGGCAGCGGCAAAAAACAATCTGGACGCTGCCTGGATCATGGCGATAATGCGCCAGGAAAGCGCCTTTCAGAAGGACGCACGTTCGCATGCCAATGCACGAGGCCTTATGCAGCTCATGCCTGCTACCAGCCGGCATGTCGCCAAAACACTTGGAATACGCCAGCCAAAACTGCGTGAACTGTATAAGCCGGAAATCAACATAAAACTGGGTACTGCATATCTGAAGGCCAATCTGGCAAGGTTCAGTGACAATAAGGTACTGGCTACAGCGGCCTACAACGCCGGCCCGGGACGAGTAAAAAAATGGCTGCCTGCCACAGGAACCATGCAGGCAGACGCATGGGTAGAAATCATCCCTTTCAAGGAGACGCGGGATTATGTACAGCGCATTATGTCCTATGCGGCCATTTATGATAAAAAGCTCGGCCTGACTGTTAAGCGCCTCACTCAGCGCATGAAAACAGTTGGCGGTACAACGGATATCACGTCAAATCCTTAGTGGAACTATGAGACTTATATGCCCGTTATCGGAGCATCTGAACGATTAAATCGCTTTGCAAGTTCGACTGACACAGAAATTTGAAAACTCTCGTTACCTGTTTCTTAAATCTCAAGGCGGGATTTTCTAGAGATACTGATTAAGGTGGTTATTTAAATGATTCTTATTACCGGTGGAACAGGCTATATCGGCAGCCACACCTGCATTGAATTAATCAATGCCGGTTGGCCAGTTGTGATTATCGACAACCTGTCTAACAGCTCTCCAGAGATACTTGATCGACTGTATCAAGTTACTGGCCAGACAGTAGAATTTATTGAGGGTGATATCCGCGACCGTCGATTGTTGACCGAATTACTCCAATGCTATGATTTTGAGACTGTCGTTCATTTTGCCGGCTTGAAGGCAGTTGGTGAGTCCCGCGAAATTCCGCTGACCTATTATGAGAACAATGTTGCCGGGACGGTTAACCTGTGCCAGGTGATGGCAGAGCAGAAGATTAAAAACCTGGTATTCAGTTCTTCGGCAGGGGTTTATGGTGATCCGGAAAAATTACCGGTTACCGAGGACATGCCGCTATCAGCAACCAATCCCTATGGGCGCAGCAAGCTGATTATCGAAGATATCCTGCGGGATTTGCATCAATCCGACCCGCAGTGGAACATCGCGTTATTGCGCTACTTCAACCCGATAGGTGCTCACCCAAGTGGCCTGATTGGCGAAAACCCAACGGGTATTCCCAATAACCTGATGCCCTATATCGCTCAAGTGGCAGCCGGTAAGTTGGAACAATTGTCGATATTTGGTAATGACTACCCGACCTCTGATGGCACCGGGGTCAGGGACTATATTCATGTGATTGATCTGGCCAGGGGTCATTTGAAAGCCATCGAGAAGCTGCGTGGCGATCCTGGTGTGCAGGCCTGGAACCTGGGAGTTGGCAAGGGTTATAGCGTACTGGAAATAGTAGCTGCATTCGAGCAGGCATCTGGACGGCCTGTACCCTACAGAATAACGTCTCGTCGTTCGGGCGATGTTGCCATCTGTTATGCCAATCCAACCAGGGCAGAGCAGGAGTTGGGGTGGTGCACCGAACTGACATTGGATGCTATGGTGGCGGATGTCTGGCGTTGGCAGTCTAATAATCCTGAAGGATCAAAAAATACAGATAAGAACGTAGTATAGTATGATGTCTGATAGCGTATCATTTTTTTCGGTGATTTGATGAAAACCCCTCTCATTTCAATAGTGCTGCCTGTTTACAATGGAGCCCGTTATCTGTCTGAATCCATTGATTCGATGCTTTCACAAACATACAAAGAGTTTGAGTTGATATTGATAGATGATGGCTCAACTGATGAAAGTCTGGATATGATGCAAAGCTACGAATCCAGAGATTCAAGAGTCAGGCTGATTACTCAACAAAATATGGGCGTTGCTAAAACGCTGAATAGAGGAGTCAACTGTGCGCAGGGTGATTACATCGCTAGAATGGATGCTGATGATATTTGCGTTGAAGACAGGCTATCGCTTCAGTTGGATTATATTCGAAAAAACTCATTTGATATGATAGGCAGCGCCATCAGGTTCTTTGGCAAATCTGAAGACAAAATTTTAAACATGAGGATCTTTATAAGGAAATACTTTATACCCAGGAACTGCCCTTTAGATAATGCTTCATTGAAGGCTTCAATTTTAACTAATGGACGCTACATTGCACACCCTACATTATTAGCTCGTACCAGCCTGCTTCGTAAAGTACTTTACCCAGAAGTGATAGCGGAAGATATTGCCTGTTGGGCAAAAATGTCGGTGTCTCTTGATGTTCGTATAGGAAGTATGCCCAATATATTGCTCTACCATCGTATCCATGATGATCAGGTAACCAGGTCATGGGTATGTAAATATGGTCGCAAGGGGGTAGAGAGTATGGCTGTATCGTCAGTATATAGCGAAATTCAACAAAAAATACCAAGCATAAGCAGAGAAATGTTGGTAGCATTTTTTCAATTAGCAAGACGTAACAATTTGGATAAAGAACAATACAGTCTTGCTGTTGACTATCTATTTGAATTACTCAGATCCAAAAACCTGGACTTCTCCACAAAGAGAGAGCTAAAAAAGAGATTTATACAAATTGTTTTAAAAAAGCCGAGCCGTGTCGGTTTGTCGGCGCTAATGAGATTGCCGTATGAACGATTTGACTGAGCAGTTACTGATGGTGGGTCCTGGTCAAGTCTGACCGGACATATTGATTTGAGAGAGTTCATTATTCACTGTCGACATACCGTTATTGGCAGTATGCCAGCCGTTCGTTGTTGTAGTAGCGGGTGTAATCCGCCACATCGTGTTTCCGTGAGGCCAGATAACTTTTCAACTCTCAATCGTGTTCCAGGCCGCCAAAGACTATGAGCGTAACAGTCACATCATATCTTTAATACGGCAGGTTTTACGCCTCTTCGTTCAGCCGACAACAACGCGCTCTGTGCCCATCATGGATAGCGGCCCATTCAGGATAACTTTCACCACATTTCGGCATGGCGTGTTGGCATCTGGGACGAAAATGACAGCCTGAAGGAGGATTAGCCGGAGATGGCATGTCGCCTTCGAGTTGGATCACTTCATGGCCGTTTTTATCAATATGAGGTACCGCTGATAATAATGCCTGGGTATAAGGGTGCTGCGGATGATTGAGTATGTCGTTAACGGTTCCTTGCTCGACAATTCGGCCCAGATACATCACGGCGACTTCATCGGCCAGATAGGCAACAACTGAAATATTATGTGTAACGAACAGGTAGCTGATATTTAATTTCGCCTGCAATTCTTTCAACAGATTCAGAATCTGTGCCTGCACAGAAACATCAAGCGCACTGGTCGGTTCATCACAGACGATCAGCTTGGGCTCTACCGCCAGAGCGCGAGCAATCGCTATACGTTGCCGTTGACCGCCGGAGAATTCATGTGGGTAGCGATTCCGCATATCGGCACTCAAACCAACATGCCGCAATAGTTCACTCACCCGGGCGTGTTGTTCGTCTCCGCTCATTTCCTGAGACAGCCCTTCGGCCACAATGTCTGATACCAGCATACGAGGGTTCATGGATGAGTATGGGTCCTGGAAAACAATCTGCATGTCACGACGTTTTTCACGCAGGCCATGTCGGTCTAGTGAGGTCAATTCCACACCTTCAAACTCAACTGAACCCAAGGTTGGCTTAATCAGTTGCAGGATGCCTTTACCGATTGTGGTCTTGCCGCAACCCGATTCACCAACCAGAGCCAACGTCTTACCGGTCGAGATTTCCAGATCAATACCATCAACAGCCTTGACGTAACCTACGGTACGCTTGAACACACCTTTTTGAATGGGGAAATGAATTTTGAGATTTTTAGCATTCAGTAATTGCTGCTCTTCATGTTCTGATCTGTCAGTTTCCTCCGGCGCAGTATGATTCATCGGTTCATGCAGAATTTCTTCGTATCGAAGACAGCGCACGCTGCGGGCATCGTGCAACTGCCGCCATTCAGGCAGAGTGCTCAGACAATTATCGTTTGCATAGTCACAGCGGGGCGCAAAGCGACAGCCAGTAAACTGTTGTCTCAGACCGGGGACAACACCCTGAATTACGGATAGAGTTTCATTGCGCTTTTCCCACGACGGCAGTGATTGAAATAGTTTGCGGCTATAGGGATGCAATGGTCGTTCAAAGAATGCTTGTCGGCTTGCCTGTTCAACCATTTGCCCGGCATACATCACAGCCACATGATCTGCCATACTGGCGACAACGCCCAGATCATGGGTAATCAGCAGAATGCTCATGCTTCGTTGACGTTGTAACGACTTGAGCAGTCTCAGTATCTGTGCCTGAATAGTGACGTCCAGCGCTGTCGTTGGTTCGTCTGCGATCAGCAGTTCCGGTTTGCAAGCCAGTGCGATGGCGATCATGATCCGCTGCTTCATCCCGCCGGATAACTGGTGCGGATATTCGTTGATACGGCGCTGTGGTTCAGGAATACCGACCTGCTTGAGCAGTTCGATAATACGCTGCTTTTGCGATTCACCCTTTAAGCCCAAGTGCAGTGCAAGCGATTCGCCAATCTGATTACCGATAGTCAGCACCGGATTCAGAGAGGTCGCGGGCTCCTGGAAGATCATGGCAATGCTGGAGCCGCGTATATCGCGCATTTCCATCTCAGGTTTGGCAAGCAGTTCCTCTCCCATGAAATTGATTGAACCGGAGACAATTCTTCCGGCGGGTTGCGGCACCAGCCGCATCAGAGACAGCGCTGTAATCGACTTGCCGCATCCGGATTCGCCCAGTACAGCCAGGGTCTCACCACGCCGGATATCAAAGCTTATGCCATCAACGGCGCGTACCGGTTTATCACTTGCACCAAACCAGGTCTTGAGATCACGAACGCTCAGAATGGTTTCGCTCATGCGCGTGCCTCTCTAAGTCCGGGATCAAAAGCATCTCTTACCGCGTCTGAAAACAGATTGGCGCTGAGAACCAGCAGGAACATGAAAATGAATGCGGCGAGGAAAGACCACCAGACAATCGGTTCCCGCGCCAGTTCCAGGCGGGAGCTGTTAATCATATTACCCCAGCTATACATCGTGGGGTCGACACCGATATTCAGGTAAGACAAAACAGCCTCAGCCAGTACCAGACCACTGAAATCCATCACGACTGCAATCAGGATAATGTGCATCACATTCGGTAGAATATGGCGTCTGATAATTTTCAGACGCCCTACTCCCAGGGCTTCCGCCGCCTGTACATATTCCAGCTCACTGAGTTTCAGGGTCTCCGCACGCAACAGGCGACACAGCCCGGTCCAACTGGTAACCCCTAGTATCATGCACAGGAACAGCAGTCGAAAATCCGCCCGCTCAACACCGGTACCAAACAGATCAGGATGGGTTTCCATATAAACCAGCATCATCAAGACTGCCGCCGCAATCAGCAAAACACCCGGTATGGAATTCAACGTGGTGTAGATGTACTGAATCACGTCATCCACCCTGCCTTTGAGGTAGCCCGCCAGAATGCCCAGCAGAACAGCAAAAGGCAGCATGATCAGCGTCGTCAGCGTACCGATAACAAGGCCGGTCCGGATGCTTTTGATTGCCTGATATAAAACATCTTCGCCAACCTTGTCCGTGCCGAATACGTGATAAGCGGCAACGGTATTCATGAGAAAAGCGATAGTCAGCATGATGAGTGCCAGTGTGGCAAACATACTGCGCCATGGCAGGTCACGATGTCCTCGCGCCATCCCCTGTATCACGGTTTGCAGTGGATCTCCTGTTCGCCATACTACCAGCGCCACAATTAATACCGCAGTCATACCCCAGGCCATCAGTCCGCCAAAGATACTGAAAACCAGTCTTTGAATAATGTCCCTTGTCAGCAGTTGAGGTTGCCTTAAATGTAAACCCGCATGATCCAATCTCGGATATTCGCGGATTTTCCCTCCCCGCCCATCCTCAACAGTTTCCTTATTATACAGGTGAATGGCGAAAGGCTCAGAATAGGTTTTTTCCGTACTTTCACGCAGGTCGCCCAAGGCGATATCCAGTACACTTTCAATAGTGGCTGCATACTTCACCTCGTCGCTTCCGTTGTTTTCCAATTGCGGACGAAAATGTAAAGAATCAAGAAAACCAATCAGTACGTAAACCATCAGTACCATGAGTGCGCTCATACCTAATGGTTTTCGCACGATTTCACGCCAGGGGGATATTAGATGTTCCCGCGAATGTGCGTATAGCGCGAAGGCAATAATGGCGCCAATCAGCATAAATATCAGAGCATCGGTCCAGAGTATCTCAATCATGTCAGCCTCACCCTGGGATCGACTAATGTATAGGAAATATCAGTCAGTATCAGTCCGATGATATACAGCACCGCCCCCAGAAAGACCATCGCTCGTACAATAGAGAAGTCCTGCTGATTGATCGCATCAATCGTATAACTGCCCAGCCCCGGAATACCAAAGAATGATTCAAGTATCAGGCTACCCATGAATAGTAGTGGCAATGCCACTACGATGCCTGTGAGTACTGGAATCATGGCGTTCTTAAGTACGTGTCTGAATAGCACCATCGTCTCGGAAAGACCCTTGGCTCTTGCCGTGCGCACAAAGTCCTTGCCGATTTCTTCGAGGAAGAATGTTCGATACCAGCGGGTGCTGGCACCGATGCCGGCAATCACGCCAATAATGACGGGCAAGATAATAAACTTGACGGCATGCAGCCCCGTGTCATAGCCGGAAATCGGTACCAGACGTAATAGCTTGCCGACCAGAAACTGCCCGCCAATGTAGTAAAACAACGCCGAGATCGACATCAAGGCAACGCACAGAATAACACCCCAGATATCAATATAGCTGCCACGGGAAAATGCCAGCAACATGGCAAAGAAGATATTTACCAGCAGCGCCACAATCAGCGAAGGAATGGCGATTGCCAGACTCGGCCACATGCGCTGACCAATATCATAAGAGATATCACGTCCGTTATCGGACGAACCAAAATCGAAGATAAATAGACGAATCGACTTCTCAAAAAATATCGTCCGGGTAAACGCACTGATCCCGTCTGCTTCACTGTTAATCAGCAAAGGCAGATCATAGCCACGTTGTTTTTTCCATGTATCAATGGCTTCTTGAGTAACATGACGCTCTCCCAGATGTAGACGCGCCATCTGGTCCGGTGGGTTGACGACAAAGAACAATGCAAAGGTGATCAGATTAACACCGATGAGGATCGGTATAGCATACAACAGGCGGCGAATGATGTAGGCAGTCATGATTGATTCATCTGCGGTTGTGGCCGGGCTTTCTGGCGCCGTTGATAGCTGACAAAGACAGGTAAGGCACTCACAACCAGGATAATCACACTGACCCAGATTGGCCAGATAACCGGCTGGTTCCACTCCGATCTTTTCCGGGACCGAAGCTTCGGATCTATACGTTTGTACTTGAGGGTGTTGTTCGCCATCAGATTCGGCTTGGAATTGAAATACCAGCCGTGATAGAGCGCAAAACTCTTTGGGTTGATACCCCATAGCCATGGCGCATCCTCGCGTAAAATATCGATCATACGAGAGATAATCGTCAGGCGTTCCTCACTGTTGTCCATGTTCTTCATTTTCTCAAACAGGCTGTTGAACTCCTGATTATTGTAATTACTCGCGTTCTCACCATGGTGTTCCGCCTTGGCATTCGGGCCATATAACAGGAACAGAAAGTTTTCCGGGTCCGGGTAATCGGCGTTCCAGCCCCATGAATACATCTGCGCCGTGCCGTTGAGCATCTTGCCCTGGAAACGATTGTAATCCGTGGGGCGTACAATGAGTTCAATCCCCAATCTGGTAAATTGCTTACGCCACCAGTTCATTTGCGCTTTGCTATCCGGCCCTCTTGCAACGGTGTCGTAGTAAAGCTTCAACACCTCCCCGGAATCAGCGTCGCGCCCCTCGGGATAGCCAGCTTTCGCTAATAAAGCCCTGGCCTGTGATAATGGACGGCGCTGCAACTTACCGTTTCCCCAGACATGAGTAACAGGATTAATTCCGGCCTTTCCTTCTTTGTAACCATACAGACCCGAGGGCAACGGTCCTTGCGCCACAACCCCGCGGCCATTTAAAAAAATAGAAATGTACTCCTCATAATCAACGGCAATAGAGATGGCTTGACGCAGATACTTGCCTCGCTCACCTGCCGGATGACCAACCACTTTGTCCAGCATATTGAAACCAAAATAATAAGTGGAGACAGCTACGGCTGTGGACAGTCTGACCCCCTTTTCCTGCATTTCATCACTCAGCCTCAGATCACCGGTTCCCCCGACCCTGATCGCCTGGTCAAAGGTATCGGAAGAAATCCCGGATACATCGTAATATCCCTGCAAAAACTTGTTCCAGCGTGGAATTGATTCCTTTTCGAGACTGCTGATCACCGTATCAATAAAAGGCATTTCCTTTCCTGCATCATCCAGTAAACCGGCCTCAATATCTCCCGGCATACCTTTCGCCGGATAGTGCTCACCATGGAAATTCGGATTGCGTGACAACACCATACGCAGGTTCGGGTTATTCTCGATCAGCATATAGGGGCCGGTGCCGATAGGATACCAGTGCAAAGTCAGATTTTTATCTTTCATGCCGGGCTGGGCATGGAAAAGATCGGCCTCCCAAGGCATCGGGGCAAAGAAAGGCATAGCCAGCCAGTATTTGAACTGTGGATATTTGCCCTTGATACGGATCTGGTAAGTGTATCTGCCAGTCGCTTTAACACCGGCCAATGGGTGTTTTCGTAAATCAAGCCATACCGGATTACCGGACTGTTTGACCTGCCCATCATAAGCCGCCTCCAGAGAATCTGCATACTCATCCAGCCCGTCAATATACCCGGTCATGACGCCTAGTATCGGAGAGTTGGTTTGTGGATGCGCCAATCTCTTGATCTGGTAAACATAGTCCTCGGCGGTCAGCTCGCGCGTGCCAGTTTCCTCAAAGTTCGACAGGGTATGGATCTCTTCGAGGTCATCAACGGAAATATCATGATAAAGATAACGGCCAGCTTGCTCTATTGCCAGCGCAGGATGTGGCTGATACATAATCCCCGGCTGTATCTCGATGTCATAAATGCTCCACGCTATATCATTCACCCTTGCGCTATCCGGTAAGCGCCGCTGATCTTCATCCAAAAAATAAGGGGTCGGCACCCGAACTGCCGTCAGAGTCGTAAGCTCATAAGGCCTTTTCAGATAATGGTATTGCAGGGGCGGTTCGTAAATATTGGCAATAATACTATATTCTTCCGAGCTATAAGAACGTGCAGGGTCGAGGTGCTTGGGGCGTTCTTCGAAATCGCTGTAAAGGATATTCTTATGGCTATCCCTGTCTGGGTATGGGTTATTCCAGGGATTGCTATCAGCCAGACCATCACAGGACGGCAATAGCGCCATCACCATGACTGCAAGCCCAATAGATATTCTCTGGCGTAATCTCATCGACTCCTTTCTCCAACAGCGCTTATATCCTGATAAAATCATATACAACCATTTTTATTGCGTTCATTCTGTATAAGTTCAGAAACATATCGCACTATCTCAAGCCCTGATGCCTGTTCTGTTTTAGCCTGGTGCACCCAAAAATCCTTACCGCATCCGATACGAGATATTATCTCCCATCCTGATCGATTCCCCGACTATAAAATCATCATTCCATTTCATATTCTGTGCTGACCATAAAACAATGACCGTCGAGCCCATATTAAACCGTCCCATTTCGCTGCCTTTGTTAAGATACGGCGCATCATCGGAATCGTATTCTATATGTTTGACCCAGAGGTGATGCGGCGGTGTTACTGTCCCATGCCAGACGGTATCCATGCAGCCGACAAAAATTGCGCCGATAAGCACAATCGCCATGAGGCCATTATCAATTTCAAACAGGCAGACAATGCGCTCATTTCTATTGAACAGGTTTGATAAATTACGCACCAGTTGATCCGAGACTGAGAACAGACGACCGGGCACACAGGTCATGGATTTAAGCCTGCCTGTGGTTGGCATGTGGATGCGATGATAGTCGCACGGGGACAAATAGACAGTTGCAAAGTAGCCTTCCTTGAATTGTTCGGCAATGTCGGTTCTGGCACCGACCAGTTCCAGCAGAGAATAATCAATTTCCTTGGCCTGTATCAGCCTTTCATTGGCTATCCTGCCAAACCGGCTGACAGTGCCATCCGCCGGACTGCAATAGCTTTGGGTATTGTCCGGTTGATGTATGGGGCGTGCATCGGCCTTCATGGCTCGGGTAAAAAAGGCATTAAAATGTTCAAAGGACTCAATATCCGGATTCCTGACTTGAGACATATCAATCTTGAATCGGTTGATGAAAAATCTGATTTGCAGATTTTTCAGCCAGCGCCAGCGCAGCCTTAGAAAGCACAGCATAATGCGTGACAGCAGATGATGTGGCAGTATGGTCTGCAATAAGACATTGAACATGAATGGTCAGTATGATTGGCGGTGCCGGAATTATACATGCTTATAAGGTTGGATGAATGGCGGAAGAATCTGGTTTGCAGCAGTTGACGGCCCGGCTGCGGGAACGTGGCCTGATGATAGCGACGGCTGAATCCTGTACGGCCGGTCTGGTTGCAAAATTGCTGACGGACCCGGCGGGGAGCTCCTCATGGTTTGATCGCGGGTTTGTGACTTACAGCAATGAATCCAAGATCGAAATGCTCGGTGTTTCTGAACAGACGCTCAATGATTACGGTGCTGTAAGCCGGGAAACTGTAAGGGAAATGGTCGCTGGAGCTCTCGATAGCAGCCATGCGCAGGCAGTGCTGGCCATCAGCGGAATCGCCGGACCCTCGGGGGGGAGTACGGAAAAACCGGTAGGTACGATATGGTTTGCCTGGGCGGCGGGAGATAGGCGTGTCGAGGAGAAAATGCGCTTTGACGGCGACCGCGATGCAGTTAGAACGCAGGCGGCGCAATATGCACTATCTGGAATGGTGGATGTGCTGGATGGCCTGAAATAAAAAAAAGCGGAGATTGTTCTTCGCCTTGTGGCCTGGCCTTGACGTGCGTCGTGAGCTGGCGTTACGTTAAAATCTGGCGGGCATTAGTGGTGGACCTGGACCACTCACCGACCTGGATGAGTTTAACGAAAAACTGGCCGATTGGCTGGTCAAATACAACGGCGTTCGACCCCATAAAGGGCTAGGACTACAAACCCCGGTAAAGTAAATCCAGTATGGTACATTATCAACCACAACAAAAAGTGCAATATGTGGTGGACTCATACAAGCTCTGTCAACACGGGAACACACAATCCCCACTATTTCGCACAGCGAAAACCGATGGAACCGTAAATTGACCGTCCACTGACAGGCGGTTTGACGTTTCTGAATGAAGCACGCAGGTTCGGAGGATCTTCATCCCATGAACCGCCTCGCACGACACGTTGCCTGCTTTCGTCGGGACCCGCCAGATTGCCACTGGCATATTGCGTCAAGCCATCTTTGGCATACCAGACACTGGTCCATTCGCCTGCGTTGCCGTTCATATCATAAAGCCCGTAACCATTGGGCGCCCGGCTGCCGACATTCCAGGTGCGATCTTCACCACAACCATCTCCTTCATTGGCCACCGACCCGGTAGTGGCTTTGTCATCGAGAATGGCGTGTTCACAGGTGGCCTTCTGTCCCCAGGGATAGCGGCTGGGCGTTCCACCACGGGCGGCTTTTTCCCACTCCGCCTCCGTTGGCAGGCGCTTGCCGACATACCTGCAATAATCAACCGCCTGCTGCCAGTCAACACAATTGGCGGGGTGTCGCATTCTGCTGCTTTCACCTACGTTACAGTACTTGTTTCGCGCATGATCCTTGGGTCGGGTACACTTACCGGTCGCCATGCAGTTGACGTATTCGGCGACCGTAACTTCATGGGTATCGATTTGGAATTCAGGCACATGAACCGTGACACCTCCCGCAGGGCCTTCGTCCTTGTCGCAATCCGGGTCATTCACGGAACAGCCCATCTGGAAAGGGCCTGCGGGGATGGTCACCATATCCGAGGCGGGCAACAGCAGGGGAAAACACAGAATGGGCAATATGGTTATGAATTTATTCATGATGGGTCCTTGCGGGGTTATTCTTGCTAGCCGTCAGATTAAAGTATAACCGACAAATAACATGACCGACAGAACAGAAGCAATCCTTCAATGGCTTAAGGCAACCGGCTATGAGGTTGAAAACCTCGTATCGGCGTCCGACGATGCAAGTTTTCGACGTTACCTGCGCACCTGTATCAACGGGCAATCGTATATCGTGATGGATGCCCCGCCTGAGAACGAGGACTGTCGATCATTTATAGATATAGCGCACTCGTTGACTAAAATCGGCTTGAATGTGCCGGAGATTATCGAACAAAACCTGGAACAGGGTTTTTTGCTGCTTGGTGACCTGGGAGATCGCCAGTATTTGCGGGAACTGAATCATGAAACCGTAGAACGGCTTTACGGAGATGCCCTGGGTTCACTGATGACGCTACAGGCATGTGGGCCGGATGCCGAGCAGCTTCCCCCATATGATGAAACCCAGTTGATGCAGGAAATGGAGCTGTTTCGGGGATGGTTTTTGCGGCGACACCTGGGACTGGAGCCCAATAACGGAACAAACCGTATGCTGGATAACGCCTTCAGATTGCTGGCGGACAACGCACTGCAACAGCCGCAGGTTTGTGTACATCGGGACTACCATTCACGCAACCTGATGTTCACCGAGCGGCATAATCCCGGCATTCTGGATTTTCAGGACGCCGTATTCGGACCGGTGACCTATGACCTGGTCTCCCTGTTGCGCGACTGTTATATCGCCTGGCCACGGCAACAGGTCGAGGACTGGGCGCTTGGCTACCATGAACTGGCAATGCAGTCCGGGATACTGGACCGCAATATCCACCACGACGAACAAACATTCCTGCACTGGTTTGACCTGATGGGCATACAAAGGCACCTGAAAGCCATTGGAATTTTTGCCCGCCTGAAGCATAGAGACGGCAAGCCGGGCTACCTGGAAGATATTCCAAGGACACTGGCCTACGTGGAAGATGTCGGCACCCGTTACCGGGAGCTGCATCCTCTGTGTGATTTTATTGCCGACCGGGTCAGGCCAGCGCTGGCAGCGGCCATCTCAGATGCCTGAAATGAAAGCCATGATACTGGCGGCAGGCCGGGGCCAGCGTATGCGTCCGCTGACGGATAAAACACCCAAACCCCTGCTCAAGGTTCGCGGCAAATGCCTGATTGAATACCATATCGAGGCACTAAGAAAGGCGGGCATTCATGAACTGGTCATCAATACCGGCTGGCTTGGGCAAAAGATCGAGACCTATCTGCAAGACGGCTCCCGCCACAATGTCCGCATAGCGTACTCCAGAGAACCTGAAACAACCTATGAAACAGGCGGGGGCATATTCCACGCCCTCGATCTGCTCAGCGATACCTTCATCGTGGTGAATGGCGATATCCGGACAGACTATAACTATTCCGATTTGCCGGATACCCTCGCAGGGCAGGCTCACATCGTACTGGTTGATAACCCGGCACATCATCCTGCCGGTGACTTTGCGCTGTCTGATGGATACGCCGGCAGCGAGGGAGAACCCCGCCTGACTTTCAGCGGTATTGGCCTGTATAGAAAGGCATTATTCAACGGCCGGCGAGCAGGAAAATTCCCCCTGGTGTCAGTCCTCAGAGAGGCGATGCGGCGCAATGAAGTGACGGCTGAACACCATAGAGGGGATTGGAATGACGTGGGGACACCAGAAAGACTGGCATTATTAAATGATATGTAATAAGTTAATATCCTCGTCTTACCGTGGCCTGCCACATGGACCGTTTCGACCGAATACTCGGATTACATAAAATATTTTCATCCCGGCGCACGCCGATAACACGGCGAGAACTGGAAGAAAAACTGGAATCCAACCGCTCAACCATCAAGCGCACGATCGAAGACATGCGTAATTTTCTCAATGCGCCGATCACCTATGACAGGACACGCAACGGCTACTACTACGACCAGCAGCATGGCGTACATCCCTATGAAATACCAGGCCTGTGGTTCAATTCAGAAGAGCTGTACGCCCTGTTAACAACACAAAAATTACTCAGCGACATACAGCCCGGCCTGCTGGATGACAGCATAAAGGCATTCAGGCAACGAATAGAAGACCTGCTTAAAATCATGGGCACAGAAAGTCGGGAATTGGCCAGAAGGATAAAGATACTGCAAACAGAAGCCCGGCCAGCGAATAGCGAAGACTTTCGCAAACTGACAACCGCCCTGCTGGGTCGCCGCAGGGTCAATGTGCTTTACCATGGCCGTCAGCGTGACCGGCTAACCGAGCGCATGGTGTCGCCCCAACGCTTGATTTACTACCGGGATAACTGGTATCTGGACGGCTGGTGTCATCTGAGAAAAGAATTACGCACATTCTCATTGGACAGGATAAAACCCACCTTTATCGACACCGCCGCAGCCCTGGAATGCAACGACGAGGCACTGGACGAGCACTTTACCCGTACCTTTGGTATCTACGCCGGACCGGCCACGGCAACCGCACACCTGACATTCAGCAGCGAGGCTGCCAAATGGGTAGCCGATGAACACTGGCACCCGCAACAACAGGGCAGAGTACTGCCGGACGGCCGGTATGAACTGAAAATTCCCTACGGCAACCCGACCGAGCTGATCCGGGAAATACTCAAGTTCGGGCCTGATGTGGAAGTCATCGCGCCGCCGTCGCTGCGGCGGCAGGTGAGCAACCATCTGCTGGAGACGATAAAAATATATCAGTCACGGACCCATGGATAGAGCCACCGGCGGTATATAAGTAGGGTTATCAAGGCGATTTAACCGATGGAATTGTTCTTAATCTGGAGGTGAAAAATAATGAATAAGCGAAATTTTCTAAAAGAATTCTTGTCGCTGGCGGGTCTCGCAGCCATGCCGGTAGTGGCAGGTAAGACGATTAAACAACAGACGCCCCTGCTGATACAAACCTCGCCACTGGCCGGATTTCAATACTATGAGGGCGAGCGGCTATGGCCCAGAATGCACCCCGGCGACAGGCTGAACCTGCTACGCACGCCATGGAATCCATACGACAAACGTGCCGTAGAAATCTGGTGGGCCGGAAATCTCATAGGGCATCTGCCCAGACAGGAAAATATTGCTGTGTCACAAATGCTGGATAGGGGTGAGATGTTGTACGGCGTGCTGGTGGAAAAGCATGGAACAGATAATCTCTGGGAGAGGGTCAGGCTTGAGGTCTGGTGTGGTTCGGATAGGTTTATGGCGATGGGTAAGCGGCGTGAATCTGGGCGGGGAGGTAGTGGATATGTCTGAGTCCATATACCTTAAAGAGAAGCAGGCTCAAGATTATATGATATGATATTGAATGGTTGCTGGCGGCTTTAATCGTTGCAGCCGTTTGAAGGAGCGAGCTAATGAAACAGTATGAAATAAAGATGGAGGTCACCGGACCATTGGCAATGTGGTCGCGGCCCGATACCGGGTCCAGTCCAACGTCCTACCCGATACCAACCTGGTCGGCGGCAAAGGGGTTGTTCGAATCTATCGCATTCTTCAAGGATGGGCGTGCCCATATAAATCCGACTCATGTCGAGTTGTGCTGTACAAAAACATCACCGAACACTGGAGAAATCCATTTTCAAAAATATATGACTAATTATCGCGGACCACTTCGTGAGAAAGGAAAATCTAACTATCAACTATCTGCGCTTGCAGTCGCCGAACCCTGTTATCGGCTGTATGCCTTGATTGAGAATGGTTCTGGTCAGCCACTACAGTTTGGAGACAATCCCTGTCACGCATTACAGGCAATGTTTGATCGACGACTGAAAAAAGGGCAGTGCTATCACACACCATGTTTGGGTTGGAGCGAGTTTGTCCCCAGCTATTGGGGGCCATTCAGAGAGGTCACTCAGGTTGATACTGGCATAAATCTGAATCTTGTTTCGGTGTTAAAACGGGTATTCGATCCACCACTGTCAGGTCGATTCAATCCGCGGTTCCAACAAGGGGAGGTTGCATGGATAGAAAACGGGGTGTTTCATTATGCTGAATGAATTAGCGTTAGTCCGCAATGGTATTGCTGAACTTGATCCAGATTTGTTACGGGTAAAGCATAAAAGTTTATCAGAACCTGGAAAAATCAATGTATTGCGGGTGGTATTAGCCTCAGAAGAAAACCAGGGTTGTATTTCGGAGCTTGAGCATCTTACGGAAGAGAAACATAAAAAATATTGGACTCAAGGCAAGGGTAATCATCATCAGTTTCCGGCCGTCAAGCTGAAGTTCCCATTGCGTCCAGAAGGCGTGAAGAAATACCAGCAATGGAAAAAAAACAATACGAAACCGACTGTTGAAAAACATTTAGATTGCCTTAAGGAACTTAGGAGTGGTCCGATTGATTTATCCAGTCATCAGGAATGGCCGGATAAGAAATATCGTGAGGAGTTAAAAGAACGGGCCGATATTTATGGAGAGACATTGAAAGGTGAGTCTGTTATTGTCGCTGATCTGTTTTCTGAATTCCTGAGTGTCGACAACAATGGGTTAGGCTTATTGCATGAGCTGGATGAAAAGCTATGGCAGAAGTGTGAACGCAATCCTGATGAAAAGCTACTCAATTTGGCGGCACTCATCATGTTTGCAAGCCTGGGTGAAAAAGAATCTCTAAATAGAAAAGGTGAAATACCAAAGCAGCCCCCGACATTGTTAATAGATTTTACCAATAGTAATTCTGCCTCTGCGGCTGATAAAAACTGGGAATCCGCTATAACTACTGTGCTGAATCAAAGAGATGCAAAGGGAGAGCAGCGTAAAGGGACCTGCGCGATTAGCGGCAAACCTGACAGCGTATTAGTAGCAGATACATTTCCGACAGAGAAATGTAATCATTTGGGTAAAGTGTTCACGTATTCTCGAAAAAAAGATGTACCTACATATCAGCGTTACGGCAAAGAAGCGGCAGAAAGTATGCCCGTTTCCGCTGACCTGGCAGGTGAATTGGCCAGTGCATTGCGTTACTTAAATAGCAAGGAAAAAGGGACCACCTGGGATGTATTGCCGGGTGAAACAGGAAAAGGTGATTTGCTGCTTAGCTTTTGCCGCGCACAACCAGATATTAAGGCAGTCCGCTTGTTGTCGCATGAGTCAGAATTACTGGAAGATGAAGAAGATTACGAACAGGAGGCAGAAGAAATCTTTAATCTTTATAAGGGGAAAGACGTTGAAATAATAGAACAAGTTGATTTTATGATTATTCGAAAAATCAGCGATGGTGTACAGAAAGCGATTTTTTCTACATCCCAGTCGCTTGACTGTCTGAAGTCGGCTGCTCATGTCTGGTGTCAGGCCAGTAAAAATAGACCTGATATTAAACTGCGTTTTATCAAGGACAAAAAAAAGATTTACAAACCTCCTTTTGCAGTTTCGCCTAAGCAGTTTGCGCTGCTGTTTAAAAAACAGTACTCCCGAGCAGCAGATTTAAAGTCGTCAGATATTCCCGGCGTGCCGTTTGCCGAAATTATGCGCCTATTTTTGGCTGATAACAAACACGAGGACTTCGCAAGGCGTTTGTTGCAACGCTTATTAAAGCAATACAACGGTTTACTTGAATTGGTGGCCTTAAAGCAAAAAGGCATTATCAAATATCATCAAAACGCCTTGTGTGCGATTACCGCCACAGGGCTATTACTACACAAACTTGGTAGAACAAAGGAGGTATATATGGATGAGTTGGCCTATAAGCTAGGGCAATTTTGTGCCGCATTGGATGAAATCCATATCGGTTATTGTAAAAGTGAACGCAAAGGAGAATTACCGAGGAGACTAATCGGTAACCAAGCCTATGCGGCAGCAGTTGCCAGCCCGTTGAAGGCATTAGAAATGACGGCGCAGCGTGCTGCTGTTTATCAGGCATGGGCAGAGAAGATCAGCTTATCGTCGAATGAACAAATTGCTAACGAAAAAGTTGTAAGTGCCAAGGATGCTTACAGGTGGATAAAGCCGCATTGTGCCGAACTGCATGACTTGATATCACAACAGTTGCGTCAAGTAACCCCTGAAAGCAGGGCTGAGTTATTGCTGGGTTATTTGGCAGGCCGGCCATATACCGGCCCTAAAAAAGACGCTTCCCAAACACAAAATAAGGAATCTACAGGAGAAAACACTAATGGAAACTAATATTGCACCTTTTAATCGTTGTATCGGTTTGGTTGTACTCGATGTGGTGATGTCAAATCCCAATGGCGATCCGGATATGGAGTCTGAACCGCGTACAATAGAGGTTGGCGGTAAAGGTTTAATTACGCCGGTATCGTTTAAGCGTAAGCTGCGTGATTTAGTCGAGGATAAGGATGGTGTTGTTTTTCAAACTGCCAAGGAAAAATTGGCATTGGAAGAGAATGAAGATAAGAACGAGCCATGTCGTCGTTTTGAGATTCTTGAATCAAGAGGGCGGGACCGAAAGGAAATTCTTGATAAGGAAGAGAGAGACTTTAAAGATACCTATTGGGATGCTCGACTGTTTGGTAATACCTTTCTCGAAAGTCTAAAAGATGCAGAATTAAATAAAAATCAAAAAGAGCGCAGGAAGCTTGGTGGATATGATCATTTCATTCGTACAGGGGCTGTTCAGGTTGGTGTTGGAGTTTCAATAGCGTCTGTTCAAATCGCACGACTCACCATGACCAATAAATCCGGGGTGCAGGAGGGAAAAGATCGAGGCATGGCCCCATTGGGATTTAGGGTGGTACGGCATGGAGTTTACGTTATCCCGTTTTATGTTAATCCAACCATTGCTAGAAAGACGGGTGCAGATAACAAAGACTTGGAGTTATTTAAGTTTCTGTTACCACTGGCATACCAGCACACCAGCTCAGCTATTCGGCCACAGGTCAGTGTATTACATGCTTGGTTTGCAGAACATAAAAGCCCTCTGGGTTCGTGCCCGGATTATCTGTTAATTGACGCATTGACCCCACGGCTTAAGGAAGGGGTCAGTCAGCCGAAATCCCGTACCGATTATATTATTCCTGGATTAGGTGATATTGAAGATATTCGTGATCGTTTTAAGGATGTTATAGATCTTTGTGATGAATGATAATCTGGTTGCCCATTCATCACCGAAAGATGATCCAGAGCGAGAACCACATGGCTATGCAGATCATGTGCTTGAAGTCGAGCGAATCGGCTTGGCGCATGGTCATGCGATGTTTCATTATGCTGCATTATCAAAGGACATCATTGCTGCTTATCTGAAATCGCTACGCAATGCGCTTTGTATTCATGATATTGGTAAGTTGGAACCGGGTAATCAGGATGTGTTGAGAGGCGATAAAGCAGGTAGATTGCCCTACGACCATGTAGATGGTGGTGTTGCGGTGGCCCTGAAGGTTGAAGATACCCTGGCTGCATGGTTGATTCGTGCCCATCATGCGCCAGGTTTGGCCAGCTGCAAAGATGAGAAAAAACTTAAATGGCAGCGGAATATAGGCCTGCTCCGAGGTGGGCGTCGTAAGCGAGGTGACTGCTCAAAAGAAAATATAAAACAGCATAAAAACTTGATTGCAAAGACAGAGACTGTGGTTGATCACCTTATATCGGCACATGAAACAAGCAGCGATCATAAGCTGGAGGCTCATACTACGCCGCGTCCCGGTAATGATGAAGCATTAGCAACTCGTTTACTCTTGTCTTGTCTAGTGGATGCAGATCACAGCGATACTGCCGCGTATTATTCGGCGGATAAAGAAAATAAAATTCACTGTATTCAACCCAGGTGGCAGGAACGGCTTGAAAAACTTACGACTATTGTAGGTAACATGGCAGGGGAAGACCATGAGCGCAAGGTTTTACGTGATAAGTTATTTAGCCAGTGTCTTAACATCAATATTTCTGACAAAATGACTACTTGCGCTGCGCCTGTAGGTCTGGGTAAAACGACAGCAGTGGTCGCCAATCTGCTGCAAAGAGCAATAGATCATAAACTTCGCCGAATTATTGTTGTTGCACCCTTCACTAATGTCATTAGTCAGACAGCTAAACGTTTACGCTGTTATCTGGCATTAGAAGGAGAAGATCCTTACGAGGTTATCGCTGAACATCATCATCGTGCAGAATTTAGCAAGGCTGAATTAAGGAAATATTCTCAAAACTGGCAAGCCCCGATTATTGTAACGACTGCTGTGCAGTTTTTTGAAACCCTGGCCAGCGCATCACCTTCTACATTACGCAAACTTCATAGATTGCCGGGTTCCGCCATATTTATTGATGAGGCCCATGCGTGTGTGCCTCTTAAGCTGATGAGGCAGACCTGGTTCTGGATTAAACAACTCGCGGATAACTGGTCATGCCACTTTGTTCTGGCTTCTGGTTCGCTTGTTAAGTTCTGGGAGGAGACGGATATTGTTGGAGAAGAATATTCGGCCAGATTACCAAGTATATTAAGCGGAGATTTTTTTCAGGAGACACAGATTGCCGAGCGAGAGCGAATAAACTTTGAAAGGCTTGAAGATGGTAAGGCGATCAGCAAAGAGGAATTATTGAACGCCATTTGTAGTGAAGAGATAAAGGGAAGTCGTTTAATAATCCTGAATACGGTGCAATCAGCAGTGGTTATTGCCCAAGCATTGCAGCGGCGTTTACAGGCAGAAATACGTGATGATTATCCGTTGTCAAAGCGTATTGTTTTGCATATTTCAACGGCATTAGCACCTGTTGATCGAGAGCGAATTATTGATGAGTTGGCTAAGCGGCAGTATAAAGATAGCCCATGGAAAGACAAGAATTGGTATCTTGTAGCAACCAGTTGCGTAGAGGCTGGTGTCGATTTGGATTTTGATAACGGTTTCCGTGAGCGTTGTTCATTAACCAGCTTTTTGCAGACTGCAGGGCGTGTAAACCGAGAGGGACTAAACCATGAAAGTATGCTTTATGATTTCTCATTGATTTGTGACAAAGAGATTTTGGCTCATCCTGCTTTCAAGGACTCTATTGATATTTTTGATATATACTGGGAAAATCTGATAGCGAAAGATCAAAGTTTGGATGAATTATCCACATTGGCGCTAACGAAAGAAGTCCAAAGAGCTGCCAATGATAGCCAGGCGATAGAATTAAAAAATGAAAAAAAATGTAACTTCCAGCATGTTCAAAAACAATTTAAAATTATTTCAAGCGACACGCTTACTGTAATTGTCAATGACAAAGTCAGTAGTGATTTAGAAAAAAATATTCCAGTAAGTTATCGTGATATTCAGAATCATTCTATTCAGATATGGCGGAACAAAATTGAGGAATTTGGTTTAACTTCGATCGATCAAAACGGAGGATTGTACCAATGGAATCATGGTTATGATCCTAATTTCTTGGGTTACATGCGGGACTTAGATAGTATGATTCGAGTCAGCGGTTGGATAAATTGAAGACGTATTAAGTAATACTTGCAATTATTATATGAATGATTATATGTATTTATTAATTGGCAAATGACTTTGGCAAACCAGGATAACGATGACTACCTGATGGTCTCGGACTTGCAGCATTACGCCTATTGCCCACGGCAGTTTGCCTTGATTCATACGGAACAGATCTGGGATGAAAACCGTTTTACGGCGGAAGGTCGGCTATTACATGATCGGGTCGATTCGGGCGCCATGGAACAGCGTGGCGATGTCCGCTATGAACGCAGTGTTTTGCTTGAGTCAAGGTGCTATCGCCTTAAAGGCAAAATGGACTTGCTGGAAATCAGGCAGGATGAGCAATATTTCCCGGTAGAATATAAACGGGGTAAGCCCAAGGTTCAGGATTGGGATCGCATTCAGCTTTGTGCGCAGGCCTTGTGTCTGGAAGAAATGCGTTCCATTACGGTAACGGAAGGGGCGATATGGTACTGGAAGGTACGGCGTCGTGAGAGTGTGGCTTTCGATAAAAGGTTGCGTGAGCAGACTTGTCATGTGATTGAGGCGGCCCATGAACTGCAATCGTCTGCTATAACGCCTGCGCCGATCAAGGACAGGAAACGTTGTCGCGCCTGTTCGCTGCATGATCTCTGCGAGCCGGATCTTTTTCGAAAGGATGCGACAAAGCAATATATCGACCAGATTTTCAGCGCATGAAAAAACTGCTTAACACGCTTTATGTCACGCGCCAGGAATCTTATCTGCACAAGGAACGGGAGACGATTGTTATCAAGCATGGAGGGGAGAAGCTGGGACAGTTTCCCGCATTGACCATCGGAAATATTCTATGCTTTGGTCAGATCTCTGTTTCTCCGTTTTTAATGGGCTACTGTGGGGAACAGGGGATCGGATTGTCGTTTTATGCGGAGTACGGAAAATTTCTGGCAAGGGTGCAGGGCAAACAAACCGGCAATGTGTTGCTGCGTAGAGCCCAGTACCGTTGGGCAGACGATAGGGAAAAGTCATTGTCTGTCGCCCGTGTGGTGCTGGCGGCCAAAATCGCCAATAGCCGCTCGGTATTGATGCGTGAGCTGCGAAACCACGGCGAAAATTCCCAAATACAGGCCACCGTGGATAAACTGGCGACCAGCCTCAGACGGATACAGCAGGCCGAGTCACTGGAAGAGGCGCGTGGCATGGAAGGCGATGCCGCTAATGCCTATTTTGGAGTTTTTAATGAGTTACTTCGCGGTCCGGGGTTTGCGTTTGGGGGGCGGGTACGCCGTCCACCGACCGATCCGGTGAATGCACTGTTATCATTTGCCTATTCCTTGATAACCAACGAATCCGCGTCAGCACTGCAAGGCACAGGGCTTGATCCGTATGTCGGCTTTTTACATCAGGACCGGTCAGGCCGGCCAAGCCTTGCTCTGGACCTGCTTGAAGAGTTTCGGGCGTCATGGGCGGATCGTTTTGTTCTGACGTTGATAAACCGGCAACAGTTTAAGTTGAAGGACTTTGTGAATGAAGCCAGTGGTGCTGTTAAATTAACAGAAGAGTCACGCAAGGAGTTTTTGACAGCCTGGCAGGAAAGAAAACAAGTGGAAATCATGCACCCTTATCTGCATGAATCTGTGCCGATCGGATTGTTGCCACATGTACAGGCAATGTTGCTGGCCAGACATATTCGTGGCGATACGGAATTTTATCCACCGTACACGGTAAAGTAACAATGCTGGTATTGGTTACCTATGATGTGAGCGTTGTGACTGAAGGCGGTTGCAGGCGTTTACGAAATATTGCAAAGATATGTCAGGATTACGGAATGCGGGTACAAAATTCGGTGTTTGAATGCGAAGTCAGCCCGGCTCAATTCGTGGTACTAAAAAATGAATTAACAGAAATATACGATCCGGAAGAAGACAGTCTGCGCTTTTATTTCCTGGGTAAGAAGGGGCGGCAGAAGATCGAACACCTGGGAGCAAAGCCTGTTGCTGATGCGATTCGAGACCCTCTCATATTATAATCGCTAACCATCAGCACTCACCAATGCAGGTAGGTATAGCGGGTAGTAGCCTGTTGATTATCCAAGAAAAATTTTGCTCTTTAATAAACTGGAAAAATATGAACTCGTGAGCCAATGGTTAGCGGGGTAGATTCTTTTTACTTTGAAGAATCAAGGCACTATAGTAAAACAGTCGCGCCCATCACGGGCGCGTGGATTGAAACTACTCAATTACGCATATCGAAAAAGCCGAGAAAAGTCGCGCCCATCACGGGCGCGTGGATTGAAACTAACATATCGCTCATTTTGTTGCCTCCAAGTAACGTCGCGCCCATCACGGGCGCGTGGATTGAAACAAGACGCGCTACTAATGGTGGCCAACCTATCGCCGTCGCGCCCATCACGGGCGCGTGGATTGAAACATCAAAAGCGGCCGCCAGAGCCGCATTGCATGCGGTCGCGCCCATCACGGGCGCGTGGATTGAAACCGGATACGGGATTGACGACATCGATTCGATGTTACGTCGCGCCCATCACGGGCGCGTGGATTGAAACGAGGATACTGCGCCCGATTCTGCTAGTATTTTTGCGTCGCGCCCATCACGGGCGCGTGGATTGAAACCGGAAAGAACAGGGGGACGAACCATAGAAGTCGGGTCGCGCCCATCACGGGCGCGTGGATTGAAACATTTACAGTCGTGAATATATCTGTAAGCTCCTGGGTCGCGCCCATCACGGGCGCGTGGATTGAAACATGTTTCTGGGGTGCTTAGTCCACTTCCTCCAAAGTCGCGCCCATCACGGGCGCGTGGATTGAAACACATTCATTGCGGGCAACATGGGTAAAACTGTATGTCGCGCCCATCACGGGCGCGTGGATTGAAACCCGACATTTATCGTGGATATAATAGAATCCAAGTGTCGCGCCCATCACGGGCGCGTGGATTGAAACGTATATGTTGTCGCTAAATGCCTCTATGGAAACGGTCGCGCCCATCACGGGCGCGTGGATTGAAACTTGGAATGGAACTCTGCTGGGTTTTGGGAGGTTGGTCGCGCCCATCACGGGCGCGTGGATTGAAACCTGGAGAGTCAGCCGTGTTGATGTTACGGCCAACGTCGCGCCCATCACGGGCGCGTGGATTGAAACGCGGAGCCGGTAGTAGATGAGAATTTGGATGCTGGTCGCGCCCATCACGGGCGCGTGGATTGAAACTGGGTCAAAGCGCGACCAATCAAAACCCAGGCCGGTCGCGCCCATCACGGGCGCGTGGATTGAAACAGTACGCGAAGCGTCACCGTTGGTGGCGTAGCCACGTCGCGCCCATCACGGGCGCGTGGATTGAAACTATGACCAGACCTTCCGGCCGTTGGCTCCTGAGCGTCGCGCCCATCACGGGCGCGTGGATTGAAACATTTCTCTCTGCCGTTGTCTTGGAAGCAGGGGCCTGTCGCGCCCATCACGGGCGCGTGGATTGAAACAAGACGCTTCAGGGCAAATACAATGCTGAGTTGGGTCGCGCCCATCACGGGCGCGTGGATTGAAACCTTTACGTGGGCTGGAGTTAGCCCCGTGCCTTCGTCGCGCCCATCACGGGCGCGTGGATTGAAACCTGTAACCGCTCATTGACTCCAACGAGCTTTCTAAGTCGCGCCCATCACGGGCGCGTGGATTGAAACTAAGGAACTCTATACATGGTGTCTGCTTATGTTAGTCGCGCCCATCACGGGCGCGTGGATTGAAACGTTGTCATCTAGTCATCGTCCATATTGCTGCCAGGTCGCGCCCATCACGGGCGCGTGGATTGAAACGACAGTCAAAGTCCTCATAACAAATAACCGAAAAGTCGCGCCCATCACGGGCGCGTGGATTGAAACTCGAAAATTTCAATATTTGAATATGCTTTTACATGTCGCGCCCATCACGGGCGCGTGGATTGAAACTCATTGCCGCTTGGTGTATTAGGCTGGCACGGATGTCGCGCCCATCACGGGCGCGTGGATTGAAACTGCGCAATGCAGGCTTAGGCGATGTTGATTTGTCGTCGCGCCCATCACGGGCGCGTGGATTGAAACTCTTGCTCCTGGCTACTACGATGTCAATCTCTCGGTCGCGCCCATCACGGGCGCGTGGATTGAAACTCAAGTCTGGGAAAGGTATGAGCTTTTTTCAGATGTCGCGCCCATCACGGGCGCGTGGATTGAAACTTCACATACACAAAATCATGGTCATGCTGATTTGCGTCGCGCCCATCACGGGCGCGTGGATTGAAACAACAATACCCATGACTAAGTCCTCAGCAAAATGACGTCGCGCCCATCACGGGCGCGTGGATTGAAACTGACGGCGATAGGTTGGCCACCATTAGTAGCGCGTGTCGCGCCCATCACGGGCGCGTGGATTGAAACTCGTAAAGGAATACCTCCCCGCTCCCGGGGTTTAGTCGCGCCCATCACGGGCGCGTGGATTGAAACCCATCACAAGTCATCAAATACTTAAGAGCAAGACGTCGCGCCCATCACGGGCGCGTGGATTGAAACGAGCATAAACATCAGTACCGCCCTCCATAGGCGCGTCGCGCCCATCACGGGCGCGTGGATTGAAACCCTTGGTCTTGTAGCGGCTAGTTCCGTTGCGTCTGTCGCGCCCATCACGGGCGCGTGGATTGAAACATGAAGCTTTGGATGAGCATCGTCATTACAACTGGTCGCGCCCATCACGGGCGCGTGGATTGAAACGGCGATCTGGTCTTGACTCCCGCACAACCCAAAGCGTCGCGCCCATCACGGGCGCGTGGATTGAAACTTTATTGCTTCGAATTTCTGGCTACCTATTATTAGTCGCGCCCATCACGGGCGCGTGGATTGAAACATGCAGAGCATGGAGAGGCTGCGGTACAGGAGCGGTCGCGCCCATCACGGGCGCGTGGATTGAAACTTAATTAAATAAGGAGACACTTATGGGGAATTTAGTCGCGCCCATCACGGGCGCGTGGATTGAAACGGAATTTTACTACCCCCTTCAATCAGTACACCAGGTCGCGCCCATCACGGGCGCGTGGATTGAAACGAATGCACTAGTTGATGTGCCGTCATCATCAAGCGTCGCGCCCATCACGGGCGCGTGGATTGAAACGTGGCTGTTATGGTCTCATCGGCTGCATATGCTTGTCGCGCCCATCACGGGCGCGTGGATTGAAACCGGGGTCACCAGCCCCGGAAGTGACAAGCAAATTGTCGCGCCCATCACGGGCGCGTGGATTGAAACCGGGGTCACCAGCCCCGGAAGTGACAAGCAAATTGTCGCGCCCATCACGGGCGCGTGGATTGAAACATGGTTTCCAACTTCTCCAAGGATTTGCCGACAGGTCGCGCCCATCACGGGCGCGTGGATTGAAACAACCAAACCGGCACCTGGATGCGGCATGGGAATTGTCGCGCCCATCACGGGCGCGTGGATTGAAACGCCAGTTTTCCGTTCGTAGCAGTCTCATACTCGGGTCGCGCCCATCACGGGCGCGTGGATTGAAACGCTGACATCGTAATCTGGCTTGAGCATCGCCTCGGTCGCGCCCATCACGGGCGCGTGGATTGAAACATGATGAAGAAACCAGAGAGAAGCGAAGAAAAGAAGTCGCGCCCATCACGGGCGCGTGGATTGAAACAGTAACCAACAAACTCAACAAGATAGTAGTAAATGTCGCGCCCATCACGGGCGCGTGGATTGAAACCTTAGATTTCAAGGGTAATAAGATTGATATTTCACGTCGCGCCCATCACGGGCGCGTGGATTGAAACTATGGTCATATATGGATTCTACATATTGTGTCAAGTCGCGCCCATCACGGGCGCGTGGATTGAAACTCCTTTCATGCGGCGATATTGCCGCATGGACAGAGTCGCGCCCATCACGGGCGCGTGGATTGAAACATTTCATCATCCTCGATTCATGGCGTCTTTGCCATGTCGCGCCCATCACGGGCGCGTGGATTGAAACCGACTCTATACAAGTATTCCAAATCCGCGGCAAAGTCGCGCCCATCACGGGCGCGTGGATTGAAACTGCCGCCCAAATATCTGCAAGAACATGGACAGGTGTCGCGCCCATCACGGGCGCGTGGATTGAAACGGCTATATTAGACGAGGTCAATTTCAT
This sequence comes from Gammaproteobacteria bacterium, assembly GCA_963662865.1. Lineage (GTDB taxonomy): Bacteria > Pseudomonadota > Gammaproteobacteria > JAJDYQ01 > JAJDYQ01 > JAJDYQ01. The sequence continues at coordinate 1,393,642 of OY759969.1, read as the reverse complement.
GAATATCGTCGCGCCCATCACGGGCGCGTGGATTGAAACACGCTATAGATTATTCGGCCGCCGTCGCGGCCCTGTCGCGCCCATCACGGGCGCGTGGATTGAAACCCTCTTGGAGAGCATAGACTATGACCCGACAAAAGTCGCGCCCATCACGGGCGCGTGGATTGAAACGGCCTCACAGATTGGATTAGAGGAAGAAGAGTTGGTCGCGCCCATCCCAGGCATATGGATTGAAATCAGCCTCTAGACAGATGTTGGCGAGGCCGTGTTTGCATTGATCATTACATTAAAGCTACAATCAGCTTAAAGCTACAATTAGCGCTATTACAGTGAACAGGGGTAGGGAATATGTCGTTATCGAGAGTCGGGCCGTTTATATTTGTCGCAATTATTGTTGTCGGTGGTCTTGTGTCGGGGATATGGTTGAGTGTTTATGCCCATGGTGTGCCTTCGCTGGTCGTTGCAGTTGTGCTGGCCTGCGCTGTATCGTCACTCCTGTATGGCATCCTGGGTGGTGTTGGCGCGTCTGGTTTTGAAATGAATTCATTAAAAATGGGTGCCAGCGCAGTGGTACTCATTGGCAGTGCGTATCTGTTTAATGTGTTGCTTGAGCCTCAGCTTGAGGAGATTCGAGGGCAGAAGGCTCTTGAGAATGCGCGTTTTGACCTTGACCGACACGTAGTTCCGGCCAAGGGCTGGTTTGCGATTGATCAAGAGACGGCAGCCCCGGTCACGGTGAAGCTTATTGATCCGGTCAGCGGCGAGCTGGCTGGCGAGATCAAGCCGTCCGCTCAGGTGAATTTGCGGCTCGAACTCAAGGAGCAGAAGGCCGATGGTGGCTATCTGATATCTGGCATGGGTGCCGGTACCGGCCTCGGTTACATTACGCGAAAAAACGTTGAAAATATTCTGGGTTCGTTGGGCGATAACGATTCGCAACCGGACATGATTGACTTGCAGCCGGAAGTGGAGATCATTGATATGGAGCCAGGTACGATCTATGGGCCCAAGCGGCTTTACCTTGTTAATAGGGTAGAGGAGTTGTCGCCGGATAAGCCTCGCAAGTGGGGCAAGTGTTTGGATGCGCATTTGCCATTGTCGATTCGCGTGAAAAGATTCGAGAATAGTTATACTGATTATGAAATTCGTCCGTGTGGGTCCGATGAGGTTGTAAAGTCCAGTTTGCGGCAGAGGCAGGGTGAGTTGCACAAGCTGAAAATCGGGGATGAGTTACGCAGTTTTGTCGTTATGGTTGTGGCGGCCAATCATCAGGTATCGCCATTTTGGTCCAGTTTCGTGGTAGTGGAAGTGGTTCAGCCCGGTTCGTGACTTTCGGTTTTGGAGTGATGGACATTTTGTCACCCCATCAAAGCCATCCTGGAATGATGGCAGCCATATCGTCGGAAAAGCATTCTTTGTGGAGACCCGCGATATTTCTCAAAGTCAGTTACTACTGGGGATAACTGGTGTGTAGAGCTCCCCTTGGCGGGTGAGCACGGGTTGTGACTATTGATTAATCCGATGTTCCTTGAATTTTCAAGGGCATATCAAGCGCTTTAGCCGTATTTGGAATTTTTTACTGCCTCTGGCTTACTTATACCCCGCTGACATATTAGCAGGCTGTTAGAGTCGTGATATGGGTCAGGAAATACCTCATTCATTTTTTACCGAAGCCGATTTTCAGCATTATCATAAAATGCTGGAGGATGAATCCCGTCTTTTGAGGCAATGGTTTGATCGCGGCGCATTTGATAGCAGCAAGCCGGTTGCAGGGTGTGAGCTTGAGGTCTGGCTGGTTGATGAAAATGGTATGCCTGCTCCTGTCAATGCCGCTTGTCTAAAAGATCTGGACGAGGGTCAGGCCTCTCCTGAATTGTCTCAATTTAATATTGAGCTGAATTTCAATCCCATGCCACTAAAGAACGGTGCCTTATCTGGTCTCCATGATTCGTTAAGGAGCGGCTGGACCAGGCTGGCCGAAGTCGCTAAGCGCCATGGTGCCGGATGTGTGTTGATCGGTATTCTGCCCACTGTTCGTGATGAGCATTTAACACTGGATTATATTTCACCATTGAATCGGTATTTTGCCCTTAATGAACAAGTGCTGGCGCAACGTAAGGGCCGGCCGATAGAGGTTAATATCGTCGGCCATGATCATTTGCGGTTGGATCATTACGATGTGATGCTTGAATCCGTCACGACATCGTTCCAGATTCACATGCAGGTTCCGCAGGACAGGGCAGCACGTTACTTGAACGCTTCAATGATTACCTCGGCGCCATTAGTCGCCATATCGGCTAATTCCCCTTATTTGTTTGGTTATGATTTGTGGGCCGAGACTCGTATTCCGGTATTTGAGCAATCAATCTGCGCCAGAGGTTATGGTCATGCGGCGGATGGGCCATTAAGGCGTGTTACCTATGGGAGTGATTATGTACGTGAATCTCTGTGGGAGTGTTTTGAAGAAAATCTACGACATTACCCGATGTTGTTGCCACATGACTTTAACCAGCCGATCGATAGGATGAGTCATTTGCAGTTACACAATGGCACCATATGGCGCTGGAATCGGCCTTTGGTCGGTTTTTCAGATAATCATTTGCCGCATCTGCGTATTGAGCAGCGGGTTGTTCCGGCAGGGCCTGCACTGGTGGATATGGTAGCCAATATGGCATTTTATTATGGCCTTGTTGAGTCGCTTGCGACCACGGAACAGCGGCCTGAGATGCAGCTTGAATTTGCCATGTCGAGAGATAATTTTTACAAGGCGGCCAGGTACGGGCTTGATGCGCACATCCGCTGGCTTGATGGGGGGAGCTATAGTGTTAAACGCTTGATACTGGATCATTTGTTGGAACTGTCATGGTCAGGTCTTGAACAGCTCCGGATCGACAGAGAGCAAGCCCGGTATTGGTTGGGAATCATTGAACAACGTGCCATAAGCGAGCAGACCGGATCGGTCTGGCAAAGAAAATATGTCGAACATTATGGTCAGGACATGACTCAGTTATTAAAGTCCTATCGCAAGTGGCAAGGTGCAGACGTGCCTGTTCATGAATGGAGTATTTGAGGATGTTAAATGAATTGCATGACTTGCCGGAAGGTATTCTTGAGTGTGAGTCACACGAGCTATCTGGAATTCTGCAAGGGCCGACACTGATACATTTGAACGGAAAACGTGAATGGCCTTTATTTGTTTGTGTTCTGCAACATGGTAATGAAGATACAGGCTGGTTAGCGGTTCGCAAACTGCTGCGCGACTATAAAAGCAAGGTGTTGCCGCGGAGCCTGTCATTATTTATATCAAATATTGAGGCGGCGAAATATCGCGTGAGACGCCTGCAGCATCAGATTGATTACAATCGTATCTGGCCGGGGGGCGATAGTACGGGGACCGATGAGCATCGGCTTATGCGACAGGTTTGGGAGATTATGCGCGAGAGAAACGTCTTTGCCAGTATAGATGTGCATAATAATACGGGCTGTAATCCCCATTATGCCTGTGTCAATCGTCTTGATAACCGTTTCTTTAATTTGGCAAGAATCTTTTCCCGGACAATCGTTTACTTTATCAGACCGATCGGTGTTCAGTCGCTGGCATTCGCCCAACTCTGTCCGTCAGTCACGGTTGAATGTGGCAGACCCGGTCAGGAATTTGGCGTGAGTCATGCGCGTGATTTTATTGAGGCCGTGCTGGCACTGGATAAAATGACTGATGCCTTTGTGCCTGAAAATGTTATGAATCTTTATCATACGGTGGCGATAGTGAAGGTGCCTGACCATCTGAATATTGGTTTTGGTGAAGGGAAAAACAATATCCGGTTGATTGATAATCTCGACAGATTAAATTTTATTGAGCACCCAAAAGGCACGATCCTGGCCGAGGTGTGTGGTCATGAACGCCATTATCTCGAAGCCTGGGACGAATCCGGTCAGGAAATATCTTCTGATTATTTCGAGATTGTGGGAAAATATATCCGCACCAGAAAATCCGTTATGCCATCCATGCTTACATGTGACGCCACGGCCATCAAGCAGGATTGTCTATGTTATCTGATGGAACGTATGATTTTACAGGCCTATCGGCAGGGCGGGTAAGATGCGCTCAAATCACGGACCGGGCCTGTACATCGGCGTGATATGAAGAACGTACCATGGGGCCGCTGGCGATGTGATCAAAGCCCATTTTCCCTCCGATGATTGCCAGTTCATCGAACTCTTCCGGCGTGACAAAGCGTTTTACAGGCAGGTGATTCAGTGTGGGTTGCAGATATTGTCCAAGCGTCAGCATATTGCAACCATGATCCCTTAGATCCTGCATGACTTGTTGTACCTCATCGAGCGCTTCGCCCAAGCCCAGCATCAAACCGGACTTGGTCGGTATCCCTGGATACATTGCGCTGAAACGCTTAATCAAATTCAGGGAATACTGGTAGTCTGAACCGGGTCTGACCTCCTTGTACAGGCGCGGCACGGTTTCCAGATTGTGATTGAACACGTCAGGCGGCGCCTTGCCCATAATTTCCAGGGCACGATCCATACGTCCACGAAAGTCAGGAGTCAGTATTTCAATCTGGATACCCGGATTGAGCCTTCTGGTCTCCGTAATACAATCGGCAAAATGCTGTGCGCCGCCGTCACGTAAATCATCGCGATCCACCGAAGTAATCACGACATATTTCATTTCCATCGCAGCTATCGTACTTGCCAGATTGTATGGCTCATCAGCATCCAGAGAGTCCGGACGTCCGTGGGCAACGTCGCAGAAAGGACAGCGCCGGGTACAGATGCTACCCATGATCATGAACGTGGCTGTGCCATGTTTGAAGCACTCGCCCAGGTTAGGGCAGTTGGCCTCTTCGCAGACCGTGTGCAGTTGATTATCCCGCAGTATCTTTTTCAGGCGTAACACTTCCGGTGTGTTCGGAGATTTTGCGCGGATCCATTCAGGTTTTCGGGCGGGCCTTACGGAAGGCATCACCTTGATGGGGATACGTGAGACCTTGTCCGCCGCACGTTCCGTGCGTGACAGTCCGACTTTTTTTTGAGAATCAAGCAGCATGGTTCTGAGGGTAACACCGGTAATTAAGAGTGGTGCACAAATGGTAGTATAACCCAGCCCGGATTGCATCGATAGATTCGGTAATACCCAGGGTCACCATGCTGGTGACCCGGAGCCCTTTGTGGCCGCAGGGGTTGATACGCTTAAAAGGCTTCAGATCCATATCGACATTCAGGCTCAGGCCATGGTAGCTGCAACCTTTGCGAACTCTTAGACCCAGGGCGGCGACTTTGGCGCCTTCCACGTAAACCCCGGGCGCGGCACGGTCGCCCCGTGCCGTGATACCGTAATCCGCCAGCAGGCCAATCACCGATTTCTCAATTAATTCTACCAGCCTGCGTACTCCGAGTCGGCGTCGGTTCAGATCAAGCAGCAGATAAGCCACAATCTGTCCGGGCCCATGATAAGTCACCTGCCCCCCTCGGTCAGTTTGTATCACCGGAATATCTCCGGCCCCAAGGATATGTTCAGGTCTTCCGGCCATGCCTTGGGTAAAGACCGGAGGGTGCTCGACAAACCAGATTTCGTCGCAGGTTTTATCGGTACGCCTGGCAACAAACGCCCGCATGTCCTGAAGACAGTCTTCATAAGGGACCATTCCCAGCAGACGATAATTTAGCGGCAGCGCCATGATCTATAAAGCCATCAGTACCCGATCGGAATCGGTTAATGCGCAGTAAACCGCATCAAGCTGAGGCTTGCTGGTGGCCGTTACAGAGATGGTGACGGAGATATATTTTTCTCCTCGACTTGGGCGGGTTTGGACATCGCCTTTACTCAATTCGGGGCAATGGCGATTGACCAGACTTAACACGTGGGCAACGAATCCATCCTCGTTTTTTCCCATAGCTTTAACGGCAAAGCGGCAGGGAAATTCCAGCAGAGTATCCTGGTATCCGGTTACGCTCAATTTTGTCGTCCAAGTGAATAGGCTGAAAGGGCAATAGTCACTGATCCGGATCGGTCATGGTTTGCGGCGCACGAGCGTTATAAAGCCATTTTTCTTGACTTGAAACCTGCCCGCTTTCTGGGCCAGCACGGTGATACTGGGGCATCCTTCGTAGTTTGTTGGGTCAAAATCCGAATGCTCTTCCCGGATACGTTTGCCCACGATGGAGATATTGATCCAGCCCCCCTTGCTGTTGGTAGTTCCAATTGCCTTAGAAATCATCGGCGCCGCTTTTTTGGGGTGCGGCTTCTGCAGATTACTGCTAAGTTCACTCAGATAGGTAAATCTTGTGCAGGCATTTCGAAAAGACACCGGTGTGCTCTTATCACCAAAGCCATAGACAGCCAGCCCATCTTCGCGCAGGCGCTGGGCCAGCCGCGTGAAGTCAGAACTGGAACTGACCAGACAGAACCCGTCGAGTTGTCCATTGTAAATCAGGTCCATAGCGTCAATGGCAAGAGCGATGCCGGAAGAATTCTTATCCGCCGTACTGCCCCGTTGCTGGCGTTGCAGGATGGCCTGCGCATTGATGGCCTTATCCCAATTCAATAAATGTCCGTCGGAAAAATCCCCGTAGATCCTCCGAACACTTGCATCGCCGAGCGTGTTGATTCTGGCAAAGACGGCCTCGGAGTATCTCGGGCTGATGTTTTCCGCGTCAATCAAGACGGCTAGATTGCTGATCTCAGTATTTGGTGACATGGGTTCCTCTGGATAATCGGCTTTCAGGTATTCTGGTAAAGCGCTAAGTAGTAAATAAAGGCCAGAGGATAATATGTAAGTCGGTGATCGTCAAAAGTTGTGCTGGTCCAGTGCCTTTGGTACTCGAGGTAATCCGGTTCGCTGCGCTACGACCTGCGACCAGATTCGGCTCCGGATTCGATGCGGGGTCCATCGTTGAGCCTGCGTCAGGAGTATGGCACCGCCCCGGCTTCGGGCGGTCTGGGCTGGCTGTTGTCGGATTTGCTGTCGGACGCATTGAAGGAAGATTCAGCGTAACCCGACCCAGCCTCCAGGCGCTGGAGCCTGCAAGGCGAGTGGGGTTTTGCCTTGGATGACGGCGCCACCGGCATCCCGTATGCGGGCCTGTCGTCGTCCGGCGCAGGTCGGGCCAACTACGGCATCGGCGCACGATGGAAGCTGCGCTGGTACGCTCGGCATGACCGCTGGGGCATCATTCCCGGTGACTATTGCTGTAATACCAGCCGCTCTGTTGTGTTTCCAGCGGGGTTTCTATCCGGATTTCTATTCGAAGGCTAGGCCAGCTGAAGGGGCTTCCGGTTAACCCTCCTCAACATCAAGTAGGTGGCTTGATGTTGCTTCATGTAGGTACTGAACCTGGACATTTACTTAAGTCTTGGCTTTTTTCAGGCTAAACTACAGATAACAGGCTGTATTTAGCCGTTTGCACCCCCTAAGGAATCTCTGATTGATTCAGAGCGGTCCTTGGATGGGGTATTTGATGTGCGTTAATACTGCTTGCCTTTAGTAGGGCTATGATAGTGGCATGGAAATCTGAATGACAGGAGGGCCGAAATGAAACGGATTAAAGCAATTTTACTGGCGCTGATACTTGGATTGTTTGCCAGTTCTGTTGCCAGTGCTCAGTGGCAGAGTGGTGATTATGGCTATTGGGGCGGCAACGACTGGCCTGAGTGGATGCCTATGTACTGGATGGAGGAAATGGTCGATGGTCGGAGTAATAGCGGAGACTGGTGGCGTTATGGGGGCGGCCCCTGGGGTGGCAGCACTTGGAGAGGCCCTTGGGGTGGTCGCAGTTGGGGTGGTCCCTGGAACCGTAGTGCCTGGGGCAGCCCCTGGAGCGGTCGCAGTTGGGACCGTCCCTGGAGTGGTAATTCCTGGGGCAGCCCTTGGAGTGGCAGCACTTGGGGCACCCCTTGGAGTGGTGGCCCTTGGGGCAATCCTTGGGATGGTGGTTCTTGGAATCGCCCCTGGGGTTATTACTGAGGTCATTTCCCCGGGTTGGCGTCTGTTCTGTTCATTCTCTGCCCTGCTGGATGTGGGGAGGGGTTTGAAGATGCTCGATAAGGTGGAAGTCTGTTGGGTAGAGGCTTAGGAAGCAGATTGCGTGCTAACATGCGCTTGATTGATTTATGGTATCACGATGGCGATAAAAGCGGATAAGTGGATTAATCGCATGGCGCGGGAAAAGGAACTGATTTCTCCTTTTGAGGGAAATCAGGTTCGTCATTGCAGCAAGAACGGACGCCTGATCTCTTATGGTGCATCGAGTTATGGCTATGATGTGCGTTGTGCCGATGAGTTCAAAATCTTCACCAATATCAACTCAGCGGTTGTTGATCCTAAAAATTTTGATGACAATAGCTTTGTCGATTTTAAAGGCGATGTCTGCATTATCCCGCCGAATTCTTTTGCTCTGGCGCGTACTGTTGAATACTTAAAGATTCCACGTCATGTTCTGACTATATGTGTCGGTAAATCGACCTATGCCCGTTGCGGTATTATCGTAAATGTGACCCCGCTGGAACCTGAATGGGAGGGGCACGTTACACTGGAGTTTTCTAATACTACGCCATTGCCGGCAAAAATTTACGCTAACGAAGGGGTTGCTCAGATGCTGTTTTTCGAGTCGGATGAAGTGTGTGAAACGTCTTATCTGGATCGTGGTGGAAAATATCAAGGACAGACGGGAGTGACTCTGCCAAAAGCCTGAATCGAGACCTGACTATGGTCAGGTCGGCTCAGTTGACTGCGTTATCCCTCACAGGGATATTGAAGCAGTCCTGGCGGGTGTATAGAGTGCCTCGTGTCATGAGCTGGGATGGATGGTAATTTCTTTGGATTGGCAGGAGATTCTATTGCCATGGTTCGAGTCTGTAGCCAGGGTGGTTGAGCAATACATTGAGTTCGCGCCGGAGTTCTTGTTTCAGCGCCAGACAACTCATAGGCCTGTGCAATACCTGCAAAGTAAAGTTCCGTCAGATTGACATTATTTTTGTAATGAGCGTTTAGATGAACCCTTCTATGGCCTCGGAATTTATCTCTTTAACTCGCCGGTTTGAGATGCAGGCAGCTCTAACGCCTGATCACGTTGCCGTTTCATGTGAATCAAATACCATTACCTATAGAGAGCTGGACGAAAAGTCAAACCAAGTGGCGCATTATTTAATGTCAAATAATATTGAGTCTGCCTTTCTGGTGGCCTTGTACATGGAGCGTTCCATAGAGTTTGTTATTGCCCTTATCGGAGTGCTAAAAGCCGGAAGTGCTTATGTTCCCATAGACTCCAGTATGCCGCCAGAACAAGTCAACACAATATTAAATGATTGTTCTCCGTATGCTGTGATAACAACAACCGGCTTTAGTCAAAGCGTGGTAGCTGCTGTTGTGATAAATATTGATGTTGACTGGCCATTGATAAGCAGGAAACCAACTTGCCCACCGGATGTGTCAGTAGAAATAGATGACTTGCTCTATGTTATTTATACTTCGGGGATAACAGGGCGTCCCAAGGCGGTACGAGGTATTTATCGAGGCATAATTAACCGTTTAAATTGGGTATGGGAAGAATATCCATATGGCGATGATGAGTTGGTTTGCCAAAGAATATCTATTAGCTTTGTGGATCATGTTGCTGAATTGTTTTCTCCGCTATTAAAGGGGGTTACGCTTGTTATCCTGCCCGACACACAAGCGACCAATGCCTTGGAGCTTGTAAAAACAATATCGACAAGGAATATAACCAGGATTGTTCTGACACCATCTTTACTGAAATCCATATTGTCTGTTTCAGTGAGGCAGATATTTCATCTTCCTGAATTAAAATATGTGTTTTGTAGTGGTGAAGCATTATCCACATCGGTTGCACAGATTTTTTACCAGCGATTCAAGTATGCGCGCCTAATCAATGTATACGGTGCTACTGAGGTTAGTGCGGATGCTACGTGGTATGAAGTGAAGAGACTCGACGTTGATAATGTGTTGGCTTACTTTTCAAAGTCTGTTGAGTCTTTGCCCTGGCATTATCCAGGAAGTATGTTGAACTCTGAAGATCAGAGAGACTGCGAAATTACAACACCAAATATATCTGCGAACGAACTGTCAGTCCGCTTTATGAATACTGAAATGTCAGACTATCCGATGAGTATGGTGGAGTATTTTGACTGGTTTAAAGGCGAGGTTCTGCCATATTCAATTAATACTGCTTCACCGTTATATATTGGTCATATGACTTCTGCACTACCGGACTTTGTTCATGACATGAGTAAATTGATTTCTCAGATGAATCAGAATCTGGTGAAAGTTGAAACAGCAAAATCAGCGATTTTTCTGGAACGTGAAGCGATTGCAATGCTGCATCGTTGCTTTTACGGTTTGTCGGACTCGTTTTACAATGAATATGTCCAGAAGGTTAATACTAATCTTGGCCTGGTTACGACCGGCGGAACCATTTCTAATATAACTGCCTTAATGATTGCTCGTAATCGGGCTTTAGCAAAGCTATCCGGTGATGATGATCTGTCCACTGTCGGCTTGTACCGGATATTGCAGGCCAGTGGCTATAAAGACGCAGTGTTGCTGGGTTCTGAGCTTATGCATTATTCTATCAAAAAATCAGCCTCAGTTCTTGGTATCGGAACCGGAAATATTATTAATGTTTCATTGGCTTCTGATGGTACGCTGGACATTCACGATTTGAATGATAGGCTTGTCTATTGTCGTGAAAATAAGCTTTATGTTTTTGCGATAATAGGTATTGCCGGGGCTACTGAAACGGGACATATTGATCCATTGAAGCAAATGGCGGATATTGCAAAACAGCATGATATCTATTTTCATGTTGATGCGGCATGGGGAGGCGGCGGATTATTGTCAGATAAGTATCGTGATCATTTTAAGGGAATTGAACGCGCTGATTCGGTAACGTTTTGCGCACATAAACAGCTTTACCTGCCTCAGGGTATTAGCCTGTGCTTGTTTCGTGACCCCGAGATGTTGAAGTATGGTGCCACCGAGGCGACTTATCAATCAACATTCGACTCATATGATGTTGGTCGCTTTAGTATGGAAGGTTCCAGAGCCGCGATGGCATTACTTGTGCACGCTTCTCTTCAGATGATAGGAAAGAAAGGATATGAAGCCCTGTTTAATTCCAGCATGGATAAGTCAGTCTTTTTTGCGCGTATTATTGATTCTCTCGATTGCTTTGAATTGATATTTGATCCCCCATTGAATATTGTGAATTACAGATACATTCCTGAGAAGTATCGTGATAAATTGAGTGAAAATACATTGAGCCGCGATGATAATCTTGAAATTAGCGCTATCAATCAGCGATTACAGGATGCTCAGTTTATCAAGGGCTCAACATTTGTATCCAAGACTGTGTTGAGAAATACTCGTTATGGTACCGACCAGTCTATAGTCGTTTTTCGTGTGATACTTGCAAATCCTCTTACTACCCAGACGGATATATTGCAAGTGCTTGAAGATCAATTGATGATCGCAAGCCAAATATGTGGTGATAATAATAGTTACGAGCTTCATGGTGAGGGTACACGGTTTTTAGCAGATACTTTTGCCGATAGTGTCGTATTGAAAGAAGAAATAGATGAGGGATTGGTCCCAATTGGAAGACCATTGCCTAATTGCCAGGTGTATCTGCTCGATGAAGATATGAAGCCGGTACCCGATGGTCAGATTGGTGAAATCTATATCGGAGGGGATGTGGTTTCTCCGGGATACTTTCGTCGGCAGAAAGAATATTCTGATCGATTTATCAAAGACCCGTTTTCTGACGATGTAAAGGCCCGTTTATTCCATAGTGGAGATAGAGGCAGAAGGAAAGAAAATGGTGATATGGAATATATTGGACGTAATGATGATTTGATTAAAATTGGTGGATTCCACGTAGAATTATCTGAGATTGAGTCAGTGCTGTTGGAGATTGAATTCATTAAACACTGTGCCGTAACCGCTGAAGTCGATGAAATGTCTAATAAATACCTTGTTGCCTATATTGAGTTGAATGGCAAGGAAACGGAAAGCCTGCAACTGGATAATATTAAATCCATCGCCGCCAGAAAGTTGTTGAAGTGGATGTTGCCTGAAGAGTATCGCATACTGTATCAAATGCCTTTTACTTTAAGTGGAAAAATCGACAGAAATAAACTCAAAACGGAGTAAGCAATATTAACAGCAAAAAAAGTACAATATGTGGTAAATTCATACAGTCATTGTGTCCAGTTATTGAATATAGTTAGTGGTTCTGCGTAGCTTCATTAATTTATCCGGCAATGATTCGCGATAGTATTCCCAATAGTGTTTTTTTAAATTTAAGATATGCATTTACGAAAAAGAGTTTTGATAACAGGTGGTGCGGGTTTTTTAGGTTCGCATTTATGCAAAAGACTGTTGGACGATGGTCACGATGTGCTGTGTGTGGATAATTTCTTTACTGGGACTCGGGAAAATATTATTGAATTATTTTCTTATCCCAATTTTGAATTAGTTAGACATGACATTACTTTTCCGCTATTTGTCGAAGTGGATGAGATCTATAATCTGGCGTGTCCAGCTTCTCCTGTTCACTATCAGCGCGACCCAGTGCAGACAATAAAAACCAGTGTTCATGGGGCTATAAATATGCTGGGTTTGGCGAAACGCCTAAATGCGAGAATCTTTCAGGCATCTACCAGCGAAATATACGGGAGTCCGGAAATTCATCCTCAAGTTGAATCATACTGGGGCAATGTGAATCCAATTGGCCCTCGTTCATGCTATGACGAGGGAAAGCGTTGTGCCGAAACAATGTTTTTTGATTATCACCGTCAGCATGCATTGAGAATTAAAGTAGCCAGAATATTTAATACATACGGACCTAACATGCATCCAAATGATGGAAGAGTAGTATGCAATTTTATTATGCAGGCTTTGAAAAATCGACCGATAACAATTTATGGCAATGGCTCGCAAACTCGATCTTTTTGTTATGTAGATGACTTAATTGAAGTATTTGTCCGTCTAATGGATTCTTCAGATGATATAATTGGTCCTGTTAACGCTGGTAATCCTGAGGAGTTTACAATTAAGGAACTGGCAGAGAAAATTATCAAGCTAACAGGTTCATCATCATCCATAGAATATAAATCATTGCCAGAAGATGATCCGGCATGTCGACAGCCAGATATCTCGATTGCAAAAGAAATGCTTGCTTGGACACCAAAAATGAAACTTGAAGAAGGTCTTAAAAAGACTATCCCATATTTTGAGAAGTTAATAAAATCTTGTACTTGATGAGAAGATAATTAAAGTTTTTCTTTCATATTGATGAGTATATCAAGACACGATAATGGTTTACTCCCTTGTCTTAATAATCCTAAGTCAGGTTTTTATGGAAGCTCTGACTTAACCAGAGTTTCCATTGACCTTCATAGAGAAAAGGTAATGAGTTGATGAAAATTACTGTATTTGGGTCGGGATATGTTGGTTTAGTGACCGGAGCCTGTCTTGCCGAGGTAGGCAATGAAGTGATCTGTATGGATGTTGATCAGGCTAAGGTCGATATGTTGAATTCCGGGAAAATGCCTATTTATGAGCCGAATCTTGATCAGATGGTGGAAAGAAATTCAAACAGTGGTCGTTTAAGATTTACCACCAGTTCCAAAGAAGCCGTTGACTATGGACTCTTTCTAATTATAGCAGTAGGTACGCCACCAGACGAAGATGGTTCCGCAGATTTGCAGCATGTGTTGATGGTTGCTGAGGCTATTGCTACAAATATGAATGAATACAAGATCATTATTAATAAATCCACCGTACCTGTAGGTACGGCTGATAAGGTTAAAAGTAAAATCAGTACAATATTAAGTAATTTTCAAAAGAATATTGAATTTGATGTTGTTTCTAATCCCGAGTTTCTTAAGGAAGGCGAAGCCATTAATGATTTTATGAAGCCCGACCGTATTGTTATTGGGACAGATAATCCACGTACTACCGAATTGCTTAGAGTCCTTTACGCGCCATTTAATCGTAACCACGACAAGCTGATTAATATGGATATACGGTCTGCTGAACTGACAAAATACGCTGCAAATGCCATGTTAGCGACAAAGATAAGCTTTATGAATGAGCTGTCTAATTTAGCTGAAAAACTTGGAGCTGATATCGAACAAGTTCGTAATGGTATTGGCTCAGATAAGCGAATCGGATATTCATTTATTTATCCTGGCTGTGGATATGGAGGTTCCTGCTTTCCGAAAGATATTAGTGCGCTTGAAAAGATGGCAGGAGAGACAGATTTTAACTCTCGGCTATTAAATGCTGTTCAAGACGTAAATAACAATCAAAAGTCAGTTTTGTTCTCGAAAATAAAATTACATTTTAAGAATGATTTGTCAGATAAAACTATCGGGCTGTGGGGGCTGGCATTCAAGCCCAACACAGATGATATTCGAGAAGCACCGAGTCGCGTCTTGATGGAATCATTGTGGGATGCAGGGTGTAGGGTGCAGGCTTATGATCCGGCAGCCATGAACGAAGTAAAGAGAGTATATGGAGAAAGAATTGATTTGAAATTAGTTGAGTCACCTGAAGATGCAATTGAGAATGCTGATGCTTTGGTTTTGGTTACGGAGTGGCGCATATTTCAAAGCCCTGATTTTCATTACATTAAGAAATTATTAAATAACCCTGTTATATTTGATGGGAGAAATATATTTGATTCGAATTTTCTGAAAAGCCAGGGTTTTATTTATTATGGCATTGGTCGTAACTGATGAATTTTTATTTGATAGTCATATTATACATGAAACTTTCAGATGCTGATCATGATATAGCATGAATTCCATATTACATAAAATTATCGATAAGCTAAATGACAAGCAGTCGGTTATAGGTATTGTTGGACTCGGCTATGTTGGTCTTCCATTGGCTATTCGATTTTCCCAATCTGGATATAAAGTGATAGGTCTGGATATTGACCCTGCCAAGTCAAAATATATTCGAGAAGGCAAGTCATATATTAAACATATTTCAAACACCTTGATCTGTGATGCGATAAATAATGGTTTTGAAATTTCCAGTGATATGTCACAAGTGAAAGAACTTGATGCGATAATATTATGTGTTCCAACTCCATTGGATGATTATCGAAATCCTGATTTAAGGTATGTGATAAATACTGTTGACTCATTACTACCTTTCCTGCATAAGGGACAGATCATTTCTCTGGAGAGTACGACTTATCCTGGTACTACAGAAGAAGAATTGCGCCCTCGCATAGAGAGTAAAGGACTGATTATCGGGCAGAACTTTTTTTTGGTTTATTCCCCCGAGCGTGAAGATCCTGGCAATCCGAATTTTACAACGCAGACGATTCCCAAAGTTTGTGGCGGTTCTACTGATGCTTGTCTGAAAGCCGGTCTGGCGTTATATAGGCAGGCTATTGACCAGCTTGTTCCAGTTAGTTCTACTCAGATTGCAGAGATGGCAAAATTACTGGAGAATATACATCGTGCAGTAAATATAGGTTTGGTTAATGAACTTAAGATGGTTGCTGATTCGATGGATATTGATATTCATGAAGTAATAGAGGCGGCCTCAACAAAGCCCTTCGGGTTTGTTCCCTACTGGCCAGGCCCTGGTTTGGGAGGCCACTGTATTCCGATTGATCCTTTTTATCTCACCTGGAAAGCCAGAGAATATGGTATTAATACTCAATTCATTGAATTGGCTGGCGAAGTGAACAGGGCGATGCCGAGTTGGGTTGTTAATAAAGTGACCTTGGGACTTAATCAACATAAGAAGTCTGTGAATGGCAGCAATATTCTTATATTGGGTATCGCATATAAAAAGAATGTCGATGATATGCGGGAATCTCCTTCAGTTGAGATTATGTCAGTCTTGGAAAAGCTTGGAGCGAATGTGACGTATAGTGACCCTCATGTACCGACTTTTCCAAAAATGCGCCGTCACTATTTCGATTTATCAAGTATGGAATTGACTTCAGAAAATTTGAATTTCCATGATTGTGTGGTATTAGCTACCGATCATGATGAATTTAACTATTCCATGATTGAGCGATATTCAAGTCTTATCATTGATACCAGAGGGCGCTATCGAATGCCATCGGAGAAGATTATTAAGGCCTAGATATTTTTACGAGAAGAGGCAATGCGATACGGCTTTTTTTCTTCTCAAAATCGATGACTGATTTGTATTGGATTTTTACTCATCGGCTTTGATGATACAGAGCCGTTAAAGCGAAAGTGCCTGGTCATTAAAATAATAGTTGTTTGAATCCTGATTTATTAGATCTATCTATTCAATTCTGTTAAATATTGAAAATGCAAAGGCATTGCTAAATATGTCCATGACGGGATGGCCTGCTGAGTTTATTCATTCTGGCAGATGTTTCCAAGATTATATCGATTAATAAACACAAGTAATGGCAATTATAGACAATAATTTTTTCAAACTGATTGAAAATAAAGCATTGGCAGAAGAGCATCGTCATGTTCTGATTAAGCAGCAGGAAATATGGAAAAGAGTGCTTTATGTCAGCTCGTTTCTAAATGCCAGTATCAGGCGAGACTATGGATTACTGGATTTATTATTGCTTTCTCTGCAATCGAAATATGATTATAAGCCGTTATTATTGAAGGCCAGTGAAAAAATAATGGCATCTGAAGATAGTGGCACACTGGATAAGGCTTTAAGAGACTTCCGAAATCGGCATATGCTGTGTATTGCGCTGAGGGATTTGTCTTTTTCTTCTCCACTTCCTGACGTACTCGAATATCTGAGTGCATTAGCCGATCAACTCATTCAATGTGCCATGCAATGGCACTATGATGCGCTTGCAGATTTGCACGGCTATCCACTGGATGATCATGGTAACCCAATGCCCATGGTGGTCTTTGCTATGGGAAAACTGGGGGCGCGTGAACTGAACTATTCGTCTGATATAGACTTGATTTTATCGTATGAGCATGATGGCGAGACAGCCGGAAAGAAATCGCTGACTCATCATGAGTTTTTTCTAAAATTGGCACAACGGTTTTACCAAAGCCTCAACAAAGTAACGGTGGATGGTTTTGCTTTCCGGGTCGATTTACGCTTGCGACCATACGGTAATAGCGGGCCGTTGGTGGTGAGTTTTTCAGCCATGGAGGATTATTATCAGACCCAGGGTCGGGAATGGGAACGTTATGCCATGATCAAGGCGCGTCCTGTCGGTATGAGTATAGATGCCGGGGAGAGACTGTTGTCTCTTTTGAAGCCATTTGTCTATCGACGTTATCTGGACTTTGGCACAATTCAGTCTTTAAGGGACCTAAAGGTCATGATTGATCGTGAGATTGCCCGCGAGAACCGCCAGAATAATTTGAAACTGGGGCCGGGCGGAATTCGTGAAATAGAGTTTATCGCCCAGGTTTTTCAGTTGATCAGGGGAGGTCAGGATGTCTCGCTACAGGATAGAAGCACGCCGTTGATTCTGCGAAGGCTGGCAGAAAAGCAGTATATGGAGGAGTCGGATATCGAGAATCTGATCCAGGCATGGCAGTTTTTAAGAACGGCAGAAAATCATATTCAGGAAATGAATGACCGACAGGAGCATACCTTACCGAAAGATGAAGAAGATCAGAATCGACTTGCTATCTCAATGAATTTTCATGCCTGGGAAGAATTTCTTGAAGGGTTGCTGAGGCACCGGGAACATGTTCAGAATTGTTTTGATCGGATTTTCGCTGAGCGTGAAGAAAATGACTCCAGTTCTACAAAGATTTACTGGCTCTCTATCAGCGAGCCGGATTCGGACTCAGACTCTGAGGAAGATATCAAGCTACTTGGAGATATGGGCTACAGGGAGCCGAAACGGCTACATCAGCAGTTAGTGAATTTGAAAATGCAAGGGGTATATACCCGGCTAAGTACGCAGGGAAAGTCATTATGTGATGGGTTAATCCCCATTTTGCTGAATGAGTCCTCGAAAATGGATGATCCGGATGAGGCTATCAGGCGTTTGCTCTCTGTAATTATTGTGATCGCCCGTCGCGAATCTTATTTATCATTGCTGCTGGAAGAGCCCACTGCCAGAGCACAATTGGGAAAGCTCTGTGTTGCCAGTATATGGGTCACTGAAACCATCTCAAGGAGCCCGATGTTACTTGATGAGTTGATTGATCACCGTACCTTGTATTCGCCACCGGACAAGCAGAGATTGAACATTGAACTTGGCCGGTTATTGGCCGATCTTGATCAGAACGATATCGAAATGCAGATGGAGCGGCTGCGATATTTTAAGCAGGTGCAGCAGTTACGTATTGCTGCCGCTGATATTACCGGTGCAATACCATTAATGAAGGTAAGTGATCATTTGACGTGGGTTGCCGAAAGCCTGTTGCGTGTAGCTTTGGAGCTTGCCTGGAATGATATGAGTTCCCGTTACGGCTGCCCGACTTATGTTGAACAGAGGGAAACCCATGAAGCCGGTTTTGCGGTGTTTGGTTTCGGTAAGCTTGGCGGAATAGAGCTCGGTTATGGTTCAGATCTGGATCTGGTTTTTCTGCATGATAGTCGCGGTTCAAAGCAGGTTACTAATGGCGAAAAATCAGTGGATAACAATGTGTTTTTCACGCGACTGGCTCAGCGTCTGGTTCATTTACTGGCGACTCTTACCCCTGCCGGCAAACTCTATGAAATTGATATGCGGCTTCGTCCCAACGGACAGTCAGGTACGCTGGTCAGTTCACTCTCGGCATTTGAAGATTACCAGCGAAACGAGGCCTGGGTCTGGGAGCATCAGGCCCTGGTGAAAGGCAGGGCAATATGCGGAGAGATAACTGTTTGTGAGGAGTTTGATCGGATTCGAAGCGCCATTTTAAGCAAGAAAAGGGAGAAAAAGACGGTTCGGCAAGAGATATTTGATATGCGTCGCCGCATGAGAGAGGAGCTTGATCGCTCCAAAGAGGGGAATTTCGACCTGAAACAGGGGACGGGAGGTATTGTCGATATTGAATTTATGGTTCAATACGCAGTTCTGAGTGAGGCGCATGACAAGCCGGAACTGGCCGCCTATTCAGATACTATCTGTATTCTGGAAAATGCCATTCGGATTGGCTGGCTGGATAAAGACACGGGGAGTGGCCTGATCGAAGCCTATCAGCAATACAGAAGCCTGATTCATCGCCGCGTACTCCAAGGGCAGGGACAGTGTGTGAATACGAGTGAATGCAGGCCATATCGACAACTGATAACCAATGCCTGGCTGGAGATATTCGGTGAGAAAGCATAAGGGGTCTTTGCATGAATTTTGATGATCGTGACGGAATCATGTGGCTGGACGGGGAAATGGTTCCCTGGCGCGAGGCCAAAACACATGTCTTGACGCATACACTGCATTACGGAATGGGTGTGTTTGAAGGGGTGCGCGCCTATCAAGCCGATCAGGGAACGGCCATTTTTCGTTTGCAGGAGCACACGGATCGCCTGTTTAGTTCGGCACATATTCTTGGAATGGGCATCCCTTTTTCCAGGAAGGAAATCAATGCGGCACAGTTGGCTGCTGTTCGGGAAAATAATCTGGAATCCGCCTATATACGCCCGATGTGTTTCTTTGGTTCCGAGGGCATGGGCCTCCGTGCGGATAACCTCCGCGTACACTGCATGGTAGCCGCCTGGAACTGGGGTTCTTACCTGGGTGATGAAAATATGGAGAAAGGTATTCGTGTGCGGGTATCTTCATTTACCCGGCATCACGTCAACGCCACTATGTGTCGTGCTAAGGCAAACGGTAATTACATGAACTCCATGATGGCATTACAGGAAGCGGTTCGAGACGGTTACGACGAGGCACTGTTACTGGATGCCGCCGGCTTTGTCATGGAAGGCAGTGGCGAGAATGTTTTCCTGATTAAAGACGGCATTCTTTATACCCCGGACCTTTCTTCGGCACTGGATGGCATTACCCGCAAGACCGTTATGAATTTGGCTCAGACCGAAGGTCTTGATGTGATAGAAAAGCGAATTACCCGAGACGAAGTTTATATTGCCGACGAAGCCTTCTTTACCGGGACGGCGGCTGAAGTTACCCCGATTCGAGAAGTCGATAATCGGATGGTCGGTAATGGCGGTCGAGGGGCGATTACGGAGAAACTGCAATCATTATATTTTGATGTTGTCCATGGTCGGGTCAAAGATCATCTGGACTGGTTAAGTTTTACCTGATGGAGAAAATTTATGGCTCAACATGCCGAAAATGATTCTGTCGCCGCTGTAAGTGGCCAGCATATTCCTTCAAATACTGAAAGTCACTATAATGTAAGCGGTTCCGATCTGCCGTTAAGCTGTCCAATGCCACAGATGGAATTATGGAATTCCCATCCACGGGTCTATCTGCCGATAGAGGAAACGGGTAAGGCAAAATGTCCTTATTGTGGCGCGGTATATGAACTTGTTGATGACGCAGCTTCCGTAAGGGCCGGATAGTTTCCCCGCACTTGGTTTTCAGCCACCCGATAGTTTGTCTTCCCGTACTCTTGTTATCGCGCCTTCATGGATAGGTGATATGGTGATGGCGCAGCCTTTGCTTGCACTGCTAAGCAGCCAGGGGCACGAAATTGATATGCTGGCTCTGCCGGTGGTCAAGCAGGTTATTGCCCGTATGCCTTATATCCATGATGTCATCGATATGCCGATTGGGCATGGCAGGTTTGAGTTTGCCCATCGCTGGCAAATTGGTCGTTCACTACGAAATCGTAAATATTCGCGGGCTATTGTTTTGCCTAATACCCTGAAGTCTGCCCTGATTCCCTGTTTTGCCATGATAGGTCAGCGAACCGGCTTTCATGGTGAGATGCGCTATGGGCTACTGAACGACCGGCGCTCGCTTGATGAAAAAGGTACGCCGAAACTTGTACAGCGATATTATTCATTAGGCTTGGGAAGGGAGTCATCGCTGCCTGAGTGGATTCCTTATCCTGAATTACGGGTTACGGCACAGCAACAGAGAGCGGTTCTATCCTCCTTGAATATTGAATCTGATGATGGCCGAATCCTGGGATTATGCCCGGGCGCAGAATACGGGCCCGCCAAGCGTTGGCCGGAGAGTCATTATGCTCAGCTTGCCAACGATATGCTTGGACACGGCTGGAAGATCTGGTTATTTGGATCAGAAAAAGACCGACCGGTTTGTGACAATATCAATGTATTGACGAATAGCCGATGCCTCAATCTGGCCGGAAAAACCCACCTGGACCAGGCTATCGACCTGATGAGCCTTGTCAGCGCGGTTGTGACTAATGATTCCGGACTGATGCATGTTGCCTGTGCGCTGAGCATAAAAACCATTGCCTTGTTCGGCTCAACCAGTTCAGCATATACTCCACCCCTATCCGATGATGCCGAAGTGGTTTCACTGGGGCTGGAATGCAGTCCCTGCTTTCAGCGCAAGTGCCCGCTTGGACACCTGGACTGCTTAAAGCGAATTTCCGCACAGCAGGTTATGCAACGTATTCTGGCTTAAATACGGTTAAAATTTATTCATGCGTGTCCTGATTGTAAAGACATCATCCCTGGGTGATTTGATTCATACCTTTCCGGCGGTTACCGATGCAGTACGGGCTATCCCGGGTATTTCTTTTGACTGGGTGGCCGAAGAATCATTTAGTGAAATCCCATCGTTACATCCGGCTATTGATCGAGTTATACCGAGTGCCGTCAGGCGCTGGCGAAAGTCCTGGGTCAAGGCCTGGATACGAGGTGACTGGAAACGGTTTACACAATTGTTGCGGAGACATCACTATGATGCCGTTATTGATGCCCAGGGTTTAATCAAGAGTGCCTTGATTACCAGCAAAGCCAGAGGTACGAAATTTGGTCCGGATAAAAATTCAGCTCGAGAAGCGCAGGCCAGTTGGTTTTACGACAAAACTTATGCAATCGGTAAAGGGCAGCATGCTGTCGCTCGCATTCGGGATTTGTTTTCCAAAGCGTTGAATTATAAGTATAACGACAGGCCTCTGGATTATGGATTATCCGTAGTCCCCGATAATTCGATTAATGAAGAAACCTTAATTTTACTATATGGCACTACTTGGTCAAGCAAACGCTGGCCATTGGAATTCTGGAGAAAATTGGCCTTGAAATTGATAGAACAAGGGAAAAAAATAATTGTACCTGCCGGTAATCAGTCTGAACGGAAATTTGCCAAGCGAATAGCAAATAATATTTACGGTGTAGATATTTTACCTTTTATGAACTTAACTGAGATCGCCTCAGTGATAATGTCTTGTCAGGCAATTGTCGCTGTGGACACGGGATTGGCACATCTTGCAGCGGCGTTGAACAGACCGGGCGTATCGTTATATGGCTCTACTTCAGCGGCACATACCGGCACTTTAAGCCGATACATGTGGCCCTTGCAAGCCTCATATGCCTGCTCTCCATGTCTGTTACGTCATTGCAATAAATTGCCTGAGAGTCAGGTACCACCATGCACGGAAACGATTTTGACAGACCGTGTCGTTGAATTGGTGAACAGGCAGATAGAGTTTGCCGCATGAAAACTGCTTTTTGTTTATTTAAGTATTTCCCCTATGGAGGATTACAACGAGACTTTCTGAATATCGCGCTGCAAAGGGTTGCGGCAGGTGATGAGGTCTTTGTTTATACATTAGGCTGGCAGGGAAACAAGCCGAAAGGCCTGACGATAAAAATCATAAAAAATCGGGCACTGACCAATCATTCCAAATACAAAAAATACTTCGAGCAAGTATCGCAATACATTCGGCAAGATAACATTGACTGTGTGGTAGGATTTAACAAGATGCCAGGTCTGGATATCTATTTTGCAGCAGATCCTTGTTACAAGGCCCACCATCATGGCCGCATACAACAAATGAGTCCGCGCTACAAACACTTCATTGAATTTGAGCGCGCTGTTTTTGTTGTTGATAGCCATACCCATATTCTGGTACTGGCTGACAGGCAACAAGCTGAATATCAGCATTCATGGCATACGCCGGACGAACGATTTACATTGATGCCGCCTGGTATACATCGTTCTGCCTGTGCAGCTAAAGATTCTGCAGAGCAAAGACAGCGGATACGAGACGAGTTTGTTATTGATGATGATCAGATACTTTTACTGATGATTGGTTCGGGATTTAAAACCAAGGGACTTGACCGGGCCCTGATAGCTATTCATGCTTTACCGAAGCCATTGCGTGAGAAAGTTCAAATGCGGATTATTGGGCAGGATAAGGCCGCACCGTTTGCAAGGATGATCAAGCGCCTGTCGCTTCAGACCCAGGTCAAGATCCTTCCGGGGCGTAATGATATCAATGCCATAATGCAGGCGGGTGACCTGCTTATACATCCTGCCGGCCAAGAGGTTGCGGGCAAGGTTATTCTGGAAGCGATTGTCACCGGTTTACCGGTGATTGTTACCGATGTGTGTGGCTATGCGCATCATGTTAATGAGGCCCAAGCGGGTATCGTGTTGGAATCGCCGTTTAACCAGAATGAATTTAATAAGCAGCTTGCCCTGATGCTTGAGACAGACAGGCAGCAATGGCGTGAAAATGGTATTCACTATGGTCGGACGCGGAATTTATACGGCATGGCTGAAGCAGCGTCTTCCGTTATTCGTCAATCTTGTTGTAATGGGGCTGATAGATGATTCGAGTTGATTCGGACTATCGGGCATTGGAGCGACTACAGGTCTGATTTGATGTGCGACGCTGTGCTAAATATTCTTATGCTAACTGGCCTGACCCAGACAAATTGGAGAATATGGAGAATGAAGATATATGATGTCAGCCCTTGATGTCATAGAACAAGGGGTCTTTTCTGAATGCGAAATTACCCTGAAAATATCTGGTAAGGAGCAACGGGTTTATCGCTGCACCGAGTCTCTACGCTTGTTGCCGGGGAGACGCCTGACGGCGCTGGCCATCTGTAGCAACAGAGAATATGTCATTAAGGTATTTGCACCATATCGACGTGCGCAGAATGAATTTCAGTCTGAAATAAAAGGCTATGAATTACTACATAATACATCCCATACTATGCCTCTGCGTGTTTACTATGGCCTTGCTGATGACGGCGTGAACATTATTATCTATCAGCATCTAGCCCATGCACGCACCCTTAAAGATATTTTTCTTCACCAGCCTTCTATCAGCGATGCGGCGAAAAAATATTTTTCACAACTGATTGATCTGTTTGTGCGCTTCCGAAGAAACAATCTGATTCACGAAGACCCACATCTGGAAAACTTTTTGCTGAATAGCGATAAAATTTATATCCTGGATACAGGTGCTGTGCGCAAGGTCGATAATGAATACCTGATTGACAGAAACGTGGCGCTTATGTTTGCGCAGTTTCCAAGATCTTTACACGTTGAATCGTTATGGCTGGAGCGCTATCTGCGAGGATTGGGCAAAGACATCAATAGTCCTCATGCCGAGGAATTAATAAAACTAATCCGAAAACAGCAGCAATGGCGCGAATCCCATGTTCTGAAAAAGATATATCGTGAATGCACGGCGTTCCATGTCCGATCTACCACTTACGGACGCTTGATTATGGATAGAGATTATTTGTGTGGCGGTTTAATCAATGTGATTTCCGACCCGGAGCATATGTTTGATAATGAAAATACAGTCATGCTCAAGCAGGGAAATACCTCGACAGTAGGTATCATTAATGTTGATAACAGACAGTACGTCGCAAAGCGATACAATATAAAGAATTTTAGCCATCGCCTGAAGCTGACCTGGCGTGAAAGTCGGGCGAGTCGATCCTGGAGAAATGCCCATCGCTTGCAGCTCAGAGGTATCCATACGGCAAAACCGGTGGCATTAGTGGAATGTCTGCAAGGCAGACTGAAGGGCGTATCCCTGTATGTGATGGAGTACGTTGCGGGGAGTAACAGCGATGAATTCTTCCGTCGGCAGCACGCTACTGAAAAAGCAAAAAATGATGTTGCGATCAAGATGCTCGGACTTATTGAGGAACTGGCCACCGGAGGACTGGTGCATGGAGACCTGAAATCAACCAATTTTATTATTCACGGGAATGAGCCTGTACTGATTGATCTGGATGCAATGAAAACCGTAAACAACCATCGCCTTCTGCTACAGGGCGTTGAAAGAGACCGTCGAAGATTTGGGAAAAACTGGCGGGATAATGCAGAAGCCAGATCAATATTTGAGCCGCTGATGGCAGGCAGGGTATAAATAATGACAGAAATGAAAGAAGTCACTATACTGATTCCAAACTACCGGACGCCTGAGATTACCCGTCTTTGTCTGCGCTTGCTTAAAAGGCATACGGACACATCGCGTATTCACGTGATAGCGATTGATAATGGCTCCGGGAAAGATGACGACTCATTACACTATTTACGCTCTTTGCCGTGGATAGAGCTGATTGAGCGACAGCCCGAAAAGAGCGAGTCGCCCGGGGCTTCTCATGCGGCGGCACTGGATATGGCATTGAGGCGGGTGAAGACACCCTATGTGATGTCCATACACACCGATACTTTTGTCCTGCGTGACGACTGGCTGGATTTTCTGCTGAATCGAATAAAGGCCAGCAACAATATTGCCGGTGTCGGATCATGGAAACTGGAGTTGAAGTCGACCTGGAAATTGATATTGAAAAAGATTGAATACGCCATTCAATATGTTTTGTATCCGATCGTTGGTAAAGAATTGATTACCGATGGCAAAGGCAAACACTATCGCTATCTGCGCAGTCACCTGGCCCTGTATCGCACAGATATATTGAAGCAATGTGGTGTGGGTTTTGGAGCAGGTCAGGAAACGGCCGGCAAGGTGTTACATAAAGCCCTGGTGGATAATGGTTACGAAATGATATTTATTCCATCGAATGAACTCATCAAGTATGCGATTCATTTAAATCATGCAACCATGATCCTGAATCCTGAACTCGGTTCACGAAAGCAGACCGTAAAAAGGGGAATGAAAAAGATAGAAACCGTATTAAGAGAGATGCAGGCTGATAAAATTCTTGCCGATACCAGCCTTGATCACTAAATAGAAAAGATTGTGCCTGAATTTGCATGAGACCGCACGCAAATAGGTAATGGTGATACGGGATTGGAAGCACAGGCCGTTGGCCGGCTTATGATCTTGTTCTGCGAGCGAGCTTCAATACCAGAAGTCCCCTGCAATTTTTTATGATTTTCGAGTGGTCCCCGGTAAGGTTTACCATATGGATAGTTGGATAATCTTTACTAGTGATATTAGTATGCACTCAAATACATAATATATCGTTAACTACAGGAGAAGGAATATGGAAAAAATACTTTCCAGCAAAACCATATCGCTAACAGAATTGCGAGACCCTGCCAAGGTGCTCTCTAAGGCAGGAAACTCGCCAGTGGCCGTGCTGAACCGCGATAACGTGGTTGGGTACTTTGTACCTAAATCTGCCGTAGATCAGACAAGTGTTGAGTATGCCGACAGCCATGATGTCGAAAAGCTGCTTTTAGACAATGCCGACAAACACAAGCCTGTATTGGACTATCTGAAAGATAAGTAGCCATGAGACTGTTAAGACTACAGGATGTGCATCTTATCCACGAGAACATCATCGACGGGCAAGAGCTTCAGGGCTATGCGGGCAACAAGTCACTGGAGGCAGTAATTGCCAGAGTAGAAAACCGTATTCACTTCGGATTGATCAAAGATGAGTATGATCTGGCGGCTGCTTATGCTGTGGTGATCGCCGTTGGTCATGTCTTTAACGATGCCAATAAGCGAACAGCCTATCGCTCCATGGCTGCCTGTCTGGAATTGAACGATATTGATTTGGCCTTCGATACTGAAGAAATCGGGCAAATCATCATCAAAGTTGCGCAGGGTTTGATGGATGAGGTGGAATTAGCGCACTATCTACGCTCTGTGAAATAATAATACGCAGCCTATCGGAGCTACATGTTTATCTGTGTACCAGACATGACGCACAGCGCATTGGCCGGGGGGCACTGTCAATATTCCAAGGAAGCTCTGAACCATTCTATCCTGAACTTGTCAGAGCGCGGAAAACAACAATATGATTTTTTCTTTCCTTTCAAAATCAATAGCTTATCTTTATTATTTTGGCGATACATCCTTGTATCGCAGGAAACTCTGATTTAAGCAGAGTTTCCCTAAGATGAGTCTGTGGCGTATGCCTGTATAAATTCAGAAACATATTGCACTATTCGGAGGGAGAAGAAGGAAGATGCAGGTAATCAGACTGACCATTGTTTTCGTGTTCTGAGCCCCTGTTTTCTTCGCAAACCTGATGACAGCCATAACCGGCGCATTGGCAGTAAGCGCAGCGAACGAAAAATGCCTCCGGGTTTACGGTCTTGTTATGCACTTTCTGCCACCAAAGGTTGAATAGGCTGCTTTGGTTTGTGGAGTGACAGATCATGGGCCGCTTGTAGGCTGAGCCAGAACTCCGGCGATGTATTAAGCGCCCCTGATAGCAGCCAGGCCGTATCAGGAGAAATACCTCTTTTACCCCTGACTATCTCATTAACCCTTTGTACAGGGATGCCAATATGTGTTGCCAGAGCCTTTTGGGGCAAACCAAGCGGCCCGATAAACTCTTTAAGCAATATAACCCCTGGGTGGGTTGCTACACGGTTGGAAGAAATCATTTTCTGCCTCCGAAATTTATTCAGTGGTAATCCACGATTTGAACATCAAGAGCACTCGAATCTTGCAATTCTGAATTTATACACCAACGTTTGGTATAGCGGACCGAGAGATATAGGCTACTGCGGCCACTGTGATGAACCGATCCTTCGGCTTTGTGCCGTGACCACAGGGCCTGTGTTCCAGCGTCTCCAGAATCAGTTCCAGCATGCATAGTATCCCTGACCTGCCGAGGCAAATACATCTACGACAAATAGCCACATAAACAAAGCCCGACTAACCGCCGTACAGCCTATTTTAGTGGCCATACAACTCAAATACAGGGCACAACATGGTCCCTCTGCGCTCGAATCTCCGCAGCATAGCACTTGTGTCCGTTCATTCTCCCAAAATAAGGCCTCCGGCAAACACGTTGTAGTTCATTTCATGTATTCGTGTTTTTTGTTACAGTTTAGGAAAGTGGAGCAAGGCTTTCAATACTACCAATGATTCTTATCACCGGCGGCACCGGCTATATCGGCAGCCATACCTGCGTTGAATTAATCAATACGGGCTATTCAGTGGTTATCCTCGATAACCTGTCTAACAGCTCCAAGGAAATGCTTGACCGGTTACATCAGATAACCGGTCAAGCGGTAGAATTTGTCGAAGGTGATGTCCGCGACAGGCAATTATTGATTGAGGTGTTCGAGCGCCATAGCTTTGAGGCCGTTATACACTTTGCGGGCTTGAAGGCCGTTGGCGAGTCCTGCGAAATCCCACTCATGTATTATGAGAATAATGTTGCCGGTACGATTAACCTGTGCCGGGTGATGGCGGAACGAGGCCTGAAAAAACTGGTGTTCAGCTCTTCGGCAACGGTTTATGGTGATCCTGCAAAGCTGCCAATCACTGAGGATATGCCGCTATCGGCGACCAATCCCTACGGGCGCAGCAAGCTGTTCATTGAAGAAATTTTGCGGGATTTGTCTCAATCCGACCCGCAATGGAATATCGTGCTGCTGCGTTACTTCAATCCGGTTGGCGCCCACTCAAGCGGCGTGATTGGCGAAGACCCCGCCGGCATTCCCAATAATCTGATGCCTTATATTGCTCAGGTAGCTGCCGGCAAATTAGAACAACTATCCGTTTTTGGTAACGATTATTCGACACCGGACGGTACCGGTGTGCGGGATTATATCCATGTAATGGACCTTGCCAAGGGTCACCTGAAAGCCATAGAAAAGTTGCAGGAAAAACCCGGTATTCGAGCCTGGAATCTGGGCGTCGGCAAGGGCTACAGCGTACTGGAGGTGATTGCTGCATTTGAGCAGATATCGGGCCGGTCGGTGCCATATCGTATAGCTCCCCGTCGCGCAGGAGATATCGCCGCCTGCTATGCGGACCCAACCAAGGCAGAGCAGGAGTTGAATTGGCATGCCGAGCTGACGCTCACTGAAATGATAGCAGATACCTGGCGTTGGCAGTCCGATAATCCCGATAGATGTGATGTTTGAATCATGGGTTGTAAATTTCACTGTTGACTAAATGCACTACAGATTATACTTTACCTCCCCCACAACAAGATTTAGGTACAAAATACCCAACCACGTTATTGCGGTTCAGCACGGCCACTGGTGAGTTTCCTGCCTTAGAGAGCGCCTTGGCAGGGTCTCGCAATTTTGTTAGCGATACGGTTTTGCTGGAGAGTATTTTTTCCATATTCCTGCTCCTGTAATTAACGATACATTATGCATTTGAGTGCATACTAATATCACCAGTAAGGATTATCCGACTATCCATATGGTAAACTTTGCCAGATGGAAAAAGTTTTGAGCCAAGGGGATGACAAATAATATGCCAAGCATCAGTTGTATTATACCGACCTACAATTATGCCGGGTATATCGCTCAGGCAGTTGATTCGATATTGGAGGTCCTTGGGGATGATGATCAGGTTATCGTCGTTGACGACGGTTCCACGGATAATACCCATCGGGTTTTACAGAACTATATCGCAGAAAAAAAGATATTGTATCATTACCAGAAAAACAGTGGTGTAAGCGCAGCCAGAAATACAGGTTCCGGTTATGCAGACCGTGATTACTTCTATTTTTTGGATTCGGATGATCGTGTATTAAAAGAAGGTTTCTTTAAGCTTCGCCGGGTTGTAGATGAAAGCCCCGGTATTGCCTTTGCTTTCGGAGGGCATGTCAGTGTGATCGGCCCAAGACGACGTATCCATCGACAAAAAACTATCAGCGATAACGCTACAGATAACTTTATGGATTACGTTATCAGGCGCCGATTTTCGATTGCCAATGGCGGTTTATTAATTAGAAATGATGTGGCAAAGAAATACGCCTATCCTGAACAACTGAAGGTCAGTGAAGACCTTTGTGTTTACGCCTGGGTAATGGCGAATGAACAGGTCGTCTCAATACCGGAACCGGTAGTTGAAATCGTTAAACACGAAGACAGCCTGCGGAACCAGACAGAGGATTATGCCGAAGTGATCGAACAGTTGCCTGATATCGTGTTTGATGCAAACCGGCTGCCTTTACCATTGATGGCATATAAAAAACGGTTTTACTGCAATCGGCTTTTATCTCTGTTCCGCACACAGTATCTTGCCGGTGAATACGAGTCAGCGAAAAAGACCTATACCCGGGCCTTATCATGCAGGCCATCAAATGTACTTAAAGGGTCTTATCTGCGTAAGTATCTGAAGGCTGTTTTTCGTTGAATAATGACAGAAAACGTTGGTGATATTTTGCCGGAGTGAAGTGATTTAACCTTTCAAAGCATTGTTGCCCCGCTGCAGCCCGTTCATCCTCGCTCATATCCAATAGCCTGATCATTCGATCAGCCAGTTCAATCTTATCGCCGGCCTTAAAGAGAAAACCGGTATTACCGACAACCTCAGGTAATGCACCACCATCGCTGGCAATAACAGGTATGGCCGCTGCCATGCCTTCGAGCAACCCCAGCCCAAAGCCTTCATGAAGCGACGGTATTACAAATACATCAAACGCACGCACATATTGTGATGCGTCCGGTATCAGACCCGTCAGAATAACCCGGTCGCCGACACCGGCATTGCCGGCCAGGTCTTCAAGCATCGACTTTCTCTCTCCTCCACCAATAATCACCAGGCAGGTATCGGGTCTATCTTTACACGCCCGGGCGAACGCTTCGATCATGTAGTCATGGCCCTTGGAGGGGTCAAGCCGGTGGATATTGCCGAACACGAAGGCGTGTTGCGAAATTCCAAGTTTCTTACGTGCGTCAATTCTTTCCAGTTGTGAATTAACGGTGGCATCGATATCGATACAGTTATAGATTGGTTGCACCCGGTCACCGGGTAACCAGGGAACCTGTGCCAGAAAATCTCTGTGCACCCACTCGGAAACCGTAATAAATTTCCAGCGGCGACTGAACAGATAGCGGATAATCTTTCTCCTGCCGGAACGGCGCAGGTTACCAGGGTTATGATTGACCATAAAGGCCTGTTCAACCGGCAGGAATCGTTCAATAAACGCCATAATTGATGACGGTTTGTAATGGTGAGAAAAAATCGTGTCAATATCAAGTGCTCTCATTAATCGAAACAGCCTGTAGGTCGCGGCTATCCGCCAGAAGGGCTGCTTGTGATCAATATTCAATCGGACAACATTGCCGCGGTGACCCAGCTCGAAACTGTGGCCGACATATTTGGCCTTGCCCAGAAAGACAGTTGTTACCTTGTGTCCGGCCTCTGAAAAGCCGATATCGATCTGTCGAAACAGGTCGAAGCCCCAACTAGGCACCTTGGCCGTGACCTGCAAAATATTTCTTTTGTTGTCCGTCATAATGGCTATTGCATTTTAACCATGACGCAGTCGAACTCAATGACGGTGAGGTCTCTTTTATCCCGGGTGACTGGAAACAGTCCGCTGATGCTGAAGCCGGCATCCCGAAATACCTGTAAGGCGGTGATGTAATCCGGCATGCCATCATAGAGTGGTCGAATCGATATTTCAGACTGTAGCGTGACGACTTGCTTAATCAGGTCACCGACCCCTGCAAATATCTCAAGGTCGTAACCCTGGGTATCCATCTTCAGGTGAATGCGGTGGTTATCCATGCCGTCAGAAAAGACCTCGTCCAGCCGTTTAATCTCGACCATTTCGGTACCGGTTATCCGGCTTTTATGCTGAAAGGTATCGGTGCTGTATTGTGAGGCCTTAAGAAAGGATGAAAGGTCATCGTAAGCTGCGATATTGATTTCCATGTTGTCGCCATGTCTGCCGATGGCGAGTTGATAGATGTGCCATCGCGCATCATTTAACGACCGGCTTTGCAACTCCTGGTAGGCCCTTGTAGTGGGTTCGAAGGAATGAATCTCGCCTTTATATCCCATATTGCGCAGCGAACCGGCATACTGTCCACGGTTGGCGCCGACATCTATGACGCAATCAATCCGGTGGTGTTTGAACAGATTATGCAGATGTCTTTCGATAAATACGTCTTTTGACTGCCTGACAACGTCATAGCTAAAAATATCTGCGAGGGACCGGAGTAGATTCATAAGGCGATTACAAGTATCAGATAGGTGCCGGTTTTACGGGCGAATGCACCTGATGTCTATTGCTGATAATACGTCATCGGGGAGAGTGTTCAGAATTCTGTGTCATCTGCATTTACAAAACGATGTAATCATCCAGTTTGCCCTCGAAGTGCATGGCTAATGCGAGAGCGCGAGGTTCCAGCTTTGTACCGAGTGTGTCCAACGCTCAGAGGCTTTGAGTATGCCAGCATAGATCAACTTGAACAAGCTGTTTTCATTGGTGAACCTGCCTTGGGTCTTGGTCAATTTGCAGAACTGGCGATGGGCGGCCTCAACGGTATTGGTGATGTAAATGGCTGTGCGCACATAGGCCGGATATTTGAAGTCGGTCGATAGCGTTGGCCACTTGCTGCGCCAGGACTTGATGATCATCTGGTATCTGTCAGGATGCTGAACCAGTGGTGGGCGCCTCCCTGATCGGATAGATACAAGCCCAACAACTCTTTTTGCCCTCAATATTCAGGCCCAAAATGGTATAAGTCGCCTTGTTGAGATAACGGCCGTTTTTCTTGATTTTGTAGTGAATCGCATCAAGCCAGACAATAGGGTAGATGGCTTCCAGATCGCGCCTGTCGCTCCGGCAGCAAGTTTGTCAGTCACCGCCGTTAATCGCACCATTAGACAGCGATATATCGCACATATCAGCAATGTGAGTGCGGATGGCCTGATAGCTGTTATTGAGCGCAAACAAAGCAATGACTTTGCGCTTCAGTTCGTCGGTCAGGTGGGTTTAATGCTTTTTGACGATCCAGGGTTCAAAGGTGCTGGTCCGGTCACGAGGCGTTTTCAGTTCAAACTCCCCAGCAGGGGCCTTCATGGTTTTCGTGCTGCTACCGTTCTTGCGGTTGGGGCTTTCCTCTGCAATCAGGCGTTCCTCCAATTCCGCTTGTATGGTTACTTCGGTAAGCTGCTTGATGAGTGGCATGAATATGCCATCCTTGCTGCTGAGGTCTTTGCTTTCGTGCAAGCTGCTTGGTAGCAGCTTCCATGTCAAAGTCAATAGGGTTTTTCATGATATTATTTCCTTCCGTATTAATTCATATCAGTTTATGAAAATGACATAGAATTCTGAGCGCTACCGAATTATATGGCAAAACAAGCATCAGACATCTATTTCTTTCCAATGTTCTAAAAACATATCATCTTCTATATTTTTCTTTAAGGTCGAATCAGGCCATCGGTACACGCTTGGATAGTACACCTTATTGTCATGTTCATTCATGTATGCGCCCCACCAGCTAAAGGTGCTGTTGGCGATGATGTTGTGTTGGCACAATGTCATACAAAGCATTTGCTCCCAGTCATGCAACTCTTGATTCACAGGCTCAAAAACACAGGCAGGAAATTTTTCCTCCAACGCGGATACAACTCGACATGCGTCATGTTCATCCTGTGCTTCGCAAAAATACATAATCTTCCAATCTTTTTTCTGTGTATCCTGGATCAACTGTTGTAGCGCTTGTACATAGTACGTTAAAGGTAGTAAGAGTTTTGTATTTTTATAATCTCCAATGCGAAGGTGAAGTGATACTTGATGATTGAAATGGCCTGGCACAAACTTTGATGCCACATTTCTTCTGTGAGATGCTAGATCAATCATGTTGTATATAATATTTTCGTTGTGTCGAAAGTATTTGTATGACTGAAAATATCCCTTGAGTAGCATATGTTTATCACGATCAAATGTGGGTATGGGGGAATAATGAGAGTATGATTCCTTCAGGATAAAACCAACACGGGGATTTTTTTGAACAAACCGGTGAAGATTCCGTAAAAATACACTCCATGAGAATATATGATCATATGGATAATTTTTTTCTTCAATATAGTAGACTTTTTCTTTTTGAACAAACTGGCGGAGTTTCTGTAGAAATGTATCCCAATAAAAAGGACGGCAAGGACGACCGCCATGTCGATGGCTTTGCTTTTGATGTTTTTGATACGCAAAATAGAAAGGTATTTTTCTATCCAAAGAAAGCGATATGAGAGTGAATATCTTAAATAATTGATTTCCCAAACCACCAGAAACTTTTATCGTTATCATTACAAACTAAACTCCACATATGTATTTAGCCCTTGAGACAATGCTACTGTATCTCTCACAGTTCTAAAAACATCCATCATTGCTGGGACTGGTTCTGGTCCAGTGTTTACGAACTGGTGAGAGGGTGTACAAATCACATATTATCATAATATTCCATAACGAATTGTTTTTATGTAATCCAACAACCTGGGAGAGGGATGGTTCGATTTTATTGGCCGACATATGGCTTGAATGACATCGGGAACCCGATGCCTCCATGAATGTTGACTTGTAACCAGCAACTGCCCTGCCTCTGTTATCCTTTCTACCAGCTCAGGTCTTCCTTCAAGCTGTTCCAGCTTGCTCAGCAGTTCATCTTCGCTTTTATAAAGCACTACATTTTCCATATCGACGAATCCCAGAAGCTCATTCTCCTCATTCGATGCGCTGTACGTTGCTAATAAACAACCTGCTGCCATCGCTTCGAAATTTTTGACCATATACTCATTCATACCTATATCGGCATTAACGAAAATTTTTATACGGTTAAGCATATCATTGTATTCTTTGCCCTTTTCAGTACGTAATATCTGGAGGCCAGCTCTATCTCTCAAACGCTCCAGTAGCACACGTCTCTGCCTGTAAACAGGATGACGTAACGCGCCTATAAATCCCAGATAAATATCTCTCTTTTCGGACTTATCAAATATCATGGTTGGATCATATGCCTTTGGTATATAGGCAGAATCGAAGCCCTGGGATTTCAGATCGAAGCTACCAGGCAAGTTCGTCACTATCATCTTATGTGGGCCAAATCGTCTCGAAAGCGGTATTAACTTACCATAATATCTGCTTTCTGGCATGTATTGGTGGTAAAAATCGGTGTTGTAGAACACTAGATTGTCAATATGTTTTAACTCTGAAAATTCTTTTCTTATTCGTCCAATACTTCCATCCAAAACTACCCGATCATATTCTTCCTCAATGATGTTTTTTAACAGCTTATCTATATAATCTTTTACATTAAATAACATCAATTCCGCCTTGAACAGACCAGAATTTTTACCCTCATCTACAACTAAATTCCATAGTGTTCTTTGAAGCGGAAATTTTTTATCAGGTATCAAAATCAGTATTTTCATATAGAAAATTCCATAAAAGTATAAAAGTCTTAACGCAATGCCTATTGAATTATCGTAAACGAGTAGCGATGAAAATTCCAGCAAACGATCCATTCAACCTTGAAAGGAGTAAGCGTAGCGCCCGCTCCCAAAGGTCGAAACCTCCGAGGCTGGTCAAGGTAACAGTGTATGGTTCCATCATGGTGTTTCCTGTATTGAGCCTGTATCTCCGGTACTCGGGGCGATGTCTGGCGAGCTATTGTAGCATATTCTGGAGAGTGCGGTTGAAGCGCTATTGCGTGCGTTTATCTGGAGAGACTTTAAATTAAGTTCAGTAGTGAGCTCATTCATGTTCTGACAGTTCGAGGCTGAACTTGTTCGAAACCCCATTAAGCTGAGGGTCTTGCTATAATAAAGCCACGTACTATAATCGGTAAGTTCTCAAATAGCATTCCAGAGGAGTGTAAGTCGTGATGAATATAGCCGCTTTCTGTGAAAAAATTGCTGTGCAGCGTTGGCTTTCAAAAAAGCTGCGCTTGAGGCTCATCAAATTGCTTTATTCTGACTTTCTCAATAATCATGAATTTGAGATCGATTACTTCGGCTTTCAATATCAAGGTAATACCCGTAACCTGATAGATCGAAAGGTTTTGCTTTCGAGCTGCTATGAATGCGACTTACTTGCCTTCTCGCGTGATTTCCTGTCTGGCTTAACAAAACCCGTGTGCGCAGATATCGGCGCGAATGTTGGGTGCCATGCTCTATTCATGTCACGGTACGCTGAAAGAATCCATGCTTTCGAGCCGTATGAATTGGTAAGGCGCTTCATGCAGGACAAGCTCTCCATTAATGATGTGCACAATGTGGATATCTATCCGTTTGCATTAGGTTTAGCAGATGAACAAAAACGATTCTACTCGCCACCGAAAGAAAACCTTGGCACTGGTTCCTTCGTAAAAGGGTTTTCCAGTCTGAACAGGCCGGCGGAAACTTTGCCGGTGCGGAATGGCGATATCCTGTTCAGAGAACTCGCCATTTCGCGGTTGGACCTAATCAAGATGGATGTCGAGGGTTTTGAAAGAGAAGTCATAGCAGGCTTACCGCAAACCCTTGGCCAGTTTCGATCTGTGGTGATATTTGAAAGTGCTCTGTGGTTACAGAATGCACTGCGTAGCTTGGAGGATCTCAGTAGTGTCTTTCCTGAGAATTACCGGTTCCATCTTTTTTCTCACACAGGTAAACGACGTTATGGACATTATCGGCTCAAAGTCCTGACGCAAGACCTATTGGATCATCGTAAAATGGCGATGATTGTCGCATCACCAGAAGAGCGAGATATCCCCTTACAAGCTACTCGGGGTATTTTCTCCTGAGCGCCGTTAGATATACAATTTTCGACCTCCTTTGGTGCTGAATACTTGGGCCAGTTCCATGCCCGGCAGTTGATTCAGTTCAGCCAGTTTTTTTCAGGAACATGTTTACTTCGTATTGCCAGGAAATCTGCATTTTTGACATGCTCATGCAGAATAATCCCCTTGGTAAGTTCATTGGCTAGCTGTTTAGTCCCACCGTTAAGTAGTTTGGATTGATTCTGAACCGTTGAGGTTCGTTTGTCCACTGTTTACAGATAAATTCATAGGGCGTCAATCCCTTGAGCGTCTTGAGGCGCTTGGCAAAGTTATACGCATTAATGAAGTTTTTGAGGTGGTTCTTTAGCTGCTGGTGAGCGTCATAATGACAGGCTTTGACGGTCGCCTCCTTAAGGGTGCGATTCATGCACTTGACCTGTCCGTTCGTCCAGGGATGATTGGCTTGTGTCAGCCTGTGCTCAATGCCATGTCCATCACAGACCCGGTCGAAGAGATGATCAACGACAGATTGGCGCCGTGCCTGTTGGGTGAACTGCACGCCATTATCCGTTAAGACGGTATGAATGCGATAAGGCACGGTTTCGTTGAGATTTCTCAGAAACCGTGCCGCAATGTCCTTGCCTGCTTTTTCATGCCGTTCCACATCGGCATACCTTGATGTCCGGTCAATCGCCACAAACAGGCGCAACTTGCCCTGGCCGGTACGTACCTCGGCAATGTCAATATGAAAATATCCGATGGGGCAGGACTTGAATGTCTGGTTGGGTCTTTTATCTTTCTCCACATGGGGCCATCGAGAAATACCATGTCGTTGCAGGTACCGATGAAGGCTGGAGCGTGTCAGGTGGGGGAGACTGGCCTGCAAGGCGTACAGACAATCATCAAGAGGTAAAACAGTGTGCTTCCTGAAAGTCACCATGAAGGCTTCCTGCTCGGTGGTCAGTACCGTGGAACGGGCATCCTTCTGTCCCGGCTTGATGTCTTCGGCGCTCTGTCGTTTGCGCCACTTCGCTACGGTCTTTGCATGGATGCCATAGTGCTGACTTCATTCTTTGAGCGAAGCCGTCGACCGCTGTATTGCCGCCCGGGTAGCGTGTGTTGTCGTAGCGCGTCCATGTAATAGCTAGCTCATCAATTCCCCTTCTGTTCGGCCGATAATGATAAACCATTATTTCTCGGGACCAAACACCTGAAAATTTCACCTTTAAGTGGGTGCGTTCACTTCTTCATTTTCAGAAATGCGGTGACCAGGCCGACGACCCCGGAAGCTCCAATAACACTGGATGGTATTGGTTGGTCCAAGAAAGCGCACAACAACGCTATGAGCAAAGCAAACACACCGATTAAAAAACCCAGATACTGACCTTTGGATATATATTTTAACGAGTGAGTGAGTGCTTCTTTTTCGATATATCTGGTGTGTTCAGCGTCCTGTTCGGCCATTTGGAGTATTCTGTCCGCTGCCCCTGGTAATAGATCGTCGTAGTCTTTTAATAAATCAGGGTGTGGTATAGGACCGGAAAAAGTGACAGACTTCTGCTCCGCAAGAACTACTGATTTTTTGTCGCCTTGAATCCTGTCTTGCGACTTATTGGGCGGTCTGCCTTTATTTTTCCTGGGTGATCGTCTGGTATTCATCCAGGGCTCGCCACATCGAACGCCCGACCCGCTTCCAAGTGCGGCGCATCCGTTCCTCCGGGTCGGTAACAATAAAGTCTTCTGCCCTTAGTTTCTCGGGGCACAAATCCATGAGTGACCCCATCCCTATGGCCATGAGCTTGCGCGGCTGTATTTCACCGGTGAGTTTATGAGGCTGTATTTTACTCGTGTCATCCATCTTATTTTCTCCCAGTCGGCTTATCGCCAATCAATCATCCCAAATCCTGTGACTGGCACTAAAACTAGACAACATAAACAGTATGTTTGCTCGCTTATTCACTTTCTTGGGCAAAAGTGAAATAGACAACATCTCTCAGCGGTAGGTACCCACTTTCACCGTTTACGAGATACAACGGGGCAATGTTATGTTGAGTAATCGCTTAGTGTCAATCCCTTCATTGATTTTTTTTTCTGATTGGGTTAGTCGTAAGAAGTTTGATCAGTTTCTCATCGCCTCGTTCCTTTTTTGCTTGACATTTATCTCAAAAATGTACGAGTTCAGAAATATATTGCACTTTGAGGGGGATTAGAGACAGTGCAATATCAGCACGTAGGCTATAGGGTAGAAGGTTTCTATCATCCGTTATGCTATGAAAGCCGATCTGAATAATGAGGTTGCCGCACAGCGTCTGAGTGTGTCAGAGTTCCGGGACAGACATGGACTACAAGCGGCCATTGATCACAGTGGCAAAGGCCGTCGCACCCTGTATGCCTGGAAGAAGGCATATCGTGAGCAGGGATTGTCGGGCCTGATGCTATGATCGAAAAGGATGGATCAGGATAATCAGGCAACCGGCCAGCATGGTTTTTTGATCTGCACCCGAGTATCTGAGAACGGTTAGAAACAGCCAGATGACTGCGGCATAAAGAATGGTATTTAGAATGCCCGCCGAGGCAACAATATCAAAAGGCGTAACCATTGCCAGACCGGCAATCAGAGACGGGTAAAATAGCCAGTTATAAAGCCGATAGGCCTCGTTCC
Source organism: Gammaproteobacteria bacterium (assembly GCA_963662865.1). Lineage (GTDB taxonomy): Bacteria > Pseudomonadota > Gammaproteobacteria > JAJDYQ01 > JAJDYQ01 > JAJDYQ01. Next base: position 1,354,227 of record OY759969.1, on the reverse strand, counting down.
AGTTACCCAATGTGAGTTGATGGGCGACATCAAGGTATAGTATGCCGTCCACATTGATGGTGTCGTTGGCATAGAAAGCCCAGATTGAAAGCGCCACGCTGACAAGTACCGCAATGCGACGGATATCCTGGGACATCCATAGGCCGAGCGATTGAATAGTGGCTCCCATGGATCGGCACTCTCTCTTAATCCAACCTGCATATCAACATTTCGCTATACTGCGCAGTTCAATCAGGCCAGTAACATTCCCATGAAAATCCTCGGTATTTCCGGCACTATTTTTCACGATGCCTCAGCCGCCCTGGTTGTTGACGGGGAGACCGTTGCCGCGGCGGAAGAGGAACGCTTTATTCGTGACAAGCATGCCAAGGGGCGCTTTCCGCTTGAGGCGGCAAGATTCTGCATGAAGCAGGCGGGTATTGATCCGGGAGATATTGATGTGGTTGCCATGCCGTATGCAAAGATCCCACTGACCTCGCCGGCCCGCTGGCATTATGCCAGACGCCACTGGTACGCACCGGATCGTGCCCTGATGGCGTTGTTTGCCGGTAATCGTCGATTTTATCGAAATGTGCGCATGGCGCACCGGCTTATGGATGACCTGGGGATTGATCGGAATAAAACCGAACTCGTGCCGGTCGAGCATCATCTGGCTCATGCCTCCAGTGCCTACCATCTCAGCGGTTTTGCAGGGAAATGCGCCATTGTCGGGATTGACGGCAAGGGGGAATACGCCACGACGTTTTTCGGCTATGGCGAAAGCGGCAGGATCCATAAGATCAAGGAGTTCTACGACCCGGATTCCCTGGGTGGCCTATATGCCGCCATGACGGAGTACCTGGGTTTTGAAATGCTGGATGGCGAATTCAAGGTCATGGGTATGGCACCCTATGGCGATCCGGGCAAGCATGACCTTTCATGCCTGATTCAATATTCAAAATCCGGTTTCAAGGTGAATACTCGTTATACCAATGTCGTCGGCCTGCGCCGTTACAAGGAAAATGACAAGGGATATTTCTTCAGTCCCAGGCTGATCAACTGGCTGGGGCCGAAACGTCAGGGCGATCAGATCGACGATCCCTATATCGACTATGCCGCCGGTATCCAGCGGATACTCGAAGATGTTTCGCTGGGGCTGATTGATTATTACGTCGGAGACATCATCCGTGAGACCGGCAGGCTGTGTTTCGCGGGTGGAGTGGCCCTGAATGTTAAACTTAATCAGAGAATCATTGATATGCCGGGGTTGGAGCAACTGTTTGTCCAGCCGGCTGCAGGAGATGCGGGCACGGCGCTGGGCGCCGCAACCTATGTCGCGAATGAGTGGGGCGATCAGATAAAAGAGATGGAGCATGTTTATCTCGGACCGAGCTATACCAATGAAGAATGTATCGCAGCGATTGAGGCGCATGGTGAAAAACTGAGCTGGCGTAAGCTGGGTAATACACCGGCGGAAACGGCGAGGATTCTGGCGGAAGGTCATCCGGTTTCTTGGTTCCAGGGGCGTATGGAATTTGGTCCGCGCGCCCTGGGTAACAGAAGCATTCTGGGTGACCCCGGCATCCCGGAAATTGCTGACCGCATAAATCTGCAGATCAAATATCGTGAGCGCTGGCGTCCATTCTGCCCCAGTATGCTGGATACCGTAGCGCCTGAGATTATCCAGACCAGTCATCCGTCGCCTTATATGACATTTGCCTTTAATGTCGCTGAAGAATGGAAAAATCGGATACCAGGGGTCGTGCATGAAGACGGTACGGCACGCACGCAGATCGTGAATCAGAAAACCAACCCGCGCTATTACGCCCTGTTACAGGAGCTGGAAAAATTAAAAGGTTACGGTGTCGTATTGAATACTTCATTGAATCGGCGTGGAGAACCGATGGTATGTTCGCCGGATGACGCACTAAATATGTTCTTTGGATCTGATCTGGAATATCTGGTGATGGAAGATATATTGGTTACGAAGCAGTAAGGCATGGGTTCGCAACAGATAGTCAGGGTTTGCTGGTCAAATACTGTTGTTATGTGGCCGGATTAAAATAAATAAGATTGCCTGTTGTACTAAAAAGGCTTTAATCCTGCCAGCAATACTATCGCCAGCAGAAAAAAAACCGGTATCTCGTTAAACCAGCGATACCAGACATGACTGCGGGTGTTTTTATCTTCGGCGAAGGTTTTGATTATTTGGCCGCACCAGAAGTGATAGGCAACCAGAATAGCCACGAGTTTCAGTTTGATGTGCAGCCAGAGCATGGAACCGTATGCCGCCCAAGCATAGTCATATAACATCCAGATGCCGAAGACGAGAGTTAAGAGCATCCACGGCGTAATAAATTTATACAGCTTGCGTTCCATTATTTTGAAGCGATTACTTATTGCTTCGTCGTCGGTCATGGCATGATTGACGAAAATGCGAGGTAGATAAAACAGGCCAGCAAACCAGGCCACCATAAAGAAGATATGCAAGGACTTTAGCCACATAATCAGGTTTCTGGAGTCATTTTATCAGTAACTGCCTTGGTGTCGCGGTAAGGACGATAGAAGCCAGACCGACCAAACGTGCCGCTTGCATGTTCATCAGGGTGGGCAATCTTTTGGCAGGGCGCCGGATTCGGCATTCTTGATGCTGTCTGGATCCGAAATTGTCGTTGAAGAATATGTTGGATGGGGATTATTCGCCGTCGTCCTGCCAAACAGTGCGCCGAGCTTTCGGGCCACCTGTTTTATGCCACGCCATATCTTTGGTAGCAGCCAGACTGTCAGTAGAATGAAAACGCCAAGCAAAACCAGGAAAAGTACCGGGTTGTACAGGGCTGTCCACAGACCGGCGATGACCATAATATCTTCTGCAACCGAAGCAACCCAGTTGCTGAGTGGCTCCGGTGAGGTGTTAATCAGTACCCGGCTTCCGGACTTGGTCGCATGGGTTGTTGTGGTGACCACACCGCCGACCAGGAACGCGACCGTTTGCATGGCGAGTGATACATCGCCGATAGCCATGGATGCTATTACCGCGCCGGCAGGAATTCGGATAAAGCTGTGTAGCGCATCCCAGCCGGTATCGACGCCGGGGGTCTTGTCGGCGAAGAATTCAACACAATACATAAAACCGGCGGCCATCATGACAGCGGGGTTTTGCACCACCATTAAATCAGGAGGCAGTACGATATGGCCTTGGCTGCCCATATAACCGAGCATGAACACAGCAGCATAGAGATTGATACCGCTGGCCCATGAGGCACCCAGTGCAAGGGCGATAGCGGTGGTAAGTTCCATGCAGTGTCCTGATCATTATGGCCAGCTTTTCATGCTAGATATAATTTGCCGGATTTCAAGCCTTTTACCGTTTCGGGCGTATTGTCGTGCCCATGAAGTCATGTGCAAGCACATGATACAGCGGCACAGGGCAAATCAGCCGGGATACGGCAAAGGCAATAAATGATGCCGTGATAATCGGCAATATTATATCCAGGCTGCCACTGATTTCGATTATCAGAATGGCGGCTGTGACCGGGGTCTGGAAAACAGCGGAAAAATATGCGGTCATACTCATCAGCATGGCCGTTTGTACCGTCAATAAAGGAAACCACTGGCCGAGGTCGGCACCAATACCTGCGCCTATGGCAATAGCAGGGCCAAAAATTCCGCTGGGTATGCCGCTAACAAAGGCAGCCGCTGTAGCCAGCATTTTGGCAAATGGGAAAAATATATCGGGTGGCTGATTCGGTTCCTGTATCAGATCCGCTGTAAGCTGATAACCGGTGCCGTAGATTGGAGTTGAGCTTATCAGGCCAGTTATGGCAACGATCAATCCACAGGCTCCGGCAAAGGTATAAGGATGTCGTCGCGCATAGACCATGGTTCTCCGGGTGAGTGATATGATACCTTGACTGAAAATGCCTCCGAGAACCCCGCCGATAATTCCGCAGATCAGGGCGGCCAGCCATACCGGCGAATGGCCGGGATGTCGATAGTCAAGCCTGCCAAAATAGGGTTCATAGCCCGTAGTAAATACGATGACGAGCATGGCCAGAAGCACGGTAATCAGAATCAGCCCGCTACGACGAGGTTGAAATGAGCGACTGATCTCCTCTATGGCAAACGCTATGCCTGCCAGCGGAGCGCTGAAAATCGTGGCTATTGCGGCCGCGCCGCCAGCCGTGATGGCGGTTTGTTTGATATGTCTCGGTGTATAACGTGCATACACACCGGATACATACATGATGCTCGCCCCAATATGCACCATGGGGCCGCCGATCCCAACGGATGCGCCACAGGCCAGAGCGGCCAGCATCATGGTGGTCTTGCCACAAAGTATTCGCAGCGAAACCAAGTGAGTTGGAGTGCGTTGATGAAGGCTGGCGATTGTCTGTGGTACACCGCCGCCCTGACTGCCGGGGAAATAGCGTTTAATAATCCATACGATAATGACGAATCCGGTAGGGGTTATAAGCAGGGGCAGCAATGGATACTGCCGGGCAAACCCTGTGAACACCCTGTCCAGATATTCACTACCCTCTATTAACAGCAGCGAAAACAATCCAAGTGTCAGTGCGCCTGCCCACAGTGTCAGGCGGATACGCCATGCCCTGGGGCTGAGAAGAACATGTAGAGATCGCCTGGAAAGCGGCTTCATTACAAATTTCAGGATTTCGGGATTGAGTGCATGGATTATACGCGATTTGAAAATTTACCTATGGTGGCAAAGGCTGCGTCGTCATAGAATGCGGTGCTTTTCAATTTGAGTAAAAACTATGATTCAGGTCGGCGTTGTTGGTGGCACAGGTTATACCGGTGCCGAATTACTGAGATTGTTAAGCGGTCACGATCAGGCCGAGATCAGGGTAATTACATCGCGGGCCGAATCCGGTAAGCCGGTATCAGAGCTTTATCCTAATCTGCGGGGGCATGTCGATGTCGCGTTCAGTGAGCCGGATATCAAGATCCTGAGCAAATGTAACACCGTGTTTTTTGCCACGCCCAACGGCACTGCGATGACCATGACTCGCGAGTTACTGGATGCGGGCGTCAAAATTATTGATCTCGCGGCCGATTTCCGTATCAGGAATATCGAGAATTGGCAGAAATGGTACGATATGGAGCATGCTTGCCCCGATCTCGTTGCGTCGGCGATATATGGCCTGCCCGAAATAAACAGGCAGGAGATAAAAACGGCTCAACTGGTGGCAAACCCTGGTTGCTATCCGACGGCGGTCCAGCTCGGCTTTATGCCGCTTGTTGAAAACGGCCTTGTAGATACGAGCAGTCTGATTGCGGATTGCAAGTCCGGTGTCAGTGGCGCAGGGCGCGGTGTCAATGTTGATGCACTGTTTTGTGAAGCGAGTGACAATCTGAAGGCTTATGCAGTGCAGGGACACAGACATTTACCTGAGATAACACAGGGGCTGACGGAAGCTGCCGATGAGATGATTGGTTTGACTTTCGTCCCTCATCTGACGCCAATGATCCGGGGGATTCATGCGACTCTGTATGCCAGAGCGAAAGGGGATATTACCGAGCTGCAAAGCGCTTATGAAAGCCGTTATGCCGATGAACCTTTCGTGGATATTTTACCACCGGGGTCACATCCAGATACCCGGGCGGTTCGTTCGGCGAATATGTGCCGAATCGCGGTTCACCAACCTCTTGGAGGCAATGTGATTGTCGTACTGTCCGTGATAGATAACCTCGTCAAAGGAGCAGCGGGGCAGGCAATTCAGAATTTTAATTTAATGTCGGGCTTGCCGGAGACTATGGGCATCGCGCAAGCTGCCTTATTGCCGTAGTATAATTATGGCGTTTATAATTAAGGAGCATCGCCCGGGCCGGTCGGTTTTACTGATTACTGTTCTGGCACTGTTATGGGTAGTTTCTGTCTGGTTAGTTTATCAATATGGTTGGGACAAGGCGGTTCGCCTGCTTGACCATGAATTCGAGAAAAGCAGGCCGCTGCATGAGCGACTCACGGACGTTATCGGGGCAAATCGCGGTCTTCGGGCACGAATAGCTGTTCTTGAGCGAACTGCGCAGGTGGACCGTGAGGCGAAGGTTGAGCTGGTTCAGGAAATCAAGGAACTGCAGGGACAGGCTGCTGAATTGCGTGAAGAGATTGCCTTTTATAAATTAATAATTTCGCCTGGAAACGGCAAGGATGGCCTGAGCGTTTACAGTTTGGAAATCATGCCAGCCTCCAAAAATCTATATCATTTCAAAGTGATATTAACTCAAGTGGGAAAAAGTAGTAATCTGGCTGAAGGCGAGGTGGACATGACGATTGAAGGAATTTTCAAAGGGCAGGCAAAGCGTCTCAGGTTATCTGATATCCAAGTGCCGAAGGATAGAAAGTCAACCTATAAGTTCCAGTATTTTCAGGAGCTTACCGGAAGTCTGGAGCTTCCGGAGGGGTTTATTCCCAGAGAAGTGGTTGTTAAGCTGACACGCAACAAAGGCGATGAAATCGAAAACCCGGTCGAGCGATTTGACTGGCTAAAGGTGAGGACATGAGCTATGGTTATAGGCGGAAAGAATAAAAAAGCTAAAGTACACACACTCATTGGCAGTGGCACGGAAGTTCATGGTGACGTAAGTTTTGATGGCGGATTATTTGTAGATGGAACCATCATCGGCAATGTAGAAGCAAAGGCGGAAAGCACCTCAATTCTCCATTTAAGTGACCAGGGAAGTATTGAAGGTCAGGTCCGCGTCCCCAATATAGTGCTGAACGGAACCGTCATTGGCGATGTCTATGCTTCAGAGCGTATAGAATTGGCCACCGAGGCCCGGGTTACCGGAAATGTATATTATAATCTGATCGAAATGGCGATTGGCGCTGAAATTAATGGTCAGATGGTGCATGAGGCTGATGCCAGAAACCCGGTACTGGAAATGCCGAAAGCCGATGAGCCGGCCAGGGTTGCTGCCAAAGCGGTAACTGAGTAGGGTAGCTTGACGCCCGACCGTGCGATTGCTAGCCTTAGCTAAAGTACTTTTGGAGCAGTGATGGGTGCAACAACGATACAGGCAAATAGTGGCGGCAGCCCGCTTACTTTGACTGATAGTGCAGTAAATCAGCTCAAAAAGCTCGTGGAAGCTGAAGGTAATGCTGATCTGATGCTGCGTATATACATAACCGGTGGCGGCTGTTCCGGGTTCCAGTACGGCTTTGAGTTTGATGACGCCGCCAATGACGATGATTTGAAAATCGAAAAAGACGGCGTTTCCATTATCGTTGATACCATGAGTCTGCAATATCTGAATGGCGCCGAAGTTCGTTTTCAGGAAGACCTGACAGGCGCACAATTCGTCATCAATAATCCTAATGTCAGCACGACTTGTGGCTGTGGCGCGTCATTTTCGATCTAGTTGACCTGACTATATTGAGCCGGGCAATTTCCCGCGTGTTGCCGGATGCCGTGTGAAGCTGCCGGAAGAGAGGCTGATTGCAGGGTTTAACGATGACTCCGTATTGGAATTGACACCGGACTTAACCGGCTCATCCGTCACGCACAATGCGGGTATTATCGCGAAACGGTTGATTTGAATCTGAATCACACCGGTGATTTGCGTTATTCCACCCTGCTTTATCATCTCACTCAACATTTGCTTTACACCAAATGGCGTGGTCCGGAAAAAACCAAAGCTCCACTTATTTGGGCAGCTCAAGCACATTACCTGACAATGGCTTGACGAATGCCTCGTCTGCAAGGGCAGCACCTATCCGGCACAGCTCATGTATCAGGAATTGGCCGACATGGCCTGTTCGTGGATCACGGCGGCCATCATACTGGCCGAGCAAAGCAGGGAACGGCCTATCAAGGCTATGCTTGATCCTTACAACCCGACCGGTTCAACGATACCCGTCAACTTCAATACCTCGAAAAATGAGCGATGGGAAACGGACCCGCGGAAATTGCATATCAACTGGATCATCCTGAATAGTGACTGGGAAGCAGAATTCTGCCGCGTCGCCGAAAGGCATGATCACGTTATTTCGTATGTGAAGAATCACAGTCTGGGATTGGAAATTCCCTATCGGTATGGATCAGAGACCCGCAAGTACCGACCGGATTTTATCGTGCAAATCGACGACGGGCAGGATGAATCGCTCAATCTGATTATCGAGATCAAGGGTTTTCGGCGCGAGGACGCCAAAGAGAAGAAGCTGGCCATGGAGACCCGCTGGGTTCCGAGGGTGAACAACCTGGAAAGCTATGTTCGATGGGCTTTCGCGGAATTTACAGATGCCTTTACAATGGAGCAGGATTTCGAGAAGAAGGTTGAAGCAGAGTTCAACAAGATGATAGATAAGGCTAATATGGCCGGATCATGAGATTAAACACGATTGAAAAGAGATCGGCGCCACTCTTGCGCCACCGACATATGGCATAACTGGACAATGATCAATCTGAATTTCACAGTAACAAACCTGGGCGTTGTACGTACCGGAGAGTTCAACCAGAAGCCGCTGACCATTTTCTGCGGACCCAACAACAGCGGTAAGACCTGGGTCATGTATTCACTATACCATTGTCACAAGAAGCTGAAGGCTTTCGCGAAAAAGAGGAAATCGGCTGAGAAATCGGAACAGTGGGGATTGCAAAAATTCAACAATGGAATCTCTGAAATGCTCGGCGATTTGTTTAATGCCAGAGATGACCTGCTGCATGACGCGAAATTTTACTTACAGATGGAGCCTGAGCAATTTGGCAAACTGCTTGACGATGCCGAGAGTATGAACGATCCGTTTCTTATGCCGGCCGAGCGTAACGGCCTGCACTTGTTTTATCGTGAATTGAGCTCTCGACGCACCGCCCTGCTGCACCATGCCTCGAAAGAAAATATCAATCTCAATGAACTTTTACGGGACGTGATTCGTTCGCGCTACGCTATACCTATCGCGGATTACATTGACTGGTTGAACCAGTTGTCGGACATGCAGCGGAGTGCCGCTGGCTATTTTCACGAAACTGCCAAGGAGCTACAGAGAAAGCTGGCCGGTGGGGCCTACAGCGTGGACAAAAGCTCCGGCAATATCGCCTTCAAGCCCTATCAAAAAAGACGCGATGGTGTGCCAACCGACAGTATGGGCCTGCATATGACCTCCAGTACCGTCAAAAGCCTGTTTGGTCTCTGGTTCTATCTGGAAAATCGAGCCAAACCGGGTGACCTGCTGATGATCGATGAGCCGGAACTCAACATACATCCGCAAAATCAGCGCGCAATAGCCAGGGTATTGGCGAAGCTGGTCAATGCGGGTATCCATATCGTTATCAGTACCCACAGCGATTATATGGTGCGGGAATTCAACAGCCTGCTGATGCTCAGCCAGGATAGCGGCGAGCTACGCGAAAAGCACAGTTACAGCGAAGAAGAGATATTGACCGCCGATCAAGTATCCGCCTGTTTATTTGACGAGCAGACCATCACTCCATTTGAAATTACCTCCGAAGACGGTATCTACGCCACCACATTTGACGAGGTGATCAAGGATTTGAACGAGGTCAATGACGACATCTATTACAGTTTGCAGGAAAAGCATCTGGAATCCGGCGATGACTGACATCATTGCAGTCCTGACCCAAGCTATTGATTGCCAGTATCGGCTTAAGCAACAAGGCAGGCAATGGTTGATAGAAGATGCAGTCTGGGCAAGGTCACCTGACCGACACAGCATCGGCTTTTCCCTGGATTGTGATGACTCAAAGCCTTTGGCGTTTTTCAGTAACCGCCCTCCCGCACATCTGGCAAAAATGTGCGATGCCTTGATTGCCGTCCTGTATAGACAAAAGCTCTACTTGTTTGCCATCGAAGCCAAGTCGGGCTATAAAGCAAACAGTAGTAAGCAACTCGTCAACGGGCGGCACTTCTGGCGCTGGTTGATAGCGCTGTGCAGAGAACATGGATATCTGAACACAGAGACCAAGTATATCGCCCTTCTGGTCTGGCAGCCGCGGAAAAGACAGATAGATAAAGGCACCACTGCACATCGGGATGACCTCGATATTAAGGTTGATCCAAAAACGGGTTTTACCGCCCGAGTCGAGGTAAAAAATCGCACATCATTCAGCCTTGCCGACTTGATTCAGCAGGTGATGGAGATGCGGTAACAGAGCCACTGCGGATACTGCTATTATGTCAGCAAGGTAAAGACAGCAAATGCGGAAGCAGCAGACAGATCATCAATGGACGGTGCTTATCCAGGAACGAGCGAGGTGAACCGTTCAAACTGATTGTCGAGATCAAGGACTACCGGCGCGAAGACGCCAGGGAAAAGAAACCGACGATGGAAACCTGCCGGATTCCGGGAGTAAACAATCTGAAGACATACGGACGCTGGGCATTTGCGAGGTTTGCAGACGTATTTGCAATGCAGGAAGGAGCTTTTTGACATTGAACCGATAGATGGGTCGGTAGTCCGTGCGCTGAAAATACCGTTTGATCGTTATCTCTTGATCGAGAAAGACGAGCGACTTGCTAAAAAGCTAAAAGAAGAAATAAAAGATAGCAGCAAGGAAAGCATCGCTGTTATCAAGCATGATGCCAATAAGATTTTACCGCTTTACTGTGAACGCACGAAACCGATGGACAGAGCGGTATGTTTTTTAGATCCGTACAGCACAGAGGTCGAATGGGATACTCTGCGGCGCTACACCCTGACCTGCATCGATGAGGTCAGTGACTATGCTTTGGCCATGGCGGCACCCAAACTCAACAGCCAGGTGGCCAGGCAGTTCTTTGAAAAGTGCTTCCGGTTCACGCCTTTTCCTATCCGGCAAGTCGTGACCGATGGTGGCAGCGAGTTCAAGGGTGAGTTTGATTGCCTGATTGAAGACAGCCAGATGACCTGCCTGTGGCCCTATCCCAAGGCCTCCAGGATGAATGCCGCGTGTGAGCGTTTCACCGACCTGGAGCTGTTTAACGAAAAACTGGCCGATTGGCTGGTCAAATACAACGGCGTTCGCCCACACAAAGGACTGGGATTACAAACCTCGGTAAAGTAGATTCAGTGCAGTACATTATCAACCACAACAAAAAGTGCAATATGTGGTGGCACTCATACAGTGCATATCGTGGGTTCCTTTGATATTGTTGTGTGCAGGCGAACCGGGCTTACACAACAGGAACTGGATAACAATGTTCAGAAAATATGGTAGCTGGCTTATTTTCATCCTCGGCTTTTATCTCCATGGATGTGATAAGCCGTATTCTCAGCAGCAGCCCTCTCTCTCTGTTACTGCCGGCACATCCCAGGCGGATTCGGCATCGCAGGGAGCAGGTTCAACCCCTGGCACGATAGCGACCACCTTGCTCTTGTTTGAGGAGTCGGAACCTGGTGTTGTGCCACATACAATAAGGATGCTGGTTACCGAGCGGTATATCAGAATTGACGATAACCCGAATGCACTGGATTTTGTCTTATACGACCACGCCGAAAACCGTGTTTACAGCGTCCTGTCGGAAAATCAGCAGATATTTGTTGTAGATCCGGTGGGTTCCTATATGCTCGCTCCGAAGGACCTGGTTTTGCGTGAGCAATATTTTGAAGACAGGAATATGCCTGCGATAGCGGGCGTACCAACGCGGTATTTTCAGTTTTTTGCAAACGGTCAGTTGTGTTATCACGTTGTTGCGGCAGATGGTTTCATGCCGGAAGTGGCCGGAATGCTTCTGGAATATCAGAAGCTACTGGCCACACAGCAGCAGGAAATTCGCGATGCAACGCCCGTGGAACTTCAGACTCCCTGTTCCCTTGCAAATTATCTGTATGCCCCGGAAACCTATATGAGCAAAGGTTTCCCTGTGCAACAATGGGACGCGACCGGCTACAGACGTTCGCTGGAAAACGTGGAAGTGGACTATCATATAAGCTCGGATTTATTTTCATTGCCGGATTCCTACAGATATTTTAGTGTGGGCATTAGTTCCGGTTCGCCAATATAGAGGTATTTTTAATCGTTATGGGCGCAAAGGCTGGTATTTCATTTATTCCTGTGGTGAATTTTCCGTTGACCGCACAGGTTGAGGGTTCGATGCCGCATTATCGGGGTGAACGCCGCAAGTTCATTAGAGAAGAGATCAAGCAAAGTCTCAGGGAGCAGGACGCGGTTCTGGTCGCGCATTATTATACCGATACTGATTTACAAGAAGTCGCCGAGGAAACCGGCGGTTTTGTTTCTGATTCGCTTGACATGGCCAGATTCGGCAGCATGCATCCGGCATCCACGCTGGTCGTTGCAGGTGTCCGCTTTATGGGCGAGACGGCAAAAATACTGAACCCGGAAAAACGAGTGTTAATGCCTACACTGGAAGCTGAATGCTCGCTGGACCTGGGTTGCCCGGCTGAAGACTTTGCCCGCTTTTGTAGTATGCACTCCGACAGGACGGTCGTGGTGTATGCCAATACCAGTGCCGAAGTCAAGGCCATGGCGGATTGGGTGGTGACGTCCAGTATCGCACTGAAGGTGGTTCAGTCTCTTCATGACAGAGGCGAGAAAATTATCTGGGCGCCTGATCGTCACCTTGGGCGCTATGTACAGAAAATGACAGGCGCCGATATGCTTCTCTGGCAAGCGGAATGTATTGTCCATAGTGAATTCCGCTCCCAGGAGCTTGAGAGGCTCATTGACCGGCATCCGCAAGCAGCCGTACTGGTCCATCCTGAATCGCCTGAATCGGTAATTGATCTCGCTGATATTGTCGGTTCCACAACTCGGTTAATCAACGCGACGCGGGAGCTTCCCAATAAGGAGTTTATTGTTGCGACCGATAATGGCATCTTTTACAAGATGCGTCAGGCAGCACCCGATAAAAGGCTGATTGAGGCACCAACCTTTGGTGAAGGTGCGACCTGCCAGAGCTGTGCGCATTGCCCCTGGATGGCCATGAATGGGTTGCATAACTTGTTGCATGTATTGGAGACTGGAGAAAACGAAATACATATAGAAGAACTTGTCCGCATCGAAGCACTAAAATCCACGCAAAAAATGTTGGATTTTGTACAAAAATAAACTACGGAGTGTTGTAATGAGGGGCAGCCCGAATATGATTTTCGCCTTGTCAAGGCGAAAATTTTATTTCCCCCTGCTCATGGTACTGTCTATCCTGTCCGGCTGTGTCTGGGTCGGAGGTGCATTCAATAAGCAGCCGGAAGATATTAGTCAGCTCAGCTCAGGTGCAAAAGCACTTATTCAGAGGGCTTACCAGGGCATCGACACCAGTCGATTAATTGATTATCACACTCATATCATTGGCTTGAACCCGGATAAATATGGGACTTTCGTTAATGAGAGCTGGCAGAACCCGCTCAATATTACCGGATATATCCGGTTTGTTGTTTACAAGAGCGCCGCAGGTATCACAGACCTTGATAAAGTCGATGAGCAGTATATTGATCGTCTCGTCAGACTCATTAAACATCTGCCACATCGTGGCCAGTTTGGTCTGATGGCTTTTGATTATTTTCACGATGCACAAGGCAGGCCAGATAAAAAACTGAGTACCTTCCATGTTCCAAACGAAAGAATGATGCAGGTGGTTCAACAATATCCGGATTATTTTTTTCCGATAATTTCCGTGCATCCCTATCGCGATGACGCCGTTACCGAATTGAGAAAATATGCAGGGAAAGGGGTGCGGTTTGTAAAATGGCTGCCGAATGCCATGGGGATCAATCCGGATGCAAAGAGTCCTGCCTTAGCCAGGAAACTTGAGGATTACTATAAAACACTTGTTGAATCTGGCATAACGCTGATTACCCATACAGGCGATGAAAAGGCGGTTGAAGCTGAGAGTTTTCAGCGCTTTGGTAACCCGCTTTACCTGAAGAAACCCTTATCAATGGGCGTTAAAATCATTATGGCGCACGTTGCCAGCCTTGGAGAATGTCAACAGGATGAACAGGTAATCTGCAAGCCCGGCACTCCGTATATCGATATCGCTATGGAAATGCTCCGGGATAAACGCTACGAGGGGCGACTGTATGCGGACATATCCGGCGTAACCCAGTTCAATCGATGGCTCATTCTGGACAAAATACTTGCCGCAAGTGATATTCATCACAAGCTTGTAAATGGCAGTGATTACCCGTTACCAGCCGTAAACTTTGTTATCCGGACGCGCACTCTGGTCGATTCAGGTCATATTACAGCCGATGAAAGAGACTATCTCAATGAGATTTATGATGTTAATCCTCTGCTTTTTGATTTTGTGTTAAAGCGTACAATCAGCCACTCAGTTAATAAGGCAAAATTCCAACTAAGAGTATTTTATAACAGCCGAACGCCATAGCAGATCGAGCTGTTTCAGGGTTTGATGAGATGCTGTCCGGTGGCGCGTATTATGATGTATATTCGACTTCTATATTGCTCAGATAGGTTCTCAGATCTTCTATATTGCGGTTAATTTCCAGTTGATTTTGCTCAACTGCGGCAGTTTCAATCAGCACACCAATATCGGTGATATACTGAAAACCATAGCTTGCGCCGCAGCCTTTAAGGTTATGTCCGGTAATGCGGATGCCATCATAATCCTTTTGGTTGAGCAGTTTCGTCAGTCTGACAATATCCTGCTGGCGGTTTTCCAGAAAATCAGGGATCAGCGATGCGACTATGGCATCTACGACCACGATAATTTTTTCGCTGCTCATATAACAGATATTGCGATATTGGAATCTCCAGTATGGCGATATATTGTATGTACGCAAGTGCAAAGTCACACTTGACGATGAGAAATATCTCTGGAAGTCAGATGGAGCTACAAGCGTATTCTTCCATATTAATCACGTTACCACAGCCAGAGTGCGACTTGATTTTGAGTGCGCACACACTCAATGGCCCAATAAGCCTTATAAAAACTTACTCATTTCCTGCATTAATTCTTCGGTGGCATTGAAGCGCCCCCCGGGCTTCTTGGTCAGCAATCGGTCCATGATCGGCTGAAAATCGGAATATTCATCCGGCAGTTTAGGAGGCTCATCTTCCAGGTGTTTCATAGTCACTGTGGGGATATTTGCGCCTGTAAAAAGTTTACTTCCGGTCAGCATCTCATAGAAAATGACGCCGAATGCATATTGATCACTACGGTGATCCAGTGGTTCGCCTCTGATTTGTTCCGGGCTTGAATAAAGCGGGGTTCCGACCATGGTGCCTTCCGTTGTCAGATTCAGGTCCCCACGTGTCAGATTTTTGGCGATACCAAAGTCTACCAGCACAGGCACATTGGTTTCACGAAAAAGAACATTGAGTGGCTTGAGGTCGCGGTGCACAATGCCATGTCGATGAAGTTCATTCAAGGCTGAGACTATTTTATAGCCATAGCTGATTGCCTGCTTACGATTAATTCCGCGTATTATGGCCTGCCTTAGATGGCCTGCCGGCAGGTATTCCATGATGATATAGGCGTGATCATCAGCGAATCCCTGCGAGTACACTTTGACGACATTGGGATGATCCAACTCTTCAATGACGCTGTATTCTTCGATAAATCGTTGAACGACGGTTGGATTATCGGTTCGTCGACCATGCAGTAATTTGATCGCAATCATTTCATCACGACGCTTGCTTTTGGCACGAAACACCGTGCCCATACCACCCTTACCGATATAGCCCACGATCTGGTAATCCCTGATTTTTACGCCGCCGCCGAGAATATCCTCAAGGGTGAACGGTAATGCGCCCGAGGTGGTTTCATGTATGTCCTTTTTTAGCTGATCCCAGCCTTGTGTCGTTGTTCTGCCCTTTCTGTTGTTTTGGTTGCTCTCTTGTACCTTCGCATTTAGAGGAGTGATTTCATCAGTTATGTCGATAGTAGAGAGTTCTTGAGTTTTTTCCTCAATAGCCTCCAGTACAGCGGAGCTTAAGCGCTGGGCACTCAGATCATCCTTTGTCAGATAGTTACTCGCACCGAGCTTAATGGCTCTCACAGCAATGGATTCATCGCCTTCGCCGGTAACAATAATCGTAGGAGGAAAGCCGGCATGGTTTCGGTAGGCCTTCAGCCAATCCAGAGCAGTACCATTGTTAAGCTGATAATCCAGGATAAGCAAGTTATAGCCCGCCCAATCAAAGTCTTTTCCCGGCATCCCTCTGGCTACAGGGTCGTAACTGTCGATATGAAAGCTGGGGCATTCCGCCAGAATCAGCTTTTCCAGTACCCGAAGGTGATATACCGAATCATCAACGATGAGAATTTTTTCTGGCATTGAGTTTTTAAACGAAGTACGCGCCACAGCGGACAGGTGCGGTGATCATACTTGTCTTCAGGTGACCATAGTTTGAACAATTATTTAAGATTTTCATACAATTTTCGCCTTTACAATCTCTGATTTTATTTGTTTTTTAATGCGCGCAGGGCGGTTGCGCCCATATCCACGGAAACGCTCGTAGTGCCGGCATCTTGAAAAATTGTGGCGTCATCAGCGTCGCGGTATTTATGCCCTTCATTCCAGTTTTTGGGGTCTGCGTAGAATCGAAGTGCCTCGCGAAGCCGATTGTTTTCTTCTTCGAGCTCTTGAATGCGTGCTTTCAGTTTACTGTTACGGCTGCCAAAAAACATTTTCAATCTCCATTTGGTGCGTGTTTATCTGGGAATGATATTATCGGTTCCTGCAATAGCCTTCAACTGTTATTGTGTGATCCGGATTTGGTAATAATCATGTTCGTTTCACTGAATAGTAATATGTTAGAGGAGTTATTAAAAGTCAAACAATCAGCCGATTGTTTGTGGGATGCCAGGCAGATGGAACAGGTCTATGAGCGCCTGGCGGAGGAAATCGAGCGTGACCTGGGAGGTACAGACCCGCTCGCACTCTGTATTATGAGAGGTGGGCTGTTCCTGACGGTTGAAATTCTGAAACGTATCGATCATGTTCTGGGGCTGGATTACGCTCATGCAACGCGCTATCGCCATGAAATCCGGGGCGGTGAAATGTCCTGGATATACTTCCCGGAGCAATCTGTTAGAGGCAGAGACATATTGCTGATTGATGATATCCTGGATGAGGGCGTGACCCTGGAAAACATTCACGAAGCCTGCATCAAGGCAGGTGCAAACTGCGTGCATTCGGCAGTACTGGCCATAAAAGAACACGACAGGCGCGTTCCGGCCGTTTCTGCTGACTATATCGGCGTGCCCGTAGAGGATCGTTATGTATTTGGTTGCGGCATGGACTACAAGGGGTACTTTCGCAACCTGAATGCGATTTATGCCGTGGGGGAGCAGAAAGGTGGATAGACTGGCCATTATCGGCGGCACGGGCCTCACCGAACTGAGCGGTCTGGAACTGGTAAGGAAGGAGATGATCCGTACCCCCTATGGAGAACCTTCGGGACCGCTTACCCATGGCCGATTTTGTGAACACGAAATCGTTTTTTTTTGCACGTCATGGCTACGGTCATACCATACCTCCGCACAAGGTGAATTACCGGGCGAATATTTGGGCGATGAAGCAGGTTGGGGTCAGTCATGTTATAGCCGTAGCCGCTGTTGGCGGCATTACTGATAGCCTGGAACCCGGTATGCTGGTCATTCCTGATCAGATCATGGACTACACGCATTCACGAAAGCATACGTTTTTTGAAAATGATCTGGCGCAGGTAACCCATATTGATTTCACCGAACCATATTGTCCGCAACTGCGTAAACTTATTTGTGATGGTTCCGAGGCGAATAATATCGAGGCTATTCATAACGGGATTTATGCCGCCATGCAGGGCCCTCGATTGGAGACAGCGGCTGAGATAAACAGGCTTGAGAGAGAGGGTTGTACGGTGGTGGGAATGACGGGCATGCCTGAGGCAGCCCTCGCAAAAGAGCTTGATCTTTGCTACGCGGCAATCAACGTGGTGGCGAACAAGGCGGCCGGACGCAGTGATGGCGAGATCACCCTGGCTAAAATTCAGAGAAACCTGCATGAAGGCATGAAAATGGTGCGTGAACTGATCGGTTCAACCATTGAGCAGGTGGCGGGCTGAAGTGCCCCGTTAAGACGCCTTGATTTCGCTGACGACAGCCAATAGCGACTCATCGGATATTACAAGCGGTTTATACCGATAACAACGCCGAACATCGGGTGATCGAGATAGTGGATGGTCCGGCTCCTCATGCGTCTAAATTCGGTTAGGCGAAAAGCACGAAAGCTTTGTATCGGTACGCCGTCAGGGCCGGGTAGAAAGACATTGTCATGAAAGACCAGATCTGTATCGACATCAAGATATCGACTCAATGAAATTTTAATTTGCCCATCAATCTCATACAGTACATCGTCAACAGCCCCTTCGGCTTTTTGTTGGCCTGCCTGTGAAATAGCGGACTGAACATATATGTCCGGAACCGAAGGCATGACCGTTCCCGCCAGGGTATAACGGCGGCCTGCTCTAATACGCACAGGCGGAGCCCGCCTTCGAGATAAACCGGGCAGACTCCAGGCCGTGGCATGGATAATGCGATAACGATCTGAGCGCTGTAGGAGCGACAGTGCGTTTGATAGCATTCGTACCGGTAGTCTTTTGAATTCTATTCTCTGGCCTGGCAGATGCTCAGAGTCTTTAACATCAGTGACGAGCGAAACCGCATCGGACATATCCGGCAGGCCCGGCTCCTCCGGCCAGTATTCTTCTTGAAGTGCGGCGTGATCGTTATGTGCAAAAACAATGATTTCCACGCGATACCAACGTTCATCGTAAACGGCATTTGCCGCCAGAGGACAAAACAGAGATAACATGAAAGCATTCAGGACCATTATTCTATTCATGGCAACATTGTGCCCGCCTACGCGGCCTTTTTCACGCTAAGTTGGGTCAGTAATTGTGAAATTATATTAAAACGGTCTTCCGCTTCAGGCATCTCTACCTGAAGTTTGAATGTATTTTTGCCATCAAAGCGGTAAATGTCTGGAGATTGCCGGATTAATCCAACCAGGAGAGTTGTGTCTATCCTGGGCTGATCATCAAATACAATACGACCGCCTGCATCGTTGGCAGTAATTTTCCGGATACCGATCTGTCGAGCCTGTATCTTCAGTTCGGTCAGAGCAAACAGATTCCTGGTTGCATCCGGTAACAGGCCAAAGCGGTCAATCATTTCCACCTGGAGATCCTTCAAGGTGGCTTTATCTTCGGCATTGGCTATACGTTTATACTGAATCAATCGTGCATGGACATCCGGCAGATATTTATTCGGTAGCAGTGCGGGTATGTGCAACTCAATTTCCGGCCCCTGATACAGGGGCTGATTCAGTTCCGGTGTTTTCCCGGATTTGAGCGCATCAACTGCACGTTTTAGCAAATCGGTGTACATGGTGTACCCAATTTCGGCTATTTGGCCGCTTTGTTCCTCTCCCAGCAACTCTCCGGAACCACGGGTTTCCAGATCGTGGCTTGCCAGTGAAAAACCGGCACCGAGATCTTCCAGTGACTCCACCGCCTCGATACGCTTGACGGCATTAGTCGTCATGATTTTACGGGGCGGGATAATGAGATAGGCATACGCCTGATGATGCGAGCGCCCGACACGTCCGCGTAGCTGATGGAGCTGCGCCAGACCGAGCCTGTCAGCACGATTCATCAAAATGGTATTGGCCGTTGGTACATCAATGCCACTTTCAATAATCGTTGTACAGACCAGAACATTATATTTACGATGGTAAAAATCGAGCATAATCTGTTCGAGCTCGCGCTCGTGCATCTGACCGTGAGCGACCTCGACTCGAGCCTGAGGAACCAGCCCACGAATTTTTCCGGCTGTTTTTTCAATAGTGCCAACATCGTTATGCAGGAAATAGACTTGACCGCCACGTTTGATTTCACGCAGGCAGGCTTCCTGGACCAACTGGTCACGCCATTCATTGACGAATGTTTTCACTGACAACCGTTGCATTGGCGGAGTGGCAATAATAGACAAATCACGCAGTCCGGACAGTGACATATTCAGCGTTCTGGGGATAGGCGTTGCCGTGAGCGTCAGCATGTCAACCTGGCTGCGCATCTCCTTTATCCGCTCTTTCTGGCGAACACCGAAGCGATGTTCCTCATCAATAATTAACAGGCCAAGGTCCTTGAATTCAACATCTTTTTGCAGGAGTTTATGAGTTCCGATGACAACATCAATTTCCCCGCTTTTTAGCTGCTTGATAATGGTGACGGCTTCTTTCCTGCTGCGAAAGCGAGACAATGCCTCGACCTTGATCGGCCAGTCCACAAAACGGTCACGAAAGTTTTGAAAATGCTGCTGGGTTAACAGCGTCGTCGGTGCCAGGACTGCGACCTGCTTACCGGACTGCGCCGCAACAAAGGCTGCACGCATGGCGACTTCAGTCTTACCAAAGCCGACATCACCGCACACCACACGGTCCATTGGCCGACCGGACTGCAAATCTTCAATAACGCTATTGATGGCATTGAACTGATCTTCGGTTTCCTCGAAGGGAAAGCTCCCGGCAAAGGCGTCATATTCCACGTGATCAAGGGTATGACTGTATCCTGGCTGCGCCTCGCGGCGGGCGTAGATATCCAGCAGTTCTATCGCAACATCGCGTATCTTTTGAGTAGCCTTACTTTTGATTTTTGCCCACTGCTCACTGCCCAGGTGATGCAGTGGGGCAGTTTCTTCCGGGCCGCCGCTGTAGCGATTGATCAAGTGTAAAGACGCGACCGGGACATACAGCTTGTTTTTGTCGGCATATTCCAGGGTGAGGAATTCTTCCTCATAGCCGTTTACATGCAGCGTCTGTAAACCGAGGTATCGCCCGACTCCGTGTTCTTCATGAACCACAGGAGAACCGATATGCAGCTCACCTAAATCTGTAAATACCTGATTGGCATCCTGACGACGGCGGCGACGGGCGGATAGCTGACGTGTGCGTTTACCCAGTATCTGCTGATCGGATATAATTGCGACCCGCCTGTCCTTCAGTATCATGCCGGCGCTGACAGGCGACACCGTCAGACAAAGTGGCGCCGGATTGGCAACAAAATCATGCCATGATTCTTTCAATACCGGCCGTACATCAAAACCGCGTAACAGTTCCAGCAGTATTTCGCGTTGACCGGGAGTTTCGCTGGTTAACAGTATATTGCCGTGGAAATCTCCAATGAACTGCCTGAGCATTAATGCCGGGTCTTCTGCACGTGCGTTAATATGCACATCGGGGATTGGTGCGGTATTGAAATTCCTGGTGAGTCTGGTTTCTTTTTCACAGGCGTAGTGTTGCAAATCCAGGCACGTATGATTGTGGATAACCTCATTTAACTCATCTGTACTGATGTAAAGCTGCTCGGGCGCAAGAATAGGGCGTTCAACATCATGCCGGTAAGACTCATAACGCTCCTCGACCTGCCGGTAAAAGCTTTCGGCCTCACTGACGGCTTCATCCAGGATTGTGATGATTGTATTTTGTGGCAGATAATCAAATAAAGTGGCTGTATCCTCGAAAAACAGAGGTAAATAATATTCCGCTCCCGCACTGGCCAGACCGTCACTGATATCGTTATAGACAGAACAATTTTTGGGATTGCCTTCAAATCTACGGCGAAATTGCCGGCGGAACAGCCTGATACCATTCTCATCCAGAGGAAATTCCCTGGCGGGCAACAGGCGAATTTCACTCACAGACTCAATAGTGCGCTGACTCTCCGGGTCGAAGATTCGGATAGACTCTATTTCCTTGTCAAACAAGTCAATTCGATAAGGGAGCTCGGAGCCTGCCGGGTAAACATCTAACAGAGAGCCGCGCACCGCAAACTCGCCATGTCGGGTGGCCTGCGGTACAGCATAATATCCGGCGTGACCAAGCTGTGAGCGGAATGCGTCAATATCCAGCACATCGCCACTTTTCAACATCAGGGTATGGGCCCGTACATACTCGACGGGTGCCAGCCGTTGCATCAGAGTGCCGATAGTCGTAATCAGCAAGCCGCGCCTGAAAGAAGACAACCGTGACAGCACCTCAAGGCGTGTAGACGTAATATCCTGGTGGGGGGAAAACACATCATAGGGCAGAGTTTCCCAATCGGGGAAACACCGGACGGGTAGATCATCGTTGGCAAAAAAATCAAGCTGTGCGATCAACTCATCGGCCTCCTGGCCGCTGGCAACCACAACCAGCAGTGGCGCATCAACCGTCAGGGCGGCCTGCCGCAACAGCAATCCATAGCTGGAACAATACAACTGCCCCCACTGATAGCGACGATCAGGCCTGTTGAGGATTTCAGGTATGGTGAACAACGGTCTGGTCCGGATTAAACAAAATCATTCAGAAGGCGGTATTGTCCCATATGCTCCGCCCATCTTTAACCTCTCTGGACCCCGGCCTCGATCAATTCCGGCTTGAATCGGGCCAGAGCTAAAAACTCACCACGTTATTCACCGGCATACTCAAAGATTGGATGGGTGGCTGATATTTCAGGCTGGCGTGCGGCCGGCACCAATGATATCGGTGCAGCGATATAGCCATTCAATTGATGGCTCGGTTCCTGATATAAACCCCGTTCCGATACTCATGGAATAGTGCCCCAAGTGCCGGATGCTCAACCGGACAGTTTTGCTTATCGACTTCCAGATGTCTTTCGGCAACATAGGTCATGCTGGCACTGTTCTCGACCAGGATATGGTACCAGGGCCTGTTTTTCGGTGGACGGCTGCGAGCCACCAGCTCATACCATTCCTCCGTTCCCTGGAAGTCGGCATCGACATCAAAGATGACGCCGCGATAATTGAATTTCAGATGCTGGATAACCTGACCGATATAAAATTTTGCTTCATTCGACATACACACAGCATAGAGGAAATAAGAAGGTTCAGGTTTGACTGCATTTATATGCCGGTGTTCCCGCAAAGCTTCGGGATGACTGACAGAGTTTACATCCCGGGCCATTTTTTTGTAGATGGAAACTTAAAAAAGCCCCGAGCAGGCCCATTCGAACAGGTCCATTTTGGACTGATCAGAGCACAGACAACGACAATGCGGTTTTTTTCTTTCAAAGTCAATGGCTTATCTGCCATTAAATTGTATCGATACAGCCCTGTATCGCATAAAATACCAGTATTATGGCGATTGCCTCCTGTGGAGTAACTGGCGCCCCGGAGACGATTCGAACGTCCGACCTGCCGCTTAGGAGGCGGCTGCTCTATCCGGCTGAGCTACCGGGACATAACGTGGGGCATTCTACCAGCCACATGACCATAGTTGAATCAGTTCAACTTAAATTCAGTCAGAAACTTCCCTGTTTTCATGTACTAAAGCGTTTTTCCGTCGATCTTTCCAATGACTTGCGTTACAGTATAACGCGCCATGTTTATACACGGGGTTTTAATCGTGGACAAGACAGCAAACCAAAGACAACAGAAGTACCGGGAACAAATCGCCAAAGGGGACAAGAAACGCCTTCAGGTGGTGATTGACCGGGATGAAGCCGAATGCTTGGACGACATTTGTTCAACTGAAGGTATTAGTAAGACCGACTTCATACGCCGTGCCATAGAACAATGGGCGCGATGATTGACAAGAATAAAACCAATTGGGGGTAATCCGTGGGAGTAAACCGCGACAAAGTAGATTTATGGAAAGCTGACGTTGCCAAGTCAGTTGATTTTTACAACGACTGGTTTATGACGTTCGCGCCCAAGGCATTTAGGGAAACCCGAATTGAAACCACTAAGCAAGTTGAAGAAGCCCTTCAGTGGACGGAGAACTTAACGAACATTAAGCCTGAAACGCTTCAGTGTCACCCTTCAGCGTTGCCCATGCTTCGAATGACAACATGCCCGCCCATTGCCAGTGATCGTCTTGTTGGCTTAGCTGGTGTATCACCCAACTTAGTGAAGTCCATGGAAAAAGACGGTCGTGTTCCACCAAAAATGAAACAACCGGAATTGATCAAACAATTGGATATGATCGGGGACATTATTGAAAAGATGGCTGACCCTGATATTTTCGTTTGGAAGAACCGTGGTGATGCCGGGACGAAAGAAGAAGTTCACCGGGCTTCAACAATCGTTGCTGACCGTCTTTGTGGTGCGGTTGCTGACCCGATAATCAGAAGCGCCCAGGAACAGCGCCAACTTGCCGCTATGAAAGCATGGCTTGAAGCCCGTGGGTATCGTGAACTTAATTCGGGTGAAGCTGAAGACTGGCTTTCTATGCCCAATGGCACCTTTTCATTCCGGTTCAATGTACCAGTAAACCAAGGCGATGATGGTAAGCAAGTTAACATACCGGTAGATGCGGTAATCATGCGTAAGGATGCTAAAGAAGGTGACTTCCCCGCACTGTTTGAAGCTAAGTCTGCCGGTGACTTTACTAACACGAACAAACGCCGCAAAGAAGAAGCGATTAAGATTCAACAGCTTCGCCATACCTACGGTGACAAAATCACTTTTGATCTATTCCTATGTGGTTATTTTGATTCCGGTTACCTTGGGTATGAAGCCGCTGAAGGTATTGACTGGGTTTGGGAACACCGTATTGATGATCTAGCACAGTTCGGATTCTAAAATGAAAATTGATCAACTAGAAAACCAACGTCAGACCCTACAGGCGGAACTTGACGGTCAAAAGACCCAGGAAGAACGCAATATCATGGGACAATTTTCAACGCCTGATATGCTGGCTAATGACGTTCTGACCCATGCAAAAAACATTTTCCCTAAACGTGGAAAGGTTCGTTTTCTTGACCCCGCATTTGGTACAGGGTCGTTTTACAGTGCGTTGAACAGTGTATTTCCTGAATCCCGTATTGAAGCGGCAACTGGTTTTGAAATTGATGGACATTACGGTAAGCCAGCTTCGAAGCTATGGGAAGGAACTGACCTTGATTATCAGCTTGCCGACTTCACTAAACAAAACCCACCGACTGAAGATGAAAAATATAATCTAATCATTTGTAACCCGCCTTATGTTCGTCATCACCATATGAACGGACAAAAGGAACGCCTTCAAGCTAAAGCAGTTGAAGCCGCAAACATGAAACTATCCGGTTTGGCAGGTCTGTATTGTCACTTCATGGCACTTGCACACCCATGGATGAAGAAAAACAGTGTTGCCGGTTGGTTGATCCCAAGTGAATTCATGGATGTTAATTACGGTCGGGCTGTTAAGGATTATTTACTGAATGAAGTAACACTTCTTCAGATTCATCGGTTTGATCCAAGTGATGTTCAATTTGATGACGCCCTCGTTTCATCGGCGGTTGTTTGGTTTAAAAACAAAAATCCGGGGAAAACTCATAAAGTAAAGTTCACGTATGGCGGAACAATCGACGCCCCAACACATGAAAAAGACATTAGCGTTTCTGTATTAGAAAAAGAAAAGAAATGGACGCGATTCCCGCTATCTGAAGAACGTGAAGAAAACAATGAACCAAGATTAAATGACTTCTTTGCCGTTAAGCGCGGCATAGCAACCGGTGACAATAAGTTCTTTGTTCTTACACGCGAACAAATTGAAAGCCGGGGATTACCACTTGAACACTTTCGTCCAATCTTGCCAAGCCCACGCTACCTTAATGTGTCGGAAGTTAAGTCTGATGGAAATGGTTTTCCAGAAATTGAAAATCAATTGTTTGTTCTAGACTGTAAACTTCCACTTGATGAAGTAAAGCGTAGTTACTCTGAACTTTATGACTATCTTGAAGAAGGCGTTCAGTCTGGTGTGCCTGAACGGTATTTGTGTAAAAGTCGTAAAATTTGGTATTCACAAGAAAGTCGTGCTGAAAGCCGCTTTTATTGTACATACATCGGTCGTTCAGATAAGGAGGGGGAAAAACCATTTCGTTTTGTACTGAACAGGTCAAAAGCCATTGTTGCTAATTCCTACTTGATACTTTATCCCAAGCCATACTTGGAAAAAGAAATTAAACAAAACCCTGAACTGCATGAACAGTTACTTGAAGCATTGAATCAAATTACCGGTAAGGCAATGCTTGATGAAGGGCGTGTTTACGGTGGCGGAATGCACAAGATGGAACCTAAAGAACTGATGAACGTTCCAGCAACCGAAATTCAAGCACTATTCAATAATGGTTTAGCTGAACTACAGCCCGACATTTTTGCAGCGTAAGGACACGACATGTACAAGATCAATAAATCATCAAACAGCATCCAGCGACTTGAACAGAAGTCATTTTCTTCACTGGGGTTTCGTGAACGCGATCACCTTCAAGAATGGATTGCTAAGCAGCCGGACGTGTTGGGCGAAGATTTCTTGATCATTCAAAAAGAGTTTAGTGGTTTCGACGATACACAGGAACGCCTTGACCACAAGCCCACCCGGTCGTTCTTTAGGTAGCAATGCTTCAACTTCCCGGCGAATTGTTTTCACCGCCAGGTCATCATGGTCAGGGTTCAACTCAATATCCTGTAGAATCAGTTCCACATAAATCAATGGGTTAAAAAATGGCGCTTTTCTTTAGGAGGCGGCTGCTCTATCCGGCTGAGCTACCGGGGCATGGCGGCGCATTCTAGCAGAGAGCCACCCGATCAGAAATTAAGGCAGCGAGCATCAGTAAATGTCACAATCAGCAGACAACACAGCGATCATCGTACCGGTCCTGAATGAAGCCAGACATTGCGCACACATCATCAGGATGCTTCGCGGCTATCACCAGCAAGGCCGGATCATCATAGTGGACGGCGGCAGCCAGGATGACACGGTTAAACAACTGACCCAGGCCGGTCTGACCCTGCTGCAAACGGAAACAGCCTGTCGCTCATCACAGATGAATCATGGCTACAGGCACCTGCAGGCCGACATCTACTGGTTCCTGCATGCAGACTGCACACCCCCTGACAATGCAATCGAACAGATACGGGACAGCCTGAACCGGGGTTATGACTGGGGCAGGTTTGACGTCAGGCTGAGCGGCACTCACAGGGCCTTTCGCATCATCGAACGAATGATGAACTGGCGTTCCCGCCTGACCCGGGTCGCAACCGGAGATCAGGGCATATTTGTTCGAGGCACCTTGCTCAGACAGATTGGTGGTTTCCCGGATATTCCGATTATGGAAGACATAGCGTTGAGCAAAGCACTCAGAAAATGTGGCCGCTACGCTGCCTGTCCAGCCCTATGCTGGTTTCCAGCCGGCGCTGGAAGAAAAGCGGAATTATCTATATGACACTGCTGATGTGGTGGTTACGCCTCCGCTATTTTCTGGGAGCAGACCCGCAGGACCTGCATCGCCGGTACTATGGTCATGGAAAATAAAAACTTGCTGGTGATTATGGCCCGGGCACCGGTTGCCGGGAAAGTAAAGACACGCCTGATCCCGGCAGTGGGAAAAAAACGGGCGGCAATGATCTACATGACATTACTGGACAGAACAGCCCGTGAGTTATCTTCATCCGGGAACTACCAGATTGAACTATCGTGCTCACCTGATACCACGCATCCGAAATTCAGGAACTACCGGCTGGGGCTGCGTATCGGCCTGCACAGGCAACCGACCGGACACCTTGGTCGAAGAATGTATCGGATAATCGCTACAGGCTTACAGAATCATGAAAACGTGATAATCGTCGGCAGCGATTTGACCAACCTGTCGCGTCATCGGGTCGAAAGCGCATTTTTATCACTGCAAAGCAATGACCTGGTACTGGGCTTAACGGAAGACGGCGGCTACGGCCTGATCGGCATGAAAAAAAGTCATGCCCACGTATTTCGGAATATGCCGTGGAGTTCAGCAAAGGTGGCCCGACTGACTCAGGAGCGGATTCGGCGCTCCGGATTGAAGCTGGCTGTATTTGAAGGATTGCTGGATATCGATACTTTGCGGGACTACAGAACCTGGATACGATCACCGGAATTAGCTTTAGCAGGTCGGGAAATCGGATAGCCAGCGTATGTAATCGACAGACAGGATGATGAAACTGGCCTGCAAACACCCATGGACGACTATCGGCTGCGATTTAATCAAATTAAGCAACTAAATCAGGAAAAGGGGATTGTAATTTGTCAAGAATGGGTCTAAAGTAGCTCAAATTGCCGGCATAAATCCGGGCCTGAATTTGGAACCGGCATTCGGAACCGGCACCCGGAACCGGCCCACAAGGCCGGGCCTGAACAGAGACAACATCGGTATACAGAACCCGGAGTAGAGCAAGTTGAAACAGATTGGAAATAAATGCGGCCCACAAGGCCGGTTGCACACCGTCAAGGTAAAGGAGATAAACGTGGTCACAATGCCCCTGAAACGCGCTACAGGCGACATACACAATTTAATGCCCCCCTCCCCCCCCCCCCCCCCCCCCCCCCCCCCCCCCAAATGGGGTATTTATGTTGAGCCTCACCATCGACACAGGGCGGCGTTCGGCAGCCCGTCGATTCACCTCTGCCCGGAATGGTCTCCTGGCCCGCGGGCTGATTGCCGTGTTGCTTGGTTTGCCGTTGTCGGTGGGTTTGACAACCGAAGCCGCCGCGCAGGTAGGCGTAACCATCACCGAGACGGGCGGCAACACCAGGCCCATCGAAGGCGGTACCACGGACAGCTACGGCATGGTGCTGGACACACAACCGACCTCAGATGTGACCATCACAGCCACCTCAGGCACACCGGCCACCGCCACGGTCAACCCCGCCAGCCTGGTATTCACCAACGCCAACTGGAACATGGCGCAGAGCATCACCGTCACCGGGGTGAATAACGCCGCTGACGCCGCCAACCAGGCAGTCACCATTACCCACGCCGCCACCTCCTCAGACACCAACTACAACCTCACCCCGGCCCCCGTCACAGTGACCGTGATCGACGACGAGCCCACGGTCGTTACCCTCACCCGTTTTGGTGGCACCGGCGCCATTAGGGAAGGCGGCGACTTGGTGGCCTTTCTCGTCACCCTGTCTCGACGACTGACTGCTAGCGAAACCATTGACGTGCCGCTGTCCATCGGCGGTACGGGGGTGACCACGGCCGACTGGAGCCTGGAGCCCGCGATCGGCGGCGGCCTCAATACCGGAGTGACCCTGTCGGGTCAGACCACGGCCATCCCGCAGGTGAGCTTTTCGGGGTTGGGCGCCCAGACCGCCACCCTGACACTGACCCCGGTATTCGACAACACCGCCGAGGGCGACGGTTTCGAGACCTACACCATCGCCCTCGGCCCGGACGGCGACGGTGCCAACGGCTTTGACCGCTCAACCCTGGGCACCAATGTCGGCGGCGGTGCCGACCCGAGCAGCACCACCAACAGCTTCGACGTGCGGGTCAACGACCCACCCTCACCGGACGTAATCATCACCGAGACGGGCGGCAACACCAGGCCCATCGAAGGCGGCACCACGGACCGCTACGGCATGACGCTGAACACACAACCCACCGCAAACGTGACCATCACAGCCACCTCAGGCACACCGACCACCGCCACGGTCAGCCCCGGCAGCCTGGTATTCACCAGCGCCAACTGGGACACGGCGCAGAGCATCACCGTCACCGGAGTGAATAACGACGACGACGCCGTCAACCAGGCAGTGACCATTACCCACGCCGCCACCTCCACAGACACCGACTACAACCTCACCCCGGACCCCGTCACAGCGACCGTGATCGACGACGAGCCCACCTTCGTCCTCCTCGCCCACAACGAGAGTCGTGATCTTAGCACCAGCCCCACTAGCGAAGGCAGCGAACTATCCATTAACATCACCCTGTCTCGACCACTGGCTATTGGCGAAATCATTGACGTGCCGCTGTCCATCGGCGGTACGGGGGTGACCACGGCCGACTGGAGTCTGGAACTCACGACCTCGGAACCCAATACCGGAGTGACCCTGTCGGCCGCGACCACGCCCACCCCGCAGGTGAGCCTTTCGGGTGCAGGCGCCCAGATCGCCATCCTGACATTTACAGTGGCAGACGACGACACTGCCGAGGGCGACGGTTTCGAGACCTACACCATCGCCCTCGGCCCGAACGACACCAGCGCCAACGGCTTTGACCGCTCAACCCTGAACACCAATGTCGGCGGCGGTGCCGACCCGCACAGCATCATCAACAGCTTCGACGTGCGGGTCAACGACCCGGTGAGCGTAACCATCAACCAGTCGGGCGGCACCACCGCGCCCATCGAAGGCGGCACCACGGACAACTACGGCATGACGCTGGACACACAACCCACCGCAGACGTGACCATCACAGCCACCTCAGGCACACCGGGCACCGCCACGGTCAGCGGCAGCCTGACCTTCACCAGCGCCAACTGGAACATGGCCCAGAGCATCACCGTCACCGGGGTGGATAACAACGCCGACGCCGCCAACCAGGCAGTCACCATTACCCACGCCGCCACCTCCACGGACACCCGCTACAACAGCCTCACCCCGGACCCCGTCACAGCGACCGTGATCGACGACGACCCCACGGTCGTCTCCCTCGGCCGTATTGGTGGCACCACCATTACTGAAGGCGGTGAAATATCCATTCTCGTCTCCCTGTCTCGACCACTGACTGATAGCGAAACCATTGACGTGCCGCTGTCCATCGGCGGTACGGGGGTGACCCCGGCCGACTGGGGCCTGGCAGCCGGGACCGCTGGCGGCCTCAATACCGGAGTGACCCTGTCGGCCGCGACCACGCCCACCCCGCAAGTGACCTTTTCGGGTGCAGGCGCCCAGAACGCCGTCCTGGCACTGACACCGGCAGACGACGACACCGCCGAGGGCGACGGTTTCGAGACCTACGCCATCGCCCTCGGCCCGAACGACGCCACCGCCAACGGCTTTGACCTTGCAACCCTGAACACCAATGTCGGCGGCGGTGCCGACCCGAGCGGCAGCGCCAACAGCTTCGACCTGCGGGTCAACGACCCTCCTCCAGCGAGCGTAACCATCACCCAGACGGGCGGCAACACCAGGCCCATCGAAGGCGGCACCACGGACAACTACGGCATGACGCTGGACACACAACCGACCGCAGACGTGACCATCACAGCCACCTCAGGCACACCGACCACCGCCACGGTCAACCCCGGCAGCCTGGTATTCACCAGCACCAACTGGAACATGGCGCAGAGCATCACCGTCACCGGAGTGGATAACGACGACGACGCCGTCAATCAGGCAGTCACCATTAGCCACGCCGCCACCTCCACAGACACCGACTACAACCTCACCCCGGCCTCCGTCACAGCGACCGTGATCGACGACGATCCGACCACCGTGACCCTGGCGGGCGCGTCAGGCGACATCACAGAAGGCGGCACCAAGGAAATCACCGTGACCCTGGGCCGCGGTCTGGTGAACGGCGAGACACTGCCGGTGCGGCTGACCTTTGGCGGTAGCGCGACACCGGGCACCGACTACACCGTGACCGGCGCCGCGGCGACCGGTATCACCTACACCGGCCTGGGCGGCGCCGTCGGCACGGTGACCTTCACCGGCCCGACCTCGGGCACCACGGCCACCACCGCCACCCTGACCCTGAGCGCAGTCAACGCCGGCGTCACAGTGGACATCGACCTGGGCACCCTGGACGCCGACTCCGGCACCGGCCTGAGCGGCGGCGCGGCCGGCACGGACAACCTGGCGGACTTCAACATTGTCACCCCGGGCGTCACCGTCACCGAGACGGGCGGCGACACTACAGTGGCTGAAGCCGGCGGCACGGACAACTACGGCATAAGGCTGAGCACGCAGCCGAGCGGCAGCGTGACGATTACGGCGGAATCCGACACAACAAGTGCGGCCACCGTGACCCCGACGACCCTGACCTTCACCACGGCCAACTGGAATGCGGCCCAGACCTTCACGGTGACGGGCATCGACAACAACCGTGATGACGCCATGAACCGACGCATAGCGACCATCAGCCACGCAGCGGCGTCCACCACAGACACCAATTACGTTTCCAGCCTCGCCATCGACGACGTGGAAGTCACCGTCACCGACGACGACGTACCGGTGCTGACGGTATCGGTAGAGGACGACCACACGGACATCGTCGAGGGTGGCGCCGAGCGCACCATCATCGTGACCTCCGACATCCCCATTGGCGGCACTGGTCAAGTGGGTTTTAGCCCTATTACCCCTAATGGAGGGACTGCCCAGATAGGGCTTGGTGCGACCGCCATCGCCGGTGAGACCCCGATGAACACATTTCGGGTAAGCATCAACGACAACGACATAGACGACCTGCCGGGGCGGACAGCAACCACCGGCATCATGGCCAGCGGTGGTTTCGGTCATACCCGGGGCGATCCCAGCACCGTGATCTTTACGGTCATTGACGACGATCCGACCACCGTGACCCTGGCGGGCACGGCGGGTAACATCAACGAGGGCGCCACCGCAGAAATCACCGTCACCCTGGGCCGCGAGCTGGTCAGCGGCGAGGTGCTGCCGGTACCGCTGACCCTGGGCGGCACCGCGACGCGGGCGGACTACACCCTGACCGGCACCGCGGCGAACAATATCGCCTACAACATCCCGGACAGCGGCAGCATGGGCACGGTGACATTTACCGGCCCGGCCTCGGCCACCGCCACCCTGACCCTGACCGTGCAGGTTGACGGCACGTCCGACGCCAGCGAGACCATCGACATCGATCTGGGCACCCTGGGCGATACCTCCGGCACCGGCCTGGAAGGCGGCGCGGACGGCACAGACAGCCTGACGGACTTCACCATCATGGAGGATCCGACCATCGTGCTGCCGCCGACCCTGACGGTCGCTGAAGGCGATACCGATGGTGTCGGTTACCCGGTGTCCCTGGCCACCGAACCGACGATGAGTACCACGATAACGGTCACCGGTCACACCGGCACCGACCTGACGCTGGATACCGCCAGCCTGACATTCACGACGAGCAACTGGGACACGGCGCAAATGGTCACGGTCACGGCGGGTGAAGACGCCGATGCCGCCACCGATATGGTGACGCTGACGCACACGGCCACCGGCGGCGGCAACTACGACGCATTGACGGCGGTTATCAGGGTCAGCATCACCGACAACGACACGGCGGGCGTAACCATCAACGAGACGGGCGGCAACACCGCGCCCATCGAAGGCGGCACCGCGGACAACTACGGCATGACGCTGGACACACCACCGATCGCAAACGTGACCATCACAGCCACCTCAGGCACACCGGGCACCGCCACGGTCAACCCCGCCAGCCTGGTATTCACCAGCACCAACTGGAACATGGCGCAGACCATCACCGTCACCGGGGTGGGTAACAACGCCGACGCCGTCAATCAGGCAGTCACCATTACCCACGCCGCCACCTCCACGGGCGACTCCACTTACAACGCGCTCACCCCGGCCCCCGTCACAGCGACGGTGATCGACGACGACCCCACGGTCGTTGCCCTCGCCCGCATCGACAGCACCGGTGCCGTTGGCGAAGGCGGCACGTTGGGTTTCACCATCACCCTGAGTCGGGCACTGGCCAGCAACGAGATCATCGATGTGCCGCTGTCCATTTCCGGCACGAATGTCACCACGGACGACTGGAGTCTGGAGCTCGATAGCTCCTTCAGCAACACAGGCGTGACCCTGTCGAACCCGGCCACCGCCACCCCGCGGGTGCGCATTGCAGGTTCCCGGACCGCCAACCTGCAGCTGACCGCGGCGGCCGACGGCATGGCCGAGGGCGGCGGCGAAGGCTCGGAGACCTACATCATCGCCCTCGGCCCGAACGACGCCAGCGCCAACGGCTTTGACCTTGCAACCCTGGGCACCAATGTCGGCGGCGGTGCCGACCCGGACAGCAGCGCCAACACCTTCAATGTGCAGGTCAACGACCCCCCTCCGGTGGGCGTGACCATCACCCAGACGGGCGGCAACACCAGGCCCATCGAAGGCGGCACCACGGACAGCTACGGCATGGTGCTGGACAGCCAACCGACCGCAGACGTGACCATCACAGCCACCTCAGGCACACCGACCACCGCCACGGTCAGCGGCAGCCTGGTATTCACCAACACCAACTGGGACATGGCGCAGAGCATCACCGTCACCGGAGTGGATAACGACGACGACGCCGTCAATCAGGCAGTCACCATCACCCACGCCGCCACCTCCTCAGACACCAACTACAACCTCACCCCGGACCCCGTCACGGCGACGGTGATCGACGACGAGCCCACGGACGTTGCCATCGCCCGCATCGACAGCACCGGTGCCGTTGGCGAAGGCGGCACGGTAGGTTTCACCATCACCCTGAGTCGGGGACTGGTCAGCGGCGAGATCATCGATGTGCCGCTGTCCATTTCCGGCACGAATGTCACCACGGACGACTGGAGTCTGGAGATCGATAGCAACTTCGGCAACACAGGCGTGACCCTGTCGAACCAGGCCACCGCCACCCCGCGGGTGCGCTTTTCGGGTTCCCGGACCGCCAACATGCAGCTGACCGCGACGGCCGACGGCATCGCCGAGGGCGGCGGCGAAGGCTCGGAGACCTACACCATCGCCCTCGGCCCGAACGACGCCAGCGCCAACGGCTTTGACCTTGCAACCCTGGGCACCAATGTCGGCGGCGGTGCCGACCCGGACAGCAGCGACAACACCTTCAATGTGCAGGTCAACGACCCTCCTCCCCCCTCGGCGGGTGTGACCATCAGCGAGATGGCGATAATGATTGACGAGGGCGATGAGGGCGCGTACACCGTGGTGCTGGACACGCAACCGGCCAGCAGCGTAGAGATTACAGTGGAATCCGACACGACCAGTGCGGCGACCGTGGGCACAAGCAGCGCCAGCCTGACATTCACGGCGAGCAACTGGGATACGGTACAGACCGTGACGGTGACGGGCGTCAACGACAACGTTGTCGGTGACCGCACGGCGACCATCAGCCATAGTATAGGCACCGGCGACGGCGACGGCGCGGGTTACCTGGATGGTCTGGCCATAGACACAGTGGCAGTCACGGTCACCGACGACGACGTGCCGGTCGCCTCGTTCGCCGTGGCCAGCTTTACCACCAACGAAGGCTCGGGCACGTACAACGTAGTGGTCAATCTAAGTCCGGCGCCGACCGCGAACACCACGATCGCCTACACCGTGGCCGGCACAGCGACACCCGGCACCGACTACACCACGCTGACCGGCACGGTCGTGGCGTCTGCGAGCGCGTCCAGCGTTAATATTCCCGTGGTCATCACCGATGACAGCACACAACAAGAGGGCAGCGAGACGGTCATACTGACCCTGGCCGCAGGTTCGGGTTACACGGTGGGCACCGGCACCGGTGTGCACACACTGACGATCACCGACAACGACGCGGGCGTGATCGTCAGCGAGATGGCGATAACGATTGCAGAGGGCGATGAGGGCGCGTACACCGTGGTGCTGAACACGCAACCGGACAGCAGCGTAGAGATTACAGTGGAATCCGACACGACCAGTGCGGCGACCGTGAGCGCAACCAGCGCCAGCCTGGAGTTCACGGCGAGCAACTGGGATACGGTACAGACCGTGACGGTGACGGGCGTCGACGACAACATTGGCGGTAACCGCACGGCGACCATCAGCCATAGTATAGAAAGCGGCGACGGCGACGGTGCGGGTTACCCGGATGGTCTGGCCATAGCCACAGTGGCAGTCACGGTCACCGACGACGACGAGCCGGTCGCCTCGTTCGCCGTGGCCGGTTTTACCACCAACGAAGGCTCGGGCACGTACAACGTAGTGGTCAATCTGAGTCCGGTGCCGACCGCGAACACCACGATCACCTACATGGTGGCCGGCACGGCGACACCCGGCGACGACTACACCACGCTGACCGGCACGGTCGTGGCGTCTGCGAGCGCGTCCAGCGTTAATATTCCCGTGGCCATCACCGATGACAGCACACAACAAGAGGGCAGCGAGACGGTCATACTGACCCTGGCCGCAGGTTCGGGTTACACGGTGGGCACCACCGGTGTGCACACACTGACGATCGCCGAAAACGACACGGCACCGGTCGGTACGGGGGCGATGCAGGAGATGCAGGCGGCGCAGGAAGCCTGGCTGCCGCGCTTCGGTCTGACGGCGGTAGAACATCTGCTGGGCGGCCTGGATTACCGCTTGTCGGTGGCCGATCAACCTGGGCTGTCGGGCAATGTGAGTGGCCTGTCCGCTGGTCGAGCGCTGCATGGGGGCGGTAATGCAACCGGCACGGGATATGGTTTGGGCGCGGACGGCTTCGGCCAGGGCGGAGGCGGCGGTGATGGCCTGGGCGCCGGTTCGGTTGACCGGATGTTGAATCTGTCCAGGACACTGTCGCTGCGCGATATGCTGCGCGGCAGCCGCTTTGTGCACCGCGGCGGAGAGAACGGGGTTTCGGTGTGGGGTCAGGCGTCGTACTCGCGTTACGAGGATGGCCAGGACGGCATCACGGTGGATGGCGATGTGACCACTGGCATGCTGGGCGTGGATCGCGACAATGGCCGCACGCTGCTCGGACTGGCGCTGTCGTACAGCGACGGCGATGGCGACTGGAGCGGCACTGCGGAACAGGGCGAGTTGTCGAGCCGACTGACCTCGCTGCTGCCGTATATCCGGCATAACGTCACCGAGAGATTGCAGTTATGGGCAGCGGCGAGTTATGGCCGTGGCGAACTGGAGCAGACCCTGGAGCAGACTTCGGCCACGATGAGTACGAAGCATGACATCGAGCAGACCTCGGCCTCGGTCGGTGTACGCGGCACGCTGCTGGAGCGCCCGCTGGAAGAGGGCGGCCTGACGCTGACGCTGATCTCGGATGCGGCATTGGCGCGTATTGAGTCGGACGATGCCGACGGTGTATCGGGCATGACGGCGGACACGGAGCGTTTCCGAATGGGTCTGGAGTGGTCCTGGCAGTTGCCACAGGCGGACGGTGGCCGGTTGATTCCGGAACTGGAGTTGGGGATGCGCTATGACGGCGGCGATACCAGCGACGGCCTGGGCGTGGAACTGGGCAGCGGTATCAGTTGGCAGTTGCCTTCCAAAGGATTAACGATTGACCTGCGTGGCCGGCGTCTGCTGGATCATGAGGCCGCCGAGCGGCGTGAGTGGGGCGTGTCCGGTTCGCTGCGCTATGAACGGCAGCCGGGTTCCGCTCATGGGCCGTCGCTGAGTCTGCGTCAGGAATACGGCACCGCTCCGGCCTCGGGTGGCCTGGATCGGCTGTTGTCGGATTCGCTGTCGGACGCACTGGAAGAGGATTCATCGCAGCCCGGCCCGGCCTCCGGTCGTTGGAGCCTGGAGGGCGAGTGGGGCCTGGCCCTGAATGACGGCGCCACCGGCATCCCGTATGCGGGCCTGTCGTCGTCCGATTCCGGGCACGACCTGACCCTGGGCTGGCGCCTGTTGTCGGCACCGGGCACCCTGGATACCGAGTTGGACGTCAAGGCGCTGCGCCGCCGGGACGGTGAAGGCAAAACCAACCACGGCATCGGCGCACAGTGGAAGCTGCGCTGGTAGCATTCGGCATGGTCGTCGGGGGCATCGCTCCCGGCGCACCGGTTATTGTCGCTCCGTTGTGTTGCTGTTAAGGGAGGAGAGGGCAGTTGATTCAGACACACAGCACGCCAGATTCTGAAGGTTAAGGCCGTCAATCAAAAGCGGGCTGCAATCCGCTTAACCACTATCGGCAACTCATGCAGGCCTACTTGATTTTGCCTCATAGGTACTGAACCAGGACACGATGTTTGTAAATCAGGTATCAAGCAGTACAATGCTGCGAGACACCGCGAGCAACCCGGACAAAGACTGACCGTGACCACGATTAAACAGGCCGACCTGATCGACAGCATGGCAGACGCCTTGCAATACATATCCTGCTATCACCCAATTGACTACATACAGGCGTTGGGGCGTGCCTGGGAGCGTGAAAAATCGCCTGCGGCAAGGGATGCGATGGCGCAGATTCTTGTCAACTCGCGGATGAGCGCCGAAGGCAGGCGGCCAATGTGCCAGGACACAGGCATCGTGACGGTTTTCGTCAAACTCGGCATGGATGTGCATCTTGAAGGAAAAATGTCTCTGGACGATATGATTAACGAAGGGGTGCGTCGCGCCTACCTGGACCCGGACAATCCCTTGCGCGCCTCTGTCGTGAACCCACCGGTCGGTAATCGAAAAAACACCCGCGACAACACGCCGGCCGTAATACATCTGCAAATGGTGCCTGGAGAAGAAATCGGGTTCATGGTTGCCGCGAAAGGAGGTGGCTCTGAGAACAAATCCAGGTTCACGATTTTGAACCCAAGCGATTCCGTGGCGGATTGGGTGGAAAAAACGGTGCCGACCATGGGTGCCGGTTGGTGCCCACCCGGTATTCTCGGTATAGGCATAGGTGGCACGGCGGAAAAGGCCATGGTTATGGCCAAGGAGTCCCTGATGCAGGCTGTTGATATGCACGAACTGATCGCCCGAGGCCCATCAGGCTACATAGAAGAACTGCGCCTGGAAATCTGTGAACGGGTGAATGCCCTGGGGATAGGCGCACAGGGACTGGGAGGGCTGACTACGGTGCTTGATGTCAAGATTATGGAATACCCTACCCATGCTGCGTCACTGCCCGTTGGCATGATCCCCAACTGCGCCGCCACACGCCATATTGAATTCAGCCTGGATGGCTCCGGCCCGGCGGTACTCACCCCGCCGCGCCTGCAAGACTGGCCGGATATAACCTGGGAAGCCGGAGATGATGCGCGTCGCGTCAGTATGGATGAACTGCATAAGGAAGATGTAAAAGACTGGCAACCCGGAGAGCGCATACTGCTGACCGGCAGGATGCTGACCGGCCGCGATGCCGCCCACAAGCGTATCAAGGAGCTGCTTGATTCGGGCGAAGGATTGCCGGAAGGTGTTGATTTTACCGACAGATTTATCTACTATGTTGGCCCGGTTGATCCGGTACGCGACGAGGTCGTTGGCCCGGCGGGGCCGACAACGGCGACACGCATGGACAAATTTACCGACATGATGCTGGCCGAAACGGGCCTGGCAGGAATGATCGGCAAGGCCGAGCGAGGCCCTGTGGCAGTGGAAGCCATAAAAAGACATCAGGCGGTTTATCTCATGGCGGTGGGTGGCGCGGCCTATCTGGTATCGCAGGCGGTCAGGTCGGCAAAAGTAGTGGCGTTTGAGGAGCTTGGCATGGAAGCGATCTACGAGTTTGAGGTCGAAGACATGCCGGTGACTGTGGCTGTGGATAGCCGAGGCAATTCCGTGCATCAAACCGGCCCCCGGCAATGGAAAGTTGAAATTGAGCGAGCCGGTAAAGATGGCTGACGCCATCCGAGACCATGACGGCCTTTATTCCTGCCACACTGATCGGTTTTTCTCAGGCTTTGTGACCTCGAAGGGAATCAGGAAGAACCAGGACTCAACCCTTTGTCGCTTCACGCCCCTGGACTTCCCTGACCACGTCATCCGCAATATTTTTCGGGCAGGCAGCATAGTGGGAGAACTCCATGGAGAATTGACCACGGCCAGAGGTCATGGTACGCAGGTCACCGATGTAACCGAACATTTCGCTTAAGGGGACGTCGGCCTGAACACGGACACTCGTTGAACTCGGCTCCTGAGATCTGATTAGGCCACGACGACGATTCAGATCGCCGATAACGTCGCCAACGTAATCTTCATGAGCCGATACATCAACCTTCATGACAGGCTCCATCAACTGAGGGGCAGCCTTTGGAATGGTCTGACGGTAAGCGTTTTTTGCCGCAATTTCGAAAGCTACCGCCGAGGAGTCAACCGGATGGAAAGCACCGTCAGCCAGAGTGATTTTAGCGTCAAGCAACGGATAGCCCGCCAACGTACCCTTTTCCATGCTGACCCGGAAACCTTTCTCAATGGCAGGCCAGAATTCACGAGGCACGTTACCCCCGGTGACCTTGGATTCGAATTGGAAACCGCCGTTTGGTTCACCGGGCTCAACAATATAGTCAATCTTGCCGAATTGGCCGGAACCACCGGTCTGTTTCTTGTGGGTGTAGCTGTCTTCAATACGTTGTGTGATGGTCTCACGATAGGCCACCTGAGGCTTGCCCACTGTTACTTCCACGCCATAGGTACGCCTGAGAATGTCAACCTTGACGTCAAGGTGCAGTTCACCCATACCCTTGAGGATGGTCTCACCGCTTTCTTCGTCGGTCTCAACGTAGAACGAAGGATCTTCTTTAATCATCTTGTTGATGGCGATACTCATCTTTTCAACAGACGCCTTATCCCTGGGTGTGACCGAGATGGAGATAACCGGATCAGGGAATACCATGGGTTCCAATGTGGCCGGGTTGTTTGGGTCACAGAGGGTGTGACCGGTCTGTACGTTCTTCATGCCGACAATTGCGATAATGTCGCCGGCTTGAGCAGATTCCAGTTCCTCACGGGAATTGGCGTGCATCTCCACCATACGGCCGATACGTTCGGTTTTACCGGTAAAGGTATTCAGGACGGTATCGCCCTTATTGATCTTGCCGGAATAGACACGGGTAAAGGTCAGGGCGCCAAAACGGTCGTCCATGATCTTGAACGCCAGTGCACGCAACGGACGGCCAGGGTCAACGATTGCCATTTCGCCGGTTTCGTTACCTTCCAGATCAACTTCCGGCTGAGGTCTGACTTCAGTCGGGTTTGGCAGGTAGTCAACGACCGCGTCCAGCACAGGTTGAACACCTTTATTTTTGAATGCGGAACCACAGTAAGTCGGGAAAAAGTCCAGGGCGATGGCGCCCTTGCGAATCAGTTTGCGGATGGTGGGTATATCGGGTTCGCTACCCTCTAGATAGGCTTCCATGATGTCATCGTCCTGTTCAACAACCGTTTCGATGATTTTCTCCCGATATTGCTCGATCTTGTCAGCCATATCTGCCGGAGGGTCAATGATGTTGTAACTCATAGGGTCGCCGGAGTCATCCCAGACCCACGCCTTGCGGGTCAACAGGTCAACAATACCGGTGAACTGATCCTCAACGCCGATCGGCAGAACCATCACCAGAGGATTGGCACCAAGCACATCTTCAATCTGGCTTACTACCTGATAGAAATCTGCGCCCATACGGTCGAGCTTGTTAACAAAGATGATACGGGCAACTTCAGACTCGTTGGCATAACGCCAGTTGGTCTCTGACTGGGGTTCCACGCCACCGGAGCCGCAAAATACGCCGATTCCGCCGTCGAGTACTTTCAGTGAGCGATAAACCTCGATCGTGAAATCAACGTGTCCGGGGGTGTCGATGATATTCAGGCGATGTTTGTTCCACATGCAGGAAGTCGCGGCGGATTGAATCGTAATACCGCGTTCCTGTTCCTGCTCCATGAAGTCAGTGGTTGCGGCGCCATCATGTACTTCACCAATCTGATGAATTTTTCCGGTCAGTTTAAGGACGCGCTCGGTAGTTGTTGTTTTACCGGCATCCACGTGGGCAAAAATACCGATATTTCGGTAAATGGATAGGTCAGTCATGTTGGTCGCTCTGTTTGAAATTGAAGATAAAATCAAAGGTCCGGAAGGTAAAAATCACTCAAAACTGCACCAGCAACGGCGAAATATATGCCTGGCCCGGAAAAAGTCCGCGATTCTATCAATACTGATGCAAAAAAGCCCCTCCAATTTTCACCGGAGAGGCTTTTGGGATTCCTCGATTCTACTTGAGGAATAAGGCTTGTATACCGTTTACTTCGCAGCGGGAGCGGCGGATTGTGCAGCAGGAGCAACAGGGGCGCCATAGTAGGGATAAGGCGCATAGCCACTGTGGCCATAAGGCGCGTAACCATTGTAGGTGTAGCTGTCGCCATTAGTGGTTACATCAGTGTTCATATCCATATTGCCTTTACCTTTGCCACTGAACGAAAAGCTGAACTCGCCTTCGCCTGTAGCGGAACCATTACCCGCGCCATCAAAATCGGAGTTCAGACGCCCCTGATTATTGTCAGCGCCATTGTAACCGTTGAGGCGATTATCAGAACCGTAACCGTCTGTGTTACCTGCCAGGTCGGTGTTGGCGTCCATATGGCCTTTCGCCTTACCGGAAAAAGTCATGGAAAAAGAACCTTCGCCGGAAGCCTCGCCCGTGCCCTGGCCTTTGCCGTTAAAGTTGGCGTTGCCTTGATCGTCGTCGCCGAAGAAAGAAGCAGAGGAAGCGGAAGAAGCAGCCAGCGCCGTAGCCAGAATTGCAATAGAAATGGGTTTCATAATCAAAATCTCCTGAGTTTCAGTTAAAAAATACCTCAAATTCATTTGTGAGCCAGAATTCACAAGGTGTGACGCAATTTATAAGTATTTTATTATATTGTCAATACTTAATATGAGAAAAATCTAATATATTGATTAACTTTTGTTAAGGAAACTCTGATTCAATCAGAATTTCTTGAATAAAATACTGCTTTCCCCGGGGCGCTTTCGATTGTAGCGCCAGTCTCGCCGCCCCCGGCATGTCGGATGGCAGGCGCACGGTGAGTGGCGGTTGACGGAATTAATGTCTCAACCGCCACTGGCCACGCGATGGCATTGGCCTGGAGACGCCTGGGATATTTATCAACAACCCCTGTAAAACGCTCAGTTTTGTTTCATAGAGGCTGAACCTGAACACGGGTTTACCGATGCAGGAGCAAGAGGTGTCCAACCGACGGCAAGCGGCTCGACCCAAAAGCACGGGTTTTTATGGTGAAACCATCTTAGCGCCTTAATCTGTCTGCAACCTTGCAATGCTGGTGGCGCTGACATTTAGCTGGGATAATCTCGACTTATGGAACCGAACGATTACCCACGTAGAATTCTGTTAGCCGTTACCGGCCTGTCTCCTCAGGTGGTGACGGAAACGCTGTATGCGCTTGCCGCCCGCCAGGAAAATCCATGGATTCCGACCGAGGTGCATCTGATAACCACCGTGGAAGGGGCGGAGCGAGTGCGTGTTGCCCTGCTCAATCCCGATCACGGGCACTTTTACCAGCTCTGCCGGGACTACCGGCTTCCCGACATCAACTTTACCATGGACAAAGTGCATATCTTCCGGGACGAATCCGGTCAACCACTGCCGGATATCCGCAGCGCGGCAGACAATCGGCGCTGTGCGGACTTTATCACCGAAACGATGCGCGAGGCGACCGCTGACCCGGAATCCTGCCTGCATGTGTCCATTGCCGGCGGTCGCAAAACCATGGGCTATTATCTTGGATATGCGTTAAGCCTGTATGGACGCAG
The DNA here is from genome assembly GCA_963662865.1 of Gammaproteobacteria bacterium. Classification (GTDB taxonomy): domain Bacteria; phylum Pseudomonadota; class Gammaproteobacteria; order JAJDYQ01; family JAJDYQ01; genus JAJDYQ01. Next base: position 1,311,109 of record OY759969.1, on the reverse strand, counting down.
TCAGGACAGCCTTTCTCATGTGCTGGTCAGTGCGCCTTACGAATCACATCCCGATTTTTACTATCCGACCCGGGAAAGCCGCCTGATCCATACCAGGGGAGACCGGCCACGCGCCTACGACACCAGGGAGGCCCAGGTTTCACTGGCCGAGATTCCCTTTGTACGCCTGCGTGACGGCCTGCCGCCAAGCCTGATGCAAGGCAAGGCCAATTTCAGCGATACGGTAACCCAGGCCCAGCGCGCACTCGGCCCAACTGAACTGATGATTGATCTGGAAAACCAGCGCCTGTCTGTCTCCGGGGTAGTGATTGACAACATTGCAGCCGGACCGCTGGCCTTTTATAGCTGGATGGCACGGCGTTGTAGCGAGGCCCTGGACCCTGTACGATACGACGATAATGAAAATCTTGCCGGTGAATTTCTCGATGAATATCGGCAGGTGGTTGGGGAGTTTGGCGGTGATTATGATAAAGCTCGGGATTCGCTCAAAAAGGGAATGGGCAACGAGAATGAGGGGGACGACTTTCATTATCGGCTTTCGCGGGCCAATGACATGCTGAAGAAAAACCTGCCGCCGCAGCTTTTTGATCGATACAGAATAGCCGGCTTCGGCAAGCGGCCCCAAACCCGCTACGGGCTGGGTCTGTCGGCAGACCATATCCACTGGCGTACTATCGCTGCGCCCAGCGGAAAAAACGAATGAGGCCGATATCCATGATGGAACAGACCAAAATGATCAAGCTGCAATACAAGGTCACCTTCACCACGCCCGCCTTTTTGGGCAATGCCGAACAATGCGGCCAATGGCGCACCCCGCCGTTCAAGGCACTGCTGCGGCACTGGTGGCGGGTGGCGGTGGCACAGGAGTGTGGCTATGACTGCGAGAAAATCAGAGAGGCGGAGGGCAGGCTGTTCGGTCATGCGTGGCTGAAAGACGATAAGAACCAAAGCTGCGCAAGCAAAAGTCAGGTCAGAATGCGTCTGGACAAATGGACAGCAGGCAGCACCGATCGCTGGCAGAGCCTGGACAAAATTGGTAACGGAAATCAGGTCGCCGCCGACCTTTATCTGGGTTATGGCCCTGTCGAATATAACAAGGTGACGAAAAAAACGTCTCTAAAGAAGCCGCCCGCGCTTCAAGCCAAGGACTCAGCGATATTAAGTCTCGCTATGCCGGAAAATTGCGAACACAAAATTATTGAAACACTGGCGCTGATTGACCGCTTCGGTACATTGGGCGGACGCAGCCGCAACGGTTGGGGGTCGGTATCGCTTGAGCCACAGGGCGACTCCCCGGCGTTGTCAATCAATCCTCGTAAATTCAGCGCCGAACTGGGTACGGCACTGGAATGTGACTGGGCCCGTGTTATTGGGTGTGACGGCCAAAAATTGCTGATATGGGAGACAGAACCGTGCAAGGGCTGGGAGAAAGCAATGGTCAAACTGGCGGAACTGCGTAAAGGCTTGAATGCGAACTTTAAGAACGACCGGACATGGCTGAATTATCCGGTGACTCAGGACAACCGTTGGGTCAACAAACGCCTGCCCAGTAGCCTGCGCTTCAAGGTCGTTCCTGCTGAAGGTGGGGTAAAGGGCATTGTTTTTCATCTGCCCTGCCTTCCGCCGCAAGATTTCCATCCCGAACCTCAAAAGCTCATCAAAATATGGCGAAATGTTCACAAGGCCTTGGACGACGACGATCAACTGACAAGGCAGGAAACCTAGACCATGAGCGATAAAAAAATCACCCTCTGGCAGACCAAGCTGCACGCCCGCCTGCACGACCCGGCGGAAAAGGCCCTGGTACTGCTGCGTGACCCGGCAGGGCATGAGGGCGGCACCAGCAAGGCACTGCACCGCGACCTGGGTTTCCAAAACCTGCCGGTTAAAGAATGGCTTGACCCGGACAATCCCGATGTCCTGGACGGCGTCCTGTTCAAAAAGGGCATTCCCATCTCCATGTATAAGGATGTCAAGCGCGCCGACTGGTGGGCGGCCGCCGCGGACCGCCCTCAATGGCCTATGGAGGAAATCACCGTCACCACCAAAAAGGGCGAAGAAAAGACGATAAAAGTTGCTAAAGGCGCCCAGGTACGCTGGACAGAAAGGCCGATACTGATTCACCCGCTGACCGGCGAAAAACTGGACCTGAAGAAGCTCGCGGAAACGGACATAGCGGACATCAAACAACGCAGCCTCAAGCACTTTTCCGATCTGATCATCAAGGAAGCCACTGACGAACCGGACTGGCGCAAGACCCTGCTGGCCTTCTGGCGGTTTGGTCCGGAACTCGTCGAGAAACAGGACGGCGGCAAGCTGGGATTTCTGTGGCCGTTGCTGCCGGCGGACACCCGCGTACCGGACCATTCCATCTGGGACCATCTCGATCTGACCAGCGCCTTTGCCGGCGCCTTCGCAGCAGACAACAAGGATGAGGCCGCGCTACTGGCGCTGTCTTTGGGGCCGGTGCAGCCCTTTATTATTGACGCCGCCCGTTCTACCTCCGACCTGTGGGCCGGTTCGCATCTGCTGGCGCGGCTGTCCTGGGAGGCCATGCGGCATATCTGCGAAGAGCTGGGGCCGGACGCCATTCTGTTCCCGCGGCTGCGCGGCATTCCCCAAGTGGATGTCTGGCTGCGGGATGCCATGGGGTTGCCCGGTAAGTGGTTTGAAAACTGCGACTGGACAAAACGCGGCACCGACGCCAACCCGCTGTTTGCCGCCGCCCTGCCGAATCGCTTTGTCGCGGTCGTGCCTGCCGATCAAGCGGAACGGCTTGCGCAGGATATTGAGAAAAAGGTACGCCAATGGCTGCAAGACACCGGCCTGGATGTGGTGAATCGCCTGTTGCAAGAGGCCGGTCTGGATGACAGCGAGGAACAATACTGCCATCAACAAATGCGCGAGCAACTGCAAGGCTTCCCGGAGGTACATTGGGCCGCCATACCGTTCTCGCTGATTTGCTCCCGCAATGCAGACAAGCAGACCGATCTGGAACTATCCAGGCTGAAAGAAGCCATGGCGCCTTTCTTCGGCGGCGACGCTGAAGCCACCGGCAGCTTTCTGTCTTCACGGGCCTGGCAGGTACTGCAACAGGAAACTCAATGGGATGACAATACCACCTTCTGGATGCCGAACCCGGGCGCACTGTACCCGGCGGTATATGACCTGGCAGAGCGCGCCTTGGCGGCGGCCAAGACGGTGCGACCCTTCGGACAACTGGAGCAAGGCGGCTGGCGCGACTCGCTGACCGGGGAACACGAATGGCTGACTTTGGACAAAAAAGACCTGGAATTTCCGCCGGGTGCTCGCGACGCAACACGGTGGCAACGGATACATAAAAGCAAGCCATCCTGGGCCAAGGAGGGCGAATATCTCGGTGCTCTGTCGGCCATCAAACGGCTGTGGCCGACCCTGTTCACGGAAGAAGTTGAGCAGGCTACCGGTCAAGACACACATCGGTTTGTCGTCTCCACCCACACGATGGCGCTGGCGGCGCAGCTTAAGGAATGGCTGCATGGCGGTAAGGCCAGCGACAAACTGCAGGAATTACTGGATGAGCACAAACCTGAACCCGTGGCATTACCACGCAGGATAATGCTTGAGAATCGGGATAATCGCTTAATGGATCAGGCCAAACTACTGCCGGCATTGCTGGACAAGGCAGATGATTTGGAGGACGAACAGCAAGCCGCAGAAATTCACAAGGTCGTCAAACAAACCCTGTCTCCAGATAAAAATCTGGAAGCCTACCTAGAAGCCTACTACGCCATGCTGTTGATGGATGGCGACCGTATGGGGCAAATCCTGTCTGGTGACGAGAACTTCGCCATCACTTACAAAAACAGTTTTCATCCGCAGATTCGTGAGTTCATTCGACGAAAAACAGCACAAGGCAACGACAAGATACATGACTATGTTCAAGAAAAACGTGCTTTGTCACCGAACCGCCATTTAGCGATTTCCGCCGCGCTGAACGACTTTGCCCTGCATGTCGTGCCGCATATCGTGGAGCGTGAACACGCCGGGCGATTGATCTATGCCGGTGGCGACGATGTATTCGCCATGCTGCCGGCGGCGGACCTGCTGTCGGCCATGCGGCGGCTGCGTGATGGCTGGAGCGGCGATGATCCCGAGTGTCGGGGTCAAGACTGGGAACAGATTCAACAGAAAGTGCATCGTGAGGGAAAGCTGGCCTGCAAAAACGGCTTCGCCCTGCTGAAGAACCGGCTGTTCCGCATGATGGGCAAACAGGCCACCGCCAGTTGCGGTGCCGTGATTGCCCACCACAAGGCACCGCTGGCGGCGGTTCGCCGGGAACTGCAAGCGGCGGAGCAACGCGCCAAGCGGGAAGGCGGACGCAATGCCTTTAGCATCACTATTGTCAAACGTTCCGGCGGGGCGCTGTATCTGACCGACAAATGGGAGGTTTTACCGCTGCTTGAAAATTTGCGGGACTTTCTCGCCAGGAAGTCCGTTTCCCGACGCGCCGCCTATAACTGCCTGCTGTGGCTCAAGGATTTGCCATGCAAGGATTTGCCATGCAACGCCGACAAGGACATGAAGGACATGAAGGATATGGAGGACATGCTGGCCCGCCTGTTGGATTATCAGTTCAAGCGGCAGGCAGGCGAAACAGACTACAAGAATTTCTACAAAGAACAATCATTGGCACGCCGGTCGGCAAAGTTCGCGCTTACAGCAAAATCCCGCAAAAACGACAACAGCAACTGGCTGGATTGGTTAGAGAACTTTCTAAGCATGGCCGAGTTTCTGGCGAGAGAAGTGCGCAGCCCGAAAACATCAGAAGGTAATGAATCGTGATCACCTGCTATTTTATCCAACCGCACGATGTCCTGTTTCTGCGCGGCAACAAGCTGTTCGGCGATGCCGGCAGCTACGGCGACAGCCTGATGCCGCCCAATCCGTCCGTGATGGCCGGCGCCATCCGCTCGGCGCTGATGGTGCATAAAGGCATTGATTTTGCCGAATTTGCCGGTAATGGTGACTTCATGGATGCCGAGTTCGGCAATGCGACCCGGCCCGGTTCTTTCCGGCTGAATGCCTTTCATCTGGCGCGACGTGACCGGAACGGCAAGGTGGATATTCTCTATCCGCTGCCTGCCGACCTGTCTGTAATCCGACCGAAGGATACGGAGCAATATAAAATCAGCCGCCTGAAGCCCGAATCAAGCAATTCCTTATTGACCTCCGCCGCTACCGCCCAACTGGCCGTGCTGTCTTCCGGGACACGCGACAAGCCGGAAACCGGCCTGTGGCTGAATGCGCAGGGCTGGCAGGCGCATCTGCGCGGTGAAGAGATTGAACCCGGCTGCCTGATTTGCAGTGACGAACTCTGGAAGAAGCAACCGCGTATCGGCATCGGCCTGGACGCCGACCGGCGCAGCGCTGCAGATGGCCGCTTGTTTACCACAGAGGCCGTGTCGCTGGCCAAGCGAGAACATGGGATAAGCGACAAAAACAGTCATGATGTCGGCTTTCTGGCTCAGATTGAGGGCGTCGAACCGCTGCGGGAGGACCTGACATTGAGGCTGGGTGGCGATGGCCGGGCAGCGCAGGCCAGCCTTGTATCGGCAAGCGAGCCGGATTGGCAACAGATCAATGAACAAATCTGCAAAGACGAGCGTTGCCGCATCATCCTCACCACTCCCGGCATTTTTACAGGCGGCTGGTGGCCGACGGGGATAAGCGACGAGACAGAAGACAAGCGCTTCCAATTTGAGCTTGGCGATGTCAGGGCGACGCTGGTGTGTGCGGCGGTTCCTCGGAATGGAGTCATCTCCGGCTGGGACCTGGCGGCCAAAAGGCCAAAACCGGCACAGCGGGTGGCACCGGTCGGCAGCGTCTATTGGCTGCAGGACCTGCAAGCCACACCGGAGCAGCTTTGCAAACTTGCCGACCGTGGTTTGTGGCCGGATACGGCGCATAATGACTCACGCCGGATTGAAGGCTATAACCGATTTGTTTTCGCAAACTTTTAACGATTATTGCACTACAGGAAAAAATCATGTTTCAACAACAAGCAGCGACCTTTTTCTACGCCGTCAGCCCGGTTCACATGGGTGCGGGCACGGCCACCGGGTTGATCGACAACCCCATACAGCGCGAGCGTCATACCAACCACCCCAGCTTTGCCGGTTCCGGCATCAAGGGTGCCCTGCGGCACAGCTTTGAGGATATTGGCGGGGAAGCCGAATTGATCGACAGACTGTTCGGGCCGGAATCAAACAATTCCAACCCCCATGCTGGTGCCATCAGTTTCGGCGATGCGCAACTGGTCGCCCTGCCGGTGCGCTGTCTGAAAAACAGCTATGTTTATGCCACCTGCCCGCAGGCGTTGGCGAGATGCCAAAGGCTGTTGCAACTGGCAGGCCGTACGGTTGACTGGAAAATACCAGATGTGGAAGCAGGGCAATGCCTTGTCACAAACAACGATCTGCTGTCCGATAAAAAACTGCACCTTGAGGCCTTCGAGTATGGGGCATCGGAGCCAGCCAGCATAAAAGACATCGGCGAGCAACTGGCAGAGATGGGCCTGCCAGATGATGACGCCTATCAATATTTCCGAGCCAAGCTGGCCAATGATCTGATCGTCCTGTCCGATACTGACTTCGCCTATTTCGCTGAATACGCCACCCTGGTAGAGCCGCATGTGCGGATTAACGACGCAACCGGTACAGCCGAAGGTGGCGGGTTGTTCTACACCGAAAACCTGCCGCCGGAATCGCTGCTGATCGCGCCACTGCTGGCGAGCAAGACTCACACCAAAGACAATGCCATGGATGCAAAGGAGGTCATGGAGAAGATTACTACTGTCATCAATGGCTGTTCGCTGTTGCAACTCGGCGGCGACGCCACTACCGGGCGCGGGTCTGTCACGGCCCGCGTTGTTAATGGAGGCGTTTGATATGACTCAATCAAACCGGCCAACCCTGGAACAGCAACGCGCTGGCCACGCCTGGGAGAAAAGCAAGGGCTGCTCTGATAAATACAAGAAACTCGCCAAAGGCTTGCCGGCGCTGATCATGAACAGCGGTCTGATGCAGGTCATGGCGTTCTTGGAACAGAAGGACGAAGACCATAAAAAACTGGCGCAGGACCTGCGCGATTGGCTGAATCAGCGCAACAACAAGCTGCCCACAGACTTCAAAGATTTCATGGAGAAGCTATTGAAGTTCGAGCCACGCGAGTTTCAGGCCATCACCGCCGAGGCCATGGCCTGGCTGCGCTGGATGCGACAGATGGCGGCAGCCCGGTATGACGATAACAACGCTGGGGGTGAATAAGATGGCTATCGCGGCTGTTCCAGGATATTTACAGAAAGAGAATTTAAGCAAGGCTTCCCCTGCGCTGCGTTTTGGTATGTATCTGGAGCTATGGGGAATTAACTCCAAGTCTGAACAACGCCTGTGGGAAACCCACGATGTCAATTATCGCCGCACGGGAACTGATAAGCAGGAAAAGCCTTCTCAGGACTCCAACAAACAACCTTCACTGGAAAAGGTAGTACAGCTTAATAGGTTCGACCTTGATTTGATGAACCGATTCAATAAACGGCAACAGGCCGTATTCGACCGACTGCCAAATGATGACACAAAACACCGACTCATCGCCCAATCCACTGCCCCGTTTACCACTGGCCTGGGCAATGAGCATCCGCTGGAAAACGGCTTTGCCTTTCTGAATCCCTACGGCCTGTCCTATCTGCCGGGCAGCGGGGTCAAGGGTGTGGTACGCCGGGCAGCCGAGGAATTGGCGGGAATAGCACCGGGCATATGTTGGGAAGATGAATCCGGATGGACTGCGGAGGCAATAGATATTCTTTTCGGGCCATCTGATACTGAAAACGCCCGCCGCGGCGCCCTGTCCTTCTGGGATGTGATGCCGGTGGTCAAAGGCAACAAACTCACGGTCGAGATCATGACCCCGCATTATTCCCATTACTATCAGCAGAAACATCATGAAGGCAGCATCTCGCCACACGACTCCGGCCAACCCACCCCGATCTGTTTTCTGACCGTACCGCCCGGTTCGGGATTTACCTTCCATGTGACCTGTGACCGCCGGTTTCTGTCACCCGATGCCGGTCATCCCGCCAACCGCTGGCAGGAACTGCTGGCATCCGCTTTTGAGCACGCCTTTGCATGGTGTGGCTTCGGTGCCAAGACTGCGGTGGGGTATGGGGTGATGGAAAGAGACCCGAAAGAAAAAGAGGCCGAGCGTCTGCGTGAGGAGCAAAAACAAAAGGAAAAAGAAGAAAGAGAGCGGGAAGAGCGTCGGTGTGAAGAACAAGAGCGAAAGGAAAAAGAAGAAAGAAAGCGAGAAGAACAACTTGCAAAAATGAGCCCTGCGGAGCGTATAGAGCAGGAAATTCAGGAGATGGTTGATACGCGCCGCGACAAGAATATGCCGCCCATTGCGGTGGTTTACCGCTCAGTAAAAGATGGGCACTGGAGTGGCTTGGACAAAATTGAGGCCGCCAAGTGGCTGAAAAAGAGAATGAGCGAGGGAGAAACCAAAAACTGGCCCTGGAAAGAGCAATCAATAGGGGGAATAGACAAGTATTATCAGCGTACCTGTGAAATCAAGGATTGGTTGAAAGGCCAATGAACTACCCCATTGTCCGCTATCGTTTCGAGTGCGCCCTGGATCAACCGCTGCGACTGCCTGCCTACAGCGGCTCCATGCTCAGGGGGGCCTTTGGCCGTGCCCTGCGCCGCATCGTCTGCGTGACCGGGCGTTCCCGCTGCGATGGCTGCCCTATCCGCAACAACTGTGCCTATACGACCATCTTTGAACCGGGCGCGGGGCTGGATGGTCGTCGGCGGAATCGGCCACCGCTGTATGTCATTGAACCGCCGACAGGCGTTGCAGCATTGGCTGCGGGCGACCGACTGATATTCAATATGGTGTTGTTCGGCAAGGCGCTGGCGCAGCTTTCCCTGCTGATACTGGCATGGCAGCAGGCGCTGGCCCGAGGGCTTGGCAAAACAAGGGCGCGGGGCCGGGTGACCCATGTCACCCGTTGCGACGAATCTGTCTGGAGCGATCAGCAGCCGCAGGTCCAACCCCATGAACAAACCACTCGAATCACGTCGCCGCCGGATGCCACCCGCATCAACCTGCAAATCAAGACGCCGTTACGATTGCAGCGCCAGGGCAAGGTGCTGGGGGCCGGTGACCTGACGCCCGCAGACCTGATGGCGGGCTGCCTGCGCCGCTCCGGTCTGGTGCTGGCGGCGCTTGGGCTGACGGACAACAGTGGCGACATCCGGGCGCTGACAGAGCAGGCGAAGACACTGACCGGCAAACACGATCTGACCTATGTCGGCTGGTCACGCTATTCTGCCCGGCAACAACGAAAGATGGACCTGCCCGGCCCGATCGGCGACTGGCATATCACCGGTCAACTGCACCCCTTCCTGCCGTCTTTGTACCTGTGCGAACTGCTGCATGTCGGCAAAAACGCCAGCTTCGGGCTTGGGGGGTATGTCATTGAGGATGCCGGATGACGACATGGCCTACCATTGATTTCGCTGAAGTGACCGCAAAAGGAGAAAACGAGTGACCCGATTCAAAGCGCATATCTGTTTCGTTTCCGATCAACCGCTGCCCAACATCCTTCCGATTCTGAGCGAGCAGATGAAGCCGGAAAAGGTATATCTGTTGTGTAGTGATCAACAAAGCAAAAAAGGCCATGGAGAATCGCAGAAAGCGGTTCTTGAGCACCATGGCGTCAAGGTCCGGATTGTGCCGGTCACCGATGCCTTTGATATGGACAATATCGAAGCTGCCGTTGACGAACTTATCGAACAACACGGACCAGGAGAAATTGCCTTTAACGCTACCGGAGGCACCAAGCTGATGAGTATCGCGGCCTTCGAGCGATGCCAGTGCAAGGATGTCAGCGTGTTCTATGTACAGACACCAGATATTATCTGGCTGCCTCGACAGGAAGATAACCGGGACATGCGCATTCCATATTCCAGTTCGCTGAAACTGAAAGACTTTCTGTTGGCTCACGGCGTTGACTTACACGATGAAGAGAATGCCCCGATTGACGAAAGACACCGTGAATTGGCTCGCTTCTGGGCCAACAGAGCGGAAAAATATGCATCGGCCTATAGCGCACTTAATTATTATGCTGCAAATGCAGAAAAGGATTTGTCATTCAATGTTTCCCTACAAGATCGCAAGCAGCCACCACCACCCTATCTGGAGAATTTACTGGAAGAACTTGAACATGAAAAGTGGATCACATTTCATAAAACCGGCAATAAGGACCAAAAAAGTTATAAATTCAAGGATGAAAAGGCTCGCTTGTTTGTGAACGGCGGCTGGCTTGAAATGTGGGTATTTCACGAGTTGCAGTCAATACAGCAAAAGCAAAAGTACCCGCAAATCAGTATTGTCACCCGTAATGTACAAGTTCAGCAGCGCCCCGGCAGTACCCGAAAGCCTGTCAAAAACGAGCTGGATGTTGTGGCGATAGTCAATCATCGGATGTGGGTCTTTGAGTGCAAGACCTCCAGACTTGGCAAGCCGCAAGACAAACGAGAGGGCGAACAAATGATCTACAAGCTGGCGGGCACCATGAAAAATATGGGCGGCCTGCGCACACAGGGTTGTGTGGTGTCCTTTAACCGATTGAGAGATGAGGAAAAGTCTCGCGCCGAGCTGCTTGAAATCAAGGTGATTGATGGTCACAATCTTCACGATCTGAAAAGCAGATTGGTTACGACACTTGAGTTAAAGGCATAACTGTCGATCAGCTACCTTGATCTGCACGTATGCCCTGTATCCCAATAATCAGAAACCAACCCCATTGAAGCGCTGGCTGATCACCCGCCATCCCGGCGCGGCGCAATGGTTTGCCGACAAGCACTATGTGTTCGACCGGATTGCCCGGCATGTCGAGGTGGAAAAAATAGCGCCCGGTGATGCCGTCTATGGCACGCTGCCGGTGCCCCTGGTGGCCAATCTGTGCGCACACGATATCGAATACTGGCATCTGAATATCCCCATGACCGCAGCGGACAGAGGCCGGGAACTGTCGGCACAAGACCTGTGCCGTCTCGGTGCAACGGTAGTGCGGTTCTGGTGCGCCCGGTATCCGGATGACAACAGTGAGCAAAAACCCATATAGCCACTGCCATTCCACTCTGCAAACTTGCCAGCCCTGCAACATCGTCGTGCAGCGCTATGCTATTAGTCGTATTCAAGACGCAATTCGACCTATGCCTGATCGCCAGCTTTACGTTATCGCCTACGACATCAGTGAACCCCGCCGGCTGCGACGGGTGCTGTATATTTTGAAAGACTACGCCTGGGGTGGGCAGAAATCTGTCTTTGAGTGCTTTTTGACCGCTGCGGAAAAACATGAACTGTGCGAGCGAGTCAGGCAGACAATAGACGAAGAAGAGGACAGGCTGCTGGCGTTCAAAGTGCCGGAACATGAAACCATTCAGGGCTTCGGCACGGCCTGTTTGCCCAAAGATGAACCTTTATTTTATGTGGGGTAAGCAACGATCATGACCACCTTGTATCTGGATCGGAAAGACGCCGCCCTGAGCCATGATCGCAGCAGGCTGTGGATTCATTACGCAGAGGAAAAACAATCGATTCTGGTGCGTGGCCTGGAAAGGATTGTCGTCACCGCAGGCTGCACACTGGACAGCCGCACGCTGCTGATGCTGAACGAGCACGAAATCCCGGTCGTTATCATCCATCCACGCAAGAACAGCACCACTTGGTGCGGGGGATGGCATCACGGCAATGCTGCACGCCGCATCGCTCAATACCGGATTGCTCAGGACAAGGCGCTTTGTGCCGAATTGGCGAAAAAACTGGTTAAGTTAAAGTTGATACAGCAACGAAGATTGTTAAGCCGTGTCATGCCCCTGTATCCGGCGAAGCGCAGGGCGCTGTTTGCCAGCCGTGCCCAGTTGGCGGCGCTGATAGCCAGGATCAATGACCAGTCCATAGATGAAGTCCGTGGCCTGGAAGGCGCCGGTTCCCGGAGTTATTTCACCGCTTACTGTCAGGTTTACCCACTGCGTTTCAATTTTACCCATCGCAATCGGCGCCCGCCTCGCGACCCGGTAAATACCTGTCTGTCATTGACGTATTCGCTGTTGACGGCGGACGCCTTGCGTGCGCTCTACGCCTGTGGCCTGGACCCCAGCATAGGCTTTTATCACCAGATCGCCTACGGCCGACCATCATTGGCTTGTGATTTGGTGGAAATCGCAAGAACGCGGGCTGACTACAGTGTTCTGACCATGTTCCGTGAGCAAGTGCTGGATAACAAACACTTCTCGCAACGGGATGGTGGAACCTTCCTTAATAAAGAAGGCCGGAGTCGATTTTACGCCTGCTGGGAACCACAGGCTCGAACAATACGTCGTATGTTGAACAGAACGGCATCTGCCTGGGTCGGTTGGCTAAACAGAATGGTGGAGTAACTTATGGAGCGGCACCTGGTAATTGATGCGAGAGAACCCGTGCATGTGCAGCTGGACGGGCCTTCTTTAATCGTGCGACGTACCGGCGAGTCAGCAAGGAGATTTCCCGTGCGCCTGTTAAAACAAATAGTAGTGACGGGACGACAATTGGATGGCCTGCCCGCCGTTACCGACTGCGCCGCACAACAGATCAATGTCTTCTTTCTGAGCGGCAATGGAGAACTACGCGCTCAGCTATTGGGGCCCTTTGAAAACACCATTGACTGGAATGAGTGGTTGGAACAATGCCACTGGAAACGATCATGGCTCACAGTTTATGAGTCTGCGATCAAACAACAGTGGCACTGCCTGTTGAAAGAGTCACGCGCCTTTCAGAACATCCGATACACTCACAGAATCCGCTATTACGAAGAAGTTGCGACAACATTAAAGCGCCGCTGGGGTAAATCAGTATATCGCGACGTACGGCAATGGCTACAGGGATTTATCACGGTTTTGGTGACTGAAGTTATGGCCGAAACAGGCATTGCCCCGGGGCACCGTTTCAGAGGCAGGTTACTGAAAGATGCTGCTCAACTCATTCTCATGAATGCTCTGATGAAATGCCGTGAAGATGCTCGCATCAAACCGCCCGATAATCCTCTCGGTGCCGGAACATATTATCAGGCGCAGGCTGAAGCCTGGCGGTCGCTCGTAATTCGGTTGCTTATATCACTCGAATTTCGCTTCACCGAAACAGAGATCAACTCGGGATTCAATCATGTCTCGTGAATATATAGTTTGCTATGACATCAAAGAACCCGCAAGACTGCAAAGAATACACCGCTATGTCGCGGACAAAGCAGAATTCATGCAATTTTCAGTATATCGTCTGTCGGCGGATCAGGCACAACTTAAGGAGTTTGTCTCGGTGCTTAACGCACTGATCTGCCAGAAGAGCGATGATGTGCGAATATACCCATTGTCACCAGCCATTAAATTTGAAACATGGGGCAGAGAGCATTGCATCGCTGGGGTAAGCTTATTGCAATGAATCTCAACATGAGATGTTGGAGGAATACACTCCTGTTGATTGACATTTTTATGTAATAATAAGAATATTGCTTCGGACACCCCGTATGAGCCTGTTCATTAACAATCTAAAGTCACTTAAGTTAGACGGCTATGTCATCAACTTTCTGTCTGTAGCGCATTTCAGAAAGGGGCTGTATGGCTTATTGATATCATTGCCTTTTTTAAGCATAGCGGTTTGAATCATTCCCTGATTCAGAAGGGATTAAGACGACAAATGCGCCTATGTAGTTAACTGTGATGAAAGGTTTGAATCATTCCCTGATTCAGAAGGGATTAAGACCCTGCTATGTGGTGTCTCTTGATCATGTATACAGGGTTTGAATCATTCCCTGATTCAGAAGGGATTAAGACCGGCGCACGGGCGGTGTACACGGTCACGGTCAGCGTTTGAATCATTCCCTGATTCAGAAGGGATTAAGACTGTAGCGGGGGGCGGCCATTACGCTACCCAGCCCGTTTGAATCATTCCCTGATTCAGAAGGGATTAAGACCCCCACCCCGCGCGCGGTCAGGTCCGCAATCATCGTTTGAATCATTCCCTGATTCAGAAGGGATTAAGACAACACATATATGTCGTGATAACCGTTGTAATGCAGTTTGAATCATTCCCTGATTCAGAAGGGATTAAGACAGCTCAGCAAGAGCGTCGCAAAACGGGCTTTCCGTTTGAATCATTCCCTGATTCAGAAGGGATTAAGACGCGCATGACCGACCGCAAGTGGTCACAGCGGTCGTTTGAATCATTCCCTGATTCAGAAGGGATTAAGACAAACAGCATTTGCCTTATTTTTTCCACAACAAGTTTGAATCATTCCCTGATTCAGAAGGGATTAAGACGGGTTATCGTAGTATTAATAGTCTCCTCTCCTCGGTTTGAATCATTCCCTGATTCAGAAGGGATTAAGACTAGTAGGCCCCCCCGTATGCACTGACCATAGTGTTTGAATCATTCCCTGATTCAGAAGGGATTAAGACTCATGATTTGCCCTCCTTGATCAAGTCCTTGGTTTGAATCATTCCCTGATTCAGAAGGGATTAAGACGCTGCCGGTCTGACTCTTTGCCGTACAGTTGGACGTTTGAATCATTCCCTGATTCAGAAGGGATTAAGACTCGTTGAGAATTTCCATAGACGATACCGGATCGACACGTTTGAATCATTCCCTGATTCAGAAGGGATTAAGACACTTCGTGCTCGATTGATTAACTGCAATGTGTGTTTGAATCATTCCCTGATTCAGAAGGGATTAAGACAACTGCGCACCCATCGCGGAGCAATATTGCTTGTTTGAATCATTCCCTGATTCAGAAGGGATTAAGACGCAGAGTCCCGACAACACGATCGCCCCGCTGTGTTTGAATCATTCCCTGATTCAGAAGGGATTAAGACTGCCTAGAGTTAACGACTGCACTTCGGCAATAGGTTTGAATCATTCCCTGATTCAGAAGGGATTAAGACAAAGGGTGGCTTGAAGAATATAGATAGTTCTTTGTTTGAATCATTCCCTGATTCAGAAGGGATTAAGACCAGACCATCCCCATACATATTCATTCCACCACGTTTGAATCATTCCCTGATTCAGAAGGGATTAAGACACCTATAAAATCCAATGACCAACAAAAACGCGTGGCGTTTGAATCATTCCCTGATTCAGAAG
Organism: Gammaproteobacteria bacterium; assembly: GCA_963662865.1. Classification (GTDB taxonomy): domain Bacteria; phylum Pseudomonadota; class Gammaproteobacteria; order JAJDYQ01; family JAJDYQ01; genus JAJDYQ01. The sequence continues at coordinate 1,295,893 of OY759969.1, read as the reverse complement.
GGATTAAGACGGAGGCCGAACGTATCATCTTCTAACGTGGATTTGTTTGAATCATTCCCTGATTCAGAAGGGATTAAGACTTTTGCGCCACGTCGGCCCCGTCCCATAGCATGGGTTTGAATCATTCCCTGATTCAGAAGGGATTAAGACGTGTCCTAATCCGGGCATAGGTCTCGTGTCCGTGTTTGAATCATTCCCTGATTCAGAAGGGATTAAGACATTGATGATTAGTTGTACTTCGCCGTTCTCTTTGTTTGAATCATTCCCTGATTCAGAAGGGATTAAGACGCCGGTCTTATCGACCGTCTCCAAATCCTTGCTGAGTTTGAATCATTCCCTGATTCAGAAGGGATTAAGACGGTCGGCATCGCTGCCGACCGAGTAATAATCCAGGGTTTGAATCATTCCCTGATTCAGAAGGGATTAAGACCGACGCCCTTGGGTAAGGGCGTCGAATCCCTGTTTGAATCATTCCCTGATTCAGAAGGGATTAAGACCGGGTAGTGAGTCCGGGCCCCGCTTAATAGGGGGTTTGAATCATTCCCTGATTCAGAAGGGATTAAGACAGTTCGCTTGGTGACCGGCACCTGGTCGACGTGGCGTTTGAATCATTCCCTGATTCAGAAGGGATTAAGACTCGGCCGGTGTCAACACCTCTCTGACTGCGCAATGTTTGAATCATTCCCTGATTCAGAAGGGATTAAGACGTAAAAAACAAGTAAATTAACCGATACTAATATGTTTGAATCATTCCTTGATTCAGAAGGGATTAAGACATGCGGGCCAGCATATTGTGTTACCCACCCAAGTTTGAATCATTCCCTGATTCAGAAGGGATTAAGACAAAAAGAACCTGTAACTCTTTATATGTTACAGGCGTTTGAATCATTCCCTGATTCAGAAGGGATTAAGACCCCACGGTGCCGACACATACCACGGTACGCAACGGTTTGAATCATTCCCTGATTCAGAAGGGATTAAGACAGGACAGTATATCTGATTGATTATCGGCATGACGTTTGAATCATTCCCTGATTCAGAAGGGATTAAGACCAGGTGCTCGCACCTGTTGACCATCACACCGAGCGTTTGAATCATTCCCTGATTCAGAAGGGATTAAGACCGCTGGTTTCCTCGGCAACCCATACATTATTATGGTTTGAATCATTCCCTGATTCAGAAGGGATTAAGACCCATAGCATGGGGCCGATCACGCCGATAACGCGCTCGTTTGAATCATTCCCTGATTCAGAAGGGATTAAGACTCCCTCGCGGCATCCAAAGACGCTCGGAGTTTGTTTGAATCATTCCCTGATTCAGAAGGGATTAAGACGCACCCTATACTCCTCTTGTGTTGGGTACCAACCCGTTTGAATCATTCCCTGATTCAGAAGGGATTAAGACACCCTATGGTGGCCGGCTCGCTGCCGGCCTTAGTTTGAATCATTCCCTGATTCAGAAGGGATTAAGACCCAAAGCCCAGCCCTGCTGAGCATCATTTACGTTTGAATCATTCCCTGATTCAGAAGGGATTAAGACGCCGGTTTACGTCCCTGCTCGCGCGCAATGCGGTTTGAATCATTCCCTGATTCAGAAGGGATTAAGACGGCCAGGACAGTCCGCTTTGACGCGGGGACTTGGTTTGAATCATTCCCTGATTCAGAAGGGATTAAGACATGATCATAGGTGCGATTGAGGGGGCTACTCTGCTGTTTGAATCATTCCCTGATTCAGAAGGGATTAAGACAGCGTCATCTGTACCATCTACGTCATAACCTGAGTTTGAATCATTCCCTGATTCAGAAGGGATTAAGACACGCCGCACGGCGTGGCGAATCTATCTATATAGTTTGAATCATTCCCTGATTCAGAAGGGATTAAGACCCCAGCGGCGATGATTACCTCATCGCCGCTGGTCTGTTTGAATCATTCCCTGATTCAGAAGGGATTAAGACAAATCTCTCCACTCTTCCCGGTTTGTTTTGGTGGTTTGAATCATTCCCTGATTCAGAAGGGATTAAGACCTGGGCTCTTGGCGTATGTTATTGATTGTTTCACGTTTGAATCATTCCCTGATTCAGAAGGGATTAAGACTTTTTCGTCACCGGGATCTGGTCAACATATAGCCGTTTGAATCATTCCCTGATTCAGAAGGGATTAAGACCCAAAGAGGCCGACAAAATGATCGTCACGCTTATGTTTGAATCATTCCCTGATTCAGAAGGGATTAAGACAGGAGCGGAGCTCCTTAAGCAACCACTTCTCTACGTTTGAATCATTCCCTGATTCAGAAGGGATTAAGACACGCGCACTCCCTCTACGCGCACACGCTTGTTGCGTTTGAATCATTCCCTGATTCAGAAGGGATTAAGACGTGGGTGGTTAACTCGAGCGGCCGATTTTGGTTGGTTTGAATCATTCCCTGATTCAGAAGGGATTAAGACCTACCTCACCTCACACAATCCTCATTGAGGCGCGTTTGAATCATTCCCTGATTCAGAAGGGATTAAGACTCTGTCGGCAGGTCGTGCCGATGGGGCCGGTACAGTTTGAATCATTCCCTGATTCAGAAGGGATTAAGACACCGGTAGAGGCGGAGCAACTCCACCTTTGTCGTTTGAATCATTCCCTGATTCAGAAGGGATTAAGACGTCTGGCTAACCAGACGCCGAGTAATTACTCGGTCGTTTGAATCATTCCCTGATTCAGAAGGGATTAAGACCCGCAGAAATTCCTTCTGCTGCTTTGCCACGGTCCGTTTGAATCATTCCCTGATTCAGAAGGGATTAAGACCGGCCAAGCGTCGGCCAGATAGGCCAAGAGGTGTTTGAATCATTCCCTGATTCAGAAGGGATTAAGACGCGCGCGATGCGCGCGAGCTTTCGCCAGCGGTACGTTTGAATCATTCCCTGATTCAGAAGGGATTAAGACGATTCGAGTGAGCGAGACTGGCGATATTTCCGTTTGAATCATTCCCTGATTCAGAAGGGATTAAGACCGCTTAGAGACGGGGACCATATCTATGTGGCACCGTTTGAATCATTCCCTGATTCAGAAGGGATTAAGACTCATGACCCTACGGCCATGACAGACTCTGTCGTTTGAATCATTCCCTGATTCAGAAGGGATTAAGACTCAAAAACATCGGCAATGATTGTATAGGGCCGGGGTTTGAATCATTCCCTGATTCAGAAGGGATTAAGACCGATACGGAGGGCATGGACTGTAGGTTTGGCGTCGTTTGAATCATTCCCTGATTCAGAAGGGATTAAGACCGTGGCATCGGGCGCACTGGGCGCCCTTGCTCGTTTGAATCATTCCCTGATTCAGAAGGGATTAAGACGTACGAATCAAGAAATTTAGCATCCATTTTTGCGTTTGAATCATTCCCTGATTCAGAAGGGATTAAGACTCTGAATTAACCACGTTGTGATTAGGTACCAAGGGGGTTTGAATCATTCCCTGATTCAGAAGGGATTAAGACTGCTCGCACCTGTTGACCATGACTCCCAGCCGCTGTTTGAATCATTCCCTGATTCGAAACATGGAGAGTTATTGATGTGAAACATGAGTGCGCATATCCGCGCTTAACTGCCCATAAGCGAGCAAAATCAACAGAATGTTGAAATGATCAATATAAGCGGAATTATGCGGAATTAGCCGGAATCAAGTGGAAGATCAGAGTCGCCGTATGTGATCTGTGATGATGCGTCTGATGTCGTCTTTATGTTGAGAGTTGAGTCCGAAGAATGGACGGGCGGGTATATCGCCCCACGGTATCGGGAAGCTGCCGGTCCTGGTCTTATAGTTGCCACGTCCGAACTCTCCTTGCCTGGCGCCGTAGTGCTGGGTGGTGGCGTATTTGAGATTGGTGCCGACAACGGCTGAGGTATCGTCGTAGTCGGCCAAGATGGATTGAATCAGATTGCGGCTGACCTGGAGTTTTTTTGTTCCGCCGGTAGAGATGTGGCCGGACTTGGTACGGCGCTGTGATGTTACATCGGACAGCGGTGCCCAGGGGGTGCCTGTCGCAGGGTCTTGCTCTTTGCTGAACGCCTCCTCTGTGATGGATTGCAGATAGGCGGAGATGACGCTGGTCGCGGGACTTAAATCGGTGCCGGCGGTGATTAATCGTTGCAGTGCGTTTTGAATCTGCTTGTCATCAATGTCGATTCTGAATTTCAATCCTTGAACTCCTGGTAATACAGCACTAATATTAAAGATACTGCTGGAGGCGTGGAACTACCGAGGGAGATCGCACACGGCCTGTTCCGTGACAGCCCGCACGCTTGAGGGAACGCAGGCTCTCCCTCTTTACCAGCGGCCTTATCTCTCATTTTCTTGTTCTTTGCCTGCTCGATAGACTAGGTGCCCCGTGCGGAACTTGTCCGCGTTCGCGGGTCGCTTGTCCAGCGGGAAAAATGTCCAGGCCAACGCTCCAATCTTGACATCCTCACGCACGACCAGCACGGCATTGCGATCCGGAAAGGCCGTGACGAAAACATCACTGAGCAACACGCGCCCGTCCTTGGCTTGCCCCCATTGCCGCCAGACTTCGGCGGGCTGCTGTAGTGCCGGGATGATGTAATTAGCGAACTCCTCGCGGTGGTCGTCGCGGTCCACCAGGTGACGCACGAACCGGTTGGTTAGATAGACATCATCCAGTTTATCCGGCGTGGTGATGAGGTTGTACAGCGTATCTTTCTTGCCGTCGGAACGGGTCACGGCGATTGGCGTGAATCGGTCGGATGAAGTCGCGGCATAGAAGGCGTCATATTGTTCCTCCGGCGTGGCAGCCCTGGGCAGGCGAGTGGCGCCTGGTGCCAGCGTGGCCGGCAGGCTGACCAGGCCGAGGTCGCGCCAGGTTTGTTGGCGGCCGACAGGTGACAGCATCTCGTTTATCGACGGCGCACGTCCGGGGTCGAACGGCCCGCCGGCGGCGCCGGGGTTGTAATTCCAGCCGGGGTCAGGTGCGAAATGGACGTGGTCGGCGCGGTACTCGGTGGCCGGTCGATAGATGACCTCGCCGGTCTGCTTATCAACACCGACGCGCTGTTGTATCGGGTGTAACTTATCCTCGCTGGTGTTGATCTTGAGCTTGCGCTGCTCGACCTCATCGCCGGTCAACGCCTGCACACGGCAGCGACAGTTAAAGCCGTTGGGCGGATAGTGCGTATCCCAGAATGGATCGTCATGGTGGAAGACCTGGCCGTCCATGGCCGCGTGATGCGGTCGGGTACGGCCATCTTCCAGGGCGTCATACATCCAGTAGGGCCGCTGAGATACGGTGGCCTGTTGTACCTGGTGACGCGACACGGCGCGGGCGGTATCCATGTTAACCTTATAGATAGTCTTGAGGCGATGTGGGCTGCCGAGCTGCACCAACTCAGCCGTGCCGTCTGGATGTTGAACTACGCTCTTGCCCCACCAACCCTTGGCCTTAAGACGGGGTGCCAGGTTAGAAACAAACTCGCGGGGCGTGATGCCGTTAACCAACGCGTTGTCCATCTCGGCCCGGATGTCGGCGAGCACATCAAAGCGCATGGCCTTGGCAACAGTGAAGGCACGGGCGTTGGCGGTTTGGTAGGTCTCCCACCAGTTAAAGCTGATGGCGTAGCCTTTGTCCTTGAAATACTGGATCGCCCGCCGCGGTGGCAAGCGGAACGCATAACCCATATCAAGTTGATCAGGCATTGTCGTCGTCGGCCTGATGTCGAATGCGCTCCCAAGTATCGGCGGCAAATAATATTTGCGCCAACTGCTGCTGAACGGCGTTGGTGTCGAGCTCCGGGTACAGCGAGGCGATGTCACCCATGAGACCCTCGGGATCACCGCGGGCTTGGTCCAGGATGGGTTGAATCATCGGCGATGCGAGAGCATCCCAATCTTGCGCATCGATGGCGTCCAGTGCCTGCTCCAACCGATCCGGGGTCTGGGCCTTGGCATTGGCCAATGACAACAAGGCATCCCGACGGCGGGTCGCGATACCCGGCAGAGGCGGAGTCGCGACCGGGGCGGTTGGTCCAGACAGCACCTCATCGTCGGCGTCTGGCTCCTCCAATCCGAGCTTGGCGCGGACCTCGGTTGACCTGACCCTAAGACCCAGCGGCACCAGCTTATCCAGCGTCTCAGCCAGCATCTTGGTGTCGGTCGGCTCGTCACGCTCGATAATGACCTTGGGATAGTCTTTGCGCACTCCGTGATTAAGCGCAACAATGGGGATCACCAAGTCGCGGCGCAGGGTGGCCGCCAACTGGCGGGCATCGGATCGCTCGATATCTCGCCGTACTAAATTATGCACCTGGCCGAGCGCATAACTGCCGCTGTCGCCGGCATCGGTAGTTAAGGTCTGGCCCAATACGGCGATACTGATCTGTCGGTCGATGTAAGTAATCAGATCACGATAGATCTCCGATCTGCCCCGAACCGTCGTGTCGGAAATGAACTCAATGGACATATCATCCGGGATGATTGCGGCGGCATCCGAGGCGATGTTGGCGACGGCCTTATACAACACTTGTTTGTCTGCATCTTTCGCGCCCGGGCCAAACTTGCCAATGCGCAAGGGCTGGCCGTAGGCTTCCGCGAAGCGCATCCAATCCTTGATGGTGTAATTTTTGAACAGCCAGGCCCAGGCGGCGGCGCGCGCCAGACCGCCGCGCAGCGCCAAACCCGACTTGGCCTTGGAAATGTGGACGATGAACTTGTAAGGCTCAAGCTCGACCCAACCGCCACTGTCGTCGCGGCGCATCAGTTGCGTGCCGGAATCCCGGTCGAAGTCAAACCAGCGCGGCTGACGCCAGTCGATCCGCGCCGGACGCCATTGTCGCTCAGACATATCCCAGATGATCTCGGCGACGCTGTAACCCTTGCTGATGGCGTCGAGTAGGTCGAATAGCTCATCCTCAATCGGATCGCGGCTGAAAAACTCACGGACGAGATCGGCGTCGGCAATGTCCTGGACGTTGTCGGAGGCCGGCTCAATGCGTACTCCAATCTGCGCGACCTGTCGGCGACGGGTCTGCATCACCCCCAGATAATGCAGATCGCGCTCCTCCATGATCTCGGCCAACTCAACATAACGCTCACTGGCGCCGTCACCCGGCACCTCCGCCTCGCGCAGTATGCTGGCAATGCGTTTGGGTGTCAGGTTGTGGAGATGAGAGGTCGGCCAGATGCTGCGCACGCCGGTGACCGATGGGCCGGCCCGCTCGCCACGCAGCGTCCCCGTATCAATCGGGCGACCGCGATGATCTACCAGACCGGCCATCAGCCGTAGGCTCCCGGGCCGAATGTGGCCCGCCCAAACCCGGCGGCGCCAGACTTGCCGGAGACAGCGTAATCGTCGTTATCATCGCTGTCGTCCATGCGTGGATAAGACTTGACCGGCGTGTAGCTGTAGGGTTGATGCTCTGTGCTGGCTGCTGCGGCGCAGGCCAGCGCCAACGCCCAGAAACGATCGGCATGGCCGTCCGACTCGTTGCGGCTGGCGACCAGTCGCGGCGCACCGGTCGGGCCGGACTCAGACTTGATGCTGTGCAGATCGCGCCGGAGGGCCTCGTCGCTCGGTATACGCAGGCGCTGGTCCTCCAGCGCCTCGCGCAGCGCAGTCGCCACATCCAGACGCCGGGAGGATGTTAATAACACGCCCTCAACCCGTGACCTGCCGTGACGATCCTGCATCGACTCCACCACCGCCTCGCCCATGCCCGTCTGGTCTGCGGCAATGCGCACCGGATTGTATTGATGCACCAGGCCGTCAATGACGGCGGCCTGGTCGGCAAAGGAGATACCACGACGAGCCTGTAGCTCGCGCAGCCAAAGCACGTCGCCGACACGCTCGATGACGACGGCGACCCACAGGTCGTTGCGCCGGGCAATGTCAACGCCGATGTAGGTTGGGCCGTTGGCGTATTGATCCGGCAGGCCGGCGTCATCGTGCTCGGCCTGGCGCAGAAGGTGCCAGGCCAGCCAGGCACCACCGCCGGCGCTGGGGATGCAGTCCAGCTCCTCGCCGGCATCTTGCCCGTACTCAGCGCGTAATGCCGCCTGCCACTCATGTTCGGCCGCCGGGGACCAGGCCAGCCCCTGCACAGCACAAATACGCTTGTACAGCCCGTCGGTAATCGCATTGGCCAAAGTCACCGTGTGCAGACCACCCGGCCTGGTGCCATCACGCACCTCGCGCACCAGGCCGTTAAACGGCGATGCCTCGCCGTTATGGGTACTGATCACGTGCACTGCGCCACCCCAGGTGCGAAACGCCAGCGCCGCCTTGAGCACCTCGGCAAGATCATCCACAAAGGCTGCCTCGTCGATGATTGCCAGGTCGCCGGGGCGCCCCTTGGAGCGAAACGCACGTGGCGCGGAAGTCATCGCGAGGATCTCTTTGCCGCTGGCCATCGGCAGACGGAACGCCGGTATCTTGTGGTCGTCAATATCGAGCAACACCTCGCCTACAGCGTTGGCGCCAACCTCAAGTGTGCGCGCCCAATCCGCACAGTCAGCAACAAACCCACGTGTCATATCGTGCGCATAAGCCTGATAATAGACATTGCCGTTGCCGGCGCCGGCGTGCATCACGGCATCGTAAGCCTCGGCCCATGACATACCGATACGGCGGGATTTTTCGGCAACCTTAAGGCCCGCCGCCCTGTCTTGAACCCAGCGGGATTGATAAGGCAGCAACGTGTGCGCACTCATGTCGCGGCGCCCTCAATCGCCTGCCGTATGGCTGCGGCAGTATCATTAGAGATGCCTCGTTGCCGCGCTGCGGTCTCCGCTTTGGCCGCGTAGGCTTGCCGCAATTCCTTTTCGCGGCGGGTGGACATTTCGGCCGCCCGCTCCATGCGTTGGACAGCCAGGGCCAAGTCGTTAATCACTGTTGGGTTAATGACTGGATTACCCTCGTCATCGGTCTGGCCATCCGCAGACAATGTGAACTCAAAAGCCATGGTGCGCAGCATATTAATGATGTGTTGTCCCAGCTCACCCGCCGGCGCCTCGCCAAACTTGGCCGTCCAGACTTCGGCAACTTCTCGGCTCTCGCGGATACGGCGGCCTAAACTCTCCATGCGAGTGGCATAGCGATTGAGGCCGGCGGCAGACAGCGGCTGCTCACCGGCGTCTATCAGCAATGGCTCAAGCTGCCGGAGAATATCTTTTTGCGGGACACCGCCGACCAGCAGTTCATCCAGGCGTTTTTTGATGGCTACAGGGAGTTGTTGTACCCGGCTCATCCTCCCGCGAGTATCTTTTTTTTTTATGGTTCATGGGTGGGGGCGCTTGACGCCGGGCACGATCTGCCGACCCTCCGCGACATCCTTGCCGCGTTGCGTGAGTTTGGCGACGACCACTGCGTCGTCGCTTAAGTCACAGAGGCCCTGCTCGGTCAGCCAGGATAACTCTGTCTGGAGCTTGTCCTGGCTGGGCCGATGACCAAAGTCCGCCAGTGCGGACTGGAGGATGTAGATATTGAGATCATAGTTACCCGCCTCCAACAGCAATAAGAGGATCGTGAGGCGCAAGTCCTCATCGACGGTGCGGCGATATCTGTCCTTGAGGCTCATGGTTAATCCGTGCGAATTAACGCCGTTTGTATGGTTTTAAGGGTCGCACTGATCTCCGCGAGCTGGCCACTTTGTTTGGACGTGTCTGCTTTAATGTCTGTGATGCGTGCATGGATACTGGACATTTCGTCTTTTCCGCCAACCGTTTCCACCCGAGTGATTCGATCCGTTAGCTCGGCCACGTCAGATTTAACTGCTTTGATGTCGCTCTGATTCGCTTTGCTGCGGCTTTGCAGCCAAGTCCATAAGATCACGCCCAGGGCGGTAACGCCCTGTATAACGTAGATCAAATCTTTGGTTTCGGCGATCATTTACCCAGCGCTTTTTCCGTTTGGCGCGACCCAAACCACCACAACACACTGGCGGTGGTCAGATACAGGACAGTGCTGACCACCGGCGAACTCGGGTCAGCCAATGTCTCAGCGTAAATCCAACCGACATACCCCATAAGCACCACCGTGATCATCGGGCGCATAAGTCCTCGCACGACATCAACGACGACCATCAGCCAAGTCTGCGCCGGGGTGAGTTCCGCGCCTGCGGTCCAGCGTGTAGATGCCTCTCTATAGCTTGCTTGCAGCCCGGCGTACTCCGCCTGCGTCGTTGCCGCCTCCAACTCCATGGCGGTGACCCGCTCGGCAATCGCGGCCTCCTGACGCATCTCCTGTAACTCCAGTTTGCGCAGCTCGATCTCTTGTTTGTTTTTTTGCCGGCTACCAAAATAATTGAATCCGGCGGACAGTGCGGTACCAACGATACCGGTCGCGCCGCCGGTTAATAACGAGAGTAATATGTCCATACTTATGCTCCTGTAATCTCCAACTGATAAGGCGCGTCGTCAGCCCAGCCCATCAGTTGCCGAAACGCGGTACGCGAGGCCAGGACGGCCTGTTGCCACTTGCCCTTAACCTTGAGTTTCCCCATGCGCAGTCCCGGTAGTTGGCAACCCAGGGTATGGGTGTGCAAGCCGATAGTTTTATCGCCGGCAACATTGCCGGGGTGTTGCAAAATCCAGGTTCGGTCCGGCGTCTCGGTAATCAACAGGCAGTGGCCGTACTTGGGCGAGCGGTGCGGCTTGACTAGATAGGCGCCGGTCGGGATGCACGACAACCCGCGGCGGTTATCTCGCCAGGGAGGCTCGGCAACGTACAGCCGCTGCAAGCCCGGCGCATCCAGCACCCCAAAGGTGCCCTGCTCGGTTGAGGTCTGACGTGTTAAAATGGCGTGTCGCATATGGACGACTATAATAATGTAGTGACCGTGACAGCGCAGGGCAGGCCTGTCACTATTTTCGAGGGCCTAGTGCCCTTTGCGTGCCGCCAGCCGTCGCCGATCAATAATCCGCCGCACCGACCGCGTCGATACGCCATAGCGTCGTGCTAACTCTTGGTAGTTGCGCCCGTCAAACTCGGCGGGCAGGCAGCGCATCATGCGGTTGCGCTCAATCAACTCGTCGAGCTGGATTGCGCTCGGAACCCTATGACCTCGTGACGCCAGCACATCGGTGACCAGCGCTACGATTAACAGAGCCGCCTGATCGGGCGGCATGCCCTCGATACGCTCCAGGGCCTGCTCCACCGCCGAGCTGGCAGCCCGGAGGCTATACGGCACATCCAGGCTGTCCTGGTCAGCGATGTGGCGCAACTGGCGCCAATCGATCATATCACCGTGCATGGCCATGCCGCTTAAGGCCTTTGAGGCCCTCGATAGTGCGCATGGCATCATCGTGGGTGCGGACGCCAGACAATGCCAGGGATTGGCGCAGCCACGCCTCGTAACCGCCGTCTGTCCAAGCGATCTCGGACACCAGCGCGTCAATCAAATCTCGCTGGTTACGGGTCGCCAGACGCACGACATTGCCGCCGGCGGCCTGCCGGACAGGCGCTGGCAGGTGCGGCTTGCGGATCGGTTGTCGCCGGCGGGCCGGCTTGCGCCGACCGTTCAGCCGGTTCAGCAGAGCATTGGCTTGAGCGCGGCTCAACGCCTTGCAGGTATCGACCTGCCAGTGCTCACGCAGCATGGCGCGGTAGGTCTCGTCATCGATGCCGCGATGCGACAATGCGGCGTGGATCGCACGGATTTGGCCCGCCGTGATTGGCCAGAGAGAGAGAGATGATGAGCGTCGGGTCACAGGTGCGCAATCGCTCCTCGGGCCAAATCGTTAAGGGCATCAAGACCGAAGGGCGTGTCGTTCCAGACGGCCCCGCATCGGCACCGAAGATTGATGGACAGACCGGCTTTGGGCCCGCGCTGAAACTCTGTGCCGTCGCAGCGCGGGCAGATCAGATGCCCGCACCCATCGGTTGTCGGCATCACAGTGGTTTTGTGCGACACAATAGGCTTAGGCGACATGGCGCACCTCCGACTTGCCCAGCGCATTGGCGACCTGCCCGGGTCTGGGTTGTTTGGTTGCGGACGGCTTGACCGCGCCGGACGCGACGCCGAGGCAATCATTGACGATGGTCTCATCCACCACCGTCATGCCGCGGGTCATGGCGGCGGCCAGGCAGTCATGGATGATGGCTTGCAGATCCAGCCAGTTGCGAGCGGCGGGGTGCGCGGCGATGCGCTGATTGGCGGTGCGAGAGATCAGGGCCGCCAACACATCGCCGACAGCGCTGGCGACCTCATCGGGTGTCAAGCCGGCCAGCGACAGCGTGTCAGTACGCAGGCCGACCTCGGCGACCCGGGCGGTGGGGTCGTGCTGACCAATCAGGATGACGGGGAGGAGTGCCCGCCGCCGGCCACGGGCGCCCAGCTCACGCAGCCGCTTGATAGCGCGTAGCGTTTGGTGATGCAACAGATGCGCATCATCGATGAGCAGCACGGGCTTGCTGGCGGCCTTGAGCAGGCGCCGGGTCTGACCGGCGCGAGCCTCGGCGGAGTGCCGGGGGCGCTCGTCGCTGAGTTGTGTGACGATGGCGGTCTGGATATCGCCGATGTGCAGCTTGTCGCGGTCCAGCCGCATCGGCTCAATGACCTGGCAATCAACACCATGGATCGCCCGCCAAATCGCGTGCGTCTTGCCGCTGCCGCGCTCACCGACGATGCTGACCATATCGCCGCCCGCCAGAGCACCGGCCACGACGGTCTGAATGCGGCGACTGTCGGCCGTCTCCCGGTGCCCAGCCCAGGGATCAGCGGGCAGGCCGAAGTGATCATAGATTAGATGTCTCATATCGATATCTCCATAACGGTGGCCAGCAACGTGCTGGCGAGATCGGCGACCGCCCGTCGAGACAGGCCATCGCCGGCAATGCGCTGCTCGACCGCCTTGCGGTCGGCAGCAGAAAGGGGGTAGGGGTATAAGCCGCAAAATGCGCTGATCGCGGCATCCATGTCGCCATAACGGCTGGCGTCCAATGGGTTGTCAATGCCGAATGCCGCCGCGGCGATGCCGCGCAGCGGCACGATATTGCCGCCGCCCTGACCGGTGACCGGCGCATACGGATCAGCGCCGACCGGCGGGGTCTGCTCCAGTAGCTTGTCCAGCGCGGTGGTCGGGATGCCGCGCACCTCGCCGTAGCCACGTGGCTGGTAACGCCGCGCCTCGGCGCGGTTACCGTCACTGTCCTCCAGGATTAACATGTCCGGAGCATCCAGCCCCTGGCGAGCCACTACCCAGCAATCGTGCCACTCGCGACACTCGTACTCCGCTCCCCGCCAGCGGACGATACCCGATCGATCAATACGGCGCTTGTCCTCGCGGTGCAGTGTTGAAATGGCGTTATCCGGCATGGCCCGCAACGGATCGGGGCGGGTACGCACCAGCGCAGCCCAAGCCGCCGTGCGCGACACCATACGGTCACCGACCGGCACGCGAGCCAATCGCTTACCGTTCTCGCGCCGCTCGTACTCAATCAGGCGAGCCGACAACGCCTGAAGCGTGATCGTCTCAGCGCCCGTCAAAAATAATGACCGCTCAAAGCGTTGCCACTGACGCCGCCAGCCCTGCTCCACGCCGCCCTGCCGCTCCTTGTTATACGGCTTGCCGGTTACCAAAGCGATACCCAGGCGGTCGATCAGATCGCGAGAGATCGCTGCCTTGAACAACGCGCCCTGGTCAACCCATAAGTTATCCGGGATGCCGTGCAGCGGGCGCTGCGGGTCGCCGGTCTCGGTCAGCAGGTTAACCAGGGCGATAACCGAGTCGGCCGCCGCCTCGCCCAGCCCCGGCAAGCACAGGGATCGCCTGTACCCGGTGCACATATCCCACAGGCCATAGGACATGAGCCGCAGCCGGTGCGCGGCCAGCGGCTTGTTTTTGTACCCCCCCGCGGGGGTGGGCGCGTGATGCAGATGCAGCACCCAATCGTCATCGGCGATCTGCTCGCCGACAGTCAGATGCTGGCTGGTCGAGCCGTCAAACTGCACCGCCTGCATCGGATAATCGGCATGCAGCCGTTGGGTACGCCGCGGGCGCGGGCGCAGCCCGACCTCGCGGGCGATGCGATGCGCCGTGCCCACCGGCATGGCCGCCGCCTCCGGCGGGAGCAACTCACCGGCGATCGCCGACTCCAGCGCCAGATCCAGTGGTGCCGGTTGCGGCGCACGATGCCGCAGTGCCTCCGCGACCTGCGTCCACTCGCGGTATTCGGGGCGGGCGGGATCGCGGGGCCGTGGCGTGCCGCCGAGCTGGGCATATCGATAGATAGATGCTGTCGATACGCCGTAGCGCAGCGCCAACTGCCGCACGGCCCGCCCGCGCTCGCCATGCGCGGCAGCGGCCAACGCATCACGGATCACGGCCGTGGCCGTGGCGCTCAAGGGCATAGCCGCAACCCCTCGCGCCGATGTGCTCGCTGCGCCTCGCGGATCGAGACCAGATGCACCCGCCGGTCATTGCGGATGATCGCGACCCGCCGGGTCTGATGCTCAATCTGGCGCACTTGCGCCGGCTGACTTGCGACGGCAGGGTGCAGTAGGATCATGCCGACAGTGCTAGCCACGACGCTGCCTGGTGGTCACCCACTGGGTGTACTGACCTCCGCCAGCCGCGCCATCGACCGGCAGCAGGTAATGCTCGTGTAACCGAGCGATGTCCAGGCGGACCTGATCGCTGAGTTGAGTGATGCGCGGTGCGATGGCCCATTGCCCGTTATGTTCCTGCGCCCAACCGGCCACTGCCAGATTTTGCAAAGCCCGAAACACCTGGTCGCGAGACCTGTCCATCGCCGCGACCAGGTCGCCGATGGCAAACCGCTTCAGCGGTGCGCCGGCCAGATGCTCAACCAGCGCCAGCGCCAACTGCTGCGATTGATTCATGTACTTGTCCTCAGCCATCATCAATCCTCCGCATAAGACTTAAGCAACGCATCAACCAGCTTGTCGATATCGCTACCGACCGGCTTGATCACCACCTCATCGGTGTCATCCTCAATAGTGATGCCCAGCCGCTTGAGATCGGCGGCGATCAGGTCATACACGCCGGGCTTGTGCACGGCTTCAGTGCGGCGGATCAGCAGCTCGGCCTGGTCTGCCGGCAGCAGCTTGCGGATGCGGGCGATAGTGGCTGCCTCATCGACCACTACGACCTTGCCCTTGGCCTTGCGATAACCGACCTTGACGCCATCGACCGTGATGGTCTTGGGTCGATCAAACAAATCCGGCACCTGCTCAATCAGCGCCCGCAATCCAGCCTGTTGCGTGCCGGCCTTATCAGCCAGCGTCTTAATGGCGCCAATATGCCGGCGCCGCACCTCGGCCAGCGCGGTCTCCAGGGCCTCAACCTCAGCGGCGAGCCGCGCCCGCGCCGCGGCGTAAGCGCGAGTGGCATCCTCAACATTGTCGATAGTGGTCATATATTGCTCCTATAATCAGTTGCCGGGTCACCTGCCAAGGAGGTCGGCAGGCCCCGGCGGCGGGTGTTATTGCTGACTGGCGCACCGCCCGCTGGCGCCGCCGCTGGGATAGCGGAGAGAATCATGGCGAGTTGTCCGCCGCCCGCGGCGCCGGGAACAACCGCCGGATGCGGGCGTTAAGCCGCCGCTGCACCGAGGCCTGCAAAAACAGGCGCGGGTTGTCACGCGCCGCAATGCACTGTGCCAAGGTTAAGCCGTCAATACGATGGCAGCGCGACGCCACGTCGCGCTCCAGCAAGGCCAGGCCGTCATCACTATGGCCGGCGTCAAACGGGTAGTCAGGATGGCCCGGATCCGGCATCACGACTCACCGCCCAGCAAGGCACCGGAGACATCCTCCAGCGCACCCACCAACTGATCCGTTAACGCCAGCGCCTTGGCGGTCTGCGCCGGCGTGTAGGTCGCGGTACTCTGGCTGATATCGGCCAGTAGCGACGTGATCTGCGTTGACAACGCCGACAGATCGCGCAGCTGCGTACGCGCTTGACCCGCGGAGATCGGTATGACATTGTCGTCCACCGCCGCGGCGTCCACCGGCGCGGCGGCGGCATCCCGGCCACGATCAATCAGCTCGCGGATCGCCTTGTGCCGCTTACGGGGCGGGAGGGTCATCAACTGCACCACCTCATCGTCCCGGTCGACGGCGGCAATGTCCTCATCGGCCAGCGACACAATGGTCTGCATCAGTTCGGTTGGTCGCCGCTGCGCCAGCTCGCGCAGATCCCGCGACTTGCGCGACGCCTGCCAGGTCATGACGCGAGACAGCGCATCTTTGGGCTTCAGGCGCGTGGTGTGCGCAATGAAGCGGGCAAAACTCTCATCATCGGCAAACTCCTGCCGGATCTGATGCAGCCGCTCCATGACAGCGGCCTCCTGCGCATACACGTAATCCATCGTGGTCTGGATAATGGCATTGACCTCGGCGGCCAGCGTCACCGCCGTCGGCGACGGGGTTGCGGCCATCGGGCTATGATCTGATGTCATCGGTCTCTCCGTTGGGGGCTAGTGGTCAGCGGTGTGGGCCAGGTGCGCATGGCCTTGGCGGCCTCGCCATGCTGGCGCAGTAGATACTGCAGATCGCCGCGGCGGCCAGGAGGCCCGGGGCGCCTCCCTCGACGAGGGACCACGATGCCCAGGCGGCGGGCCTGATCCTGGATCGCGCCCCTCGTGCGGTGCGGCAAGTGCTGTTGCACCGCCTTGGATCCGCCAGCAGGATAATCTCGCCGCAACACAGCGCGCTCGTGCGGTGACCAGTGGGCTACATGACACCCCAGAGATTGCGCACGGTGGCTGATGGCGCCGCACGTGCGGTGCGGCAGCCGTGCCGCTAATTGCGACAGCGACAACGACCGGCAGTGATCGCGCAACACCTGATCCTCGGTATTGGTCCAGCGTGCCACCATCAGACAACCTCCATACGATACAGCCAGCGACGCTCGCCGGCGGGCGAGACAATCTGCCGGCAGGTGATCGTCAGGCCGTTGGCCCGCAACTCGGCGATAATCGAGTTGACCGCGCACACCTGGGCGCCCTGTACAATCTCCAGGGTGGAGTACTCCCGCCCATTGAGCAGCAGATCATGGACACGCTGCAGGCGTGGCGAGCTATTGAGCGAGGCGGCGTGCATCATTAATACCTGCCTTGTCGAATGAGATGACGTTTAAGGTTGGGTTGCCGGTGACCGCCTGCCCGTGCAGACAGGCGACGGCGCTGCTTGCGGCGCTTGGCCTGGCTCTTGGGCGGGGCGCCTCGGCGGGCTGGCCGCGCCGACAGCAACCGGTGATAAAACTCCGAGAGCTCGCCCGTGGGCGACTCACCGATGATCGGGGCGACTGTCCGGCTCATGCCGGCGCCTCCTGATCCCCATCGGCCAGGATGTAGATGGGCCGGTCATAGATCCCGTCCGGGGTGCGGGTGTGGACCGAATCCCAACCGGCGAGCCGGCCGGCGAGGCCGGGGTCCTCAGCGACATGATGCGCCGCCACGGCCATGGGCCTGGTGCGCGGTCGCCCCAGACAACGGTCATCCGTGCCCTGGTCATAACCCGAAGAAAACGCCTCGCACCAGGCGTCGATATCCATGCCGTGCATAGTGCAGGCGCCGCTCACAACGCCGCCTCTGCCGATGCCCGGCGCGAGGCAATGAGGGCGGGGGCGGTGCTCTTTGGTATGCTGACGCCTTCGACAACAATCAGACCAAGAGGCGCCCCCATGAACATAGGCAAACTTTCGATCAGCAAAATGGAGCTTGAAATGGTAGACAGTAAAAACCTGTGCGTTTCGTTCCATGTATCGAGCATCGTAGCGAGACAGGTACAGGCGACTGAAATCCACATTACCGCCGTTGTTCCCAACCAGGATTCGATTGGCGCAATCATTCGACGAGCACTTGAACGCGCCCAAGAATGTTTAGAACTGTAATTTTGCGGTAGCCACACCACCTGCAAAGCAGCGAGACCAGCGGCGAAAAAACAGGATGTCGATTGCTAAGCAATACCAGTCGTTCGGATGCGCCTCGTAGTATGATTTGACGGTTCGCCCGGCTCACGACGCACCTCGCTGCCGACTGACGAAACGTCGGTCACCCGCCCGAACCAGGGCGCACAACACCCGGTGGGCGCCGGTGTGGAGGCGCGGTGTCCGATGGCACCGCGGCTTGCCGTCGGCATATTGCCGCACCACCTGGTCATAGCTGGCGCGGTCGATGCCGCCGAGCCGATCAACAAAGGCATTCGGTGAGGCAATCCGGCCGCGTGCGTCCAGCTTGGTGAGCGGATCGTCGGGGTTGATTTCTGAATCATTTTGGGATTTATTCAGATTTTGCGCCGCCGGGGAATCGGGGCTGGGGGTCGGGCGAGGGATGTCGGCGGGCCAGGCGAGATCGGCGGGCCAGTGGTCGGAGAACCAGATAATAGTTCTCTGCGCTTTCTTTAGCGTTACTCCGCCGCCGTTTGTTAGCCGCTTGAATAATAAGCTCTCATTAGCCGCCAACATGCAAACATAGGTGATAGACAAGTGCTTATGTGTTGCAAATGTCTGAATTAATCGGGTTAAGTACTCTGTTATATCTAACATAATTGAAAGAATATGTCAGATATAACAGAAAGTCAACTCTCTGTTCACAATATTTTTTTAACTCCCCATATATGTTATCTTTTACATATATGACAAACACACATTCACAACGTCAGCTCCAAGAGCTAATCCATGTCGCCATCCAAAAAATGGGGATATCTGAACGAGAAGCATCTATTCGGGCAGGGCAGTCTCCTGATTTTATCCGCAATATAAAAAGCGGTGTGATGCCCGCCTTTGATCGTGTATACAGACTACTTGCGTATCTGGGCTACAAGCTA
Source organism: Gammaproteobacteria bacterium (assembly GCA_963662865.1). Taxonomy (GTDB): domain Bacteria; phylum Pseudomonadota; class Gammaproteobacteria; order JAJDYQ01; family JAJDYQ01; genus JAJDYQ01. The sequence goes on along the minus strand of OY759969.1, from coordinate 1,277,108 downwards.
CGTATATCTGATGATGATGATAACTTAGTCGCTTTTTTAGGTATTGAGGTCGTCTCACGTGGTCAGAAGGGAGAAATAACAACAGCAAGAGAAAATCTTGACCAAGACTTAGAAAATATTTCTTACTTGGGTACAACTAGAGAAGATAAAGAAAATGACGATCTCATCCCCATTCCACAGTTAGATATTGCATTTTCCGGGGGCCATGGCAGTTACCCGGAAGATCATGTCTTGCAGATAGGCACTCGGCCGTTCAGCCGCAAGTGGCTGGATAAAAAGGGCCTGGAATCGGAAAATCTGGCGCTAACCCGCATTCATGGCGACTCCATGGAACCCCTGCTCAAAGACAAAGACATCGTCATGCTGGATCAATCGGTCAACCAGCCGATGCACACCATGCCCATCGCCTTTCGGCTGGATGGCGAGCTGTATATCAAGCTCTGTCAGGCCGCCGGCGACGGCCGCCTGATGATGAGTTCAGCCAACAAACTATACGACCCGATCTACATCGACAAGGCCAATCCCCCGGCCGACTTTGCCATCATCGCGGCGGTGGTGTGGCACGCACATAGTTGGGTTTGACGTTACCGCCATGAAACTAATCGAATGGATCGCTATCGGGGCCGTTGCTGTTGCCGCTTGGGGATACTTGAGCAAGCGCGAGGAGGAAAAGCGATCAGATAACAAAACAGTTGATCTTGATATCGATCAGGATGAACCGCAAAGTACTCGCATTAAAACAGAGGTTGTCGCTAGTACGCCGCTATTTACGGCGGAAGTTGTCACCCATACATCCGAAGAGTACGAGCGGGCGAGGCAACTGTTCAAAGACGCAACGGCAGCAAGTGTTAATGACTCCGACCAGGCGGTCGAACTTTTCCGCGAGGCGTGCGAATATGCGGAGCGAACTGATACAGACTTCGGGATAGAGGTCTATTTGCGCCTACCGCGTTACTTGCAGGAAGGTGGCAGGTCAGATGAATCATGGCTTGAGTTTAATCATCTGCTAACTTCTGGATATCCGAATATGCCGGCGGGAGATCGTGGTTTTTATGATATGCAGGCCGCTGTATTCGATAAAATGCGCCTCTTTTTCCAGCGTGAAAAACAATTCTCCGCCGCTGTTTGCTTCGGTGCGCGATCAATGATTATGTCTATCCGCGCCGCACTGACACCGCGCCCCCCGCGATCCAGTATCCATACGGAAGATGATCTCACTTCCGACAATGATCTCATTCGGGAAAGCGCCCGAAAAGAATTGAATCGCCAGAAAAAGTGGGAAAACGAGGAACGTGAATGGAGTCTGCAGCGGGTGAAAAATCTGCGTGACCCGGAGTTCCTGAGTGATAAGCTGATGAAGTTGCTGAGGCGTGCGAAAAAAAAGGAGCGACATGAGGCCACATTGACTGTACTGCAAGAATGGGCAGTCCAAGTGCCAGAAGCGGATGATATGGCGTTCATGGCGAGGTTTGCCCAAGCGCTGGGGGGCGTCAGCATGGACCATCTGTTGCGCAGTGAACACATACCGCACGACATAGTGGTTGAATGAGCAATGATAGTGGGGCCGCTGCTATTGCCGCTTGGGGATACTTGAGCAAACGCGAGGAGGAAAAGTGATCAGACAACAAAAAGGAAAAACAGCGAAGAAAATATTGTGGTTATTGCCGGTATTGTTATCGCTTCTCGGTTGCGGGTCGGAGTACATCAACGCGATTACGGCGATGAGTGGTGGCCCGCTACTTGGCGTTATGAAAATCAGTACTGGATCATAAGTCATAATCCACGCTTGAGCGGGCTGGCAATCACATCAGATGCTTTAATCGAATCCAGCATGCCATCACAAAAAGCACATCGTAGCGCAGCTCTTGCATGGCTGCACGAGCAGCAGCACCAATCTTGTCAAGTCAAAGAAATGAATAAATATAAGACAATATGGGAAGTAAAATACACATGTCAGTGACGCGGTTATAGACATTACTTGGCAGGTGGCAGAGTGTTAGCTGGCCCATGGGCCGGGAAAATATCATGGAAAAAATAAAGATCACCTCGGAAGAAGAGGCGTTTGATCTTCTTTCCAAGCTGATTGAAGGATTTCAATTAGAAGGGTCCTTTGAAGTTGAGTTTGAGTCCTGGCCGCGTTTTGTCATCCGTATTAAGGGAAGTGATTTTGATGGAACGATTCCGACGCGGATTATGCCGGCACTGCTCGAACTACAGAAGGAAATACACCGTATTTATTGTAAAATCAATTATGGCGAAGAAAACGCCAGAAGACTGACAAAGCAAAGTCGAAATGAATTAGAGCTACTGGTCCGAGTAGATAAGGGGTCGTCTGTATTTGAGACGCTTCTTAATGAACCGATTGTGCGTATATTGCAAGGGGCGATTACAAAAATGACGCCAGAACAGATTACAGCGACTCTCATCGTTTTTGGGCTATCTATTACAAGCGTGTTTTTTTGGAAGATGTGGCTCAATTATCAATTAAAAGAAAAGGAACTGGACTACACCCTGGAGCTTTCAAGGCTGGAAAAAGACAAGATGGAGCTGATCAGCAAGGCTGCTCAAAAATTTCCGGAAACACGAACAGCGTCAGAAGGAATGGATAATGTCAGGAACGAACTGTTAGCCCGGATGAAGCCTACCGATAATTTAGAAATTGATACCGGAACAGAGGAAGCGCCCTATCCCACGCCAGTGCAAATTAATGGAGAGCAGGCAAGTCAAATAATCCATAAACCTCGGGAAAAATCTGTTGAAAGACTGATCGATGGAGAATTTTTCCTTCGTTCAACAGACTTCACTAAAGCCGAGGGAGTCAGAGCTGAAGTACAAAGATTATCTGATGGTTACACGTTTCGTGCAGACATTCCGCTTGGAGTGTTAAAACACGATCAAATTGAAGCGTTGAAAAACAATAGCTGGAATAAAAAAAGCGTGCTCATGAGTATTTTGGTTAAAGAGCTTTATAATTCATATACATCTGCAAAAGTAGTTTCTGTGAAGAAAGCTGAAGGAGACATAGAGTAGCTCGACAAAAAACTTCCCTAATAGCTGACAACGGAGCGTTAAAAAGTCGCCATGGGTCAATCGTCAAAAATTGACTGTGTTTATAGGAGTGGAATGTGGTGACTGTATCGAATGGCTGCAAGAGGAGAATTGATTGCCCAGGGGGGCGTCTGAAACAGAGAACCCTGGTGATACGCGGGGCCTTGGTATGGGGTCTTAGCTTCGGACCTTGAAGGGCGGATGAGATAAGCGAGTTTTGATATCGAACATCGGCTGTTATGATCATCCGCTTCCCGGCCAACCCAACCTCCAAACAGTGACAGTCCACTAACCTGAAATCTCTGCCCTCCACTCTCTAGAAAATAGTGACAGCGTAGTGATGCGCTGTCACAAATCCACTGCTATGTTGAGCGCATGGACACATCTGACATCGCCTGCTGCGCAATCGATTTACCGCCTGGTGCCTCGGCCCGGGAGACCTGGGTCAAACTCATGCCGACTGGCGACATCACCGCCCGCGACGGGCGCAAGTGGCGTTTGGCGGACGCCGCTGCTGTGGTGGCGGCGAGTCTCCGGCATGCCGCCGGCGCGGACCTGCCTGTAGATTACGAGCACCAAACCGACTACGCCGCTGACAACGGTCAGCCCGCCCCGGCGGCGGGTTGGATGCGCGAGCTGAGCGCCCGCGCCGACGGCATCTGGGCGCGGGCGGAATGGACCGGTCGGGCGCAACAGATGCTCAACAATCGCGAGTACAGATACATCTCTCCGACATTTGTGCACAGTAAATCCGGCGATGTACGGATCATTGTGCGCGCCGCCCTGACCAATAACCCGGCGCTTGATCTGCCCGCCCTGGCCAAATCCCAAACCCAACTCCAACTCCAACCACCAGAGGAATCTATGATGGATAAAGCACTGCTGCATAAAATTATACAGCGGCTGGGTCTCACTACCGATGCATCAGCCAGCGCGGTGGATAAGGCACTGACTGCACTGGACGAGACTGCCGCGGGGAGTACCGCGCTGGCCAAAGTGGCGCAGGCCATCGGTCTTGCGGACACGGCCAAGGCTGATGAGGTGGTCGCCAAAGCGACGATCCTGGCCAAGGCGGCCGGCCCGACCCCGCCTGCCCCAGCGCAGACCCCGCCTGCCCCAGCGCAGACCCCGCCTCCCGGCGAGGAGTATGTGCCCCGTGCGGAGTTTGACCGCGCCGCGCAGGCGTTGGCAGCCCTGCAGCACGAGCAGGCTACGGCCCGGGCCACGGCTGCGGTGGATGCGGCCGTGACCGCCGGCAAGATCACGCCGGCGACCCGCGATTGGGCGATCAGCTACGCCAGCGCGGACGCGGAGGGCTTTGGCAAATACGTCGCGGCGGCTCCGGTCATCCTGCCGGGCGCGGCTGGTCATGTGCCGGTGGTGCTGAGCAAAAACCAAGACGGCCTGGCCGACGATGAGGTCGCGATCTGTCGGGCGATGGGCCTGACCCATGAGCAGTTTAAGACGGCTAACCCAGCCGAGGAGGTGACCGCATGACTGCATTAACCCGCAACATCTCGCGCGATTGGCGGACCGGTGAGGTTGTTACTGTGCCGGTCGCGGCATCTGCGCATGTCCGCCAGGGGTCGCTGCTGGAGATCGACGGCGGCCATGTCAAGCCGGCGGTTAAGGCCGCTAACATGGTGATTTTTGGCGTCGCTATTGAGTCTGCGGATAACAGCAGTGGCAGCGCCGGTGATCTTAAGGTCGCCGTGCGGCGCCGCGGCGCGTTTCGCTTTGAGAAGGACGCCACGGCAGCGCGCGGCAAAGAGGCTTACGTAGTCGATGACAACACGGTCACGGATAAGGCGGCAGGGGCCAGCAAGTGCGGTGTCATCATCGACAAAGATGGTGACGGCGTCTGGGTCGATATCGGTTAATCATGGAGATATGAGATATGATAGTTAACAGCGGTAATTTGCAGACCCTGTATCGGGGTTTTAATGCAGCGTTTCGGGAGGGATTTGGCCAGGCGCCCGCCGACCATATGCCCATCACCATGGAGGTGCGCTCCACCACCCGCACCGAGGAGTATGGCTGGTTGGGCCAGTCACCCGCCATGCGAGAGTGGCTGGGGGAGCGTACTCTGCGCGGCATCGCCGAGCACAGCTACGCGATCAAAAACCGTAAGTTCGAGTCCACGATCGAGGTGGCTCGCGACGATATTGAGGACGACCACTACGGCGTGTATGCGCCGTTGTTTGGCGAGATCGGTCGGGCGGCAGCAGCCCATCCGTGCGAAATGACCTTTGGCCTGCTTAAGGAGGGGTTCGAGACGACGTGCTATGACGGCCAGTATTTTTTCGACACGGACCACCCCGTCAACGGCGAGAGCGTTTCCAACAGCGGCGGTGGCAAAGGCACGGCCTGGTTCCTGGCGGATTGCTCGCGGATGATCAAGCCGATCATCTTCCAGCGCCGCCGCGACTATGTTTTCCAGCGCATGGATAAGCCGGACGATGAGCAGGTGTTTATGACCGACCACTACCGGTATGGTGTGGATGCTCGAGTCAACGCCGGTTACGGTCTTTGGCAGCTTTGCTACGGTTCCAAGCAGGCGTTGGACAGCGCTAATTACGCCAAGGCCCGCGCCGCGCTGCAAGGCATGATCGGCGACGCCGACCGGCCCATGGGGATCAGGCCCACGCACCTATTTGTGCCGCCAACGCTTGAGCAGCGTGCTCTTGAGCTGCTCAACGCGGAGCGTAACGCCGCCGGCGAGACCAATGTCTGGCGCGGCACCGCGCAACTGGTGATCACCCCATGGCTGGTTTAATCACCATCACCAGCCGCCGCGACGGTTTCCGCCGTTGCGGGCGGGCCTGGTCAGCCGCGCCGACCGAGGTCAACGCCGATGAGTTTGACGCCGACGCCTGGCAGCGGTTGCGGGCGGAGCCGATGCTGACGGTGGTCGAGGGTGATGCCGATGCTGCCGAGGGCGATGCCGATGCCGAAAGCGATGGCACGGATGCGGATATCGGCGGCATCATTGCGCAGATGGACGCGGCGGATCCGCAGCGGGCACAAGCCGATTGGTGGGCCAAGTCCGGAGCGCCGGATCTCAAAGAGCTGCAACGCCGCGGCCTTAAGATCACTGCCAAGGGCCGCAATGCGGCCTGGCATGACTATCAGGCGGCAGTAAAGATCTGACATGAGATATGCCCAAGTCGCCGACCTGTTGCAGCGCGAGAGCGCTCAGAATGTCGCGGAGGCGGCCGCGCCGGATAATGCGGCGGTGGGCGGCGATCTATTGACCGCGATGGTCGCCGGCGGCGCTACCGGCCGCTGGGACGAGGCGACCATTGAGGACGGCAAGGCAGCGATTGAGCGTGTGCAACAACACCTCGACGACGCCACCGCCGGCATCAACGGCTACATCCAGGCCCGTTATCCACAGCTTGTGCAGCAGCCTGAGCCACGCAATGCCGACCTGCTCAAGCGGCTGTGCCTGGACATTGCCGGTTGGGATTTACTCGGTGGCGACGCCGACAGCGACCGACGCCACAAACACAAGTCGGCGATGACCACGCTGCGTGATATCGCCTCCGGCGTAGTGGCGTTGCTGACCTCGGCGGCCAGCGACAACGACGTGGCGGCCGGCGCCAGATTTTCCGGTCATGCGCCACTGTTTGGGCGCGATGATTTGATGGAGTCTTGATTGTGATCATCGAGGACGTCCTACAGCGCCTGCAAGCCGCCGACCTGGCATTGGACGTCAAGGGCGCGGCGCATCTGGCCGGGGCGCAATCCGATCAATTGCGCGATACGGTGTATGTGCTCTCGCTCGACGAGACGGCGGCGGCTAACACGTTGCTGAACATCGTGCGGCAACAGGTCACCCTGGGCGTCGGCGTGGTGTTTGCCTTGGGCAATCGCCGTGACCGGCGTGGCCAGGGCGCACAGGACGAGATCAATGCCAGGCGCGAGCAAGTGCGTCGGTCGTTGTTGGGCTGGCAGCCGGATAGCGCCGATGATGTCCTCACCTATCGCCGCGGCCGACTGCTGCATATGCAGGATAGCGTCACGTGGTGGCAGGACGAATACGAAACCCAATACATGATATCCGGAGGTATCTGATGGCATTAAAATATCGACGCAAACTTATCCTGGCCAAGCTGGAGGCCGCCGCCGGCACGGCCGAGGCGCTGGCGGCCGCCGATGCGGTGCTGGCCAGCAATATCGAGCTGACACCGCTGGCCGGCGATACGGTCAGTCGCGAGATCGAGTATCCGTATTACGGCAACAGCGCGGACATCCCGGTCAACGCGCATCAGCAACTGGCATTTCGGGTCGAGCTGGCGGGTAGCGGCGTCAAGGACACGGCGCCAGCCTGGGGCAAGTTGTTGCAGGGCTGCGGGTTTGCCGAGACGGTGAGCAAGGCCAAGCATGTGGATTATGCGCCGATTACGGCCGATGAAAAGACACTGACATTATCGATTAATATCGACGGCCAACTGCACACCCTGGCCGGTGCGCGTGGCACCTTCACCGCGGAGCTGGGTGCCAATCAAATCCCGTATCTGAATTTTGTCTTCACCGGCTTGTGGGATGACCCGGCCAGTACTGCCGCGGTCAAAGACCCGAAGTACAGCGATTGGAAACAGCCGCTGGTCGGATCAAGTGCGGGCACGCCGACCTTCAGCTTTTATGGCAAATCCGATCTCGGATTAAGCGCCTGGTCGTATAACCAGGCCAACGAGGTGGTGCACCGCGAGCTGATTGGTGCCAAGTCCGTGGTGCTGATCGTCGGGCGTGCGCCGACCGGCAGCGTCACGATTGACGCCCCGAAGTACAGCGTCCTGAACCTGCCCAAGACGGTTAAAGACGGCACCACTGGTGCCCTGAAAATCGTGCATGGCAAAACCGATGGGGCGATTGTCGAGATTAACGCACCCAAGGTGCAGATATCATCCGTGAGCTATGCGGAGGATAACGGCGTGATGCAGGCACAGGCGGATATGTCCTGTTTGCCCAATGCGGCGGCGGGCAATGATGAAATCAAAATCACAACCAGGTAACCAGGAGGTCACTATGTCAATACTGTTTTCATGTATGTTGTTCTTTGCGGCGGTTTGTGCCGCTGCATTAGGGTTATTGCCGGTGGCGGCGGTTTGCGTTGGCTTGCTGCCGATCATTGGCGTGATACGTTACATGCGGCTCACTCATAAGAGTAACAGCGTCCTGGCGGATGCCTTCCAAGCCATGACGGGCCTGCATCTGAGCGATGCGCCGATGGGCCTGGTGGTGGGATTGGGGCCTGTCATCGGATTGCAGGCGGTGCTGGTGCTGGTCAAGGTAATGGGCTGGAGCGCTCAGCCGTGGTGGTGGATTGCGCTGCCGACATGGGCTTATCTCGGCCTGGTGGCGGGGACTGTCCTGTTGGTGGTCATTATCGCGAAGAGCGAGCGCCATGTTTAGACTAGCCAAACCCTCTCAAACCTATGTGCATACAGTGGCCGTGACGGTGCCTGGCGCACAAGACAGCGAGCAGACCCGCACGTTTGATGCCCGGTTTTGGGTGCTGTCCACCTCGAAGTTTCGGGCGTTGTTCAAGCCGGAAAATCTGGCCGAGGTCAGCGATTACCAGGTTATTCGGGAATTCCTGGCCGGCTGGGAGCCGGGCGCGATCCAGCGGCACGATGGCACCGATCTGACTTTCGGCGAGGAGGCGCTGCGCCAGTTGTGCGATATCAACTATTGGGCACAGGCGGTTGTGGAGGCGTATATCGATTTTCACTCCGGCGCCCGAACAAAAAACTTCAAGGCGCCGCCCGCCACTGGCTAGGCGGCGGCGCGGGTCGTGATGAGGTTGCCGCGGATGCCGCGTTGTTGGGCATCGATTGGCAACTGCCGGACAACGATTATGAGCTGCTGGCCGATAACCGGGAGGTCCTCATGGCGTTTTTGACCGTGCAGACGCAGTGGCGCTATGGCCCTTCGGGGCATCGACTGGGTCTGGATTATGCAGGTTGCCAAGCCGCCCTGGTGGCTTCGGCGATGGATTTCGAGGCGGTGTTCGAGGGCTTGCGCACCATGGAGTATGCGGTGCTGGAGGCGGGGATTGAGTCAGATGATTATGGATGATAGATCCGACGGTTGGCTGATCCCTGTCCTAGAGTCGGCGTTGGTGTGGCTGTTGTTTGCGCTTGGCGCAAACGGTCTTTGGGCTCTGATTTGTGGTTAGTCGTCCGGGATTTCGCCGGTGGCTAGGGCGACGATGATGCTAACCAAACCCCGGAATATGACTAGCGTGCAGAGGATGTATATAAGCGCTACGACACTCAGGATATCGCCCAGAAACAGCGACACCAACAGGCTGATACCGGAAATGGTGATGAGCGCTTTCAATGTGTCCATAGGAGCAGTATAGCATGACCAACGATCTGAAACTCAGTCTTCGACTCACCGCCGACGGTAAGGGCTTTGTCGGTGAGGTGCGGGTTGCCGACAAGGAGTTACGCAAGCTGACCGGCGGCGTTCGGCGCGGTCAGCGTGCTCATCGGGATTACAGCCGCTCGGCCAAAGATGCCGAACGGCAGACCAGGGAGACCGGCAAGTCGTTTGGCGAGGCGCATGGCCGCGCTGCGAAATACGTAAAAACTCTCGGCGGTGTGGCGATCGCTTATCAGGCATTTTCGGCGGTGCGCGGGTTAAGCCGTCAGGCCGATGCCTGGACAGAACTCAATAACCGTTTGCGTCTGGTCTCTCAGTCGGAAGCCGCATTGACGGTCTCCCGCCGGCGTCTGCACGCCATTTCTCAGGAGACGCGCACTTCGGTGGAGGCCAATGTCCAGTTGTATGCTCGTCTGCGGCTCGCCACCGAAAATTTGAATCGATCCGAGGCGGAGGCGTTGCAGGTGACCCGTCTGCTCAATCAGCAAGTCGCCATCGGTGGTTCTGACGCGTCTGAGGCGGCGGCGGGTCTGGTACAGTTCGCTCAGGGGTTGGCGTCCGGCAGATTGCAGGGCGACGAACTGCGATCCGTGCTGGAAAATCTGCAGGGTGTCAATCAGGGTTTGATCACCGGATTCCGTAAGCTGCGCGAGCGAGGCCAGATCGACTTTGATGTGACGCGTGGCAATATCCGCGAGCTGGCCGCCGATGGGGTGCTCAGCGCCGAACTGTTATTCGACGCCGTGCTGGCGAGTCAAAAGGAGACCGAGCGAAAATTCAAAGACATTTTAGTGACGGTTTCCGGCGGTCTCGTACAGATACAAAACTCATTGCTGCAGGTGATCGGCAGTATCGACCAGACAACCGGCGCCAGCGCGGCGCTGGCCAGCAAATTGACCGAGATATCACAAGCGATTGATACCGGCAGCATCAACGCATTAAGCGAGTCGTTAGGCGTGTTGGATGAGGCCGTGCTGTTATTGATTGCCCGGTTCGGTGGCGGCGCTGTCGTTTCTTTATTCGGTTCCGCTGCTGCCAGCATTGCGTCGGTGTCCACCGTTGCCGCCGGTGCCACCGGTAAAATGAAGCTCTTGACCGGCGCCGGTGCCGCGCTCAGGGGTGGTTTAGCTTTGCTGGGCGGCCCGGCCGGTGCGGCCGTCATTGCTGCCATCGCTATCGCAAGGCTTGGCGCCAACAGCCTGGAGGCCCAATCCCGGCTGCTGCTATTGCCGCCTGCGATTGAGGAGGTCGCCGAGGCGGTGACCAAGCTCACCACGGCGGAAAAAGAGTTGCTCAAGCCGCAGATTGTGGGCGAGCTGACCAAAGTATCCAAAGAAATTGAGGCAATACAAAATAATACGGCTTTCCAGGTCGGCGTTGACACGCCGTTGCAGCGCGGACTAGAGGCAAAAATTCAGCAATTGAAAACAGAAGAGGCACGCTTAAACAAAGTGCTGCGTGAGTTATACCGCCCCACTCCGGCCTTAGGCACCAGGGCAGCCGGCGGCACATCGCCGACGGGCAACAGCGCGGCATTTGATGTTGTCTTGGCAGCCCTGGAAGATCAGGAAAAGCAAATCCGCGAGCGTTACGCGGCGCAGATTGCAGTGGTAAGAGAGGCCACCCCGCAACAGGTCGAGGCGCTGCAGGCGCAGGGGTTGACGGTGGCGCAGGCGGTGCGCGAGCTGGAGCAGCGGCGTGATGCCGAGATCGGCAAGCTATCCGCCGGCGGCCCGAAATCCGATCCGTTTGCCCGCACCCTGGAGGGCCTGAAAGGCCAGGAGCAGCGCATCCGTGAGCGTTACGCGGCGCAGATTGCGGTGATCCAATCCGCCACCGCCGAGCAGGTGCAAGCGCTGCAGGCGCAGGGATTGACGGTCACCCAGGCGATGAAGCAACTTGAGACGCAGCGCGATGCCGAGCTGCAGCAGTTGATCGATGGCTCAAAACATCAGCAGGCGCGGGCAGACATTAATGAGGCGGTGCTGTCGTTACTGCCGCCGCTGGAGCAGGCCACTGCCGCCGCCGATGCCTGGCGCACCAAGGCCTTGGCCGGCCTGGATACGACGGCCATGGGCTATGACGACCTGGCCGCCAAGGTCGAGCAGGTCTATCAAGAGCGCATTGCACAGGCGCTGTCAGAGGATGTCGAGCGACGCCGGCAAGCCGCCGAGGAGGTGCTGGCCAACTCGACGCGCTGGCAGGATGGCGTGCTACGTGCCCTGGATCAGTACAATCAGGGTGCAGTCAATGCCGCCGGCCTGGCCGAGTCCGCCACGACGAATGCCCTGCAGAATATGCAGGGCGCCCTGGAGGGCTTTGTGCAGACCGGTAAGCTGTCTTTCAGCGACTTCGCCCGCAGCGTATTGCTCGACTTGACCCGGATCGCCGCCCATCAGGCGTTTTCCAGCCTGTTCGCTGGCGCCTTCGGCAGCCAGGCGTCGTTAATCGCGGGGCAAACCGGCTTCGGTGGCGGTGTCGGCGGCGTGTTGTCGGGCGCCGAGTTTGCCGCGTTTCATGCCGGCGGCATTGTCGGGCAGCCGGCGTCGCGGCATCGCCGGATCTCGCCGGGGGTGTTCGCGGCTGCCCAACGCTATCACAATGGCGGTCTCGCCGGCGATGAGGTGCCGGCCATCCTGCGTCGCGGCGAGGAGGTGCTGCCGGCCAATCACCCGCGCCACCAGGCGAATGCCGGCGGTGGCACCGTGGTCATCCATCAGTCGTTTGATTTTCGCAACGCCGATGAGCCCACCGTGCCGCGCTTGCAGGCCGAGGCCGAGCGCATTAAAGAGCAGACCAAGGCGGAGATCATCAATTACCTTGGTAACACGCGCCGCGGTCTGGCGCTGACGGGGCGTGGCTGATGCGTTGGCCGGATGACTTGCGTCCCTCCAGCATCGATTGGTGGCTGGAGACGAACACGATGACCCACACGTCGCCGTTGTCGCGGGCCACGCAGACGATTGAGCTGCCTGGGGCGCGGTGGCGGGCCAGCATGCGTTTTCAGCATTTGATACGTGCCGAGATGACGCGCCTGAGTGCCTTCATCAATGGCCTGCGTGGGCCGGCGGGGCGAATGACTTTATGGCCGATGCAGCAGCAGTCGATTCTGGCCGGCACGACCGAGGCGGCGGTCTTTGGTGCTCGCCCGGCGGCGCGGCGCAATGTGGCGCTGCCTTACATCAACGCGACCATGACCGGCCAGGGCATTGCCACGCCGGCCGGTCATACTATCCTGCCGCTGGTCTCGCCCAGCAAGACGGTGTTGCCGGCGGGTTATTTTGTTGCTGTGGCCGGCGAGCTCAAGCAGGTAGTGGCTTCCGAGGTTATTCGTGACCGGGTGCGGACAACGATTACGCCGCCCATGAGGCAGGCTATCCCGGCTGCCGGTGATGTCTTGTCGGCCATGGTGGACCGGCCGATTGCGACCTTTCGTCTGGCGGATGATGGCCAGGGCCGGGCCCGCTATCAGGGTGGCGGGAAGGTCGGTTCCATGACGGTGGAGCTGGTGGAGGTGTTCTGATGGTGGGCCCGGTCACTCCTCTGCCGCGACTCATCCTCCCGCCGGCGGTACCCGATAGCGATACGCTGTCGTTGATCCAGTTGGTGTATCTGGATTTTGCCGGCGGCGCGTTTCGCGCACATTCGGGCGTCGGCATCATCGACTGGCGTGGCCACGATTGGCTCGGCACCGGCAATCTAGGGTCTATTTCCGCCGTCGGCGAATCCACCGAGTTGCAGCCCGCCAAGGTGCAGATCAGTTTGTCCGGCCTGCCTGCCGAGATCGTCGGGTTGTCGCTGCGCGAGCATTACCAGGGACGCCGGGCGCAAATCTGGTTGGCCTTGTTGGACGGCACGGTGATGCCTAGTGGCTTCGCGCCGTTCCTGATTTTCTCCGGGCGCATTGATTCGATGCAGGGAGTGGTCGGCGAGGAGGGCGCCATCGCCTGCACCCTGGAGTCGCGTCTGGCCGACTGGACTCGACCGCGGACGCGGCGATACACACCCGAAGACCAACGCCAGGCTTATCCGGCGGACCGAGGGTTTGACTTTGTCTCTGAAATGTCCGAGCGTGAGTTGTTGTGGGGGACAACCCGGCGATGACGGGCAAGCCTCTTACCCTCGGCCCCTCTCCCCGCGGGAGAGTACGTCAGCCGCCGATTGAGCGGCTGTTGGATTGGGAACAGCGCCTGTATCAATTTATTGAGGGTCGGCGCCTGCGGCCGTTTGCCTGGGGACGACACGATTGCGCTTTGTTTGCCGCCGATGCGGTCCAGCAGATGACCGGGGTGGATCTGGCCGCGGAGGTACGCGGTCAATATCACACTGCCAAAGCCGCACGGGATTACGGCGATCTGGCGGATGTAATGGACCGTACCGGACTACCGCGTAAGCCGCATCCGGGGCTTGCCGCTCGCGGCGATGTGGTGTTGTTGCCTGCCCGCTATCCTCGTCGCGCACTGGGCATTTGCTTGGGTGGGGTATGCGTTGCTCCGGGACGGATGCACTTGGAGTTTTTTCCGGCGGATCAAGCACCGCCGCTGATTGCCTGGAGGGTCGGCTGATGCGATATCCAGCCCTGCTGGTTTGTCTGTTGCTGGTGCCGACCACGGCGTTGGCTGATCCGGTCAGCGCGTTTTTGATTACGTTCAAGACGTTGACGATCAATTCGGTGCTGACCAAGATCGCGGTGTCCCTGGCGGTTTCACTGGTCAGTCGCGCCCTGTTCAAACCGAAGACGCGTGGATTTGATTTTAATGAGGAGGCGCTCGGCCGCACGCAAATTGTGCGGTCATCCATCGCGCCGCGTCGGGTGATTTACGGGCAAATCAAGGTTTCTGGCGTGTTGGTGTTTGCCGGTTCATCGGGTGCTCGCAATAAGTATATGCACTTGGTAATTGTGCTCGCTGGCCACCCGGTCGAGGCTATCGACGAGGTGTATTTTAACGATAAGCCAGCGACCGATTGGGATGATAAGTGGTACTCAATTGAACAACATCTGGGCGCGGATGATCAGGCGGCGAGCGCCGCGTTGAGAGGGGCTATGTCCGGCCATTGGACAAGCGACCATCGGTTGCGCGGTTGTGCCTATCTATATGTACGCTTGACCTGGGATGTGGGCACCGCAGCGTCTGAATTTACACAACGTGCCTGGCCCAACGGTATCCCCAACATCAGCGCCATCGTTCGCGGCAAACGGGTGTATGACCCGCGTTCTAGCGATACAGCTTATAGCAATAATTGGGCGTTATGCGTCGCCGATTATCTGCGTAGCCAAGATGGTCTCCATACCCCCGATGATGAGATCGATTGGGCTACCGTGACCGCCGCCGCCAACATTTGCGACGAAGACGTGGCGATTGGCGGTGCCAATCGTTACCAGCCGCGCTACCGCTGCGATGGCAGCTATACGCTTGATTTGTCGCCGTTGCAAATCCTGGAGGCGTTGCGCAGCGCCGGCGCTGGGGCGGTTTTCTGGACAGGCGGCAACTGGGAGGTACATGCCGGCGGCGCCGTGGCGGCTACACGCGATATTGGTGAGGACGATCTGCGTGGTGCACTGACGTATCAGCCGCGACAGGATCGGGGGAGTCTGTTCAATGTAGTCAAAGGCACCTACATCAGTCCCGAACACGCCTGGAAACCGACCGATTTTCCGCCCGTCACCAATGACCGGTACGAGCAGCAGGACGGCAATGAACGCATCGATTTTGACCTGGATTTACCATTTACTACCGACGGCATCGCGGCGCAGCGGCTGGCTAAAATCGAGCTGGAGCGCCACCGGCAGAGCATTACTGTTAATCTGCCGTGCAAGCTGACGGTGCTCGGCATCAAAGCCTGGGATGTCGTCCGTCTAACGATTGGGCACCTGGGCTGGGCCGAGAAAAAATTCCAGGTGGTGGGTTGGCAGCTCTCCGATGACCTGGGCATAGACCTGGAGCTCATCGAGTACGACGACAGCATCTATAACTGGGCTTACGGCGAGGCCTCTCGTGTCGATCCGGCTCCCAATACACAACTGCCTGAGCTGCATGTGGTTTCTCGGCCCATCGCGTTGCGGCTATCTAGCGAGTATCAGATTGATGCGAGCGGCCAACTCGCGCATCAATTGCAGGCGAGTTGGTCTTCCTCCGCAGGCGGTTTTGTTTCTGGATATCAGGCGCAGCACAAATTATCGTCATCGGCCACTTGGCTGGACGCTGGCACGACTACCGGCACCCATCTTGAGATCGCTCCGGTGAGCGCCAAGCGACAGTATGATATGCGCATCCGGGCGGTGAGCTCGCTCGGCATGACGTCTGCGTGGACCACGTCGTGGAATTATTATGTGTCCGGAAAAACCACCCGACCGGCACAGGTGACCGGGTTTCTCTACGAGCCGCGCCCGCAGGAACAGACAAACCTGTTTACCTGGAGTCCGGTGCCGGAGGCCGATATCGCCGGGTACAAAATCAGGGCCAAATCGGGGCGTAATTATACCTGGGACGATCTGGCCGACCTGCACTCTGGCTTGTTATCGTCCTCTCCCTGGCAGGTGCATCGATTTTCTCTGCCGTATGGTTCTTTTGTGGCTGCTATCGTGGCAGTCGATACCAGCGGTAATGAGTCGCTGCCGACGTATATCAGCGCCGAACTATTACGCCATACCTGGCCTTTGGATCGCGTGCTCTATATTGACCAACCGATGGTGTCGGGTTGGGCGGCGACGAAAAATTTGTTGCTTGAGGCCGACGGATCGCTCACCAGCATCGATAATCGTACTTGGGACAACATCCAGTCCTGGGACGACATGAGCGCTTGGGGCGGTCATGCCGACACGTCGCCGGATAGCGTTATGTTGACCAGCAAGGTCATTGACCTGGGGGCGGTCTATTCGGAGTTCACGATGGCCAGTCGATTTGCTGTTAATGGGCACAACAAGATCTTGATATCCCGATACTTCAAGCGCGAGGCTTCCGATAGCTGGAGGCGATACACATATACTTATCGAGGTACCTCACAGCCAAGCAATACGGCCAGGATTACTTTTCCCGCGCGCTATCTATATTACACCGTGGAGTTGTTTCGGGATCCGGCCGCCCCTGTGATCACCGTGGGTGATCTGCTCGTCCAGATATTGCGGCGAGGGATCGAGCAGACTATCTGGCTTGATGTCGATACGTCCGCTTGGTCCGGTTCGGCCGATACCGGTCGAGTGATCCCCACCGACTTGTCCTCCGTCTCTCAAATACAGATTGCCCTGCAATCTGTCGGGCCGGGATGGTCCTGGGAGATCGTCAGCAAGTCGCCACCGACAATCCGGATTTATGACAGCAATCGCCAACCACAAGACGCGGTGGTCGATGTGTATTTAACAGGAGATCAATGATGTGGCCCAACAAGACAGGGTTGGATGATACCCACTTGGACGCTGGCAAGGATAATCCGGGTCTGGCCCGAGCGGCTATTTTGGCGATGCTGCGGGCGGTTATTGCATTGATCGACAGCCGCGGTGTCGCCGACGGCGTGTGTGAGCTCAATGCCCAGGCCAAGGTGCCGGCGGGCCGCATCGACAAAGGCGTCGCCGGTGGGATCTGTGAGTTGGATAAAAACGGCCTGGTGCCCACCGCACGCTATGGATCTGCCTTGGCGGGCAAGGGCTTGTCCAAAGCTTTAGACGGTAAAATTGTCCATGGGAACACGTCATCCGTCAAAATTGCACAGCTGCAAGCAGGACATATCATCAAATTGTTGGAGTTTGATGAGTTTGGTCATGTGACCAATGTACAGTCGGGTGTGACCGCGTTCGTTGAGCGTATGGCCAGCACGTCAACGGCAGGAATCCTCTTGCCTGACCCCGAGATGCCAGCGGTTGGTTTGGCAGGTACCTGGGTTGTCATCATCGATGAGATTACGACGAGCCAGACCCCGGCATCGAGTAGGACTTACCAAGATGGCGAGGATACTATAACTAAAAACTACAGGGCCCAGAACCATAAAACCCGGAGAGTCATATATGCAAAACTATAACATTGTCGCGTTGGCACCTGGTCGCTGGCGTGTCGTTGGAGATCAGGGCCTGATATTAGAGACTGACGATACTGCGGTGCTGCTGAAATACGGCGCTAAGCCGGATGATCTGCAATCTCTGATCGCACAAGCCGAGGTCCTGGGGCCGTCATCAGCAGATGACGAGCCGGACGATGACTGGGACGACGGCAAATCCGCCCTGGCTCCCTCGACCGATGTACAGGATACCGCGTTATGACCGATAAATTACTATTGCCCTTGCCCGATGACTACGCGCCGGAATGGTCGAAGATTAATGCTTGGTTCCGAGCCAGTTGCATGGATCGAACCGGCACGATCAAGTTTGGTGATTGGGACTATCATATCTTGACGCCGATTCCGGACGACACCGATACGGACAAGACGTTTGCCGTTATCGCCGACGCCCGCGCGGCGCAGATCATGGCGGACAGCAGCAAACCGGTGCTGCTGATGTGGTCCGGCGGCATTGATTCCACGGTCGCGTTGGCCGCGCTTATCCGCGCCGATAAGCCGTTTTATTGTTCTTTGTCGCCCTGGGCGGCGCAGGAATATCCGGCGCTGTATCGCCGCCTGTGGCAGTGTCAGTTCGCTAAGGTGACCCCCGTGCATCTGCCGCCTCAATTCGGTGCGCTGGTCGAGAGCTTTAACTTGGTGACCGGTGAGCTGGGCGACCAGATATTCGGCTCCGACTTGATGTTCCGCAATGCCTTTCGACAACATTTGCTCCAGCCTTATCAAGATGTTCTGCCACAGCCTTTCCTGGACGCAACATCCGAGCAGCGCACCAAAGCGTCGATCACGGTCAAGGACACGGCAGATCTGCTGTGGTGGGCTAATTTCAGCCTCAAGTATCAGTTTGTGCAGTACAGGATGTACGACAACGGCATCGAACCGCGCTCCAATACTTATCATTTTTTTTGTGGTGCGGATTGGGATCGATGGGCGATCTCAAACCGACACCTAAACAAGCGCTGGATCAGTGATGACGATACAGGCTACAAGCAGATTGCCAAGGATTATATTTACGCGCAATTCCGGAATGCCGACTACCGCAACAAAAAGCGTAAGGAGTGGTCGTTGCGTAACCTGCGCAAGCGGTTTCGGCCGGCACAGGCAATTTATTATTAGGAGGACTGATGAGAGAATTCGGATACAGTTTGATCGAGGCAGGAGATATCAACCGGCAAGAGAATCTAATGTCGGATTTGTACATCTACACCGTTTTCACCGGCGACCAAACAGTTCAACTTGAACCAGGGCATTCAGTTTGGGTTTTTCGACACGACGAATCGCACGGTCCATTGGTTAGCGCACACGGGATTTGGGCGCATGACACGATGCAGAGCGACAGCCTGACCGTCGATATCGCGGGCTATCGACCACCATATCGCAGCGCCGCAGTGGACGCCACGCCACGCCTCCCCTATATCAATGGCTGCTCAACCGCGCAACTGCTGCCGCCGATCCGGCCCGGCGACCCTACCTGGCAGATGCTCTACATGCCGCCCCACACCTCCGAGCAGCAGCATCATATCCACTCGACCGCGAGAGTGGTGTATGTGCTGGACGGCGCCGGCATCGCCGTGATTGGCCTCGGCGATCAAGCGTATGAAGAAACGCTCGATCCGGGCGACGTATTGATTCTGCACAGCATGGTCCCGCATCATTTTTACACGAAGGACAGTTCGTTGATCGTCCTGCCGCTGCACATCTACAGCACTCCCACCGCGGGTGAGCATGACCATCCGATGATGGGGGGCACGCATATTATTTCGAAGTAATAAATCCTAAAGAGCAGCGACCGGCCCCGGTGCACCAACACCGACGCCGGCCATCACCCACAGTGGTTTCACACTGTGAGCAACCAAGGCTACCCCGCCACGATCGCGGCAGGGGAAGCCTACCATATTTCATGGAGGCTCACTTTGGCCGACCCCATCATCCCCTGGATCGGCGGTAAACGCCGGCTGGCAGATCCAATCCTGCGAAAATTCGCTACGCACACCTGCTATTTGGAGGCTTTCGCGGGCGCAGCGGCGATCTATTTTCTCAAGGCACCGTCCGATGTGGAGGTGATTAATGACATCAACGGCGACCTGATCAATCTCTATCGAGTGGTGCAAAACCACCTGGAGGAGTTTGTCCGGCAGTTTAAGTGGGCGTTATCCAGCCGCCAGATATATGATTGGCAAAAGATGACCAAGCCGGAAACGCTAACAGATATACAGCGGGCCGCCAGATTCTACTACCTGCAAAAGCTCGCTTTCGGCGGTAAGGTTCAAGGGCAAGCGTTCGGCACGGCTACGACCTGCCCGCCCAGATTGAATCTATTGCGCATCGAGGAGGAGCTCAGCGCGGCCCATCTCCGGCTGGCACATACGTACATCGAGCATCTGCCATGGCAACAGGTGATCGCCAAGTACGACCGCGAGCACACTATGATTTATTGCGACCCACCCTATTGGGAAACCGAGGGCTACGGCGTCGAATTTGATCTCAATCAGTATGTCGAGATGGCCGACTTGGCCAAGTCAGTCGAGGGCAGCATGATCATCAGCGTCAACGACCATCCGGCCATGCGCGAGATTTTTGATGGTTTGCACACTACGACAATCGATATCCATTATACCGTCGGCGGCACAGGAAAGGCCAAAGCCGCGAAAGAACTCCTCTTGTGGAATAATAACTGTGACCGGCGCCCGAAAATGGAGCAAACCGAAACGATACCATTGTTTTAACCAATGAAAATCAACAAAGTGTTGATATATTCAACATCGATGCGCACTCATCTTTCGCATCAATAGCCGCTCAAATTTCGCGCGCCTTTACACAGTTTGAATCATTCCCTGATTCAGAAGGGATTAAGACCCCCCAACATTTTTAAAGTACTCATAAAATCTCCGTTTGAATCATTCCCTGATTCAGAAGGGATTAAGACTCATCAATCATGACGAACGACCTGGACAAGCCAAGTTTGAATCATTCCCTGATTCAGAAGGGATTAAGACAGGCGCTTACATCTTACACCTCGCCAAAAAACCGTTTGAATCATTCCCTGATTCAGAAGGGATTAAGACGTCGCCGGATGTCTCCTCAGCCACCCATAATAGTTTGAATCATTCCCTGATTCAGAAGGGATTAAGACCGCTGGCCTGGCCAGCGGCCCGTAAGATGTCCACGTTTGAATCATTCCCTGATTCAGAAGGGATTAAGACGGCTGGCTTGAGATTACCAGATTCCGAGACGCCAGTTTGAATCATTCCCTGATTCAGAAGGGATTAAGACCCATCGCGGAGCAGTATTGCTCGCCGTCGGCCGGCGTCGTTTGAATCATTCCCTGATTCAGAAGGGATTAAGACCGTTATCCTGCTGGGCAGGGGGTTGTCCAGGGTAGTTTGAATCATTCCCTGATTCAGAAGGGATTAAGACAAAGAAAACCTCTTCCGAATTGATATGCCCTCGCAGTTTGAATCATTCCCTGATTCAGAAGGGATTAAGACAGGGTATGGGGCGGCGTACTTATCAGTAAGCCACCGTTTGAATCATTCCCTGATTCAGAAGGGATTAAGACAACTCACTAAGATTAGTGAGTTCTACTCTAAAGTTTGAATCATTCCCTGATTCAGAAGGGATTAAGACCACCCGCGACCCATCTATGGTGATCTTACGGTCACGGTTTGAATCATTCCCTGATTCAGAAGGGATTAAGACCGGTCCCGGGGCCTTCTCGTAAAAGAAGACCTCTTGTTTGAATCATTCCCTGATTCAGAAGGGATTAAGACGGTGATCTTACGGTCACGACAGATGGCGTCAAACGTTTGAATCATTCCCTGATTCAGAAGGGATTAAGACAAAACCTCGGCAATGATTGCATCAGGGCGGGTATGTTTGAATCATTCCCTGATTCAGAAGGGATTAAGACGATGTGTAATTCCTTTAGGTATTTGCGGCTAAAACGCCTCTTGCAAAGTGCGTTAAATCAAGTTAATATAGTTAATTGCAGTGCAATTCTTCATTGCTTGGTATTCCCTAAATCAGCCCATGAACAGGAGGTACATTGTGATGAAACTGATTGCGATAATTATCCAACTGATGTTTTACGTAATTGCCCTATCCGTACTAAACGCAATATCAAACGCCGCATCAATCCTCTAATACTTTTGTCTTAAGCCTTAATCCCTTCTGAATCATTCCCTATTCAGAAGGGATTAAGACAGCAGGTCTCGGTCTCATAGGCCCAGAAAATTTTTGTATCTGTCTTGATACTCCTGCCTGAGCCCTGATATACAGCTCTCCGGTTGATGAGGAGCAGTAGCGTGACTGAAGAGACTATTGAGGGTGCGCAAGTTATTCCTCAAAAAGAAGGTACTACTGGTTCCGGCCTGAGCATTCCGGGTCAGGTACTGCCAACCACGATTCACATTTTGCCGGTTGCTGACCGACCATTTCTGCCGGTCCAGGCATTGCCCATCCAGATGAATGAGGAATATTGGCTGGAGACCGTCACGGAAATTGGTGAGGTGGCCCATCATATGGTTGGCCTGTTGATGGTCAATACAGATAGCATAGATGCAGCCACTCTTGAGGATTTTATCGAGATGGGCAGTATTGTTCGTATGCACCATCCACTGAAGGAAGACGGTAAAATACAGTTTATTGCAGAAGGTCTCGAACGCTTTCGCATCGTCAAGTGGGTATCGAAAAAGCGACCTTTTATGGCACAGGTTGAGTATCCGGTCGCGCCGGAAGAGGATGCTAAAGAGCTGCGTGCCTATGGCAATGCCATTATCGGCATGATCAAGGAACTCCTGCCGCTCAATCCGCTGTATGGAGAGGAGTTGAAAACGCACTTGGAACGATTTAATCCCAGCCAGCCTTCTCCACTGGCGGATTTTGGTGCCATTCTGGCTTCCGCCGGCACCGATGAACTACTGGATATTCTGAGAACGGTGCCGCTTGTCAAGCGCATGGAAAAAGTGATCTCGTTACTGAAACAGGAATTGGAGGTCGGTCGTCTTCAGTCTCGTATCCGAAATCGTGTCGAGGAAAAAATATTAGAGCAGCAAAGACGATTTTTTCTTCGTGAGCAGCTCAAGGAAATTCAGAAAGAGCTGGGCATATCAAAGGATGACCGTACTGCTGATATGGATAAGTTCCATGAGCGTCTGGAGGGACTGGAAGTATCCGGTCAGGCCATGAAAGTCATCAAAGAAGAGATGGATAAGTTTTCTGTGCTGGAAACCGGCTCTCCTGAATATGCCGTGACTCGCAACTACCTGGATTGGTTGACCTCGATTCCCTGGGGCAGGCACTCCAGAGATAAGCTGAATCTGAATCATGCCCGTAAAATTCTTAACCGTGACCATGAAGGTCTTGATGACGTCAAGGACAGAATTATTGAGTTTATCAGTGTCGGGGCGTTGAAAGGCGAAGTTAGCGGATCAATCATTTTGCTGGTTGGCCCGCCTGGTGTGGGTAAGACTTCAATAGGCAAGTCGATTGCTGATGCGCTGGGTCGTAAATTTTATCGTTTCAGTGTTGGGGGCATGCGAGATGAAGCGGAGATTAAAGGTCACCGTCGAACCTACATAGGTGCTATGCCCGGTAAGTTCGTGCAGGCTGTCAAGGATACGGCGGTTTCCAATCCGGTCATTATGCTGGATGAAATCGACAAGATCGGTGTTTCGTTTCAGGGTGACCCGGCATCGGCCTTGCTTGAAGCCCTTGATCCTGAGCAGAACGGTGAGTTTCTGGACCACTATCTGGATGTTCGGATTGATTTATCCAAGGTATTGTTCGTCTGTACAGCAAATCAGTTGGATACTATTCCTGGTCCGCTGCTGGATAGAATGGAAATTATCAAGTTATCGGGTTACATCGCTGAGGAGAAAGCGGCTATCGTGAAATCACATTTATGGCCGAAACTGCTTGTACGATCAGGTACTAGATCCAGCCAGCTAAAAATTACTGATGCGGCGGTTCGGCGGATTATTTCTGGCTATGCCCGCGAAGCCGGTGTAAGGGGTCTGGAAAAGCATTTAAATAAAATCATACGCAAGGCGGCCGTGCAAATTGTAAGAAAGAAAAAGACACCGATACGTATTGGAATTAAACAATTGGATGGCTATCTGGGCAAACCGATATTCCGCACAGAACGTAAAATGAGTGGTATTGGTATTGTGACAGGTTTGGCGTGGACAGCGATGGGTGGCGCAACGCTCAGTATCGAAGCGACGCGGGTACATGAAAAGCAAAGAGGTTTTAAGTTGACCGGTCAACTGGGCGATGTGATGAAAGAATCGGCCGAAATCGCCTATAGTTTTGTGGCGGCCAATAAGGAAACATTTGATATTGGCGAGCGATACTTTAGTTGTTCCTTTATTCATTTGCATGTCCCCGAAGGGGCGACACCTAAAGACGGTCCCAGTGCGGGCATCACTATGGCAACCGCCTTGATTTCTTTGGCGACCGGCAAGCGAATCAGGTGCCCGCTGGCCATGACAGGGGAACTGACATTAACCGGTTTGGTCCTGCCGGTAGGTGGCATACGCGAAAAGCTGATTGCTGCCCGCCGCAGTAAAGTCATGGAGGTAATCTTTCCGGAAGATAACCGACGTGATGTCGATGAACTGCCAAAGCATATTGTGGAAGGGATGCGTATTTACTTCGCCGGACATTACCATCAGGTAGCCAGCATTGCCTTCCGGTAAAGCGGTAGCCGGCGATCTGGCGTACTGGAAACAACGCTGGGAAGATAGTATGACAGGGTGGCAACAACCAGACATTCATCCATCTCTGGTTGAATTTTTCCCCCGTCTTGAATGCAGTAAAGGTGATTTTGTATTTGTGCCTCTGTGCGGCAATTCACGGGACATGATCTGGCTTGCCGAACAAGGCCTTAAAGTGATTGGTTGTGAGATCAGCGAAAAGGCGATTGAGGACTTTTTCTCGGCAGTCAGTTTGCAGCCTCAGAAGCAGGTAGATGGTAAGCTGGTTGTCTGGCAGGCGGGTTCTTATACCCTGTATGAGGGAGATTATTTTGATATGACACTCGATCAGGTTGAAGGAGTGCTGGCGATTTATGACAGAGGTTCGCTGGTCGCACTGCCGAAAGACGGGGAAAGAGGGCGTAAGGCGTATATGCGTCAGATTCGAGCATTATTTGGCCCTGACACAAAAACCCTGCTAATTACCCTTGATTATGATCAGCGGCTTATGAGCGGGCCACCATACTCGGTCGATTATGAAGAAGTGATCTGGCAATATTCTTTTGATCATATCATCGAGTTTTTATCCGATGCCGATATTCTTGAGCAGGAACAGAACCTCAAACGGCAGGGCCTTACACAGCTTACGGAATGGGCCTACCTGATGACCCGCTATGAACCCATTTACGCCGGATTTTCTGATATTCCAACTGAATTCTGACGGCCACGCCGGGTTTCGCCGGACAGGTAACCAATGAAGCGCCATGATACAATATGTAATAGTCCGCTATCAGAGTGTTCATACAGTGTGTTCTGGCAGGGCAGCAGCGAGTATATGTGCTCCTGTGGTACGGGGCGGTACTGGTACTGAAGCATAAGAAAATTCTGACTAAATTAAAGTTTCCATAAATATTAGCGGCGGACATATTGAAACAGATTGATTTACTGCGCCATGGCGAACCAGTGGGCGGAAGAATGTATCGAGGGCAGACCGATCACCCGTTAAGCGATAAAGGCTGGCGGGAAATGCGTGATGCCGTTGGTGATCGTAATGACTGGGATATGATTGTGCATTCACCGCTATGCCGCTGTGCTGACTTTGCCGATGAACTGGCGACCAGACTTGATATTACCTCAAATGCTGACGATCGGTTGAAGGAAATTGGTTTTGGCTGCTGGGAAAATCGTACAGGCGATGATATTCGCAGGGAAGAGGCCGAAGCCTTCAGAAAGTTTTATCACGACCCGGTTAATCATCAACCCGATGGAGCGGAGCGTTTGCGGAGTTTTTATTTACGTGTTTCGAAGGCCTGGGATGAAATCAGTGCGCGTAATGATGTTGACCGCATCCTGTTGATTGTCCATTCCGGTGTCATTCGGGCAATCGTTGCTAATGTGCTGAAAGCACCGTTACTGTCGATGTATCGGATGCAGATTAATTCGGCGGGCATGGTCGCGGTGACGTTCAGTGATGAACGCCCGCCGACCATACAGTTTTAAAATTCGTTATGCGCATCGGAATTGACTTGGGCGGAACAAAGATAGCGGGTATCGCTCTGGATGACGATGGGAACACCCTCGCTTATGAGCGTATTCCTGCTTCACCACAGGACTACGGATTGGCCTTGCGGAAAATCGCGCAGATGGTCGAATTGCTGGAATCGAAAACCGGTCAGCCAGCGACCATCGGTATCGGTGCTCCCGGCTCAATTTCGCCAACCACGGCGCTTATGCGCAATTCAAACTCGGCTTGCCTGAACCTGAAACCGATGGATAGAGATCTCGAGGAAGCCTTGGGGCGACCCTTCCGCATGCGCAATGATGCCGATTGTTTTGCCTTATCCGAAGCAACCGACGGCGCGGCTGCGGGGGCACGTTCCGTATTTGGGGTCATTCTTGGAACGGGTGTTGGAGGTGGTCTGATCTTTAAGGGACAACTCATTACAGGACCAAATGCGGTCGCCGGTGAATGGGGTCACTGTCCACTACCCTATGCCCATGATGATGAAAGGCCCGGGCTTCTCTGCTACTGCGGTCATTCCGGGTGCGTTGAGACCTTTCTTTCAGGCCCCGGCATGGCCATACATTACCGGAATTCGAGTGGAGAAGAGCTGACCGCCCGAGAGATTATCGCGCAAGCCGACAACAATTCATTGGCCGCTGAGGCACTGAATATTTATGTTGACCGATTGGCGAGGGCGTTATCGGTCGTAATTAATATCTTTGATCCTGAAGTCATCGTCCTGGGCGGTGGCTTATCAAATATCGACATCCTATATGATCAGGTACCCCAGCATTGGGGTAAATACGTATTTTCTGACAGTGTGCGAACCAGTCTGGTGCGGAATCTGCATGGTGATGACAGTGGCGTAAGAGGGGCAGCCGGTCTTTATGCGCCCGGAGAACCACCTGAGTCAATACGATAGCCGAATATTAAATATTCTGACTCTTCTTCACTCGCACGTAAGCTCCCCATTAAGTAGACAGTTCATAAGTAGAGGCCTCCGGCACAATAACCCCAGGAGGTTACGGATAAAAAAGTCACGATTCACCGAGACGCAGGTCGTCTCGATTCTAAAGGAAGCCGATAGTGGTATGGCAGTCAATGAGGCGCACTGCAAGCACGGCGTCAGTTCGGCGACCTATTGCAAATGGAAATCCAAGTACGATGGCCTGGAAGCCTCGGAGCTGAAGCGAATCGAGACACTCGAAGTCGAGAATGCCAAGCTCAAAGGCCTGTTTGCGGATATGGCGCTGGAGAATACGGCTTTGAAGGAGCTGATCGAAAAAAAGCTCTAAAGCCGGTCGAGAAACGCGAGTTGAAGGCGACCCGGGGATTGCCCGATGTGCTGCGTACCGACAACGGTCCGGAGTTTCTCGGACAATGCTTCACGGCCTGGTGTCACGATAGCGGCATCGAGATTGACTATATTGAACCCGGCAAGCCGAACCACAACGCCGACATTGAGCGATTCAACCGAACCTATCGCACGGAGGTGCTCGACACGAGTTGGTTCAATCATCTGGACGAAGTCAGAGAGATTACATGGGCCTGGATGCTCGAATACAACGAGGAACGCGACCATTAGTGAATGAGATGGCCCTGATAAATTGTTCAAGCCGTTCGTCACTTTGCATCCTGATAGAGTCGGTGCAGAAATCAAACCAGCACCAGATTATCCCGATGAATCAGCTCCATCTCATCAATATATCCCAGTAATTCTCGGATAGCGCGACTGGGTTGTCCCTTGATCTTTTCAACCTCGCCGGAAGAGTAATTCACCAGACCCCGTGCGATTTCCCTGCCGGATGCGTCCACGCAGGCAACAATTTCTCCTCGCTGGAATTTGCCAAACACACGTTTTACTCCAACGGGTAATAAACTACACCCGGACTGACGTAATACATTGACGGCTCCGTCATCCAGTTGCAGGCTGCCCGGTATCACCGTGTGCCCGGCAAGCCACTGCTTACGCGCAGCCAGCGGCTCGTTTGCCGGACAAAATAATGTGCCTTTTGGTTCGCCACGAGAAATTTGCGCCAGCACGCCCTGTACGCGGCCTCCGGCAACAAGAGTCGCCGTTCCTGAGCGTGCGGCCAGTCGCGCCGCCTGTACCTTGGTAATCATTCCTCCGCGGCCAAGTGCGCCTGAGCCCGATGCTATTGCCTCCAATGACTTATCTTCTGCGTTGATACGGTCAAGCAGTTTTGCATCGAGATTAAAACGAGGATCGGCATCAAACATACCTTCCTGGTCGGTCAGGATAACCAACATGTCGGCTTCAATCAGGTTGGCAGTCAATGCCGCCAATCGGTCATTGTCACCAAACTGGATTTCTTCCATGGCAACCGTATCGTTTTCGTTCACAACCGGTACGATTCCCAGATCAAGCAGGCGGCTCAGCGTACTCCGGGCATTCAAATAACGCCGACGATTAGCCATGTCATCGTGGGTAAGCAGAACCTGCGCGGTATGCACTGCGTGTTGCTGAAAGCAGGATTCATAGGTTTGCACCAGCCCCATTTGCCCAATGGCTGCCGCAGCCTGTAAATCATTGAGCGACTCGGGACGAGAGTTCCAGCCGAGGCGGGACAAGCCCTCGGCAACTGCGCCGGATGATACCAGCGCAATCTGACGGCCTTCCTCTCGCAGGTGACAGATATCTTCCACCCAGGCGGCAATCTGTTCATGGTCCAGACCCTGGCCATCACGTGTGACTAGCGAACTACCAACCTTAATTACCCACCGTCGGCTTTGTCCTAATTCCTGCCTGCTTTTCATTTCTGTTTTTGCGCCTCTCCAGCCAGTTTCTCAAGATGATTCATAATATCGGTAATCAGCTTGTGTGTCCCCTGACCGCTGGCTGCGGATATCCGGTAAACTCGTCCGGTCCACCCAAGCTTTTCGACTATATTGTTACAATGTTCATCGGCTTCATCTGCCGGCATCAAATCCAGCTTGTTCAGAATCAGCCAGCGTTCCTTTTCCGCCAGTTGCTGATCAAATTGCCGCAATTCGTGTATCAATGTCCGTACATGTTCGACAGGGTCTTCATGTTCGTCCAGCGGCATAATATCTACCAGGTGCAACAATATCCTGGTACGGCGCAGATGCCTTAAAAACTGGATGCCCAGCCCCGCACCTTCGGATGCGCCTCTGATCAGCCCTGGTATATCTGCCATCGTAAAGCTGCGGTGAGGCTGAATAGAGACGACACCTAACTGCGGGTGCAGTGTGGTAAACGGATAATCTGCTATCCGGGGACGCGCCGCCGAAACTTGAGAAATCAATGTTGACTTGCCCGCATTCGGCAGACCCAACAGACCCACATCGGCCAGTATGTTAAGCTCCAAGTGCAGTTCACGTTCTTCTCCGGGCGTGCCATTGGTTGACTGGCGAGGGGCGCGGTTTGTCGAACTTTTGTAGCGTGTATTCCCAAGTCCATGAAACCCACCTTTGGCAACAAGCAGGGTTTGTTCGTGTTCGGTCAGGTCGCCAATGATTTCCTGTGTCTCAATATCATTGACCCGTGTACCGACGGGAACCTCAATATATAGATCGTTACCACTGATGCCTGTGCGTTCTTTCCCCATGCCGGGCTGACCATTTTCAGCATTGAAGGTTCTTTTATGTCGATAATCCGCAAGCGTCGTTAATGACTCGCTTGCTTGCAGATAAATACTGCCTCCGTCACCACCATCGCCACCATCAGGGCCACCGCGGGGAATGTATTTCTCTCGACGAAAGCTGACGCAGCCGTTACCACCTTTTCCAGCGGTGACACGTATCTTGACTTCATCAATAAACTTCATGTTATTGCATGATAAAAATGGTAATGATGTTCTGCGTTTTTGCGCCTGCGGAATATTTTACCACTATTTTATTGGCGATATATGAAGTCAGTCTGTCGATCAAACTTTCATATTCATGTATGAAAGGTAATATGATAATGTGTGTTACTTTCAAGTCTTCTATGTAATTTAACAGTTCATTTATATTTACATTTTCGGTATCAGGCATAAATTCTGCGTAATAGCCACTCAAGTATGTAAAAAACTGAGGTTTGGCTGATATGAATCTGGCGTCTTCATCGAAATCTCTCTGCATATCACGCATTTCCGCCTGTATTTTATTCCATATCAATGCAGTAGCTATAGCTTCATTCAAGGATGGTATTGTGTAAAGCTCAACCACATTAGTGATATTCTGGCCATACTGATATAGCCCTAGCTGATTACGATTGTAGATATGTATCAGTGCGGGCAATGTCAAAACCAGAATAAATATCGCCGAGGCTACGCTTGATATTTTTATTTTCAGTTTATCATTATAGCCAATCTCTTTGATGCCTGATAAAAAATTAATAATCATAAATGGCATTGCTGGATATAGAAACCTTTCCATCTCGTTGGGATATGGCCATATTAATAGCAAAAAAAGATAAAACATCAGATAAAGATTATGGATTTCATATTTATTTTTATACCAGCCAATAAAAAAAGATATGCCGAATATGATACAAATCAAGATGCGCTCAATATTCTGATTTTCCGAAAAAAGGATTATGTTCTGCAACCATGCTTTATAAATTGCAACACAATTATTCGATATTCTTTCAACAAAATATAAAAACAGAGAGCTATCATTTTGTGTTCTGATTAAATCGGAAAAATATGAATGCTGTATTTCCGGCTTAAATAGATACCAGCCAGCCAGTGGTATAACAAGCCAAAGGCTCGCTACATAGAAATCAATTCTTATTAGCGCTGATCTGTTTTTTACGAGATACCAGAGAATCAGGGCCGGAAGCAGGGTAATCCCTATGGTGCGGGTCATAATCAAGGTGGCCATCATTAAGAAAATCAGGCTCAGTTGTTTATGGCAATATGCGTCCTGTCTGGTGTGACTGAATAAAAGCAAAATTACCGCTGATAAAAGAATATACTGATTTTCAGGCATGATTTTCAGCATCTCTATCCACAAGCCTGGAAGAGAGATAAAAATAGCTAACGTCAACAGCGCGGTTCCGGGATCAGTGATTCTGGAAAAATATCTGTACAGTACGTACAAGGCGAGAAGTAATTCCATGAGAACCAGTAAATGACCGGTTCTTATACCGCCGCCCAGAGCGGCCAGCACGAAGGCAAAGCCCGGGGGCAGATAAAAATATTCAAAAGAAGATAAAAAGCTTTCCGGAATATCCGCAAAAGGAGACAGCACATCTGCCATTATTAGATATGTCGCGCTATCATCCGAGAATCCGGCTAGCTGACCAGAAACTACGAACATATAGCCGGTAACCGCTACCACGGAGATGAGTACAGCCAGAGCAATCTCTTCTTTCGTATGGCTCATAGATAAACCACCTAAACAAAAAGCCCCGCTCAGGATAGGGCTTTTGTCAATCTGAAGCGATTTTACTCAGGCGGGATAAACACTGACCTGCTGACGCTTGTTCGGCCCTCTGATTTCAAATGCAATCCTGCCGTCTGTTTTGGCAAAAAGAGTGTGGTCACGACCGCAGCCAACATTGATACCAGGACGAACACGGGTACCCCGCTGGCGGATAATGATGTTGCCAGCCACAACATGTTCACCACTGAAGCGCTTCACGCCCAGTCTTTTGGATTTCGAGTCACGGCCGTTTCTGGTACTGCCGCCTGCTTTTTTATGAGCCATTTTGGTCTAGCCTCTGTAATGGTTTTAGCCGGTTGATTAACCGGAAATACCGGTAATTTCAACCTCGGTATAATTCTGACGATGCCCCTGGCGCTTCATATGGTGCTTGCGGCGCTTGAATTTAATGATACGCACTTTCCTGCTGCGGCCATGAGCGACCACCTTACCGCTCACCTTGCTGCCATCGACAACAGGGTCGCCCACTTTGCTGTTTTCACCGTCCGCGAGCATCAAAACCTGATCGAACTCTACAGCATCGCCCGCCCCGGCTTCCAGGCTTTCAACGCGAATTCTGTCACCTTCTGAAACGCGGTATTGCTTACCGCCTGTCTTAATCACTGCTTGCATGGTAATTCCGTTCTAAATATCCAGGGAAGCCTGAACAAGCCCGTCCCGGACCTGTCAGGGTAGGGAGAGCAAAATGCGTTTTTGCGCTCCTTTCAAAATCAGTGACTTTATTGGTCACTGATTTTAATGATACATGATACCCCAAGGGACGCGGATTGTAATGATTGCGCCGTCTGGCGTCAATGCGGATTAGCTCGAAATTTTCGGTTTTGCCCGGATACTGTGGCATAAACTGGTTTTGCTGGCGGTTCACGGCTAGAATGTGCGCCTTTTTAACCGGAATACAGGCGCTTATGGGCCAAATGGCTTCCATGCAAACGCTGGCCATGTCGCAGGCCGACATCCTCAATTTGGTCAGTAACGATATGCAGGCGGTGGACCGTCTGATTATGGACCGGCTCAGCTCTGACACCGTTCTGATCAACCAGTTAGGTTCATACATTATCAATAGCGGCGGCAAGCGTCTGCGTCCATTGCTGGCTTTACTGGCTGCCAGAGCCTGCGACTATCCGGGTGATGACCATATACAGGTCGCCTCCATCATTGAATTCATCCACACGGCAACTCTATTGCACGACGATGTTGTCGATGCCTCGGAAATGAGGCGTGGTAAAGATACTGCAAACGCGATCTGGGGCAATGAGGCCAGCGTCCTGGTCGGCGACTTTCTGTATTCCAGAGCCTTTCAAATGATGGTCAATATCAATCAGATGCGGGTCATGGATATTCTGGCCGAGACTACCAATACCATCGCTGAGGGCGAGGTCATGCAGCTAATGAACCGCAATGACCCTGACACAACAGAAGAACAATACATTGGTGTTATACAGTCCAAAACAGCCAAATTATTTGAAGCGGCAACCCGCCTCGGTGCCGTCCTGTCACAGAAAGACGAATCAACCGAAGATGCGCTGGCAAAATATGGTATGCATCTGGGTACAGCCTTTCAGCTAATTGATGATGCCTTGGATTATGACGCGACCTCTTCTCAGGAAATTGGTAAGAACATCGGCGATGATCTCGCAGAGGGCAAGCCGACTTTGCCGTTAATTCATGCTATCCGTAGCGCATCTGTAAATGAGACGGCCATCATCCGCAAGGCCATTGAGGAAGGCGGCCTGGACAACATTAACAGCATTCTGGGCATTATTGAGTCAACCAATAGTATCGCATACACTCGTGATCTTGCGCGGCAAGAGGCAGACTGTGCCATAGGTTGCCTGGTTTGCCTCAGCGACAATCTCTACCGCCAAGCGCTCACGGGGCTGGCCGGTTTTACCGTGGATCGTTCCTTTTAGTTTATGGCGAAAGAATGTATCGCTTGTGCATAAAGCGAATAACCTGTGACTTATGGCGTGACCTATAAACACGGATTGTTGTGTGAAAAGAATTAATAAAATCCTGTGTTTTCTGATGTTTACAATGGCCAGCCTTTTACTGCCTGATCATCAGGTACGAGCAGGCACTCATTCCCTATGGCACTGCGAGCCCGGTAATGACCACCCCTCTCGGGCCTGCCCACAAAGTGCCCCATCCCGCATCAGGGCAGACATTGATTATTCATTGCCCTCATGTATCACCGAAATGGCTCCGGACAGGCTGACCCATGAAGAGCGTATGGCACTCAGGCGGTCCTCTCCGATTGAAATCGAAGCGGATCGAGTCATTATTGAACGTGACAAAAAATCGGTTTTACACGGTAATGTCTCCATGAAACGAGCTGACCAATCCCTGCGGGCCAATGATATTGCTTACGACAAGCCAATCGGTCAGGTGGACGCAGACGGTGAGGTCGTATACCAAGATAGCGATATCAGGGTAACCGCCCGGTGGGCACATCTGGATTTTAACAGGGACGAAAAGACATTTACCGAAACAGCTTTTTCTACCAGAGCGCCTTATTCACGCGGCTCCGCCACGCAGATACGGGCAGGAGAACGAATCAGTCTTGACGATGTACGGGGTTACACGACCTGTCCGCCGGAGCGGACAATCTGGCAACTGGAAGCGGAGGAACTGACCCTGGACGATACCACCGGTCGAGGTGAGGGGAAGAACGTTAAAGTTGAGTTTCTCGATATTCCCATACTCTATACGCCGTATATCAATTTTCCGATTGACGACCGCCGCCAGACAGGGCTGTTAACGCCACGCTTTTCACATTCCGACAGCAGGGGCGCAGAAATTCTGATGCCCATTTACTGGAATATCGCGCCGCACCATGATGCAACTTTCCGCCCACGCTACATGTCCGAAAGAGGGCTGCAACTCGGTGCTGAGTACCGCTATCTGAATCAAAACAACTATGGTCAGGCCAGCCTGGAATACCTGAGCGGCGATGATAAGCATATCGGCCCCGGCGACAGTACCCGTTGGGCAGTGCACTATCAGCACAATGGCGTTATTGCCGGAAGCTGGTTACTGGACACCAGGATACATCGCGTATCCGATAGCCGTTACTTTGAGGATTTAGGCTCCGGTCCGGCTCTGACCGGCCGGCGCCATCTGGAAAGTCGTGTTGCCCTTGGTCACTACGCCGACAACTGGTCCATCTATGCAATGCTACAGGATTACCAGACAATCGACACAAACATAGCGGCCGACGGCCATCCTTATGAACGTATGCCGCATATACGGCTTGATGCCTGGACCGACCCATTTGCCGATAACGTTGTTGCCGCAATTCACGCGGAATATACCGATTTCGATAAGGACAATGCAGTAACCGGTCAACGTGCCGATATCTATCCCAGCGTTACTTATCATTATGAAAAACCGGGCTATTATATTCGCCCTAGGTTTGGAATTCGTCATACGACCTATTCCCTGAATAACCAGGGTGCCAGACCTTCCAGTCCGGACCGTTCGGTTCCGATTCTGAGTATCGACAGCGGTTTGTTCTATCATCGTTCTACCGAACTGTCCGGCAAATCCATGCGACAAACACTGGAACCACGCTTTTACTACTTAAAGATTCCTGAACGCCGGCAGGCACAGATTCCGATATTTGATACCGGGTTGTTCGATTACAATTCATCGACCTTATTCAGCGAAAATCGCTTCAGTGGTATCGACAGAATCGGCGATACGGAGCAGGTCAGCGTTGGTATTACCAGCCGCTTCGTGGAACAATTCGGCGGTGCTGAGAAACTGGCCATGACCCTGGGACAGATTTATTACTTTAGTGACCGTGACGTTACGCTACCGAACGATTCTCCGGATACGGACGACTCCTCACCGATCATTGGTGAAATACGTTATCGCCCTTATGATCGGTTCCTTGCCGGTGCCTTGCTGCATTGGGACCCTGAAACCGGCAAGACAGAGCGGACCGTCTATCGCATGAAATATCAGCCTGCGGATAACAAGATTATTAATCTGGCTTACCGTCACCGAATGGATTATCTTAGGCAAACCGATGTTTCATTTCTCTGGCCACTTGATCGTGCGAACCGCTGGCGCGGCATCGGACGCTGGAACTACTCTCTTAAACATAATCAGACACTCGACACCTTTGTCGGCGTAGAATATGAAGGTTGCTGTTGGAAAACCCGTCTGCTAGCGAGACGCTGGGTGAATGGCGTTAAAGACGACTTGGATACTGATGTCTTTTTTGAGGTTGAACTTAAGGGACTTGGCAGTATCGGAGACGATGTCAGTAATTTTCTGCAAACCGGCCTGCCCGGTTACAATCACCATAATGATGAACATGATGACCGCACACACTACTAAAGCAAACCTGAAATCGCCGAATCATTGGCGTACTCGAGTATTGGCCCCAGTCAAAATTTTGCTGGTGGCATACCTGTTGTTGATGGTCACAATAGCGACCGCACAGCAAGCCGATGTATCGATTACCGACATCGTCGAACTTGATCGGATTGTTGCGCTGGTCAATGACGATGTCATCATGCAAAGTGAACTTGATTCACGAATCAACAAGGTCCGTTTGGATCTGAGAGAACAAAATATACCCTCTCCTCCCATCTATGTACTGGCAAAGCAGGTTACTGAACGCCTGATTTTACAACGTCTGCAACTTCAGGAAGCCGAGCGTTCCGGTATTCGTATTGATGACCAGACACTCAACAGAACCGTTCAGAGGATCGCCGAAAGCAATGGCCTCAGCATGGAGCAGTTTCGCCGGTTGCTGGAACGCGATGGTTTCAGCTTCTCACAGTTTCGAGAAGATGTGCGCAATGAGATCATGATTGGCCGCATTCGCAGCAAGAAGGTTAAGAGTCGCATCAAGGTTTCAGAGCAGGAAATTGACCATCTGCTGGAAAATCTTGAAAAGCGCGGCAGCACGACCGACAGCTATCAGCTTGCACATATTCTGATCTCCATTCCGGAGGGATCGGTTCCGGAAGAAATCGAAAAGCGCCGCAGTAAAATGGCGGAGGTCATTGCCGAATTAAAGGCGGGTACTGACTTTCGTCAGATGGCTGCATCATATTCCGATTCACAAACGGCGATGGAAGGAGGGGACCTCGGCTGGAGAAAACGCAGCGAATTGCCCAGTGCTTTCGAGGAAATCGTACCCAATATGAGCAAGGGAGATATCAGCGACATCATCAGAACTCCCAGTGGTTTTCATCTGGTCAAGCTTGTCGACATCAAGGGTGAAGAGCAGGTCATGGTCACGCAAACCAGAGTACGCCACATCCTCGTCAGGCCCAGTCAGATTATTAGTGAAAGTGAGGCCCGCTCGCGTATCCAGCGACTGAGAAGTCGCATACTTTCAGGTGAAGATTTCTCCCAGTTAGCCAGGTCCAATTCGGATGATTCCGCCAGTGCGGTTGATGGTGGTGAGCTGGGTTGGGTTATGCCGGGAACCCTGGAACCAGAGTTTGAAGATGTTATGAAAGCCGTTGAAATCGGCGAGGTCAGCGAACCGTTTAGCACGCCTTTTGGCTGGCATATCCTGCGCGTTGATGATCGTCGTCAACACGACGGAACAGTGGAATATCGTCGCAGCAAGGCCCGCGAAACGATTAGCAAGCGCAAGGTGGAAGAAGAGCTTGAACTCTGGCTGCACCGGCTGCGCGATGAGGCTTATGTTGAAATGAAACTGGAACAACCCAAACGGCTTTAACCGCACTTCCATCAGACATTGACTCCACTTCCCCGCTTGGTTATTACCCCGGGTGAGCCAGCAGGTATAGGCCCGGATATCTGCCTGCAACTGGTGAGGCGGGACATTCGTGCCGGACTGCTGTTTATTGCCGACCCGGATATGCTGCAACAGCGTGCCAGTCATCTCGGAATAGAAGTAAAAATCGAAATCATCAATGACCCGGACCGGTTCCTGATACCCGAACCGGGAAGGCTTCGTGTTTACCCGATTCAATGTACCGGCGATGTTACCCTCGGCGAACTCAATACGGAAAATGCGCGTTACGTTATCCGTACCCTGGACACGGCCATTGAACTGACTCATAAGGGGGAACACGACGCCGTCGTCACCGCCCCGGTGCATAAAGGGGTTATCAACGACGCAGGCATTGCCTTTACCGGCCATACCGAATGGCTGGCGGATAAAATCGGCGTTAGCCGATCGGTCATGATGCTGGTGAACGGCGATCTTCGTGTGGCACTGGCAACGACTCACCTGCCATTGAAAGATATTCCGGCAGCCATCACCGGCGAGCTACTTGAAGAAGTCATCACCATTTTGCATAACGACCTGCAAACCAGATTTCATATACAGCAGCCATATATCCATGTCTGCGGCCTGAATCCACATGCCGGCGAAAACGGCCACCTTGGTATGGAAGAAATAGAAGTCATCACCCCAGCACTGGAAAAGCTGAGGCAGCGGGATATGCACCTGATAGGCCCGGTATCGGCTGATACCGCCTTCCTGCCTGATAATCCGCGCAATGCCGACGCCATCCTTGCGATGTATCACGACCAGGGTTTACCGGTATTGAAATACAGCGGATTCAATACCGCCGTGAATATCACGCTGGGGCTACCGATTATCCGTACCTCCGTCGACCACGGCACGGCGCTGGAACTGGCCGGTACAGGCAAAGCCAATGTGTCCGGCCTGAATGCCGCTATCGATATGGCGATACAAATGGCGACACCGAGTGCCTGAAGAGTGGTGGGGTTACAGTAAAAGTTGAGTTATCTATGAAGACCTCGAACCGATTCCTCGGCTTGCCGGGCAACACGGTAATCACAGCATCGCGGCCTGATGGATTTGATTTGATCGAGACCAGTTGCCCTGGCTTGAATTTGGCATCATTTCCAGGATATCCGGCTATCCATCGCTCCCACCATTGAGCCTCTCCAGGCGAGCCAACCATTCGTTGAAATGCGAGCACTTTGCACGGAGAGTCTGAAGTCCGATTTTACATGTGACGGAGACGCCGATGGTAACTTTATCGTATTCTGGTATTTCCTTAAGAATACGCTTTGACGGAGCATTTGTCGGGCTGTCATTGATGTGTTCCGGGTTTTGGGTGTTGACCATTTTTACCAAATTGTTGATCTGTGTATTATGCTCAAGATATCCCCAATCCAGTCGTTGCGGGTCCGCCAGAATCAATGTCTCGAATTCATGTGGCTGAAGATAAGGAATGAAACATTTGTCATCGAAGCTCGACGCCATGAAGTCCAACGCCATCGCCTCCTCAAGCCGTTTGACTCGTTGGTAGGGATCGTCCTGTTTACTGGCAGCGTTGTAGCCCGGAAAGTCATTTGGGAGGGCATAAAGGTCAAACATCGTAGTAAATCGACACTCGGCATGATTATCTTCTTTAATCCAGTCAAGAATATCCTTTTTGCCTGCTCGTAGCTCGACAAGCCACCACGGTACTTCCTGTTTGCCCGTTTATCTTTACTGGTCAAGACACATCGGGCATCGACAGAAACATGGAATTTCCCCAGGTGTGGTGCCAGTACGGTTTTGGCGAAAGCCTGCTCTGTTTGGCCTTCAGCCGTGATATGCAGGCGGATCATGGCTGACCGCCCAGCACATTTTTCTCCCATAGTTCGGACAGATTGTAGCGCTCAAGCCAGCCTTTTAATTGTTCGGGGTCAAGCCTTTTGAATACCGAGCGGAGATGTTGATGTTTATCATCCTGCTCTACCTGTTCTACGACAATCAGATTTTCCAGAGAAAACTCATCCACCAAACGGGTGGATTGGGTTGCCAGCAAAACTTGAATCCGCTGTGATGCCATACGCACAACCCCTGCCAGCTCGGCAATAGCAGCGGGGTGAAGCCCAAGCTCCGGTTCGTCCAGAACGATAAACTTGGGCAACAGATCGGGGGGTTGAAGCAACAGCGTCACCAGGGCCATAAATCGCAAGGAACCATCCGAGATCTGACCTGGATCAAAAAGATGATCATCGCCGGAAGAATCCCGCCAATTCAGGCGGCAGTCGTTTTTTTCCCAGGGACCGGTTCCAGATCAAAATCTCCGAATTGCGGCATCACACAATGGATATGGTGGACAATTCGCTTATAATATTTCTGATAGGTTTTGTGTTCCTTCAGCATTTTCAGGAAGGCCGCCAGATTACCGGCGTCGCTCCTCAGATATTTTGTATCATCGACATAGCCACGATCCTTGACTTTGGCTGTATCCGAGGTGTCGTGGAACTGATAGGTTCGGATGCCGGAAAGAATCTTATGCGGAACCTGACTGGT
This sequence comes from Gammaproteobacteria bacterium, assembly GCA_963662865.1. GTDB lineage: Bacteria > Pseudomonadota > Gammaproteobacteria > JAJDYQ01 > JAJDYQ01 > JAJDYQ01. Next base: position 1,237,735 of record OY759969.1, on the reverse strand, counting down.
CTTCTCGGAATGTTGGTTCAGTCTCGATTCAGCGCCTCCGGCCTCAAGGAAGTATTCCTGCGGTTGTGGCGCTGACTGCTTGTGGTATTTGACCTCCTCGCCGCTAATGAACAACCGGTCCGGTAGCCCGTGTGAGAGCTTCACTTTGTACGTGTCATCGGCAAAATCCGACTTAAAACTAAGCTCGAATGAGATAGATTCGGTCTGCTTAGGGCCGTAGAACAGGAGGCGGCTGGCACCTTGCTTGCCCACATACTGCTGAAGCGCTCCGGCCGTTATGTAGTTGAGCATCTTGAAAAACGAGACCAGATTGCGCTTGCCTGAACCATTGGCACCCAGTAATACCGTCACGTCTCCAAGGGGAATGGTTTGGCTATCCTCACTGCTGATGGATTTGTATCCCCGCAAGCGGATTTCTTTTAATTTCATATCTTCGCACAATCTCGATTGAATGGCAGAGGCGCTCAACCAAGGGCTATTTGCAATTCACGGTTTGATTTGGTGGGGCATACAGGATTCGAACCTGTGACCAACTGATTAAAAGTCAGCTGCTCTACCGACTGAGCTAATGCCCCAAGGTGCAACGGCCCACCGACCAAAGGCGGGCAGTTTAATGATTAACATCGGGATGGCAAGCTCGAATTCAGTAAATCAGAGTTTCCCGCGCTCCGACAAGTCTAGGCTGGAATTGTTCAGAGCTTCCTTAAAGGCTACTGCGTTCTTACACGGTATCATGTTTCCGCATGGATGGCGGCAGCAGCTTCATGTCCACCAGCCCGGTCAGTAATGCCGAAACAAAACTTCCCTCATCTGCATAGACCATCCTGTAAAGCTGAACTTTCATGGTGACGGCGCACCCAAAGACAATCGCGATAAAGGTAATAAAGGACCCGATAGCCAGAGTCGATATTCCCGTGACGGCCTGCCCGATAGTGCATCCCAGCGCCAGTACGCCCCCAAACCCCATCAGTACTGCGCCGATGAAGTGATTCACGAAATCTCCAACGGAAGCAAACCATTCGATACGAAACGACTGGCTTACCAGTGACCAGAATAATGATCCGGCAATGACCCCAAGTGCCGCCATTACGCCGAAGGTCAGCAGGCTGCGATCAAAGCCGGAACCTGCATAGCCGAAGATCTGTCCCATGGGGTTAATGAATGTGTAGGATTGGGCTGTAAGAAAGCGGCTGTCCGCCGGGGGTGTTTCTTCGGAATCCTCGGAAAGAAACTCCCACTGCTGCACATAGTCACGCAAGCCGTAAGGCTCGTCATCCTGAACCAGGATGACGTTACTGGTGATGTACCAGGCCACAACCACAGCCAGCCCGACAACGATACCGCTTAGGATATTGTCGAATGAAGAACGGTACTCCGCAGACTTGAAGATATAGACCAACAGGGCAACGACCAGCGTACCACCGACCATGAGGCGAACCGCGTTGGCGTTTCCCTCCGATATGACGCTGCCGATATCCTGGCTGGCCCCGACATTCACGGCAGTGGGACGAATCCAGCCATAAAACAGCAGAGACATCAGTGTCTGGTCACTATTCGGAAACGGATTAATCATAAAGTAAGTAATAACGCCGATAATCGCCAGAACCACCAGAGACTTTATATTGCCGGCACCCAGGCGAATCAGGTTTTTATTGCCGCAGCCACTGGCCAGTGTCATACCGATTCCAAACAACAGGCCACCCAGCAGGTTTTCCAGCCAGACCAGGTCCCCACTCCGATAAGGCGGGAACGCATCATCGGGGGTTGCCAGACCCATGGTCTCAAGAATCATCACCCCGGTCATGGCGACGGCAATCGCCAGCAACCAGGCGCGCCAGCGACCCGTATCACCTATATTGACCCAGTCAGAGACCGCGCCCATGGTACAAAAATTGGTTTTACTCACGACTGTACCCATGATGAACGCGGTAATAAAACCTGACCAAAGGAAAAAATTCTGCGCCTCGGAAAACGACTCGAATGACATGGGCCACTCCTATGTGCCTGACTCTACGTTACGGGGCGGGAGCTTAGCCGATATTAACAAACGCTGCCACCCTGTTCAGGTTCGATACCTATGAGACAGCGTCAAGCCACCTGCTTGATGTTCCAGTCCGGTCCTCGAATAGAAACACAGCCCGGTTCGGTCTTTATACATGATACATGCCTGGTCCTGATTCCGTGCCTGAATGAGATGTGTTCAATATGTTTGAGCTTCAGGCGATGTGTCACTATTTTACTGTTGGTTTTATTATATCGCCCGGTTTTTGTTCTGCCTGGCCACGGTTTTATTCCATGTCCGGGTTGACGGCATTGATCCCTTTGTGGTGGATAAATATTCCACAGCCATATTGGCGGCCACTGCCGATACCGAGTTCTTGCAGGGTGAGGGAGCTGCCCGGGTCCAGGTCGGCCACCATCAGGCTGCGTGTATTAATTGCGCCTGCGGGGCCGAGGAGTTCGGCTTTTTTCCCGGTTAATAGTTTGCGGCAGTGAATGTTCATGGTCTTGAATTGACTGGCGATGGATTGCAGGAATTCGTTCTCTTCGTGGTCGGCGATGATATGCCGGGAAAACAGAATATTGCCGGAGATAACGGGTTTTTCGGTGGCCGCGCCGATTTTCATGATGTTTCCGGCAATATCAAGTTCTTGGCCGATGAGTATCCGGGCATCTTTTATTCGATTGACGGGGATGCGTATTGTCAGTCGTGTTCTCCGCGACAGGTGCAGTATGTCGTCGGGTTTTTCCGGGCGCATCCAGCCATTTTGCGAGCCGGCGACGTGTATGAGGTGGAGTCCGGTCAGGGGTTCGTCCGTAAACCAGGGCAGGGCACTGGTGATAGCCCGGTGTAAGCCGCGTGTATGGTCAACGGGCAGGCATCGGCATTCGAGTTTGAAGGACAGGTCAATGACTTTAGTCGAGCCGGCCGGTTGTTGTTCTTGTTCGCTGTCGTCCCAGTTCCAGGGCTTGTTTTCGCTCATGGCTATGCTGTTCGGTTGGATTGGTTATCGGGTATTTCAGATTGCAGTGCGTCACGGTCGAACCACCAGTTTTCCTGCACCAGTACATCGATGATATTGCGGAGACGTATCAGAAATTTTGCCGGTTCTTTGAGCTCCAGTTTGTCGAGCCAGAGGTCGAATTGTTGCTGGGTCTGTACTTTGCTGTGGCGGCGTGCAACGCCGGCTAACATCTGATTGGTAAAAAAGGTGAGCCTGTCATGCTGTTTGCCTGTGGCTCGAATATCGGCAATGCAGGCGGCGGTGGCGGCCGCAACTGCGGCACCATCGGCGTCTTCCGGGGTTTCATCAATGATGTGTTGCAGCAGGCCGACTGTCAGGTCCGGATCAATGGGGAAGGTTACTCCGAGCCAGACGCCCATCCCCAGCGCTGCGAGCGACTGTTCATCCTGCCCGGTGAGAAACAGGGCATCACAAGCGTCAACTGCTCCTCCATAATCTTTGTTTGCCATGTACCGATCGAAGGTGTTGCGGGCGGTGTCCCATGCTTCGGTCTCTCGGCCAAGTTCGGTTAACAGGCGGGCTTTGTCGAGTGTCAGCCGCAGTCTCTCGGTTTCATCCGGGGTACCGGAGCGGAGCCTCTCTTCAATGGCCTTCAGCCTGGCCTGGGATGTTTCGCCTGAGGTCATCATGTCCCGGGTAAACATGGCATCGGGTAGCTGGTCTAACGGGTTATTCATGTCTGCCGCCTTTTTGATTGGTTCAGCCTCGATTGGGTTCGTAAAAGGCTATTTCAAGCTGGTCTTCCCAGTCTGCGGGCGTGTCCCGGAAAGGGGGTTTAATGTCAATACGAAAATGGGTTTCGCCATTCAGGGCGCGTCGGGTAATCAACTGCTTCAATTCTTCAAATCTTTCGAGTTCAAGGTTTTGTAGTAATACTTCACTGAGATTCAGCATGTGGTGGCTCCATTTATTGCCCGGTGTCCATGGGTCTGGCTGGCAGCCGGTCGTAGTAACGCGCACGAAATATGGCCCGTTTTTTGTCTCCTGAGTCTGAAAATGCGCTGCGGTTATGCAGCACATTATTGCTGATCAGCCCTTCTCCGGGATTGAGGCGGATGTTGATGATCGAATCAGAGTCGCCATCAAGCAGGTCTCTCAGGAGAGAGAGGGCTTTTTGGGTCGGTTTGTCTGTTTTCCATTCGATATGTGTTTTTCTCTGGGTGTAGCGCATATGCAGCATACCGGTGTCGGGGTCTATGTTGAATACCGGGCTTGTTTGCTCGGGACGTGTTAGCCGGCCGTTTTCTATGGTGGCGGGTATTGTCAATGTGTCCGGCTGCATGAGCGCGTTAATATGGTCGGGATTGTTGTCGTAGATATGGATGTAGGCCAGTTCATGGTCGAGTAGTTGATTGGCACCGCCTGCGGCGGCGTCTTGCCGACAATACAGTATGAAGGAACGAATGGTTTTGTCTTTGGGGTTGTAGTAGCCGTCGGTGTGCCAGCCCATGGCCTTGTTCGTGTATGGGATGTATTCGCCTTGGCGACCTTTGTCAATGGCGGTGATCTCGGAGATGGCGTCTTCATTGGCGTGTAGGTTACTGTCCAGTGTTTGTAGTCCAAGTTGCCGTCCCAATGTCTTCAGGTCTCCGGCGGTAAGCTGCCCGGGATCGCTCACCGAAAAGACGGCTATGTTGTGCCGGTCCGCCTGGGAGAGAATGCGTTGTTTTTCGTCGTCTTCGAGAATGTTGTGATTTTTGAGCTTGACTTTCTGTAGTGAAATCGGGGACGCGAGCTTAAATTCCCGCCATGCCAGATATGCCCGCTTTGGGCTGTTTCTGCCTGGAAATTTCATTATGCTCGTTTGCTGAATATCCGAATGATGTATGTGACTGGTCGCAGGGGGATGGATGTTGGTTCGTCCGCCTGCCGGTACAGGGTAAAATTTTCCGTTGCAGTATGCCATATATGTGCTGGTGTAACGGCGGGTAGTACGTTATTGATTGATTTCAATCAAGCTCTTACCCCATTCGGGATAAGGAGGTTTGCCCTTACCCCCCATTAGTGAGGATTAAATCTTTCGTGTTTTCGGATAAGCTGTCTGGTATTCGTACAATCGCCAACATGAGAAATGTCAGGAGAAGCAAAATGACGATAGAAGCCCGCAAGACTCCAATGCTGGATCAACTGGAAGAAGGACCATGGCCAAGTTTTATCTCAGGTATCAAGCGCCTGCGTGATCGGCATCCGGACCAGCGTATCAATGAGGTGACTAATGACCTGCTGGGTCAGCTTGAGCATTCCTACAATACTCGCTTGGGTTACTGGAAAGGCGGTACGGTTTCTGTGTACGGCTATGGCGGCGGCATCATACCTCGTTTTTCAGAGGTCGGTGATATGTTCCCGAAGTCCAGGGAGTTTCATACTCTGCGTGTGCAGCCGCCTGCCGGTAATCACTATACGACTGACATGCTGCGTCAGTTGGCGGATAGCTGGGAGAGGCATGGTTCCGGTTTGCAGACTTTCCATGGTCAGACCGGCAACATTATGTTTATTGGCACCACTACAAAGGGTACTCAGCATTTTTTTAATGAAATCAATGAGTATGGTTGGGATTTAGGTGGTGCCGGCCCATGTGTTCGCACGGCAATGTCTTGTGTTGGGGCGGCGCGCTGCGAGCAATCCTGTGCAAACGAAATGAAGATTCACCGTCTGCTGGTCAACAATTTTACCGATGATGTTCATCGTCCGGCGCTGCCTTACAAGTTCAAGTTCAAGGTGTCCGGTTGTCCTAACGATTGTCAGAATTCTATCGAGCGTGCGGATATGGCCGTTATCGGTACCTGGCGTGATGACATCAAGATCAAGCAGGACGAAGTCAAGGCCTTTGTTGGGGCTAAGGGCCGCCGGTATGTAATCGATAATGTTGTTACCCGTTGTCCGACAAATGCGATCAGCCTGACTGATGACGATCAGGTCGTTGTCGATAATCGTAACTGCGTAAAGTGTATGCACTGTATCAATGTTATGACCAAGGCGCTTTCCGTTGGCGATGATAAAGGCGTCACTGTTCTGATCGGTGGTAAGCGTACACTGAAGATCGGTGACTTGATGGGCACGGTAATCATTCCTTTCAAGAAGCTGGAAACCGAGGAAGATTATGAGGGGCTGGTGGAGCTGGCGGAAGAGACTATTGATTTCTTTGCTGAGAACGCCCTGGAGCATGAGCGTACCGGTGAAATGATTGAGCGTATCGGTCTGGTCAACTTTCTGGAGGGTATCGGTGTGGAAGTTGACCCGAACATGGTTAATCATCCGCGTCAATCCAGCTATGTCCGTATGGATGAATGGGATGCTGAAGCAGAAAAGTGGTTCCGGCGTAAATCTGAAGAAAAGTCCGCCTGATTTCCAGTTCGCATCTTTGATTAATTTATTTCCGTGTGTCGCCTGCGAAGGGCAGGTAGCACTGGAACCTGAAGTCTGATTTTCGGAGAGATATATGCCTGAAAAAGAAAAGCCACGCATGCCGATTGAATCCGGCTGTCCGGACGGTTGGCAGTATATGCATCCCGCACTACGCAAGAACTATGGTATGTGGGACTATCATGATCGTCCGCGCCCCGGTGTTTTGCATCACGTATCCAAGACAGGGGATGAGATCTGGACTGTTCGCGTCGGTACACAGCGTATTCTTGATGTGTTCTCGCTGCGTACTTTGATGGACATCGTTGACGAAAAGGGCGACGGCTATGTCCGGTTCACTATTCGCTCCAATCTGGAAGTGACTGTTACTGATAAATCCAGGGTTGAGCCGTTGATTCAAGCCATGGAAGATGCGGGCTTTGTGGTCGGTGGTACGGGGCCTTCCATAAGCACGCTGTCTCATACTCAGGGCTGGTTGCATTGTGATATTCCCGGTACTGACGCTTCCGGTGTTGTGAAGTCCATGATGGATGAGCTGATTACTGAGTTTAAGCGTGAGGAAATGCCTAACCGTGTTCATATCACGACTTCCTGTTGCCAGATTAATTGTGGTGGTCAGGGCGATATCGCTATCAATGTTCAGCACACGAAGCCACCTAAAATTAACCACGATCTGGTCTCTAATGTTTGTGAGCGTCCCTCGGTTGTTGCTCGTTGTCCGGTCGCTGCGATTCGACCGGCCATGGTGAACGGTAAGCCTTCGCTGGAGGTAGATGAGAAGAAGTGCATCTGTTGTGGTGCCTGCTTTCCGCCTTGCCCGCCCATGCAGATCAATGATCCCGAGCATACCAAGCTGGCTGTATGGGTCGGTGGGAACCATTCAAATGCTCGCTCCAAGCCTACTTTCCAGAAGCTGGTTGCGGCCGGCATTCCTAATAATCCGCCGCGCTGGCCTGAGGCAACTGCTATTGTTAAGCGTATTCTTGCTGCTTACAAGAAAGATGCGCGTGACTGGGAGCGTATGAGTGACTGGGTTGAACGTATTGGTTGGCCGCGTTTCTTTGAGCTGACTGAGCTGCCATTCACCAAGTTCCATATCGATAACTGGCGCGGTGCGCGCCAAAGCCTGAATTCTTCAACGCATATTCGTTTCTAGAACAGGAAATGTCGGCAATGAAGTTAACTATTCAGGTAAACGAGGGGCCGTATCAGCATCAGGCGGCTGACTCCGCGTATAATTTTGTGAAAGCCGCGCTGGACAAGGGCCACGAAATTTTTCGCGTGTTCTTTTATCACGATGGGGTGAACAATGGTACGCGTCTGGCAACGCCGCCTCAGGATGATCGGCATGTGGTTGACCGTTGGTCAGAGCTGGCCAGGGAGTATGGGCTTGATCTGGTCATCTGTGTTGCTGCGGCGCAGCGTCGCGGCATCGTAGATGCCGGCGAAGCTGAGCGTAACGGTAAGGATGCCACGAATATTGCTGAGGGCTTCCGTATTTCCGGCCTCGGTCAGTTGATTGAGGGTGCGGTACAAAGTGATCGTCTGGTTGTGTTCGGTGACTAGGAGGCGGGCATGCCTGATGTAAAAAAATTAATGTACGTCAATCGTCGTGCGCCTTATGGGACGATCTATGCTTGGGAGTCTCTGGAAGTTGTGCTGGTCGGTGCTGCTTTCGATCAGGATGTTAGTCTTGCCTTCCTCGATGACGGCGTATATCAACTGACCAGGGGACAGAATACCGAAGGTATTGGCATGAAGAATTTTTCGGCGATCTATTCGGCTCTGAGTGATTATGAGGTCACTAGGATATATGTTGAGAAAGAATCTCTCAAGGAGCGTGGTTTGGCACTGGATGATTTGCAACATCTGGTTTGGGAAGATGAGGATGAAGACTGGGCAGAGAAGGATTCCATTCGTCTGGTCAGTCGTTCGGAACTGGCCGACTTGATGTCCGGGCAGGACATTATGTTTAATTTCTAAAGAGTAACACGATGTCTATTTTACATATTGTAAATAAGTCTCCTTATGAGAAAAACAGTCTTGATACAGCCGTCGGTTTTGTTAAGAATAATGATGCCGTTTTGCTGATTGAGGATGCGGTTTATGCCGCCGCTAAAGGCGGAAACACGGTCGCAAAGCTTAATGGTCTGGATGTTTCTGTATTGGGTTCAGATCTCGCCGCCCGTGGAATTAGTGAAGATAAGCTGATTGATGGCATTGGTGTCGTCGATTATGCCGGTTTTGTGGATCTGGTAGAGGCTAAAGACTCGACACAGTCCTGGCTCTAGTCTAAATACGGACGATACGTTCTATTTTTTATTGGAGGACTAAACTATGCCTATCGAAGTAAATGGTAAATCACTGGAAGTTGATGAAGAGGGTTATCTGGCCAATCTGAGTGACTGGGAGCCCAGTGTTGCAGATGTCATGTCCAGAGAAGATGATCTTGAGTTGACGAGTGATCATTGGGAAATTATTAATTTTCTACGGGAGTACTACGAAGAATATCAGATTGCCCCCGCTGTACGTGTATTGACAAAATCAGTTGGCAAGAAGCTGGGTAAGGATAAAGGTAACAGCAAGTACCTGTATGAGCTTTTTCCGTATGGCCCTGGTAAGCAGGCCTGTCGTTATGCTGGCCTGCCAAAGCCAACGGGCTGTGTTTAATTGCCTGTAAGTATCACAATGCAACATGACTGGTGATATGCCTGTGTCGTTGCCAGCCTCCAGCTGGCCATTGATCAAAGAGGCCGCATACATTTACGCGAAACCCGGCATGGATGATTTGACCTCTGTACCCGCGATACTTTGAGGATGATGCCTTGTCGTATTTATTCGCTATATTATTTTATGTTTCTCTCGGTGTGTTTGTGGTCGGCCTTGCGCTGAAGATACGCCAGTACTGGAATACGCCGGCGCCTTTGAAGATTCCTACAACGCCCGCACCTGTAACTCGATCAGGTGTTGTATTTCGTATGTTTCGTGAAGTGGTTTTCTTCGAAAGCCTGTTTCGTGCAACCAAATGGACCTGGATGTTCGGTTGGATGTTTCATCTGGGTCTGGCATTGGCCTTCGTGCGTCACTTGCGCTATGTCGTAAGTTCCGATTCTTTTATCTGGCCGTTAATTAATAACTGGTTGGTGCAGTTTACAGGTCAATATGCCAGCTTGATGATGCTGATGGGCCTTTTGGGTTTGTTAAGCCGCCGTATTTTTGTTGATCGTGTTCGCTACATATCGGCACCTTCCGATTATCTGATGCTGATACTGATCATCATTATTACAGCGAGTGGCATTATGATGAGTTTTGTTGTGCCAATAGACATTGTGAGCCTGAAGGTTTTTATGACGGGCTTGATGGTGTTTGATTGGCAGGAGCTGCCATCCAGTATATTCCTTGTTATACATTTGGGTCTGGTGGCGGTGTTGGCAATCGTCTTTCCATTCAGTAAGTTGCTGCATGCGCCCGGTGTGTTTTTCAGTCCGACCCGTAATCAGGTCGATAATCCACGTGAACAACGTCATATTTCCGATTGGGCGAAAAGCTCAATCCCTGATAGCGCAGACAGGATTTAGGATAATACGACAGATGGCCAAACCGGATTTTGAAATACCAGAGTTAAAGATGGATACCGAAGTGCCCGTTATTCAGGAAGGCACTATGTCTCATAGCTCACCGTTTATTGCAAAGCCTGAACATCAGGATCCTTTGAATTATCCTGGTGAACTGGTTGAGGACTGGCATGACCGCGCCATTGCAAAGATGGGTGATTTGCTGGGCAAGTATCGCTCATTTCGAGTTTACCTTGACTCCTGTGTGAAATGTGGTGCCTGCACTGATAAATGTCATTATTTTCTAGGTACATCAGACCCTAAAAATATGCCGGTTGGTCGTCAGGATTTGTTGCGTAAGGTTTATCGCCGCTATTTTACGCTGGCCGGTAAATATTTCCCCAAGCTGGTTGGGGCACAGGATTTGACACGTGAAGTGCTTGATGAGTGGTATAGCTATTACCATCAATGTTCGCAGTGTCGCCGCTGTTCCGTGTTTTGTCCCTATGGCATTGATACGTCGGAGATTTCCATGGCTGCCCGTGAGATTCTTAATGATATCGGCATGGGTCAAAAATATTGTAATGAGATTATTGCCAAGGTTTTCAGGATCGGTAATAACCTGGGGCTCCCTGAACCGGCATTGATGGACACGTTGGAAGGTCTCGAGGAGGATGTCCTTGAGGATGATGGTGTTGCAGTCAAATATCCTCTTGATGAAAAAGGAGCGGATGTGCTGCTTGTGACGCCTTCGGCTGATTTTTTTGTTGAGCCGCACGTCGATGGTTTGATCGGATACGGTAAGGTCTTTCACGAAGCCGGGCTTAGCTGGACGTTGAGTTCGCATGCTTCTGAGGCAGCAAACTTTGGCTTGTTTATTGGTTCGTATGAAAATATGCGTAGCGTTTCAATGCGTATCCGTGAGGCGGCGTTGGCTCTCGGAGTAAAGAGAATTGTATTTGGCGAATGTGGTCACGCCTGGCGGGTGGCCTACAGTTTTCTGAACACGCTGGCAGGCCCATTTGATTTTCTGGATCCAAAATATCCGGTTCCTCAGCACATACTTGAAGTTACCCATGATCTGATTCGGCAGGGTGCGATTAAACTTGACTCATCTGCAAACGATGACATGGTCGTGACTTTCCATGATTCCTGTAATGTGGCTCGTGCAAGCCGTATGGGCAATATGCCGGGTGGCCAGTTTGTTATTCCCCGTGAAGTCATCAAGGCTGCCGTGAGTAATTTTGTCGATATGGCACCTGAAACTATCCATGATGCAACCTTTTGCTGTGGCGGTGGCGGCGGTTTGTTGACTGACGATTTAATGGAGCTTCGCGTTAAAGGCGCGTTTCCACGGATGGATGCCCTTAATCGCGTTATTGAAGAGCACGGTGTGACCCATATGGCGGCTATCTGCGCGATTTGTAAGTCACAGTTTACCAAGGTGCTCCCGTATTACGGCATGGGTATGGATATGATTGTCAGTGTTCATCAGCTCGTTGGTAACGCGATTGTTCTTGGGGCTAAACAGTAAAATTAACCAGCAGGTACATTTCCGACCTGTTTTTTGCAATAGGCAGTAATAATCAGGAGATTAAAAATGGCAACTCCATGGAGTAAAACCTATAAGGGTGAAGGTCATACTTTCCGTAAGTTTCGCGAAGGTGAGAGCCAGTGGGATAGTCTGGAAGAAGATGTCTTTGACGGGGATCATTCTCATCGTTGTCCGACATACGTACATCGTACCCCCCCTTGCCAGGGGAGTTGTCCGTCTGGTGAAGATATTCGCGGCTGGTTACAGATTGTGCGCGGTATGGAGCAGCCACCGGAAGGTATGTCCTGGCAGGAATATGCTTTCCGTCGCGCAACTGACGCTAATCCCTTTCCATCCATGATGGGGCGCGTTTGTCCTGCACCGTGCCAGGATGGTTGTAATCGTAACGAAGTCGAAGATTTTGTGGGCATTAATTCAGTTGAGCATTTCATCGGCGATAATGCCATTGAGCAAGGTTACAGGTTTGAAGTGCTCGCACGGGAGTCAGGTAAGAAAGTTGCCATTATAGGCGGTGGTCCTGCGGGTATGGCCGCGGCCTATCAGCTTCGTCGTCGTGGTCATGGGGCCACTGTTTTCGACAATAATGAATTTCTTGGTGGCATGATGCGCTATGGTATCCCTGTCTATCGTACGCCACGCGATATATTGGATGCTGAAATACAGCGTATCATTGACATGGGCGTTGAAACTCGCATGAAAACGCACGTTGGTCAGGATGTCTCCGTGGAAGATCTTGAGAAAGAGTTTGACGCCGTTATCTGGGCATTGGGTTGTCAGACAGGTCGTGGTTTGCCGGTTCCCGGCTGGGAAGGTACGCCAAACTGTGTGAGTGGCGTTGCTTTCCTTAAAGCGTTTAACGAAGGTCGTATGCAGGTTACCGCCGGTAAGGTTGTGTGTGTGGGCGGTGGTGATACCTCTATCGACGTAGTATCTGTTGCTCGCCGTTTGGGCCACATTGAGCATACGAATCCGGCGGACCGGCCTGAACTGGTTGTTCGCGATGATTATGTTGCACATGATTCTGCTGTGACCGCTGCACGTCAGGGTGCGGATGTGACTCTGACTTCTCTGCTCAGGCAGGATGAGATGACTGCCGCAGAACATGAGGTGAATGACGCACTGACCGAAGGTGTCACAATTAAGACGGGTGTAATGCCTGTTGAGATTATTCTTGGTGACAATGGTCGCGCAACGGGCCTGAAGATAGCTGAATGTAATATGGAAGATGGCCGCCCTGTACCCGCTGAAGGTACGGAAGAGATTATCGAAGCCGAACTGATCGTTTCTGCGATTGGGCAGGGTGGTGACATGGGTGGCTTAGAGGAAATGGCCAATGAGCGTAATCTGATTGATGCTGACAGAAACTATGCCGTTCCCGGTAAGCCGGGTCACTTTGTGTGTGGCGATATCATTCGCCCTCACTTGTTGACTACGGCTATCGGCCAGGCTTCAATTGCCGTTGATAGTGTTGATCTATACCTCAAAGAGCAGGGTTTTATTAACCGCCCAAAGGTTGATGTACATCATTTTGTTCTGCTGGACAAGTTGACTGAAACCGATCACGCACCGGATCATTTTGATGTCGATGCAGCTAACGGTCCGCGCCCGATTGATCAGGGGTTGCGCGGTACGTCTTTATCTGATTTTGCGGTCCATAATTACGAAGATCGCGCCGAAGACGAAATTATTTCTTCAGATATGATCTTTCTTGCTCACTTCGATCATGTACCCCGTAATCGGCGTGATGAAAAAGTTCCTTCCTCTGATGAAGTGCTGGGGCACTTCGAGGAGCGACTGATTAGTCTTTCAGAGGAAAACGCCGTTGAAGAAGCCAAGCGTTGTATGAGCTGTGGCCTGTGTTTTGAATGTGACAATTGTGTGATTTACTGTCCTCAGGATGCTGTGTTCCGCGTCAAGAAGGATGAATACACTACCGGTCGTTATGTCGATACCGACTATATGAAATGCGTTGGTTGTCATATCTGCTCTGATGTATGTCCGACTGGTTACATTGATATGGGCATGGGTTTGTAGTCGGGACGTTTAATGAAAACGATTCTGACTCAATTGCTCCTGGTGGGGTTGATGTTTGTTGTCGGTGGTACCGTGGCTGGTGATCGTATCAGTTTGCCGAAATACCCGCAGCCTGTGGGTGAAAGATGCGTGGAGCCGACTGACATCATGCGTCGCGAACACATGAATTTCATCATACATCAGCGCGATGAAACCGTGTATAGAGGGATACGCGGCATTACTGCCAGACACTCGCTGAAAGATTGTATTGACTGTCATACAGGTTATGACGATCAAGGCAAGGCTCTGCCGATAAATGCAAAGGGCCAGTTCTGTGAAAGCTGTCATAGTTACACGGCTGTCAGTATTGATTGTTTTGATTGCCATCGCACGACGCCCGGTGAGGTCAACAGGATGCGTCAATTCACGGCGATGCCTAAATAGAGGTGCAGTCCGGATGGAGGCGAGTGAAAAAATGACCGGTCAATCCAGGCGTTCGTTTGTTAAACGGACGGTCGCAGGTGCTGCTGTGGCGAGTATAGCTCCTGGCGTGGTTTTACATGACGTTGCCCAGGCCTCTCGCGATCCTGGTGAAGCGGTAACCAATGAGATTCGATGGGGAATGCTGATTGATGCAAATAAGTGTGCCGACGGTTGTACTGACTGTGTTACGGCTTGTCACAAAGAAAACGGCGTTCATCAACTGGGCCGTCCCGCGACAGATGCCCAATGGATACGTAAAGTACATTTAAGAGATAAACAGACGGGTAAGGAATACGGCGTCCCTGTCATGTGTCAGCATTGCGAGCATCCGCCTTGTGTCGATGTATGCCCTACCGGCTCATCCTTCAAACGTGCTGATGGAATTGTTCTGGTTGATAAGCATATCTGCATTGGTTGTCGTTACTGTATGATGGCTTGCCCTTATAAGGCACGTTCCTTCATCCACGAAGATGTAAATGATCAGGCGGCACACGCGCCGCGCGGTAAGGGCACTGTTGAGTCCTGTACTTTCTGCGTCCATAAAGTGGACGCAGGAGAAGGAACAACGGCCTGTGTTGAGGCGTGTCAACATGATGCCCTGATTTTTGGCGACCTGAATGATCCTGACAGCAGGATTTCCCGGGAACTGACCAAATATCCAAGCCGTCAACTTCGTGCTGATTTACATCTGAATCAGGGTGTGCGCTATCGCAACATCTAGTCTGGCGGCTATTTGAGGACAGGGTACAGACATTTATGAAACCGATTACTTTTACGCAGATTGAGGGCAAAAGTGCCGGATACTGGGCGCTGTTAGGCATTCTCGGTGCCATGATTCTGGCTGGTTTTTCGGCCGCGATGTATATGGAACACCATGGGCATTATGTAACCGGTATGACGAATCAGATTGTCTGGGGTATGCCTCACATCTTCGCGGTATATCTGATTGTCGCTGCTTCCGGCGCACTCAATGTCGCATCTATTGCATCGGTATTTGGCAAGAGTGCCTATAAGCCATTAGCACCGCTTTCTGCATTGCTTGCCATTGCGTTGTTGGTGGGCGGCCTCGTTGTTCTCGTGCTTGATCTGGGACGACCTGATCGCCTGATCATTGCAATGACCTATTTGAATCTCAAATCCATTTTTGCGTGGAACCAGTTACTTTATAGCGGATTTCTTGTAATCGTTGTTATGTACATCTGGTTTATGATGGAAAAGAGAATGCAAAGATACTCCAGAGCAGTCGGTATAGCCGCATTTATCTGGCGTTTGATTCTGACGACCGGTACTGGTTCGATCTTTGGATTCCTGGTTGCGCGGCAGGGTTATGACGCGGCAATCATGGCACCCATGTTTATTATCATGTCTTTTGCCGCTGGTCTGGCTATTTACATTCTTGTATTGATGGCAGCATATGGCTGGACCGGTCGAGAGCTTGGGAATGGTGTTTTGCGTCGTCTAAAGAACCTGCTGGGTGTGTTTGTCAGTGCTGTTCTGTATTTCGTACTGGTGTACCATCTGACAAACCTGTATGCGACCGAACATCATGGAATTGAGGCGTTTATCCTGTTGGGCAAAAACGGCGGCGGTCAGTATTCAGCGGTATTCTGGTGGTTACAGATTCTGATTGGTTCGGTCATCCCTTTGATTATTCTGTTCAGTTCATTGAGCAGGCAACGCCTGATGATTAGTATTGCTTCTGCACTGATTATTCTGGGTGGCCTGGCACAGATGTACATTATCATTATTGGCGGTCAGGCTTATCCGTTGGATATTTTTCCTGGTATGAAAGTTGTCAGTAGTAGCTTTATGGATGGAATACCAGCAGCCTATTCGGTCTCATTGCCTGAAATCATGCTGGGCGCAGGTATGGGATTTGGCGTGGCGTTTATTATGGTTGCTGTTGGCGTTTCAGTTCTACGCTTTCTACCGCAAAGTCTGGCCGACGAAGTTGTTGATCCTCATTATGTTGCCGAGGCTTCAGCCTGAGATTAGTCTGCTGTGGTCGAAGACTGACAGATCAAGTTTTTTGTGCAAGATGTATTGATGTCCCGCGTTTTTATTTCCGCAGCCCATAAATCTTCTGGTAAAACGACGGTTAGCATAGGTTTATGTGCGGCATTAATCGCACGCGGATATGAAATTCAGCCTTTCAAAAAAGGTCCGGATTATATTGACCCGCTATGGCTGACACAGGCCAGTAGCCGGCCTTGCCTTAACCTTGATTTCAACACGCAGACGCATGATGAAATCCATACATTATGGGAAACACACTATCGACAATCCGACCTGGGATTTATTGAAGGTAATAAGGGCTTGTTTGACGGCGTTGATCCGGATGGCAATGACTGTAATGCGGCATTGGCGAAATATCTGGATGTCCCTGTAATACTTGTTATAGATGCTCAAGGGATTACACGCGGTATTGCTCCGTTGATTATGGGCTATCAACAGTTCGATTCCGATGTTGATATTATCGGGATTATCCTGAATAAAGTGGCGGGTAAGCGCCATGAAGATAAACTGCGTCAGGCCGTGGAGAAGTACTGTAGCCTGCCAGTGCTGGGGGCTATTCATCGTCACGCCGATCTTGTAATTGATGAACGTCATCTCGGGCTTGTACCCAGCAATGAATATGAGCTGGCCGGTAAGAAAATTAACACGATTAAAAGTCATATCGAGAATCAGGTGGATCTGGATGCTCTGGCAGAGTTACTACGGCTGAAAAAACTTGCCGTAAAAAAACAATATAAAAGAGATGTATTGGTCGAAGTCAGGATTGGCATTGCTCGGGATTCTGCCTTTGGTTTTTATTATCAGGACGATCTGGCCGCATTTGCCGATCAAGGGGCTGAAATTGTCTGTGTTGACCTGATTCAGGACACACAATTACCGGAAATTGACGGGCTTGTGATTGGTGGAGGATTTCCTGAAATCCATATGCGGGAACTGTCTCGAAATAGATCAATGCGTGATGCGATTAAGGCGGCTGTACATAATGATTTGCCGGTATATGCCGAATGCGGAGGGCTCATGTATTTGTGTCGTGGTATAAAATGGAAGGGTGAGCATTATGAGATGGCCAATGCCATTGCTGCCGATGTGCGCATGCATCAATGTCCACAGGGGCGAGGATATACCAGGCTGAAGGTAACGGATAAAGCGCCATGGCAACCAAACATGGAAGGCACTGATATATACGCGCATGAGTTCCATCATTCCAGCCTTGAGAACATTGATGATAGCCTGAGCTATGCATATGAGATTGAACGTGGCCACGGTATTGATGGCAGGAAAGACGGCATTATCTTTCGTAATACGGTGGCAGGATATACTCATCTTCGTTCAACTCAGGCTAGTCCCTGGGTCGAGCAATTTGTAAAATTTGTAAAGCAGCATAAGAAGGAATCGGTATGATAATTCATGTTACGGAAGACGCGATCAAGCAGATAGAGATTGCTGCCGGACAGTCCGGTACGACCGGTTTGCCGTTGAGAATCGCAACGGCTCGCACACCGGAAGGTGGCTTGGACTACCGCATGGGTTTTGATGATGAAGGCGTTCAAGCTGGCGACAGTCAGGACTGTGCCGGAAGCGTAATTGTGGTTGTTGCTGCGGACGATCAACCTTTGTTGGAGGGCACGGTGTTGGATTACGTTGAA
Source organism: Gammaproteobacteria bacterium (assembly GCA_963662865.1). Lineage (GTDB taxonomy): Bacteria > Pseudomonadota > Gammaproteobacteria > JAJDYQ01 > JAJDYQ01 > JAJDYQ01. Next base: position 1,220,079 of record OY759969.1, on the reverse strand, counting down.
ATTGAAAAGGGGCAGTTTCATTTCATTTTTGATAATCCTAATGACCCGAGTCATTCCGGGAAAAACCGTAAAAAATAAGAAATTGATTACAGATCGGTAAGATAGTGTCGCCAGTTGTAATAGCCTGGATATGAGTCCGACGGGATCAAAAATTCAGAGGCATATATGCGTCCAGCGCAGATACACAGGGCACTGAACCGGGAGTTTGAGAGTACCGAGCACGGATACCACACCCCTGTTATGCTATGGGGGCCACCGGGCATTGGTAAGTCACAACTCGTCGGTCAGATTGCAGCGGAGCATGATGTCAATGTTATTGACATACGGCTGTCTCAGATGGAGCCTTCTGATTTACGTGGTATTCCTTTTCGGATCGGTAATTCAGTTGAATGGGCCATCCCCTCATTACTGCCAAATGTCAAGTGACATGGTGAGAAAGGCATATTATTTCTCGATGAAATTACTTCCGCACCACCAACAGTTTCGGCCGCTGCTTATCAGTTAATTTTGGACCGGCGTCTCGGTGAATACGTAGTACCTGAAGGTTGGGTGATTTTTGCGGCAGGCAACCGTCATGGGGACCGAGGTGTCACCTATACGATGCCGGCACCCCTTGCTAACCGATTTTCCCATTATGAGTTTGACGTGCATCTGGATGATTGGATGGCCTGGGCCGGGCATCATCAGATTGATGAGCGGATAATTGCCTTTTTACGCTTTCGTCCGGAACTGATATTTGACTTTGATCCGGCACATAATCCAGTGGCATTTCCATCCCCTCGTTCATGGGAGTTTGCGCACCGTGCACTACAGAAATTTTGCGGCAGTGAGAATTTGCTTGCCGGTACTCTGCAATCCTGTGTCGGGCCGGCCGCCGGCATCGAATTAAAAGCCTTTATTGATAACCTGGATAATCTGCCGGATATCGATGCCATCCTCGCCGGAGAAGACATTGCCGTACCCGAGGAGATTGATCTGCAATATGCTGTTGCATCTTCGCTGGTGGGTTGCGCGATTCGCGTTAAAGACGAAGATAATACGGATGAAATTTTCGGCAATATTTTGAACTATGGCGGTTCTATTTCTGATGATGAAATGAATGGTTTTTTCAGTGAAATTAATGCTATTAAGGGGCAGATGCGTGCACGGGTAACCTTGCATGCCTGCGACGAGCAGATGGCCGATAATGGCCCATGGGTGTATGAAGCATGGGAAGAAATTACAATACCCGAGAATATCAAGGGCGGTGGCGGAACAGACTTTCGCCCGGCCATTAAATGGGTGAATCAGTGCGACTGTCGACCCGACCTGTTGGTTTATTTTACCGACGCACAGGGGCGTTTTCCTGAAATGGAACCACTCTATCCGGTGATCTGGTTGATCAAAGGCAAGTCTCCTGTACCATGGGGAAAGCGAATACAACTGAATTAATATGGGGCTGACAAGCGAAGACCTATTACGATTAAACGTCATGATGGTACAGAATCCGCACGCGGTGCGTATTGATGAAAATCGTATGCAGGTTTTCGGTTTGATGGAAAATGGTGAAGCACGTGTTGATCTGAATCCATCGGGTAAGCATGAGCGGTATGTACGCAAGGTTCGTGAGTTTCTTTCTGGCCATGTCTTTGGTTCGCCCGGCCATTACCCGGTATTTATCAGTCGCTGGACACGTATGGAGCAGGCTAAGGGCGAGAATCTGCAGCAGCTATTAATGCTTGGAGAACCGGAAGCCGTCGTGGCGGTGGTGCACGCCGAGGGATTGACGCCTGAAGTAGGGCATTGTGCCTGGTGGTGTATGCCTGAGTCGAAAAATGCGCGGCGTATGCTGGAAAAAGATGTGATAGTGAATAGCGATCTGGGACCAGTATTGGCAGACCATCTGTTTAAGCATCTGGTATTTGAGACCGAGCCTAAATCCATGATTGATTCTGTACGCCTGATGTTGCAGCAGGGACTGATTGATAAGGAAAGGAAACAAAAACTCTGGCGTACCAGTCAACGTAAGAACGTCTGTCTGATTGGCTTTCTGCAGTCTTCTGCTAAGGTCATGCCTCACGGTCAATTTGCGCATAAAGCGTATGACGATGCCAGTGAAATGCTAAAGCAGCTAAAGGGCAATCGGTTTGCTGCAAAACTTCGTTGGTTGTTAAGCGAGGAAGGGCAGAGTTTTTTGCATACTGCCTATACCGTATTAAAAAAACCGGCTAATCAGGATGTTGTTGTGTATCTACTGGACGCCTTACAGGAAAAAATGTCTGACATGTTGCCAGTCTTTCAGGATAAACCATTCAGTAAAATAGAAGAAATTAATGAATTGACCACACAGCTACTGGATATGGAGAGTAACGACTTCGCTCGTGCCGATCAGGCGTGGAAGGCCCTGGTCGGTAAGGCGAGTCAAAATCACACCCTTGTATCTTTGCTGGAGTCGCTGTTATGGATTTCACAAATATCGGAGTCACTGATTACCCATATTTTTTCGCAGACTACCGCCGAAGGAACTCTGATGAGAAAAAAGCTGAGACCGGTAACGGATCATATCTTCCAGCGGTTTAATCATCTGTTAGATCAGGGTGAAAGCCATAGCTCCCCTGTCAAATAGACAGTTCAAAAGTAGCAGGCTTGGTGTTTTCAAGGATTTCAACGGGAGGCATCCTCCCAAGGCTGCTATGGTCCAGTTCCTTGTTGATTCGAGTATCTGGGCCCATGTGATTTCTCATCTCCGCACGATAGGTTCGGTTAAATCGCTTAATGTAGGCGCTCCGGTTCGGCTTACTCCTAGTAAGGCATTGCAGCGGACGATTATGCTGCCGCTGAGTTTAGTTGTTAGCTTTTGCCACTCCTCACATGCTGCATGATGGTTGTGGCAATTTCCTCAATCGACATGTGGCTGGTGTCGATAATCGGAATGCCTTCATTTTGATAGATCTCCTCAACGATTTCGGTCTCTCGCTGGCATTGTTTCAATGACGCATAAGGACTGCCCGGACGGCGTTTTTCACGTATATTGTGCAGGCGGTTCGCACTGATTGTCAGTCCAAGTAGTTTCTTCCTGTATCGGCGCAGGCTTTGTGGAAGCCGGTCGGCTTCCAGGTCGGCGTCCGTCAATGGATAGTTCGCGGCATTGACGCCATGAGAAAGTGCCAGATACAAACAACTTGGGGTTTTGCCGCTTCGAGAGGGGCCCACCAGAATCACATCGGCATTTGGATATTTACTTGTGCTGGCACCATCATCATTTGTCAGACTGAAATTCAGCGCCTCAATTCGGTCCATATACTGTTCTTCATCGGCTATACCATGGGACAGTCCGGATTTATGTGAAGAGTGACAGTCGAGTTCATCTTCAAGAGGCACAAGAAACATGTCAAAAAAATCCAAGTGCAGGCCTTTGGCGCTGGATATGGCAGTTTTTAGCTCATCATCGAGAATGGTGTTAAATATAATAGGTCGTGTACCATGCCGTTTACCGGCGCCGTTTATTCTGCCTACCGTAGATTTGGCCTTTTCTGGAGTGTTTACGAAGGGAAATGTCCTCTGAATAAATTTGATGCCGGGGAACTGGGTAATCAGGGTATGGCCGATTGTTTCGGTGGTGATGCCCGTGCGGTCCGAGACGAAAAACACCAGCCGTTCTTTATCTGGTTTGCTGGACATTATGCAGTTAAATAATTATTTTTCCCGATTAGCCAGGAACAGCCAGGTATCGACTACAGTATCCGGGTTCAGGGAGATACTGGTAATGCCCTGTTCCAGCAGCCATCCGGCAAAGTCGGGATAATCCGAAGGGCCCTGGCCACAGATGCCGACATACTTTCCCTTGTCGCGGCAGGCCTTGATTGCCATGGCCAGTAATTTCTTTACGGCAGGATTTCTCTCATCGAAATGATCGGCAATCAAGGCGGAATCACGGTCTAATCCCAAAGAGAGCTGTGTCATATCATTGGAACCGATAGAGAAGCCATCGAAAAACTCAAGAAATTCCTCAGCCAGCACGGCGTTGGAAGGCACTTCACACATCATGATAATACGCAACCCGTTTTCACCACGCCTCAAGCCTTTATCGGCGAGCAACCGTACAACGGCCTCGGCTTCTTCCAGAGTGCGGCAAAAGGGAACCATAATCTCGATATTCGTCAGTCCCATTTCATCGTGGACTTTTTTCAGGGCCTGGCATTCAAGCTCGAAACAATCGCTAAACGTCTCGGATAGATAGCGCGATACCCCCCTGAAGCCAATCATGGGATTTTCCTCTTCAGGTTCAAATAGCTCCCCGCCAATCAGATTGGCGTACTCATTCGACTTAAAGTCAGATAGCCTGACGATGACCGGGGCTGGGGCATAAGCCGCCGCCAATGTGGCAATACCTTCGGTCAGTTTATCGACATAAAAGCTGACCGGGTCTGAATAACCGGCCATGCGTTCCATTATCGTGGATTGCAGTTCAGGTGTTTGCTGATCAAAGTTTAAGAGAACCTTGGGGTGAATGCCGATTATGCTGTTAATAATGAATTCCAGACGAGCCAGGCCGACGCCGCTATTGGGTAGCTGTGAGAATGCAAAGGCTCGACCGGGATTCGCAATATTCATCATGATTTTGGTGGCAATCTTCGGCATGGCTCCCGTGTCAGCCCGGCTGACTTCAAAATTCAGAATACCGTCATAGACATGGCCGGTATCACCTTCAGCACAGGAGACCGTGACTTCCTGATTGTCGGCTATTTTATCAGTGGCGTCGCCACACCCCACAATTGCCGGGACACCAAGCTCCCGTGCGATGATTGCCGCATGACAGGTGCGTCCACCACGATTGGTAATAATCGCCGAGGCGCGTTTCATAATCGGTTCCCAGTCAGGGTCGGTCATATCCGTCACCAGTACATCGCCGGGCTGTACACGAGACATCTGCTCTACGGACATAATGACCCTGGCCTTACCGGCGCCGATGCGCTGACCAATGGCGCGTCCCCCGGCAATGGTCTCACCGCTGTCTTTTAGAATATAGCGCTCCACAATATTGGCGCTTGAGCGGCTTTCGACCGTTTCGGGGCGCGCCTGCACGATGTAAAGCCGATTATCATGGCCGTCCAACGCCCATTCGATATCCATAGGGCACTGATAGTGTTCCTCAATTATTACGGCATAGCGGGCAAGCTCTTCGGCGCGCTTATCACTCAGACAAAACCGCTTACGGTCCGGCTCACTGACATCAATCGTTTTAGTGGACTGGCCGGGTTCGCTGGAGCTGTTGTAAACCATTTTAATGGCCTTACTTCCCAGCGTCCGGCTTAGAATGGCCGGGCGGTTATCCTTCAGGCCAGGTTTATAGACATAAAACTCATCCGGATTGACGGCCCCCTGAACGACAGTTTCTCCAAGCCCCCAGGCGCCGGTAATGAAGACGGTGTCCCGAAAACCGGATTCAGTGTCAAGAGTGAACATGACGCCGCTCGCTCCCATATCACTGCGTACCATTTGCTGTACACCCGCAGACAATGCGACTTTGTCGTGATCAAATCCCTGATGAACGCGATAGGCAATTGCGCGGTCGTTGTATAGAGAGGCATAGACCTCCTTGATCGCTGTGATGACATTCTGCAAGCCGTTGATATTCAGGAAGGTTTCCTGCTGTCCGGCAAAAGAGGCATCAGGGAGATCTTCGGCGGTTGCTGATGAGCGAACAGCAACGGTGAATTCACCGTCAGCCATCATTTGCCGATAGGCCTGCTTGATTTCTTTTTGCAGACTGTCCTGAAACGGCGCGTCAATAATCCAGCGCCGTATGGTTTTACCGGTATTGGCCAGGGCAACGACATCATCAACATCAAGTGAACCTAGTAGCGCATTGATACGGTGACCCAGATCCCGATGCTGAAGGAACTCCCTGTATGCGGCCGCCGTGGTGGCAAAGCCATTGGGTACCCGTACACCTTTATTCGCCAGATTGGAGATCATTTCTCCGAGTGATGCGTTTTTACCGCCAACACGCTCCACATCGCCAATGCTCAAATGCTCAAACCAGACAATGGATTCAGCCACAAACCCTCTCCTTTGGAGATCATCAAATCCCGGGATTTTCAAGTGCCGTATATTAAGCTCCCCCGATCAATGATTATAAAGGATAATATACGGCTAGTATTGAGTAAATCATGGCAATAATAAATTTTGATAAAATAAAACATGAGAGAGTATCCTTTGTATCGATAGTCACCCGAAAATCGAATTGAACGACATTATGGCGGGTATGCAACAGCATTTTTATAAACAGAACCGCCTCAAACTATTGCGTGCGTTTTGTTCTGTGGTACAGCTTGGCAGTATCAGCGCGGCGGCTGAGCGGTTGTTCCTGAGTCAACCGACTGTTTCCTTGCAGATACAGTCCCTGGAAAGGGAAATGGATGCAACATTATTTGAGCGGCACGGCCCAAAGATCAAGTTGACTCCTGAAGGCGAGGCTTTCTACCGGTTGGCCCAACCGCTTCTTGAGCGCTTCAATAAGCTGGAGCAATCCTTTAAGGCGAGTATCGGACAACTTGATGGTGGTGAATTGAGTATTGCTGCAGGCGAGTCCACCATCCTGTACATATTGCCTAAATTCCTTAAGACATTTATTTCTTCATATCCAAAAGTAAAGTTGAATCTGCTGAATGTTACAGGCCGTGACGGCATGAGCCTGTTACGGTCAGATGATGCTGATTTTGCCGTTGGTTCCATGATGCACATACCTGACGATATGATTTATCAGCCAGTCTGGCACTTCAGTCCAACGCTGATTGTCCCTCCGGGACATCCATTGGCAAAAATCAAATCGCCAACGATTGCACAGATCAGCAAGTATGGCCTGATACTGCCGCCGCGTCACCTGGCGACCTGGCGAGTAATTGAAGCTGAGTTCGAAAAGCATGACGTTAAGCTCGATGTCAGTCTGGAAGCCGGTGGATGGGAAGTTATCAAGCGTTATGTTGGTTGTGGCCTGGGGATATCAATCGTTACCGACGTTTGTTTGAGTGACGACGATGAAGTGATACGCAAACCCCTGCTTGATTACTTTCCTCAACGCTCATACGGCATCGTAGTACGAAAAGGCAAATTTCTGGCACCGCAGGCCAAATGCTTTATCGATATGATTGACGCAAACTTTTTCAAGAATGAAACCTTTATGCAGGAAGCCGGTATTGACTAGGCCGGTGGTCTCCGGCATTGCCTGCCCGCATATGGTTCCGGTTTCTGTAATCTACCTGAAACGGGACTCCTCAAGGTAAGGAATGACGTCAGGGAAGAAACCCGATGCGACGGCCTGCTGTAACTTCTGCCAGTATTCAGCCTGAAACAGATTGGGATGAGCATTCTTCAGCACCTCCCGGTACGTCGGGTCGGCCACAAGAAAAGTCTGAAATTCTTCAGGAAAAATATCGTTCGGAGCAGCGGTGTACCAGGGCGTGTCCGACAGCTCATCCTCGGGGAAACGGGGAGGCGGTATCTTTCTGAAGCAACACTTCTCCATGGGGATGATTTCATCATAGTCGTAGAAGATCACTCGCCCATGCCGTGTAATGCCAAAATTCTTGGTTAACAAATCACCCGGGAAAATACCGCTGCCCGAGATATCCTTGATCGCCTGACCGTAGTCGGTCAGAGCCTGACGAGCCGCATCAATATCGTGACCATCGAGATAGACGTTAAGCGGCGTCATGCGGTGTTCGATAAACAGATGCCTGATAATGATATGGTCATTCTCTCGAATAACCTGCGAAGGTGCTTCCCTTCCCAGTTCATCAAGCAAGTCGGGGGCAAAGCGGTTAACCGGGAAAGCCACATAGGAAAATTCCCAGGTATCGGCCATGCGTCCGACGCGGTCGAGTTTTTTGACCAAGCGGTATTGAGAGATTACCTTTTTCGGCGTAGTGTCCTTGGGAGCGGGAAACCTGTCTTTAATCAGTTTGAAAACGAAGGGGTAAGAAGGCAGGGTAAATACCAGCATAACCAGTCCTCGTATCCCCGGAGCAATTCGTATCATGTCAGATGAATGTCTGAGGTGGTCAAGAAAATCCCGATAGAACTCCGCCTTTCCCTGTTTATGGAAACCGATTGCCGTATATAAGTCGGCGGATGTCTTACTCGGTAAAATGCTGGCAAGAAATCGTACCACAGTCGCAGGAATATCTGTTTTGACGAGAAAATGCGCTCTGGAAAAGCTGAATATATTGGCGACGACATTCACATCCGTCACCAGCGTATCGACATAAGCCTTGCCATCAGGGGTTCGGCAAATAGCGATAACAAAGGGCATCTTCTCAGCGCCGTTAATCGCACGGCCAACGATATATGCGGCTTTATTACGATAAAAAGCCGGCATTAGCACCTGCAACTGAAAATGGTATCGCAGCTCTTCATTTTTTCTAGGCAGGGCACGAAGGCGTTGTAGAATATTGCGTGCATCGCACCTGATATTTTTATAGGGAAGTCCGGGATTAATATCCTTCAGAATAGCCAATACCGACCGGTTCCAGCCATTCTGAGTAGGGTAGTAGCTTTTATAGCTGATATCACCGCTCTCGATACGTTCCGTGGACACGGCGGGCCGCACAAAGATATGCTCGTTATTATAATAATGCCGCTCGAACAGGCCGGTAAACAGCGAGTTATAAAACGTCTCAGCCAGCTCAGGTTGCTGATGGCGGTAGAGTAGGCCAAGATACTGATGTTTCACGTCCTGCCAGAGATTGGTGTCCAGATAAGACTGGCTCCAGCGCTTTTTCAAATCAGCAATCGCCTCAAGCACACGCTTGTCATAAAGCGAAATCTGGTTACGTGCGGCGGTACGGCCCGCCACCCAGTCGCCATCAATAAAATGCTTACGGCCCATCGCGCTGATCTCGGAAAAAATCCGGAAGTGGCGGTCAAAGTGTGCCAGTATCGTGTCGGCGATATTCCGCGCCCGTTCCAGCCGAACCGGCAGCTTCATCTTTTTTGAATAGCTCTCGAAGAGTAATGGATCGGGGGTCATTGCAATGATTAAAAGAGATTTTCGCCAGAGTACCACGACGCTGACCAAAACAGAATGCCATCCGCTTCCACCAGAACCCTCAAAAAGAGCTGGACGAGCCGGTCAGTTACCATAACAATAAGTATTTCCAATCGGAGGCGAGACGCACTGCGTCCGCGCAACTCATATGTTCGGTGTGCAACAGATTGAGGTACAAACGAATCCGGGAGATAACCCTGCCCAGCAGGCGATCAGCGCTGAACGGTTGTAACCATATGGACAAGAAAAAAATACGGGTTCTGTTCTGCTGCATGGGCAATATCTGTAGATCGCCAACCGCCCACGGCGTCTTTCGTCAACTGGTCAGAAATGCCGGCTATGCCGATGCTATTGATATCGAATCCTCGGGCACCCATGCCTACCATATAGGAGAACCTCCTGATGGCCGGGCCCGATCCGCCGCAGGCCGTAGAGGGCTGGATATATCTGACTTACGGGCGCGGCAAATCCAACGCAGCGACTTTGAAGAATTCGACTACATACTGGCGATGGACTACGACAACTACGATATTCTCACCTCACAATGTCCGGCGGAACATCGGCACAAACTGCATATGTTTCTGGAATATGCGCCGGATATTCCCCGGAAGGAAGTTCCCGACCCATACTACGGAGGAGCCAATGGTTTTACACTCGTCCTTGATATAACCGAATCCGGTTCGCGTGGTTTACTTGACGATATTATTACCAGACACAGCCTGAGCGCCCGATAGAGGCAGGCAGACCTGCCTTTCGGACTGAAAGCCGTTTTTTACGAGCTACTCCGGCGCGACTGGGGCGGGTTTTTCCCCCTGAGTGGCTACGGCTCCCGCCTCGCTGGTGGCAGATGTCGATTCCTTCGCATAGCCTTGAGATTGTGCACTATCCTGCTGACCGGCACCAGCATCACCAGATGGCTCGCCCGCCGCGCTGGTCCGCCTCTGACCACGCCTGCTGCGTCCCTGACGTTGTCTCTGTCCCTGACTGCGCTGCCTCCTGGCGGGGGCCTTTTCCGAGGATTCTGCGGCGGCAGATCGGTTATCCGGACCAGCCTCTGCCGATTCTTGATTCGGCTGGGCCTGTTCAGGTCTGTAAGGTTCTGTCTTTTTCTGATTGCGGCCTTTATTGCGCGAATCACGTCGTGGATGTCTCTGTTGCTGGTCCTGGCTTTCTCTCTTTTGTGAGTCACCGCTTTGCCCGGCCTCCTGCTGCCGGTTACCCGCATCTGCACTGTTATTACCGGCCCGTTGACGACCCGGAGTACGCCGGCTTCGATTGCTTGAGCGCCGGCGCCCGCTACGTCGGCCACGCCGGGGACTCTTCTCCTTCTCCCTGTTATTGCCAAAAATACTGGCGAACAGACGCCTGATAAGCCCCGTGGTCTGCACCTTCTTTTTTTCTTCCGTACCGGTTTGCACAGGGGTGACCGGAGCAGTCGGCTTCACATGTTTTATGGCGGGTTCAAGAACAGTCGCGGCCTCTTTCCGGGACAGTGAAGCATCCTCATCTTCGGAAAAATCACGAACCTGCTTATAACTGCGGACATTGTTCTGCGTCGCCTCATCGGAACGCTCGCGCGTTATTTCATAATGAGGCGTTTCCAGTGACGCATTGGGAATCAACACAATCTCAGCGCTGTGGAGTCCTTCAAGGAGCGCGATAGCGCGTCGTTTCTCATTGAGCAAAAAGGTCGCCACACTGACCGGAACCTGGGCGATGACGCGGCTGTTACCGTCTTTCATGGCCTCCTCTTCGATCAGGCGCAGTATAGACAGCGCTGATGACTCCACGCTGCGAACCGTCCCCTGTCCGCTGCAACGAGGGCACGTATGATAGTTTGACTCATCAAGCGATGAGCGAAGGCGCTGGCGTGACATTTCAAGCAGGCCAAACCGAGAGATTCGACCGACCCGGGTTCTGGCCTTATCTTCTGATAAAGCCTTTCGCATACGTTCCTCAACTGTACGCTGATTACGATTAGCCCCCATATCAATAAAATCCACGACAATCAGGCCGCCGCTGTCGCGCAGCCTCAGTTGACGGGCAATTTCATCTGCGGCTTCCAGATTGGTGCTTAAAGCGGTTTCCTCAATATCGTTACCCTTTGTGGCTCGTCCGGAATTAATATCGATTGAAATCAGCGCCTCGGTATGATCAATAACAATTCCACCACCTGACGGCAGGCGTACCTCACGGCGGAACGCACTCTCAATCTGACTCTCTATCTGGTAACGGCTGAATAGCGGAATCTCCTCCTTGTAGAGCTGCAACCTGTCCAGGTGATGCGGCATGACCTGCTTGATAAAATCACAGGCTTCCTCATATATCCGCGGCGAATCAATCAGAATTTCGCTGACATCATTACGAAAGTTATCGCGCAGCGCCCGAATAATGATATTGCTGTCCTGATAAACAAGAAACGGCGTCTTCTTTTCCCGGGTGGCATTGTCAATGGCCGACCAGACCTGTTTCAGATAATCCAGGTCAGCCTGCAACTCCTCGGATGAGCGTCCGACCCCGGCGGTTCTGACGATAACGCCCGAACCCTCAGGCATATCCAGACCACTCAACGCCTCACGAACCTGCTCACGTTCTTCGCCTTCAATACGCCTGGATACCCCGCCGGCCCGAGGATTATTCAGCATCATGACCAGATAACGCCCGGCCAGACTGATAAAAGTGGTTAAAGCGGCCCCTTTACTGCCACGCTCCTCCTTATCAATCTGAACGATGAGTTCCTGGCCTTCCTTGATGACATCCTTGATAGAAGGGCGTCCATCCACCTTGGCCTCAGGGTCAAAATAGCTGTGAGCAATCTCCTTAAAAGGCAGAAACCCGTGCCGCTCTTCGCCATAGTCAACAAAAGCCGCCTCCAGGCTGGGCTCAATATGGGTAATCTTACACTTGTAAATATTGGATTTTTTACGTTGTTTTGCGGCTCGTTCGATATCCAGATCGTAAAGATACTGGCCATCGACCATCGCGACGCGCAATTCTTCCTGCTGGGTTGCGTTGATTAACATTCTTTTCATATTTGATATCCCTGGCTGATACCAGGATGATTATTTTCATGAAATTAGCCACTCCAGCCGTTTCACCGACAATATGCGGTTGGCATGTAACCGTGCCGCTCCGGGTGACCAACGGGCCAGCCTCACAGTAGCGGTTCAGAAACGAGCTGATTGTGGAAGTCAGGAAAATGAGTCCTGGTGATAACATGATTGCAAAAACACACCTTGCTTAAACACAACTAAATATCCCGGATTGCGGGCATAAAAATGATCTGGTCCATCGTCGGAGAGGACCTATCCTCCCCCATACGCCTTCTTCATCAGGCGCGGGTCAAATCGAAGCATCAACACACCACTATCAGGTGATGCCTTCGGTTGATCGCAGCAGCCGCCTCACTTTGGCTACTGACTTCGGCAATATAACACCATATTACGGATACAGCACGTATTAGTTCAGTACATTTGGTACACGGGCAATATTGAGTGAACCATTGGCGGAGATTTGAGCTTGAGGTTGTGGAGTGGCGCAACAGTATTGTAAACAATCGGCCAGTCCATCAGATGCCGGCTTCCCTTGTGTATCCGGGGGGTAAATGAATTAGAATTCCAGTGGTATCCACCTATCCAGGCCGCAATCTGAATGCCCAGTTCCCCGCAACACCCTCCCTCAAAAGTACAGCACATACGTATAACCCGCGATGAAGCCGGTCAACGCATTGATAATTTTCTGATGCGACGGCTCAAGGGAGTGCCTAAAAGCCATATTTACCGAATTCTTCGGAAAGGCGAGGTCAGGGTCAACAAAAAGCGAATCAAACCTGAGTACAAACTGATTGCGGATGATGAGATGCGTTTGCCCCCCGTCAGATATTCTGAACACAGGAAGCGCTGTCCACCTGATACCGTGTTGAAAAGAGTCGAGTCCCGCATTATCTATGAAGACGACCGGGTTATGGTTTTGAACAAGCCATCCGGCCTTGCGGTACATGCAGGGTCGGGAGTTAACTATGGCGTGATTGACGCCCTGCGGTCACTACAACCGGGAAAGCCGTTATTTCTGGCACATCGCCTGGACCGTGAAACCAGCGGTTGTTTATTGATTGCGCGTGACCGCCCGGCCATGTTGTCGCTGCACAAGGCGATACATGATGGAGAAGTAGATAAATACTACACCGCGCTACTCATGGGCAACTGGGGGCGGGGCAAACAGATAATTGATATTCCTCTGCAACGCAACGGAATTCGGGATGGCAGGCGCTTGATTCAGGCCGATGAAAAGGGTAAACGCGCCGTTTCAATATTTTATCCGCTACGGGAATATGCGGGCGGCGAACACGCCACCACCGCGACCCTGATGAAAATCAGGCTGGTTACAGGTCGTACTCATCAAATACGCATTCACGCTCGGGAAATCGGGCATCCACTGGCCGGCGACCGCCGTTATGGAAACGGGAGCTTTAATCAGGAAATGCAAGCAAATGGCCTGCAGCGCATCTTTCTGCACGCCTGGTCTGTTGATTTCCCTCATCCTGACGATGGCCGCAAAACACAGATTGAATCGCCACTGGATGAAGATTTACAACAGGTCTTGAATCGCCTGTCGGCGCGCAAAATAATAAGGCACCATGAATACCACAAAGCAGTTTGAATTAATCGTATTTGACTGGGACGGCACACTGATGGATTCACGCGCCCAGATTGTCAGTTGCATGCGCCAGGCGCTACACGACTGCCGGCTGCCTGATATGAATGATCTCGAACTTCAGCAGGTAATCGGCCTGGGTTTGCATGAAGCGGTTCGACAGCTTTTACCTGAACAGCCTGATGCCGTAATTGAACAGGTAGTTGCAGCTTACCGGGTACGCTGGCTGGGTGCGCCACCGGGACTAAGCCGGTTCTTTAAGGGAATTGAGGCACTGCTTTATAGACTATCGGAGCACGATGTGCCCATGGCGGTTGCAACGGGTAAGAGCCGAACGGGGCTGGACAGGCAATTTTCTGAAACCGATACCGGACATCTGTTTGCAATCTCCCGCTGTGCCGATGAATCCCTGTCAAAACCTGCGCCCGACATGCTGCTGGAAATTCTTGAAACGCTGGCAAAAAAGCCGGAAGATACACTGGTAGTGGGTGATAGCACTTACGACATGCAGATGGCCCGGTCCGCTGGAGTTGAACGACTGGCGGCAGGTTACGGTGTTCACAGCACCGAACAGCTAAGCGCATACGACCCCATCGGCATGATGCGTACTCCGGGCGAACTCGTGAGCTGGTTTGAACTCAATATACTGGGGAATATTCCGGAGATGGACCGGAAGCGGGTACCCCTTACAGGCCATGGCAACTCTGACTAAGTCATAGCTCCCATAAAATTGATTCGAGGCGAATATCATGGATGAACAAACTGGAAAAACAACGAATTTTGAACAAAAAGTCATAGAAAAACTTGCCTTTGCGGCAATTACCGAGCAGCGCCGAGCCAGGCGATGGAGAATATTTTTCATCTCCCTGTTTTTTGTCTATTTGTTTTCAATTCCACTGCTGATGAGCGGGAACCTGCAATTTGATATGGAAGTCAACAAAAAGCACACAGCACTGGTTGACTTGAACGGCATCATCAGCCCGGAGTCAGAAGCCAGTGCCGACAAAATAGTAACGGCACTTCGCAATGCCTTTGCAGACAAGAATACGGCGGGCGTTATTCTGAGGATCAATAGTCCCGGAGGAAGCCCGGTTCAATCCAGTTATATCTACAGAGAGATGAAGCGCCTGCGTGCGAAACATCCCGACATACCGCTCTACTCGGTTATCTCTGACCTGTGCGCATCCGGCGGCTACTATGTCGCCGTCGGAGCCGACAGAATTTATGCAAATGAATCAAGCATCGTTGGCTCCATTGGTGTCATTATGAACGGTTTTGGTTTTGAAGGGACCATGGAAAAGCTCGGAATAGAACGCCGATTACTGACGGCAGGAGAACATAAAGCCCTGCTGGATCCATTCTCGCCGATGGATGAGGAAGAAAAGGTCCATCTTCAGCTCATGCTGACAGAAATCCACGAGGAATTTATAAAGACGGTACGGGAAGGACGGGGCGACAGACTGCCCGACGACGAAACACTATTCAGCGGCCTGGTCTGGACCGGAGAAAAAGCCAGACAACTGGGCTTAATAGACGAGTTTGGCGGTGCCGGATACGTCGCCCGGGAAGTCATCAAGGCCGAGGACATAGTGGATTACACCCGCCAGAAAGACATTCTCAGCAGGCTTTCAGAAGACCTTGGTGTGGCTATTGCGAATCAGATAAATAAAATAATCTGGTAAATCCGGTCCCGTTCCTCGGTGTCTGACATCCTCCGAGGCCAGTGAACGCACGTCAGACATAACTACGGCACCATATCCGGCTTTGCAGTCAGGACATCCATCCCCCAGTTACCAAGCAGGCGAACCAGTTGAATAAGCGGTAAACCAATGAGTGAATTGGGATCATCGCCCCGCAGCACCTCAAACAAGGCAATGCCCAGACCCTCGGACTTAAAGCTGCCAGCACATTGATACGGCTGTTCGGCCTTCAGGTAACTGTCAATTTGATGATCTGTAAGCTTCCTGAAGACAACGTCGAAAGGTTCGACCAGAGACTGATGCCGGTCCCCCTCAATATGATATAAACATAACCCGGTTAGAAAACGCACGCTCCTGCCTGAGGCGCATTGAAGCTGTTTTAAGGCCCTGCCATAATTACCCGGTTTGCCGTAAATCTCGCCATCAATGACGCAGACCTGATCGGAACCAATAGCCAGACCGGAAGAAAAATATTGACAGGCTGCCCTGGCTTTGGCAATGGACAAACGCTCAACCAGAGCCTCCGCCGATTCCCCATCCCGCACAGACTCATCAATTTCCGGCTTGCAGGTCTGAAACGTCAAGCGCAATCTGGCCAGCAGGTCCCGTCGAAGCGGAGAAGTTGACGCCAGAATCAATGGTAGAGGCAGCTTATTCATAGACTGATGACCAGCTAACCTTTATTAAGACCAAGAGGATCGTCAGGATCAACGCCGTCCATAAACGGTTTCAGTCGGTCCGAGTGGGTAAGCTGGTACACCAGACCGACCCAGTTTCCTACCACGGATTTCGCCGTATCGTGCCATGTATTGTCAATATGTGGAGCAACGATGGACTCCGGAAACTCCGGAACCGCGTCGTCACCGTTAATTTGGTTAAGCGCAAGCCGACCATATTCGCCAAGGATGGCCCGTTCGCGCGGATACAGATAGTTATCCGGAAACGGCGGGTAATCATCGAGCAGACCTTTTGCATAAAGATGCAGATCACGCTTGTATTCCTTGAGAAGAGAGATGGCGTCGTATTCCTGATGGCCCTGGAAAAAGACAAAGCGCAGCCCATCCGGACTGGTTGCCAGATGAACGCCAACCTCGCTTTCCACCAGTACATGAAGGCCGATTTCCCTGAACTGCTCTGCGTTAATCGCGTTCCAGCGGGAATGCGGGACATCGAAGCGGCTGTTGATATCGACCACCAGAGGATGTTCAGGCATGACCACTCTGTGCGGGTAAACGCCCCAGATTTTTCTGGGTTGCGGTACACGTTTTTGCCCGTATCGGAACTCAAGTACAGCGTGCGTTGCCAGACAGGAACACAGCGTTGAAGTCGTGTTATCGTAAGCCCAGTCAACAACCCCGATTAAAGGCTTCCAGAAAGGCTGGGATGCCAACTCCGGGCCGATGACATTTGTCCCCGTGATAATAAGAGCATCCAGCCCCTGTTCCTGAATCTGCTCAAAAGACTCATAGTACCGATCAATATACCCCTGAGCCTTTGCACTACGCCTGAGCTCCGGCAGAGTAAACGGATGGATGTAAAACTGCGCGATTGAATTACTCTCACCGATAAGCCGGAAAAACTGCCTTTCTGTTGCGCCCAGGGCCGCGTCAGGCATCATGTTTAACAGGCCAATATGCTGCTCCCGGATATCCTGCTGCCGTGCAGCCGTTTCGCTGAGCACCGTCTGTCCGCTTTGACGCACATGATCAAATGATGGTAGCTGATTGTGGTTGACCAAAGGCATAGGCTATTTCCTTGCTACGGCGGCTTCGAGTAGCTCAAGGAATCCACCTTCATCCCTGACCTGGGCGACCTCCTGAGACGTTACCGTATAACCGTGGGGGTCGGCGATAGCCTCGTATCGAGGTATCCGGGAATGAAACAGCCGTGGGAAAATCCAGCGGGTAAATTCATCCGGGTCCATTTGAGCCGCGTATTGCAGATTGTTTTCCTCCAGGTAGATTGCCAGTTGCTCATCGAGAAATTCCGGGCGGTAGTAAAGCGGTTTGGGCGCGCTCTGTGAGCGCCGTATCAGTTCCTCTTCTTCTTCACTGTCGGTGATCTGAATATAAAGCACCAGAGTATGCTTTACCAACAGATTGACAGGCCCGGGATCGGCCAGCTCACACAGAGAGCCACCGACATCGTTGATAAAATGCCGATAGCCATATATTTTCTCGGCCTTGCGGATAAACCGTGGAACATCGTACATGGCGGCCACTTCCGCGTCATGGTATCTGGCCTGACGACTGCGAAAATCCTCAAGCGGTACTCCACCCTGCTCCGGGTCACCGGGTTTCCCGATATAACTAAGTACCGGACCGAGATCATTGATACGGATATTGTTACGGATATAAATCCAGTCCCACCGCAACAGATCGCGTAAAAAGGAGACATCCATGGCCTGTTGCTTCACCAGGTCCAGGATAGGCTCGTCAAGATAGCGGGTGCCGATGCGATAATCACTCGAATAGTGGAACCAGCCCCGTGCCCGTAACAGGCCGGATAAATGAGTCTTCCCTACACCTGACATACCCAGCAGAGTAATTCGTTTATTTTTCCAGGCGCGGAATTCATCAATTGAAAATAACACCACGACTCTCCGATATCTCGCTGATTATGACACGAAGCAGACTATACCAGATCGTCCTCCGTATAAGGCAACTCTGATGAATACTTCCTGTAACACAGCGATGTATCGTCAGCGCCAGTGACACGAAATCCCGAAGACCCATGCAAAAAAATTGACATGCGCCGCAAACTGCCCTAAACTACCGGAATCGAGCGCCTGACGGGCGAACCAGCGACAAAAGGTGAGACAACAATGGAAACACCAATAATGGAAACAGACAGACAGACAGACAGACAGACAGACAGACAGACAGACAGACAGACAGACAGACAGACAGACAGACAGACAGACAGACAGACAGACAGACAGACAGACAGACAGACAAGCAGCCATAGTCAGAACAATGATGTTGAAGTATTTGTAAAATCTGTCCTAAACCGCTTTAACCTTTCCGGCCTGCGCCGCGGGCTGGTTGCCGTGTTGCTTGGTTTGCCGTTGTCGATCGGTTTGACAACCGAAGCCGCCGCGCAGGTAGGCGTAACCATCACCGAGACGGACGGCGGCACCACGCCCATCGAAGGCGGCGCCACGGACAGCTACGGCATGGTGCTGGACACACAACCGACCGCAGACGTGACCATCACAGCCACCTCAGGCACACCGGGCACCGCCATGATCAACCCCACCAGCCTGGTATTCACCAGCGCCAACTGGAACATGGCGCAGAGCATCACCGTCACCGCGGTGGATAACGGCGACGACGACGCCAACCAGGTAGTTACCATTACCCACGCCGCCACCTCCTTGGGCGATCCCCAAGAGTTTATGAGTGGTGACATCATTAGCGGACTCGACCTAAGCGAAAGAAACGCTAGGATGGGTACCGGATCACTTAGTGGAGTGGAAGGGGAGTTTTCCTGTACAGGTGGAAGTTGTCCGTCTTTTGCCTTTTCTTTCCCACTTAACACCGACTGGAGATTCCGTCCATACACCAACTACAACGGCCTCACCCCGGACCCCGTCACAGCGACCGTGATCGACGACGAGCCGACCACAGTGACCCTGGCGGGCGCGTCAGGCGACATCACGGAAGGCGGCACCAAAGAAATCACCGTCACCCTGGGCCGCGGCCTGGTAGACGGCGAGAGCCTGACGGTGCAGCTGACTTTTGGTGGCTCGGCGACGCCCCGCGGTTCGTCAGCGGACTACAGAGTGTCCATCGCAGACGCGACCGGCGTTACCTTCGACAGCCCGGACGGAAGAAGCAGAGGTTCAGTGACCTTCACCGGCCCGTCTTTGGGTACAACGGCCACTATCGCCACCCTGACCCTGAGCGCACAAACCGACAACACAGACGAGATGAACGGCGAGACAGTGGACATCAGCATCAGCTCAGGCACCCTGGGCAGCAACTCCGGCACCGGCCTGGGCGGCGGCGCGAGTGGTACGGACAACCTGGACACATTTACAATCATGGAACCGCAGGTACTGGCCATCGTACTGCCGCCGACCCTGACGGTCACTGAAGGTGCCAGTGTCGGTTACCCGGTATCCCTGGCCACCGCCCCGACGGGGGCTGTCACGGTGGCAGTCACCGGTCACCCCAGCACCGACCTGACGCCGGACGCAACCAGTTTGACGTTCACGACGACCGACTGGGGCACGGTACAGACGGTGATGGTGGCGGCGGCTGAGGACGCCGACGCAGCGGACGACACAGTGACGCTGACGCACACGGCCTCGGGCACAACAGCCTATAGCGGGGTAACGGGTGCAGTGGTAGTGACGATCGACGACAATGACCTGCCGGTCGCCTCATTCGCCGTGACCAGCTTCACCACCAGCGAAGGCTCGGGCACGTACAACGTGGTAGTCGATCTGAGTCCGGCGCCAGCCGTGGCCACCACGATCACCTACACGGTGGGCGGTGCCAGCACGGCGACACCCGGCACCGACTACACCACGCTGACCGGCACGGTCGTGGCGTCTGCGAGCGCGTCCAGCGTTAATATTTCGGTGACCATCACCGACGACAGGGTGGGCGAGACCAGCGAGACGGTCATACTGAACCTGACCGCAGGTTCGGGTTACACGGTGGGCACCGATCGTGTGCACACACTGACGATCACCGACAACGAAGCGGCGGGCGTGCGTGTCAGTGAGCCCAGGGTAACGGTCGCTGAGCCTGACGGCACAGACCTCTACACCCTGGTGCTGAACACACGACCAGCCGGCGATGTGGTGATTACGGTGGAATCCGACACGACCAGTGCGGCGACCGTGAGCGCAGCCAGCCTGACGTTCGCGGCGGGCAACTGGAATACGGCGCAGACGGTGACGGTGACGGGCGTCAACGACAACGTTGGCGGTGACCGCACGGCGACCATCAGCCATAGTATAGAAAGCGGCGACGGCGACGGTGCGAGTTACCCGGATGGTCTGGCCATAGACACGGTGGCAGTCACGGTCACCAATGATGACCTGCCGGAAGCCTCGTTCGCCGTGACCAGCTTCACCACCAGCGAAGGCTCGGGCACGTACAACGTGGTAGTCGATCTGAGTCCGGCGCCAGCCGTGGCCACCACGATCACCTACACGGTGGGCGGTGCCAGCACAGCGATATCCGGCACCGACTACACCACGCTGACCGGCACGGTCGTGGCGTCTGCGAGCGCATCCAGCGTTAATATTCCCGTGGCCATCACCGACGACAGGGTGGGCGAGACCAGCGAGACGGTCATACTGAACCTGGCCGCAGGTTCGGGTTACACGGTGGGCACCGATCGTGTGCACACACTGACGATCACCGACAACGAAGCGGCGGGCGTGCGTGTCAGTGAGCCCAGGGTAACGGTCGCTGAGCCTGACGGCACAGACCTCTACACCCTGGTGCTGAACACACGACCAGCCGGCGATGTGGAGATTACGGTGGCCTCCGACACGCCCGGTGCGGCGACCGTGGCGCCGCTGAGCCTGACGTTCACGGCGGGCAACTGGAATACGGCGCAGACGGTGACGGTGACGGGCGTCAACGACAACGTTGGCGGTAACCGCACGGCGACCATCAACCATAGTATAAACGGCGACGGCGACGGTGCGGATTACCCGGATGGTCTGGTCATAGACACAGTGGCAGTCACGGTCACCGACGACGATGTGGTGGTCGGTACGGGGGCGATGCAGGCGGCACAGGAAGCCTGGCTGCCGCGCTTCGGCCTGACGGCGGTAGAGCATCTGCTGGGCGGCCTGGATTACCGCTTGTCGGTGGCCGATCAACCTGGGCTGTCGGGCAATGTGAGTGGCCTGTCCGCCGGTCGTGCGCTGCATGGGGGCGGTAATGCAACCGGCACGGGATATGCGGCGGGATATGGTCTGGGCGCGGACGGCTTCGGCCAGGGCGGAGGCGGCGGTGATGGCCTGGGTGCCGGTTCGGTTGACCGCATGTTGAATCTGTCACGTTCGCTGTCGCTGCGCGATATGCTGCGCGGCAGCCGCTTTGTGCACCGCGGCGGAGAGAACGGGGTTTCGGTGTGGGGCCAGGCGTCGTACTCGCGCTACGAGGATGGCCAGGACGGCATCACGGTGGATGGCGAGGTGACCACCGGCATGCTGGGCGTGGATCGCGACAATGGCCGCACGCTGCTCGGTCTGGCGCTGTCGTACAGCGACGGCGATGGCGACTGGAGCGGCACTGCGGAACAGGGCGAGTTGTCGAGCCGACTGACCTCGCTGCTGCCGTATATCCGGCATAACGTCACCGAGAGATTGCAGTTATGGGCAGCGGCGAGTTATGGCCGTGGCGAGCTGGAGCAGACCCTGGAGCAGACTTCGGCCACGATGAGTACGAAGCATGACATCGAGCAGACCTCGGCCTCGGTCGGTGTACGCGGCACGCTGCTGGAGCGCCCGCTAGAAGAGGGCGGCCTGACGCTGACGCTGATCTCGGATGCGGCATTGGCGCGTATTGAGTCGGACGATGCCGACGGTGTATCGGGCATGACGGCGGACACGGAGCGTTTCCGAATGGGTCTGGAGTGGTCCTGGCAGTTGCCGCAGGCGGACGGTGGCCGGTTGATTCCGGAACTGGAGTTGGGGATGCGCTATGACGGCGGCGATACCAGCGACGGCCTGGGCGTGGAACTGGGCGGCGGCATCAGTTGGCAGTTGCCTTCCAAAGGATTAACGATTGACCTGCGTGGCCGGCGTCTGCTGGATCATGAGGCCGCCGAGCGGCGTGAGTGGGGCGTGTCCGGTTCGCTGCGCTATGAACGGCAGCCGGGTTCCGCTCATGGGCCGTCGCTGAGTGTGCGTCAGGAATACGGCACCGCCCCGGCCTCGGGCGGCCTGGATCGGCTGTTGTCGGATTCGCTATCGGACGCACTGGAGGACAATTCATCACAGCCCGGCCCGGCCTCCGGTCGCTGGAGCCTGGAGGGCGAGTGGGGCCTGGCCCTGAGTGACGGCGCCACCGGCATCCCGTATGCGGGCCTGTCGTCGTCCGATGCCGGGCACGACCTGACCCTGGGCTGGCGCCTGTTGTCGGCACCGGGCACCCTGGATACCGAACTGGACGTCAAGGCGCTGCGCCGCCGGGACGGTGAAGGCAAAACCAACCACGGCATCGGTGCACAGTGGAAGCTGAGCTGGTAGCATTCGGGGGTCGCCCCCGGCGCACCGGTTATTGCCGCCCTGTTGTGTTGTTATCCGGGGGGGCGGGACGACAAATCCCGGTGCAGTGTATTATGGGGAAGCTCTGAACAGTTCCATTGTGGATTTGTCAGAGCGCGGAAAACAACAATGTAATTTGTGTTTCCCTTTCAAAATCAATAACTGATCGTTCTTGTATCGCAGGAAACTCTGATTTAATCGGAGTTTCCATAGGTACTGGACTAATATCCTGTCATTCGTATTCGTGTTATTTAACACGGGATGCTGGGGCATTGTGTTCCTCTTCTTGACGGCTTTTGGGCCATATTCTGTGATTGAAAATAGGCCCCTGCGTATCTGGCTTGTGTTAGCGGACTCTTCGCTATTCTGCTGCGTTCCATATATCATGCTGCCCCGCACGAAACCATGACTGAGGAACCGGTATTCCGGGATTGGGAATACAGCATATGGCTGATATGACTGATGCAGTATTACAGGCTGAAGGCCTGACCTGTATTCGCGGTGACCGATGTCTGTTTTCCGGCCTGTCGGTCTCTGTGCGATCAGGTGAGTTGCTTTACCTGCAAGGCGCTAACGGGGTTGGCAAGACGACCCTGTTACGCGCTTTATGTGGCCTGTTTCAC
Source organism: Gammaproteobacteria bacterium (assembly GCA_963662865.1). GTDB lineage: Bacteria > Pseudomonadota > Gammaproteobacteria > JAJDYQ01 > JAJDYQ01 > JAJDYQ01. The sequence continues at coordinate 1,196,835 of OY759969.1, read as the reverse complement.
CCCGATGAAGGGCAGATTAGCTGGAACGGAAGGCCGATAAAGGCGATAGGCGAGGAATTTTTCAGCCGACTTTTATATATCGGCCATCAATCGGCTATCAAGCTGGAGTTTACCCCACTGGAGAACTTGCGGATTTCCTGTGCGCTTGATGGTTTGTATCCCGAAGATGGGGTGCTATGGCATGTATTGGAGCGGGCAGGGCTGCGTGGATTTGAAGACCTGCCTGCCAGGATGTTGTCACAAGGGCAGAAAAAACGTGTAGGTCTGGCTCGACTCTTCGTTAATGATGCCTTGCTCTGGGTGCTGGATGAACCGTTCAATGGATTGGATGCCGGTGCCGTGGAGATGTTGCAGGAAGTTATTTCCCGCCATGTTGCTAAACGGGGCATGGTAATCCTGACGACGCATCAGGAGGTTCCATTGGCCTCGGACGGGTTGAGGTGCTTGAGATTGGGAGAATAGGATGTGGCGGTTATTCAAAACGATTGTGTCGCGCGATCTGCTGCTGGCATTTCGCCGACGTGCAGAGATTCTGATGACCCTGTTTTTCTTTGTTGTTGTGATCAGCCTGTTTCCTCTTGGCATCGGAACAGATAAACAGATTCTTCTCCGTATCGCGCCTGGTGTGGCGTGGGTGGCGGCGCTGTTGGCGTCCATGCTGCTTCTGGAGCGGTTGTTCGCAGCCGATTATCTGGACGGAACGCTCGAACAAATGCTGCTGACGCCTCAGCCTCTCAGCGTTGTGGTGATGGCGAAGGTCTGTGCTCACTGGCTGTTGACCGGTTTGCCGCTGGTGCTGATCTCGCCACTGGTGGCGCTGCAATATCGACTGGGAGATGAACAGATGATATCGATGATGTTGTCATTACTTTTGGGAACACCTGCTTTGAGCATGATTGGCGCCATTGGTGCCGCCCTGACGCTGGGTTTGCGAGGGGGCGGGATATTGCTTTCGCTTTTAATCCTGCCCCTGTATATTCCGGCGCTGATCTATGGGGCGGGGGCAATTACCGCCAGCGTCGTTGCGAATGCCCCGGAACAGGCTTATTACATGTTATTGGGCGCATTTACTGTTTTGTCCATGGCGTTGGGTCCCTGGGCAGCTTCCGCTGCGCTGCGGCTTGCGCTGGAATGAGAGAAGTAAACGATTGTGAGTATCAACTGGTTTAAGTATTCCTCGCCGGCTTCTTTTTACCCATTGGCCGGCAGGATGGTTCCGTGGTTTGCAGTGCCGGCCATATTATTGACCATTGGTGGTTTGTACTGGGGTTTCTTCCAAACGCCGAATGTCCTGAGCGACCAGAAGCAGTATTACCGGATTATATTTGTACACGTACCTGCGGCCTGGATGTCAATGTGGCTGTACGTGGTGATTGCCGGTTGGAGTCTGGTTGGTCTGGTGTTTAATACTCGCCTGTCTTTCATGATGGCAGCGTCAACTGCGCCAACTGGCGCAATATTCACATTTCTGGCACTGTGGACGGGAGCCTTCTGGGGTAAAACGAGTTGGGGTACCTGGTGGGATTGGGACCCGCGCATGACCTCGGAACTGATTCTTTTATTCCTGTATATCGGTTACATGGCTCTGCACTCTGCGATTGACGATGTGCGGAGGGCGGACCGTGCTTCAGCGGTGCTGGCGATGGTCGGTTTGTTTGCGGTGCCGATTATTTACTACTCGGTGAATTGCCCGGACCCGAACCAGTGTACGGCACTGCATCAGCGGTCTTCTATGGAATATATGGAGAGTAACATCCTCTGGTCCATGCTGACCATGACTCTGGCTTTCTGGTTATATGGCTTTGCGGTGATACTCAAACGAGTCAGAAGTATTATCCTGGAGCGGGAAAAATACACAGAGTGGGTGAACGAGTTACCTGAGATCCGGTCTCAACAGGGCTGAGAATGATGATGGAAGATATTATTGCTGGCTACGGTTTTTACATAGGCTGGTCATTTGGTGCGGCGGCTATTCTGATGGTCGGGGAGTGGTTGACGGCTGATGTTCGGCGCAAGGCGATCATCAAACGTCTGCAACGCATGGCCCGATTGAATGATTCCAGGGCCGATTAGCCATTGATTCTGGATTGTCCATGAAACCCAGACAGAAACGAATGTTCCTTGCCGGAGTGGCGTTAGCCGGGGTGGTTGTCGCCGCAGCATTGGCGATTAATGCGCTGCGAGGTAACATGGCTTATTTCTTTTCGCCTTCACAGGTTGTCGCGGGTGCGGTACAGCCGGGTGAACCCTTCCGGCTCGGTGGCATGGTTCGCAGTGGAACTCTGGAGAAATCATCCGGTAGCCTGGAGTCCCGGTTCATTGTTACCGATAATGTCCAGCAGGTGGCCGTGAGCTATGCGGGGATATTGCCCGATCTTTTCAAGGAGGGGCAGGGTACCGTTGCCAGGGGCGAGCTGGGCAGGGACGGGATATTTTATGCCGAAGAGGTCCTGGCAAAGCATGATGAGTCCTATATGCCGCCGGAGGTCGCCGATGCGATGCAGCCCATGCCTTACAATAAAGATGGCACCCGGACGCCGGAACCTCTGCGGCCTGCGGCCGCAGGAAAACGCTCAATGAAGGTTATCCGGTCTGAACCGGTTGACCTGACTGTCCCCTTGCATCAGGTTGAAATAAATAATCAATGATCCCGGAAATTGGACATTTTGCCCTTGTTGTCGCGTTATTTGTGGCATTGATACAGACTATCATGCCGGTAGTGGGCGCTTACCGTGGTATCCCGGAATTGATGGCGATGGGCAGGCTGGCGGCGCGTGCGCAGTTTTTATTTATCGCTGTTTCATTTGCCATGCTGACCCTGGCATTTATCGAAAACGACTTCACCGTGGCGTATGTCGCCCACAATTCAAATAGTGCCCTGCCGATTCAATACCGTATTGCTGCTGTCTGGGGAGCCCATGAAGGGTCGTTATTGCTCTGGGTTTTCATGCTGGCGTTCTGGGGCCTGGCGGTCACGGTATTCAGTAAGTCGTTACCAGAGCATTTTCTTGCGCGGGTCATGGGCGTTATGGGATTTATCGGTGTCGGTTTCATTCTGTTTATCCTGATGACCTCGAATCCGTTTGATCGCCTGATTCCCGGCGCTGTCGATGGCCGGGATTTGAACCCGCTGTTACAGGACCCGGGCCTGATTATTCACCCTCCCATGCTTTATATGGGATATGTGGGTTTTTCAGTGGCGTTTGCTTTTGCGGTCGCTGCCCTGTTGGGTGGCCATCTCGATGCGACGTGGGTGCGTTGGTCCCGCCCCTGGACCACGGTCGCCTGGCTATTTTTGACCATCGGTATCGTGTTGGGTAGCTGGTGGGCCTACTATGAGCTGGGTTGGGGCGGCTGGTGGTTCTGGGATCCCGTTGAAAACGCCTCTCTTATGCCCTGGTTGGCGGGAACAGCGCTTATTCATTCCCTTGCGGTGACGGAAAAACGCGGAGCGTTCAAAAGCTGGACCGTATTGCTGGCCATACTGGCATTTTCCCTGAGTCTGCTGGGAACCTTCCTGGTACGTTCCGGCGTTTTGGTATCGGTGCATGCCTTTGCCAGCGACCCTGAGCGCGGCGTCTTTATTCTGGCGTTCCTGGTTGTCGTCATTGGTTCCTCATTGGGGTTATACGCCTGGAGGGCACCGAGTGTGCATGTTGGTGGCAGATTCGAATTGTTTTCCAGGGAAATGCTGCTGTTGGCGAACAATGTGTTGTTGATGGCGGCACTGGCGGCCGTGTTGATGGGGACGATGGCTCCCATTGTTCTGGATGCCTTAAACCTCGGAAAAATATCCGTCGGCCCGCCATATTTTAATGCGGTATTTGTGCCGGTCATGTTGCCTCTCGCCATCCTGATTGGTGTCGGTCCTCTGGTGGGCTGGCGGTCGGGAGATGTGCGCCCTCTGTTCAAAAAACTGCGAACTGTGTTCATGGTCAGCCTCATTACAGGCGTTGTCCTGCCGTTAATGGCAGTGGGTAAAACTACGTTGATGGTGATGGCCTCATTGGCGATTGCCATGTGGGTGATTCTCAGTAGTGCGCAATATCTGAAGGAGCGTCTGGCTCGCAGATCCGGAAACAAGGGCTTATCTGCTGGGGTCTATGGAATGGTTGTCGCCCATGCGGGAGTGGGTGTTTTTGTTATCGGCGTGACGCTGAGTTCGGCCTTCAGTGTGGAACGAGATGTCCATGTGCGCGTCGGAGATACGGTGCAGGTCAATGATTTTGGCTTTCACCTTGATGAAGTAAAGTCGATCCGTGGGCCTAATTATCATTCCGATATGGCTCAGGTGACCATTACCCGGGGTGGCGAGAAGGTCGGTATCCTGACACCGGAAAAGCGAACCTATTTTGTGCAGACGATGCCAATGACCGAAGCGTCAATTGATACGACTTTTTTCCGCGACCTGTATGTTGCTTTGGCGGAGCAGCGTGATGAAGATGGCTGGGCTCTCAGAGTCTATCACAGGCCGTTTCAGGCGTGGATCTGGGCAGGACCGTTGCTGATGGCTCTTGGTGGCATATTGGCTGTGTCGGACCGGCGCTACCGCGTGTCGGCCAAACATGTTGTACAGGCAAGGCAGAAGCCGGCTTCCGGTCCGGTGAGTGGCGGAGCAAGGGCATGAAGGCACGTTACCTGCTGCCGATTGCAGTTTTCCTGGCGATAGTGGCTGTTTTTGGGTTGGTGCTTTATCAGGTAAGCCAGGGGCGCAATATCAGAGAGATACCATCGCCGCTGATTGGTAAAACCGTGCCGGAATTTGAGCTACCGCTCCTGTTAAAGCCAGAGCAGACGTTTTCTTCCGAGCAGCTTAAGGGGCAGGTCAGTCTGGTTAATGTCTGGGCTTCCTGGTGTGTATCCTGTCGATATGAGCATGATCTGTTGGTGCGAATGTCCCGCAACATCGATATTTCAATTATCGGCATCAACTACAAAGATGAGCGTATGGATGCCCTGAAATGGTTGCGCGATATGGGTAATCCCTATGTAGCCAGTATCTTTGATCATGATGGGCGCGTGGCCATTGACTGGGGCGTTTACGGTACTCCGGAGACCTTTATTGTCGATCAGCAGGGCATTATCCGTTACAAGCACACCGGCCCGATTACAGCAGAAAAACTACGCAATGAGATCATGCCTCTGGTCAATAAATTAAGAGAAGCCGGTGATACGGTATGAGAACGGTTCTGGTTCTTCTGTTGCTGTCCATGGGAACAGTTCAGGCGATTGGAGAGATCGGGATCAGGAACCTGGAAGATGAACGGCGTTTTAATGAGTTGGCCAAGACCCTGCGTTGCATGGTCTGTCAGAATCAGTCAATCGCCGATTCCAATGCCGAACTGGCGCTTGACTTTCGCGATCAGGTAAAGAAAAAGATCAACGAAGGTCAGACTGATGCTGAAATTATTGACTATATGGTGGAACGATATGGCGACTATATTCTTTACAGGCCACCCTTTAACATGGTTACCGCGATTCTCTGGATGGGGCCTTTTATACTCGTCGTCGTGGGGTTTCTCATGATTTTGAGAACCATGAGGCGACAAGAGAAATCACCGGCCGATGCCAATACCGGGCAGCAGGCGCGCTTGAAGGAATTACTTGAGAAATCCTCTGATGCCGGTAACAGGGGCGGCTAATCATGATTTGGGGTTTTGCAGTTGTCATGCTGGTTGTGGCATTAGTCATCGTGCTGTTTCCATTATGGCGACCTGCTGGTCCGTCTGCACTGAATAGCGATACGGCGAATGTCGAATTGCTGAAAGATCAGCTACGAGAGCTTGATGACGAGCTGGCGGCCGGCAATCTCGCCCAGAGACAATACGCTGCCGCCAGAGCGGACCTGGAGGCGGCGGTAGCTGCTGATCTGGCCGATGATGAGATCAGGCTGAGTCCGCTTTCAGTGAGAAGCCGGCAATTACTGGGTGTGATATTGCTGACTGTCGTATCTTCGGGAAGTATTGGCCTGTATCGCGAGGTGACGACCTATCGGGAAATACCGTCGCCGCAGCATCTTGCGAGACAGGCAGTAGAGCAGGAGGCAGACCGGGAACTGCTCCCGGTGGGCCAGATGATTGAAGCGCTGGCGGCCGAGTTGCGTGAAAGTCCCGATAATGCCGAAGGCTGGCAGATGCTGGGCCGTTCCTATCTGATGATGGAAAAAACTGAGGAAGCCGTTGGCGCATACGCTCGGGCGTATGAACTGGCAGGGAATCAGGACCCAATCCTGCTGACTGACTATGCCGAGGCGATCGCGTTCGCCAGCGATAACCGGATGCAGGGCCAGCCGCTTGAACTGGTCAACAAAGCACTCGCTATCGCCCCTGAAATGCCCAAAGCATTGTGGCTGAAGGGATTTGCGAGCTTCCAGCAAGGCGACTATGTGATGGCAGTCAGTTCATGGGATAAAGCCGTGCAGGCTTTCGAGCTGACTGATGAAGCCCGACAAATGCTGCACGCCTATATCGCCGAAGCACGTCAAAAAATGCGCTTAACAGGTGAACAGGGGGCCGCAATGCCGCAGGTCGCAAGCGATGCTCAGGGGCGGGATGAACCCGCTGTTGGGGTGTCCATAAAAGTAAAGGTCGGTCTGGACGATTCAGTCAGCGGACAGGCCGGTTCCGGGGAAACCGTATTTGTTTTTGCGCGTGCGGCTTCAGGGCCGTCAATGCCGCTGGCAGTTCAGAAACTGACCGTTGCCGATTTACCGGCCATGGTAATACTGGACGATAGCATGGCGATGCTGGCCGGAATGAATCTTTCCAGTCAGAAACAGGTTGTCGTGGGTGCCAGAGTGTCGCGCAGCGGTTCTCCGATACCACAGGCTGGCGATTTGCAAGGGCTGAGCGGAATGATTGAACCGGGGAAAGATGGTCAGGTCGTGGTTGTGATTAGTGAGACGCTTGAGTAACGGCAGGTAATGGATCGAGTGTGGCATGGCCAGAACACGGGTTAAGGGCAGATTTTTAAGAACCAGATGGTGGAGCGGCAAGGATAAAACGCGCACGGCTTCAGAGCAGGGCGGTGCCCTGGCCTTCATTGCCTGGCGTATGGCCCATGAAGCGGCCATCACCTTGCATGGCGAGGATTATGTTTACCGTGACGATAGCCAGCGGCTGGATGTTATCGCGGAATTTCTGGCCTTTACTGTTCATCTGGTTGACCGGATTTCCTGCGAACGGCTTCCTGAAGAAATTCGTAATGAATTAATTAACGCCATAGGTTCCAAACTGGCCGGGCATATGGAAGATAATCGCCTGGACTGGGAGGGCCCTGGAGAGCATCGTACATCCTTTATTAACCTGTTAAACCGGCGATTTGGTGAATATGCTGAAGAGCGCTTCGACCTCGAAACTGGCCCCGGGTACGGCCTGTACCGGCACGCCGGACATTGTATCCGGAAGCATATGCACGTGGAAGATGCACACGATAATCGCTGGGTCATCGATCAGGTGATGGATGTTGAGGGGCCTGAAATATACGGAAAAGTTCATAAGGCCATGCAGAACCTGCTGGATACCGGTTCGATTGACCTGACGCCACCTACTGAGCTCAAGGATGATATTGACCTGCCCAGGCCGGGGCAGGGAGTGATGGGGGAGGAAATTTAGCCCGTCCGTTAATCTCATGATATTGAACCAGGATATATCGACAAACAGGGCACCAGTGAATTTCTCCTCGCTGTCCGGGAGTTCATAACTGGAAAATCAGGCGAATTCTGTTTTGCTCGTGGTGTTCTATCGGGGTCAAATTTCCCGGCGAAGTATGCGGGCGTTTCTGGTTATACCCTTGACGCCGTCCATCGCATTGTCAAGACCTGATAGAGAGTGGCTTCACCGGAGAGGTAAGCTGAGACTCTGGCCGATGAACAGGTTGTCATGCTGAATGCCAATCTCGCAGTCAAGGTTGACATTCAGCAGATTCGGATTGATATGAAAGCCACGCGGTTGGCAACAAAAGCCGACCTTGCAAAGGTTCACGCCAGTGTGGATGCCCTGACCGAGAGGCTATAACGCTGTAGGGCATACACGCGACTTCCACAACTCTTATACCCGACACAAGCCGTCGGTCCGGCAGAAAATTTCACACAAGCCAGACTTTTTCTGATGGATCTGCCTGAGTTACCTGATGTAATTAGTGTAGTTATCCATGCTCCTTGCGGCACCGTCTTTTTTGCCGGCGGACCATACGTCAGTGGTGCGCTGCTGCTCACGGTCAGGCATGTTGAGGTAGCCCATTTGCCATCCCTGTATGTACTCGTCGTCTACGCCGGCTGTTTCCATCTTGGCTGTAAAGTCGTAGTAGGTTTTATCCATTTCTGTTACCTCTTGATTAATAATGGTGCTAATATTACCCGGCGTTACGCTCCTGTCTGTTGCGGCACCGGATTCATTTACACATATCTCTGATGCGGAGCACAGGTGTAACGCGGAATTGCTTTATCGTTAATGTACTGAGGCACCGACGCCGTAGTCGGTCTCAATTCAAGCCGCCGATTGTTGCATGCCCGCCTGGGTTCAACAAGTTGCCATATCGGTAGTGTCAGGTATATACAAAGGGATAGAAAACAGGCATGACAATATCTGGATTAAGGCAAGCGATATGGGGGCTGGCGGGTTATCTGCTTGTTGCGCTGTCAGCGCAGGCCAACCAGATCAGGCTGCCGGACTTGGGAGATCCGGCCGATAGCACTCTTTCCATCGCCAGGGAAAGAGAACTTGGCGCGGAGATTATGCGGCAGGTGCGGCAACAGCAGGCTATCATTGATGATTTGATTGTGGAGGAATACATCAGTGATCTCGGGTACAAGCTACTTGAACATGCCGATGCAGCATTACATGATTTCCGATTTTTTGTGGCTAACGACAAGTCTATTAACGCCTTTGCCTTGCCTGGCGGATACATTGGCTTTAATGCTGGCCTGATTCTGATGACGGAAAACGAAAGCGAGTTGGCTGCCGTGGCGGCGCACGAAATATCTCACGTCACGCAGCGGCATCTGGCACGGGCATTTTTTCACAATGAGACCATGTCCGGGCCCTTGCTGGCCGCCATGATTGCCGGCGTTTTTTTGGGTGGTGAAATCGGAGAAGCTGCGGTTGTCGCGGCTGGTGCCGGTTCAGTGCAGTCCCAGATTAACTTCACGCGCAAACATGAGCACGAAGCCGACAGGGTTGGCATTGGTTTACTGGGACGTTCGCATTTCAATGCAGGCAGCATGGCCACTCTGTTTGAGAAAATGCAACGCCAGTCACGCCTGCACGGCAGCGCCCCGCTGGAGTATCTAAGTACCCACCCGATTCACGAAACAAGAATTGCCGAAGCCCGCGACCGTGCGGAAAGGTATCCTCTGAGTACGCTGCCCGATTCGGAAGGCTATCGCCTGACTCGTGCGAGGCTGCGCGTACTCACCAGTGAAGTCCCCCATCAGCTGGCTGCTGACATAGAGCGTGTGCTTGGCGTAGAACAAACAAGCGATGAGCTCATGGACCGCTATACCCTTGCCTTTGCCTTGCTGGAAGACAGCCAGTTTGACAAATCGGCCTATCAGCTTGATATTGCGATTCGGCAGTTTGGTTCCAGTAAATATCTGGAGCTATTAAAGGCGGATATTACGCTTCGACAGGGGCAGGACGACAAGGCATTGCAAATTATGCAGACGTTACGCAGCCGTTATCCGGCCGACCATATCATAACGCTGGAGTACGCACGTATGCTGATAGATGCAGGCAGGGCGCCGTTTGCACAAAACATGCTTGAAGAATACATTGTGTTCCGGCCAGGTAACCCTGATGTGTATAAGCTATTGGCGCGTGCCGCCAAGACCGGCGGAGACAGCGCTAAATCGCATGCCTACATGGCAGAGCACTTCCTCGCCAACGATGATTCGGGCAAAGCGATTTCACATATTGAATCGGCTCTCGGGAACCCGATAGCCGATTACCACGAGGAAGCGCGATTGCGGGCGCGATTAAAGGAGTTGAGAAATCAACAGCAAGAGGATCAGGGAGAGGAAAGATCAGGCGAATAACCAGCTTATCGTTTGAATATTGCCCTGAAGATGAAATTTCATATAGAAAATATTTGCATTTCCCTCGGTATGATGTACAGTCTGCGGCGAAGCTGGGAATATCAGGATGCCTGATGGAATGGTTCACAGCAAAAATCGGAAAGCCGAGTTAAAGTAATCCATATGTTCGGGACTTGATTCGATTGCGTGGTTCCTGATAGTTTGTTTTGAGCAGCGAAGAGAATAGTTATGATCTGTATTTTGGAGGAGGATTGATAAGTATGAAATTGCAGGATAAACTGTCCGCTGTGGCACTTGTCGTTATGGCGGCGATCTCAAGTACTAATGTGCCGATGGCATCGGCGGACGAAGGTTTGATAGCCAAAGGGAAAGAAATTTCCTTTGATCGTAAGAAAGGAAACTGCCTTACATGCCATCAGATCGCCGGAGGTACATTAACGGGTAATATTGGGCCGCCTCTTATTGCCATGAAAGCGCGTTTTCCAGACAAGGCAAAATTGCGTGCCGACATCTGGGATATGACAAAGCGTAGTCCGCACACCATGATGCCTCCCTTTGGTAAGTACGGGGTGCTCACCGAGAGCGAGATTGATGCGATTACCGAATTTGTTCACAGTTTGTAAATTATGAGGGTGATACCGATGAAGAAGATGATTTTGATGGTATTAGCTGCGGGCCTTTCACTGGGTACGAGTCCTGCCTTTGCTACCACGCAGGCGGAAGATATCGCGGCGCTCAAGGCTTATTTTGCTAAGAAGTGGCCAGATGTTAAAGGAGAGGATATGGCTAACGGCGCGTATGCGCTGAGTGAGGACAAACGTATCAACTGGGAGTCCATGCGAGATTTTCCTCCATTTGAAGACCAGCTGGCAATTGGCGAGGAAATCTGGAATACACCGTTCAAGAACGGCAATACCTGGGCCTCCTGTTTTGGAGATGATCCTTCCAGGGTCCGTAATCGTTTTCCTCACTGGAACGTACGCGACAAGAAAGTTGAGACCCTTGAAGGCAACATCATTCAGTGCCAGAAGGCCAATGATGAGAAGCCCTTTAAGACCAAGAAAGGCAAGATTGCTTATTTCTCGGCTTGGCTGGCGAATCAGGCTAATGGCCAGACTATCAATGTCGTTGTTCCCCAGGATGACCCTGATGCGGTTGCGGCTTATGAGGCAGGCCGTCAGTTCTTCTATGCCAAGCGTGGCCAGTTGAACCTGTCCTGCGCTGATTGCCATGTTTATCAGGCAGGCTTGTTTGCGCGAGGCAATTTGTTATCTCCTGTTCGTGGGCATACCACGCACTTCCCGGTCTGGCGTGGTAAATGGGCCAGATCCGGAGGAGATGGCTTTGGAACGCTGCACCGTCGTTACGGTGGTTGTAACAAACAGGTTCGTGCCAAGCCATTCAAGGCACATGGTAAAGAATATTCCAATTTGGAATACTTCCACGCATCCATGTCTAATGGCATGACCATTAATGCACCGGACTACCGCGAATAATCAGGAGGATATGGTAATGAAACAACTATCGGGTATTGTTCTTGTTGTCCTGCTCACCGTCGGCTTCGCTTCATCCGCTCTGGCAGATGAAGCGGCGTACAAAAAGCTTCATGCCGAAGCGGTTGCTGCTAACGACAGGGCCGGGGAAGTAGGTGGTGAGTGGCGTGATGCGCGCGACAAAAAAGCCAAGTTCATCAAGTGTGGTGACAAGAAGATGAGCATTCTTCATGCTGCGGAATGTTATGCCGCTAAAGGCGACTATAAAAGTGCCATGAAGTACGCTAAGATGGCTAAATCTCAGGGCGAATTAGGCTACCAGCAGGTTATGGAGCAAAAGGACGCTGGCCCCCGCCATTAATTGTTGACGTGTGCCTCTTGTGGTACTTAACTTAAGCATCGTATCTCTAGTCTCTGGTACGGTGCTTTTTTGCGTCTTCTATGGAAGAACTCCGTGCCTTGTGGCTTGATTGCCGCAGAATATGGTTGTGGTAAAAACCTACCAGGAAATCAGCAAAGGCAGCTTTATTTTTGAGGTTCCCAGGGCGCTTTCGTCCGGGCTTTGTGATGATATTATCCGGCGTTTTGAAAGTTCACCGGAGCAGCACATCGCAGGGCGTCTCGGGCAGCAGGCAGATACCGATAACAACATAAAAAAAACCACCGATATCTCCGTTAGCGGAAGCCCATACTGGCAGGACGTAGATAAACAACTATTTGCATCTCTGGGTCGAACCCTACGGGAGTTCCGTGAAGACTATGCGTTTTTTCGGAGCCCCTTTAGAGATACCGGTTACCATCTACAGCGCTATTTACCGGGCGAGTATTATCATTGGCATGTTGATGGTGGTAGCCATGACTTTAGTTATCGGCAACTGGTGGCGCTGTGGTATCTGAATGATGTGGAAGACTCCGGCGGAGAAACGGAGTTTCTTTATCAGCCAGTAAAGGTCAAGCCTGAGCGTGGAAAGCTGTTGATATTTCCTCCATTCTGGACACACGAGCACAGAGCGACTGAACTGCAAAGAGGAAAGAAGTATATAGCGACAACTTGGCTGTCCTTCGCTTGAAGAGAATGTAAATGTTGATGACAGTACCCGACCTGCTTGATTCCGGAACTTTGGAAGAAGTCAGATCACTGCTAAAAAATGCCAACTTTGTTGACGGTAAATTATCCGCCGGACGTGACGCGCAGCGAGTCAAGTGGAACGAGGAAATGCAAACGGATAAAAAGCTGACGGCACGGTTGAATCAGCTTGTCCTCGGCACGCTTTATGAACATCCAGTGTTTCAGGCGGTCGCCATGCCGCTGAAATTGTCGTCGGCGTTTTTTGCCCGCTACAGCGAGGGCATGGCTTATGGACAGCATATTGATGATGCTGTTATGGGGCCACAGGGGGAACAGTATCGTGCAGACGTATCAGTGACAATATTCCTGTCTGAACCGAAGGCCTATGAGGGTGGTGAACTGGTAATTGAGACCGGGCATGGCGAGCAGACGGTTAAGCTGCCTGCAGGGCAGGCAGTTTTGTATCCATCAGGGAGCCTGCATCGGGTAACCGAAGTGACCACAGGAGAGCGCCTGGTCGCTGTAGCCTGGGCACAGAGCATGATCCGTGACCCGCAGCGCCGGGCTACGCTATACGATCTGTATGTAGTCAAGGAAACGCTGTGGGGAATTAACCCTGATGCCGAAGCAACCGCGTGCGCCAATCGCGCTTATATCAATCTCTACCGTCAGTGGGCAGAACTATAGCCACCTTTGCTTGTCTGTAGCTATTGAAGTATGGGGTTTCTGGTGAAACAAAAAGTAAACAAAGTAAATGAACAGTGGCGTGAACAGCTAAGTGGCGAGCAATATCACGTCTGTCGGGAAAAAGGGACGGAACGCCCCTTCACTGGCGAATACTGGGATAACCACGAGAAAGGTATCTACAAATGTGTGTGCTGTGGTGAGCCTTTATTCAGTTCAGAGGCCAAGTTTGATTCCGGTACCGGTTGGCCTAGTTACTACCAGCCGGTAAATCGCGAAGCGATAGCCGAACATCCGGACCGTAGCCTGTTTATGACGCGCACTGAGGTAATATGTGCCGGATGTGATTCTCATCTGGGACATGTCTTTCCAGATGGGCCGCAACCGACAGGGCTGCGCTACTGTATAAACTCAATATCGCTGGATTTTGACGAGGAATAGGGCCCGATAAAGCGCCACCGTGAGTCGCAGGCCCGAATAAAGTCATTTCAGCCGACGAAGGTCCGGAAGATGGTCGTGCAACTTACCGTGATCGCAGATTTTCCCTGTGAGCCGGCACCCCGCCGGTATGAAGCCTGCCTGCGCCCGGTCTGCTCATGACGGTTAATGCAGCGTCTTCGGTGTCTGGGCGTCCAATGGTCCGGTCATCTTATCAGCCCTTCCAAAATTCGGCACATATTACATTTCGGATGGTATATATCCTGATTCCCGTTATCTTCTTTCTCATTGTTGGCTTGCTCTTTAATCGGTCCGCTTTCCGTAACTCCGATCATGTGCCAGATATTTGAGGCTGTAATTGTGGTGCAGTTTGTTCGCTGTAAATGGCAGGTTTCTTGAGCTTAATATGCCCTTATAATCAGTCATTGATTGCGTAATTTTAAGGTAAGGTTATAGTGTGCGCTCTATGAGTGATACGCATCTATCGAAGATACGGTTTGATTCGCTGAACATGGTGCCGGAATTGTTGCAGGGTACTGAGGCAGTGGGTTTCTCTTACTGTACGCCCATACAGGCCCTGAGCCTGCCTGAGGCGTTGCAGAGCCGGGATGTTGCTGGTCAGGCGCAGACCGGCACTGGCAAAACCGCCGCGTTCCTGCTCGCTACCATGCATCGGTTGCTGACAAAGCCGGCACGCGAGAAGCGCCGCGTGAATCAACCTCGGGCGATTATTTTTGCGCCCACTCGTGAACTAGCCATTCAAATTGAAAAGGATGCTCAGGCTTTGGGTCAATACACCGGCTTGAAGACCGGCGTTGTCTATGGTGGCGCCGATTACGTGCGACAGCGTGTCATGTTGGAAGAAGGCGTTGACATTGTAGTTGCCACACCGGGCCGGATTATTGATTATTTCAAGCAGGGGGTGTTCGATTTTAAGGGAATTGATGTCATGGTGCTGGATGAGGCTGATCGTATGTTTGATCTTGGTTTTATTGACGATGTGCGTTATTTACTCAGGCGTATGCCCAAGCCTGATAAACGGTTGAGTATGCTGTTTTCCGCGACACTTTCCTATCGTGTTACCGAGCTGGCATATGAGCATATGAATTGCCCGTTGGAAGTGGAAATTGAACCGGACCGGAAGACCGTTGATCGCGTTCGCCAGATTGTTTATTACACGGCAATGTCCGATAAAATTCCACTGTTGCTCGGATTGCTCACCCGTGAGTGCTTCAGCCGCACGATCTTATTCGTCAATACCAAGAGGGTGGGTGAGGAAGTTGCCGCCTATCTTCGAGGTAACGAGGTTGATGGGGCTTTGATCTCGGGAGATGTCCCACAAAAAAAACGCATACATCTGTTGGAAAGATTTAGTAACGGTACTCTGCCTATTCTGGTGGCTACCGATGTGGCCGCCCGTGGCTTGCATATTCCAGACGTGAGTCACGTGATTAATTATGATCTTCCGAGTGACCCGGAGGATTATGTGCATCGTATAGGTCGTACCGCACGCGCCGGTGCTGAGGGAGATGCGATCAGCTTTGCTTGTGAAGAGTATTCTTACTATCTGCCTGATATTGAAGAATATATCGGGCATAAAATCACGAATGAACCACTGGAACCCGGATTACTGGTAAAGCCGAAGTTGCCGAAGAGAAAACCCGGAAAGCATTATCATGGTGG
This sequence comes from Gammaproteobacteria bacterium, assembly GCA_963662865.1. GTDB lineage: Bacteria > Pseudomonadota > Gammaproteobacteria > JAJDYQ01 > JAJDYQ01 > JAJDYQ01. The sequence continues at coordinate 1,181,435 of OY759969.1, read as the reverse complement.
GAGTAAGGATAAATCAGAGCATGGGGAGCGTTATCAGGACCGGAGCCCTTACCTTGGAAAAGGTAGTAGATATCGGCCCGGAGGAAAACGGCGGTAAAAAATCGAGTGGTTAACGCGGTATCTTTCGAAATGATCTCCCTGGGTGGCAATCCCTAGATGCGCCGTACCAATGGCTGCAGTCCAACATTGTTTGGCCTCTTGGGATTGATGTCTTTGCGACCCCTTTCCTGCGGGAGGAGGGATATGCCACATATGTTAATCAAAACATACGTTTGTTGATCTTTTGTTCGGAATTGGGGGATGAACAAAAACAATCCTTGATCGGAGATTTTTTGAATATGGACAATTTTATCCTGTGCAGCAGGAATTTTTCCGAAAAAAAGTGGTATGGCGATCAATATAAAAAAACCATCTCAACTGTAAAACTGCCTCCCGACTATCTTAATGAAATATGCTCTTCTTTGTATTTTAACCATTTTTATAGCAAGCAAAGTATTGAAAGTGTCAAGTGGAAATGAATGCCTCCTCCTCTCTCTCTATAATGGCAGAGCATTAAGCCACATTAAATATTATAGCTATATCTATTCTTTTTTTCTCAATATTGTTCCGCTTGCACTCATCTCCGTCTTGGCCTTGAATCTCTGTCTAGAAGTATTTCTGAATAAAGCCAGAAAGTGAACGATGTCAGCGCACGCAATAATTTTTTTCCGAAAACGCCTGCTGCTATTCTTGACAGTAGCCCATATTGATATTTTGAATCGTTATGCTGGAAAGATTTGATATACCTACTTGTCTGGTTTTTGCTGGTCATGATCCCAGCGGAGGAGCAGGTATCCAGGCCGATATCGAGGTACTGGTGAGCATGGGTTGTCATGCTGTAACACTGGTGACCTGTCTTACGGTACAGGACACTCGCAACGTTTATTCCGTTCAGGCAGTCTCGGCATCCTGTTTAATTGAGCAAGCCAGGGTTTTATTGGCTGATATGCCGATTCAGGCAGTAAAGATCGGTTTGATCCCTAACGCAGAAATTGTGGAGGCGATTCACGTTATTCTGATGGAGTATCCTGATATGTTGGTGGTCCTGGATCCGGTAATCAGTGCCGGGGGAGGCGGGCATCTGCAGGATTCGGCTGCGGTTGACGCGATTTGCAGCCTGCTGTTCCCTTTGACGACCGTATTGACTCCCAATATCCCGGAGGCCCTTGCCTATGCGGGAATGGGCGATACCCCGGATGCGTGTGCTGCAGCCCTGCTGGAGTATGGTTGTGAGTTTGTGCTTTTAAGCGGCGGGCATGGGGAAGGCGAGTATGTCGTCAATACGCTATTTTATAATAATCATTGCGCAGAGCGTTTTCAGTGGCCGAGGCTCCCGCATGAGTATCATGGGTCCGGATGTACTCTGTCCTCCGCTATCGCCGGCCTGCTGGCAAATGGGCATGAACCCTATAGTGCGGTCAGGAATGCACAGCAGTACACCTGGGAGACCTTAAGGCGGGCTTATCTGACGGGAGAAGGCCAGATGCAGCCCCGGCGTTTTTACTGGACGCACGCCATGCACTGGTCGGACTGATTGATATGCGGGGACTATACGTCATTACTGACCATACCATGCTTACTTCAGAGGTGTTGCTCAATAAGGTTGATGCCGCGATTATGGGGGGAGCCTTGGTAGTGCAGTACCGTGATAAGATTTCCTCACCGGAAATTTGTGAACAAAATGCTATGGCACTGAAGGCGCTGTGTCATGACCGTGGTGCCCTGCTCATTATAAATGACGACGTATTACTGGCGCAGCGAACCAACGCCGATGGGGTTCACCTTGGTTGTGAGGATACTTCCCCGGATGACGCACGCAGTTGTCTGGGGGCCGCGAAGATTATCGGCATGTCCTGTTATTCCAGTATCGGGAATGCACGACAGGCGGAGCGTGATGGCGCTAATTATGTGGCGTTTGGGCGGTTTTTTCCATCGAAAACCAAGCCCGAAGCAGCCCTCGCCAGACCCGGAATTCTAAAGAAGGCTCGCAAAAGTCTGAAAATACCGATGGTTGCAATTGGTGGGATCACCGCAGAAAATGGTGCGCCACTGGTGGAAGCCGGTGCGGATATGCTGGCGGTGGTTGATGGGGTTTTTGGGCAGAAAGATATTCTCGATGCCGCCAGACGCATAACCGCCCTCTTCCGGCTATAACCATGAAGTTACAGGCTATTTTCCTGGGCCGGTAAAAAAATCAATTTAATCAGCTATGACAAGGTCGCTATGAGTCGCTCAGATACGCTATTTCAGGAGGCACGGTCCGTTATCCCGGGCGGTGTAAATTCGCCAGTACGCGCATTTGCCAGCGTCGATGGTACACCCGTCTATTTCAAAAGCGCCAAGGGAGCGTATGTCTACGACGAAGACGACAGGCAGTATATCGACTATGTGGCTTCCTGGGGACCGATGATTCTTGGACATGCCCATGCGGATGTGATCGGCGCGGTACAGCAGAAAGCCGAAGATGGTTTGAGCTTTGGGGCACCGACAGTGGTCGAAACCGAAATTGCCAAAAAGATCGTTGAACTGGTGCCTTCCATGGATATGGTACGTTTTGTCAGTTCGGGGACGGAAGCGACTATGAGCGCGATTCGTCTGGCACGCGGTTACACCGGACGTGACAAGGTTATGAAATTTGAGGGCTGTTATCACGGTCATTCGGATTCCTTGCTCGTTAAGGCCGGATCAGGGGCACTGACATTGGGTGTGCCAACTTCCCCCGGTGTTCCGGCGTCATTGGCCGAACACACTTTGACATTGGCCTTTAATGATCTGCAGCAGGTGACAGAAGCGTTTGAAAAATATGGTGAAGAACTGGCCTGTGTCATTGTTGAGCCGATTGCAGGAAACATGAATTGTATTCCGCCCGTACCGGGTTTTCTAGAAGGGTTACGCTCTTTGTGTGAGTTATACGGTTCCATATTGATTTTTGATGAGGTCATGACAGGTTTTCGTATTTCTCTTGGTGGTGCTCAGGGTTACTATGGCATTGATCCCGATATGACCACGCTTGGCAAGATAGTCGGTGGCGGATTACCTGTCGGCGCTTTTGGCGGTAGGCGGGAAATCATGGAACATATCGCCCCATTGGGACCGGTTTACCAAGCGGGGACATTGTCGGGTTGTCCTGTAGCCATGGTTGCCGGTCTGAAAACCTTGGAGTTGATTTGTAAAGATGGTTTTTACGAGGCACTGGAATATAAGACGGAGAAATTGACCAGAGGGGTTATGCAAGCTGCGAGGCAGGCGGGCGTCCCTATGACAGGAAATCACATTGGTGGCATGTTTGGTTTATTTTTCACCGATGCGGATGTGGTGACCAATTTTGCAGGTGCCATCGCCTGTAACCAGGATCAATTCAAGAAGTTTTTTCACGGCATGCTTGATGCCGGGGTGTATCTGGCTCCTTCCGCATTTGAGGCGGGCTTTGTTTCAGCGGCGCACACGCACGAGGATATCGAGGCGACCATTGATGCGGCTGCAAGCGTATTGAAGAAACTGTAGCCGCCAGAGTCAGGTCTTCGGCGCTAATGGGGGCAAGCGCTTGTTCGAGGGATGGGCACACCTTGTATGGGTGCTTGCAGGCAGGAGCAGGAAAAGCAGATATCTGGCTGATACTGCCGGCTGCGTTGTTCGTAACGGTGGCCTCCGGTACCCCAGGAACCAATAATGTGATACTGGCCGCATCCGGCGCTGATTTTGGTTACTGGCGCACGCTACCGGATATGTTCGAAATTGTGCTCGGCCTGCTGGCGATAAACCTGCTTGTCGCCGCCGGTCTGGGTGTGATTTTCCGGCAATCTCCGATTGTGCAGCAGGGATTAAAAATGACTGCCAGCATTTACCTGCTTTATCTGGCACGGAAGATTGCGAGCATCAGGCCGATCGTATCGAGGGCTGCAAGTGGCGCATGTCCAATGCGTCTCATGGGGGCACTCTGTTTCAATTAATCAATCCAAAGGCATCATCGACCGCATGGCACCAGCTTAATATGATAATGGGGTTGTTGATCGCCTGTTGTTTGATATTTATCTGGTAAGAGAAATGTCCGGTATCAAGGATGTTGGAGGCCAGAGGTTTCGGACTGATGCCGTTGCTGGCTGAATCTGGTGAAAGCCGCTATGCTGCGTGTCCGCGCAGCCTGCGGTTTCCCTGACTGTTAGATTTATGATTCGATTTCACGCCTACACTGAGCGTCCTCACGAGGACCGTGACGACTGGAATAATCTGAAAAAACTTTCACCGTTTTTATGGGACTACCGTGGCCGTGTATTTCTAGCGTTGACCAGTCTGGTGCTGGCTAAATTTGCGAGCGTCGGTGTTCCGCTTGTGTTAAAGGAAATAGTCGATGTGCTTGATCGGCCTGAGACACGGATGCTGGAGCTGCCTGTTCTGTTGTTGCTGGCCTATGGTGCGTTGAAGCTGTCTGCTGCCTTATTCAATGAGATGCGTGACGTGCTGTTTGCCCGGGTGCGTTACCGCGCCATGCGCCACGTCGGCAACCGTGTTTTGCAGCACTTGTATAATCTATCCTTGCGCTATCATCTGGAGCGTAAGACCGGTGCATTAACGCGAGACATGGAACGCGGTGCGCAAAGCGTCAGCTCCATTCTGAATTATTTGACCTTTAACATTATCCCTGTGTCGGTCGAGTTTATATTGGTTGTCGGTATTCTGTTTTTCAGTTATGACTGGCAGTTTGTTGTGATTACTTTTTTGACGGTGGCCGTCTATATCGTTTTTACGCTTATGGTGACCGAATGGCGCATGTCTTATCGTTTGAAGATGAATGAGATGGATTCGCAGGCTTACACGCTGGCGGTCGATGGCCTGATCAATTATGAAACGGTTAAATATTTTGGTAATGAGAGGCTCGAGCTTGGTCGCTATGATAATACACTCGACGTTTGGGAGAATGCCGCAGTTAAAAGTCAGACTTCCATGTCGGCGCTGAATTTTGGTCAGAGTTCAATTATTGCCGTCGGCGTTACTCTCGTCATGATTTTTGCGGCCAATGGTGTGGTACAAGGCCGCATGAGTCTGGGTGATCTGGTGCTGGTAAACGCATTTTTAATCCAGCTTTTTCTACCATTGGGTTTTCTCGGTATTGTCTATCGGCAGGTCAAATACGCACTGGCGGATATGGACCGCATGTTGCGCTTGTTGGAAACCGAGCCGGAGATTGTTGACGTTGAAGGTGCCAAAGACCTGTTTCTGAGAGAAGGCAGGGTCAGGTTTGATAATGTCAGCTTTTCCTACCAGGAGGACCGTCAGATTTTGAAAAATATCAGCCTGGAAATTCCGCCTGGTAAAAAGGTTGCCGTAGTCGGTGCCAGCGGTGCCGGAAAATCAACCCTGTCTCGTTTGCTATTTCGTTTTTATGAAACCAGTGACGGGCAAATTACCATTGATGATCAGAGCATAATCGAAGTGACTCAGCATAGTTTAAGAGAGGCAATTGGCATTGTGCCCCAGGATACCGTACTGTTTAACGATACTATTCGCTTCAATATTGTTTATGCGCGACCGGATGCCACCGAAGCCGAAATAATCAATGCAGCTCGCAGGGCGCATATCCATCATTTTATTGAGAGTCTCCCGGACGGATACGACACGATCGTTGGTGAACGTGGACTGAAACTTTCCGGAGGTGAGAAACAGCGTGTTGCGATAGCGCGCGCCATTCTGAAGAGTCCACGCATTCTGGTGTTTGATGAAGCGACATCGTCACTGGATTCACACTCTGAGCGTGAAATTCAGAGGGCGTTACAGGAGGTTGCTGAGGAACATACTACCCTGGTAATTGCGCATCGCCTGTCTACGATCATTGACGCCGATGAAATCCTGGTAATGGAGCGCGGCGAAATTATTGAACGTGGTTCGCACCAGCATTTGTATGAGCGTAAGGGCGTTTATCGAACCATGTGGGATTTACAGTTGCAGGAAAAGCATTAACCTGACATCAGAAATAGGTTCCATGGTTATTCCGCCGTGAGTGCATGGATGTTCAGGTTGCTTGCCTCATCTGATCGATGCTCTTCGGCGCGTAGTTGTGCTCATGCAGTTGTCGTTACGCAGGCTGGCGGCATCATTGCGTTGCTGATCTTTCTCTTGCTTGTTCAAAGCAAATGCCTCCCTGATTATAGCCCTTTTGTTAATCCAAAGGGGACATCACTGCTTTGGGCTGACATATGTGGCCCAACTGGGGGCTTCGCTGCCTGTTTTTATGTAAAATCACGCTGCTATGAGTAAAGCTGGCAGAATTATTCCCTTGCAATCCGCCGTGGGCGAGTCCGGGCTGGGTTTTGCCGATACCGGTGGTGTATGTGCCGGTGCTGAACCTTTTGCGCTAATGGTCAAGGGCAACAGTATGGAACCTGAGTTTAGTGACGGTCATATCATTATGGTTGACCCTGGTATGCCGCCAACTAACGATTGCTATGTCGTTGCCGAAATCGAAGGAGGGTATATCTTCCGTCAACTCAAGATGGTTGATGGTAAACGGTATCTGGCACCATTGAACGATTTGTATCCCACGCTGGAACTTGAGCGCGACAACTCAATTACAGGTATCGTTACGCAGCGCTCTGGACGCAGGCGCCAGGAGACCCGGAAGTATTATTAATTTCTTGTATTGACAGAGAAACTCTTCGTCAGGGTTTCAGCGGATTAAATGCAATGTCATGGACTGATTATTCCTGGATACGTGACCCTGTTCTAGCAGGCTGGGTGCTTCGTTTGTTTACAGCGCTTTTTATTCTGTTTGTTGTTGCCGCCGCAACAATAGGGGGGCTTTATCTGTTTCCGGAGAGGGTTGATTATATTTTACCCATCCAGGCTGTTTTACTTATCCTGTGTCTCGCCATATCGTTGGCGCTTGTCAGACGTTTTTATCGTGAACTGATTCAACCTATCAGCAGCGTTCGCAGTTGGACATCACGTATGCGTGAGGGTGACTATTCCGCAGAAATCACGTTGCCTGCCAAAGGACAGTTTGCTGACTTGTTGCAGGATATATCGCAGATGGGGCGCTGGTATAAAGATGTCGGCTTTGAGGGCGATGAAGAAATCAGTGAACAGATGCGGCAGATGGCAAGGAAGACTCGTCTGCTGGAAATTCTGTATGATGTCGCGGCCAGTATCGGTGTGGCCCGTGATTTGAATGAGGTGCTCGAACGCTTTCTGCATATTTTAGCGGAGATGACCCATGCACGGGCGGCCCTGATTCGTCTTACCACGGCGGACGGTGATATGAGGTTGATTGCTGCGATGGGTGAAGCGTCCGATCAGTATGAAGAAAGCATCCCGATGGTTGATGCCATACCCGGTCGGAGCTCGAAGGTTAAAAGTGTTTATGTTATTTCGCCGGAGGCTTCGAGGGATTTTCGCCGGTTCAGTGAGTATGCCACCGACTTTGAATGCGTGATCGTTTCTTTGATTCACCAGGGCGACGTGATGGGAACCTACCAATTGCTGATGAATCAGTCTGTTTACAGTATGAGCTACGACTTACATGAGCTGTTAACCAGTATTGGCTTTCATCTCGGTCTGGCGGTTCATAAGGCGCAGCTCGATGAGGAGGCGCAAAAGCAGTCAATTTTTCGGGAGCGATTGACTCTCGCCCATGAATTGCATGACTCACTGGCACAAAGCATGGCCAGTCTGCGCTTTCATTGTAAGGCACTGGAGGCGAGCGTGGGTGAATCTAATTTGGGTTCTGCGGCGAAAGATGTTGTCCGATTGAGAGAAGGCGTTGACCGCGCTAACGGCGAATTACGCGAGTTACTGGCTCATTTTCGTGCCCCTATTGATCAAAGAGGTCTGGTTCCTGTATTGAGCGATATGTTGAAAAGGTTCCAGGAAGAAAACCAGGTACTGGTTTTCAGCCAGTTTCATTGTGATGAGATTAACCTGCCTATGCATATCCAGCGTCAGGTCATTCGGATTGTCCAGGAGGCCCTGGCAAATATCAGAAAGCATGCCAATGCACGTATTGTTCGATTGCTGCTGCGTTTGTCTGACAAGGGCACCTGTCAGTTATTGCTCGAAGATGATGGACATGGTTTTGGAGCAGACACGGATAATTGCACCACCGGCGGCAAGCATATGGGTTTGCGGGTGATGCGGGAGCGGGCGGCTTATATTGATGCTGATCTAAATGTTGAGTCTGAGCCGGGCGAAGGTGCCCGTGTCGAGTTAAGCTTTCGCTGGGATACGAAATAAAAACAGGTTTTGGGAAGCAAGCGGCTAAACTGCTTCCTGAAGGGCCTGAAAATATAGTCTTCAAGAGGTTTAATGCCAGATTAAGTTCGGTTAGGATGTTGCGCCCATGAGAGTGCTGTTAGTTGATGACCATACTTTGTTTCGTAGCGGCTTGCAGGAGTTGCTGCAACACCGTGGTATTGATGTTGCCAATGCTATGGGGGACGGTGAAGAAAGTATTCGTATGGCAGCCTGTCTTGAGCCGGATATTATCCTGCTGGATATCCGTATGCCCAAAATGGATGGGCTTACAGTGCTTAAGCGAATCAGGGAGTTGGATACCGAAACTCCGATAGCCATGTTATCAACCAGTCGCGAGGAGTGGGACGTCGTACGCTCGCTTCGATACGGGGCTCAGGGGTATTTGCTTAAGGATATGGAGCCGGACGATCTGGTTGTCGCACTGGGCAACATTATTGACGGCAAGACAGTTGTCGCGCCTGAGCTGGCAAGTGTGTTGGCCAAGGTGGTGCAGGGGGATATGTCAAGTTCCCAGGGTACCGTGCCTTTCTCAGAATTAACGCCACGTGAAAGGGAGATACTTTGTCATTTGGCGGAAGGGCAGAGCAATAAGGTGATCGCCCGTGAACTGGGCATTTCCGATGGAACCGTCAAACTCCATGTTAAGGCAATTTTAAGGAAACTTTCCGTGCATTCGCGTGTGGAGGCGGCTGTAATTGCCGTAGAGCAGGGACTTTGCGAAAAAACATGACCTTTTTTGTAAAAAAGCCGAGACTAACCGAGTATTATATCTGATATCTGCCCACTTCAATCGGTGGCGGTATTGTCTATGCTTAAAAATGCCCGGCTTTTACGGGTTTATCGGGGAAAGCCGCCCTGCTATATGGGAGGAGAAAGATGAAAGCCCCCTTCAGCGGAGATTATGTTTGGTTAGGTGTATTTACCACCTTATTTGTCGGCATAGGCTTTTCAGCTCTCTTGCAGGCCTACGAATTTGATAATGGCGTCATTACCGGGAATATTGACAGTACGTTGTCGTTTGGTTCAAGTAATCGACTGGAAGACCCAGACGCCGATCTTATCTGTGTAGCGAACGGTGGTACCGCATCAGGCTGTAATAATGATGACGGTAACCTTAACTATGAGAAAGGAAATGTTTCACAGGTCCACAGGCTGACCAGTGACATCGAAATTAATCATAAGTCCGGTGACATGGGTGGTTTTATCCGGGTAACCGGTTTTGTTGACCGCGAGAATGATAGTGCCAATGATACGCAGCGCACCCCTTTGTCCGATAGCGCCAGAGAATTGGTGGGAAGTAATATCGAATTGCTGGATTCTTATATCTGGTCACAGTTTGAGTTGCCCGGCGACCGCCCGGCGGAAGTACGTTTTGGCAAACACGTTCTAAACTGGGGAGAGAGTACGTTTATACAGGGTGGAATCAGTATCATTAATCCCATTGATGTAGCGGCAATACGCTTGCCAGGTTCTGAACTCAGAGAAGCGTTGCTTCCGGTGAACATGCTCTCCATATCGCTTAACCTGACGCAGGATTTGTCGGCTGAAGCCTTTTATCAGCTTGATTGGGAAAAGACGGATATTGATCCATCTGGCTCTTATTTTAGTACCTCTGATATTGTTGGAGAGGGGGCTACCCGCGTGCAACTGGGATTTGGACAATTCTCCGATCAGGGTTTGGCCGCAGGTCCTTTTTTTCTTTATACCCCCTTGGGTGTGAGCGGTGTTCGGGGAACTCGTTTGATTGATGCGGCGATATCGGCTGATATTGATGCGACCATGGCGCTTACCGGTGGGCATTCCCACCTTAATGACAATTTCTTTTATGGGGTAAACCGTGGGGAAGATCAGGAGGCCTCTGATAATAGTCAATGGGGTATCGCTCTGCGTTATTTTGCACAATCCCTTAACGATACGGAATTTGGCGCATATTACGTAAATTACCATAGCCGTTTACCTGTTCTTAGTGCTCAAACGGGTACCGCAGATGGGCGGGGTTCGGCAATTGCCGCTGCTGGCGTAATTATTGCGCCTGATTCGAATGTCGATACCACCTTGCAGGTTGAATATGGATTGACGCGTGTTTCGGCTGCCGGGCTCAGCGCATTAAACTATATCGCCGGGGCGGCATCTGTAGACCAGTATGCCGATACGGCGGGCTATTTTTTGGAGTACCCTGAGGATATTCAAATGTTGGGTTTAAGTTTTAACGCCAGTGCCGGGCAATGGGCTATCCAGGGAGAATATTCACATAAGCGGGATGTGCCTTTACAAATAGACGACTTCGAATTACTGGCGGCCACATTGACGCCGTTATCACCGATTATCCCGGCCACACGGAATAATCAGGTGACCAACGGAGCAATAATAGGATTAAATGAGTATGTCCGAGGGTTTATTAAACGTGACGTAAGTCAGTTTCAGATCACCGGAACAAGGATATTCAATAATATCATGGGGGCGGATGAGTTTGTTTTTGTAACTGAAGCTGCGGTGACGCATGTCCATAACATGCCGAATAAGTCGGAGCTAAGACTGGAAGCACCAGGCACCTACGTTTCAGGCGATCCGGCACAGGCCGCAGCAGGTGGCTTGCATGAGGGTATTGCCGCACTGAATTCAGATGCCTTTCCGGATGCCACTTCCTGGGGTTATCGGGTCACAGGGCGTTGGGAGTATAACAACGCCTATCGTGCCTTTAACCTGCTACCCAGAATTTCATATCAACATGACGTGGAAGGAATTTCACCTGGGCCTGGAGGTAATTTTCTCGAAAGCCGCAAAGCAGTCACTCTTGGACTTGGTGTGACCTATAAAAATCGATGGTCTGCTGACTTGAGTTTTAGCGACTTTTGGGGTGGAGAGAGCCAAAATCTGCTGGGAGATCGTGATTTCCTTGCATTTTATGTCAAGTATTTTTTCTAGGGAGACGCCGTGTATTTCAGAAAAGTTATAAACATGGGAGTAGGGTTGGTCATTATCCTTACATTTATGCGGGCAAATGCCGGCCTTTCCATTGAAGAGGCGGCTCGGCTGGGGAATGACCTGACTCCAGTAGGTGCTGAAAAGGCCGGTAATGTAGATAGTTCAATACCTGCATGGAACGGAGGGCTGACTTCTCCGGCGAATGCCGGATATGCAGACTTTCAATCAGGCGGCCACCATCCTGATCCTTACGCAGACGACAAGATTATTGCGACGATCAATGCGTCAAACATGTCGCTGTTTCAGAATAAATTGACTGCCGGTCATCAGGCCATGCTTGAGATGTATGTCAGTTTTAGGATGAACATTTATCCGGCGCACCGAAGTGCGGCATTGCCTCAGAGTATTTATGACGCGAGTCGTCAGTCTGCAATTGAAGCCTCTTTAAGCAGCGATGGTAACGGTGTTGAGGGAGCGGCGATTGGGATCCCTTTCCCCATCCCGAAAAGCGGGCTGGAGGTAATCTGGAATCACATACTCAGATATCGTGGCAAATCAAGTATGCGTTATGTTGGTCAGGCACCAGTTACGCGTTCGGGTGATTATACTCTGGTTAAACTGCGGGATACCTCGATTTCATCGTATCATGATGAAAATACTCCGAAAGGTAGTAATATGTTACTCAAGTTTATACAGAATGTCCTTGCGCCGCCGCGTCTGGCAGGGACTGTATTACTGGTTCATGAAACTCTGAATCAGAATGCTGAACCGCGTAAGGCATGGATTTATAATCCTGGTCAACGCCGAGTGAGGCGCGCACCGAATATTGCGTTTGATAGCCCCGGAACTGGTTCGGATGGTCTGAGAACCAGTGATCAATTGGATATGTTCAATGGTAGCCCTGAGCGCTATAACTGGGAGCTTGTCGGTAAAAAGGAAATTTACGTGCCGTATAACTCCTATCGATTACATAGTAATTTGTTGAAATATGAAGATGTGCTTGATCCGCTTCATTTAAATCCGGATAACCTTCGTTATGAACTACATCGTGCCTGGGTAGTAGATGCGACGCTTAAGGATGATACCAGTCATCTTTATAAACGGCGTGTTTTCTATATTGACGAAGATTCGTGGCAAATACTTCATGTCGACCAGTACGATAATCGTGATCAGTTATGGCGTGTATCTGAAGCACATGTCATTAATTATTATGATGTACCCGTATTGTGGTCTACCCTGGAGGTGCACTATGACCTGCAATCAGAACGGTATCTGGCATTAGGCTTGAATAATGAAGAACCAAAGACAGTTGATTTTCAGTTTGATGTCAGGGCAGAGGACTTTTCCGTGCCCGCCTTGCGCAGGTCTGGACGTCGTTAATGAGCGATGGTTCGGCATAATTTTTTTATCTTGAGGCCGCTTTGTGCGGCCTATTTTATTTTATTCGTCCTTCTTCGAAGCCCTTGTCTATGGGCTGAGATTTCTATCGCCGAAAAAATTGATTATTCCTGGCAAGCGCCTTTAGCGAGTCGCTCGTTGTTGATATCACTTGATGGGATCGGTGATACCGCCTGGGTTGCAGGGTCTCGTGGTCATATCCTTAAGCGTAGCAGCCCGGGCACATGGAGCCAATCCGAGGTGCAAACCTCTATACTGTTGACAGCAATACGAATGCTTGACTCATCAACAGGATGCGCTGTCGGGCATGATGGCGTTATCGTGTGCACGAGTGATGGTGGGAGTACCTGGCCCATAGTACATGGTGACAAAGACCAGGAAAGGCCCTTACTTGATATCGTGTTTGTGAGTTCTCAAAAGAGTATTGCGGTCGGTGCCTATGGTTATTATCTGGTATCGAATGATGATGGGAACAATTGGACAGAAGACATTGTTAATGAAGATCACGATTTTCACTTGAACGCAATCAGCGGTTATCTGCACGGCATGCTTTATATCGTTGGTGAGGCTGGTCAGATCTATCGCTCGAAAGATAAGGGATTGACCTGGGATACGTTACCCTCCCCATATGAAGGTTCTTTGTTTGATGTGTTGGCATGGGGAGATGGCCAAGTGGCTATTACCGGCTTAAGAGGGCGGCTTTATTACTCTCAAGATAAAGGTGAAAGCTGGTCACGCATACCAACAAACGTGGAAACCCCACTCAATAGTCTGATACGTCTTAGGAATGGGCAGCTAATGGCGGTAGGTCATGCTGGAAACATTGTTATTGTCGATAAAAGTTATCAACAGAGTTATCTTTATCAATTAAAGAGGCGAAATGATATTGCAGACGCATACGAATATGAAGGTAATTATGTGATTCTTGCTGGCGAGGACGGGGTCAATGATCTGGATTTATGTCAAGTTTTTTCTCCGACTGAGCTGGAAGGCTGCGCTTCCAAATGACTAATGGAATAACGAATACAGTCGAGAATTTGATTTTTGATTACCGCCGTTTGGTCGTAGTTTTTTTTGTAATAGTGACGGTATTTATGCTGTCGTCCATGTTCCAGCTACGAGTTGATGCCAGCTTTTCAAAGTTGTTACCCCTGAAGCATGAATACATAAAGTCTTTCCTTAAATATCGTGATGAGTTCGGAGGAGCTAACCGTATTATTATTGCGCTTACGGTTGAGAAAGGAGATATATTTACTCCACAATTTTTTACTGCTCTGAAAGAGGCTACGGATGAGATATTTTTTATTCCAGGTGTTGATCGTTCTCGAATCAGTTCATTATTCACACCGGATGTTCGATTTACTGAAGTAGTGGAAGATGGGATTTCGGGAGGTAATGTCGTACCCGCTGACTTCAAGCCGACGATGGAGGGCCTTGAGGAAGTCAGAAATAATATTCTCAAATCGGATATCGTCGGACGTTTGGTGGCGAATGATTTTACCGCAGCAATAATTAGCGCTTCATTTTTGGAATTTGATCCCGGCACAGGTAAAAAAGTCGATTACATCAAAGTATCAGAACTTCTGGAAGAACGAATACGTCAGCGCTTTTCAGGTAGCGATGGTCGGATGGGTTTGGCATCCGGTGATACTGATATAGGAGTTCATATTATCGGGTTTGCAAAGATAATCGGCGACCTTCATCAAGGCGCTGCTGATGTTAAGTTCTTTTTTATTATCGCTTTTGTGCTCGTGACTGTCCTTGTTTATGTTTATATGAAGTCAATAATTTTGACTGTGATAATACTGATGTGTTCTCTAATGGCTGTAGTCTGGTTGATGGGATTGCTGCCATTTTTCGGTTATGGCATTGATCCGATGTCAATTCTGGTGCCTTTTCTGGTTTTTGCAATTGGTGTTAGTCATGCTGTGCAGATGGTTGGTGCGATCATGGCTGAGATATATGCAGGTAAAACCAGTATTGGAGCGTCAAGGGCCGGGTTTCGGAGATTATTATTGCCTGGTAGTGTCGCTCTGCTTAGTGATACGACGGGCTTTCTAACGATTTCTTTTATTGAAATTAAAATCATACAAGAGATGGCCGTCATTGCCAGTACGGGGGTTGCCATCATAATATTAACCAACCTGATACTGATACCTGTACTTTTGTCTTACGTCACATTTTCCGAAGAGTATCGGAAGAGACTTATCAGGCGTGTGCAGTTGCTTGAACCTTATTGGAACAGGTTAGCGATTGTATCGCATAAAAAGCCTGCGGTTATCATAATCGTGGCCGGTTTCATATTCGCCTTACTGGGATATTGGAAGGGCTCGGATATTGCGATTGGTGATTTGCGTCAAGGTGTTCCTGAATTCCGAGAGAATTCAGTTTACAATCTTGATACTCGCATCATAGCTGAGAGATTCTCAATTGGTACTGATATTCTTTCGGTTATTGTGGAAACAAAAAAAGATGGGTGCGTTGATTTTGACGTTATGCAGGATATTGATCGGTTTGCTTGGATGATGGAAAACGTTAAAGGTGTCCAGTCGGTTATTTCGTTACCGGGTATTGCCAAAAATCTGAACATCATTTGGAATGAAGGCTCGTTAAAATGGCATGAATTACCTCGCAATTATCACATGCTGGTGCAGTCAACAGCTTACATACCAACCAGGACAGGATTGTTGAACAAGGATTGTAGTGCTATGCCTGTACTGATATTCATGAAAGACCATAAAGCCGAAACCATTTCTCGTGTCATCAATGAAGTGAAGCGATACAGAGATTATTATGCTGGAGATAAAGTCAACTATTTGCTGGCCGGTCATAATGTTGGCGTTATGGCGGCCACCAATGAGGTGATAGAAGAGGCTCAGTTTCCAATTCTGATATATGTATTCAGCGCTATTTTTATTTTGTGCTTAATTGCCTTTCGTTCAATAAAAGGAGCGCTGTGTGTTGTTATTCCTCTCGGTGTCGTTAGTCTGATGTCGTATGCCGTGATGACTTGGTTGGAAATCGGATTGAAAGTCAATACACTTCCTGTAGTCGCGCTCGGTGTAGGAATCGGTGTTGATTATGGGATTTATATATTCAGTTGTCTTCAGTCACTTATAAAACAAGGGTTAAATTTTCAAAAAGCATTCAGTACAACCTTGGAGATGATGGGAAGCAGAGTGGTCTTTACTGCAATGACGCTGGCGATAAGTATGCTGACCTGGATGCTTTCAGACTTAAAATTTCAGGCCGATATGGGAATTATGCTGCTCTTTATGTTTTTGGTAAACATGCTGGCTGCTGTAACATTGTTGCCTGCATTGGCGGCATGGTTGCTGCCTGACTATGATGAAAGCTCAGGTAATCCGAAAGATGTTAATGAGGCTTACATATCAGGGAAGCCTTGATTGTATGGTTAACAGAGCTCCATTGTTTTCCATGCACTAACAAGTCCAGAATGGAACTCTTCTTAAGCTTCTTTAAGATTTAGCAGGCTGTTGAAATAGCTGGACAATTTTCTGTCATTTTTATTTTGCCGTGTGATTTCTGGTACTTTTTGACAAATTACCATGATGTAACATGGTTACCATCGGTGGTTAATCGCATATCTCTCAAGCACTTGTGCGAAAGGCAACATCAGCATCCCTTGTATGGTTTCAACTTGTTTGAGGTCGCGAAACGTTTTCAGGCCAATTTCCATTGCGATATGTCCTTCTGTTGATTGTGCGACATAGGTGCCGAACAAACGGTCCCACCAGGGTAAATTGAATCCAAAGTTGGAGTTTGTTATCGGTGCTGGAATGTCAATATTGCCATGATTAAATAGGGACATAGCATTGAGCAGTACTTCAAACTGTTTAATCAATTTGCCAGGGTCGTAAAGGCGTTAAGTAACGGTAATCGATTGGAATTACTGGCGCAAAGAGAACACAGTGTAGAGGCGTTGGCAGAGGTCGCTGGTTTAACAGTGGCGAATACCTCTCAGCATTTACAGCAGCTGAGACAGTCGGGTCAGCTCGCGCAAACAGAGGCAGAAAGTCTATTATCAGCTCTCCGGCGAAGATGTGGTCGCTCTTCTTGATTCTCTGAGAAAAGTCGCTGAGCGTCACCTTGCCGATGTAAGCCGACTGATTAACAGCTACCTGACGGTGAAAGATAATCTGGAACCGGTACCTGCAAAGGAACTGCTCCGGCGGGCACAGGATGGTTTGGTCATTGTGCTGGATGTCCGCCCCGCTGAAGAGTATGCGTCTGGCCATTTGCCTGGTGCAATCAATATCCCGTTTGCAGAACTTGAAAAACATCTCAATGAACTGAATTCTGACCATGAAATTGTGGCTTATTGCCGTGGCCCGCATTGTATTTTGGTCTTTGATGCAGTGGAAAAACTACGCGAGAAAGGTTTTGTGGTATATCGCCTGGAGGGTGGATTCCCTGAATGGAAAGTCAAAGGGTTTCCGATTGAAGGCACGACCTGAGTAGCAAATGATCAGACGGTCTCGGGCCTCGTAATCTGCCGTGCGAAGATGGTGCCCGAAACGCTGGAACAGCTTGTCAAGCCGTCTCTTGTTCTTATCTGACTCTTCCTGGAACAGCCAGATGGTCGTCGCATCCGGCATTTGATCCTGAAGGCTCGGGCCCAGCAAATCGCATGAACAACAGGCGGTTCTTGACCTGATACTCCATGCTCGTCCGGATCCTACAGACTGGCCAATGCGAGCATCTTGAAAAGAACAACTCCATCATACGGGAGGGTCGCCTTTATACCTTGGCTTGGGGCGGGCTTGCTTTAGCCGAGAGCGAAAATTGTTCCGACCGATGACTTCGTTGAAGCGTTCCAGAGGGTCGCCCTTGTGCATTAATTGCTCTTGGCGGTCGGTAACATCAAACAGGCCGGTTTGGGACTATGAGATCGAATCGATCAAAGGTATGATTCTTATCATGCTTCGTCATTCACACCAGTTTTTTCTGCAATGGCTGATCATTGCTCTGGCCGTATTGTTTGGTTTTTATCTGGCCTGGGACCTGGGCATGATTGCGACTTTGCTGGAGTATGATAAGAGCTACATCTCTTCTATTATCGCCGCCATTTTTATAATCACCACCGTCGCTGCCGGCTTTCGTGTGGCTTTCTTATCGAGGGAAATTGACAGAGCGCAGAACATAGTCATCGTGCTGCGGGATAGCTGTGGTGATATGGAGCTCAAAGACAATGGCAAGGTGTTTAGTTCTGGTCAGCAGTTACCTTCCTGTTTGTTACATGAACAGCTTTATAAGCAACTGATGCGTCAGAGGCGCAGTAACCAGACCGGGGGTAGTCGCTTGATGCTGGAGAGTATGGAAAAAGATGTCTCGTCCAATCATGACTTTGGATGGTTTATTGCCGATATCATGATCAAACTGGGTCTTCTGGGCACGGTGATCGGTTTTATCATCATGCTTGGTTCCGTTACCGTGATCGATAATGCAGACATTACGACCATTCAAAATATGTTGATTGATATGAGTGTCGGTATGCGTATCGCGCTGTTCACGACGCTTTCCGGTTTGTTAGCCGGCATGTTACTGGGATTGCAGTATCATTTTCTGGATCGTGGCGCCAGACATCTGATGGGCCTGATCAGTGATACCATCGAGACTTACCTCGGCAAATAAACCATGAACCGCAGGCGAGGTTATTTTACCGACCCCTTTACTGACCTGCTGTTCAATGCGCTCTTGGGTTTCACTATGTTGTTTATGGTGGCCATCATGTTTGTGAATCCACTGGCCAGGCTTGGTTCGGCCAACCTTAAGGCAGAATACATCATTACCTTAGCCTGGCCGGAAGACGTGGCGGATGACATTGATGTCTGGGTGGAGGACCCGCACGGTGAGGTAGTGTCTTATCTGCAAAAAGACGCAGGCTGGTTACACCTGGACCGGGATGATCGTGGTGAAATCAATGATACGATCATAGTTGACGGGCAGGAGGTGGTTCATCATATCAATCAGGAGGTGGTTACAATTCGTGGAATTATCAGCGGTGAATATATCGTGAATGCCTATTTTTACGAGGCCAGAAGCCAAAAACCAATCGAGGTCTCACTGACAATTGATAAGGTAAACCCAACATTAAAAACAATATTTTTCGATAAAATCATCATGGACAGGCAGGATATGGAACATACCTTTGTGCGCTTTAAGCTGAATGGGAAGGGTGAATTGATGGATCTGAATCGCTTGCCGAAGCGGCTGACGCCGTATGCACTGGAGCCATCGTGACGGTTTTGGTTTTAACCATAGCCTATGTTGCGCTCGTTCTCTTTTTGCTGCTGCTGAGTTTGAAGGTACCGTATCGCTGGTATACAAAAACGGGGGTTATATTGATCTGTAGCGTGTTCTATGCGGTGGTCTGGCATACCTTGCCTCAGCTTGAGGGTTGGCCAATAGATGAGCCATTGCCGGAGGAGTTTCAGCTTGTTTCAGGGCATATTATGCAGCCGAATAAACACAAAGGTACAGAAGGTGCTATTTATATGTGGGTGATTGACTTGACCCGGGATGCTGATCGTACCCCCAGGGCTTATAAACTGCCTTATGCCGAGCAGTTGCATGAAGATATTGTTGAAGCGACAAGCAGCGGAGAAGTCCAGAAGGGTAAGCTCATGAAACGGCAGGAGGGGGATAACGTGGAAGGGACACCTTCAAGCCATATTCAGTTTCAGCCTATGCCGGTAAACCGACCGCCGCCAAAGGATTAATTATTTTCCCGCACGATGCGGAAGCCAATATGTGTCAGCTTCGTGCCTGCATTGTATTTTTCACGGCGGGTATTCGTTACGCCGCTACTGGCATTACTGAATGAACCGCCACGTGCAACCCGTTTGGAGCAGTCGCCATCATACCAGGCTGAGCCGTCGGTTGGTGCACCGTTATAATGCCGATTGTAGCAATCCTCGGTCCATTCTGCAACATTTCCGGATGTATCATAGAGGCCCCATGGATTCGGATCAAAGCTGCCGATTGGCGTGGCCTGACGCAGGCTGGCAGGGCTACCGCAGCCAATGCAATGCGCATTATTGTCGCCGGCGTCTCGTCCCCACCAATAGAGTGTAGTGGTACCCGCACGGGCCGCGTATTCCCATTGGGCTTCAGTGGGAAGACTATATTTATGGCTGGTTTGTCGGCTTAACCAGGAAATATAGTCCTGGGCGTCCTGCCAACTGATTTCGACTACGGGCTGGGTGCGGGGATTGACACCGACACGCTCTGGTGGACGCTTACCAGTGGCCTTGGTGAAGCGCTCGTATTCGGAGTAGGTAATTTCGTATTGACTGATTGCGAATTCTTTAATCTTGACTTTATGTTGGGGTCTTTCGTCGAGATTTACTGAAAGTGAACCCGCACCCATCATAAATTCACCTCCAGGAATGGTCACCATGATAGGTCCTGTAGAACCATTTCTCAGGGCGTCATTAAATGGTACGACAAAATGAGGTCTTTTTTTCCTGGGTTTTGCGACTGCTTTGGGTTCGGCAGATATGTCAGGTCCGGTAGCGGATAATTGAGGTTCAGTAGTTGCCGTGTCTTCACTATCATCGGGTTCTGCTACTGTCTCAGCGGGGCGATCAATTATTTTTTCCACCTCAGCAACAACTACCGGCTTGGGAAAGATTATCCCAAGCTTCATGAAGAAGTCAGCAGCCACAACGCCTCCTATAGCCAGTACGGCAATAGCGGCGGCTATTTTCCCAAAACCAGCGCCAGATGATGAATCACTATAATCATCGTCAACAGTGAAATAAGTGTCACTGGCAGCGCCGCCCGGAACGGACGGGTCGCTGGACTCAACAAGGCCCGTTTTAACACTGATGACCGTGGCGTTGTCCTGGCGTGGACGCTGCACATCTTCAACTGCCTTCAGCAGCGCTGCTGCTGTTTCCTTGGAATCAGGTGACCATCCGCACTGTTTAATGATTTCATCTCCGACCAGGGTGTCCAGGCCATCGCTGGCGATAATCAGATAATCATTGGGTTGTAACCCAAACGGTGTGGTTGATACGTCAATTTCCGCGATTTCTCCGCCGGTCAAGGCGCTCATTAGCATATTCCGGGACAGGGAGGGGTCGGCCTCAATATGTTTGCCTTTGGCGGCCATACGATCCAGGAACCCGCCATAGCTATGGTCGGCATTTAATTTAGTAATTTCCTTTTCCCGAATCAGGTAGAGGTGGCTGTCCCCTACACTGGCCCACCAGAGCTTGTCATCCGCCAGCAGAGCACCCACTATGGTGCAGCCCATGCCAGAAAGGGCTTCTGTCTCATTAACTGTTTCTTTAATCGCATCGTTAGCCTTGGTAATGCTGGTGCGAAGTATGTCGGGTATCAGAGTCGCGTCGTTGACAGGATAGTTGGATGAGATGTGTTTGTTGAAAGCCTGAACCGCCATGTTGCTGGCCACATTGCCCGCAGCATGTCCGCCCATTCCGTCGGCAACAATAGCCAGCGCCTGCTGGTCATCTTCAGCGCTGCTAAGATGGGTAATCAGAAAGGCATCTTCCTGATAGTCCCGGGCACCATCTATTTGTGAGCCAGCGATGTCATAATGGAGTAGAGCCATATTGTTCCAGTCGGTTTGAATATCAGTCAGATTGCTATTCTGAGAGCCTGCCATTGCAGTTCTTACCGCTTTAATCGTAACAGGATGCAGAGAATTTACAAAGTTTTGTCTGAGTTCACCATAAATTGCACTTTTGGTTGTGGTTAATAATGTACTGGACTGAATTTAATTTACCGGGGTTTGTAATCCCAGTCCTTTGTGTGGACGAACGCCATTGTATTTGACCAGCCAATCGACCGGTTTTTCGTTAAACAACTCCAGATTGGTGAACAGCAGATCTTTGTGGAAGTCCACCAACTGTTCCTGAATTGATTCCGGGACCGTGTGCTTAAAGCGCTCACACACGGCACTCATCCTAAGGGACTTGAGACAGGTCCACAGATGGAGCATCTGGCTGTCTCGGGTCAGGCGATACAAACTCACCCTTGAACGCACTGCCGCCATCGGTCACGACTTGCCGGATAGGAAAAGGCGTGCGCTGGAAACATTTTTCAAAGAACCGCCTGGTCATCTGGCTGTTGAGTTTGGGCACCGTCATGGTCAGGGCATAGTCACTGACCTCATCGATGCAGGTCAGGAGGTAGCGCCGCAGATGACCCGTAATGCAGGTCAGGGCGCCGTTCAATAGCATCCATCCCCACGAACTCCCCCATTTCGCCGGAGCGATAGCCCCTGGGACGGCGTTTGACCGATGTCCGTCGGTATCGCTTGGGCTTGCCCTTAGGCGTCAGGGCCGATGGAGACACTCGCATTCTATCGGGCACATCGGCGGTCAGTTATCCAATGATGAACTCACTGGGGCAAGGGCAAGCCTTGTGCCTGACACTAGGGCTTGAGCAGAACGCGGACTGGCTCCTTACCCGGATTGGCAAAGTCCCGGCGCAACTGGCGGACTTGGGCCACAAACGCACATGGCCAACGGCGTAATCACTTACCTTGGGGCACTTTTAGTCGCGGCACCAAGGCCGATAATCCCTGTTCACGATACGCCTTCTTCCAGGCATACAGGGTGCGACGACCCTCGCCACTGTGATCCGGGGCCGCTTGTAGTCCGTGTCTGTCTCGGAACTCCAGCACATTCAAACGCTGTGGGGCGACTTCATTATCCATATCGGCTTTCATGGCATAACGGATGATCGGGTAGAAGCCTTTCACCCTATGGCCTATGTACTGCATATTGCACTCGTTTCCATCCTCCTCATAGTGCAATATGTTTCTGAACTTATACATACACAGTATTGGATTGCCGGCCTCGATAGAGTATTATCAACGGTCTGAATAGGCTGCCCGCTGAGTCTCATAGGAATTGAACCCGAACGCGCCGTTTTTTCGAGTCAAAGCAATTAATAGCCAAGTATCAGGGAATACTATTCGATATGAGTGAAAATGCCCAAGCACAGCTAAACAAGCTATACGAATTCAGTGTTAAACAGACCAGAAACCGCCCTGCGGTATTCACTCATGTGCCGGCCCTGATTAAAAAGCCCAAGTTTTTTTCGGTCAAGAAATTTCAGGGCTTTATCAATAATCCTCTTCTGACCCCTGAGTGGATTCACGTTCAGCTCAACAATCAACCGGTGTCGCTGGATCAGGCCACGTGTTCACGCATCGCCCAGCAGCAGGATTTGTGCTTTATGGATAAGCAGTTAATCGAAGACTGCGTCCGAAATGGCGCAGCGATCGTGCTGGAGGGTATTGATATCATGGACCCGGACATTAACAGTTACATCCGTCGTGTGGACGAATCGTTACCCTGTCCGGCCACCTCAGACTGTGCGGCATTCTTTTCCCAGCGTGGTCAGGATGCTTATGGCGGTCATCGTGATAGCGATGACGTGGTGATTATCCAGATAGCCGGCGAGAAAAACTGGAAAATATTTGAGCCGCAACAGCGTCGCTATCTGGGTAATACATCCCTTGATTCGGAACAAATGGGGCCGGTTCACGCCGAATTGACGACCAGGCCCGGAGATGCCATGTATATTCGCGCAGGAGTGCCGCACATGGTTCAGACGTCAGCCGAGTTCAGTCTGCACCTGTCGTTTGATATTACGGACCGTACGACAAATATTGACCAGATAACCCAGGAAGCCAATCTGCGCTTTAATCATGCTTGTGAAGACTCCTTCGCGCCAGTTTCCAGAGTAATGGAGAGTTACATCAATTTATTGACTTCCGAGCAGTTTCAGGTCGATGTTGCTGCAGCAAACAAGTCCATGAAGCAAGAGGCCAGTCTTTTTCGTGAACGTGTGGGCAAAACATCCATTGTTCAGGCACTCTCCAGGTTTTCATAAGTTCGTAAATAAAATCTGATGGATTCGAATTGATGAGTTTATCCGGACTCTTCCCTGTATTTTGATATTAAGGAAGCTTAAGAACAATTCCATCCTGGACTTGTCAGAGCGTGGAAAACAACAATCTAATTTGTGTTTTCCTTTCAAAATCAATTAATCAACGGCATATCCCGGATATACTATCCTTCCAGTAATTTATCCACATGGCAGTCGAGCCCGCAACAGCCACCGGCATGGCTATAAAATTAAGTATGGGGATCATGGTTGCGATCATGGTCGCCGTACCGAATCCCAGGGCGAAAAACTTATTACCTTTCAGTACCTGCCTCTGGTCGGTAAAACGGACGGAGTGATTCCCCATCGAATAATCGCTGTATTCAATCGTCAACATCCAGGCGCTGAATATAAACCAGAGAAAGCCGGCAACTATATTCACCCCTGGAATAATAAACAGTATAAGTAGTGGTATTGCTCTGGTTAAAAAATAGAGTAATTTCCTGAGTTCAGATAAAAATGATCCGCTGATGTCCTTGATTGCATCCGGCATACTGCCATTCCCGCTGGATTGCATACCTGTCAGGTGATCTTCAATTTTTTTCGCCAGAAGGCCATTGAACGGAGCTGCGATCAGATTTGCCAGTAGGGAGAAGGTGTAAAACATGATGGCCAGCATGACCAGAGTGGCCAGTGGTATAAAGATCCATTTCAGCCATTCAGCAAGACTGGCCAGCCATTGCATACTGCCTGCGGTATTTTCGATAATGAATATCTCCAGTTGATCAATCTGTGTATCAACCCAACTGATGCCAAACCAGATTGCCAGTGAGAACAGAATGATGTTAATGCCCAGTGGGATAACGACAAAGCGCCGCAGTCCGGCAGTATTAATCAGGCTGAAACCATGCAGAAAATATTGAATGCCCGCCCAAAAACCCGGCTTTTTCATTAGCTATCCTTGGTGGATCGGTCGGGCAGTACCGTGATATTTTATTTTCCGTGCCATTTCAGGGGAGCTCAATTTTTTCGGGCATGGTCCAATCCGGATCACGGTGCTCGGTAACAACAGTAGTGTAAATCCCGCCGCGCGCATTGAATATGGTCGTCAGGCGCATAAATCTCGGTTCAGTTGCAATGACCAGATCGCTGAGAACTTCATTGGCCGCCGCTTCATGGAAGGCACCTTCATCACGGAATGACCAGATATACAGCTTCAGGGATTTTAGCTCCACGCAGAGTTGGTCGGGTACGTACTCCAGTTTCAGTGTAGCAAAATCCGGTTGCCCGGTCTTGGGGCACAGGCAGGTAAATTCAGGGATATTGATTCGTATGGTGTAATCCCGCTCCGGATTGGGGTTCTCAAATGTTTCAAGTTCCTTACTGGGTTGTGTACTCATGTTGAAATACCTTGAGTTCTTCATCGACAAAAGCCAGTGAAGATACTAACATTTGTCGCCTCGTTGATTGAAATGAAATTTAGTGCGCCTCAAAAAGATTAAACTCGCCGGTTTTAAATCGTTCGTCGACCCCACCAGCATCGTTTTCCCCAGTAACCTTATGGGTATTGTGGGCCCGAATGGCTGCGGAAAATCGAATGTTATCGACGCCGTGAAATGGGTCATGGGTGAAGCCTCGGCAAAAAGCCTGCGTGGTGAGATTATGGCGGATGTTATTTTCAGCGGCTCTACCAGCCGTAAGCCGGTAGGTGCGGCGTCCGTCGAATTGGTGTTTGATAATCGTGAGGGTAAGCTTGGTGGTCAGTATGCAGGGTTTAGCGAGATTTCTGTCAAGCGAGCGGTATCTCGGAGCGGTTCTTCCGAGTATGGGCTCAATGGAACCCGATGCCGCCGACGGGACATTACCGATGTCTTTTTGGGAACTGGTCTGGGCGCACGCAGCTACGCGATTATTGAGCAGGGGATGGTATCCAGGCTCATTGAGGCCAAGCCCGAGGAATTACGTGTTCATCTGGAAGAAGCGGCGGGTATCTCCAAGTACAAGGAACGTCGTCGCGAGACTGAAAACCGTATCCGCCATACCAGAGAAAACCTGGAGCGATTGACCGATCTGAGGGAAGAACTGGAAAAACAGCTTAACCATCTAAAGCGTCAGTCTGAGGCGGCTGAGAAATATAAATCATTTAAGCAGGATGAACGCAAATATAAGGCGGAGTTATTGGCGCTTCGCTGGAAGAGGCTTGATGATCAGGCAACGGAGCGTGAACAGGCTATTCATGAAAAAGAGAACATTTATGAGAGTGCCGTCGCCAGCCAGCGTGAACTGGAAACCAGGATAGAAAAGACCAGACTGGAACATGGCGAGGCGGGTGAAGCCATGAATACCGTGCAGCTCCGCTTTTACCAGCATGGTTCGGAAATTACCCGTCTCGAAGCTGCCGTCAAACATGCTCGAGAAACCCGTCAACAGCAGCAGTCTGAACTCGAAAGGCTGGAGAAACAGCTACAGGATGTTGCCACTCATCTTGAGCAGGATAAAGAAAGCCTCCGGGTGATTGAAGAGCAACTGGAAAACGATGAGCCGCGATTGGAACAGGCCAAACGGGAACAGCAGGCTTTTCGAGAATCGTTAAGTGAGGCGGAAACGGCTATGCAGAACTGGCAGCAGCAATCGGAAAGCAATCAAAAAGAGCTTTCGATGGCAAGCCAGTCCATACAGGTGGAAACTACCCGTATTGATCATATGAAGCGTCACGTGGAGCAGCTCAACGAGCGCTTGCAGACGGTTCAGGAAGAACAGATCAATCTGGGGGAGCGGTCTCTGGATGAAGAATTACAATCGCTGCAAGCCCGGGGTGAGGAGCTGGTCGCTCGTGAGAATGAGCTGCAGATAGCCCTGCAAACCAGATTTGAGGCGATGGCTGAACAGCGGACTCTAAACGGAGGGTTGGCAGCGCAGCAGGATGACCTGCGGGAATCACTGCAATGCACGCGGGCTGAACTTGCGACATTACAGTCTGTACAAAAGGCAGCCTACGGTGGGGAAAATGAGCATGTTTCCGGGTGGATTGATTCGCACAAGCTCTCTGATGCGCCGCGGCTTGCGCAGCACCTGGAAGTCGAAGAAGGTTGGGAAAAAGCCGTTGAAGCAGTATTAGGCCATTACCTGGAGGCCATTAGCATTGCGGATGACTCAGAATACTCGAAATACCTGCATCAACTTGAGGCTGGTCGTATCAGTTTGATAAAACAACGGGTTTCAGTTGTTGAAAATGGCGATATCCGTCTTCTAATCAGCAAGGTTAAATCCGGCAGCGATTTGAGCGATCTGCTGCATGATGTCTATATTGCTGATGATTTGGTCAGTGCTCTGGCTATGCGGGCCGAATTGCCGGAGGGGGCCAGTGTGATTACTCGCGACGGCATCTGTCTTGGTCGAAGCTGGATACGCGTATCCGTAGGGCATGGCAAAGAGGGTATTCTTGAGCGAGAACAGCGCATCAAGCATCTTGAGCAGGAACAGGCAAGGCAGGAGCGAGACTTTACAGTGGCGACTGAAAATTTGCAGCAGGGACGTGAGACCTACACAATCCATGAACAGGAGCGTGATGGAATTCAGAGCGATATAAATGACCTGAACCGCCAGTTGGCCGAATCCCGTGCGGAAATCAATAGCGGTGAAAATGCGCTTCGGCAACTGGCAGAACGGGCGCAACGACTTGTTGCGGAGGCCGAGAAAATTCAAGATGGAATTGTGGCTGAACAGGAAGAATTGAAGTCCACAGAGGAAAGACTTGAATCATCCCGACTACGCTTCGACTTACTTGAAGAAAAAAGACAGGCCCTGGATGGCGAGCGCGAATTCTTTGTTGCTGATTTGCAGCGAAAACGTGATCAGTCTCATGTTGTAAGCGATCAGGCTCATCAGATTGAAATGCAGATTGAGTCGCTGCGTAGTCAGCAAAATTCCATGCAGCGTCATCGTGAGCGCATGCTGGACCAGCAACATCGTCTCGAAAGTCAATGTACCCAGTTGCAACAATCCATGAATGGTGAAGACACTCCTCTGGAGGAAATGAAGGCGCAACGGAGTCAATTACTGGAAGACCGTCAGACCATTGAGACTGAACTGGCTGAAGCCAGAGGCAGAGTGGAAGAAATCAATCATGGAATGCGCGAACTGGAAAAAAAGCGTTATCAGGCTGAACAACTTGTGCAGGAGCGTCTGGTACAGGTCGAGCAAGCTCGAATGATGTGGCAGGAAATCAAGGTAAGATGTCAGGGCCTCACTGAGCAACTGGTGGAATCAAATCATGTTGTCAAAGTCATTTTGCAAGAGCTGGACCC
The DNA here is from genome assembly GCA_963662865.1 of Gammaproteobacteria bacterium. Taxonomy (GTDB): domain Bacteria; phylum Pseudomonadota; class Gammaproteobacteria; order JAJDYQ01; family JAJDYQ01; genus JAJDYQ01. The sequence continues at coordinate 1,153,632 of OY759969.1, read as the reverse complement.
CGAAGCCTCCGAAAGTGCATGGGCGCAGGAGCTTGGGAGCATTGAAAAGCAAATAGCCCAACTAGGCCCGATCAATCTTGCGGCTATTGACGAGTACAAAGCGGCTTCCGAGCGCAAGGAATATCTGGACAAACAGAACGATGACCTTACCGAAGCTCTGGAAACTCTGGAAAGTGCCATGCGCAAAATTGATCGGGAAACCCGAACCCGGTTCAAGGATACCTTTGATCAGGTCAACTCCAGCATGAAGAAAATGTTCCCACGCCTTTTTGGTGGTGGTCATGGGTATCTGGAACTGACAGGAGAAGAACTGCTGGAAACAGGTGTCTCGGTTATGGCTCGACCTCCGGGAAAGCGAAATAGCAATATCCATCTTTTATCGGGCGGGGAAAAAACCATGACGGCTATCGCGTTGTTGTTTTCATTGTTTCAACTGAATCCGGCTCCATTTTGTATGCTGGACGAGATTGATGCGCCGCTTGATGACGCAAATGTAGTTCGGTTTTGTGAAGTAGTCAGTGAAATGTCAGCCGACGTTCAGTTTATCGTTGTAACACATAGTAAAATGACGATAGAAATGACGAAGCAGTTAATGGGTGTCACCATGCAGGAAGCCGGCGTCTCCCGGCTGGTATCAGTCGATATTGATGAAGCCATGCAGATGGCGTCATAGGAACGCGATAAACTCGCTTCTCAGGTCGAGTGACATGGACTCATTCCGCTTAACATTAGTCATTACAGGTTTTATTTTACTGGCCGGAATTTGTTGGATTTATTGGCTGGAAAAACGTTATCCTCACTGGTTTGGGAAACGTGTTGAAGAAGAAAAAACTGATGATCATGCCATTTCCGAAGACGATGTTATCTATATCAACATCAAAAGCCGGGAAGGTTTAATAAGCGGCCCGGACTTCGTTCGGGTTATGGAAAAATACAATCTCAGACATGGTGATATGGGTATTTTTCATCGTCTGACCGAAGGTAGTAAGCAACCGCTTTTCAGCGTGGTCAATATGACGGAGCCGGGTGATTTTGATTTGAGTGAATTGATGTCACTTGAAACCCCTGGGATCACAATGTTTTTACAGTTGCCACATACTTTTGATGCGCTTCATGCGCTGGATGAAATGTGGTTTGCCGCCCAGAATGTCTCCAGGGAACTGGATGCGGTATTACTGGATAGAAACCACCAGCCTTTTTCGTCTCAGAAGCAGCAAAGCATGCGCGATGAGGTTTTGGAATATATGCGTCAGGTCGCACTACAGGAAAAGATTAGTGAATATCGTTAGTTTAGCCACCTTGACTGCCTCGCAGGCAGTCTCTGGATTCGGCGGAAGTCAACGTATTCTGCAGCAAGCAGGCGATTGTCATAGGGCCTACGCCGCCTGGTACGGGAGTAATGCGACCGGCGTTTTTCCGAGCTGACTCGAAGTCAATATCGCCGGTTAAACAACCATTCTTCAGGCGATTGATGCCAACATCAATGACGATTGCACCTGGTTTTATCCAATCGCCTTGAATGAAGTCAGGTTTGCCGACTGCGGCGACAACAATGTCTGCAGAACGAACCCGCCCGGCAAGGTCTTTTGTGCGGCTATGACAAATTGTTGGTGTGCAGTCTTTGGCGAGTAATTCCAGCATCATGGGGCGCCCGACAATGTTTGAACGACCGACGATTACAGCATCCATGCCTGCCAGATTGATGCCGGTAGATTCGAGCAGGCGGATGATACCCTGAGGCGTGCAGGGGCGATAAGTCGGTTTGCCTGCGGCTAACCGCCCGATATTGTATGGATGAAAACCATCCACATCCTTATCAGGAGAAATCGTTTCAATGACCTTGTCGGTATCAATATGTTCGGGTAGTGGGAGCTGGACAAGAATGCCGTCCACCTGAACGTCCGCATTTAATTGCACGATTAAATCAAGCAATTCGGCCTCAGTTGTCTCAGCAGGTTTTTTGAATTCAAAGGACTCTATGCCGGCCTGCTCACATGCCAGCTTTTTATTATGCACATAGATCTGTGAGGCAGGGTCTTCCCCGGTTAGTATAACGGCCAGACCCGGGCACCGTCGTTGTCGGGATAACCTCTTTTCCACCCGGCCCCGAATATTTTCACGTAATGCTTCAGCAACGGCTTTTCCATCAATTATCTGAGCACTCATATAGCCGGGCCGCCCCAAGTTAAAAAAACAGAAATTCTCTCATGCGTGCCCGGTTCCCTCAAGGGTAAAAAGCGCGATGTCAGCCCGAAGTGGTCATGTATCCTTTAGATTACTGCAAAGGACATTACAGAATTGCGATAGCACCGGCCAAATAGAGGCAAAGTGGCAATGAAATTAGCAATAGATGACATACGTAGTTGAACACATGAACACAGGCTTTCCTTCCCAGTCGGGCAGCTCGATTAAACCCGGCCGCTGATCGGATTGGCAGCAAAGTTGCCGTGCGGTCAATTTGGCTTCTGCGCCGGTCCGGGCAGCGCACGGAACAGCTTCGACATACAGATAGACGATCCGCCGGGTGTGATGACCTCAAAATCCGGCGTATCCATTGCCGAAAACAGCGGCACCGACGCCGCCGTGTTCAGACCGGACGACCTGTTATTTAATGTTGAGTGGTGTTGTCAGCGTATTTTCTGAGTAACCCGAGAATGCTGCCGGCGAAAGGTGCGCCGTGTATTGCACCGGTTTCATCTTTTAATAAGCTCTCCGCCTGATTTCTCAATTCAATAATATGCTCAGGGTCGAAAAGCCCCAGAATGATGCGGGCATTGTCCACATCTTCCCCCAGTATCAGGGCGGCGAGCTCGTCGGCCTTAACAGGGGAGTCCGGCCTGAGCAGATGCGAGACTAACGGCAATTCCAGTAGCTCATAATGCTGTGTACGGGCCAGCTCCTCCTGATTTAGCTGGTCATGTGCCGTCGGGTCTTTGCCCGCGCCTTTTCGTATCGCCGTCATGACCACTTTCATTAATCTGTTTAGTCCCTTTTTGTAGGGGGCGGGGTCGCCTGCCAGGCCCGTGCACTGCTCATAGAGCTTATCGATATCTTCTTTCAGCTTAAGAATAATATCGCTTTCGCTATTGAGTTGAAGCTCTACCGCCCGGGTTACCAGATCAGTGAAATCCTGTTTGAATCGTTCGAGTTCGGCCAGATCCTCCCGATGGGCGAAATTGACCATATCCTGGGTAATATTTTCACCAAAATGCAGGAGAGGATTCTGGTAACGGCGTTTTAAGTGGCTCTCACGACAGCCAGGATACCTGGAAAAAAGTAGTGGCATAGCTAAAAAACCGGTAATGCTTATTGCGACGAGTTATAAGTTGGGGAATTGATCTTACAGGTTGTTATCTCCTGTTATCATAATAGTTTGCCCGTTTATTCTATATTGCAGGCATTCCATATTATCTGCTGCCATGACGATTAACCCCTGATGCCGGTCCACGCCGTTGGTAGTATATTCAAAATAATAAAAGCGTAGCAGACCGATATGCCCTGACGCCATACGTGTCGGCCATATTTTATGCAGACATATAGAACCATCCAGTAATTGCAGTCCCGCATCCTGCAAAGTTTCGGCAACGCAGTCAATCGCAGATTCTCTGACTTTAGCACTGCCATACCATATTCGTACAACAATGATTAACAGAAGCAGTAACAGAAAACCGTTCATATCGTCAGACCGGTATCCTTTTATCCCTTCAGACGCCTTTCAGCTTCCCTGTATTTTAATATAGTGTGTTCGACGATTTCTTCTGGTAGTTCAGGACCGGGGGGCGTTTTCTGCCAATCCAGCGTTTCAAGGTAGTCACGCACAAACTGTTTGTCAAAACTGGGAGGACTGATACCCGGCTGATAGGTGTCCGCAGGCCAGAATCTTGAGGAGTCGGGTGTTAATACCTCGTCAATCAGGACAAGTTCGTTTCTCACGTCCAGACCAAACTCGAGCTTGGTGTCGGCAATGATAATCCCTCTTTCCAGCGCATATTCGGCTGCTGTTGTGTATATTCGTAAACTCACTTCTCGAACCTGTTCCGCGAGGTTCTCTCCAAGTAGCTCTACCGTATCGTCGAAAGAGATAGCGGTGTCATGTTGTCCGGCGTCGGCTTTGGTCGAAGGCGTATAAATCGGTGCGGGTAACCTGTCTGCCAGTTCCAGACCGGCAGCCAGTGTAATTCCGCTGACAGCGCCCGCCTCCTGATAGTCTTTCCAGCCGGAACCGGCTAAATATCCCCTGACGATAGCCTCTATCGGTAAGGGTTTTAGCTTCTGCGCGATAGTGGTTCGCCCTTTAACCTGTGATCTTTCCTTATCATCCGGGAGAATCTCAGATAATTCCATATGACTTAAATGATTCGGGATAGTGTCCTTGAAAAAATCAAACCAGAAATTGGAAATGCCGGTCAATACTGCCCCCTTGCCATTGATGGGCGTCGGCAGGACAACATCAAAGGCGGATAGGCGATCCGTCGTAACGATGAGCATATGTTGGTCGTCGATATCATAAATATCGCGCACCTTGCCACGCTGAACAAGAGGAAGGGAATCAAGGCTTGACTCAAAAAGACTGTTGGAACCGGTTCTCATATACAACCACGCAGGCGTTTTCAGAAATGATTGTCCGGGTTGCCGGACACCGGGAATATAGCATACCGATGTCGTGGCGACCTCCTCATACAGGGTATGGACTTGTTAAAGGCCTCCTGAATATAATCAACATCGCGCCTGACCGAAAGGTTAATCAACGGTCTCATATCAACGCCATCAGGAGGCAAAATGGATGAACAAAAGCAAAAGGCATTAGCGGCAGCACTTTCCCAAATCGAAAAACAGTTTGGACAGGGTTCGGTCATGCGCATGGGGGACGCGACAGCCGCGGATATTGACATCGTTTCAACCGGTTCTTTGGCTCTCGATGTCGCATTAGGTATTGGTGGCTTGCCCAAGGGGCGGATTATTGAGATATACGGCCCTGAATCTTCGGGTAAAACCACCCTGAGTCTGCAAGTAGCCGCAGAGACTCAGAAGCAGGGCGGCACCGTGGCATTTGTGGATGCCGAGCACGCACTTGATCCGACATATGCTGAGAAGCTCGGTATCGCTATTGACGATCTGCTGGTATCACAGCCGGATACCGGTGAGCAGGCGCTGGAAATTACGGATATGCTGGTACGTTCCGGCGCGGTGGAACTGATCGTGGTTGACTCTGTGGCGGCGCTCACGCCCAAGGCTGAAATTGAAGGTGAAATGGGAGATTCTCATATGGGATTACAGGCGCGCCTGATGTCTCAGGCGTTGCGTAAGCTGACCGGCAACATCAAGCGGTCGAATACCATGGTGATCTTTATCAACCAGATACGTATGAAAATAGGAGTCATGTTTGGCAACCCTGAAACAACTACCGGCGGCAACGCCTTGAAGTTCTACGCCTCTGTTCGTCTGGATATCCGTCGTATCGGTGCGATCAAAAAAGGTGACGAGGTGATTGGCAATGAAACCAAGGTTAAAGTGGTGAAAAACAAAATGGCCCCCCCGTTCAAGATCGCGACATTCGAAATTCTTTACGGTGAAGGCATTTCCTACCTTGGTGAAATTATTGATCAGGGAGTGCAGCATGGTTTCATTAAGAAAGCCGGTGCCTGGTATAGCTACGAAGATGAACGTATTGGTCAGGGCAAGGAAAATGTTCGGCAGTATCTGAAAGAGCACCCGGAGATTGTACAGGAAGTGGATGCGGCCCTGCGTGAAAAATTACTGGGTATAACCGCTTCCGATAAGCAAAAGCCGGAAGATTCCGTGCAATAGAGGGAATTCTGAATCAAGCCGGAGCTTCCTGTGATACACAGATGTATCGCCAAAATCGGTGACAATGAGTCATTGATTTTGAGAGGAAAACACCTCAAAAATATTCCCCTGAGCATAAGAATGGAGTATCTTACATTGCAGCCAGCAAAATATCTGAGCTATCGGACACACGTCAAGGTCTTGCCTTTGGCAGACTAACAGAGGGAATAGAGATGATGAGAATCAGGTTATTATTTGGCCTTGCGCTTGTGACGCTGTGTTCTTTGAGTTTTGCGGATACCATATACCGGTGGGTGGATGATAAGGGCAAAACTCATTACACACAACGCAAGCCTCTCGATTACGAGTACACGGTTATAGAAGCGGCGCCACCGCCCCCGGCAAACTCTCCGGATCTTAACAGGCCATTTGCCGAGCAGATTGACTCAAGAGACAAGAGCGAAGCCGAAGCGCCTGCAGAAAAAACCAAAACCTCGGCATCTGAAAAAAGTGGTGATCAATGCGAGACAGCCAGAATTAACCTGTCAAAGCTACAGGCCGCTGTCCGTATAGGTTACGAAAATGAAGCTGGCGAGACCGTTTACCTGGATGATGATGCCAGAAGTAAAAAGCTGGAGGAAACCCGGAAATACATAGAATATTTCTGCAGTTAGGGAAACTCTGATTAACCTGGCATACAGTTAGAACCGTAAAGGCAGGCCGGGAAAAGCATGACAGCCTGCCATGCCAGAGATTTAATACTCGATTACCTCACTGCTGGGGACGAATGGCATATATTCTGCTTTCCAGAATTGGGAACGTACATAGTCTTCAAGTCCCTCCGGATTCAGGTCGTCACACGTTGATGCGCCGTCGGCCATGGCCTGAACCAGCACCCTGGTTGCGACCTTGATGCTGACCTCCTGCAGTTCATCGACAGGCGGGAAGATAAGGCCCCTTTCCAGATGCCTGTTACTGGTATAGTCAGCGAGTGCATAGGCGGACTCAAGCACCATTTCATTAGTGATGCGTTTGCAGCCACCGAGGATAGAAGCAAGGCCAAGCCCGGGGAAGACAAAGGCATTATTCCCCTGACCGATGACAAAGGTCTGACCCTCATAGACCACATCTGCAAACGGACTGCCGCTGGCAACAATCGCCTTACCCTTGGTCCATTCAATAATATCAGTGGGTAACGCCTCACAGTTTGACGTTGGATTGGACAGAGGGAAGATAACAGGCTGCTCGGTACTGCGCGCCATGCCCTCAATAATCGGTTGCGAAAACAGGCCGGGGATACCGGTGAGGCCGAGCAGCACGGTAGGTTTGCCGTTATCAATGACCTCCATCAAATTGGGTATATTGCCCTCAACGGTCCAATCGGCGCAGGTATCCTGATACTGAGATATCGGCACCTTGTAGCTGTCAGCGGTGATACCCTCCATAACCAGCCCGCGGGCATCCAGTACAAACAGCCTTCGCCGGGCTTCTTCTTCAGTCAATCCTTCTTTCACCATACCATCGCGAATAGCGCTGGCGACGCCGACGCCGCCGGCCCCGGCCCCCGAAACGACAACACACTGGTCACGCAGATGCTCACCTTTTTTATGGCACGCTGACAATAAACCGGCCAGAGCTACCGCACCGGTGCCCTGAATATCATCGTTAAAACAGGGGATCCTGTGCCGGTAGCGCTCCAGCACTTCAAAGGCAACGTGCTTGGAAAAGTCCTCCCACTGGATGATGGCCTTGGGCCAGCGCCTGTAAACGGCATTGACAAAGTTATCGATCAGCTCGAAATACTTCTCACCACGCAGACGGGGTTGTTGTATGCCCAGATAGTGCGGGTCATCCAGCAATTCTTTACGGTCTGTTCCGACATCCAGGTTCACCGGCATAGTGTGGAACGGGCTTACGCCTCCTCCGGCAGTGTAAAGTGCCAGCTTGCCGATGCAGATTGCCAGACCGCCGTGTCCCTGATCGCCAATCCCTAAAATAGCCGAGGAATCCGTGACCACGATCATTCTGATGTCATCCCAGGGGTAATTATTGATAACTTGTTCGGTGCGGTCCGCATTTTCAGCGGAGACCGTTATTCCTCTTGGGCTTTGATAAAGCGAACTGTACTGCTGCACTGCCTTACCGACGGTTGGTGTATAAATAATCGGCATCATTTCGGTGAGGTGATCCGCCAGCAGGGCATAAAATGTAAATTCCGAACGATCCTGAACGCTGCGAAGAAACTGATACTTTGAGAGGTCATCAGATTGTTGCAGATAATTGCGATACAGCCGCTCCACCTGATGTTGCAGGCTGGTCACCCTCGGTGGCAATAAACCTTCAAGTCCAAGGGTAGTGCGCTCTTCATTCGTAAAAGCCGTACCCTTATTGGTCGCCGCCAGGCGCAACAATGCCAGACCGCGCAGCTTGACCTCCAGAAAGGGCCTGCCGTTTTCATCCAGCCTGGAATTGAAATACTCGCTGCTGGGTATAAGAGGAGTTTTTTTCATTGTCATCATCCAACGATTGCCAGTAGTATGCCTGCGGCAACGGCGGAACCGATAACGCCCGCAACATTCGGCCCCATAGCCTGCATCAGCAGGAAATTTTGTGGGCAGGCTTCCTGTCCCACCTTGTTAGCGACACGGGCGGCCATAGGAACAGCGGACACACCGGCGGCCCCGATCAGAGGATTAACCTGTCCGCCGGTTACGCGGTGCATGATTTTACCCATGACCACACCGGCAGCCGTGCCGACAGAAAAAGCAATAATACCAAGCGCCAGAATACCGAGAGTTTCGGCATTAAGAAACTTATCAGCAGAAAGTTTGCCGCCAACTGAAAGTCCCAGAAATATAGTAACGATATTAATGAGCTCATTCTGAGCGGTATTGCTCAAGCGGTCAACCACCCCCGACTCCCTGAGCAGATTGCCAAAGGCCAGCATACCGATTAAAGGCGTGGCCGTGGGCAGCAAAATAATTGCCAGACCCACGAGCAGAAAAGGGAATATGATCTTTTCATAGCGGCTGACCGGGCGCAGCTGAGTCATCACGACTTTACGCTCTTCCTCGGTTGTCAGCAGCTTCATGATCGGTGGCTGGATGAGCGGAACCAGCGCCATGTAGGAATAAGCCGCGACCGCAATGGCACCCAGCAGATCAGGCGCCAGTTGCGAAGCGAGAAAGATGGCCGTTGGTCCATCCGCACCGCCGATAATGGCAATGGCCGATGCGTCAGCCAGACTGAACTCAATTCCCGGGATATGATTCATAAGAACAGCCCCAATCAGGGTAATGAAAATACCGAATTGTGCGGCGCCGCCGAGTATCGCCAGACTGGGTCTGGCGAGCAGCGGGCCAAAGTCGGTCATGGCACCAACACCCATAAAAATCAATAATGGGAACAGACCGGTTTTGATACCCACATCGTACAGCAGGCCAAGCAGGCCATCCGGACCACTGATACCGGCCAGAGGTATGTTGGCTAGAATACCGCCGAAGCCTATCGGTATAAGCAGCAAAGGCTCGAAGTTTTTAACGATCGCCAGATAAATCAGCGCTCCGCAGACGGCCATCATGACAATTTGGCCGGGCGTAAGATTAGCGATACCTGTGGCAAGCCACAGCTCCAGTAAACCTTCTTTCATACCCTGAGCCTAACCGGCGGTTAAAATTTGCTCAGGCGAGTGCGAGACAAGACAAAAAAGGCCGAAAAAGCGCAGTTTACCCAGAGTCAATGAGCATTTTGAGGTCATTTTTAACGCCGTATCGTGCCGCATGAGTAGAATCTCAACCGCCTGCTAAAGAATGCTTAACAGATCCTGATCGACCTGAACGCTATCGCCCTTATTCACATTGATACTGGCGACATGACCGTTGCTTGAACAGCGAATCTGAGTTTCCATCTTCATGGCCTCAATGATGATAACCACCTGGCCTGCGGATACCTGATCACCGGACTGAACCGGAATATCAATCACGCTGCCTGCCAGAGGGGCGGTCACAATTTCACCGGCATGAGCGGGATCAATCGTAACAGCGGGGGCGGCGGTCGTTGCGGGAGTGGCGGCTATAACCCCACCGGTCGAAGGTTCAACCTGGACACTATAAACGCGACCATCGACATTGACGCGGTAATTTTCAGGGCCGCTGGTGGGCGTGGTGGTCGGCGGAACCGTCGTGGCCCGTTCAGGCCCAATTGCTGGAGCCGGTTCAAACGCATCCACATTGCCACGATTCTTCAGGAACTTCAGGCCGACCTCCGGGAACTGCGCATAAATCAGAACATCATCCACGGCGTTTTCGGATAACTCAAAGCCCTCATCGTTCGCCAGCCGCTTCAATTCGTCGGTCAGTGCATCCAATTCATTATCAAGCATATCCGCAGGGCGGCAGGTGATTGCCTCGCCGCCCTCCAGAACACGCCCCTGCAGTTCCTTATTGACCGCCCCGGGCGAGGCACCGTATTCGCCCTTTAATACACCCGCAGTTTCCCTGGATATTGTTTTATAACGCTTCCCCGACAGCACATTAATGACCGCTTGCGTACCAACGATCTGCGAGGTTGGAGTGACAAGCGGGATATAACCAAGGTCTTTGCGAACCGCCGGAATTTCCGCCAGCACCTCGTCCATTTTATCCAGTGCGTTTTGCTCACGTAGCTGGTTTTCCATATTGGTCAACATACCCCCGGGCACCTGAGCGATCAGAATGCGCGGGTCAACGCCCTTCAACGAACCCTCGAATGCGGCGTATTTCTTACGCACCTCACGGAAGTAAATGGCAATCTCTTCCAGCAGATGAATATCCAGGCCGGTATCACGCTCGGTCCCATCCAGCATCGCCACCATGGACTCCGTAGGGGAATGGCCATAAGTCAGGCTCATGGAAGAAATTGACGTATCGGCGACATCCAGGCCGGCCTCGGCCGCCTTGATCAGCGTCGTAGTTGACATGCCGGTCGTAGCATGGCTGTGCAATGAAATCGGCAGGGCAGTGGATTCCTTTAGCCTGGTAACCAGTTCATAGGCCGTATAGGGTTTCAGCAGACCGGCCATATCTTTAATGGCGATTGAATGGCAACCCATATCCTCCAGGCGTCTGGCCATATCCATCCAGGTATCCATAGTATGAACGGGGCTATCGGTGTAACAAATCGTGCCCTGAGCATGCCGGCCAACACGGAGCGCGGCCTTGACTGCCGTTTCCAGATTACGCACATCATTCATGGCGTCAAAAATACGGAACACATCCATACCGTTTTCAGCGGCGCGCTCGACAAACTTTTCAATAACATCATCCGCGTAATGCCGATAACCGAGCGCATTCTGGCCGCGCAGCAGCATCTGCTGCCGGGTATTTGGCATAGCCGCCTTTAACCGGCGCAGGCGCTCCCAGGGATCCTCGCCAAGGAAACGAATACAGGCGTCAAAGGTGGCACCACCCCAGGTTTCCAGTGACCAATAGCCGACCCTGTCGAGCTTTTCGGCGATTGGCAGCATATCCTCAATGCGAAGACGGGTAGCGAACAATGACTGATGTGCGTCACGCAGGACGACATCCGTAATTTGCAGTGGTTTATTCATCATGGTTCAGATAAAGCCATATCCAACGATAAAATAACGATCAGATCGTTAATTATCGAGTCGGGCGTCTGCTTCTGTAAACATGGATTGCAGACTGAATGGCGGCAGCCAAAGGCGCATCTGAGTCGGCAGATACGGTGACCGGTTCCTCATTTGGGGCGAAATGACCCAGCAAGGTCATACACCCGATGAGCAGCCCGAGAATAACGAAAACAGTTCCCATCCCCAGGACAAGCAGCTCCACCGAAGCGGCTAATAACGTATTGACCGGCATGGCACCTCCTTCACTCCTCATAATGGGGAGGCGATTGTGCGTTAAACCAGAAACATTTCATAATTAATTTATCGAATAAACATTATTGCCCGCAGGGACCAATCTCAATGCCATTTATAGCCAAACAACGCTAACCGTATGATAATCAAAGCGCAAACCGGCCCTCATCAACCAACACAAGACTTATATGCCCATTAAAAATTCTTGTCGGCAGTGTCCACCTTGTGCAGAGACCGGCGTATGGCAAAGCCGGCATCGAATGGCACAAACCCCAGTATTAACTCACGCAATTCAGACAATTAAAATATGAAACTTTATTAATACTTCACGCACCCCTATGCTTTGCAAACCGGCTTGACAATAAACGGAACAGGTCCGACGACGCCCCCTCAACCGTTTTTGCGTACGACGCATTCAGAGCTTTCCTGACCACGAAACGTAACGGAGACATTGATATGAAAACACGCCAGCAACAGATTGATGAATTACAGCGAGACTGGGACACCAACCCCCGGTGGACAAACGTCAAACGCAGCTACAACGCCGCAGACGTTGTGCGCCTGCGCGGTTCCCTTCAACCTGAGAACACGATCGCCAGACACGGCGCAGAAAAACTCTGGAGACTGGTTAGCGGCGACGCCGGCAAAGGTTACGTCAACGCATTCGGTGCAATCAGCGCCGGTCAGGCCATGCAGCAGGCCAAGGCCGGCCTGGAAGCGGTTTATCTGTCCGGCTGGCAGGTTGCCGCTGACGGCAATACATCTGAAACAATGTACCCGGACCAATCACTGTACGCCTACGACTCCGTACCCGCCATGGTTCGTCGCATCAACAACACCTTCAAGCGTGCCGACGAAATCCAGTGGAGCCGGGGCATCAGCCCGGGTGACCCGGGTTATATTGACTACTTTCTGCCCATTGTGGCCGATGCGGAGGCAGGTTTTGGCGGTGTACTTAACGCCTTCGAACTGATGAAAAACATGATAACCAACGGTGCCGCCGCCGTCCATTTTGAAGACCAGTTAGCCGCCGCCAAGAAATGCGGACACATGGGTGGCAAGGTCCTGGTTCCAACCTCCGAAGCCGTCCAGAAACTGATCTCGGCACGTTTTGCCGCAGACATCATGGGCGTACCGACAATCATTCTGGCCCGCACGGATGCGGAAGCGGCCAACCTGCTGACCTCGGACATAGACGACAACGACAAACCATTCCTGACCGGCGAGCGTACCGCCGAAGGTTTCTATCGCGTCAACAACGGCCTGGAACAATCCATCAGCCGCGGCGTAGCGTATGCGCCGTATGCCGACCTGGTCTGGTGCGAAACAGGCAAGCCGGACATCGGTTTTGCACGTGAGTTCGCCCAGGCCGTACAAGCCGCAAATCCGGGACAACTGCTGGCCTACAACTGCTCGCCCTCCTTTAACTGGAAAGCCAACCTGTCCGAAGCCAGCATTGCCACCTTTCAGGAAGACCTGTCCGCCCTGGGTTACAAATACCAATTCATCACCCTGGCGGGCATCCATATCAACTGGTACAACACCTTTCGGTTTGCACACGCCTACGCCCGAGGCGAAGGCATGCAGCACTATACTGAAATGGTTCAGGAACCCGAATTCACCGCCCGTGAACAGGGTTACACCTTTGTCTCCCATCAGCAGGAAGTCGGCGCGGGATACTTTGACGACGTAACAACAGTCATCCAGGGCGGCTCCTCATCCATTACCGCCTTGACAGGTTCCACCGAAGAACAGCAGTTTGGCAATGCCAGGCAGGCTGAAAAGATGGCATAAACCCGGATTTTCAGCAGGCAGTTGAAATTCGCTCAAACGAGTGCCAAACAAGTCAAAAATGGCCGGAAAAGCGCAGTTACCTCCAGAGTAATACCAGAAAATACCAAAGTAAATAAGCATTTTGAGGTCATTCTGACTGTGCCCGGTGTGCGCTCATGAGTGTCCCTTGAAATTTTCGTTGACACAGACACAATCATCTGCGCTATACTGGATTAATTATCAGGATAATGCTCGTCCAGAGAACTTGGTAAGCCATAAGGCACAGAAGAAGTAACAACATTGGGAGTTTTAATGGTGGCGAAAGCTTTGGCATATGCCGGACAACTCATAACACGCGCCGGCCGCATTATCGCCGGCATGCATGCGATCACCCGCCGTCGGTGCCGTGGACGGCTGCCGAATCTTCTGTCGGCCCTGCCGTTGCTGCCGTTGCTCGTCGGCCTTGCCACCCCGGCCTTCGCCCAGACTGGGCCGTCGGTCAATACCAACGGTTCCTACACCGTCCCCCAGGACTGGGCGCTGAAACCCTCGGCCATCAACGCCGGAGGAAGCTTCCGGCTGCTGTTCATCTCAAGCGCTCAAGTACCCGCAACGTCAACGAACATCGAGACCTACAACAACTTCGTGCAGACTTTCGCCTCCGAAGGCCACGCGGCCATCCGGCCCTACAGTTCGGCGTTCCGCGTGCTTGGTTCGACCGCCGCAGTGGACGCCCGCGACAATACCATGACCACCGGTACCGGCGTGCCCATCTACTGGCTGAACGGTCCCAGGGTCGCCGACAATTACGGCGATTTTTACGACGGAACGTGGGATACCGGTACTAGGGAAGATCGAGATGAGAGTGGAGTATCTTTCGAGATCCCTCCTGTCGACCCTGATTTTTTTTCAGGAGATTGTCAGGGTTTTTTTCTTGTTGAAGAAAATCCTAGCTGTTTCCCCTATACAGGCAGCAATAATAATGGAACCGGGGATGACGGCGAGGAGCTTGGCTCAAGCAATGTCCGTACAGGGCGTCGGGGTAGCGGCCTGGGTAGTGGTGGTGTATTGTCAGCGACTCTCGAGCGCAGCCTCTTCGCCCTGTCTCCGGTCTTTGTGGTGGCACAAACTACTTCGACCGTCACCATCGCCCCCGACACGGCGTCGGTGACGGAGGGCACCGACGCCAGCTTCACGATCACCGTAACACCCTCGCCCAGCGCACCGCTGGCCATCGACCTGTTCGTGGTGGACGCCCCGGGCAGTGACTTCGTGATGTCCGGCAGCGAGGGAACCCAAACGGTGACCGTGCCGATCACCGGCAGCTTTACCCACCCCGTGTCGACCGTGGGCGACAGTATGGATGAACCGGACGGCCCGGTCACCGTGACAGTGGCGGGGCGTACCGACATATTCGTCGCCACAGGCAGCGCCACCGTGAACGTTCTGGACGACGAACCGACCACAGTGACCCTGTCGGGCGAGTCGGGCGATATAAATGAAGGGGGCAGCAAGACGATAACGATCACCCTGGGTCGTAATCTGGTGGACGGCGAGAGGCTGCCGGTACCGCTGACCCTGGGCGGCGCCGCGACACGGGGCACGGACTACACCCTGACCGGCATGTCGGCGACCGGCGTCACCTACCGCAGCCTGAACAGCGGCACCGCCATGGTGACCTTCACCGGCGCGGGAACGGGTGCGGAGCCGGCCTCGGATCCGATGTCCGCCACGCTGATACTGAGAGCGGCGAACGACAGCGCAACCGACGACGCAGAGTCGGTGCAGATTGGCCTGGGCACACTGGACGGTGATTCCGGCACCGGCCTGGGCGGCGGCGCGACCGGCACGGGTTCCTTGAATTTCAATATTAACGAATCACCGCCGGGTCTGTTTTTCACTCCGACATCGCCGACGGTGGACGAAGGCAGCAGCGTCACCTACACAGTGGGCCTGGCGAGTGCGCCGATGGCCACAGTGACGCTCGCGATCAGCGGTCATGGCACCGACCTGACGCCGGACGAAACCAGCCTGATGTTCACGGTAGGCGACTGGACCACGGCACAGACGGTGACAGTGACAGCGGCCCAGGACGCCGACGCAGCGGACGACACAGTGACGCTGACGCACACGGCCTCGGGCGGAGGTTATAACGGAGTAACCGGCACAGTGGAAGTCACGGTGTCCGACGACGACATGGCGGGCGTGACCGTCAGCCAAACGGATGACGACACCACGGTCAGCGAGGCCGGCGGCACGGACCTCTACACCGTGGTGTTAAACACACAGCCGGTCGGCGACGTGGAGATGACGGTGACCTCCAGTTCGGAAAGTGCAGTGACCGTGAGTGTGCCCGGCCTGACGTTCACGCCGGCCAACTGGGCCACGGCACAGACAGTAACAGTGATGGGCGTCAACGACGACATTGCCAATTTCAGACAGGTCGGCGTCGACGTGATCACCAATCGCCTGGCGACCATCACCCATCGCATTACCAGCGGCGACGGTAACGATGACAGCTATCCGATTAGTGTACGGGACTTTGGTTTTGTGGATGTGATCATTACCGACGACGAGATGGGCAGGGCAGGCGTGACCTTCACCGAGATGGAGGGCGGCACCACGGTCGGCGAGGCCGGTGGCACGGCCACCTACACCGTGGTGCTGAACACACAACCGCCTCCCAATACCGGCATGGAAGGATTTACTCGTCTCACCAATGACGTGGTCATCAGACCCACCTCGGGTGCGCCGACCGACGCCACGGTCAGCCCGTCCGCCCTGACCTTCACCAACGCCAACTGGGACACGCAGCAGACCATCACCGTCACCGGGGTGAATAACGCCGTCGACGCCGCCAACCAGGAGGTGACCATTACCCACGACTCCGCTTCCGCAAATGTCATTTACAACGAGCTCGACCCGGACCCCGTCACGGCGACGGTGATCGACGACGAGCCCACCACGGTGACCCTGGCGGGCCCGGCGGGCGACATCATGGAAGGCGGCACCAAGGCAATCACCGTTACCCTGGGCCGCACCCTGGCCGCAGGCGAGGCGCTGCCGGTGCCGCTGACCTTTGGCGGCGCGGCGACACCGGGCACGGACTACACCGTCACCGGCGCCGCGGCGAGCGGCGTCGCCTACACCGGTCTGGACAGCGCCACAGGCACGGTGACCTTTACCGGCCCATCGGCCACCACCGCTACCCTGACCCTGACCGCGACCGCCGGCGACGGGGCCGAGGCCATAGAGACAGTGAACATCGACCTGGGCACCCTGAGCGCCAGCTCCGGCACCGGCCTGGGTGGCGGCGCGACCGGCACGGACAACCTGGATAGCTTCAACATTATCTCCTTGGGCGTGACCGTCAGCGGGGCCGGGGGAGTAACAGTTGAAGAGAGCGCTATGGCCACATACACCGTGGTACTGAACACGCGGCCGGCCGGCAACGTAGAGATTACGGTGGCCTCCGATGCGACCAGTGCGGTGACCGTGAGCGCGGCCAGCGCCAGCCTGATTTTCACTATGACCAACTGGGACACGGCACAGACGGTCACGGTCACCGGCGTCAACGACAACGTTAACGGTGACCGCACGGCGACCATCAGCCATACTATTGCCAGCGGCAACGGCGACAGTGCGAGTTACCCGGATGATCTGGAAATAGCCTCTGTGGTAGTGACGGTGATCGACGACGACTTGCCGGAAGTCTCGTTCGCCGTAGCCAGCTTCGCTACCAACGAAGGTTCAGGTACGTACAATGTGGTAGTCGATCTGAGTCCGGCACCGATCACGAACACGACCATCAACTACACAGTGAGCAGTGCCGGCACGGCGATTTCCGGCACCGACTACACCGCGCTGTCCGGCATGGTAATGGCGTCCGCGACCGCGTCCAGCGTCAATATCTCCGTGGCCGTCACCGATGACAGCGTGGACGAGACCAACGAGACGATCATACTGACCCTGGCCGCAGGCTCGGGTTACACAGTGGGCACCATCAGTGACCACACACTGACCATTATCGACAACGACACAAGAGGCCTGACGTTTAATCCGGCGATGCTGACGGTAGAAGAGGGTGAATCCGGGACCTACACGGCGGCTCTGGCGAGTGCGCCGATAGGGGAAGTGACGGTCACGATCAGCGGCCATGGCGGCAGCACCAATCTGACGCTGGATACGGACAGCCTGATCTTCACGTCAGACAACTGGGCCACGGCACAGACAGTGACGGTGACATCGGCTCAGGACAATAACACCGACGATGATACAGTGACGCTGACGCATGACGCCTCGGGCGCGGACTATGGCGCGATAACGGCTGACTTGGATGTCATGATCACCGACGAAGGCGAGCCGGTGGTGAGCTTCGCCACGGCCACTGGTGCCGCAAACGAGGACGCGGGCACCTACAACGTGGTGGTCAATCTGAACCCGGTGCCGGCCGTGGACACGACGATCACCTACACGGTGGCCGGCACCAGCACGGCGACAATAGACGACGACTACAACAGACTGTCCGGCATGGTAGTGGCGTCCGCGAACGCGCCCAGCGTCAATATCCAGGTGGCCATCACCGATGACAGCGTGAACGAGGTCAACGAGACGATCATACTGTTCCTGAGTACCGGCTCGGGTTACACGGTGGGCACCGACCGTGTCCACACACTGACCATCACCGACGATGACTTGCCGGTAGCCTCGTTCGCGGCGGGCACATCCGACGCAGATGAGGACGCGGGCACCCACAACGTGGTGGTCAATCTGAACCCGGTGCCGGCCGTGGACACGACGATCACCTACACGGTGGCCGGCACCAGCACGGCGACAATAGGCGACGACTACAACAGGCTGTCCGGCATGGTATTGGTGTCCGCGAACGCGCCCAGCGCCAATATCCAGGTGGCCATCACCGATGACAGCGCGGACGAGGTCAGCGAGACGATCATACTGTTCCTGAGTGCCGGCTCGGGTTACACGGTGGGCACCGATCGTGTCCACACACTGACCATTACCGACAACGACACGGCGGGCGTGACCATCACCGAGACGAATGGCACCACCACGGTCGCCGAGACTGGTGACAGCGTAGACACCTACGGCGTGGTGCTGAATACGCAGCCGACCAACAGCGTAGAGATTACGGCGACCTCCGATACGACAAATGCGGCTACCGTGAGCCCGACGACCCTGACATTCGCGATGACCAACTGGAATATGGCGCAGACATTCACGGTGACGGGTGTTGACAACAACCTGGATGACGCCATGAACCAGCGCACGGCGACCATCAGCCACGCAGCGGAGTCCACAGACACCAACTACGATTCCAGCCTCGATATCGGCGATGTGGAAGTCACCGTCACCGACGACGACGTGCCGGTGCTGACGATTTCGGCGGCCGGTGATGTCACCAGCGTCGCAGAGGGGAGCCCCATTACCATTATCGTGACATCCGACATCCCGGTGGGCAACCCGATTGATATAGGCGATCCCGGCACCCCGGACGGGGGCTCTGCAATCATTCCAGCCACTGTATTTACAGTAGGCGAGACGACATTAAACCACCAGGTGACCTTTGACGAGAACGACGATGATGATCCGCCGGGGCGGACAATAGTCAGGAGCATCGAGGCCGGTTCCGGTTACACCCTGGGCGACCCCAGTTCCCTGACCCTGGCGGTCACTGACGACGATCCGACCACGGTGACCCTGGCGGGTGCGGAAGGAGATATAGCCGAAGGGGATAGCAAGGAGATCACGATCACCCTGGGCCGCGGGCTGGTGAACGGCGAGATGCTGCCGGTGCCGCTGACCTTCATGGGTGAGGCGACGCCGGGCACGGACTACACCGTGACCGGCACCACGGCGGCGGGCGTTGGTTACGAAGGCCCGGACAGCGACGGCAACGGCACGGTGACCTTCACCGGTCCGGCCTCGGGCACGACGGCCACCGTCGCCACCCTGACCCTGAGCGCGACCCGCGACAGCCTGGCCGAGACCGGCGGCGAGACGGTTGACATTGACCTGGGTACCCTGAGCACCAGCTCCGGCACCAACCTGGAAGGCGGCGCGAGCGGCACGGACAATCTGGCGGACTTCGACATTATCTCCCCGGGCGTGACCGTCAGCGAGACGGAGATAACGATTAGAGAGGGTGAAGAGGGCGCGTACACGGTGGTGCTGGATACACAACCGGCCGGCAGCGTGGAGATTACGGTGACCTCCGGCACGACCAGTGCGGCGACCGTGAGCGCCAGCCTGGAGTTCACGGCGAGCAACTGGAATACGGTACAGACCGTGACGGTGGCCGGCGTCAACGACAACATTGGCGGTGACCGCATGGCGACCATCAGCCATAGTATTGGCAGCGGCGACGGCGACGGTGAGGGTTACCCGGATGACGGCAGTCTGGTCATTGCCACTGTGGACGTGACCGTAACGGACGACGACACCCGGGGCCTGGTATTTAATTCGGCGGCGGTGACAGTGGACGAGGGTGATTCCGGGACCTACACGATGACTCTGGCGAATATGCCGACGGGAGACGTAACGGTTGCGATCAGCAGCCATAGCGGCAGCGACCTGACGCCGAACCCGACCAGTCTGATGTTCACGATGGGCAACTGGAGCACGGCCCAGACGGTGACGGTGACAGCGAGTCAGGACGGCGACACCGACAACGACATGGTGACGCTGACGCACACGGCTTCGGGCGGAGGCTACGACACGATAACTGGTGCCGTGATAGTGACGATCACCGACGATGACTTGCCGATAGCCTCGTTCGCCACGTTGACCTCCATGACGAGCGAAGGATCGGGCACGCACAACGTTAGGATCAATCTGAATCCAGTGCCGCTCTCGAACATTACGATCAGCTACACGGTAACCGACACCTCGGCGACTTCCGGCGACGACTACAATGCGCTGTCCGGTACGATATTGGCACTTGCGAACGCATCCGTCATCGATATTCCGGTGACTATCATTAATGACAGTGCACAAGAGGGCAGCGAGTTGCTCCGACTGACGTTGACCGCCGGCTCGGATTATGGATTAAGAACCGGAACCACCCACGATCTGACCATCCGGGACGACGACTTGCCGGTAGTGAGCTTTGCGGCCGGCTCCTCCATGCCGAACGAGGGTTCGGGCACACACAACATAGAGGTCAATCTGAATCCGGTGCCGGCCTCGGACACCACGATCACCTACACGGTGACCGACTTAATCGCCACGGTCGACGATGACTACATGGCGCCGTCCGGTTCGGTATTCGTGACCGCGGACACGCCCAGTGTCAATATCCCCGTGACCATCATCGATGACAGCGGGTTAGAGAGTAACGAGCTATTCCGGCTGACACTGATCGATGGTTCGGGTTACACATTAGGCACCCAATCCACCCACGATGTGGTCATTGTCGACAACGACCTGCCGCTGGCGAGCTTCGTGGTTAACACGTCCATGACGAACGAAGGTTCGGGCACACACAACATAATGGTCAATCTGAGCCTGGTGCAGACCACGGATACGACGATCACTTACACGGTGGCGGAGGGGGTAAGCATTGTCGAGGCAACTCCCGACACCGACTACACCGCGCTGACCGGCATGGTAGTGGTGCCCGCGGGCATGACCCGCGCCGATATCTCCGTGGTCATTACCGAGGACAACACAGACGAGCGCGACGAGACAATCAGCTTGACTTTGGCAGGACTCTCTGGCGTTTACGGGACAGCCTCTCCCTCTATTCACCAGCTGACGCTCATCGATGACGACGCCACCACAGTGACCCTGGCGGGCGCGGCGGATGACATCGCGGAAGGCGATACCAAAGAAATCACCGTCACCCTGAGTCGCAGGTTGTTTGGCGGCGAGGTGCTGCCGGTGCCACTGACCTTCGCCGGCACGGCGAGTCTGGGCACGGACTACACCCTGACCGGTACGGCGGCGGGCGGAGTCATGTACACCATTCCGGACAGCGGCAGCGCCGGCACGGTGACCTTCACCGGTTTGAGCGGTATCGCCCCCGCCATCCCCACAGCCACGTTGACCCTGACCGCGATCAACGGCGGCACGACAGTGGACATTGGCCTGGGCACCCTGGACGATACCTCCGGCACCGGCCTGGGCGGTGGCGCGAGCGGCACGGACAACCTGGGCGCATTCAACATTATCTCCCCGGGCGTGACCATCAGCGAGAGGGCGATAACCATTACAGAGGGCGATGAGGGCGGGTACCCCGTAGTGCTGGCCACACAACCCGGCGCAGCAGTGACCATCACGCCCGCCTCGAGTGCGTCGGCCACCGCCACGGTCAGCCCCGCCCTGACCTTCACCAGCGCCAACTGGGACACGGCCCAGACCATCACCGTCGCCGGGGAAGATAACGAAGCCGACGCCGCCAATCAGGCAGTGACCATTACCCACGCCGCCACCTCCACGGACACCGACTACAACCTCACCCCGGCCCCCGTCACAGCGACGGTGATCGACGACGACCCCACGGTCGTTACCCTCGCCCGCAGCATCGACAGCACCGGTGCCGTTGGCGAAGGCGGCACGGTGGGTTTCACCATCACCCTGAGTCGGAGACTGACTGGCAGCGAGATCATCGATGTGCCGCTGTCCATTTCCGGCACGAATGTCACCACGGACGACTGGAGTCTGGCGCTCAATAGCTCCTTCAGCAACACAGGCGTGACCCTGTCGAGCCAGGCCACAGCCACCCCGCGGGTGCGCTTTACGGGCTCTCGGATCGCCTCCCGGATCGTCCGCATGCAACTGACCGCGGCGACCGACGGCATCGCCGAGGGCGGCGGCGAAGGCTCGGAGACCTACACCATCGCCCTCGGCCCGAACGACGCCACCGCCAACGGCTTTGACCTTGCAACCCTGGGCACCAATGTCGGCGGCGGTGCCGACCCGGACAGCAGCGCCAACACCTTCAATGTGCAGGTCAACGACCCCCCCCCGGCGGGCGTCACCATCAGCGAGACGGCGATAACGATTGACGAGGGCGGTGAGGGCACGTACACCGTGGTACTGGATACACAACCGGCCGGTACCGTAGAGATTACGGTGGAATCCGACACGACCAGTGCGGCGACCGTGGGCACAAGCAGCGCCAGCCTGACATTCACGATGAGTAACTGGGATATGGCACAGACCGTGACGGTAATGGGCGTCGAAGACAACGCTGAAAATGAACGCACGGCGACCATCAGCCATAGTATTGCCAGCGGCGACGGCGACAGTGCGGATTACCCGGATGGTTTGCCCATAGCCGATGTGGACGTGACCGTGTCGAACAATGACCTGCCGATGGTGAATTTCGCGGCTGCCACCTCCATGGCGAACGAGGGTTCGGGCACACACAGCATAATGGTCAATCTGAGTTCGGCGCAGTCCTCGGACACGACGATCAATTACACGGTGGCCAACACCAGCACGGCAACTGCGGACGCCGACTACACCGAACTGTCCGGCACGGTAGTCGTGTCTGCGAGCGAGACCAGCGCCAATATCCCGGTAGTCATCACCAATGACAGAGTGGACGAGGCCAACGAGACGGTCGTACTGACCCTGGCCGCGGGTTCGGACTACAGGGTAGGCACCACCGCCAGTGCCCACACACTGACCATCACCGACAACGACACAGCGGGCGTCACCGTCAGCGAGACGGGGGGTGGCACCACAGTCGCCGAAGCCGGCGGCACGGACAACTACGGCATAATGCTGAGCACGCAGCCGAGCGGCAGCGTGACGATTACGGCGGAATCCGACACAACAAGTGCGGCCACCGTGACCCCGGCGACCCTGACGTTCACCACGGCCAACTGGAATGCGGCCCAGACCTTCACGGTGACGGGCATCGACAACAACCGTGATGACGCCATGAACCGACGCATAGCGACCATCAGCCACGCAGCGGCGTCCACCACAGACACCAACTACGTTTCCGGCCTCGACATCGACGACGTGGAAGTCACCGTCACCGACGAAGACGTGCCGGAGCTGACGGTATCGGTGCAGGGCGGACACACGACCATCGTCGAGGGCGGCCAGCGCACCATCGTCGTGACCTCCAACATCCCCATTGACGGTAGCGTGGGGTTCGGGGCGCCTATTACCCCTAATAACGGGAACATCATAAGCATTTCGAGTGTCCTCACTACTGGTGAGACTCCGACGCGAACATTTGGGGTAGGTTTCGACCGTTCCAACGAAAACGACGTGGACGACCCGCCGGGGGGGCGGACAGCAACCACCGGCATCAACGCCGGTACCGGTTACACCCTGGGCGATCCCAGCACTGTGACCTTTACGGTCATTGACGACGACCCGACCACCGTGACCCTGGCGGGCGCAGCGGGTGATATTCTCGCAGGAGACGACAAGCAGATCACGGTCACCCTGGGCCGCGGTCTGGTGAACGGCGAGATACTGCCGGTGCCGCTGACCTTTGGCGGTAGCGCGACACCGGGCACCGACTACACCGTGACCGGCGCCGCGGCGGCCGGTATCACCTACAGCGGCCTGGACAGCGCCAGCGCCATGGTGACCTTCACCGGCCCGGCCTCGGGCACGACGGCCACCACCGCCACCCTGACCCTGAGCGCAGCAGCCAACGCCGACGGCACAGTGGACATCGACCTGGGCACCCTGGACACAGACTCCGGCACCGGCCTGGACGGCGGCGCGGACGGCACGGACAACCTGGCGGACTTCGACATTTTCACCCCGGGCGTCACCGTCAGCGAGACGCAGGGTGGCACCACAGTGGCCGAAGCCAGCGGCACGGACAACTACGGCATAAGGCTGGACTCGCCGCCGACCGGCAGCGTGACGATTACGGCGACCTCCAACACAACAAGTGCGGCCACCGTGACCCCGGAGACCCTGACGTTCACCACGGCCAACTGGAATGCGGCCCAGACCTTCACGGTGACAGGCATGGACAACAACCGTGATGACGCCATGAACCGGCGCATGGCGACCATCAGCCACGCAGCGTCGTCCACCACAGACACCGACTACGTTTCCGGCCTCGCCATCGACGACGTGGAAGTCACCGTCACCGACGACGACGTACCGGTGGTGACGGTATCGGTGCGGGACGGACACACGACCCTCGTCGAGCGTGGCGCCCAGCGCACCATCGTCGTGACCTCCGACATCCCCATTGACGGCAGCGATCAAGTGGTTTTTAGCGTTATTAACCCTAATAACGGAGGAGTCGTGTTCAGATCGGACACCCTCATCGGCGAGACCCCGATGAACACATTTACTGTATTTCTCAACAACAACGACATAGACGACCCGCCGGGGCGGACAGGAACCACCGGTATCAGAGCCGGTACCGGTTACACCCGGGGCGATCCCAGCACCGTGACCTTTAGGGTCATCGACGACGATCCGACCACCGTGACCCTGGAGGGCACGGCGGGCAACATCAACGAGGGTGCCAGCGCAGACATCACCGTCACCCTGGGCCGCGAGCTGGTCATGGGCGAGGTGCTGCCGGTACCGCTGACCCTGGGCGGCACCGCGACACGGGGCACGGACTATACTCTGACCGGCACCCCGGCGAACAATATCGCCTACAACATCCCGGACACCGGCAACGTCGGCACGGTGACATTTACCGGCCCGGCCCCGACCACCGCCACCCTGACCCTGGCCGTGGAGATCGACACCACATCCGACGCCAGCGAGACCATCGACATCGGTCTGGGCACCCTGGACGATACCTCCGGCACCGGCCTGGAAGGCGGCGCGGCCGGCACAGACAGCCTGACGGAATTCACCATCATGGAGCAGCCGACCATCGCGCTGCCGTCGACCCTGACGGTCGAAGAAGGTGCCAGCGCCAGCTACCCGGTGGTACTGGCAACCGCACCGACGGTGAGTACCACGATAGCGGTCACCGGTCACACCGGCACCGACCTGACACTGGATACCGCCAGCCTGGTATTCACGACGGGCAACTGGGACACGGCGCAAATGGTCACGGTCACGGCGGGTGAAGACGCCGACGACGCCACCGATATGGTGACGCTGACGCACACGGCCACCGGCGGCAACTACGACGCATTGACGGCGGTTATCAGAGTCAGCATCACCGACCCGGACATGGCGGGCGTAACCATCACCGAGACGGCGATAACCATTGACGAGGGCGATGAGGGCATGTACACCGTGGTGCTGGATACACAACCGGCCGGCAGCGTAGAGATTACGGTGGCCTCCGACACGACCAGTGCGGCGACCGTGGGCACAAGCAGCGCCAGCCTGACATTCACGATGAGCAACTGGAATACGGCGCAGACCGTGACGGTGACCGGCGTCAACGACAACGTTGTCGGTGACCGCACGGCGACCATCAGCCATACTATTGCCAGCGGCGCAGGCGACAATGCGAGTTACCCGGACGGTCTGGACATTAACACGGTGGATGTAATCGTGACGAACGATGACGTGCCAGTGGCGAGTTTTGCGGTGAGTACGTCCAGCGCAGGCGAGGATGCAGGCACCCACAACGTGGTGGTCAATCTGAGTCCGGCACCAGCCGCGGCCACGACGATCACCTACACGGTGGCCGGCACCAGCACGGCGACAATAGGCGACGACTACAACAGGCTGTCCGGCATGGTCGTGGTGTCCGAGAGCGGCACCAGCGCCAATATCCCGGTGACCATCATCGATGACAGCGCAGACGAGGCCGGCGAGACGGTCATACTGTTTCTGAGTGCCGGTTCGGGTTACACAGTGGGCACCGATGATGTTCACACACTGACCATCACCGACAACGACACGGCGGGCGTGACCATCAGCGAGACATCGATAACGATTGACGAGGGCGATGAGGGCACGTACACCGTGGTGCTGGATACACAACCGGCCAGTAGCGTAGAGATTACGGTGGCCTCCGACACGACCAGTGCGGTGACCGTGGACACAAGAAGCGCCAGCCTGACGTTCACGATGAGCAACTGGAATACGGCACAGACCGTGACGGTGACCGGCGTCAACGACAACGTTGTCGGTGACCGCACGGCGACCATCAGCCATACTATTGCCAGCGGCGACGGCGACAATGCGAGTTACCCGGACGGTCTGGACATTAACACGGTGGATGTAATCGTGACGAACGATGACGTGCCAGTGGCGAGTTTTGCGGTGAGTACGTCCAGCGCAGGCGAGGATGCAGGCACCCACAACGTGGTGGTCAATCTGAGTCCGGCACCAGCCGCGGCCACGACGATCACCTACACGGTGGCCGGCACCAGCACGGCGACAATAGGCGACGACTACAACAGGCTGTCCGGCATGGTCGTGGTGTCCGAGAGCGGCACCAGCGCCAATATCCCGGTGACCATCATCGATGACAGCGCAGACGAGGCCGGCGAGACGGTCATACTGTTTCTGAGTGCCGGTTCGGGTTACACAGTGGGCACCGATGATGTTCACACACTGACCATCACCGACGACGACACGGCGGGCGTGACCATCAGCGAGACATCGATAACGATTGACGAGGGCGATGAGGGCACGTACACCGTGGTGCTGGATACACAACCGGCCAGTAGCGTAGAGATTACGGTGGCCTCCGACACGACCAGTGCGGTGACCGTGGGCACAAGCAGCGCCAGCCTGACATTCACGATGAGCAACTGGAATGCGGCACAGACCGTGACGGTGACCGGCGTCAACGACAACGTTGTCGTTGGCCGCACGGCGACCATCAGCCATACTATTGCCAGCAGCGCAGGCGACAATGCGAGTTACCCGGACGGTCTGGACATTAACACGGTGGATGTAACCGTCACCGACGACGACACGGCGGGCGTCACCGTCACCGAGACGGAGGGTGACACCACAGTCGTCGAGGCCGGCGGCACGGATATCTACGAGGTGGTGCTGGACACGCAGCCAACCGCAGACGTGTCCGTCACGCCTGCCCCGGGTGCTGGTGCCACAGTGAACCCGATGGCCCTGACATTCACAAGCGCAAACTGGAACATGGTTCAGACCATCACCGTCACCGGGGTGAATAACGCCATCGACGCCGCCGACCAGGAGGTGACCATTACTCACACCGCCAGTTCCTCGGACCTTATTTACAATGTGATCGTCCCGGCCCCCGTCACGGCGACGGTGACCGATGACGACGCCACTGAAGTCACCCTGGCAGGTCCGGCGGGCGACATTGAGGAAGCCGGCACCAAGATTATCACGATCACCCTGAGCCGTGGGCTGTTTGACGGCGAGGTGCTGCCGGTGCCACTGACCTTCGCCGGTGCGGCGACGCTGGGCACGGACTACACCTTGGCCAGTACTGCGGCGACCGGGGTCATGTACACCATTCCGAACAGCGGCAGCACCGGCACGGTGACCTTCACCGGCCCATCCGCCACCGTGGCCACGCTGACCCTGACCGCGACCCCCGATAGCGAAGTTGAGGGAGCAGAGGCGATCATTATCGGTCTGGGTCCCCTGGGCGACAGCTCCGGTACCGGCCTGAGCGGCGGCGCGAGCGGCACGGACAATCTGGACGACTTCAACATTCAAGGCCTGCCGACCATCGACATCACCGGCGGCACGGCGGTCACCGAAGGTAGCTCGGTGACCTTCACCGTGACGGCCAGCCGAGCACCGAGCGCCGACCTGTCGATTAATCTGAGCATTGCGGACGCCGCCGCTGGTGATTTTCTGGCCTCAGGCGATGAGGGTAATCGCATGGTCGCCCTGGCCGGTGGCAATACCGAGGTCACCGTTGAAATCGCCACACAGGCCGACACGACCGACGAGGCCAGTGGCATGGTGACGGTGACCGTAGCGACCGGCACCGGCTACATCCCGGGCACACCGCCCTTGGCGACGGTGCGGGTCAATGACGACGACGTCACCACGGTGACCCTGGCGGGCACGGCGGGTAACATCAACGAGGGCGTCACCCGCAACATCACGGTCACCCTGGACCGCGCCCTGGCTGCCGGCGAAAGCCTGGCCGTGCCGCTGACCCTGGGCGGTACCGCGACGCGGGGTACGGACTACACCCTGACCGGCATCGCGGCGAGCGGCATCGCCTACACCATCCCGGACAGCGGCCTCGTCGGCACGGTGACGTTTACCGGCCCGGCCTCGGCCGTGGCCACCCTGGCCCTGGTCGTGCAGACCGACACCGTGTCCGACGCCAACGAGACCATCAGCATTGCCCTGGGCACCCTGAACAGCAGCTCCGGCAGCGGCCTGGGCGGCGGCGCCACCGGCACGGGCAGCCTGGCGGACTTCACCATCATGGAGGATCCGACCATCGCGCTGCCATTGACCCTGGCGGTCGATGAAGGTGACAGCGCCAACTACCCGGTAGTACTGGCAAACGCACCGACGGGGGGCAATGTCACGGTGACGGTCACGGGTCACTCCGGCACCGACCTGACGCTGAATACCGCCAGCCTGGAGTTCACGGCGGCCAACTGGAACACGGTACAGACGGTCACGGTCATGGCGGCTGCCGACGACGACGCCGTCAACGACACGGCGACGCTGACGCACACGGCCTCCGGTGGCAGCAACTACGACGGCTTGACGGCGGAGCTCACGGTCAATACCGCCGACGCCGACACGGCGGAGCTGTCGTTCGTAGATGTGCCGGTGACGGTAGCCGAGGGCGGCACAGCCGAGTACTCGGTGGAGCTGTCGGCTGAACCGACGGCAGCCGTGACGGTTGCTGTCAGCGGTCAGGGCGGCAGCACCGACCTGACGCTGAATACCGCCAGCCTGACGTTCACGGTGGGCAACTGGGACACGGCACAGGTGTTGACGGTGACAGCGGCCGAGGATGACGACGGGATCGACGACAGGGTGACGCTGATGCACATGGCCTCAGGGGCAACAGAGTATGGCGCGGTCACGGACGATGTGGTGGTGACGATCAACGATGACGACATGGTGGGCGTGACCATCACCGAGACGGAGGGCACCACCACGGTCGCCGAGGCCGGCGGCACGGACAACTACGGCATGATGCTGGATACGCAGCCGAGCGACAGCGTGATGATTACGGCGACCTCCGACGCAACAAGTGCGGCCACCGTGACCCCGACGACCCTGACCTTCACCACGGCCAACTGGAATACGGTGCAGACCTTCACGGTGACAGGCATCGACAACAACCGGGATGACGCCATGAACCGACGCATAGCGACCATCAGCCACGAAGCGGCGTCCACAGACACCAACTACGACGATTCCAACCTCGACATCGACGACGTGGAAGCCACCGTCACCGACGAAGACGTGCCGGAGCTGACGGTATCGGTGCAGGGCGGCCACACGACCATCGACGAAGGTGGCGACCCGCGCACCATCGTCGTGGCCTCCGACATCTCCATTGACGGTGATGTGTTCGTCGGGTCGGGTATTGTCTTTGATAACGGAGGCCTCACTCAGGATAGTAATGACCGCATCATGGGCGAGAATCCAACGTTAATGTTTACGGTATCTTACGATGACAACGACATAGACGACCCGCCGGGGCGGACAGCAACCACCGGCATCAACGCCGGTACCGGTTTCACCCTGGGCGATCCCAGCACCGTGACCTTTAGAGTCATTGACGACGACCCGACCACCGTGACCCTGGCGGGCGCGGCGGGTGATATAGCCAATGGAGACGACAAGCAGATCACGATCACCCTGGGCCGCGGGTTGGTGAACGGCGAGATACTGCCGGTGCCGCTGACCTTTGGCGGTAGCGCGACACCGGGCACCGACTACACCGTGACCGGCGCCGCGGCGACCGGTATCACCTACACCGGCCTGGACGGCGCCGTCGGCACGGTGACCTTCACCGGCCCGACCTCGGGCACGACGGCCACCACCGCCACCCTGACCCTGAGCGCAGTCAACGCCGGCGTCACAGTGGACATCGACCTGGGCACCCTGGACACAGACTCCGGCACCGGCCTGGGCGGCGGCGCGGCCGGCACGGACAACCTGGCGGACTTCGACATTGTCTCTTCGGGCGTCACCGTCAGCGAGACGGCGATAACCATTGCAGAGGGCGATGAGGGCACATACACCGTGGTACTGAGCACGCAGCCGGCCGGCAACGTAGAGATTACGGTGGCCTCCGACACGACCAGTGCGGTGACCGTGGGCACAAGCAGCGCCAGCCTGACATTCACGATGAGCAACTGGGATACGGCGCAGACCGTGACGGTGACCGGCGTCAACGACAACCTTGTCAGTGAACGCACGGCGGACATCAGCCATCGTATAGCCAGTGGCGACGGCGACGGTGCGAGTTACCCGGATGGTCTGGTGATAGCCGCGGTGGAAGTGACCGTGACGGACAACGATACGCCGCCAGGGCTGACGTTTGAGGGCGCGCCGGTGACGGTAGCCGAGGGCGGCACAGCCGAGTACGCGGTGGAACTGGCGACCCAACCGACGGGGCCAGTGACGGTGACGATCAGCGGCCACAGTGGCACCGACCTGACGCTGAATACGGCCAGCCTGGAGTTCACGACGGACAACTGGGATACGGCCCAGACGGTGACGGTGACGGCGGCTGCCGACGACACCGACACAGCGGACGACACAGTGACGCTGACGCATACGGCCTCTGGCGCGGACTATGGCGCGGTAACGGGTAACGTGGTGGTGACCATCACCGACGATGACCTGCCGGTGGCCTCGTTCGCGGCAGGCACATCCAGTGCAGCCGAAGGCGCGGGCACCCACAACGTAGTGGTCAGTCTAAGTTCGGTGCGGACCGCGGCCACGACGATCACCTACACGGTGGCCGGCACCAGTACGGCGACGATAGGCGACGACTACACCAGACTGTCCGGCACGGTCGTGGTGCCCGCGGACAGGTTGAGCGCCAATATCCCGGTGACCATCACCGATGACAGCTTACAAGAGGCCAGCGAGACGGTGGTACTGTTCCTGGGCACCGGTTCGGGTTACACGGTGGGCACCGACCGTGTCCACACCCTGACCATCACCGACGATGACCTGCCGGTGGCCTCGTTCGCGGCAGGCACATCCAGTGCAGGCGAGGACGCGGGCACCCACAACGTGGTGGTCAATCTGAGCCCGGCACCGACCGCGGCCACGACGATCACCTACACGGTGGCCGGCACCAGCACGGCGACGATGGACACCGACTACACCATGCTGTCCGGCATGGTCGTGGTACCCGCGAGCCTGTCGAGCGTCAATATCCCGGTGACCATCGACGATGACGACGTGGACGAAGCCAACGAGACGGTCATACTGTTTCTGAGTGCCGGTTCGGGTTACACGGTGGGCACCGATGATGTCCACACCCTGACGATCACCGACAACGACACCCGGGGCCTGACGTTTAATCCGGAGACGCTGACGGTGGACGAGGGAGGTTCCGAGGGCTACACGGTGATACTGACGAGTGAGCCGACGATGGAGGTAACGGTTGCGATCAACGACCCGGATGGCCTGACGCGATTGCCGGCCAGCCTGACGTTCACATCGACCAACTGGGCCACGGTCCAGACGGTGACGGTGACAGCGGAGCAGGACGACGACACGATTAACGACATGGCGAGCCTGACACACACGGTCAGCGGCACAACGGGGTATAGCACGGTCACGGGCACTGTGGCGGTGACGGTCAACGACGACGACGATGCAGACCTGGAGTTCACAGATGCGCCGGTGACGGTAAACGAGGGAGGCAATGCCGAGTACGCGGTGGAGCTGGCGACCGAACCGACGGGTGAAGTGACGGTGACGATCAGCGTCGCAAGCGACACCGACCTGATGCTGAATCCGAACCGCCTGACGTTCACATCGGTCAACTGGGACACGGCCCAGACGGTGATGGTGACAGCGAATCCGGACGCCGATGCGGCGGACGACACGGTGACGCTGTTGCATACGGCGTCAGGAGCAACCGAGTATGGTTTGGTCACGGGCAATGTCGAGGTGACGATCAGCGACGACGACGATGCCGGACTGATGTTTGTCAATACACCGGTGACGGTAGACGAGGGAGCCAGCGCCGAGTACACGGTGGAGCTGGCGACCGAACCGACGGGTGACGTGACGGTTGATGTCAGCGGCCATAGCGGCTCTGACCTGATGCCAGCCCCGACCAGCCTGACCTTCACGGCGGTTAACTGGGAAACAGCGCAGGCGGTGACGGTGACAGCGGGTCAGGACAGCGACACCGACAACGACATGGTGACGCTGACGCACAGGGCCTCAGGTGCAACCGAGTATGCCGGTATCGATGGGGATGTGGCGGTGACGATCACCGATGACGATGTAGCGAGCGTGGTCGTCAGCCCGACTGATGTCACGGTCGGCGAGGCCGGTGGTACGGCCACGTACACGGTGGTACTGGACACGCCCCCGATCAGCGACGTGGTGATTATGGTGGCCTCCGATATGGAAGATGTGGCGACCGTGAGCGTGACCGGAGTGACATTCACGACGACCAACTGGAATCGGGCCCAGACGGTGACGGTGACGGGGGTCAATGACGGCATTGACAACGCCATTGATCGCACGGCGAGCATCAGCCATCGTATCACCACCGGCGCCGGAGGCGATTACCCGACTAATCTGGCGATTGATCCGGTGAGAGTGACCGCCGAAGACGACGACATAGCGGGAGTGAGCGTTAGCGAGGAGGCCGTGACGGTTGCTGAAGCTGGAGGCAGAGCCACATATACGGTGGTGCTGGACACGGAACCGACGGCGGAAGTGACCCTGACGGCGATCTCACAAGGCACGTTCACGGCGACCGTGAACCCGCCGTCGGAGATAACTTTCACCCAGAGCAACTGGGGCACGGCGCAGACATTGACGGTGATGGGAGTTAACGACGACATTGACAATCCTGGCGGGGTGCGTGCGGTGAGCATCAACCATGGGATTAGAGGAGGTTACCCGAATAGCGTGGAGGTAGCGTCCGTGAGAGTGGCGGTGATGGACGATGAGCCGGATGCGGGACTGGAGTTTTCGCGGGATGGATTATCAATCGATGAGGGAGGGGCCGGACTGGGTTACGAAGTGGCCTTGACGACCGAACCGACAGGCGATGTGACGGTGACATTAACAGGTGCCCCGGCGGCGGTGACGCTGAGCGCGAACAGCCTGATGTTTACGGCGGGCAACTGGAGCATGGTGCAGACGGTGACGGTGACCGCAGAAGAGGATACCAACACGACGGACGAGAGCGCGATGCTGGTGCACACGGCCTCGGGCGGCGGCTATGATGGTGTGACAGGCGAAGTAGCGGTCGAGGTGACCGACGACGACAGGGATGCGGGAGTGAGCATCGGTCAGGCCGAACTCACGGTTACAGAGGGCGAGATGGAAGACTATCGGGTGGTGCTGGATGCGCCACCGGACAGCGATGTGGAGATCACGGTGAGCTCCTCCGGAGCGGCGGCGAGCGTGAACCCGCCGATCCTGACGTTTACGGCGAGCAACTGGAGCACGGAGCAGACGGTGACGGTGACGGGAGCCGACGACGACATTGATAATGCCGCTGATCGCACGGCGAACCTCAGTCATGCGATCACCACGGGAGACGGCGGCGGTTATACCACGGCGCTGGAAATTGAAGATGTCACGGTCACGGTGGCCGACGACGACGAGGCGGGTTTGATGTTCACATCGGAGCGTTTATCGGTGATAGAAGGTGGAGCGGGTCAAGGCTACCGGATGGCCCTGACGAGTGAACCGACAGGCGAGGTGACGGTAACGATCACGGGCAATCCGGTAGACGTGAGAGACGTGACCTTGAGCACGGCCAGCCTGATGTTTACGGCGGGCAACTGGAACATGGTGCAGACGGTGACGGTGACCGCGGGCGAGGACGCCAACACGGCGGACGAGAGTGCGACGCTGACGCACACGGCCTCGGGCGGCGGCTACGATGAGGTGACCGGCGAGATAGCGGTCGAAGTGACCGACGACGACCGGGATGCGGGAGTGAGCATCGGTCAGGCCG
Organism: Gammaproteobacteria bacterium; assembly: GCA_963662865.1. GTDB lineage: Bacteria > Pseudomonadota > Gammaproteobacteria > JAJDYQ01 > JAJDYQ01 > JAJDYQ01. The sequence goes on along the minus strand of OY759969.1, from coordinate 1,119,181 downwards.
AACTCACGGTTACAGAGGGCGAGATGGAAGACTATCGGGTCATACTGGATGCGCAACCGGACAGCGATGTGGAGATCACGGTGAGCTCCTCCGGAGCGGCGGCGAGCGTGAACCCGCCGATCCTGACGTTTACGGCGAGCAACTGGAGCATGGAGCAGACGGTGACGGTGACGGGAGCCGACGACGACATTGATAATGCCGCTGATCGCACGGCGAACCTCAGTCATGCGATTACCACGGTCGCCGGCGGCGGTTATACCACGGCGCTGGAAATTGAAGATGTCACGGTCACGGTGGCCGACGACGACGAGGCGGGTTTGATGTTCACATCGGAGCGTTTATCGGTGATAGAAGGCGAAACCGGTCGCGGCTACCGGATGGCCCTGACGAGTGAACCGACAGGCGAGGTGACGGTGACAATCACGGGCAACCCGGGAGACGTGACCCTGAGCACGGCCAGCCTGATGTTTACGGCGGGCAACTGGGACACGGCCCAGACGGTGACGGTGACCGCGGGCGAGGATAGCGACATGACAGACGAGGATGTGGCTTTGACACACACGGCCTCGGGCGGCGGTTATGACGGAGTGAGCGGGACGTTGACGGTTGAGGTGTCTGACGACGACAGAGGTGCCGGAGTGACCGTCAGCGAATCGAGTCTTACGATAGGCGAGACCGGCACGGGCACCTACACGATCAGGCTGAACTCACAGCCGGAGGTGGCCGTGTTGATTACGGTGACCCCCGAGACACCGAGAGTCGTGGAGGTCAACAAAGCGGGAGGCATGGCGGGTTCGTCGCAGTTCCTGACGTTCACGCCGATGGACTGGGGTATTGCGCAGGAGGTAACGGTGACGGGTGTTGACGACGACATTGACAATCCGGGTCGTCGTCGAGTGAGCATCCGCCACGCCATTGCCCCTGATGGCGGAGACGGTGCGGGTTATCCGAATGACGGCACACTGGAGATTGGAGCTGTGTTGGTGACGGTGACAGACGACGAAGGACGTGCGTTGTCGGCGGGAACGCCAGAGATGCAGTTGGCGCAGGAGGTCTGGCTGCCGCGCTTCGGTCTGACGGCGATAGAGCATATGCTGGGTGGCCTGGATTACCGATTCTCGGTGGCTGACCGTCCGCCGCCGGGGCTGTCGGGCAATCTGAACGGACTGCCGGCTGGCCGGGGCTTGAATGGAGTTGGCACGGGCGGTGTGCGTGGCCTGGCTGGAGTGGATGGCTTCGGTAATGGAAACACCGGAGGCGGCGATGGCCTGGGAGCGGGTTCGGTTGACCGCTTGTTTAACCTGTCACAGACGCTGTCGCTGCGGGATATGCTGCGAGGCAGCCGCTTTGTACACAGAGATAAGGCGGGGATTTCGGTGTGGGGTCAGGCGTCGTACTCGCGTTACGAGGATGCCCGCGCCGGTGTCTCGATGGATGGCGAGGTGACGACCGGGATACTGGGAGTGGATCGGGACAACGGGCGGACGCTGCTGGGTCTGGCGCTGTCGTACAGCGACGGCGATGGCGATTGGAGCGGCGAGCAGGAAAAAGGCGAGTTGTCGAGCACGCTGACCTCGCTGCTGCCGTATATCCGTTACGATGTGACAGAGCGATTGCAGGTGTGGGGTGCGTTGAGTTATGGCCGTGGTGAGCTGGAACAGACTTCTGCCTCCGTTAACTCGAAACACGACCTTGAGCAGGTGTCGGCCTCGATGGGTCTGCGCGGCACGTTGCTGGAGCGCCCGGTGGAGGAAGGCGGCCTGAAGCTGGCGTTGACCTCGGAGGCGACGCTGGCGCGTATCGAGTCGGATGATGATGGCGGTGTACGGGGAGCGGAGACGGGCACGCGGCGTTTCCGTTTGGGTCTGGAGTGGTCCTGGCAGTTGCCACAGTCGGACGGCGGTCGATTGATTCCGGAACTGGAGTTGGGGATGCGCTATGACGGTGGCGATACCAGCGACGGCCTGGGCGTGGAACTGGGCGGCGGCATCAGTTGGGAGTTGCCGTCGACAGGTCTGACGCTGGATGTGCGTGGCCGGCGCCTGCTGGATCATGAGAACGCAGAGCGGCATGAGTGGGGCGTGTCGGGTTCGCTGCGCTACGATCTACGACCGGGTTCGGCTTATGGCCCGTCGCTGAGTCTGAGCCAGGAGTATGGCAATGCCTCGGCCTCAGGTGGGCTGGATCGGCTGTTGTCGGGTTCGCTGTCGGACGCGCTGGAGGAGGATTCATCGCAGCCCGGTTCGCCGTCAAGGCGCTGGAGCCTGGAGGGTGAGTGGGGTCTGTCCCTGGACAGCGGTGCCACGGGTGTGCCGTATGCGGGCCTGTCGTCGTCCGGTGCCAACCGTGATCTGACCCTGGGCTGGCGTCTGCTGTCGGTTCCGGGGGGCGAGCTGAATACGGAGCTGGACGTCAAGGCGATTCGTCGGGAAGACGGCCAGGGCGAGGCAAACCACGGCGTTGGTGCGGAACTGAAGCTGAGCTGGTAGCGCGGGCTGTCATTTGGGGCGGGTCTTTCCGGTTCGGTGGCCAGCCTGCGTCCCGCCGGCGATATGCGCCTTCGTCGGGCGGGCAATCCGCGTATTCGCGTCGCTGTTGCTCCATCCTTTTGTTCTTCTGAGTTAATCCGCTGCCACCAATCGGCAGGGCGGCATTTCTAAGTTGCGAAACCGGAAAAATGGCATTATCCAAAGCCCTGTAAAAACAGCATGACGCGGTGGTAGCAGTGCCTTGAAATGGATGTAATGAGCTTATTACTAGCGGGCGCGGTCGCCGGAACGCTTGCTGGCCTGTTGGGCATTGGTGGTGGCACAATCATTGTGCCGGTCATCGTTATTGTCCTTGAGGCCGAAGGCGTATCCACCGATGTCTTGATTAAAATCGCGGTCGGTACGTCGTTAGCTACTATCGCGGTCAGCGCACTGCCTTCAATTTATATTCATAATCGCAAGGGCGCGATAGATTGGTTTGTCTTTTGGCGACTTACGCCCTGGATATTGGCGGGCACTGTTATCGGCACGATAACCGTTGATTTACTGCCGGGGCAGGCCTTGTATATCGCCTTCGTTGTGTTTCTTGTTATCGCCGCTTTACATGCGATGACTGGTACGGTCGGGGGAAGACGTAAATTACCCGGTTTGCCGGGAATGGCAGGCGTGGGGCTTATTAATGGCGTTATTTCTTCCATGATGGGAATCGGTGGTGGTGTTATTAATGTACCTTTTTTCAGTTACTGTTCAATGCCTGTTCGGAATGCGGTCGCAACGGCGGCGGCGATAGGAATGCCGCTGGCGATGGTATCCACCATCAGCTATGCCATTATGGGTCTGGATGAGAGCGGTATCCCGGAAAATAGTATCGGTTACATTAATCTACCAGCTTTTGCGGGCGTTGTTTCAGCCAGTATCTTATTTGCCCCGCTGGGCGCAAAGCTGGCTCATGCCATACCTGAACAAGCCTTGAATATATTTTTCTCACTGTTTTTATTTACCATGGCCGGTCGAATGATATGGCCGCTACTCTAGCAGGTTGTTGAAATTCTACTCATGCGGCACGATCCGATGCTAAAAATAGCCTCAAAATGCTCATTGACTCTGGGTAAGCTGGGCTTTTTCGGCCATTTTTGCCTTGTCTCGCGCTCGCCTGAGAGGATTTCAATCGCCTGCCAGGACAGGCATGAACGGCGACATTGATCTTCAACTGGAGTCGCAACGCGCTTTTCCTCAAGATCACGATCTGACTTTTTTGCTAATCTCCGATGGCAGGCTGTTGTTCAGGTTGAAAAGTCCACCGGGGCGACTGTGTTGTATCCTGCCTGACTGTGGGTGGGCGCGATTTATGTGCCATTGAATACGGTTTGGTGAGGTTGTCTGTTCCCGGGCAGGCCTTTTTCATGGATTACGATAGCTGTTAAGTTCTATGCTAAATGGTATATCTGCCTCCGGCAAACGAGGGTGTTTCTGAATCAGGTCGACACTCGTGATCTGGATAATTTTTACCGAATTGTTAAATTATTATGGGTTTTGTCTTCTTCGATATATATTTTTAAGCTGCTTTAGCTAAACTATGTATGTGTCAAAATTTACTAACAAATGGTCCCAACACACGCCTGTTATGGCGCAGTACCTGTCTATCAAGCAGGAGTACCCGGATACCCTGCTTTTCTATCGTATGGGCGATTTTTACGAGTTGTTTTATGACGATGCGCGCAAGGCGGCGAAACTGCTTGATATTAACCTCTCCCAGCGAGGTAAATCCGGGGGGCAGGTGATACCGATGGCGGGCGTTCCTTATCACGCTGCAGAAAATTATATCGCAAGGCTTATTCGCCAGGGTGAATCGGTGGCTATCTGTCAGCAGATCGGTGACCCGGCTACCAGCAAAGGCCCCGTTGAGCGTAAGGTTGTCAGGGTTGTTACGCCTGGCACGGTTACAGATGAATCTCTCCTCGCAGAGCGTCAGCAAAATCTTCTTTCCTGCGTATATCAGGAGAATGATGAGTATGGGCTGGCTAGCCTTGATCTCAGTACCGGCCATTTCATCGTGCAGGAGATTGATTCCCAGAATATGCTGGCAGCCGAGATTGAGCGCCTGCAGCCGGCTGAATTTCTTTTGCCTGAAGACAGTAGTATGCCGGCAACACTATCGGCACAGTGCGCACAGCGTCAGCGGCCTTTATGGCATTACGATCATGCGACCTGCCATCGGCTATTATGCGATCAGTTTCATGCCCATGATCTGACCGGGTTTGGGCTGGAAGAGCTGCCGCTTGCGACCTCGGCTGCGGGTTGTTTGCTGCAATATGTCCGGGAAACTCAAAAAAGCGCATTAAATCATCTGCAGGGAATCCGTGTTGAGAACGGTAATGATTTTCTGGTGCTGGACGCGGTCACACGAAAAAATCTGGAGATCAGCCATAATCTGCAAGGAGGCAGAGACAATACCCTGCTACAGGTGATCGATAATACTGTAACGGCGATGGGTGGCCGACTGATACGTCAATGGATTTCTCAACCTGTTCGAAATATCCCGGACTTGAGGCGGCGACATCAATGTATTTCCCGGCTGATTGATACCGGCATAAATGAATCACTACAGGACTTATTACGTGGACTTGGTGATATTGAGCGCATCGCCGGCCGGATTGCCCTGAAATCCGCTCGGCCACGAGATCTGGCAACTTTGCGGGACAGTCTGGCAACCTTGAGCCGGATAAAGGAACTGATTGAACCATCGGGTTTGTCGGAGTTTGAACCGATTCTGGCTCGCATACAGCCGCATTTGGAAATCGAGCAACAACTCGAAAAAGCAATTATCGAGCAACCACCCATATTGATACGCGATGGTGGTGTGATGGCGGATAACTACGATTCGGAACTCGATGAACTTCGAGCCATACGGGATAATGCTGACCAGGTGCTGATTGATATGGAAATCCGCGAACGGGAAAATAGCGGCATTCCAACACTCAAGTTCGGTTACAACAAGATCTATGGTTATTACATAGAGTTAAGCCGCCTGCAAAGCGAACGGGCGCCGGAACACTATATCCGGCGCCAAACCCTGAAAGCCGTTGAGCGCTTCATTACTCCTGAACTCAAGAGATTCGAGGACAGGGTGCTTTCAAGCCGGGAACGTGCGTTGAGCAGGGAAAAATATCTCTATGAAGAATTGCTGAACTGGCTGGAGCCTCATTTGGCGGCTCTTCAACAGTTGGCCTCTGCGCTTGCTACTCTGGATATCCTTGGTAACCTCGCAGAACGTGCAGTGACACTGAATTTAAGCCAGCCCATGTTTATCGACCAGCCCGGTATTGAAATTTCACAGGGTTGGCATCCTGTCATCAGGCAGGCGATCACGGGAGATTTTATTGCCAACGATACGTTACTGGATAGCGAGCAACGTATGCTGTTAATCACGGGCCCAAACATGGGTGGGAAATCTACCTATATGCGACAAACGGCGCTGATTGTTCTGCTTGCCCATACCGGCAGTTTTGTACCGGCCGCTTCATGTCGAATCGGGGAAATTGATCGCATTTTCACACGCATCGGTGCATCCGATGACCTGGCCAGCGGACGTTCAACCTTTATGGTCGAAATGACGGAAACCGCCAGCATACTGAATAATGCCACGGAGAGATCTTTGGTTCTTATGGATGAAATCGGCCGTGGCACCAGCACATATGATGGCCTGTCACTCGCATGGGCCTGTGCGATTGATTTGGCCACCCGCCTCAGAGCCTTCACTCTGTTCGCAACGCATTATTTTGAACTGACTATCCTGCCCGAACAATACGTTCATATCAGTAATGTCCACTTACATGCCGTCGGACATGGAGACCGTATTGTGTTCATGTACACCGTCAATGCCGGACCTGCCAGCCAGAGTTATGGTTTACAGGTTGCAGGACTCGCCGGTGTGCCGAAGCACGTCATCAAACTGGCGCAGCAACGCCTCGACGAACTGGAAAGCCAGTCGCAGAGTGGTTCGCAATCACAACTGAAACTGTTTACCGCAAATAAAGAAAATGCCGCGCCCAAAAACCCTTTGAATACCATGCTGGAATCAATCAGCATTGATGAACTTTCGCCTCGTGAGGCGCTGAATCTCCTTTACTCGATGAAGGAGGAATTGGAGAAACACTGAGTTAGCGTTGGACGGCAGCCCCGTTTTCTCCGATGAAATTGACAACGATTGGGTTGCAAGGGACTGAATGTGCAGGCCAACAGGAACTACGCCATTGAGATAGACGCCATCAATGGCAGCGACAGAAAGGGCATTATGCCGAACGGCGGCATCCCTGTGGTTCGGTAATGTCGCCATAGCCCAACAGGGCAAAGCCAAAGAGGCGGCAGCACGGCAATATGCCGGCGAGATGGTCTCCATCCCTGGTGGCACATTCCGTATGGGGAACTTGAGTGGGGAAGGGGATGACGAGGAGAAACCGGTGCACAGTGTGCGGGTGCCAGCCTTCAAGTCAGGTAAGCACGAGGGAACGTTTGCCCAGTGGGATGCCTGTGTAACGGACGGGGAGTGTCGGGATTACAAGCCGGATGATGAGGGCTGGGGTCGTGGCAATCTCCCGGTAATTAATGTTTCCTGGCAGGATATTACCTCCTTTATTGACTGGTTGAACCGCAAGACCGGTTGCCGAGTGAGGCGGAATGGGAATATGCGGCCCGTGCCGGCAGCACCACGGAGTACAGTTGGGGCAATATTGGCCCGGCGCTTTGCGCCGGGCTGTGATTTTTCAGGAGCACCCTTAAATCACCAGGCGCTTGCGTGTATAGTACCCCTTGCCTCAGGTACCTTAAGTAACAGACGATGACCGACCAGGAACTCAAAGAGCTGATAGCCAGTCTGGCGCTGGCCCAGCACAAAACCGATGAACAACTGGCCAAGACGGATGCACAACTGGCCAAAACCGATGCTCGGCTGGACAAGCTGGCTACCATGTATGGTGGTGTCGCCAACAATCAGGGTGCGGTCGCCGAGTCGTTTTACTTTAACTCGCTCAAGCACCATCCGGTGTTGCGCGGCATCCGCTTTGATTCTGTTTATAAAAACCTCACCGGTAACAGCCATGGTATTGAGGATGAGTACGATATTCTGCTGTTAAACGGTCGAGACGTGTTTATCATCGAGGTCAAATACAAGGCGCATCCGGATGATCTGAAGACCCTGATCAACAAAAAGGCGTCCAACTTCAAGCCGCTGTTCCCACTGTACAAGGACCACAAGCTGCATCTGGGGCTGGCTTCCTTCCATCTGGGCGACGAGACCATACAGTCTGCGCTTAATCAGGGTGTGACTGTACTGCAACGCAAGGGCGATCTGATTGAGACCACGCCCGCCGCGCCATTTCATTGAGCAGTGGTTAAAGCGTTTGCAAGACGGTTAAGGGGCGCATCATATAGCGCTTCCGTTATCGGAGTCATTGTTGCCGGTACATCCGTTTGCCCTTCGGATGCAGTGGTGCCGGTGGCCTGCGCGTGACAAAGGTCGGCAAGAGACGCAAACAGTAAAGCCGCAACAAGCCGGATTTTCAGTCGTTTTTTCATATCAAATTTCCTTGAATATCGGTTCTCATTATTGACTGCTGGCTTTAGCAGGTTCTGCCGTCCGGCAGGGCTATGCAGCCTTGTCAAGCGCCTGTTCGATGTCGGCGATAATATCGTCTATATGTTCTATGCCTATTGACAGCCTGACGAGGTCTTCGGATACACCGGCGCGTTTCAGGTCGGCTTCTGATAGTTGGCGGTGGGTTGTGGTGGCGGGGTGGCACGCCAGCGAGCGGGCATCGCCGATGTTCACCAGACGCAGAACAAGTTGCAGGGCATCTATGAATCCGGCGCCTGCTTTGGCCCCGCCTTGAATGCCGAAACTCAGGATGCCGGACGCCTTGCTGTTCAGATAGCGGTTTGCCAGCGGCTTGTGTGGATGGTCGTCCAGGCCAGCATAATTAACCCATTGTACACGCGGGTGTTTTTGCAGATAGCGGGCGACAGCGAGCGCGTTATCGCAATGCCGCTCAACGCGCAACGGCAACGTCTCCAGACCTTGCAGGATCAAAAAGCTGTTCATCGGAGACAGGGCGGAACCCATATTGCGCAGCGGTACTACGCGTGCCCTGGTAATAAAAGCGGCTTCACCCATTTCTTTTACATAGCTGATGCCGTGATACGATGGATCGGGTTCTATCAGCATGGAATAACGGTCGGCGTGTTCCTGCCACGGGAAATGTCCCGAGTCGATGATGATGCCGCCGATGCTGTTGCCGTGTCCTCCCATATATTTGGTCAGGGAATGCACGACAATATCGGCACCGTGTTCAAAAGGCCGGCACAGGTGAGGGGTCGGCACCGTATTATCAACGACCAGTGCAATACCGTTGCCATGGCAAGTCTCGGCAAGTGCCGCCAGATCACACACATTGCCTGCCGGGTTGCCCAGCGATTCACAAAAAACCAGCCTGGTTTTTTCATCAATTAAATCCTCTATCTGTTCGTCTTCGGTAAAGCGTACTTCTATACCCAGGCGCGGCAGAGTATGGGCGAATAAATTATAGGTTCCGCCGTACAGTTGGCTTGTTGAAATGATGTTATCGCCGCTATCGGCAAGGGTAAATATCGTATTCGTGATAGCCGCCATCCCGGATGATAGAGCCAGTGCACCTATGCCGCCTTCCATAGCAGCGACACGTTTTTCCAGCACATCGGTCGTGGGATTCATGATTCGAGTATAGATATTACCGGCTTCTTTCAAGTCAAATAAATCGGCGCCGTGTTGGGTATCCCTGAAGGTATAAGAGGTTGTTTGATAAATCGGCGTGACTGCGGCGCGTGTTGTCGTCTCGCATTCGTATCCGGCATGTATTGCAATAGTTTCCAGTTTCATGTGCTGATCCAAATGTAAAAAAGAGTTGTTGTTAAAAAAGCTCTGACTGATTCAGGGCATCCTTGACTGTTCATTATAGCACCTTAATCCGGCTTCAAGGGCATGGAGGCGCGGAATTCAGAGTCCGATTGCCTGCGGGTCGGTGTCTGATTCCATGACTTCAAGGTCAAGGCTCGCTGTCACTGGTCCGGTAGTTTTAACTGAGGATCAAAGTTTCCTGCTCATCATGCAAGGCAAGCATAGCCTGTGCCTATACTGTGTATTAGTAAATTGTAAACAATAAGGCCCTTAAAAGGCCGAATACTTCGATTTATGGTGATATATTCTAGCGTATTGTCAACAATCGTGAGTCTAATTTGTCATCTGTAGCACATATTTCCAGTACTACGCTGGCCGATAATCTAAGGGAAAAGCTGATTTCAGCCATTATTGATGGTGAGATTCCGCAGGGTGAGAAGATCAGCGAGATGGAGCTTGCCTCCCGTTATGGTGTCAGCCGTGGGCCATTACGCGAGGCTATTCGTGACCTTGAAGGTCTTCGATTGGTGCGACGACGTCCCCATGCCGGAGTGCGTGTCGTTTCGCTTCATTGTGCGGAGCTGCGGGAAATATTCACGATTCGTGAGGCGCTTGAAGGTATGGCCGCACGTCTGGCGTCTGAAAAGATGTCGGATGAGGATATTCACTCTCTAGGTGAATTGCTCAGGTTGCACGAGACGGAAGTCCGTAACAGTGATGGTGAGTTATATTTTCGACAGCAGGGTGATCTCGATTTTCATCTACGAATTTTGCGAGGTAGCGGTAATCAGCATCTTTATGAACTAATGGGTGAGGATCTCTATCAGCTCATTATGATGTATCGTCGCCAGTCCAGCCAGTGTCTGGCGCGCGTAACTCGTGCCCTTGACGAACATAAACGAATTTTTGATGCCATCCGGTCGCGGGATGGTGAGCTTGCTGAAATCCTGATGCGCCGTCATATCCAGGGTGCCAGTCTGGCCTTGCGGCGCTGTATAGAGGAAAATCCGTGACTCCGGAGATGAAGTTCCGGCAGGCCGTCGAGCTGAATAGCCCGTTACAGGTGGTGGGGACGGTTAATGCCTACAGCGCCATTGTGGCCGAAAAGGTGGGGCACAAGGCCATTTACCTGTCTGGTGGCGGTGTCGCGGCATGTTCATTCGGTATCCCCGATCTGGGTATCACCACCATGAAGGATGCACTGGAAGATGTGTACCGTATTACCGATGCTTCGAGTCTGCCGTTGCTGGTCGATATTGATACCGGATGGGGTGGCAATTTTAATATTGCGCGCTGCATCCGGGAAATGGTGCGCGCCGGGGCCGCCGCCGTTCACATCGAAGATCAGGTGATGCAAAAACGCTGTGGTCATCGTCCGAATAAGGCCATTGTTTCCCAAAATGAAATGGTGGACCGCATCAAAGCGGCCGTGGATGCCAGGACCAGTCCCGATTTCGTCGTAATGGCACGTACCGACGCATTGGCGGTGGAGGGCATGGATAGGGCGGTGGAGCGCGCTGTCGCCTGTGTTGAAGCCGGGGCGGACATGATTTTCCCGGAAGCGGTTAGTACGCTCGAACAATATGGGACCTTTGTTGAAGCCGTCGGCGTACCCTGTCTGGCTAATATCACCGAGTTTGGAACCACCCCCTTGTTTACTGCAGAGGAACTGGCCTCGGTCGGTATCAGTATACAGCTATTTCCATTGAGCGCCTTTCGTGCCATGAGTCTGGCGGCATTGAACGTTTATCGGCATATCCTGCAAGAGGGTACGCAACAGGCTATGGTGGAGAATATGCAAACCCGCATGGAATTGTATGATTTCCTGGACTATCAACGGTATGAGCAAAAACTGGATGAGTTCTCTGCACGGAGAGCAGAACCACCTCAATCAAATTAGGAGAACGAGAGCATGGCTGAGCAAATTTTACCCAGAGCAAAAAAATCCGTGGCATTATCCGGTACTGCGGCCGGCAATACCGCGGTATGTACGGTGGGCCGTACTGGTAACGACCTGCATTATCGTGGTTACGATATTCTGGACCTTGCCGGGGTGTGCGAGTTTGAAGAGATTGCTTACCTGCTGATTCACGGGTCTTTGCCGAATCGTGCGCAACTGGCCGCTTACAAGACCAGGCTAAAGTCATTACGCGGCTTGCCTATGGCCGTGAAGCAGGCGTTGGAAGCCTTGCCGCCGACGACGCATCCGATGGATGTGATGCGTACCGGCTATTCCGTCATGGGTTCATGTGTGCCGGAGAAGGAATCTCATCCTGAAAACGAGTCCCGTGATATTGTTGATCGCCTGATGGCGTCATCGGGTTCCATGTTGCTGTATTGGTATCACCACGCCATTAACGGCATCGCGATTGACGTGGAAACCGACCAGGATTCTCTGGGTGGGCATTTTCTTGAACTCCTGCACGGCGAGAATCCCGGGGAATCCTGGGTACGTGCTATGCATACCTCGATGATTTTATATGCGGAGCACGAGTTTAACGCCTCGACGTTTACTGCGCGCGTTATCGCAGGGACCAATTCGGATATGTATTCCGCATTAACCGGTGCGATCGGCGCTTTGCGCGGTTCCAGGCACGGTGGAGCTAATGAGGAGGCTTTCCGTATTCAGAGTCGTTACAGCTCGGCGGATGAAGCGGAAGCAGATATTCGCGAGCGTGTGGCCCGCAAGGAGATCGTCATCGGTTTTGGTCACCCCGTTTATACCATCTCCGACCCTCGTAACGGGGTGATCAAGGGGCTGGCGCGGTTGCTTTCCGAGGAGAACAGCAATATGTTGATGTATGATGTCGCTGAACGTTTGGAATCGGTGATGCAAGAAGTGAAGAACATGTTCCCCAATCTGGACTGGTTTTCAGCCGTTTCTTACTATCAGATGGGTGTGCCAACCGATATGTTCACACCGCTGTTTGTAATTGCCCGCACGGCTGGTTGGGGGGCGCATGTAATAGAGCAGCGTCAGGATGGCAAAATTATCCGCCCGTCTGCCAATTATACCGGGCCTGAAAATCTCGAATTCATTCCTATCGGTGAGCGTGGCTAGGTTGATGGAATGAATATAGGTTGTCGTAAACCGTTACCGGGTACTGATCTGGATTATTTTGATACCCGCGAAGCCGTTGAAACTATCCGGTCGGGTGCCTATGACAAATTGCCCTATACGTCGCGTGTGCTCGCGGAACAGCTCGTTCGCCGTTGTGCACCGGAGGTACTGACTGAATCGCTCAAACAAATCATTGAGCGTAAACGGGATCTGGATTTTCCATGGTATCCGGCCCGTGTCGTGTGTCATGACATATTGGGGCAAACTGCGCTGGTGGACCTGGCCGGTCTTCGAGATGCGATTGCCAGACGGGGTGGTGATCCGGTGCGGGTTAACCCGGTTGTTCCGACCCAGCTGATTGTCGATCATTCGCTGGCTGTTGAGCACGCCGGGCATGATCCGGATGCGCTCCAAAAGAACCGTGCCATTGAGGATCGTCGTAACGAGGATCGCTTTCACTTTATTGAATGGGCGAAGACTGCCTTTGACAACGTTGACGTCATACCTGCCGGTAATGGCATCATGCATCAGATCAATCTGGAGAAAATGTCTCCCGTTATTCAAAGTCGTGAAGGTGTGGCCTTTCCGGATACTTGTGTCGGTACTGATTCGCATACTCCGCATATTGATTGCCTGGGCGTCATAGCCATTGGCGTGGGTGGCCTGGAGGCCGAAACCGTGATGCTGGGGCGCCCGACCATGATGCGCCTGCCGGAAATTATCGGTGTCAGGTTAACCGGTAAACGCCGGCCCGGCATCACCGCCACCGACATCGTACTGACATTAACCGAGTTCCTGCGGAATGAGAAAGTCGTTTCTGCCTATCTGGAATTCCTCGGCGAGGGCACTGCCAGCCTGACTATTGGTGACCGTGCCACGATTTCTAATATGACGCCGGAATTTGGTGCCTCAGCAGGGGTATTTTATATTGACCGGCAAACGATTGATTACCTGAAGCTGACCGGGCGCGATGCCGGGCAGATTGCGTTGGTGGAAAGCTATGCCAGGACAACGGGTCTGTGGGCGGATGCCCTGAAAGAAGCCGAGTATGAACGGATGCTGGATTTTGATCTGTCAAAAGTTGAACGGACCATGGCGGGACCTTCCAGTCCTCATCGCTGTCTGCCGACGACCGCATTGGCAGAACGTGGTATTGCCGGAGAATGGCAGGAAAAAGAAGGAGAGATGCCCGATGGTGCGGTCATAATCGCAGCCATTACCTCCTGCACAAATACGTCCAACCCACGTAATGTCGTTGCGGCGGGCCTCCTCGCCCGTAAGGCTAATGAGCTGCGTTTAGCGCGTAAGCCCTGGGTGAAGTCTTCGTTCGCGCCAGGTTCCAAAGTGGCGAAGTTATATCTGGAAGAGGCCGGTTTATTATCTGAACTGGAAAAGCTCGGGTTTGGGATAGTGGCTTATGCCTGCACCACCTGTAACGGGATGAGCGGTGCATTGCATCCGAAAATTCAACAGGAGATCATAGATCGGGAGCTTTATGCTACGGCGGTATTATCCGGTAATCGTAACTTTGATGGCCGCATCCATCCATATGCAAAGCAGGCTTTTCTCGCTTCACCACCACTGGTTGTGGCCTATGCCATTGCCGGGACGATCCGTTTTGATATTGAGAATGGCATATTGGGCTATGACCCTGAAGGAAATCCGGTCAGGCTGAAGGACATCTGGCCGTCGGATGAAGAGATTGATGCTATTGTCAGCGAGCACGTCAAGCCGGAGCAGTTCCGGACCATCTACAATCCAATGTTTGATCTGGGTGTCAGGAAAAAGGAGCAGAATCCTTTATATGACTGGCGGGAGATGAGCACTTATATCCGCCGCCCCCCGTATTGGCAGGGAGCGCTGGCCGGCGAATGTACCTTAACCGGTATGCGACCGCTGGCAGTGCTTGGCGATAACGTCACGACTGACCATCTTTCTCCCTCGAATGCCATTCTGGCCGATAGTGCCGCAGGCGAATACCTGGCAAAGATGGGTCTGCCCGAGGAAGACTTTAATTCGTATGCCACACATCGTGGCGATCATCTAACGGCACAGCGAGCTACGTTGGCCAATCCCAGGCTGTTTAACGAGATGTGCGGCGATGAGAACGGCAAGGCGATCCAGGGTTCACTGGCGCGCCTGGAACCTGAAGGCCGACAGATGCGCATGTGGGAGGTCATAGAAATCTACATGCGGCGTAATCAGCCGCTTTGTATTATCGCAGGCGCCGATTATGGACAGGGATCTTCAAGAGACTGGGCGGCCAAAGGTGTACGCCTGGCAGGTGTTGAAATGGTTATTGCCGAAGGCTTTGAACGTATTCATCGAACTAATCTGATTGGCATGGGCGTATTACCGCTTGAGTTCAGAAATGGCCAGACACGTCACACCTGTAATATTGATGGTACCGAAACCTTCGACGTTATCGGTGAAATCGCGCCGCATGCCGATCTGACGGTTGTTGTACACAGGACGAATGATGAGACGGCGGAAATACCGGTTATCTGCCGACTGGATACCGTTGCAGAGGTACATATTTATAAAGCCGGCGGCGTATTGCAACGCTTTGCCCGCGACTTTCTTGATGCGGCGGCATAGCTGGTCACGATGTCTTTATTGCCTCAAACTAAAGTTCCGGCCACCTATATGCGCGGTGGTACGAGCAAGGGTATATTTTTTAATTTGTCCGATTTGCCAGAGGCCGCTCAGATTCCCGGAGAGAGCCGCGATCAGGTATTGCTGCGGGTCATCGGCAGCCCTGATCCCTATGGTAAACACACCGACGGAATGGGAGGGGCGACATCCAGCACCAGTAAGGCGGTTATTATTTCCGCAAGCGAAAAACCGGAGCATGACGTGGATTATCTGTTCGGTCAGGTGTCCATAGATAAACCGTTCATTGATTGGAGCGGTAACTGCGGCAATCTTAGTTCAGCTGTAGGTGCTTTTGCGATCAGTCATGGACTGATTGATGCGCACCGTATTCCGGATAACGGTATTTGCGAGGTTCGTATCTGGCAGGCAAATATTGGTAAGACAATAATCAATCGTGTGCCGATTACCAACGGTGAAGTACAGGAAACCGGTGATTTCCAGTTTGATGGCGTAGCTTTTCCGGCTGCCGAAATATCGGTCGAATTTATCAGCCCGGTCAATGCCGGTGAGACGATTTTCCCCACTGGGAATATTATGGATGAGCTGGATGTCCCTGGAGTTGGCAGGTTTCAGGTCACTATGATTAGCGCCGGAATTCCCACAGTGTTTCTGAGCGCGGCTGACATCGGTTATACCGGCGCCGAGTTACAGGAAGCGATTAATGCCGATGAAGAGGCCCTGTGGCAGTTTGAATCCATACGGGCATACGCTGCAGTCTGTATGGGGCTTATTCAGGATGTTTCGCAAGCGGCCAGCCGCCAGCATACGCCAAAGATTGCTTTCTGCGCGGAGCCACGGGACTATGATGCCTCTGACGGCAAGAAAGTACTGGCTAGTGAAATTGACTTGAATGTGCGCGCACTGTCGATGGGCAGGTTACACCATGCCATGATGGGAACGGCTGCGGTTGCAATAGCGAGTGCCGCGGCCATACCGGGAAGCCTGGTTAATTTAGTCGCAGGCGGCGGACAGCGTGACGCCGTAACGTTTGGGCATCCGTCTGGTACGTTAAAAGTAGGCGCAGTGGTGAGTGAGCGGAATGGTGAATGGAAAATTGATAAAGTAGTTATGAGTAGAAGTGCGCGCGTGTTAATGGAAGGATGGGTGCGTGTGCCAGGTGGCGTATTGTATTAGCAGGACGCATGACCGACTTCGTATAATTCCGGTCCCGATAATAAACGATAAGGGTGAAAGATGACTGACAAATTTAAGGCTTTGCGGCTGACGCAGGACGATGGTGGTTTACAGGCCGCTGTTTCCGATGTGCATACCTCCGAACTTCCAGAGCGCGATGTGCTGATTCGAGTTGAGTATTCAACTCTGAATTACAAGGACGCACTGGCGATTACGGGTAAAGGCAGGATTATTCGTGATTTCCCAATGATCCCGGGAATCGATCTGGCCGGAGAGGTGATTGAGTCCTCCGATGATGTGTTCAAACCAGGTGACAAAGTGGTATCCACCGGCTGGGGAGTGGGGGAGCGTTTCTGGGGAGGTTTGAGTCAGTATGCTCGTCTGGATGCCGGTTGGCCCTTGCCGTTACCCGCAGGGCTTGATACGCGGTCGGCCATGATTATGGGCACCGGCGGGTTTACCGCTGCCCTGTGTATTCTGTCGCTTCAGGACCGGGGTATTAAACCGGATGATGGTCCGGTCCTGGTAACGGGGGCCGGAGGGGGCGTTGGTGGCGTCGCCGTGCGTTTGTTATCAAGGCTGGGTTATCAGGTACATGCCTTGAGCGGCCGCCCTGAATTAAATGATTATTTACAACAACTGGGGGCCCGGACTCTGCTTGCCAGAGAAGAACTGTTGAGAGATGCCAAACCACTGGAAAAAGAAACCTGGGCCGGTGTTGTCGATACGGTGGGTGGAAAAGTGCTGGCGACGGCAATCGCACAGGCCCGTTCAGAAGGTATGGTTGCCGCCTGCGGAAACGCGGGTGGAATCGAGCTCAATTCCACCGTCTTCCCGTTTATTCTCAGAGGCGTGACGTTACGAGGCGTGAATTCGGTAACCGTACCCAGAGACCTTCGTGAACGTGCCTGGGGGCTGATCTCGGAAAACATCGACGACGAATTCAATCAACTGTTGACTAATCGTGAAATCGGCCTGAGTGAAGTGAGTGAGACCTGTGAAACCCTGCTCGCCGGAAAAATCCGAGGGCGGGTTATTGTGAATTTGAATACGTAATTCCGGTGTATATGGGAATCAAGACAGGAGAACGCAATGAATTATCAGGAAGTATACCGCCAATCCATCAATCAACCTGAAGAGTTCTGGCGTGATAAGGCACGGGCCTTAGCCTGGTATAAATTTCCGCAGACTATTCTTGGGAAAGACGAAAACGGTATTGATCGCTGGTTTGCTGATGGTGAGATGAATACCGCTTACATGGCACTGGATTATCATGTCGAAAATGGACGCACCGACCAGTTGGCATTGATATACGACTCTCCCGTTACGGACACGAAAAGACGGTTTACGTATCGTGAGTTGCGCGATGAAGTTGCGAAGACGGCAGGTATGATCAGTGCGCAGGGTGTCAGCAAAGGTGATCGTGTCGTTATCTATATGCCGATGATCCCTGAAGCCGTGATTGCCATGCTGGCCTGTGCCCGTATTGGAGCGATTCACTCGGTTGTGTTCGGAGGTTTTGCCGCGAATGAACTCGCCGTTCGCATTGACGATGCGGAGCCGAAGCTGGTGCTGAGCGCTTCGTGTGGCATCGAGATCGGTAGGGTTGTTCCGTATAAACCCTTGCTTGACAATGCCGTCGAGATGGCAGAGTTCAAGCCCGAAACCTGTATTGTTTTACAACGTCAGCAAGCTGAAGCGTCCATGATCAAAGGACGTGATAAGGATTGGTACGATACGCTTGCCGAGGCCGAACCGGTCGATTGTGTGCCCGTCAATGCTACCGACCCGCTTTATATCCTCTATACATCGGGAACCACGGGCAAACCCAAGGGTGTGGTTCGTGACAACGGCGGTCATGCGGTTGTTATGAATTACAGTATGGACGCGATGTACGGCATTAATCCCGGAGAAGTATTCTGGGCTGCCTCTGATGTCGGTTGGGTCGTGGGGCATTCCTATATTGTCTATGCGCCGCTGCTGTATGGTTGTACGACGATACTCTATGAAGGCAAGCCCATCATGACACCGGACGCCGGCGCTTTCTGGCGCGTTGCCTCGGAGCATGGCGCCAGTGCCATCTTCGCTGCACCGACGGCTTTCCGGGCCATCAAAAAGGTTGACCCCGATGGCGAGCTCGTCAAGAAATACGATATCGATTGTATCCGGATGATCTTCATGGCCGGTGAGCGTCTTGACCCGCCGACATATGATTGGGTGGTGGAAAAAACCGGCAAACCGGTTGTTGATCACTGGTGGCAAACAGAGACCGGCTGGGTAATTGCGGGAAACCTGCAGGGTATCGAAAAAATGATGGTGAAGCCGGGTTCGGCAACCATGCCGGCCCCCGGTTTTGATATTCGCATCCTGGGTGAAGATGGAGCCGAACTCAGGCCGAACAAGCACGGCTATATTACGGTGAAATTACCCATGCCTCCGGGTTGCCTGCCAACCATCTGGGGCGATCATCCTAGATTTACCGAAGGTTGTCTCGAACGCTTTCCCGGTTATTACGTTTCCGGTGATGGCGGTTACATGGATGATGATGGCTACGTTTTTGTCATGGGGCGCATTGATGATGTCATCAATGTTGCCGGGCATCGATTATCTACGGGTGAGATGGAAGAGATCATAGGCAAGCATCCGGCCGTGGCGGAGTGCGCTGTATTTGGTATTCCTGACGATCTGAAAGGCGAGGTCCCTCTTGGCCTTGCCTTGCTGAAAGATGGCGCAGATATCGCCCCGGAGACCTTGAGCGAAGAGTTGAAACAACTGGTACGCAGAGAAATCGGGCCTATTGCCTGTTATGATCGTACTTTAACCGTAAAGCGCCTGCCCAAGACGCGCTCGGGAAAAATCCTGCGCCGCATATTGCGCCGGATTGCAGCAGGAGAGGAATACGCCGCACCATCAACGATTGACGATCCCGCCAGTCTTGATGAAATTGAAGAGATACTTAAAGAAGCCGAAATATTATCCTGAACAACCTCTTTATTTTGTCAGGCGTGGCTAACCGCAAAGATCGGCCTTGTAATGGTACCAGAGGCCGGACTCGAACCGGCACGCTATCGCTAGCAACGGATTTTGAGTCCGTCGTGTCTACCAATTTCACCACTCTGGCAACGAAACAGGGAAGCTGTTTTTACGGGCTGCATAGTATCGTGGAAAGCGGCAGTCCGTACAAGTGGGTTGGATGATATACAGCCTCATTATCCCGGCATTTGCTATGATCCGCGCCCATGCTGCGCAGTGACTTTCACTTTGATTTGCCGGAGGGACTGATTGCCCAGGCACCGTTGGATAAGCGCAGTGCCAGCCGTTTATTATGTCTGGGAGCGGAAGATACTGAGCCGAGAGATTGCCGGTTTAGTCAGTTTCATGAACTGTTGAGTCCAGGCGACCTGCTGGTTATGAATGACACACGGGTTATTCCGGCGCGTCTTTTGGGTCGGAAGGGAACCGGAGGCAAAGTCGAGATTCTGGTTGAGCGTCTGCTGGACGACTACCGTTGTCTGGCCTGGGTTCGTGCAAGCAGGCTGCCGAAGCCGGGCATGCGAATCGAGCTCAATCAAGGGATTAATATGGAAGTTCTGGCTCGCCATGATGATTTTTTTGAACTGAGGGTTTCTCCAGGGCAGACTCTGTCGTCTGTCTTGGACTTGATCGGCCATGTGCCGCTACCTCCATACATACGGCGGCCGGATAACTCCACTGACCTGTCGAGATACCAGACGGTTTATGCAGACCAACCCGGGGCCATTGCCGCACCAACCGCCGGATTGCATTTTGACGATGCAATGCTTCAATATGTGCAGGAAAAGGGAGTGAAAATAGTTAAAGTGACACTTCATGTTGGCGCCGGGACATTCGGGCTGGTCAGAGCAAATCATATTAAAGATCATAAATTACATGAAGAATGGATAGAGGTCAGCCGACAGGTGGTTGATAGCGTTAATGCCACCAAAAGCAGTGGTCACAGAGTGATTGCGGTAGGGACAACCACGGTGCGCGCGCTGGAATCAGCGGCCCAGACAGGCCAGATTCAGGAAACAACAGGCAACACCCGCATATTCATTTATCCTGGCTATCAATTCAGGATTATTGATGCGCTGCTCACCAATTTCCATTTATCGGAATCCTCGCTGTTGATGTTGGTTACGGCATTTGGCGGGTATGAGCGAGTCATGACCGCATATAGACATGCCGTGAGGCAACGCTATCGGTTTCTCAGTTATGGAGATGCGATGTGGCTTGAACCGCTCCGCAGATAAAGAAAAGAAGCGCGGCGAAAAAAGAGGAGAATGCCGCGCTTCAAGCACAAAGGAGGACAAAAACATGCCCGCAATGTGCGAGCATGAACCTATTGTATAGACAAGTAATAATATTTCAAGATACTAAAGTAATAAATTAAGCAAATATTAATAATCTTTTGTTCTATATCTATGAAATTTGTGATTCTTCTTATAAAAATGGCAGGGGTACGAGACGCTATCCGCTAGTGAATATCGATATCATACAAACAGATGGCCTGGCTCGCTGGGGACGACTGCGGACGCGACGTGGCGTCATCCGGACGCCGGCTTTTATGCCCGTTGGAACCTATGGCACGGTTAAGGCAATGACTCCGGAAGAGCTGAGAGTGACCGGTGCGGAAATTATTCTGAGCAATACATTTCACCTGATGTTACGCCCGGGCACGGAGACAGTACGGCAGCACGGCGACTTACATGATTTTATCCATTGGGATGGCCCGATATTGACCGATTCGGGTGGTTTCCAGGTTTGGAGCCTTGCTGGGCGCAGAAAAATTTCAGAAGAAGGCGTGTGCTTTCAATCGCCTGTTGATGGTCGCCGCATACAAATGACTCCGGAATCCTCCATGCAGGCTCAACGTGAGCTTGGTTCGGATATTGTCATGGTTTTTGATGAATGCACACCTTATCCGGCGACACACCGGCAGGCGCAGACATCCATGGAACTCTCTTACCGCTGGGCTGAACGCTCGCACAAGGCGCATGACAGCAATGATGTTCTGTTATTCGGTATCGTACAGGGCGGCATGTATGACGATTTACGCCGGCGGTCCGCCAGGGGCTTGATAGACATCGGCTTTGACGGCTATGCCATTGGTGGCCTGTCTGTGGGAGAACCAGCAGAAGAGCGGCACAAAGTTCTGGATGGTCTGGTTCACCAGTTGCCCGTTGAACATGCCCGCTACCTGATGGGAGTGGGAAAACCAGAAGACATTGTCGAGGCGGTGCGCCAGGGGATCGACATGTTCGACTGCGTGATTCCGACCAGAAATGCCCGTAATAATCATTTGTTTACCTCCTTCGGCTCAGTCAGGATACGCAATGCACGGTATGCAAAAGATGCCGGCCCACTTGACCCGAAATGTGATTGCTACACCTGCCGGAATTATTCCCGTGCCTATTTGCGCCACTTGGCCCGCTGCAATGAAATTCTGGGTGCACGGTTGAATACGATTCATAATCTGCATTACTATCAGTCACTTATGCGTGATATTAGAAATGCTATTGAGAATCAGGAGTTCGATAAATTTTATTCTGATTTTTACGCCAGGCGTGGCTTGTAATTTCTAAGGAAACCCTGATTAGTCGAGAGCTTTCCTGAATCAGTTTTTGATGTTTCGGGTTAGACGCCGGGTATGCCATAATGTGCGCCGTTTTTGAATGATGATCTGGCCGAGGCCCGTTTGGCTCATTGCTCTATGACCAAGGATGTGACATGAGTTTCTTTATATCTGATGCCTATGCGCAGGCGACGCCGCAGCCGGATATGTTTACCGGTCTGTTTCTTCCCATGATATTTCTTGTGGTGGTTTTTTATTTCCTGATTATTCGGCCCCAGTCCAAGCGCACCAAGGAACATAAGGCCATGCTTTCGGAACTGAAAAAAGGCGATGAAGTGGTTACCAGCGGCGGCCTGCTGGGTAAGGTCGCCCGCATTGGTGAAAATTTTATTGAGATCGAAGTGGCGGAAAATACGTTCGTTCGTATTCAGAAGCAAGCGGTATCGAATCTCATGCCGAAAGGCACCCTTAAGTCTGCTGACTAAGGCCGTTTATGAACTATTATCCCTCCTGGAAGTACCTGCTCGTTATCGGCGTTGTTATGGCCGGGCTGTTTTTTGCGCTGCCGAATATTTACGGGAATGACCCCGCAGTACAGGTTTCGGCCCGTGCTGGAGGTATCATTGATCTATCTACGGAGACATCAATCAGGAATGCCCTGCTTGAATCCGACATTGACTACAAGGAGCTGACGTTTGAAGGTGAACGCCTGATCGTGCGTTTCCACAATACGGAAGATCAATTACGGGCGAATGGCGATATCCGCAAGGTACTCGGTCGTGGTTATGCCGTAGCGCAGAATATCGTTCCTGGGACTCCCGGGTGGCTGCGCGGCACCGACCCGATGTATCTGGGGCTGGACCTGCGTGGTGGTGTACATCTGTTACTTGAAGTTGATATGGAAGCCGCTGTTATCAAAGCTGAAGACCGTTACGTTGAGGATATACGCTCGGAGCTGCGTGGCAGCCGTATTAAATATCTGTCGGTGAAGCGTCGTGACGAGGGTGGGGTGGAAGTTCGCTTTCGAAGTCGTGAGGAATTTGATGAGGCCTATCGGCTGGTCAGAGAGGAATTTGCGGCGCTGACCCTTTCAGAAAAGGAAGCAGATGGAAACCTGTTTCTGGTTGGAGTGCTCTCCGACCAGGAAATACGGGAAGTTAAGACATTTGCCGTCGAACAGAACCTGACAACGCTACGCAAGCGAGTGAACGAACTGGGAGTAGCCGAACCGAATATTTCTCGTCAGGGCGAGGATCGTATCGTAGTTCAATTACCCGGTGTACAGGACTCTACGCGAATGCGTGAAATCCTGAGCGCGACGGCCACATTGGAATTCCGTGTCGTAACGGACGCTGGTATCGCGGCGCAGGAAGCGAAGCAATCCGGCCGTGTTCCCGTCGGCTCCCTGCTTTTTGAACGTCGTAATGGTATTCCTGTCCTGATGAAACGGCGGGTCATTTTAACGGGCGAATATATTATCGACGCCAATTCCGGTTTCGACCAGATCAGCGCAAGCCCCGCTGTATTCATTACCCTTGATTCCAAGGGTGCCAAACGTATGAGCGAAGCGACCAGAGAACTGGTTGGTCAGATTATGGGCGTGGTCTTTATTGAGAAACAGGTAGAGACCATTGAGCAGGACGGGGAAAAAATAAAAAAGCGCACCGTTGTTCAGGAAGTCATTAATACTGCTACGATTCAGGAACGGCTTTCCAAGCGCTTTCAGATCACCGGGCTGGATAGCCCCCGCGAGGCTCGTGATCTGGCTTTGTTATTACGGGCCGGGGCACTCGCGGTTCCAATCGAGATCGTTGAAGAACGCACCGTTGGTCCAAGCATGGGGCAGGACAATATCGACCAGGGCTTTCGATCCGTGGTAGCGGGCTTTGTCTTGGTACTGATCTTTATGATGGTGTACTACCGGGCCTTTGGCCTGATTGCAAACATGGCACTGTTCCTCAATCTGGTTCTCATCGTGGCTGTGCTGTCCATATTGCAGGCGACGCTCACCCTGCCGGGTATTGCGGGTATCGTGCTGACGGTGGGTATGGCTGTTGATGCCAACGTGTTGATTTTTCAGCGCATACGCGAAGAGTTATCCGTAGGAAATACACCCCAGGCCAGTATTCAGGCCGGCTATGAAAAAGCCTTTGTGACAATTGCCGATGCCAACGTGACGACGCTGATCGCGGCGTTGGTTCTATTCATTTTTGGTACCGGTCCGATCAAGGGTTTTGCCATTACGCTGTCCATCGGTATTGTGACCTCCATGTTCACAGCCATTATGGGCACCCGAGCCGTCGTCAATATGCTATATGGCGGCAGGAAACTCAGTAAACTCCCGATATAAAGTGGTAATGACAAATGGATTTTTTTACAAAGACAACCCGAATTGATTTCATGCGTCAGCGCAAGCTGGCAATGGTGTTATCTGTCGTTCTGATCACCGTAGCTGTTGCCTCGTTGATAATGCAACAATTGAAATTTGGCATTGATTTTACCGGCGGTACACAGGTTGAGGTTGGTTATGAACAGGCGGTTGAACTGAGACCGATACGCTCGGCCCTTGGAGACGCAGGGTTTGATAATCACATCGTGCAACATTTTGGTACAGCCAAAGATGTACTCATACGTCTGGCTCCAGTGGAAGGAGGAGATAAATCAGACCTGAGTAACCGCATTCTGGGCGCACTGGAAGGCACGGGTAAGCCGGAACTGCGCCGGGTGGATTTTGTTGGTCCCCAGGTAGGCGAGGAACTGACTCAGCAGGGCGGTCTGGCAGTCTTGTATGCGCTTTTTTTTATCCTGGCCTACGTTACTCTGCGGTTTGAGTTCCGTTTTGCCGTGGGTGCCGTGATTGCCCTGGCGCATGACGTTATTCTTGTGGTTGGAGCTTTTTCGATATTGCAGCTCGATTTTGATCTGACGGTACTGGCAGCAATACTCGCAGTGATTGGCTACTCCCTGAACGACACCATTGTGGTATTTGACCGTATCCGTGAGAATTTCAGAAAGATGCGTAAGGTGAACTCGCCGGGAGTGGTTAATGCGTCAATTAATCAGATGCTGGGGCGCACCATCGTGACATCCTTAACGACTTTGCTGGTTCTGCTGGCATTGCTTTTTCTCGGCGGTGAAGTTATTCGCGGTTTCGCACTGGCGCTGATTATCGGCATTGTCGCCGGTACCTATTCATCAATTTACGTTGCCAGCGCCGCAGCATTGGCGCTGGGCGTGAGCAAAGAGGATTTGATTCAGCCCCAAAAAGAAGGCGCTGCCGCTGACAATGTGTCTTAGTATTTTTCCCACCGCAAAGGTATTTAATCGCTTCAATGCCTGATGACGATGGATGAACCATGGATGCGAAAGGCGCTGGAAATGGCGTGCCGGGCTCGTGATAAAGGTGAGGTTCCGGTTGGTGCCATAGTCGTAAAAGATGGCGAAGTGGCAGGGCAGGGGTATAACCGTCCGATATCCGATTCCGACCCTACGGCACACGCGGAGATCATGGCACTACGTGATGCCGCAGTAAAACTTGGTAATTACCGACTATCCGGATGTGTCTTATATGTAACCCTGGAGCCCTGTTTAATGTGCGCCGGCGCCATGATTCATTCCCGGATACGGAGATTGGTTTACGGAGCATCTGACCCTAAGACCGGGGTGATCAAAAGCCATCCGGGAGCCTTCGAGCATGAATTTGTTAACCATCGGATAGCGGTTACGTCCGATATCCTGGCAGAAGAATGTGGAAAAGTGTTATCCGGGTTTTTCATGGATAAGCGAAGAGGAATCCTATGAATAGATATAAAATATTATTCGTGTTTTCTGTCATGATCATGTTGTCCGGTTGTGAGCGGCAGCTATCGGCACAGCAGGCGGGCGAGGAAATGGGAGACAGACAAGCCGGGGCTGATCCGGAGCAGATGACATCAAAAGCCCCGGGCAACGATCAGAAAGTCAAAGGGAAAACCGCTTTTCCGATTTATCCGCCCTCCGGAGTGGAAATGGAGTTAAAGCGGATTTCAGAGCATGTCTGGTATGTTCAGGGAGCGGCGGGTATAGCAACCGATAACGAAGGTTTTGTCTCCAACGCAACAGTGATCATTGGTGATAAAGGGATTGTGGTCGTCGATGCGCTGGGGTCCCCATCCCTTGCGCAATTACTGGTAGAGAAAGTCCGCAGGATTTCAGATAAGCCTTTTTTGAAGGTCATCGCGACTCATTATCATGCGGACCACATCTATGGTTTACAGGTATTCCAGGAGCGCGGCGCCGAGGTGTTGGCCCCATTGGGTGCCGACGAGTATCTGGATTCTCCGGCTACTGCGGAAAGGCTGAATGAGCGCCGTTTTTCACTGCAACCCTGGGTTAATAAAAATACGCGCCTGGTTTTTCCGGACCGTATGATTGATGCGTCTGAAAAGCATGATATTGGTGGCTTGACCCTGTCTGTGTCCTACCTGGGCAAAGCGCATTCCGATGGTGATCTGAGTGTATACGTTGAAGAAGACGCTGTGCTTATTTCAGGTGACATCATCTTTGAAGGGCGAGTACCCTTTGTCGGAGACGCGAACACGAAGCAGTGGCTTGACGTATTGACCGCGATGGAACAGCGAAAAATGAAGGCGCTTATACCGGGTCACGGAGAGCAGGCAGGCAATCCTGATGAGGTCGTTAATCTGATGCGTCGTTACTTGCAGACTCTACGTCAGCAAATGGCAGGTTCAGTGGAAGAGATGATGACTTTTGATGAGGCCTATGCAGGATCCGATTGGACAGAGTTTGCACATTTGCCAGCCTTTGAGGAGGCCAATCGTATTAATGCTTATCAGGTCTTTCTCTCACTGGAGGCAGAGTTACTGGCTCAATGAGAGGCGAGTGCTTACAGGGCAGGAGAATTGGTATCAAGCGGAACCTCAAAAGGCTCTTTTACCAGCTTGGTAGCTGATTCGTCATACCATACAAGCAAATCAAGATAGTTACGAATATTCGAGACGTAGATAACAGGCTCATTGCCGCGGGCATAACCGTGCTTGGTTCGGCTGTACCATTTTTCCTTGCTTAGAAGCGGTAAACTCTCTTTTACATCGTCCCATTTGTCCGGATTGTTGCCGCGCCCCTGAGCTGTTTTTCGTGCATCCTCGAGATGGCCATAACCCACATTGTAGGCAGCAAGGGCCATCCACGTGCGGTCCGGTTCCGTAATACGCGAAGGTATTTTATTAATCATATATCGCAGATATTTTGCCCCGCCATATATACTTTGCTCCGGGTCACGGCGGTCTTTGATGCCTATAAAGTTTGCCGTGTCACTGGTTAGCATCATCAGACCTTTGACTCCAGTAGGGGATATCGCCTCCGAATCCCAATGAGATTCCTGATAACTTACCGCAGCCAGAAGCCGCCAATCGAGATCGTATTTCTCCGCTGATTTCTTGAAACTCCCCAGATAGTTCGGAAGCCTGTTGGTAATATGGTGCATAAACACCTTGGTACCAACGTAATTGAGCGGACGTGCACGTTCAAAATATTTGTTAATCAGGGTTTCCAGGGTACCGTCTCTTTTGATTCGAGCGAAGAATGCCTGCACCTCGTTTAAGAGGCTATAGTCCGCGCTTCTATGCAGCGCCCAGCCGGTTTTATCAGGTTTGCCCAAGTCGAAGGCGACCGCAAGTCCGGGATAGAAGTGTTGTTTGAATTTTATTTCTGTGGAGCCCGCCACCGTGTAATCAATGATTTCAGACTGGACCTGCCGCATCAATTCGTCAGTGCTGTGTTCATTACTTTCGTGCCAGTTCAAACCAGGATGTTTTTTATTCAGGTTTTTGAGCATTTCGATATAAGGAGAGTCCGAGGTGACCCGGATGTTCCTGCCGATGATATCCTCAATTTTTTCAGGCTTGCGGTTACCTTTTCGTATGCGGTACACCAGTTGTGGTGTGATATTGAGGTAACTGGCGCTGAAGCGGAGAAATTTTTTTCTGGCTTCTGTGATTACTAGTCCGGTCGCGGCTATATCGACCTCACCGGCTTCCAGTAGCTGAAACATACTGGCCGGATTATTTTCGGTAACAACTTCAAGCGGTACACCTAGGTAGTCGGCAAACCCCGTCGCCAGATCATACTCCAGCCCGGTAGGGCCGAACGGGCCTTCATAGTAGGTGGCAGGGCTATTTCGAGTGACAATAGTGAGCTTCTTATCTTTTTTGATTCGCTCGATTTGAGTAGAATCCGGAGAACAGCCCACCAGAAATATCAACAATATCAAGGGCACGGAAATAGATACGGACGGATTCATGTTCGGCATTATAGCCGGAATACGGTTTTCATTGTCCGGGAGTGATGTTCCGGTCAAGTTTGACAGGATACATCTTTGACACAAAAGAAAAAAATAGAAGATGATATATCTTTAGGACATTGAAAAAAGATAGATATCTGATGTTTACGTTGCCATATAATCCAGTGGTTTTCAGGCTTATTCGAGGTTCAAATGCAGTCATTTAATCCGCCGGAGCGTATTTTAATGGGGCCGGGACCGTCCGATGTGCATCCCCGTATTCTGGAGGCCATGTCGCGTCCAACCATAGGGCATCTGGACCCGGTATTTATAGACATGATGGACGAAGTAAAATCCATGCTGCAATATGCCTTTCAGACGGAAAACGCAATGACCGTGCCCGTCTCTGCGCCGGGTTCGGCAGGCATGGAAAGCTGCTTTGTCAACCTGATTGAGCCGGGCGACAAGGCTATTG
This sequence comes from Gammaproteobacteria bacterium, assembly GCA_963662865.1. Classification (GTDB taxonomy): domain Bacteria; phylum Pseudomonadota; class Gammaproteobacteria; order JAJDYQ01; family JAJDYQ01; genus JAJDYQ01. Next base: position 1,090,566 of record OY759969.1, on the reverse strand, counting down.
TATGCCGCAACGGCGTGTTCGGCGGTCGCATGATGGAAAACGTGCTGCGAAGTGGCGGGCAAGCCATTATGGTTGATGACAACTGGGGCGAACCGATTGATCCTCAAAAGCTGGAAGATGCGCTGAAAGCGAACCCCGATGCCAGCATTGTTGCGTTCGTGCACGCAGAGACTTCCACCGGAGTCTTATCCGATGCGAAGATGCTGAGCGAAATCGCACATACCCACAATTGCCTGACTATTGCAGATACCGTAACTTCACTCGGCGGAGTTGAACTGCGGGTCGATGACTGGAATCTCGACGCGGTATATTCGGGGACGCAAAAATGCCTGTCCTGTACGCCCGGACTTTCGCCTGTTACGTTCAGCGAAGCGGCCATCAATAAAATCCGGAGCAGAAAACACCCGGTACAGAGCTGGTTTCTCGATTTGAATCTGGTGATGGGCTACTGGGGTCACAATACAAAGCGGGCATACCATCACACCGCGCCCATCAATTCCCTTTATGGCCTGCATGAGTCCCTGGTAATGCTTGGTGAAGAACAACTGGAAAATTGCTGGGCACGTCATAAGCATCATCATTTGGGTCTTAGAGCGGGCCTTGAGGCCATGGAATTAGCCTTTGTTGTTGATCAAGCGTATCGCCTGCCACAGCTCAATGCCGTCAGCTTGCCGGAAGGCATTGACGATGCCGGGATACGAAGCCGGCTGCTGCAACAATACGGACTGGAGATCGGCGCCGGTCTCGGTGAAATGGCCGGCAGGATATGGCGTATCGGACTGATGGGCGCGTCATGCAACCAGCGTAATGTCATGCTTTGCCTGAGTGCACTGGAAAGTATGCTGGGCCGGACGGGTGCGATAAAAGCCGCAAGCCGATATTACAACGCATAAACGGGCAAGTGATTCCGACCAGACAACATAATCATCAGCGAAAAATACCGGATACTTAAGCCCCGTTATATCGCCATTGATATAGCCTGCTACCCGCAGAAATATCCGATAGCAACTCAGTTCAGGAAGAATCATGAAAGGAATGGTACCACCGGATAAAGCAAGCAGAGTATCCGGGCAATGTTATGCCGTTGTCCACATCCCCGGAAAAAGCCGCAACCGTTTTTCTGCCGGAGCCGTTAAAGTGGTGAAGGACAAAAAAAACCGCCCTGGTCCAGGCAGAGTCCGATAAGAAAAAATACGCGGCTCTCGTCCATGGCCCATCAAAATCATCCGAAGGACAGTTGCTCTATTATCTACTGGACTGGCTGGAGTGATGAGACGATAGAGCTGGTCTGGCAACATACTGTCAATAGCGTTATTTTGAGCCAGTAACGGTGACCTTTGCGTTGCTTATGGTATAAGGCCGCATAGTATCTAAAAGAAGAAACAATAGTGTTTGAGTTACTGCTGATGCGGCATGCAAAATCTGACTGGCGCAATAATCTGGTCGACATGGATCGACCGTTAAGCAAACGTGGTCGTCGTGATGCACAGCGCATGGGTATTTTTTTGAAGAACAACGCCTTAATTCCCGATCAGGTTCTTGTCTCATCCGTCAGGCGGACACAGGAAACACTCAAATTCCTGAACAAGAGCTGGTCATTAAAGCCGGAACAAGTCGTGACCGATAGGAAACTATACCTCGCCGATGAAGAAATCTTACTTGAGATTGCAAGCACTTGTGCAGACGCAGACAAGCGTATCATGGTGCTTGCACATAATCCGGGCATGGATTATGCCGTGAACCGAATTTCCGCTGAAAAACCCGCCCTGACCGAATCCGGCAAACTCATGACCACGGCAGCAATTGCTCACTTCAAGGTTGAAGATCGAAGGCATCTTGAACAGGCAGAAAAATGCCGGCTCATCGGCTTGTACCGGCCAAAAGAAATCCGGCAGGCAGTTGAAATTTGCTCAGGCGAGCGAGACAAAGCAAAAACGGCTGAAAAAGCGCAGTTTCCCCAGAGTAAATTAAATAAGTGTAAATAAGCATTTTGAGGCCATGCTTAAGGCCCTGTCGTGCCGCATGAGTAGAACGTCAACAACCTGCTAATGCTTTGCCGCCGCCGTACCCCATAATTCCTGAAGCCGGGCATCCCGCCCACAGCGCCAGCGGTAATAGTTATACCTTACAGCATTCTTCTGGTAATAATCCTGGTGATAGCCTTCCGCAGGGTAGAACTCAGTGAATTGAGTGACCTCGGTATAGACCGTCTTGTCCTGGAATTTATTCTTTACATCCTCTCGGCTGTCCAGAGCAGCCTGCTTCTGATTCGCATCGTGATAGAAAATTCCCGCACGATACTGGCTGCCACGATCGCAAAACTGGGCATTATCGGTAAGGGGATCGACATTGACCCAGAAAACCTTGAGTAATTCTTCGAAGGTAACCTTACTGGGGTCATAAACAACCTGGACCGCCTCGGTATGACCCGTCTTACCGGAAGAAACCTGCCTGTAAGTCGGATTCCTGGAGCCTCCGCCGGTATAGCCGGATGTCGTCGATATGACACCCTCCAGCGTGTCAAAAGGCTTCTCCATACACCAGAAACAGCCGCCTGCAAGGGTTGCAATGCGCCGGTTTTCTTCTGTTTCCATCGCCAACGGGCCTGACGAAAATACCGTAATGAAAGAGAGAAGAAATATGCCGGCTAACTGCTTTTTCATACTAAATCACCTGGTGGAATCTGGTTTTCTCAGACCACGGATAATACCGGAAGTTCCTTGCGCAACTCAAGGCCGGATAGAAAGGCAAGCCTTTAAACCTTTTGCACTACACGGAGGATCAGAGCGAGGGCAGTATACACGACATAGGCCAGTTGCGCCGGGACATTGCGAACCCGGGCAAAGAGCCAATCCATATCCCGCTCCAGCCCTGGTGCCGGACACAGTGGCTGCCTTGCCAGGGCAGATATCGGCGAGTTGCTTAACATAAAATGATCGATGGGCGGGTCAAGTACAGCGGCCTTCGTCCACATAAAGGGCTGGGATTACCAACCCCCGTGCAGTACACTATCAACCACAACAAAAAGTACAATATGTAGTAAACTCAGATCAGGGTTTGCAATCCGTCCGGGATGGGACTAGAATAGCAGCAATGGTCTGGGCCCGATAATCGGCCCTGAACGGACAACCCCGGACAGAGAACCCGGAACCCGAAGCAGGAAATCCGGACCAGCAAATGGGAAATAATTCGGCCCGCAAGGCCGCTTGAACGCCGTCGTAACAGAGGAGATTATCATGGTTAAAATGCACCTGAAACGCGCCACAGGCGACATATACAATTTAATGCCCCCCCCCCCCCCCCCCCCCCCCCCCCAAATGGGGTATTTATGCTTAGCTTCGCCATCAACACAGGGCGGCGCTCGGTATCCAATCGGTTCGCGCCTGCCCTAAACCGCTTTAGCCTTTCCAGCCTGCGCCGCGGGCTGGTTGTCGTGTTGCTTGGGTTGCCGTTGTGGGTGGGCTTTGCGCCCGAAGCCGCCGCCCAGACCACGCCAATGGCCAATGCCGACGGTTCCTACACCGTCCCCCAGAACTGGGCGCTGAGACCGTCTGCCGTCAACCCTGGCGGCAGATTCCGGCTGATGTTCCGCACAACAACCCGCAGGAACGCCGTGTCAGCGAACATCGCCGACTACAACACCCATGTGCAAAACGACGCTGCCGATGGGCACGCAGCCATTCGACCCTACAGCTCGGCCTTCCGCGTCCTCGCTTCAACCACCACGGTGAACGCCCGCGACAATGCCATGACCACCGGTACCGGCGTGCCTATCTACTGGCTGGGCGGCGCCAGGGTCGCCGACAATTACTCCGACTTCCACGACGGTTCGTGGGATAGCTCAGCAGTACGCGACAGAAATGCAGCTTCAGTTAGCTCGACTGCCGCAGTCTATACAGGCAGCAACGACGATGGAACTGTGTTTAGCGGACATGCACTTGGTCAGAATCAGGTCAGATCAGGGAGCGGGGCGACAGGCTTGAATTTTGGTGCCAGTTTCACTGTTCAGGACAATTTTAGTCAACCGTTCTTCGCCCTCTCCCCAGTCTTCTTGGTGAGCTCGCACGAAGCATCGATTAGCCTGACCAGTACCACCGGTTCCGAAGGCAATTCCGGTTCGCAGGACACAAGGTTCCAGATTAACATGGCACCTGCCCGTAGTAGTAACACCTTCTTTTTAGTCTGCATTGACCCCGGCAGCACTGCCACCTACCTGAGAGAGGGCAGGGACTTTATCCTTAGGACTGGAAGCAGAAATTCGTTTATCGTCGGCGTGGGCAGTACTACACAAACTGAGGGCACTACCACGCCGGGTTGCACAACCGTGGTTGTTGGTGCCAATGCGACAAGCACAGGCACAACTTACAACATACGGACCGACGGCGACACGACAGATGAGCCGGACGAGACGGTGGTACTGACCCTTGCCAGGTTGACGACAAGCACCTCGTCGGTAAACACCCCCAACGGCGTGGGCATTACCACTGGCCGCGTCACCTACACCATCACCGACGACGACCCCACCATCGTCTCCCTGGCCCGCGTCGGTGTCGGTGCCGGCGCCGTTAGCGAAACCGGCACGATCGGATTGACCGTCAGCCTGTCCCGGCCACTGATTGCCGGAGAGATCATCGACGTGCCGCTGGCCATCGGCGGCACGGGGGTGACCACAGACGACTGGAGCCTGGCGCCCGCGCCCGGCGGCCTCAATACCGGCGTGACCCTGTCGGCCCAAACCACGGCCATGCCACAGCTGCGCTTTTCGGGTGAGGGTGCCCGGACCGCCACCCTGGTGCTGTCACCGACATTCGACGACACCGCCGAAGGTGGCACCGAGACCTACACCATCGCGCTGGGCCCGAACGACGCCAGCGCCAACGGCTTTGACCTCGCCAGTCGGGGCACCAATGTCGGCGGCGGCGCCGACCCGCACGCCAGCGCCAATACCTTCGACGTGATGGTGACCGATGCCGTCACCCACACCTTATCAATCAGCCTGGACCGCACCATGGCCGCCGAGGGCGATTCAGGCATTACCGACGGCGCGACCGTGACGGTGACCTTCGACCCGCCTTATACGGGAGGCTTCGGTCTCAATATATGTCCGGGCGGCACCGCCACCCACGGCGACAGCGCCGACTGGCGGTATACCCGCACCGATAATAGTCCACAGACCATTGCCAGCATCACTGGGTGCAATGCAGTGGCTAGTTTTGTTACCAATTTCGCCAGCCTTCAGCGCAAGATTCGGATAAACGGCGACACAGTGGACGAGCTGGACGAGACCGTGACCCTGACCTTGCAACGGGTGAACGCAACCCCCCGCAACATCGTTTTCGACTCAGACGCCGACAGCGTCACCTTCACCATCACCGACGACGACCCCGCCATCGTCTCCCTGACCCGCACCGGCGGCACCGGTGCCATTGAAGAAGGCGGCACAGTGGGTTTCACCATCGCCTTGAGTCGGGCACTGGCGGCTGGCGAAATCATCGACGTGCCGCTGTCAATCGGCGGCACCGGAGTCACCACAGGCGACTGGAGCCTGGCAGCCGCCGGCACCGGCGTCACCCTGTCGGCAGAGAACACGGCCACCCCGTTGCTGAGCTTTGCAGGCGCAGGCGCCGAGACCGCCACCCTGGTGCTGACACCGGCGGGCGACAATACCGACGAGGGCACCGAGACCTACACCATCGCGCTGGGCCCGAACGACGCCAGCGCCAACGGCTTTGATCTCGCCAGCCGGGCCACCAATGTCGACGACGGCGCCGACCCGCACGCCAGCGACAATACCTTCGACGTCATGGTAGGCGATGCCACCGTCCACACCTTATCAATCAGCCTGGACCGCACCATGGCCGCCGAGGGCGATTCCGGTATTACCGACGGCGCGACCGTGACGATAACCATCGACCCGCCACGTCCTGTGGGGTTCAGTTTCAACATATGTCTGAGTGGCACCGCCACCCGTGGCGACAGTGCCGACTGGCGGTACACCAACCTCAGCAATGGTGCACTAGACATTGCCAGCGACTCTCTCTCTTTAGCTAGTTGCTCGTCGGGTGTAATTAGCGTGAGTATTATTACCCCCAACTTTCAGGACAAGATTCGGATAAACGGCGACACGGTGGACGAGCTGGACGAGACCGTGACTGTGACCTTGCAACGGAACTTAGGTACCCCTCCCGAAGTCGTCATCTCCCCAACCGCCAACCGCGTCACCTACACCATCACCGACGACGACCCCACCATCGTCTCCCTGACCCGCACCGGCGGCACCGGCGCCATTGACGAAGGCGGCACAGTGGGTTTCACCATCGCCCTGAACCGGGCACTGACAGCCGGCGAAATCATCGACGTGCCACTGTCAATCGGTGGCACCGGAGTCACCGCAGACGACTGGAGCCTGGCAGCCGACGGCACCGGCGTCACCCTGTCGGCAGAGGACACGGCCACCCCGTTGCTGAACTTTGCAGGCGCAGGCGCCGAGACCGCCACCCTGGTGCTGACCACGACGCTCGACGACACCGACGAGGGCGGCGGCACCGAGACCTACACCATCGCGCTGGGCCCGAACGACGACAGCGCCAACGGCTTCGACCTCGCCAGCCGGGCCACCAATGTCGGCGGCGGCGCCGACCCGCACGCCAGCGACACGACCTTCGACGTGATGGTAGGCGATACCGTCGTCCACACCCTATCAATCAGCCTGGACCGCACCATGGCCGCCGAGGGCGATTCCGGCATTACCGACGGCGCGACCGTGACGGTGACCTTCGCCCCGCCTTATACGGGAACCTTCAATTTCGAGATATGTTTGGGCGGCACCGCCACCCGCGGCGACAGCGCCGACTGGCGGTACACCCGCGCCAATAATAATCCAACGGTCGTTAGCGGTGCGTCTCTGGGTGCGAATTAACGACTGATATTGTTACCAATTTCGCCAGCTATCAGCGCAAGATTCGGATAAACGGCGACACAGTGGACGAGCTGGACGAGACCGTGACCCTGACCTTGCAACGGAACTCAAGTACCCCTCTCGACATCGTTCTCGACCCAGACGCCACCATCGTCACCTACACCATCATCGACGACGACACGGCGGGCGTGACCATCACCGAGACAGACGACGCCACCACGCTCACCGAAGACGGCACGGACGACTACGGCGTGATGCTGGCCACCCAACCGACCGCAAACGTCACCATCACGCCCACCTCAGGCATGGCGGACACCGCCATAGTCAGCGGCAGCCTGATCTTCACCGCCACCAACTGGGACACGGTCCAGACCATCACCGTCGCCGGGCTGGATAACAACGCCGACGCCGCCAATCAGCAAGTGACCATTACCCACGCCATCAACTCCACGGGCGATGCCATATACAACGCACTCGCCCCGGTCTTAGTGACGGCGACGGTGACCGACGACGACGCCACCACAGTGACCCTGGCGGGCGCCGCAGGCAACGTCATGGAAGGCGCCACCAAAGAAATCACCGTCACCCTGGGCCGCGCCCTGGCCGAGGGCGAGGCGCTGCCGGTGCCGCTGACCTTCATGGGTGAGGCGACACCGGGCACGGACTACAGCGTCACCGGCGCCATGGCGAGCGGCGTCGCCTACACCGGCCTGGACAGCGCCACAGGCATGGTGACCTTTACCGGCCCATCGGCCACCAGCGCCACCCTGACCCTGAGCGCGACCCCCGACAGCGATGTTGAAGCCAGCGGCGAGACAGTCATCATCGGCCTGGGCACCCTGGACGGCGACTCCGGCACCGGCCTGGACGGCGGCGCCAGCGGCACAGACAGCCTGGACGACTTCAGCATCGAAGACCCGCTGCTCATCAGCATCACCGGCGGAACTGCCGTCACCGAAGGCAGTTCCGCGACCTTCACCGTGACGGCCAATCGAGTTCCGGGCAGCGCCCTGATGATTGACCTGACCGTAGCGGACGCCGCCGCCGGTGATTATCTGGACTCAGGCGACGAAGGCGATAACATGGTCACCCTGTCCGGAGCCACCACGGCCACCGTTGAAATCCCCACACAGACCGACAGCACCGACGAGACCAACGGCACCATCACGGTAACCATAGCGGACGGCACCGGTTACACCGTCGGTATGTCGTCCTCGGCCATGGTCGGAGTGAGCGACGACGACGCCACCACGGTGACCCTGACGGGCACGGCGGGCAATATCAGTGAGGGCGTCACCCGCAACCTCATGGTCACCCTGGACCGCGCCCTGGTCGCCGGCGAAAGCCTGGCCGTACCGCTGACCCTGGGCGGCAACGCGACACGGGGCACGGACTACACCCTGACCGGCATCCCGGCGGACAACATCGCCTACGACATCCCGAACAGCGCCACCGCCGGCATGGTGACATTTACCGGCCCGGCTGCGGCCACCGCCACCCTGGCCCTGGCCGTGCAGGTTGACGGCACATCCGACACCGGCGAGACCATCACCATCGCCCTGGGCACTTTGGACAGCAACTCCGGCAGCGGCCTGGGCGGCGGCGCCGCCGGCACGGGCAGCCTGGCCTTCACCATCATGGAACAACCGACCATCGTGCTGCCGCCGACCCTGACGGTCGCTGAAGGTGCCAGCGTCGGTTACCCGGTATCCCTGGCCACCGCCCCGACGGCCAATGTCACGGTGACGGTCACGGGTCACACCGGCACCGACCTGACACTGAATCCGAACAGCCTGGAGTTCACGGCGACCAACTGGAATATGATACAGACCTTCACGGTGACGGCGGGACAAGACGCCGACGCCGTCGATGACACGGCGACGCTGACGCACACGGCCACCGGCGGCAACTACAACACCTTGACGGCGCAGATCACGGTCAACACCAGCGACGACGAAGAGGCGGGCGTGACCATCAGCGAGACGGCGATAACGATTGCAGAGGGCGATGAGGGCACGTACACCGTGGTGCTGGACTCACAACCGGCGAGCGGGGTGGAGATCACGGTGACCTCCGGCCTGACCAGTGCGGCCACGGTAAACCCGATGATCCTGACGTTCACGACGGCCAACTGGGACACGGAGCAGACGGCGACGGTCACGGGCGTTGATGACAATCGGGTCAACGCCGTCCGTGAGGCGACGCTCAGCCACCGCATCAGCAGCGGCGGCGGCGACTATCCGACCGATGGCTGACCTGAATCAGGATGTCACGGTGACGGTGACCGACAACGACGAGGCCGGCCTGTCATTCTCTGGCGAGATGCTCACGGTAGCCGAAGGTGCCACCGCCAACTACACGGTGGCCCTGACGACTATCCCGACGGGAGACGTGACGGTCACGGTCAGCGGTCATAGCGGCACCGACCTGACGCCGGACGAAACCAGCCTGACGTTCACGATGACCGACTGGGACACGGCCCAGACGGTGACGGTGACCGCGGCCCCGGACGGCGACGCGGCAGACGACACGGTGAGTCTGACGCATACGGCCTCAGGCACGACAGGTTATAGCGCGGTCACAGGCGCGGTGACGGTGATCATCACCGACGACGACACGGCGGCCATCACCATCAGCGAGACGGCGGGTTCCACCACGGTTCTGGAGAACGGCAGCGAGGCCGGCGGCACGGACACCTACACGGTGGTGCTGGCCACCCAACCGGCGAGCGGGGTGGAGATCACGGTGACCTCCGGCCTGACCAGTGCGGCCACGGTGAGCCCGCCGATCCTGACGTTCACTATGACCAACTGGGATATGGAGCAGACGGTGACGGTCACGGGAGTTGATGACAACATAAACAACCCCGGCGATGCCCGCACGGCGACGCTCAGCCACCGCATCAGCAGCGGCGACAGCGGCGACTACCCGACCGGTGGCCCTCCGACCCCGGCGGCGGTCACGGTGACGGTGACCGACGACGATGTGGCACCGGGCGTGACCATCAGCGAGACCGCATCACGGTCGCCGAGGCTAACGGCATGGACACCTACACGATGGTGCTGAACACGCCACCGTCCGGCGAAGTGGAGATCACGGTGACCTCCGATCTGACCAGTGCGGCCATGGCGGCCCCGACCAGCCTGACGTTCACGACGGTCAACTGGGGCACGGCGCAGACGGTCACGGTGACCGGCATAAACGACGACGATACCGGCGATCGTGAGGCGACCATCGGCCATGCGATCACTACGGGCGACGGCGGCAGCTATGCGGCGGGTGACCTGAATCAGGATGTCACGGTGACGGTGACCGACGACGATGCGGTGGCGGGCGTGACCCTGAGCACGGCCCGCATCACGGTCGCCGAGGCTAACGGCATGGACACCTACACGGTGGTGCTGGACACGCCACCGTCCGGCGATGTGGAGATCACGGTGGCCTCCGACACGCCCGGTGCGGCGACCGTGGCGCCGCTGAGCCTGGAGTTCACGGCGAGCAACTGGGATACGGTACAGACCGTGACGGTGACGGGCGTCAACGACAACGTTGGCGGTAACCGCACGGCGACCATCAGCCATAGTATAGAAAGCGGCGACGGCGACGGTGCGGGTTACCCGGATGGTCTGGCCATAGCCGAAGTGGGAGTCACGGTCACCGACGACGACGAGCCGGTCGCCTCGTTCGCCGTGGCCAGCTTTACCACCAACGAAGGCTCGGGCACGTACAACGTAGTGGTCAATCTGAGTCCGGCGCCAGCCGCGAACACCACGATCACCTACACCGTGGCCGGCACAGCGACACCCGGCACCGACTACACCACGCTGACCGGCACGGTCGTGGCGTCTGCGAGTGCCTCCAGCGTCGAGATTCCCGTGGTCATCACCGAGGACAGCGTGGGCGAGACCAGCGAGACGGTCATACTGACCCTGGCCGCAGGTTCGGGTTACACGGTGGGCACCGATCGTGTGCACACACTGACGATCGCCGACAACGACGCGGCATCGGTCGGTACGGGGGCGATGCAAGAGATGCAGGCGGCACAGGAAGCCTGGCTGCCGCGTTTCGGTCTGACGGCGGTAGAACATATGCTGGGTGGCCTGGATTACCGCTTGTCGGTGGCCGATCAACCTGGGCTGTCGGGCAATGTGAGCGGCCTGTCCGCTGGTCGAGCGCTGCATGGGGGCGGTAATGGCACCGGCACGGGATATGGAGCGGGATATGGTTTGGGCGCGGACGGCTTCGGCCAGGGCGGAGGCGGCGGTGATGGCCTGGGCGCCGGTTCGGTTGACCGGCTATTGAATCTGTCCAGGACACTGTCGCTGCGCGATATGCTGCGCGGCAGCCGCTTTGTGCACCGTGGCGGGGAGAACGGTGTTTCGGTGTGGGGTCAGGCGTCGTACTCGCGCTACGAGGATGACCAGGACGGCATCGCGGTGGATGGCGAGGTGACCACCGGCATGCTGGGCGTGGATCGTGACAATGGCCGCACGCTGCTCGGTCTGGCGCTGTCGTACAGCGACGGCGATGGCGATTGGAGCGGTGCTTCGGAACAGGGCGAGTTGTCGAGCACAGCTGACCTCGCTGCTGCCGTATATCCGGCATAACGTGACGCAGCGATTGCAGGTGTGGGCGGCGGCGAGTTATGGCCGTGGCGAGCTGGAGCAGACCCTGGAGCAGACTTCGGCCACGATGAGTACGGAGCATGACATCGAGCAGACCTCGGCCTCGGCCGGTGTGCGCGGGATACTGCTGGAGCGCCCGCTAGAGGAGGGCGGCCTGACGCTGACGCTGATCTCGGATGCGGCGCTGGCGCGTATTGAGTCGGACGATGCCGACGGTATGTCGGGCTATGTCGGCGGACACGCAGCGTTTCCGAATGGGTCTGGAGTGGTCCTGGCAGTTGCCGCAGGCGGACGGTGGCCGGTTGATTCCGGAACTGGAGTTGGGGATGCGCTATGACGGCGGCGATACCAGCGACGGCCTGGGCGTGGAACTGGGCGGCGGCATCAGTTGGCAGTTGCCTTCCAAAGGATTAACGATTGACCTGCGTGGCCGACGCCTGCTGGACCATGAGGCCGCCGAGCGGCGTGAATGGGGGGTATCCGGTTCGCTGCGCTACGAACGGCAGCCGGGTTCCGCTCATGGTCCGTCGCTGAGTCTGCGTCAGGAATACGGCACCGCCCCGGCCTCGGGTGGCCTGGATCGGCTGTTGTCGGATTCGCTGTCGGACGCACTGGAGGAGGATTCATCGCAGCCCGGCCCGGCCTCCGGTCGCTGGAGCCTGGAGGGCGAGTGGGGCCTGGCCCTGAATGACGGCGCCACCGGCATCCCGTATGCGGGCCTGTCGTCGTCCGATTCCGGGCACGACCTGACCCTGGGCTGGCGTCTGCTGTCGGCACCGGGTGACCTGGATACCGAGTTGGACGTCAAGGCGCTGCGCCGCCGGGACGGTGAAGGCAAAACCAACCACGGCATCGGCGCACAGTGGAAGCTGCGCTGGTAGCGATTGGCATGATCTCCGGCGGCTATTTGCGGTAATACCAGCCGCTCCGTTGTGTTTTCAGCGGGGTTTCTATTCGGATTTCTATTCGAGGGTCGGGCCGGTTAAAGATGTTTCAGGCTAACGCTCTGCAACATCAAGCGGCCAGCTTGATGTTGTCTCACAGGTACTGAATTCGGACGATGTTATTGTCTACAGTGCTTACGTATGATCGCCTCGGTCCGTTGCTTTTCCTGTGTAATTTCAATGTCACTCAGGTAATAGGCTTCACCATTGCTATCGGTACGGAGATGACGGTATCCATCGTAGTATTTAATTTTTTGTTGTAGCGATGCACAGCGCTTTTTAATGGCGGCCTTTCGCTTTTTTTCTTCGGTCCGTTGTTGTTTCTTCTCTTGACGCCGCTGGTTGTATCCTCTCAGCAAGCCTTGCGTAGAGAGAGTGGATGGAGGGCTTGAAACGCCTGAGGCGGGTTCTTGTGCTTCCATTTCTATGCTTTGGTACGAGGCAGGGGGTGATTTGTCGCTGAAATGGATTTTGCCTTTTTCATCCACCCACTTGTATACCTGTCCAAATGATAAGGATGAGTAAAAAATGATAAGTAAGACCATTACGTTGGGCCTGCCTGCGCTCATTCTCGGATTGTAACGCTATCGGCATAGATTAATAAATTGGATTTGCTGTTTTTATATTAATAGTTTCCAATATAAGAATCAGGTATTTATTATGGAGTCTTCAATGGCAGACAGCGACCGGAATCCTTCGCGGAAATTGCCGCCACCGACCTTGTGGCAGGTGGCCAAGAGCGTGATGGCGGCTGCGTTTGGAGTTCAAAAACGGGAAGTTTTGGAGCGTGATTTCAAATATGGAAAAGCCAGTCAGTTCATTATCCTGGGTATTATCTTCACGATTTTATTGATTTTCGCGGTCTGGTGTCTGGTTTCTCTGGCGATATATCTGACAGGTACCTGATACTCATTCCTCTGGTATCGAGTTTGTCCGGGTCGTATGTGGCCTGCTCTCTTTGTTCGCGTAATCGACTGGCTTGTGCGCCCGCTGGTTTCAGGTCTTTGTCTGAGTGGGATGGGTTGCCTGATGAGTACCGACGCAGGCTACAGGTCAACAAGTGATGCGTCGAACACAGGCCCGTCAACACAGACGCGCTTCATGGCAGGGCCGGTTTCGCCTCTGACTTTTACTGTGCAGCTAGCGCAGCCGCCAACGGCACAGGCCATGTATTCTTCCAGTGATATTTGACAGGCAATATCATATTTCCCGGCAAGTTTTTTGGTGGCGTAAAGCATGGGGCGAGGGCCGCAGGAAAAGATTTCGGTCATTTTGATCTGCTGTTCGGACAGGGTTTGCAGGAATTTGTCAGCCAGGTCTGTAACGTAGCCTTTGTAACAGCCTGTAAGGTCGTTCAGGCTGGCCAATCCGGAGGGTATTGAAATATCTTCCAGGTCTTTGATTGCGTAATGGGTGTCGATGCCGGGTATAGTCAATCCTGAGCTCAGAAGGGTAAACGGAAACGGCGACTCCGAACCCATGAAGGCGTAAGTCGTTTCGCTGTCGGCCGGATATTGCTGGTGAATGGTTTCTGCTACGAAGATCATTGGCGGAATCCCGATCCCTCCGCCGATGAGTACACGTATGGGTTTGTCATCATGCAGGGTAAAAGGGTTACCGATAGGTCCCAGCAGGCTGAGAACACGGCCCTCTGTCTGTCTTGCGAGCAATGTCGTCCCTTGGCCTATTTCCTTGTAAAGCAGGTCAATCCAGCCTTCATTCGGCCTGGCACGCATGATCGACAGCGGCCGCCTGAGTGCTAATGAATGGTCGCATTGTAAATGAACGAACTGCCCATGAGCCGCCCTGGACGCACACTGCGGGCAGTGCAGTCGTATCACGTGTTGTCTGTCGTCATGGTGATGGTGTGATATGATCGTGCCATCCTCCATATATATGGTACTGCGCGAATCAGGATGTTTTGCATGGTTGGTCATGGTCTGGTTAGTCGCGTTGGTAATAGAGTTGTCCCGCCAGGAGTGTGTGGCTGGCTCTCCCGGTAAAAAGCCAGCCGTTGAAGGGGGAGTTTTTGCCTCGGCTCAGCCCGTCGCCGATGTTGTAAACCCATTCAGCTTCAGGATCGAGGATGGCGATATCAGCGGCGGCACCCGGGGAAAGGTTGCCGGAGGTCTTGCCGATTATTCCGGCCGGGTTGTTCGTGCAGCAGTTAATCAGGGTCTTCAAGGGGATGATATTGTCTGTGGCTAATTTCAGGATAAGCGGTAGAAACGTATCCATGGTACTCATCCCGGGTTCGGTTTCGGCGAATGGAGCAAGTTTGGCATCGGCCTCATGTGGCTGATGATCCGAGCAAATGGCGGTGATGATGCCGTCAATTATGCCTTGTCTCAGGGCATCACGATCTCTCTCGGTGCGTAGCGGAGGTAATACGTGCATGTTGCTGTTAAAGCCGCTGATGTCGTTTTCAGTCAGAAAAAGCTGATGCGCAGCGACATCGGCAGTGACGGGCAGGCCGCGCTGCCGAGCATCCTCGATAAGTCTGACGCCGCGAGCGGTTGATAAACGGCAGAAATGTGCCTCAACACCGGTTGCCTCAATCAGGGCGAGGTCCCGGGTAATGGAGATGATTTCACTGGCTGTCGGGATCCCTGCCAGACCCATGCGCGACGCGATGTGCCCTTCATGTGCGCAGCCATATTGGGAAAGATATTCCTCTTGTGTGTTCAGAAAGACCTTCATGCCGTGACTTGCCGAATAATCCATGATGTTTCTCATCATCTGGTTATTCGAAACCGATATGCCGGCGTTGCTGATACCTATGCAACCCGCATCTTTTAATGCGGCAATCTCGCTTAATTGCTCTGCCTTCAAACCAATCGTCGCGGCACCAAGGGCAAATATGCGTGGCACCGTGCCGCATTTGGATTTTTGTTTGATCAGATCGACGATCGCCGGGCTGTCTATCACCGGGTCGGTGTCCGGCGGGATGCAGACCGTAGTAACTCCGCCGGACAGTGCGGCCAGGGACTCGTGACGGATGTCTGCTTTGTGTTCGTGCCCCGGTTCACGGAAACGTGCGGATAGGTCTATCAGGCCGGGTATTATCCATTTGCCGGTGGCGTCAATTATATTCTCAGGACCGATGGTGCGTTCGTCGGGACAGGTGTGGCTGATCCGGCCTGCGGGATTGATATGCAGATTGCGGATGGTGTCCTCGTTGTTTGCAGGGTCCATAACACGGCCATTCCTGATGATTCGAATGTTGACCGTCGGTGTCATGATGTTGCCCGGGTCCGGTCCAGCGCCATGGACATGACCGCCATGCGAATGGCAATGCCGTGGCTTACCTGTTCAAGAATGGCCGATTGAGGACCGTCAGCCACGGATGATGACATTTCCACGCCCCGGTTGATTGGGCCGGGGTGCATGACGAGCGCGTCCGATTTGGCGAGCTGTAGCCGGTCTCGCGTCAGGCCATAGTGATGATAGTATTCACGCTCGCTCGGCAGACGTCCCGCCTGCATACGTTCATGTTGCAGACGCAGCATAATGACGACGTCGGTGTCTTTCAGGCCTTCTTTCAGGCTGTAAAAAACTTTGACGCCAAGCGATTCGACGTCAATGGGTAACAGGGTTTTGGGTGCAATGACTCTGACTTCTCCCGTTAGCAGGGTATTGAGTGCATGAATCTGGGAGCGTGCTACCCGGGAGTGGAGTATGTCGCCTATAATGGCTACCCGAAGTGCGCCAAAGTCTGGTTTATGACGCCGGACCGTGAAGATGTCCAGCATGGCCTGTGTCGGGTGCGCATGGCGGCCGTCGCCTGCATTGATAATGCTGATGTGGGGCGCAACGTGCTGCGCAATAAAATGGGCGGCCCCGCTTTGGGGGTGTCGAACCACAAACATATCGACATGCATGGCTTCAAGGTTCCTCAGTGTGTCGAGTAGTGACTCGCCCTTGATTGTTGCGGAGGTGCTCACGGCGATATTCAGTACATCGGCTGAAAGACGTTTGGCTGCCAGTTCAAAGGTCGTCCGGGTTCGTGTACTGGGTTCAAAAAACAGGTTGGCTATTGTTTTACCTCTTAATACCGGAATTTTTTTGATACTGCGGTCGGTGACTCCGGTCATGGATTCCGCGGTATCGAGGATCGATATTAATGTTTCACGTTTAAGTCCCTCTATCGTGAGAAAATGTTTCAGGCCACCTGATTGATCCAGTTGCAGTGGATGGTTCATGGAAGTTTGACTATCTCCAAACTGAGAGGTGCGGGACCGGACAATTTGATTTGTTCGTTATCCTGTAATATGACGATGTCGCCTACGCAGTCAGCGGCGATGGGTAATTGCCGGCCATCGCGCTCTATCAGTATGGCCAGAAGAACCGAAGCGGGTCGTCCGTAATCGAAAATTTCGTTGAGAGCCGCACGAATTGTCCGTCCCGTATAGAGGACATCGTCAACCAGGACAATATGCCTGCCATCGATATCGAATGGAATCCGTGAAGGGCGTACCTCGGGGTTGAGGCCGACACGCGAGAAATCATCCCGATAAAAGGATATGTCCAGTGTGCCCAGAGGAATCTCTCCCGGCAGCCGTTGCTGCAAATGCTCGGCAATCCAGACCCCTCCCGTGTGTATGCCAATGATAGCGGGCTCCTGACAGGAAGATAAATGGGTGGTTAGTGACTGAGTGAGATTTTCCAGTGCTGTTGTTATGTTGTATTCAGCCGTTGTCGTCATGGCTATCAAACCAGGTTTGCAGGACTACGGCGGCGGCGGCATCGTCAAGTGCGCGTACTTTCCTGTGTGTTGACTGAGAGAGCAGGTCTCTGGCGGTGTATGAACTCAGATGTTCATCGACAGGGAAAACGGGTAGCTGAAAACGTGATTCCATGTTCGAGATAAAATGATGTATGCGTTTGATATGCGGCGCGCGTGCGCCGTCGGCGGTATATGGCATGCCTACGATAAGTCCTGTGGGCTCCCATTCTTCGATAAGTTGCTCAATGCGGCACCAGTCGATGCCTCCGGCGACGGGTATGATCTCAAGTGGACCGGCTGAACGGGTAATCGTCTGACCACAGGCAACGCCCAAGCGCTTTTGGCCGTAATCAAAAGCCAGATAGGTGCCGCTTGCTCCCGGGGAAAGGGTTTTTTCCGCAGATTCAGGCATGTCCTGCCTGAGAGGATATCTGTTGCAGGTCAATGCCGATGAGTTGTGCGGCCTGTTGCCAGCTCTGAGTGCAGTCAGGCTGGAAGATAATATCCATGTCCGCAGGTGTCGATAACCAGGCGTTTTCAAGCATCTCATCTTCCAGTTGCTGAGGGCCCCAGCCGGCGTAGCCCAGTAAAAGCAGGAATCTGTCTGGTCCTTTGTCCCTGCCAATGGCTTCCAGGATATCGAGTGATGTGGTAATGGCCAATTCCTCAGTGACCGGCATGGAGGCAGTCCACTGCGCCTCGCCGGAGTGCAGTACAAATCCGCGTTCGCGCTCTACCGGTCCACCGAAATAAACCGGATTACCGCACTTTGTAATATTTTCCCCGGATTTAATATCGGCCTGGTCGAATAATTCCCGAACGGTGACGCCGATAGGGCGATTGAGGATAAATCCCATGGCGCCTTTTTCATTGTGGTTGCAGATATAGCTGACCGTATGGTCAAAGTAGGGGTTTGCCATGGCGGGCATGGCAATCAGGAAGTGATTCATCAGGGATGCTTGCGAAGCCATGGGCACAGTATCTTATTCATGGTGGATAATGGCAAGGGGTCAATTCATAAACAGATTCTAGAAACCGCGGTCATGCCACGTATTGGTGCTGGAGAACTCCCAGGTGCGCGTGATGTAAAGGATGTCAACGGGTTCGCCGCTTTCCCGGATACTATCGGGAATTTTTGCGTAGGGTGCGCCGAGGCGAACCACTCGTTTTGCGGCATCGTCCAGAACGGGGTGTCCGGAGGACTGTTTGAGAATGATAGCGTGAATGGTGCCGTCTCTGTTAATGCCCACGGTCAGTTGCAGCAGGCCCGACAGTTTTTGACGGCGTGCTTCATCCGGATAATTGAGGTTTCCAATTCGTTCCACCTTCCTTGTCCAGGCGTTCATGTAGGCTGCCGGGGCAAACTCGCGGGTACCGGCATTAATATGCTTTTTTCTGGGGCGGCTGGCATAGTGCTGAATTTTTCGATTGATTTCCTCTGTCAGGCTTGCTATTTCAAGGCTGCGGCTGATGAGCTGCTGGGTGTTGTTAATCTTATTTATTTCCTTTTCAGGCTTTTTGTCAGGCTGGGACAGGACAATGTCGCGCCCGGCTGTACTGGTGGCCTGTTTTTTTTCGGCCTTGATGTTTTTTTTCTGCGGGGCGGGCCTGGGAAGAATCTGTGAAACACTGCTGCTCGGTGTTGGCGAAGGCCCTTTAACGGGCTTGCTCGGATGGGCCTTTTCTTCCAGGGTCCCGCCTCCCTGCTGGTTGGCCTGGGCCAGATAGTCGGCTTTTTCCGGGACTTTAACTGATTTACTCTGGACCAGAATAATATCCATAGTCGGTGAAGAGTTGGTTTTATCCGGTTCTGGCGTTGCAAAGCTGATTCCAAGAATAAGCAGACTGTGCAGCATTGTGCCAAGAAAAAGCATCATGCCGAGTCTGTCACCAGGAGTAACTGCGGGGGTCAACGGGACTGGCGACATATGTGTACTAATCAGGGAAACAGGTTCAAGTTAATTATAGTGGTGCTAAAGACGACATCAATGAATATGTATTCTATAGCCTTGCGCATGGTGTAGCTTAATCCGGTCACTCATCGCAGTGGTCATGTGTAATTCTCCCTCGCGTGTCAGCAGCATGGCATGTGAAATATCCATTGAGGAGGCGACTTTTTTCCAGGTTGACTTACCGGCCACCATCAGGGCGGTGGCCGCCGCGTCTGCGGTTGTCGCATTACTGTGAATGACGGTGGCGGCAACGGTATGATTGATCGGCTGGCCGCTAAACGGATCAATGATATGCTGTACTCTTTTACCATCATCAAGGTAATAGCGCTGGTAATCCCCTGATGTGAAAATGCTTTCATTTGCCATGCTGTGCAGACTCGCCAGCACCTTCTGTCCTCTTGGGTGTCGGATGCCTATAGTCCAGGGACGATCATCTTTCTTCCCCATAACGCTCAGGTCTCCGCCCGCATTAATCAGCGCATTCCGGATGCCATAGGCTCTCAGAGTCTCCATGGACAGGTCAATGGCGTAACCTTTAGCTATTCCGCCAGGGTCGAATTGCAGGTAGGAATTGCGGCCGCGAAGCCTGATATTGTCAAACTCAATGTCTTCAACGGTTGGAATATCCCGTTGTATCTCGTGAATAAGCCGGGTATCTGGAATAAAAGGCTGCTCAGGGTCGTGTCTGTGGAATCCCCATAGCTCGACCAAATGACCGATGACCGGATTGAAATGGTATTGCGAAAGTCGTGAAAGCCGGTGTGCTTCCTGTAACATCGGCAGCACTGAGGTGGGTGCTGTGAACCATTCGCCTGACTGTAATAATTGATTGGTACGTTTGACTGGGCCTTCTTCCCATGGGTGCCAGGCTTTGTGCATGGCCTGGAAGTCCTGCTCAAGGCGCCGGAATGCCTGCTGCGTCAGAGATTCATTTTCATGCCAGATCCGGATATCTACAATAGTGCCGAATACCGGTATCCGGTGGTGGTGTACCTGCGGATTACCGCAGCTCGACAGGGTTAAAATGGAGGAAATGAAAAGCAGTATGAGCCTATGCATCGGCGAGTTGTTTCTCAATGAAGTCAAATAATGTGCCGGCAATGTTAATACCATAAATTCTGTCCAGTTCGCGGATGCAGGTTGGGCTGGTTACATTTATCTCCGTAATGTAGTCGCCTATGACATCCAGACCGACGAAAACCAGCCCGCAGTCGCATAACACTGGTGCTACCTGTTGGCATAGCCAATAGTCGCGTTCAGTTAATGTTATTCCTTTTGCGGTTGCTCCCGCCGCCAGATTTCCTCGGCTGTCGTTTCCGGCTGGTATTCTGGCCAGGGCATATGGAATCGGGTTCCCGTTAATCAGTAGAATTCTCTTGTCTCCTGACGCAATTTCCGGCAGGTAGAGCTGCGCCATCGCAAAGCGCCTGCCATGGTCAGTCAGGGTCTCAATGATGACGTTTCGATTATTGTCATGTTCACGTATTATAAATACTGATTCTCCACCCATACCGCCCAGAGGTTTAACAACGATGTGCTTGTGAGTGGCCAGGAACTCCATGAAGTCCCCATGCCGGCATCCCACGAGTGTTGGGGCGCAGCACTGCGGGAACCAGGCGGTAGAAAGCTTTTCATTGTAATCACGCAGGCTGGCGGGCCTGTTAATCACCCAACTGCCCTGTTCTTCAGCCAGCTCAAGTAAATAAGTGGTGTACACAAACCCCAGATCAAACGGGGGGTCTTTACGCATCAGGATGATATCCAGGTTGCCCAGAGCGACGCTTTCCGGTTTGGATGATCTGAACCACTGGTCAGGATTGTCTTCCACATGGAGCTGCCGAATATTTGCCGTAACGGCGTTATCCCGAAGGGTAATATCGGACTGCTGCATATAGTGTATTTGCCAGCCGCGGGACTGAGCTTCCAGAAGCATGGCAAAGCTACTGTCTTTTTCGATGTTAATCCCTTCAATGGGATCCATAACAATGCCCAGCTTCTTCGTCATGTGCTTTGTTTGCTGCGGACGGCAGCAATTTCCCTGGATGCGGCGAGTAATGCCAGCCTTGCGATAACACCGTAGGTATAGAAGCGATTCGGAATTTGGTCCGGGTCGCGGTGTGGGGCTGGCATATTGCAGGGTTCTTCAAATCCCAGGGACTCGAAATGCATGCCCGGCGCGTTAAGATTTTCTTCCGCACTACGCCTGGTGTGTACCCGGTAAAATCCACCTACCACGTATCGATCCATCATATAGACGACTGGTTCGGCTACGGCGTCTGATTCACCCCAGGTTTCATACGTCGGTACACCTTCCTGTAAAATCACCTTGCTTATTATGTTGCCGCCTTTGGATTTTGACATTCGAGTGCGCTGCTTTCTGTTTAGAACCAGCACTTCGTCGGGAGACCGTACCGTCATTACGCCCATGCCATAGGTTCCGGCATCTGCCTTGATGACGACGTATGGCGTTGCGGCGATACCAAACTCATTATATTTTTTCCGGATGTCTGCAAGCAGAATGGAGGTATTTTCAGCAAGGCACTCCTCCCCTTTGCGTTCCATAAAATTAAGTTTGCCGCAATTGCGGAACAGAGGGGCAAAAAGCCAGGGGTCAACATCAATCAGCTCGGAAAATTCCAGCGCCAGTGTTCGGTAGAAGTTGAAATGCCCGGACTTAAGCCGGCTGTTCCAGCCCAGGTCGGGTGGTGGCGTAATAATCTGCTCCAGGTTTGCCAGCTCTGTGGGAACACCGCTGCTGAGATCGTTATTCAGCAAAATGGCACAGGGGTCAAAGTCTCCGGCAAACAGGCGGTTACCCTGGCGCGTTATCGGGTGCAGGCGGATACCTCGCCCGCTGGGCAGGCTTAATTCCGATGCATCCTTCTGCGCTGGATTGATTGTACCTATTCGGGTTTCGTATCCCGCTTGAATAAGCAGCTCCTGGAGAGTGGCGATGCTTTCCAGGTAGTTTACGTTACGTGTGTGGTTTTCCGGTAGTATCAATATCCTTATGGCCTCCGGGCAGATAATGTCCATTGCTGCCTGAATTGCCTGGATGAATAGTGGTGCGAAATCCTTGCTGATGTTATTGAAGCCGGCCGGAAAGAGATTGGTATCGACGGGGGCAACTTTGAAGCCGGCATTGCGGATGTCAACCGATGCGTAGAAGGGAGGGGCGGTCTGGTGCCACTGTTTTCTGAACCAGACTTCGATTGTATTGTGGTGCTCAAGCAGGTGCGATTCAAGTTCCTTGAGGGGGCCCGTCAGAGCCGTGGTCAGACTGGGGGCTTCATGCAGGTGCTTGATATTCATATGGATAATACCGGATAATCAGGAAAGGGATACTTGATGGTTGGGTGCAGTCGGCAAGAGAAAAATCGGAAATGTATGTGTATATTGCTGATGATACAGCTTTTATCGATTATCTCAGGTACTTATGCGTTATACTTTTCATATTGTGTGAACTTGCATATTCTAACCACATTGCACAGATATACTGAAAATGAAAATGGATTTAAAGTCAGCCAGCCCGGAAACGAAAAGTGGACAAGATGACCAGTAGTGCCGAAGAAAATAATTTTAGCGATCTGAAGGTTATGGTGATTGATGATAGCAAAACCATTCGTCGGACGGCTGAAACCCTGCTGAAAAAAGCGGGCTGCGAAGTCGTCACTGCCGACGATGGTTTTGAGGCGCTTTCAAAAATTGTTGACCATAAACCAGACATTATATTTGTGGATATCATGATGCCTCGTCTGGATGGTTACCAGACCTGCGCACTGATAAAAAATAACCGAATGTTTAAATCAACCCCTGTTGTTATGTTATCCAGCAAGGATGGTTTGTTTGATAAGGCCAGAGGCAAGATAGTGGGTTCGGAGCAGTACCTGACTAAACCATTCACCAAAAAAGAGTTGCTCGGCGCGATCAGCCAGCATGCAGGAATTCAGATAATGGAGTGATCATGGCCCGAATATTAATGGTAGATGACTCTCCAACGGAGCTCGCCATTGTAAAAGGCATACTGGAGAGAGAGGGGCATACGGTTTTTACGGCGGGTGATGGCGCTGAAGGCGTTGCATTAGCCATAGCCGAAAAGCCTGATCTCATTTTTATGGACATCGTCATGCCGGATATGAATGGATTCAAGGCAACGCGGGAGATAAGCGGTAATCCTGATACCTTATCCATACCCGTTATTGTTATGTCCTCCAAGAATCAGCAAACCGATATTGAATGGGCGAAACGTCAGGGTGCGGTAGAATATCTGGTGAAACCCGTGAATGCCGATGTGATTATTGCAGCGGTTGAAAAAACGCTTTTCGGGGCATGATCATGGTTGATTTATCACCGCTTGAGCAACTGGTCTCGTATGAGGAACGGGGCCGTCGTCATATGGTGAATCTGGCTGCCGAAGAAGACAGGCGTGACTATTGGCGAGCGATTTCATTTCGTGTGGGCAATGTGCAGCTCCTCGTTGACGAGCGCGATGTTTATGGACTTCTGACATTGCCGGAAATTACGGCTATCCCGGGCGCCAGGAGATGGATGGTGGGCGTTGCGAATGTTCGCGGTGAATTGTTGCCGATTGTGGATTTTGGGGATTTTCTATTCAATACGGCAGTTGAGCGGTCCAAGCAGTCGCTTGTTCTGGTTGTCCAGTTTCAGGAAGTGCGGTCGGGTCTTATCGTAGATCAGGTGTATGGAATGCGTCGCCTCCCTATCGATGCACGTACAGATGTGCAAATTACGGATGCGGCGGAGCCTCTGAAAGCGGTACTAAGCGGCAGTTTTGAAAAAGAAGGGACGGTTCTCCACGTTATGGAAATGGAAAAACTGGTGAATGAAACAAGGTTTATGCAGGCTGCTGCTTGAATAGAACGAATGGCTGTCTGTCGGATAAAGAGTGGTAGCATTTACATTAATGATTCGAAGGAGATAAAGGTATGGCGTTTGATCGTCTGACGAATGTGGGGGGAGTAAGGGGTGCTCGGAACATTGTGTTGTTCGTGCTTCTGATAATATCTCTGGTCGCTACAGTTGTAATTTTTCAGAAAGTTCTGGAAAACGAGGTTTACCGGAATGAATATATTTTATTGGTGGATGAATTAAGGTTGATATCGCAGCAACTACCGGGCATTGCCGCGGAAGCCTCATTGGGTAGCGCGGAAGCATTCGGCGCTCTCGAAGAAAAGGTAGATGAATTCTCTTTTGGGCTTCGGCAGCTTAAGGAGGGCGAGGAAGATACCGGTCTGCCGGCAAGCTCCCTTGAGCTAATAGATCAGTTTGATGCAGTGGATTCCGTATGGATGCTGTTGCGCTCAAATGCAGGTCTGATCATTGATAGCACGGAGGAAATACTGGCGATCCGGGAAGATGCCGAAGGTTTCAAACTTGCAGGCCCTGAATTGCAGGCCCTGATGGATGAGGTACTGGGTCTCATGGTGGAGGTTGATGAAAGCACTCAGCAGATTTATTTTGCATCGCTTCAATTGACCTATGCGGAACGCATGGCAGCGCGCCTTGTTGAGGCATTGCAGGGTGGCGTGGGTAGCGCAACTGCGGCGAATGATTTTGCCAAGTGGATATCCGCCTTTAGACAGAATCTGAACATTATGAGGGGACAGGACAGCGATGAAACCCGGCAGCCTTTAACGGGTGAAGCGGCTGTTGCATTGCTTGAGGAGGTGGATGCTGTGTTTAGCGTACATGAGAGCAATGTGCCGGCCATCATGGACGGTATTTCCCGGTTCTTCCAGGTTCGTGAAGCGGCGTCACAGGTTTTTGAAGATAGCCGGAGCCTGCTTGACCAGCTGAGTATGTTATCCGATGCCTATCGCACTCGTAGTGAGACAGGGTTTTTTGCTGCGCGGAATGGCTATATTTCCGCTGGCACCGTGGTCGCAGTTCTAGTCATCCTGGGTGTGTTGATGTTGCTGGATTCCAGGAAGCGCGTACAGGAAGCGACATTGCGTCAGGAAGAGGCCGCCAGGCAGACCCAATCTCAAAATATGGCTGTATTGCGGCTGCTTGATGAGATTGAGCCCCTTCAGGATGGTGATTTAACCGCAGAAGCATCGGTGGATGAAGCGTTTACCGGTACGATTGCTGATGCGATTAACTCATCCATTGAAACTCTGCGTAATCTGGTATTTACCATTAACAAGGTGGCAGCTCAGGTAACGGGCGCAACACAGGAGACGTTGAAGACCACTAACGAGCTTGTGGAAGCGAGTGAGCAACAGACAAAGGATATTGGTAGTGCGGCGCAGTCAATTACGAAAATGGCGCAGTCAATGGAGGAAATATCTGCTGAAGCCGGGCGCTCTGCTGGCGTGGCGAAGAACTCGGTTGATATCGCATATAAGGGCGGTGAAACGGTGCGGGACACCATTAGCGGGATGGATAGTATTCGTCAGCAGATTCAGGAAACCTCGAAACGTCTGAAACGACTCGGTGAATCCTCTCAAGAAATTGGTGATATTGTTCGACTGATTAATGATATTGCCGATCAGACCAATATCCTCGCGCTTAACGCGGCTATTCAGGCGTCATCAGCAGGGGAAGCCGGTCGCGGTTTTGCGGTGGTCGCGGACGAAGTACAGCGCCTTGCTGAGCGTTCGGCAAACGCAACAAAACAGATTGAGGGTATTGTGACCGCGATTCAGGCGGATACCAATGAAGCTGTCGCTTCAATGGAGCAAACCACAACCGAGGTGGTGAAAGGTGCGCAGCGTGCGGAAAATGCAGGAGCCGCCCTGGAAGAGATTGAGTCGGTTTCCAGCAGTCTGGCTGAACTGATTGATAAGATTTCAAAAGCGGCCAGTCAATACGCTGACGGTGCGGGTAAGGTTTCTAAATCCATGATCCTGATTGAGGATGTGACGCGCCAGACTTCCTTGGGTACCAGCGGTGCAGCCAGGTCAATCGAAGAGCTTGTGGGCATGGCTGAAAATCTCAAGCAACAGGTATCGGGCTTCCGCCTGCCCGATTGATGAACGGCGACTAAAGCAAGTGGTGTATCCTTAAGATTATGGTTGAGCCAGACACCAACCAGCAGGCTTCATCCCTGAACTGGGTCAAGGATGAGCTGAATAAATCGCTTGATAAAGCGAGGTCAGACCTTGAGGTGTACGTTGAGGGCGGTAGTACCGTAGATATCGAGCTACTGCAAAATTGTCGACTTGCGCTGCGACAGGTGCATGACACATTAAAAATGGTGCAGCTGGAAGGGGCTTCAATTCTGGTTGGAGAAATGAGTAGCCTGCTTGATGCGCTGATTGACTCGACAAGTGACAAGATTGAGCGTGAGGTCGCGTTTGAAGCCCTGATGCGGGCCATGCTGCAACTTCCGGGTTATTTTGCCCGTATTCAGTCCGGTCGGGCAGATGCGGCTATCATCTTTTTGCCGCTGGTGAATGAGTTACGCGGCGCTCATGGACTGGATGCCTTATTGCCCGAATCGTTGTTCACTCCTAAATTCGCAGGTATTCAGCCTGAATTGGGTACGCAGTCCGGCCAGGATTTGCAGTCATTGATCAGAGATAGTCGTTATAAGATTCACCGGGGAATGCTTGGACTGTTTCGCAATAAGAATGTGAAACAGTCACTGGAACCTGTTATTTCTCTGTTTGAGCAGTATTGTCAGGCTGCCGATTCAGAAATGGCGCAGCAGATTTACTGGATTGGAGCTGCTGTGGCTGAGGCGGTGTGTGATGAGGGGCTTGAGCAGAGTATGGTGTCAGTCAGGCGGATGTTCGGTCAGATTGACCGGATTTCCAAGAGTATTGTTGATTCTGGTGAGGAAGAGTTTTCTGTAGATGCGTCCGATAATTTAATACGCATGTTGTTATATTATGTGGCGACTGCGTCTTCGGATGGCAGGCGTATCGGTGATATTCGAACGGCATTCCAACTCAGTGAATACCTGCCTCATGATGGGTATTTGCAGCGTGTGCGTGAAGAGCTGGGCAGCCTTGGCATGAACGTCATGGAGACCGTGACCACCGGGATTATCCAGGAGCTTGAGTATGCCCGGAATATGCTGGATATCTATAACCGGACGGGAGAGCAGGATTACGACAGGTTGAAGGATATGGTGCGGGCACTGAGGGATGCGGCCGGAGCCATTGTCATGATTGGTCATGCCGACCTGCAGGAAATGATGAATGATTATTGCAGCAAGGTTGAGGAGTTTACTGCAGATAATAGCGATTCAGATGCCGCGGATCTTTCCGGCCTACCCGACCTGATTGTTCAGGTTGAGTCACGACTATATGCCTTGTTGCCAAGGGGGCATGAAACGACTGTGACCGGTTCGTCAGTCGGTATGACCGATGCGATTCTGACCGTTATTAAAGAGTCAGCTATCAGCATGAGCAACGTAAAAGACACTATAGCTGCTTTTTCTGAGAGTCTCACCGCTGAACGCGAGCGGCTTGATACTGTAAATGATCTGTTACAGCAGATTGCCGGAAGCCTGAAAATCGTATCTCATTTACGGGCAAGCGACATCGTATATCAGATCAGGGATTATATTAATAAGGAGCTGGTCCTTGGTGGAAAAGAGCTTACTGATGAAGAAATAAGCAGCTTTGCCGATGTGATTTCCAGTGTGGATTATTACCTTGATGCCGTGATGCAGGGTCTTCCATATCGTGAAAAGGCGCTTAATCTTGCCGAAAGATCACTGGTGTCGCTTGGGTATCAAATACGAGCAGACCATATCGTTGACGCCGAGCAGGGCGTTGATGACTCAGGACCAATTACAGAAGCGGAAGAGGGATTGGCCGCTCTGGAGGCGGCTGGTGGGGGTGATTCTGATCTTGGTGCGCTGTCGGATGATTTGGAGTTTGAATTGTCCGATATGGCTACTGATTTGGAGACGGGGCTGGATGTGGTTGTACAGGAGCTGAAAGAGGTTGAGCCAGTCGCCTCGACTGGTTCCGAAGAGTTTTTGCTCGAGGAAGACGACTCAAACATGGATTTTGATGCTTTGCAGGATATTGAGCTGGAAGGCGAAGGGGTAGAGGAAGTCGATGAACAGGTTGTTGATGTTGAAGAGATAGATGTTGTCCCACCTGTAGAATCTGAAGAAGCAATGATGGGAAGAGTCCAGGCCAGCCTGGATTCTGATAGTCGGTTGAATGTCGATGGGGAAATACAAGTCGAAGATATGGAGCCGCTTCTGGAAGAGATAGAGGTGACCTCTGAAGTTACATTGGATAGCCGGGAAACCGAGGAGGTTTTTGGTGAGGTGAAAATCGGGCAGGATGCACAGTCCGGGCTACAATCCGGTAGCCTGCTGGGGGATGATCTGGATGATGAAATAATTGGAATTTTCCTCGAAGAAGCCGAAGAAGTGCTTGATGAGTTAAAACGTTGTTACCCGATATGGAAAAGTGATGTTCGAAACTCGGATACCCTTACCATAATCAGAAGATCTTTCCATACGCTTAAAGGTAGTGGCCGCATGGTGGGCGCTATCCAGATTGGAGAGTTTTCCTGGGCACTGGAGAATTTGCTCAATCACGTTATTGATAATACGATTTCGACAGGTAGCGAAGTACTGAGAGTTGTCGGTGAAGCCATAGATATTCTTCCGGAAATGATCGCTTGCCTCAGGGGTGGTTCTGCTCCGGACACCCGGTATGAAACCATATCATCTGATGCAGGTCGGTTGGCGGCTGGAAAGCCCAGGGCTGCTTCTGTAACCAATCAGGCTCAACAGCCCTCATCCTTGCCGGAAGAGGAGGCGGCCGAACCCCCTTCCCCAAAGTCCCTGAATGATGGTCCGCCGGACTCGGTTGATGGGCCTGTGCCCGGAGGGCTGCTGGAGTCGGATGAATTACGGGTAATTTATACCAATGAAACTACGGCATATCTGCAAACACTTTACCAATTCATAGCACGGTGTAAATCCGGTGACGGGGATTGCTTATTCGAGGATGAGCAGGTCCGTGCTCTGCATACCCTGCATGGGGGGCTGGTTACTGTTGGTGCATATGGCATCAAAGAGATATTTGAGGTGCTTGAGCCCCTTGTTGTGCTCCTACAGGAGCATGGTCAAGCGGCTGATGAGCAGTTGATTGCGCTGTTACAGCGTTCTTTGGATCAAGTGCGGCACTCTCTGAGTGCCATTAATGGTGATGAGGGACCCTTCTTGCCGGCAGAATCGTTGCTTAATGAAGTGAGTTCCAGGTATCGTGAGTGCATGGAACTTTATGGTTCTTCCTCAATAGACAGGTATCAGACCGCATTACAACGGCAGGATCAAAGTGCGTTGGAGGAGATCAGTTCTTCGCTGGAAGATTTACACAGTTTAATTGACGATGACACTCCGGCAGAAGTTGAACTGCCTTCTCCCGCTACTGTAATTTCTGATAGTCTGACTGAGACGGATCAGGAATCTCAGGCTGAATCGGCTATGAAAATTGACTCTGAACCTGAGCCCGAGTCGAGACAAAAAGAAGAAGGTGAAAGGGTAGATTCTGAAATAATGGAAATCTTTGTTGAAGAGGCTGCAGAGCTGCTCGCTTCAATGGAGATGGTACTGAATGACTGGCAGGAGGAGCCTGACAATATGGATCATGTCATTCAGTTGCAGCGTGATACCCATACCCTTAAGGGTGGTGCCAGAATGGTTGATTTTAGTGGTATTAGTGATCTGGGGCATGAGCTTGAGAATCTGCTTGTTTCCATAGCTGATGGCCATGCTAAAGTGACGCGTCAAATTTTTGATGTACTTTTTGATGTTCTTGATGAACTTCAAGCGATGTACGAGGCGATTAGGGAAAGCGGGCAGAATATATTGCCAGAAGAATCGAGTCTCAAAGCATTAGAGACACTGAGAAAAGGAGACCTTGAGCGCCTGCCTGAACCACTGAGCGGTTCAGGCAGGAACGGCGAAATCACACCTCATACTTCGGCATTAAAGGCTGATGATAGTCAGGTAGCACCTACCGACATGTCTGATGCTGACGCCTTGGGGCATGACGATGATATGTCTTCGGCAACTCCGGAGGAGATGCTGTCAATGACAATAGACGATCCCGGCGAAACATCGTTGGCGAATATCGTTGCTATGGCAGAAAAGCAGGCCAGTAAAAGCGTTGATCCCGGTAAGAATAAACGTGGTCAGTCTCAGACTGCGCATGAGTCCATACGCGTTCGATCAGACCTGATTGATAATCTGGTTAATCTCGCAGGAGAAGCCAGTATCTTCAGGTCGCGACTTGAACAGCAAAGTAATACCTTCCGATTCAGTTTAAGTGAGCTGAGTCAAACGGTAACCCGTCTGAAGAATCAGTTACGTCAGATGGAAATCGAAACTGAAGCCCAGATATTGTTCCGACATGAAAGAGATAACCAGCTTTCAGGTGCGAATGACAATTTTGATCCATTGGAAATGGATCGTTATTCTCAATTGCAACAGCTATCCAAAAGCCTCATGGAGAGTGTCGGCGACCTCAACAGTTTGCAGGATATTCTCGGCGATCTGAGCCGGGATGCCGAACTCCTTTTAATCCAGCAGGGTCGTGTGAATACCGAACTGCAAGACCGCTTGATGCAGGCACGTGTTGTGCCATTCGCGGCTACCATGGCTTCTCGATTGCGCCGTATTGTTCGCCAGACCTGCCAGCAACTGGGAAAGAAAGCTGAAATCAAGCTGATTGGTGCCAATGAAGAAATGGATCGCCGCCTTCTTGATCGTATGGCCTCCCCGCTGGAACACATGCTCCGCAACTCTATTGCTCATGGTATTGAGTTGCCTGAAGTCAGAGCTGCCCGCGGTAAACCTGAAGCCGGTACGATTACCGTGTCGGTAACCCGTGACGGTGGAGAAATTATTATACAGATGGCTGATGATGGCGGTGGTCTTGATACTGCCGCTATCCGAAAAAAGGCGGAAGACAGGGAGCTTATCGTTAAAAATGCAGATATGACAGATGAAGATATCATGCAATTGATTGTGACTCCCGGGTTCAGTATCGCTGATGAAGTCAGTCAGATCGCCGGTCGAGGCGTCGGCATGGATGTTGTTAATAATGAAATCAAGCGGTTAGGCGGATTGCTGAAGATCGAGTCGGTGATTGAACAGGGTACTTCCATAACCATTCGTTTGCCGTTCACGTTGGCGATTAGTCAGGCGCTACTGGTTGGAGTCGCTAATGATCTTTATGCCATACCGTTGAGTAGCATTGATGGTGTTTCCAGGGTTACCCATGACAGGGTTAATGAGATGATTTCCAGTCAGGATAAGTTCTATCAGTATGGTGGTGAGGACTATCAAATGGCATCACTCGGCAGAACACTGGGGAGAGCAGTGACGGTGCATGATGAGAATATGAGGCCCGCTATCATACTGGTGCAGGCGAGTGATCATTGTGTTGCATTCCATGTCGATGAAATTATCGGGCATCGTGAAATTGTGGTCAAGTCACTCGGGGCCCAGATCAGTTCGGTCAATGGAATGGCCGGTGGTACTACCCTGGGCGACGGGCGTGTGGCGTTGATTCTTGATGTCCCTGCTCTTGTACGGATGGTTGCTGCAGCCCATGGTTTGCCGGAAATTCCGAAGGCCGAACTGGTTCAATCTCCGCAAAGAGTCGGTACCAGAGTTATGGTTGTTGATGACTCCATTACAGTTCGCCGCGTAACCACACGTTTGCTGGAACGACACGATATGGAAGTGGTGACCGCAAAAGATGGTGTTGAAGCGACTGCGTTACTGGAAGAGATCGTGCCCGATGCTATGCTGCTTGATATTGAAATGCCCCATATGGACGGTTACGAGCTCGCAACCCAGATGAGAAATGATGAGCGCTATAAAGATATTCCGATTTTAATGATCACATCCCGCACAGGCGCGAAACACAGGGAGCGTGCCGAAGCTATTGGTGTTGATCACTATCTCGGTAAACCTTATCAGGAAGTGGATCTGCTTGCCCATGTCAATCAAATGCTTGCAGAAAAGCGGAGCGCTCATTAATGATAGAGGAGCAAAGGCAGGTCCGCGGCCTCATTGTGCCACTGGAAGGTATCAGTCTGGTACTGCCTGACAGCATTATTCTGCAGATCGTAGCAACGGCGCAGCTCACCCCTTACGCAAACTCTCCAAAATGGTTGCGGGGTTCACTTGACTGGCAAAAAAGCAAGTTGCCTGTTCTGGTTTTTGAGGTTGCAGGCGGGTTACATCGTGTTGCCGAAAGTGGAAGCGGCGGACGTTTTCTGATTATGAAGTCAATCAACCATATTGAAAAAATGCCCTTTTATGCATTGCAGATTTCCGGGGTTCCGCACCCTGTGGATTTCAATGATGCCAACATCAGTGCAGTGGAAAATGCCAGTATCAACTCCCCGCTGATTCTTAGTCAGGTATTGGTGGAAGGTGAGATAGCCAGCATTCCTAATCTGGATGCGATTGAACAAATGTTGATGAGCCAGTACGGCATTTTTACACGGGAAAGCGCCACCTGATCAGAGCAGGTCGTCCGATTGCCGTGATTGCGGCCAGTGTGGCAGTCTCCACTCTGAAGATTCGAGACTCCATATAAATTTCTGTTATTCCATTAGTTTGCATAGCCGTCTTCCGGGTCAATAAATAGGGCCATGTCGATTCAATGGCAGATTTGAGTAAAGCCGATTTTTTTGAGTATTTCAGTGCTTGCCGATGCCTGATTCAGCGTGTAGAAATGTATTCCGGGCGCTTCCTGGGCCAATAAGAACTCGCAAAGCTGTGAGATGAAATCGACGCCAAAAGCCTTTATGGAGTCGATATCATCTCCAAAATCCTGCAATCGATTATGCAGCCAGCGTGGTAGCTCTGCACCGCATATTGAGGAAAAACGGGCTAGCCGTTCATAGTTGGTGATGGGCATGATTCCCGGAAATATAGGGATATCGATGCCGACTGAGCCGCAACGGTCAACAAAATCCAGGTAAGCGTCCGCATTATAAAAGTACTGAGTGATCGCGCTGTCAGCTCCGGCATTGACCTTCCGTTTGAAGTTATCCAGATCTTCGGCTGCATTTTTACTTTCCGGATGCATTTCCGGGTAAGCGGCTACCTCAATGTGAAAGTGATCACCAGTCTGTTCACGAATAAATGCCACCAGTTCGCTTGCATGGTGAAATTCACCGAGATACATCATACCTGAAGGCCGATCACCTCGAAGTGCGACGATCCGTTTAATTCCCGAACTTTTGTAACACTGAAGCAGTTCGAGAGCCTCTTCCCGAGTAGAACCAATACAGGATAAATGTGGCGCAGCATCGAATGTTGATTGTTGCTGAATTGCCAGCACGGCCTCCCGGGTACGGTCCCGAGTGGAGCCGCCCGCCCCAAAAGTGACCGAAAAAAAATCGGGATTGAATACACCCAAAGAGCGGATCGTCTGATGTAATCTCTCCCGGCCTTTCTCGGTTTTGGGAGGGTAGAACTCAAAGCTGACAGGCATTGATTTCATTTTTAATCTGAAGAGGGCCGCTCAGTATTTATATGAATCAGGCTTAAACGGGCCGTCAATATTGATACTGGTGTAATCAGACTGTTCCGGGGTCATTTTAGTGATAACGCCACCAAATCCGGCAACCATGTTGGCTGCGACCTCTTCGTCGAGCTTCTTTGGTAGCACCTCAATCGTCAGATTGGCCGCTTTATCCTTGCCGTTCATTGAAGCAAATTTCTTTTCATACAGACAGATCTGCGCCAGTACCTGATTGGCGAAAGAACCATCCATGATACGTGAAGGGTGGCCGGTAGCATTGCCCAGGTTGATCAGACGGCCTTCTGAAAGCAGGATGAGGTAATCGTTCGGATCATCAGATCGATAGACTTTATGCACCTGACTCTTGATTTCTTCAAACTTCCAGTTGCCTCGCATAAATTGGGTATCAATTTCATTGTCAAAGTGGCCAATGTTACATACAACAGCACCTGACTTGAGGTTCCTGAGCATGGCGGAGTCACAGGCATTGATATTACCCGTGGCAGTGACCAGCACATCGGTGGTATTGAGCAGTGTTTGATTGATATTGCCGGCATTGCCAGTATTTATGCCGTTTTTGTAAGGCGAGGTTACCTCGAAACCATCCATACAGGCCTGCATGGCGCAAATAGGGTCGATTTCGGAAACGCGGACAATCATGCCCTCCTGTCGCAGGCTTTGCGCCGAGCCCTTACCGACATCGCCATAGCCGATGCACAATGCCTTTTTACCTGCAAGCAGATGGTCTGTGGCACGCTTGATGCCATCGTTCAGGCTGTGACGACAACCGTACTTGTTATCGTTTTTTGACTTGGTTACGGAGTCGTTTACATTGATTGCAGGTACTTTCAGTGTGCCGTTTTTCAGGCGTTCCAGCAGGCGGTGTACGCCGGTGGTCGTCTCTTCGGTAATGCCGTTTACATTGGCAAGTATTTCTGGATATTTGTCGTGGGCCATATTAGTCAGGTCGCCGCCATCGTCGAGTAACATATTGCATTCCATCCAGGGTTTGCCATTTTTCAGTATGGTCTGTTCAAGCGCCCATTCACCCTCTTCAATGGTTTGCCCTTTCCAGGCATAAACGGCAATGCCGCGGGCGGCAATTGTTGCGGCGGCATGATCCTGGGTTGAAAAAATATTACAGGAAGACCAGCGGACTTCTGCGCCCAGTTCCACCAGTGTCTCAATTAAAACAGCGGTCTGAATCGTCATATGGATACTGCCGATAATCTTTGCGCCGGCCAGTGGCTTGCTTTCTCCATATTTACGACGCAACGCCATAAGAGCGGGCATTTCAGACTCGGCGACGGTGATTTCGCGACGACCCCAATCCGCCAATGAAAGATCAGCCACCTTGAAGTCGGTGGCGTCGAGAATGGATTGGTCGATAGCAGCGGAATTAATTTCAGCACTCATCTATAGTCTCCGGTTAAAGTGAAAACATAATGAGCGCCGTTGCAGCGAATCCGAGCCTGACAACCTGCGATGGTTGTTGCAACGCCCCTCGGAGCAGGTTGAATACTAGCGGCTGTCAGCCTGTTTGTGAAGATTTCGGAGAAATTAATTAAAGAAACTCTGACTAAGTCATAGCTCCCTTGACTAATATCCCCAGAAACTCTTCAGGATATCGGAATAACCCCGGTAGAGGTTGGAATCAGCCTTTTCGAAACCAGGGAGATTGATTTGTTCCAGCATTGTCTGCCCTTTGGGTGAGTTCGATGCTTCAAGCAAAGCGGTTTGGAGGGCGGTTGCAACATCTTCGGGCACATCCGGTGATACCGATAATGCCATGTGAGGCCACTGTTCCTCTGTAGTAACGATATTTAGCTGGGGATTGGCACCAGCGAGTGGTGTGGGAATGATGGCGCCATGTGCGCTTTTGTTGAGAACCTTGTCAATGGCTTCTTGGGCGTTAGTGACCTCCAGGAGGATAGGCTGCCGTACAGGGTTA
Organism: Gammaproteobacteria bacterium; assembly: GCA_963662865.1. Classification (GTDB taxonomy): domain Bacteria; phylum Pseudomonadota; class Gammaproteobacteria; order JAJDYQ01; family JAJDYQ01; genus JAJDYQ01. The sequence goes on along the minus strand of OY759969.1, from coordinate 1,054,960 downwards.
TCAAAAAAGGCATCCAGCGTAAGTGCGCCACGACTGGGTGAGGCCAGGCTGGCAATGCGTTTTCCAACAAGCTCGGACGGTTCGAAGGCAAAGACATCTTCTCCGGTGACCAAGGTAAAACTAACAACATTAAGTACCTTGGCAGTCGGTCTGTAGCCCATTTTTTGGGCACGGTAGTCGGTCAGGTGTGCGGCGTCCACAACGACATCGTATTTGCCTTTTTTCATTTCCTGCCAGTAAGAGAGAAAATTCGAGGCAGTTTCCAGCTCAAAAGTATGGCCGGTCTTTTCATTAAGATAGGCAATTAGCGGAGCATAAGCGACTTCGGTCTTTTTTGCCGGCAAGATCGGCTGAATGATAAAGGAATAGGTCCCCGCAGCAGATGCTGAAGATAAGCCCAGTAGCAGGATAAATAACAGCAATGAAAGGCTGACCGGCGTGTGCCTCATATCTCAGGTCCCCAAGTATGACTATTATCAGACGCCACCACAGCTATGCCTGCACTTTTGTCATTTCCATCGCCGGATTATAATACATTACGACATTAGCATCAATAAATTATTGTGAGTTATACATTTTTTACAAAGCACCTTAAGACGCTCAAGGGACTGACCCCCTATGAATTGATCTGCAAACATTGGACAAAAGAACCCAAGCGGTTCACAATAAATCTAAACTACTTAACTGCGGGACTAACAACCAGGCGCTTTTGATCACGGCATCAAGCCCGCCAATCCCTGTTCATTATACGCCTTCTTCCAAGCATATAGAGTGTGACGGTTTTGACCACTGTGACCCAGGGCCGCTTGCAGTTCGTGTTGATCCCAGAACTCCAGCACACTCAGGTGCTGTGCGGTGACTGCATTATTCATATCGGCTTTCATGGCATAACGGATGATCGGGTAGCAGCCTTCTAACTTTTGATGTAGTGGGCCATGGCTCGCCGCCCCAGCCCTCCTGGCACCTTTAATTACGGCACCAGCCGCGCCAATTTCCCGATCATGGCTACCTGGGCTGTCCTCCTGTAAAAAGTGCGATACGTTTTCGAGCTTATGCACTTTTGGCTTTTTAGCAAGGTTTTAGTAGATTGCGCCTGCCTGGTAAAGCTTTCTTCATCTTACATTATATCTTAAATAATGTCGCAACTAAAAAGCCTGTTTCTAACGATGATGCCTCTTCTGGTAATGTTCCTGCCCTCGGCATCAGTGGCTGATGTGGTGCGGCCGGCACTGGTTGAAATCAGCATAAATGTCAATGGCATATACAGAATTGAAGTCCGGGCGAGTATAGAGGCGTTATTGACGGGAATAAATGCCAGATACAAAAATACCCAGGATTCGCCAATGGCAGAGGCTTACGATGTCCTGCGTGAACTACAGGCTTCGGAGCTGGATAAAAAGTGGCAACCCTTCAGGCAATACTTTGCCGAACAGATTGAGCTGCGGTTTGATAGCCATCGGGTCTCTCTTGTTGTTACGGACACGAAAATACCGGAACCGGGATATACCGGAGTTCCGCGTATCAGCGTGATTACCCTGGAGGGCGAAGCGGACCGTTCGGCGGAGACGGCTGACTGGTATTATCCGGCCGGATTTGGTGATAACTCGGTTCGAGTGCGTCAGATTGATGAGAACCAGGAAAAATGGCACTGGTCGGAATGGCAATGGTTGCAGGAGGGCGAACGCTCCGAACCTTTTTCGCTGACCGAAGTGTTTACCAGACGGCCGGTAAGCGAGACCACCTGGCTCTACGTGGTTTCCGGGTTTGAACACATCCTTCCCAAAGGGCTCGACCACATACTGTTCATACTGGGTATCTTTTTGCTCGGCACGAAGATGAAACCGCTACTGTGGCAGGTTACCATGTTTACGGTGGCGCATACGGTCACGCTGGGCCTGACCATGGCTGGTTACATTAACCTTCCGGCGAGTATCGTGGAGCCATTGATCGCCCTGTCGATCGCCTACATCGGAGCGGAAAATATCCGGCATCGGAATCTGCATACCAGCCGGCTGGTTCTGGTATTTGCCTTCGGGTTGTTGCATGGCATGGGTTTTGCGGGTGTTTTGCAGGAGTTCGGTATGCCGGATGACGCCTTTCTGACGGCGTTGATCAGCTTTAATATCGGTGTCGAAATTGGCCAGTTGGCGATCATTCTCATGGCCTTTGCTGCGGTAGGTGTCTGGTGCCGTCATCGGCAATGGTATCGCACGGTTATCATCATTCCGGGTTCAGCGGTTATAGCCCTTACAGGGCTGTACTGGACATTTGAGAGAATGCCGTTTTAGCACCTTTGTATTGACCGGTATCGACGGGGACTAAGGGTATGCAATTATCGAGGAAGATTGTTTCCAGGTTTTTGCATTCGGCTACTCAGGTGCTTTTCAGGATGGCCATAGCGGCGTTGCGGCCAGCGGCACCACAAACCCCACCGCCGGGATGGTTGGCCGATGAACAACTGAACAGGCCTCTGATCGGGCTTTGATACTGGTTGTATTTAGGCATGGGACGGCTTGCATAGAGATTGCTTAAGTCCATGCTTCCTTGAAAAATATTACCACCCGTTAAGCCAAGCTCTGCCTCAATATCCGGAGGGAAAACGGCATCAACATACTTGACCAACTGGCTGAAATTGGGTGCATATTCCTCTATGTGCTTAAAGGTCAGTTGTATAAGCTTCTCCCTGTTTTTTTGGTTCCAACCTCCTTTGATGTCGTAGGGCGTGTACTGAACAAACAACAGAACCACCAGGTCAGAGCTGTTTGCCGGGGTGAGTGAATCATCCAATAAAGACGGCATCAGCATTTGAATGGTTGGTTTAGATGGAAGCTTTCCCTGCTCGGCCAATAGATAGTTATGGTGTAGCTGTTGCATATTCTCGCCGACAATGAGCGTGTTATGCATGATTTCGCAGGCTTGCTGCTTTCTTGTCTGATAATCGTCTTCGGGGTCTATCCTGTCTGCCAGACATTTGAAGTCAGGGATGTCTTTAAGTACCAAATTCAGTTTGCTGCAGTTGGTGCTGTAATCAATTGATTTTAACCCCCTTTGAAACTCTGGCGGCAGCTTGCCTGGGTTATCCAGCATTTGATTAAAGGTCAAATCGTGGCTGACATTAGAGATCACGTAAGGCGCTTCGAGGATAGTTCCATCCGCCATCTCAACCCCTTTAACCTGTTGGTTTTCAGTGAGTATTTTTTTGACCGGTGCCTGGGTCTGGATAACGGCGCCTTGCTGGATGGCAAGGTTGGCAAGATATTCGCTCACCGAGCCCATGCCACCTCGTGGATAATAGCGTGGCTTTAGCGCTTTCTGTGTGTTGTTTTGGCCATCCAGGGCAATGGTGTTGGCAACATGGTGGAGCTGCAAAAAGGCGCTGCCAATAGAGTAGGGTGACTGCATTTGTCCGACCGTGCCGGCATAGGATAAAGCGGCTTTTAAACAATCGTTCTTAAGCCATTGGTTCAGGATTCCCGCAGAAGAAGAATTAAGGAACTGGACTATATCGCCTATGGAATTATTTTTAGGAAGCCTTATTTTGGGCAGAGTTTTGAGAGCGCTCGTTAAAGAGGAGGCTGGCGCTTCATCCCAAAGAGGTTCAATAAGGCGTATGGTATCCTGCAATAACTGGTAAAATTTTGCGTAATTATCGGCTTCTTCCCTATCGCTGAATTCGGCAATATTTTGCCTGGTTTTAAGTAATTCGTTGCTGATGAGCAAATACCTGCCCGTTTTTTTTGTAGGAATAAATAAAGATGGTTCAGTCGGGTATAAAATCAATTCCTGCCGCCAATTTTTGGGAAACAACTCGTCTATTATTTTTTTTCTGAAAATACTGAATACATATGAGTAGCGGGAAATTTTATAACCGGGAAAAACTTCCTCCGTAGCCGCGGCTCCGCCTGATTGTTGGCGGCGCTCTAAAACCAGGACTTTTTTCCCTTTTCTTGCCAGATAGTTTGCACAAATCAGGGCATTGTGGCCCGCACCGATAATGATATGGCTGTATTTGTTTTGGGATGGCATATTCATATAATATACAGAAATGGTTGATTGGCAACCTCTTTACCGAGATTGAAGAACGTATGTTTTGGAAAGAAAATGACTCTACAGAATATTTGGACTGGGGGAAATTTGCGAAAGTGTCCATGTCCAATCTCAAACCATCGACCAAAACCATATCTTTAAGGCTGCCCGAGTCTCTGCTTGACAGCATTAAGGTCGAAGCCAATCGAAGAGATATGCCATACCAATCCTTGATTAAAGCCTGGTTCGTCGAGGATATAAAGCAGAGTCGCTCGGCTTCTTGAGCGCGAATGGCCGCCTTCACCATTGCCGAAGGCGGTCGGCTGGAAACCATTTTTCAGGCTTTTTGCCACTTGAAGCGAACTCTGTGGAAGTTAGAGGTGTGTGGTAGCTTGTTATCATATTGAAGGCGGCCAGTGACAATGCCAGGAAAAATTCCTATTGCTTGAGAAAATTCGCTGATAGAGCCTTTATTGAAAATATTTTTTCTTAAGAAAGTCGAATATTCATTTTCAGGAATTAATGTTTTCTGTGCAAATATATCTGCTTCAGGTTCCTGCCTGAGATACTGTTGATCTTTAGACCCATTCTCTAAAAATGTAATTCTTTTATCGTGTAGCAAAATGTGTCCGATTTCATGCAACAGGCTAAACCAAAATATATCAGACCAGCTACCTCGCAAAGACATCATTATGACTGCCTTACTCTTGCCTATCCAATAAGTTGCACCTGTAGTATAAGTCTTAGAAAAGTGCGGAATGACAACTAATGCTACACCACAGTCTGCTAGTAAGCTACTCAGCTTCTCCAGCAGGATATTGGATTCTGTTTCAAAAGTAAGCGTTCTCAATGTTGGAAGAGACTGCTGAAGTTTTAGTTTATCGAATTTTTTAACTTCTTTTTTAGAAGCAATAATATGTCCGGTCCTAAGCCAGGCGGCTAAAGCTTTATGGGAAGGACTTTCTTTTTCATTTTGCCTGAATGCAGGGGCGTATTCTTTTACAGATGTAATATAAAATAGTGAGGATACGCCAAAAAACTTTCGAAGCTCTTTAACCTTCTCTAATGGTTTTTTTGTCTTTTCTACAAGACCTAGTTTTTCTATCTCTGCATATGGGTACGCAGAAGCGGCTTCTCGCTCATCTTCTGCTTTCTTTTCATCCGCCTCTTTCGCCATTACCAAGCGATATTCAGACTCAAGATTGCTCCAGAAATACGCAGGCACACCGACAACCTGCTCTAACTGAAGAGCAGTCTCAGGTGTAATCGCCTTTTCTCCTTTGAGAATCTCATTGATGGCTTGAGGAGGACGACCCATTCTACGAGTCAGCTCAGCCTGGGTAATATCCATCTCTTCAAGCACCTCCTCCAAATATTCGCCTGGGGGAATGGCCAAATCGGACATGTAAATCTGTTCAGTCATCATAGTGCCTGCTCACTTTTTCAATCATTACGATATTCAGCGTGTCACCCTCGACGGTGAATATCAGCCTATAAAACCCCGTCAACTTAATAGCATACTGCCCTCTTCTGTCTCCCTTGAGAGGATGGCACCTTAAGACTGATAACCTCATTAGATCATCAAGACTCCCTGCTGCCTTGATCGTGTTGATGCGCAGAATGTACCTCCTTGCAACCTGATCACCAAACTCTCTGCCCCCATCCACCTTTGGTTGGAGAAAACATACCATCAATAAAACACTCCGATTCGTCCAAATCGAGGATAAGTTACTAGTAATATTCATTGATTTCTGGCTTTGTTAATTGAATCGATAATTCTAACATCAGTGATTTTGTCATCAGTGATTTCGTGAAAGGCTCGTCGCCACCACCACCGCCATTTAACAGTAATCACAATATTCAGGTCAGTCGCATCATACAGCCTTGGACCGCCATGATTATCTCTGTCCCAATTAACACCTAGCCGATGGGCGCATTCGTATGGTGCCCTTGGGACATCATGGTAGTACCTATACGGATTAGAGACCTCGCCAATGTATAGATTGCCGGGTATATCCTTGTTTGGCATCAAAACGATGCTCTTTAATGGGATATCGGAGAAACTCAATAAGTACTTTTTAGGTAGTGGTTTTACAGATTCCAGTGAATAGGATTCTGCTAATGCACCCTTTTTCTCGCCGCTTGTAAGATCACCAACATCGGGCCAGCCAATTCGGATAAAGCCATCCTTTAAGCAGTATTCATAGTAATTGTAATAAGTTTTGGGATACTCTGGCGGTTCATCAGGAACATATGCTTTACAGTTTTTGCGATTGTTATGCTCAGTGTCTCCGTTGACCCTTATAAAAAAGTATCGCATTCGTTTGTCTCGTTCCACAATTTAATCTCCTTGATTTATTACCTAACTATACTATAATATAGACAGCCTAATCTACCACAAAATGCGGATAGATGAAAAAGCTTTATGCTAAAATTATTTGCCTGTTTTTAGAACCTATCTCAAAATTGTTTAAGCAGTATATTAACGGTAGGTTTGTTAATCCTTTACAGCATCTCATTAGGTGCAGTTTAACCATAAACCTCATAATCGGTACATATCCATACTGCATCATGCCTAGGAATGACATGCGGCTTAATTTCTGCGCACACTGTTACGCCCTTGGTATTTAATGGTATTTGTAGTTCTTTTTTCGGCACCCAGATAGTGTAGCTATGAAGGATATTCTTGCTTTCGAGTGGTTCATGGATTGTAACTTTTCCCCATTGCCCCTTACCTAATGGGCCTAAGAAGCTAGAAGCCATATCAGTGAGTTTCTGGAGCTTCAGAACCCTTGCAACATTTGCTTCGTTGTTTTTCTCCCTAAGAATGCCAATAACTGTGACGGGGCCGGCACGGTCCTCGGGCTTGATCGAAATAATCGGGTCCGGGGTTGGTTGTGATTTTTTCAGTTTTCCAGATACAACAATTTTTTCTTCTACGCGAAAGGGCTGGGCGGACCGATGCAGCGAAACGTCCTCTGAGAACTGAACCGTAATACCGCCTGAATTGTCTTTTACTCGAATTAAATTTCTGGTCCACGACGTTTCACAATCGTGAATAGGCCAGGGGTCACCGAGTTGATCAAAGAAGACTTTTGAACCGCAATTACATTTAAAGAAAAATACTGGCTCGGCACAACCGGGGCATTTGGTCGGCCACGTGACAGCTCCACACCAATATCCGTGTGTCGGTCCCATACTTTCTATCTCTTATCGCACCTATGGAATGTCTGATCAATTAAGTGAAGTGGCGCCCAAAAACTGGATAGGTAGTTAAATTCTAATCAGGTACCAAGGAGTGAGTATAAAGGATGAGCAGGAAAAGACAGCGATATTCCAATGAATTCAAAGCGAAAATAGTTTTGGCAGCGATCCGGGGCGATGAGACGGTGCCTCAACTGGCCATACGGTATGGTTTGCATCCGACGCAAGTGTAGTAAACCCAGAAACATACCGCACTTCAAAAGAGATAAAAGCAAGCGCCATATGTGGCGAACTCACACAGGTACAGGTGCCTTGCCAAAAATTCATGCTACTGTAGTATCACGCGCCCGCAGCAACATCGGAGTCATACCTGACATGACCGGATATTTTTCACCGGCAATTATCCCCATCCTGTTATTTTCCGCCCCGCTATGGGCCGAACCAATCAGGATCACTACCGGCCTGTTTGTCGATATTGCCTACTTTCCACAGGGCAGTATTCCCGCAGAAGTAGTTGCCCTTGAAGACGCAACCCTCGCCGCTCGAATCACCTCCTGGGTGGACGCAATTCATGTTTCCGCCGGGCAGCGGGTCAAGACAGGAAATACCCTGATCGGCCTGGACTGTCGCAAACCGGAGGCGGAGCTGATGCAGATCAGGGCCGGCAATGACGCGAACATGGCGAGGACCGAGCTGGCTGAATACCGGCTCAAACGGGCGCAATCCCTGCGTGATGAAAACCATACCTCTGAGGAGGTGCTGATAACCCGGCAATCGGAACTGGATGCCTTGCAGGCAGAAGGCCGCTCGCTGCGTGCAAGGATACAGGCCCGGCAGGTCGATGTTGACCAGTGTCTCGTTACCGCGCCGTTTAGCGGCGTTATTCAGCAAAGAATGGTGGACATTGGTGAAGCGGTTAATCCGGGACAGGAGCTGATTCGGCTGGTCAACCCGGAAAAGATCGAAGTCAGCGCCACCATCACCGCCCAATCGGTGAGCCAGCTTGATAATGTCAGGCAGTACCTGTTCATATCCGGCGAACAGAAATTTCCGTTGCAGTTACGTGCCATGATACCGGTAACCGATCCGGTGACACGCAGCCGTGAAATCAGATTGAGATTTTCGGACCAGTCAGCCAGCCCCGGCGACAGTGGCCGGCTGGTCTGGTCCATGAAACAGCGCGCCTTAACCCCGGACTATCTGATCAAACGTGGCGAGAAATACGGAATCTTCCTCGTTGAAGACAATAAAGCGGTTTTCCTGCCTGTACCGCAGGCGCAGGAAGGGCAGCCGGTTCTTGTTGATCTGACGGATAACGCCAGACTGATTATGAAAGGGCGTCTGACGGTAAAACATGATGATGCGGTAAAAATAGTCAATTAGACGGCTTTATGTATCTACGCTTTATCAGCAATCACGTATTTGCCAATCTACTGTTTGCGCTGGTGATTGTGATCGGGGCGCTCAGCTACATGCTGATGCCGAGAGAAAAAGACCCGACCATTAATTTCAACTGGATTCAGGTGATGACCTTTTTGCCGGGGGCGTCAGCGAGTGACATTGAAAGAAAAATAACCAATCCTCTGGAAGAGGCCATACGCAGCGTTGACGACATCCGGTTTGTAACCAGCACCAGCCGTGAAGGAATTTCCAGTATTCTGATCCGCTTTGAAGAGACCGACGAGCGTACCTTCGACAAGCGGCTGAATGACCTGCGTCGGGAGATTCAATCCGTCGAAAACACGGAATTGCCGGATGAAGCCGAATCCCCGATTCTGGTGGAGATAACCACGGATAATGCCCTGCCGGCGGCTTCCATCGTGGTCACCGGTATCAGCGACGATGAAACCCTGCACCGCGAGGCGCTGCTCATAGAGAAAGACCTGGAACACATCAAGGGTGTGGACAATGTCATCAAGGTCGGTGCACGGGAACCGGAACTTCGGGTTGAAATCGACCTGCAAGCCCTGGTCAGCCACGGTATCAGCCCCGTGCATATCGCCGATACGATTCGGGCGCACTATCAGGACATATCCGCTGGCGGTATTGACCTCGGAGACAGGCACTGGATCGTCAGCCTGAAAGGTACCAGTAGCGATGCACGGGACCTGACCCGTTTACCCGTAGCGGGTATGAGCGGTGAAGTCCTGCTGGGCGAAGTTGCGCATATCCGGCGTACACGGGAGAAGGCCGAACAACTGGTATTTATGGATGACCGGCCCGGAGTCCTGCTGTGGGTAACCAAGAAATCACATACCAACGTGTTGAGCTTACTTGATCGGATACATGCTTATATAGAACAGCGTAACAGACTGTCGGAAGCAACCGGCGTATCGCTGACCCTGGTGGATGACCAGACAGATGCTACCCGGCAGGCGATTGCGGTCATGGAGACCAACGCCGCATTGGGTTTGCTGTTTGTACTGTGTATCACCTGGTTATTTTTGGGTTCCCGTATCGCTCTGCTGACCAGCATAGGGATTCCCTTCACCCTGGCGGGCACATTCTGGTTTCTGGACGGCGTGGGCCAATCGGTAAACAACTCGGTACTGCTTGGAGTCGTAATCAGCCTTGGCATGCTGGTTGACGATGCAGTGGTTGTCGTCGAATCAATCTTCAACCGGCTGCGTCGAGGCATTCCGGCGAGAGAAGCCGTGTCACGGGCCCTGAGAGAAGTGAGTGGGCCGGTGCTCACCTCGGTACTGACGACGATGGCGGCATTTATGCCGTTGATGCTGATTCCCGGCATCCTGGGCAAATTCATGTTTGTTGTTCCGCTGGTCGTCACCGTAGCGCTTGCGGTCAGTCTGGTAGAAGCCTTCTGGATGCTGCCAGCCCACATCATGGCAGCCGATGTCAATTTCAGAAAACCCTCAAAATTTCACATACGGCGTATCAGCCTGATTCATCACATACAGATCAAATACGGCAAGCTGCTGATAAAGTCTCTGCGCTATCCGGGCCGAACGCTGGTGATTGCGGGAGCGACACTTGCGCTGGCGGTCGGGCTGCTGGTAACGGAGCAGGTCAAGGTTCGTTTTTTCGCCTTTGACCCGATTCGCCTGTTTTACGTTGACATCACCATGCCCCAGGGCGTCCCGCTGCAAACAACCGCCGACACCATGCGGTTGATTGAAAAGCGGTTGCGCCAGAATATCGGTGCAGAAGACGTCAGAAGTATCGCGTCTTATGCGGGAGAGTTACTCACGGAGACAGAGCCGCTGTTTGGTGAGCGATTTGCCCAGATTGTCGTTAGCCTCAATCCCAGGACCGGTGACATGCGCGACGCCGAGCAGATAATTGAAGACATACGCCCGCACTTCAAGGACATTGCCGGGCCGGAAAACATCCGCTTCTGGGCCTTAAAGGATGGCCCGCCGGCAGGCAAACCTGTCTCGGTTAAAGTTCGAGGCGATGATCTTGGAGAAGTCCGCGAGGCCTTGAACGAGTTAAGGGAAGAACTGAGCAGAATGCAGGGAGTTACGGACATCAGTGACGATGACAGCGGCGGGGCGCCCGAACTGGTCCTGCGACTTGATCTTGACGCCGTCAATCGGGCCGGGATTGACCCCGCGACCATGGCCCGAATCATACGATTATTGGTTGATGGTGAGACAGTCACCAGGTTCTGGGATGCCGGCGAGGAAATCCGGGTGCTTGTGAAATCAATGAATCGCGGCATTACCGATACGCAGGCCCTGCTGTCCCGGAAGCTGGTATTACCATCCGGAAAAAGCATTGTCCTGGCGGAACTGGTACATGCCGAAATGAGACAATCGCGCGGCAACATCAGACATTACAATTACCGTCGGGCCATTACGCTGGAAGCCGAGCTGGATAAAGACGTTATCGGAACCGTGGAAGCGAACGACCGGCTCAAGGCGATCTGGCGACAGATGCGCAGCCGCTATCCTGGCGTGGACCTGGACTTCAGTGGTGAACTGGACGACATCCAGGAAAGCATTGATGCGATAGGCATCCTGTTCCTGTTCGGACTTGGTTTGATATACACCATAGTAGGCACCCAGTTCAGAAGCTACCTTCAACCGCTGATTATCATCCTGTCCACCGTTCCCATGGCGGCCACCGGCGTTATTCTGGGCCTGATGGTGACGGGTAATCCGTTAAGCCTGTTTACGCTCTATGGTGTGGTCGCGCTTGGCGGCATCGCAGTGAATGCGGCGATTGTCATGATCAGTGCGGCGAACGCCCGCTACAGGGCCGGCATGAGCATCCTGCACTCAACCTTCTATGCAGCGCGTCGCCGCGTCATACCGATAGTGATCACCGCACTCACAACCATCGGTGGCCTGTTCTCTCTCGCGACGGGTCTGGGGGGCAAATCACTGCTTTGGGGGCCGGTTGCAACGGCGATTGTTTCCGGTTTAACGGTATCAACGCTGTTTTCATTATTTCTGGTGCCTCTATTTTACCGGGTGCTTCAGGAGCTTGTGCAGGGCCGCCGCAATTAAAGAATTTGCTATATGCCTGAGTTCTATGGTATTGTTTTATACAATCAAATCACGGTATAACAGACTTAATTAAAAGCTTTAGAAAGGCATGATCTACAGAAATACAAAACTCTTTTTTGATCGTGACGTAATGCTGGTCGGGCCATCGCTGCGCCCGGGCTGTATGGTTGCCCGCCTCCTGCTGGCGCTGTTGTTCTGCCTGCCACTGACCGAGGTCGCCGCGCAGAGTGAACCGGTGGAGGTAGTAATAGCGCCTATGGAGGAAGATACAACGGTAGGGGGTCTGTTTATAAATGATAGAATGATAGAGGGTCGGCTTGTAGCAGGGGCAACGAGCTCGGGTCTGTTGCAGTTGCTAGAGGGCAGCAGCAGGACCTACACGATACGGTTGTCTCAGAATCCGGGGGGCAATGTAACAGTCAACTTCACCACCGCTTATTTCTTTATATCGGCTAACGGCGCGAATTTTAACGTGGATCTGATGTTCACGAACCTTAACTGGAACATCCCGCAGCGATTGGTGGTCTTTGCGAGAGAGGACGACAATATACGAGACAATACCGCAACCGTCATTGTCACCACCGACGGCAGCGGGAGCTATGATAGAAGCAGGGAATTCAATATCAACTGATCGACAAAGACAAGGCGTTTCTGGTTCTGACCCCGACCACAGTGTCGGTAGCTGAGGGCGGCAGCGCCAGCTACACGGTGGCACTGGCGAGTGAACCGACGGGCGGCGCAGTGACGGTCACAATCAGTGGTCACAGCGGCACCGATCTGACGCCGTCTCCGGTCAGCCTGACGTTCACGACAGTCAACTGGGGTACGGCACAGACGGTCATGGTGACAGCGGGGTCGGACGATGACGCCGGCAACGATACGGTGACACTGACGCACACGGCCTCGGGCGGAGGCTCCCTCATGATACCCGGTGATGTGCAAGTCACCATTACCGACAGCGACATGGCAGGCGTGACCATCAGCCAAAGTGGCAGGGACACCACGGTCGGCGAGGACGGCGACATGGACGGCGGCACGGATACCTACACCGTGGTGCTGGACACACAACCGGCCGACAATGTAGAGATCATGGTGACTTCCGATACGCCCCTTGCGGCCACGGCAAGCCCGACCACCCTGACGTTCACGTCAGGCAACTGGAATACGGTGCAAACCGTGACGGTCACCGGCGTTGACGACGACATCGACAATATCGACAATCCCGGCGACAGTCGCACGGCAACCCTCACCCACCGCATCAGCCGCGGCGACAGCGGCACCTACCCGGCGGGCGACCTGACCTCGGCATCGGCATCGTTTACCGTCACGGTGACCGACGACGACACGGCAGTCGTGATCATCAGCGAGGATGCCGTCACGATCGGCGAGGACGGCGATATGGCTGGCGGTACGGACACCTACACCGTGGTGCTGAACACGCAACCGACCAGCAATGTGGAGATGACGGTGACCTCCAATATGGAAAATGCCGCCACCGCAAGCCCAGTCAGTCTGACGTTCACGTCAGGCAACTGGGATACGGCGCAAACGGTCACGGTCACCGGCGTCAACGACGACATCGACAATACCGACGATAGTCGCACGGCAACCATCATGCATCGCATTGTCACCGGCAGCGCCGGTTACTCGAACGCCAATGATGTTGATCCCGTCATGGTCACAGTCACGGACAACGACGATGCAGACCTGGTGTTCTCAAGCCAGGTGCTGACGGTGGACGAGGGTGACAGCACCGACTACACGGTGGCACTGGCGAGTGAACCGACGGGCGGCGCGGTGACGGTCACAATCAGTGGTCACAGCGGCACCGATCTGACGCCGTCCCCGGTCAGCCTGACGTTCACGACAGTCAACTGGGACACGGTACAGACGGTGATGGTGAATGCGGCCGAGGACGACGACGCAGTGAACGACAGTGAGACACTGGAGCACACGGCCTCAGGCGGAGACTACCGCACGATAACCGGTGATGTGCAAGTCACCATTACCGACAGCGACATGGCAGGCGTGACCATCATCCAGAGTGGTGGGGGCACCACGGTCGGCGAGGACGGCGACATGGACGGCGGCACAGACACCTACACCGTGGTGCTGGCCACACAACCGGCCAGCAATGTAGAGATCATGGTGACTTCCGATATGGAAGAGGCGGCCACGGCGAGCCCGACCACCCTGACGTTCACATCAGGCAACTGGAATACGGTGCAAACCGTGACGGTCACCGGCGTTGACGACGACATCGACAATCCCGGCAATACACGCACGGCCACTCTCGCCCACAGCATCAGCCGCGGCGATAGCGGCACCTACCCGGCGGGCGACCTGACCTCGGCATCGTTTACCGTCACGGTCGCCGACGACGACACGGCGGGCGTGATCGTCAGCGAGGATGCCGTCACGGTCGGCGAGGACGGCAATATGGCCGGCGGCACAGCCACCTACACCATGATGCTGAACACGCAACCGATCAGCAATGTGGAGATGACGGTGACCTCCAATATGGAAAATGCCGCCACCGCAAGCCCGGCTCGCCTGACGTTCACGCCAGGCAACTGGGATACGGTGCAAACCGTGACGGTCACCGGCGTCAACGACGACATCGACAATACCGGCGACAGTCGCACGGCAACCATCATGCATCGCATTGTCACCGGCGACGGTGGCGGTTACTTGAACGCCAATGATGTTGATCCCGTCACGGTCGCGGTCACGGACAACGACGATGCAGGCCTGGTGTTCTCAAGCCAGGTGCTGACGGTGGACGAGGGTGACAGCACCGACTACACGGTGGCACTGGCGAGTGAACCGACGGGCGGCGCGGTGACGGTCACAATCAGTGGTCACAGCGGCACCGATCTGACGCCGTCCCCGGTCAGCCTGACGTTCACGACAGTCAACTGGGACACGGTACAGACGGTGATGGTGAATGCGGCCGAGGACGACGACGCAGTGAACGACAGTGAGACACTGGAGCACACGGCCTCAGGCGGAGACTACCGCACGATAACCGGTGATGTGCAAGTCACCATTACCGACAGCGACATGGCAGGCGTGACCATCATCCAGAGTGGTGGGGGCACCACGGTCGGCGAGGACGGCGACATGGACGGCGGCACAGACACCTACACCGTGGTGCTGGCCACACAACCGGCCAGCAATGTAGAGATCATGGTGACTTCCGATATGGAAGAGGCGGCCACGGCGAGCCCGACCACCCTGACGTTCACATCAGGCAACTGGAATACGGTGCAAACCGTGACGGTCACCGGCGTTGACGACGACATCGACAATCCCGGCAATACACGCACGGCCACTCTCGCCCACAGCATCAGCCGCGGCGATAGCGGCACCTACCCGGCGGGCGACCTGACCTCGGCATCGTTTACCGTCACGGTCGCCGACGACGACACGGCGGGCGTGATCGTCAGCGAGGATGCCGTCACGGTCGGCGAGGACGGCAATATGGCCGGCGGCACAGCCACCTACACCATGATGCTGAACACGCAACCGATCAGCAATGTGGAGATGACGGTGACCTCCAATATGGAAAATGCCGCCACCGCAAGCCCGGCTCGCCTGACGTTCACGCCAGGCAACTGGGATACGGTGCAAACCGTGACGGTCACCGGCGTCAACGACGACATCGACAATACCGGCGACAGTCGCACGGCAACCATCATGCATCGCATTGTCACCGGCGACGGTGGCGGTTACTTGAACGCCAATGATGTTGATCCCGTCACGGTCGCGGTCACGGACAACGACGATGCAGGCCTGGTGTTCTCAAACCAGATGCTGACGGTGGACGAGGGTGACAGCACCGACTACACGGTGGCACTGGCGAGTGAACCGACAGGCGGCGCGGTGACGGTCACAATCAGTGGTCACAGCGGCACCGATCTGACGCCGTCTCCGGTCAGCCTGACGTTCACGACAGTCAACTGGGACACGGTACAGACGGTGATGGTGAATGCGGCCGAGGACGACGACGCAGTGAACGACAGTGAGACACTGGAGCACACGGCCTCAGGCGGAGACTACCGCACGATAACCGGTGATGTGCAAGTCACCATTACCGACAGCGACATGGCAGGCGTGACCATCAGCCAAAGTGATGGGGGCACCACGGTCGGCGAGGACGGCGACATGGACGGCGGCACAGACACCTACACCGTGGTGCTGGACACGCAACCGGCCGACAATGTAGAGATCATGGTGACTTCCGATATGGAAGAGGCGGCCACGGCGAGCCCGACCACCCTGACGTTCACATCAGGCAACTGGAATACGGTGCAAACCGTGACGGTCACCGGCGTTGACGACGACATCGACAATCCCGGCAATACACGCACGGCCACTCTCGCCCACAGCATCAGCCGCGGCGATAGCGGCACCTACCCGGCGGGCGACCTGACCTCGGCATCGTTTACCGTCACGGTCGCCGACGACGACACGGCGGGCGTGATCGTCAGCGAGGATGCCGTCACGGTCGGCGAGGACGGCAATATGGCCGGCGGCACAGCCACCTACACCATGATGCTGAACACGCAACCGATCAGCAATGTGGAGATGACGGTGACCTCCAATATGGAAAATGCCGCCACCGCAAGCCCGGCTCGCCTGACGTTCACGCCAGGCAACTGGGATACGGTGCAAACCGTGACGGTCACCGGCGTCAACGACGACATCGACAATACCGGCGACAGTCGCACGGCAACCATCATGCATCGCATTGTCACCGGCGACGGTGGCGGTTACTTGAACGCCAATGATGTTGATCCCGTCACGGTCGCGGTCACGGACAACGACGATGCAGGCCTGGTGTTCTCAAGCCAGGTGCTGACGGTGGACGAGGGTGACAGCACCGACTACACGGTGGCACTGGCGAGTGAACCGACGGGCGGCGCGGTGACGGTCACAATCAGTGGTCACAGCGGCACCGATCTGACGCCGTCCCCGGTCAGCCTGACGTTCACGACAGTCAACTGGGACACGGTACAGACGGTGATGGTGAATGCGGCCGAGGACGACGACGCAGTGAACGACAGTGAGACACTGGAGCACACGGCCTCAGGCGGAGACTACCGCACGATAACCGGTGATGTGCAAGTCACCATTACCGACAGCGACATGGCAGGCGTGACCATCATCCAGAGTGGTGGGGGCACCACGGTCGGCGAGGACGGCGACATGGACGGCGGCACAGACACCTACACCGTGGTGCTGGCCACACAACCGGCCAGCAATGTAGAGATCATGGTGACTTCCGATATGGAAGAGGCGGCCACGGCGAGCCCGACCACCCTGACGTTCACATCAGGCAACTGGAATACGGTGCAAACCGTGACGGTCACCGGCGTTGACGACGACATCGACAATCCCGGCAATACACGCACGGCCACTCTCGCCCACAGCATCAGCCGCGGCGATAGCGGCACCTACCCGGCGGGCGACCTGACCTCGGCATCGTTTACCGTCACGGTCGCCGACGACGACACGGCGGGCGTGATCGTCAGCGAGGATGCCGTCACGGTCGGCGAGGACGGCAATATGGCCGGCGGCACAGCCACCTACACCATGATGCTGAACACGCAACCGATCAGCAATGTGGAGATGACGGTGACCTCCAATATGGAAAATGCCGCCACCGCAAGCCCGGCTCGCCTGACGTTCACGCCAGGCAACTGGGATACGGTGCAAACCGTGACGGTCACCGGCGTCAACGACGACATCGACAATACCGGCGACAGTCGCACGGCAACCATCATGCATCGCATTGTCACCGGCGACGGTGGCGGTTACTTGAACGCCAATGATGTTGATCCCGTCACGGTCGCGGTCACGGACAACGACGATGCAGGCCTGGTGTTCTCAAACCAGATGCTGACGGTGGACGAGGGTGACAGCACCGACTACACGGTGGCACTGGCGAGTGAACCGACAGGCGGCGCGGTGACGGTCACAATCAGTGGTCACAGCGGCACCGATCTGACGCCGTCTCCGGTCAGCCTGACGTTCACGACAGTCAACTGGGACACGGTACAGACGGTGATGGTGAATGCGGCCGAGGACGACGACGCAGTGAACGACAGTGAGACACTGGAGCACACGGCCTCAGGCGGAGACTACCGCACGATAACCGGTGATGTGCAAGTCACCATTACCGACAGCGACATGGCAGGCGTGACCATCAGCCAAAGTGATGGGGGCACCACGGTCGGCGAGGACGGCGACATGGACGGCGGCACAGACACCTACACCGTGGTGCTGGACACGCAACCGGCCGACAATGTAGAGATCATGGTGACTTCCGATATGGAAGAGGCGGCCACGGCGAGCCCGACCACCCTGACGTTCACATCAGGCGGAATACGGTGCAAACCGTGACGGTCACCGGCGTTGACGACGACATCGACAATCCCGGCAATACACGCACGGCCACTCTCGCCCACAGCATCAGCCGCGGCGATAGCGGCACCTACCCGGCGGGCGACCTGACCTCGGCATCGTTTACCGTCACGGTCGCCGACGACGACACGGCGGGCGTGATCGTCAGCGAGGATGCCGTCACGGTCGGCGAGGACGGCAATATGGCCGGCGGCACAGCCACCTACACCATGATGCTGAACACGCAACCGATCAGCAATGTGGAGATGACGGTGACCTCCAATATGGAAAATGCCGCCACCGCAAGCCCGGCTCGCCTGACGTTCACGCCAGGCAACTGGGATACGGTGCAAACCGTGACGGTCACCGGCGTCAACGACGACATCGACAATACCGGCGACAGTCGCACGGCAACCATCATGCATCGCATTGTCACCGGCGACGGTGGCGGTTACTTGAACGCCAATGATGTTGATCCCGTCACGGTCGCGGTCACGGACAACGACGATGCAGGCCTGGTGTTCTCAAGCCAGACTGACGGTGGACGAGGGTGACAGCACCGACTACACGGTGGCACTGGCGAGTGAACCGACGGGCGGCGCGGTGACGGTCACAATCAGTGGTCACAGCGGCACCGATCTGACGCCGTCCCCGGTCAGCCTGACGTTCACGACAGTCAACTGGGACACGGTACAGACGGTGATGGTGAATGCGGCCGAGGACGACGACGCAGTGAACGACAGTGAGACACTGGAGCACACGGCCTCAGGCGGAGACTACCGCACGATAACCGGTGATGTGCAAGTCACCATTACCGACAGCGACATGGCAGGCGTGACCATCATCCAGAGTGGTGGGGGCACCACGGTCGGCGAGGACGGCGACATGGACGGCGGCACAGACACCTACACCGTGGTGCTGGCCACACAACCGGCCAGCAATGTAGAGATCATGGTGACTTCCGATATGGAAGAGGCGGCCACGGCGAGCCCGACCACCCTGACGTTCACATCAGGCAACTGGAATACGGTGCAAACCGTGACGGTCACCGGCGTTGACGACGACATCGACAATCCCGGCAATACACGCACGGCCACTCTCGCCCACAGCATCAGCCGCGGCGATAGCGGCACCTACCCGGCGGGCGACCTGACCTCGGCATCGTTTACCGTCACGGTCGCCGACGACGACACGGCGGGCGTGATCGTCAGCGAGGATGCCGTCACGGTCGGCGAGGACGGCAATATGGCCGGCGGCACAGCCACCTACACCATGATGCTGAACACGCAACCGATCAGCAATGTGGAGATGACGGTGACCTCCAATATGGAAAATGCCGCCACCGCAAGCCCGGCTCGCCTGACGTTCACGCCAGGCAACTGGGATACGGTGCAAACCGTGACGGTCACCGGCGTCAACGACGACATCGACAATACCGGCGACAGTCGCACGGCAACCATCATGCATCGCATTGTCACCGGCGACGGTGGCGGTTACTTGAACGCCAATGATGTTGATCCCGTCACGGTCGCGGTCACGGACAACGACGATGCAGGCCTGGTGTTCTCAAACCAGATGCTGACGGTGGACGAGGGTGACAGCACCGACTACACGGTGGCACTGGCGAGTGAACCGACAGGCGGCGCGGTGACGGTCACAATCAGTGGTCACAGCGGCACCGATCTGACGCCGTCTCCGGTCAGCCTGACGTTCACGACAGTCAACTGGGACACGGTACAGACGGTGATGGTGAATGCGGCCGAGGACGACGACGCAGTGAACGACAGTGAGACACTGGAGCACACGGCCTCAGGCGGAGACTACCGCACGATAACCGGTGATGTGCAAGTCACCATTACCGACAGCGACATGGCAGGCGTGACCATCAGCCAAAGTGATGGGGGCACCACGGTCGGCGAGGACGGCGACATGGACGGCGGCACAGACACCTACACCGTGGTGCTGGACACGCAACCGGCCGACAATGTAGAGATCATGGTGACTTCCGATATGGAAGAGGCGGCCACGGCGAGCCCGACCACCCTGACGTTCACATCAGGCAACTGGAATACGGTGCAAACCGTGACGGTCACCGGCGTTGACGACGACATCGACAATCCCGGCAATACACGCACGGCCACTCTCGCCCACAGCATCAGCCGCGGCGATAGCGGCACCTACCCGGCGGGCGACCTGACCTCGGCATCGTTTACCGTCACGGTCGCCGACGACGACACGGCGGGCGTGATCGTCAGCGAGGATGCCGTCACGGTCGGCGAGGACGGCAATATGGCCGGCGGCACAGCCACCTACACCATGATGCTGAACACGCAACCGATCAGCAATGTGGAGATGACGGTGACCTCCAATATGGAAAATGCCGCCACCGCAAGCCCGGCTCGCCTGACGTTCACGCCAGGCAACTGGGATACGGTGCAAACCGTGACGGTCACCGGCGTCAACGACGACATCGACAATACCGGCGACAGTCGCACGGCAACCATCATGCATCGCATTGTCACCGGCGACGGTGGCGGTTACTTGAACGCCAATGATGTTGATCCCGTCACGGTCGCGGTCACGGACAACGACGATGCAGGCCTGGTGTTCTCAAACCAGATGCTGACGGTGGACGAGGGTGACAGCACCGACTACACGGTGGCACTGGCGAGTGAACCGACAGGCGGCGCGGTGACGGTCACAATCAGTGGTCACAGCGGCACCGATCTGACACCGTCTCCGGTCAACCTGACGTTCACGACAGTCAACTGGGACACGGTACAGACGGTGATGGTGAATGCGGCCGAGGACGACGACGCAGTGAACGACAGTGAGACACTGGAGCACACGGCCTCAGGCGGAGACTACCGCACGATAACCGGTGATGTGCAAGTCACCATTACCGACAGCGACATGGCAGGCGTGACCATCATCCAGAGTGGTGGGGGCACCACGGTCGGCGAGGACGGCGACATGGACGGCGGCACAGACACCTACACCGTGGTGCTGGCCACACAACCGGCCGACAATGTAGAGATCATGGTGACTTCCGATATGGAAGAGGCGGCCACGGCGAGCCCGACCACCCTGACGTTCACATCAGGCAACTGGAATACGGTGCAAACCGTGACGGTCACCGGCGTTGACGACGACATCGACAATACCAGCAATACACGCACGGCCACTCTCGCCCACAGCATCAGCCGCGGCGATAGCGGCACCTATCCGGCGGGCGGCTTGGCCCCGGCATCGTTTACCGTCACGGTCGCCGACGACGACACGGCGGGCGTGATCGTCAGCGAGGATGCCGTCACGGTCGGCGAGGACGGCAATATGGCCGGCGGCACAGCCACCTACACCATGGTGCTGAACACGCAACCGACCAGCAATAATGTGGAGATGACGGTGACCTCCAATATGGAAAATGCCGCTACCGCAAGCCCGGCCAACCTGACGTTCACGTCAGGCAACTGGGATACGGCGCAAACCGTGACGGTCACCGGCGTCAACGACGACATCGACAATCCCGGCGACAGTCGCACGGCAACCATCATTCATCGCATTGTCACCGGCAGCGCCGGTTACTCGAACGCCAATGATGTTGATCCCGTCGCAGTCACAGTCACCGACAACGACGATGCAGGCCTGGTGTTCTCAAACCAGATGCTGACGGTGGACGAGGGTGACAGCACCGACTACACGGTGGCACTGGCGAGTGAACCGACAGGCGGCGCGGTGACGGTCACAATCAGTGGCCACAGCGGCACCGATCTGACGCCGTCCCCGGTCAGCCTGACGTTCACGACAGTCAACTGGGACACGGTACAGACGGTGATGGTGACAGCGGGGTCGGACGATGACGCTGGCAACGACACGGCGACACTGGAGCACATGGCCTCAGGCGGAGACTACCGCACGGTAACCGGTGACGTGCAAGTCACCATTACCGACAACGACATGGCAGGCGTGACCATCAGCCAAAGTGATGGGGGCACCACGGTCGGCGAGGACGGCGACATGGACGGCGGCACAGACACCTACACCGTGGTGCTGGACACACAACCGGCCGGCAATGTAGAGATCATGGTGACTTCCAATATGGAAGAGGCGGCCACGGCAAGCCCGACCACCCTGACGTTCACATCAGGCAACTGGAATACGGTGCAAACCGTGACGGTCACCGGCGTTGACGACGACATCGACAATCCCGGCGACAGTCGCACGGCAACCCTCACCCACCGCATCAGCCGCGGCGACAGCGGCACCTACCCGGCGGGCGACCTGACCTCGGCATCGTTTACCGTCACGGTGACCGACGACGACGATGCAGATCTGGTGTTCTCAAACCAGATAGTGACGGTGGACGAGGGTGACAGCACCGACTACACGGTGGCGCTGGCGAGTGAACCGATAGGCGGCGCGGTGACGGTCACAATCAGCGGTCACAGCGGCACCGATCTGACACCATCTCCGGTCAGCCTGACCTTCACGACGGTTAACTGGGGTACGGCGCAGATGGTGATGGTGACGGCGAGGCCGGACGATGACGCCGGCAACGACAGTGTGACACTGACACACATGGCCTCGGGTGGAGACTACCGCATGGTAACCGGTGACGTGCAAGTCACCATCACGGACAACGACACGGTGGGCCTGATGCTGACGCCGACCATGTTGACAGTCGTTGAGGGTGCCCGCGCCAGCTACACGGTAGCGCTGGTGACACAGCCGACGGCGAGCGTGACGGTTGCTATAACGGGTCAGGACGGCACCGACCTGACGTTGGGAGAAACCAGCCTGACGTTCACGACGAACAACTGGAACATGGCACAGACGGTGACAGTGGATGCGGACGAGGACGCCGATGCGGTCAACGACAGTGCGTCCCTGATGCACATGGCCACCGGAGGAGGCTACGATTCAGTGGAGAGTACGGTAACGGTCAACACCACAGACAACGACACGGCGAGCCTGGTGCTGACGCCGACCATGTTGGCGGTAGCCGAGGGCGCCAGCGCCAGCTACACGGTGGAGCTGGTGACACAGCCGACGGCGAGCGTGACGGTTGCTATAACGGGTCATGGGGGCACCGATCTGACGCTGGGAGCAACCAGCCTGACGTTCACGACGAACAACTGGAACACGGCACAGATGGTAATGGTGGATGCGGACGAGGACGACGATGCGGTCAACGACAGTGCGTCCCTGATGCACATGGCCACCGGAGGAGGCTACGATTCAGTGGAGGGTACGGTAACGGTCAACACCACGGACAACGACACGGTGGGCCTGATGCTGACGCCGACCGCATTGACGGTCGCTGAGGGCGGCAGCGCCAGTTACACGGTGGTGCTGGCGAGTGAGCCGACGGGCGGCACGGTGACGGTAGTAATCAGCGGCCATGGAGGCACCGACCTGACGCTGGGAGAAACCAGTCTGGCGTTCACGACGAACAACTGGAACACGGTGCAGACGGTGACAGTG
Source organism: Gammaproteobacteria bacterium (assembly GCA_963662865.1). Classification (GTDB taxonomy): domain Bacteria; phylum Pseudomonadota; class Gammaproteobacteria; order JAJDYQ01; family JAJDYQ01; genus JAJDYQ01. The sequence goes on along the minus strand of OY759969.1, from coordinate 1,031,366 downwards.
GATGCGGGCGAGGACGACGACGGGAACAACGACAGTGCGATATTGATGCACATGGCCTCCGGTGGCGATTACGGTTCAGTGCGAGGAGAAGTAACAGTCAACACCACGGACGACGATATGGTCGATGGTATGGCGGAGCTGGAAGTAGTGCAGGAGCTATGGTTGAGCCGATTCGGCCTGACGGCGGTAGAGCATATCCTTTCGGGGCTGAACTACCGGTGGCAGGGTCATGCGACTGATAGCGGGGTGGTGGGACCTTTATCGATTGAAGGCTTGTTTGACCGATCAACCAGCGGTTCGCTGCGGTTGCGTGACCTGTTGTCGGGCAGCCGCTTTGTATTCAGCGATGGAGACGGGGTATCGGTGTGGGGTCAGTCGTCCTACACGAGCTATCGGGGGGCGCAGGAAGGCGTATCGCTGGATGGCGAGGTCACAAGTGGTGTCCTGGGCATGGATAGAGACATGGGTCGGACGCTGCTGGGAGTTGCGCTGTCGTACAGCGACGGTGAAGGAGACTGGCGTGGCGAGCAGAGTACAGGCGAGGTATCGAGTCATCTGACATCGCTGACCCCGTACATCCGGCACGACGTGACGGACCGCTTGCAGGCATGGGGCGCGGCGGGTTATGGCTACGGCAATCTGCGGCTGAGTCCGACGGCACAGGATTCCTCGGGTCATGACATTGAGCAGTTGGTGGCGTTGGCAGGTCTGCGCGGGACGCTGCTGGATCGCCCCGCGGAGGAAAGCGGTCTGACGCTGACAGTGACCTCGGACGCGGCGCTGGTGCGTACCGAATCAGATGATTCCGGGCAACTATCGGGAGTGGCCGCGGACACACAGCGTCTTCGCCTGGGACTGGAATGGTCCTGGCTGCATCTGCGGGCGGACGGTAGCCGTCTGGTTCCGGAACTGCAACTGGGTGTGCGCTATGACGGTGGTGATGTCACCCACGGTCTGGGCATGGAACTGGGTAGTGGTATCAGTTGGGAATTGCCGTCCAGAGGGCTGACGCTGGACCTGCGTGGCCGGCACCTGCTGGGGCATGGGGATTCAGAGCGGCGTGAATGGGGTGTATCGGGTTCGCTGCGCTACGACCTGTGGCCGGGTTCAACACCGGATTCGATGCAGGGCCCGTCGCTGAGTCTGCATCAGGAGTATGGCAACGCCTCGGCCTCGGGTGGCCTGGGCAGACTGCTGTCGGATTCGCTGCCGGATTCATTGGAACCGGACTCGTCGGAGCCCGGTCCGGCGTCAGGGCGCTGGAATCTGGAAGGTGAGTGGGGCTTTGCCCTGGACGACGGTGCCACGGGTGTGCCGTATGCGGGACTGTCGTCGTCCGGTTCGGACCGTGACCTGACCCTGGGCTGGCGTCTGTTGTCGGCGCTGGGTGGGCCGCATACAGAACTGGATATCAAAGCGGTGCGCCGAGAGGACGACAGTGGCGAGGCGGACCACGGCATTGGTGCAGAACTGAAGTTGCGTTGGTAAAGATCGGCGTTGCCGCAGGCCAAAGGCACTGAATCATTACACGGTATTGGCAATTTTGCAGATATCGGCTATATTTCCACTATGCAAAGGTTTATTGGCAATCCCGCATATTTTTCATTGGCAACCGGCTTAACGGTCGGCAGTGCCCCTCTTCTGCTGCGTTCGCTGTTTCTACTGCCGTGAGGCAGATCAAGTTATCCTGGCGAGGAAATACGTACTTGAATACAAAATTTTATTTTAATCCTGGAATAGCAGGAGAGCAGACATGCCTATAAGCGACCAACTAATTATTTTTGATACCACTTTACGCGACGGCGAGCAAAGCCCCGGCGCCTCCATGACACGCGATGAAAAGATCCGTATTGCGAAGGCACTGGAAAAAATGCAGGTTGACGTTATCGAGGCCGGATTTCCTGTTGCCAGCCCCGGTGATTTTGAGTCCGTCAAGGCGGTTGCAGAGACCATCAAGGATAGTACTGTTTGTGGATTAGCCAGAGCGATTGACACGGACATTGAACGTGTCGGCGAGGCGCTGAAACCGGCGGCATCCGGTCGTATTCATACATTCATTGCGACCTCGCCGATACACATGAAGGAAAAATTGCGTATGTTACCGGATCAGGTCGTGGAGCAGGCGGTCCGCGCCGTGAAATTTGCCGGAAAATTTACTGACAATATTGAATTTTCGCCGGAGGATGCCGGACGCTCGGAGACAGATTTTCTTTGCCGGATAACAGAGGCCGTTATTGATGCGGGCGCGACGACCATCAATATACCCGATACAGTTGGTTATAATCTGCCACATCGTTTCGGCGCCTTGCTTGGCGAATTGATTGAACGTGTTCCAAATGCGGATAAGGCGATATTTTCCGTACATTGTCACAATGACCTGGGGCTTGCCGTGGCCAATTCCTTGTCGGCGGTGATGTATGGAGCAAGACAGGTGGAATGTACGATCAACGGGCTGGGAGAGCGCGCAGGTAACGCCTCTCTGGAGGAAGTGGTCATGGCGATTCGCACTCGACAGGACATGTTTGAGTGTGATGTCGGGTTGGATACGACACAAATCATGACCTGCTCCCGATTAGTATCAGGGATTACCGGATTTCCCGTACAGCCAAACAAAGCGATTGTCGGTGCGAATGCCTTTGCACATGAATCGGGAATTCATCAGGACGGTGTTCTTAAAAGCCGTGAGACATATGAAATCATGCGTGCTCAGGATATTGGCTTGGCGACCAACAAAATTGTATTGGGCAAGCATTCCGGGCGAAATGCCTTCAAAACTCGCCTTGTCGAGCTTGGCGTAGACTTTCAGTCCGAAGAAGAGCTGAATAATGTATTTAGCCGCTTTAAGGAACTGGCCGACAAAAAACATGAGATCTTTGATGAGGATCTACAGGCATTGGTTTCAGAAACCTTCGGTTCGAATATGGACGAGAAATACAAGCTGTTGTGGTTGAAGGTTTGTTCTGAAACCGGTGAAATCCCGGATGCGACCGTGACCATTGCAATAGATGGCGATGAGCGGCAGGGATGCGCCGCGGGCAGCGGCCCGGTTGACGCCGCTTTCAAGGCCATAGAATCCATTGTCAAGTCAGATACCGACTTACAGTTATATTCCGTCAACAGCATTACCAGCGGTACGGATTCCCAGGGCGAAGTGACAGTAAGGCTCGCCGGAGACGGCCGTATAGTCAATGGGCAGGGAGCAGATACCGATATTGTGGTCGCGTCAGTCAAAGCCTACTTGAATGCGCTGAATACTATTTGCGTCGCACCGTACAGGGCCCATCCTCAACTGGGAGATGTATAGCGCATGCCGATGGACTCGCGCCAACAGTTGCAGTATCTGAAAGCACTGGGTATCCCGGTCTGGGTGCCCGTTGATTTCTCATCGGAATTTGCAGAGCGACGCCACCCTGTAAAACAGGACAGGACCATTTCTACCCCAAAAGCGACTCAGATTGACAGCAAAACCATATCGTCAGAATCGCCTGCCGATAATCCCTCACACCTGGACTGGACAGCGCTGGAAAAAAAGGTGCAACAGTGTACCGCCTGCGGCTTGCATGAGGGGCGCACCCAAACAGTATTCGGTACCGGCAGCCAAAACGCCCGGGTAATGGTGATAGGGGAGGCGCCCGGGGCCGATGAAGACATTCAAGGCAAGCCTTTTGTCGGGCGAGCAGGCAAGCTGCTTGATGAAATGCTCAAGGCAATCGGCTTGCAGCGAGAGGAAGTTTACATAGCAAATATCGTTAAATGCCAGCCGCCGGGTAATCGTAATCCTCAACATGATGAGGCACTGCATTGCGCCCCTTATCTGCAACGGCAAATCGCACTCATTGGCCCAAAGGTCATCTTTGCGGTTGGCAAAGTAGCGGCACAGAATCTTTTACAGATCGATCTGCCAATAGGAAAAATGCGGGGCAACCGGTATCACTACGATTCGAGCATTCCCGTCATTGTAACCTACCATCCGGCCTACCTGTTACGCTCACCCAGAGAAAAGCGCAAGAGCTGGCAAGACTTAAAGCGCCTGCAGGCATTGGCGGGATGAGCATAGCGTGATGGCGTCAATACTGATACAACTTGAGATAATTTTGCGACTTTGGCAGGCTGACAAATCGGATAGCCTGTGAATATAATCGAGACACCGGATGAAGAGCCTGACCTGGAAACACCCCCGGACGACGATCAGCGACCCATGCAGGCCGCGATTTTGCCTTATTCAATAACTAAATCAGGATAAAGGCTTGTAATCCGGTCCGTAAGTGACTAAAGTAGTTCAAGTTGCAGGTATAAATCCGGCTTGGATTCTGCACCGGAACCGGCCCAAAGGCCGGGCCTGAACAGAGAACATCGGTATAGACAACCCATAGTAAAAGAAGCTGAAGCAGATTGGAGATTAAACGGCCCGCAAGGCCGCTTGAACACTGTCGTAACAGAGGAAATGACCATGGTTAAAATGCACCTGAAACGCGCCACAGGCGACCTACACAATTTAATGCCCCCCCCCCCCCCCCCCCCCCCCCCCCCCCCCCCCCCCCCCCCCCCCCCCCCCCAAATGGGGTATTTATGTTGAGCCTCGCCATCGACACAGGGCGGCGCTCGGCATCCCATCGGTTCGCCTCTGCCTTGAACCGCTTTAGCCTTTCCGGCCTGCGCCGCGGCCTGGCCGCCGTGCTGCTCGGCCTGCCGCTGCTGGCAGCACTGGCCAGCGAAGCCGCCGCCCAGACGGCCAATGCCGACGGCTCCTACACCGTCCCCCAGGATTGGGCACTGAAACCGTCGGCCATCGGTGCCGGAGAAAGCTTCCGGTTGTTGTTCATCTCATCCACCACACGCAATGCGACCGCGTTAGACACCAGCGACTACGATAACCACGTGCGGAATCGCGTCGCAGCCGGCCACACAGCCATCCGGCCCTACAGCGCGACCTTCCGCGCCCTCTACTCAACCACCGCGGTGGACGCCCGCGACCATGCCATGACCACCGGTACCGGCGTGCCCATCTACTGGCTGGGCGGCGCCCGGGTCGCCGATAATTACACCGACTTCCACGACGGCTCGTGGGATAGCGCAGCAGGACGCAGCGAAAATGGAGCTTCCCAAACCGGCACTGCCTATACCGGCAGCAGCGACGATGGAACCGCATTTTCCGGCCGTGCGTTTAGCCCATCGGGACAGGCTCTCGCAACGCAGATCAGATATGGGTCGCCAGCTGATGGTTTGGATAGCGCTAACTCAGAGAGCAATGTAAGTAGAAGCTACTTCGGTCTGTCTCCAATCTTTGTAGTGGCACAAACCACTTCGGTCATCACCATCGCCGCCGGCACCTCACCGGTGACGGAAGGCGCCACCGCCAGCTTCACCATTACCGCAACACCCGCGCCCAGCGCGAACCTGACGGTCAGCCTGTTTGTCGCCGACGCCTCGGGCAGCCGCGACTTCGTGGCCTCCACCAACGAGGGCACCCAGACAGTAACCGTGCCGACCTCCGGCAGCGCCATCTACTCCGTGCCGACCGTGGCCGACACCACGTCAGAAGGCAGCGGCCCGGTCACCGTCACCGTGCTCAACACCACCGCCTACGTCGTGTCCCCTTCCCAGAATTCGGCCTCGGTCCAGGTCAATGACGACGACGGCGCCCACGTCGTGTCGCTCAGTATCGACTCCGCAATGGGAGCCGAAGGCGATTCCGGTTTCAGCGACGGTGCGACATTAACATTCACCGTCGACCCGCCGGGTGCGACAGGGTTTGTCCTTTTGAACATTGTTGGTAGTTTTGGTGTTGCCAACTCAGACTACCTGATCGCCACAAGCGAAAGCCCCACGTCAGCTTTTTACTTTCTAGGAAGGCAAGCCATAAATCTAGCAACCTTCTTTTCGAGCGGGCCCAGCCGTACACTCAGGGTCCGCGCCAGAGGCGACACATCCGATGAAGACGACGAGACAATACAAATGAACTTGGAACGGGTTGGCGGCACCCCCGCCAGCGTCGTTTTCGACCCAACCGCCAACCGCGTCACCTACACCATCACCGACGACGACCCCGCCATCGTCTCCCTGACCCGCACCGGCACCGGCGCCATTGAAGAAGGCGGCACAGTGGGTTTCACCATCGCCCTGAGTCGGGCACTGGCGGCTGGCGAAATCATCGACGTGCCGCTGTCAATCGGCGGCACCGGAGTCACCACAGACGACTGGAGCCTGGCACCCGCGACCGGCGCCGGCCTCAATCCCGGCGTGACCCTGTCGGCCCAAACCACGGCCATGCCACAGCTACGCTTTTCGGGTCTGGGCGCCCAGACCGCCACCCTGGTGCTGACCACGACGCGCGACGGCACCGCCGAGGGCGGCGGCACCGAGACCTACACCATCGCGCTGGGCCCGAACGACGACAGCGCCAACGGCTTCGACCTCGCCAGCCGGGCCACCAATGTCGACGACGGCGCCGACCCGCACGCCAGCGACAATACCTTCGACGTGATGGTAGGCGATGCCACCGTCCACACCTTATCAATCAACCTGGACCGCACCATGGCCGCCGAGGGCGATTCCGGCATTACCGACGGCGCGACCGTGACGATAACCATCGACCCGTCATATCCTACGGGGCTCAGTTTCGAGATATGTCTGAGTGGCACCGCCACCCGTGGCGACAGTGCCGACTGGCGGTTCACCCAACCCGATAATAGTGCACCATCCATTACCGACAACTCTGCAACTTTAGCCAGGTGCTCGTCGGGTGCAGATAACGTGGCTATTATTACCTCCAATCTCGCCAGCTTTCAGCGCAAGATTCGGATAAACGGCGACACAGTGGACGAGCTGGACGAGACCGTGACCCTGACCTTGCAACGGTCCTCAGTAACCCCCCGCGACATCGTTCTCGACCCAGACGCCACCATCGTCACCTACACCATCACCGACGACGACACGGCGGGCGTGATCATCACCGAGACAGACGACGCCACCACGCTCACCGAAGACCGCGGCACGGACGAATACGGCGTGATGCTGGCCACCCAACCGACCGCAAACGTCACCATCACGCCCACCTCAGGCATGGCGGACACCGCCATAGTCAGCGGCAGCCTGATCTTCACCGCCACCAACTGGGACACGGTCCAGACCATCACCGTCGCCGGGCTGGATAACAACGCCGACGCCGCCAATCAGCAAGTGACCATTACCCACGCCATCAACTCCACGGGCGATGCCCTATACAACGCACTCGCCCCGGTCTCAGTGACGGCGACGGTAACCGACGACGACGCCACCACAGTGACCCTGGCGGGAACCGCAGGCAACGTCATGGAAGGCGCCGCCAAAGCAATCACCGTCACCCTGGGCCGCGCCCTGGCCGAGGGCGAGGCACTGCCGGTGCCGCTGACCTTCATGGGCGAGGCGACACCGGGCACGGACTACAGCGTCACCGGCACCGCGGCGACCGGCGTCGCCTACACCGGCCTGGACAGCGCCACAGGCATGGTGACCTTTACCGGCCCATCGGCCACCAGCGCCACCCTGACCCTGAGCGCGACCCCCGACAGCGATGTTGAAGCCAGCGGCGAGACAGTCATCATCGGCCTGGGTACCCTGGACGGCGACTCCGGCACCGGCCTGGACGGCGGCGCCAGCGGCACAGACAGCCTGGACGACTTCAGCATCGAAGACCCGCTGCTCATCAGCATCACCGGCGGAACTGCCGTCACCGAAGGCAGTTCCGCGACCTTCACCGTGACGGCCAATCGAGTTCCGGGCAGCGCCCTGATGATTGACCTGACCGTAGCGGACGCCGCCGCCGGTGATTATCTGGATGCAGGCGACGAAGGCGATAACATGGTCACCCTGTCCGGAGCCACCACGGCCACCGTTGAAATCCCCACACAGACCGACAGCACCGACGAGACCAACGGCACCATCACGGTAACCATAGCGGACGGCACCGGTTACACCGTCAGTATGTCGTCCTCGGCCATGGTCGGGGTGAGCGACGACGACGCCACCACGGTGACCCTGACGGGCACGGCGGGCAATATCAGTGAGGGCGTCACCCGCAACCTCACGGTCACCCTGGACCGCGCCCTGGTCGCCGGCGAAAGCCTGGCCGTGCCGCTGACCCTGGGCGGCAATGCGACACGGGGCACGGACTACACCCTGACCGGCATCCCGGCGGACAACATCGCCTACGACATCCCGAACAGCGCCACCGCCGGCATGGTGACATTTACCGGCCCGGCTGCGGCCACCGCCACCCTGGCCCTGGCCGTGCAGGTTGACGGCACATCCGACACCGGCGAGACCATCACCATCGCCCTGGGCACCCTGGACAGCAGCTCCGGCAGCGGCCTGGGCGGCGGTGCCGCCGGCACGGGCAGCCTGGCCTTCACCATCATGGAACAACCGACCATCGTGCTGCCGCCGACCCTGACGGTCACTGAAGGTGCCAGTGTCGGTTACCCGGTATCCCTGGCCACCGCCCCGACGGCCAATGTCACGGTGACGGTCACGGGTCACACCGGCACCGACCTGACGCTGAATCCGGACAGCCTGGAGTTCACGGCGACCAACTGGAATATGATACAGACCTTCACGGTGACGGCGGGACAAGACGCCGACGCCGTTGATGACACGGCGACGCTGACGCACACGGCCACCGGCGGCAACTACAACACCTTGACGGCGCAGATCACGGTCAACACCCGCGACGACGAAGAGGCGGGCGTGACCATCAGCGAGACGGCGATAACGATTGCAGAGGGCGATGAGGGCACGTACACCGTGGTGCTGGACTCACAACCGGCGAGCAGGGTGGAGATCACGGTGACCTCCGGCCTGACCAGTGCGGCCACGGTAAACCCGATGATCCTGACGTTCACTATGACCAACTGGGACACGGCGCAGACGGTGACGGTCACGGGCGTTGATGACAATCGGGTCAACCCCGTCCGTGAGGCGACGCTCAGCCACCGCATCAGCAGCGGCGGCGGCGACTATCCGGTGGCTGACCTGAATCAGGATGTCACCGTGACGGTGACCGACAACGACGAGGCCGGCCTGTCGTTCTCTGGCGAGACGATCACGTTAGACGAGGGTGCCACCACCAACTACACGGTGGCCCTGACGACTATCCCGACGGGAGACGTGACAGTCACGGTCAGCGGTCATAGCGGCACCGACCTGACGCCGGACGAAACCAGCCTGACGTTCACGATGACCGACTGGGACACGGCCCAGACGGTGACGGTGACCGCGGCCCCGGACGGCGACGCGGCAAACGACACGGTGAGTCTGACGCATACGGCCTCAGGCACGACAGGTTATAGCGCGGTCACAGGCGCTGTGACGGTGACCATCGACGACGACGACACGGCGGCCATCACCATCAGCGAGACGGCGGGTTCCACCACGGTTCTGGAGAACGGCAGCGAGGCCGGCGGCACGGACACCTACACAGTGGTGCTGGCCACCCAACCGGCGAGCGGGGTGGAGATCACGGTGACCTCCGGCCTGACCAGTGCGGCCACGGTGAGCCCGCTGATCCTGACGTTCACTATGACCAACTGGGATATGGAGCAGACGGTGACGGTCACGGGAGTTGATGACAATATAAACAACCCCGGCGATGCCCGCACGGCGACGCTCAGCCACCGCATCAGCAGCGGCGACAGCGGCGACTACCCGACCGGCGGCCCCCCGACCCCGGCGGCGGTGACGGTGACGGTGACCGACGACGATGCGGCACCGGGCGTGACCTTGAGCACGGCCCGCATCACGGTCGCCGAGGCTAACGGCATGGACAGCTACACGGTGGTGCTGAACACGCCACCGTCCGGCGATGTCGAGATCACGGCGAGTTCCAATCTGGAAAGCGCGGCCACGGTGAACCCGCTGATCCTGACGTTCACGACGGTCAACTGGGACACGGAGCAGATGGTGACGGTGACCGGCATAAACGACGACGATACCGGCGATCGTGAGGCGACCATCGGCCATGCGATCACCACGGGCGACGGCGGCAACTATCCGGTGGCTGACCTGAATCAGGATGTGACGGTGACGGTGACCGACGACGATGCCACCGATACGCAAGAGATGCAGGCGGCGCAGGCGGCCTGGTTGCCGCGCTTCGGCCTGACGGCGGTAGAGCATATGCTGGGCGGCCTGGATTACCGCTTGTCGGTGGCCGATCAACCTGGGCTGTCGGGCAATGTGAGCGGCCTGTCCGCTGGTCGAGCGCTGCATGGGGCCGGTAATGGCACCGGCACGGGATATGCGGCGGACGGCTTCGGCCAGAGCGATGGCGGTGATGGCCTGGGCGCCGGTTCGGTTGATCGGCTGTTGAATCTGTCCAGGACACTGTCGCTGCGCGATATGCTGCGCGGCAGCCGCTTTGTGCACCGCGGCGGAGAGAACGGGGTTTCGGTGTGGGGTCAGGCGTCGTACTCGCGCTACGAGGATGGACAGGACGGCGTCACGGTGGATGGCGAGGTGGCGACCGGCCTGCTGGGCGTGGATCGCGACAATGGCCGCACGCTGCTCGGGCTGGCGCTGTCGTACAGCGACGGCGATGGCGACTGGAGCGGCACTTCGGAACAGGGCGAGTTGTCGAGCCAGCTGACCTCGCTGCTGCCGTATATCCGGCATAACGTGACGCAGCGATTGCAGGTGTGGGCGGCGGCGAGTTATGGCCGTGGCGAACTGGAGCAGACCCTGGAGCAGACTTCGGCCACGATGAGTACGAAGCATGACATCGAGCAGAGATCGGCCTCGGCCGGTGTGCGCGGCACGCTGCTGGAGCGCCCGCTAGAAGAGGGCGGCCTGACGTTGACGCTGATCTCGGATGCGGCGCTGGCGCGTATTGAGTCGGACGATGCCGACGGTGTATCGGGCCTGACATCGAACACAAAGCGTTTCCGAATGGGTCTGGAGTGGTCCTGGCAGTTGCCGCAGGCGGACGGTGGCCGGTTGATTCCGGAACTGGAGTTGGGGATGCGCTATGACGGCGGCGATACCAGCGACGGCCTGGGCGTGGAACTGGGCGGCGGCATCAGTTGGCAGTTGCCCTCCAGGGGCTTGACCATTGACCTGCGTGGCCGACGCCTGCTGGACCATGAGGCCGCCGAACGGCGTGAATGGGGCGTATCCGGTTCGCTGCGCTACGACCGGCAGCCGGGTTCCGCTCATGGGCCGTCGCTGAGTCTGCGTCAGGAATACGGCACCGCCCCGGCCTCGGGTGGCCTGGATCGGCTGTTGTCGGATTCGCTGTCGGACGCACTGGAGGAGGATTCATCACAGCCCGGCCCGGCCTCCGGTCGCTGGAGCCTGGAGGGCGAGTGGGGCCTGGCCCTGAATGACGGCGCCACCGGCATTCCATATGCGGGCCTGTCGTCGTCCGATGCCGGGCACGACCTGACCCTGGGCTGGCGCCTGCTATCGGCACCGGGCACCCTGGATACCGAACTGGACATCAAGGCACTGCGCCGCCGGGACGACGAGGGCAGGGCGAACCACGGCATCGGCGCACAGTGGAAGCTGCACTGGTAGCGATTGGCATGGCCGCCGGGCGTGTCCTGGTTCAGGACCTGTGAAACAAAATCAAGCGACCTGCATGAGTTGCCGATAGTCGTCCATGGATGTTTCCAGGCCAAGCCCATCATGAGGTCGATAGGTGGTTAAGGCACTTGCTTTATGTGGCCTGCATCAGGACGAGGGACCGCCTGCTGATGATTAGCGATGAAGCGCCTTCCGAGTTTCTTGAGGATTTGACATTCAGATACTGGCCCGGCTTGAGGCTGTTTAATTTATTGTCTGGATGATACAGGATGAATAGAACCCAGGATGGTCTCTCTGTCTGCTCCGGTAGCTGCCGGAACGTTTCCGGACATTCCGTTCAGTGTTCTCCAGGCCAGCCAGGCGAGCATGCTGGCCTCAATCCAGTCGGGCGATATGCCGTAGCGGTCAGATGTGAGAATTGGTATTTCAGATAATCGACTCCTGAGTCGATCCATTAATAACGGATTATATATGCCGCCGCCGCAGATTATGATTTCTTCACTATGTGGGGCATGGGCGTGTACGGCATCAGCGATTATAATGGCAGAGTATTCGCAGAGTGTACGTTGGACATCCTCAGGGCTGATGTCGATAGCATCAATAAATCTTCTCAGCCATTTTATGTTAAACAGTTCAGGCCCCGTGCTTTTTGGTGGCTTTTGCTGTAGCCATGGTTCATCCAGTAAACGGGCCAGTAGTTTTGAGTGTAGTTGCCCGCTTCGGGCCCAGTTGGCGTCTCTGTCATAACGTTGTTGCCGGTGTTCCTGAATCCATTGATCCATTAATGTATTGGCTGGCCCGATATCAAATCCTTCGATATCGCCATTGCGGTGCAGAATGCTGATGTTCGCTATCCCGCCGAGGTTGAGTGCGACTCTGGTAATATCCTCCTGAAAGAACAGGTGGTGATGGAATAATGGAGCCAGTGGGGCACCCTGTCCGCCGAAGAGCATATCTCTTTGCCTGAAGTTGGATACGCAGGTAATGCCTGTTTGTCCGGCAAGCCATTCACCATTGCCTAGCTGGAGCGTATAAGGCGGGTCGCAGCCCGGGCAGTGACGCACCGTTTGTCCATGGCTGCCAATGGCGGCAATTTCACCGGCTTCAAGGCTGTTGCGGGATAAAAGCCTGCCGACACAATCAGCATAAAGATTCGCCAGATGGATATCGAGTTTGCAGATGTCATCAATACGGTCCGAGATACCATGACTCACATCCTGAATATTGCGACGCAGGGCATCGGGAATTTCCGATGCCATACCGTCCAGAAACCGGATTTGCCCTTCATTGTCGATTTTTAGCAGGGCGGTGTCGGCGGCATCAAGGCTGGTTCCTGTCATTAAGCCGATAAAATAACCTGCTGTCAGGCTGGAATTCATGTGTGATGTGTATATCCAAAAGCCGAGGGCTTAGTTGGCGAGGATGTCCGCAGCCTGTGTACTGCTCGGAACAGTAGCCTGAGGCGAGCTTAGTAACGCTAATTGATTGAATAAAGATGTTGACAGGCTTTGAAAGTCTGGCATATGTCTTTTGGCAATAGCGTTTGCCTGCGGTAACTTGATGGTTAGCGGATTGCGGTGGACGCCATTCACGCGCAACTCATAATGTAGATGGGGGCCGGTAGCCAGTCCGGTTGACCCGACATATCCGATAACCTGTCCCTGCTCAACCGATTTGCCCTTCTTGATACTTTTGGCATAACGATGCAGATGTCCATAGACCGTTGTGTATTTTTTGCCGTGCTGAATAAATATGACTTTGCCGTAACCACCTTTCTTGCCCTTGAAACTGATTTTTCCATTACTGGTGGCCAGAACAGGCGTACCGCGTGCGGCGGCATAGTCAATACCTTTATGGGAACGCCATTTTTTCAGGATTGGGTGCCAGCGCTTTTTGGTAAAACGTGAACTAATACGTGAAAATTTTACCGGAGTACGTAGAAATGCCTTGCGCATAGCGCGGCCGTTGAGGGCGTAATAGTCGGAGTTGCCATCCTTATCTGTGTAGTACATGGCCCGGTGAACTTTGCTCCGGTTAGTAAACTCGGTAGCAATGATCCTGCCACTGCCTATCTTTTCGCCGTTAACGTACTGGCCTTCATAAATAATGGAAAAACTATCGCCCCTGCGAATATCCAGAGCGAAATCAATATCCCAGCCAAATATTTCGGCCATCTGCATGATCGTGGTATCACTGAGCCCTGCTTTGTTGCCTGCGACAAATAGCGAGTCCCGGATAATGCCTTGAGCGTATTCGTTTCTGATCTCTACATCTTTCAGTCTCTCACCGAGCGCCCACCTGCCGCTATCGAGTGTCGCTGACAGCGTGCGGGTTTTGCTGGTAGCGAGGCGCAATTGAATGAACCTTTCCTGTGAGTAGCCAAAATCGAATATCTGGTCTGGTTTAATATGCTTGAACTCCTTGCCAAGATTGCCGCTGCTAATGATCTTGTGCAATGTGGAGAAGGGCAGGCCGACACGCTTAAAGATACGCGCCAGACTGTCGCCCTTACGTACTTTTTCATGTTTCCAGATAATGTCATTGGCGTTATCCGCTTCAAGTGATGTCTTGAGCATGTCAGGTTGGTTTGGCAGAGCTATGTTGACGCGGGTCGTTGATACTGCAGCACGGTTGGCAGAAACCTCAATGGGCCGCAGCGCAATCCCCAATGCAATTAAACTGAAGGCGATTATGATAATCAGCCAGTGCCTCCTGGCACTTAAAGAATTCATGCTTTGTTTCATTATTCTCTTTTAAACTACGGAAAAATAAGGGCTTTATAATTATGAGCGGGCGTAGGTTAGCGAACACAGACACGGAGGTCAACCGGAAGTTGCTGCGCAATGCCTGAGAGTGCTGGAGTTTTGGGAGCAACACGGACTGCAAGCGGCCCTGGAACACCGTGGTCAAAGCTGTCGCACCGTGTATTCCTGGAAGCAGGCGTATCGTGAACAGGGACTGTCGGGCTTGGTGCGCAACCGAAATCGCCCAGGACGAATGCCGTGTGTGAGCGCTTTAAGCGCACGGTCCCGGAATCAATTCAGGAACAGTTGGTGGACTTTCACGAAGACCTGTTGTTCACCGACCTGGAGTTGTTTAACGAAAAACTGGTCGATTGGCTGATTCAATACAACGGCGTTCGACCACATAAAGGACTGGGATTACAAACCCCGGTAAAGTAAATTCAGTGCAGTACATTATTAACATTAACCACAACAAAAAGTGCAATTTGTGGTGGACTCATACAATAATGCCGGACTTGTTGCTCCATGCCGAATTTTTGAGGGAAACTATGGTGTCCGTTAGCGAACAAATGGCCGTTATCAAACGCGGCGTTGATGAAATATTGCCTGAAGAAGAGCTCGTTAAGAAGCTCGAATCGGGACGTCCGCTCAGAATCAAGGCAGGCTTTGATCCAACCGCCCCTGACCTTCATCTGGGACATACAGTTTTGATCAACAAGCTACGACAGTTTCAGGAGCTTGGGCATGAAATCCTGTTTCTGATCGGCGACTTTACCGGAATGATAGGCGACCCAACCGGAAAAAGCACAACACGACCGCCATTGACCAGGGGAGATGTGCTGGAAAATGCCAGGACCTACGAGCGTCAGGTCTTCAAGATTCTGGACCCGGAAAAAACCACGGTGTTTTTCAATTCATCATGGATGGAACAGATAAAGGCCGCAGATCTGATTCAGTTAGCGGCCAGACATACGGTAGCCCGTATGTTGGAACGGGATGATTTCAATAAACGCTATAGAAATGGTCAGCCGATAGCAATACACGAATTGCTCTATCCTTTGGTGCAGGGCTACGATTCTGTGGCCCTGAAAGCCGATGTCGAGTTGGGTGGTACCGATCAGAAATTTAATCTGTTGGTTGGTCGGCAGCTACAGGAGGCCTATGGCCAGCCGCCACAGGTTATTTTGACTATGCCGATTCTGGAAGGTCTCAATGGCATACAGAAGATGTCTAAATCACTCAACAACTATGTCGGTGTCTCGGATGGCCCGGAGCAGATGTTTGGTCGAATTATGTCGGTCTCGGATGAATTGATGTGGCGTTACTTTCAATTGCTCAGCTTCCGGCCAATGGCAGAAATAAGGCAATTTAAGGCGGATATCGAGGCCGGGAGAAATCCGAGGGATGTTAAATTCCTGCTCGCTGAAGAAATCACTGCCCGTTTTCACAGTAAAGAGGCGGCAGTTGCGGCAAGAGCAGGGTTTGTCGCACAGTTTCAGAAAGGGGCGATACCCGGTGATATCCCCGAAGTGAAGATCAATGCAGGAGAGGATGGCATTCCGCTGGCGAATTTACTGAAAGATGCAGGTCTGGTGAACAGCACTTCGGAGGCGCATCGTATGGTGAAGCAGGGGGCAGTCAAAATGAATGGCAAAAAGTTGTCGGATGCCCGCGTTAAAATGACCACAGGGCAGCCGACTGTCTTTCAGGTCGGGAAAAGGCGCTTTGCCAGAGTCGTAATAAAGTCACAGTAAGGTAAATCCGGCGTCAGTATCATTATGCCGGTGCCGTCAGAAGAAATGGCGGACAGGGTGTCCGCCATTTTTGCAAGGCCGTTGCGGCTGGTTAGTATCAGAATGTCTTTACAAGGCCTATGGCAATAGCATTAAGCTCAGTGTCGTCTCTGTCATAGTACCTCATATACTCAAGATTGATACGCCAGTGTTCGGATGTGGCAATGTCTGCGCCCAAACCGTATGAAAAATCCGAGCCTGATGTTTCAAGTACAAGACCTGCCGCTTCAATTTCGTGTTTGAATCGGGTGAACCCGCCAATCAGGTAGGGGT
>OY759969.1:0-1007500 GCA_963662865.1 Gammaproteobacteria bacterium | reverse complement strand
TACACTAATCACGGTCGGAAATCGTGAGGTTTGTGCAAAGGCATAAGTGTGCTTAACTGCGAGACAGACACGTCGAGCAGATACGAAAGTAGGTCTTAGTGATCCGGTGGTTCTGTATGGAAGGGCCATCGCTCAACGGATAAAAGGTACTCCGGGGATAACAGGCTGATACCGCCCAAGAGTTCATATCGACGGCGGTGTTTGGCACCTCGATGTCGGCTCATCACATCCTGGGGCTGAAGCAGGTCCCAAGGGTATGGCTGTTCGCCATTTAAAGTGGTACGCGAGCTGGGTTTAGAACGTCGTGAGACAGTTCGGTCCCTATCTACCGTGGGCGCTGGAGACTTGAGAGGAGCTGCTCCTAGTACGAGAGGACCGGAGTGGACGCACCGCTGGTGTTTCGGTTGTCATGCCAATGGCATTGCCGAGTAGCTATGTGCGGAAGGGATAACCGCTGAAAGCATCTAAACGGGAAGCCCCCCTCAAGATAAGGTCTCCCTGGGAACTTGATTCCCCTGAAGGGTCGTTGAAGACTACAACGTTGATAGGTCAGGTGTGGAAGCGCAGTAATGCGTGAAGCTAACTGATACTAATTGCCCGTGAGGCTTGACCATATAACTACCCAAGCAGTTTTGGTTTTTGTGTGATTCAGGTAACGTGCCCTGCCTTGAGCTTTTCTGAATTCGTCATTCTGTTTTATTGAATAGAATGGCAAGCCAGTTTACCTGGCGGCCATAGAGTATTGGAACCACCCGATCCCATCCCGAACTCGGAAGTGAAACGGTACATCGCCGATGGTAGTGTGGGAGTTCCCATGCGAGAGTAGGTCACTGTCAGGTTTTAATTGCAGGGCCCTGCCCAATATATGTTGGGCAGGGCCTTATTTTATGCCTCAAGGCCGTTGCGGGGCAGGCGTTATCGGTGAACCGGGCAGGTTATCTATCTACCGCCTGTTTCTTAGTCCCGGTGTTTGCTGCTTGATGAGCCAGTGAGACTACCTGCGCCTGCGCAGAGATGCGATGACCATCATTGAAATATAGTATGAGTTGAAGTTGCTGACCTGATTTTAATGGTCTTTGGGGTTCAAAGACCATCAGGTGATAGCCGCCGGGCCGGGAATCAATCTGGGCTAGAGGGCTGATCTTCAATGAGTCCAGCCTGCGCATTCTCATTATGCCACATTAACGTTGGGTGTGCTCATGAATCTCAACCCGGCCCAGGCTTCAATTGTTTCCTTCGTCAGCGTTACCGCAGAATTACCTTGGTTACTCAGGCCTAAATAATCGACACTGGAGTTGTTGGTGGGCAGGAAAGTACGCACCCGGGCATTTTTTACAAATAACTGAGTGCGGTCATCGGATGTGTGCCAATGCTCCGAGCGGTCTTGTACTTCACTTGCCCATGATCCTGAACTTAGTGCCAGTGACGCGGTTACCCGGAATAATGGTTTTGTCGTCACGCAATAAAATCCTGCCACTATCCGCTGTGGGCTGCCGTGATCCCGACTAAAATTTCCAGGTAAGGCCAAAGCCGAGATGCCATGAAGAGACCTCTGCGTTGGTGTGTGTGCCGTAATCGCGGTCTTCTTCAAGCTGAAAGCCTGCATGGGCATCGAGATTCAGGAAAGGTACCCCCAGAAAGCGTTCATAACCAATGCCGGCGGTAACGCGATGCTTGTAGATCACCTCGGCCTGTGTGGCCTGTAAGTACTGTACTAATGGAGTAGATAATGGAACGACTGCACCGGGGTATACCTGGGTTAAGTCTCCCAGTGGGGGGCTGGCGTTTTCATCGGTAGGGTCCTCGCCGTAACCATAACCGACCCGGTATTTCCAGTTGCCCTGAGTGAGCTGTGCGCCCATGGAAAACACCGTCTGGCTGTCATATATATCTTCCCAGAATTCTGCACTACCCCAGCGCTTATGGATAATATCCGCCATCAGCAACAACTTGCCGCCCATCAGGCTGTCATTGGCAATGCCGATACCGAAATTGGCGGGCTGGGTAATGGTGGGGCTTGCAAAATCATTTGCGTTGATTTGAATAATATCGTCGTATTGATGCTCTTGCTCGGTTTGATAGAAAGCGCCGATGGTGGTTGCGCCTGTTTTATAGGTCATGCCTAATGTGGCGCGCAGGCCCAGGTCGTGTGTCTCGGCCGAAGTGGATGCCAAACCAAAATCGAGTTGTGCAAAGCTGATGGTAACGGCGGCACCCAGAGACAGATTGGGGTTTACCTTATAGCCAAGTCCGGCGTTGACACCAAAGATAATGAACTCGGCTCCTGCCCCGAGGCTGTTCGGTTCGCCACGAAACTCACTGCCGATGCCGGAGGTCACCGTTAACCCCAAGCCGAGTGTGGCGGGGATATTGAGGCCACCCAGATCCTGAGTTACCGCGATCTGCGGGACAGGGAATATGTCGGTACCTGATGTAGCGCTGAATGCGTTGGCGGGTGTTGGATTGCCTGTGCCGCTTGTTACACTGCCGTCGTGCTCAAGCTCAACCTCGGGTTTGTAGAAGGTGGCACCAAAGGTGAACTGTGTACCGGGGAGCTGGGTCAGTGTCGCGGGATTGCCAAAAACTGCGGATACGGTATCCTGCGGTTGTGCAATACTGGTGCCAGCCAATCCAGCGGATGCAGGCGCTAGAGTGTTGTGTAGATCATAGCCATGTGGCCCAGCATAGACAACCTTTGCGTGACCTAATACCAGTAAGGTGCTGGCCATTATAATTTTTGCTCGGATGCTGTTCATTTTTAAATATCCTCCAAAATACGATTGTTAGTACGATTGTTGTTCGTGCACAAACTCAGGTGTCGCAAGCACTATTTTGATGACAGCTTAGTTTGTAGAACATCTTCCCTTCCTCGAACTCAGAATAGAACGAATATTCGTTCTATTCACTCCAGTTACCAGTCAAACATACTGCTAGTTACTAGTCAAGCATATGGACGACCTGTGTCTCGGTGAATCGTGGCTTTTTCATCCGTAACCTCCTGGGGTTATTGTGCCAAAGGTCTCTACTTAATGGAGAAGCTTACGATTTCGGGTGTTCTAATATCGAGATGTGGTTATTGTCTGATGGCTGTATAAGGAACCCCGGTGCTTCTTTGTAGCGGAGGGATGAATGGTGCCGATGGAGAGACTTGAACTCCCAACCTACTGATTACAAATCAGTTGCACTACCATTGTGCTACATCGGCATTTCCAGTGCCTGAAACCGGACAGGGCGCATATCCTACGGCAGAGGCTGACCGTCGGCAATGATTGTCTCGCATACCCGGGGATGAATTTGCGACCCGGGCAACTCACTGTTATCGAAACTTTCCCTATTATCGGACTCGACATAATCCAGCCAGTACACCGGGTTTTGTCGGAAGCGTCCTTCCAGTAAGGCGTCGTAGCCTAGATTTTTGATCTGCCGGTGGCGTTTTTCGGCGTTTTCTCTGCTTTTGAATACGCCCAGTGAAATCCCGTATGCGTAGTCTGAGGGAGGTTTCACAACATAATAATGTTTATCGCCTAACAGCTTGAATTCCTGAGCCTTTTCCTGCGCCGCGTCCAGTGCCTCAAATGGCGGTAGGTAGACCCAGTAGCCAATTTGCTCCTTTTTCTCACTGACGCGCTTTTCGAATGAATGTCCGGAAAGAATCAGTTTTTCACTGGCCTCCAGCATTGACTCCTGGTTCATAAAGGGACCAAGCGTAAAACATGCCCTCGAGCCGAGTTCGACAGCCGTATGGTTAGTAGGAGTATTGGTATTTTCTGACTTAAAGTCACGGTCGCTTTCGCTGAGGAGCACCAGCCGAGGAGCATTGCCATTAGGGATGATTGTCGGTGCTGCATTTACGGACTGACGGTTAGCAGTAAACCAGAGATAAACAATCCCATTGATCAGTACCAGAAACAAAAACAGTAATCGCATTAGTCGAAGAATCCTTTCTCAGCAGCCAGCATCCCCTGAAATATTAACATGGGTTCATAGGTTGATTCACAGCTCAGCAGCGACTGGACCAGGTCTGCGTCTCCGCCACTGATGATCAGTGGCAGGTCAATATCCAGTTCTGTAGCGATATCCTGTCTGACCCTGTCTATCAGAGCGACAAGTGCATACAGGGTCCCGGCCTCGATGGCATTGCCGGTATCGGCTGCCAGTAAACCGGTACCGCTGTCATTCCTGTCCATATTGATATCGTTGGTTTTATCTCTCAGAGCGTCCTGCATGAGCTCTATACCGGGGACGATCATCCCTCCAAGGTGTTGCCCCTCATCATTCAGAACATCAATGGTGACTGCTGTACCGCAATCGACAATACAGACGGCATCCTGCTGAAGGGTCCATGCACCCAGTAATGCCATCCAGCGGTCCACGCCAAGTTGTTCCGGGCTTTTGTATGCGTTTTGAACATCGCCGCATTGCCGGGTGCTGCGTAGAAATTTTGGCGTTAGCTGCCAGTCTGTAAACATCTGACAGAAACTTTCCGCCAGTTCTTCGCCACCGACATTACAAATCAGAATATGATCGGCATCCGGTCCATCAATTTGAAACAGGTTCGCGCCATCACTTTCCAGGTCTTCATACTCAGCGCTTTCGTACTCTAGCGGGAAATCCTCTCCATCATACCAGCACCATTTAACGCGCGTATTGCCCGCATCAATTAATAGCTTCATTGTCAATTCTCATGGAAACGTCACCCGAAGAAAGCTCCTCAATCCCGTTATCGGTCCTTATTCGCAGCATGCCCCGCTCATTAACCCCGCAGGCAATGCCCTCAATTGACCGGTCTAAAGCTGTCAGCCTGACGGGCTGGTTTATCGCCATATCAAGCGGTTCCCATTGCCGTGAAAAACCTGAAAAACCATGGTTTGCGAAATTCTCGCAGTCGCTGATTAAAGCATTTATAATGGTGGCTGCGATAATATTTCGATCTTTTTCGGCGCCCTCATCATCGTGCATATCCGCTACCGGCTGATCAATCGCCGACCGTAGCGTTTCTGGCATGCCAATATTAAGGCCAATTCCGATAACTACATCGCTGGGGCCATTCGTCTCGGCCGACATATCGACCAGTATGCCGCCCAATTTACCCTTCGATGTATGCAGGTCATTAGGCCATTTTATCTTCACTCCTTCGACTCCGACATGGTCCAGGGCATTCACAAGTGAAATAGCGATTGCCAGACTTAGACCGCCCAGTTCGCATGGTGCACAGTCAAACCGCCAGCAAAGGGAGCAATAAAGATTAGTTCCATAAGGAGACTGCCACGTTCGCCCTTTTGTGCCTCGCCCAGCCGTCTGTCGTTCGGCGATACAGACATGCGGTTGTGCGATTTCAGTACCCAGTTGCTGTATCAGCCAATTGTTTGTGGATGGAATTTCCTGGTGCAATGTCAGGCCAATGGGTTTTGAAAGATGTTCACTGATGGCCCGTTGGCTTAACAGACTCATTCCTCGACGGATCTGGTAGCCCTTGCCACGAACAACATCAATCATTACCCCACTGTTGCGTAATGATTCAATATGTTTCCATACCGCTGATCTTGAAACCCCGCAAGCCTCCGCAAGCCGATTTCCGGGAATAGTGTTTCCCGATGTCAGTTGAGTCAATATCCTGTTTTTGGTATCTGACATATAGACTGGTGAATATTCCAATGTATAAATAACGATTGCATCCTATTATTGTTGTAATCACGATGCCATAGTGATTAATAAGATTGGGCATGGCCTATATTTTGGTTTCCGAGACGCAAACTTGAAGATGAACCGGTTACTGGTCTGGTGCTTCCCGGCGGGGTGGTGCGCATAACGCTTACCAGACAGGTGTGTTGCAGGCTATCACGGAGATATTGCCGAAGGATAGTATGCGGCAGCGTGAAGCTATCGCCCAGCTATTACAGCTCGAATTACACTGAGGCGGAATAATATGGTTATTTCGAGTTCAGAAAATTACTGATGGTACGCGCAGATACCGCATAAGTTCTACCGGTTTGACGTCCGGAAAAGCTCTTTATTCCCAGCATCCGGTATTCCATATCGGTTATCAGTGAACCGATGTTTTTCCCGTCAGCCGGCAAGTCCACCTGGAGTATCTCTCCTCGATGGATAACATTACCCGCAGAGAACCAGGTAAAGTTTTCCGCAACGCGCGTTATCATTGCATCATCCGTAGCCCACACCCGTCCGTCTTTTTGACCGAAGACCCGTACCCGGGTACCGGCGTCAGGCAACGTCATCGCTGCCACCTGAATTGGCTGAATGCCGATAGGTGGGTTTACCAGCTCAAGCAAAGCCAGATCCCTGAACTTATCATGTTTGATTACACGTGCTTTGTAACTGTGAGGCACGCCGGATATCGCCATAAATTCGACATCGATATCATTAACGCTATCGATAACGTGCCAGCCAGTTAGAATATTTCCCTGTTCACTCAATATAAAGCCGGCCGCCTGATCGTCATTATCTGTTCTGATGGAGACGATTGACGAAGCAATCCGGGCATATAAAGCTCCGAGCTGTTCCTCTCCAGGGTTGCTATCATTAATGGTTTTCTCTTGAGGGACAGGTACCGAAAGTGGTTTGGTTTCAGGTTTATACTCTGACTGAAAAACAACAACCGCTCCACGCGGCTTAGTTGAAACAACCGATGCGGCCTCTCCTGTACCATCAATCTGCGGTTCATCTCCAGCCACGACCTGTTCATTACTTTCCGGGTCTCCTGAAACGTCGTCCAGAAACTGTTGCGATTCCGCTTCAGACTTATCCTCAGCGGGCTCCATGCTTGCCGCAATTCTCTGTATGTTTGCCTCTTCGGCTTTCATCTGTTCAGCTCTTAATCTCTCCTCCAGATCCTTACGCTCTTTCTCTAATCGGGCGGCCTTTTCTCTCGTTGCTATTTCCGCAAGTCGCTGCTCCTCCAGACGATGCGCCTCTTCGGCGGCCTTCAGCTCCGCGATACGCCGAGCTTCCCGTTCCTGGCGTTCCTTTTCAAGTCTTGTCGCTTCTGCAGCTTCGCGTTCCTTTTCAAGGCGTTGGGCCTCTTTCTCGGCCTCTAATAAAGCCATCCTTTGTGTTTCCATTCGGCGTGCTTCAGCCGCTGCCCTTTCAGCGGCAATACGCTCAGCCTCCTTACGAAGTTCTTCTTCAGCGGCCGCATATTTGGCCTCTTTGCGACGAGTCTCCCTGGCTGCTTTTTGTTCCGCGCTACGCCGAGCCTCCAGTTGCGCTTTACGCCTTGCTTCGGTTTCTGCTTTGGCGAGGGCTTCCCGTTGCCGAAGAAGACGCTCTTTAGCCGCTTGAGCCTCCGCCATACGCTGTTCCTTCAGTCGTCGCGCAGCCTCTTTTTCTTCCTTTAATCTCCTGGCTTCGGCTTCTGCCTGCTCTCTTTCCATTTGGGCGACAAGTAATCTTTCCTGTTGCTCAAGCTCTTCGCGTTCAGCCGCAAGGGATTCCGCATTCGTGGTATCGGTACTTACTCCTGCGTTTTGGTCAGCGATGGTTTTCAGATCAACGCCGGCATCCGTTGGTGTATCGTCAAAAGCCTTTTCAGTTGTACCTGAAGCTCCCTTTTTCTCGCTGTCTGTCGATTGCGGAACGGCTACCATCCGGAGCGATGAGCTGCTCGGTGTTCCTGATGGCCTACGCAATAATGAACGCACTTCGCGGGCACGGCGCCTGACTTCCTCCGGAATTGAATTATCTACGGAACGGCGGTGCGCGTCCTGCTCTTCCTGCCTGATTTGAAGATCAGACCATGGATTGACCGAATAGGACTCGACTATATCCTGAACCAAACCTTCGGCGATATTGTCGTTTAAACCGTCAATATCCTTACCCGTGTTAATAATCTCCATTTTATCGACGCGCTTAAAATAGACCTGTAAGAAACGGTGGATTTCTGCCGGTGAGTTTCCAACCTGTTGTGCCTGTTTGAGCACTGCAGACAGATTTTCCAGAATCCGTTCATCAGTAATGATATACATCAGCTCTCGCCCGCCGTTACTGTCAAGCGCAAAGTAATTATTGCTGCCTGGTATGTACTGTTTTACGCCAGCGACAATGGTTCCAGTCTGATTCTCTGGAGGGAATATCTGAGCGATATCGCCGCTCCTGGAAACGTACACTATTGAATAATATGTCTGTGTATCCGCAGAAAGAATAACCTGAAATCTATCGCCGGGATGCAGTGCATCCTCATCCAACACATCAAAATTATGTATGGATCCGTCAGTTCGTTGGTGCAGCCCACGAATTTCAATATTTGCCGCATGGGTATTGGCCAGCAACAGGAATAACAAAGCAGTGTTCAGGCATGAAACCAGTAAGCGCATTATCATGTTCCCCTCAATCTTATTCTTCTAATATCCGGTACAGGCAAAGTCTGGTGCAGACTATCCTCGCTTGCGGACGGAATTTCAACTCTATCATTAGCATTCAAGGGAAACTACCCGGTGCCGACTTCCGGGATAACGTGAGTGTCACCTCTGAATCGCGACGGCTAAAGCAAAGATGCGTGAAACATTGCGGGATTGTCACCCGCTCAACAACATACTGTGCCGTATGATCGGTTGTGGGCCCATTGAATATTGCTACCGTTACAAACCTCAACTACGTCATCACCCCGGCCCTCGTTACGGTGACGACGACGCTATCAGAGTGACCCTGGAAGGTAATTAGGGCAACATCACGGAAGGAGACAGCAAGCAGATCATCGAGGATGCACAGAACGGCATCACGATGGATGGCGATGTGACCGCCGGTATGCCGGGCGTGGGCCAAGACAATGCGTGGGCCAAGACAATGACCGAACGCCGCTCGGTCTGACGTTGTCGTACAGCGACGGCGATGGCGATTGGAGTGGCACAGGGCGAGTTGTCGAGCAGGTTGACCTCGCCGCTGCCGTATATCCGGCACAACGTAACGCAGCGTTTGCAGATGTGGGCAGTGGCGAGCTATGGTCGTGGTGACTTGGAGCAGACCACTGCCATCGGCAGTACGGAGCGTGGCATCGAGCAGAGATCGGCCTCGACCGGTGTACGCGGAACGCTGTTGGAGCGCCCGGTGAAGGAGGGCGGCCTAACGCTGGCGCTAGCATGTGTTGAGTTAGACGATGCCGATGGTATATCAGGCATGACGGCGAACACGAAGCGTTTCCGCTTGGGCTTGGGGTGGTCCTGGCAGTTGCCGCAGGCGGATGTTGGCCGAATGGTTCCGGAACTGGAGTTAGGTATGCGCTATGACGGTGGTTATACCTGCGACGACTTGGGCGTGGAACTGAGTGGCGGCGTTAGCTGAGAGTTGTCCTCCAAAGGTTCGACGCATTGACCTGCGTGGCCAGCGTCTGCTGGACCATCAGTCTTCAGAGCGGTGTGAGTGGGACGTATCCGGTTCGCTGCGCTACGACCGGCGGCCGGATTCCGTTCATGGTCTATCTCTAAGTGCGTGTCAGGAATATGGCACCGCCCCGGCCTCGAGTGGCCTGGCCCCGGTTGTTGTCGGATTCGCTGTCGGACACACTGGAAGGGAGTTCAGCGCAGCCCGGCCTCCGGTTACTGGAGCCTGGAAGGCGAATGGGGTCTTGCCTTGAATGACGGCCCCACCGGCATCCCGTATATGGACTTGTCATCGTCCGGCACCGGTTCCGGGCTCGACCTGACCCTGGGCTGGAGTCTGCTATCGGTACCGGGCGGCCCGCATACGGAGCTGGACATCAAGGCGCTGCGCCGTAGGGACGGTGCAGGTAAGATCAACCACGGCATCGGCGCACAGTGGAGGCTGCGCTGGTAGCGATTGACATGACCACCGGGCGTATTACTCTCGGAGTGCTGGCTATTGCGGAAATACCTGCTGCTCCACTGTGTTTCCAATGGTGGGGCTGTCCGGGCTTTTATTCGAAGGCCGGGCCGGTTGAAGATGTTTCCGGCTAATACCCTTCGACATTAAACAGTTGGTTTTGCCAAGCCGCCTTCAATATCGATGTGTATGCCTAGATAAGGTGGCCTAGCTTAAGCCATGGGTCGCACCATGTATAAAGCCCTCATCCAGCGGCGGCCATAGTGCACGATTCTCGATATACCATTGCTTTGTCTTGCGCAAACCCTCCGACAACGAAACCCGAGGGCGATAGCCTAAAGCCGTAACTTTCTCAATTGAAGGGCAGCGCCTGTCTGTCTCACCCGAAGGTGACTTCGACGGCATCACAACCCCTTTGCGGCCAAAAATAGACATAATCTGTAATGCTAAATCCTTCATCGAAACCGCATTCGCCGTCCCCACATGATATACTGAACAATCCGCCCCTCTCATAAATCCCATGTAGCAACCCTCAATAAAATCATCGATAAACACGAAAGAGCGTGTCTGTGACCCGTCGCCACGTATCGAAAAAGATAACGACTCCGATTGCTTAACCGACTCATCTAAAAGTGCTGCGCGCATCATCAATTGAGGAATGACATGCTCAAAACCCATATCCGCCCCGTACACATTATGAGGACGCACAATCACAACGCTATCGAAAAACGCACGCCCATAATTGACTGCCAGCAGCTCGGTGGCAATCTTGCCACCTCCATAGCTATAGCGTGGATTCATTACATCAGGCACTACTAAACAAACCTCTTCAGGAGTCGGAATTATCGCCGCACGCTGATACACTTCCGAAGAGCTCATCGTCCAATAACGCCTAATCCCTCGAGAGACGGCGACATCCAAAGTATTTAATGCCCCTTTAATTCCAATCTCTAAAACCAGATGTGGTTTTTGATAAAAAAACTCTGTCCCATTGATATAAGCCAAATGCATCATGACATCAATGCCTTCAGCCGCTCGATAGACGGCCTCATAATCCCGCACATCGCCCTCAATTAACTCCACATCATTGGCAACATCGGCTAAACGCCGAGGGCATCCTCGAGAATGGTCATCCAACACACGCACCGTCCATCCTTCAGTGACCATCTTTTTGACCAAAGCGCTGCCCAAAAAGCCTGAACCCCCTGTTACTAAAGCACATCCTAAAGACATCAGGCCGCTTTGCCTCCATCAGCCACAGTGCCCAAGGATAAAAGTGCACAATCTTGATTGTCACGAATGATAGAAAAGGGTAGGATAGACCAAACGTCAAAAATCACTTTCGGTGTCGCCATCCGCTTTATAAGCGCATCTATGTCCAGCCATTGGTAGCGCTCATTATTGGTCGCAATAATCACCAGAGACGCCCCCTCAAAAGCCTCTTTCACCGAAACCGCCTCTAAGCCGGTCTCATGTATCACCTGATCAGAAACCACGAAGTCATGGCCACATAAACGCGCTTCAGGATACATCTTCTTCAAAATCACTATCAAATCCAGCGAAGGAGAAGCACGTATGTCGCTGGTCTCAGGGCGGCCCTTAAAAGCCAAGCCCATCACCGTCATCTTCAAGCCCGCACCAGAACCAAAATCAAAACGATCTTTGAGCTTCTGGCAAACATAGTTCGGAATTGATTCATTGAGATGCCGACCGTAAGAAATCAAGCGTGGGGTATAGGCATAACGCCGCAATGATTCGATCAGAATATGAGGGTCTTTATGTAGACAAGGACCACCAACTAAGCCAGGAGGAGGAATGTTGGTCCGAGCATAGCCTCTATTCGCGGCACTAATCACTTCACGACCATCTAAGCCCGCCGCATCACAGAGAAGTGCAACTTCATTGCCGATTGCAAAATTTACATCACGGAAACTATTGTCCAGAAGCTTAATAAGCTCCGCCGCTTCTAAAGTTGCAGATTCGAAAGCGTTTTCGCATGATTCTCAATCCCCCAAATCATAAAGCCACATTCTGCAAGGGCAACTGAAAGAGTTAGGCCCACATACCCCATCCCTACAATACCAATTACAGAATCGCTATCGCGAATAGAATCTAGAGACTTATGACGCATAAAAAACTCGAGTGTCCAAAATCTGCGCCATGCTAGAGTATCCTAATAGGTATCATAATAATTGTCGGATTGCCCTTCAATGGGTTCCGCCGGTAGCGACAGCGTGAGGTTCCAATTTTATACGGGATGCGCCCAGTGCTCATAATGCCTCAAATATCCCAAATATGTAGCAGTGTAAGCAATCTGCTTGTATGAGTCCACCACAAGCTGAATTTTTTGTTGTGGTTAATCAATGTACTACACTGGATTTACTTTACCGGGATTTGTAATCCCAGCCCTTTATGGGGTCGAATGCCGTTGTATTGAACCAGCCAATCGGCCAGTTTTTCGTTAAACAACTCCAGGTCGGTGAACAGCAGATCTTCGTGGAAGTCCACCAACTGTTCTTGGGCCATGCGATTAAAGCGTTCACATGCAGCATTCATTTTGGGTGGCTTGGGATAAGTCCACAGATGAACAATCTGGCTATCTTCAATCAGGTGTTCAAGCTCACCCTTGAACTCGCTGCCCTCACCGGTCACGACTTGTTGGATATTGAAGGGCGTTAATCGGAAGCACTTTTCAAAGAACTGTCTGGTCATCTGACTGTTGAGCCAAGGTACGGCCATGGTCAGGGCGTAACCACTGACCTCATCAATGTAGCGCCGCAGATGATCCATGTGCCGTTCAATGGCGTCCATCCCCACGCATTCGCCTACTTCGCTGGGACGGAGCCCCTGATACGACGTTTGACCAGTGTCCGCTGGTATCGCTTTGGCTTGGCCCCGAGGCGTCAGGGCTGGTGGCGACACCTGCATTTTACCGGGCGCATCGGCGATCAGTCGTCCAATGATGGACTCACTGAGGCAAGGCAAGCACTGTGCCTGACACCAGGGCTTGAGCAGGATATGGACTGGCTCCTTACCCAGGTTGGCAAAGTACCGGAGCAACTGGTGAGTCTGGGCCACAACCGCACGCGGCCAACGGCGTAATCGCTTACCTTTGGGAGCTTTCGGCATCGAGCCCGACAATCTCTGTTCACGGTACGCCTTTTTCCAAGCATGCACGGTGCGACGGCTTTGATCGCCGTGATCCAAGGCCGCCTGTAGTCCGTGTTTGTCCCAAAACTCCAGTACCCTCAGGCGCTGTGCGGTGACTTCATTATTCATATCGGCTTTCATGGCATAACGGATGATCTGGTAGAAGCTTTTTACCCTATAGCCTATGTACTGATATTGCACTCGCTCTACTCCTCTGAAAAGTGCAATATGTTTCTGAACTTATACAACTACAACAGGACTTTTGGAGAAATGAGGAATGCGATCTTGTAATTGGTGATATGATCCCTAAATATTGGCGGTACGAACGGCGGTAAATCAGCCAGAATCGACATATCCGGTTGAGCTGGCGCTGGAGAGCGTCTTCCTGGCCAAAGTATTACAGAGTGAGGGGTTTGATGCGTTTATGGTTGGTGTGAGAAAGCAATTTAGATCAGTCTATTGTCGTACAGCTCAGGATGTCGTGTCCGCAAAGTCGTAAGATTTATCTCATGGGGAAGGGTATTAGGTAAGAGAGATAGCGCCTATACTACAGGAAGCTGAATTATTTTAAGAGAACTCTGATTTAATCAAGAGTTCCCGGCGATACAAGGATGTATCGCCAAAATCAATAACGATAAGCTATTGATTTTGGAAGGAATAACAAAAAATCACATTTTTGTTTTCCGTGCTCTTACAAGTCCAGGATGGAATTGTTCAGAGCTTCCTGTAAGTTTAAGTGCGGAAGGTGCGCTATGAATGATATGGTAAAAAACATTATACTCTGGGTGATCATTGCGATTGTCCTGATTTCGGTTTTTAATGGTTTTAGTCAGAATGCGGCCAGAAACAATGAGCTGACATATTCTGACTTTGTGACTCAAGTAAAACAGGGTCAGGTCAGCGATGTTGCTATTCAGGGTCGGACAATCACTGGCACGACATCTGGCGGGCAGGTATTCAAGACTTACAACCCGGAAACCGATAATACACCGCTTATTACGACTCTGTTCGACAACGGCGTTCAGATTAGAGGTGAACCGCCAGAGCAGCAGCCATTGTTGATAACCCTTTTGATCCACTGGTTCCCGTTGTTACTGATTATCGGTATTTATCTCTTCTTTATGCGCCAAATGCAAGGTGGCGGCGGTCGTGGTGCTCTGTCGTTTGGTAAATCCAAGCACAAGATGTTTGGTGAGGATCAGGTCAAGATTACGTTTAATGATGTTGCTGGCGTTGAAGAGGCCAAGGAAGAGGTTTTTGAGTTGGTTGAGTTTTTGCGTGATCCGTCCAAGTTCCAGAAATTGGGCGGCACCATACCTCGTGGTGTCTTAATGGTAGGGTCTCCTGGCACTGGGAAGACCCTGCTGGCCAAGGCCATTGCCGGCGAGGCCAAGGTGCCTTTCTTCAGTATTTCCGGTTCGGATTTTGTAGAAATGTTTGTCGGCGTCGGTGCATCGCGTGTTCGTGATATGTTTGATCAGGCTAAAAAGCATTCGCCCTGCATTATTTTTATCGACGAGATTGATGCCGTTGGGCGCCACCGTGGTGCGGGTCTTGGTGGTGGACATGACGAACGCGAACAAACGCTTAACCAGCTACTGGTCGAAATGGATGGATTTGAAGGTGGTGAGGGCGTGATTGTTATTGCAGCGACCAACCGTCCAGATGTGCTTGACCCGGCATTGTTACGCCCTGGCCGTTTTGACCGTCAAGTGGTTGTGCCCCTTCCTGATGTACGAGGGCGCGAGCAAATTCTCAAAGTTCATGCCCGCAAGGTAAATTTGCAGGAGAATACGCCTCTGGAGCTAATTGCTCGAGGTACCCCGGGCTTTTCTGGTGCTGATCTGGCTAATCTGGTAAATGAAGCAGCACTGTTTGCGGCCAGAGCCAGTAAAAAGCAAGTGGATATGGAAGACTTCGAGAAGGCCAAGGATAAGATTATGATGGGCGCTGAACGCCGCTCCATGGTGATGTCTGAGGATGAAAAGAAATTGACGGCTTACCACGAGGCTGGGCATGCCATTGTTGGGCGTAAGGTCCCTGATCACGATCCTGTGTATAAGGTAACGATTATTCCACGTGGTCGTGCTCTTGGTGTCACCATGTTTCTGCCGGAGGGGGATCGTTACAGTCATTCCAGGCAGCGCCTGTTGTCATCCATATGTAGCCTTTTTGGTGGACGAATCGCTGAGGAGATTGTGTTTGGCAAGGATGCCGTTACAACAGGGGCTTCTAATGATATTGAACGGGCAACCGATATCGCGCGTAACATGGTGACCAAGTGGGGGCTGTCTGAGAAAATGGGGCCATTGGCCTATGGTGAAGATGATGGCGAGGTGTTCTTGGGTCGTTCGGTAACACAGCACAAAAATGTGTCGGATGATACGGCACGTGATATCGATAGTGAGATCCGCCGCATTGTCGATGACGCTTATGCTATGGCAGCAACAGTCCTCAGGGAGAATGAAGATAAGCTGCATATCATGGCCGAGGCGTTGCTTAAGTATGAGACTATCGATACTGGGCAGATTGATGAAATCATGGAAGGTAAGTTGCCTGGTCCCCCGAAAGATTGGGTTGATAATGTACAGCCTCCGAAGTCTGGCGGTGGTGATGACTCAGAAACGGAATCTGGAAGAGACTCCGAAGGTTCCAGTAAACCGATTGGTGGGCCAGCTGGACAGCATTAAACCGTATCGTCGAAAGGCACAGACTTTACCAATGCCTTTTTAACAGCCTGACCACCTATAATGTTTGATCTATCACAACCCTGCGTTATGGGTATTCTGAATGTTACGCCAGATTCTTTTTCTGACGGTGGTCGCTTCGTTAATCTGGACAGGGCCATTGAGCGGGCATTGAACATGGTTGAAGAGGGGGCGTCCATTATTGATGTGGGCGGCGAATCGACGCGTCCTGATGCGAAAGCTGTATCTGTCCAACAGGAAGTTGATCGTGTATTGCCCGTGATAGAGATATTGGCTGGTAAAATTAAAGTTCCCATCTCTATCGATACTTCAAAAGCTGGTGTCATGCGCATGGCGGTCAACGCGGGCGCGGACATGATCAATGACGTCAGAGCACTTCAGGAAGATGGGGCTTTGCAATCCTGTGCTGATCTGAATGTGCCGGTTTGTCTGGTGCATATGCAAGGCTTGCCGCGTACCATGCAACATTCTCCTGGCTACCCGGATGGTGTAGTCAGTGAGATCAATGCTTTTTTTACCAAGCGTATTGAGCAGACAGCCAAGGCTGGAATCTTGCATGATAATGTCTGTATAGATCCTGGTTTTGGCTTCGGCAAAACGCTTCAGCATAACTGCCAGTTGCTCCAGAGTCTGGAAGACTTTTCCATACATAAGGTGCCCGTCCTGGTTGGCATATCACGTAAATCCATGATAGGGAGCTTATTGGACTTGCCGGTTGAGGACAGGCTATCAGGCAGCCTTTCCGCTGTAGTTATTGCCGCAATGAAAGGTGCAGATATTTTCCGTGTGCATGATGTAAAAGCTACTGTAGAGGCGTTGAAAATTGTAGACGCGATACGCCATGCGGATGACCTGGAAGGCTGGAAACAGGGTAAGCACAAGTGAGTAGCAAGCAATATTTCGGGACGGATGGCATCCGTGGTCGCGTTGGAGGCGGCTTGATTAATCCGCAGTTTATCATGAATCTGGGTTGGGCGGCAGGTAGGGTAATGTCGTCGGAAGGCTGTTCGCAAGTCGTGGTTGGCAAGGATACGCGAATATCCGGTTATATGCTCGAATCTGCACTTAAAGCTGGGCTTTCTGCGGCTGGTGTTGATGTCCTGTTGAGTGGGTTAGTGCCTACACCGGCAGTGGCCTACCTGACACACACTCTACATGCTTGTGCGGGCATTGTGATCAGTGCCTCTCATAATTCTCATCATGACAATGGTATCAAGTTTTTTGATGCTAACGGGCATAAGCTGTCCGACCAGGATGAGCTGGCAATAGAAGCCATGCTTAATCAGCCTATGCAGACAGTGGAGTCTGAAAACCTGGGTAAAGTGCGTCGAATTGATAACGCGGATACCCGCTATATCGAATTTTGCAAATCGTCTGTACCGGCCAAATTGAATCTGAGGGGGCTCAAGATAGTTATTGATTGCGCTAATGGTGCTGCATATCACGTTGCACCGAAGGTATTTAGTGAACTTGAGGCTGAGGTGCTGGCCATGGGGGCCGAGCCTGATGGATTGAATATAAATCTGGATTGCGGGGCTACCAACCTGGAAGCATTGCAAAAAGAGGTTGTTGTACAATCGGCTGACCTCGGCATTGCACTGGATGGTGATGCTGACCGTGTCATGATGATCGACAGAGACGGCAGTGTTCTGGACGGTGACCAACTCATATACGTTATTGCGCGTGACCGGATCAAATCGGGTTCTATGTTTGGTCCTGTTGTCGGTACATCGATGAGTAATTTGGGTTTGGAAAAGGCGATTAAGTCCCTTGGTCTGGATTTTATTCGTGAAGATGTTGGCGATCGTTTTGTCATGCGTCGTTTGCATCAGGATAATGGAATACTGGGTGGTGAACCATCAGGTCACGTGATTTACCGGGATAAAACGACAACGGGTGATGGCATTATTACCGCTCTTCAGGTGCTAAAAGCCATGGTCGAAGAAAATCTGACATTGTCTGAATTGGTTCATGGCATGACCATTTATCCACAGGTGATGATTAATGTTCGAGTGCAAAAAATCATGAAGCCCGAGGATTTATCTTTTGCTGAAAAGTACGTAAGGCAAGCTGAAAAGGCGCTGAACGGAAATGCACGGGTATTGTTGCGTCCGTCAGGCACGGAACCACTCATTCGAGTCATGGTCGAGGGTGATAACTCTGAACTTATATATGCCGTTGCTCAAAAGCTGGCTGATCAGATTGAGGATTCTTTATGATTCCGAGTTGTTGTTTATGCGGGCGATTTATATCGTTAAGCGAGATTGCTTTTATTGCTCGCTACCGCTACCTTCTGCGTTTTTGTTTGTCGATACTCTAAGGATTTAGTCCATGCGTCGGCCTCTGGTAGTGGGTAACTGGAAGATGAACGGTTCTCGCGACAGCATCAATGAATTACTGGATGGGGTCCTTGCCGGGATTAAATCAGTGGCAGGAACCGAGGTTGCGGTGTGCGTACCGTATGTCTATTTGCAGCAGGTTTCTGAAAAGCTCGAAGGAACCGCTGTGGCTTGGGGTGCGCAAAATATTCACAGTAGCGATTCGGGTGCATACACCGGTGAAATTTCAGGATCAATGCTGAAAGACTTTGGTTGCAGGTATGTCATCGTAGGTCATTCTGAACGCCGCACAATATACGGGGAATCCGATGAGGATGTTGCTGTGCGCTTCAAAGCGGCTCAGGCGAATGGGTTTGTGCCAATCTTTTGCGTAGGTGAGCTTCTGGAAGAACGTGAGGGCAGCATGACAAACGAGGTCATAGTGCGCCAGTTAGATGCGATCATAGATGATGCGGGTATTGATGCTATTGGTAATTGTGTCATCGCCTATGAGCCTGTATGGGCGATTGGCACAGGCCAGGTGGCGACACCTGAACAGGCGCAGGAAGTACATGCCATGATTCGTGCTGCATTGGCTCGTCTGAGTTCAGATGTCGCTGCTCAAGTCCGCATACTTTATGGTGGCAGCATGAAACCTGATAACGCCGGGGAGCTTATTCGTATGCATGATATTGATGGTGGTTTGATTGGTGGGGCGTCGCTTAAGTCTGAGGATTTTCTTGGAATCTGTGCGACAGCAAATTAAAATACGTCAAGAGTGCTCTATCAAGGTCAGAGTTTCCTGCGTGGTAGGGATGTATCACAAAAATTAATGTTCTGAAATCCTGCAACAGCAAGTTATTGATTTTGATAGAAAAATAAAAATCGCATTATTTTTTTCCGTGTTCTGAATAAATCCAGGATAGACTTGTTCAGAGTTCCTTTGTTAATTTAATATGGATTTCCTATGTATACTGCGCTGGTAATTCTAGATGTGCTTCTTGCGACGGCTTTGATTACCCTTGTTCTGCTGCAGCATGGTAAAGGGGCTGATGCAGGTGCTGCGTTTGGCAGCGGTTCTTCTGGTACCGTATTTGGTGCCGCAGGTAGCACATCATTGTTGCAGAAAATTATCACATGGTTGGCTGCTGGTTTTTTTGCAGTGACTTTGGGCTTGTCCGTGCTCGCAAAAGATCGCGTCAACGAAGCCGCCAGGCATTTAGGGCGTACCAGCGTTGTTCAAGATGTTCAGCCTGAAAAGCGGGACCCGCAGCCACCAGCGCCTGTGGCTGACTCAATTTCAGAAATAGAATTTAAGCCTAAGCCAACGGGTGTAGATGCGATACCGCTTGAAGAAAGTGTCCCTGTGCCTATGGTGCCTGACATTCCGGTTGTGGGAGAGGAAGACTCAAGTCGGCCTGCCCTAGATAACCCGGTACCTGCTGAGTAATAAATAAGCATTAAGTTGCCGATGTGGTGGAATTGGTAGACACGCTATCTTGAGGGGGTAGTGGCGCAAGCCGTGCCGGTTCGATTCCGGCCATCGGCACCATAAAAACTGATTAAAACCTGACATGGGTCAGGGCACAAATCAAGAAATCTCCGAGCAAGCTCATCTTGAGCTGGTCAGCGCACGAAAAACAACAATGCGACCTTTGCTTCTCCCTCAAAACTCATGACTCATCGTGATTGCTTCTGACACTCACCCTTGTATCGCAGGAAGTTTTGACTTGGCCAGAGTTTCCGGGGCTCCGGAAGAATTTCAGGGCTTTGACGTAAGACCCCTTGTTGCCATGATTGGTTCGAAAGCGCTTTTCATGGCCAACATCCGCATATTGTTTATGGTAGAGGCCATGCCAGTTCAATTTTTAGAGTTTTTGGAGATACAAGGATGTATCGCCAAAATCAATAATGATAAATTATTGATTTTGAAAGAAAAACAAAAGCCACATTTTTGTTTTCCGCGCTCTGACAAGTCCAGGATGGAATTGTTCAGTGCTTCCTTATTAAATAGCTCAAGCAGATTGACAGTTGCGCAGGTGTCGCCTATTGTTCGTCTCTTTCAAGCGATACAGGTAGCCGGAATGGCTGCCACAACGATATACACGGGGGATACATGTTGGAAAACTATCTACCGATTTTGCTATTTTTGGTGATGGCACTGTTGTTTGGTATTGGTTCCATGGTTGCTGGCTTTGTACTTGGGCCGCGACGTCCGAATGATCGAAAAAACTCTCCTTTCGAATGCGGTTTTGAAGCATTCGAAGATGCCCGAATGAAGTTCGATGTTCGTTATTATCTTGTGGCGATTCTTTTTATTATCTTCGATTTGGAAATTGCTTTTCTATTTCCCTGGGCCGTGGTTCTTGAAGATCTGGGGCCACAACAATTCTCTGCCATGATTGCCATGGGTATATTTCTTCTGATTCTTGTCGTAGGTTTTATCTACGAATGGAAGAAAGGTGCCCTTGAGTGGGAATAGAATAAGCCTATGAGTATTGAAGGTCTTTTGGAAGAGGGTTTTGTAACCACATCTGCTGACAAGCTGATTAACTGGGCGCGAACGGGTTCTCTATGGCCAATGACCTTTGGTCTTGCCTGCTGTGCGGTGGAAATGATGCATGCTGGCGCTTCGCGCTACGATCTGGACCGCTTTGGTATTGTATTTCGCCCTAGCCCACGTCAGTCGGACGTCATGATTGTGGCAGGCACACTATGCAATAAAATGGCTCCGGCACTTCGCAAGGTTTACGATCAAATGGCCGAACCTCGCTGGGTTATCTCCATGGGTTCCTGTGCTAACGGCGGCGGCTATTATCACTACTCTTACTCCGTAGTGCGTGGCTGTGATCGTATTGTTCCTGTTGATATTTATGTGCCGGGCTGTCCGCCGACTGCCGAAGCCTTGTTGTACGGCATTATTCAGTTGCAGGAAAAAATCAGGCGCACTAACACGATTGCGCGTTGAGGCAAGGTGATATGAGACAAACACTCACACAGCTTAAAGATGCGCTCGAAGTAGGGTTGTCCGGTAGGATTGTTGCATTGGTGATTGCATTGGATGAGCTCACTATAGAGGTCAAGGCGGCTGATGTGATGGATGTATGTACCTCATTGCGTGATGATTTTGCGTTTGATCAGTTAATTGATGCCTGTGGTGTTGACTATTCGCATTATGGATTCGATGAATGGCAGACTAATTCTGCTACAGATACGGGCTTCTCCCGCGGTTTTAATGCAGGAACCCATGGACGCGGTCAGGGCATAAAAAAGGTCAAAACTGACCTCAAACACCCGGCACGTTATGCGGTTGTATATCATTTATTATCGATTTTGGATAACCGGCGCATAAGAGTGAAGGTCTGGTGCCCTGGAGATGATCTGCCTGTTGTTAAAAGTGTTGTCAAAATTTGGCCGTCGGCCAACTGGTTTGAGCGTGAGGCCTTTGACTTATTCGGGATCATTTTTGAAGGCCATCCGGATTTGCGCCGAATCTTGACTGACTATGGCTTTGTCGGTCATCCTTTCCGTAAGGACTTTCCTCTCAGTGGCAATGTTGAGATGCGCTATGACGCTGAGAAAGGTCGTGTAATTTATGAGCCGGTTAGTATTGAACCGAGGGTCCTTGTTCCCAGAGTTATCAGAAAGGAGCCCGGTCACAAGAGGGCAGGTTAATGCCTGAGATCAAAAACCTTACGATGAACTTCGGGCCACAACACCCAGCGGCGCATGGTGTGTTGCGTTTGGTTCTTGAAATGGATGGAGAAACCATTACTCGAGCCGATCCGCACATTGGGTTGCTGCACCGTGCGACCGAAAAACTGGCTGAATCCAAGCCCTTCAATCAAAACATCGGTTATATGGATCGCCTGGATTACGTATCAATGATGTGTAACGAGCATGCCTATGTCATGACAATTGAAAAGTTGCTCGGTATCCAGGTACCGGAGCGTGCGCAGTACATCCGGGTCATGTTCGACGAGATTACACGTATCCTTAACCACCTGTTGTGGTTGGGTGCCCATGGTCTTGATGTCGGCGCCATGACCATGTTCCTTTACTGTTTTCGTGAGCGCGAGGATTTGATGGATACTTATGAGGCGGTATCCGGTGCGCGTTTGCATGCAACTTATTATCGCCCTGGTGGTGTGTACCGTGATCTGCCTGATCATATGCCACAGTACAAAAAATCGCGTTGGCACTCGCAAAAAGAAGTTGATTGTATGAACAAGAATCGTCAAGGTTCTCTGCTGGATTTTCTTGATGACTTCTGTGCGAACTTTCCTGATCGCGTCAATGAATATGAAGCTCTGCTTACTGATAACCGTATTTGGAAGCAACGTCTTGTGGATGTCGGGATTGTTACCTCCGAACGAGCTATAGCTCTGGGTTTTACCGGCCCCATGTTACGTGGCTCTGGCGTGGCCTGGGACCTGCGTAAGAAACAACCATATGAAGTCTATGACAGGATGGATTTTGATATTCCTGTTGGTACGAATGGCGATTCTTATGATCGCTACTTGGTTCGAATTCAGGAAATGCGCGAATCCAACAAAATTATCAGGCAATGTATTGACTGGTTGCGCCAAAATCCGGGAGCTGTCATTGCCGATGACCATAAAGTTGCGCCACCTTCACGCCAGGATATGAAAGATGATATGGAAGGTCTGATTCATCACTTTAAGTTGTTTACCGAAGGCTATATCGTGCCTGAAGGTGAAGCCTACTGTGTCGTAGAGCATCCTAAGGGAGAGTTCGGCACCTATATTATTTCCGATGGCGCGAACAAGCCGTATCGATTAAAGGTGCGTGCGCCAGGTTTTGTGCATCTCTCCGGTTTTGACGAAATGGTGCGTGGCCACATGCTGTCTGACGTGGTGGCAGTTATCGGCACCCAGGACATTGTATTTGGTGAGGTGGACCGGTGAGAGAAATGTATCAACTCGGTGACGATCTTAAGGCCAGAATTGATCGCTGGACTGCAAAGTATCCACCAGAGCGCAGGCAGTCTGCTGTTATCTCCGCACTGAGTATGGTGCAGGAGAAAGAAGGTGGCTGGCTGCGCACAGAGGTAATGGATGCAGTAGCTGATTACCTTAAGATGCCCAAAATTGCGGTTTATGAGGTCGCTTCATTCTATTCCATGCTGGAGACTGAGCCAGTCGGGCGTCATATAGTGGCTTTTTGCGCCAATATCTCCTGCATGTTACGAGGTGCTGATGAGTTGATTGCTTACACCGAGAATAAACTTGGTTGTAAACGTGGTGAAACCACATCCGATGGTCATATTACCTTGAAAATGGAAGAAGAGTGCATTGCGGCCTGTACAGGCGGCCCGGCAATGACCATTAATGGTCATTACCATGAAAACCTGACTACTGAGAAAATCAATGAGTTACTGGATAGGCTTGAATAGTTATGAACGATCATCCGCAGGTCTGTTTTGCAACGCTGGGAATGGACGAGCCATGGGCACTGGAAAACTATAAGAAGGTTGGTGGCTATCAGGCTTGGCAAAAAATTCTCAGGGAAAGGACACCACCCCCTGACATAGTTGAAGAGGTGAAGACTTCAGTGCTTCGTGGTCGTGGCGGCGCCGGTTTCCCTACTGGCCTGAAGTGGAGCTTCCTGCCTCGTAATGCTCCGGGGCAGAAATATGTTGTGTGTAACTCGGATGAGTCCGAGCCGGGCACCTGTCATGACCGCGATATTCTGCGCTACAATCCGCATGCCTTGGTAGAAGGCATGGCGATTGCCTGCTATGCCATGGGTGCGACTGTGGGTTACAACTATATGCGAGGGGAATTCCATCACGAACCATTTCATCGTTTTGAAAATGCATTGATTGAGGCGCGTGAAGCCGGCTATCTTGGTGAAAATATTCTGGGTTCCGGTGTCGATGTGCAGATTCATGGGCATCTGGGTGCCGGGGCCTATATTTGCGGTGAAGAGACAGCCTTGCTTGAATCACTCGAAGGCAAGAAAGGTCAGCCGCGCTTTAAGCCACCATTTCCCGCAAACTATGGTCTCTATGGCTGCCCGACTACGATTAATAACACGGAAACTCTGGCATCTGTGCCGATCATTATGCGTAATGGCGGTCAGTGGTTTCTGGACCAGGGTAAGCCGGGCAGTGGTGGTGTGAAGATTTTCTCCATATCGGGACATGTGAATAACCCAGGCAACTTTGAGATCAGGATGGGTACTCCCTTTGCTGAGTTGCTGGAAATGGCGGGAGGGGTCTTGAATGGTAACAAACTTAAGGGTGTTATCCCCGGTGGTTCTTCCATGCCGATTATTCCGAGTGAACTTATTATGGATTGCACCATGGATTATGATTCACTCCAACAGGCAGGTTCCGGATTGGGTTCCGGTGCGGTTATCATTATGGATACGACGACGGACATGGTGAAAGTGTTGCAACGTCTGTCACGCTTCTATTATGCAGAATCCTGTGGCCAGTGCACGCCATGCCGTGAAGGTGGAGCCTGGTTGTATGCGATTGTTACCCGCATCGTGGAAGGTAAAGGCACCATGGAGGATGTTGATACTCTGGGACGGGCTGCGGGCATGATTGAAGGACATACCATTTGTGCCTTTGGTGAGGCAGCCGCATGGCCGGTACAAGGTATGCTGAAACATTTTCGGCATGAATTTGAATATTATGTTGAGCATGGCTGCTCAATGGTCAGTTAACGACTAAGGGGACATCATGGGTGATAGAATCACCATTACCGTTGATGGTGTCGCACTGGAAGCCAGTCCGGGGCAGATGCTCATTGAAGTAGCTGACGATGCCGGGATCTATATCCCGCGTTTCTGTTATCACAGCAAATTAAGTGTAGCGGCTAACTGTCGTATGTGTCTGGTCGAAGTTGAAAAATCGCCTAAGCCATTACCCGCCTGCGCAACGCCGATTGTGGATGGCATGGTAGTGAATACATCTTCGGATTACGCCAAGAATGCCCAGAAGAATGTCATGGAGTTTCTACTTATTAATCATCCATTGGATTGTCCTATCTGTGATCAGGGTGGTGAATGCGAGTTACAGGATATTGCCATGGGCTACGGTCGGGATTCTTCCTCCTTTTTCGAGCGTAAGCGTGTAGTGAAGGACAAGGATATTGGTTCGTTGATCAGTACCGAGCTTACACGTTGTATTCACTGTACCCGCTGTGTCCGCTTTGGTGAGGAAATCGCTGGGCTGCGTGAGCTTGGTATGACCGGGCGCGGGATGCATTCCCTGATTGGTACCTATGTCGAGAAGACTGTTGACCATGAGATGTCAGGGAATGTGATAGACCTGTGTCCAGTAGGTGCGCTGACTGCGAGACCATCACGTTTTGGTGCCCGTGCCTGGGAAATCAGACAAGCCGAATCCATTGCGCCACATGATGCAGTGGGCTCCAATCTCTATGTACACACAATGAGAGACAGAGTTCAGCGTGTGGTGCCACGCGATAACGAGGCGATTAACGAGGCCTGGATTTCCGACCGTGATCGCTTCAGCTACGAGGGTGTCATGCACAAGGATCGCATTGCCGCACCAATGATTAAGAAAGATAATGAGTGGCAGGTGACCGACTGGCAGGTTGCGCTGGATATGGCCATTAGCGGCATTAAGGCTATCGTCGATGGTCAGGGGGCTGATACGCTGGGTGCTTGGGTATCCCCGCAGGCAACATTGGAGGAAATGTACCTCTTGCAGGGAATTGTTCGTCACTTGGGCAGTAACAACATTGATCATCGCCTGATGCAGTCCGATTTCAGAGGGCAGGGGTGTGAGCCAGTTATACCGGCCATCAGCTTGCCGATAGCCGGTATTGAAGAGCAGGGTGCCATATTGATTGTCGGTGCCAATACTCGCAAAGAACAGCCTATTATTGGTCATCGCATTCGTAAGGCGGCGTTGGCTGGTGCGCAGGTCAGTAGCCTCAACCCAAGAGACTTTGATTTACGATTTGATCAACTTGAAAATTTGATAGTTCATCCCGCGAGCATGGTAGCAGAGCTGGCTGCAGTAGCGGTTGCGGCAGGTGCTGACACTGCATCTGTTCGAGATATTATCTCTGGTGTGACTCCAGATGATGCCCACAAAGCCATAGCTAATTCATTAAAAAGTGCCGATGACAGCATAATTGTCGCCGGCCAGATTGCGGCGCAGCATGTGGATGCCGTCATTTTATCTGAACTGATCAAGTCAATTGCCTTAGCAACCAATAGTGATGCTGTTGAACTGCCAGCCGCTGCGAATAGCGTCGGCGCATGGCACGCTGGTGTAGTTCCTCATCGTGGTGTCGGTGGTGCTGCGGTTACTGCTGTGGGTAAGAACTTTAGTGAAATGCTCGACAATCCCGTTTCGGCTTTGATAATTCATAATGCGGAACCGGAACATGACTGCGCCGACCCGCAGAAAGCACTTGCCGCGGCCAGGGTCAGTGATTTTACTGTGGTATTGTCTCCGTATATCAATGATCAAGTTAAAAATTATGCTGATGTCGTACTGCCTATTGTCCCTTATACTGAGACTGATGGTACGTATGTGAATATGGAAGGATTGGCTCAATCATTCAGTGCGGCGGTAAAAAGCTATGCCGAATCGTCTCCTGCCTGGAAGGTCTATCGGGTTATGGGGCAGCAACTGGGCATTGATAGTTACAGCTATGAGACAGCCACCGAGGTATTGGCTGATGTACTTCAAACTGATCAAAGCAATGTAACGGCCAATGAAATAACAGGTAGTCTACAACCGGCTATGCAGTCTGGCGGATTAAGCAGAACCGGAGATGTTTGTATTTATGCTACAGACAGTCTGGTACGCCATGCAGATTCACTGCAACAAACTGCAGATGGTAAGTCGAGACGGATAGTTCGTATCAATGCGGCAACGGCGAATAAGTTGGGCATATCTGACGCGCCGCAAGTTCTGGTATCGCAGGGTGATCAATCTGTCTCATTGTCGTTATGTGTCGAAAACAGTCTGGCGGATGATACCATCTGGCTTCCGTTGATACCGGAACTGGGTGGATTTAACCAGAAAGTTCAAGTGAAGGCAGTGTAATCAGATGAACGCCCTGTTTTTTGAATATCTTGGTTTTTTCCCTGATCCTGTAGTCTTAACGATTGCGACATTGGTTAAAATTCTATTGATTGTTATACCTTTGATGCTAGGCGTGGCCTATGTGACTTACATTGAGAGAAAGGTCATTGGTTCCATGCAAATACGTAAAGGGCCCAATCGCGTTGGTTTTTTCGGTTTTAAGTTCTGGGGTCTGGGTCAGCCGATAGCTGATGGTATGAAGCTGGCATTCAAAGAAATCATTATTCCAACCAATGCCAATGTTTATTTGTTTCTATTAGCGCCAATTCTGGCTCTTGTGCCAGCATTGGCTGCCTGGGCAGTTATCCCATTCGATAATGTTATGGTGTTGGCTGATGTGAATGCCGGGCTACTATATGTTCTGGCGCTGACATCCTTGGGCGTATACGGTGTAATCATAGCTGGCTGGGCCTCAAATTCCCGTTATGCTTTTTTGGGTGCTATGCGCTCTGCCGCACAGATTGTGGCCTATGAAATTGCGATGGGTTTTGCCCTGGTTGGCATTCTCATGGTGGCTGGCAGCCTCAATTTAAGAGAAATCATACTCGCGCAACAGACCCCTTTGAATCTATTTGGCTTTAATATCATTACATCTGGCTGGTTTTATATTCCTTTATTTCCACTGTTCCTGGTTTATTTTATCTCAGGCATTGCCGAAACTAACCGAGCTCCATTCGATGTGGCGGAAGGCGAATCAGAAATCGTTGCTGGCTTCCATGTTGAGTATTCCGGTATGGCATTTGCGCTATTTTTTCTTGCAGAATATGCCAACATTATCATGATCGCAACGCTGACTGCCATTCTTTTTATGGGTGGCTGGTTGTCTCCATTTGACGGTTTACTGGATGCCGAAACATTATCTATACCCATTTTAGGCACATTGATGGGTTCTGGAATTCA
Organism: Gammaproteobacteria bacterium; assembly: GCA_963662865.1. Classification (GTDB taxonomy): domain Bacteria; phylum Pseudomonadota; class Gammaproteobacteria; order JAJDYQ01; family JAJDYQ01; genus JAJDYQ01. Next base: position 979,532 of record OY759969.1, on the reverse strand, counting down.
CTGGCTGTTGCTAAAAACTGTATTCTTCATTTATCTGTTCTTATGGTTCAGAGCAACATTTCCTCGCTATCGCTACGATCAAATTATGCGCCTTGGTTGGAAAGTATTTATTCCGGTGACTATTGTCTGGTTGGTTGTTGAGTGCGCAGGAATTCTCCTGAAACTTGAGCCGTGGTTTGTTTAGGAAAGAGAGGAATATGCTGGCAATAAAACATTTTTTTAAAAGCTTTTTTCTTCTTGAATTGCTGAAAGGCTTGCTGGTGACCCAGCGGCATTTTTTCAAGCGTAAGATTACAGTTCAATACCCAGAGGAGAAGACACCACAGTCGCATCGCTTTCGTGGCCTGCATGCCTTACGTCGTTATCCAAATGGCGAAGAGCGCTGCATTGCATGTAAATTATGCGAGGCGGTTTGCCCTGCATTGGCAATTACGATTGATTCAGAAGAGCGAGATGATGGAACTCGCCGAACTACTCGTTACGACATAGATTTATTTAAATGTATTTTTTGCGGGTTTTGCGAAGAAGCCTGCCCGGTAGATTCGATCGTTGAAACTCGCCATTTTGAATATTGCTTTCAAGAACGTGATGAGAGTCTTATATCCAAAGATCAACTCCTGGCTATAGGTGATAAGTTCGAAGAACAGATTGCGAAAGACCGTGCTGTGGATGCGGCTTACCGATAGAGCCGCAGCTCAGGAGTTATGATGACTTTTCAATACGGCGTATTTATGTTTTTTGCTGCGCTCGTTATTTATGGTGCAGTTTGTGTGATTACGCTTCGCAATCCGGTTCATGCAGTATTGCATCTGGTGCTGACGTTTTTTGCCAGCGCTGGTCTGTGGATGCTGCTCGAAGCTGAATTTTTGGCAATCATCCTGGTGCTGGTTTATGTCGGTGCAGTCATGGTGTTGCTTCTGTTCGTCGTCATGATGCTGGATGTCAACATTTCAGAGACTCGCGAAGGCTTTGTAAATTATCTCCCAGTTGGCTTTCTTATCGGCTTGGTATTGCTGCTACAGATCAGAATAGTGATCGGTTCAGAATTTTTTGGACTGGAGCAGTATTTATCTCCAGTACCTCGTCCAGCTAATCACAGTAATATCGCTGAGCTCGGCAATTTATTGTATACTGTTTATGTCTACCCATTTGAAATAGCTGCGGCAATTCTGTTGGTTGCAATCGTTGCGGCGATTTCATTAACCATGCGACATCGCTCGGAATCTAAGAAACAGGCGCCTGACAAGCAGGTAAAAGTTAAGTCGGCTCATCGTTTGAAAATAGTAAAAATGGATGCGGTAGTGCCAGCCGATGAAAAAGAAAAGGGAGACGATGCTCGATGATTACCCTGCCCGATTACTTGATACTTGGGGCAATTCTGTTTTGCTTGAGCATTGCCGGTATTTTCCTGAATCGTAAGAATGTCATCGTTTTGTTGATGTCATTGGAATTATTGTTACTTTCAGCAAATATGAACTTCATAGCTTTCTCGTATTTCCTTGATGACATTGCAGGGCAGATTTTTGTGTTTTTTATTTTGACTGTAGCAGCAGCTGAAGCAGCTATTGGTCTGGCCATTCTCGTCGTGCTTTTCCGCAACAAGCGCACGATTAATGTTGAACATCTGGATACAATGCAGGGGTAATGATGGAAAAGATTTATCTGGCTATTCCGTTATTACCGCTATTCGGTGCTGTTGTCGCTGGACTCTTCGGCAGGCGTATCGGCAGGACTGGCGCCCACTGGATTACAATACTGGGAGTGTTTGCTTCGTTTATTTTATCCATTATCGTTATCAAGCATATTGTTTTTGATGGTGCGCCTGTTTATAACGAAACCATCTACACTTGGATGGTAAGCGACGGCATCCGTTTTGAAATCGGTTTCCTGATTGATGAATTGACGGCGCTGATGATTAGTGTTGTGACCTTTGTCTCTCTCATGGTTCATATCTACACCATTGGTTATATGCACGATGACCAGGGTTATCAGCGCTTTTTCAGCTATATCGCGTTGTTTACCTTTTCCATGTTAATGCTGGTTATGTCCAATAATTTTCTGCAACTGTTTTTTGGTTGGGAAGCGGTTGGTTTTGTTTCTTATCTGTTGATTGGATTCTGGCACCAGCGTGAAACTGCCATCCGGGCAAATCTGAAAGCCTTTTTGATTAACCGTATTGGCGATTTTGGTTTCCTGTTAGGTATTGCCGTTATTTTGATGTATGCCAACAGCCTGGATTATGCTGAAGTATTTGCTAAGGTAGATAGCATATCGTCGCAAACCATCAGTATTTTTGCCGGTAGTGAATGGAACGTGATTACCGTAGTTTGTATTCTGCTATTCATCGGTGCCATGGGCAAATCGGCGCAATTCCCTTTACATGTGTGGCTGCCAGATTCCATGGAAGGGCCAACACCGATCTCGGCGTTGATCCATGCAGCGACAATGGTGACTGCTGGTATCTTCATGGTGGCACGCATGTCGCCGCTGTACGAATTATCAGAAACCGCGTTGAACTTTATTCTGGTGATCGGTTCAATCACGGCCTTTTTTATGGGGCTCCTGGGCCTGATTCAGAATGATATTAAACGAGTAGTGGCTTATTCGACGCTTTCACAGCTTGGATATATGACAGTTGCATTGGGTGCATCAGCTTATGGGGCCGCCATCTTTCACTTGATGACTCACGCTTTTTTCAAGGCACTTTTATTTCTTGCGGCAGGTTCCGTAATTATTGCCATGCACCATGAACAGGATATGCGTAAAATGGGCGGCCTGAAGAAATACATGCCAATCACGCATTGGACTTCGCTAATTGGCTGTTTGGCGTTGATCGGTTTTCCGTTCTTCTCCGGCTTTTTCTCCAAGGATTCCATTATCGGCGCAGTACAGTATTCGGATTTAGAGGCTGCTGGTATCGCTTATACGGCATTATTAATGGGCGTGTTTGTAACAGCTTTCTACAGCTTCCGTATGTATTTTCTGGTTTTTCATGTCGAGGAGAATATAGATAAAAATGTACGCTCGCATCTGCATGAGACACCGTGGGTGGTAACCATACCTTTAATATTATTGGCTATTCCATCAATTCTCAGTGGTTTTTTATTCGAGCCCATTGTTTTTGGTGAGTTCTTCAGCCGTTCGATTTATGTGGCAGATAGTCATAATGTCTTGGATAAATTGAGTGCGACATTTGAAGGTATTAATGGCTTTGTGGCGCATGCCTTCACGGGGCCAGTTATTTATCTCGCTCTTGCTGGCATTAGTGCGGCCTATTGGATTTACATGGTCAAGCCACAGTTTGCAGTCGATATGCAGCAGCGATTTTCTGTTGTTTATAGGGTCATGGATAACAGATATTATATGGATCATCTCTACCTGAATATCTTTGCCGGTACCGGTCGTGCAATTGGTAAATTCCTGTGGAAACTGGGTGATGTTATGATTATCGATGGTTTTATCGTCAACGGTTCAGCCAGAGTGGTGAGTTGGTTCTCCACTGTCTTACGTCATCTGCAGACTGGTTATCTGTATCACTATGCCTTTGCTATGATTGCAGGAATGATGGTACTGATATCGATATTTGTCATGGATGGAATTTTATAGTCCATGTTGAGTGATTTGCCCTTATTAAGCTTGGCTGTTTGGTTACCGATTATTGGTGGTCTGATTACATTAGCTGCGGGCGACCGTGATTCTACAGGTGCCAAGCGGATTGCTTTTGCATTTTCCATGGTAACTTTTTTTCTGATGATTCCGCTGTACACAGATTTTAACATCTCGACTGCGGATATGCAGTTTGTAGAGCGCACTCCATGGATTGAAGCCTTTAATATTTACTACCATTTGGGCGTTGATGGCATTTCCATGCCGTTGATTGTATTGACGACATTTATTACACCATTGGTTATTGTCGCAGGCTGGAAAGCTATTCAGGTGCGAGCCTCCCAGTACATGGCAGCATTTCTAATTATGGAAGGTCTGATGATTGGTGTATTCAGTGGACTTGATTCCATATTGTTTTTTGTGTTCTGGGAGGCCATGCTGATCCCAATGTTTCTGATTATCGGCATCTGGGGCGGACCTAATCGCATCTACGCGACCATCAAATTCTTCCTGTACACTTTCCTGGGATCGGTGCTTATGCTGATCGCCTTGATCTATATGCATCACAAGTCTGAGATTGATAGTTTTGCCATACTCGATTTTCATACACTGAAGCTCAATATGACAGAACAGACATTAATTTTCTTTGCCTTTTTGCTGGCATTTGCCGTCAAGGTGCCCATGTGGCCGGTGCATACCTGGTTGCCGGATGCGCATGTGGAAGCACCTACCGGCGGCTCGGTAATTCTGGCGGCGATCATGTTGAAAATTGGTGGTTATGGTTTTTTGCGCTTTAGTCTGCCAATTGCACCTGATGCCAGTAGTCAATTTGACTGGTTGATTATTGCCATATCTCTAATTGCCGTCGTCTATATTGGCTTTGTTGCCATTGTTCAGGAAGATATGAAGAAGTTGATTGCCTATTCATCCATCGCACATATGGGATTTGTTACATTGGGATTCTTCCTGCCTTTCGGGATTCATGCGACTCTGGCTGGTAACTTATCTGGTGCGGCTCTGGCTATAGAGGGCGGTATGATTCAAATGATCTCACATGGTTTTATTTCTGCAGCTCTGTTCCTCTGCATTGGAGTGATGTATGACCGCTTACATAGCCGTCAGATCAAAGACTATGGTGGTGTCGTGGTTTCCATGCCTGTATTTGCCAGCCTCATGGTACTTTTCGCTATGGCGAATTCCGGTCTTCCTGGAACATCTGGTTTTGTCGGAGAATTCATGGTTATCCTGGCCAGTATGAAGTACAGCTTCTGGATTGCCTTTCTGGCCTCGGCAACTCTGATTTTGGGTGCGGCCTACAGCCTATGGCTTGTCAAGCGTGTAATATTTGGCGAGATTCGTAATAACAAGATTGCCGAGATGGAAGACCTTGATGCACGTGAATTCGCTATGCTGGCTTCACTGGCCATTATGGTATTGTTATTCGGTGTCTGGCCTGATCCTCTGGTTGAAGTCATGCATCCGACTATTGATAATTTGCTGCAACATATTGTTGTTTCCAAGCTATAGGGGATAGAGAAATGAATACATCTGACTTCTCATTAATTATCCCTGAGATATTCGTACTGGCCATGGCCAGCATCATTCTGGTAGTGGATGCCTTTCTACACGATGATCAGCGTGAAACTTTCTATCTGCTCTCATTGACCACGCTTATTGGTGCCGCGATTCTGACCTCGGTGAATCACTTTGATGGTCGTACCACTGGTTTTGGCGGGACATTTGTTGTTGATACCATGGCTGATGTTCTCAAGTTCGCTGTCTATCTTGTTACAGCGGCTATCTTTACTTATTCAAAGCAGTATCTGAAGGAAAGAGATCTTTTCAAGAGCGAGTTCTATGTGCTGGGTCTATTTGCGGTCCTGGGTATGATGATCCTGATCTCCGCACATAGCATGCTGACGATATATCTCGGCCTGGAGTTGATGTCTCTCTCCTTATATGCCATGGTCGCTTTTAATCGCAATAGCGCCTTGTCATCAGAAGCCGCGATGAAATACTTTGTGCTGGGTGGTTTTGCATCTGGAGTGCTCCTCTATGGCATGTCCATTGTCTATGGGATTTCCGGCACGCTGGACCTGGCCAAGATGGCGGAATATCTGGCGGCCCAACAATCATTTAATGCGCCACTGTTACTTGGCATGGTATTTATAATTGTTGCCCTTGCATTTAAGTTAGGTGCCGTACCTTTCCATATGTGGGTTCCCGATATCTATCAAGGATCCCCATCTGCAGTAACTGCGTTCATCGGCACTTCAGCTAAACTGGCTGTCTTTGGTTTTGTCATGCGACTGCTTGTAGAAGGCATGGGCGCCATGCAGAATTCTTGGCAGGATATTCTAGTTATCCTGAGTGTACTGTCGTTGGTGATTGGAAATATTGTTGCTATCGCACAGACCAATATTAAACGTATGCTGGCATATTCGACTATTTCTCATATCGGTTTTATTTTACTGGGCTTTACTGCAATTAACTTGGAAGGTTATTCGTCTGCCATGTTCTATACCGTGACTTACGCTATTACTGGTGCGGCTGCTTTTGGCGTTGTCATTCTGCTGAGTCGTGAAGGATTCGAGGCAGATAACATTGACGATTATAAAGGCCTGAACGCCCGCAACTCCTGGTACGCTTTCTTGATGCTGCTGGTCATGTTTTCGATGGCAGGGGTCCCGCCAATGGTAGGTTTCTACGCTAAACTGCTGGTACTTAAAGCAGTAGTTGACCAAGGTATGTACTGGCTGGCAGTTGTTGCTGTGCTGCTCTCTGTCGTTGGTGCCTTTTACTATCTAAGAATCGTCAAGGTGATGTATTTTGATGAAGCAGAGGATCAGAATAAAATTGTCGTCGGCGGTGGCATGCATGCCGTATTAAGTTCAAATGCGTTGCTGGTGCTATTATTAGGCTTGTTCCCTGGCACACTGATTTCGCTTTGCCTGACTGCGATTTCTTAATAAATTGAAGCAATCGAGAGACAGGGAGGCGCTTACTCGTGATTTATACAAGCAACTCGCTGATGTCTCGACGGTCGCTGAACTTGTCGGAGGGCTGGGATCAATCCTCGAATTCTACGAACTTCACTATGGTCATGGCACGGACAATCCTCAAGATGAGGCCTATGCTCTGGTTTTTAGCGTTCTGAAAATTGATTTTGCGGACACAGATAAGGTTTGGGATAATCCGGTATCTCAAGATAATATCTCGCCTGTAATTAACCTCGTTGTCCGGCGTATCCGCCAACGTATACCATTACCCTACCTGACGGGCGAGGCCTGGTTTGCGGGTCTTAGATTTCACATAGATGATCGCGCAATGGTCCCGCGCTCACCATTTGCTGAATTGATAGAGCAGGATTTTGCGCCATGGATTGATACCAGCCGAGAACTGAGAATATTGGATATGTGTACAGGCAATGGCTGTATCGGTATTGCTGCCGCAGTGTACCTCCCTCATGTTTCAGTTGACATTGTTGATATTTCCGAAGATGCCTTGGTGCTGGCGGGGCAAAATATTGAGTTATATGAAATTGGCGACAGGGTGTCGGCCATTCATTCTGACCTGTTTCGGAATCTGGACGGAAAATGCTATGACCTGATTATTAGTAACCCGCCTTATGTGCCAGCAAGCAGTATGGCGAATTTACCGGTAGAATACCGATATGAGCCGGAAATTGCATTACAGGCCGATGACGGAGGCATGGCTATTATAAATGCGTTATTGCTGCAATCAGCCAGATATCTCAATGACGATGGTATCCTGATTGTTGAAGTGGGCGAGATAAAAGATACTATGCATCGGCTATATTCTCGCTTGCCGTTTGTCTGGCTGGAATTTGAGTATGGTGGAGAAAACATATTTCTTCTTCATAAAAGAGATCTGGGGAGCTTGAGTGATGGAAAGAGCTGAGACAGTGGAACAATATATGTGCCTTATTGACGAGGCGCTGGATGAGTTGGTTGATATTCGCATGTCAGCTGAATACGACATGGAGAGCATGGGGCCTGCGTTAAATTTCGTGTTTAATCTGGAACAGCAGGTCAGGGAACTACGGCAATCAATGACTGATGGCAGCTATATGTTTGGTGATGAACCACTGTCATTCATGGAGCTGGTTAAAAATACCGATGATCGCCTTCTCCCTTTCAAGCATCTATTTATGATGATAAATGCGACGCATATGGAAGGTTTGGATGTCAATGAGAACGAGAATTGACATTTTTCGCTCACAATGCAGGCGATCCATTAATGGCATGGAAATTTCATGGCAGGCAATACAATAGGTAAACTCTTTACAGTCACCACCTTCGGTGAAAGTCATGGACCTGCGGTCGGCTGTGTGATTGATGGTTGTCCGCCGGGAATATCATTAACTGAAGAAGATTTCGCTGTGGATATCAATCGTCGTAAAACCGGCAAATCCCGTCATACCTCACAACGTAAAGAGTCTGATATGGTCAAAATCCTGTCTGGTGTGTTTGAAGGAAAGACTACCGGCACATCGATTGGATTGCTGATAGAAAACACCAATCAACGCTCCAAGGACTATTCCGGGATTATAGACAAATTTCGCCCCGGACATGCCGATTATACCTATGAGCATAAATATGGTATTCGTGATTATCGAGGCGGGGGCCGATCTTCTGCACGTGAAACAGTGATGCGTGTTGCAGCCGGCGTGATTGCTAAGAAATGGTTAAAAGAAACCTATGATATTGAAATCAGGGGCTATGTTTCTGAAATTGGCGAGCATCGTTTTCAAAATTTTGCCTGGGACGTTGTAGAAGCTAATCCGTTCTTTTTTCCAGATGCGGAGATGGTTCCAATACTCGAAAATTTTTTAGACTCCATACGCAAATCTCGGGATTCGGTTGGTGCCAGGGTGGAAGTGCTTGCCAGTAATGTTCCGGTGGGTTGGGGTGAGCCAGTATATGATCGTCTTGATGCGGATATTGCCTTTGCCATGATGAGTATCAATGCGTCCAAAGGTGTGGAAATCGGTGCCGGTTTCAAGTCGATTTCCCAACGTGGTACAGAACACCGTGATGAAATCACGACTAAAGGTTTTATTGGTAATGATGCCGGTGGCACACTAGGCGGCATTTCTTCCGGCCAGGATATTCTGGTGAGTACAGCATTTAAACCAACATCCAGTATTACCACGCCGGGTAGGAGTGTAAATATGGCCGGTAAGGATGTTGAGCTCATTACCAAGGGACGTCATGATCCCTGCGTTGGCATCCGTGCAGTCCCCATTGTCGAGGCCATGCTGGCACTGGTACTGATGGATCATGCGATGCGCCATAGAGCGCAATGTGCGGATATCCGTTCATCAGCCCCCCTTATACCGGCGTCTGCCGAGGAATGAGCGGACCATCAAGGGTCATCTATGGACGGCTTTCGGCTTTTTATTTCTTTTATTTTGCTGCTCTTGGTGTATTGGTTCCGTACTGGGGTCTATATCTTCTATCGCTTAGTTTTAACGCGAGAGAAATTGGTGAGCTGCTGGCAATCCTAGTAGGTACCAAGTTGGTTGCCCCCTATGCCTGGGGATTAATTGCAGATTATTCCGGGCGGCGTGTTCGTGTCATCCAAATCGGTTCATTTATGGCTGCCGCCAGCTTTTTATTGGTTTATCATGTTGAATCTTACTGGTTTATGGCCGGTGTAATAGTGCTCTACAGTTTTTTCTGGAATGCCGTACTGCCTCAGTATGAAGTGGTGACAATGAACCATCTTGGGAAACATTATCGCCGATATAGTCTGATCCGTTCATGGGGGTCTATCGGATTTATCATAGCTGTAATGCTGGTTGGCCCATTAGTGGACCAATACGGAAGCCAAGTCATTTTACCGATACTTGCTTTTATCTTCTTTGCGATATGGGTTTCTGGAATGATTACCCCCGCAGACAAGGGTCACTCCGCCGGTAAAGGTGACTCGGTTGAAAAAGTTGTTCAAATAATCAGGCGGCCTGAAGTGGCTGCATTACTTTTAGTCTGTTTCCTGATGCAGTTCTCACATGGTGCCTATTACGCATTCTTTTCCATATACCTTGAAAGTTATGGTTACAGCAAGACAGTAATTGGACAATACTGGGCTCTCGGAGTGCTGGCTGAAGTGATTGTATTTCTCGTAATGGCAAAATTACTAGCGCGTTATGGGGCCAAAAAATTACTAATTGCCAGTTTGATGATCGCATCTGTTCGCTGGGTTTTGACAGCATTTTTTGTTGATAGCTGGTGGATAATAGCGATATCGCAGACCATGCATGCGGCAACATTTGGGCTTTATCATACTGTCGCCATTTATTATATCCATCATTATTTTACTGGTAAACTACAAGGCAGAGGGCAAGCATTATACAACAGTTTAGGCTTTGGGGCGGGCGGGGCACTCGGCAGTCTAGTGGGTGGTTATAGCTGGGAAGCAATGGGTGCTACTGCCACTTATTTGATTGCTTCCTCCAGTGCTGTCGTTGCTGTGATGGTTTCCATGGCTGTAATGAGAGACGTAAAACCCGCTTAGATCTCCATTGATTCCATTAATTTGGTAAGCCTCTGCATGGTGGCTTTGAAGAAGCCTTTGTAGAGCATTGCCTGATTTTCAGCAGACAATGATCCAAGTGTTTTGAAACTAACACTGAGTACCTTGGTTGGTTCTGCTGTTCTAATACTTGCCGTGCGACGGGTATTATCGGCAATATGTCCAAGTTCGCCGAAGCTGTCGCCAGCCGTCATTCTGGCAATTATGTTTGAATATTTAACGACATCCGCAGAACCTGAAATGATGGTGTAAAAACTATCTGCAATCTCTCCTTCAGTTATGATCAATTGGTCACTCTGGTAAGCTTCAATTTTTCCAACTTTGACTAATTCTTCAATCAGGCTGGGTGAAAAGTCTTTGAACCAGCTATTATCGCGCAGAAATACATAATCCTCGTTTTGTGAGACTTTCTCAGACTCACCAAGACTGATTTTGATTCCAGCTTCTTCATTAAACAGGCTATCAAGAAGTTTCTGAATGGCGGACGCAAATTCGAGCGCGGTCCCGAATCGGTCCTCCGGCTTCTTGGCGAGTGCCCGACTAACGATGTCACTGAGTTCCTGGGGGGCATCAGATCGACGCTGCTGTAACGGAACCGGATCGGTGTTCCTGATATTGGTTATTACTGCGTTCACATCATCGCCATGGAACGCCGGTTGTTTTGTGATCAACTGATACATAACCGCACCAAGAGCAAAAATATCCGTTTGTGCCGTTAATACGCCGTCTTTCTCAAAATGCTCCGGTGACATATAGAGTAGGGTACCAACGCTTTTGGTATTCTTGTAATTGATCTGGTCAGCTATCCCGAAGTCCATGAGTTTGACTATGGGGTAGTTAGGGTTATACATAATATTGCCAAGCTTGATATCGCGATGGACAATTTTATGGAAATGGATGTAATCCAGTGCCTTGCAACACTCAAACATAATTTGCAGGACTTCCCGGTATGCAATCTCATCAACCTGCCTGATATATTCCTTTAATTCGATACCGGCAACATACTCCATTACCAGATAGTGCATTTTGATGTTCTCGCTCTGTTCAAGCACTCCAAGGTCATAGACAGTGACGATATTGGAATGCCGGAATTGGGCGCCGATACGTGCCTCGCGGTGAAACTCCATGATGAGCTTGGCAAGTTCGTCGTCACTTAACGCGAGCGAAGGAACTTTGATAGCAACTGCCCTATCCAAGGCCGGATCTCTGGCTTTATAGACAGTCCCAAACGCGCCTTCTCCAATTTTGGATTCAATTTCGTAGCGACCGATTTTACTAGATGCCATTTTTTACTCTCAGACTTTCAAAATAATAATTTCGAATATTATTTATGTTTTCTCAGCCAAGGATGTGTGCTTATACCCGAAGACGATCTGTGACGCAATCCAATGCGTTGTAATCGTATGGCAATCTCTCTGATTTCAGGGAACGCCAAAGGTTTCTGAGCTTATGCATTATTATCAAAGCCTCAAACTAACAGATCAGCTTCGTTAGCTCAGAAATATAGTTGAAGAGAAGTAAGTCAAGAGGCACCTTAAAAAACAATTTAATGCTTTTGCACGGCTATCTCAAGATGGATAAGAATGCTTTGAGTCGAGACAGATAGGGGCCTTTCACGATAGACTGAGAGCGAAGTTGAGAGGCACTCAAACAATCAGTATCCGGTATATTGACAGAGTCCGGTCGCACCGGCATCTGACGGTTCAACATGCAGTGAATGAAATGGATAACTTTAGATTTGAGCTATGCGGTGTTTGAGTGTATATTCCATAGTCCCTCAAGAATAATTTCGCCAGATATATGACCGGTAAAACACTTTACGACAAAATCTGGGACACACACCTTGTCCGTATGGAAGAAGATGGTACCGCACTGTTATATATTGACCGTCATCTGGTTCACGAGGTTACATCTCCCCAGGCCTTTGAGGGCCTTCGTATGGCCGGGCGACAACTCTGGCGAACCGACAGTATACTGGCAGTGCCCGATCACAACGTACCGACAACGAACCGTGCCGCCGGTATCGAGGACCCTGTATCAAGAGAACAGATCAATGCACTGAATAATAATTGTGACGAATTCGGTATCACTGAATTCAAAATGAGTGATGTGCGGCAAGGAATAGTACACGTAGTTGGGCCGGAGCAAGGCGCAACATTGCCGGGAATGAGCGTTGTATGTGGCGACTCACATACGTCGACACACGGCGCTTTTGGCGCACTGGCATTCGGTATTGGTACCTCTGAAGTTGAACACGTGCTGGCTACGCAATGCCTCATCCAGAGAAAATCTCAGAATATGCGGGTAGTTGTTGATGGCAAGGTAAATCCAGGCGTTACTGCGAAAGACATTGTACTGGCAATCATCGGAGAAATTGGTACCGCCGGTGGTGCTGGCTACACTATTGAGTTTGCCGGTAAAGCCATTCGTGCTCTTTCCATGGAGGGGCGTATGACCGTGTGTAACATGGCAATTGAAGCGGGCGCTCGCGCAGGCATGGTAGCTGTTGACGACACAACAATTGAATATATCAAAGGGCGACCTTTCTCACCCTCCGGTGAAGTCTGGGACAAGGCGGTCACACACTGGAAGACCTTACATAGCGATGATGACGCGGTATTTGATGCGGAGATCATTCTCAGGGCCATTGATATAAAGCCGCAAGTTACATGGGGTACATCGCCTGAAATGACTGTTGCCATAGATGCAACAGTACCTGATCCGGCTGATGAGATAGATAAAGTTAAGCGAAATGGTATGCAAAAGGCGCTTAACTATATGGATTTAAAGCCGGGTACTGCGATTGAAGATATATTCGTTGATCGCATATTTATAGGGTCATGTACAAATTCGCGTATCGAGGACCTGCGCGCAGCGGCAGAAGTAATTAAAGGCCGTAAGGTTTCCGGTACTGTGAAGCAGGCTATGGTAGTTCCGGGCTCAGGCCTTGTAAAAAAGCAGGCCGAAGAAGAAGGACTTTCATCAATATTTCAGGATGCGGGGTTTGAATGGCGTGAACCCGGGTGTTCTATGTGCTTGGCGATGAATGCAGATCGTCTTGGGGCAGGTGAACGCTGTGCCTCAACCTCTAATCGTAATTTCGAGGGGCGTCAGGGACAAGGGGGACGTACTCACCTCGTTAGCCCTGTGATGGCGGCTGCAGCGGCTATTGCAGGTCATTTTATTGATGCCGCACACTTGGAGCATACTTAATGCGGGCTTTTATAACCCATTCCGGTATAGTTGCTCCGCTGGACCGCCCCAATGTTGATACTGACGCGATTATTCCGAAGCAATACCTGAAATTGATCAAACGATCAGGCTTCGGGCCGGTCTTATTTGATGACTGGCGATATCTGGAACCGGGAGAGCCAGGGCAAGATCATGGTAAACGCAAAATCAATCCTGATTTTGTCTTGAATCAACCGCTCTATGATAAAGCGACAATTCTTCTGGCGCGTGAAAATTTTGGCTGTGGGTCTTCACGAGAACATGCGGTCTGGGCGCTGACGGACTTTGGCTTTCAGGCCGTCATTGCCCCCGGATTTGCCGATATTTTTTTTAATAATTCTTTTAAGAATGGCTTGTTACCTATTGTTTTAACAGAGAAAAGTATTGATTCACTATTTCAGAAAACTCAAAACAATCCCGGTTATAAGCTCCAGATTGATCTCAGGCAACAGCGAATTTCAGGTGCTGACTTCAAGTCTGCGAATTTCGAGATTGACGAGTTTCGCAAACATTGCCTGTTAAACGGGCTTGATGATATCGATTTGACCTTGGCGCATTCAGAGTCTATCAGAGATTATGAAAACAAATGTCGTCAACGGGCACCCTGGTTGCTTTAATCGTAGAGAATGTATAATTGGGTACTGAGCATTAGTTATGGCTCATAAGTTGTTGATTTTAGAGGGTGACGGCATTGGCCCTGAGGTTATTGCCGAAGCCATGAAAGTGATTGGCAAACTGCAATCTCACTATGATCTCCAGGTTGATATTGAGTATGGCCTGATCGGTGGGTCCGGGATAGACAGCGCTGGTGATCCTTTGCCGGAAAAGACGCTGGAGCATGCCAGGGCATCAGATGCTATACTCTTGGGCGCGGTAGGCGGGCCAAAATGGGACAGCCTGGAAAGGCCCATGAGGCCTGAGCAGGGATTGTTGCGCATTCGCGCTGGTTTGGATCTGTTTGCTAACTTACGGCCTGCAATTCTTTACCCTGGCTTGACCAATGCGTCCACATTGAAGCCGGAAGTCGTGTCAGGTTTGGACATCTTGATTGTCCGCGAGCTTACTGGGGGGATTTATTTCGGCAGACCTCGCGGTGTACGTGAACTCGATAATGGCGAAAAAGAAGGCTTTAACACGCTGGTTTACAGCGAATCAGAGATAAAGCGTATTGCCCGTGTGGCGGTTGACGTTGCCAGCAAGCGTTCAGGGAAGCTCTGTTCGGTGGACAAGGCTAATGTCCTTGAAGTTAGTGAATTGTGGCGCAACAAGGTTACTGAAGTCTGTGATGCAGTCGGAGGAATAAATCTGAGTCATATGCTTGTTGATAACGCTGCAATGCAGTTGATTAGAGAGCCGAGGCAATTTGATGTCATTGTGACTGATAACATGTTTGGTGATATTTTGTCCGATGTTGCGGCAATGCTTACAGGCTCAATCGGAATGTTGCCCTCTGCATCTTTAAATAGCGAGAATAAGGGGATGTACGAACCAATTCACGGTTCCGCTCCCGATATGGCGGGCAAGAGCATTGCAAACCCGGTCGCTACAATACTCTCAGTGGCGATGATGCTCAGATATTCTCTGGACGAGCCGGATTTGGCTGATAAAGTCGAGGCCGCAGTGCAAGCAGTACTCGCAGGTGGTGCAAGGACGATTGACTTGGGTGGAAATATGTCAACGATAGCAATGGGTGATGCGATTGCTAATCGACTGTAGTCAAAAAATCAATATATTTCAACTACTTAAAACTGATAATTACTATAATTTATTAAGAAAGGCATATTTTTTTAAGGTATAAGCGCGATTATGGGTAATACATACGATGTTGCAGTTGTGGGAGCGACTGGTGCGGTAGGTGAGGTGATATTGTCTATCCTGGCGGAAAGAAATTTCCCCGCTGGCAAGATATATCCTCTTGCCAGTAGCCGCTCCGCTGGTAAGAAAGTGCCATTTGATGGTCGGATGCTGACAGTGGGAGATTTGTCTGTGTTTGATTTTTCCAGGGTGCAGATTGGTTTATTTTCTGCTGGAGCTTCCATATCTGCGGAATATGCGCCCAAGGCGGCTGCCACAGGTTGCGTTGTCGTTGACAATACATCCCGGTTTCGTTACGAAGATGATGTTCCGCTTGTTATTCCTGAAGTAAATCCTCAGGCAATTGCTGATTACAAAGACAAAAGAATTATTGCTAATCCCAACTGTTCGACCATCCAGATGCTTGTAGCACTCAAGCCGATTTACGATGTGGCAGGCATAGAGCGCATTAACGTGGCAACTTATCAGGCTGTATCCGGAAGTGGGAAAGAGGCGATCAAAGAGTTAGCAAAGCAAACCACAGACTTACTAAACGGTAAAGGCGAGGCTGGCTGTGAAGTTTATCCAAAGCAGATAGCGTTTAACGTTTTACCTCATATCGACGTCTTTCAGGACAATGGCTATACAAAAGAAGAAATGAAAATCGTATGGGAGACTCGCAAAATCATGGGAGATGACAGCATCCGGGTTAATCCAACTGCCGTCCGCGTACCTGTGTTTTATGGTCATTCAGAGGCGGTACACATTGAGACACGGGACCCTGTGAGCCCTGAAAAGGCTCGCGAGTTACTTGAAAGTGCGCCGGGCATCACAGTCCTGGATGATAGAAGTGATGGAGGCTACCCAACTGCCGTGTCTGAAGGCGCTGGAAATGATGCGGTCTATGTTGGCCGAATTCGCGCAGACATCTCCCATAACAGAGGCTTGAATATGTGGATAGTATCCGACAATGTAAGGAAAGGAGCGGCCTTGAATAGCGTACAAATTGCTGAAATTCTCATAAAAGACTATATTTAACTGATAGTTAATGAAATTTCATAAAAAAATATTTAAAATAGAGTGGTAAGCAGTTAGTATCACATACATATGAGAAGTTGAGAAAAATCTGTACGGCAGAGTAAAAGCTGAGGAAACAGTAATTATGTTGAGAAAATTGTCGCTGGCTTTAATTATGGGGAGCATTCTCGCGGCCAGTAATGTCTTTGCGTTAGGTATCGGGGACATCACTGTTAAGTCAGCGTTGAACCAACGGCTGGATGCGGAAATAGAGTTACTTTCCTCTGTCGAGGGTGAGTTGGATGATTTGACTGCTAAGTTAGCATCTCAGGAAGCATTTGATCGTATAGGACTTGAACGGCCTTCTCTGCTGACCAGCATCAAGTTTGAGCTTGTTACCCGTGCAGATGGTTCACCAATCATTAAACTATCTACTACCGATAATATACGTGAGCCATTTCTCGATTTTCTGGTAGAGATTAACTGGCCAAAAGGCCGTATGTTGCGTGAATACACGGTTCTGCTGGAACCTCCGATTTCCATCGTTGCCCAGCCACCTGCCCCAGACGGTACCCTGGAATCTTCAACCACACCGCAAGTCGATGATGTCGATCCTGCACCATCTGAAAGCATTGAGCCCGCTGTAACTCCTGCCCGTAGCGCGGAAGTTGTGGCAGAAACTACAGCGGAAGCTACATATGATGCGGAAGCTACATATGATGATGATACCTACGGGCCAATAGCGGACCGAGAAACCCTGTGGAGTATTGCTGCCCGGATTAAGCCAGATAATGTAACGACTCAGCAAATGGTACTGGCATTATTTGATAATAATCCCGAAGCGTTTATTGATAGAGACATACACCGCGTTAAAAAGGGTGCTGTACTAAGGATTCCCGATTCCGGGACTATGGTTCTGCGCAGCCACATTGATGCGGTGGCGGAAATACGCCAGCACAATACCCGCCTGGGTATCACGCCGGAAGTTTCTGAGATCTCTGAGGATGCAGGCATACCTGAAGCCATGTCCTCAGCTGCTTCCACCTCCCTTGATGGAGCCGAGCAGCGCGATGAACTCAACTTGCTGACCCCTGATAATGCCTCTTCTGCTGGAACTGGCAGTGCGTCGTCGGATGATGTGGTCGCACTGAAACGGGAACTGGCGCTCGCAACCGAAACAATGAGTAGCCAGAGCCTTGAAAACGATGAGCTGAAATCGCGTGTCCGAGAGCTAGAGGCGACCGTTGAGGAAATGGATAAACTTAGGCGGCTGCTTGAGATACAAAGCGAAGAAATGTCTAAATTACAGCTCCAGATCGCTGAAAGTAGCGATGCTGACGCTGCCGCAGTTACGTCCCAAGAGCCTGAAGTTGCTCCTGTTCAAGCACCGGAGCCTGATATTGTAGAGACAATTGAATCTCCTGCGGAAATCGCTGAGTCTGATGAACCCGCTGTTGTGGAGGCGGTGGAACCGGCCGCACCAGAACCTGTGGAGTCGGCTCCTTTACCTCCGCCGGCGGAGAAAGGATTTGTTGACAGGTTTATGGATTACGTAAACCAAGTGACCGGCAATCCGATGCTACTGGCGATTGTGGGCGGTGTATTACTGGTTCTGTTTGCCTTGGCTGGCCTGATTATACGCCGCAAGAGGGCGGCGAGTGCTCCTGATGAAGTTCAAAAGCCTGTTGTTGAGAAAGTGGCCGAACAGGCAGGAACAGAAACGACTAAAAAGTCGCTATTTGCTGGTATTGCCGCCTCATTCGCTGGCCTTAAGGACAAGATTCAATCTTTAAGAAAATCGGAGCAGAGTGAAGATATAGATCTGAGGGATGAGGATACTTCAGGAGGTGAGGATATTATTGGAGATCGTTCCTTATCCGAGACCGGTGATACTGCTCCAGTTGATGAGCTATTGGGCGGTGACCAGCCGGACCTTGGTGATATGGCGTTTGAGGAAGATAGTGTCGGTACTTCCTCCGATGGTTTTAATGCCGCAGCGATAACCGATGCTGGAGAATCTGCATTAGAATCGAATTCGCTTGAAGAAGTGGATATTTATGAAGCCTTCGGTGATTTTGAGCAGGCCGCTGAGATTGTTAAACAGGCTATAGCGGATCAGCCGGGTAATAACCAGTTTAAACTACGGCTCTTTAAGGTGTACCAGTCGGGCAACATGTCTGATGATTATTCCAGGGATGCGATTGCCTACGAATCTTCAATGCAGGGTTCACCAGAATGGGAGGAAATCGAAGCGATAGGTAAAAAGTTTGTTCCGGATTGTCCTGTATGGGGAGAAGGTGGTTCAGACGCCGCACCAATGGATGAGCCTGTTGAGGTGGCTGACATGGGAGAATCGCCGGCGATAGAAACGTCTGGTGCAGGTATGGATTTTGCCACCCTGGATTTTGAGGCGGCCAGTGAGAAAACGCAGACTAATGCTTTGGCCGAGCAGAAACCACCTGGCGGCAATGAAGATGGAAGCACAGTTGAAGTTGATTTGGGTGACCTGAACTTTGATTCAGCTGATGTTCAATCCGGAGATGCTGAGAGCGAAACTGATGTTCAGCCCGAGGATGCTGGGAGCGAACCTGAGCCAGAACCTTTGGGCAATGAGCTGGAATTTGATCTCGGGGGCATGGACCTTGAATCAACAGAAGCGACTGTTATTTCCGAAAAGCCCGGTGATGACTCTGCCGATATGGAACCTGAGTTGGATAACGATCGAGCCCCGGAAAAAGGTATTAATGAGCCATTTGAATCAACAGTGCAATTAAATGCCAGTGCCTCTGAGCTGGAGATGCTAAGTAATGAGAAGTCTGCATCGGAGGCCTCTGCATCTGTACTCGCTGACGAGGGCGGAGACTCTACCGAATCTGAATCTGACTTTAGTATAGGGGTTGATCTATCTGATTTTAATTTTGATACTGAGGAAAATGGCGCATCTGGAGCACTGCCGGCGTTGGAGGGCACTGAGTCTGACGAATCAGGCAGCGCCTTGGAGGGCATGTCTGATGAGCCTGATGAGGTAGCTACCAAGCTGGACCTTGCCCGGGCATATATTGACATGGGAGACGCCGATGGTGCGCAGGGCATTCTTGATGAAGTAATTTCAGAGGGTAACGAAGCTCAGCAACAGGAAGCGCAAGAATTGATAAAAAATATTTGAATCTTGATTGATTAGTGATAATACGACGGGGCTTTACGCCCCGTTTTTCTTTTATGACCCATAAAATCGCTTTTGGAATTGAATACGATGGAAGTCGATATTCCGGTTGGCAACGTCAACAACATACTTCCGAAACAATCCAGGAATATCTCGAGAAAGCAATCAGTAGCGTGGCGGACGAAAGTACAACTCTTTATTGTGCCGGGCGAACGGATTCAGGCGTACACGCATTAGGGCAGATAGCCCATATCGAAACCAGCGCGGTGCGATCTCAAAAATCGTGGGTCAGAGGTATTAATACAAAACTACCTGATGATATTGCCGTACAGTGGGCGCAACAGGTATCAGGGGATTTTCACGCAAGATATAAGGCTTCTCGAAGAAGCTACAGATATATTATAGACAATACGCAAAATTACAGGAGTGCGGTAAATAGATTCAGGACATCATGGATATATAAGCCGCTTGATGAAAGCAAGATGATTAAAGCATCGAAATACCTGTTGGGCACACATGATTTCAGCTCTTTTCGGGCGTTAGCCTGTCAGGCAAAGTCTTCCGTCAAAACGATTAATCGCCTGGATATCTATAGAAAGCAACGGCTGATTGTTATTGAGATTGAGGCAAATGCCTTTTTACATCATATGGTAAGAAATATTGTCGGAGTATTAATTGCTGTTGGCTCCGGAGAGCAGGATATTTCGTGGTGTAAATATATTCTTCAAGCCAGAGACAGGAGCAAGGGCGGTGTTACGGCGAAGCCTGAAGGGCTATTCCTGACAGAGGTCAGATATCCAGATAAATATGATATTCCCTTGAATGAGAACAGGCCGATCATGATATGACGCGCACGCGAATAAAAATATGTGGCATTACCCGGATTGAAGATGGACTCGCATGCGCCAGCTATGGCGTAGATGCGATTGGGTTGGTATTTTACCCTCCCAGCCCGCGTCATTTGAATTTATCCAGGGCGCAGCACATTGCTGATCAATTGCCGCCGTTCATCTCAATCGTTGGCTTGTTTATGAATCCGGACATGAATCAGGTCCATGACATCATTGATAATGTACGGATAGATATGCTCCAATTTCATGGCAATGAACCGGCAGATTTCTGTGAAATGTTCAGTAAACCTTATTTTAAGGCGATTGCAATGAGTGGTGACCAGAAAATAGACTTTCAGCAAATTGAAAGAGAATATACATCCAGCACCGCCTTCTTGCTGGATAGCCATTCAAAGGGAAAGGGAGGTGGAACCGGTGAGACATTTGATTGGCTGAAAATGCCCGATAATGTAGAGAAACCACTCATACTAGCAGGCGGTCTAACCTCGGAGAATGTACAATCAGGGATTGAAAAAACATGTCCTTATGCTGTTGACTGCAGTAGTGGAGTGGAATCAAGCCCTGGAATCAAGGATCACAGGAAGATCCGTAAATTTGTGGAGAATGTTGCATATGCCGTCGCAACCCAATGACTATACACTGTACCCTGATGATAACGGCCATTTTGGCAAGTTTGGTGGAATGTTTGTTGCTGAAACACTCATGCGGCCATTGGAGGAGCTACGACTTGTTTATGAAAGGCTAAGAACAGATAAGGACTTTCTTTCAGAGCTTGATTATGACCTCAAGCACTACATTGGCAGGCCATCACCGGTGTACCATGCACAGCGATTAAGCGACAAAATCGGTGGTGCACAGATACTTCTAAAGCGCGAAGACCTGAACCATACGGGCGCACATAAGATTAACAATACAGTTGGGCAGGCGTTGCTTGCAAAACACATGGGCAAGGTCCGTATTATTGCTGAAACGGGTGCGGGCCAACACGGCGTTGCCAGTGCCACAGTAGCTGCCCGCCTTGGTCTGGAATGCGTTGTTTACATGGGTGCCGTTGATTTGGCTCGGCAAGCACTTAATGTTTATCGTATGAAGCTGCTGGGAGCGGAAGTCGTTCCTGTTGAGTCGGGTTCCAGAACCCTTAAGGACGCATTAAATGAAGCTATGCGTGACTGGGTTACCAATGTTGATAACACCTTTTATATCATAGGCAGTGTTGCCGGCCCGCATCCTTACCCGGCATTAGTAAGAAATTTTCAATCCGTCATTGGTCGTGAAGCTCGTGAACAGTGTCTCGAAATGCAAGGCAAATTGCCTGATGCATTGGTGGCCTGTGTTGGCGGCGGTTCTAATGCTATAGGGCTTTTTTATCCTTTTCTGAATGATGAGGATGTTAAAATGTACGGTATTGAAGCCGCAGGGCATGGGCTGGACACAGGCTTGCATGCGGCACCACTTTGTGCAGGTACGCCTGGAGTATTGCACGGCAATAGAACCTATCTGATGGAAGATAACGATGGTCAGATTATAGAGACTCATTCCGTGTCCGCCGGGCTGGATTATCCGGGTGTAGGTCCCGAACATGCGTGGTTGAAAGACGCCGGTCGTGTAAATTATGAAGCTGTTACGGATGACGAAGCTCTGGCTGCTTTTCATGAGCTGACAAGAGTAGAGGGAATTCTGCCGGCACTGGAACCGAGCCATGCCGTAGCCTACGCTATTAAACTGGCCAAACAGATGGATAAAAGTCAAACTATCCTGATCAATTTATCTGGTCGTGGTGATAAGGATATTTACACCGTTGCATCAAATGAGGGCCTGCACGAATGAGCAGGCTTGGTAAGTGTTTTGATGCTCTCAAACCAGACAACCGCTGTGCTCTGATACCCTATATTACGGCAGGAGATCCAGCGCCTTCAGTCACCGTGGATCTAATGCACACCTTGATATCAGCAGGAGCGGACATTGTCGAACTTGGCGTTCCTTTTTCTGATCCTATGGCTGACGGTCCGGTGATACAGGCAGCCTGCGAGAGGGCGCTTAAATTCCGTACCTCATTGTCCGATGTGCTGGATATGGTTGCAGAATTTCGAACTACCGATGACAACACCCCCGTGATTCTTATGGGGTATCTGAATCCGATGGAGAGAATGGGCTATGAAGAATTTGCTGACAGGGCAATGAGCGCTGGCGTGGATGGTGTCCTTACAGTGGATATGCCCCCGGAAGAATCTGATGAATTTGTCGAATTGCTCGGTAGCAAAAAACTTGATCCTGTATTCCTGCTATCGCCGACTTCAACCAATTCCCGTATCAGCAGGATTGCAGCCGTTGGGTCCGGTTTCCTCTACTATGTCTCATTAACGGGAGTGACAGGCGCGGATCATTTAAATGTCGATGAAGTCGCAGTGAAGCTTGACCAGATACGAGAGCAGAGCAACCTGCCTCTGGGAGTTGGTTTTGGTATCAGAGATGCAGAGTCTGCGGCTAAAGTAGCCAGGGTGGCCGACGCCGTGGTTGTTGGTAGCGCACTAATACGCATCCTGGAAGCGCATCAGGATAACGTAAATGAAGCAAAGCGGAAAATTTCAGATTTAATGCAATCCATGCGTAAATCAATCGATGCGGTCAGATTTACAGATTAGACGGTTTTATGCGAGCTGATAAATGAGCTGGTTGGAAAAATTAATGCCATCACGCATCAGGATTGATGGGAAATCCAAAAGAACTATTCCAGAGGGCTTATGGTCCAAATGTAACTCATGTAGTGCCATTCTCTATAGTGCAGAGCTTGAAAAAAACCAGGAAGTTTGCCCTAAGTGTAATCATCATATGCGTATTCTGGCTCGAAAAAGGCTGGAATATTTTCTTGATAGCGTTGATATCGAAGAGTTAAATACCGCGCTCGAACCTTCTGATCCGCTAAAATTTAAAGACAGTATCAAATATCGGGATCGCATTAGCCAGACACAAAAAAAGACCAAAGAAAAAGACGCCCTGATAGTAATGAAAGGCAACCTTAAGGGGAAACCGGTTGTGGCCTGCGCATTTGAATTTCAATACATGGGCGGCTCAATGGGATCCGTCGTAGGAGAAAAATTTGTACGCGCTGTGGAAACCTGCTTCAACGAAGATCGCCCCCTTATATGTTTTGCTGCCAGCGGTGGAGCGCGAATGCAGGAAGCCCTGTTCTCGTTGTTACAGATGGCGAAGACCAGTGCCGCTCTCAATAAGCTTTCCGAGCATGCCATCCCTTTTATTTCAGTTTTAACCGACCCGACCATGGGTGGAGTTTCCGCCAGTTTGGCCATGCTGGGCGATATACATATTGCGGAACCGAAGGCGCTTATTGGTTTCGCGGGTCCAAGGGTTATCCAGCAAACCGTACGAGAAACATTGCCGGAAGGATTTCAACGCAGTGAATTTTTACTTGAGCATGGCGCGATCGATATGGTAGTTGATCGTCTGAAAATGCGAGATACCATTGCCGATCTACTGACCATGCTTTACGACTAGTGGTTATTTTAAGCAGCCTGTTTGCGTAAGAGAATAAGCAGCAACACTATGCGAACGCTGACACAATGGCTGTCATATCAAAAGCGGCTACACCATAGTGCTATCGACCTAGGCCTGGAGCGCATTACCCGAGTATGGAAAAACCTCTGGGGAAAAGCTTTTAATTGCCCGATTATTGTAGTTGGTGGAACAAATGGCAAAGGTTCGACTATTCACTACCTGCGCATGGTTTATCAGGAAGCAGGCTATGTGACGGGTGCATATACCTCGCCGCATATACTGAGATATAACGAAAGAATCGTAATCAATAATCGTGAAGTATCTGACGAACAGCTCATAGATACATTTGAAACAATTGAGCGAGCCAGATCAGACATTCCGCTGACTTATTTTGAATATGGCACGCTAGCCGCGCTTTGGTTATTTATCCGATCCAAACCCGATATTATATTGCTGGAAATCGGCATGGGAGGTAGATTGGATGCAGTCAACATTCTTGCACATGACCTGGCGATTATTACCAATGTTTCACCTGATCATATGGAATGGTTAGGTCAGGATGTTGATTCGATAGCCTATGAAAAAGCCAGAATAGCGCGCAAGGGCAAACCTCTGATATATGCGGAGCATAATGTTCCGAAGAATATTGAAGACTATTGTGCAAAAATCGGAGCGCAGCTCGTTATCAACGGGCGCGACTACAGGCTTACGGAATCGGCGGGCGGGAAATTGCAATGGGATCACGCCACCGGAAAAATAGATGAGATACCGTTACCTGGCATTTCAGGGCAGCATCAGATTCATAATATGGCTGCGGCCCTCTATGTATTTTGTTATTTTCAAGACACACTACCTGTCGACGACCGTGCTATCAGAGAAGCGTTATCGAAGACCCGATTAGCCGGGCGATTCGAGGCCATAGCACATGAACCCGAAATTATCGTAGACGTTGCCCACAATATAGCGGCTATCCGCGATTTTGTAGAAAATGTTCGGCTGACAAATAACGCAGGCAGGAAGACTGCAATTTTTGCTATTCAAAATACACGGGACTGCCGACCGATAATTGGAGAATGCTCCGGGATATTCGATAAATGGTATGTTTGTCCGCTACAGGAAGCGTCTGGTTATACCAGTCGGGAACTATGCCGGATACTGCACGATATTGTCCCTGATGTGCAGATTGAAGAAAGAGCCTCAATATCTGCGGCACTGGTTCAAGCAACCGATGAGGCCGATCCGAATGATGCCATTTTCGTATTTGGGTCTTTTTATACAGTTTCTGAAGTCATGACAGAACTCAATGTATAATGCCTGCTATTGACACTATGGTAACTTAAAGAGGCGGAGAAATTGTGCCGAAGATAAATTGGATGAGCCATTAAAACAGAGATTAGTCGGGGCGATTGTTGTTATTGCTCTCGGCGTTATTTTTCTGCCCATCATCCTTGATGGCGGCAAATACGCTGAGCTCAGAAAAATTCATATCAAAATACCGCCAGCCCCAGAGGTTGATTATGCCTCAAGTATTGAATCGCTTGCCGCGAGAGCAGGACCTGACCTGCCAATAGCTAAAAAACCATCCGCGGAAGCGATCATTTCCCGGCCTGAAAAATCAGAGCCCGACCGGCCCGACGGCACTGAGCGGAAACACCCATTGCCGGTGCCTCAGGCCGAAACCGCAACGACTGAACCGGTTCAACCAGCCAAAGCGTTAAAAGAGATACCCGGTAACAACGAGAACAACCTTGCAGAAAAAGCACAGGCAACAGCAGTTAAACCTCCCACCCTTAAATCCGACCCCATTTCCCAGGCCAAACTGGTACAGAAACCGGGTCCATCAGAGCAAAAAAAGATAACCTCACCAGGGGCGGCCTGGGTAATACAGGTCGGGAGTTTCTCCAATCGAACCAGGGCCTTAGAATTAAGAGACAAACTTAGAAAAAGCGGATTTACCAGCTTTGTTGAATCGTTTGAAAGCGTTGAAAAAGCATCACATCGAGTACGCATAGGCCCGGAGACCGAGCACAGTCGAGCCGAGGAAGCGTTAAGCAGATTGAAAAGCAAATTGGCCATGGACGGCATAATTGTCAGCTACCCATAATGATATGCAGGCCTGTCAGTACGCCCAGCCAATGATGGGCGCCTGCCTGACCGGATAGGTACAAACCCGGCAGTCTTTTTTACCCTCAATATTCAGGCCTGACCGGAGCAGGCTGTCTGGTTATGTGATACGATGAATGCCCCTAAACGGTTCGTGGTACAAAAAAGAAGAGAGAAGGCCATGGGCATGAAAGAAAATGACCCCTGAACTCATCGGGAGCTGGAAGGAAACACGGCAGATCAAAACATCGGATTGAGATTCTTGACTGAAGTCTGGATATGACAAACAACGAAGAGCAGCAATTCCTCAACAACCTGGATAAAAAACTCTGGGATGCCGCTGACAAACTGCGCTCCAATATCGACGCCGCCGAATACAAACACGTCGTACTGGGCCTCGTCTTTCTCAAATATGTTTCCGACGCCTTCAAGGAACGGCAGCAAGAACTGCGCACGGCCTTTACGGATAAAGCCGACGACTACTACCTGGGTGACGATGCCGAAGAGATGGTCAAAGAAGAACTGGAAATCCGCGACTACTACATCGAGAAAAACGTCTTCTGGGTACCCGCACTGGCCCGCTGGGAAAACCTGCAAAATAACGCAAAAGTCCCCCCAGGCACCAAAATCGAAATCAGGAACGGCAAAAAGGCCACCTACAAATTTACCAGCATCGGCAAACTCATCGACGATGCCCTGGAAGAAATCGAAAAGGAAAATCCCAGACTCAAAAACGTGCTCGATAAAAACTACGCCCGCCGCCAGATAGACCCCGGCATTCTTGGTCAGCTCATCGACGAAATCGCCGAAATCCCATTTCACTATAAAACACTACACGCCAAAGACATCCTCGGCCACGTCTATGAATATTTCCTCGGCCAGTTCGCCCTGAATGAAGGCAAAAAAGGTGGCCAGTACTACACCCCCAAGGCCATCGTCACCCTCATCGTCGAAATGCTGCAACCCTACACAGGCCGCGTCTATGACCCCGCCATGGGCTCCGGCGGATTCTTCGTGCAAAGCGAACGCTTCATCGAAGAACACGAAGGCACACTGGGCAACATCTCCATCTACGGCCAGGAATCCAACCCCACCACCTGGCGTCTGGCGGCCATGAACATGGCGATCCGCGGCATCGACTTCAACTTCGGCGGCGAACCGGCCAACACCTTCAGCAACGACCAACACCCCGACCTGCGCGCCGACTTCGTCATGGCCAATCCACCCTTCAACATGAAAGAGTGGAACACCGGCACCAAAGACGACGATCCCCGCTGGCAATACGGCATCCCGCCCGCCGGCAACGCCAACTTCGCCTGGATGCAACACATGCTCTACCACCTGGCACCCAACGGCAGCATGGGCCTGCTGCTCGCCAACGGCTCCATGAGTTCCAACACCAACAACGAAGGCGCAATCCGCAAACGCCTGCTGGAAAAAGACCGGGTCGAATGTATGGTCGCTCTCCCTGGCAAACTGTTTACCAACACCCAGATCCCGGCATGTATCTGGTTTCTGACCAGAAATAAAAAAGGCAGACACCCTCTCCCTCGAGGAGAGGGCCGGGGTGAGGGTGGTTTAAGAGACAGAAGCGGCGAAGTCCTCTTCATCGATGCCCGCAACCTCGGCTACATGAAAGACTGCGTGCTGCGTGACTTCACGCCGGAGGATATTAAAAAGATCGCCGACACATTCCACAACTGGAAAACGGGTGAAGGCTACGAGGATATAGCGGCATTTTGTAAATCAGCAACCCTGGATGAAATTAAAAAACACGACTACGTTCTAACACCCGGCCGCTATGTCGGCGCCGCCGAAGAGGAAGACGACGGTGAACTCTTCCCGGAAAAAATGGTGCGGCTCACTGCACAACTGAAAGTACAGTTTGAACAAAGCGACAAGCTGGAAGCGGAGATTAAAAAGAACTTGGCGGGGCTGGGTTATGATGTCTGATCTTGCTTTATATACAGAATATCAACTATCGGATGTGGTTGATTATGTGAATGAGAAAATTGATGCATCTATTGTTGGGTTAGATAAATATATATCGACTGACAATATGCTTCCTGGTAGAGGAGGGGTTGAAGTTGCAGTAAAACTGCCTAGTGCGAAGAAATTCAACTCGTTCAAGGAGAGTGACACTCTTTTCTCAAATATTAGAACGTACTTTAGAAAAGTGTGGCTTGCCGAATTTTCAGGTAGTGCATCGCCCGATGTGTTAATTTTCAGAACAAAAAATGAAGAAGTTTTAGAACCAACTTATCTTTATTATCTCCTAAGCAGTGAAGATTTTGTTAATTACACTGATCTCACATCAAAGGGTGTAAAAATGCCACGTGGAGATAAAGCGGCAATAATGCTTTATAAGGTAAAACTTCCACCAGTTTCTGAACAAAGAAAAATTGCACAAGACTTACGGTCAATAGATAATAAAATCGAACTCAACCGCCAAATCAACCAGACCCTCGAACAAATCGCCCAGGCCATCTTCAAATCCTGGTTCGTTGACTTCGAACCCGTCAAAGCCAAAATAAAAGCCAAACAAAACGGCCAGGACCCCGAACGCGCCGCCATGTGCGCCATCAGCGGCAAAACCGACGAACAACTCGACCAACTCAGCCTCGACCAACGACAACAATTCACCGCCACAGCCGCACTCTTTCCCGACGAACTCGAAGAGTCAGAATTTGGTGAAATACCGAAAGAGTGGGATGTAAAAACATTTGGCGATGTTTCACAATGTTTTGACTCAAAACGAATTCCGTTGTCAAAGAAAAAACGTGAAGAGAAAAAGCCCGGAAATATTCCTTACTATGGTGCCACTTCTATTATGGATTATGTGAATGAATGGATATTTGATGATATTTATTTGTTGCTAGGTGAAGATGGTTCAGTAATTAAAGAAGATGGTACTCCTTTTATCCAATATATATGGGGTAAAGCGTGGGTAAATAACCATGCTCATGTGCTACAAGGCAAAAATGGTGTTTCGACTGAGCAGTTAATGTTGTTCATACAAAATAAAAATATAGCAGCATATATAACAGGTGCAGTTCAATTAAAGATCAACCAAGGAAATATGAATAGCATTCCTTTCTTAGATGCGGGCACAGATATTAATGCAGCTTTTTATGATTTTATCAAAGCTTCTTATGTAAAAGTAAGAGGCACTGTCGAAGAAAATCAGACTTTAAATAAATTGCAAGATATTTTGCTCCCAAAACTTCTCTCTGGCGAAATCACTATCAGCAAGCCTCAATCCACAGAGGAGGCCATAGCGTGATGGCTTCGTTAATTTCGAGGCCACATAGACGTATTTCTATCTGTTATGCCAAATTTTGGCAATACTACTATTGCTCAAAGAATTGGTTGCTGGCTATTGGTTTAAGATATAAAACAATTTTCACAGTAGTAATATTGATCAGTCTATTGGTTTTAAGTTGGCTGTACTATCCTGAAATCAAAAGTCGACTGACACCATATTTCTCCACAAGTGATCGCTTTGAGGGACTTCAAACACTTCTCGTATCATTAGGCGAGGCAATGATAGGTGCTACCGTAATTACCTTTTCATTCATTATGTTTGCGATGCAAGTCAATGTGGAACGTATGCCGCATGGTTTTTTTAGAAAATTCAGTTCTGATTATAATCTGTTAGGTTATTTTGCAGTTACCTTTTTGCTAGCAATAATGATTGCTTGCCTTTCATTAATTCCAGATAAGTCTTGGGCAACTTTGGCAATATTAGGAGCATCATGGTGCCTATTTTTTCTAGTATTGTTTTTGCTGTTTGCATATAAAAGGGCGTTAAGTCTTATAAGCCCGACTAAGCAATTAGCAATACTTGTTACAGATACTGAGAAGAATCTAGAAATCTGGAGTAAAGCAGCGCAAAGAGTGGCGCCCTTCTTAAAGAGACAGTCTCAAGAAAATGCGGACAATCCAGTGCCGCATACAGATTACGACACAGAGAGGAATAAATATTTTTTGCTTAATCAAAATTCGACAGCTGCAGCGAAAAAAGAGGTTTCTCACTGTATTGCCTTTGCACGAAGATATGCTGAGCAAAGGGATCATGAAGTTTCGGATGCTGCACTTAACTCAATTCTTGATATCAATAAAGCTTATGTTGATGTAAAAAGTAAGGCATTTTTCTCAAACAGCTCCTTCATCGATCTAGCTAGCGATGGCTTTATTGATGATACCCTCGAACATCTAAGGCAGAATGTACGAGTAGGAATATCACGAGGTGACGAACAGCAAATAGAACAGACTTTCAGGGCTGTGTTAGGGCTATGTAAAATATATTCAAATATAGACTATGCACATGAGTATGCTAAGAAGCCACATGCCTGCTTGGCAGCACGCTATCTTTCTGACGCTGTTGAGTCTGTGGTCCCACACAATATGGCTGATG
Organism: Gammaproteobacteria bacterium; assembly: GCA_963662865.1. Classification (GTDB taxonomy): domain Bacteria; phylum Pseudomonadota; class Gammaproteobacteria; order JAJDYQ01; family JAJDYQ01; genus JAJDYQ01. The sequence goes on along the minus strand of OY759969.1, from coordinate 949,279 downwards.
TTCTTATGGAAGGAATTAGATTGATGGGGACAGCAGCACTAACTATTTTATCTAAAAAAGAACCTGAGCAAGTTGCTTCTATAGCAGAAAAAATAGCAATTATTTCATGCGTTGGTGCGTCCAATGAGAAATACCGTCCGGTTACACAAACTGGAGTAGCGCAATTGGCAAACCTGGCGTTTGAGTTGATTACGTGTGATTCTCATGATGTCCAATATCCACTAAGAGATATTAGAGAAAATATAAAGCTTATTGTAAAGACATACCTAGAAATTCCAGATACAACTCTAATAAGCATGCATAGTGCTTCACTTGGAGCGTACTATTCAAGGATTGCTGTTACATCATTCCAAAATAAAAAACTACTGCTTGCAAATGATGTGTTAAATGCAGAGGAAAACGATGAAAATGCGATAAGGATAATCAATCATATTGAACAGTGGGCAGATGGCTTATATCAAACAGAAAAAGATCTTTTGTTACTGGCTATAGAAAAAAGGTCATCTCTTGCTCATGATATTATCCATGCTATTAATATCACCACAAAGATTTTGTGCATGCTAACCAATGCGCCTGCTTGTAATGCACATAATAGTGATGAACTAAAGAGGCATGCTCTGCGGTTAATATCTGTTTTAGATTTGATTCCTGATAAGCCAGAAGTAATTAGTTTTGTAGAAAATCACCAAGTAACGAAAATATTGTTCGAGTCTGCTATGGAAGCTCATCATAGAGGTTGTGATGAGCTGGCATCTCAGATACGAGATTTATTGCTCAAATGGGCATTTAAAGCCGGTAAATATCAAATTGGTTGGGCAATACTTGAGAGAGCATGCTGTGATTTGGCGTGCCTCAATATTGAGTTGGATCTAAATGATGATGTTCTTCTCCAGGCAATTGAAGAGAAAGTAGCTCAAGGTGGTTCACCTGATGAGTTAAAACTAAGATTTCGAGCTTCGGAAGCAATAAGAGAAGAGGCGGATCGTTATCATGATGAGCACCCAATAAGCGCAATTGAACCTGCGATGGAACATGTTGATCAGGCCAGATTACGTACTGTATTGCTAAGAGTAGCAGAAAAATTAGTGCCAAAAGAAATAAGGCAAGAAGAACCACAGGATGATAACTGAAAACCAACTCGAACAACTCTGCCTGGACTGGTTCCGTGAAGGCGGCTATGAATACGCCAATGGCTACGATATTGCCCATGATGGCGAAGCACCAGAGCGGGAGGATTATAAGCAAGTGCTTCTCACCGGTCGCTTACTCGATGCCCTGCAACGCATTAATCCTCAAATCCCTGTAGCCACTTTAGAAGAACAAGTCGTCCACGTCCTGAGTAAGCCCGAACACCCCGCCCTGGTCCGAAACAACCGGGATTTCCAGCAATATCTGTTAGAGGGTATGCCGGTTGAATATGCCGACAAGAACGATAAAAAACAGACCGATCACGTTCAGTTAATTGACTTCCATAAACCGGATAACAACCGGTTCCTGGTGGTGAATCAATTCACGGTGACGGGCACAAAGATGAATCGCCGCCCGGATGTGGTGGTGTTTATCAATGGCTTGCCCATTGCCGTGATTGAGCTGAAAAATCCGGCTGATGAAGATGCCGATGTGTGGGATGCCTGTAATCAATTACAGACCTATAAAGAAGAAATTCCCGATCTGTTTGTCTGCAACGAAGCACTGGTGATTTCAGATGGCGTCAATGCGCGGATCGGTTCGTTGACGGCGAACAGGGAACGTTTTCTTCCCTGGCGCACTATCAGGAATGAAGGCGACAAACCCCGGCTGGAGTATCAACTCCCAAAGCTCCTTTCCGGCGAAATCACTCTCAGTGATATTCAATTTACGATAGAGGCTGTGGCGTGAGTCATCATGTTGAAGAGCTTCACAACATTATGCCGATTACGAATATCCCATCGGTACTTGAGCATGGGATATTGTCACATGAGCGTTGCGCTAAATTACCCCATACAGATATTTCTATGGCGGATGTTCAATATAAGAGGAATAAGATTCAAGTTCCTGGTGGGCTTAGTCTGCACCAATATGCCAATTTGTATTTTCATGCTAGAAACCCAATGATGTCGGCCAGAAATCATCAGGCTGCTAATCTTTGTGTTTTGAGGGTCTCTACTGAGATTCTAAACCTTGAGGGGGTAGTCATAAGTGACCAAAATGCGGCCAGTCAATACGTTCGATTTCGTTCATCAAGTGAGCTAAATGCGCTAAATTTTGATAAGATTTACGCGGAAGATTGGCGGCATCAGGGTGATCAGATCACCTATTTTCAACATAAGTCTATTAAATGTGCGGAAGTTTTGGTGCCCGATCATATTGAAACAAAGTATATCCAGGGAGCTTATGTCGTGAGCGAAGATGCCAGGAAGCTTTTAGTGCAGCAAAGATTTACTCAACCTATTGAGATTAACCGTCATGTTTTCTTACTCTGAGATTAATTATGATTAAAGTACTCATTGGCAATATTTTTGAGGACCCGGCAAAGACACTGGTTAATACAGTGAATTGTATCGGCATTATGGGTAAAGGCATCGCTCAGGAATTTAAAAAACGTTATCCTGGCATGTTCTCTGATTATGAGCAACGGTGTTCAATGGGCAAAGTCGAACCGGGTGTGCCTTATTACTATGAGGATATGCTTGGTAATTCGATAGTCAATTTCCCAACTAAGAAACACTGGCGATCACCTTCCAGGCTTCAAGATGTTGTAAAAGGTCTGGATATTTTTCTGGAGAAATATAAGGAATGGGGTATTACTTCAGTAGCGTTTCCACCGCTTGGGTGTGGGAATGGCGGGCTTGAATGGTCAGTTGTTGGACCTATTCTGTATCAGAAATTATCTGTGCTTGATATACCTGTTGAGATATTTGCCCCCTTCGGTACACCAAAACAGCAGTTGACGACTGACTTCTTGTCTCAGAAAGTGAATTTAGCTGGAGCGATTAAAGGGAAACAAAATAAAAAACTGAATCCTAATTGGATTGCGCTACTAGAGGTCGTGGATCAATTAGCGAAGCAGCAATACGCAAATCCCGTTGGCCGAACGGTTTTTCAGAAAATCTGCTATATCATGACTGAGCAAGGCATAGATACAGGCTTTCATTTTAAGCGAGGTAACTATGGGCCGTTCTCAAATGAAGTAAAAGACGCATTAAGTGTTTTTGCAAATATGAATCTTATACATGAGCAACAGCTTGGAAAGATGAATACCTTGATAATCGGCTCTGAATATAAAAAAATTCTTAAAAAGTACGAGAAGCATTTAGTGCCACTGCAAAAGAAGATCTATAAAACTGTCGATCTATTTAGCCGAATAAAGAACACAGAGCACGCAGAAGAGATAGCAACAATTTTGTTTGCAGCAAGACAGATTAAGAAAGAAAAAACAGCAGATAGTGTAACTGAGCAAGATCTCTATGATTACATGGTTAACTGGAAAAAAAGCTGGAAGAATGAAGAGAAACAAAAAGCAATAGCTTCTACAATACGTAATTTAGAGATGCTTGATTGGCTAAGATTGAAATATAGCGAAAGCCTTCCCGTAGTCGAACTCTAATTAAATCGCCCCAATGAGGCAAACGTAAGAATAAGACTGGAGATTTTCGTAAGGGATGAGTAACAATCAAGAAATGAATAGCTTGCGGGAGTAATGAGGAGATTTGGTGTTTGTGAAGAATCGGGTAGTGGCATAGATAAGGTTGTTGAAAGCGCACAAGTATATCGGTTGCCAGCGCCGGATTTTAAAGTTGGTCAGGTACGGACTACTGCTGTTCTCTATGCCCACAGAGATTTCGATGAGATGTCAAAGGAAGATCGTATCAGGGCGTGTTACCAGCATTGCTGTTTGCGCTACGTAATGAATGAAAAAATGACGAACCAAAGTTTACGAGAGCGATTTGGCTCGGATAATCGCCAAACGGACATGGCATCCGGGATCATAGCGATGGCTTTAGAAGAGCGTTTAATTAAATTGGACGATCCGGATAATACATCTAGGCGATACACTAAATATGTCCCTTATTGGGCTTAGGGACTTGTGTTTCACTAGCGACGAACAACTTGAATTATTGGAAATTGGCTATAAAACCGACAGGATACCATTTATCTGCTAATATGAAGTTTATTCGCGAACTAATGCAGAAAAGTGCTTAAAAATAAAAAAATTCAATAAAAACAACAAGTTCCAATTTGTAAGCAAATGTTAATCAGGATGATTGATGATGTCCGGGATCACCGAAGACCAACTCGAACAACTCTGCCTGGACTGGTTCCGTGAAGGCGGCTATGAATACGCCAATGGCTACGACATTGCCCATGATGGCGAAGCACCGGAACGCGAAGACTATAAACAGGTAATCCTTACCGGCCGATTGCTGAATGCCCTGCAACGCATTAACCCTCAAATCTCTGTAGCCACTTTAGAAGAACAAGTCGTCCACGTCCTGAGTAAACCCGAACACCCCGCCCTGGTCCGAAACAACCGGGATTTCCAGCAATATCTGTTAGAGGGTATGCCGGTTGAATATGCCGACAAGAACGATAAAAAACAGACCGATCACGTTCAGTTAATTGACTTCCACAAACCGGATAACAACCAGTTCCTGGTGGTGAATCAATTCACGGTGACAGGCACAAAGATGAATCGCCGCCCGGATGTGGTGGTGTTTATCAATGGCTTGCCCATTGCCGTGATTGAGCTGAAAAATCCGGCTGATGAAGATGCCGATGTGTGGGATGCCTGTAATCAATTACAGACCTATAAAGAAGAAATTCCCGATCTGTTTGTCTGCAACGAAGCACTGGTGATTTCAGATGGCGTCAATGCGCGGATCGGTTCGTTGACGGCGAACAGGGAACGTTTTCTTCCCTGGCGCACCATCAGGAATGAAGACGACAAACCCCGGTTGGAATATCAACTGGAGAATGTGGTTCGAGGCTTCTTTGACCGCGAGTTGCTGCTCGACTATCTGCGCTATTTTGTCCTGTTCGAGCAGGACGGTGACACGCTGGTTAAAAAAATCGCCGGTTATCATCAGTTCCATGCCGTGCTTGAGGCGGTGCGCGTGACCATGATTGCATCTGTATCGGAAGGAAAGGCAGAAGAACCCCGCGTCACCTACGGCAAGGAAGTGAAACCGGGTTCACACAAGGCCGGGGTGGTCTGGCATACGCAAGGATCAGGCAAGAGTATCTCCATGGTGTGTTATGCGGGCATGCTGTTGCAGCAGCCCGAAATGCAGAATCCTACTTTGGTGGTGGTCACGGACCGCTATGATCTGGATAGCCAGTTATTCGATAGCTTCGCCGCCGCGGAGATGTTGTTGAAGCAGTCCCCTGTCCAGGCCAACAGCCGCAATGATTTGCGCGAGCGGCTGGAGTCACGTCAATCCGGCGGCATTATTTTTACCACGGTACAGAAATTTTCCCTGCTCAATGGCGAGAAACGGCATCCGGTGCTCAGTCGGCGCAGCAATATTGTGGTCATCTCGGATGAAGCCCATCGCAGTCAGTATGGGCTTAAGGCAGTGCTCAATCAAAAGACCGGTGAATACCGGTTCGGACACGCCAGGAATCTGCGTGATGCCCTGCCCATGGCCTCGTTTATTGGTTTTACCGGTACGCCTATCGCTACGGAGGACAGGGACACCCGTGTGGTATTTGGTGATTATGTCAGTATCTATGACATTCAGGATGCGGTGGATGATGGTGCAACCGTGCCGATTTACTATGAGAGCCGTCTGGCCAGACTCGATATCAATCGGGCCGAAATCGATAAGCTCAATGAGGAGGTCAATAAGGTTCTTGATGATATCGAGGAAAATGAAAAAGGCCTCAGCACACGGGAAAAAACCAAGGTCAAATGGGCCGCACTGAAGAAACTGGCCGGCGCCGAGCCGCGTATCAAAGAAGTGGCCGAAGATCTGGTGCAACACTTCGAAAAACGCACCGAACGCATCAGTAAAGGCAAGGGCATGATCGTGGTCATGAGCCGTGAGATATGCGCCCGCCTGTACAATGCGATTACCGCCTTGCGTCCTGACTGGCATAGCGAGGATATCAATCAAGGCGCAATCAAGGTCATTATGACGGCCTCGGCTTCGGACGAATCATTACTACAGGCGCATAACTACAGCAAGACGCAAAAGAAATGCCTGGAAAGGCGTTTTAAGGACCCTGATGACCCGCTCAGGCTGGTCATTGTCTGCGACATGTGGCTTACCGGCTTCAATGCCCCCTGCGCCCATACCATGTATATCGACAAGCCGATGCGTGGCCATAATCTCATGCAGTCGATTGCGCGGGTCAATCGGGTATTCAGGGACAAGCCCGGCGGGCTGGTGGTGGATTACATCGGCATTATCGGTGAGCTGAAAGCCGCGCTGAAGACGTATGTTGATTCCAAGGGCAAGGGCAGTCCGATCAATTGGGCGGAAGATGCCTTTTCGGTATTGCTTGAAAAGATTGATGTGGTGCGGGGAATGTTGCATGGGTTTGATTACAGTGAGTACGAAACCGAGGCTGTCCGGTTGTTGGTACCTGCCGCCAACCATATTCTTGGCCTGGAGGATGGCAAGAAACGTTTTCTTGATACGGTATTGGCGATTACCAAGGCTTTTGCGCTATGCGGCACACTGGATGAGGCACAGGAGTATAAAAAAGAGATTGCCTTTTTCTCTGCTGTTAAAGCCGCTTTCACCAAAGCAACCTCGGTAGATAAGAAACGTACCGAAGAGGAGAAGAATTCGGTTCTGAAACAAATCCTTGATCAGGCCATAATCGCCGAGGGCGTTGATGACATCTTCAAGCTGGCCGGCCTGGACAGGCCGAATATCGGCCTGCTGGACGATCAGTTCATGAACGATGTGCGGAATATGAAGGATAAACATTTCGCCATCGAGTTACTGGAAAGGCTTTTACGTGACCAAATCCGCGCCAATACACGTCATAACGTCGTGCAGGAAAAGAAATACAGCGACAGGCTTTTGGCGACCCTGCGCAAATATCATAAGCGGGCAATTGGAACGGCGCAGGTTATCGAGGAGTTGATTGCCATGGCCAGGGAGTTCCAGGATGCCATGAAGCGCCATGAAGAATTGGGACTCAACCCGGACGAGGTGGCCTTTTACGATGCGCTGGCGAATAACGAAAGCGCCGCCCGTGAACTGGGCGATGATGTCCTGAAGATGATGGCCCATGAACTCGTCGAGAAACTGCGCGCCAGTACGACCGTCGATTGGCAGGTGCGGGAGAGTGTGCGTGCCAAATTAAGAAATATGGTCAGAAACCTTCTTCGTCGCTATAAATACCCGCCTGATAAAACCCCCGGGGCGGTTGATCTGGTATTGAGGCAAGCGGAAACGCTGTCGGACAGGTGGTCTGGGCAGGGTGCGTATGGGGCCAATTCCGGCACAGCCTGTTTACGCCGGTAAAAATAACAGGCATATGGACTGCGGGGGTTGAAGTCAGGCGTTGTGGCCGCTATTCATGGATGGATTCAACCTGTGAAATAATTCTGCCTGCAGATAGCCGTGTTTCCATTCTTTTCCCGGGCGAGGTTTGCTGACTGCTGGTCAGCAGTTTTCCCGTTTCCTGATCGAATGTCAGCGCATATCCCCTTGACAGAGTGGCCATGGGACTCAGCGCATGCATGGAATGGGCGCTGGCAGCAAGCCGGGATTTATACACATTAAGGCGGTATTCGAGTCCCTTGAGCAGCCGGTGTCGCAGCAGGTCGGACTGCCCGGATTTTCTGTGCAGGTCATGGATGGGCGATTGCTGCGTGAGTCTTATGTTCAATTGCCGCAGTTTCTGCTCGGATGCCGGCAGGGCCAGCCCAAGACTGCGGACTGCACGCATCAGCAGGGCGTTCAGAGACTGGCGCTTTTGTTTGAGCTGGCGTCCCGGATGCAAAGTTTCCAGACGCCGGTCCTGCCAGTCAAGGTTCTGAAAGTATTGCTTTAATGTATTGTCCACTGTCTTATACAGGCTGTGCGACAGGCCTTGGAGTTGTGAAAGTATCTCCTCACTGTCGGGTGCCACCTGTTCGGCCGCCGCCGAGGGTGTGGGTGCCCTCAGGTCGGCGACAAAATCGGTAATGGTGAAATCAATTTCATGGCCGACGCCACTGATTATCGGCAGTGTGCAACGCTGTATGCCCCTGGCGAGGGTCTCATCATTAAAGGCCCACAAATCTTCAAGAGAGCCGCCGCCTCGGGAGATGATGAGCACGTCGCATTCCTGGCGACGGTCCGCAAGCTCAACCATTGCCCGTAGATTTTCCGCCGCGCCGCTGCCCTGTACGGAGCTGGCATAGATGATGACTTGTGCCACCGGGTAACGCCGTTTCAGGATGTGCAGAATATCTCTGACCGCCGCACCGGCAGGTGAGGTAATGATGCCGATGGACAGTGGCATGTCGGGTATGGCTTTTTTCTGGCTTTGGTCAAACAGGCCCTCCGCCTGTAGCTTTTGTTTGAGTAGCTCGTATGCTTTCTGGAGGTCGCCTTCACCGGCGGGTTCCATATGCTCCACGATCAACTGATAATCACCGCGTGGTTCGTAAAGGCTGATCCGGCCTCGAACCAGTGTCTTCATGCCGTCTCTAAGCTTGAAATTCAGCAGGTGGTTACGTTGTCTAAAAAACGCGCAACGAATTTGTGCTGAAGGATCTTTCAGTGAAAAGTAGAGATGGCCTGAAGCAGGGCGGGCGATGCTGGATACTTCAGCCTCGACCCATACCAACCCCGGTGATTGTTCCAGTATGGTTCTGACGGTGTTGTTGATCTCGGTTACGGTATAAATATGACGCATGAAAAATTATCCCGGACGGCGTGCCTCTGGTATTGGGTATGACGCCGGATAAATTGAACTGTTATAATAACTTGCTAATCCCACCATGCCATACTACAGGAGATGGTTAGCAGATGCGTATTTCCCATGAAGCACTGACATTTGATGACGTCCTGTTACTTCCGGCTTATTCGGAGGTATTGCCCGGCGATGTCGATTTATCGACTCAATTGACGTGCGACATACGTCTGCAAATCCCATTGATTTCAGCCGCCATGGATACGGTAACGGAATCCAGGCTGGCTATTGCACTGGCCCAGGAAGGCGGAATGGGCATTATTCACAAGAATATGGCGATTGAGCAGCAGGCCCGGGAAGTCCGTCTGGTAAAGAAATTTGAAAGTGGAGTTATCACTGACCCGGTCACGGTCACCCCGGACATGAAAATAGGAGAAGTTATTTCCCTGCGCCATGATAAAGGGTTTTCCGGTATGCCAGTGGTTGATGGTGATGAACTGCTGGGTATTGTAACCAGCCGGGACCTGCGTTTCGAGAAGCGTCTGGACGAGCCCGTGGCGACAATTATGACACCCAAAGACAAATTGGTAACGGTGCAAGAAGGCACTGACCGCTCTGAAGTGATTGATTTGCTGCATGCACACCGTATCGAGAAGATTCTGGTGGTAACCGGCGATTTCCGGCTACGCGGAATGATTACTGTCAAGGATATTCAGAAAGCCCGGGAAAAGCCCATGGCAAGTAAGGACAGCGAGCAGCGCCTGCGTGTGGGAGCGGCCGTTGGTACGGGGGAGGGTACTGAGGAACGTGTTGAGGCCCTGGTGGAAGCGGGTGTTGATGTGATTGTAGTTGACACTGCCCACGGCCACTCAAAAGGCGTTCTGGACCGTGTTGCCTGGGTAAAGAAGAAATTTCATCACGTGCAGGTCATCGGAGGCAATATTGCCAGTCACGATGGCGCATTGGCGCTTGCCGATGCCGGCGCAGATGCCGTCAAGGTGGGCATAGGGCCCGGTTCAATCTGTACCACCCGTATTGTCGCCGGCGTGGGAGTTCCTCAGGTGACAGCTATAGCGGAAGCGGCTCGGGCGCTGGAGTACAAGGGTATTCCGGTCATTGCCGATGGCGGCATCCGCTATTCCGGGGATATGTCGAAGGCCATTGCCGCCGGTGCCTCTACGGTGATGATGGGCAGTGTGTTCGCCGGCACAGAGGAGGCTCCCGGTCAGGTCGAGCTATATCAGGGGCGTTCATATAAATCCTATCGTGGCATGGGTTCACTGGGAGCCATGGCCGACAAGGACGGTTCAAGCGACCGTTATTTCCAGGACTCGACTGAAGCGGAAAAGCTCGTGCCTGAGGGTATTGAAGGTCGCGTACCCTATAAAGGCTCACTTATTCCGATTGTCCACCAGTTCATTGGTGGTCTGCGCGCCAGTATGGGGTACGTGGGGTGCGGGACACTGGATGAAATGCGCACCTGCCCCAAGCTTGTCAAAATTACGGGGGCTGGCATGGCGGAAAGTCACGTACATGACGTAACAATCACTAAAGAAGCGCCGAATTACCACAAATAAATAAAAAACCCTTTTTTCAGGGCCTCCCACAATGAGTGACATCCATTCAGACCGCATTCTGATCGTTGACTTTGGTTCGCAATATACTCAGCTCATAGCACGCCGTGTGCGTGAGGCCATGGTCTATTGTGAAATTATGCCCTGGGATGCCGATGTGGATTGCTTTCGGAGCTTTGCCCCCAGGGGAATTATTCTTTCAGGCGGGCCGGAAACGGTTACGGATGATGAAACCCCACGCGCCGCCTCGTGGTTGTTTGAGGCCGGCGTCCCGGTATTGGGAATCTGCTATGGGATGCAGGCCATGGCGGCGCAGTTGGGTGGCAAGGTCGCCGGCGCCCTGAAGCGTGAATTTGGCTTTGCCCGCGTCCGCTGCCGCAGACATTCCGCATTGTTAAAGGATATCGAGGATGAAGTAACCTCGGAAGGTTGCAGCATGTTGGATGTCTGGATGAGCCATGGCGACAGAGTTGAGTCATTACCGAGAGGCTTCAGCGTCATCGCCGCTACCGATAATGCTCCGCTGGCCGGCATGGCCGATGAGTCGCGGCGGTTTTACGGCGTTCAGTTTCACCCCGAGGTCACGCATACTCGGCAGGGCGGGCGCATCCTGAGCCGTTTCGTCCATGATATTTGCGGCTGTGCCGCCGAATGGACACCGGGAAACATCATTGAAGGTGCCATACAAGGGATTTGCGAACAAGTGGGTGACGACCGAGTACTGCTGGGACTATCCGGTGGAGTCGATTCATCGGTGGTGGCGGCAATCCTGCATCGGGCGATTGGAGATCGATTGACTTGTGTCTTTGTTGACAACGGCCTGCTGCGCCTGAATGAAGGCGATCAGGTCATGGCGACTTTTGCCAAGCACATGGGTGTCAGAGTTATTCGAGTCAATGCGGAAGGCCGTTTTCTCGCTGGGCTTTCAGGCAGGACCGATCCTGAAGAGAAACGGAAGATCATTGGTAATCTTTTTATTGAAGTATTTGAAGAAGAATCGAAAAAACTCACGAACATGAAATGGTTGGCACAAGGCACGATTTACCCGGACGTGGTCGAATCAGCGGGTTCCGCAACGGGTAAGGCCAGGGTCATCAAATCTCACCATAATGTAGGCGGCCTGCCCGGGCATATGAAACTGAAACTCGTCGAACCGCTGCGCGAACTGTTCAAGGACGAAGTGCGCAAGGTTGGTGTCGAATTAGGTCTGCCGTCGGAGATGATAACCCGGCATCCCTTCCCGGGCCCGGGTCTTGGCGTGCGTATCCTGGGAGAAGTCAAAAAGGAATATGCGGACATTTTACGACTTGCCGACGATATTTTTATTCAGGAACTGCGAAATTCAGAGTGGTATGACAAGGTGAATCAGGCATTTGCTGTTTTTCTGCCGGTAAAATCCGTTGGCGTCACCGGAGACTCTCGCCGCTATGACTATGTCGTAGCGTTGCGAGCGGTACAGACCGTTGATTTCATGACAGCGCACTGGGCCCGCCTTCCATACGAATTATTGGACCGCTTATCGCGTCGCATCATCAATGAAATTCCACGCATCTCCCGGGTAACCTACGATATATCCGGCAAACCGCCAGCGACAATCGAGTGGGAGTAGTTTTTATAGTTTAAGTTATTGATTTAATTACATTAATGACTTACACATTGGTTTCACAAGCTCAAATCAGTCATTGATTTTCTTAGTCTTTTTTCATACAGTTACACAAAATGTTGCACAAACGTGTGACTACTGAAACTCGTAGTAACTCAGAGACTAAGATTTGGCACTGAAGAAACAGCACTTTGCTGAAGGCGAACATGAAATTTTCAGAAATTGAACTTCCATCGAATAGAAAGTTTGGATTTTTCTTTACCTTCGTTTTTGCAGTAGCTGCAGCTTACTTCTACAACGCTACAAATATGACATGGGCATACATATTTGGTGCAGCGTCATTGATATTTTTAGTTGTCACGGCAGTTAAAGCTGACATTCTTTTGCCACTGAATAAGCTATGGATGCGGTTTGGACTTCTTCTCGGCATGATAGTTAGCCCAATCGTTCTTGGAATAATCTTCTTTGGGCTTTTCACCCCAATTGCTTTCGTCATGCGACTTAGTGGGCGTGATGAGCTGAGGCTCAAGTTCTCCAAGAAAGCAAGTCACTGGATTTCGCGCAGTGAACCAATCAAATCTGAATCCTTCAAACACCAGTTCTAATAAAGGCAAATCAAATGGAATTTTTAAAAGAGCTTTGGGCTTTCCTTCGTGTTCGTAAAAAATTGTGGTTGGCTCCCATCATCATTGTAATGTTGATACTTGGCGGTTTGTTGATACTCGCACAAAGTTCTGTTGTAGCACCTTTCATATACACACTCTTCTAGGAGTAATTCATGTACGTACTTGGCATATCTGCCTTTTACCACGACAGTGCGGCATGTTTACTTAAAGATGGTGAAATTATTGCAGCAGCACAAGAAGAACGCTTTACGCGAAAAAAGCATGATGCGGGTTTTCCACATTATGCAATTGAGTACTGCTTGAAAGAGGCTGGTATATCTGCAAATCAAATTGATAATGTAGTTTTTTACGAAAAGCCTTTTGTGAAATTTGAGAGGCTGCTTGAAACCTATCTTGCATTTGCACCTAAAGGGTTTACGAGCTTTGCTAAAGCGATGCCAGTTTGGATTAAAGACAAACTCTTTCAGAAATCAGCCCTCATCAAAGAACTCAAATCAACGCTTAACGAAGATGTTGATTGGTGCGAGCGCTTATTATTTTCCGAACATCATTTATCACATGCAGCTAGCGCCTATTACCCATCACCTTTTGAGAGATCTGCAGTGCTCACATTGGATGGTGTTGGTGAATGGACAACGACGTCGTTAGCTATTGGAAACGGACGTGATTTGAAAGTTGTAAAGGAAATACATTTTCCCCATTCACTTGGACTGCTTTACTCTGCGTTTACTTACTACACAGGATTCAAAGTCAATTCTGGCGAATATAAAGTGATGGGCTTAGCTCCATATGGAGAACCGCGCTACGCAGACTTAATAAGAGACAAGCTCATCACCGTGGCAGAAGACGGTAGCTTTCAGTTGGACATGAGTTACTTCGATTATGCGACCGGCTTAACAATGACAAACAAGAAGTTTCATGCATTGTTTGGCGGTCCACCTCGTACGTCAGAAACCGAACTTACCCAACGTGAGATGGATTTAGCTGCTTCAGTACAAAAGGTAACAGAAGATATTGTCCTTAAGTTAGCAAGAGGCATAGCGAAGGAAACGGGCGAACGCAATCTCTGTCTGGCTGGCGGTGTAGCACTAAACTGCGTTGCGAATGGCATTCTGTTACGCGAAAACATCTTCGACAACCTATGGATACAACCAGCTGCTGGAGATGCTGGCGGCGCACTTGGTGCTGCTCTTTCAATTTGGTATCTGCATCACGGCAATGAGCGAATTGTATCCACAGAACGCGATGCTATGAAGGGTGCATACCTGGGTCCAGAGTTTAATGATGCTGAAATTGAAGCTGAATTAAAAGCATGTAGTGCGGTATATGAAAAACGTTCAGAAAACGAACTCATAGAGGAAGTTGCTGGAGCTTTAGCCGATGAAAAAGTGGTCGGCTGGATGCAAGGGCGCATGGAGTTTGGGTTCCGCGCATTAGGTGGACGAAGCATCATTGCTGATCCCCGTTCGCCCATCATGCAGAAGCAACTTAACCTCAAGGTAAAGTATCGCGAAAGCTTCCGTCCCTTTGCTCCTAGTGTACTGCGAGAAGATGTAGGTGAGTGGTTTGAGCATGATACTGATAGCCCTTACATGCTCTTAGTTGCCGACGTTCAGAAAGATAAACGACGCGCAATGACTGAAGAGGAAGAAGCTTTATTCGGCATTGATAAGCTCAACGTACCACGTTCCTCTGTGCCAGCTATCACGCACGTTGATTATTCTGCACGGATACAAACAGTACATTCAGACACAAACTCTCGTTATCATGCCGTGATCTCAAAGTTCAAAGACAAAACAGGCTGCTCACTCGTTGTGAACACGTCTTTTAACGTGCGTGGTGAGCCAATCATTTGTACGCCAACAGATGCCTTTAAGTGCTTTATGGGAACTGAAATGGATGTGTTGGCTGTTGGCAATTATGTCTTTTATAAAGAGCAGCAAGATGAATCTCTAAAAGAGAATTATGAGGAACGGTATGAGTTGGATTAAAAGAAAAATTGCTTCTTTGTTAGTGATCACGCTAAGTTGTGTTCTCGGTCTGATTTTGTTCGAATCAGGTTTAAGGCTGGTAAACTCAGGTGATATCTGGTTTAAAACTAAAGAAGCTAATATCTTACGAGATTTTCAGTTTACATATGACATAAGTAAACTCTACCAATATGATTTATTAAGCGTAAATTACGTGAGAAATGAATATGGCTTACGTGACGCTTGCGATAGCACAGACGAAATCGATATTCTGACAATTGGCGGAAGTACAACAGATCAGAGATACGTTCCTTTTGACTCTACATATCAATCAATCCTTGAAGAGCGACTGATTGCTCAGATAGATGATTTTGGCTGTGTATCTAACGCTGGGGTAGATGGGCATAGTACATGGGGACATATCTTTTCTTTTGAGCATTGGTTCCCGCTTATACCAGAGCTCAAGCCGAAATTTATTGTGCTATATGTCGGTATCAACGATGCTAACTTTCTAAGACTTGGTGCACCAAAACCAAGAGTTGATATCAATAACCGACAGAGATTACAGGGTTTCCTCGAAAATTTTGAGGTATTTCAAGCTTTATTACCAATATATCGGCTTCTACAACAATCAATCGTGCACGGATCAGCAGTTTACGAAACACACGAACCTCATCCATATGATGAAGATGATTACGAAGTTAATGTGATGAGTGAAAGAACCGTGGCTTTATCAGAACAAAATACTAATGTTTTTCAGTCAAGAATGCGCATTCTGTTGGAAAAGATATCGGCTTTAGGTGCCATTCCAATATGTGTAACTCAGCCGCATAGATATGTTATGGAAAAGAGTGGGGAAATTTATGGAGTGCCAAATGTTCTAGGTCAAGGCTTCACAAATGTTCTAGGTGAAGGCTTAAATGGAATCGATTACGACTACTCAATTCGACAATTAAACAACGTCATGTTTGAGTTATGTGGAGAGAATACCCTTGATTTGTATAGTCATACGTTTTTAAGTTCTCACTTTTATGATGGTGCTCATACCACTGCAATGGGCTCAAAAGAAATAGGAGAAAGATTGGCTGACTTTATACTTGCAAGGTTCTTCTGATTAATTAGATTGAATCTTCATCAAATGAGTGAATGGTACGACAGTCAAAATAACCCTGGAAGTAACTTCCGTAAGTTGCTTCAAGAACGCTTAGATAAAGCTAATCCATGTCGGATACTAACTGCAGAGGAAAAGAAACGACTAGCTAAACTAGAAGCTATAGCTGCTAAGTTAAAGCGTGGAGAAAACGTGCAAAACCGTCAGCTACAAACTTGGCTAAGTGAAGACGAGTACGCACAGATAGAAGCTGAATGGCAAGAGCAGTTAGAGTTACGAGAAGAACTCAAAGATAAGCCAAGCGACTTGAAACGCTACGAAGAAAAGCTAAAGAACGTGTATGGATTAAGCACGTTCTTCGTCTTACACTATGCAAGTGCCGAATGTGTAAACTATTGAATTGCGATAGTCGCACAAGCGTAGAAAAAACGTGCAGTGCGAGTGGTGATTTGCACAATAGTTACACACGTACTAAGAGGTGGTAATAAGTACTTGATATTAAAAGAAATAAAACTAACGTTACTACTGAGAAGGAAGTCGATAGTGGTATGGCAGTCAATGAGCGTACCGCAAGCACGACGTCAGTTCGGCGACCTATTCCAAATGGAAATTCAAGTACGGTGACCTGGAGCTGAAACGAATCAAGACACTCGAAGTCGAGAATGCCAAGCTTCAAAGGCCTGTTTGCGGATATGGCGCTGGAGAATATGGCTTTGAAGGAGCTGATCGAAAAAAGCTCTAAGGCCGGTCGAGAAACGCGAAGCGATTGGGTATCTGATCGATACGCATGGGCACGGTGTTTTTTGCTGGCAATTTTACTTTGACGCCGTTTGGATTCATCGCTATGATCTCCCGCCCATGTCGGTAGCTCTGCCAAAGTCTGTTGATGTACGCGGATTCGCCGATTCTACACGCAGGATACAAGGCGAACTCGACTGCGCTCTGTGCGAGCGGTTGCTTGCTTCGATTGATAGTTATCAGGGCAATGTTAATGTTGATCTGAAATTCGGTCGGGATGAGCAGGGCAGGGTTCTGATCACTGGGGCTGTCGGCGCCAGAGTGGTAATGATATGTCAGCGTTGCCTGGAACCGGTGGTAGTCAGGCTTGATAGTGAAGTTTCGCTTTGTGTGATAACCACGGAAGCGCAGGCGAATCAATTACCGGACCTGTTTGAACCCTTGACGGTTAATGATGAGCAGGTGAGCGTCATTGATCTGGTTGAAGATGAGTTGTTACTGGCATTACCGGTTGTCACCATGCACAATAGGTGTGAATCGCCGGTTATACAGGGAAGCGCTGTTTCTGAAGCGGCAAGCAGTCAACGGCAAAGTCCATTTGCCGTGCTGAAAAAACTGAAAGTGTGAGTCAGGCGACTGGTTTCGGTAGTCTTATTTAATTGGAGGTAGAAAATGGCTGTACAACAGAATCGTAAAACCCGTTCCAGGCGTGGTATGCGTCGTGCGCATGACAGTCTGGGTGCAGCAACGCTGTCAGTTGACCAGGGTAGCGGCGAAACTCATTTGCGTCATCACGTCAGTGCGGGAGGATATTACCGCGGAGAACAATTTATCAAACCAAAGATGATTGACGACGAAGACGACGAATAGCCTTATCTGTCAATAATCCCAATCACTGATTGCCCGAGCCCGTACTGATCCGGCTCGGGCAATTTTATTTTCAGAGGGGACGCATGTCTGATCGAATAACAATAGCGCTGGATGTCATGGGGGGTGATACAGGCCCGGATGTGGTTTTGCCGGCTGCGCTGGAAGCGCTGGACAAATGTTCGCGCCTGCACGTTATCCTCGTTGGCCAGGAAGAAGTGCTGACAAAGACTCTGAAGAAGTATTCAGCGGAACTGAATGACAGAATGATCATATGCCCCGCAAGTGAAGTTGTGGCAATGGATGAATCTCCGGTTCTTGCGCTTCGCAAGAAAAAGGATTCATCCATGCGTGTTTCAGTTAATCTTGTCGATGAAGGCGTGGCGGATGCATGTGTAAGTGCGGGTAACACCGGTGCACTAATGGCTATCTCACGCTTCGTCTTGAAAATGTTGCCGGGCATTGACCGTCCGGCAATCATTTCCCATCTACCCTCAGCAAATGGGCATACTTATATGCTTGATCTCGGGGCAAACGTTGATTCCAGTGCCGAGCATTTGAGGGATTTTGCTATTATGGGAGCAGAGCTGGCCTGCTCCGTAGAAAACATCGAAGCCCCTTCTGTTGCCTTGCTGAACATTGGCGAAGAAGACATCAAGGGTAATGAGCAGGTGAGAGAGGCAGCGCGATTACTGGTTGAAACTGACCTCAATTATGTTGGCTTTGCGGAGGGGGATGATATTTTTCTTGGTGATTTTGATGTCATCGTCTGTGATGGTTTTGTCGGTAATATCGCCCTGAAAAGCAGCGAAGGGGTTGCCAAGCTGGTGACTACGATTCTAAAAGAGGCGTTTGAACAGAGTATATTTACCCGCGCCGCTGCTTTTTTTGCATGGCCTATATTAAAATCATTCAAGAAAACTCTTGATCCCGGGCGCTACAATGGCGCATCTCTGCTTGGGCTCAGGGGTATTGTGATCAAAAGTCACGGTGGGGCCGATGCCCCCGCCTTTGCAAACGCTATAGATATTGCGGTTCGCGAAGTCGAAAAACAAGTACCTCAGGCAATTAGTTCCAGGCTGGAGAGAACACTATCGAAAGCCCTGTAGTTTTTTTATAGGTTTAGACCGTTACTGGATAATGGGGGAAGCGTGACTCACGCATGTATAGCGGGTACTGGAAGTTATCTGCCTAAAAAAATACTGACAAATGCCGATCTTGAAAAGATGGTGAAAACTTCCGATCAGTGGATTCAGGAAAGAACGGGTATTCGTGGGCGCCATATTGCCGGCGATGACGAAACGACCAGTGATATGGCTGTTGCTGCCGCCCGACCCGCCATGGAAGCCGCAGGAGTTGGTTCTGATGATATCGATCTAATCGTGCTTGCCACAACAACGCCCGATAAGATTTTTCCGAGTACGGCCTGCCTTGTTCAATCCCGCTTAAATATCCATGGCTGTGCGGCATTTGATATTCAGGCGGCTTGTTCAGGTTTTATCTATGCGCTTGGTACCGCGAATAGCTTTATTCGTTCCGGAGTAGCGCAATGCGCCTTGGTTATTGGCGCCGAAATCATGTCAAGAATTATTGACTGGGCGGACAGGAGCACCTGTATCCTGTTCGGAGATGGCGCTGGTGCAGTCGTATTAAAGGCATCAGATGGGCCGGGTATCTACTCCACGCACATGCATGCAGATGGTGCTTATGAGGAGTTACTTCATGTGCCCTCCGGTGTTTCAAGTAGTGGTGAAATGCTTGCCCACGACCCTTTTATCAAGATGCAGGGTAATGAAGTCTTCAAAATGGCGGTGCGGACGCTGGGACGTATTGTTGATGAAACACTTGAATACAATAATATGGTTAAATCAGATATTGACTGGCTTGTGCCGCATCAGGCCAATACCCGGATCATATCGGCAACGGCAAAGAAGCTGGAAATGAGCATGGACAATGTCGTACTCGCCGTCGGCGAACATGGAAACACCTCTGCGGCTTCAATTCCACTCGCATTTGATGTCGCCGTCAGAGACGGCAGAATAAAAACGGGCCAGATCATTTTAATGGAGGCGTTTGGCGGAGGCTTTACTTGGGGTTCGGCATTATTAAGAATGTAATACTTTAATAAATCGTAATAATAATTTGATAATTAAGCATATATTATGAATATAGCGTTTATTTTTCCTGGCCAGGGGTCACAATCCGCAGGCATGATGAAGGGTCTTTACGAAGCCAGTGAGTCCGTAAGAGATACATTCGAGAAGGCTTCCGAGTCACTCGGATTTGACCTTTGGTCATTAGTTTCCAATGGTCCCGAGTCAGACTTGAATCGCACAGACAATACACAGCCGGCCATGTTGGCCAGTGGGGTTGCATGCTGGCGTGCCTGGAATGAAGCAAATGGGGCAAATGCCGGGGTAATGGCGGGCCACAGTCTGGGCGAATATACGGCCCTGTGTTGTGCTGGCGTATTGAAGTTCGCAGACGCGATTGAACTGGTCGCAGAACGTGGCCGGCTCATGCAATCGGCCGTGCCGGATGGGGTGGGGGCCATGGCAGCTATACTGGGGCTGGATGATGCTGCTGTCCGTCAGGTCTGTGTTGAGGCTGCGGAAGGCCAGATTTTGCAGGCCGTGAATTATAATGCTCCAGGGCAGGTGGTCATTGCCGGACACGCCGCGGCGATTGACCGTGCTACGGCCAAGGCCGGAGAAGCCGGAGCGAAACGAGTCCTGAAACTGGCCATCAGCGTTCCTTCTCACTGCGATTTGATGAAATCCGCCGCTGAAGCGCTCGGGGATTATATGCAGGATGTGGGTTTTTCCGAGCCATCGGTACCGGTCCTGCATAATGTTTCGGCCAGCGCCTGCCATACAGTTAGTAAGATCAGTCAGGCATTGGTTGAACAGCTATACAGCCCGGTACTTTGGGTCGATACCATAAAGGCCATGGCCGATAGCGGTGTTACCCATATAATTGAGATGGGGCCTGGCCGAGTACTGACCGGCCTCAATAAACGTATCGACAAAACGCTTAACAGTTTGACCGTATACGACCCGGCAAGTCTGGAAAAGGCGCTTACGGAAGTTAAGACTGGAATTTCGTCAGGGACAGTTACATGAATTTTGATGGAGAAGTTGCGCTTGTTACCGGTGCCACCAGAGGGATAGGTCAGGCTATTGCGTTGGCACTGAGCCGTGCGGGTGTGACGGTGATCGGAACGGCAACGTCAGAAAACGGGGCTGCAAGCGTTATGGCCAGTTTTGCGGACGCGGGCACTAAAGGGGCAGGTCGAGTGCTTGATGTCAATGATGCCGAGGCGGTGAGTACTTTAATTTCAGAAATAGGTAAGGAGTATGGAACGGTCTCGATTCTGGTTAACAATGCGGGCATAACACGCGATAATCTGCTCGTTCGCATGAAAGACGAGGAATGGGAAAGCGTAATCGCAACTAACCTTACGTCGGTATATCGACTCTCTAAAGCGGTGCTTTACGGCATGATGAAACTCAGAAAAGGGCGTATCATCAGCATCGCATCCGTTGTTGGCGCTGCAGGCAATGCAGGACAAACCAACTACGCCTCAACCAAGGCGGGGATGATGGGTTTTAGTAAATCACTTGCCCGTGAAGTAGGCCCTCGAGGCATTACAGTCAATACGGTTGCCCCGGGTTTTATTGATACGGATATGACGCGCGAACTCAGCGACGAGCAACGAGAATTACTGGCCAATCAGGTGCCGTTACAAAGGCTCGGGTCTGTGGAGGATATTGCCAATGCTGTGCTTTTTCTCGCCAGTTCCGAAGCAGGTTACATTACTGGCGAAACATTGCACATAAATGGCGGCATGTATATGAGTTAGCCATAACTCAACCTGTCAGGCACGGCTTAAGCAATTAAGACCATCCTGGTTAACTTAAAGTTTACTGCGATACCGGGGCGTATCGCCAAAACCAATGATCCGGAAATGACAATAAGTCATTGATTTTGAGATGAAAACAAAAAAACACATTGTATATTTTCCGTGCTCTGGCAAGTCCAGAATGGCCTTGTCAGAGCTTTCTTAATTAAAAAAATAGTAATGACTATGGCAGGGTGGCATCATTTTCATTAAAATACCCGCCGCACAAATACTTCTTTAGGAGAGACCATAAGATGAGCAGCGTTGAAGAGCGTGTTGCCAAGATTGTTGTTGAACAACTCGGTGTTAGCGAAGATCAGGTAAAGCCTGAGGCTTCATTTGTTGATGACTTAGGTGCGGACTCGCTGGATACAGTTGAGTTGGTTATGGCCCTTGAAGAAGAATTCGAATGCGAAATTCCGGATGAAGAGGCTGAGAATATAACGACTGTACAGCAGGCAATTGATTACATTAAAGAAAATTCCAGCTAACAAATATGGTTTGTGTATTACCAAGCAATTTATGTGCGTATGGAACGGCGGCCACAACGGATATTCTTGCCGCCGTATTTATTTAAGGAAGCTCTGACAAGGCTTGTCAGGGCATAGAAGGCAAAAATATGTTTTTTGTCTTCTTCTCAAAATCAATGGCGGATTGTCATTAAGTGCCGGATCATTGATTTTGGTGATAAACCCCTGTATCGCAGGAAACTCTGAGTTAATCAGAGTTTCCTTAGGTCATAACTGATTTCTGAGAGGATTGTCTTGTCTAAGCGCCGCGTGGTCATTACCGGCTTGGGAGCTGTGACTCCGGTTGGCCTGAATGTAAAAGAATCCTGGGAAAATATTCTCGCCGGAAAAAGCGGCATTGCGCCGATTGACCGCATAGATACCTCTGGGTTTTCAGTCACTTTCGGAGGGGCTGTAAAAGGTTTCGATGCCAAAGAACACCTGACGCCCAAAGAGACTAAAAAGATGGATGTGTTCATGCACTATGGTATGGCCGCAGCCAGACAGGCAATCCTGGATTCAGGTATTGAGGCAACCGAAAAAAACGCCGAACGCATCGGAATAGCTATTGGCGCGGGGATAGGAGGGCTTGAGACAATCGAATCGAATTACCAGGTATTCCTGAACAAAGGAGCCCGTCGTATTTCCCCATTCTTTGTGCCAGCCGCCATTATTAACATGATCTCTGGGAACCTGTCTATCGCTTATGGTTACAAAGGCCCGAGTATCGCCATTGTCACGGCATGTGCAACGGGGACACATAATATCGGTGATGCCGCTCGAGTGATTGAATATGGTGACGCCGATGTTATGATTGCAGGTGGAGCGGAAATGGCAACAACTTACACCGGTCTGGGCGGGTTTGCTGCGGCTCGTGCGCTTTCAACGCGAAATGACGCCCCTGAAGCGGCGAGCCGCCCTTGGGATAAAGATCGTGATGGTTTTGTACTGGGCGATGGAGCCGGCATCCTCGTACTGGAAGAATATCAGCACGCCAGGAAAAGAAGAGCAAAAATATATGCCGAAGTGGCAGGATTTGGCATGAGCTCTGATGCCTACCATATGACTTCACCGGCACCCGGCGGCGACGGCGCAAAGCGCTGTATGCGGATAGCAATGCACCATGCAGGTGTAAACCCGGAAGATATCAGCCACATTAATGCGCACGGAACATCAACACCCGCGGGTGATAAGGCTGAAACACAAGCCATAAAACAAGCACTAGGCGACCATGCATACAAGACGGCGGTAAGCTCAACCAAATCAATGACCGGCCATTTACTGGGAGCTGCGGGTGGAGTTGAAGCGGTATTCAGTGCACTGGCTATTCACGATCAGATAGCCCCGCCAACGATAAATTACGATACCCCCGATCCTGAGTGTGATCTGGATTACGTGCCGAATGAAGCTCGTGAAATGAAAATTAATATTGTTCTTTCCAATTCATTCGGTTTCGGTGGAACTAACGGGACACTTGCGTTCCGTAAGCCTGAATAGTTCGCTGCCGCGCCCACAGACAGAGATGTCTGTTACATTGGAGATACGATCAGGCCTGACTGATCTCGTAGCGATTCAGGCTGAATATCCGAGCCAATTCCCTTATTTGCTTGAGAGCGTATCGCATGGCAACGTGCAGGCACGATTCAGTATACTGCTGGCACTGCCTGGCGATCACATCGAATCCACGGAAATAAAAAATACCGGTACTTTTCTGACACTTCTTGAGAATGAGTTTCAGAGCCAGAAAATAACAGACAATCATCAATCGGATTCAGATCTACCGTTCCGTGGAGGCTGGTTTATTTATCTTGGTTATGAGACAGCCTGCGAGATTGAACCGGTGCTGGATTTGCCCGGATTTTCTTACAACTATCCTACGGCATTTGCGACGCGGTGCCATGCCGCGATTATTCTCGACCATTTGAAGTCAGAAACCATCTGCTTGGCGGAAACCATGCACCGCTCTTATCTTACCGAGATGCTTGATATCCTGGATACCAGAGGACCGGATGGAATTTCCCCGAATTTCGGGGAAATTCATGAGGAAGAGTCGCAAAAATATATCGACGGAGTGGAGCGGATACTTGATTACATCCGCGCCGGGGATGTTTTTCAGGTTAATTTATCACGTTCATGGCGAACCCGATTAAGCCATGAAGTCGATTCAATTGCGCTTTACGAACAGCTTCGATACTCCAATCCGGCGCCATTTTCCTGCCATGTCCACCATAAGCAGGGTGATATTATCAGCTCGTCGCCGGAACGACTGGTAAGTATTCGAAAGGGTTTTGTTGAAACACGCCCCATAGCGGGCACGCGCCCACGAACTCATGACGAAAAAGATCGGCAATGGATACGTGAGCTCGAAACGGATCACAAGGAGCGAGCGGAACACATCATGCTCATTGATTTGGAAAGAAATGATCTGGGCAAAATATGCGAGCCGGGTTCCATAGTTGCCAATGAAATGATGACACTTGAGTCTTATGAACACGTTCACCATATTGTGTCCAATATCAGAGGGAAAATGTGCAGTGACGCATCACCTGTCGACGCCATAAAAGCGGTATTCCCCGGAGGCACAATTACAGGATGTCCAAAAGTGCGGTGTATGGCGATTATTGCCGAACTAGAACAAGAGGGCCGCGGCCCATATACGGGGTCAGCCGGTTATCTTAATCGTGATGGCAGTGTGGACTTGAATATACTGATCCGCACTATTTTCAAATGCGGCAAGGAAGTATATTTCAGATCGGGAGCAGGGATAGTTGCCGACTCGGACCCCCGGAGAGAACTGGAAGAAACGCGACAGAAAGCGCGAGGACTGTTGCTTGCGTTGGGACAATCACGACATGATATTAATTAATGGTAAGGCAGTAAACTGCATATCTCCTTTAGACAGGGGAACAGCCTACGGAGATGGGCTGTTTGAAACCATCACGGCGATAAATGGCGAGCCTGTTTTATGGAATTATCACATGGAGCGTTTGCTGGGAGGATGTCGGAGGCTGGGTATTGATTTTACAGACGGAAAAATTCTGGAAACAGAATCCCGGTCATTGCTTAATAAAGGCGACAAGCAGATTATCAAAATCATCATAACAAGAGGCTGTGGTCCCCGGGGCTACAAAGCGGACCATTCCATGCCGCCTACCCGTATTATTATCAGGACAGACTGGCCTTCTTACGGTTCTGACTTTAACCAGACGGGTATTCGAGTAAGGTTATGTGATACCCGTTTGGCTTCACAACCTTTACTGGCGGGACTAAAGCATCTGAATCGTCTGGAGCAGGTACTGGCACGCAATGAGTGGGATGACGATAATATTCAGGAAGGCTTACTGCTCGACAACGACGGGCGCATTATTGAGTGCGTTACGAGCAATGTGTTTTTTGTTAAGGAAAATACACTTGTTACACCTGCGATAGACCATTGTGGCGTGGAGGGAATCCTGCGACGTCACATCATCAATATCGCCCACCGACTGAAACTATCTCTATCCATTCGAGATATAACGCTCAAAGAAGCAGCCGAATTTGATGAGCTATTTGTAACCAATAGCTTAATTGGCATTTGGCCAGTCAAAGAGCTAATGGGAAGAAAACTAGCCATTGGAAGCGTCACACGAAAGTTACAGGCTCTGATTCGTTGCTCATGAAAAAAGCCCATAAAATAGCCAGCATATTTTTGTCGCTATTAACTGTTCTAACGGCGGCGGGGACATACTTGGTATACCAGGACTACCTGTTATTTCTCTCCGCACCTATCGCAAAGGAGCAGAAGTCTTTTCACGTTATCATCGAACCGGGCACGGGATTTTCAGAATTTCTACACGATTTATCCCGAAGAGGCTTGCTGGATTCCCCGGGCTATTTGAAATGGTATGCGAAAATGAAAAATTTTTCGCGCCAGATCAAAGCAGGGCAATACTATTTTCCCGTCACACCAACCCCTGTTGAATTGCTTGAAAAGCTGGTACGCGGGGAGGTCGTTCAGTATCGACTCACTATTCCTGAAGGCTGGACCTTCAAGCAGATGCTGGAAGCGATGCGCAAACACTCCCGGATATCGGCCACGCTGAATAATCTGGCCGATGAGGCCATCATGAGGTCACTTGGATACCCTGAAAAACATCCGGAAGGATTATTTTACCCCGACACTTACATATTTCCGGACAAAATAACAGACATTGAGCTCCTGCGCAGAGCCTACAGTACAATGCAGAAAGTAATTGAGGAAGAATGGCAGAACCGCTCAGACTCAATTGAGGTCAAGACTCCCTATGAAGCCCTGATACTCGCATCAATCGTGGAAAAGGAGACCGGCGTACAACATGAAAGGGCCAGGATAGCGGGGGTTTTTAGTCGTCGATTAAAAAAGGGAATGAGACTCCAGACCGACCCAACGGTTATCTATGGTATGGGTTCGGAATTTAAAGGTAATATTCGCCACAGGGATTTACGCAAAGACACGCCATACAATACATACACCCGCTTTGGGCTCCCTCCTACGCCAATCGCGTTACCGGGTCGGGCCGCAATACGGGCTGCTCTCCACCCGAAAAAGGGCAATACACTGTATTTTGTTGCAAAAGGCGATGGTTCCCATCAATTTTCTGTAACTCTGAAGGAACACAACCGTGCCGTTGCCAGATACCAGTTGAACGATGAATAGAGGAATTTTCATAACACTTGAAGGAGTAGAGGGGGCTGGAAAATCCACACAATTGAAATTTATTACATCCTGCTTGAGAGAGATAGAGGTTGACTTTATCACCACACGTGAACCCGGAGGGACGCCGCTTGGCGAGGAAGTGCGTGAAATACTCTTAAGACCGAGAGAAGAGGGGATCACTGCAAAAGCCGAACTCATGCTGATACTGGCGGCGAGAGAGGAACACCTGCAGCGGAAAATTATTCCGGCTCTGAACTTCGGACAATGGGTATTATGTGATCGCTTCACGGACGCAACTTATGCGTATCAGGGTGGAGGGCGTCAGTTGAGCAAAGCTCTGATAAGAGAGCTCGAATCCATGATACACAGTCAACTGCGCCCTGATGTGACCATTTATCTGGATTTGCCTGTGGAAATCGGTTTGGAGCGTGCTCGGCAGCGAACAAAGCCTGATCGGTTTGAGCTTGAAGAAATAGAATTTTTTAACCGGGTCAGGGAGTGTTATCAGGAACGCGCCCGGCAATATCCCGACATATTCAGGACAATAGATGCCTCACAGGATATTGATAAAGTGCAAGTAAAGATCAGAGAAATACTGGATGAGCTGACTACAACCTGAACCTGTTACGGACAATTTATGCTTGCTAACCCTTATATATGTCCTTAATATTAATTATGAAGCATTCGATAGTTTCATAAGCCACATTGATTGAATCAGGAATTGGTGTATGAATGACAAAAAAGGCATTCTGCAAATCCGACTGGTTTTGGGAATTAATAATTACAATTATTTTATTCGGATCGAGCGCTCCGCTGCTACTTGAGGGCATAGGATGCTGGTCGATTAAGTCATTCGAACATTGTTACAATCCATGATGTTGGTGATGAACTGGAACCAGTCTGTATCATTGTGGAGTTGCTAAAGGAAGATGATTTGACCGTTTACGCAACCAGAGACAAGTCGTTGCCTGTGGTAACCGCCGCTAAAATGGCTGTGCGGATGGACGGCCCCTTGAGTTATGTCCATCAACAGGAAGCTGCTTATCGGTGTATTAAGCCAATTAATGTATTGTGCGGACCGAAAAATTGCACTGCAAAAGCCGCTGACTTTGATATTGCGCATATCACGAACTATCAGGAACAGGCCCTATGATGGACTTATCAGACGCTTTGGAAATAGCTGCTCTGACAGACTCTGGGCAAAAGCGAGAGCATAATGAAGACAGTGTGGGCACCGATTCCGCTTACGGCATGGTTCTGGTTGCCGACGGTATGGGTGGCCATAATGCAGGGGAAGTTGCCAGCGGCATGGCCGCTGGCATCATCCATGAACAGCTGCTCGCCGTGTTACCTGATCTTGATACAGGTGCTAGAGATAGAGAGACGGGATACACCGTCGAATCCATCGCAGTCAAAAAAGCGATAGAATTGGCCAGTAATGCCATCAATCAAGCCTCACGCGATAAATCCGAATGTGAAGGTATGGGCACCACAATCGTAGCCGGGCTGTTCTACAATAACCGCATGACAATCGCCCATGTTGGTGATTCACGGATGTACAGGCTTAGAGGAAAGCGATTTAAGCAACTTACAAAAGACCACTCCCTGATGCAGGAATTTATCGACGAGGGCTTTTATGAATCCTTGGAAGAGGCCAAAGCCTCCGGCAATAAAAATCTCATCACTCGCGCTCTGGGGGTGGCAGATCAGGTTCAGGTGGAGATCAGCGAGGAAGCAGTACGGATCAATGATGTGTATTTGCTCTGCTCAGATGGACTCACTGATATGATTCCCGAAGAAAAAATTTACTTAACTCTCAATGAGTTTAGTGCTAATCTTAAGCTAGCGGCTGAGAAATTGGTCGCAAACGCAAATGAAGCTGGTGGCCAAGATAACATATCGGTTGTCCTTGTCAGGCCGCTGCGGGCATTTGCAGTAAAAAAGAGATGGCGCAGTCGTTTGTTCGACTGGTTTAATAATTTTATAATAAGGCTTAACAATGTCGGGTAAGTTGGTATTAAAATTTGGTTCTTCGACGCTGGGCGAGTATCCGCTTGATAAGGAATCAATCACTATTGGGCGCAGACCTAATAATGACATTGCCGTGGAGAATCTTGCTGTAAGCGGGCAGCACGCCAGAATTATAACCATTCTGCAGGATTCATTTCTGGAAGATCTTAATAGCACGAATGGTACCTATGTCAACGGCAAACTCATACAGAAACACGCCCTGCAGCACGGCGATCTGATTAAAATCGGCAAGCACGAACTGCTATACCAGAACGCAGAATCGGCACTGCCTGATGATGTGGAAAAAACCATGATTATCAGGCCTAGCGCACTCTCTTCAGACGCTCAAAAGCAGGCAGTGGATGTGGGCATGCGAAATGCTCAGGCCATGGCCAGTCAAGGCGAGGCCAAACCTGCCGGCTTGAAACTCATGTCTGGTCCCAACGCAGGTGGCAGCATGAATTTAATAAAGGCTTTGACCAACCTGGGTAAGCCGGGAGTTCAGGTTGCCTCCATTTCAAAGAGACCGGATGGTTACATATTGGCGCATGTCGAGGGTAACAGTACGCCCACAGTAAACAATGCGGATATCGGTACTGGCCCATACACACTAAATCACAACGATATGATTGAGCTGGCCGGAATCAAGATACAATTCTTCTATAAATAATTGATCAGATGTGTTGAACCTCCGGCTTGACCGGCCTCATCGCTTGAGGCCGGTGCCGAGCAGTATAACTCAGCAAGGCCTTGTTCAGGCGAACAATCTGCCCGCGCCGAGTGATGTCGGTCAGTTTATCCAAGTCACGTTTGTCCACCTGCACCTCGCCTACAAATCTCTTGCCGTCGGCAGTCAGGCGGATGCCGATATTCAGGTCGTTGGCCATGCTATACTGCCCCCATGCAAGATAAAAAGGTCAATGCCATCTGCTGGGGCGAGATGATGATCGGGTACATCCTGGCGGCAGCTATACTACTGGGTACCGCACAATTACTCCCCGTCATCATCAATGCCTTATTCCCTGGTTTCGGCTGGTGGCTGATAATGCTGCTGGTCTTGGGGGCAGCCATAGTGTACTTGCGGATATGCGTGGGGTTATTAGAGGCGCTGGGCGCTATACTGCGAGGCGACAACTAATCTGTCTTCTGCTCATTCAGCGCCCCTAAATCCGGGAATTACGGATTGCGTCCAAAGACCATAGGCCGGAGCAACCCATCACGAACCTGAAAAGCATCATCGAGGTCAACCAGCCAACCATCCGGCGAGCACAATCACACCCCAGGCGATGCCCGGACGGGCCATAACGCCATTGGCGTCTGCACGGTCAATAAAAGAGAGGGCCACTTGTTTTTTGCGTCCGAGTATCGCAGGAAATTCTGATTTAATCAGAGTTTCCTTAAGCATTACATTTGGCGCAATATAATTAATACCTGATTAAATTATCATCTAAATTCATGATTTTACCTACGAGGTTACAGAGTCGCTCACTTTCTGAGTGGTTTCAGACGACAGCGGGCGCTGACTTGCTGGAAAAGGAGAATGCCTTGTTACGGCAGATTCTGCCTGAGTTGTTTGGCTATCATCTGGTATGGATTGGGGAAATTGATTATCGGTCAGGAGTTTCATCTTCATCAATCGGGCATCATGTCCATTTACAGATGCCGGACACATGTGTTGCTCGCAAATGTGATGTTATGGGCTACCATGCTAATCTGCCTATTCAGCGAGACAGCGTTGATGTTCTCATACTGCCACACCTTCTAGAGTACGGTTCGCATCCTCATACGATCTTGAGAGAGGCCGAACGCGTACTCCATCCGAATGGTCATATTGTGATTTTGGGATTTAATCCGGTTAGTTGCTACGGGTTCTGCCGGACGTTACTTGGGTTCCGCGGTGATATGCCGTGGCGGGGGTATTTCTATCACCCTCTACGTATCCGGGACTGGTTACAGCTACTGGGTTTTTCAATTAAATCAGTTAGTTATACGGCATTTTTACCGCCGATTCAACATCGTCGTATAGCAACAAGATACATAAAATTTTTTGAAAAAGCCGGGCAGGGTTTTCTTGCACCATTGAGTGGCGTGTATATGACCGTCGCCCGTAATCTGGTCATTACTTCGAATGCTGTCAAACTCGGGCGAAAAAAGAGAAAGACAGTCCTTGATGGTGTGATAGAGCCTACAACACGTATCGGTTCCCGAAACATAAATATCCGAAAAGAATGAATAAAATAGAAATCTTTGTTGATGGTGCCTGCCGCGGTAACCCTGGCCGTGGCGGTTGGGGTGCCTTAGTGCGCTATAAGGGAAAAGAAAGGTCTTTTAACGGGAGCGAGGCTGAGACTACCAACAACCGCATGGAGCTCGTGGCGGCTATTATGGCGCTGGAAAAGCTGAAGCGCCCCAGTGAGGTGATTCTAACGACAGACTCACAATATGTAAAGAACGGCATTAGTCAGTGGGTTCATAACTGGAAGAAAAATGGCTGGAAAACCTCAGCGAAAAAACCGGTAAAGAATGTTGATCTCTGGCAGCGCCTTGACCGAATAGTTAGCCAGCATAACGTGGAATGGCACTGGGTAAAGGGGCATAGTGGCCATCGAGAGAATGAAATAGCCGACAGACTGGCTAATGAGGCTATTGATGAGCTGACATCAAACATGTAATAATCCCGGTATGCGTCAAATCGTACTTGATACGGAAACTACCGGCTTGGAAACAGCCCACGGCCACCGCATTATTGAGATCGGTTGCGTGGAGATAGTGAACCGTCACCTGTCACGAAATAATTATCACCAATATTTGCAGCCTGAACGCGAGATTGATGAGGGCGCAGTTAAGATTCACGGTATTACTTCTGAATTTCTGGCCGACAAACCTCAATTTACAGATATCGCCTCTGATCTGCTGACCTACCTTGAAGGAACCGAGCTGATTATTCACAACGCGCCATTTGATGTCGGTTTTCTCAATTACGAATTCAAAATGGTTTATGGTGAGGACTTTGAACTAGCGGATAAATGTCAGATTCTGGACACCCTTGTCATGGCGCGTAAGATGCATCCTGGCGCTAGAAATAGTTTAGAGGCCCTGTGTAAGCGTTACGATATTGACAATTCCAGTCGTGAATTACACGGTGCACTGCTTGACTCGGAAATCCTGGCCGATGTTTATCTGGCCATGACCGGTGGACAGAGTTCGCTCTGTCTGGATACCAGTGAGGATGTAGTACAAACAAATCAACAGGACATTAGCCGGTTCAGTGCAAATCGTGCCAGCCTACCCATTGTGACTCCCACTGCCGAAGAGACTGAGGCTCATACTCGATATCTCAGTGTAATTGAGAAAGAAGCAGGCTGCTGTATCTGGTATAGCCATGAAGATAAGATCTCACATTAGTTATTGAGGTCCTGGCAGGTAAGAATGCCTTGGGTCCAGAGTAACCGTATCGGATTGTGATTAAAGACGCCTTACAGCTACTTGAGCAACGCACCGATATTACTATTATTACGGCAACGCGCCGTTTGTCGCGGCGCTTACTGTTTGAATATAATCAGCAGCAACTGGCCAAAGGCCTGAAGTTCTGGCCAACACCAGAAATTCTGTCATGGTCGGCGTGGTTGCAAAAGCAATGGAAGTTGTTTGCGATCCAGGCTTATGACGGGCATATCCTTCTTTCCCGACAGCAATCGTTGTTGCTGTGGCAGTCCATTATCGAACTGGATACCGATAGACTGATCAGTGCGCAAGCAACGGCACGGCACGCGCAGTTAGCGCGACAACAGGTGATTGACTATCGTCTTGATCCAGACAGTGAACAGGCGTTGCAATGGTTTATCTATGACCAGGATGCATCACACTGGTTGGAGTGGAATCGTCAATATGTTCGCAAACTCGAAGAAAATGACTGGTTGGATAGGCCGGCATTAGCGGTAAGAGTGATTAATGTCATACAGGATAAAGAGCATGATATACCGGTTCCGCTCTGTTTCGTCGGCTTTGATGTCTTGACGCCGTTACAGGACCGGTTGCGCAAATGGCTCGAAGGGCAGTCACTATGGGTCACACTGCCTGATTCGACCAAAAAACACACCCATGCATTGAGGCAGGCCTGTCCTGGTGCCGACCATGAAATTCGACAGGCGGCGTATTGGGCGCGACAGCAACTTGAAAAATCCTGGAATGCCGACGATGAGCCCATCGGCATTATTGTCCCGAAGCTTGAGCAGCATCGTGATAAAATTGAGCGCATATTTAGGGAAGTCTTTTATCCTGAGGACGGCTATTCCATTGCAACATCAGAACAATTTCATGGTCAGGGCATCCATGAAGGCTGCATATTCAATATTTCATCAGGGCAGCCTTTAAGTCGTGAACCATTGATATCCAGTGCACTGGATATTCTTACATTGTGTCGCCATCGATTTGAGTTCGAGACTTTCAGCCGTATTTTGCGATCAGATTATGTGGCAGGGGCAACTGAGTACGCTTCAGAAAGGTCTCTTCTTGATATGCGGTTACGTCGGTATACTCTCGCTGAGACAAACCTGAAAGGTGTTCTGGCGAGCCTGCCGAAAACTTGCCGAGGAGATTTTCGAGAGAAAATGCAGCAACTGGCAGACCTGCTAAGTGAATGGAAGGGTAGGGCCAGTACCTCGGTTTGGGGTGAGCGCTTTCAGCAATGCCTGAAGATCTTTGGATGGCCTGGCGAGAGTATACGGAACGATTGCCAGTATCAGGTCCAAAAGAGTCTGGATGAAGCCTGGCTCGAGTTTACTCGTGAGGATATTGTGCATGGACCGATATCGCTAGAACGGGCGTTATCGAATCTGGCTTCACAGATATCAAGCCAGATTTTTCAGAGCGGCGTCGCCGAGCTTCCGATACAGATACTGGGGATTACTGAGGCGGCCGGAATGTCTTTTTCCAGGTTGTGGGCCACTGGCATGACAGAATCGAACTGGCCGCCACCCGCCAATCCTAATCCCTTTATCCCGTTGCGATTGCAGAGAGAACAGGCGATGTCAAGCTGCTCGCCGCAGCATCAACATGAATATGCCAGCCGGCAAACCCGGCGACTATTACAGTCCTCACCATCAGTCATATTCAGCCATTCATTGCTTGAAGGAGAGGAAGAACATGTCCCCAGCCGGTTAATTGCCGATTTTCCCGAGGCCGGCCTGGAAATTTTTCCAGAAAAAAACGTGCCGGTGCCAGCTTATGAAAACCTGCGAGACGAACAAGCCCCTGAAGTTGATTCACATCATTATAGCTCCGGTTCCAATTCCTTGAAAGATCAGGCCGCCTGCCCATTCCGCGCATTTATCAAACATCGCCTAAAAGCCGTTATCCCTGAAGAACCACTGCCGGGCAGCGATCCGAAAAATCGTGGCCGGCGGGTTCATAAAATTATGGAGTTACTCTGGCAACGGTGGCGTCATCTGAAACAGCTCAAGGCCATGAGTGATGAAGAATTATCAGACCAGGTGACCGGAGCTGTCGCACAAGTACTGGATAACACCAGAATGCTTAATCGGGAGATAGAAAAGCAGCGCCTGATCAATCTGGTGCTGGAATGGCTGGAGCAGGAAAAGCTACGTCAGCCATTTGAGGTGGTCGCCGTGGAGCAGGAAATCAGTACCTCGGTGGGCGACCTTAAACTACATCTCTATGTTGATCGTATTGATGAACGGCCGGATGGTCACCGCTGCATAATTGATTACAAAACCGGAGAGGCGACGGTCGGTGGCTGGCAGGGTGAACGACCGGACGATCCGCAATTACCGTTGTATTCGATCATTCAGCAGCAACCGGTATCGACAGTCGCTTTCGCCAGTATCAGGGCGGGAGAGTGCCAGTATATTGGTGCCACCAAGGATAAAGAACAATTTTCCATATCATATGAAAAATTTAAGAAAATCAGGCAAGTTCCTGTATTAAAAGAAAATTTATCTTTAAAAAGCTATCCGAATTGGAATGCAATGTTGTCTGAATGGCGAGAGGTGATAGGCCGTCTCGCAAAAGCGCATATTAGCGGTGATGCCGCAATTGACCCCAAGCAACCATCTTTAACCTGCCGGTATTGTGACGCGCATCCTGTTTGCCGGTTGTCCGACTGGCAGGGGAGGAGAGCTGAGGCCCCGGAAGATAACAGAGAAGAAGAGAAATAATGGCCCCCGACCAACCGGTGCGGAATCAGGCACTTAATGTCAGGCAATCTTATATTGTACAGGCACCTGCCGGTTCCGGAAAAACAGAGTTATTGATTCAGCGTTATCTGACCTTGATGGCTATTGTCGATGAGCCGGAAGAGGTACTGGCAATTACTTTTACCCGCAAAGCGGCTGCTGAAATGCGGAAAAGGGTGATTGAAGCCTTTATTCAGTCACAGCAACCTGAACCAGACTCTCCGCATGCCCGCGCTACCTGGAAGCTGGCGAGAAGGGCATTGACACGATCTGACGAGCGTGACTGGGATATCCTCAGGCAACCAGCCCGATTGCGCATCATGACGATTGATTCCCTGAATGCTTCTCTGGTGCATGCTATGCCGTGGTTATCCGGCATTGGTTCGGATGTGATTTTGGAGCAGAAACCCCAGTATCTCTATGAAGAAGCAGTCTGGCAGATCATAGATACGAGCAAGGCCGACAAAACGATCAGAGAGGCGCTACAGACTTTATTGCTGCACCTCGATAATCATGACCGTCATGTCGTCAATCTGCTCTGTCAACTACTGGCCAAGCGTGACCAGTGGCTGCGCTACTTAATTCCATTGAAGCAATTACAGGGTACACAGGATATTCGCCAACTACTTACAGATATGTTTGAGTACATTATCGAAAAAGAACTAAATGAACTCATTAAGGCGCTGCCGGCCTCTCTGGGGCAGGATATGGTCGATATCGCTCGTATAAGCGCTCTGCAGCTTCTGGAAAAAGGCAAGAAGACGGCGGCACACATTGATTGCTGTGACTTACATAGCCTGCCCAAGCCAAATATTGCCGATATCCCGCTTTGGCAGGCATTGGCACACTTGTTTCTGACAAGTACCGGTAGTTGGCGCACCCCCAAAGGGGTTAACAGAAATCATGGTTTCGAGCCGGGCAGTAAGGATAAGAAACGGTATGCCGCAGTCTATGACCATTTGATAGATGATAATGAATTATTGTTGAAATTCAATAATATAATAATACTTCCTCATGTTGTTTATAGTGATAATCAATGGCAGCTACTCGAAGCCCTAATCGTGTTATTGCCGGCATGCGTGGGATATTTACGACTGGTCTTTCAACGCCATAGCGCTATGGATTTTGTCGAGCAGGCGCTAGCCGCCCGACAGGCAATGGGAGAAGGGGAACAGGTTACGGACCTGGCCATGAAGCTGGATTACTCACTAAAACATATCCTCATGGACGAATTCCAGGATACCTCGCATTCTCAGCTCAGTCTGTTGGAAAGATTGCTTGAAGGCTGGCAGCCAAACGATGGTCGCAGCCTGTTCCTGGTGGGTGATCCGATGCAATCGATCTATCGGTTTAGGGAAGCCGATGTCAGCGGATTTCTCAAGGTGCGCGATTATGGTATCGCAGGTATTCATCCGCAGTCCTTAATTCTGAAGGCCAACTTTCGGTCCACACCAAAATTGGTGGATTGGTTCAATCGTGTCTTTCCGGATGTCCTTGCCGACCAGGATGACCTGTCTCTGGGGGCCGTGAGTTACTCGTCCGCAGTCTCTGCCGTTGAGGACAGCGTCAATAGCGATGTGCATGTTCATGCACAGTTGGACCGGGAAAAGAAAGATGAAGCCTGGCAGGTTGTCGAGGTAGTACGCCAATGCCTGAACGACGAACCGGATGGCACTATCGGTATATTGGCCCGTTCAAGAAGTCACTTACATCTCATTTATGAGCGGCTGCAAATAGAAAGCATCCCATTTCAGGCCGTAGAAATTCTTCCGTTATCCGGCCTTGCCGTTATCCAGGATCTGATCTCTGTTACGCGCAGCCTGTTGCATCGCCATGACCGTATGGCTTGGCTGGCCGTATTGCGTGCGCCCTGGTGCGGACTGACACTGGATTCACTGCATCGACTCTGCGCCGATGAACCGGACGAAGATCTATGGCAGTTGATCAATAATAACGAACGACAAACCAGATTGGTTGATAGTGAGCGACAACGATTACAACATGTAATCCGGTCCTATTCACAGATATTCGATCATGCTGGACACTTGACCTTTCGTATCCGTTTGGAGTGGCTGTGGAAATCGCTGGGTGCCGATCAGTGTCATGCCGGGTCAGCGCAGGATACTGAAGCCTATTTCGATCTCCTGACACAACTGGAGCAGAATAATAAGGCGATTACCCTGAAATCCATCGACCACAGGCTGGGTGATCTGTATTCGACAACGGATAACGGGAATGACTGTAAAGTGCAGTTGATGACCATCCATAAATCCAAGGGGATGCAATTCGATACCGTGATATTGCCCAGTCTGGAGCGTACCGCACGCCCGGACAAGAGAGCGCTGTTGGTCTGGCATGAGGAAATCTCAGAAGACTACGAAACAAGGTTACTGCTCGCTCCCATGCATGCGCAGGGTAACGACGAC
Source organism: Gammaproteobacteria bacterium (assembly GCA_963662865.1). Lineage (GTDB taxonomy): Bacteria > Pseudomonadota > Gammaproteobacteria > JAJDYQ01 > JAJDYQ01 > JAJDYQ01. The sequence goes on along the minus strand of OY759969.1, from coordinate 912,237 downwards.
GTCAGCTTTGATTTTGTTAGAAGCCGGGAACAGAAAAGGAAGGACTATGAAACCCAGCGCCTGTTATACGTCGGCGTTACTCGCGCCAAGCGGCATCTGCATTTGTTTGCGACGCTGACAACAGGCAGGAATGGTAAGCCACTAAAACCTCGAGCAGGCAGCTTTCTGAATTTGCTTGACGCGCACCTGCGAAATGAGTTTGCCTCGGGAAACACGGATACAGCAGGTGAGCCGGACGAAGCGATGGAAGAGGATGCTCGCCAGACAATTATGCTTAGTCGAGTTGCCGTTGGTTGGTACCCGGCGATCATGGCCAAAAACATTGATTGGCAAGGCGCAGTAGATGATACAGAACCAGTGGAATTTTCCTGGGCAGGGCAGAGCGCACGATTGATGGGGACTGTTGTGCACCAATATCTCCATCAAATTGGAGAAATAGGCCTCAAACAATGGAACAGCACGACCATACAAAATCGGAGTAACGCTATTTCCGCAAGCCTGCGATCATCAGGTTTTCCGGAAGATCGTCTTGAGCGCACAACTGGTCGCATCATTGACGTATTGAATAATGTTACGCGCTCGGATCGTGGTCAATGGCTATTGGCTCCACATAACGAGGCGAATAGCGAATACGCTATCAGTGGTGTGATAGAACATAATATTGTCAATCGGGTGATTGATCGTACCTTTATTGATGGCGATGGGGTGCGCTGGATAATCGACTATAAAACCGGTTCACATGCAGGTGGCAGCTTGGAAGAGTTTCTTAATGAAGAGCAACGTCGCTACAGATTCCAATTGGAAGAATACGCCGGAATGTTATCTGTAAACGCGGATCAGCAGATATGCCTGGGGCTGTATTTCCCGCTGATTGATGGCTGGCGCGAATGGTCTTATAACCTGCCGGATTAGCCTATTCTTATTAGTTGCGCATAATGTATATTATGTTAAATTATAGAAAATTCCAATGGTCTCCATTGACTGCGCGGGCGGGACTGCTGCCCACGCAACCAATGGATAATTGTCTTGAAAACTAATTAGGAGATACTACAATGCAAAATATGACTATCGAAGACCTTGATAAGAAGATTGACCAGCTCGAAATGAGAATGATCGAGAGAACAAGCAAGATCACCCTAACCATGGTCGGCGTTATCGTGTCTATCTGGGCCGTGACGCTGATTACTGCCTCTACCTTGTATATCATCACTCGTTCAGCTGTTTAACCTCACCACCGGCCTGTCTGGACGATCTCTCCAGGCGGGCCGGTATCCTCTCCAGGGATGTCCTGGGTCGAAGACAAAAAGAGGCGAGTTTCGCCTAAATCCCTGAAGGGCCGAAGACAAAACATATCTCAAGATTCAACACAATAAATCTTTATCAGGATTATATTTTTCAGCGTTTGGCGTTCTGGCCACAATCTCCCCCATATTCGGCCAAGCTCAAAAACAAGTGAATTTCGCCTAATTTATCAAAGAACCAAATACCAACAATAATCAGCGCCCTGCCCTATAGGCGCATCTCTACTATCAAGTATTCAGACTTGCCGAATACAAGTTCAACCACCCAACCTAACAAATGAGATTGATTCTCATTCGCCTTCGTCTTCTGAAGCTATCTAAAGAAAAGCTCAAATTGAAAAATGACGTGGCAGCTGCAAAAGTTCTCGGAGTCAAGCCGTCAACAATCGCTAGATATAAAAGAAATCAAGCGCAGTTCGGGCCAGAGACGGCCATCAAAATGGCTGATCTACTCAATATCCCACCGGAAAAAATTGCAGCAGATATGTACGCCCAACGCTCAAAATATACCAAAGACAAAATGCGCTGGAGGAAGGCAGCCGCCGCACTATGTCTAGTTCTAATGACTATCAACAGTTCAGTACAGATGCCCTCACTCGTCCAGGGAAAAGCCAATACAAAAGATGATTTTATATTATGTTGAATTAATTCACAAGAAGCAGGCACTGGCATGTGGCCATACCATCGCCTGCTTGAAGCAATGAGGCCGATATTGTGGCCCCATTAGTCGGGCACCAAATTTTTAATCCAGCTGATAACCTACACAGCGCAGCAAAATGATATATGTTTCCAGACCGACACCCATACCATGCTCCAGATGGTGCACGGTAGAAACACTGATACCTGTTTGCGCACGCACCTCTTCGTGGGTCAAATCTGCATCCAGGCGCATTTCTTTGAAATCCCGTCCGAGACGCGCAAGTTCCTTACGTGCAAATTTCTGCTGTTCAATCTTGGTTCTGTTTTTTCTCATTGCCTTAGTCCTTTTTCAAACATGAAATTGATTCTCCTCAACTTTTTAACAGATAAAAGCTTACCTGTCTCCTGTATCAAAAAAGAAACGCACTATTTATATGCAGAATCATATCTGAGACACCATATTAAACGCATATAAAATTTATATAAAAAAATAGATAACTTGCTGATTTAAAAGGTATTTACTTTTGCTACGAACCAAACTCGAACAAATTCAGCCTTATTGCGGGAATAATGCTCCTTGAATAGCGATCAGCCATAAAATATGAGGCTCGATTTCTGACTTATTTTATCAATGGTAACTATTGGATACCACAGGTAATATTAGTGGATGCCATAGGTAATATCAGGTTGAGTGCCGGTTAAAACGATCCACTAACGCCGATGAAGGACTGATACGGCGACTGAGGCAGGGATCAAATCGGAGCAGAACCGCCCCGGAGAGGCTTGTTGTGTGTGGTGCGGGAAGCGGGACTTGAACCCGCACGGTATTACTACCGAGAGATTTTCTTACCCACTACAACTTTCGCTGCCAGTGTTGCCACCGTTTGGGGTCTGGACTTTCTCTTGGCCATAGGCTGATGCCTTTAGGCCCCACCCGTCAAGTCTCTACACCTTCCCACTTGGGGCTTGGTTCGGGATTGCCAGCCGTTTGACCGCTAAGGTTTCCCCGAATTTGAGTGGATTCATACAGGGAGTTTCCTACCCTGATGCTCAACTTTGCTAAGTCTCTTGTGTCTACCAATTCCACCATTCCCGCACAAGTCAGGTACTGTACCGCAGATATGGAGACTGGTCACCGTCAATTTACTATGATTCCAGCTGGTTTGCTACACAGCAATCTCTATTTCCTTGAAGCTAAGACCGGAATAGCTAAACGCGGATTTTTGTCCCTCCTTAACTTCTAGTCTTCGCGCCCTCCCCTTTGCATCGATCCTGGAGTGAGTCTGTCCCGAAAGGCATGAGAATTGAGCGCGAAAGGGTGTGGAGGCTGAGGGCGGAATCGAACCGCCGTCCACGGCTTTGCAGGCCGCTGCATAACCACTCTGCCACTCAGCCGGATAGCAATTGCTTACTCTAAATATATAGAAAACCCCGGCATAACCGGGGCACTGTAATCTGGAGCGGGAAACGAGATTCGAACTCGCGACCCCAACCTTGGCAAGGTTGTGCTCTACCAACTGAGCTATTCCCGCAAGCAGAGGTGCGATTCTACAGTGCACCGACGGACTGTCAAGCATGTGCCCGTTCAGTGTCTACGAATAGAAATCCGGATAAAAACTCCACTGGAAACATGGCGGAGCGGTTAGTACTGCGGCAATAGCCGGTGCGCCAGGAATGATGTACCCGTTGGCCATGCCGAGCACTACCAGTGCAGCTTCCACTGTGCGCCGATGCCGTGGTTGGTTCTGCCCTCGTCGTCCCGGCGGCGCAGTGCCTTGATGTCCAGTTCGGTATCCAGATTGCCCGGTGCCGATAGCAGGCGCCAGCCCAGGGTCAGGTCGTGCCCGGCATCGGACGACGACAGGCCCGCATATGGAATGCCGGTGGCGCCGTCATTCAGGGCCAGGCCCCACTCGCCCTCCAGGCTCCAGCGACCGGAGGCCGGGCCGGGCTGTGATGAATCCTCCTCCAGTGCGTCCGACAGCGAATCCGACAACAGCCGATCCAGGCCACCCGAGGCCGGGGCGGTGCCGTATTCCTGATGCACACTCAGCGATGGGCCATGAGCGGAACCCGGCTGCCGGTCGTAGCGCAGCGAACCGGATACGCCCCATTCACGCCGGTCGGCGGCCTCATGGTCCAGCAGGCGCCGGCCACGCAGGTCAATCGTTAATCCTTTGGAAGGCAACTGCCAACTGATGCCGCCGCCCAGTTCCACGCCCAGGCCGTCGCTGGTATCGCCGCCGTCATAGCGCAGCCCCAACTCCAGTTCCGGAATCAACCGGCCACCGTCCGCCTGTGGCATCTGCCAGGACCACTCCAGGCCCATTCGGAAACGCTCCGTGTCCGCCGTCAGGCCCGATACACCGTCGGCATCGTCCGACTCAATACGCGCCAGCGCCGCATCCGAGATCAGCGTCAGAGTCAGGCCGCCCTCTTCCATCGGGCGCTCCAGCAGCGTTCCGCGTACACCGACCGAGGCCGAGGTCTGCTCGATGTCATGCTCCGTACTCATCGTGACCGAAGTCTGCTCCAGCTCGCCACGGCCATAACTCGCCGCCGCCCATACCTGCAATCGCTGCGTCACGTTATGCCGGATATACGGCAGCAGCGAGGTCAGCTGGTTCGACAACTCGCCCTGTTCCGAAGCACCGCTCCAATCGCCATCGCCATCGCTGTACGACAGCGCCAGTCCGAGCAGCGTGCGGCCATTGTCACGATCCACGCCCAGCATGCCGGTGGTCACCTCGCCATCCACCGCGATGCCGTCCTGGTCATCCTCGTAGCGCGAGTACGACGCCTGGCCCCACACCGAAACCCCGTTCTCCCCGCCGCGGTGCACAAAGCGGCTGCCGCGCAGCATATCGCGCAGCGACAGTGTCCTGGACAGATTCAATAGCCGGTCAACCGAACCGGCACCCAGACCATCACCGCCGCCATCGCTCTGGCCGAAGCCGTCCGCGCCCAAACCATATCCCGTGCCGGTTCCATTACCGCCCCCATGCAGCGCTCGACCAGCGGACAGGCCGCTCACATTGCCCGACAGCCCCGGTTGATCGGCCACCGAAAAGCGGTAATCCAGGCCGCCCAGCATATGCTCTACCGCCGTCAGACCGAAGCGCGGCAGCCAGACCGCCTGCGCCGCCTGCATCTCTTGCGTATCGATGGCATCGTCGTCGGTCACCGTCACCGTGACATCCTGATTCAGATCAGCCACCGGATAGTTGCCGCCGTCGCCCGTGGTGATCGCATGGCCGATGGTCGCCTCACGGTCGCCGCCATCGTCGTCATTTATGCCGGTCACCGTGACCGTCTGCGCCGTGTCCCAGTTGACCGTCGTGAACGTCAGGATCAGCGGACTCACCGTGGCCGCGCTTTCCAGATCGGAACTCGCCGTGATCTCGACATCGCCGGACGGTGGCGTGTCCAGCACCACCGTGTAGCTGTCCATGCCGTTAGCCTCGGCGACCGTGATTTCGGTCTCGCTGATGGTCACGCCCGGTGCCGCATCGTCGTCGGTCACCGTCACCGTCACCGCCGCCGGGGTCGGGGGGCCGCCGGTCGGGTAGTCGCCGCTGTCGCCGCTGCTGATGCGGTGGCTGAGCGTCGCCGTGCGGGCATCGCCGGGGTTGTTTATATTGTCATCAACTCCCGTGACCGTCACCGTCTGCTCCATATCCCAGTTGGTCATAGTGAACGTCAGGATCAGCGGGCTCACCGTGGCCGCACTGGTCAGGCCGGAGGTCACCGTGATCTCCACTCCGCTCGCCGGTTGGGTGGCCAGCACCACCGTGTAGGTGTCCGTGCCGCCGGCCTCGCTGCCGTTCTCCAGAACCGTGGTGGTACCCGCCGTCTCGCTGATGGTGATGGCCGCCGTGTCGTCGTCGGTGATGATCACCGTCACATCGTCCATGACCGCGCCATAACCTGTCGTGCCTGAGGCCGTATGCGTCAGACTCACCGTGTCGTTTGCCGCGTCGCCGTCCTGGGCCGCGGTCACCGTCACCGTCTGGGCCGTGTCCCAGTCGGTCATCGTGAACGTCAGGCTGGTTTCGTCCGGCGTCAAGTCGGTGCCGCTATGACCGCTGACCGTGACCGTCACGTCTCCCGTCGGGATAGTCGTCAGGGCCACCGTGTAGTTGGCGGTGGCACCTTCGGCTACCGTGATCATCTCGCCAGAGAACGACAGGCCGGCCACATCGTCGTCGGTCACCGTCACCGTGACAGCCGCCGGGGTCGGGGGGCCGTCGGTCGGGTAGTCGCCGCCGTCGCCGCTGCTGATGCGGTGGCTGAGCGTCGCCGTGCGTTCACCGCCGGCGTTGCCCCGATTGTCGTTGACGCCCGTGACCGTCACCGTCTGCTCCGTATCCCAGTTGGTCATCGTGAACGTCAGGATCGGCGGGTTCACCGTGGCCGCACTGGTCAGGCCGGAGGTCACCGTGATCTCCACCCCGCTCGCCGGTTGGGTGGCCAGCACCACGGTGTACGTGCCCTCATCGCCCTCTGCAATCGTTATCGCCGTCTCGCTGATGGTCACGTCCGCCGTGTCGGCGTCGTCGATGGTCACCGTCACCGCGCCCGTTATCGATCCATACTCGGTTGCGCTGCCTGAGGCCGTATGTGTCAGGCTCACTGTGTCGTCCGCCGCGTCGGCGTCGGTAGCCGCCGTCACCGTGAAGGTCTGTATCATATTCCAGTTGGTCGCCGTGAACTCCAGGCTGTTCGGATTCAATGTCAGGTCGGTGCCGGCGTGACCCGTGACCGTCACCGTGACATTGGCCGTCGGGGCGGTGGCCAGGGATACCGGGTAACCGGCGCTGGTGCCTTCATCAACCGCCAGGGTCGGCGACAGCACGATGGCCGGTTGTTCCATGATCGTGAAGGCCAGACTGCCCGTGCTACGGGTGCCGCCGTCCAGGCCGGTGCCGACCGGGGTGCCCAGGCCGATGGTGATGGTCTCGCCGGGGTCGGCGGTGTTGTCGGTCTGTACGGCCAGGGCCAGGGTGGCGATGGCCGGGGCCGGGCCGGTAAACGTCACCGTGCCGGCGGTACCGCTGTCCGGGATGGTGTACATGATACCGTTCGCCGGGGTGCCGGTCAGGCTGTAGTCCGTGCCCCGTATCGCGTCGCCGCCCAGGGTCAGCGGCACGGCCAGGCTCTCGCCGGTGATCAGGGTGCGGTTCAGGGTGACGGTGAGGTTGCGGGTGGTGCCTTCGTTGAGGTTGCCTGCCGTGCCCGCCAGGGTCACCGTGGTGGCGTCGTCGTCGCTGATCCGTACCGTGGCCGAGGGCGGCGTGCCGACGGTGTAACCGGTGCCGTCCGCCACGGTCACCGTGATGAAACCGGTGGCCTCGTCGGTGCTGTCGGTCTGTGTGGGGATGGTGACGGTGGCCGTGGTGGTGCCGGACAGGGTGACCCTATCGGCGCCTTCGTCGCCTGAATCCAGATAATCACCGGCGGCGGCGTCCGCTATGGTCAGATCAATCATCAGGTCACTGCTCGGTACCCGGCTGGCGGTCACGGTAAAGGTCACGGCGCTGCCTTCGGTGATAGCGGGGCCGCTGGTGATGGTGATGGTCGGTGGGTCTTCAATGGTGAAGTCCGCCAGATTGTCCGTGCCACTGGCACCGCCACCCAGGCCGGTGCCGGAGGTGGTGCCCAGGGTGCCCAGATCGATGTCCACTATCTCGCCGCCGGTCTCGTTCAGGCTGTCGGGGGTCGCGGTCAGGGTCAGAGTGGCGACGGTTGCGGATGGGCCGGTAAACGTCACCGTGCCGTTGCCGCTGACCGGGATGGCGTAGACGATACCGGGTGCCGCGGTACCGGTCAGGGTGTAGTCCGTGCCTCGCATTGCCGCGCCACCAAAGGTCAGTGGTACCGGCAGCTCCTCGCCTCTGACCAGCCGGCGGCCCAGGGTGACGGTGATGGTTTTGGTGCCGCCTTCCGTGAGGTTGCCCACCGTGCCCGCCAGGGTTACCGCGGTGGCGTCGTCGTCGGTCACCGTGGCCATGACGGGGGTCGAGATGATTGCGTTGTAGTTGGCGTCCGTGGAGGTGGCGGCGTGGGTAATGGTCACCGCTCGGTCGGCGGCGTCGGTGCTGTCATTGACCCCGCTGACGGTGATGGTCTGGGTCGCGCTCCAGTTGATGCTTGTGAAGGTCAGGCGGGCCGGGCTTACTGTGGCGGCGCTTATCGTGCCTGAGGTGGGCACGATGGCCACGTCTGCGCCGGGTTGTGAATCGAGCACCACAGTGTAGGTGTCCGCGCCGCTTTCGGTGAGCGTGGTGGCACTGCCTGTCTCGGTGACGGTGATGCCCGCCGTGGTGTCGTCTATCTGCACATCGAAGGTGTTTGCAGTGCCGTGCGGGTCGGCACCGCCGCCGGCAATGGTGCCCAGGCCGACACGGTCAAAGCCGTTGGTGCCCAGGCCGTCCGCGCCGAGGGCGATGGTGTAGATCTCGGAACCGCTGCCCTCGTCGGTGTTGTCGGTCGCCGCCGTCAGTATCAGGTTCGCGATTTGGGCGCCCGCACCCGAAAGGCGTAGCTGTGGGGTGGCTGTGGTCTGGTTGGTCAGGGTCACGCCGGTATTGCCGCTGGTTGCGAGTGCCAGGCTCCAGTCGTCCAGGGTCACATTCGTGCCGCCGATGGACAGCGGCACGCCGATGATCTCGCCGGCAATCAGTTGCCGACCCAGGGTGACTGTGAATTCTACCGTGCCGCCTTCGGTGATCGCGCCACTGCCCGTGCGGGCCAGGGAGACGATGGTCGGGTCGTTGTCTGCAATGGTGATGGTGACCTCTCTGTCCGACCCGGCCGCCGTGCCGGCCGGCAGTGTGCCCAGTTCCACCACGACCGTCTCCGGCGGTTCGTCCGTGCTGTCGTTAGCCACCGTGAAGCTGGCCGTGCCGGTGGTCGCGTTGTTGGCAATGCTGATTGAAGCGGCAACCGTGTAGTCTCCGCTCTGTGCCGTTGTGTCGGCGGTCTTTACTTGAATCGGGATGAGCAGTGCCGCGCCTGAGGCGTTGGCTGAACTGCGGGTTGCTGTGATGCTCAGTGCGCTGCCGCCTTCCGATGCCGCGCCACTGTCCGATACCGACAGGTTCACTTGTGGGGTCGGATTGTTGATGATGTCGAAGTCCGCTACCGAATCTGTCCAGGTTCCGGCGTTTAGCGACAGCGCTTCTGCGATACCGAACTCGACCGTTTCGGTCAATTCGCTAAAGTTGGTGTCGTCCGTCGCCCTCAGGGTGAAGGTCGCCTGCGTCGCAGACGGCGTGGTCAATGTGGATCTGAACTGGATTTGAGTCACGGCCTGTGTGAAGCTGTAGGTGACTCCGGCAGGCACCGTAGTGGGGGCGATCGCACGGTAATCTGTCCACCATGTCGCCGTGCCGAGGGTGGTGAAGCGCAACAGGATATCCTGGCCCGGTGCCGGGGCGTGGCTCAATGTTACCGTCACCGTCTTCTCGCCTGCGTTCAGTTCGGCCAGATCGCCCGAAGGTGCCGATATCGTCACGACGATGTCGTTGTCCCAGATGACCACTGTCTGGCGGGTTGTGGTTCCCAGCCCGTAGGCATCGCCATCGAGTACCTGCACCGCCATCTCGCCATGCGGTTCGAGCTGTGTATCGTTTGTTGTCGGTACCGTGAGGTTGACGCTGGTCTGGTTCATCGGGATCGTGACCGTCTGCACGCCTTGACTGCCCATTGCCACGAAGCTCTGGCCGCCTGCGGTCTGTTCCGATACGCGGACCCGGATATCAAGGTCGCTCGACGGTGCCTGGCTGGCTGTCACCGTGAATACCGCATCCGTGCCCTCGGTAATGGTGGCACCGGTGCCCGAGGCACGCGAAATGGTGATCTTCGGGTCGTCGGTCTCGATGGTATGGATGACGGTGTTGGCAGTGGTGGAGATCAGGACATCGGCGGGGGTGTTGGCACTACCTGAGGAGGTCGTCAGCCTGGCGAGTCTCAGTACCACTGTCTCGTCGCCTTCCGGGGTTGTGTCACCGTTGACGCGGATTCTGTAGTCCTGGCTCTGGGTCATATTGGCGCTTACGTTCACGGTTGTGCAGCCCGCCGTGGTCTGACCAGAGCTAGCACTAGATCCGTTCACCCCGACCACCTGCAATGCATTGCCGTTTGAAAATCGCAGCGAGAAGTCCTGTCCCGATGCGCGGAACTCGGCGGTGCCGGACGGGGCGATGCACAGGGAAAAGTTAGTCCCTGAGCTCCGTGAAGACGACAGCCTTACCCGGAAGATGCGGTTCTGCGTCCCCGAATCGCCCTCCGCCGCAGACGGGGTGGCCAGCTCCAGCGAGGCCGTGGTTGCGTCGTCGCCCTCGATGGTATGGATGACGGTGTTGGCGGTGGTGGAGATCAGGACATCGGCGGGGGTGTTGGCACTACCTGAGGAGGTCGTCAGCCTGGCGAGTCTCAGTACCACTGTCTCGTCGCCTTCCGGGGTTGTGTCGCCGTTGACGCGGATTCTGTAGTCCTGGCTCTGGGTCATATTGGCGCTTACGTTCACGGTTGTGCAGCCCGCCGTGGTCTGACCAGAGCTAGCACTAGATCCGTTCACCCCGACCACCTGCAATGCATTGCCGTTTGAAAATCGCAGCGAGAAGTCCTGTCCCGATGCGCGGAACTCGGCGGTGCCGGACGGGGCGATGCACAGGGAAAAGTTAGTCCCTGAGCTCCGTGAAGACGACAGCCTTACCCGGAAGATGCGGTTCTGCGTCCCCGAATCGCCCTCCGCCGCAGACGGGGTGGCCAGCTCCAGCGAGGCCGTGGTTGCGTCGTCGCCCTCGATGGTATGGATGACGGTGTTGGCGGTGGTGGAGATCAGGACATCGGCGGGGGTGTTGGCACTACCTGAGGAGGTCGTCAGCCTGGCGAGTCTCAGTACCACCGTTTCGTCGCCTTCCGGGGTTGTGTCGCCGTTGACGCGGATTCTGTAGTCCTGGCTCTGGGTCATATTGGCGTTTACGTTCACGGTTGCGCAGCCCGCCGTGGTCTGACCAGAGCTAGCACTAGATCCGTCCACCCCGACCACCGGCAATGCATTGCCGTTTGAAAATCGCAGCGAGAAGTCCTGTCCCGATGCGCGGAACTCGGCGGTACCGGACGGGGCGATGCACAGGGAAAAGTTAGTCCCTGAGCTCCGTGAAGACGACAGCCTTACTCGGAAGATGCGGTTCTGCGTCCCCGAATTGCCCTCTGCCGCAGACGGGGTGGCCAGCTCCAGCGAGGCCGTGGTCAGGGTGGTCTGTGCGGCGGCTTTCGGTACCAGACCCGCCAGCAACGGCAGGCACAGCAGCGCCGAGAGGAGGACGCGCCGCGGATTGCGCACGCAGCGGGCAATACCGCGCACGAACGCGGGGGCGTTACCGTCGGAAGAATCGGGCTGCGGGGGGCGCTCTACGCCCGGACGGGACGCGCAGGCACATTCATGGCGGCTCGGCTCGGCTCGGCTCGGCTCGGCTCGGCTCGGCTCGGCTCGGCTCGGCTCGGCTCGGCTCGGCTCGGCTCGGCTCGGCTCGGCTCGGCTCGGCAATTATTGTGGGCCTGCCAAACCTGGCTTTGTCAAGGATTTTCCCCTTTTGGTTGCTGCTGTACATTTTTTTCTCCTGTTTTCTGAAGCGTCCCGGGCCTGGCCTGTTTCATTGTTTGACGAGTGCCGAGGCAATACCTGTTCATCTCCGAACGGGGCGCGGTTGTACTACAAGGCGCCGGTTCGATACTGTAAAGGTTTAAAGAAACTCTAGATTAAATCAGAGTTTCCGACGATACAAGGAGGTAGCGCCAAAATCAATAACGATCCGTTATTGATTTTGAAAGGAAAACAAAAATTACTATGATCGTTTGGCATCGTCGGTATTGAGCAGCGCTGCCAGTCCTTTTTCATCAAGGGTATCAATGCCTGAATCCCGGGCTTTGGTCAGTTTCGAGCCGGCTTTTTCGCCGATAATCAGTGCGGTTGTTTTACCGGAGATACTGCTGGTTACTTTTGCGCCGAGGCTTGTTAATTTTTGTCTGGCGGCGTTGCGAGACATGGTGGATAGTGTGCCTGTAATGACATAGGTTTTTCCTTCCAGTGGCAGTTGGTTTGCTGTTTTTATTTCTGGCCAGCGAATTCCGACTTTTTGCAGTTTCTGCATAACGGACTGATTATGTTCTTCATTGAGAAAGTTAAGTATGTGTCTGGCGACAATCGGCCCGACATCGGGAACTTCCAGTAGTTGTTGTTCGCCGGCCTGCATCAAATTCTCCAGTGTCAGAAAGTGATTGGCCAGGGCCGCTGCTGTGGCCTCGCCCACTTCACGGATTCCCAGCGCATACAGGAATCTGGCCAGGGTTGTTTGCTTCGATTGTTCAATGGCATTTAATAAATTGTTCGCGGATTTCTCTGCCATGCGGTCCAGATCGGCTATTGTCCGGAAGTTGAGTCGATAGATGTCATCCGGTGTTTTAATGAGCTCTTTATCCACCAGTTGCTCAATCATTTTTTTACCTAAGCCGTCGATATCCATGGCTTTGCGTGAGACGAAGTGTTTCAGGGCCTCTTTGCGCTGTGCGCTACAGTACAGGCCTCCTGTACAGCGATAGGCCGCTTCTCCTTCGACTCGTTGCACTGCGGAATTGCAGATCGGACAGGTTGTGGGCATGGCAAATAATGGGGGTTTTCTCCGGCGTTTATCGGGCACGGAGCGAACAATCTCCGGTATAACGTCTCCGGCTCGACGGATAATTACCCTATCCCCTACTCTGACATTCTTACGGATAATTTCATCCATATTATGCAGTGTGGCATTGGTGACTGTGACGCCACCAACCGATATGGGTTTCAGCCGTGCTACGGGTGTCAGTGCTCCGGTGCGGCCTACCTGCACTTCTATCTCTTCAAGTACGCTCATTTCTTCCTGGGCGGGAAATTTGTGTGCGATAGCCCAGCGCGGCGCCCTTGAAACAAAACCCATGATTTTTTGCTGGGAATAGGCATTGATCTTATAAACCACTCCGTCAATTTCATAGGGCAGATTATTGCGCAACATTCCGAGGTCCTGATAGTAGGTCTTCAAGCCGTCAATTCCTTTGATTACTTTAATCAGGGGTATCGGTTTAAGCCCCCATTGTTGTAACTGTTTGAGCATACCTGAGTGATACAGGCTGATTTCTTCGGAAACCTGGCCCAGTGCATAAATGTAAATATCCAACTGTCGTGAGGCAGTAATCTTCGGGTCCAGTTGACGTAAGCTGCCTGCGGCGGCGTTGCGCGGGTTGGCGAAGGTTTTTCTGCCGTCCTCTCTCGCCTGTTGATTAAGCCTTGCAAACCCTGCTTTCGGCATAAAAACTTCACCACGGACTTCCAGTTTTCGTGGATGCCCCTGGCCAGTCAGTTGCAATGGAATGGAGCTGATAGTCTGTATATTGCGGGTAATATCTTCACCTGTTGTCCCATCTCCACGGGTCGCACCATATATAAGGTGGCCATTTTCATACATCAGGGTAACGGCAAGTCCGTCAAGTTTAGGCTCGGCCGCATATTCAACTTCATCTACGTCAAGCTTTTCTCGCATCCGCCGGTCAAAATCGGACAGTTCCTCATCACTAAAGGCATTACCGAGAGATAACATGGGGATTTTATGCTGAATTTTTTCAAAATGGCTTGCCGGCGCACTGCCAACTCTCTGAGTGGGTGATTCGGATGTAACCGGTTCAGGGTGCCCGGCTTCTAGCGCCTGTAGCTTGCGAAACAGTTGATCATATTCTGCATCTGAAATAACGGGGTCATCGAGAACGTAGTATCGGTGGTTATGTTGATCGATCTCTCTGCGTAACGCCGCTATCTGTTCATGAATATCCTTCGGTAAGGTCATGGATTTCCAGCTTCATTAAACAGGTTATTGCTTTAATTGAGCGGTAAAGCCCTGAACACTCTTTATAAAGTGTTTTTCCTGTGCCGGAGATGAGGCCGTTCCATATCGCAACGCAACATAATTCCAGATGATCTGTTTCGCCTTTTTAGCTGAAGCCGGTGTCAGTTTGTCTCGCAGACGTACAAAATATTCAGAGGGTGCTTCGGTATTCTTTCTGCTGATACCTGTTTTTGCCAGCTTATGGCAGAAGCGGTCATAGGTCTGTTTAATCCGGTCCTTGCGTATGCCCGCTCCCTGTTGAAATACCCAAAGGCCGATCAGCGTCCCTGCCAAAGCCAGTAGTATGACCATTCCGATAACCATTGCCTGCCAATCGGCATTTTCAAAGCCCAGTTTCCTGAACAACTCAAACTGGCGTTCCCGATTAAAGCCGACCACCCATTCATCCCATCTGTAACTAAAGCTGTCCCAGTAGTATCGTGCTTTGAGAAATACGCTGTCTCCGCCCAGCAGTATGGTCGGCAACTGATTGCGTTCTTCTACCGCGTCCTGTATGCCGCTTTCAATACGGTCCGGCGCAACCGCTGAAGTAGGGTCAACACGCACCCAGCCTGCATCGTCAAGCCAGACTTCGGCCCAGGCGTGTGCGCTGGATTGCCTGACAATCACGTATTCATCTACTGGATTCTTTTCGCCGCCCTGGTATCCTGTGACGATCCGTGCCGGTATGCCGGCGGCCCTGGCCAGATAAACAAAGGCACTGGAGTAATGCCCACAAAACCCTCGTTGAGTCTCGAACAGAAAATCATCCATGGCATCATTGCCGAGCAATGGAGGATTCAGGGTGTAAGCAAATGGCTGTTTAGTGAAATAACTCAAGGCTTGATCAATCACACGCCTGTCATTCTCACCTGCCAGATCGCGCCATTTTTGTGCCAGTGCAATCGTCTTTTTATTCAAATTCCCTGCCCCCGGCAGTCTCAGGTTTTTTATTCGCTCGTATTTGGACAGGCTGTAGTTGCGGACGCTGCGATCCGATGTTACTGAATACCGAATCACGCTGCTGATCTTTTTCGGATTCAATAATTGCGACTCTCGTGTTAAACGATACCCGCTATCCTGCAGGATGACAGGGTAGTTCAGTGCAAACAGCCAGTTTCGCTGATGAGGTTCAAGGGTGACGGTGTATTGAATGACATCGGGCTCGTTCTCGCTATTGATGAGATTGATCCTGATTTTTCGAGGGGCGTTGTCTGCCACCCATGTTTGCCCATCGTAACGACTGAAAACCGGGCCACGCCAGTATAAATCGGCATGCGGCGGTATTTGTTCTTCGAATCGCACGCGAAATGCAATTTCTTCCGATTGGATCAAGCTGCTCACTGAGCCCGGAGACATACTGTTATTTAATCCGGTAACCGCAGACTGTGCGTCTTTGGGTAAGCCCCATAATGGTCCGGGTATGCGAGGAAACAATATAAATAAGATCAACATCAGCGGTGTCGCCTGCAAAATCATGCGGCCTGCAATCGTTAAGCGTTTCCGAATGTCGAGAGTGGAAATCCTGTCGCTAAATAGTATGAGAATTGAAGTCAGATAAATCACGATAGCGAAGACGTACAGGGCAACCCATGGGCTTTGAGTATGAAAAAAATTGCTCGCTATCAGGAAATACTCCACATATACGACAATATAAATGTCTCGCTTGCCATTGATTTCAAACATCTTTAGAAATGCCAGCAGAATAAGAAATCCGGTGCCGGCATCTCTTCCCAGGAGCGTTCCGAACGATAGGTTCATGACCAGGATAACAAGTAAAAGCAGCCCTATCCGTTGCCATTTGTCAGGTTGCCGGGTTTTATTGAGTATCGCAGCAACTGCCCATAAAGTCATAATCAGGCTCAATGCCGTAACAGGTAATGGGATTCTTGGAAAAAAAGGCACGGCGACAAGCAATATCCCCGCCAGTAACGCCCATAATTTCCGGCTATCAATCGGCATGGCTTGCGCCCTTGTATAGCGCTAATGTTTTCAGACATTCATGCCGGTGCTGTACTCCATTATCCGGCTTTATTTCGACTTCCGGCATGCGCAGACCATACATTCTGCCGGCTTTTTGGGCGTCCAGAATCATTCGAGACATCATTGATAAGCGCCCTTCAATCGGCATTTCATCCAAAGCAAACCAGTCAATCCACTCCAGCTCGGGTTGACCTCCCGTGAATTTCTTACTGAACAGTTCGTCGGTTCTTGCGACCATTTTCCAGGAAATACGGTGCCAGGGATCGCCTGCCTGATATTTCCTCAAGCCCGCAAAATCTTCCAATCCTTCTCCGTCGGCCTGTTCTTCACCGCTCTGACAGGTCAGGGGCACGGTAGTGATTTCTTTATCGGAAGGTGACGGATAGACCAGTACCTGCATATCAAGATCAACCCAGGTCCATGCTACAAATAAGCCAACAGGGAATTCTGTTTCGATACGAATTCTACCCGGATTTAACAGCCCTCTGCTTTGCGCATGGCAATGAAAATGAAGCAGAGCCAGTCCATCGGCAGGCACATCAATCGCTTCGTCCGGCATAGGCTTATTTGGCAGGCTGATGGCATAGCGCTGGTCATTTGTTGCATTTTCAAGCTGGATAGCGAATTTAGCTGTTTCTCCCGCAAATACCGGTTTTGCGCCAATGCCTTTTAGTTTTAATCCCGCCATGTTTCGCCAGGTCATCAGCATGGCGACGTTTCCAATCCCGGCCAATAAAAAGGTCAGCATAAACCCCAAGCTTTTAGTGTAATTAATCGAGCCGATAAGCAATACCAATAATAGAATCGTGAATATCATCCCGACCCGGGTCGGCAATATGTAAACCAGCGAGTTATTGAGCTTTATCACCCCCGGAAACGGCCCACTCCGATTTGCCAGGAACCTGTCTATAAGGCGGTGCTTTTTTTGACGCAGGAGCGCAACCGGATACAATAGCGGCGCAATCAGCCGATTCGCCATGGGTAAGGCCATGTTTATGGAATGGGTACGGTTTGTGAAATGCTATCCGCAGCAGTCATATCAGATTCTTTGCCGGCACCACCGCTTGAAAGCAAGCGATGATTCACAACTGACGATAATACTGCCTTGACATGTTCCGGCACGACAAAATCATGTCCTGAAATGAGTGCCCATGCCTTAGCTGCATTTACCAATGCCAGCCCCCCTCTGGGCGATAGACCGAACTCAAAATTATTTGAATCGCGGCTGAACTGCAATATGGCCTGAATATAATCAAAAAGCGCATCTGATACGTGTAATTCTCGCGCCTGTCTTTGAAGCAGCTTGAGCTTTTCCAGATCGAATACTACCGGCATCTGCTCAATCATGCTCCGCCGGTCCGACCCGGACAGCAATTCCCGCTCGGCCCGCTTACCCGGATAACCCATATGAATACGCAGCAAAAATCGATCTAATTGCGACTCAGGCAACGGGAATGTGCCAATCTGGTGTACAGGATTCTGGGTTGCAATGACAAAAAATGGGTCAGGCAGCGGTCGAGTTGTGCCTTCGATGGTAACCTGATGCTCTTCCATGGCCTCAAGCAGTGCGCTTTGCGTCTTAGGCGTCGCTCTGTTGACCTCATCTGACAGAATCAAATTCGAGAAGATTGGGCCCGGATGGAATTCGAATAAATTATTGTCCCGGTCAAATACGGATAAACCCAGAACATCCGTAGGCAACAGGTCACTGGTAAACTGAATCCGCTGGAAATCCAGTCCCATCACCCGGGCAATAACATGGGCAAGTGTGGTTTTTCCAACTCCCGGTAGATCCTCAATAAGCAAATGCCCTCGGGCAACCAGACAAGTCAATGCCAGCCTTATCTGCTCCTCTTTGCCAAGAATAATTTGGCCAATTGTTGATAAAGCCTCATCCAATAAGCCAATCAATCTGGCATTTTGCTTAACAGGGGTATCCATATCTGACTACAACATCTCCATTCTGCCGGAAAAGTACTCGTTAGAAAAATACTGACACTTAAATTCGGTCAGTATTTGTTAAAATCAGAGGAGGATACCACAGTCGAAACATCGCGTGTTGGCATGCCCTGGCAGAGTTCGGTAAAGCTCGGTTTGAGGGGTTAAAACATTGATGTTACCCAGAAACAGGGCTATTCAAGGCATCTTCCCCCTCGTCCCCCTGAAAATACCGCCTGCTAGTGGTGCCACCCCGCTTCCATGGCTTCCAACTCATACTCCGCCAACTTCCAGGTGATCTCTATAATCGTGTCTATCAGATAACGGTCCACAGCCTGATCATTATCTGACAATACGGCCTCTGCCACAATCTCCAGGGTTGCAGCATCTGCACGGGCGTGCGAAGCATGTTGCTCCAGTATGCTCAGCAAATAACTCGGGGTTTTTACCAGTTCACACACCCTGCCGTGAATCTGCTGGTTCCTGATGTCTTCAGAGCTACTGAGGAAGAGATTTTCCTGAATCATTTCCATAATCTGTATTTTTCCCGTATATGGCCCAATTTTTGCCTGTGCTCCCTTCCTTGAATCAAGGCTTTCATAATTGAAACTCCTGAAAAAATCATAGTATCAGAAATAAGATACCTGTATTTTCATCTAGTTTTTCTCTGCTTTTCTGGCTGATAGGCCATTTTTTCAAGGAGCATCAATATGCTAGTTAATGGGCATACTAATATCATAGGGATCGGCAGTTATATGCCGGACGAAATCGTTAAATCAGAAGAGCTGATGGCGGAAATCAATTCGGCTGAGAAATTTGGTATCAGTGAGCACTTCATATCCGATGTCGTCGGCATTGAGGAACGTCGGGTAGCCATCCGGGAGCATAAGCCTTCTGATCTGGCCATTCTTGCCTCCGAGACGGCATTACAACATAGCGGTGCGAGCGCAAATGAAATTGATCTGATAATATTTTGCGGAATTGAGCGGGACTGGATTGAGCCGGCAACCGCACATCGAGTCCAGCAGCTCATTGGTGCGAAAAATGCGGCATGTTTCGACCTGAGTAATGCCTGCCATGGGTTTATGAACGGGATATTGGTGGCCGATGCTATGATCGCGACAGGGAGCGCGTCTACCGCCCTGGTCTGTACAGGGGAGAAACCAAGCAATATCATGTACGAAGCTCTTAGAAGGCTCTCCAAATCTAATGATAAAACCGATGTGAAGCGCTGGCTGGGTGCCCTTACTGTTGGAGATGCCGGCGGTGCCGTTATGATTCGGCGTTCTGAGTATCAGAATGGCTTCCGGAAATTTAATTTTTCGTCGAATGGAGAGCACACCAATCTTTGCTATTATGAATATGATGTTGATGGGCATGTAGAAGGCCAGATGCTGATGAAGCCAATCAGCATCGAAATCGTGGGCTTCCACCGCCGAATGATCGGAGACACCTATCACAAATTATCGTGGAAACCTGAAGACATTGATTGGCTATATTGTCATCAGGTAGGTGCCAGACCGCATCGTCAAATGGCGGAATTGGCTGAAGTCGATGCTCAAAAGGCACCTATTACCTATAGGAAATTCGGAAATATTACCAGCGCTACAATACCTGTAAATTTTCACTTTAACCCACCTGAAAAAGGAGATAAGATACTAATCATGGGGACCGGAAGCGGTCTATCTATCAGTCAGACAGGAATGGTATTTTAATTATGAGCATATTAGCAGCACCTTCGTTATTTGCCTTGATCATAAAAGGCGTGTTATTTACCGTAGCCAAAGGCGGTTTATTCCGAAGAAACACGGTTCTGGCTATTTTTCTGGCGGCTCTGTTCGCGCTTAATCTGGCCGAATTTACCTTGCTGGCTAACGGTACTGCCACTGGCGTTTCCCTATGGGCCATGAAGGGATATTACGTTGCCGCAGTATTTACCGCAGCGGCCTTCCTGGCACTGGCGTTGTCGCTTTGCAAACCGGATAAACTTGTTTCCTCGGGCCTTTTAATCGCCGCAAGTCTGGTATCTACGTTCATCGTCGTAGGCGATAATTTAATTGCGGACACTCAACTCATCAGTTACTCTGTTACAAGGGTGCCCGGAGACTATTACTGGGTGATTCAGGCTTTTATCATTCTTAATACCATCCCGGGTTTAATCATGCTTGCCATAAATGCCATCAAGTCACCTGAACAGATTGTACGACAGAAAAGTACCGTTATTCTTATCGCTACCGCTCCCATGGGGGTTTTTACCGTAGGGATTGTTATTGCCATGGCTCTGGGGAACAATATCAATGCGACGGTGGTACAGTCTCTACTATCGTCCCTTTTGCTTGCCATTCTCATCTTCACGGAAGCGAAATATCATCTTTTCCGGTTTCTCTCTCATATACCCCTCACGCCTGAATACAAAATCCGCACCAAGGCACAGGTCATGATCAATCAGGCAATCTCTGATCTCTATGCAAATCATAAGCTGCCACTGAAAGATCTCCGCTCTGAATTCGAGACGACTCTCATCGAGCTTGCCATTCAATCGACTAATGGCAATAAAACCCATGCAGCTAAAGCACTGGGCATCGGTAAAGCAACGCTGCATCGAAAAATTGAAGGATTAGATATATAATAGTTTTCACCTGCCGTGGCTGTCGCAGGTTATTTCTTTCATTCAACGTGGGCTTTATATGAGCAGAATCATTACCGCTATTTTCTTTTTGGGATATCTCTTAACCGCATCCGCCGAAACGGACCTGCCTATTGTACGACTGATAACAAACCATGGCGTCATAGGTATCGAATTGTATGAAGAAAAGGCACCTGAAACTGTTGCCAGTTTTCTAGAGTATGTCGATAGTGGCTTTTATACCGATACTCTGTTTCACCGTATTATTGATAATTTCATGATCCAAGGCGGTGGTTATTCCATTGACTATCAGAAGAAAGATACACGGCCATCCACCAGAAACGAATCCGGCAACCGCCTTTCTAATAAGTTGGGCACCATCGCCATGGCTCGTACCGGTGACCCGCATTCTGCCACATCACAGTTTTTCATTAACGTGAAAAACAACTCATTCCTTGACTTTCAGATGCAGGAAACAGGGCTTGTGAACACTGTACGGCAAAGTCAGCTGGGCATTCAGGATGCCGTCAGTGGCAAATTGACGACCAATGATTGTCGTGGTAACCCAATCAGGCGCGATACCCTGAATTTGGCAGCGAGCTCTGATGACAATAACGACGGTTACATCTGTCTGATGCAGGCCATATTGCACGACAACAATTATTCCCTGAACAGTGCGCTTGAAGAATGCCTGATGAACTTTGATAAGCTCAAGCAGGCAGAGGAAATCAAGCCTGATGGCACCTGCTCCGAGTACATAAATTCTCGACATGCCGCCTTGAAACCGGTTTACATTAAATGGGGCTACACCGTGTTCGGCAAGGTTGTTCAGGGCATGGATATCGTGACTCAACTCCAATCGGTACCAACCGGTGCTAACGACCTGTTTAGCCAAGACGCTCCGATCAGCCCTGTTATCATTCAATCTATAGAACGTGTACCCAATCAATAGGAGCGCCTATCATGGTCATCTTAAAAACCAATAAAGGCGATATCGCCATCGAACTTGACCGTAAAAAAGCCCCTGAAACGGCAGATAACTTCCTGCAATACGTTAGGGATAAATTCTATGATGGCACTGTTTTTCATAGAGTAATTGATGGTTTTATGATTCAAGGTGGCGGTTTTGAACCCGGCATGAAGCAAAAGGAGACGCGCACTCCAATTAAAAATGAAGCCGGTAATGGACTGAAAAATAATCAAGGCACGATCGCCATGGCTAGAACCGCCGACCCTCACTCAGCCACGGCGCAATTTTTCATCAATATCTTCGATAACGACGCCTTAAATCACACATCCCCTACTCCACAGGGATGGGGATACTGCGTATTTGGCAAAGTAATTGAGGGAATGGACGTCGTTGATATTATCAGAGCCGTAGAGACCGGCAATCGTATGCCTCATGCCGACGTTCCCATAGAAGACATCGTTATAGAGTCAGCCACAGCTACTGATGAGAACTAACGATAGTTACTGATTACCCGCATGTCGTTTACCCTCTTCACGTCGGATGTACATCTGCATCCGGAGCGGTCGGCTATTCAGGATATTTTCAGCCGACTTCTGCTTAATACCGCTCCTTCGGCAGATGCCTTGTACATTCTTGGTGATCTATTTGAATACTGGCTGGGAGATGATGATCTCGACTCACCTTACAGCACCGTTCTTGAACTGTTACATAAGACCAGTCGCTTAATTCCCATCTACTTCATTGCAGGCAATCGCGACTTTCTCGCAGGCAATCAATTTTTGAAAAAAAGCGGTTGCCAGTTACTCTCCGAGTATAAAATAATCAATTTATACGGGCGGAATACCCTGATAACACATGGTGATGCCTTGTGTACCGACGACACTGATTATCAGAATTTTCGCAGAATGGTTCGCAATTCAAAGTGGATCAACAAGGTAATGCAGATGCCTCTTGCACAACGCAAGACCTATTTCCATTCGCTACGCAAAGAAAGCAAAGCCTTCAATATCGTCAAGTCCGCTGAAATTATGGATGTTAATCAACAGGAAGTTGAGTGCGTTATGTCGGAAGCGCATGTGGACTTGTTGATTCACGGTCACACCCATCGCCCGGCGATACATCACTTTCAGGTCGACAACGTCAAGATGACTCGCATTGTTCTAGGTGACTGGTATGAACAAGGAAGCGTCCTGTATTATTTCGATAACGGAAACTATGAATTGAAAGTACCATGAAAATTTATCTGCTAGCTTGAGCTGTTTTACCGTTTCTTTCGTTTATGTCAAATTCAAATACGAATACACATCACCAGTAAGAAAAATTTATTATGTCGGAAATAAAAGAACCAGTATTTGCATCCAGTGGTTCCGCTAGTAAGTATTTTGGCATTTGGATTGTTAATGTTCTTCTTTCGATTATAACTCTTGGTATTTATAGCGCATGGGCTAAAGTCAGGCGAGTTACATACTTTAATAACAAAAGGGGCTCACTCTGTTCAGGCTAAGAGAAAATCCTATTTCTTAATATCGTTATTTTTCGAGGGAATCACATCAAGTGGATGTTGCTTAATCACGTGCATAAAAGCCTTGCCGTAACGTTTGAGTTTTGCTTCACCGACACCAGAGATATAACGCATGGCATCTGAGGTATTGGGGCGCTTTTTCGCCATCTCGATGAGCGTTGAATCATGGAATATGA
The DNA here is from genome assembly GCA_963662865.1 of Gammaproteobacteria bacterium. Classification (GTDB taxonomy): domain Bacteria; phylum Pseudomonadota; class Gammaproteobacteria; order JAJDYQ01; family JAJDYQ01; genus JAJDYQ01. Next base: position 889,164 of record OY759969.1, on the reverse strand, counting down.
CATAGGGTGGCACACTTTGTTCTTTGGCCAGTTCCAGGCGCAATTCACGCAAGGCTTCGAACAGTTCCGCATCACCGGCAAGCAGGTGGCCTCTGGCCGCACTGCTTTTTGTTCGTGCCACTTTCCCTGCTCGCTTCAGTTTGCGTAACGCGAGAGTCATTTCTCCGCGTAACAGCGGCCGGCATTTTTCGGTGAGCTTTAACGAACCATGCCCGGCGGCATCGACACTGAGGTAGCCCAGTGCAATTAATTGTCGAAACAAGCCGCGCCACTCGGCATTATTCAATTCGGTACCAGCACCATGGACCTGCAACCGGTGATGCCAATTTTTTTGTACACGTGCGTGTTCCCTGCCAAGCAAGACATCAATCAGGTAGTTCACACCGAATAATTGACCGGTTCGATAGGCTACCGAAATGGCTTTTTGCGCGGCTTCGGTGGCATCCCATGTTTGTGGTGGATTCAGGCAGTTATCGCAATTGCCGCAAGGCTTTGGGAATTTTTCTCCAAAATACTCCAACACGGCTTGCCGTCGGCAATCGGTCAACTCACACAACCCCAGCATGGATTCCAGTTTGTAATGCGAGACTCGCTTGTATTGTTCGTTTGCATCTGACTCCAAGATCATCTGGCGCAACTTGATGACATCCTGTAACCCGTATGACATCCAGGCGCTTGCCGGTTGCTCGTCACGTCCGGCACGGCCTGTTTCCTGATAATAGGCCTCAATGCTTTTTGGCAGGCTAAGATGCGCTACAAATCGTACATCGGGCTTATCAATACCCATGCCAAAGGCGATAGTGGCAACAATAATAATGCCGTCCTCGTGCAGGAAGCGCTGCTGGTTTTGTCGCCGCTCTTCGTCAGACAAGCCGGCATGGTACGGCAGCGCGGTATAGTTTTGCACACGTAACCAACTGGCGACATCTTCCACTTTGCGCCGCGACAGGCAGTAAACAATACCGGCATCCCCTTCATGCTCAAGCCGGATGAAACGCAGTAGCTGTTCACGCCCATTCGCTTCTTCATTTATGGTGTAGCGGATATTCGGCCGGTCGAAGCTATTGATATAAACCGCTGCGTTGCGCAAACCGAGCTGCTCGATAATTTCTTCGCGGGTGCGCTGATCCGCTGTCGCGGTCATGGCGATACGGGGGACTTTGGGAAAGCGTTCGTGGAGTAGCGACAACCGTTGATATTCCTTGCGGAAGTCATGGCCCCATTGCGAGACGCAATGCGCCTCATCGATCGCAAACAACGCCAACCTGATCTGTCCGAAAAGATCCAGCATCTGCTCCGTCAGCAATCTCTCAGGCGCGACGTACAGTAAATCAAGTTTACCGGCCTCCAGGTCGTCGGCGATCCGCATTTGAGTCTGATAATGCTGCGTGGAGTTGAGGAACGCGGCCCGGATGCCAAGCTGTTGCAGGGCATCGACCTGATCCTGCATGAGTGCAATCAATGGCGACACGACAATACCTGCGCCGTCCCGTACCATGGCTGGAATCTGGTAGCACAATGACTTCCCGCCACCCGTTGGCATCAGGGCCAGCACGTCGTCACCCTGGATCACTGCGCTGATAATATCGGCCTGGTTCAGGCGAAAATCGTCATAACCAAATACCTTTTGAAGAATATCCCGGGCCTGCTGCATGGAGACGCATTATAGAGAATTCATCGGGATTTTATTCTTTTCTGTCATCTCTACGCCCCTGAGCAGGATTTGCATACCACTGTATTTTTCATGATACCATGAGGAGTGTGCAGGGTATGGGAACCGGGGAAATGACTAAATTTGGAACATCCACACGCTTTTCATTATAAACTGCCCGCTCATTTTGCTACTTAACACCTCTGATGCTAACCAACGGCGATAACCAGTATTCTGAATCTCTGCTTCAACGAGCGTATTGTGCAGAAACGTTTGTCTCGAGTCGGCCGACACACGGACGGCACACCATTAAACGGATTGTTTTCTGTTATTTCAGTCCTTCATGCGTATCACACCTGCCGCCATCCTGCTGACCATAGCGGTGCTGGCACTAGCCTCATGCACCAGTAACCCGCATTACGATTCCGGTAAGGCGCATCATACTCCGAGCGGCTTCAGGAACATCTATTACGATGACTCGAAAGGCTTCATCGCATTCATCACCTGGAAATGGGGACAGCTATCGAAAGACATACATGACGCGAACAGTTATGACTTTCCCATTGATCGCTCTCAGCACCAGAATATACGGGCGAACACGTCTCGACCGTCATTGACCTGGATTGGTCATGCCACCTTTCTCATCCAGATCGACGGCATGAACATTCTGACCGACCCGCAGTTTTCGGATCGTGCCTCGCCAGTCTCGTGGGCCGGGCCACGGCGTGCCGTACCATCCGCCATATCGATTCAGGATTTACCGGAAATCAACACCGTGGTGATTTCGCACGACCATTACGACTCGCTGGACGTGAACTCGATTAAAGGTCTTGCGAAACACACCGCAAGTATTCACTTCCTGGTTCCACTGGGCATGAAAGCCTGGTTTGACGACCTGAACCTGGAGGACATTCAGGTCACCGAGCTCGACTGGGGTGAAAGTCATACTATTAAGAATATTCGGTTTACTGCGGAACCGGCACAGCACTGGGGCAAGCGCACCCTGTTCGACGACTTTGAGCGGCTCTGGGCTTCCTGGGTTATCAGCACAAAAGACAGGCGAATCTTTTTTGCCGGCGATTCCGGTTACGTCAGGCACTTCAAGGATATCGGCAACAAATACGGTTTGTTTGATCTGGCCTTGATTCCAATTGGTGCCTATGCGCCCCGCTGGTTCATGAAGCCTTATCACGTTGACCCCGAAGAAGCGGTCCTGATTCACCGGGACCTCCGCTCCCGCTATTCGGTTGCCATGCACTGGGGTACGTTTGTCCTGACTGATGAACCGCTTGATGAGCCGCCGGTAAAACTGGCGGCGGCTCTACAAAGGCACAATATAAAGGCGACAGAATTTGAAGTATATCGACATGGGCAAAGCCGGTTTCTTGAGGATGTCTGGCAATAACATCTGTATTCCCAAAACCGCCACTTGTAATCTTTCCATACGAATGCGGCGAATTAAGACAACTTGACGCTGTCGCCTTACAATAAGACAGTGTTGGGTCCTGATTGCTCAGGAATCGTGCTCCCTTGCCAGATATCCATGTGACTGCATTTCCTGCAGGCGGCTTCGTGTCCGTTGAAATTCAAACGCCAGGCGAGTGCCCTGATACAGGTTCTCTACAGCCTGCGAGGAAGACACAATCAACTTGACGTTATGGTCATAAAATTCATCAATCAATAAGTTCAGGCGACGTGCGCAGTCATTGTTATCGTCATTGAGTTCCGGTACGTTCTGAATAATCACGGTATGAAAAAAACGTGCGATTTCTATGTAGTCAATCCGCGCCCTGGGCGGTCCGCAAATCACATTAAAGTCAAACCAGGCAATGCCACCTGACCATTTCACGACAGGGACACGACGCTGATTGATAATGATGTGATCTGCCTCACTCAGCCCAACTCCACTACATTCATAAAAGGCATTTTCCAATGCGTCGAAGGACTCGTTATCCAACGGACTGTGCCATATTTCAGCCGTTTCCATATGACAAAGCCGGTAATCAACGTCGCCATCCATGTTCACGACGTGCAGATTGTTTTTCAAGACACCCACTGCCCGATTAAACAGCCGATCAATGTAAGGATCATCGGTCAGATCATCCGGCGCTCTGTTGGACGTTGTAACCAGGGTCATGCCCTGAGAAAGCATATTGACCAGTAAGCCCTCCATAATGACGGCATCACCTTCGTCAGTAATATGCATTTCATCCAGGCATAACACCCGGTATTTCCTGGCGTATTCCCGTGCAACCTTCCTGAGCGCACTGGAATTTTTCCCGAACTCATGCAGACGCTCATGCGCCAGAATCATAAAGCGGTGAAAATGCAGCCGGTGTTTTTCCTCTATAGGCAAAACATTGTAAAAGATATCCATAAGAAAAGTCTTGCCACGACCAACGCCTCCCCACAGATACAAACCTTTGACAGGCTCTGCCTTACGTCCAAGCCATTTCGAAAAAATGCCGTTCGTCCCATCGCCATTCACCAGCGCATGATAGATATCATCGAGCATAAGCACGACCGCACGTTGCCCATCATCGAGGGAAAATCCCTCCCGCCGCATGGCTTGCTGGTAATGCCGAGAAACATTCATGGCCGCATGATAATCATCCGACCTATAGCATTTTCTGGCGACCACTGAAGGCGTGGGCAATTGTCCCCTTATCAATATATTCAAGCTCTCCACCTACAGGAACACCATATGCGATGCGAGAGCAGTTAATACCGGATTCTTTCGCTAGATCACTGATATAAAATGCCGTTGCCTCGCCTTCTACGGTCGGGTTTGTGGCGAGAATCACTTCCTTGATCTCCTCGTTTTTAAAGCGCCGGGCCAACAAATCCATGCCAACATCTTCAGGACCTATTCTGTCAAGCGGGGACAGATGACCCATCAGGACGAAAAATAACCCCCGATAATCCGTAGCCTGTTCCAGCGCCATGACGTCAATCGGTGATTCTACCACGCACAGGACACTGGTATCACGCCGTTCATCGCGACAGATACGGCAGACCTCATCTTCAGTCAGGTTGCGACACCAGCTACAGTTACTCACCTTATCCATAGCGGTGATTAACGATTGCCCCAGGTAGCTTGCCCCCTCTCGATCTCGCTGTAATAAATGAAATGCAATCCGCTGGGCTGATTTCTGTCCTATGCCAGGCATGACACGTAGCGCCTCAATCAATTGTTCAATCAGATTTTTATGAGTGTTGTCTGACATATAGCGTGAAAAACTGTTATTTGTCCGCCAGCCAATGACGATACGGTTGTAGCCATGATATAATAGTACCCCTGCCTTGGCAGGGCATTGTCCAGAGCTTTAATGAAAATCACTAGAATAATCGAGCTGTGAGGGGCTTGCACTTTAATAACTGCGTGCAATTTACGAGTTTAGAACGGCAACTTCACGCCCGGGGGTAGATTCAAACCACCGAGCATATCCGACATCTGATCTCGCATCTGACTTTCAACTTTATGAGCGGCATCATTAATGGCCGCCGCAATCAGGTCTTCCAGCATTTCCTTATCGTCCATTATGCTTCCATCAAGCTCGACGCGACGGGCTTCATGCTTACCGTTCACGGCTACTTTAACCATTCCCCCGCCGGACTCACCAATAACCTCCATATTCGCCATTTCCTCCTGTCTCTTCTGCATATCTTCCTGCATTTTCTGAGCCTGCTTCATAAGATTGCCTAAACCACCTTTCATAACATCGCCTCAATAAAATTAACTTTCATCAATCGGTTGAATCGTATCAACCGCCACCGTCGCCCCAAACATTTCTTTCATCATGCGGACATTTTCATCTTGTTGAATTGACTCGACAGCCGCCGCGTGACGCTCCCCATCCTGACGCAGTTTACACTGCATCGGCGTCTCTGAAGGAACAATGCCAGGCTGTATCCTGACCTTCACTGGTTTTCCGAAAAACCCAGTAAGCGCATCTTCAATTTTCTGCACCGGCCCGGCACTGAGTATTCTTGCGTGAGCCTGATCCAATATAAGATGTACAGTGTCGTCCTTAATCGCCTCCAACTGGCAATTCGCGGCCAATTGCCGCGGGATGGCCTGTAAACCAAGCTTATTGAATATCTCCAGCCAGTCAGGTAAATGATCGGACAAAACGGTTGATGCTGATCCAGAAAGATTGGAGAGCACATCGGCTGGCGCCGCATCAGATAACTCGGTGCTATCAGGAACCTCTGTATCTGCAGGAGACATGGTAACATTTTGCTTTATCGGCTTTTCCTGCCAAGGGCGAAACGCGATCATACGCAGCAGGATCATCTCAAACCCCTCCCGTGGCACAGGGTTTAACTTCAAATCATCATGTCCCTGCAAAGCAATCTGATAATAAAGCTGAACATCCTGCGGCAAGATATCCTTGGCAAGTGACTGAATCTTATCCGGATTATCCCAGTCCTCCGTTATAAAACCAGCCACCTGCTGTTCCATAGCAATATGGTGCAGTATCGAAACTATTTCCGCCAGCGCATCCAGATAGTCCGGACTGCGTTCATCCAGAACCTTCATCGTCTGCATAATCGCAGCCGCATCGTTCCGATGAATCTGTGCAATCAGATCGTATATGTGACTGGTTTCGATGGTGCCCAGCATATTGCGCACTTCGTTATCAGCTACCTGCCCCCCGCTAAAAGCAATAGCCTGATCGAGAAGGCTCAGGGCATCCCTCATACTTCCTTCCGCACCACGCGCCAGTAGGCGCAAGCCGGATTCATCAAAGCTAATATTTTCCTGTTCTAAAATATGAGACAGACGCTGCACAATATCAGCAGCAGGCAATTTCTTGAGATTAAACTGCAAACAGCGAGACAGAACTGTAATCGGCAGTTTTTGAGGGTCGGTTGTAGCCAGTAGAAACTTGACGTGCGGTGGCGGCTCTTCAAGCGTCTTCAACAAAGCATTGAAGCTGTGCCTGGAGAGCATATGTACTTCGTCAATAAGATAGACTTTGTAGCGCCCTCTGGTCGGCCTGTACTGAACATTTTCCAGCAGCTCGCGGGTATCCTCAACCTTGGTCCGGGATGCCGCATCAACTTCAATCAAATCTACAAACCTTCCTTCATCAACCTCGATACAAGCCGAACACTGTCCGCAGGGCTTGGAAGTAATCCCGGTATCACAATTCAATGACTTTGAAAGGATGCGCGCAATAGTGGTCTTACCAACACCTCGCGTCCCGGTGAAGAGAAACGCATGATGCAGGCGATCACTATCCAGTCCGTTAATCAAGGCTCGCGCAACATGTTCCTGACCAACCAGTTCCTCAAAGTTTTTCGGGCGCCACTTACGCGCTAGAACCTGATAACTCATGCAATTATGCCATTTTAAGAAGACTAGATAAATACTCCGATCATATCTGCATACTCACGATGTGTCAGAACGGTTCGTGCCAGCAAATCTCCGGCACCCGAATCCGCCGCTGCGGCTGCTCCCTTCCGGGCCTGACCGAGTTTACAGCTTATCGTCGCGGAGGCACCGGCACGAACCGAACGCGTATGATGCCGGAATCGTACGGACGAATAAAGCCAAAAAATCAATATCTCTAAGCCGCATAGCGCATGGGCGAATTGCAGAATAAGGCTGTTTCATATAATCTTCCCTGCCGCCAATGGAGATATTCCGAATAAGCGCAGCAATACCATTTGTCCACCATGCGAACACGGCCTGCAAAACGCGAGGCGCGGATTCCGAACTGGCGGCGTGGCAGGGGCGTTGCCCTGCACTCAAACCAAATGGCCGTAATACTGGAGAGATGTCCGAGTGGTCGAAGGAGCACGCCTGGAAAGTGTGTGTACCCTAAACGGGTACCGAGGGTTCGAATCCCTCTCTCTCCGCCATAGCCGTTTGTAATTTTTGGGCCCAAATGGCGTTATTTTCACCCAATCCAGCAGACCGAAAAGGTCATTTATCTTTAGTAATCAACGGCTTATAAAAATCACTCCATTTTAGTTAGAATCCACTTTTACAACGAGGTAAAAAAGCCAATCGCCTCGTTGTATCATCGACCGCCCGGTGGCATGATAGAAAGCATCCCTTGTTCTCTATCAACCTGACTTTTCCGTGATTCATCCGATTCACCTCCCCGAGTTCGGTCAATGCTTTAGTTGGGCTATGTGCCGCAATCCGATGTGCCCCCACTTTGGCATACCATACGCTGGGGAGATGCCTGCTCAGGGCGAAAAAACCGTAACTGATAAGCACTACCGGCTTGAAACCAATGGTCGGCTGCGCTGCAAGTGCTGTGGCCAGTCCTTTGTCGTAAAGTCCAATCAGGCGCTGCGCCCCATCGCCCGTTACTACCTGTCGTTAAGCCTTCCTTTTGCCGATTGTCCGAATGAGGATTGTGACCATCATGGACTGAATGTATTTGAGCACTACAACCCAAGGCGCAGTCCCTATTACCGGGCGGGGAGCGATTACCGTGCAGGTTGTAAAGCCTGCCGTCGTCAGGCCTACAGGGACTCCAAAGACAGCACAACCCGATCTATTCCGATGGACTCTGGGGGAGGCGCAGCACAAGGGTGATGTGGATCTGTGGCTAAAACGGCGATTGAAAAGAATCATCAAGGGCGTATTCAGCGGCGCCTCGGTCACGGATACGCTTGAAGCTCTGGGCGAACTGGCCTTAAAGAAGAGAAACCGACAATTAAAACGTCGAGACATCAAATGGCAGGCAAAAATCAAGGTCAATCCTGAGTCGTATCACAACCAGTTGATTGCCATCAGTCGTTGTCTCCGAGATTACCATGCCTGGTGTAATGCCAAGTTGCTCAATCCGAGACTTAACACGATAGACCGCAAGACGCCGGCACGGGTCTATACCGATGTGATGCAGGTGTCCTTGAAGAAATACGGTAGAGGGGCACGCTATGAGCATCTGAACCTGATCATCTCGGTTCTGGCACAGAGGCGGACGTATTTTATTTTGGCGATCCATCCATTCTTCCTCTCGGAAGAATACGCGATGGATACACGACAGTGGTTTCGACAGAGACAATCGGGTCAGCCGAGCTATACCGATGACTGGGACTGCCTGTGGTACCCCGGACAGATAGATATACAAAACATCAAAACGGCGATTGTAAAGAGTGAGTTTCCCAGTATTGGACGAAGCGGTTTGTTCATTCGTTCCCCCTATGCTGAGGCGGCTCACTTTCTGACGGTACAGAAGATGCTGAACCGGTACGACAAGGTGCACTACTACATGGATGCCGCCCGTGAACTGTATCCAGCCGCTCTGTGTGCTCTGGCCCATGAGATGCGAACCGGGCAGGTGGAGATAGCGCTGTTTCAACACGATAAGCAGCTTGAGACGGCGCCGGTCAACAAAGTCAATAAAGACCAGCGGCATGTATTGGATGAGGCGAATCAAGCCATGGAAGCTCGCTTTGAAGAGGCAATGCAACCCCAAGGACAATTATCCTTGCCGCTTGTCGATGAGAGAAAGTTGCGTGCGGGCGTATTCAAGAGTGCCTTCAAGGGAGGCTATTCGAAAAAAGGCGGTTGGGCCTGGCTGGCTTACCCTCCGAACAGTCTGCAATACGGTGATTGTCGCAGCCTTTGGTTGACCCGGATGCCGGACAAGACCTTTGACGAAGATGGCGCTGAGTTGATGCTTCGTGCGACCCTGCAACCGGTGGACAGCTTTATAAACACCATGAGCCAGCGTGTCCGGGCCATGCAGCGCCCGACCCTTCGGGCCAAAGCCGGCCGCAGCTTTATGCGCAACTACTACCGGATTGATGCGGTGTTGGGTAAATTATGGATTTACATGCTGTATCGCAATTATCGGTTGCGACTGAAAACGGAGCAGGCACACATCCCGGCCCATTTGTTAGGTCTGACGACAGACAAGCAGGCGGGTCGGGCCATCAATACCTTGCCGGAAGAAGATTTTCTTGAGAAATTTCTGAGGTTTCGTTTGAGCTTAAAACATGCTAGGATCATCAGCCAATGGCAGCAACAACCATAAAACCGATAGAACCGGGCGGACTGGCGCGAACCTTTGTCGAGTACACCCTACTCCCCGACTTGCTGTCACAGTTTGACACGATCAGCGAAGAGGGCATCCCTCAATCATGGCCGGGGTTTTTTTCTGAGCAAGCCTGTCATCTGGAACATCTGCTTGACGAAGACATGCCATCGGATGATGACCTCTCGACAAGCGCGTGATTGTTCGCGTTGACGATGTCAAGGGCCTGCTCTTTCGCCATCATATACTTTTCAAAGTTTTCCGTGTAAATTCTTATTGGAAGAGCTGGATTATCCAATAAGTCCTGAATGGTCAAATATTGAAATCATGAAGGCCGATTTAGTGTTTTTTTGAGGAAAAATGAAATGAAAACTATAGTTTTTAGCTTTGACGGCACCGGTAATGAACCGAGCGACAGCGAGTCTTATATGGAAGATGAAAGCATCAGCAATATCTTAAAGCTACATCTTTTGCTGGGAGGTGGCATTTTAACCGACCGATCGGAAACGAAAACAGAAGATGGTGGAGACCAGATAACATATTACTATAATGGTATCGGCACCCGAGAAGGACCGCTCTCTTCCGTACCGTTATTGGGAAAATTAATAACGAAGGGTCAGCAATATATCAATCAGGCATTAGCTCCGTCTTGTGGAGATTCGCGTAGAATACTTGCCGAAGCGATGGATGATTTTAAAAAGAGCGAATACAAAAAAGACGAAGACAAACTGGTTGTTTTCGGATTTAGTCGAGGGGCTGCCTTGGCGAGAAAATTTGTTTCAATGCTTTTGAATACAAACGAAAGCTACAAGATTGATTTTCTCGGTGTATTTGATACCGTGGCCGCTATGAACGGTATTCATCGTGCTGGAGAAAAAATCAGCAGCGATGTGGTATTCGAAAATGGTTCTCTGCACAAAAATGTAGAACGCGCTGTCCATATTATGTCATTAGACGAGAACAGAGTTCCGTTCACACCGACGCTTATCAATCAAAATGATTCAGCCGATGAAAAGCGTGTTCTTGAAGTGTGGTTTCCCGGAGTCCATAGTGATATTGGTGGTGGATACTGGCATGACGGATTATCGGACATACCCTTACAATTTATGATTGAAGAATGTGAGAAGCAGCTGAAAGGTTCTATCGCCTTTATTGATGGGACTGACTTCAAGCTAGTTAAAGGGCTTATTGAGGGCCAAGGATTAGCAGATGAAGGAATTGCCGTTGACGACGTTATAATTAACCCACAGATTGATGGTGAACTGCATGTACATTCGGGATTTATGGCAAAAGCTGGTGATTTACAGCCCAGGTCGGTGCATGTTAGCGTAGATGATAGACCGTCACCCTCCTCAAAAACACCTCTCGTACATCACACGGTTCAAGAACGTTTTTTGGGAGTGGCTGGATATCGGCCACCTGCGCTACGAAACCGAGCTTTTAAGCTACTATCAAAAGAAGGAAAGCGAAAAGATCGCCGAGGAATACCCGGATTGCAAAATCCCTAAACAACCGGAGAAAACCCATGAAATTTGAAATCAATAAAGACGCGAAAGGCGAATACATCTGGAGGCTGAAAGCCGGTAATGGAGAGATTGTTGCCCATGGAGAAAGCTATACGGCTAAACACAACTGCGAGCACGCCATTGATCTGGTCAAAGGAACCAACGCTGACACCCCGGTGGATGACTTGACGTAGACGCGCTAAAAACGCCAGCCAGCCATCCGTTCCCTCAAGCCGCCAACGGCATCCCCTTGCGCCGACGGCGCTTGGGGCGCGGCACCCGCTGTCCGGGCCACAGAATATCCTCATACTGGAGCGGCTTTTTCATGATCCCTAAGCGCATGGCCGGTGTCTGACCATCTTTCCCGACCAGAATGAAGTTATTCACCGCTTGGAAGATGGTCAGATACGTCTGCACCATGGCCGGATGGTACGGTGCATAACCGTGCCATACGGCATTATGCCCCGAGGAAGTCCCGACAGGGCGCTCAAAGGCATTGAACAGACGCCGGGTGATCTGAAAAACATTGTCGATACGGGCCAATCCTGCACTGAGAAAATGGTCAGCCTTGCGCTCATCTGAGAGACCGCCCGGCGGCGTCAGCGAACAGATCGCCTTGTGTGGTTCGTTCATCGCAGGCAGGGGATGGGTGTACCAAACATCTTTCCATTGACCATAAACAGCGCCATCGTCAAACTGCGCCTGCATCATGGCTCGTGAGACGGCCTGCGGGTCATGGCGAACCGCTTCGGGCAGCGTATCCTGAAAAACGGCCCGATGCCGGCGGCTTTCTTCCATGATACGACGGCACCCATCCACTGTCTGAAACTTTGTATAGCGCACAAAGAACCCATGCGCTTCCCCACGCTGTACCTCCTTGGCAAAGGCGCAGAGAAAAGCCGCCCGGCTCATGGAATCAATGTCCATATTGGCCTGAACCGTTTTCACGCCGGCGCCGGTCAGGAGCCGATGCAACAAAAACCAGTGGGCATAAACCGTATAGGGTAGATGCACCTGCATACCGTTACGCAAGGAAGGAGTACAAAACCCCGGATCCATAGCCTGCAACTCAATATTCTCTACATCCTCCCGCCTGACAGCAGCGGCATACAGCGCGGTGATCTGTCCTGCCAGATCATCCCGCTTGGACCGATACTGACGGGCCAGTGCACGCCCCGCCTTTAATTCATCACCGGCCAGCCAATACTGAGCATAACGGCGAAACGGCTCTTTCTGCGTCATATCGCCATTGAGGGCTGCCTCCTGGTTGATCATAAATGGGCCCACCCGGTCATCAAAGTTACTGTGCATACCCAGAATAAACCGGGAATCGGTATCCACGCTGCAATAGCAGGACAACTTGATATTGCGCCGGTCCAACCGGCTCGGCCAATTCAGTGTATAAATCTGACTGTCCGACTCAACCGTCATATCGACCGGCAGTTTGATCTTGCCATCCATCAAGGCGCGATCCACATGACCGGAATAAACCCGACAACGGTCATGGATGAAGTTCAGGATATTATAATAAGACTGGGTTGACGCTAATCCGAGGCCACGGACTGTGCCGCGTACAGGCGATTTATTGGCAATACGGCTAAAGAGGTCCACCGCCAGACGCTGGTGGTCATCGTGCAGCCGGATGGGTTGTGAGAGCAAGACCTTACTGCCACAGGCTTTGCATTGATAGCACGAACCACGCCCGGCTATCCGGCCTTTTTTCAGGTAATGCTTGCGATTGGATGCAATGGGCAACCCCTGGTGTTCACAAGATGCCTGTCGGCAACCGGTGGCCTCTTCCTGACGCAGCAGGCCATCCTTATCGGTCAATCGGTGAATTTCCGCAGCAATGGCGGCATTGGACTTGATAGGGGGATTATCCCGGCAAGACTTGCAACGGATGGAAGGTACCGTACCGCGTTTGGTGCTTTCCACCTTGTAGTGCGGGTCCCGCCCCGCGGATGGGCCTGGCTTGGCATGCCCAGGACGCCGAAGTTATCGCAATCGGGCATACGACAATGATTGACCTGGACAGTGCGCTCAATACCGACCAGTGGAGTGGTGACCGGCCGAGGAATTCGGGGTGATGGAATCATCAGATATCCTCCTCAAGGGTTATTTCTGTAAAATCAATACGTTACGTGGATATTATAGTGAATAATGGGAAGAAATGTAACATAATTCCAAAAATAATGCCATTTTAATTTTTGCTATTTCATTATGAAAATCAATGGCTTAAGTCAAAAAAGCCCAAAAATTACAAACGCCCAGGAAGCCACCCCATGTTTTCTCTATTGACCTGACTTTTCCGTGATTCATCCGATTAATCTACCTGAATTCGGTCAATCCTTCAGTTGGGCCATGTGCCGCAATCCGATGTGCGCTCGCTTTGGTGTGCCATACACTGGAGAGGCGCCCACCAAAGGCGAAAAGGCCGTTGCTGATAAGTACTACCATTGAAGTCAATGACTGGCTGCGCTGCAAGTATTGTGGCCAGTCCTTTAAATTAAACTCCAATCAGGCGCTCCGTCCCATCGCCAGTTACTAGAACCTATCTCAAAATCACTTCAATCTGTAGATGCTGTAAATTAAAGAACGCTTTCTGGATAACATGAACGAAATTATTTCCTGGACAGAGCTGACCGAAGCGATAGCACCTTCTTATCCCAGTCTTAAAGGAGCGGGACGCCGCCCGGTGAGAATGGAACGTATGCTGCGTCTTCACCTCCTTCAGCATTGATTTAACCTTTCGGATCCTGCTGCTAAGGAATCGCTGTACGATTCGCTGGCGATGCGCCGGTTTGTCGGGATTGACCTGTTTCGCGAGCCTGCGCCGGATGAGACTACGGTCTGCAAGTTTCGTCATCTGATGGAAAGGCACAATCTAGGTAAACGCTTGTTCGAGTTGGTGAATGAGTATCTGACGGAGAACGAACTGAAGGTTAATCAAGGTACGATTGTCGATGCCAGCATCATAAATGCGCCGAGTTCGACGAAGAATCAAAAGAAAGAACGCGACCCACAGATGTGCCAGACGCGCAAAGACAAGCAATGGTACTTTTAGGTATGAAGGCGCATATTGGAGTGGACTCTCGCAGTAAGTCGACTCATTCGATGGTAGCGACCCCGGCCAATGTGCACGATTCGCAGGTATTGACTGGCTGGCTGCATGGAGGCGAGACACGGGTCTGGGGAGATTCGGCCTATGCGGGACAAAAGGCCGGGCTCTTGAAGGCCGCGCTGGCAGCGAGAGATTTCACACAAGCCAAGGGTTCGCTCCATCGCAAGCTGACCGATAGCGAGCGCCTGAAGAACCGTACCAAGTCCCGGGTGCGGGCAAAGGTGGAACATCAGCTTGGCATTACCAAAGTGCGCTATCTCGGGTTAGCAAAGACACACATCGCCTGATTGTAGCCTGTGCATTGAGCAATCTGATGATGGCCAAGCAGATGCTACTCAAACAAAGGTGGCGAAAGTTACAGGTGAGCTACGCCTAAAAAATGGAAAAGGTGTACCAAAGCCAGCTTGATGACAGAATCCGGCCGTTAGTTCCAGTCAATTTCAACATTCGAGGCTACTGAAATTGCCCCTCAAGAACTTAATTGATCAGACATTCCCTAAACAGTGAATATGGACAACTGTCTGTTTATAAGGGAAACTTTTATACTATGGAGAAAGTTGATAGAACTCAGGCCCGGAACATATCCGAAGACAGGTTTCTGTCAACTAATCTGTATAATTCCTTCATCCCTAAACAATTGGAGAAAACCCAATGAAATTTGAAATTGACAAAGACGCGAAAGGCGAATACATCTGGAGGTTGAAAGCCGGTAATGGAGAGATTATTGCCCATGGGGAAAGTTACACGGCTAAGCACAACTGCCAGAAGGTCATTGATCTGATCAAGGGAACGAACACCGACACCTCGGTGGATGACTTAACGTAGACGCACTAAAAAGCGCACTAGTTTACTTTCCCTCAAGCAGCCAGCCGCATCCCTTTGCGCCGACGGCGCTTTGGGCGCGGCACTCGCTGCCCCGGTCACAAAATATCCTCATACTGGAGCGGCTTTTTCGTAATGCCCAGACACATAGTCGGCGTCCGTCCGTCTTTCCCTGCCAGAATGAAGTTATTCACTGCCCGGAAGATCGTCAGATAGGTCTGCATCAGGGCCGGATTGTACGGCGCATAGCCGTGCCACACGGCATTATGTCTCCGAAGATGTCCTGACAGGACACTCAAAGGCATTGAACAGGCGCCAGGTGATCTGAAAGATGTTGTCGATACATGGCCTAGTCCCGCCTTGAGAAAACGATCTGCCTTGTGCTCATCCGAGATATTTGCCAGCGGTGTCAGTGAACAGACCGCCTTGTGGGGTTCGTTCATGGCGGGTAGGGGATGGGCGTACCAGACATCCTTCCACTAACCGTAAACGGCCCCATCGTCAAACTGCGCCTGCATCATGACCCGTGAGACGGTCTGCAGGTCATGGCGAACCGCTTCGGGCAGTGTATTCCGAAAGGTCGCTCGATGCCAGCGGCTCTCTTCCATGATGCTACGGCGCTCATCCACTGTCTGGAACTTGGTATAGCGTACAAAAAACACTATGCGCCTCCCCACGTTGTACCTCTCCTGCAAAGGCACAAAGAAAGGCCGCTCGGCTCATGGAATCAATATCCATATTGGCCTGAACAGTTTTCACGCCAGCACCTTGCAAAAGCCGGTGCAACAAAAACCAGTGAGCATAAACGGTGTACGGCAGATGCACCTGCATACCGTTACGCAGGTAAGAGGGTACAAAACCCAGGATCCATATCCTGCAACTCGATGTTCTCTACATCCTCCCGGCTGACAGCGGCCGCATACAGCGCCGTGATCTGTCCTGCCAGATTATCTCGCTTGGCCCGATACTTACGGGCTAACGCACGCTCCGCCTTTAATTCATCACCGGCCAGACAGTACTGAGCATAGCGGCGAAATGGTTCTTTCTGCGCCATATCGCCATTGAGAGCAGCGCCCCTGTTGATGACAATCGAATCCCACTCTGTCATCGAAATTACTGTGCATACCAGAATAAACCGAGAATCGGTATCCACGTTGCAATAGCAGGACAATTCGATATTGCGCCGATCCAACCGGCTCGGCCAGTTCAGCGTATAGATCTGACTGTCCAACTCAACCGTCATATCAACTGGCAGACTGAGCCGACCATCCATCAAGGCCCGGTCCGCACGAACTGAAATAAGCCCGACAACGGTCATGGATGAAAGTCAGGACATCATAATAAGACTGATTTGACACTAATCCGACGCCACGGACCGTGCCACGCACAGGCGATTTATCGGCAATACGGCTAAAGATGTCTGCCGCCAAACGCTGATGGTTATCGTGCAGCCGGATGGGCTGCGAGAGCAATACTTTACTGCCACAGGCTTTGCATTGATAACGCTGACCACGCCCGGCTATTTGACCTTTTTTCAGATAATGCCTGCGGTTTGATGCAATGGGCAAACCATGGTTTTCACAAGATTCCTGTCGACAACCGGTCGTTTCCTCCAGTCGCAGCAAACCATCCATATCGGTAAGCCGATGGATTTCCGCCGCGATGGCGGCATTGGACTTGATCGGCGGATTATCCCAGCAAGATTTGCAACGAATGGAAAGTACCGTACCACGCTTGGTGCTTTCCACCTTGTAATGAGGGTCCCGACCCACCGATGGGCCGGGTCTAGCATGTTCAGGACAGGCCGGAACGCCGAAGTTATCACAGTCCGGCATACGGCAATGATTAACCTGGACAGTGCGCTCAATACCGATCAGTGGGGTGGTGATCGGTAGAGGAATTTCGGGGGAGTATAATATAAATCGGTACTGCACCGAGGTTTGTAATCCCAGTCCTTATACATCATAAAGTCTAGCGCTTTTGCTAATTTTACTCCATAATTTCCAATCACTTTCATCTGACGATGTTAGAATTGATTCACTCAGGCACCCGGAAAAGGAAAATGGTCGCTACATCAATAAGACGGTCTACACCACTTTGGGCCTGAATATTGAAGGCAAAAAAGAACTGCTGGGCCGATATCTGTCTGATCAAGAGAGCGCCCACCATTGGTTGAGTGTTCTGACCGATCTGCACAACCGAGGGGTCAAAGATATTCTGAAAATACCACCTCCTTTGTGGCGGCTATGCAAATACGCTATCTGGCACTATGGTGTGAAATCTTGTGACGACTCTATCTGGCATGAAAATAACCAAAGAACTATTTCATAAATCAATTATTGCTGGAATTTTTTCAATAGTAACTATCGGTTCCCTTTCGATACTTACTTTTAAAATTGAATTAGGTTCATTTATTGTTAGTTCATTTGGCGCGTCAATGGTTTTGCTTTTTGGATATCCAGAAAGCCCCTTTGCACAGCCCAAAAATGTTTTTTTTGGACATTTAATTACTTCTCTGGTTGGCATTATTGTCTTAAAGTTTATTCCGTTACCAGAATATTTGACTATTCCCCTAGCAGTGGGCATTGGAATTTTTTTTATGATACTATTAAATATAGCTCATCCGCCAGCAGGAGGTAATCCAATATTTGTAATTCTTACGGGCGCTTCTTTTGATTTTTTAATAAATCCGATTATTTTCGGATCAATTATCATAATAATATATGCAATTCTAATTAATAGATTCATACTTAAAAAAATATCCCTTTGAAAAATAAGAAAATTTGCTAAGAAACTTTCATAAGATACTAAAATTTTACTAAATTCAATTAAAGAGAGAGGACAAAATGAAAATATTATGTGTTTTATACGATGATCCAAAGGATGGAATGCCAAAGAGCTATCCTCTGGAAAATATTCCTAAGCTAGATAAATATCCTGATGGAATGACTTTGCCTTCCCCTAAAGGAAGAGATTTTACTCCAGGAGAACTTTTAGGATGTGTTTCAGGTGAACTAGGACTACGAAAATTTTTAGAGAGTAGCGGTCACGAATTAGTTGTTACTTCTGATAAAGATGGGAATGGATGTAAGGCAGATAAAGAGTTAGTAGATGCTGATATTGTAATATCTCAACCATTTTTCCCATATTATTTAACCCGAGGAAAGATTGAGTCAGCGCCAAATTTAAAAATGGCAATCACAGCCGGAATTGGATCTGACCACGTTGATTTACAAGCAGCAATGGACCATAAGGTGGATGTTGTGGAAGTCACTTATTGTAACTCGCGATCCGTTGCAGAACATATTGTTATGATGATTGTATCAATGGTAAGAGATTATCACAGTCAACATGCTATTGTTAATGCAGGTGGTTGGAATATTGCAGATGCCGTAAAAAGATCATATGACGTAGAAGGAATGCATATTGGAACCGTCGCGGCTGGAAGAATTGGCCTGGATGCATTGAGAAAAATGAAACCATTTGATGTTCATCTTCATTATTTTGATAGACATAGACTACCTGACTCGGTTGAGAGGGAGTTAAATTTAACTTTTCACGATTCTGTCGAATCAATGGTTAAGGTATGTGATGTTGTCACAATAAATTGCCCTTTACATCCAGAAACAGAAAATTTATTTGACGAAAAAATGATAAGTAAAATGAAAAAAGGTGCTTATATTGTGAATACTGCCAGAGGGAAAATCTGTAACAGGGAAGCAATTGCAGCGGCGCTTAAATCCGGTCAATTAAGTGGATATGCTGGAGATGTCTGGTTTCCACAACCAGCACCTAACGATCATGTCTGGAGAACTATGCCTAACCACGGGATGACCCCACATACTTCAGGAACTTCATTATCTGCTCAAACAAGATATGCTGATGGTGTAAGAGAAATTTTGGAATGCTTCTTCAAGAAAAAAGAAATTAGAAATCAATATTTGATAGTTCAAAATGGAGAATTAGCAGGCATGGGGGCACACTCATACAGTAAAGGCACAGCAACGAGTGGATCTGAAGAAGCGGCTAAGTACAAAAAATAGAGAGTGTTTCAAACTTCTGTGTCAGTCGCATTTACAAAGCAATGTAATCATCGAGTCTGCCCTCAAAGTGAATAGCTAGCTGCGAGAGAGTGAGGTTCCAGTTTTGTACGGGCGTGTCCACCGCTCAGAGGCTTTGAGTAGGCCGACATACAACAACTTGAGCAAGCGGCTTTCATTGGCGAAGCCGCCTTTGGTCTTGGTCAGTTTACGGAACTGGCGATGGACGGCCTCAACGGCATTGTTGATGTAAATGGCGGTACACACATAATCGGGATACTTGAAGTAGGCCGATAGAGTGGGCCACTTGCTGCGCCAGGACTTGATGGCCATGGAGTACTTGCCGCCCCACTTGGCTTCCAACTCATCCAGGGCGGTCTCGGCGGCATTGAGGGTTGCGGCTTTGTAAACGCACTTGAGGTCGGCCATGAAGGCCTCTTGATTCTTTGAGGCGACATCCCTCATAGAGTGGCGGATTTGATGGATCACGCAGTGTTGTATCTCGGTATTGGGATAAATGCTGTTCAAAGTCAATATTGGTCTTCATGTATCATCTCCTTCATCTATCAGTTCATATCAGTTTAGGAAAATGACACAGAATTATGAACACTACCGGCCTGCCGCAGTGTGGGTCTATCTCGGTCGGCTTGGTACAAGCCGTTGGTCAATAGACTGGAACGAGATGGCCAACTGGCTGAGACATTGAGCGCATTGGCCACGCAGCAAGCCTGGACTTGGTTTTTTGGAAGCTGTTCCGGCGCTTGAGGCGTCAGGGGCACCGTTGGAGCCACAAGCCGTGTGTGGCGAGTGGGCTGCCTGCTCAAACTTAATCGGCGCCGCCGTGTGAAGAAACGGATACCCATCAGGGAATCAATGCCGTTTGAGGGTGCCGCCACAACCGAATCAGGTCTGGTCTGCCGATTTCATGAGCGACGCGCTGTACTATGGTATGAGATTTTGGACATTTAATGTCCTGGATGATTTCAACCGAGAAGCCCTGGCTAATCAAGATCGATACTTCGTTGTCCAGTGTGCGCCTGATTCGTGTGTTCGAGCAGTTGCAAGCGATACGGAGATTGCCCGATGTGCTGCGTACCGACAACGGCCCGGAGTTTCTCGGACAATGCTTCACGACCTGGTGTCACGATAACGGCATTGAGATTGACTATATTGAATCCGGCAAGCCGAACCACAACGCCGACATTGAGCGATTCAACCGAACCTATCGCACGGAGGTGCTCGACACGAGTTGGTTCAATCATCTGGACGAAGTCAGAGAGATTACATGGGCCTGGATGCTCGAATACAACGAGGAACGCGACCATGGCAGCCTCGGAGGAATGACCCTCTTTGAAACCCCTGAAAACGCCAAGTCTTCTACTTTTGAACTGTCCACTTGACAGGGAAGCTTACGAAATCAATCATCATCTGAGATAATCTCTGAGCGAGTTGCCCAAAATAATTAAGTTATCAAACTAGGAGAAACATAATGAATATGCAAATTCCAAGCAGAGATAGTGACGGCTATCTTGAAGACATAAATGGATGGACATCTGAAATCGGCCGCAACATGGCTCAGGCAGATGGCGTGGAAATCAGTGACGCGCAGTGGGAACAGATCATGAAGGCGCGTGAATATTATGAGGATCAGGGCACCGTACCCGCCATCCGTAAGTTTGCAAAGCACATCGGTATTGACCAGAAGATTCTGTTCAAACAATGGATGACCGGCCCGATGAAGCCAATTACCAAGTATGGCGGTCTGCCGAAACCAACGGGCTGTGTGTAGCTTTCTGCGCTGTCTGGCCTTTTTCGAGGAAAAGGGGAATCAGCGGTTAATACCTTTGTGGCTCCAGAGATGTTTCTAATATGCAAATGACAGCCATTGAGGTGTTCCTTTCGCTTCGGAGAAGGGAACAGAACGTCAATTTACGACAGCCGATACAATAAAAACCGGATCAGAATACAGCATCCTGTTGGCGTATTTATCATCTTCCGGTCGCAGCAATCCCTCAACTGTTTCGGTTTCGAGTTCCTTTATGCCCTCAGTTCTGAGAAAATAATCCAGCACCATGCCCAGCCTTTCAAATGGGTGCAATTCACGCCAGATCATAATGGCCTTGGGGGGAAACCAGCGATCAGAGAAGCTCACGAGTATTCTGCCTCCCGGTCTGATCACCCGAACGATCTCTCTCATAACTTCCAGCGGCTGGATTAAATATTCAATTGATAGGCTGCATAGCATGACGTCGAATTGGTCACTTTCAAAAGGCAGTATAGTTTGCTTGTTTAGATTGTGAATAACATACCGGCTGATCCGTGGATTGGCTCCCATTTCATTGACATTCATTCCCAGTCCGGTAACGTCCAAATTATCGACGTCAGGTAAGTGAGACTCGTAGCTGCTCATTAAATCAAGCACCTTCATATCGGATTCGATATGCTGTGCATAAATCTGGGAAATCCGGCGTGAACATTCGCTGTCGATATGATTAATCAAACGATCCTGCCGGTAAAAAATTTCATCATCCGATTCATCAATACGGCAGAATCCCTTTTCCTGATAAAAATCGGTGCCCTCCGGTAAGGGTTTTTGAATACCAATGCCGCTGATGAGTGTTTCATAAACAACATCGTTACAACGCCCTCCGCGCTCTTCCTTACCAACGTAAGGCTTACCGTCAACACGCAGGCTAATTCCTATCTTATGTTTAGCAAGTGGATGATTCAAATCAACCGTAAAATCCTTATCATTGACTCCAAGAATGCGGAGCGGCAGGAATTCTTCGGCGGTGACCCCGACACTACCGGTAATAATACGGCGCGGATAGAAGCGCCCCCGTTGGGGCGTGATACGAACCCTTGCTTTTCCAATCGGCTGAATCGCGCTTTTTGATAAAGTCACAATATTAGAATCACTGTACCCTGGTATCAGGTCGTCTGCCCACATGGATTGCTTGACCCATTCTCCGTGCGGGGCATTGATTAGTTTGCTTCCCAGCGTGCCGGGAAAGAAGTCGCGCCAGAAATTGATAGTCTGGTGATAATGGCATTCTGTGTGTCTAGCCTGTTCGCTTGTCCAGACAATCTTCAGTTCAATATCGGCGTAGGTCGAACGGTCCACGAGTATATGCTCTAGCGTTTTAATGCCTTGAGGATTGTGCTCAATATGCTGCCGCAAAGCAGTAACCTGAAAAAGCAGGTCCAATGCAGTATTTCCTCGGGTTTACACAACATCCCTCAACTGCGCCGAAAACAGAGCTGATTTCTTCAGTATTACAGAAGGAAAAGATATCCCCCATAGCAAACAAATTACTTATTTTTGCTTTTTACCTCCACCAGAAACACTTTATCCAGAAGAGCTATACGGTGGATTGTTGCCACGCCTTCTTCCAGGAAGTTTGCCTGTTGTGGATGGCATATTCTTAAGTCTGTCACTACTACCTTTACTTTTTCCCATAGCGAAATACCTTTAAGTGTAAAAAAACTAAGCCCCGGCCGGTCCAAAAATCGGCTGGAGCTAAAAAATAAAACCTGACAGTGACCTAGTCTCGCATGGAAACCCCCATACTACCATCGGCAATGTCCCGTCACTTCCGAGTTCGGGATAGGAGCGGATAATTTCAATACTCTATGGTCGCCAGACAAGCCGTCAATATGAACCCTTGGGCGGTATCAGTCTGTTATCTCCAGAGTACCTTTTATCCGCTGAGCGGTGGCTCTCCCATACAGAACCATTGGATCACTAAGACCTAGTTCTCTAATAGCAGTCAACGCCGTTTATTCCAGCGTTACGACTCGACACTCTGACCAGACCAAAACTAGCCTACTTACTTAAAACTGGAATATACTGGCCCACAAGCAACTTTTCCGACACCAACCAGCTCTATTTCGCCCAAAGATCATCCACTAAAGCATCGCTATCATGCGCCATTTAGCGATAACACCGCCCTCTTGTACAGCATAGGCCCGGGGATTGGCAGAGTCTTCTAGGAACCGGCAAGAGGTGACGGCATATAACCTTTACCCAAGGCTTTGGCGTCCGTATCCGCATGGCCGACCCAGCCTTCATACATCGGCAACCCCAAGCCATACCAGAAATCACCCGGCATGGTGGAATCTTCCAGGAAAACAATTCTCCCCGGCGAGGGTACTTTGGATTGGTCTTTTTTGTCCACTGTCGGCATATGCACCAAAACCAGACTATCAAAACCCTCAGCATCTACATAAATGGTAAGTTGACAGCCCGTATGTTTAATGTGCTCGCGCCGACATAAAGGCTTGGTCCTCACGGTTGCAAGATGTTCTGCGCCCTGGGTAATCTCGAATGAATCCTTAGTCACTACCAGAATATCATGGATGGGCGCACCAGATACCTCCCGACAGTGGTCACAGGCACACAAATGACGCTCGACAAAACCTGATAAGTCAATTTTGTAACGCAGAGATGGCGGCGGGTTATCGCTGCCATCAGAGTGCGCGACAAGACCGCCTTTAATAATTCCGTTCAAAGAACTCATGAAACTCCTCCTTTTGATGTTATAGGTAAGCGTGATAGCCTGTTATCGCTGCTGGCTATCGGCCTATAAATAGAGTAGAACCAAAGTTCACTAATGTCAATAAAAAGCAGTTTTTCTTTGTTTGTGTACGAACAATTGGCAGAGTGGAATCAATCTCAAACCATGCAGTCGGATCAGTAACCTTGATGGACTTGCCTGAATCCAAAAAAAAGAACAGTCTGTTGATATATCCCCGCCAATGTCCAGTGCAGGGACTCTATCTCCGCAGTGCCTTGGCATGGTAGGCCAGATGTTCACCAACAAAGGTGGCAATAAAATGATAACTGTGATCATATCCTTCTTGCATACGTAGTGTGATCGGCCTGCTCTGCTCTGCATACGCCATTTCCAGATCCTGGGGGCACAATTGTTCGGCCAGGAACTCATCGTGAGTGCCCTGATCAATCAACACTGGTAATGCCACATGCCCGGCCTTGACCAGCTCGGTGGCATCATACGCTTGCCACTGCTCTTTATTATCTCCCAGATAGGCACTGAAGCATCCTTCTCCCCAAGCGCATTTCACCGGATGACAAATAGGTGAAAAAGCGGAAACAGAGCGGTAGGCACCCTCGTTCTTCAACGCACAAATCAATGCACCATGCCCTCCCATGGAGTGACCGCAAATGGATTTAATGTCAGGCATCACCGGAAAGTGTTTTTCGATCAACGCTGGTAGCTCGGCAGTGATATAATCATACATCTGATAATGCCTTGCCCAAGGCGACTCGGTAGCATTGACATAAAAGCCCGCTCCTTTACCCAAATCGTAACGATCGGGTTCGTCAGCCACCTCATCACCCCGTGGGCTGGTATCCGGCATTACCAGGGCCAGCCCAAGTTCCGCAGCGTAACGTTGCGCACCGGCCTTGGTACGTACATTATCATCAGTACAAGTCAGTCCTGATAGCCAGTAAACAACAGGGACGCTTTGTGTCTCTGCCTGAGGTGGCAGATACACTGAAAATGTCATCATACAATTACAGCTTTCCGATTGGTGCTCATAGCGATTTAGCCAACCGCCAAACTCTTTTATTTGCTCAATTCGCTTCATGCTGTGAGCCTATTGAAAAACAACTACTGACCGGATACTTTCACCACTGTGCATCAGGTCAAAAGCACGGTTAATATCCTCAAGGGGCATGGTATGCGTGACCATCTTATCCAACTCAATTTCACCATTCATATAACGGTCCACATAACCGGGTAGATCGGTACGTCCCTTAACTCCACCAAAGGCAGTTCCCTTCCAAGTACGGCCAGTAACCAACTGGAATGGGCGGGTAGATATCTCTTGGCCAGCACCGGCTACACCAATGATAGTAGCGACACCCCAGCCCATGTGGGTGCACTCCAAGGCCTCACGCATCACATGTACATTACCAATACACTCAAATGAATAGTCTGCCCCTCCATTGGTCATCTCGGTAATGGCTTCTGTAACACTGCCACTTAATTCCTTAGGATTAATAAAATCGGTTGCTCCCAGAGCCTTGGCCATTTCCCACTTACCAGAATTAATATCCACGGCTATTATGCGTCCTGCTTTTGCCATCACCGCTCCCTGGATACAGGAAAGACCGATACCCCCCAAGCCAAATACCGCAACAGTGGACCCAGGTTTGACTTTAGCTGTGTTCATCACGGCACCAATGCCGGTGGTGACGCCGCAACCAAGTAAACAAACTTTATCCAGCGCTGCTGCTTTATTGATCTTTGCCAAGGCAATTTCAGGCACCAATGTATATTCAGAAAAGGTAGAGCATCCCATATAGTGGTAGATGGAGGTCCCGTCCATGGAAAAGCGCCGTGTACCATCAGGCATGTAACCGGTCCACACTGTGGCAGCAATAGACTGGCATAGGTTGGTCTGTGCGGAGCGACAGTACTCACACTCGCCACATTCCGGGATATATAAAGGGATAACGTGGTCATCTGGCTTCAATCCTTTAACTCCGGGGCCGCACTCTACCACCTTACAGCCGCCTTCGTGGCCTAACACCACTGGGAAGGCCCCCTCGGGGTCATCACCCGACAAGGTAAACGCATCAGTATGACAAACGCCGGAAGCGACAACCTTAAGCAACACTTCACCTTCCTTAGGACCTTCTATATCAATCATTTCAATTGATAGAGGCTTTTTCGCCTCCCATGCTACAGCGGCTTTCGTCTTCATAGTAATATCCTCAAACAAGTTAAGTTAACCTTCCCACTATGCTCACCCACTACGCCGTTCCTAGCATAGGAACATTCCTCAAGGCAAACTATCTATCACTAAGCACAGGGGAGAAAATACTTTGTTTCTAGGGCAGGCCCTTAAAATGAAGGTTCATTCTATACTGTGTCCAGTGAGAGATCAAGAATCAAGGTTCCCTATACCTCAAAAATATTGGTCTTTGGCATAATGATTGTGTACAGGCCAACAAAACATATTCTGCGTACAAGGCGCAGCCCATCAACAATGGTTCTCGGTACCAAAGCGCATAGTCTCAAAAACTTATCGCTATAATATCGTCGTTTAAACCGCCATACCATGACACTATTTTGCAGCCGCAGCCAGTTCATTCAGCAATGTCTCAATATGTTCCGCAGAGAACTCAAACGGCACTATCGTATCGAGTTTACCAGCCTGGTCAATAACAAACAGATTCGCGGTATGGTCCAGGGTATACCGTCCGTTAGGACGAATGTTTTTCCGATAAGAGAACTTAAACTGCTGTGCAGCCCGATTAACTTGTTGCTTTGTGCCAGCCAAACCCAATAACTCAGCATTAAAATACCCCAAGCACTGTGCCAATATTGCGGAACTGTCATTTTCCTCTGGGTCTAACGTGATGAATACGCCTTGGACATATTTGGAGTCATCTCCCAATCTTTTATTGCAGTAGCCATGTGTTGCAGTTCATCGGGCACACATCCGGACAAAGCGTATAACCAAAGAATACCAATACAACTTTACCGAGTAGATCACGTAGCTGGAAAGCCTCATCTTTGTGGCTAGTTAATGAAAAATTAATTTCAGCGACATCAGCCTTTGCCGGTGACAATACAACTACAGTAGATGGTAACGCACACAGGCAGAAGATGGTAAGACCGTAGTAGATTGCGGCACATTATCGAACCTCAACCTCGCTACCATGTACCCAGCTCGGATCCCCTTTCTTGATATCGCCTACCGGTGCGGCAAAGGCATCACTAACCAGCGTATCGACGTTATCACCAGTCAATGCCTCAAGAAACTGCACCAGATCCGACTTTTCCTGCTCATTCAGATTTAGCGGTTTAATCAAAGGGGAAAGTCCTTCGTTGGGGACGCCACCCGCATTATAAAAATCAATCACATCACGCAAGCTGCTCAGTGAACCGTTGTGCATATAAGGCGCGGTCAGAACAACATTACGTAATCCCGGGGTCTTATATTTCCAACGGTCATATGGATTTTGGGTGATTTCATAGCGCCCGACATCACCTGGCGTCGGCTCACCAACACGGTCAATGATGGCTCGATCAACTTGGAGTGTCACTCCCGGAGCAACCTGTACCAGCTGCTTGTCCGACAGTACTCCCATCGATTTACGGTAACCAATACCTGTGTTGTGCAGGCGGTTGTCCATAAACAAAGCACTATCCTGATCAATTCTATGGCAAGCCGAGCAACCTGCCTTACCGCTGAATAGCCTGAATCCACGTTGCGCCGACGCAGAAAGTGCCTCGGATTCCTTGGCAAAATACCAACGATCAAACGCCGAGTCCCCGGACACCAGTGTACGCTGGTAGCTGGCCAACGCACTGCCCAGAGTTTCCATCGACACTCCTTTACCATCAAAGGCCGATTCAAAGAGGCCTTTGTATTCATCAATCTGACGAATCTTATTCAATACATATCCGACGGAAGGATTCCCCATTTCGTTACGTGCGAGCAATGGAGTCCATACCTGTTGCTCAAGATTGTCTTCGCGTCCATCATGGAATATCAATTTGGCATAGGCGATATTGTAGATTGTCGGCGAATTGCGTCGTACACTGCGTCCCTCAATCCCAACCGCCGTGGCAAGTTCATTGCTGGCAAATCCCTGATCAGGTATATGACACATTGCGCAGGAAAATGTGTCATTTAGTGACAGGCGACGATCAAAAAAAAGCTTTCTTCCTAGCTGTATTTTTGCTCGATCGATAGTGGCTCCGTCCGGCACCTCTGGTAACCCCAAGGGCGGCTCGTTAACGAAGGCAAGCAAGTCGGCAGCTTTCCCCACTCGCAGTTGCAGATCACGTGACCGCGTCATGTAATCTTTTGTCTCGTATCCACTCTTGTCATCACCAGGACCTGACAAGAGGGTTGCAGGCTGATGCGCCGCATACTGCTGGGCATCATCGCTCTGACCCTGGCCTTTGCTTTGAACTAACAGAGTCCTGAAGTCGTTCAGTATCAAATACTGATGCAAAAATGCAACACTGTAAATATTACGAATCTTTTTTTCACGATCAATCAAGAAAACTCTCAGCAGGTGAGAATAGTCATTATAGCGACCATCACTACTCATTTTCCGCTGTATGTCCTGATTATAGGCATCTAGGATAAGCGCTAGACTTTGCTCCGACTTGGTCGTAGCGAATATCCACTCCCCCACATCACCAGCGTAGCGAAAATTATTGGCGTAAAGTGCCATGACTTCGGGGGTATCGACTTCCGGATCAAAACTAAGAGTGATCAATTTGAGATTTTGTGCGATCTCCGAGTCATCTTGCATCGCCGCCTTTATCTGATAAAAAACATGGGTAGTTAGTGGACAACCATTCACATCGCTACAATTCGTGTAGATAAATGCAAGCAGCGCATAGCTGTCCCCGTACAGATCATATAACCGGCGTGGTCTTCCCTTATCATCCAAAACTGTACCATCAGCAGCATGACCCAATGGCGGCAGTGCATAGTTGCCCACTGCGGGCAATTCGTAACCCAATTCACCGTACCCGGGGGCCACAATCAGATCTTGCGCCTTTTCCTTCGCACACGCTACAACGCATAGTAAAGACGCTATCAACACAAGCAGCGGTACCCGGGTACTCATCCGACCTATCAAGAAAAATGACCCGGAAAGCATATTTGCTTACCGGGCCTCATTGAAAAATCTACTGACTGTGGTTACTGCTACCATGACAACAGATTCCAGATCAAAAACCGCTTACTGCCACCCTACTCCTGCCAATTTCTTTTTTTCCTCTGGGGAATGGAGACCGTAGAGTGAATAAGCCCCAAAGCGCATCTGATGAGCACGCCCCAGCTTCAATTTATTAAAGTCCAGTGCGAACTTTTCGACCAACTTATTACCATCCCAGACATAGCTCTTGAAATATTGATCGTTATCTGCGCCTTTTTTGTCCCAGTTAGCAAGTAGCGAGGAAGTATAGTAAACGCGTTTGCCATCCCAGCTTGACGATGCCATGTTCACCTGACTTCCAATAATCTTCTCATATACCTGTTTTGGGTTATGTGGATCACTCAGATCGAACAATCGGGTTTTACCATCCATAAAAGTATTTACCCACAATCTGCTATCATCAGCGCTAATTGAGATATCAACCGGCAATGGGACCGATGATGGATCACCAATATCGGCAACTTCTTTAGCATGCCATTCACCATGGCTATCCTCGTAGACCAACCAAAGCTTTGAAGTCAGTGCTGTGCTCGTGAGACACCAATTATTGTGAGGCTTCCAGGCACAGCGAACCTCAAGTGGTGCGCCAGGCACGTCAAGAACCTTTTTGGGCTTCTTAGTGTGTAGGTCCCACACTACCATGGTGTTACCAAAACGCTTCATCGCCTCCGGATCTTTGAGCATTTTGCCAAAATCCATCATGTAGTTGGACCAGCCAGTAAATGAGGATGTCAACATTATATTTCTGCGCGGCAGGACTCGTAAATCATAACCATAACCATCTGCGATCTTGCCAGACTTACTAGCACCTCTCAGGTCCTGATCAGTCGGCATCCAATGAGTGGCTATATACTTACCCTCGTTAGTGTACTCAACCAGCGCGGTGCGCCCACCATTATCCTTGTTATTGGACAAGCCGGTCACCATTATGCGCCCAGGCAATGCATAGCTTGTATGTGGCCCGACCACGCCACCACTTTTAGCCACAAAGTCGGTGATGACTCTATGCAGACTAGGTTTTGCTGGGTTGGTGGCAACATCAAAGATAAATATCTTGTTAGTGTCCAAGCCAGAGGCCCACAGATATTTACGATCATCAGTAAGCCCGGAATGATGGGCCTCATTACGGCCACCTACTGACAACGTATGCACAACCTGGCCATACTTTGAGGAATTTGGGTTTACGTCCACCGTGACCAGCTTGTCCTGCCCATCACCAAGACCTTCCACGCCCAAAGTCCACACATAAACAAAGTCTTCCTGTCCGACAATCTTAGCCATGTAGGGAGACATGCACGTCTCGTCAGCCTGCACGGTGGATACGATACCTAAAAACATCACGATTAGAGCAACGATCGACAACTTCCAATCGTCTATTGCAAGATTACCAATTAATTTCATTTGCTTTCCCTCCAGAGATAGATAACAGCGCTGGTGAATGAACGTTCATTCTAGACACTTAGGTAGAAGGTAGGACGATTCGACATATTTGTCAATCTTTTTTTCGCGGCTACAGAACTTACAGTACAGGTTTCAAAATAAATTCTGGGCAAATACTGTAATCCATCATAGCCTCTGGCCCTTATTCCAGCCCACTTTGTTCACGCTTACCTCCAGGTAAATGCGACGCATCAAGAAACTTGTCAAAAAATATCTGATCGTTTTTCATTCCCTTCGCGTTCAGCACCTCAATGGCGCTATTGATCATCGGGGGCGGTCCGCACAGATAGGCCTGACTCTCACTAAGCTGACCATCCAGGCCGTTAATATGCTCGGTAACCATACCCCGCAAGCCAGACCAGTCACTCTCGGGCTCCTCATCGGACAGTATCGGAATAAACTCGAACATCCCGTTTCCTGCCGCCTTTTGTACACCCTCCATTTCGCTCTGGCAATACAGGTCTTTCTGGCTGCGCGCACCAAACAAAAATTTTACCGGCCTGATGAAGCCGTCCTCACCAAGCTGCTCCAAGAGCGCTTTTATCGGT
Source organism: Gammaproteobacteria bacterium (assembly GCA_963662865.1). Lineage (GTDB taxonomy): Bacteria > Pseudomonadota > Gammaproteobacteria > JAJDYQ01 > JAJDYQ01 > JAJDYQ01. The sequence continues at coordinate 858,313 of OY759969.1, read as the reverse complement.
GCCAAGCCACTACCGCCAGCGATACACAGAATCGGTGCCATGGAACTTCGCAGGTAAAAGGAGCCGAAAGGCCCTTTTATTGATACCGGTTCACCAACACGACTTTGCTGATGTAACCAAGTACTCATCTCACCGCCAGGGACGAGGCGCACGAAGAAAGTCGCCTGCAATGGGGCCTCACAGGATGGCGCACAGGCAAATGAATATGAACGCGGAGCATCAATCCCATTAGCTTTGACCTCGGCATACTGCCCGGCAAGATATGCTGGTAGCGACCGCTCCAACCTGATGGTGATTGCTAAAATATCATGGGTTAACGAAACTGACTGTATAATCTCGCCTGCGACGGATTCTGCTGACGCAAGCGCTACAGATGCCCCCAGATTCACTTCAATCTCCAGATCGGAGCGCGCCTGAGTCTGACACGCAAGAATCAGACCGGCATCCAGCTCATCACCATCCAACACATAACTGAAGTCATTTAGCGATTTTATCTTACCCCTGACCAAGCGACAGCGACAAGTCCCGCAACTACCAACTCGGCAATTATAAGGCCAGTTCAGACCCGAATTCAGTGCGGCGTTAAGTAAATTGTCATCTGCTGCCATCTCAATCACGGCATCGCCAGAGTTGATCTGCACTTGGTGGGATTTCTTACCTGAGAATAGGCCGAACAAGAGTTAACCTCAGTTGCACCATCATAGTAGATATTGAATTACTTACGGCCCCGTACCCACCGCAGCATCTCAATCTTTGCCCATCAAATAATCGGCGATACTGCTGCTACGGTGGGTTACATAAGATCTCATATCACAGGCGCACGATTTCCGGCTTTAACGAATAAAGGATGCAAAGAATCTCATCCTTTTCTTTCTGACCGACATTATTTTTGTCGAGCGCATCCAGTACATCGTCAATCACTGCAACAAATTCGGCTTCGTTGATATTCATTCCGGTGTGAGTGGTAACCATATCCCTACCCGTATACTCCTCCGGTCCACCGAACCCCGCACAACACATCTCCGCTACCAGCCGCTTTACCTCAGCAGGATCACTGTTTACGTATCTCTTCTGTACAATCGGATTCTTCGTATGATTGTCAAAAATATCCGAAGCGATTGCCTCAATGGCCGGTCTGCCACCCAGCCGGGCATATAAAGTTTCCTCTCCCATATCCTCCTCCTCTTGGTTTACGTGTAACGAACTTCAAGGTTCACTCCATCAATACGCTCTGGTGCCACCTCATAGCCGACCTTTTTGTTGATCTCTTTTGCGATTTCCCGTTCCTCCGGACTCGCAAAATCCCGATCCCACACCGCCAGCTTCTTTTTCATCATGGCATGCCAAAGAGGCGGAATAAGCGCCAGAGCAAACTCATGGTAATACCCAATACAAGCATTCGGTGCCCCATCTGGAGCAGCACCCACATTTGTGAGCTCCCAAAAATGGGTTTCGCCACGGTCATGGTGGTCAGCCTGACGCCCTATTTCGATAAATGCCCAACTGGTAAAAACATTATCGTTGTCCCAAGAGTGACGATATTCAACCGGTTCGCCCTTAACACGGATCAACCCGTAGTGCTCCATATAATTCAGCGCTTCCAGCTCGAAGTTTGAGATGATCCATACTACGAGCATGACTGCCAATCCAATCCACATACCTTCGAAGCCGGCTCCCCGCCAACCTGCGTAGGCAAACAACGCAACAGTCGGTACGCTCATCAGGTATCCGCGTATCCAGCGGTTGCTAAGTGAAAAGAATGACTTGCCTTGCCGCTTGAGGCGCCGTGCCTCAGTTTTAATACCGAAGTAGGATTGCCCGATATGGGACACCAGCAGGTGCGTGTAGATATTGCGGCCCCGCGGGGCTGTCGCCGGATCGCAATCATCACTCATCTTGTTGTTCTGAGGCCCTCGCCATGCACGCCCCAGTTCAAGGTGGTGGTTATACACGTGAGCGAAGCAAAAATGGGCACATCCGCTCAGTGCCATCATAGCACGCGATACCAGGAATCCGAATCCCTTGGTGTGTGATAACTCATGACCGAATATAATACCGAGCCCCTGGTGCATACCGGCACCTATGGTCGCACCCACCAGCTCCCAGCCAGTTATACCGTGGGTAATCGGGATACCCATAAATTCACCGCTACCTGCGGGCACACCCAACACATACTCGAACACCCGCCACGCCAGTACCAACTGCAGGCATACAAATAGCGGATATTGCAAATACATCATCATGTTCAGGATGGCGGGAATACCCAGTGGCTTGCCACCCTTATCAACCCCGGCCCCCCGCGGATGAACCCCTGCAAGCAAGGCATCAACCACGATATTGAACCCGAAAATACCAAGGCCCAGCCAAACCCAATTACCGCCAGCCAAGATACCCAGCGTACAGGCAAGAATGCCCAGCGGGGTGTACAGATACACCAAATGGCCAAATATTAGCTTTTTCATCGTTACCCTCCTTTTGATTAAAAATAACAGTTAGTTCTTTATTGACTTAGCTCATATCCTTAGTCTTAGTTCATATCAATTGAGTACTGCCGCACATCTTCTACACTGACTGTCCGATTTGCCATTGCTCCACATAGACAGTTTCCCGATTGGTCACAAGCCCATATCGGATAAGCAGGAAAGTTTTTCAGGTCCTCAGGCAATTGATCCCTATGAGGGATACCTGCTGGAAACAGCCGATCTTCTGACGTATCCTGCGACAACTTCTGGCGGATTATATCCAGTTCAGCCTGCAAATCCCTCACACTTTCTCCGTCCCATACACCTACTGTACGCCCCATCCTAGTCTTTATTTCATTTACCATACTCGTCTTGTTAGAGTACTGTAATCAGTTTTTGCACCGAGGTAGGCAAGACCTTATCCTTCCCTTGCTTTTGTTCCTGCATGGCTACTTCCATCTGCTCCACCGTGAAATCAAAACCCTGCTCCTTGGCCATGTCCACGTACAACTTGCAAAACTCATCGCGTGGAACACCGCCCTCAACGGCCTCAGTAAGTCTATCTTGTAACTTTGAGTCAGCACTTACCCGCGCAGCGAACTCACGCATTACATCTTCAAACGCCCTGGATCGCTCCAGATCCTTACTTAATGAATCTAGCATAACTACCCTCGTAATGTGCTACCTAATAAATATACTTGCCTTTATTATCTTATCTTCATAATGTTCAGTAAGAACAAGCATCTCGGTAAATACGAAAAATTACTGTATTTAACATGAAATTTAACGTGATATTTCTATATTTATACATATAAATACGTAAATATGGATTAAAACTACACGATTCTTAGATTTAAGAGCTTGGAGACTTTCTTAGGAAGCTGCTACTCTGCCCGATAGTAAGATTCAATCAGTTGGGCTACCGAATGCACCCGCGTCTTGCGCATGATACTGGTACGATGCCCCTCCACTGTGCGCACACTGATATTCAGGCCATCGGCAACCTGCTTACTCGACATACCCTTGACTAACAGCCCCAGCACCTCGCGCTCGCGGCGGGTCAAGGTGGAAAATCGCTTTCTTGCTTTGGCGGAAAGAACCAGATCAATAAGTACCTTTTTATGGCGATCAATCGCGACACAAATATAATCGATCAAATCCTGGTCATTAAAGGGCTTTTGTAAAAACTCAAAAGCCCCTAATTTCATCGACCTAACCGCCATTGGCACATCACCATATCCGGTAATTACGATTATCGGCAAGGTAACCCCTCTTTCGATCATATACTTCTGTAAATCAAGGCCACTCATCCCTGGCATCCTGACATCAAGTACCAAGCAACCACAGTCATAGGGGTCCAGGTCATCCAAAAACTGGTTCGCGGTACCATAGGTTTTTACCCGCAGCCCAATCTCCTCCACCATCCCGCGTATTGCGTCGCACACTGCGCTGTTATCATCTACGACGAACACCGTAGGCATCTTATTAATACCAGACCCGTCCCTCATCTGCGACTTATGGGCCACTTCTCTTTGCCTCACTGGTAGGTAGGTCGAAGCTAAATCTGGTCCCAGAATTATGGTTTGATTCTAAATACAGCTTACCACCATGGGCTTCGATAATAGTCTGGCTTATGCCAAGCCCTACCCCCAGCCCCTCTTTCTTGGTGGTAAAAAATGGTTCAAATACATGCCCGACAATATCTTTGGGTACTCCTCGACCAAAGTCGATGAGGGACACTTTTACCTGATCCGGAAGATTACTGTCTACCTTGAGTTTTAATCGCTTACGTCCTGCTGGCAAGCCGTTAACTGCGTCTATGCTATTGCGAACCAGATTCAACAAAACCTGCTCTATCTGCACCTTATCCGCAAATGCGAACGGGCGAGAGCCGATGCTTTGAATGTCCATTGAAATATGCCTTTGCGCAAGTTCTGAGGAAAGCAGACCTTTCACTTCATGGATAACCTCCAGCAAATCAAGCTGCCTGAACCGCATTTTCCCTTTGCGCGAAAAGTTTCTCAGGTTTTGGGATATGCCGCTTGCCAACTCTGCCTGCTGAACTACCTGGCTGAGCCCATAAGCCAATTTCTGCGAGTCCAGATCATTTGAGTTGAGAACACGCAGACAAGTTTGCGCATACGCTATAATAGCGCATAAGGGTTGATTGAGGTCATGGGCGATCTCTGACACCATCTCGCCAAGTGTACTAAGCCGGGCAACATGCGCCAACTCCGCCTGATGCTGGCGAATGGATTCTTCAGCTTTGAGCCTTTGAGTAAGATCATGCCCCGTGGAAATGTAGTGGGATATCTCACCCTTAGTGTTACATAGTGGCGTAATAGTTTTTTCTTCATGGTAGATCGTCCCGTCTTTTCTGCAGCTAATCAATACCCCTCGGAATACCTTCCCACTACTAATCTGCTTCCAGATTCGTCCATGGAATTCTTTATCCTGAACACCAGAACGAATGAAATAAGCCTGTTTACCAATGACCTCCTCTTTTGAATAACCAGTGAGGGATTCAAATGCTGGATTCACATATTCGACAACGCACCTGTCATCGGTAATCGTCACTGCATCGGCCGCTTGCTCCAGCGCGCTGGAGAGCTGGCGCAGATTAATCTTCGGCATCTCTTCTTTAACTAAGCAGACCCTGCTCTACCTCCACTGCGGTGATTGCGCCGCAGTATATATGACCTATTCATTCCAATCATTCGTTATGCCATGAAAGCCAATCATAAAAAATGAAATTGCCGCACAGCGTTTGAGTGTGCTGGAGTTCTAAGACAAACACGGACTACAAGCGGCCCTGGATCACAGTGGCGAGGGCCGTCGCACCCTATATGCCTGGAAGAAGGCGTATCGTGAACAGGTATTATCGAGCTTGGTGCCACAACCGAAAGCGCCCAGGGACAAGCGGTCACGCCGTTGGCCACGCGCGGCCGTGACCCAAGTCCGCCGTGACTTTGCCAACCTGGATAAGGACCCTGCTCAAGCCCTGGTGTCAGGCACAGTGCTTGCCTTGCCCAAGTGAGTCCATCATTGGACGACTGATCGCCGATGTGCCCGATAGAATGCAGGTGTCGCCACCAGCCCTGGCGCCTCGAGGTAAGCCCAAGTGATACCGATTCCTAAATTAACCACAACAAAAAGTGCAATATGTAGTGGACTCATAACAACCTGCTTACCTCCGACTACCCATAAACTAAATCTGCCAGCTACGGCTGACCCGGGCTCGCAAAATCTTGACCATCGGCAACATTTCGATCAAGACATCTGATTTCTGTGTGCAGGCTGAGAGAGCTTTGAGACTTTGGGAGACCAAAAAATCGGGGAACCTGTTTATGCGAATCAACACACCGGAGACAACTCGAAGCAGATCAAAAACCTACGAATTAGTCCTACAAAAGCTGGGCGATAAGTGATAGCATCAGTGGCGATGAATTTTGAAACGATAGTTAAGGGTCCGGTAAATTAAAAACAATAGGAGTGTGTCGATATGCCTTACCTTAAAGACAAAGGACAATCCCCCAAACCAATGGATTGCCGCATTCTAACTGCTGCGCTCCACCTTTTCGTGCACCACGGCTACCACAATGTATCCGTACACGATATACAGCGCAAGGCAAAAGCCAGTATTGGTTCAATCTATAATCATTTCGATAGCAAGGAGGGTATTGCTCGTGCGCTTTATTACCACTTACTGGATGAATTTGAGGAAATGCTCGCCGATGTTATCGCTGAAGAGCTTACCAATATTGATCGCTGTAACCGGATCATCAGCCTGCTGTTTAAATATACCGAAAGCCGACATGAGATTGTAGAGTTCATGCTCTACGAGAAACATCGAAGATTTATCCCTGGCGCACCTCCAATCTGCGGTGTAGCGCCTTTCAGTACTATGCAGGATATTGTCAAATGGGGAATAGAAAATGGAGAGATCTGTCAAGGTAGCGAATGTGTCATAACATCCTGCGTTTTTGGCGGCGCAATACGCATGATCCATTTACGGCTGGATGGACTTATTGACAGGCCATTGCCCGAGCTCTATGACGCATTTATTGCACATATCTGGCAAGGCCTCTCCCGTAAAGATCAGGGCAGTCTTTTAAGAGCAGTATCCGGCTAACCTTTCGAGCCATGGATTCCGAATAGAGTATGAGAATACCTATTACCATGTAATGAACTGTGACAGAGGAAAACAGGTTATCTTCTCCTGACGACGCTTTACGTCTGCTTTTTTGGACACGCTGGCAAAGACACATCAACGCTTTGGCCTACAAGCACTGTGTTATTGCTTGATGGATAACCACTTACTAATCCGGACCCCTGAGACTAACCGTAAGCTTCCCCTTAGGTTTTGTTCAATTTGCTGCCGTTAATATCCTGCTTAAATAATTTTGAGACAGGCTCTTGTCAGTGTTCAGCAAGTCTGTTAATCAGACTGGCATTATACCTGCTTTATGCGAAAAGCCATTGAGTAATTCAGCAAGAGAGGCTGGGCTACCATTATGAGTAAAGACATCGCCATTCACTGGTTTCGTCAGGATCTACGCCTGTCCGACAATCCGGCCCTTGCGGAAGCATCAATGCATTATGCCGTGATGCTCATCTATATTCTGGATGATGGTAATGCGGGCGAATACGCAATGGGCGCTGCCAGCCGATGGTGGCTGCATCACTCGTTACAGTCTCTGAATGCATCGCTTGACAATCAGTTATCGTTATATGCGGGCAACCCACTTACTATTCTCTTATCTCTTGTAGAATATTACCCGGTAAAAACTGTTTACTGGAATCGTTGCTATGAGCCTTGGCGCATAAAGCGTGATAAACGTATCAAAGAACAATTATCCGCAAGAAATATAGCAGTCAAAAGCTATAACGGTTCTCTACTTTGGGAACCATGGAGCATCACAAAAGGCGATGGCAGTCCATATAAAGTATTCACACCATTCTATCGGAAAGGATGCCTGGCGTCTGATGAACCACGCCGACCACTGGCGACACCAACACATACCAACTGGCATCATGATAAAAACGCCCTCACCTTGAAACATTTGAATCTGTTACCTGAAATTCGTTGGGATAAAAAGCTGGAGCCACACTGGAAAGTCGGTGAGCAAGGCGCTCAATCACGTTTTCAGCAGTTCATCAAAGCAGGATTGGATCACTACAAGAACGGGCGCAATCTGCCAGACAGACCTTACGTGTCAAGAATTTCGCCTCACCTTCATTTTGGTGAAATATCACCCAATATATTATGGCATACCGTGCGTGCTATCACGGATAATGAACATACAGATCACTTTTGCAGTGAACTAGGTTGGCGGGAATTTTCGTATAATCTTCTCTACCATAACCCTGACCTGCCGAGGCGCAACCTGCAATCAAGGTTTGATCGGTTCCCATGGAAGGCCAATAAATCTACATTGATGGCCTGGCAAATCGGGCTGACTGGCATTCCTCTGGTCGATGCCGGTATGCGGGAACTCTGGCAAACCGGCTACATGCACAATCGTATACGTATGATTGTTGGTTCATTTATGGTTAAAAACCTGCTCCTGCACTGGCATCACGGAGAACGATGGTTCTGGGACACTCTGCTGGATGCTGATCTGGCAAACAATAGCGCCAGTTGGCAATGGGTGGCGGGCTGTGGCGCGGATGCTGCACCGTTTTTTCGTATCTTTAATCCTGTTATGCAGGGAAAAAAGATTGACCCTGATGGAAATTATGTACGTCATTTTGTGCCCGAGCTGTCGGCGCTGCCCGACAAATTCCTGTTTGCACCATGGGAAGCGCCTGACCTTGCCTTGAGAAAATTCGGAGTCAGGCTCGGAGATACTTATCCGAGACCAATTGTGGACTTAAAGGCTTCACGCAATAAGGCATTACAAGCCTTTCAATCGTTAAAGAAGCCCTGGTCAGACTAGAATCCTCCTAATGCGCCATGAGAACAGGGATCAGCATAGCCGATAATAAAGAGCGCGTGACTCCCCCGAATATTTTCTGCTTCAGTTTTGGCGTGCCGTATCCGCCCATGACCAGAACATCAATATCATGATGCGATACTTCGTTCAAAATAACATTAGCCACGTTTGAGGAGCCCGGTAATACTCTCCTTACATGGGCGTAAATTCCATGCCTCTTCAGACTTTGTGACAGCGCCTCAGCCTGTACATCACTTTTACTTTCAAGCTGTTTCCTGCTCTGAACAACCAACACGGTGACCTCATCTGTCATTTTTAATATGGGAATCGCGTCATATGTTGCCCGCGTTGCGGCTGGCGTTCCATCCCAGGAAATAAGGGCCTTTTTAAACGGAATCCGGTTAGCACCAATATACGGCACGAAAAGGATGGGGCGACCGCTATACAATATGACTTCTTCGGAGAGGTCCAGCATACGGGTAAAGTTCCGGCTATCCGGATTTGGCTGAGCAAGAATAATAAGATCAGCATTTCTTCCGTGGCATGCCATACTGGATGCACTTTCATCCGAATTTCCATTGATAATTATTGTATCAAAGGAAACATTTGCTGCCCTGACCCTATCCGCGAAGTCCGCAACAAGACTTTCAGCCATGCGCTTTGATTCCAGAGCGACCACCTTATCGCTGGTGGTATTCAGGCTTTCCGGTTTAAGGGTCAGCAATGACACACCGGTAAGATGTGCTCCATGAGACTCTGCCATCTGTACGGCCGCACTCACCCGATCAGGATTACTTTTTCCGTCGTCGAGATAGACCAGAATTGACTTATAACTCAAGGGGGTGCCCCTGGCTATGCACTATGGAAACTGCTCTGCATCAGATCGCCAGATATTCTTCACGCAACTCGTTGTTATCCAGAACTTCCTGTGCGGAGCCATCAAAGACCACCTTTCCCATATCCAGAATAACGGCCCGGTCTGAAAGTTTGAGAGCAGCGATAACGTTCTGCTCGACGATGATAGTCGTTATCCCCAACTCACGAATACTCTCAAGAATACGCTCGATTTCCTGAACGATAACCGGGGCCAGTCCTTCATAAGGCTCATCAAGCAGCAACAGCTTTACGTCACGGGCCAGCGCACGGGCAACCGCCAGCATCTGCTGTTCACCACCCGACAAGGTCACCGCTTCCTGTTTACGACGTTCAGCCAGACGAGGGAAATGTTCATAGATACGTTCCTTAGTCCAGCCAACAGGTTTGGCAATCTGCGCTAGATCCAGACTCTGTTCAACAGTCAGGCCAGGAATAATACGGCGGTCCTCCGGAACAAGGGCGACACCGCTTTGTGCGGCCCTGAAAGATTTCATACTATGAACGGGCTGATGATCCAGCCAGATTTCACCGTGATGTAGCTGCGGCGTATCGACGCGAGTAATCGACCGAAGCGTGGACGTTTTACCTGCACCATTACGGCCAAGCAATGCCAGAATTTCACCCTCACGCACATCAAAACTGATGCCCTGGACAATATAGCTTTCACCATAATAGGCATGTAAATCCCATGCCGAAAAATAAGCTGGAGTGTTACCCATGCTGACAACATGAGACTTGTCACTGATATCAACATCGCCGATATCATCAACGATCTGATTTTTCCCCTTCATACTTCGGCACTCCCTAAGTAAGCCTCGCGAACCTTGGGATGCCCTTTAATGGCTTCAGGCTTATCCTCGGCAATAATGGCACCCTGTGCCAGTACACTGATACGATCAGCCAGACTGAATACCACGTGCATGTCATGCTCGATAATAATTTTGGTCATACCGCCTTCCTTAATTTCCTTCAGAAGCTCGATTGTACGGTTGGTATCGTGACGCGCCATACCGGCCGTAGGCTCATCAAGCAGTAACAGTTTTGGATGTTGAATCAGGCACATAGCCAGCTCCAGACGACGCTTATCCCCTCGTGAAAGACTGCCTGCGTGAATTTCAGCGCTGTCGAGCAGGCCCAGGTTATGCAGATAATGCATGGCCTCATCTTTCAACTGTTTTTCATCTCTGAGCCATTTGAACAGACTGAATTTGAAGAAGCCATCACGTTTTGCGAATGCCGGGATCATTACGTTATGCAGTAATGATAATTCCGGGAAGATCTCCGGAGTCTGGAACACGCGAGATACCCCGATCTGGTTAATGCCGTGCGGTGTAATACCATCTGTAAGATCACGCCCGGCAAAGATAATCGAGCCACTATCCGGGACAAGTTTGGCTATACAGGTATTCAATAATGTTGACTTACCTGCGCCGTTAGGCCCGATAATGGCGTGTGTGCTGCCTTCCCTTACCTTTAGATTAATATCGGAAAGCGCCTTAAGGCCACCGAAAGTCTTATTAACCCCGGAGACTTGCAATATATAATCGTCATTATTATAAGGCACGGTTTATTCCTTTATCTATGCTTGATCCAGCGCGTCAGATGCCTGATCCCCTCCATAATACCGCCCGGCATGAAGATAATGACGCTCATGAACAGGACACCGAGGGTCAAATGCCAACCTTCGCCTACAAACGGTTGAACGATGGTGACCATAAAGCCCTGCAAACCTTCAGGCAGAAAATCAAAGGTGGTTTGCAGGACTGATTCGTTAATCGCAGAGAAGATATTTTCAAAATATTTAATCACTGCGGCGCCTAACAATGGTCCGACAAGAGTGCCCACGCCACCAAGAATCGTCATCAGCACAACTTCACCAGAAGCCGTCCATTGCATACGTTCAGCGCCGGCGAGCGGATCGACAATAACCATGAGCGCACCTGCAAGGCCCGCGTACATACCGGAGATAATAAAGATGGCCAGCAAATAGGGTTTCGGGTTATAACCGGTATATTCCATTCGAGTCTGGTTTGATTTAATTGCCGCCAGCTTCATGCCGAAAGGCGATCTGAAAACGCGAAGCGCGACATAAAAGCCCGCTATCAACATAACGGCGCAGAAATAAAATCCACTGTAACCGGTCATCTCGATACCAAAGAAGCTGCCAATCGGCGATCCTTCAATCTGAACGCCAAAGAGATTATCAATAATGCGGGGATCGCTGCGTAATACCCTGAGTCCGGTTTCACCGTTGGTGATTGGGGTTAACACGGAATAAGCCAGATTATAGCCCATCTGTGCAAACGCCAGAGTGAGGATTGCGAAATAGATCCCTGTCCGTTTCAAACTGACGTAGCCAATGGCGGCTGCCAATAATCCTGAAAGCAACAGTGCAAAAATAACAGCCGGTATTGGATTCATACTCAGCAACTTAAACGACCAGGCGGCAGTATAAGAGCCGATACCCAGAAAAACGGCATGGCCGAAAGACAGATAACCGGTCAGACCAAACAACAGATTAAAACCAATAGCAAACAATCCGAAGATAGCGAACTTCTGTAACAGGTCAGGGTAGCCGGCGCCGATAAGTTTTCCCCATAGCGGAGCGGTAAGCACTACGGCCGTAAAAATAATCAAGGTGAGATTGTCCTTACGGGCAGATGAGGGACTGATAGCATCCATTCCAGCTCTCCTTAATCCTTGCCCATCAGGCCCTTGGGTCTGACAAGCAACACAGCAACGGCAACCAGATAGATAATGATCTGGTCAATACCTGGAAAAATCGACTTGACTTCATTCATGGAAGCAAAAGATTGCAGCATGCCCAGAAGGAATCCTGCGGCGACGGCTCCGGCCAGCGAGCCCATACCGCCGACAACCACCACAACAAAAGACAGAACCAGAAAATCCATCCCCATGTGATAATCCGGCGGTAATATAGGTGTGTACATCGTGCCTGCAAGGCCGGCCACAACCGCAGCCAGACCGAATACAATGGTGAATCGGCGCTCGATATTGATGCCTAACAGGCCGACCGTTTCGCGGTCATGCATACCGGCCCGGACGACCATGCCAAAAGTGGTGTAATGCAGGAACGCAAAAACCGCACCGATAATGGTTAGAGAAAAAAACAGATAAATCATTCGCCACCAGGGATAGACCAGATCGGCACCAAGACCCAGCCAGGAGCCGACCGGTGCGCTGCCAGCCACCACCGCCGGAGCGGGAGTCGGGATTGGGTTAGCACCATAATTGGCCTTGACGATCTCCTGGACCACAATCGCCAGTCCGAACGTCACAAGGATCTGATCGGCGTCTTCACGTTTATAGAAAAATCGAATCAACCCGCGTTCCATTGCAAGGCCAATCAGCAACATAACCGGGATGGCCACAAAAATTGATATCGGCACCGCATAGTCAATAATCATCGCACCGGTGTCGCCCCACCATATTTCCAGATAAGGGGTTTCCTTGTAGGCATCAAAGAAGGTAATGCTTTCGTCTTTTACCTTCTGGGAAATCGTAAGAACATTTTGCACCGTAACGGATACAAAAGCCCCCAGCATAAACAGGGCACCGTGTGCAAAGTTGACGACGCCCAATGTGCCAAATACCAGAGTAAGGCCAAGGGCGATCAGGGCATAAGCCCCTCCTTTATCCAGACCATTCAGTACCTGTATCAGTATCGCATCCATGGTTTTTGTGCTTATTGTCAGTATGGTTGTGAAACGCCACCGGCCCCATATGCGGTCGGTGGCGCGGTATGACCTGACTTAAGCGCTGCAGGAGCCGAGATCGCCGGAGTAGCCGTCCATGCTCGGAGAGTACTCAACCTTGGAGCGTGGGGTAACTTCAACGACCTTCAGCAGGTCGAACTGCGAAGAAGGCTCCTCATTACCCCTTACAACCAGCACGTCCTTAAAGCACTGGTGATCCTCTTTACGATACTCAACAGGGCCGTTACCCATACCATCGAATTGATGACCTTCCAGAGCCTCAATCACGCCACACGGGTTGAACGTACCTGCACGCTGACAGGCGTCCGCATACAGCAATGCCTGGACATAGCAGGTATGAGCTGCCTGTGACGGCGGCTCACCGTACTCGGCACCGAAGGACTTGGCAAATGCCTTGGAGCCGTTGTCCTGCAACGACCAGTTCCAGTTGGTTGAACCGTAAATACCCTTGATATTATCACCGGCTCCCTGTGCCATCAGGCGGGAGAACAAAGGCACAACGATTTGGAAATTCTGGCCATTAACCTGCTTATCACGCAGACCAAACTGTACGGCCTGGGTCAGTGAGTTGACCATATCCTTGCCGTAGTGGTTCAAAACCAGCACATCAGCGCCGGAATTCAGGACTGGAGTGATGTACTGTGAGAAGTCCCCTGCACCAAGAGGGGTACGGACGGCGGAATTGGTCCTCCAGCCTAATGCTTCCGTGTACTTCTTGATAGAACCTTCCTGCGACCAGCCCCATGTATAGTCTGCGGTCAGGTGATAAGCCGCACGTTCCTTGCCAAACTCCTTTTCCAGGATTGGAGCCAGGGCGGCACCGGACATTTCAGTATTGAAAAAGTGGCGGAAACCGTACTTACGGCGATCCTTACCCGTCGTATCGTTCGAATGAGTCAGGCCAGCCATGAAGATAACGCCCTGTTCATGGCACAGCGACTGGACGGCGATTGCCACACCGGAAGATGAGCCACCGGTAATCATGATAGCGCCATCTTTCTCAATCATCCGCTTCGCGGAGGCGCGCGCCGCATCAGACTTGGTCTGGGTATCACCCGTTACGAAAGCGACTTTCTTGCCGTTAACGCCGTTGCCTTTCAGCGAAACAGGCTTCATGGTACTGAGCATACCGCCGTCACCATCACCGTTGATATGTTTTACCGCCAGTTTATAAGCGCGCAGCTCGTCGGCACCCTCGTCGGCATAGGCACCGGTTTGAGGGACATTAAAACCGAAAGTTACAGTGCTGCCTTTAGGTGCATTGGTAAAAGCGTGAGCGTTATTCACAAAAAACACAGGCGCACTTGCCGCCATGGCACCGGCTACTGAAGTCTTCAGGAAGCCTCGACGCGATAGCGTACTAAAGTTCTTGGTATCGTCAGACATGACTTTATCTACTCCTCTAATGGTTATTCAAGATTATAAATGTTCCCAGAAGACAGCGAATCTCCGCAACTATACGCTAGACAGCAGAGAATGTGGCCGCCCCTGAACCAGTCAAATCACCCGCTCTAAAAGCAGATGATATTGAAATCCCCGAAATTATATAAATTCTAATTTCAGGTTGACAATTAGACTTTCGTCTAATATGCAGACAATGCTGGATGAAATAGGCTTCCGGCAAGCTCCGCATTGCCCGGAAACACCGCATAGAAAATCAAGACAATGGCTGTAGATATCCTGGTTGCAGATGATCACCCGTTATTTCGGGAAGCCATTGTGCATCTTTTGAAAAGATCAATCGCGGATGCAGTGACTCACGAAACCGGCAGCCTGTCAGAGCTGAAAACCATGCTGTCGGCTAATCTACACATCAGCCTGCTATTACTTGATCTAAAGCTTAATGATACCAACAGCATTGATGGGCTGTTATACATAAAGAAAACCTACCCTTCCCTGCCGACTATAGTGATATCGGCTTACGACGGTCAGGCAATCATCCTGGATTGCCTGCGCTATGGCGCGAGCGGCTTTATCCCCAAACACTCAGGCATGGATGAAATCGCGGCCGCCATTCATGCCGTACTTGACGGAGACATCTGGTTCCCGGGGGCGGTCGATATGGACATACGAGACACAGAGCCTCTCAGCAAACCCGACTTTGCCGGTTTGACAACCACGCAACTCAAAGTCCTGACCTTGCTGCGCGATGGCAAACCGAGCAAGGAAATGGCCGATATCATGTCTATTACCGAAGCGACCATAAAAGCACATCTCACGGAAATATTCCGTAAACTAGGCGTTCGTAATCGGACCCAGGCGGTTGTGATAGCGAAACAACTGGAGCTGCCAGAAATCGATATTTCCCCGTCATAGGATTCCCATGCCTCAGAGCGCACTACCAGCTCAGCTTCCACTGTGCGCCGATGCCGTGGTTGGTTTTGCCTTCACCGTCCCGGCGGCGCAGCGCCTTGATGTCCAGTTCGGTATCCAGGTTGCCCGGTGCCGACAGCAGGCGCCAGCCCAGGGTCAGGTCGTGCCTGTCATCGTCCGGTGCATCTTCAGATTCCAAGCACAGTCTGACCCTGGGCTGGCGTCTGTTGTCGGCACCGGGAAGCGAACTGAATAGGGAATTGGACATCAAGGCAGTTCGCCGGGAGGACGGCCAGGGTGAGGCGAACCACGGCATTGGCGCAGAACTGAAGCTGAGCTGGTAGCGCGGATTGTCATTTCGGAGCTGACATTGTCGAGTTAGTATCTCTGGTTCGGCGGCCGACCCGCGTCTCGCCGGCGGACTTCTTTTCTGAATATGGCTTTGAGGCTGCTAGACGTTTGGTCCCAGGAACTAATGGTTTGTCATTGAGACTAAACAGCTAGGCCGTTAATCCATCCTTTTGGTTCCTGAGTTAATCCACTGCTACATGAAGCATAAATGCGATTCATTGACGGTTATGTGTATGGCAAACCGGCCGTATCAGGACCGATGGTCGCCATAGTGTGTCCTGGTTCAGTATCTATGAGACAAAATCGCAGCCTGCATGATAAGCCTCAAAATTATCTCGGCCTACACACACAGCATGTCGCACGCTTAACGATTCAAGTGTTATGAATTACTCTTCAAGGCTGGCCACGCTGCTCTCAGATAACGCATCATTGACCATAACGTCAGTATTACGGCAATGTAAAGAATGACTAATCCCATCGAATAAGCGGATATCCCCGCAATGGGTGCCTGATACAGCAGTAGTGCGATGGCGATCATCTGAGCCACTGTCTTCACCTTGCCGATCCAGGATACCGCCACACTGGTTCGTTCCCCTATTTCTGCCATCCACTCGCGTAATGCCGAGATGGTAATTTCTCGCCCGATAATAACAACAGTCGGTAACATAAACAGGAATGAAGGATCCTGCTGCAACAATATAATCAGCGCCGTGGTAACCATCAGCTTATCTGCGACCGGGTCCAGGAATGCACCAAACTGCGATGTCATTGCCAGCTTCCTCGCCAGATATCCATCCAGCCAATCACTGAGTGCTGCGAGAATAAACACAACAGCGGCAATGGTTCTGATTCCTGGAATCGGCAGATAAAATACAGTGATTAACACTGGTATCAGCACAATTCTGAGTAACGTCAGTATCGTCGGTATATTCAGTTCCATGCGCTGGCTGGGCCGTTAGTGTGAATGCAAATGTTCATAAATTCTTTTGGCCAGAGATGAACTTATGCCTTTTATCTGTTGAATATCTTCAACTCCGGCGCGCTTTATACCATGAATACCCCCGAAGCACTTGATCAGGGCCTGGCGTCGTTTAGGCCCAAGGCCTTCAATCTTCTCAAGTGATGATCGGGTGGCTTTTTTACGGGCCTGCTGCCGATGTCCGGTAATGGCGAATCGATGCGCTTCATCTCTTATCTGCTGGATCAGGAGCAGCGCGGCTGACTGGGAACCGGGTTCCAAGGGGTGCGGCATATCTAAAGTATGCAGTTGTTCCATCCCGGGCTTACGACCAGTTCCTTTGGAAACACCGACCAGCAGCGGCCCGTCTGCCATCAGCGCCTGCATGGCTTCTACCGCTGCGGAAAGCTGGTTTTTCCCACCATCAATAAAGATAATATCAGGGATACGGCCCTCTTCTTTTAATACCCTGCTATAACGGCGCTCCAACACCTGTGCCATGGCGGCATAATCATCGCCCGGAGTAATATCCTTGATATTAAACCGCCGATAGTCGCTTTTCACCGCGCCATTTTCATCAAATACCACGCAGGATGCGACGGTCTGGTTTCCCTGAGTATGGCTGACATCAAAGCATTCCATTCGCTTTGGTATCTCGTCCAGACTCAGTAATTTCTGCAGCTCTGATAATCTTTTCTGTTGACTGCTACGGCTGGTTAGCCTGACTTCAAGTGCTCCCCGGGCATTATAGATGGCGTTTTGCAGCCACCTTGCCCGTTCACTACGGACTCGATGTTTAATCCGTACCTGTCGGCCTGCGCGTTCGGTAAAGACTTCTTCCAACACCGCCCTGCTTTCTGGTTCATGGCTGACAATCATTTCTTCAGGTATCTGGTTGGCCAGATAATACTGGCTTATGAAGGCATCCAGTATCTGGGTCTCATTTACGTCCTGTGAAGGGATTTTAGGATAAAAAGCCTTATTCCCCTGATTGGCTCCTTCCCGGAAATAGAACACCTGTACGCAGCACTGTCCGCCCTTTATGGCGCAGGCCACAACATCAATGAATGTTTGTCGTGTACCGCTGACATACTGTTTTTCAAGCACCTGCCGCAGATGGATGATCCGGTCTCGGTAAATAGCGGCCTGTTCAAACTCCAGTTCCATTGAGGCCTGCTCCATTCCGGCTATCATATCAGTGATAATCTGTTGTGTTTTTCCATTTAAAAAGCGTAGGGCATAGTCAATATCTCGTGCATATTCTTTTTCTGATACCAAGCCGACGCAAGGGCCGCTACAACGCTTAATCTGGTATTGCAGGCAGGGGCGGCTACGGTTTTTAAAATAGCTGTCGGTGCATTGCCTTAGTCGGAATAACCGGTGTAACAAGTGGATGGATTGTCTGACCGCTGCCGAATTCGGGAACGGCCCGAAAAATGTCCCCTTCTTTTTTTTAGTGGGTCCCCGATACAGTGACAGCCTGGGAAATGCCTGATACGTAGATAGATGGATATACGGGTAGCTTTTATCATCACGAAGTAACACGTTATAGCGTGGCTGGTATTTCTTGATCAGCATGTCTTCCAGTAATAGCGCCTCCCCTTCTGTGCGGGTTACTGTGACTTCAATATGATGAATCTGACTGACTAGAGCGAGAGTTTTCGCATTATGCGCCTTGTTGAAATAGCTGCTAACACGATTTTTCAGGTTCCGCGCCTTACCGACATAGATTACTGTGTCTTCGTCGCTGTACATGCGGTACACACCGGGGCGAGTGCTGAGTGATTTAAGGAACCCGTTATGATCAAACGAACTTGATTTGTTATTTATGTTCTTCATTATCAATAAGATAAAAACATATTACAATCTTGATTGTATGATACCAGACTCCCCGCCACTCACTCGAAAACGGCTTCAAGTATTGCGGTTATTGATCGTCGTGTCCGGAAATCTGATGTTATCAGTACAGTATTATGCGCTATCTCGCCCAGAGTCAGTATGACGACTTTTTCAGGTAGCGCGTCATTTCTTGCCCGGGTCGGCTTATTGGAAAATCCATATGAATCGTTTCGTAGAGAAGGGTTCAGCGTCATCATCTGTAAATAGACGATCTGTCCGGTTAGCGCCGCATATCCGGCGCAGGACCTGCAACAAAAACTGTGCATCACCGAACTTTGATATAGAATGGGCATAGACAATCAACGGGAGCCAGCATGCGAGACTATGCCCTGCTTTTAGCGTTTATTACTATTTTTCACTCGACGGCCAGTGCCCATGAAACAGAAGTAGCCTATGACCGTGTATCCTTGAGCGCAAGCGCGAGTATCGAGATACAGCACAATGAACTGCAAGCCACCCTGTATGCCATGAGCGAAGGTGAAGATGCCAGTACAACGGCGACAGAAGTATCACAACGCATGCAGAAAGCCTTGTCCATACTGGAGCGCCAAAAAGAAATTAAGACACAGACCGGTAGCTTCACTACGCAGCCCGCTTACAGTAAAGATAAAATTACCGGATGGAGAACGCGACAGACCTTACAATTGAAGAGCTCGGACGCTACTCAGTTAAGCCAGTTACTGGGGCGCCTGCAAAACCATTTAAGCATTAAAAAAATTCAGTACGGCGTCTCTGATGCCGAATGGGCCAAGTCGGAGAATATTCTCATTGAGACGGCTCTGAAAAATTTCCAGCATCGTGCGCGTTTAGTCACACACAGCATGCACAGAGAGAAATACAGGCTTATCGATATTAACATCTCATCGCCCCCTATTGGCCTCAGAACCATGCGCAGCGCTACAGTAACGGCAGATAACTCTGAGGCGACACCGCCTATCCAGGCTGGAACAGAAAAAATGGAAATAATCGTAAATGGAACAATCGAAATGCAGATAAATACCCAGTAAGTCACTAATCCTTAAGTTCAAGCACGTCCTGCATGTCATAAAATCCGCATTGATGCCGCATGACCCAGTCTGCTGCACGCACCGCCCCTTTAGCGAAAGGCATTCGACTGGAGGCCCTATGGGTTATCTCCAAACGCTCACCAATGTCCGCGAACATCACGGTATGCTCGCCTACGATATCACCGGCACGAATTGTCTCAAAGCCGATTACGTCCCTGTCACGTTTCCCGGTATGCCCTTTACGGCCATAAACCGCACACTCTTTCAAATCCCTGCCCAGGGCATTTGCCACGACTTCCCCCATGCCAAGCGCCGTACCGGAAGGCGCGTCGAGCTTATGCCGATGATGGGCTTCAATTATCTCTATATCAGTATCACTCCCAATAATTCTTGCTGCAAGATCAATAAGCTTAAAGCATAAGTTAATACCAATACTCATGTTAGGCGCCATCACGACACCAATATTGTCGGAGGTCGATACGATCTGTTGACGCTGTTCTTCAGTAAGCCCTGTGGTGCCTATAACAACACGCTTGTTGGCTACACGGCATATATTGAGATGCCGCATAGTTGCCTCGGGTACTGTGAAGTCAATCAATACGTCAAAGTCATCGACATGATTCTGAAGTTGAGAACCGATAGTTACCTGATTCTTCTCAATGCCTGCCAGTTCTCCCGCATCCGCTCCAAGAAAATTACTGTCCTCACATTCCGTTGCAACCGTCAACTGAACTGTATCCCTTTCGTAACAGGCCTGAACAAGATTACGTCCCATACGCCCGGCAACGCCCGCAACAGCTATTCTTGTCATGTTCAATTCCTGACTCAGTCAGTAAGACTTTCAAAAAAATCCTTGACCCCATCAAGCCAGGAATGTGTTTTTGGGCTATGCCCTTCCCCGTTCTCAATCAGAGCGGATTCAAATTCTTTCAGTATTTCCTTTTGCCTTGATGTGAGGTTCACAGGCGTCTCGATGTAAATACGACACAGCAAATCTCCAACCGCGCCACCACGAACAGGCTTCACCCCCTTTGCCCGAATACGAAACAGCCTACCGCTTTGCGTCTCTCCTGGAATTTTCAGATTAACTTTTCCGGCCAAAGTCGGTACTTCAAGCTCGCCACCTAAAGCCGCCGTAGAAAAGCTAATCGGAACCTCGCAATGCAGGTCGCTACCCTGACGGGTAAAAATCAGATGTGGAGCTACCGAAACTTCGACATAGAGGTCTCCAGGTGGACCACCCCGCTCCCCTATCTCACCTTCTCCGGCCAATCGGACCCGGTCGCCGGTATCAACTCCGGCAGGAATTTTTACGGACAATGTCTTGGTTTGCTCGATTTTGCCACTACCATGACAGGACATACACGGATCAGTAATCATACTGCCTTCGCCATGGCAGGCAGGGCACGTCTGCTGAACAGAGAAAAAGCCCTGTTGCATGCGTACCTGACCGTGCCCATGGCAAGCTTCACAGGTTTTGGGATTAGTTCCCTTTCGAGCGCCGGAACCATTGCACACGCCACATTTCACTCTGGCCGGAATCCTGATATTTTTGCTGATACCAGCAACGGCATCTTCCAGTGACAATTCCATTGAGTATCGCAGATCGGCGCCTCGGTAAGCCCCACCATGACGCCTGCCACGCCCGCCACCAAAGATATCACTGAAGACATCACCAACGTCACCAAAGATATCGTCGAATCCCCTCGCGCTTCCTGATCCTCCTCCCGTGGAAGATTCAACACCGGCATGTCCAAACTGATCGTATGCCGCACGTTTTTGCGAATCGCTCAGTATTTCGTATGCCTCCTTGGCTTCTTTGAAGCACGCTTCAGCATCTGCATCGCCAGAGTTACGATCCGGGTGATACTTTTGAGCCATTCGGCGATAGGCCTTTTTCAGATCCCGATCATTGATGCCGCGCTCAACACCCAGCACCTCATAGTAATCACGTTTGGACATCAGTTATTCTTTCATAAAACAACAGGCTATAAAGGCCCTAAAATTCAACACTACCTAATAATGGTACCAAGCATAGTTCACATTATTTTATAGAGCTGCTCGTATTTTTTAATGATAAAAAAAACGTATTTTTCTATTTTCTTACTTGAGTAAAGCCATATTTTCCGAGGCCATTTTTCATACATTAATATTACACGAAGATATTGTATGGCCTGTGAGAAAAAATAAAGCCATCGTAATTTTAGAGGAGAATAATCTAATGCTCTCTCTGTAATGGAAACATTATTTCTTATGGACGAATCCAATCTGGCCTTATAATCCGGCCAATATTCTCTTATAAATTCATATTTCTTTGTTTTTTTATAAAACATTAAATCTATCAGTGACTTTTCCCTTTGATATTTAGAGTATAATTCACAACTGGTTCTTTTTTCAGGGCGGAATTCGCCATGTAATTTGATGCCTTGAAATGTTTCTAGAAGACCCGGGCAGCTTATCTCATTCTCCAGCTTTTCGATATCTTCATTCAGATGCTCAAATCTGATTAAAAAATCGGCAATTATTTTCCCGTTTATATGGATTTGATCCATGCAAACCATAAACTGATTGAGCAGACATTTACGAGTAATAAAGCTCGAGAAATCATAGTTTCTAAAACTATTGCTCATACGTTTAACGAAAAAATACTCGGAAATAAGCTGATCATAAGGACAGCGAACAGCAGTTATCTTCAAGTAGTTATTCCAAATATTCGGTGGCATGAGTGATTTTATCGCTGATCCCTTCATATGCTGATCAAGCTCGAGGCCTTTCGGCCCTATATAATTCTGGGCAGAGCGAAATCCCAAAGACTGTCGCATAACCTCGCCATCTAGATCTCCACTTCTACCTAGTGGAGTAATAACATCATTTTCTCCACAATACTTGGAAAGAGCGGCTTCAAATGACGCACTGGCAGCCTTATACGGTTTAATATATATAATTTTTAGCTTGTGTGAAATAATCATTGAATATTTCGGAAGGTTATGGGATTTTATTCTACATCGTATGAAACTCAAACATCATAAGCGACTGTTTCTGGCAGTCGAGAATAATTGCAAACCCTGACTATCAACCAGCTTTCTTATCCTCATCAATTTCTTCAAACTCAGCATCAACCACATCGTCGTTGCCCGTTGAACCGGCATTGGTGCCCGTTGCTTTGGCAGCAGCACCTTCAGAGTTGTCTGGCTGGCTGTACAGCTTCTCAGCGAGCTTGCCGGATAATTCGGTTAATGCCGCTGTTCTCGATTCAATAGCCTCCTTATTGTCACCTTTCATGGCTTCTTCAAGATCGGTAATTGCCTTTTCAAGGCTCTCCTTCTCACTGGCATCAACCTTATCACCGAGCTCGCCCATAGACTTCCTGGTTGCGTGGATCATGTTATCAGCGGCGTTACGGGCATCGATAAGTTCGCGTGCCTTACGGTCTTCTTCAGCATGTGACTCGGCATCTCTGACCATGGATTCAACCTCGTCATCGCTTAGTCCCGAAGATGCCTTTATGACAATAGACTGCTCTTTGCCCGTGGCCTTATCCCTGGCAGAAACATTCAGGATGCCGTTCGCGTCAATATCAAACGTCACCTCAATTTGCGGAACTCCACGAAGCGCAGGCGGAATATCGCTTAGATCAAAGCGTCCCAGAGATTTATTTCCCGCAGCCATTTCACGCTCGCCCTGCAAGATGTGTACGGTTACCGCAGTCTGATTATCCTCCGCTGTTGAAAATATCTGCTGCGCCTTGGTGGGAATAGTTGTATTTTTATCAATCAGCTTGGTCATGACCCCACCCATGGTCTCGATACCCAGGCTCAAAGGAGTAACATCCAGCAGCAGCACGTCTTTCACGTCACCACCCAGCACACCACCCTGGATTGCCGCGCCAATCGCAACTGCTTCGTCGGGATTCACGTCTTTACGGGGATCTTTACCAAAAAAGTTTCTAACCGCCTCCTGCACTTTTGGCATACGGGTCTGTCCACCAACAAGGATCACGTCATCGATTTCCGAGGACGACAGCCCGGCATCATTCAGTGCCGTCTTGCAGGGGTCGATACTGCGCACGATCAGACCATCAACAAGCGATTCCAGTTTAGCGCGCGTAATCTTCAGGTTCATGTGCTTCGGTCCTGAAGCATCGGCGGTGATATAAGGGAGGTTCAATTCAGTCTGCTGCGCCGATGACAACTCAATTTTAGCTTTTTCAGCGGATTCTTTAAGCCGCTGCAGCGCCAACGGATCATTTGCCAGATCAACGCCCTGCTCCTTCTTGAATTCCCCAACCAGATAATCCATCAGGCGGCTATCAAAGTCCTCGCCACCGAGAAAGGTATCGCCATTGGTCGCCAGTACCTCAAATTGATGTTCGCCATCAACCTCGGCGATTTCGATAATCGAAACATCAAACGTACCACCGCCAAGGTCATATACCGCAACGGTCTTGTCGCCGCGCTTTTTATCCATACCGTAGGCAAGCGCAGCCGCAGTAGGTTCATTGATAATACGCTTTACTTCAAGACCGGCAATCTTGCCGGCATCTTTGGTCGCCTGACGCTGGGAATCATTAAAGTAGGCGGGCACGGTTACCACGGCTTCCGTGACCGGTTCACCCAGATAATCCTCGGCCGTTTTCTTCATCTTCATAAGAACGCGAGCCGATATTTCTGGTGGTGCCATTTTGTCGCCATTCACCTCAACCCAGGCGTCACTGTTATCGGCTTTGATGATACTGTAAGGCACTAGATTGATATCTTTTTGTACCTCATCTTCTTCAAAACGACGTCCGATCAGGCGCTTGATAGCATAAAGCGTGTTTTTCGGATTAGTTACCGCCTGACGTTTTGCAGGCTGTCCAACCAGAAGCTCGCTATCATCAGCGTAGGCGACAATCGAAGGGGTTGTACGATCACCTTCGGCGTTTTCAATGACCTTGGGCTCACCACCCTCCAGGACAGCCACGCAGGAATTGGTTGTTCCAAGATCGATTCCAATGATTTTTCCCATGAATTAATCCCCTGAGATCAAGTTCTGTATTAAAAGCCAAGTTCTTCAGCAAACTTGGGTCGAGCGTATTTTTTTCAAGTCATGCAATCAAAAACTATTCACCCGGCGGCCTTGCCACGACCACGCGCGCTGGCCTGATTAAACGGTTATTGAGGAGGTAACCTTTCTGGATAACACTCAGGACGCAGTTTGGTTCAACTTCATCAGAAGATACCATCGTCACAGCCTCGTGCAATTTCGGGTCGAATAGCTCTCCAGTGGGGTCTATCTGGGCAACACTGAATTTTTCCATCACCTGGGTAAGCATACGCAAGGTCAGTTCACTGCCTTCCCTGAGCTTGTCCGGATCGACATCTTCATCCTTTGTATGGTCCAGACCCATCTCCAGGCTGTCACGCACCACCAACAGTTCACTGATGAATTTTTCCAGCGCAAACCTGTGTGCATTTTCCAGGTCACGCTTGCTGCGTTTAATCACGTTGTCCAGCTCAGCCTGAATCCGCACAAATTTGTCCCAGTTATCGGAGGCCTGCCGAGTGGCTTCTTCAAGTTCCTCCTGAAGCGATTCCATATCTTCCCGGGGAACTTCGGTCGAAGCAACCTCCTGCTGTGCCTCCACTTTGACCTCTTCGGGCTGCACAACACCTTTCTGTTCATCGTTCATCTCTGATGCTTCGTGCATGTTTTCCTGTTTATTTTGCTCATTTGACATGGCTTGAATCACTACCTCCAACTACCCAAAAATCGGCGGCGCAGTATACACGCCCGAAACGTGGAAAAAAACAAGGGAATCGGATTTAATCAGCGTTCAGCGCCAATCCAAGCAGACGCGCAGTAATATCCACAATCGGAATGATGCGATCATAAGCCATACGTGTGGGCCCTACGACCCCAAGCACACCTACGTGGTTACCATTTATTGAATAAGGTGCGGTCACTACGCTCCACTCTTCCAAAACTCCATAGCCTGACTCATTACCGATAAATATCTGGATGCCATCAGCCTCAGCGCAACGGTCAAGTAGTTTTAATATTTCCTGTTTCTGGTGAAATGCCTCAAACAGGTGTTTCAGTCTATCGAGATTTACCATATCGGCAAAGTCCATCAGCTTGGTTGCGCCCGTTAATACGTAATCCCCCTGGGCATCACCCTGCATAGCCTGTTCAGCCATCTGGATGGCGGTAATCATCATGCTATTGGCATGTTCATGAGCTGCCTTCATTTCCTGAATTATTTTGTCACGTATTGCGGCAAATTCCTGCCGTCCATCGAGGCAGCTATTCAGATAGTTTGCAAATTCGGTAAATTCCGATTGAGTGAATTCCCGATCAACATGAATAATACGATTCTGCACTTCGTCGTTACCAATCACCATGACCACCAGGACTCTCTGCTGGCTAAGAGGAATAAATTCAATGTGTTTTAATCCTGATTTATCGGGTTTTGGAACTGAAACAATACTTGCCAGATTCGTGACGCTCGTCAGCACAAAAGAGGTCTTTTCTATTAACGCCTTGCTGCCAGATTCCGGTAACAGCAGTTCCTCACGGAGATGATTAATTTCGATTTCTTCCAGTGGCTTTACGGCCAGCAGGCTATCCACGAAAAATCGATATCCCTGGACGGTAGGCACACGCCCTGACGAAGTATGGGGAGATCGAATAAAGCCACGGTCCTCCAGGTCGGCCATAACATTGCGTACAGTTGCGGGACTCAGGCTCAGGCTTGAGTCCCGGGATAAGGCGCGAGACCCGACGGGCTGTCCCTCATTCAGATATGACTCAATTAAAATTTTGAGAAAGTGCTGGGATCTTTCGTCCAGTTGGGGAACGGTCTCTTTGTCAACTGTCACGGGGATTGGTTTTCATTAATCAGCTTGGCAAGTCGGCAAGCTACAGCTACTATGCAAAGCTGTCAAGATTGCCTTTAGCTGATGTCGGTGCCAGGGACTTATGCAGAACAACTTCCAGAATATCGGCATTATCCTAAAACAAAGCGACCCGTCGGTTACCCCCGCCCTGGATACTGTTATCCGGGTCTTACATGGTCATAACTTAAATTGCTGTATCAGTAACACTGAGCACAAAGCCAGGAATTCTGATTTACCGGTCAGGTCTTTCGAGGAAATCGGCAAAGACTGCGATCTGGCCATCGTCATTGGTGGTGACGGTACGCTACTTCATGCCGCCCGGGAGCTCGTCCCCTATGGAACACCAATCCTGGGAGTCAATCTTGGCAGGCTCGGATTTCTCGCGGATGTCTCGCCGGGTGAAATCGAACCTCGGCTTCAGGAATTTCTAAGCGGCCAGATTGATATAGAAGAGCGTTTCCTGCTTGAAACCAGACTGACAGGCCACAATCAGTCTGCGCAGACACTTCTGGCATTTAACGATGTCGTTCTACACAATCGGGAACTGGCCCGAATGATTGAATTCAGAACCAGCATCAATGGAAATTTCATCAATGCTTATCGTGCCGACGGTCTGGTTATTGCGACACCTACCGGATCAACGGCATACTCTTTATCTGCGGGCGGGCCCATCGTTCACCCGTCATTGCGAGCGATCACTCTGGTTCCAATCTGCCCTCATACCCTGAGCAACCGACCACTGGTCATCGAATCAGACAGTGAAATCGAATTACACGTAAAAACCGAGGACGCCACCTACTCAATGATCACACTGGATGGCCAGACCCGCATTCGCCTCGAAGAGGACACTCACATCAAAGTCAGAAGCTATCCCAAACCCGTCAGGCTGGTACATCCGGTCAATTACGATTATTTCGATATCCTGCGTGCCAAATTACGCTGGGGTTTTCAAACCGGCATCTAGCCAGCCCTGCCCATATTATACGGACCCGGATTATGCTGACGCGAATTCACCTGCAAAACTTTGCCATCTCCAGTGAAGCGGAAGTGGAATTAAAATCTGGGATGACGGTACTCACGGGAGAAACCGGCGCGGGCAAATCCATATTAATTGACGCCTTGAATCTGGCCCTTGGAAACAGGGCTGACCCGGGAGTCGTGCGTCATGGCTGTGACAGGGCAATCATCAACGCCAGCTTTGAGTTCAATGCCGATAGTCCGGCCCAAAAGTGGCTTCAGGAACACGAACTCGACGCAGACAACGAATGCCATATTCGACGAGTCATCACGACCGAAGGCAGATCAGCAGCCTTTATTAATAACTCAGCCGCCAACTTAACCACTCTGAGGGCGCTGAGTGAAACCCTGGTGGAAATCTATGGACAACATGAACACCAAAGCCTGACAAAAATGAACCACCAACGCAAACTTCTTGATGCGACGGGAGACTACCAAAGCCTGCTTGAGAGTGTCAGCCTGGCCGCCGTAAGGCTAAAAAAAATTGAAGCTGATCTTATCAATCTAACCGATCAAGTCAGAGAAAACACGGCCCGAATTGAACTATTACGCTATCAACTCGATGAGCTTGAATCCTTAAATATCAGCCAGATCAATATTGCCGAATTGCTGACTGAACACGAAACCATCATAAATGCCGAAAGCCTTAAATCACTCGGTGGGGAATCAGTCCAACGCCTTAGAGGAGCCGATTCTGATTCTTTGCACGACCATATTACCGGATTGATAACTGATCTCCATAACCGGGGCCACGACAATCGGTACGTTGCCACGGCCCTTGAAATTCTGAATGACATGATGGCACTGGCTGACGAAGCTGCACATGAAATGCAGAACATGCATGATAGCCTGGAAGCCGACCCACAACGCGCCGAAGAACTCGACCAATTGATTTCCAGACTCCATCCCCTGGCAAGAAAACATGGCATCTCAATGCAACAGCTTCCCGAATATTACGCACAGAAAAAACAGGAGTTATCTGCTATCGACGAATCCGAAACCGATCTTTCCGCACTTCAGGAAGAATGTGATTTATTACTGACAAAATACACCCGGCTAGCCGATCAGCTACATCAGGAAAGACTGGCCGCAGCCGAGATCCTTTCGAATCGGGTCACCGATAAAATGCAGCAACTTGGTATGCAGGGAGGAAAATTTGCGGTAGAGGTATCATCTGGCGAAAAAAAATCCGGCATCAGCCAGCACGGTCGTGACAGCATTCATTACATGGTCAGCGCCAATCCAGGGCAGCCTTTACAACCATTACAAAAAGTTGCATCCGGAGGGGAGCTTTCCCGGATCAGCCTGGCAATCACCGTGATCTGCGCTACAAAAAACGAGGCTCCAACGATGATTTTTGATGAAATCGACAGCGGCATCGGTGGTGCCGTTGCAGAAATCGTTGGCAAAGAATTAAGAAATCTCGCCAACAGTCGCCAGGTGCTCTGCGTCACGCATCTGCCACAGGTGG
Source organism: Gammaproteobacteria bacterium (assembly GCA_963662865.1). Lineage (GTDB taxonomy): Bacteria > Pseudomonadota > Gammaproteobacteria > JAJDYQ01 > JAJDYQ01 > JAJDYQ01. The sequence continues at coordinate 829,408 of OY759969.1, read as the reverse complement.
CCGCACAGGGATGTCAGCATTTGCGCGTAGTAAAAACCAGCACAAAAGACAATACGGAATCCAGAGTCATTCAGCTCGACGCAGAAGGCCGGTCGCAGGAAATCGCCAGAATGCTGGGAGGCATAGAAGTCACCGAGCAGAGTCTGGCTCACGCACGAGAACTATTAGGAGAGATCTGAACAATTCCATCCCGGACTTATCAGAGCGCGGGAAACACATAATGTGTTTTTTGATTTCCTTCCAAAATCAATAACTGATCGTTATTTATTTTAGCGGTACATCTCTTGTATCGCAGAAAACTCTGATTTCATCAGAGTCTCCTCAGGACATGATATTGCTGATATGGCCAAGTTAGCACACCATATTCAACTATCCTGCTGGCACTGGGCACATTCGACATAGAGCACCAGACTGTGATCCACCAGCTTATTTCCGGCATTGCTTGCCACATCATGCTGGCATTCTTCTATGGTTTCATCGACAAACTCTTCAACACGCCCACATTTCACACAAACCATATGGTCATGATGGAGCCCTGACTCCAGTTCGAATACGGACTGCCCTCCTTCAAAATTATGTCGGGAAACGAGACCCGCCGACTCAAACTGAGTCAAAACCCGGTAAACCGTGGCGAGCCCGACATCATTGCCCGAATCGTGTAACGCACGGTAAACCTCCTCCGCACTCATGTGACGCTGCTCGCTGCGCTCAAGTATTTCGATCACCTTCATTCGAGGCAAAGTTACCTTTAGTCCGGCCTTTTTCAGCTCATCCGATTCCATATCGCCCCTCTATCCCGTGCAACAGCAATTAACATATATCACCATGAATTTCGTAGTGCGCCATCAGCATTCATAATGTATGATACTCGTAGTTTTGACTAGCCAGTAGTTTCCATGATGAGAAAATCTCTCATTAAACTTGCCCTGATTTCAAGTCTCACCGTTGCCGGTTGCAGCACTGACTCCAGTACCCCGCTGCCAGACATCCAGCTAATTAACTGGGAAGAAGTCCCCGGCATCTACCGGATTCCGATAAGACAGGGCAACCTGGTTACTCAGCAAATGGTCAATGGCCTGAAACTTGGTATGAGCAAGCAGCAGGTAAGTTACCTGCTTGGCACACCCTCAATACAGGACATCTTTAACGAAGAGCGCTGGGATTATCTCTACACATTCAGGCCGGGAAGCCGCACCAGCGATACAAAGTTAGAACAACAACGTCTGGCGCTGCATTTTGAAAACGATCAATTACATAAAATAGAGGGTGACCTCCTGCCTCAGAACCAAGAAGCCGCTGAGATCACGCGGGAAGAAAATCGTGAGCGAACGATTGTTGTACCGGCTGATGCCCCTCGGGCGCTGGATGAAAAAGGCTTTCTTGGTGGCCTGTTGACTAACACCGCAGAAAAAAGCGACGAACCCGTCCTTGTGAACAAAGATGGGCAGACATCCACGAAAAACTAGCTACAGCCTCCCCTCATTCCTGATTTTTCCTGCGTCTCTCCGCCGCTTCGGCTTTTAACCTCCTGGCTTCTTTGGGATCAACCGACAACGGCCTGTATATCTCAACACGGTCCCCTGCCTGCAATACCTCCCCGTGCTCACATTTCTGGCCGAATATACCTAACTCCAATTCATTGGAATCCTGCAGGTTCGCAAATTCCTCAAAAATACCTGATTGCCGAACCGCTTCAATTGCCGTGCTCCCGGCCTTGATTTCCAACAATTTAATCAACTGCTTTTCAGGCTCCGCATAAGCCACTTCCACATTGAGTCTTTCCAACATACAAGTCCCCGGATTATTGATACAGGCTGGAGGCACGCTCCACAAAGGCATCAACCAACTTGTCCGCAATACTGCCAAATACCGGTGCAATGGTCATGCGTACCAGTGCATTGGAAAAATCAAATTGCAGATACAAAGATACCCTGCTGCCCGTATCACCAATTGGTTCAAATCGCCACGTACCTTCAAGCATGCTAAACGGCCCCTCTTCCAGCATCATGGCAATCTCACGATTTTCCGTAAACGTATTATGGGTGGAAAATGACTGTTTCAAAACGCCCTTGCTGATATCCACCCGACCACAAACCCCGCCGGGAAAAGATTCCAGAATACTGGCACCGCTACACCAAGGCAAAAAAACCGGATAGGATTCGATATCCTTGACTAACTCATACATCTGCCGGGCGCTATATGGTACCAGCGCACTACGATCAACAATTTTCATAACCGAACAAACCGTTATACCGGAAAATCTTCAGACGCCCTCTTAAAGCAGGTCTGCATAACGGAACACGCCCTTATCTTTGTGAATCTTTATAAACCATATGCTGGAGGTTAATTTTCCCGTAATTATGCCGAATATCTTAAATTTTGCATCAATGGTTAAGATTGGATAACATGCTGAACGCTGGAAGCTAAGAACCAGCATTCATTAACCCAACAATCAGGAGATTACTATGGCACAGCACAGCACAGCACAGCACAGCACAGCACAGCACAGCACAGCACAGCACAATTATACTCACTACCAATGGATATTTCCGTGGTTAATAGGCATTTCTGCGGTTTTATTTTCAGGCTGCGCAACTCTTGTTAATGACTCTCATATTCCGCTCACTATTAGCTTCTCTGATGGTTCCTCTGGAAAATGTACCTTTAAAAATAAACGCGGTTCATGGTCACCTGCCATACCCACTGCAAGTGTAATGATTCGTCGTTCAGACGATGCACTGCTTTATGACTGCGAAACCCAAGACGGCAGAAAAGCAGCTGGCTCTATCAGAAGCGAGATGGAAGGTGGAAAATTAGCGGCGAGTGTTGTATTCTGGGACCTCGGCATTACGGATTCAATAACCGATATGCACAGAACCTATCAGGGAAATGTTGTTATTCCGGTTCCGACCAAAAAATAGAGAGGGATAATCTCGTAACCATCAACTCCGGTGGGTGAGATAATCTGCTCGCTCACCGGGTTTTAACATTAAAGAAGTTCCGAACCGACCTATCTCTGGACCTACTGAAATACAGGAATTCTTTTTCCTTTCAGGGCGACTTTGAGACCGATGACGGCTCAATTAAAATACAGCCATGAGCGAAAAGAAAAAAAAGCAGGCCTCGAATACAATCGCGCTGAATAAAAAGGCCCGGTTTGATTATTTCATTGAACAATCTTACGAAGCCGGCATTGCCTTACAAGGCTGGGAAGCCAAAAGCCTGCGAAGCGGTTCCGTCCAGATCAAAGAAAGCTATGTCATTATAAAAAACGGTGAAGCATGGCTGTTCGGTGCCCATATCTCTCCCCTCGCCAGTACCGCGACCCACGTGAACCCCGACCCCGTCCGCAGTCGCAAACTTCTTCTTCACCGGCGCGAACTCGATAAATTGCTCGGTGCGGTAGAGAGACAGGGCTATACCCTTGTGCCGTTAGCCATGTACTGGAACAAGGGTCGGGCAAAACTTGAAATCGGACTGGCCAAAGGCAAAAAACAACATGACAAACGCCTATCGATCAAGGAAAGAGACTGGAAACGTGAACAGCAGCAGATACTGAAGCATAGAAATCGCTGATCAGCAATGTGTGCTACTGACAGGTCGTATCTATAAGTTGGCAAACGCTAACCTGTAACAGGCGAAAACAATTCACAAAAGTCGGCATATCAAAATACTTACATTTTTTCGCAATAAGGATTATAGTCACATAACCGGGGGCGACATGGCTTCGACGTGAGTCACGAAACCTGAGGTGCATGCCGAGGATGTAGCTAGCCTCGTTAATCCTGCTGCAAACTATAGTTGCCAACGACGACAACTACGCATTAGCAGCTTAATAACCTGCGTAATGCCGTCTGACTGAAGCCGTGCTTGTGCGTTCAGATTTCAGGCGTCGATTCTCACAAGATCGCAATGAAGCCGGTTCGGGGCGGATTTGCTAAGAACTGACCGAAATCGCCTGTTGCCTTCCCTGCCGGTCGGGTAACAACAGGCTAAATACAAAGATTCGGCTAAGCATGTAGAACCAAAGGCAGAGGTCTTGCGGACGCGGGTTCGATTCCCGCCGCCTCCACCAATTTGAACCGGTTCTACCCCCTTCCTGCCTGCTGCCAGACCGGCAGGCCGCCAACATCAAACCTGCCGCCCCACAGGGCAGTTTCTATCACCTGCTTGCAAGAATTCCCGGCCCCGGAAATCCCGGCCAGCGAGATAGTGGCACACAACACCGCCGACCCGTTAACAGAGATAAAGCTGCAAAGCACGACTCAAGCTGCGCAATCCGCATTCTAAAATCCATAATCTGAGGGCTGGGACCTGACCCACGAGGAGCCGAACGTTCCTTTACATAGTGCAGAAACGACATTTTTACAACATGGGCTTGACAAACACTGCTGACATCATCAGGATATGCAGTAATGCTATTACAGCACAATGTACGTAAATGAAAATAAAAGCACTGGCAACCATAAGGATGGGATGCTCATTCAGAACCCGTCTCGAAACCTCCGAAGATGGCAAAATTGCGGTTATTCAGATGAAGGACCTTCTTGGTAACAACACCGTCGGCTGTGGTGCTCTGATCAAAATTAACATGGAGACCGTGAAAGAACACCACCTTGCACAGAAAGGCGACCTGATATTCAGGTCGCGTGGCCATGCAAGCACGGCAGCCATTCTGCTTGAAAATCCGGGTAAAGCCGTTGTCGCCGCCCCATTGTTAAGGATACGGGTAACAAAGCCGGACAGAATTTTGCCTGAGTATCTGAACTGGTATATCAGCCAGCGGGATGCGCAGATTTTTCTGACCAGCAGAGCCAGAGGCACAACTCAGAAAATGATCAGCAAACAGGCGATTGAAGAACTGGAGATTGCATTGCCAGATCTGGAAAAACAGAAAAACATCGTAGAGCTGGCATCGCTCGTCGCGAGAGAACAAACCCTGCTCCATACGCTGGCCGATAAGCGAGGACAATACATCGCAACAATACTGATGCAGTATGCTAAAGAAACCACGGAGGAACACAGAAAATGAGATTAGTGTGCAAAGATGAAACCTATGCCATCCACAGGGCAACCGTCCATGACTTAAAACAAGGAGAATGACAAATGGACAAGATTGATCAAAAAGACATCAACAACGCAGCATGGGCGGCGTGTGACACCTTCCGAGGTGTGGTTGATCCGGCACAGTACAAAGACTACATCCTTGTGGTGCTGTTTTTGAAATACATCTCCGATGTATGGCAGGATCATTATGAAGGCTATCAAAAACAATATGGCGACGACGATGTACGCATCCGCCGCAAGCTCAAGCGTGAACGTTTTATTCTCCCGGTAGTGGAACTCACTGACACAAACAACAAGACAGGAAAAAAAGCCATTCTGGATCAATTTCCCGCCACCTATGACAGCCTGTATGAACGCCGATCAGCCGCCAATATCGGCGAACTGATCAATATCGTGCTTGACCATATTGAAGAGAGCAACAAGAGCAAACTTGAAGGGGTATTCCGCAATATCGACTTCAACAGCGAAGCCAATCTCGGAAAAACCAGGGACCGAAACCGCCGTCTCAAACAACTGCTGGAGGACTTCCACAAGCCGCAGCTCGATATGCGCCCGAGCCGGGTTTCCGAGGACGTGATCGGCAATACCTACATCTACCTGATTGAACGCTTTGCCTCCGACTCCGGCAAGAAGGCCGGAGAGTTCTTTACCCCGCTGAAGGTGACCGAACTGGTCGCCAGGTTGGCCGGACCCAAACCGGGTGATCGTATTTGTGACCCCGCATGCGGGTCGGGTGGCCTATTGATTCAGGCCGCCAAAGAGGCGGGCGACCGCAACTTTGCCCTGTTCGGACAGGAATCCAACGGCAGCACATGGGCACTCTGCCGCATGAACATGTTTCTGCACAACTTCGACAGCGCCCGGGTGGAATGGTGTGACACCCTGAACAGCCCGCTGCTGGTGGAAAGCGACCGGCTGATGAAATTCAACTGTGTAGTGGCCAATCCGCCGTTTTCGCTGGATAAATGGGGTGCCGAACATGCCGAAAACGACCAATACAATCGCTTCTGGCGCGGCGTACCGCCCAAGAGCAAAGGCGACTGGGCCTTTATCAGCCACATGGTGGAAACCGCCCTTGAAAAGCAGGGCCGGGTCGCGGTAGTGGTGCCCCATGGCGTATTGTTCAGAGGCGCAGCCGAAGGACGTATCCGCCGGAAAATGATTGAAGAAAACCTGCTGGATGCCGTGATCGGCCTGCCGGGCAACCTGTTCCCGACCACCAACATTCCGGTGGCGATACTGGTTTTTGACCGCTCCCGTGAAAAAGGCGGCGTTCGGGAAAAATGCAAAAACGTCTTCTTTGTGGATGCCAACCGTGAGTTTGTCTCCGGCAAAAAACAGAACACCCTCTCCGAAGCGCATCTGGTTAAAATCATGGAAACCTGCACCGCCCGGGCCGAAGCGGAAAAATACGCCCATATAGCCGGGTTCGACGAGATCAAGGAAAACGACTTCAACCTCAACATCCCCCGCTATGTGGACACCTTTGAAGAGGAAGAGGAAATCGATATCGATGCGGTACAGGTGGAAATTGACGATCTGGAAAAAGAGCTGGCAGCGGCACGGGAAGAAATGTCGATCAAGCTGAAGGAGATTCAGCGATGAATAAAGCACTTCAAGTTCCAAATGGTTGGAAGCCAACCAAAATAAAGGACGCTGCTCAGGTAAATCCTCGCTCAAATTCTGTTGATGATGACACTTTGGTGACATTTCTTCCAATGAATGCTGTATCCGAGTCAGGGACTATTCAAGGTGTAGAGCTCCGAAAAGCCATTGATGTAAAGAAAGGTTTTACATCCTTTGAAACTGGAGATGTTTTGGTCGCCAAAATCACTCCGTGTTTTGAGAACTACAAAGGTTGCCTATGCACAGAGCTAAAAAATGATCGTGGTTATGGCAGCACCGAATTTCACATTCTCCGCCCTAAAAAAAGCATAACGGGCGAGTATCTGCATGTCCTTACCAGAACTCACCATTTTAGGGGAGCAGGCGAACTTAACATGACAGGCACAGCTGGCCAGAAACGTGTCCCTACGATTTTTCTGAAGAACTATGATTTCTCACTCCCCCCGCTGCCCGAACAAAAAGCCATTGCTGATCTGCTATCCACCTGGGATGAGGCCATCGAGAAAACCGAACGGCTGATTCAGGCGAAGGAAAAGCGATTTAAGTGGCTGCTGAGGGAATTGATTTCAGAACCACGGAATATATGGAAAGACATGGAATGCGAAAGAGTAAAGCTTGGAGAGGTTTGTAAGATTATCACAAGCAATGCTGACAAAAAAACAGCGCTTAATGAAACGCCGGTTAGTTTGTGTAACTACATGGATGTGTATAAAAATTACTACATTACCAACAAACTTGGTTTTATGTCTGCTTCGGCTACTACAAATGAAATCGAAAAATATCAGTTGCGAATCCATGATGTACTGCTAACGAAAGATTCTGAAACGCCAGACGATATAGCAAATTCTGCTTGCGTATTAGATGCTCCTGAGAATTTACTGTGTGGATATCATTTGGCCATCTTACGGCCAAAGAAATACTTGTTTGGGCCATATCTTAACTTCGCCTTACATACTCCAAGAATTCGATACGAGTTTTCGTGTCAAGCAAATGGAGCCACTCGTTTCGGACTCACAATGTCAGCTTATAATATGGTTGAGTTACCTCTTCCCTCATTAGAAAAACAAAAAGCCATTGCCGAAGCGCTGACTGCATCACAGCACGAAATCGGCCTGTTGAAACAGCTCACAGGTAAATACAAAACCCAGAAGCACGGCCTGATGCAGAAGATGCTTACCGGCGAATGGCGGGTAAAACCGGAAATCGTTAATCAATATATTGAGGCATAATCATGACTAACGAGAGATATCCAGCAGACACAATTATCGATAAAAGTGATTTTGACAAAGATAGCTGCCAGAAGATTTTAGATGACTCATCTGATGATAGATATACCTCTATCTCTGCCTCCTTTTCGAAGGCTGCCCACAAATTACCTAATGAAGGCAACCCGAAACAGGTCAAAATTTATCGGCTGCTTTCTAAGGTCTGCTCAATGATGCTGTCCCCAGATAATAAGAATGAGCCTTTCAAGCCATTAGCCGTTTTTCCTGACTGGCGCTCTGCAATTATAGATGATTTTTCTGCAGAGGATATCTCTTTTTTCTCTGAAATCATAGCTGAGGTAGCAGATATTCGATTGAAAGCCCGCTTGGCTGATCTGGCTTGGTTAAAGGCGCCGAAGAGAGATCTGAACAATGCGCTTGTCGCAATTGATTCTTACCGCCAGATGCCTCTCGACACGGAAACGTGGTTTCGCGATGGGCGTGAATGCTGGTATCGGGCGGTTAGTTTGGCTGCCATGCTTCGAAGTGGAGTGGGTAATCGCATTCAAGAAATGGAATACGATATCCAACAGGCCTTTGACTCCAGTAAGGAATCTGACGGATGCCTTGCCTTGCGATTAGCTGAACTTATGGCCAACTTTGGTCTCGGCAAAAGCAATGCGAGAGATATTGCCGGAAAACTGGAATCATTGGCACGAACATTTGAGAGTGATGGTGATTTACATCAGGAACAGGATTACTTCGACAACTCTTCAAAATGGTACGAATTTGCAGGGGATAAAACCAAGTCGGTCGAAATGACCGTCTGCCATGCTGAAGCTTTTGTAAAAGAAGCGATAGCCCGTACAGCCACAGAACCACCAAGCAACATGGCTGCCGCACACTTTTATGAAAAGGCGATTCAAATCCTCAGAACGATTCCAAAGGCAGATCGGCCTGCCATAAAAGTTGATGAGCGTATTGCGGAGTTGCATAAATCAATGAATGAAGCTGGTCAATTGTCACTTAGCGAAATTCGCGTTATCACACCCGATGGAAGAGATATTACTCAAATAGTGGAAGCTGCCAAATCTGCAGTTTCTGAAAAAACTTCAATTGATGCACTCAAGGCGTTCGCCAATCTTTTCCCAGGCATGCGCATCTCCGAAATGCAGGATGCTGCGATAAAGCAATTGAAACATCCATTTTCCTCATTGTTCGATGCAATCCACAGGAGCCACGATGGGCGTGTAATCGCAAAAACAAACGGGATCAGTTCTGACGAGACTCTGGACGGCAATCATCCCCGTGTCCAAGCGTCGATTATGCAAAATCATGGCAAAGATCTAGACTTTATTGTCCAAGGATATGTTCGCCCCGCATTGGAAGTGCTTCATCTGGAACACCAAATACGCGAAGTTGATTTTCTCAGCATTGTAAAACAGTCTCCAATTGTACCACCGGGACGTGAAATCCTCTTCGCCAAAGGGCTTTATTCTGGTTATGACCATGACTATGTAACCGCTCTTCACCTTCTATCACCTCAAATCGAGCACTTGGTTCGATATCATCTGAAAAATGCAGGTGCCAAAACATCAACTTTAGACAGCGATGGTATCGAAAACGAGAATGGTCTCAGCACGCTTGTAGCCCTCCCTAAGATGAAGGCTGTGTTTGGTGATGATCTGGCCTTTGAGATCAAGGCTTTGTTTTGCGATCCCCTTGGGGCAAACCTCAGAAATGAACTCGCTCACGGACTTGTGGATCATAATGCCTGCAATTCACCTTATGGCATGTATGCTTGGTGGCTCACTTTGAAACTCGTTTTCAATACGTTCTGGAATGCAGCGAATCAAGAGCGTGAGCCTGAAAATACTGAGGGAGAGGAAGCAGAATGAGCAAACAAAATATCAAGGAAATCACCCGGCACATTAAAACTGATACAGAGGTGTGCTATCGGATTGGCTATATTGATTCATGGGGGCGGGGCATCGAAAAGATCATCGATGCCTGCAAACAGACTGGTCTGCCCAAGCCGATTATTGTTGAACGAACTGGCGGTATCGCGGTTGAGCTGATGAAGTCGCAGGTTTCCGATCAGTTGGGTAATCAGTTGGGTAATACCAAGGGGAGGATTCTCGTTGAGATGAAATCTAACCCCGAAGTATCAGGTGCTCAACTGGCAGAAATTCTGGAAATCAGTACAACGGCTGTTGAGAGGAATATTAAACAACTGCGAGACGATGGACTGATCAAGCGAATTGGCGGCACTCGTGGCCACTGGGAAGTGATAGAAAGTAATGAGGATTGAGTGATGAATGCTGAAAAACATATTTGTGTCCATTGGTGTGCATTCGTGATTTCTACTTTCTTCATACCTTTACATTATAAAAAACAGAGGTACGTCTATGACTAAAAAATCCCAAAACATCGAATGGAAACAGTCGTGGAACGACGACTACCTGAAATAGATCTGTGGTTTTGCCAATGCTCAGGGCGGACAAAAAATAATGAGATATGTATGAATGATGAATTGAAAAACAACCCAATATTAGTCAAGAGTGACTACGCTGTGTGGCTGAAGGAACTGAAAACAAAGATTCGTTCGACACAAGTCAAAGCTGCATTGGCGGCCAGTCGTCAGTTGATTTTATTCTACTGGGAGTTGGGTGAGGATCTCTCCCGAAAATTAGCTGAGACCAACTGGGGATCCAAAATTATTGACCAACTGGCCAAGGATCTACGTTTGGAGTTTCCTGATATACAGGGATTTTCTCGAACAAATCTCTACTACACCAAGAAATTTTACGAGTATTTCAGTACCTTTTCTGACCGAGAGCAAATTATCCCCCCGACCGGGGGACAAATGGATTCGCCACTCATGCCTCTAAGCAGGGCACAAACCTTCCCGTTAATTGTCCAGCAACTCGGGGGACAATTGCCATGGAGTCATATCAAGATTTTATTGGACAAGGTTTCAGGCCACCAGGAAGCACTGTTTTACATTCAGCAAACCATTGAAAACGGCTGGAACCGCGATGTTCTGGGGGTACAGATCAAATCCAATCTTTTTGGCAGACAAGGAAAAGCGATCAGCAATTTCAATGAAACACTACCGAAGCCACAATCAGATCTCGCTCAACAGACGATCAAAGATCCCTACACTTTCGACTTTCTGGCCATGACCCAACCCTATAACGAACGGGATATTGAGAATCAGTTGATTGGACACATCACTAAATTTCTACTGGAGCTGGGCAAAGGTTTCGCCTTTATCGGCAAGCAATATCACCTGGAAGTCGGCGAGAGTGATTACTACCTGTATCTACTTTTCTACCATGTCAAACTGAAGTGCTATGTGGTCATTGAACTCAAGAACACAAAATTTATCCCCGAATATGCCGGCAAACTGAATTTTTATCTCTCCGCAGTAGATAGCTTGCTCAAAACCGAGGATGACCAGCCGACCATTGGGATTATGCTTTGCCGGGACAAAAACAAAATCGAAACAGAATTTGCCCTTAGAGACATCAATAAGCCCATGGGCGTGAGCGAATTCACATTAACAGAAGTGCTGCCTGATAAGTTGAAAGGTTCCCTCCCAACAGTGGAGGAAATCGAAGCAGATATGAAACAGTTGAATAATGAGGATGAGGGATGAATTGAGCAAATTACCGGACAGTCAAAAAGATGATCTTCTTAGAGACCTGAAGTCGTTGATTGATCGAGGCCGGAGCCAAGCCGTTGCAGCGGTCAATAGTGCGATCACCGCAACCTATTGGCATGTGGGCAGGCGGATCAACAAGGAGGTGCTGCATGGTGAACGGGCGGAATACGGTAAACAGATTGTTGCTTCGCTGGCAAAAGAACTGGTTGTGCAGTACGGTGAAAGTTTTGAAGCCCGAAATCTTCGGCGGATGATGCAGTTTGCGGAGGTTTTTCCTGATTTTGAGATTGTGTCACCGCTGGTGTCACAATTGAGCTGGACGCACTTACGACTCTGATCACCTTGCCAAGTGACGATTCTCGGGAGTTTTACGCTAAGCGGGCGATAGAAAACCGCTGGAGCAAGCGAGAGCTGCAAAGTCAGGTCGAGCGCAAGATTTTTGAACGAGCAGAGATTGCCGACACTAAATTGGTACTCAGTAAATCTGTCCATCTGATTCATTGGTGTGCATCCGTGGTTCCAGCCCTTTTGCGCACTTCGTGTTTTTCGCTGCTAGAAAACAAAAGGACTTTATATGTGTGATTTTGCAATCAATGAAAAACTGACATCCCAGATCCCGGCGGTGCAACTGCTGATGGCGATGGATTATGAATATATCTCTCCAGAAGTTGCTCTTAGTGAGCGTCAAAACAGAACATCTAATATTTTGTTGGAGAACATTCTGCGAAACCAACTCAAAGAAATAAACCGCATCCGTTACAAAGGTAGTGAGTATCTCTTCAGCGAGGAAAATGTTCAGTCGGCGATCCAGAAGTTGAAAAATATCCAATACGATGGGCTGTTGAAGACGAATGAGGCTGTTTACGATTTGATTACGCTTGGGACGGCCATGGAGCAGACCATTGAGGGCGACTCAAAAAGCTTTAATATGAATTACATCGACTGGCGCAATCCCGGTCACAACAAGTTTCATGTAACGGTGGAGTACAGTGTAGAGCGTTCACGGTCAACCGAAACCGCTCGACCGGATATTGTTCTCTTCGTCAACGGTATCCCGTTTTGCGTGATCGAATGTAAGGCGCCACAGGTTGAGGTGGAGCAGGCTGTTTCGCAGTCAATCAGAAATCAGGGCGAGGACTATATCCCGAAACTTTTCATCTACAGTCAACTGGTTTTGGCTCTGAACAAGAACAGTGCCGTGTATGCTACAACGGGAACCGCTGCAAAATTCTGGAGTACATGGAAAGAACCGGGGTTAACCACGGAAGACGCTGAAACCACGGAATATAAAAAGCTCAGGGAACTGATTCAGGAATCATTAAAGTATGAAGTCAATCCTGATGATTTTTCAGTGTCTCACGTGCTTTTTGCGGCTAAAGAATCCCGTCTGATAACCGAACAGGATAAGGCGCTTTTTTCTCTCTGCCGTCCTGAAAGGCTTTTGGAGCTTGCCTGGAAATTTACGGTATTTGACGGCGGTTTTAAAAAGATTGCGCGTTATCGGCAGTATTTCGTCGTCAAGTCTGCATTGAAGCGGGTAAGTCATTTTGACGGCACCGGCTCACGTAAAGGCGGTGTAATCTGGCACACTCAGGGTTCTGGAAAATCTCTGACCATGGTGATGCTCGCAAGAAACCTGGCCCTTGACCCTGACATTTTGAATCCGCGAATTGTCCTTGTGACAGACCGTGATGATCTGGATAGGCAGTTGGGAAATACCTTTGCCGCCTGTGGCCTTGAGGCGAATCGGGCAACTTCGGGAAGGAATCTGCTGGAATTGGTCGCTGAAAAGCAATCAGGCATTATCACAACTCTCATTCATAAGTTCGACAAGGCGTATGCGATAAAGAATTATCGGGATGAATCCTCCGATATTTTCATTTTGGTCGATGAGAGCCACCGTACTCAGTTCGGTTCTTTTTCAGCCAGGATGAGACAGATGTTTCCTCATGCCTCTTACCTGGGATTTACCGGTACGCCACTTCTAAAGAAGGAAAAGAACAGTTTCATCAAATTTGGTGAGCTGGTAGAGCCGCATTATTCAATCTCACAGGCCGTTGAAGACGGTACTGTTGTGCCGCTTTTGTATGAGGGACGGCATGTAGAGATGACCCAGAATCAAAAGGTTGTTGATTTGTGGTTTGAACGGCATACTCAGGGATTGACCGGGGAAAAGAAGGCGGATCTGAAGAAAAAGTACGCACAGGCGGAAATGCTGAACAAGGCAGACCGGGTCATATACATGAGGGCCTTTAACATCAGCGAGCATTTCTGCTCCAACTGGCAAGGGACAGGATTCAAGGCGCAGTTGGTGGCTCCGAATAAGGCATCCGCACTCAAGTACAACGCTTATCTGGATGAAATAGGTTTTGTCAGTTCTGAGGTGGTTATCTCACCGCCGGATATGCGTGAAGGCTATGAAGAAACAGATGACGAGCCAACGGATGAGACCGTAAAGTTCTGGCAAAAGATGATGAGGCGTTATGGCAGTGAACAGGAATACACCAAGCAGCTCATCAACCGGTTCAAACACGATAGTGAGCCGGAAATTCTTATTGTCGTTGATAAGTTGATCACAGGTTTTGATACCCCACGAAACACAGTTCTGTATTTGTGCAGAATGCTTAGAGAACATACGCTGCTTCAGGCAATTGCACGGGTCAACCGTCTTTATGAGGGCAAGGAATTCGGCTTTATTATTGACTACGCAAACGTCCTTGGTGAGCTGGACAATGCGTTGACAATGTACAGTGCGTTTGAAGGATTCGATGAATCTGACCTTGTCGGCACCCTGACCTCTATTAACAGTGAAATAGCAAAGCTGCATGATCGACATTCCCATCTCTGGGATTTATTCAAAGCGGTTAAGCATTCCGACGATGAAGAAGCCTATGAAGTATTGCTTTCCGATGGTGAATTGAGGAAGGAGTTTTACGGCCGCCTTTCAGAGTTTGGAAAAACCCTTGGTATTGCACTTTCTTCCGAAAAATTCCTGACCGAAACCGATGAGAGAACATTGTCCGGGTACAAGGCAGACCTTCGTAAGTTTCAGTCACTCAAGGCGTCTGTCAAATTGAGATATGCAGAGGCAATTGATTATCGGGATTACGAGCCAAAAATCAAAAAACTGCTGGATATGCACATTCAAGCCAATGAGGTTGTTCAGTTGAATAAGCCGGTTAATATCTTTGATGACAAAATGTTTAATCAGATCAAAGAGGAGGAGGGAATATATCAAAACAAAAAAACTACGGCCTCCAAGGCCGATATGATTGCGCATGCAACGAAGAAGGCTATTACGGAAAAGATGGATGAAGACCCTGCGTTTTACAAGAAATTCTCAAAACTGATCCAGAAAGCGATAGAGGATTTCAGGGCCAAGAGGATATCCGACCTGGATTATCTTAATAAAGTCGTTGACATTCGTAACAAGGTCGTTGGCAAGGAGCATGATGATATACCTGATAAGCTTTTCGGTAATGAAGATGCCATGGCTTATTTTGGTGTACTTAAGCCTTTTCTTGAAAATGATCAAGCACAGCAGACAGGTAAATTAAATGAAGAAGACCTTGAGTCCGCTGCGGCAGATACGGCAATTGCCATTCACAGTATTTTGGAAACGCATAAAAAAATTCATTTCTGGGATGATGAAGATGCTCAAAAACAAGTGGTTAATGAGATTGACGATTATTTCTATGATGAACTTAAAGCCCAAAGAGGTATTGAATTGTCGCTTGATCAGATGGATGGCATCATTGAGAAGGTGTTACAGGTAGCAAAAAGCAGGAGTTACAACGAATGGAGGCAATAAACCATAACGGCAGACATTCGGTTGTTTACGGGCGGAAGACTATTGACTTCAGCCTGCTCTATTGTGACCGGAAAACGATGGAAATTGCTGTGCATCCCGACAGTACCGTTATTGTCAAAGCGCCCGTTCAATCAGACATCGTACTGATAGAGAAGAAAATTACAAAAAGAGCGCGTTGGATTCTCAGACAACTGGATTATTTCCAGCAATTTTATCCAAAGACGCCTGCCCGATGTTATGTGAACGGTGAAACACATCTGTATCTTGGAAGGCAGTACCGCTTAAAGCTGGTCGCGGGAGCTGCAAACTCCGTCAAGTTATCTCGCGGCTTTTTTCATGTCACTTGCCGGAACAGACCGACTCCGGATACCGCCAGAAAACTCTTAAATCAATGGTATTCGGAAAAAGCACAACTGCAATTTGCGGAAAGCATGGATCGCTGTTGGCAGAAATTCAACCGTCTCGGCATTGGCAAACCTGCGCTGTCCATTAAACGAATGCAAAAAAGATGGGGCAGTCTTTCAGACAAGGGTACCGTAACCCTCAATACAGATCTGATCAGAGCACCTAAAGAGTGTATTGACTATGTCATCACGCATGAGCTGTGTCATTTGCAATATCATGATCATAGCATCAAATTTTATGGCCTATTAGACTCTGTTCTCCCGGGATGGGAGAAGATAAAACATAAACTCGAACTCAGCATGGTATGATTATGAAGTGGAAAATTTTAATGTATTTGTCAAGAAATTGAATTCAGAATTGCATGACTCGAAATCAATTTTTTATTACTTAGCAGGACAGTCCACGCCGCTTCCGCAACCAGCTACGGCCCGGCAGTGGTACGTTCCTGAATGGTGCGGGCGACTTTCTGACGGAGATAGACCGGGACAGCCTCTTCGGCACTGACCGTTTGTCGTACCTGAATTATTTTCTTCGCCAGAGGAATCATGTCTCTGGCCAGCGGTGCGGTTTCAGGTACTGCTTTAATCAGATGTGCACCCAGCCTCTCTTGCATTTGCGGGTACGCCGCCCACCCCGAACCTATCGCATACCAGTCACCTTCTTCCGGCAGGAACAGATCATCGGGCGAGTTGACTGCCTCGTCATTCATGCTTTGCATGGTGCCTTCCGCCAGGGCGTAGTTACCCCAGTACACTTCCCTGATTCGGGCATCAAACGCAGCGCAGATACAGGTCGCCGCATTGTTTTCACGATAAAAGCCCTGCGCCATAGCGGCCAGGGATGAGACCGGAGCGACAGGTAAACCGGCACCCAGTGCCAGCCCCTGCACGACGCTGGCCGCGATGCGCAGGCCGGTAAAGCTGCCCGGCCCTCGGCCGAATGCCAGGGCATCAAGCTGATTCAGTTTCAATTCGGCCTCAGCCAGAAGGGCTTTTACTTGAGGCAGTATCAGCCCGGTATGAGCTCGCGGTGCCAGTTCCTCGCGCCATGTCAGCACATTGCCAACCGACAAAGCAGCAGAACAGTATTCCTGGGTCGTGTCCAAGGCGAGGATTTTCACAGGATTTTCTCCTTAAGGCTGGTCGCAGACTCAAGTCGGCTCTGATTCAAAGGCTTTTTGATAGAAAAAGCTTTCCACATCTTCAATTTTTGTCGTCATCGGCATAGGTGGCAGGCTGTTGAGAAAAATTTTTCCGTATCTTTTGCTCAGGAAACGAGGGTCACACAGCATCAGTACCCCGGTATCCGTCACATCGCGAATCAAGCGTCCTACGCCCTGCTTCAGCATGACCACGGCGGCCGGTATCTGGTAATCAAGAAAAGGATTGCGCCCGCTCCGTTTCATGGCGTCAAGCCGCGCCTGCATGACAGGGTCACCGGGAGGGGCAAAGGGCAGTTTATCAATAATGACGCAGGACAATGCTTCACCACGCACATCAACGCCTTCCCAAAAGCTGGCTGTGCCCAGCAATACGGCATTGCCGTGTGCCTTAAAGTCTTTCAATAGTCTTTGTCTTGGAGCCTCGCCTTGTATCAGTACCGGGTAATCAATATGGTCCACTATCCGTTGTGCGGCAATCTTCAGTGCCCGGTGGCTGGTAAACAGCATAAAGGTTCTGCCCTTTGCCGCCTCAATGACGGGCAGTGCCCATGTACAGACCTCATTGGTATAGGACGGATTCGAGGGTTCAGGCAGACCAATCGGCAAATATTTCAGGCCATTGTTTTCATAATCAAACGGACTTTCCAGAATCTGGGTATCCGGCCCATCCAGCCCAAGGCGGTCATTGAAGTGTTCAAAGCTGTCACCAACGGCCAGGGTGGCAGAGGTAAATATCCAACTGGCATTCGCTTCCGCCATGTAGCCCCGGAAAATTTCTGCAATGTTTAACGGCGTACTGTGCAGCCCGAATCCCCGGCGTGAAGTGTCGGCCCAACGCACCATTTCGTTATTATCGTCTCCATCCGGGCCCATTTCAGCCTGAGAGGCTATCAGGCTAATTCGTTGCAGGAAGCTGAGACTGCGCTGATAACAGTTGTCCAATCCCTTGGATCGCTCAGATGCGCCGGCTAACCAGTCGCTGACTTCAATAAGATTTTTTTCCACCACCCCTAAAGATTCGATAAAGTCCCGCATGCTCTGCAAATCGCCCCAGGAAAGGCGCCGATCACTCTGCCCCATACTGATTCGTAAATCCGCAGTGGATTTTTCCAGTTTATCCAGCGTATCCGGTAATTCACTGAAGCTCCCAGACTCTCTGACATGCTCAGATCGGGTATCCGAGCAAAGATTATGCAACTGGCGCGAGGTCAGTGAAAGGCCGAAGAAACGGGTAGCCGTTTCCGACAATTGGTGCGCTTCATCAAGAATAAACACGTCAGCACTCGACAAAATATCGCCAAATCCCTGCTCCTTGAGCGCCATGTCGGCAAAGAACAGGTGATGATTAATGACAACAATATCCGCCGCCAACGCCTCCCGTCGTGCCTTCAGGATGTAACATTCTTTATAGTCGTCGCAATCCGAACCTACACAATTTTCAGTCGTTGAGGTCACTAACGGCCAGATGAAAGACTTCTCTTCCACATCATCGACCTCGGCGATATCGCCTGTCACTGTCCGGCCAGCCCAGTCATTGATAAGTTGAAACTCATGCTGATAGCGTCGACTGTGGACATCGCCTGCATTACGATTGATATTCAATCTGTGGGTACAGAGATAGTTTGCGCGCCCTTTAAGCAATGCAACGGTTACAGGCACGTTTAATGCCTCTCGAACGACGGGCAGGTCTTCATGGAACAACTGGTCCTGCAGGTTTTTCGTCCCTGTGGCAATGACGGTACGCTTGCCGGAGAGTATTGCCGGCACCAGATAGGCAAAAGTCTTTCCAACGCCGGTTCCCGCTTCAGTCACCAGTACCCCATCCTCGCTGATCGTCCGAGCGATACGATCAGCCATTTGCTGCTGGACTTCCCGTGGCGCAAAGCCGGTCAGAGACACACTCAGCGCACCATTCCCGGAAAGATATTCGGCCGCAGACATAAGCTGTTTATTCTGCCATTCCGGCATGTGCAGTACACATCGTCGATGAAGACGAATATTCGGCCCGGAACAAAAAGACGACAGGCAGTAGAAGAAAGGCCGTTACAAGACAGGCAGCTTGCAGACCATCTGCAACCCGGATGCTGAATAAAGGCATGGCAAAACTACCTCGACAACTGATAAGCCCGAACCTCAGCCTGGTCTGCCCCGGTGGAGTCACCTTGCAGGCGCCGAGCCTTGCTGATCAGTCGCCAGTTTTCAGCCATTAATGATCTATCCCCACCCGCCAGGGCATTGGACTTCAGCGCCTTGGATTCAGCCTGTGCATAGTCATGCTGGAGCAGATTGACCTCAGCCAGCCTGAACCACAGCTCCGCATTTTTCTGGTCATAGCGTAAGGCACGTTCCAGGGAGTTCGCGGCCGCATCGTATTGTCCTCCCTTTACCCTGGCATCAGCAATACTGACCAGAGAGGCTACCGCTGAGTTGGTTTTTGCAGGTTTTGAGGGACTTTGGCCGGTTGCGGGCAATGATTCTATCGGAGCGGGTACAGGCACCGCCACATAGGGCCTTACTTCAACTGCGCCTTGCCGGGTATCCACGGATTCACTTTGCTGTGTAGCTTGACTGCCGTAGTTGGAACCACTACCTGCCGTTCGGTCTTCAACCGGGGCGATGGTGCCGCCCTGGATAGAGCAGCCCGCCACAGCAACGATGCCCAGTATTGCAATACTATATCGGTACAACATCAGTGATCATCTCCAAATAAGCCTTCCCAGAACGATTTTATCTTTTCCCCGATTGTATCCTTTATTGAGGTCTGGTTGATAATACAGTCTGATTTTTTACGGGGTTCCGAACCTTTTATGAAAGGAAACTGCATCGAACCCTCACAATCTTGTGCCGATAATCTGCCGGTTGCGATCTCTACCCAGGCAAACTCAATATCACTGGGCGCTGTCAGGCGAAGTGATTCAATACCTGCTGCCTTCATTATGTCAGTCCATATCCGCAAAGCGCCCTTGCTGCCCGTCAGTTTTATCGACTTGTTTGCATCATTTCCCACCCAGACTACACCCAGCTTGTCATTGCTAAAACCCGCAAACCAGCTATCACGTAATTCATTGGTGGTGCCTGTCTTGCCGGCCACAATCATGGATTTCGGAAATTGCCAGTAAAAACCTCGACCTGTGCCATTTCGCATGGCTTCAATCAGGCTGGCATTGGTTAAATAAGCGACTGAAGGGTCAATCACCCGGTTTAATTTCACCGGATAGCGCTGTAACGGTTTTTTATCCGAATCAAGCACGTCCCGTATGGTTCTAACAGGTGTTCGAAAGCCATTAGCGGCGAGAGTCTGGTACATCCCGGTCACTTCCAGTGGCGTAAGTTCGGCGGCACCCAGCAGTACCGAGGGATATGGCGACAGTTTCTTATTGATACCCAACCGACGGAGGGTATCGAAAACACTGTCCAGGCCAAGCGTCAACCCAAGACGGGCGGAAGAGACATTATATGAATGTGCCAACGCCGAATATAACGGCACCAGACCATGGAATTCGCCGTCGTAGTTTTTCGGCTCCCATAGCTGATTTTCATGGATCTTTACCTGCAATGGCGAATCGTCCACCAGGGTCAACATTGAGTAATGCTGTGGTTGTGAATAGGCCGTAGCATAAATTGCCGGCTTGAGAATTGAACCTACCTGACGACGGGCACTCAATGCACGATTAAAACCAGCATAAAGCGCCTCCCGACCTCCGACCATGGCCAGTAATTCACCGTTATGGCTGGAGGTTACAATGACCGCACCTTGCAGGGTATTTTTCTGCAGGCCTCGGTCTTTCTCGAACCCTGACAAGCGCTTATCCAGAGTATTTTCCGCTATATCCTGGATAACCGGGTCCAGAGTTGAATAAATCTGCAAGCCTTCCGTCTCCAGGTCCTGCTGTTTGTAATCCTGCTTGAGCTGGGCCTTTAGCAGTTCCAGGAAGGCCGGATAGCGACTGGTGCCGCCCGGTGCTTTTTTAGTGATGCCCAGCCCGGCTTTCTTTGCCGCTTCGGCTTCTCTCACCGTAATGATTCCGTCCTTGAGCATCACATCGATAACGAGATTACGGCGCTTTACTGCATTGTTCGGATTGCGGCGCGGATTATAGACAGATGGCCCTTTGACCATACCGATCAAGAGCGCAACTCTCGGTAAATCCAGCTCATTCAACGGCCGCTCGAAATAGAAATAACTGGCAAGACCAAAGCCATGTATGGCCCTTTCGCCAGCCTGACCCAGATAGATCTCATTCACATAGGCTTGCAGGATTTCGTTCTTGTTATAATGCAGTTCCAACAGGATGGACATCAGCGCTTCATTCGCTTTGCGTTTCAAGGAGCGTTCACTGGTCAGGTAAAAGTTCTTGACCAGTTGCTGCGTCAACGTGCTGCCGCCCTGAACCGACTTGCCGGCTTTTATATTGCTGATTAAGGCGCGCGTAACCCCCTTGAACGATATACCAGGATGCTGATAAAAGCCCTTGTCCTCCACGCTGAGCAATCCTTTAACCAGCAGGCCAGGAACCTCGGATAGCCGGACGACAATCCGGTCTTCGGCCTTCTCCGGGTATATTCCACCGATATAGAGGGGATCGAAACGAACCAGATCAACTCCCTGCTTATCCGATGAAGATATCCGAGAGACGCTCGACTCATCAAAATGTATGCGCAGACGCCGTTCAGCCTCTGCGCCGTCCCAGAAATCGAAACCTCGTTTATGAACGGCGATAATGGATTTCGACGCATTGTAGCTACCCGGTCTGTTTAAATCTTTCTGATTGCGATAACCCAGGAGCCCAAACTCCTTGAGTACATGGTGAATTGTATATGGCGCTCCCACATAAAGCTCCAGGGGCCGCGCATAAACCCTTGCAGGCAAAGACCATTTTTTTCCCTCAAACCGGGTCAAAATCTCCACATCCAGCCACGCGAGATAGGCTGCAAGCAATACTACCGATACCAACGCGATGCGCCAGATAAGCGAAATGAATCTTTGTTTCAGGGATCGCTGCTTTGCTGACTTGGTGTTTTTCTTCCTGGTCGCCATGTATTACTGAAGTGAATCTTATATTTGAGCAGACAGGCCCGTTAAAGCAGATTTAGCCTCTGACCACCCGTGATTAATCTCAAGTAAACCCTGGTTAAGTCAGAGCTTCCTGCGATACAGGGATATATCAAAAGAATCAATGACTCAAATAATGTTGGCAGCAAAAACGGTTTGCGCATCACGTGCCAATTGATAGCCGCCACCCGGACCACGAACACCGGTAACCAGATTGGCCTTACGCAGAGCAACAAAAAGCTGTTCAAGATAAGAGAGTGAAATGCCCTGGCATTGTGAAATCTGAACCAGAGCCACCGGATTTTTGCCACCACTCAGCGCTAAATCCAGCATGGCCGTGACGGCATAACGTCCTTTGGTTGATAATCTCATGCAGCACTTGATAAAAAACTATAGGAGATAAATATCAGCCGAATGCGGAACTAGATAGATTGTATAAAATCTGACCAGCCAATAGCGGACTTTTGTTGCGGGAATCCATGACCTGATTTCAGACAATAGTTTAACCACTTGAAAAGAAAATGATTCATGCGCCAGCGCCACTGGATATTTGAGTGACAGAAATCGCGATCAAGCCAACCATAGCGCTTCTTATCCTGATGACAACAGGATATTGCCTCAGCCTGCTTCGTATCATGGTAAAGCCGGATTTTTATATCAGGCGTTCTAACTTCTCCTTCCTCGCACTGAAACCGGTAGGTCAGCAAAACCGTCGTAGTGTATTTATGGCGCTCAAGAACCCGCAGGTGCAAATCAACGTCAGCTATACGCCGTGACAATGACAGCCTGCTCACGTCGGGCAAATCACAGACCAGTTGATTGAACCGAACATAGTTTTCTTCATACAAAGACATGAGCTCATGGAAGCTCCTCGCCCTGTCTTTTATGGCCTGCAACTGTTCGATTGAAATTGCCATAAACCGAGCATATCACAGCGGGATTGAATGTCATGGCTTGACTTTTCAGCAATTCATGCTTACTGGCATTAAATTACTACAAACGGCGAAATTTATATTTGTTCCGGGTGGTTAATGGATAAAATGCGCGGATTCGGCTATTCAGGCGACACCATGTCTTACCAACACTTGGAATCGTTACTCAAGCGGCTGTCCGAACATCTGGACAAGTCTCAGTTACTGACATCAGAGGAGGCACTTGCGCCGTATGAATGCGATGGCCTGTCAGCCTATCGACAACGGCCCATGCTGGTAGCGTTGCCCGATACGATCAAACAGGTGCAGGCTATGCTTCGCACCTGTTACGAAATGGGCGTGCCGGTCGTTACGCGCGGTGCCGGTACCGGATTGTCAGGAGGTGCCTTACCCCATAAAGATGGAGTCGTGCTGAGCCTGGCAAAGTTCAATAAAATCCTGGACATCGACACGCAAAACCGCACGGCAAGGGTGCAGCCCGGTACCCGGAATCTGGCAATAACAGAAGCCGCCATGCCCTACGGCCTCTATTATGCGCCTGACCCCTCCTCACAGATTGCCTGTTCAATCGGTGGAAACGTGGCAGAAAATGCCGGTGGCATACATTGCCTGAAATACGGTCTTACGGTTCATAATCTCTTAAATATCAAACTATTAACTATAGAAGGTGAAATGCTTTCTATTGGGACACAGGCCCTGGATAGCCCTGGTTTTGACCTATTGGCTTTGCTGACGGGGTCCGAAGGCATGCTGGGAGTCATTATCGAGATCACGGTCAAGCTGTTACCGAAGCCTGAGACCGCTCGCGTACTGATGGCCTCATTCGATAGCGTCCAGGAAGCCGGCGATGCGGTCGCGGCAATCATAGGTTCAGGCATTATTCCAGGGGGATTGGAGATGATGGACAACCCGGCTATCCGGGCGGTTGAGGACTTTATTCACGCCGGCTATCCGATTGATGCCAGTGCCATTCTATTGTGCGAGCTTGATGGCACTGAAAGCGAGGTCGCCGGCCAGACAGAAGCCGTCAAACGTATCCTGAACGAAAGCGGTGCGCTCGAAGTGCGCATTGCCAGAGACGAACAGGAACGTATCGCGTTCTGGGCCGGGCGCAAGTCGGCCTTCCCCGCCGTTGGACGTTTGGCTCCAGACTATTACTGTATGGATGGCACTATCCCGCGGAAACATCTCGGACGGGTATTAAGGCGCATTGGCGAATTATCTGAGGAATATGAATTACCGATTGCGAATGTATTTCACGCAGGCGACGGTAACCTGCACCCACTGATCCTTTACGACGCGAACCAGGAAGGCCAGCTTCACCTTGTCGAAGAACTTGGCGCAAAAATTCTGCAACTTTCCGTAGCAGTCGGCGGCACGATCACCGGTGAACACGGCGTTGGCATAGAGAAAATCGATCAGATGTGCATGCAATTTCAAGCGGCGGAGCTTGTACAGTTTCATGCCATTAAAGACGCCTTTGACTGCAAACGACTGCTAAATCCCGGTAAGGCAGTACCGGAATTACACCGTTGTGCCGAACTTGGCGCCATGCACGTACATCATGGCCGATTACCCCATCCTGAAATTGAGCGTTTCTAGGATGCGCGATATAGCGCAACAACTAATCGAGACCGTTGCATGCGCCTGCCAGGAAGGACAACCTCTCAGTATTCACGGCAGTGGGTCAAAATCGTCTTTACGATTGCGAGACGAAGGAAAGCCTCTCTCCATTTTGCAGCACAACGGGATAATCGCCTATGAGCCGACTGAACTGGTATTAACCGTCAGAGCGGGCACACCCATGTCTGAAGCCGAATCCGTATTACGAGAAAGCGGCCAGATGCTGGCCTTTGAACCACCTGAATTTAATGGCGGCACTATCGGCGGCGCGATAGCAAGCGGGTTATCAGGTCCTCGCCGCCCGTGGGTCGGCGCCGCCCGCGACTTTGTTCTTGGTACACATATCATCAATGGCAAAGGTGAAGACCTGCGCTTTGGCGGTCAGGTAATGAAAAACGTCGCCGGTTATGATGCCTCCAGGCTTATGGCAGGTGCCTATGGCGTACTGGGGGTCATTCTTGACGTATCCATAAAGGTGTTGCCTCTGCCTGAAATGGAGGTCACCAAAGTATTCGAACTGTCTGCAAACGAGGCTATCCGGCGAATCAGCAAGCTGTCAGGCATCGCCAACCCGATAAGCGCGGCCTGTTGGTACCAGGGCAGACTCATGGTTCGATTATCGGGTACAGAATCCGGCGTAAAGCAGGCATCCCGCACATTCGGGGGCGAATTACTACGGGATGCGGACAACTTCTGGTTATCCATTCGTAACCATAGCCATACATTCTTTCAAAAAGACAGCTTCTGGCGACTATCTATCCCACAGGCCAGCCCGCATATCCTGCCGGATTCAAGCGAGCAATTAATTGACTGGGGCGGCTCACAGCGTTGGCTCAAGACTGAAGAATCTGCCCGGAGCGTTACGCAAAAGGCACAGTCTGCGGGCGGGTATGCCGAACAATGGCATACCACAAACAAAACAAACCTGCGCCACCCTTTGGAAAAAAATATCATGCAGATTCATAAAAAGATCAAGCAAGCCTTTGATCCTGAAAGAATTTTAAATCCTGGCACCTTTTACGATTATCTATAGCCATGCAAACCCGTCTTACGGAACAGTTTCTGGCCGATCCCAAAGGCCGGCGCGCAAATGAAATTCTGCGTAAATGCGTACATTGCGGTTTCTGTAATGCAACCTGCCCGACCTATGAGATTCTTGGCGATGAACTGGATGGGCCACGTGGACGCATCTATCAAATCAAGCAGATTCTGGAAGGACAAAACCCAGGCCATGAAACACGACAACATCTAGACCAGTGCCTGACCTGTCGTAATTGTGAAACCACCTGCCCTTCCGGCGTGGATTATGGTGAGCTGCTCGATATCGGGCGGGAAATTGTCGAGAAAAACACATCGCGCCCCCTTTTTGATCGCTTCAGGCGCTATTTGATTCGTGAAACCCTGGCCTACCCCGGTCGTTTTGCCGCCCTGCTTGGCATGGGGCGTATGGTCAGACCTTTTTTGCCTGCCCGCCTGAAAACCCGGATACCGATAAAAATACCCGGGCCGAAAGACCCTGCTTCATCACATTCCCGTAAAGTGCTCCTGCCGGAAGGCTGCGTTCAACCTGCGCTCAGCCCATCCATTACCGCCGCCGCACGTAACGTGCTGGATAAGCTCGGTATTGAAACAATCAAAGAAGACCCGGCGGCCTGCTGCGGTGCCCTGCACCACCATACTTCCGCCCCTGAAGAAGCCCTGGACCTGGTTCGCAGCCGCATTGATGCCTGGTGGCCATATACTGAGGCTGGCATAGAAGCCATTGTTTCCACAGCGAGTGGTTGTGGCGTGCATATCAAACACTATGGAGAGTTACTGAAGCACGATCCGGACTATAAGGAAAAAGCCTCTAAAATCAGTATGCTAGCTAAAGATCTTATAGAAGTTATTGAGCAAGAGGACATTACAAAATTAAAGCCGAACAGTTATTCACCTGTCGCCTATCATCCCCCCTGTACACTACAGCACGGACAAAAACTTGCCGGCAGTGTTGAAAACCTGCTGGATTCCATTGGAGTAAAACGCATTCCCTTCAGCGAGTCACACCTGTGCTGTGGCGCAGCCGGCAGCTACACGCTGTTACAACCGAAACTATCTAAGCGGTTAAAAAAGAGAAAACTGCAAAATATCAGCCGCGAACAACCCGAAATAATTGTCACGGCCAACATCGGGTGCCTGCATCATCTCGCTTCAGGAACCTCAACCCCGGTAAGACACTGGGTAGAGCTGATTGCCGATTAGAGTTATCGGTTATCCACCAGCCGTATGCTTCTCCATGGATTCACGGCGCTCCTGGGCCTCCAGGGTCAGTGTAGCCACGGGGCGCGCTTCGAGCCGTTTCAGGCCAATTTCTTCGCCGGTATCATCACAATAACCATAGGAACCGTCCTCAATACGCTTCAGCGCCTCATCAATCTTACTCTGTAACTTACGATAGCGGTCACGAGTGCGCAGCTCGAGGGTATGGTCGCTTTCGCGGCTGGCACGGTCAATCTCGTCGCCGACATCCTGATTGGCATTGTCCCGAAGATGGTCCAGAGTCTCCTGTGACTCCGCCATTAATCCGGAACGCCAGTCGAGTAACTTCTTCCTGAAATACACCAGATGCCTGTCGCACATATATTCTTCTGTGGCATCAGGGTGATAGCCACTCGGCATTTCAATATCATCAATTGATGACATACCTGTTCTCTCCCTGTTTCTAAACAAAGCTTTGTGAAAAGCGCGTCCTTATAGCGCAGTCGGGAAAGATTGGCAAACCCTTTATACCCCGACCCTATATCCTGAATGCTACGTCACCAACCCGGTTGGGCAAGCCACATCGGTGCCGCCCAAACCGCAATACCCTCCGGGATTTTTTGCCAGATACTGCTGGTGATAGTCCTCGGCATAATAGAACTCCGCTGCGGGTAAAATCTCTGTCGTAATACTCGAATATCCGGCCTTTTTCAGTGCATTTTGATACTCATTTAACGAAGCTCCTGATATTTCCTCCTGCACATCCGAGGTAAAATAAATACCTGAACGATACTGTGTACCAACATCATTCCCCTGCCGCATTCCCTGAGTGGGGTCATGCGACTCCCAGAAAACTTTCAGAATATCGGCATAGCGAATCACTTCAGGGTTATACACAATCAGCACGACCTCATTATGTCCGGTCCTACCGGTACAGACCTCCTGATAAGTGGGGCTTTTCGTATAACCCGCCGAATACCCCACGGCAGTCGTGTAAACCCCCTCCAGCTGCCAGAATTTACGCTCTGCCCCCCAGAAACAGCCCAGGCCGAAAATCACCTGCTCAAAACCGTCCGGAAATGGTCCCAGAATCGGATTTCCATTCACATAATGCCTGTTGCTTACCACCATAGCGGTATCGCAGCCGGGAATGGCTTCCGGTTCCGCAGACATCTCTGTCTTTTTCTTTAACATGAACATCGCGCTATGATCCCCTGCTCCGATGGCTGTTTCCGGTAGTATATCTGAACGCAGACACCTTAATAGATTCCTTTGCATGAAATTTACCGATAGCAGGCTGATTACACCCAACCTGGACGATATACATCATGGCCATATATGCCGGTCATAATGTATTTTTATAACCTCCTGCATTATTCACTCTACAAGCCGATATCTATTGAAATAAACTAGCGGATATGAGAGATACCGGCTTACATTAGGCGAGCAGACTGATGCCAAACGCCAACCAGACACCCGAACAGGCGGCGCGAAACAAAATCGACGAACAGCTATTCCACGCCGGTTGGATAGTTCAGAACAACAACAAAATCGACTTCAACGCTGGCCTTGGGATCGCCGTTCGTGAGTATCAGACAGATGTTGGTCCTGCCGATTATGTTCTTTTTATCCATAAAAAGCCTGTCGGCGTGATTGAAGCCAAGCCGACGACATTATCCAGACCGTGCGGGAGGAATTCGGAGAAGGCAATGAATTTTGCAAGAAGGTGACCTATAGAACTGTGGAGAATCCAAAATCCGTCCTTACCCAGTTCCGCAATGACTACTACCCACGCATCGCTGTAACTGTGGATATGATTGCAACGGGCACCGACGTCAAACCCATTGAATGTCTGCTTTTCATGCGTGACGTGCGGAGCCGCAATTATTTCGAGCAAATGAAGGGGCGGGGCACCCGCACCCTCGAACACGATGACCTCAGGCAAGTCTCGCCCTCCGCGGTCAGTGGGAAGACTCATTATGTAATTGTGGATGCGGTCGGTGTCACCCGGTCACTCAAGACCGCCAGCCAACCGCTCATCACCAAGACCACGGCGCCGCTCAAGAATTTGGCCATGGGCGTTATGATGGGAGCATACGACGAAGATACCGTGAGTTCGCTGGCTGGCCGCCTTGCCCGTCTGAACCAGCAACTTGACCAGACGGACAAAAACCGAATCAGGGAGCAGGCGGGGGGCGCCGAACTTACCCAAATCGCAGGTGACCTGCTGGCCGCTATTGACCCGGACCACATCCAGAGGAGGGCGCGCGAGATCGAACCGGTTCCCGAGGATGCCGAACCGTCTTCTGAGATCTGTGACAAAGCCCGGGAACAGTTGGTTGATGGCGCTGCCCGCGTTTTCAACGGCGAACTGATCGAGTTAATCGACTCCATCCGCCGCAACAAGGAACAGACCGTTGACCATGATAGCCTGGATACATTGTCCCGCGCCGAATGGGCGGGCGATTCTCATGAGAACGCGGAAGCCATGGCGCAAGACTTTCGGCAATATCTGGAAGATCATCGAGACGAGATTGAGGCTTTGACGATTTTCTACGACCAACCACATCGGCGTAGGGAGTTGACTTATGCCATGATCCGGGAGTTGTGCGACAGACTCAAAAAAGATCAGCCACGTTTGTCCCCTTTCAAAGTCTGGCGGGCTTATGCCCTGCTTGATAACTACAAGGGCAGCCAACCGGAAAGAGAATTGATCTCGCTGGTGTCTCTGGTTCGGCGCGTCTGCGGCGTGGACACCAAGCTGTCATCTTATCGGGATACCGCGCGGCGCAATTTTCAGAACTGGATCATGAGACGCCACAGTGGCAGTGGGGAGAAATTCAACGAAGAGCAGAATTGCCCAGTCATTCTTCTGGGCGATTAGCCACACAGGATGGGATGTACATTCGAACAAGTTCTTTGAGATTTTTATATTAGCCTTGGTATCTGTTGTGTTCGGGCTGGTGTTTGCCTCGATATGGAACGCTGATACATTGCACAGGCTTCTCCGTAGTTGGAAAATTACCCGGCAAAGCTCCTATCAATCCGCTCAATATTCGGCATTTGCACACCACGGTGATTGCTATGTGGTATTGCATCTTAAGGGACAACGCCGTTTGTATGGCTGGCCAAAGGAATGGCCGAGCCGACCGGAGGACCAGCATTTTCTGATTGAAGAGTGTGAATGGCTAAAGGACGATAATGACCGGACTCCTCTTGAGGGAGTTTCACATATTCTGGTGTCTGCTGCCGAAGTTGAAATGGTCGAATTTCTGCATTCGACAGAACAAATCCAGGAAAATGGTAATATCCTCTAATCAAGGTTAAAATTTGAATACTTGAAAAGTCTTACAAGAGATTGGGAGATTACTTATGACTAAACAACAGATGACAAATCAACAAGCACCAAAACCATCAAGGCCGGTAGCAGGAATGCGTGTACAACGTGACGGTGTATCACCCAAACCTCCGACTGCCAGAAAACCGCCACCGCCACCGCCAGCGAAGAAATAATTCGGGGTATCCGCCGTATATGGTGACCCCTACGCATCGACAATCACGCCATCCATATCATCGTAGGGACATAGCCTGTTCGCGAACAGACAAGATGACATACGACACAACATATCACTCAGGAAAGTGTCAGATAATGATTGATACTGATTCAAAATCTTGAGTATTTTGCAATAAGCAGGAGATAAAATTGAAAGCTGGTCCAATCGAAATTGGAACTTTACTGCAAAATCGAAACCGCTACTGCGTCCCAATTTACCAACGGCATTACGTTTGGAAAAAAGACAAGCAATGGGAACCATTTTGGCTGGATGTTCGCACAAAGGCGATTGAACGGCTTAATGGCAGGGAGCGGCGGTTTCCTCATTTCATGGGTGCAGTCGTCTTGGAAAGCAGAAGCAAACCGAGTGTCAAACAAGTACCATCGTTCCAAGTCGTTGATGGTCAACAACGATTAACCACATTTCAACTTTTCTTGACGGCGGCACGCCACTATTCCATTGCGATTGGTCATTCAAGCGCATCGGAAAATATCCAACGCTATATCATCAACAGCGACCCGCACCTTATGGAAGACCCGGACATAGAACAATTTAAAGTCTGGCCCACCGAAGCTAGCAGAGAAATGTTTAAAGATATCGTTTTGTCGGAAAACAGAGGCGAACTGCACAAGAAATACCACCGCTACTGGTATAAAACACGTGATCAAATTTATAGTCGCATACCCGAACTGTTGGGTGCTTATGGCTATTTTTACGACCACATAAAACATTCAGTTGAAACGGATGACTTGTTCGATGACCTTGAGGAAGCACCTGAAACTGAGACTGAAGGTTCCTCTGATACTGAGAATGGTATTCCGCGGAAACGAAAGCTGGATGCAATTTGGCAATCGTTTCTTGAGGAATTCAAGATTGTTGAAATCGTCCTGGATGAAGGCGATGACGCCCAGGTCATTTTTGAAACCCTGAACGAACGGGGCGAGCCATTGCTGGCTGCGGATCTTGTTCGAAACAATATCTTTCAGCGTGCTGACGCGGCCCAGGAAAATGCTGAAATTCTGTTTTCTAATCACTGGAAACCATTTGAAGATAACTTTTGGGGTACCTTAGACAAGCAAGGCCGCTATAAAAAACAACGAATTGAATTTTTCCTGGCACACTTCATTTCCGGGAAAATCGCTGGGGAGGTGACGCTGTCAAAACTGTTCTCGGAATACAAGGCATTCCTTCGCCCTAAGCGAGGAGAGTTGAATTCCAGATATCCAACCGTAGAAGCTGAAATCAAGGACTTGGCGCATTATGGGACAATATACCGTGAACTAGTCGAGCGCGAATCGGATACTGCATTGGCCAAGTTTTCACGGCGATTGAGACCGTGGGATGTAACAACTTTTTACCCACTGATTTTACGTCTATGGGAGACTGAAGAACTCGGTATGAGTGACAAAGAAAGCGCCCTGGAAACTCTGTTGTCGTTCATTGTGCGACGAGCGGTCTGCAACCTGACGGTAAAAAACTACAACAAGTTTTTTCTCTCTGCTATTGAATACCTTGATAAACATGGCTGGTCACTTGACCAGCTAAACAAGTATTTATTAAAGCAAACAGCAGAAAGTGGAAGATTTCCAAAAGACGAAGAATTTGCCCAGAAACTATTGCAAAGTTCGATATACAAGCGGCTAGGACCAGCGCGCACCAATGCGTTTCTAGTTGAGGTGGAAAGACGCATGCGTGGCAAACTGCAAGAATCAAAAACCTTACCTGCCGGACTCAGTGTCGAACATATAATGCCTCAGTCATGGCAAGAGTATTGGCCATTGGCAAACGGAATAGAGCCTACTGAAGATGACTTTAAACGAGTAGATGAATCTGGCGATTTGCTTGAGGAAGATGAGAGCACCGTTGGTCAGATGGTGCGCCGAAGACGTTTAATACACAGCATAGGGAATTTGTCGTTAGTCACCCCTTCTTTCAACAGTAAATTGAGCAATCAGGGGTTTTCAATAAAGAGAGCTGAGTATACGGAGCAGTCCATCTTAATGATGAATAAGGATATTGCAAAAGAAACTGATTGGGACGAGCAGAAAATCGAGATGCGGAGCAGACATATTTCAGAACTCGCCAAAGAGATTTGGCCTGTTCCTGCTTCCCTTCCAGAAACCTATACATAAAAACTTAACTGGAATCAGCTTTCACATTCCGCAGAGTGCACAAAGGAAACGCCGTCTGCATAATCCACTCTACAAACCGGCCTTCATGAGCTTACACTCGCACTATGAGAGATACCGCTTTACATTAGGCGGGTGGACTGATGCCAAACGCCAACCAGATGCCTGAACAGGCGATTGCGAAAGCATGACGGAAAAACTCCCCATCAACATCGACGATCTGCTTCGCCAGCGAACCATTGAAGGCGAGCGCATAGAGTACAAGGCTGGCTGGAATCCGGCGAGTGTGTTGCACACCCTCTGCGCGTTCGCCAATGACTTTCACAATCTCGGCGGCGGCTATATCGTTTTGGGTGTCGAGGAACGCAATGGGCGCCCTGTGCTGCCCCCGAAAGGATTAGACCCTGATCGGATCGATTCAATACAACAGGAATTGCTGGAACTCGGATATTCCGCCATACAACCTTATTATCACCCGATTTCCGGAATCTACGACATTGAGGGGCGGACTATACTTGTACTTTGGGCGCCAGGCGGCGAAACCCGGCCATACAAGGCCAGAGTGAATCTGGCGAAAGGCGCTCCGCCGCAATGGGCCTGGTTCATTCGCAAACACAGCAGTACCGTCCGCGCCAAAGGCGCGGACGAACGCGAGTTGCTCAGCCTCGCCGCAACCGTTCCGTTCGACGACCGCTATCATCAGGCCTCGTCTTTGGATGATCTGTCTTTACGGCTTATCGAACAGTTTCTTCGCGATGTAGGCAGCGACCTGGCGGGAGAAACCTCTCTTCCCGTGGAAGCTCTGGGGCGACGCATGAATCTGGTTGGCGGACCTTCGGAAGCGCCTTTCCCCAAGAATATCGGATTGCTGTTCTTCAACGACCGACCGCATGATTTCTTTCCGGTTACCCAGATTGATGTCGTGTGGTTCCCCGATGGACCGGGCGGCGATCAATTCGAAGAGAAGGAGTTCCGTGGGCCGTTGTGGATCATCCTGCGCGATGCAATCGGCTTCATTGAACGAAACTATCTGAAAGAAACGGTCATCAAGCATTCACACAAGCCTGAAGCGGAGCGATTCTGGAATTTCCCGATTGAAGCCATCGAGGAAGCATTAGTCAACGCCATCTATCATCGCTCCTACGAGGAGCGGGAGCCAGTGGAGGTGCGTATTACCCCGGAAGAACTGGTAGTCCTCAGCTTCCCCGGCCCTGACCGTTCTATCCGGATGGAGGATTTTCACAAGGGGCAGGCGGTTAGTCGTCGCTATCGTAACCGTCGGATTGGTGATTTCCTCAAGGAACTGGATCTGGCCGAAGGGCGATCAACGGGCGTACCGAAGATTCTTCGCGCCATGCGAAAGAACGGCTCTCCGGATCCGGTATTTGACAGTGATGAAGACCGTACCTGGTTTCTGGTTCGGCTCCCGGTACATGAGCGGGTGTGCCCGGAGCCATCCGAGCAAGGTACCGAACAAGGTACCGAACAAGGTACCGAACAAGGTACCCCACAAGGTACCCCACAAGGTACCCCACAAGGTACCCCACAAGATGCCGGGCATGTCGCGCAACTCGTGGCTGTCCTCACCGGGGAGTTGAGCCGAGCCGAATTGCAGGCAGCGTTGGAGCTCAGGGATCGGCGCCATTTCATCGCCGCTTATCTACGACCCGCACTCGAAGCCGGGTTGATCGAAATGACGCTTCCCGACAAACCAACCAGCCAGAACCAGCGTTATCGGCGCACGACGGCCGGACAGACCCTGGCACAACAAATCACGGACGAAGACTCTATTACATGAACACCGCCCCCATCGTCTCCAAAGTCTGGAGTTTCTGCACCACCCTGCGTGATGACGGGATCGGTTATGGTGATTATCTGGAGCAACTCACCTGGCTGATCTTCCTGAAGATGGCAGATGAGTACTCCAGGCCGCCTCATAACCGGAATGTCGGCCTTCCTGAAAAATACAACTGGCAGAGCCTGCGGTCGAAGAAGGGTGCGGAACTCGAAGGTCATTATATTGCCCTGCTCCGTGAACTTGGAGCCCGACCGGGCATGTTGGGGCAAATCTTCACCAAGGCCCAGAACAAGGTTCAGGACCCGGCCAAGCTGTATCGCCTCATTGACATGATCAACGAAATCGAATGGGTTACGATGGACGCTGATATCAAGGGCGACATCTATGAGGGCTTACTGGAGAAGAACTCCGAGGATACGAAATCAGGCGCCGGGCAGTATTTCACGCCGCGCGCCCTCATCCGCGCCATGGTCGAATGTGTGCGCCCCGAACCCGGCGGGCTGATCGCTGATCCGGCCTGCGGTACCGGCGGTTTCTTTCTAGCCGCCTACGACTTCATGACTGACCCGGACAACTTCAGTCTCGATAAAGAGCAGAAAGCGTTTCTGAAACACGAGGCATTTCATGGCAATGAGATTGTCGCCAACACCCGCCGCCTGTGCCTGATGAACATGTTCCTGCACAACATCGGTGAAATTGAGGGAGGGGCGCCCATATCTCCGAATGACTCGCTGGTGGCTGACGCCGGCAAGCGCTTCGACTATGTGCTCGCGAACCCGCCTTTCGGCAAGAAAAGCTCCATGAGCTTCACGAACGAGGAAGGCGAACAGGAAAAGGACGAACTGACCTACAACCGACAGGACTTCTGGGCGACCACATCCAACAAGCAACTCAATTTCGTGCAGCATATTCGCACCATGCTGAAAACCACCGGTTGCGCTGCCGTTGTCGTACCGGACAACGTACTGTTTGAAGGAGGCGCCGGTGAGACGATCCGGCAAAAGCTGCTGGACAACACCGACCTGCATACCATCCTGCGTCTTCCAACCGGTGTATTCTACGCGCAAGGGGTCAAGGCTAATGTGATCTTTTTTGATAACCGCGAGGCCAGCCCGACCCCCTGGACAAAACAGGTCTGGTACTACGACTACCGCACCAATATTCACCACACGCTCAAGAAAAAACCAATGCGGTATGAGAATCTGTCGGATTTCGTCCACTGCTACCATCCACTGAACCGCCATCAGCGCAAGGCAACCTGGGACGAGACAGACTCACCGCAAGGCCGCTGGCGCAACTACAGCTATGAAGAGATAAAAGTCCGTGACAAGACCAGCCTCGACATTTTCTGGCTCAAGGACCAGAGCCTGACTGATCTGGACAACCTGCCTGAACCCGATGTCCTGGCCGAAGAGATCATCGAGAATCTGGAGGCTGGCCTCAGCAGCTTCCGTGAGGTACTTGCCCGGCTAAAGAGCGTATGACCACTAGAAATCCGGACAGAGCAACTGGTATCACAACAAATAGCCGCCGGCAATAATACCCCCGGCGGCCATGCCAATCGCTACCAGTGCAGCTTCCACTGTGCGCCGATGCCGTGGTTCGCCCTGCCCTCGTCGTCCCGGCGGCGCAGCGCCTTGATGTCCAGTTCGGTATCCAGATTGCCCGGTGCCGACAACAGGCGCCAGCCCAGGGTCAGGTCGTGCCCGGCATCGGACGACGACAGGCCCGCATATGGAATGCCGGTGGCGCCGTCATTCAGGGCCAGGCCCCACTCGCCCTCCAGGCTCCAGCGACCGGAGGCCGGGCCGGGCTGTGATGAATCCTCCTCCAGTGCGTCCGACAGCGAATCCGACAACAGCCGATCCAGGCCACCCGAGGCCGGGGCGGTGCCGTATTCCTGACGTAGACTCAGCGACGGCCCATGAGCGAAACCCGGCTGCCGTTCATAGCGCAGCGAACCGGACACGCCCCACTCACGCCGTTCGGCGGCCTCATGATCCAGCAGGCGCCGGCCACGCAGGTCAATGGTCAAGCCTCTGGAAGGCAACTGCCAACTAATGCCGCCGCCCAGTTCCACGCCCAGGCCGTCGCTGGTATCGCCGCCGTCATAGCGCATCCCCAACTCCAGTTCCGGAATCAACCGGCCACCGTCCGCCTGCGGCAACTGCCAGGACCACTCCAGACCCATTCGGAAACGCTTTGTGTTCGATGTCAGGCCCAACACACCGTCGGCATCGTCCGACTCAATACGCGCCAGCGCCGCATCCGAGATCAGCGTCAACGTCAGGCCGCCCTCTTCTAGCGGGCGCTCCAGCAATATCCCGCGCACACCGGCCGAGGCCGATCTCTGCTCGATGTCATGCTCCGTACTCATCGTGGCCGAAGTCTGCTCCAGCTCGCCACGGCCATAACTCGCCGCCGCCCACACCTGCAATCGCTGCGTCACGTTATGCCGGATATACGGCAGCAGCGAGGTCAGTGTGCTCGACAACTCGCCCTGTGCCGCAGTGCCGCTCCAATCGCCATCGCCGTCGCTGTACGACAGCGCCAGTCCGAGCAGCGTGCGGCCATTGTCGCGATCCACGCCCAGCAGGCCGGTTGCCACCTCGCCATCCACCGTGACGCCGTCCTGTCCATCCTCGTAGCGCGAATAGGACGCCTGACCCCACACCGAAACACCGTTCTCTCCGCCGCGGTGCACAAAGCGGCTGCCGCGCAGCATATCGCGCAGCGACAGTGTCCGGGACAGATTCAATAACCGATCAACCGAACCGGCGCCCAGGCCATCACCGCCATCGCCTTGACCGAAGCCGTCCGCCGCATAACTCGTGCCGGTGCCATTACCGGCCCCATGCAGCGCTCGACCAGCGGACAGGTCGCTCACATTGCCCGACAGCCCAGGTTGATCGGCCACCGACAAGCGGTAATCCAGGCCGCCCAGCATATGTTCTACCGCCGTCAGGCCGAAGCGCGGCAACCAGGCTTCCTGCGCCGCCTGCATCTCCTCCGTATCGGTGGCATCGTCGTCGGTCACCGTCACCGTCACATCCTGATTCAGGTCAGCCACCGGATAGTTGCCGCCGTCGCCCGTGGTGATCGCATGGCCGATGGTCGCCTCACGGGCGCCGGTATCGTCGTCGTTTATGCCGGTCACCGTGACCATCTGCTCCGTGTCCCAGTTGACCGTCGTGAACGTCAGGCTGGTCGGGGCCGCCGTGGCCGCGCTGGTCAGACCGGAGGTCACCGTGATCTCGACATCGCCGGACGGTGGCGTGTTCAGCACCACCGTGTAGCTGTCCATGCCGTTAGCCTCGGCGACCGTGATTTCGGTCTCGCTGATGGTCACGCCCGGTGCCGCATCGTCGTCGGTCACCGTCACCGTCACCGCCGCCGGGGTCGGGGGGCCGCCGGTCGGGTAGTCGCCGCTGTCGCCGCTGCTGATGCGGTGGCTGAGCGTCGCCGTGCGGGCATCGCCGGGGTTGTTTATGTTGTCATCAACTCCCGTGACCGTCACCGTCTGCTCCATATTCCAGTTGGTCATAGTGAACGTCAGGATCGGCGGGCTCACCGTGGCCGCACTGGTCAGGCCGGAGGTCACCGTGATCTCCACCCCGCTCGCCGGTTGGGTGGCCAGCACCACCGTGTAGGTGTCCGTGCCGCCGGCCTCGCTGCCGTTCTCCAGAACCGTGGTGGTACCCGCCGTCTCGCTGATGGTGATGGCCGCCGTGTCGTCGTCGGTGATGATCACCGTCACATCGTCCATGACCGCGCCATAACCTGTCGTGCCTGAGGCCGTATGCGTCAGACTCACCGTGTCGTCTGCCGCGTCGCCGTCCGGGGCCGCGGTCACCGTCACCGTCTGGGCCGTGTCCCAGTCGGTCATCGTGAACGTCAGGCTGGTTTCGTCCGGCGTCAGGTCGGTGCCGCTATGACCGCTGACCGTGACCGTCACGCCCCCCGTCGGGATAGTCGTCAGGGCTACCGTGTAGTTGGCGGTGGCACCTTCGGCTACCGTGAGCATCTCGCCAGAGAACGACAGGCCGGCCTCGTCGTTGTCGGTCACCGTCACGGTGACATCCTGATTCAGGTCAGCCACCGGATAGTCGCCGCCGCCGCTGCTGATGCGGTGGCTGAGCGTCGCCTCACGGACGGGATTGACCCGATTGTCATCAACGCCCGTGACCGTCGCCGTCTGCTCCGTGTTCCAGTTGGCCGTCGTGAACGTCAGGATCATCGGGTTTACCGTGGCCGCACTGGTCAGGCCGGAGGTCACCGTGATCTCCACCCCGCTCGCCGGTTGTGAGTCCAGCACCACGGTGTACGTGCCCTCATCGCCCTCTGCAATCGTTATCGCCGTCTCGCTGATGGTCACGCCCGCCTCTTCGTCGTCGCTGGTGTTGACCGTGATCTGCGCCGTCAAGGTGTTGTAGTTGCCGCCGGTGGCCGTGTGCGTCAGCGTCGCCGTGTCATCGACGGCGTCGGCGTCTTGTCCCGCCGTCACCGTGAAGGTCTGTATCATATTCCAGTTGGCCGTCGTGAACTCCAGGCTGTCCGTATTCAGTGTCAGGTCGGTGCCGGTGTGACCCGTGACCGTCACCGTGACATTGGCCGTCGGGGTGGTGGCCAGGGATACCGGGTAACCGACGCTGGCACCTTCAGTGACCGTCAGGGTCGGCGGCAGCACGATGGTCGGTTGTTCCATGATGGTGAAGGCCAGGCTGCCCGTGCCGGCGGCGCCGCCGCCCAGGCCGGTGCCGGAGTTGCTGTCCAGGGTGCCCAGGGCGATGGTGATGGTCTCGCCGGTGTCGGATGTGCCGTCAACCTGCACGGCCAGGGCCAGGGTGGCGGTGGCGGTGGCCGGGCCGGTAAATGTCACCATGCCGGCGGTGGCGCTGTTCGGGATGTCGTAGGCGATGTTGTCCGCCGGGATGCCGGTCAGGGTGTAGTCCGTGCCCCGTGTCGCGTTGCCGCCCAGGGTCAGCGGTACGGCCAGGCTTTCTCCGGCGACCAGGGCGCGGTCCAGGGTGACCATGAGGTTGCGGGTGACGCCCTCACTGATATTGCCCGCCGTGCCCGTCAGGGTCACCGTGGTGGCGTCGTCGTCGCTCACTCCGACCATGGCCGAGGACGGCATACCGACGGTGTAACCGGTGCCGTCCGCTATGGTCACCGTGATGGTGCCGTTGGTCTCGTCGGTGCTGTCGGTCTGTGTGGGGATTTCAACGGTGGCCGTGGTGGCTCCGGACAGGGTGACCATGTTATCGCCTTCGTCGCCTGAGTCCAGATAATCACCGGCGGCGGCGTCCGCTACGGTCAGGTCAATCATCAGGGCGCTGCCCGGAACTCGATTGGCCGTCACGGTGAAGGTCGCGGAACTGCCTTCGGTGACGGCAGTTCCGCCGGTGATGCTGATGAGCAGCGGGTCTTCGATGCGGAAGTCGTCCAGGCTGTCTGTGCCGCTGGCGCCGCCGTCCAGGCCGGTGCCGGAGTCGCCGTCCAGGGTGCCCAGGCCGATGATGACTGTCTCGCCGCTGGCTTCAACATCGCTGTCGGGGGTCGCGCTCAGGGTCAGGGTGGCGCTGGTGGCCGATGGGCCGGTAAAGGTCACCATGCCTGTGGCGCTGTCCAGGCCGGTGTAGGCGACGCCTTGCGCCGTGGCGCCGGTGACGCTGTAGTCCGTGCCCGGTGTCGCCGCGCCGCCAAAGGTCAGCGGCACCGGCAGTGCCTCGCCCTCGGCCAGGGCGCGGCCCAGGGTGACGGTGATTTCTTTGGTGGCGCCTTCCATGACGTTGCCTGCGGTTCCCGCCAGGGTCACTGTGGTGGCGTCGTCGTCGGTTACCGTCGCTGTCACTGAGACCGGGGCGAGTGCGTTGTATAGGGCATCGCCCGTGGAGTTGATGGCGTGGGTAATGGTCACTTGCTGATTGGCGGCGTCGGCGTTGTTATCCAGCCCGGCGACGGTGATGGTCTGGACCGTGTCCCAGTTGGTGGCGGTGAAGATCAGGCTGCCGCTGACTATGGCGGTGTCCGCCATGCCTGAGGTGGGCGTGATGGTGACGTTTGCGGTCGGTTGGGTGGCCAGCATCACGCCGTATTCGTCCGTGCCGCCGTTTTCGGTGAGCGTGGTGGCGTCGTCTGTCTCGGTGATGGTCACGCCCGCCGTGTCGTCGTCGATGATGGTGAAGGTGGCGACGTCTGAGTCTAAAACGATGTCGCTGGAGGTGCTACCTAGGCTTACTGACACCCGTTGCAAGGTCAGGGTCACGGTCTCGTCCGGCTCGTCCACTGTGTCGCCGTTTATCCGAATCTTGCGCTGATAGCTGGCGAGACTGGTAGCAGTATCAATCACTGTACCGCACTCAGGGTCGCTCTCAAAGGGCAGTGAACGATTACTGACGCCGGTGTACCGCCAGTCGGCGCTGTCGCCGCGGGTGGCGGTGCCGCCGGAACATATAGCGAAAATGTAGGTTCCCGTATAAGGCGGGTCGAAGGTCACCGTCACGGTCGCGCCGTCGGTAATGCCGGAATCGCCCTCGGCGGCCATGGTGCGGTCCAGGCTGATTGATACGGTGTGGGTGGTGACATCGGTCACCATCACGTCGAAGGTCGTGTCGCTGGCGTGCGGGTCGGCGCCGCCGCCGACATTGGTGGCCCGACTGGCGAGGTCAAAGCCGTTGGCGCTGGCGTCGTTCGGGCCCAGCGCGATGGTGTAGGTCTCGGTGCCCTCGTCGATATTGTCGCCCGCCGGTGTCAGCACCAGGGTGGCGGTCTCGGCGCCTGTGCCTGCAAAGTTCAGCAACGGGGTGGCCGTGGCCTCTGCCGACAGGGTGACGCCGGTGCCGGCGGCTGCCAGGCTCCAGTCGTCTGCGGTGACTCCGGTGCCGCCGATTGACAGTGGCACGTCGATGATTTCGCCGGCTGTCAGTGCCCGGTCCAGTTCGATGGTGAAACCCACTGTGCCGCCTTCTTCAATGGCGCCGGTGCCGCCGGTGCGGGTCAGGGAGACGATGGTGGGGTCGTCGTCGGTGATGGTGTAGGTGACGCGGTTGGCGGTTGGGGAGATGACGACGTTGGCGGGGGTGGCGCCGTCAAGCCGGCTCAGGACTAGGGACACTGTCTCGTCGCCTTCATCGGACGTGTCGCCGCTGGCGCGGACCCTGAGTGTACGGCTGGGCCCGCTCGAAAAGAAGGTTGCTAGATTTATGGATCGCCTTCCTAGAGCGTAAAAAAATGTCGTGGGGTTTTCGCTTGTGGCGATCAGGAAGTCTGAGTTGGCGGCACTACCAACAATGTTCAAAATGACAAACCCTGTCGCACCCGGCGGGTCGAGGGTGAATGTTAATGTCGCACCGTCGCTGAAACCGGAATCGCCTTCGGCTCCCATTGCGGAGTCGATACTGAGCGACAAGACGCGGTCGTTTGCATCGGTCACCATCACGTCGAAGGTATTGGCGCTGGCGTGCGGGTCGACGCCGCCGCCGACATTGGTGCCCCGGCTGGCGTGGTCAAAGCCGTTGGCGCTGGCGTCGTTCGGGCCCAGCGCGATGGTGTAGGTCTCGGTGCCGCCGCCCTCGGCGGTGCCGTCGAATGCCGGTGACAGCAGCAGGGTGGCGGTCCGGGCACCCTGACCCGAAAAGCGCAGCTGTGGCATGGCCGTGGTTTGGGCCGACAGGGTCACGCCGGTATTGAGGCCGCCGCCGGTCACGGGCGCCAGGCTCCAGTCGTCTGTGGTCACCCCTGTGCCGCCGATGGCCAGCGGCACGTCGATGATCTCTCCGGCAATCAGTGGCCGGGACAGGCTGACGGTCAATCTGATCGTGCCGGTTTCGCTAACGGCGCCGGTACCGTCGCGGGCCAGGGAGACGATGGTGGGGTCGTCGTCGGTGATGGTGTAGGTGACGCGGCGGGTGGTAATGCCCACGCCGTTGGGGGTGTCTACCGACGGGGAGCCTGTCATCAACCTGGCAAGGGTCAGTACCACTGTCTCGTCCGGCTCATCTGTCGTGTCGCCGTTGACCCGTATGTCGTAAGTTGTGCCTGTGTTTGTCGCATTGGCACCAACAGACACGGTTGTGCAACCCGACGTGGTAGAGCTTTCGACTACTGTAGTACCTTCCACGTCGACGACGATAAGCGACGACTCCCTGTCCGCTCCCAGGTAGGTGGCGGTGCTGCCGGGGTCAATACAAGCTAAAAAGCGGGTGCGCGCCGAACGGGCGGGTGCCATGCTAATCTGGAATCCTGTGTCCCGCGAACCGGAATTGCCTTCGGGCCCGGCGTTACTGGTCAGGCTAATCGATGCTTTGTGCGCTTCGTCATCTATGATGGTGTGGGTGATGCTGCCGGCGGTGGTGGAAATCAATACGTCGGCGGGAGTGTTACTCCTTCTGCGAAGTTCCAGCACGATCGTCTCGGCAGACTCTGTTGTTGTGTCGCCATAAACTCGTATTCCGTAACGACCGCTGCTATTACCTCCCACTGGAATAATGAAACATGGGTCTGGTAATACGCGGAACCCAACTAATCTCGCCTCCAACAGAGCCCAGTCATTACTAGTACCGCGGGTCGCCGTACCGCTTGAGCTTGAACACAGGTCGATCTGAAATTCGGTCGAGTAAGTCTCCGACAGTCTGATTGTCCCGGTATAGTCGGTAAAGCCGGAATCGCCTTCGAGCGCGGTGGCTGTGTCCAGGGTGAGTGAGAGGACGGCGGCGGCGTCCACCACGAAGACTGGGGAGAGGGCGAAGAACGGTTGACTAAAATTGTCCTGAACAGCGAAACTGGCACCAAAATTCAAGCCTGTCGCCCCGCTCCCTGATCTGACCTGATCCTGACCAAGTGCATGTCCGCTAAACACAGTTCCATCGTCGTTGCTGCCTGTATAGACTGCGGCAGTCGAGCTAACTGAAGCTGCATTTCTGTCGCGTACTGCTGAGCTATCCCACGAACCGTCGTGGAAGTCGGAATAATTGTCGGCGACCCTGGCGCCGCCCAGCCAGTAGATGGGCACGCCGGTACCGGTGGTCATGGCATTGTCGCGGGCGTTCACCGTGGTGGTTGAAGCGAGGACGCGGAAGGCCGAGCTGTAGGGTCGAATGGCCATGTGGCCAGCGGCGATGTGATTCTGCACGAAGGTGTTGTAGTCGGCGATGTTCGTTGACACGGCGTTCCTGCCGGTTGTGGTGCGGAACATCAGCCGGAATCGACCGCCGACGTTGACGGCAGACGGTCTCAGCGCCCAGTCACTGGGGACGGTGTAGGAACCATCGTCATTGGCCACCGGCGTGGTCTGGGCGGCGGCTTCGCTGGCCAGTCCTGCCAGCAGCGGCAGGCCGAGCAACACGGCAATCAGCCCGCGGCGCAGGCCGGAAAGGCTAAAGCGGTTTAGGGCAGAAGCGAACCGATGGGATGCCGAGCGCCGCCCTGTGTCGGTGGCGAGGCTCAACATAAATACCCCATTTGGGGGGGGGGGGGGGGGGGGGGGGGGGGGGGGGGGGGGGCATTAAATTGTGTAGGTCGCCTGTAGCGCGTTTCAGGTGCATTTTAACCATGGTCATTCCTCTGTTACGACAATGTGTAAGCGGCTTTGCGGGCCGTTCAATCTCCAATCTGCTTGAGCTTCTTTTACTATGGGTTGTCTATACCGATGTTCTCTGTTCAGGCCCGGCCTTTGGACCGGTTCCGGTGCAGAATCCAAGCCGGATTTATACCTGCAACTTGAACTACTTTAGTCACTTACGGACCGGATTACAAGCCTTTATCCTGATTTAGTTATTGAATAAGGCAAAATCGCGGCCTGCATGGCTCGCTGATCGTCGTCCGGGGGTGTTTTCGGGCCAGTTTCGTCATCCATGTGTGTTGATTACTACACGGGCCGGCCGATTGCCGGAGCCGATTGCCGGGCCTGTGATCAGTCTCAAACCTGTCTTAATCTGCTTATACTATCGTGAGGCCGGCAGGTATTGCAGCCGGTCGGATGCTCCGCCCGTTGCAGGCTGATGTCGGCAGGTGGTTCCGGGCTATCGTCACTCCTGCTGAAATTGGCTCTCGACTGCCGGTGGTATTGGCATATAATGCGGTTTCTCTTCAAGGGTGTCTTGGCGGCAGTCCATT
Organism: Gammaproteobacteria bacterium; assembly: GCA_963662865.1. Classification (GTDB taxonomy): domain Bacteria; phylum Pseudomonadota; class Gammaproteobacteria; order JAJDYQ01; family JAJDYQ01; genus JAJDYQ01. The sequence continues at coordinate 785,022 of OY759969.1, read as the reverse complement.
ATGTCCAGTGAATTTGACCCCAGAAATTATCTGGAGGAATCGCTCCTCGGCGCACAGGAGGGCCGTATTTCAGGCGAGGATTTCATGCGGGCTTTGATGGAGTCGCAGGTGTATATGCCGATCCATGAGGATCAGAAAAAGGCTATCGGCAATATACAGTTGGGCGATCAGGCGAGGCCATTGTCGATACAGGGCGATAACGGTGTTGAGTTTCTGGTTTTATTTACCAGTCCGGAAAGGGCCACTGAGTTTGTGAAGAATTTTCCGGGTTATGATGACGGCGGGCTGCTCACTGAGTTTACCTGGATACTGGAAAAAACGGGCATCGGGTTTGGTATTTCTCTTAATCCGGGCTGGCCTGTAGGGATTGATCTTGAACCGGAGGCGATCCGGCAATTAACGGCTTCAGATGGTCAGGCTTTATAATGCAGCTATTGCCCCTTGATTATCGTCTTCGCAGTATTCGGTCATGATGCTTGACAGGTCAATGTTGCCGCCGGTGAATATCGTGCCGATACGTTGATACTTTCGGTCAATGTCACTAAATAGTAATGCCGCAAGTGCTACCGCCGCTGACGGTTCGATTATTATTTTCATGCGTTGCCAAATCATGTGCATTGCGGTACGTATCTGGTCTTCGGTGGCTGTATATATCTGCCGGACGTGCTTTTTGATCAGTTGAAAGTTCAGTACTCCTACGCCAGCCTGTAGTCCATCTGCAATGGTTGTGCGCTCTGTAGCGGGTAGTATCCGACCGCAGTCCAGGGAGCGTTTTGCTTCGTCAGCGAGTTCGGGTTCAACTCCTATCAGGTCAGTTGCGGGAGCGATTTCATTCAGCACGATTGAGGCACCTGCAATCAGGCCTCCGCCTCCGATCGGAAGAATCAGGGCGTCCAGGCTGCCGACCTGCCGAAGTAATTCAAGCGTCGCTGTCCCCTGTCCACAAATTATATTGTGGTCGTCGTAGGGGGGTATCAAGGTGTATCCATGTGAGCGGACCAGGTCTTCTGCCAGGGCCTGGCGTGACAGCATTCCCGGGGGGCAGTAGTTAACGTGTGCTCCGTAACGATGAGCGGCTTTTTTCTTAAATTCCGGGGCATCTTCGGGTATTACAACGTGACAATCAATATGATTCAATTTGGCCGCCAGTGCGAGGGCGGCGGCGTGATTCCCGGAAGAATGTGTTATCACGCTGCGACGCGCCTGATCTTCGGTTAAGGCGGTAATAGCGCTCATGGCGCCGCGAAACTTGAATGCTCCGGTCTTTTGAAAGTTCTCACATTTGAAAAACAGGCTTCTGTCTAATTCACGATTAATGCTACTGCTGGTCAATATGGGTGTTTCGTGAATAAACGCCAGAATCCGCCGGTGTGCTGAATAGATATCTTCTATAGGATGCGGTTTCATGAACCGGGTAATCCGTTATCCGGTGCTGTTGCAGATGGCTCACTTACAATGTGAAGCGTGGATGTCGGGAATGCCGCTTCAGCTCCATGCGATTCAATAATCTCAAGCACTTTGAGAAGAACGTTCTGCTTGATTTCGTGGAAGCGGACCCAGTCCGTTGTTTTTGTAAATGTGTAGATGAAGAAGTCGAGAGAGGATGGGGCAAATGCATTAAAGTTTACAATCAGTGTTTTTGAGGCATCGATTTCTTCGTGATTCTCCAGCATATCCCTGGTTGATTGAATGATGTCTGGCATTTTTGCGGCATCTTCGTAACGAATACCAATGGTTTCTTTAATGCGACGATTTGTCATGCGGGATGGGTTTTCTACTGAGATGCTGGCAAATACGGAGTTCGGCACGTAAAGCGGCCGTTGGTCGAAAGTCCTTATCCGCGTCAGGCGCCAGCCGATATCTTCAACCGTCCCTTCAATTTCCTTTTCCGGTGAACGAACCCAGTCACCAACGAAAAATGGCCTGTCCAGGTAAATCATCAGGCCTCCGAAAAAGTTGGCCAGTAAGTCTCTGGCTGCAAAACCCACCGCAATGCCGCCTACACCGCCAAAAGCGAGGACGCCTGATACACTGAAACCCAGGGTCTGTAACATGACCAGTATGCCGGTAATCAGCACCGCAAGGCGTAACAGTTTGCCAACCGCAACCACTGCGGTTTCATCGTCCTGTGCCCCTGATTTGATTTCCCGGTCAATGTAGAATTGTTCGGCAAATCGGATAAACCGCACAAGAAACCATACAGCACTGGCTATAATACCGGTATCACGCAGCGCCGATACTTTTTCAAAGATTGCCGCGCCTGTGTGGCTATAAACAATCTCCACGGCAAAACCCAGACCCGCTACCCATATTAATAGACTCAGCGGTCGGTCTAATGCGGAAAACAAGGCGTCATCCCAGACGCTCTTGGTTTTTGCGGACTGATTTTGAATCTGCCGTATTACGCGCTTTTGTGCAAAATTAACGACCAATGTAAGAAGGACGATAATAAAAACCTGAATGGTCCAGGTTTCCATATTGACCAGCGCCATCATCTTTTCCAGAAAATCATTCATAGTCATAAAATCATCCGTAATTATATGCTAAAAGTCCAGTTCTCTCTCGACAGGGAATTTGTCGTTTAATAAACGGAGGCTATCAATCGTTTTTTTCCAACGGATAGTGCTGCGACAGGCTTCCCGGTCTCCGATAGGCTGCCCACGCATACGGGCCAGACGACTGTGTAATACCGGATTGATGGAGTGTTTCAGTTTATCCAGTATCTCAACGACTCCCGCTCTGTTATTGCAGACCAGCACCGAGTCACAGCCTGCTTCTAACGCGGCTTCAGCACGCTCTGTGTAACCACCGACTGCGCACGCACCGGCCATGCTGATATCATCACTGAAAATTACTCCGTTGAATTCAAGTTGTTTGCGCAGAATCTCTTTCAACCAGATACGGGAAAATCCCGCGGGGTTTGAATCTACCTGCTCATATACGACGTGAGCCGGCATGATACCAGACAGCCCATAATGAATCATGCGCTCAAAAGGGAGCAGGCTCTGTGAATAAATGTCTGCATATGAACGCGCATCAACGGGTCGTTCGAGATGAGAGTCCTGCTTGACTCCTCCGTGGCCCGGAAAATGTTTGCCTGTAGCCTGCATACCACTTTCCTGTAAGCCTTTCATAAGCCTGTTAGCCAGTTCGGCAATCACCTGTATGTCATGATGGTAGGTTCTGTCCTTCAAGACTTTACTCTCATCTGTCTGGCGATCAAGAACCGGCGTAAAGCTGTGATCAATACCGACTGCTCTTAGTTCGGCGGCAAGCAACCATCCTATGTCCTGCGTAAGTTTCAGGGCCTGTGCCGAATTGCAGTCATAGTAGCGGCCAAGCTGTGTGGCGGCGGGCAGATGCGTAAATCCATTCCGAAAGCGTTGTACAGGCCCGCCTTCATGGTCAATCAGGACCAGTAGCCGGGGCTCGCGTATGGCGTGAATATGCCCTACCAACTCTGCGAGCTGTTCCGATGTTTTAAAGTTTCGGGTAAAGAGGATCACTCCGCCGATGAGTGGATGGCCAAGCACTCCGGTGTCTTCGGCGGTAAGTGACCAACCCTCAACGTCAATAATAAGCGGACCTAGAGACATACCAGATTCCCGTGACAAGTCGGGAAATGGTACGCTGTCGCGCCATGGAATCATAGTTGGTAATCAACCATATTGCGCACCGCAATCAAAGCTATGTTATAAATGATAAATACATCTTAAACCACTGTTTTGATGTCTAAATTAATACGCCACGCCCTGCTGCTATGCTTATATTCCGCGTCTGTCTGGAGTGCATATGCCTCTGAGATTTATATCTATAAAGACTCAGGCGGGCATGTCTATCTTACTGACAGGCCTCCTCATGACGGTTTTCAGAAAATTACCTCTCGTGAGTGGATGCATAAACCCATGCAGTCACTTGATATCGGAAATTTTGCCACGAACCGAAAAAGATACTCCAGTCTGGTCAGCAAGGCCGCACGGCGTTACAGGGTGGATGAATCTCTGCTTGATGCTCTGATTACAGCCGAATCGGCATATGATCCCAAAGCTGTGTCAAAGGCCGGTGCCGTTGGACTTATGCAGCTTATGCCCGGCACTGCAAAGCGGTACGGCACCAGTGACCGGTATAATCCTGAAGCAAATGTGTACGCAGGAACCCGTTATCTTAAAGATCTGCTGCTGCAGTTCGATAATACCGAGCTCGCACTTGCTGCCTATAATGCCGGCGAGAATAATGTTATTCGTTATGGCCATAAAATCCCGCCTTTTAAGGAAACTCAAAGATACGTGAAAAAGGTAATGTATTACTGGCATCAGTATCGGTCAGCCATGTAAATCAAATTTACCGATTCCGTATGGCCTGGCAACAAGCCGAACATTGTAATGGCGGTTCATTCGCTTCTTTTTAGTTGACGAAAGCACCTGTTGTCCATGTTTGCATTCGAACGGGTTCGATTGTCTCACGTGTGCCTATATATTCCGGGCGCGGTGGCTGATTGCAGAAAGGCTCAACGACACGATTACTGAGTGCGTTATATACGAAGAAGGCGTTAGACGGTTAAGGCTTCTCTCGAAGGGGAACGATCCTGTTGTGTTTGCAGCTCGGACATCGCTGTAGTACTCATGATAGTCTGGCCGGTTGCGCTTGCATGGCCTTCTCAGTTAATGGCTTCGGCATCCAGTTCGTAAGCGCCTGCAGCGTTGTGAACTTCTTTACCGTTCAGCGGCGGATTAAAGACACAGGCCATTTTCATTTCTTTAAAGGCGCGCAAAATGTGTTTGTCGTGCTTATCCAAATTATACAGCGTACCGGATGTGATGGGGTAAACCCTGCCATCGACCAGTGTTTCCACCTCGCCTTCGCCGGAAATGCAGTAAACTGATTCCAGGTGGTTTTGATAGTGCATCTGAAAGTCTGCTCCTTCATAAACCGTAGTGATATGGAACGAAAACCCCATCCGGTCGCCCTTGAGCAGTAATCGCACACTCTCCCAGTTTCCATCAGGGGATACGATGCGTCGCCCTGTTTTTTCTACATCTGTTAAATGTCTAACGATCATTGGAATTTTTCTCTTTTTGTAAGCACTTAATAACCACTATCGTTCGCCCGGTCAGATGCGCGGTTGATCTGTTGCGCCTTCTGTTACCGGCCAAGCGTTGACTATCTGCTGTTCGTCGAAATAATCAATCTCTTCGGGGATTGAGTTTTCTCTGGCACACACTTCTTTAATGGCGCTTTCGACAATATCAATGCCTTTTTTCAGACTCGTGTCACTGATAGTGAGCGGACACAGAAACTTCACCACATGATTGTCAGCGCCACTGGTCTCAATGATCAGCCCGTTTCTGAACGAATGCCGGGTGATTGCTCCGGCCAGTTCACCGCTCACACAGTTGATGCCCCGGAACATGCCGCGCCCGCGCGTGGTAAAATGACCTCCGCCATATTGCTCTACGATGGCTACCAGTCGTTGTGATACGTACTGACCCTTGCGCTTGATCTCGTTGGAGAATCGGCTATCCGACCAGTAATGGTCAATAGCAGCTTTTGCCGCTACAAAGGCAAGGTTATTACCCCGGAACGTGCCGTTGTGTTCTCCCGGCTTCCATTGGTCCAATTCAGGCTTCATTAATACCACGGCAAAGGGCAGCCCATAACCACCGAGAGACTTCGATAGCGTAATAATATCCGGCTCAATACCGGCTGCTTCGAAGCTGAAGTAATCACCGGTACGCCCGCAACCGGCCTGAATGTCATCGATAATCAGTAACACACCGTGCTTTTTGCACACGGCCTGTAGATTATGCAGCCACTCAAAGCTGGCGGCATTGATGCCGCCTTCGCCCTGTACTGTCTCGACAATAACCGCAGCGGGCGAGTTAATGCCACTGCTGGAATCTGCCAGCACTTTATCCAGATACGCGGTAGTATCAATGTCCTCGCCCAGATAACCGTCATAGGGCATGCGATGAATACCGCTTAATGTGACACCAGCCGCGTCCCGGTGGTGGGAGTTGCCAGTGGCTGCCAGCGAACCCAGGCTGACCCCATGAAAGCCGTTGGTGAAGGTGACGATATTGCGCTGACCGGTAACATTACGGGCAATTTTCATGGCGGCTTCTACTGCATTTGTTCCCGTCGGCCCGGTAAACTGCACCACATATTCCATGCCACGTGGCTTCAAAATTTTCTCGTTGAAGGATTCCAGAAACTCGCCCTTGGCTCGAGTGTGCATATCCAGACCGTGAGTGATGCCGTCGTTATTTATGTAATCGATCAGCTTTTCCTTGAACACCGGATTATTGTGTCCGTAATTCAGCGTGCCGGCCCCGGCCAAAAAATCGAGATATTGATTGCCTTTCTCATCATAGAGAAATTCGCCTCTGGCTTTGTGAAATACACGGGGAAACGCACGCGCATAGCTTTGGACTTCCGATTCAATTTCATCAAATATTTTCATGGTTCAGCTTCCTGTCGTGGCATTCATAGGGGTGTTTACCGGCTTGATATTTTCGTTACGCAGCAGCGGGCCAATGGTGACCAGTATCTCCGTATCGTGGTGGCCGGGAAAGTGTTTGTCTTTGATAAACAGGTTTTCTCTTGAGAGAGGGGCACTGTAGTTTTCTGCTGTTCGGCCAAACAATGCCCAGGAGGCATCGTTTGTCTCGGTAATGGTCGTCTTAATAAAGCGAACGGACTGAGAGATTTCTCTGCCCAGAATGTGTGCGATCATCTTTGATGCAATGCCGTGTCCCCGCACCTTTTCGGATACTGCTATCTGCCAGATAAACAACGTGTCGGGCTTATCTGGAATCAGATACCCGCTGATAAAGCCCACTAACTCGCCAGCCTGACGGACGGCAGCCGATGTATCGGAAAAGTGATGGCATTGCAGCAGATTGCAGTAAATCGAGTTGATTTCGAGCGGCGGGCAGGCGTCTATCAGTCGAGAGACCGCCCAACCATCCTCTTTCGATGGCCGATAAAAGACAAATTGTTGGCTCATAAAATAGTGCCGGAAGAATAAAAAATGGTGTTAAACTATTTATAGGACTAATAAATACAATATGAATTATGAAGGTAAATGTCAACTTAAATCGTCTTTAATACCTTAAAAAATCAGAATTTTGCTTGAAAAGCGGACAAAGTCTAAAGTATTTAGACATATAAACATTATACACCATAATATATGGCCACCAGCGGGGCATGGCGAGCAAGTAACCTCCGGTTGATGAATAGCCTCTGATTTACCGGCGGGATATAATTTCGGCTGTCCCATACGGACGGACAGGGCATCGAGAGAGGAGCAAAATTGGGAAATATCCATGAAGTACTGGTCGCATTGCGCCGCGTGATCCGGGCAACAGACCTGCACTCCAAACATCTGGCTAAAACCACTGGCTTAACTGCGCCGCAAATCCTGTTGCTGCAAGCCATTCGGGACAAGGGTGAAGTGACCATTGGTGAGCTGGCAAACGACATCAGTCTGAGTCAGGCCACCGTGACTACTATTCTGGATCGCCTTGAAAAGCGAGAGTTGGTTTATCGCGAGCGCTCAACCGAAGACAAGCGCAAAGTACACGCCTATTTAACCAAAGATGGCGTTAGCATCCTGAAAGATGCACCGATGCCGCTGCAAGATCAGTTTGCCCGCCAGTTCAATGATCTACAGCCGTGGGAGCAGACCATGATCATTGCCTCGCTGCAACGTATTTCCCATATGATGGACGCACAGCATATTGACGCCTCGCCGGTACTGGATATTGGCGTGATTGACCGTCAAGAGCAGGGGAAATATTAGACTTTGAGTTATCAGAGTTACTGCTTTGAAGCCCTTTAAAACCTCTCCCAAATATTTTCTCCAGGGTACGGTAAATCGCCGATTCATCTGCGACCTTCTCGTCTTTCATTGCATCTTTTGGAAGAAAAGTTAGAATAGATGTCCACCTATATGCCGATGTACGCTAGCAAGCGGTTGAAATCCTACTCATGCGGCACGATACGGCGTTAAAAATGACCTCAAAATGCTCATTTACTCTGGGTAAACTGCGCTTTTTCGGCCATTTTTGCCTTGTCTCGCACTCGCCTGAGCGAATTTCAACCGCTTGCCAACACGCCTTCTCCTTCAGAATGATTGATGTCTATCTTTGGACGGGCTCGCCGCGCAAACCCTGAGCGATAAATGAAACTGATTGAAACCCGAGGCAACGACAGCAATCACCGCTGCGAGATGGGCTTTTCCACGGCCATGCTCAGCCCTCTATCATCTTTTGGCGGCCTCTACTCACCCGCCGAACTGCCCACACTCAAGCTTGAAGAATTACTTGATTGCCAAAGTTACAAGAAGCTCGCCGGGCGAATACTCGCCGCATTCAATCTTGATGTGTCCGGCAGGCTCATTGAAAAGGCCCTTGATCTGTATGATTACTACGACGATCCGGAAAATCCGGTGCCCGTTGTCAAGGTTCAGGACAATATCTTTGTTTGCGAGTTGTACCACGGCCCTACTCGTGCATTTAAGGATATGGCTTTACAGCCATTCGGGACGATACTTTCGTCTATTGCCCAACGGCGTAACGAAAATTACCTGATCCTGGCTGCGACCAGTGGAGATACCGGGCCAGCCGCGCTAGAAACATTCAGGAATCAACCCAATATTAAGTTTGTCTGTTTATATCCGGAAGGCGGGACTTCCGATGTACAGCGCCTGCAGATGGTAACTGAAGATGCCTCCAATCTTAAAGTGGTTGGTATCCGGGGGATATTCGACGACGCCCAAACCGCACTGAAACACCTTTTAAGCTCGACTGATTTCAAGGCCACGTTAAAAACTCAGAGAACTTTCCTGTCTGCAGCAAACTCCGTCAATATCGGCCGTATCATTTTCCAGATAATTTATCACGTTCACAGCTATCTGGAACTGGTGCGCAGAAACGAAATTCACCCGGGAGATAAAATCTATCTGAACATTCCCAGTGGCAACTTTGGTAACGCACTGGCGGCCTATTACGCTATGAAGATGGGGTTACCTGTCGAAAAAATCATCATTGCGTCCAATAGTAATAATGTCCTGACTGAGCTCATCAAGACGGGCCGATACGATATTAAAGATCGCGCCGTTGTGACAACGATTTCACCTGCCATGGATATTTTGAAATCATCCAATATTGAGCGTGTCCTGTTTGATCTTTACGGTAGCAAACGAACCGAGGAGCTCATGTATCAACTTGATACTGACCACTCTTATGAGCTGTCGAAAGAAGAACATGACCGGCTCAGCCAGATTTTCGTTGCTGATTACTGCACTGACCAGGAAGGCCAAAAAATCATCAGGCAGGAATTTGAAAATGGTTACCTGATGGACCCTCATACTGCCACCTGCTTCAAGGCCAATACAGCGTGCGCGGAAAAAGACATTCCTGCGGTGATTTACTCCACTGCCGAGTGGACGAAATTTGCATCGGTTATCGCCAATGCGATGACCGGTCAAGATGATTACTGTGATACCGATGCGCTGAAATATATATCGGAGGTGGCAAATCAGAACATTCCTCGAATGATCGCTGAATTATTTGAAAAACCAATCAGACAAAAGACGATTATTGAGAAAGAAGAAATTGAAAACGAGATAATATCATTCTTGGAGGGTTAGCAAAATTATCCTTCAGGGGCTGTCCTGAATAGCCAGTCCATCCGACTGTATGCTGCGCTAGCTTAGGGTGTTTATATCCCCTATACTCAGTGAGTCATGAAAATTATCCACCTTTACAAATGCGCAGCCCCTAACAGCTATGGCGGCGTCGAAGCTGCAATTGATTATCTAGCGCACGAGCAGGCAACTTCGGGGCATGATGTCGAAGTCGTTGCTGTTGCCGGACTGGCCGGACAAATCGATTTCAACGGGTATCGTGTGACCACATCAAAACAGTTGTTTTCCGCAGGATCAACCCCGTTTTCTGCGGGCTTTCTGAGAGATGTGATTCAGAAAGTGCGTCGGGTCGATATTGTTCACGTTCATTTCCCCTACCCGTTTGCAGATTTATGCGTGCTGTTATCGGGCTGTGATACGCCGATTGTGGTGACTTACCATTCCGATATTGTCCGCCAGAAATTACTGCGTTTTGTTTACTGGCCGCTGATGAAAATTTTTCTCAATCGGGCGAACCGTCTTGTCTCTACTTCACCAAACTATCTTGCCACCAGCTCGGTGCTTGACGAATTTAAGGCGAAAGTAGATGTCGTACCGCTCGGCGCGCGCGATCAAAATCCGCCGGACCGACCGAAGCGATCGCATCCGCTCACAGGGGACAAGGAGGCTTATCGAAGCGAACCTTATTTTCTCTTTGTCGGCGAATTTCGATATTATAAGGGTTTGGATATTCTCATTGAGGCTGCGAGTAGCGTTTCTGCGTACATCGTCCTTGTCGGTGCCGGGCCTCTTGAAAAGAGGCTCAAAAACAAGGTTGAAAAGCTTGGTCTCAAAAATGTCAGCTTTCCAGGGCAATTATCGCATGAAGAGAAACTCCAGTATTACGACAGAGCGTTTGCCGTTGTTTTACCTTCCCATCTGCGTTCCGAAGCATTGGGCATGACATTGATTGAAGGGGCGATGTTCGGTCTGCCCCTCATATCCTGCGAAATCGGAACTGGAACCAGTTTCGTCAATATTGACAATGAAACAGGATTGGTGTGCCCACCGAGCGATCCGGTCGCACTTGCCGATGCCATGAACAAGCTGGTCGCCAATCCCGATCTGGCTGAGGCGCTCGGTAAACAGGCCCGCAAAAGATTCGAGACACTGTTCACGACCGAAAAAATGGCGGCTGAATATGGCGCGATTTATGCTGCACTACTTGCAAAACAAGGTAGAAGGCAGCCGACTGCCCTGCGGTGCCGGTAGCATTAAAACTAACCGGTGGTAAATCATCGGAAAAAAGTCAATAACGCACTGGCCAGCAGACTGTTCCAGTGATCTATGACAAAGCCCGATCAGAATAATACGTTGACCATGCCACATAAAATGTGGCGCCATGACTTAAAAATAAGGCATGACCGCACAGGTCAAGAGTGTTTGGACAATATATCTATGCGTCCGAACTCCCAGGGAAGCTTTGATTTAATCAGAGCTTCTCTAAGTGGAAAATGTAGATGAAGCAACGCTAAGGACACATTTACTTATGAAATTTTCCGTTATTATTCCGATGCGAAATAATCGCCTTGAATTGATAGAGTTGTTAAAGACGCTTGAACAGCAGAGTTATACAGTACCTTTTGAAACAATTATTGTTGATCAATCGGATATTAAGGAGGCACCTGTGGAAATATTGCGTGGTCCGTACCAATGGCTTCGCATGGAAGGCACTGGTGCTGCTCGCTCTCGTAATATGGCGATTAAACACGCCAGCGGCAATTACCTGATTCTTGTGGATGCCAATGCTCGCTTCAAGAAGCATACGCTGCAAAGATTAGAGGAAATTACTGAGGAAAATCCAGATTATGATGTGATTTGTGGAGCTTGTCTAAATACGGAAGATAATTTGTATTATTCCCGCTATTCATATTCTAAGCCTCAGCGGGTAAATTTTGACAACTACGATTGTTGTTTAGGCTCTGCGATGGCGATTAAACAGGCGATCTTGTCCAGGGTCGGCTTATTTGATGAAAATTTAGGTACGGGCACGCCTTATGGCAGCAGCGAAGAAACAGATTTGGTTTTGCGTATACTTGAAAGCGGCGGCAAACTGCTATACCAGCCATGCTATGAAATATTACATCCTTGCCTATCACCAAAAAAGATGTCATTGCGCTCATGGATATCCAGGCATTATCGTTACGGTATGGGGCGAGGTGCGATGTTACGCAAGTATCTGCACATCAAGCCGATGTGGGCGGTTAAGCATTTAATGCTATCGTTGCTAAAGCCTGCAGCAGGAGTATTAATGGAGTTCCTGCGTTTACAAGGGCGTCAGGCTTTGCGTTACGCCGTCTCTATTATCGGCAGGTTATATGGCTTTGTATCTTATAAACCTTAAGCCTGTCTGATGGCTATGGTTGGAATCATAAGCGTGTTTATCGGATTGACACGGCACTGGAACCAGGCTTACGGATCAAACCCAGGATAGCGGATTGTCCGAGAAAATCAGAACCATCCGCACAACCGATTCAAAACTGTTCTGCTGATCGCGCAGCAGATTGTCTTTGGTTACTTACCAGACGATGAACCCTGCGGATAGATGCCTCACTCTCTGGCTGTAAACTCGTGATTTGCCAGTAATCTCTATTCCAGAGATTCCATGCGAATACGAGTCACTTCTCCCGTTATTGAACTCAGTGCCTCAATTTCTTCAATCGCCTGATCCATCTGTTGTTCTCTGACATGGTGTGTCAGCATAATAATCTGAGCCTGCCGCTCATCAGCAGGGTCTTTCTGAATCACGGCCTCAATGCTGATACCTGCACTGCCCAGTATGGCCGTGACGTCAGCCATCACGCCAGCACGGTCAGCAGCCAGCATTCGCAGATAGTATGAAGTCTCGATTTCGGCCATAGGCAATACCGGGATATCGCTGACACCATTCCCCTGGAAACCCAATATCGGTATTTGATTTTCAGGTGAGGAATTCAGCCCCTGCCCTCTGACAATATGAATAATGTCTGCAACAACAGCAGAGGCTGTAGGTTCATCTCCGGCACCAGCTCCGTAATACAGGGTCGGTCCTGTCGCGTCGGCCATGACCAGTACGGCGTTCATAACACCGTTAACATTGGCAATCAGGCGCTTTTCAGGAATTAATGTCGGGTGTACGCGCATCTCAATGCCGTTACCGGTACGGCGGGCCACACCAAGATGCTTGATGCGATACCCCAGCTCCTCAGCATAGGCCACATCTTCCTGTTTCACTTTACTGATGCCTTCGGTGTAACAGGCATCAAACTGCAAAGGAATACCGAAAGATATTGAAGCAAGAATGGCCAGCTTATGAGCAGCGTCAATCCCCTCAACATCAAAGGTGGGATCGGCTTCCGCGTAACCCAATGCCTGCGCTTCCTTGAGGGCGTCGTCAAAACCGCGCCCCCTGTCGCGCATTTCTGTCAGGATAAAATTGCCCGTACCATTAATGATTCCCGCGACCCACTGGATTCTGTTTGCACTCAAACCTTCTCGAATTGCCTTAATAATCGGGATGCCACCGGCTACAGCGGCTTCATAAGCCACTACAACGCCCTTTTCTCGCGCTGCCTCGAATATTTCCTGGCCATGAATGGCGATTAGCGCTTTATTGGCTGTAACAATATGCTTGCCGTTAGCTATCGCCTGTAACACCAGAGTACGGGCTGGCTCATAACCACCGATTAATTCAACAACCACCTGGCAGGCCTTGTCATTGACGACATCTTCCGCATTTGTGGTAATTCTGGCCTCGGTCAGTCCAAGCTCACGAGCACGCTCCGGTTCTAACGCAGCCGCCATATCCACAACTATTTTACATCCTGTGCGGCGGGCAATGTCTTTCGCATTGCGTAGTAGAACCGTAGCTGTCCCGCCGCCTACGGTACCCAACCCCAATAATCCAACCTTAACTACCTCCATAATCATCCTCTTCCAAATACCAGTCAGGCATCAATCCGAAAGACCGTCTTTCTTGAACAGGTCTCGCAAACCACGTATCGCCTGACGAGTGCGATGTTCGTTTTCGATCAGAGCAAATCTGACGTGCCGATCACCATAACTACCGAATCCCAAGCCGGGTGAAATGGCTACTTTAGCCTCTTTCAGAACTTTTTTGGAAAATTCCAATGATCCCAGCCGCGCATATGCCTCCGGGATTTTGGCCCAGACAAACATTGTAGCCTTCGGCGGAGTAACGGACCATCCAATTGAATTCAGGCCCTGACACAAAACATCACGGCGGCTCTGATACATAGTCCTTATTTCAATAACACAATCCTGAGAACCCTCCAGAGCCGCAATAGCCGCTACCTGTATGGGAGTAAACATACCGTAATCAAGGTAAGACTTGATACGAGCCAAGGCACCAACCAATGTCTCATTACCACACATAAAACCCACACGCCATCCAGGCATATTGTAACTTTTGGAGAGCGAAAAGAATTCAACGGCAATATCCGTCGCACCGGGCACCTGAAGTATCGAGGGTGCCTTATAGCCATCGAAAACGATATCGGCATAGGCCAGATCATGTATTACCCAGATACTATGCTCCTTCGCTATTGCGATGAGGTCCTTGAAAAAGTCCAGTTCCACACAGTGCGCTGTTGGATTACTCGGAAAATTGATAACAAGCACCTTCGGTTTCGGCCAGGAGTCTACTATCGCTTTATGTAATTCTTCGAAGAAATCATCTTCATCATTCATCGGAACATGACGGATATCGGCACCCGCAATCACAAAGCCATATGGATGAATCGGATACGCAGGATTCGGCACCAGCGCGGCATCACCGGGAGACATCATAGCGAGAGCCAGATGAGAGAGCCCTTCTTTGGAACCAATCGTCACAATGGCTTGGGTTTCCGGGTCCAGATTGACGTCATACCGATTCTTGTACCAGTTGGTGATTGCCCGCCGAAGGCGTGGTATTCCTTTGGACATTGAGTAACGATGTGTATCACACCGCTGAGCAACTTCAACCAGTTTATCGACGATATGCTGAGGAGTCGGTTGGTCAGGATTACCCATACCAAAATCAATAATATCCTCTCCACGTGCACGCGCCTCCGCCTTCAGTGCTGTTACTTCAGCGAGCACATAAGGCGGCAATCGACTAATACGCACAAATTCCCCGTTCACTTCCCTGTTCCTGCGGTTTCTAATGTAGAATAAAAAAGTGGGCCTCAATGCGGCACATCAATAAGGCCGCACAAGTTACCATGGTACCAGGAACTGTCAAAGGAAAATGAAGATTACTCTCGATAATCCCGATTCGGACTACAGAATTCAGTCATACGAAGAAGGGGCAATCAGGATAAATGACAAGAAAATTGATTTCCCAGTGATAGTCAATCGCTCAGGAATATACGCCTGGGAAGTCAAGGCAGCGAGCGACCTGAATAAAAGCCACTTTCAGGATATATTTAAACATAAACCGGAAATATTCATCCTGGGTACGGGAGCCACTCAGATTTTCCCTTCCACTGACATCGTAATCCTGTTTAGTAAAAACAGAGTCGCATTTGAGGTAATGGATACCGGTGCCGCCTGTCGAACGTATAATATTTTGCTGTCGGAAGGACGAGATGTAAGTACAGGACTGTTTATGCAGGAAATAACCGAAACAAACATTCGACAGCAAGACCTGCCTTAAAAAGATTGCAGGCAACACCATGTAACCGCCGGATTAAATATGCGCGAAGATTACCAACAGGGTTTACATCGGCGATGGCTTATCCGGGGCTGAAGAGAGTCTGACATTTTTTCATTCCCTCAAGGCTTCTATGTTCAAACCTTCCTTTTCCAATATATGGCGTAACCGTCTCAAAGCATCCATCTGAATCTGACGCACTCGTTCACGGGTCACTCCAATACTTTTACCGACTTCATCCAATGTGGATTTTTCATAACCATGCAAACCGAATCTGCGCCTGACCACTTCGCGCTGTTTTTCGTTCAGGTGCAACAACCACTCTTTCAGGTGATCGTTGATATCCTCATTTTGTACGGTACTTGAGGGATCTTTAACATTTTGATCTTCAATCATGTCCACAAGCCGCTTACCGCTGTCCGAACTTACCGGCATATCCATAGAGCTTACCCGTTCATTGAGGCTAAGTATTTTCTTCACTTCTTTAACGGGCTTATCCAGATGTTCTGCTACCTCTTCCGGGCTTGGCACTCTGTCAAGGCTCTTGGTCAGCCTGCGAACCGCCTTAAGATGCGTACTTATTTCCTTTATTATATGGATAGGCAAACGAATCGTGCGCGTTTGGTTCATGACGGCTCGCTCTATCATTTGCCGGATCCACCAGGTCGCATAGGTTGAAAAACGGAACCCTCTTTCAGGGTCGAACTTCTCCACACCACGAATAAGCCCTAAATTCCCTTCTTCGATCAGATCAAGCAGGGCCAGTCCCCGGTTCATGTAGCGTCGCGCTATCTTGACAACCAACCTGAGATTACCCTCAATCATCCTGGCCCTGGCAGACTCGTCACCTTGTTGGGCCAGACGTGCATAATAGACTTCCTCTTCAGCCGTGAGCAGTGAGGAATACCCGATTTCATTTAGATAGAGTCGTGTAGCATCAAGCTCACTGACTGTGACCCTGGCAATGGACGTATTCTTTTTTTCAGACTCAGAAGGCTCATCGAACAAGTCTTCTCCGCTTTTTTCTTCATCTCTCATGGCAACGTCACTCTGTCTGTCCAGATCGGGTTACAAGTCCAGCTTGTTTCAATACACTAAAGTCGTTCCGCAACTAGCGTTCAGGCAAATATTTCAGCGGGTTTGCCGGCTTACCATTTCTCCTGATCTCAAAGTGCAGCATCGGTGTGTCGCTTTCATTTAATCCCATAAGGGCGATTTTTTGCCCGACTTTCACTTTCTGCCCTTCTCTGACATATACCTTACTGTTATGAGCATAAGCACTCAAGTAAATTTCATCATGTTTTACAATAACAAGATTACCGTAACCCATCAGACCATTACCCGAATAAACCACTTTGCCATCCGCAGCCGATTCAATTATCTGATTTTTCAATCCCGTGATACCAATTCCTTTCTTTCTGGGCGCTTTGGAAGAATAACCACGCAGTATCTTACCTGAAGTAGGCCAGTGCCATTGGATATGCTTTGTTACTCCGGAAGCCTTACTTCTTTTTTTCGAAGGTGATGTGCTTCTCGACACCGGCTTCTTTGCAGAATTTCCTGAAGAGACCGCCGCCCCGGCACTGGTTTTTGATACCGGTTTCAGTCGCAGCCGCTGGCCTGGGTATATCGTATATGGATGATGTATGCCATTAATCCTGGCAATGGTTTTAAAATCCTCACCATAGGCAAATGATATGGAATATAAGGTATCTCCTTTTCTTACCGTCACCCATCCGGACGCGGATTTTTTTATAGAATTCGATACCTGTGGCGATCCTACTTTTCGTTCAGAGACAGGTGCCATCTGGTTTTTGCCACTACAGGAAAGAACCAGTGCCAACAAACAAATATAAATTAATACACGTATAATCCGACTATCCTATCGCCAATAAACTATCGCCGCACCTAGCAGCACGACTATAAACCAGCCCAGCCATTCCACATATTGTCTCAACTTGCGCTCAAAACGCTCGCCACCCCATATAATCAGCCCTGCGACAAGGAAAAATCTCGACCCACGACCTATCAGTGATGCAAGAAGAAAAATCGGCAAAAATAATGAGAGCGTACCTGCGGCAATGGTGAAGACTTTATACGGGATTG
Organism: Gammaproteobacteria bacterium; assembly: GCA_963662865.1. Taxonomy (GTDB): domain Bacteria; phylum Pseudomonadota; class Gammaproteobacteria; order JAJDYQ01; family JAJDYQ01; genus JAJDYQ01. Next base: position 767,593 of record OY759969.1, on the reverse strand, counting down.
GTGAAAAGCCGGCGATAAGCACGACCCAGAATCCCCACTTTTCAAACCACTGCATAGCTATTTGAAAGCGTTCGAGGTAACCGAACTGCATAATCGCAGGTTCTATCAGTTCATAGGCAAAATAACCGATCAAATATCCAAATAATCCTCCCAAAACCGAGGCAATGGTAGTCAACAACGCATAGCTAAGCCCTTTATCCGGCTTTGCCAGTGTCATGGGAGCCAGCATGACATCCGGCGGGATGGGGAAAAATGACGATTCAGCGAAACTTAAACCACCCAGATAATATCCCGCATGTCGGTGCGACGCCCATCTCAGACTCAAATCATATAAACGGGTAAACAACCTCATCATGCTTTTCCGCTACAGAAAGGGACAAAGGATACAGCTTCGAGCACTGTAGTCTCGTATCCATCTTCAGTTCGCAGAACACTGCGCAACTCCTGTACTGATCGGCCCTGACCCACAGGCACAATCATCCGGCCGCCTATTGAAAGCTGCTCTAACAGAGAATCCGGGATGGTTTCCGGTGCGGCAGTAATAATAATGGCATTATAGGGTTCGGACTGTAGCCACCCCCTGGCTCCGTCGCTATGCTTGGCCATGATATTACTGATTTTCAGTTCCCTGAATCGCTTTTTTGCCTGCACCAGCAAATCTCTTATTCTCTCTACACTAAAAACTGCCGGGACAATGCGAGAAAGAACGGCAGCCTGATAGCCTGATCCGGTACCGACCTCCAGTACCCGATCGGGTATGCTGTCCTCCAGTATAGCCTCCGTCATTCGTGCCACAATATAAGGCTGGGAAATTGTCTGGCCGTTTCCAATCGGTAGCGCATTATCCTCATAGGCACGATGAGACAGCGCCTCGTCCACAAACAGGTGACGCGGGGTCTGGGCTATCGCCTGCAAAACTGCGGGATGCCGGATCCCCTTTTCACGAAGTCGAACGACCAGTCGGTCTCTCGCACGCTGAGAGGTCATCCCCATGCCCTGGCGTACCATATTATTCAAGGCCATGGCACTCCATCCAACCCGAAAGCTGGCCCATAGCCTGATGGGAGGTTAAATCGGCATGTAACGGTGTTATCGTGGGGCAATTATTTTGCATCGCATGAAAATCAGTACCTTCTCCGGCGTCCTGCTCAGGGCCAGGAGAACCAACCCAGTATATCGACTCACCCCTCGGATTCTTTGCCTCGATAGCGGGTTCGGCCTTATGTCGGCTGCCTAAACGGGTTACAACAAAATCACCCAAAGTCTCTCTCGGCAAATCCGGGATGTTAATATTTAATACCATGTTTCCGGGGAATGGTTCCCGCAGTAACTTGTTAACCATGCCCACAACAAGTTCCGCGGCGGAATTCAGATGGCTCGGCGTAGACGACCCGGATGATACCGCTATGGCGGGATAACCGAGAAATCTTCCTTCCATTGCTGCGGCAACGGTGCCCGAATACAAAACATCGTCTCCAAGATTAGGGCCCGCGTTAATGCCTGAAATAACAATATCCGGCTCCTGATCAAACAAACCGGTGATGGCCAGATGCACGCAATCTGTCGGTGTCCCATTAACCCGGTAAATGTCGGGCTCTGCTTCTGTAGCCATTAAAGGCCTGTCAAGAGTAAGCGAGTTACTTGCGCCACTGCGGTCTCGCTCAGGCGCCACCATAATGACATCATGCTCGACTATAAGTCTTTCAAATAAAACGCGGATACCAGACGCCCGATAGCCATCATCATTGCTTAAAAGGATGCGCACTTTTCATACCGTTCAGAAAGGCGTGGTACTATACTTTATGTGCGCGTAACTGGCGATACCATGAACGATACAAATAACGACAAATCGCTGTTCAGGAAGCATTTTGGTGATATTGAGCGGATTCATAGTGACCGCGTTGAAAATTCAAGACCCGGAGGACCTGGTTCGCAACCCATCCATACATCATCGAAAAACCAGGACATAAAGTCACCGATTTCCCCATACCCGGAACTGCCTCCCGAAAGCGAGCAGCGAATTGACGATTATTATTTTCGTAAAGACGGCATACAGGACAAGCTTTTTCGACAGCTAAAACGTGGCCAACTACCGATCAAGGATACTATTGATTTACACCGAATGAACAGGGAAGTCGCTCTTAACAGGCTACAGCGATTTATTGATTATGCACAACTCCAGGGTACCAAATGTATACTGGTTGTACACGGCAAAGGGACAAGGTCTGAGTGCCAGGCAGTACTCAAGCCCAGCGTACCTATCTGGTTAAGACAAATGTCCGAGGTTCTGGCTTACTGCCCGGCATTACCGAAGGATGGCGGAGATGGCGCACTCTATGTCTTGCTCAGGCGTGGCCATCGCTAATCCAAGGGAGCCTGAATTAAGTCAGAATTCCCTTTAATACAAGGGTGTATCACCAAAGCCAATAACAATCAGCCATTGAATTATGAGAGTAAAATCGTATTTTCGTTTTCTGTGCTCTACCAGGTCCAGGATGAACTTGTTTAGAGCTTTCCTAAATTTCGACAGACCTGCCCAGAACAAAGCCATTGACTTCCTGATGGTTAAAATAGCCTCGTGGGTTACACAAAATACGCACACCATTGACCGTATAGTCCTGCGTATGATGAGTGTGACCATGGACCCACAGATCGGGCCGGGTACTCAACAATAGATTTTCCAGATCTGAACAATAACAAAACCGATAACTATCAGTGATGCCTCGATGCCAGCTTTTCATTGACGGCGCATGATGCGTAACCACTACCGTTTTACCTTTGAAAGGCTGTTCTAATACCTCAGTGAGCCAGTTTACCGACTGCCTGTGTGTTTCCAATAGCCGAATTGGCTCAAGAGGTGCACCGTTATCGGATATATAACGAAAATCATTCATGCCCCCCAACGCAACGTCCATAATCTGTGCATTCTCATAGCCGTAATCTGTCCATAGACTGCAACCGACAAATCTTACATCGTCAATAATAACGCTCTCATTCTCCAGGAAATACACATTGGTGCCGCTACTCTCCTGCCAGACCTGATCGATAAAATCAGTATAATCCTGCCCCCAGTATTCGTGGTTACCTAATACATAGATCACAGGTTTATCAAAACCGGTCAGCCAGCGCATGCCTTCAAGCCCCACACCGATGTCACCTGCTGCAATTGCTACGTCGGCATCTGTCTGCTCCAGAGACAGGTCACCGAACTCAAGATGAAGATCTGAAAAATACTGTAATTTCACAATGTATATCTATAACTCTGCATAAACTCCAGATTAACACGTTCTAATTTAAGAAACCGTATCAGTCCAACGCCTTTTACAACCGGTGTAATGCTGAACGGACCATTATAGCGGAGGTTTGAGGCCGAAGCCGTGGTATGGCGGAATAGCATTGTAAACAATCGGCCATCCTGATTCAGTATCCATGAGACAGCATCAAGCAGCCTGCTTGACGTTGGAGACAGTTCACTGCGGTAATGGCCGACGCCGCCGGGGTGATGCCCCGCGGCGGCCATGTCGAATGCTACCAGTGCAGCTTCCACTGTGCGCCGATGCCGTGGTTGGTTTTGCCTTCACCGTCCCGGCGGCGCAGCGCCTTGACGTCCAACTCGGTATCCAGGTTGCCCGGTGCCGACAGCAGACGCCAGCCCAGGGTCAGGTCGTGCCCGGCATCGGACGACGACAGGCCCGCATACGGGATGCCGGTGGCGCCGTCATCCAGGGCCAGGCCCCACTCGCCCTCCAGGCTCCAGCGACCGGAGGCCGGGCCGGGCTGCGATGAATCCTCTTCCAGTGCGTCCGACAGCGAATCCGACAACAGCCGATCCAGGCCACCCGAGGCCGGAGCGGTGCCGTATTCCTGACGCACACTCAGCGATGGGCCATGAGCGGAACCCGGCTGCCGTTCATAGCGCAGCGAACCGGACACGCCCCACTCACGCCGCTCGGCGGCCTCATGATCCAGCAGACGCCGGCCACGCAGATCAAGGGTCAGGCCTCTGGAGGGCAACTGCCAACTGATGCCGCCGCCCAGTTCCACGCCCAGGCCGTCGCTGGTATCGCCGCCGTCATAGCGCATCCCCAACTCCAGTTCCGGAATCAACCGGCCACCGTCCGCCTGCGGCAACTGCCAGGACCACTCCAGACCCATTCGGAAACGCTGCGTGTCCGCCGACATACCCGACATACCGTCGGCATCGTCCGACTCAATACGCGCCAGCGCCGCATCCGAGATCAGCGTCAGCGTCAGGCCGCCCTCCTCTAGCGGGCGCTCCAGCAGTATCCCGCGCACACCGGCCGAGGCCGAGGTCTGCTCGATGTCATGCTTCGTACTCATCGTGGCCGAAGTCTGCTCCAGGGTCTGCTCCAGTTCGCCACGGCCATAACTCGCCGCCGCCCACACCTGCAATCGCTGCGTTACGTTATGCCGGATATACGGCAGCAGCGAGGTCAGCGTGCTCGACAACTCGCCCTGTTCCGCAGCACCGCTCCAGTCGCCATCGCCGTCGCTGTACGACAGCGCCAGACCGAGCAGCGTGCGGCCATTGTCACGATCCACGCCCAGCATGCCGGTGGTCACCTCGCCATCCACCGCGATGCCGTCCTGGTCATCCTCGTAGCGCGAGTACGATGCCTGGCCCCACACCGAAACCCCGTTCTCCCCGCCGCGGTGCACAAAGCGGCTGCCGCGCAGCATATCGCGCAGCGACAGTGTCCTGGACAGATTCAATAGCCGGTCAACCGAACCGGCGCCCAGGCCATCACCGCCGCCTCCGCCCTGGCCGAAGCCGTCCGCGCCCAGGCCATATCCCGTGCCGGTGCCATTACCGCCCCCATGCAGCGCTCGACCAGCGGACAGGCCGCTCACATTGCCCGACAGCCCAGGTTGATCGGCCACCGAAAAGCGGTAATCCAGGCCGCCCAGCAGATGTTCTACCGCCGTCAGACCGAAGCGCGGCAGCCAGGCTTCCTGCGCCGCCTGCATCGCCCCCGTACCGACCGGTGGCGCGTCGTTGTCGGCGATCGTCAGTGTGTGCACACGATCGGTGTTACTCACCGTGTAACCCGAACCTGCGGCCAGGGTCAGTATGACCGTCTCGCTGCCCTCTTGTTGTGTGCTGTCATCGGTGATGGCCACGGGAATATTAACGCTGGAGGCGCTCGCAGACGCCACGACCGTGCCGGTCAGCGTGGTGTAGTCGTCGCCGGGTGTCGCCGTGCCGGCCACCGTGTAGGTGATCGTGGTGTTCGCGGTCGGCACCGGACTTAGATTGACCACTACGTTGTACGTGCCCGAGCCTTCGTTGGTGTTAAAGCTGGCCACGGCGAACGAGGCGACCGGCGTACCGACCGGGGCCGCGTCGTTGTCGGCGATCGTCAGTGTGTGCACACCGGTGCCGATGCCCACCGTGTAACCCGAACCTGCGGCCAGGGTCAGTATGACCGTCTCGCTGCCCTCTTGTTGTGTGCTGTCATCGGTGATGACCACGGGAATATTAACGCTGGACGCGCTCGCAGACGCCACGACCGTGCCGGTCAGCGTGGTGTAGTCGGTGCCGCCGGGTGTCGCTGTGCCGGCCACGGTGTAGGTGATCGTGGTGGCCGCGGCTGGCGCCGGACTCAGATTGACCACTACGTTGTACGTGCCCGAGCCTTCGTTGGTGGTAAAACCGGCCACGGCGAACGAGGCGACCGGCTCGTCGTCGTCGGTGACCGTGACTGCCACTGTGGCTATGGCCAGACCATCCGGGTAACCCGCACCGTCGCCGTCGCCGCTGTCTATACTATGGCTGATGGTCGCCGTGCGGTTACCGCCAACGTTGTCGTCGACGCCCGTCACCGTCACGGTCTGTACCGTATCCCAGTTGCTCGCCGTGAATGTCCAGGCTGGCGCTGCTTGTGCCCACGGTCGCCGCACTCATGTCCGATGATTCCACTGTAATCTCTACGCTGCTGTCCGGTTGCGTGTTCAGCACCACGGTGTACGCGCCCTCATCGCCCTCGTCAATTATTATCGCCATCTCGCTGATGGTCACGCCCGTCGAGGGGGGAGGAGGGTCGTTGACCTGCACATTGAAGGTGTTGGCGCTGCTGTCCGGGTCGGCACCGCCGCCGACATTGGTGCCCAGGGTTGTGAGGTCAAAGCCGTTGGCGGTGGCGTCGTTCGGGCCGAGGGCGATGGTGTAGGTCTCCGAGCCTTCGCCGCTGCCCTCGGCGATGCCGTCGGCCGTCGCGGTCAGCTGCAGGTTGGCGGTCCGGGAACCCGCAATGCGCACCCGCGGGGTGGCGGTGGCCTGGTTTGACAGGGTCACGCCTGTGTTGCTGGCGTTGCTATCGAGCGCCAGACTCCAGTCGTCCGTGGTGACATTCGTGCCGGAAATGGACAGCGGCACATCGATGATCTCGCCGCTGGTCAGTGCCCGACTCAGGGTGATGGTGAAACCCACCGTGCCGCCTTCGCCAACGGCACCGGTGCTGTCGATGCTGCGGGCGATGGCAACGTCCGTGGGCTCGTCGTCGATCACCGTCGCTGTGACGTCGTCCAGGTCGAGCCCGTTGTAAGTGGAGTCGCCCGTGGAGGTGGCGGCGTGGGTAATGGTGACTGCCTGGTTGGCGGCGTCGTCGTCGTTATCCACCCCGGTGACGGTGATGCTCTGCGCCATGTTCCAGTTGGTGCTGGTGAATACCAGGCTGCTGCTGACCGTGGCGGTGGCCGGTGTGCCTGAGGTGGCTGTGATGGTCACGTCTGCGGTGGGTTGTATGTCCAGCGTCATGCCGTAGCTGTCCGTGGTGCCGCCTTCGATGGGTCTGGTGGTGCCGCCCGTCTGGGTGATGGTCACGCCCGCCGAGGGAGGGTCGTTGACCTGCACATTGAAGGTGTTGGCGCTGCTGTCCGGGTCGGCACCGCCGCCGACATTGGTGCCCAGGGTTGAGAGGTCAAAGCCGTTGGTGGTGGCGTCGTTCGGGCCGAGGGCGATGATGTAGGTCTCCGAGCCTTCGCCGCCGCCCTCGGCCATGCCGTCGGCCGCTGCGGTCAACTGCAGGTTGGCGGTCCGGGAACTCGTAAAGCGCACCCGCGGGGTGGCGGTGGCCTGGCTCGACAGGGTCACGCCTGTGTTGCCGACGTTGCTATCGAGCGCCAGACTCCAGTCGTCCGTGGTGACACTCGTGCCGGAAATGGACAGCGGCACATCGATGATCTCGCCGCTGGCCAGTGCCCGACTCAGGGTGATGGTGAAACCTATCGTGCCGCCTTCGCCAACGGCACCGGTGCTGCCGGTGCGGGCGAGGGCAACGACCGTGGGGTCGTCGTCGGTCACCGTCGCTGTGACGGGGTCCGGGGTGAGGCCGCTGTAGTCGGTGTCCGTGGAGGTGGCGGCGTGGGTAATGGTGACTGTCTGATCGACGGCGTCGGCGTTGTTATCTTCCCCGGCGACGGTGATGGTCTGGGCCGTGTCCCAGTTGGCGCTGGTGAAGGTCAGGGCGGACGGGCTGACCGTGGCGGTGGCCGACGTACCCGAGGTGGGCGTGATGGTCACTGCGGCGCTGGGTTGTGTGGCCAGCACTACGGTGTATGTGCCTTCATCGCCCTCTGCAATGGTTATCGGCGCCCCGCTGATGGTGATGGCCGCCATGTCGGGGTCGGTGATGGTCACCGTCACCGCGCCCGTTATCGATCCATCATAATCGGCTGGGCTGCCTGAGGCCGTATGGGTCAGGCTCACTGTGTCGTCCGCCGCGTCGGCGTCTTCACCCGCCGTGACCGTGACCATTTGCGCCGTGTCCCAGTTGCTCGTCGTGAATGTCAGGCTGGCGGTATCCAGCGTCAGGTCGGTGCCGGTGTGACCGGTGACCGCTATCGTGGTACTCGCCGTCGGTTCGGTTGCCAGGGACACCGGGTAACCGACACCATCGGTATCGCCTTCAGCGACCGTCAGGGTCAGTGGCAGCACGATGGTCGGATCCTCCATGATGGTGAAGGCCAGGCTGCCTGTGCCGCTGGCGCCGCCGCCCAGGCCGGTGCCGGAGTTGCTGTCCAAAGTGCCCAGGGCGATGGTGATGGTCTCGCTGGCGTCGGACGTGCCGTCAACCTGCACGACCAGGGCCAGGGTGGCGGTGGCCAGGGCCGGGCCGGTAAATGTCACCGTGCCGACGTTGCCGGTGTCCGGGATGGTGTAGGCGATGCCGTCCGCATCGGTGCCGGTCAGGGTGTAGTCCGTGCCCCGTGTCGCGGTGCCGCCCAGGGTCAGCGGTACGGCCAGGCTTTCGCCGGCGGCCAGGGCGCGGTTCAGGGTGACGGTGAGGTTGCGGGTGACGCCCTCGTTGATGTTACCCGCCGTGCCCCCCAGGGTCACGGTGGTGGCGTCGTTGTCGGTCACCGTCGCTGTGATGGGGGCCGGGATGATTGCTTCGTAAGTGGAATCCGCGGAGGTGATGGCGTGGCTAATGGTCACTTGCTGATTGGCGGCGTCGGCGTTGTTATTCGCCCCGGTGACGGTGAAGGTCTGGGCCGTGGCCCAGTTGGTGTTGCTGAACGTCAGGCTCAATGGGCTGACCGTGGCGGTGGCCAGCGTGCCTGAGGTGGGTGTGATGGTCACGTCTGCGGTCGGTTGTGAGGTCAGCATCATGCCGTAGTCGTCCGTGCCGCCGTCTTCGGCGAGCGTGGTGGCGTCGTTCGTTTCGGTAAGGGTCACGCCCGCCGTGTCGTCGTCGGTGATGGTGTAGGTGACGGTGGTGGCGTCTTCTTCGAAGATGATGCTGGTGGGGGTGGCGTTAGTGCCTGTGACCCGGCCCAGAGCCAGCGTCACCGTCTCGTTGGATTCATCCACTGTGTCGCCGTTTGCCCGAACCCTGAACTGAACGGTGGCCCGATTGGCAGGAAAATTCAGATTAATGACTGGACGGCTTGGATTGCTTGCCGAGAGATCGGTATTGAAGCCGGCTATAAAGACAGAGTAGTCATTGCCACCACGGGTGGCGGTACCGCCCAGCTGAATATCGAGGGGAATCACTCGCGGATTAGGCGGATCCATGGTCACCGTCATGGTCGCACCGTCGGTCAGCCCCGAATCGCCCTCGGCTCCCATTTCGGAGTCGAGACTGAGCGACATGGTGTGGCGCACGGCGTCCAGCACCTCCAAATCGATGCCGTTGTCGCTGCTGTGCGGGTCGGCGCCGCCACCGACATTGGTGCTCAGGGTTGTGCGGTCAAAGCCGTTGGTGCCAGCTCCGTCCGGGCCGAGGGCGATGGTGTAGGTCTCGGTACCGCCCTCGTCGGTTTCGTCGAATGTCGGTGTCAGAATCAGGTTGGCGCCGCCGAAGCTTGCAGCATCTGAAATGCGTAGCAGCGGGGTGGAAGTGTCCTCGCCCGACAGGGTCGCACCGAGACTTGTGTCGCTTAATGCCAGGTTCCAGTCGGCCGGGGTCACATTCGTGCCGGAGATAGACAGCGGCACGTCGATGGTCTCACCGTTAATCAGTTGCCGGGACAGGTCAACTACAAGAATCACTGGAACGCCTTCGTCAATCGCGCCAGTGTCGCCGCCGAAACGAGTCAAGGAAACAACCGTAGGTTCGTCATCAATCACCGTTGCCGTGACGGGGTCCGGGGTGAGGCCGCTGTAGTTGGTGTCTGAGGAGGTGATGGCGTGGGTAATGGTCACTTGCTGATTGGCGGCGTCGGCGTTGTTATCCACCCCGGTGACGGTGATGGTCTGGGCCGTGTTCCAGTTGGCGCTGGTGAATATCAGGCTCGATGGGCTGACCGTGGCGGTGGCCGTTGTGCCTGAGGTGGCCATGATGGTCACGTCTGCGGTCGGTTGTGTGTCCAGCACCATCGTGTATTCGTCGTCCGTGCCGTCTTCGGTGGGTGTGGTGGCGTCGTCTGTTTCGCTGATGGTGACGCCTGCCGTGTCGTCGTCGGTGATGGTGTAGGTGACGGTGGTGGCGTCTTCGTCGATGATGACATTGGCGGGGGTTCTGATGCTGGCCCGGCTCAGAGATATTATCACCGTCTCGCCGGATTCATCCACTGTGTCGCCGTTTGCCCGGATCCTGTACTGAAGGGTGGCGTCGCCGGTAATACGCAGTGGAATTTGTGAGTCGATTGCCGAGATATCGGTATCAAAGCCGGATCTAGCGACAGTGTAGTCATTGCCGCCACGGATGGCAGTGCCACCGAAGTTCAGTAGGAAATCAAACATCCGCGGATTAGGTGGATCAACGGTTATCGTCAAGGTCGCACCGTCGCTAAGCCCCGAATCGCCCTCGGCCCCCATTGCGGAGTTGAGACTGAGCGACATGGTGTGGCGCACGGAGTCCAGCACCTCCAAATCGAAGTCGTTGTCGCTGCTGTGCGGGTCGGCACCGCCGCCGACATTGGTGCCCAGGGTTGTGCGGTCAAAGCCGTTGGCGGTGGCGTCGTTCGGACCGAGGGCGATGGTGTAGGTCTCGGTACCGCCCTCGTCGGTTTCGTCGAATGTCGGTGTCAGAATCAGGTTGGCGCCGCCGAGGCTTGCAGCATTTGAAATGCGCAGCTGCGGGGTGGAAGTTTCCTCGCCCGACAGGGTCGCACCGAAACTTGTGTCGCTTAATGTCAGGTTCCAGTCGTCCGGGGTCACATTCGTGCCGGAGATAGACAGCGGCACGTCGATGGTCTCACCGTCAATCAGTCGCCGGGATAGTTCGATGATAAGAGTCACTGCAGCGCCTTCGTCAATCGCGCCAGTGTCGCTGCCGGGACGAGTCAGGGAAACGACCGTGGGGTCGTCGTCGATCACCGTGGCCGTGACGGGGTCCGGGGTGATTGCGCTGTAAGTGGAATCCGTGGACATGATGGCGTGGCTAATGGTCACTTGCTGATTGGCGGCGTCAACGGCGTTATTCACCCCGGAGACGGTGATGGTCTGGGCCGTGTTCCAGTTGGCGCTGGTGAATATCAGGCTCGATGGGTTGATCGTGGCGGTGGCCGTTGTGCCTGAAGTGGCCATGATGGTCACGTTTGCGGTCGGTTGTGAGGTCAGCATCATCGTGTATTCGTCTGTGCCGCCTTCGGTGGGCGTGGTGGCGTCGTTCGTTTCGGTAATGGTGACGCCTGGGGTGGGGTCGTTCACTCGCACGTTGAAGCTGTTGTCGCTGCTGTGCGGGTCGGCACCACCGCCGACATTGTTTCCCACGCCCGTGCCATCAAAGCCTCCTACAGTTAAGTCAGCGTTGTTCGGACCGAAGGCGATGGTGTAGGTCTCGGAACCGGTGCCGCCGCCCTCGGCGGTGTTGTCGTTCACCGGTGTCAGCACCAGAGTGGCACTCATTGCGCCCTCCTCGTCAAAGTTCAGGAAACTGAAACCAAAGGAAGAGGCGTAACTCAGGGTCACGCCGGTGCCGCTGGCTTCCAGCTCCCAGTCGTCCATGGTCACTCCCGTGCCGGTGATAAAAAACGGTACGAAGATGCCCTCGCCGGCGGTCAGTGCCCGAGACAGGGCGATGGTGAAACGCACCGTGCCGCCTTCGTCAACGGCGCCGCTACCGTTGCGGGTCAGGGAGACGATGGTGGGCTCGTCGTCTCTCACGGCCACCGTGACGGGGGCCGGGGTGATTACGCTGTAAGTGGAATCCGTGGAGGTGATGGCGTGGCTAATGGTCACTTCCTGATTGACGGCGTCGTCTTCGTTATCCACCCCGGTGACGGTGAAGGTCTGGGCTATATGCCAGTTGGTGACGGAGAAGCCCAGGGCGGTCGGGCTGACCCTGGCGGTGCCCGGTGCGGCCGAGGTGGGCGTGATGACCACGCCTGAGGCGGGTGGTGCGGTCAGCGCCACGACGTATTCGTCCGTGGTGCCGCCTTCGATGACTCTGGTATTGCCGTTTGTCTCGGTGACCGTCACGGCCGGGGTGGCGTCGTCGTCAAGGATCGTGACCGAGGCCGAGTTCTGTGAGGCACCCACGGTGTAGGCGGTGCTGCCGGCCACGGTGACGGTGACCGGGCCGCGCGTTTCTGCCGTGCTGTCGTCCACGGTCGGTACCGAGTAGATGGCGCTGCCGGAGGTGGTGACGGTTACTGTTTGGGCACCCGAGTTGCCGGCGGGCACGAAGTCGCTGCCCGAGGCATCGGCGACGGACAGGTTGACCGTCAGGTTGGCGCTGGGCGCGGGTGTTGCGGTGACGGTGAAGTCGGCGGCTGTGCCCTCTATCACCGGCGAGGTGCCGGCGGCGATGCTGATGACCGAAGTGGTTGATGCCACGACGAAGACTGGGGAGAGACCGAAGAGACCTGCGCTCGCTAAAGAGGTGACTGATGCGCCGCTATCCAAGCCGCCAGCGCCCGACCCTGTTCTGGTCCTCCCGCTACTACCCAACTCCTGTCCGGTAAACGCGGTTCCATCGTCGTTGCTGCCTGTCAAAGCCGAGAAAGACTGGGAAACTGAACTTCCATCTTCATTACGTGTTGCTGGGCTATCCCACGAGCCGTCGTGGAAGTCGGTGTAATTGTCGGCGACCTTGGCACCGCCCAGCCAGTAGATGGGTACGCCGGTGCCGGTGGTCATGGCATGGTCGCGGGCGTGCACCGTGGCGGTTGAGCCGAGGACGCGGAAGGCCGAGCTGTAGGGCCGGATAGCTGCGTGCCCGCCGGCAATGGAGTTTCGCACATGGCGGCTGTAACCCTGGTCAAGGTCCGACGATCCTGGCCTATGCTGGGAAGTTGTTCTAAACATCAGCCGGAAGCTTCCTCCGGCGTTGATAGCCGACGGTTTCAGCGCCCAGTCCTGGGGGACGGTGTAGGTGCCGTCGGCGTTGACCGCCTGCGCGGTGGCCTCGGCTGTCAAACCCACCCACAGCGGCAAACCAAGCAACACGGCGGCCAGCAGGGGACGGAAGCGGTTCCGAACCGAGTGCAGCGGCGCACGCCGCCGCTTATCGACGATAAGCTCCATCATGGATTCCTTATGATTCCTTAAATTCAAAAAAAGGGGGGGGGGGGGGGGGGGGGGGGGGGGGGGGGGGCCATTAAATTCTCTATGGCGCCTGTAGCAACCTTCAGGGGTTTGGTAACCATGTTCACTTCCTCTCTCTCCAGTGAAAAGCAAGCGGCTTTGCGGGCCGCTTTATTCTTACATTCGCTGTTGTCTATTGCCTGGACCGGGTTCCGGGTTTGCGGGCCGCCGTTGGCGACCGGTTTTCGGTGATGTTGCCGATTCCAGGTTTAGATTCCAGGCCCGTATCATACAGGCAATTTTAACCAGTTTAACCACATTCGGGACGCATTGCAAGCTTTTTTAGTGCCTGAATGCGACAAAATTGCCTGCCCCGGGTTTGCTTCCGGTCGGCCATGGGCGTTTCCAGGCCGATGTTATCGTCCGGTGTGTTGGTTGTATACACGGGCCAACCGATTTTTTGCCTCGCGTCGGGTCTCAAGCCGGCCGCAGTCTTCCCCGGGCTCTATTGGATCAATTTGGCTGTGCATTCAGTCAGTATGTCTTTGCCATTGACTTGAATATCTACCATGGAGCGGTGAGAATACGCATTCTCCGGTAAAGGCATGGATGCCTTTGTCGTCTGTCATCTCGCAATGAGAATGTCGCCTGATGCCCTTTGTCTGTACCGAGTAAATTTATGGAATGAGCCGCCATGTCTGATTTGTCTGCCGAAAAACAAGCGAGACGCCGTAAGCGCAAGCAGTGGATTGCCGCCGGCGTATTCCTGGCCGCTGCCAGTATGCTGACGGTCGTGCCTACCATCGAGATCGCCTGGGTGACGGCCATTCTGTTGCTGACAATTTATCTGTTTGCCTTTGAGGTCGTGAGCGTTGATGTGGCTGCGGCTACGGTGATGGTGTTGCTGGGACTGACTTCTCTGTTTTATCCGATTATGGGGTTGCAGGAAGGGCTGGTCGATACGATGCACCTTTTCGATGGTTTCGCCTCTAATGCGGTCATTTCGATTATCGCGGTGATGATTATCGGGGCCGGTCTGGATAAAACCGGTCTTATGAGCAAGGTGGCGGCTTTTATTCTGAAGATCGGCGGCACGACCGAGAGGCGTGTTGTTTTGATTATTTCTGCCACGGTTGGTTTTATTTCTTCGTTTATGCAGAATGTCGGCGCGGCTGCCTTGTTTCTGCCGGTGGTGTCTCGTATTTCCGCACGTTCCGGTTTGCCGATGTCACGCCTGCTTATGCCGATGGGGTTTGTCGCAATTCTCGGCGGCACTATGACTATGGTGGGTTCCAGTCCGCTGATTCTTCTGAATGACCTGATTCTGACTTCCAATAAGGCCCTTCCGGCTGATCAGCAAATGGAGGTCTGGGGTCTGTTTTCGGTGACTCCTGTCGGTATCGCTCTGGTTATGAGTGGTATTGTTTATTTTGTGGTCGCCGGCCGATTTGTTTTGCCGGCTACCAAAAGTGAGAGTGGTACCAGTGGCCGGGATTCAATGAAGTATTTTAACGAGGTCTATGGCGTTGATTACGCTGTCCACGAGGTTGTCATAACAGGCGGCAGTGAGATTATCGGTGTGAAGCTGGATGATGTCGAAACTATCTATCGCATACGGGTGATTGCCAGTAAGCATGGCGGCGCGGCGCGAGTGGGGCCGGGGACGATTGACCGTGCGGTGGAGCTCTATGAGGGCATGGTGCTGGGAATTGTGGCCGACCCAAATGATCTCATGACTTTTGTGAAAAAATTCAAGCTGAAACATCGGGAGAAAATGCGCACGTTCGCCGAGCCTTTGTCGGCGGCGAGGGCCGGTATTGCTGAGGTTGTAGTGCCTCCGGGATCGAAATTGATCGGGAAAAGCGCTCGCGATATCTGGATGCGTAAGGCCTATGGTCTGGCTATGATCGGCCTGCATCGTAATGGTGAAACCATGCGTGAGGGAGATGATATTCGCAGTATTCCGCTCCAGGCCGGCGATACTCTGGTGGTGCACACGGCATGGAGCGCTCTGGAGCGTATCGAAGATAATCGCGACTTCGTTGTGGTCACTTCTGAATACCCCAAGGCGGAGCAGTTACGCCCTGAAAAGCTGCTGGCCGCTGTGGTTTTTTTTGGTATCGCTCTGTTTATGGTGTTGTTCACTGATATTCGTTTGTCGGTTGCTCTGCTGACCGGCGCCATGGGTATGATTCTGGCCGGGGTGCTCAGCATTGATGAGGCCTATGAGGCGATAAGCTGGAAAACGGTCTTTTTGCTGGCTTCGTTGATCCCGCTCGGGCTTGCGGTGGAAACAACCGGCACGGCAAAGTGGGTCGCCGGGCTGGTCCTGTCGGTTGTCGGTGATATGCCGGTCTGGGTCATTCAGACGGCTGTCGCTGTATTGGCTACGTTTTTTACGCTGGTTATGTCGAATGTCGGTGCTACGGTGTTGCTGGTACCTCTGGCTGTCAATATTGCAATCGGCGCGGGGGCGAATCCGGCGGTGTTTGCATTAACGGTCGCCATCGCCACGTCTAACTCATTTCTGATCCCTACTCATCAGGTCAATGCCCTGATTATGGGGCCTGCCGGTTATCGCGTACCTGATTTTATGAGGGCAGGCAGTATTATGACTGTTCTGTTTCTGGTGGTCATGATCGCCATGATGAATCTGATTTTTTAACAGGTCACTATATTTCCGGTTCATTTGCGCTGTTCCAGTGGAGGTGGTGCGAATGCCGTGGCGGTGTCCGTTGAGTTGTCAGCTGCTGAAAAGATATTTTTAACTTTTTTTGTCGTTCTATGGGTTTTGATAGTTCAATACTTTTGTATATGTCTTTTCAAGCAAATCGGGCTTCATTCAGTTTCCAGTATGCGTCTGTATTTTTCAAGGCTGGGTTTTCCTGTATGTAATCCCAGGGTGTCTGGCCTTCGCTGTCTACGGATTTTGGGTCGGCTCCGGCTATTAGCAGGGCGATGATTATGTCCGGTTTTGAAGAATGACCGGCCGCCAGATGCAGCGGTGTCCGGTCTGCATCATCACGGCCGTTGGCGTCTCCACCGGCTGCTATCAAGATGGCGATTATGTCTGGTTGCCAGGTTTTTGCGGCGGCCCAGTGCAGCGGTTTTCCGCCGTCTGCATCATGGCCGTTGACGTCTGCTCCGGCTTCCAGCAGTACGGCTATTATGCCGGGCTCTGAAGAAAACCCGGCCGCTTCATGCAGTGGTGTTATGCCGTGTCTATCACGGCTGTTGACGCCTGCTCCGGCTTTTATCAGGGCTGTGACGATGTCTGGTTCCGAGGAGTATCCGGCCGCTTCATGCAGCGGTGTTATGCCATCTGTATCACGGCTGTTGATGTCTGCACCGGCTTCTATCAGTAAGGCTATGATGCCCAATTCCGAGGAAAACCCGGCTGCAAAATGCAGCGGTGTTATGCCTTTTTCGGTACGGCTGTTGATGTCTACTCCGGCTTCTATCAGTAAGGCTATGATGCCCGGCTCCGAAGAATGTACCGCCGCGAAGTGTAGCGGTGTTATGCCTTTTTCGGTACGGCTGTTGATGCCTGCTCCGGCTTCTATCAGTAAGGCTATAATATCCGGTTGTGTCGCATGCGCCGCCGCCCAGTGCAGCGCTATCCCGCCGTCCTCATCACGGCTGTTGACATCCGCTCCGGCGGCTAGCAGGGCGGATATTGTGCCGGGTTCCGAAGCATGTGCCGCCGCAAAATGCAGCGGTGTCCAGCCTTTTTCATCGCGGCTGTTGACGTCTGCTCCGGCTTCTATCAGGGCCGCCATTATATCCGGTTCTGATGAGCGTGCAGCCGTCCAGTGCAGCGGTGTATTGCCACTTTCATCGCGGCTGTTGACGTCTGCTCCGGCTTCTATCAGAGCTACTATCATGCTCGATTTTAAAGAATGTGCCGCCGCAAAATGCAGCGGTGCCCAGCCGCCGTCATCACAACCATTGATGTCTGCTCCGGCTTCTATCAGGGCCGCTATCATGCCCGGTTCTGAAGAGTTTACAGCCGCCCAATGCAGCAATGTCCAACCTTTTTCGTCGCGTCTGTTGACGTCTCCACCGGCTTCCAGCAGTGCGGCTATTATGCCGGGCTCTGAGGAGTGTGCAACGGACCGATGCAGCGGTGTTCTGCCTTTTTTATCGGAGCCGTTGACGTCTGCTCCGGCTTCTATCAGGGTCACTATGATGCCGGGCTGTGAAGAATGTACGGCGGCAAAATGCAGTGGTGTCCAGCCTTCTTCATCACGTCTGTTGACGTCCGCTCCGGCCGCTAACAGGGTCGCTATGATGCCCGGTTCTGAGGAGTTTGCGGCCGCCAGGTGCAGCGGTGTCCAGCCTTTTTCAGCGTGGCTTTCGACATCCGCCCCGGCGGCTAACAGGGCGACGATGATGCCCTGCTCTGAAGACTTTGCGGCCGCCAGATGTAGCGGTACCCAGCCTTTTTTATCGCAGCTGTTGATGTCTGCTCCAGCTTTCATCAGTTCGGCTATTGTGTTTGGTTCTGAAGAGTATCCGGCCGCTCCATGCAGCGGTGTCCAGCCTTCTTCATCACGGCTGTTGATGTTCGAACCGGCCTTTGCCAGTGCGGCTATGATGCCCGGTTCTGAGGAGTTTGCGGCTGCCCAGTGCAACGGTATCCAGCCGCCTTTATCGCGGCTGTTGATGTCTGCTCCGGCTTCTATCAGGGTCGCTATGATGCCCGGTTCTGAAGTATGCGCTGCCGCCCAGTGCAGTGGTGTCCAGCCACCTTCATCACGATGGTTGATGTCCGCCCCGACTTTTATCAGGGCCGCTATTATGTCCGGGTCTGAATTGTTTCCAGCCGCTACGTGCAGCGGTGTCCAGCCACCTTCAGCGTGGCTGCTGATGTCTGCCCCGGCTTGTATCAGGGCGGCTATCATGCCCGGTTCGGAAGAGTATCCGACCGCCCAATGCAGCGGTGTTATGCCATCTGCATCGCGGCTGTTGATGTCTGCCCCGGCTTGTATCAGGGCCGCTATCATGCCCGGTTCCGAAGACCTTGCAGCCGCCCAATGCAACGGTGTCCGACCTTTTTTAGCGCAACTGTTGATGTCTGCCCCGGCCTTTATCAGCGCGGCTATGATGCCCGGTTCTGACGATCTTGCAGCTACTTTGTGCAGCAGTGTCCGGCCTTTTTTATCACGGCTGCTGATGTCTTGCCTATTCTGTATCAATCCCTGGCCTCCCGCATGAGGCGCACTGTTAAATAAATCGAATGAGCGAAAATCACAGTCACCTGCGGGAACAAGCTGCCAGTCGGCGGCATCTTCGATAGGCTGGTGGTCATTTGCTTTCCATGAAACGCGGCAAAACCGGCTATTACGGTAATTCTGAGATGTATAATTTACTACATAAGGGCGCATAAGTCGGTTATTTTTACGGTTCCAGTGCCTGTGAGATCGATCTGCGCTGTCCTTCTGCTGCAAAAGGACATCAAAGATTGCTGTTTTTATGCTCAGGTGTCGGTAGAGTTTTTCTGCCAGATCACACTGAGTCCGGCTTGCGTTTCATCGACACCGGCTTCATCGCAGATGGCTATATTTCCTACTGCCACCAGTTTTTCATCAATGAACAGCAAGGGGGTTGTGTCTCGCTCCCAGGGAGGAATCTCATGGTATTGGTAAATTGCTTTAAGTCTGCGGGTGTATCTGTCTCTTCGGGGTCTGCATGCTTCGCCTCCACGGCGTGGTCTGACCTGAATCCCTTTGCTTACCAGGTCGGGCCGCAGGCCCTTGCCTACGGTTTTGGTCAGCTTAAGAGTGCCTTCCAGTTCCGGTATCCTGCAGGCACCGCTACCATCCCAGTCATGCCACCAGTCTGATGTTTTTACCTCCGGTATCGGATGGGTAATGTACAGGTCATCACGGTAGCGACGAAATTCGCCCCCGGACCAGCAAATATGGATTTGCCGGTCCGGGTCGGCATGGATCTGTTTTTCCAGCAGTTCTGTGATATGCGCCGTTGTCGGGGGGGAAATCCGCTGTTTTTGACACTGTGCCCTGATGAGCAATGAGGCTCGTGAGGCCGGCTGTTTGAGCAGGGCGGCTATTGAGAGTGTTCCCGCATGTCTTCCCTGGTTTTTTCGCAGCTCGCCTTTGAGCAGTTCGTCACTTAAATCAACCAGTGCAGCGGTGTGCGTGGCAGTGCGTGCGAGGGTCCGTGGTGCTGCCGGCCAGCGTTGCCTGATCAGTGATATGACTTCATTTCTTAGAAAATTCCGGCCAATTCGCATGTCTTTGTTTGATTCATCTTCTATCCATTGCAGGGTATGCCGTTCGGCATATTCCAGTATCTGTTGTCTGCTGACTGCTAATAGTGGTCTGAGCAAATAACCTCGACCAAGTGAGGAGATTGCAGGCATAGCCGCCATTCCACGCGGCCCTCCTCCGCGTATGGCCTGGAGTAGCAGGGTTTCCGCCTGATCGTCCTGGTGTTGGGCCGTTAATATCGCGTCGCCCGGCTGTATGATTTTTGCAAAGGCTCCGTACCGGGCTCTGCGCGCCTTGTCTTCCGGGCCTTCGCCTTCATGCAGGGTCACTTTCATCGAAATAAAATTAATGCCTAAGTCGGCACAGGTGTCCCGGCAGTGAATCTGCCAGTCATCGGCATGACGGCTTAAACCATGGTGAATATGTATCGCTCCGGCAATATCGGGCAGCTCCGGCCGGAGCGTATGGGTTCGATGCAGCAAAACGTGGGAATCCATTCCGCCGCTATAGGCTATCCATAATCGCCGGACATCAATGGATTGACCATATATGGATTGACCATATATGGATTGACCATATATGGATAATAGCTTTTTCGCGGAAAAAGGCATAAATGGCCGGCGCCGACAGGTCAGTAAGTCATTCTTTGTATTGTCCGTAACTCATCAGGCGATGATGGCGCCGTTGCAGTATTTCGCTGATCGATAATTGCCGTAGTTTATTTAGCGTAACCGAAAGTGTGTTTTTCAGTGTCTCGGCCATCTTGTCCGGGTCACGATGTGCGCCACCAAGCGGCTCTTCTATGATTTCGTCCACCAGACCGAGTTCTTCAAGACGGTCCGCCGTAATACCCATAGCGGTCGCGGCCTCTTCGGCTTTTTCAGCACTTTTCCAGAGAATGGAGGCGCAACCTTCAGGGGAGATGACTGAGTAGGTGCTGAAACTCAGCATCAATAATTGATCACCAACGCCAATGGCCAGCGCACCACCAGACCCGCCCTCGCCTATAACCGTACTGATAATGGGAACCTTAAGGTCAGACATTGCCTGTAAATTGCGGGCAATCGCCTCGCTTTGTCCTCGTTCTTCGGCGCCAATACCCGGGTAAGCGCCGGGCGTGTCGATAAATGTCAGGATCGGCAGGTTGAATTTTTCCGCCATTTTCATCAGTCGCAAGGCCTTGCGGTAGCCTTCGGGTCTGGGCATGCCGAAGTTACGGCGGATTTTTTCTTTGGTGCCCCGCCCTTTCTGATGCCCGATCACCATTACAGGGCGACCATCGAGCCGCGCCAATCCACCGATAATCGCCAGATCATCGGCAAAGGTGCGATCTCCATGGAGTTCCTGAAAGTCTGTCAGTGCCCGATTGATGTAGTCCAGGGTATAGGGCCGCTGAGGATGACGTGACATTTGTGATATTTGCCAGGGTGTCAGGTCAGCAAAAATACGCTCAATCATTTTCCCGCGCTCTTCACGCAGGCTCTTCAGCGCCTCTTCAATATTAAAATCCCCGTTTTTACTGGCATTTTCCAGTTCGGAAATTTTTTCATCGAGATCGACGATCGGTTGTTCAAGTTCAAGATAGTTCAGGTCCATACTCAGTAAAGATACTAACTTACTTGAAGTTCGTCGAATTTATTTTTTGACCACGAACAGTCAAGCAGCGCCATGTCGATAAATGCCAATATGGTCTTTAGCGGTGTTCTTTTTATGGTTTCATGCGGGACGGAAAAGTGCTGAACAGGGTCCGGGTCATTGCTTTAGTGTTGATTCATTTTATCAACCCAGGACATGCCAATTGCGGATACGACAAACGTCATGTGTAAGATAACGTACCACATCAGTTTATCGTTATCCACCTGTTCTACGTTCATGAATTTCTGCAGAAGATGAATCGAGGATATGGCGACAATGGAAGCCGCTACTTTTTGCTTCAGGGAGCCTGCATCCAGCTTGCCCAGCCATGACAGCTTTTCAACGCCCTCGGCGATGTCGATCCGGGAAATAAAATTTTCATAGCCGCTAAACATTACCATGATTATCAGACCGCCCACCAATGCCATATCTACCATGGAGAGGATTACCAGCACGAGCCCGGATTCGGACATGGATAGAATCAATGGAAAGTAGTGAATGATTTCCTGAAAGAATTTAATACTCAGAAGTATCAAAGCAAAACTCAGACCAACATAAATCGGAGCCAACAGCCAGCGGCTGGCATACAGGATACGTTCCGTTAAGATTTCCATAAGTTCTCTCTCTGAAATTAATTGTGACAGCTTGTAAAGGTAAAAAAGAAGCCTTGATTTAATCAGGGTTTCCCTGAAGCGATATGGTGCTCAGGCTAACGCAAAACCAAACTTTCTTAAGGTCGATAAGACGGATTCAGAAAGATTCCGTCCGGCGATCCGATATGCTCTGCATTCACGGCGCACCGGATAGCATTTGCGCAGCAGGTCAAAACCGGCTCCGGTATCTTTGTCCGTGTCACTGCATAAATTACGTAAATCACGATCATCCCGCGATATATTATAAACCCTGGGCAACGCAGCCGAGATTGCTTCCAGCGGACTTTCGATATCACGCAGGCTGATCAATGGTTCTTCCGGATCGGGCAGTCTCCGCTGGTAGTCCCATTCCCGGGCAGCATGACTGAATTGACACCAGGCTTCGTATAACTGGCCGGTGGCGCGTAATTTGCCGTCAATACTGTGTCCGGCAATATGAGGCGTCGCGACCGCAACTTTTTCGACCAGCTCCGGGTCAATACCGGGCTCGTTCTCCCAAACATCCAGAACAGCGTAAATATCGTCCTGTCTGATCAGTCGCTTTTTAAGTGCGTTTTCATCGCTAATTTCACCGCGCGAGGTGTTGATGAGGATGGCTCCCGGTTTCAGGCTCTCAATAAATTCACTGCTTATCAGTCTGAATGTCGGATGATCCCCGCTTCTTTCCAGTGGGATGTGTACTGTTATAATATCGGCCCCGGATATTGTCTCCATATCGACAAAACCTGCGGTACCTTCGCGCTCAGCCCTTGGGGGATCGCAGACAAGGCATTTGAGTCCGATGGCCTCGAAACGCGCCTGCACGCGGGATCCGACATTGCCGCAGCCAATAATCCCGACGGTACTGCCTAGAAGATCAAGGTGGTTCCGGCGGGCGCATAACAGAACGGAGAGTATCACGTATTCGGCCGCGGCAACTGCGTTGCAGCCGGGGGCATTGGCAAATTCCACGCCCCGGGATTTCAGCCAGGACAGGTCAATATGATCGGTACCAATGGTTGCACTGCCAACAAATCCAACCCTGCTGCCGTTCAGTAAATCACGGTTTACTCTGGTAACGGAGCGCACCAGCAATGCCTCGGCATACCGAATGTCGGATGCCCGCATTTCCCGCCCCTGCAGGAGCTGCACTGTTCCAAATGCGGAGAAGACTTCGGTTACGGCGGGGATATTCTCGTCGGCAACGATTAACATGGCGGCTCGTGCCGGAATCAAAAAAAAGATCCCCGCATATCCGTTTCATTATCTGGCTGCGGATCGCCTCTCGGCAGCTACGGCCTTCATGCTCAGCCGTATGCGTCCCTGACGGTCCACTTCCAGAACTTTCACCTTAACCACGTCACCTTCAGACAGCTTGTCGCTTACCTTCTCTACGCGCTCTTCTGAAATCTGGGAAATGTGAACCAGACCGTCTTTTCCCGGCAGGATGTTCACGAAGGCACCGAAGTCCATCAGGCGAACAACTCTGCCTTCATAAATCTGACCGGATTCAACATCGGCGGTAATCTGCTCAATGGCGTGACGTGCGGCATTGGCCGCGTCTCTGTCCGGAGAGGCAATCTTGATGTTGCCATTATCATCGATATCAATAGAGGCGCCGGTATTTTCGGTAATAGAGCGAATGGTGGTGCCTCCTTTGCCAATCACTTCACGAATCTTGCTGGGATCAATTTTCATGCTCAACATCTGCGGGGCGAAATCAGACATTTCGGCGCGAGGTTCGCTGATTACCTTGTTCATTTCGCCCAGGATGAACATACGACCTTCATGTGCCTGGTCCAATGCCTGCTCCATAATTTCTCTGGTAATGCCATCAATCTTGATATCCATCTGTAACGCCGTGATGCCATCCTTGGAACCGGCTACCTTGAAGTCCATGTCACCCAGATGGTCTTCGTCACCCAGAATATCAGTCAGTACCGCAAATTTATCGCCTTCCTTAATCAGGCCCATGGCTACGCCCGCTACGGGCGCTTTAACCGGTACTCCGGCATCCATTAGTGACAGTGATGTGCCGCAAATGCTCGCCATGGAGCTTGAACCATTCGATTCTGTGATTTCAGATACCACACGCAACACGTATGGGAATTCTTCCTGCTCTGGAATCACCGCACTAACACCGCGACGCGCCAGTCGTCCATGTCCGATTTCACGGCGTTTGGTTGAACCAATACGGCCTGTCTCGCCCACGCAGAATGGTGGAAAATTGTAATGCAGCATGAAGTTGTCTTTTCTGGTTCCTTCCAGCGCATCAATCGTTTGTGCATCTCGACCGGAGCCCAGAGTCGTCACCACCAGTGCCTGGGTTTCGCCGCGGGTAAAGAGCGCTGAACCGTGGGTACGCGGCAATACTCCCGTGCGCACGGCGATAGGACGTACAGTACGGTTATCACGACCATCAATACGTGTTTCGCCCGCCAGAATACGGTCACGGACAATTTTCTTCTTCAGGCTGTCAATGGCGTTGCCAATATCACCTTTGCTCCAGCAAGGCCGCTCGCTCTCTTCAATCTGTGTCAGGCTCTCAGTAACCGCAGCAGAAATCTCATGCAGTCTGTCATAACGCTCCATCTTGTCGGCTATCTGGCAGGCCGCAGTCAGATCGGCCTCAGCGGCTTGAGCAACACGCTTGTGCAGTTCGTCGTCTGATGGCGGAAGTGCCCATTCGACGGCGGGCGTATTCACTTCGGCGGCCAGCTCCTTAATGGCATTAATCGCCACCTGGGATTGCTCGTGACCAAACATGACGGCATTCAGCATAATTTCTTCAGACAGCAGGTTCGCTTCGGATTCAACCATCAGTACTGCCTTTTCAGTGCCGGCAACAATCAGGTCCAGATCAGAATCCTCGATCTGGCTCCTGGTCGGGTTAAGTAGATATTGCCCGCTCTTATAACCAACACGCACGGCCCCCACGGGGCCATTGAAAGGCAGGCCGGAAATCGCCAGGGCGGCGGACGAGCCAATCAGTGATGGAATGTCCGGGTCAATTTCGGGGTTCAAGGACATCACCGTGGCAATAATCTGCACTTCGCTGGAGAAGCCGCTGGGAAATAGCGGCCGAATCGGACGGTCAATCAATCGACTGGTCAGGGTTTCCTTTTCTGAAGGACGACCTTCACGACGGAAAAATCCACCCGGGATACGGCCTGCGGCGTAAACCTTCTCCTGATAATCAACTGTTAGTGGAAAGAAATCACGAGGTTCCGAGGATTCCTCGCAAACCACGGTGACCATAACAACGGTGTCGTCCATGTTAACAAAAACAGCCCCAGTCGCCTGACGCGCAATTTCACCGGTTTCTATCGTGACGGTACTGTCACCAAACTGAAAAGATTTTTTAATGTGGTTCACTTACCTGCCCTTCTCTGTTGTTTAATGGATTCCAGTCCTATGCCTTTAACTGGAAATGGGGAAGCTCACTAAAAAGCGGGCTCCGGAATGTCCGGATTAACGGCGCAGTCCAAGACGTTCTATTAAGTCCTGATAGCGCTTACTATCCTTCTTCTTCAAATAATCAAGCAGTTTACGACGCTGGTTTACCTTACGTAACAAACCCTGACGTGAATGATGATCCTTGCTGTGACTGGCAAAATGATCGCTCAGGGCCTTGATATCGTGTGCCAATAAAGCAATCTGCACTTCAGCTGAACCAGTATCAGCTTCGCCACGCTGGTATTCAGCAACAATTTCGCTCTTTTGTTGCGCACTCAGTGCCATTTCCTTCTCCTGATAAGGTCAAACAGTAGACGTATCCACCGGATGACTAAAATAAAGGGAGCTCCGACTAATCAGAGCTTCCTGAGCATAATCCCTGCGACAGTGAACATGTTATCACTTGAAGCGCGGGTGCGCATTGTATCCACACAGCTATTTGTGAACAAGCCAAAACCTGTATAAATCATGGATAATTCCTGACCCGATGGAATGTATCAGAAAAAAAGACGTTTCGGCACGACTTTCCCATCATCCTGAATAGCACCCATGCCAATAAACCGGGCATCTCCTTCATACAGCCTGACCCAGCCACTGGTTGGCGCTCGCGGAACCTGCACCGCCTGCCCCTGCTTAAGATAATAGACAGAGTCTGCATTAAGGTGTATATCAGGGTAGTTCACCAGTGCGGCCTCTGCGGGTAACAATAGCTTATCCAGCTCTCTGGCATCGTTTGCCTTTAGTCGCTTAAGTTCTTCCAGAGAGTGCATCTGCGGCTTATCAAAAGGTACCACGGCAGTACGACGCAGTTCTCTAACGTGGGCACCTATCCCCAGAGCTTTACCTATATCCTCGACCAGGGTACGAACGTAAGTTCCCTTGCTGCAATGGACTGTGATTTTCATTCTGGCCTGATCAATGTTCAACAGTTCCAGTTTATGGATGGTCACCTCTCTGGGTTCCCGTTCGACCTCAATACCCTTCCGGGCCAGATCGTACAGCCTCTGGCCTTTGTGCTTCAGGGCGGAATACATTGGAGGAATCTGGGTAATCCGGCCTGTGAAGTCAGCCTGCAGTAACGGATCAATCTGGCCCGCACTCAGTTCAGGAACGTCATTCGTCGTAACAATGTCACCTTCCGCATCGCCCGTTGTGGTGGTAACCCCAAGCTGGCAAACCAGTTCATAATGCTTGTCGGCATCAAGTAGAAAGCCAGAGATTCGCGTGGCTTTCCCAAAACAAATTGGCAGCAAACCGGTCGCTAATGGATCAAGACTGCCGGTATGACCGGCTTTTTGCGCAAGGAACAGCCGCTTCACTTCCTGGAGCGCGGCATTCGAAGATCTGCCGGCAGGTTTATCAAACAGTAGAATGCCCTGTATATTGCGGCCGCATGGGCGGCGACGATGCTTACCCATTTGCTTTCTTTTATCGCTCGCTTTCTTCGGTATCGGTGCCGTATCGAGCGGCTTTAAGCTGATCCTGCCGTACAGCATTCTCGATGGCTGAGCTAAGCCCGGCTCCCCTTTCGATCAGGTCATCGTAAATAAATTCGAGCTGGGGTACGGCCCGGATACGCATACGCCTTCCCAAGCGACCTCTCAGTCTGCCACTGTAATCACGCAACACGTCCATAGTGTAACGGACAATCTCCGGATCATCCTGCAGAATGCTGATATAGATTCTAGCCTGGGATAAATCCGGGCTAACGCACGCATCCGATATACTCAGCATACCCAGGTCCGGTTCCTTGATTTCACTGCGGATCAAGCTGGCCAGATCACGGCGTATCTGCTCTCCGACGCGGCGGGCCCGGCTAAAGTCATTTGGCATGGGCGAAAACTTCTACGGTAATCTCTAATTGATCAGCTGACTTTGCGTGCAACTTCCGTCCGCTCAAAGACTTCAATCTGGTCACCAACCTGAATATCCGTGTAATCGTGTACGCCAATACCGCATTCCGTACCGGACTGCACTTCGTTGACATCATCCTTGACACGACGCAGGGAATCCAGCTCACCCTCATGGATGACGACATTATCACGTAAAACACGAACCAGATTGGTTTTGCGGATTACACCTTCACTGACAATACAACCAGCCACTGTGCCAAACCTTGAGGCGCGGAATACATCCTTGACGAGCGCCAAGCCGAGAATCTCTTCGCGGATCTCCGGCCCCAGCAGGCCATCGATAGCCAGCTTTACATCATCAATCGCCTCATAGATGATGCTGTAGTAACGGATGTCCACACCTTCTTCGGAAGAAACACGACGCGCCGCGGCATCAGCGCGAACATTAAAACCGATAACAAAGGCATGTGAGGCAACAGCCAGATGAGCATCTGACTCGTTGATACCACCGACACCCGCCGCAACTACGCTGATTTTAACTTCCTCAGTCGAAAATTTCTGCAAGGCGTCTCTTAATGCTTCCGCGCTACCATGCACATCGGCCTTAATCAGGATATTGAGCGTCATGGTTTCGCTATCCTGCATCTGAGCAAAGGCATTTTCCAGCTTGGCCGCCTTATGTACGGCAAGCTGCTGTTCACGCTGCTTGTTACGACGGTGTTCGGCCACTTCACGCGCCTTACGCTCATCCGGCACAACTAACATGCTATCGCCAGCATCCGGTGTCCCGGACAGGCCGAGAATCACGGCCGGAATAGACGGGCCTGCCCGGGCTATTTCACGACCACTTTCGTCAAACATGGCCCGAACACGACCATACTCCTTACCACTTAGCAGGATATCACCCTGATTAAGCATGCCTTTTTGGACCAGCACAGTTGCAACTGAACCGCGGCCCTTGTCGAGGCTGGCTTCGACTACGATACCACTGGCCGGACCTTCTGCAACGACCCGAAGTTCCAATACTTCCGCCTGCAACAGGATGGAATCCAGCAGCTCATCAATGCCTTCACCAGTCTTGGCTGATATGTGAACAAATATGTTATCGCCGCCCCAATCTTCAGGAATGACTTCTTCCTGCACCAGTTCATTTTTTACACGTTCAGGGTCCGCTCCTTCCTTATCAATCTTGCTGATCGCGATAATCAGCGGTACTCCGGCAGCACGCGCATGAGTAATCACCTCTCTGGTCTGCGGCATGACACCGTCGTCGGCGGCAACTATCAGAACCACAATATCAGTAACCTGGGCGCCGCGTGCACGCATCGCAGTAAACGCAGCGTGGCCCGGCGTGTCCAGAAAGGTCATCATTCCCTTATCCATTTCAACATGGTAAGCACCTATGTGCTGCGTAATACCACCCGCCTCGCTGGCAGCCACCTTTGTCGCACGAATATAGTCCAGCAGCGAGGTCTTGCCATGGTCAACGTGACCCATAATCGTCACGACCGGTGGACGCGGCAGCATTTCAGTATCGCCACTATGCGCAGCATCCAGCAATTCCTGCTCAATATCTGTGTCTCTGACCAGCCTGACTCTATGGCCCATTTCTTCAACAACGATTGCAGCAGTATCGCGATCAATCACCTGGTTAATCGTGGCCATCGTACCCAGATTCATCATGATCTTGATGACTTCACCAACCTTAACCGCCATCTTCTGAGCCAACTCGCCCACAGTAATCGTACCAGGAATCGCTACTTCATGAATAACCGGCGCGGTCGGCTTTTCAAACTTCTGTCTGGCCTGGGCTGTGATAGTCGTCGGACGCGGGCGCTTCTTTTTCTTACGCCGTGCACTACCATCACCCGCGACGTGTAATTGCTCACGACCATGGCGTCCGTCACCGGCTGTTTTCTTGCTTTTTTTAGCCTTTTCCTTTTTGCTCCTGGTCTCTTCCGTCTGCCGCCGTTCTTCTTCGGTCTTTTGTTTCACTGCGTCAGCCTGCCCCAACACCATGGCTTCTTTTTCGATCTGCTCCATTGCCTTGCGGAATGCTTCTTCCTTTTCAGCGCCGGTTTCTTCAGGTCGGGGCTGAACAGTTTCTTCCCCGGAAACGGCGGGCTCCGGTGCCGCTGCTTCAGCAGGAACTGTTGGCGTTTCTTCCGCAGATGTGGAGATTTCCTCTTCCTGTGCCGATGTCCCTTTTACATACGTGCGCCGCTTGCGAACTTCGACACTGACGGTCTTGCTACGTACCCCACCTTGCTTTAATTCACTTGTCGATTTACGTTTAAGGGTAATTTTCTTACCACTTGAAGCACTCGGACGGGATGTACCGCCGCACCCGACACTCAGATGATTGAGTAACTGTGCCTTTTGTTCCTCAGTCACCATGTCATCAAGGGACTTTATCGACAATCCGGCATCAGTCAGTTGCTCAATCAGCTTTTCAACTGGAGTGCCGGCTGTTTCGGCAAGTTGTTTTACGGTCACTCCCGACATTCAGTTTCTCCCGCGTCAAGGCCTTCTTCCTGAAACCAGGGTTTCCTTGCCTCGATAATCAGCACCCCTGCCTTATCGGCGTCAATCCCGATTGTTTCCACCAGTTCATCGACCGATTGCTCGGCAAGGCCTTCCATGGTGACGATGCCATTCGCCGCCATTTTGACAGCCGTCTCGCTATCCATGCCTTCCATTGCTCGAAGATCATCAGCAAGTTCCGCATTATTGAGAACCTCTTCATTGGCGATAGCCTGGGCTAACAGATAATCACGCGCACGCTGGCGAAGCTCTTCGACAATATCCTCTTCAAACTCTTCGATTGATAACAGTTCCTGAGAAGGGACATAGGCAACTTCATCAACGGTGGAAAAACCTTCCTGCACCAAAATAAGCGCGACATCTTCGTCAACGTCCAGTTGCTCCATAAACTGAGTTTGCAGCTTCTGAGACTCCACTTCACCTTTTTCAAGCGCTTCCGACTCGCTCATAACATTAAGCTCCCAGCCTGTTAGCTGACAGGCCAGCCGAACGTTCTGACCACCCCGCCCAATGGCTTCGGCCAATTTATCTTCAGCAACGGCGACATCCATGGAGTGTAAGTCTTCGTCAATAATGATGGAAACAACCTCGGCGGGTGCCATGGCATTAATAACAAACTGTGCCGGATTATCATCCCAAAGAATAATATCGACACGCTCACCGCCCAGTTCGTTGGATACGGCCTGTACACGGGAACCACGCATGCCCACACACGCCCCAACAGGGTCAATTCGGGCATCCTTGGACTGCACAGCAATCTTGGCTCTTGCCCCTGGATCACGGGCAGCACCTTTGACTTGAATCATACCCTGGCCTATCTCGGGAACTTCGAGTTTAAAAAGCTCAATCAGAAACTCCGGACAAGTGCGGGAAATAAACAACTGAGGGCCTCGCTGCTCGGAACATACGTCCATTAAATACCCCCGCACGCGATCACCGTTACGAATTGATTCACGCAGTATTGTCTCGTCCTTGGCTATAAAACCTTCCGCATTGCTACCCAGGTCAAGAATAACATTGCCGCGTTCCACGCGTTTTGCAATGCCCATAACCAGATCGCCTATGCGTCCTTTATACTGGTCAACGACCATGGCACGCTCAGCTTCACGCACTTTCTGCACCATGACCTGCCTGGCAGTCTGCGCGGCAATTCGGCCAAACTCGACAGATTCCATGGGTTCTTCGATATAGCCGCCGATCTCAATTTCATCCACCCGCTCTACCGCATCACGCAAAAATAACTGGCGTGTCGGGAATTCCAGTTCCGTCAGAGCCTCGCCGCCTTCATCCTTATCATCGACAACTTCCCATCGACGAAAAGTCTCGTAGTCTCCAGTGGTACGATCAATGGATACACGAACCTCAATATCCTCACGATTTTTCTTTTTGGTAGCAAAAGCTAACGCCGCTTCCATCGCCTCAAAAATAATTTCCTTGTCCAAGCCCTTTTCATTGGACACGGCATCAATAACCAGCAAAATATCCTTATTCATTCTCAGTCAACTCCTAAACAGGCCTTTGATTCCGGTTCACTTGAATTCCGGCACCAGCCTTGCACTCGCCACACCAGCAAATGGCAATTCAAATACTTCATCATCAGCCTCGATAATGATCTGCTCGCCACTAAAACCCTGCAAAACCCCGGTAAAACGACGGCGTCCTGATTGAGGCGCCGCCATAACAACTTTAACCCGCCGCGATATAAATCGCCGGTAATGCTCCTCCTTAAATAGTGGACGGTCCAGCCCCGGAGAAGAAATCTCCAGATCATAATGTCCCGCTATAATATCCTCAACATCGAGAATCGCACTGACACGCCGACTAGCCACTTCACAGTCCGATACCTGTATGCCTGCTTTATTGTCAATATAGATTCGCAAGAGCATTCCTCTTCCCCGGCCACCGTATTCCAGCCCGATAAGCTCATAGCCCAGGTCCTCTATGGCAGACTTCAACAATTTTTCAACCTTTACCATGATCGGATTCATGTTTAATTAGCCCATTTATCCGTACAAATTAATTCGCATAAACAAAAAATGGGCCAGCAGGCCCATTCTCCGAAAACTACTGATATTTATGATTCACGGAAAAATCGCGAGGGGATTATAACCGATTTATACGAAATGTGTATGAGTCCACCACAAATTGCACTTTTTGTTGTGGTTGATAATGTACTGCATCGGATTTACTTTACCGGGATTTGTAATCCCGGCCCTTTATGGGGCCGAACGCCGTTGTATTTGACCAGCCAATCGGCCAGTTTTTCGTTAAACCCTTCCAGGTCGGCGAGATGTATCGATCTCTATTGCCAAAGCTTTCCGATTGAAGTCATTCAGGACATTCAATGTCCGAAACCTCATGCCATGGTACAGCGCATCGCTCATGAAATCGGCAGACCAGACCTGATTCGATCGTGACAGCACCATCAGCGGCATCGGCTCCCTGGGTGGGTATCCGTTTCTTCACACGGCGTTGACGATTGAGCTTGAGCACACAGTCCACTCGCCATACACCCTTGTGATTCCAACTATGCCCCTGGCGCCTCAATCGCTGTAAAGGCTTGCAGAAATCAGGTCCAGGCTTGCTGTTGGCTAACTCGCTCAATATTTCAGTCAGTTGACGGTCCCGGTCCAGTCTATTGCCCTGTGGCTTGTAACAGACCGACTGCGACAGACTCACTCGGCCGCTTTTAGAACCGAGGCGATCTGCGTCTCGGTGAATCGTGACTTTTTCATCAGTAACCTCCTGGGGTTATTCGGCCAGAGGGCTCTACTTATGAACTGCCCATTTGACTGGGTAGCTTACGAATCAACCACAACAAAAAGTGCCATATGCCGGCATACTCAAAGCCTTTGAGCGTTGGACGCACACGAGACAAAGCTGGAACCTCATGTTCTCGCAATTAACCATTCACTTTGAGGGATACCTGGACGATTACATCGCTTTGCTTTGTGGATTCACCCGACACAGAAATTTGAACAGTCTCCGCTGACGGAGAGAGCATCAGGGGCCTTGCTGGGGCTTTTGCTGCTCATTTCATTCATGTAAAGTTCTCATATTTAACGTACTTGGGTTGCGGTTGCGGGGACACGATCCCTAATGCAACGCTTCTGGCAACGGCTTGCTGCCGATTCGATACATTGAGTTTTCTAGCCACGTTCTGTATATGAAAGGTTACTGTACTGACCGAGATCCCCAGTATTTTGCCAATTGCATCGGTCGTCTTGCCTTCAGAAATCCATAACAGGCATTCCCTTTCGCGTTGACTGATATTTGCCTCCAGGATGCCGCTGTTACCATAAGGGACCAATCTATTTACCGCACTGTAAATATGGGTACCAAACAACATCAGTTCACTGGTCAGACTCTCAAGATAGTCTGAAACATCTTCATCTGTGGATGTTGATGCAAAGCTGACAACAGCGACACACCCCTTATGGGATCGTAAAGGAAAGCTGATACCCTCAAAGAGATCATGCTGCGTTAGCCGGCGCATAAATCGTATATCTTCGTGACTGTGCAGATAACTATCTGTGTTGCTCCATAAAATCGGAGGCAGATTTTGAATACAGTGCCTGAATATCGGATCCGAGAGTAGAAGATTGTCTCGCTTATACTTTTTCCATAGCGCTTCAGGGTAATTATTGATAAACACGTATTCAGGGGAAATCATGGATACCGGTATTTGTGCCGTGTAACTAAAGTATGGAATATCAATAAGGTCACATACTTCAGAGCATTCCTGATGCAGGCTTTGCAGATCAGATACCTTTTTAATCCGGAGTATGGCGTCACGCAAGGCACAATCTGCATGTAGTTTATTCATTTTTATTGTCTCCAATATTAACAGATTATAATGTGTCATAGATTACACATAAGTATTCAGCTTATCAAAAATAACTAATTGGAGTCAACTGTATAAGTGCAAAAATATATTGCACTATGTGGAAAATGGAAGCGAGTGCAATATCACTATATAGGCCATTATGTCATAAAAACCGATATGAACAATGAAGTCGTCGCACCGTGTATGCTTGGAGAAGGCGTATCGTGAACAGGAATTGGCGGGCTTGGTGCCGCAATCGAAAACGTCCAAGTGAGAGTCTACCATTGGACGACTGAGCGCCGATGCGCCCGATAGAATGCGGGTGGTCGCCACCGACCCTGACGCCTCGAGGCAGGCCCAGGCGATACCGACGGACATCGGTCAAACGCCGCCCCAGCGAAACCGGAGCAGGCTCAGGAGATCAGGGCTACCGCTTGTGCGGCAATGCCTTCCTTTCGCCCTTCAAAACCGAGATGTTCGGTCGTCGTCGCCTTAACATTGACCTGTGAAATATCAACCCCGAGATCATCGGCAACATTCTTGCGCATCTGTTCCATGTAAGGCGCCATTTTGGGTGTCTGGGCTATTATGGTCATATCGACATTGTTGACAATAAAGCCTCCATGATGCAGCAGCCCTATGACGTGGCGTAATAACTCACGACTGTCGGCCCCGGAATGCCTTACATCGGTATCGGGGAAATGCTTTCCGATATCACCCAGTGCTGCTGCGCCGAGCAAGGCATCGCATAAAGCATGCAGTAGAACATCACCATCGGAGTGCGCCACCATACCATGGTCACAGGGTATGGAAACGCCACCAAGCACTATGGCATCACCATCACCGAGTTGATGTACATCGTAACCCTGTCCAATTCTGATCATGCGTCGGTACTATCCATGTCCTGCTGTTCGAGGAAATAAGCCGCAAGTTGAACATCCTGTGGCAGGGTAACCTTGATGTTATCGCTATGGCCTTCCACCAGAAGGGGCTGTACACCGGCGTGTTCCATCGCCGATGCCTCATCAGTGACTTCCAACCCGCCAGCCAGTGCCTGCTCCAGTGCGAATTTCAGCTCCCCATAACGAAAACACTGCGGTGTCAATGCATGCCACATGGAGGACCGGTCCAGTGTTTCAATAATCGTGAGATCGGCATTGGAGCGCTTTATGGTATCGCGTACCGGCATGGCCAGAATGCCACCAATGTCTTTCTCTCTGCATCGACTCATGAGTTTTTCAATGTCCTTGACACGCACACAAGGCCGAACCGCATCATGCACAATAACCCAGTCATTGTCAGAGGCTTCATTGCTGATTAATGACAATCCATTCAAAACCGAATAACAGCGTTCAGACCCGCCAGGGGCGCAACGAACAAACGTATGGTTTGCCGTTGATAATGACGGCCAGTATTCATCTCCTTCGGATACGGCCACCACAATCGCCTGCAAATCGGGTAGATCAAGCAATCGTTCAATAGACCATTCAATAATAGCCTTACCATGCAGGGTCAGATATTGTTTGGGAATCGGTTCACCAACACGTTGGCCTGCACCCGCAGCGGGAACGATAACCCAGGACCTACTGCTCATTATCCTGATTGACCTTTGGTTGATTGTCGATCTTATCTTCATCAATCAGGAACATGAATTGTTCACCCTCCTTGATCATGCCGAGGTTCTGTCTCGCCAGTGATTCAATTTCGTTCATGTCTTCCTTGACCAGAATAATTCTGCGTGCCAACTCACGGTTTCTTTCCTTGAGCTGTTCATTCTCGGCCCGTGCAGCCTCAAGCTGTTTTTGCAACTCGCGGTTATGAAAATATCCTCCTTTCTCAAACCAGAATTTATACTGCAAAGCCAGCAACAGGATCAGGAGAAAGATGCCATAAAGCTTCATGGCAGGATTCTAGCCGAAATACAGAAATACCGCGCTAAATGTCGTTACCGGACTTTCCCGAATATATTGAACGCGGCTTCCCCTGGATAAGAGGCCTCAGAACCGAGTTCTTCATGGATACGGAGTAACTGATTGTACTTGGCGGTACGGTCCGAGCGTGACAGCGAGCCAGCCTTGATCTGTGTCGCCGATGTACCGACGGCAATATCAGCAATCGTTACATCTTCGGTCTCACCGGAACGGTGAGAAATCACTGCAGTATAACTGGCATCGGTTGCCATCCGAATAGCATTGAGGGTTTCGGTCAAAGTGCCGATCTGATTGACCTTGATAAGAATCGAATTAGCAACCTGTCTGTCGATACCTTGTTGCAGAATGCCGGTGTTGGTCACAAACAGATCATCTCCGACCAGTTGAACCCTGTTTCCGAGCAGGTCAGTAAAATACCTCCAGCCATCCCAGTCATCTTCAGCCATGCCGTCTTCAATGGAAATAATCGGATACTGCTCAACCCAGGATTTCAGATAGTCGGCAAAACCTGCTGCATCAAACTGACGGCTCTCTGAAGCCAGTGTATAGGTACCGTTTTCACAGAATTCCGAACTGGCGACATCCAAGCCCAACCAGATATCCTCGCCGGCCTTAAATCCTGCCTTACTGACAGCTTGCAGAATTACCTCAATAGCTGCCTCGTTGGATGAGAGATCCGGCGCAAAGCCACCCTCATCACCGACGGCGGTATTCACATTCTTGTCGTTGAGAATGCCTTTCAGCGCATGGAACACCTC
The DNA here is from genome assembly GCA_963662865.1 of Gammaproteobacteria bacterium. Taxonomy (GTDB): domain Bacteria; phylum Pseudomonadota; class Gammaproteobacteria; order JAJDYQ01; family JAJDYQ01; genus JAJDYQ01. The sequence goes on along the minus strand of OY759969.1, from coordinate 731,791 downwards.
GGCACCATAGCGCAGCGCTTCTGTAAAATCGGGAGCACCCGTGGGGATAATCATAAACTCCTGGAGATCAATATTGTTGCCTGCATGCTCGCCGCCGTTAATGATATTCATCATCGGTACGGGGAGTTGACAGGGGCCCTCCGACTTCAGATAACGGAACAAGGGTTGATCAGCTTCAACGGCTGCGGCTTTGACTGTAGCCAAGGATACAGCCAACAGCGAGTTGGCACCCAGACGACCTTTATTATCCATTCCATCCAGGTCAATCATGGTCTGGTCGATGCCGGCTTGATCAGCAATATCCATACCTTTAATCGCGGCAGCGATTTCAGTATTGATATTGCTAACGGCCTTTTGTACTCCCCTACCCAGATAACGAGATTGATCGCCATCACGCAGCTCCGCCGCCTCGCGTGAACCGGTTGAGGCACCGGATGGAACCGCGGCGCGCCCCAACACGCATTTTTCTGTGACGACATCGGCCTCAACTGTCGGATTACCACGTGAATCAAGGACTTCCCTGGCTTTAACCGCGACTATTTTTGACATGATTTTCCTTTCGTTTTTCGCCTTATTAAACTGGCGTACATTCTACGCATAAAGTGCCCCATTTTCCGGGCCAGCCGCTTAAAAAGTAATGTCAGCAGAAAAATAACGGCGCTTCAATTTACAAAACCTGTATTAAGTTCAAAAACATATTGCACTATGCGGAGGATGGAGACGCGTGCAATATCACTACATAGGCTATAGGGTAAAAGGCTCCTACCCGATCATCTGTATGCAGGTTAATTTTCTGCGATTCTCTATAATGGGCGTCGGAATAAAACACCGGAGCAGAAAAATGCCTGATACTAATCGTGTTGAAACAGCCGTCCCCGGAACCGTATATCTAAAGGATTACCAGCCACCTGCATGGTGGGTAGATACGGTTAGTTTACAATTCACGCTGGGCAGCCACGCTACTGAAATCACATCCACCCTGGCAGTCCGCCGTAACTCGGTTACAAAAAGACAGGCTTTGAAACTGGATTGTGAGAAACTGAATCTGAAGGCAATCTCGCTAAACGGTCAACCTCTGGACGAATCGCGGTATCAACTGACTGATTCTTCTCTTACCCTTGAGGGCATTCCGAATGAATGCGAGATCACTTCGGTCGTGGAAGTCAATCCTGCCCACAATACCTCTTTAATGGGGCTGTATCAGTTCGGTGGAAATTTCTGTACTCAATGCGAGGCTGAAGGCTTTCGGAAAATCACCTTTTTCCCGGACCGACCGGATATATTGTCTATCTATACCGTCACAATACTGGCCGATAAGATAAAATACCCGGTGCTGCTATCTAACGGCAACCTGCAACAGTACGGGGATGCAGAACCCGATAGCAGAGGGAATGCCCGTCACTATGCCGTCTGGCATGATCATCACCCCAAGCCCAGTTACCTGTTTGCTTTGGTCGCCGGGGATCTGGCCTGCATCCATGGTGAATTTACAACCATATCCGGGAAACCTGTCGATCTGAATATTTATGTCGAACCACATAATGCCGACAAATGCGATCATGCCATGCGATCAATCATTCATGCCATGCGCTGGGATGAACAGAGCTATGGTCGAGAATATGATCTGAATGTCTTCAATATCGTCGCCGTTGATGACTTCAATATGGGCGCCATGGAGAACAAGGGGCTCAATATCTTTAACTCCCAATACATACTGGCCAGCCCCGATACGGCCACCGATACTGATTACCAGAACATAGAGGGCGTCATTGGCCATGAGTACTTCCATAACTGGTCGGGTAATCGCGTCACTTGTCGCGACTGGTTTCAGCTCAGCCTCAAGGAAGGTTTTACCGTTTTTCGTGATCAGGAATTCTCGGCTGATATGAGTGCTCGTGGCATCAAGCGCATTCAGGATGTCAACATACTTCGCACTCACCAGTTCAGAGAGGATGCCGGCCCGATAGCTCACCCTGTCCGCCCTGATCGATATGTGGAAATCAATAATTTTTACACTGCGACAGTCTATGCAAAAGGCGCCGAGATCGTTCGCATGATCTATAACCTTGTCGGCCCCGAGATGTTCCATAAAGGCACGGACCTGTACTTTTCACGACATGACGGTCAGGCGGTCACCACGGATGATTTTGTCCGGGCCATGGAAGACGCCAGCGATTATGACCTGAAACAATTCAGGTTATGGTATTCGACCGCCGGCACACCTGAGCTGACTGTTACGGAGAGCTATGATGCGGACAATCAGGAATACACTCTCGGTATTGAACAGACAACACCGGACACGCCAGATCAAAAGAACAAAACCGCCATGCATATCCCTCTTCGTATGGGGTTGTTATCTACCAAAGGTGAAGCGATACCACTGACCCTTAAAAATGAAGAAAACGGAACCGGTACGTCCCGTGTACTGCACCTCAAGCAAAAAGCAGAGACGTTTACCTTTACAAATCTTTCTGAGAAGCCGATTGCCTCGCTGCTACGCGGCTTTTCTGCCCCGGTGAAACTCAAAATGGAGCGGCCCATTGATGAGCTATGCTTTTTAATGGCGCATGATCAAGATGAATTCAATCGTTGGGATGCGGCGCAAACTCTGGCGACCCGATTAATGGTCTCACAGTTCAGCAACGACACAATTGAAGTGGAACCCGCCTTTATCGCGGCCTTGCGTAAGATATTGACGAATAAGGCCCTGAAACCGGCACTGGTCGCAGAAATTTTTCGGTTACCCGCAGAAGGGCTCCTCGCCGATCAGCGCCCGTTAGCTGAACCAGATCGAATCTATCAAGTCAGAAAAGCCTTCCGCATTACGATTGCAACACAGCTATACGACGAGCTGCTCAGTCAATATAACGTCCTTACCCAGACCGGCGATTATTCTATTGAGCCCGACAAGATGGGACAACGCGCATTACGCAATACCTGCCTTGGTTATCTGATGTCACCTCCCCGCGATCACATCAACGACGAGGTCATGTCGGCCTGTGTCAGGCAATTCCGGCAAGGAAGCAATATGACAGATGTCATCGCCGCGCTGGCCTGCTTATGCAATGTGGACGATCCGGCACGTGAATCTTCATTGAACAGTTTTTACGACCGCTGGCAGGATGATGCCCTGGTTACGGATAAATGGTTTGCACTACAGGCCACCAGTGAGCTGCCGGACACGCTTGAGCAGGTACAGGCACTTACCCGGCACAGCGCATTTAATATCAGGAACCCTAATAAGGTACGCGCCCTGATTGGTGCTTTCGCCAACGGCAATCCCCAACATTTTCATGCCGGAAATGGCAGCGGTTATGAATTCATTGCAGACCGGATTATTGCGCTGGATGCGCTTAACCCTCAGATTGCTGCACGCATGGCCGGTGTTTTCAGTCGCTGGAGGCAGTATGACAAATCTCGTCAGGGACTGATGCAAAAGCAGCTACAGAAGATTCTGGAGATTGAAGGGCTTTCCAAAGATGTGTTCGAGATAGTCTCCAGGACTCTCAATGGTTAATCGGCATACCCATGTATAAGCCATAACCCAAAATGCCTTGCTCAAGGCACCTTTTTTCATAAAAGGCTCACTATTTGCCATGATTCATGTACACTGTGCGCCCGCCGACAAACTACGAACGACTATTTAATACATGGCTGAAAAGATAGAAGACCTGACCGTTACCTGGGCAGAAGACGGAATCGATACCGTCAAGGAACTCGATAAGGTGATCCTGTCCAAAGGCGCCTGGACCACCATTATTTTTCGCTATCAGGACTACAATCGTAACAAGCAGGAATATGGTCCGGATAAATACACGATTCGTCGCTATCAGAAGCGCAACGGCATATACCGTCAGCAATCCAAATTCAACATCTCCAGCAAAGCACAGGCCCAATCAATTATTAAGGCGCTGGAAAGCTGGTTTGACGACGAGGATTGAGTTGTCTCATACCGCCGCGATATGTGGCATCATTTCCCAAAGACGGAGGGCGATATGCAACGACTGACTAGCCTACTCTGCCTGGCGATTGCCGTGCTTCTTGCCAATACCGGAACGGGCTGGAGCGCTGATTTCCAGAAAGGCCTAGACACATACAACAATGGAAATTACTCTGCCGCCCTGCATGAATGGACACCCTTGGCCAAACAGGGGAATGCCGATGCCCAGTTCAATCTGGGTCTGATGTACTTATTCAGCGGACTCAGCGGACAAGGTGTTCCTCAGGACTACAAGGCGGCGGTGAAGTGGTTCACCCTGGCCGCCGAACAGGGGAATTCCAATGCCCAGTACGGTCTGGGTGCGATGTACGCCGAAGGACAAGGCGTTCCTCAGGACTACAAGGCGGCGGTGAAGTGGTACACCCTGGCCACCGAACAGGGGAATTCCTATGCCCAGAAAAATCTGGGTCTGATGTACGCCAAAGGACAAGGCGTTCCTCAGGACTACAAGGCGGCGGTGAAGTGGTTCACCCTGGCCGCCGAACAGGGGAATTCCAATGCCCAGTTCAGTCTGGGTGTGAGGTACTTCAGCGGACAAGGCGTTCCTCAGGACTATATCACCGCCCATATGTGGGTAAACCTTGCGGCGTCCAATGGAGCTGAGAATGCGGTCGAGTTGCGGGATCGGCTAACACAAGAGATGACCCCGTCCCAGCTTGAAAAGGCGCAGGGGCTGGCCCGTCAATGTGTCCGCAGGCAATACCAGGGGTGTTGAGTGAAGCGCGGCTTTGAGCTTTTTGGGGGATTCCGGGAGGGCAGCGCCCGTTAGACTGGCTTACCGGACTCGTTCCGGAGACAGGCCACAACCGCCCGAACGACCGCTCGAAGAAAATGGATAACCGGCTAATACCACGATGCCGTAATCGTAGCGACGCCCTGCCCGCCATAACACCTTGCCGTCGCAATATCGCCGCTGCTCATGCCCCCTATTGCGTAAACCGGCATTGCCATGTTCGAGACCAGCTGACCGAACCTCTCCCAGCCAATGCCGTCGCACCCGGGGTGTGTCGCCGTCATATTGATCGGCCCCAAAAGGGCAAAGTCGGCCTGCAGCAAACTCGCTTGAGCCAGTTCCTGTTCGTTATGACAGGAAGCCGCTACTAATAAGTCTGTGCCTAATGGCCTGTCACTCCGGGCTTGCAATCGATATCGATTCAGGTGAACTCCGTCTGCTCCCAGTTGCACGACCAATTCAGGTTCGGAATTCAGTAAAACCCTGCATTGTTTGTCATGGCATCGGCAAATCACTTCTTTCGCCAGTTCGGCATAGTCGCCACTGCCTAAATTCGTCTGGCGTAATTGTAATAATGAAATATCCTGATTCAGGACCTCGGTTAAATTCGCCATGAATTCAACGCGCCGGGTTTTGAGAGCGGCAATATCCGGCGTAATCACATAATGGTCCGCTAGCTGACAGGCCCTGATAACAGGACGATTAGCCTCCGGAAATTCCAGGCCGGATAATCCAGCCAATGAAACCCGTTGAATCCGCTGCCCTTCTCTGCCCTGCAACTCTCCGTGCCACCTTGAAACTGTCCAGACATCAAGCAACACGGATTTTTCCGGGTAATGATATGGAATCTGAATCAATGGCTCATACTCAACCGGCGTAATTCCCAGCTCTTCTTCGAGCTCACGGATGAGTGCATTATCAGGTGATTCGCCTGCCTCAAGTTTGCCTCCGGGGAATTCCCAAAGCCCGCCTTTATGCACATTATCCGGCCGTTTTGCCACAACGATGGTTTCATTATCGTGGATAACAGCTATGACGACGTGTATTAATTTACTCGACATATGTGCTCCATACAGGATAACCTCAATCTTACCATGTCTTTAGAGCATCAGTATCGCGGTCACCCAAGGTAGCGCACACCGAACTGAATTGCCTGTAAAATGCATTTAATCGGTCATACAGAGCCTGCACAACTCCAGCTAACGCCTCGATGGTTCATTTTAATACCATGAAAAAACTACACATCGCCATTTCAACTGATGATATTAAAAAAACAGTTGCAGATTACAGTGTTCGCATCGGGGTAGAACCCTGTCTCTATATTGACAATGAATACGCGCTGTGGCGAACCGAATGTCTTAATGTATCAATTCGTCAGGACAGCAGCGTTAAGTCAGGGAAATTAAGACACTTAGGCTGGGAAGATTCAACAACGAATGAGTTTAGTCAGGAGACTGATGTCAATGGTATTGTTTGGGAGCGATTTAGTTCGCAGCAACAGGCAGATGAGATTAATGAGATATGGCCTGAGGCAAATTATCAACCTGAGGACTAATGTAAAAAGGCACAGCCTACTTCGATCCAGCTATAGATTATCCGACAAACACCCTCGCATTCCTGAACAGTCTCATCCATCCGCTATCATCCTGCCATTCATCCGGGCACCAGCTAAGCTGTACGGCGCGAAACACCCGCTCGGGGTGTGGCATCATGATCGTGAAGCGTCCATCAGGTGTCGCCACGCCGGTTATACCTGCAACGGAACCATTAGGATTACGCGGGTAACGCATTTCCACTTTGTTTTCCGCATTCATATATCTCAGTACTATCTGATTATTTTCATTCAGCATCCTGAGTTGTTCATCGCGATCAAAAACGGTCTGACCCTCGCCATGCGCAACCGCAACAGGCATTAAGGAACCTGCCATTCCGTCAGTAAAAATGGACACGTTCTCCTGAATACCTGCCAGCACCAGGCGCGCCTCAAACTGTTCAGAAAGGTTGCGCTCAAATCTCGGCCAGTTTTCTGCACCTGGAATCAATTCCTTGATGCCGGATAGCATCTGGCAGCCGTTACAGACCCCAAGGGCAAAACTGTCTTTACGGTTAAAGAAGCCCTCAAACTCATCGCGGGCGCGCCCATTAAACAGAATGGACTTGCCCCAGCCCTGCCCCGCACCAAGCACATCACCATAAGAGAAACCTCCGCCTGCAACCAATCCCTTAAAATCATTCAGGCCGATTCGCCCATTGATCACATCGCTCATATGCACGTCTATGGCCGAGAAACCGGCCTTGTCAAATGCAGCTGCCATTTCAATTTGACCATTCACGCCCTGTTCGCGTAACACGGCAACTCTCGGGCGTATTCCTCTTTGTATGTAAGGCGCTGCAATGTCATCATTAATATCAAATTTCGCGTCAGCAATAAGTCCCTGATCATTCTCATCAAGAATCAGGTCATACTCCTCTTGAGCACATTGGGCGTTATCACGAATGGATTGCATCTGATGTGTTGTCGCCGACCAGGCGCGATGTAAGTCAATGCGGGCTTCCTGCAGCAGGATCTGACCCTTGTGAAATATTGAAATATGGGTATCGGCTGGTGTCGCAACAATATGCGCCAGTAAACCCGCATCAGCCAATATCGACAACACGCTTTCAGCGCTGTTATCACTCACCTGAATAACCGCACCTAACTCTTCGCTGAACAGCGAGGCTAGCGGATCATCACCCAGTTCAGTGAGATTGATATTCAGACCGGTATGTCCGGCAAAAGACATTTCACAAAGACAGGCAAATAAGCCGCCATCGGATCGATCATGGTAGGCCATAATTTTTTCATCCCGTGTGAGCCGACGTATGCAGCTAAAAAAGCCGGATAGCTGCTCAGGATCGTCAAGATCGGCAGGTTCCGCTCCGGTATTATGATAGGCCTGTGCAAGCACGGAACTTCCCAAACGATTCTGACCCTGGCCGAGATCAATCAGGATCAATGACGTACCTCTCGGCTCTGTACGTAATTGCGGGGTGAGTGTTTTACGGACATCTCTGACCCTGGAGAAAGCCGAGACGATAAGCGACATCGGCGCTTTAACTTCCCTGTTCTTACCTTTTTCCCACCAGACACTGCGCATGGAAAGCGAATCCTTGCCTACTGGAATCGTCAGGTTGAGTTCCGGGCATAATTCCATACCAATAGCTTTTACCGTGTCAAATAAATCAGCGTCGTCAATCGGGTTACCACAGGGTGCCATCCAGTTTGCCGATAATTTCACCTGATCAAGTTCATCAATATCAGCCGCCGCGATATTGGTAATCGCCTCGCCCACTGCCATACGCCCGGATGCGGGCGCATCAAGTACAGCGATCGGTGCCCGCTCTCCTATGGTCATGGCTTCGCCATGATAGCCACGATGGTTATTCATGGTAACGGCGACATCGGCCACCGGTACCTGCCAGGGCCCTACCATTTGATCGCGTGCGATCAGGCCGGTCACAGTACGGTCACCAATGCTGATCAGAAAGGTTTTATCTGAAACAGTCGGAATCTGCAAAATTCTATAGGCCGCTTCTTTAATATCAATGGCAGATGTATCCAGTTTTTCGGGCTTTATTTTTTTACGTTCGCCCAGACGATTCATTTTGGGCGGCCTACCCAGCATCAGTTCCAGCGAGATTTCCACGGGATTATTATTAAATTCCAGGTCCTGAACGATAAGATCACGCTCTTCGGTTGCCCGTCCTAAAACTGCGTAGGGGCAACGCTCGCGCACACAAATTTCATCAAACAACTTTAAATCTTCGTCATTAACCGCCAGTACATATCGTTCCTGAGCTTCGTTTGACCAGATTTCCATTGGCGACAGGCCCGGTTCATCGCTGGGAATTTTTCGCAGATCAAGCCTTGCGCCACGGCCTGCATTATCTATCAGTTCCGGTATGGCATTCGATAACCCGCCGGCACCAACGTCATGTATGGAAATAACAGGGTTTCCATCTCCCAATCGAGTACAGCGATCTATGACCTCCTGACAACGTCGCTGCATCTCAGGATTGCTACGCTGCACCGAAGCAAAATCCAGGTCTTGGCTGGAAGCCCCGCTGGACATGGATGACGCTGCCCCGCCACCCAGCCCAATCAACATGGCTGAACCACCCAGGACAATCAGGTTTGCCTCGACAGGAATACTGCTTTTTTCCACATGATTCTCATGAATATTACCGACACCGCCTGCCAGCATGACAGGTTTATGATAGCCGCGAATAACATCATCGTTTTTTGGTTTGACTTCATAAGAACGAAAATAGCCTGAAATATTCGGACGTCCAAACTCGTTATTAAACGCCGCGGCACCAATCGGCCCTTCAAGCATAATATCGAGAGCGGAAACAATCCGGTCCGGCTTTCCATTATCAAGCTCCCACGGCTGAGGTAACTCAGGTAATTTAAGATTCGAGACTGAAAAACCACATAATCCGGCTTTGGGCTTAGCGCCGCGCCCGGTTGCGCCATGGTCACGAATTTCTCCGCCTACGCCGGTAGCCGCTCCGGGAAAAGGTGATATCGCCGTCGGATGGTTATGTGTTTCCACCTTAATCATGATCGGCATGGTATGTTCCTGATACTGGTATTCCCCCGTTTCAGGGTCTGCTGAGAACCGACTGCCCTCGAAACCTTCCATGACCGCGGCATTATCTTTATATGCTGAAAGAATCCCCTCAGAGTGATGGGTATAGGTATTGCGTATCATACCAAACAGGGTTTTCTCCTGGGCCCGGCCATCCATCGTCCATTGCGCATTGAAGATTTTATGGCGGCAGTGTTCCGAGTTTGCCTGCGCAAACATCATTAACTCGGTATCGGTCGGGTTACGTCCTAGATGAGTGAATCCATCCATCAGATAGTCTATCTCATCCTCGGAAATAGCTAATCCCAGATCGGTATTTGCCTGTTCCAGTGCAATACGGCCTTCGCCTATAATATCGACTGCTTTCAGTAATCTTGCTTCGTGGGTTTCAAACAAAATCACCAGTTCGTTTTCCGACTCAAAAACGGCCTCGGTCATACGATCATGCAAATGATGCATCACTTTATTCATGTCTGCTTCGGATATATCCTCTGATGACTGAATATCAAAACGACGCACGCGCTCAATGCGCTCAATACATTTCAAGCCGCAGTTATGCGCTATGTCAGTTGCCTTACTTGACCAAGGCGAGATCGTCCCGGGACGGGGCGACACGTATCTCTGCAAGGAGTTCCCCAATATGCCATTACCGGGTTCACCATAGGCCAGCAGTTGATTCAGTATCTGTAGATCGGTCTCGTCCGGTTCAGTCACACATGACACGATGTGGACAAAATCTGAGCCAATGGCATGAATACCGGCTACTTCCCGCTGAATATCTTTGAGCTTTTTCGCCATGGCAAACCTGCTCAGAGCAGCACTACCGGAAAAGGCTTTTATCAACATAAACTGCCTAACTCATACCAGCGGGACACAGAATGTTGCGCCGCAATTTCAAACTGACAATCATATTCCTGCATCAGCTTGTTTAACTCTGTCTCAACCGCTTCAGGTGAGTTATTCGACTCACTCAAATGGCCTGCCACAATAAATTTCAATTCCCTCGGTAGTAGTGCTTTCAATAGCTGGCAGGACTGCTCGTTACTTAAGTGCCCAAGCTCACCACCTATGCGACGTTTCAGGGCAAAGGAATAATCACCATTCATAAGCATGTTCCGGTCATGATTAAATTCCAGCAACATTGCTTCACAATCCTGATAGGCGATCGCAATATGCGGGGTAATACTCCCCGCATCAGTTAGCAAACCGAAACAATAATCCTCTGTCCAAAATATAAACTGGCAAGGTTCGCGAGCATCATGGGGAACCGGCACCGGCCTGACCGTCAGCTCACCAATCTGAAACTCAGTATGGACATTGATTATATTGAGCCTGATATCGTCTTCTGAAAAATAATGGGACGTACCCTTCGAGGCCCATACTGGAATTTTGTAACGCTTGGACAGGGCACTGATACCACGTATGTGATCTCCATGTTCGTGTGTCACCAGGAGAGCGTTAATATCATCTGGGGACACGCCCATCGTTTCCAATCGGGCAGTTGTTTCTTTTAGAGAAAAACCGCAATCAACCATCAAGGTCAATGACCCGACTTGAATGACAGTGGCATTCCCTTTGCTGCCACTGCCTAGACACGCAAACCTCACACCAGATCAGCCTGCAGGAGATACATTTTATTTTATCTGTTCGTAAAGCAGGTTCAGAATGCGGCGAGCGGTTTTCGACCTGTCTCGCTCACCGTCCTTATCCAGTACAACAATCTGCGTGCTGGCCTCATCACCGGCCAGATTAACCTGATACCGATCACTTGAAGGCTTTTCATCACTGCCCCAGAAGATCAGGCTCGACAAAATGCCTTTCTCATTGGCTTTCATGTCTGCCAGAGGGTCTGAATAACGTACATGGTAAATACCTTTTGAGCGGTCCCGATCCTCGACCGTAAATCCAACTCGGTCCAATGCCAGTCCAACAATTCTCCAGGCACGAGGGTATCCCCTCTGATAGTCTATCAATGTATTGGCGTCTCTATCCTTGATAAGTCTGGCTCGTATATCTCTCTGGCTGGTACGTGCCAACCTTGCACGGGCTTTTTGGTCCTCGGTACCCAGATAAACAATAATCCGCCTCAGTATTTCTGCCTCCAGTTCAGGCTCTGCAGGACGTGTTTCCCATACGGTAGACTCTCCGGAGATTTTTTCGAGTACACCACGATGCGTGACAAATATCTCCGTATGATCGGGCTTATCGGATTCTTCTATACGCAAACGGAAGCTGTCCCGCGTCGGTGCGGAATATGCCGTATCAAGCACTGACTTTAAGAAACCTCGAATTATATCGTCCGGGATATCCGCACGATTTTCTTTCCAGTCCGTCTCCATAATACCGATTTGCGGATTTTCAATCGTTAGCAGAAAACCAAAATCCAGCCAGAACTCCCTTAGCTTTGGCCATAGCTGTTCCGGGATAGTCCGCACCACCAACCAACGCTTATCACCATCTCGAATGACTTCAATATCATCCTGTACAGGCAAAACACCGGAAGACTGCGATCCTTTGTTTTCTTCTTCGTATTCGGAATAAGAAGCAGCCCCCCCCTCTGGAATAACCATGGCGTCTTCAATACGTGAACTGGAAAGATCCGGTGGTACTTCAAGCCTGTCTGACCGACGGCTTTTCCTGTATTCAACCGAATAGTCCTTCAGCCCAAGGTTATCATTAATGGGATCAGTGGCTTCTTCAGTCGTACTACATGCGGTAATCAGCAAAGAGAAAAGTGCGATGCTGAAGGGATATATAGTTAAGTATTTCATACTGTTTTCAGTCTTCTATTGATAGTTAAATAAATGTGGTTAAAGAACGCCTGCCTGCCGCATCGCGTCCCTGACATCATCATGGAAAGGCTCAGATAGCCATGTTAACGGCAGGCGAATCCCCGCCTCACATCTGCCCATTTCCGCCATAGCCCATTTGACCGGAATCGGATTGGCCTCCGCGAATAATTTACAATGCAGTCCAAGTAAGCGATTATTGATCTTCTCTGCGGCGGCACGATCTCCTGAAAGGGCGTACTCACACATTTCATGCATCACAGCCGGAGCTACGTTAGAGGTCACAGAGATGACGCCATGCCCACCTCTCAGCATGAATTCCATCCCCGTATCGTCATCGCCGCTAAATAAAAGGAAACCATCCTCGGTCTTTTCCAGCACATTTGCAACTCTATCCAAATCACCTGTGGCATCTTTGATGCCGATAATATTGGGAATTCTCGACAATCGAATGGTCGTCTCATCGGACATATCACAGGCGGTACGTCCCGGAACATTATATAAAATCTGAGGTATATCAATGGCTTCTGCAATTGTCCTGAAATGCAGGTATAACCCTTCCTGCGTGGGCCTATTATAGTAAGGAGTCACCAGCAGGCAAATATCCGCCCCGGCTTCCCTGGCAGCGACCGTCAGATTCACTGCCTCCTGTGTTGAATTTGCTCCCGTCCCGGCAATTACCGGGATACGGTTAGCTGCCATTTCAACTACAGAGCGGATGGCCCCAATATGCTCATCAAATGTCAGGGTTGCAGACTCTCCGGTAGTTCCCGTTGCCACAATCGCATCGGTTCCCTGTTCAATATGGAACTCGACGAGACTTTTTAGCGCAGCCTGATCAACTGCCCCACTTACCTTCATGGGGGTAACCATCGCTACCATACTACCTCGTAACATCCAGCCCTCCCGCAGCTATTCTATCAAAGCATTAAATAGTACGCACCATATCGATGGCTGACAAGACAAACCTCATTAATAAGGCATTTTTTAGCACGTGACAGCCCTATCTCGGCGGGTTAGAATTTCAATTTATAATTGATGTTTTCCAGCCCATGAGCGAACAGTTTCTCGTTATAACCTGCGTAGGAAAAGACCGTCCCGGGCTCGTAGCTCTTCTGACCCAGTCCATCACCAATGCCAACGGTAATCTGATTGACAGTCGCATGACCGTACTTGGTGACGATTTTGCCATCGTCACTCTGGTATCAGGCGCATGGGACGCTATCGCCAAGCTGGAGAGTTCTCTCAAAATTCTGGCTGAAAAAGAAGACCTGAACATTACCGCCCGGAGAACAGAAAAGCGAAAAAATGAACAGCCATCCATGCCCTACTCCGTTGACGCGATCTGTGTCGATGCGCCCGGTATCACCAACAAACTTGCGGAATTCTTTGCCAGTCAGCAGATCAATATCGAAGACTTAGCTACCAGCCGCTACGCAGCTCCCCATACAGGCACCCCGATGTTTTCGGTACATATGGCCATTGCCATTCCCGGTAACGTTCACGTTAATACGCTACGCGAAGAATTCTTCACGTTCTGCGACGATAATAATCTGGATGCGATGCTGGAACCACTAAAAGCCTGATTACAATTTCTCGGGAATCGTGCCGCCCGCAGGCCAGGCCTTCAGCATGGCCTGCACCAGGGTTGCCAGCGGAATAGCGAAAAAAACACCCCAGAATCCCCATATTCCACCAAAAACCAGTATCGCAACAATAATGGCTATCGGGTGAAGGTTAACCACTTCTGAAAAAAGCAACGGCACCAGAGCGTTACCGTCAAGGACCTGTATGATCAGGTAAGCACCCAATAACCAGTAGAAATCACTTGACAAACCCCATTGAGAATAGGCAATCAGCGCAACAGGAATCGTCACAACAGAAGCGCCGATATAGGGAATAATGACAGACAGACCTACCAAAACGGCCAGCAGCATGGCGAAATTCAATCCAAACCACACAAACGTAATCAGACATACCGCCCAGATAATCAATATTTCAATGAACTTGCCGCGGACATAATTGCCGATCTGGCGATCAACATCTTCCCAAACCACGAAGGCAAGCCCTCTGTCACCCGGCAGGTATCGACTTACCCACGTCATGATCAAGTCTTTATCTTTCATGAAAAAAAACACCAGGAGCGGAACCAGAATCAGATAAATCAGCAAAGTTATCGCACCAACCACCGACGATAAAGACCAGGTTACGACAGTCTTGCCTAATCCGGCAATCCCATCCTGAATGGTGCCTGTTAATTCAATGATATGCTCTTCGGTTATAAAGTCCGGGTACTCCGCCGGCAGCTTCATTAACATCTGCTGTGTGTGTGATAGCATCACAGGCAGTTCGGTAACCAGTTCACGAGCCTGGAAGAAAAGCTGCGGAATCGGAATAATCAAGACAAACGCCACGAATAGCATAAACAAAGAAAAAACAACAATGACCGAGATGGTCCTGGCAACCTGCCACTTAATAAAAATTCTGACCACTCCCTCTAACAAATAAGCGATGACGATACTCGCAATAACGGGTGCCAACATATCGCCGATGATCAGAATGACCGCAAAAATAACGAAAAGGGTCAGTAGTAACATGACCATTTGCGGGTCAGAAAAATGTTGTTCGTACCAGTTTTTAAGTGCCTGAAACATCCGACTGATTATTTCTTATAAAAGCTTCATATTCGGTCTTGAAATAAATTTCGAGGTCGTCAATGATATTCTTTGCCGATTGGCCATGCATCATATGCTGCATCATAAAAAACGAAGTTTCATGCAGTAACTTCTCAGTATCCAGCATTGGATAGGCCGCCCTTAAACGCTTGACAGAGGCAATTACCGTTTCTTTTTCCGGTCTGGCAATATTTTGTCGCTCCGTTGCTATTTGCCTGATTTCTTTTCCATGTCTAGCCACAAGGAACTCTGCATATTCCATCAGGGACTCCCGTCCCGATTGTTCCATAGACTCGAATATCCGGAGCAAAGCCTTAGCGGATAATCTCTTTGCCATGTTACGGTGACGACCCTAAACCTTCAGTTTGCTGGCTAAAGCGGATCATTTATGTGTTTCTTACAGTATTGCCGGGCGAACTCAAGCAAATCTTCCATAGTATGAACACGAAATTTCTGCTTTTTGTAAACGAACGAAAAGGGCCGTGTTAATGGAGGATCAAGATTAACTGCCCTCAAAGTATCCAGCTCGACCTCTTTTGCAATGGTTGCCCTCGATACGATTGAAATTCCCATGCCCGCTTCAACGGCGCCCTTAATCGCCTCAGGACTACCGAGTTCCATGGATAATTTAAGCGCATTTTCAGAGGCACCATGCTGGTCCAGGTATTCATTGATCACTTCTCTGGTTCCGGAACCTTCCTCCCGGCAGATATAGGGATATTCCATGACATCCTGAATCGTTGCCGAAGATTGCTTGGCCAGGGGATGAGCTACCGGAACCACACAGACCAATTGATCTTTCCTGCAGATTTCCACGATAAGGTTTTTATTGTGTACCGGAGCCTCGACTACTCCCAGATCAATCTCGTTATTTTCGATCATTGATACAATACCATCGGTATTGGAAACCTTGAGTTGTATATTGATATCAGGAAATTCTGTACGGAAATTACCTAGCAGCGCAGGCAACATGTACTCCGCGATTGTCGTACTCGCACCCAGCGTTAAAGTTCCACCGATTTCACCGGTAATTTCACGCACCGAACTTTCCATCTGGCGATACAGCTCAAATATTTTATCCGCATGCTCGTAAATCACCCCGCCGGCATCAGTAAGCGTTATGCGATTATGTGTTCGGTCAAAAAGCCGCGTATTAAACTGTTCCTCAAGCTGCCTGACCTGAAACGTGACTGCGGGCTGAGTCATATGTAGTGACTCAGCCGCCTTGGTGAAGCTCAATAGCTTGGCTACTGTGTAAAATACCTGTAAACGGCGGTCTGACACGTTACGATCTCTTAGAAATCAAATATTCCAGATTTAGCGGACTACCGCCAGATTTTTTATGGCTGGAGAGTGTAGCACATATCAGATACATCCAAGGGACCTGTGAATAGGGACCAAAATAACCAGCACCCGATATGCTAATGGGAAGCGATTTTCTGATTAATACTCATCAAATGCTGCGATTTATGGCTTAAATATCCACTATCTGCAGGCATTAATGCTGCCAGATAGCGACTCTTTCAGGCCAGTTTGCAGGAAAGCAAGCGACTAAAATACTGCGAAGCAGGAAAAACGGCCTGACACTGACATGAACGGATAGTCCTTAATCGGGCTTGTGTCGGCAAGCAGGCAGCGTTAATAACCAGTGCCACTTTAGATATACATCGTAATATCGGCTTCGCCGGCAAACTCAAAAAATGTCGCCGCTCCTCCAAACTCAATCCCATCAATGAAATCGCCGGGATTCATGTCAAACAGGTCAACTGTCATTTGACAGGCAATCATCTTAACCTCGGCTTCCTGCGATAACTGACGCAGATCCTCCAGACTGGCAACGCCTTTAGACGCCATTTTTTTCTTCATCATTGCTGTCATCATACCTTCCATACCCGGAAGCGCCTGTAATGCAACCGGAAACCATTTATCCATGGCGATAGGCATTGGCATGCCCGGATTCCCCAGCGAACTGATTCTAAGGTCCAGCTTCTTTTTACACAGTTGAAGCCCATAAAAAGTAAAAAAAATCTGCACCTCATAACCCAGTGCCGCCGCCGTAGAAGCCAGAATAAATGGAGGGTAAGCCCAATCAAGGGTCCCTTTTGTTGCAATAATTGCGAGCTTTTTTTCTGCCATCAGAATATTCCTCCTGAAATTAGGGGTAATCGCGTTACGCCTTTTTCATGGCAAACACGAACTTGCCATCCTGCTCTCCGGATTCCAGAAGTTCATTACCTGTTTGCTTGGCAAAGGCCTCAAAATCCTTTACAGAACCCGGATCAGTGGCAATAATGCGAAGTACCTGACCGGACCCCAGACCAGCTATCGCCTTCTTGGCACGTAAAATAGGTAGAGGGCAGTTCAGCCCACTTGCATCTAATTCCTGATCAAAATCAGCCATGGTAAACCCCTTACATAATTAAGTTATCGATGTGAAAAAACCATCATAGTGATGGGCGACGTAATTTGGTCGCATTTTATAATCCAAGAATCCGGTAAACACAACCTGTAAACCATATTTCATTAGTACTGGTTATTAAATCGCCTCTGACAACATATAGTCCCCGCCAATAACCTCTCGACCACTTCGAACCCAATCCATAATGCCACCTCTGAGATTAATGACATTATCGAAACCCTGTTGCTTGAGAAAACAGCAAACCTGAGCAGAGCGCACCCTGATACGGCAATATAAAGACCATTTGCTGATTTTTATCCAGCTCCGATACCTTTAGCGGGATAACGTGCAGACTCATATTGCTCTGCATGAAGTAAAGCACCCTGCATCACTTCACCGGCAGATCGGACATCAATAAACCTGGGCGGGGCATCACCAACCATCATTTCAGCAAGCTCAGATGATGAAATCTCATTAATTAGAATTTAATTAAATCATTATATTATTTAATAATAACTCAGTGTGGCATACATCAACCGAATCGGAGTGTTTTATTAACGGAATGTCCGCTCGAACCCCCCGAGCATCCGGGCTACCTGGACCTGCCTCAATCGGCGTTCTGTCCACATCGAATCGGTATCTTCAAATCGCATCAACAAGTCTGTGTCACTGTCTGGCTAAGCTCATCAAAGTCCCTGATCGTACATACATATCGCTACTATACAATCGGATACTCCTCGTGCTCTTAAAACGGACAGATTATTAATGTTCTCTACATGGCACTGGACAGATACTAAACACAAGGGCAAAATTTATTATTTTCATAACATACCAGCCTTGAAACACTCCTCGCTCGCAGGTTTACCCCTTCAACCCCTACGCTGGACCAGATGGGCCTATTGGTTGACGCTCCTGCTCATATTAACGGTCGGCGTACTGCTGCGCACCCACCACTATGGCGCATGGCAGGACAATCAACACATCTATTTCTTCGAGAACGAGCCTCTGCTGCAAAATGGAGACGGATATTACTACCTGCGCCTTGCCCGGGATTTTCGGGACAGTGAATACCGACCGGTAGATGAACTGAGGACGGTGCCAGAGCATCCGCCGCGTCCGTACCCCCCACCCCTGCTCTCAGTACTGACCGTGCTGTTCAGCACTGTGACCTCACTCTCCCTGGACTGGAGTGCCACAATATTGCCGGTGCCCCTTTCATTGAGTCTGGTCCTGCCTGTTCTTGTCCTGTGCCGACAATTGCAGATTCCCGCCCTGCCGTCACTCGCCGCGGCGGTGGTGGCAGTCACCCCCTGGACCTATGTCAGCAGAACTGAACTGGGTTTCTATGACACCGACAGCCTGATTGTCTTCTTTTCGTTGTGCGCATCCGTTCTGGCTCTCGGCTTCGGGTTGCACCGGACTCCCGTTCGCCACCTTTACCTGCTCGGTGCCGGGATCAATGCCGGATTCTTTGTCTGGTGGTGGGATCAGGCCCCGGAAGCCGTTGCCCTGATCTGTCTCACGCCATTCCTGATCAGTGCTGCACTGTACTACCGACCGCAACGCCGGGAAGGACTCTTGGCTGGCGCGGGTGTCATCGGGGCACTTCTTGCCTTTCTGATCTCGTTCCCGGAAGCTGTGAACGAGACCCAACACAGCATCCGGGAGATACTTGTCCACGGCGTCAAAGGTGCGACAGCCCACTGGCCCGATGTGCGCGGCGACATCAGCGAACTCGGGGCCGTGAACTGGGACGCGCTGATCAATGGGACCATAGGGTTCTCTGCCACCTTTTTGCTCTGCCTGATCGGTTTCCTGTGTCTGATATGGACTTGCCCGGGACGAGCCGCAGTGGCGTTGACCGGGCCGATAGTACTGGCTTTGAGTGCCTTCCTGTTCGGCAGCCGTGCTTTGATTTTCTGGGGACCGCCGCTGGGCCTGGGTTTGGCCTTCCTGGTCAACGCCGTGTACAGGTTATTCAGCCGCCGCTGGCCCAGGCTCGGGGCGGTTGTGGTCACGGGGGGTGTGATAGCAACCGTTGCCCTCAATATAGTCAACCAAATGTCGAAACCTCCCACCGCACCCCGTGTGATCTACCTGATGCCGTCTGTGTCGAGCATCCGGGAAAGAACGCCAGAGGACGCTGTCATCTGGACCTCGTGGACCCTGGGATACCCGCTCATGTACTTCACCGGTCGCCGCGTAATCTCCGACGGCCAGTTCATGAGTGGTGAGCGGCGAGTGTACGGCAACCTCCCACTGGCCAGCCCTCACCAGAACTTCGCACGCAACTTCATCCACTTCTACGTAGCACATGGTAAGATGGGTCTGCACCAGATCTACAAGCTGGTCGGTTCGCCGGGATTCGGCCTGCGTTGGGTAAAACAAGAACTTGGCCGGCCTCCAGAAAAGGCGGCCCAAGCCCTGCTGGAACTCTCTCGACAAGCCGGACGCGACACGATTTGTACATCCACCGAGACCTGCCGGGAGTTTCTCTTTCCTTCTCAGAGGACGCCCGTCTATCTGTTACTCAATAACGCCATGTTTACCAGCCAATGGTTCCGGTACGGGACATGGGACGCAAAGGAAGAGGAAGGAGAGGCTTCAACCATCCAGCCCCTGTTCCATATCAAACGCACTGGCGACACGATTGTCTTGAACAAAAATCTCACCTTCGATGTTAACAAGGGGAAAAAACTGAGATTGGCCACAGGTGGACAGGTGTTCATACAAAGAGTGAAGCGGCTGAGCACATATACCGGCGACCACTTGGAGATAAGAAACTATGGACACCCGGAAGGCTTTCACATCGAGTGGATGCCGCACAACGGATTCGGTGCGATCATGACAAGCAATGCAGCCGAGTCACTCTTCAACCGACTTTTCATTCGACACACGGCCAGCCCAGAGTACTTTCGCCATACGGTTGCCAGAAGCCCGAATTTTTCGCTTTGGGAAGTCACCTCAAATCCTTGAATCCATGACCTGCTCAGATATCGTCGGAGTCATTCCAGCCTACAATCCGGACGAAACATTGTTCCGGCTCGTCCAGGCGTTGCGCAGGCACTTTCCATTAATTGTCGTAAACGACGGCAGTAATGACGGGACGATTTTTGAACGACTCCTCGCCAGTGAGGGTGTTACCGTACTCAGCCATGCCTCCAACCGAGGCAAGGGCGCGGCCCTGAAGACAGCCTTTCGACATGTACTTGATCATTATCCCGGCAGTGTCGGCATAGTGACCCTCGACGCCGATGGCCAGCACCTGCCCTCGGATGGGTTGCAGGTCGCCCGCCGCCTGTGCGAAAAAACCACCTCACTCATCGTCGGAGTGCGCAGCTTCACAGGCAACGTCCCATTGAGAAGCCGCTTGGGCAATCTGCTCACAAGATCAGTGATGCGTGTTTTTCTGAATGTCAGGCTATCCGATACACAGACCGGCTTGCGTGGCATTCCGACGGCAATGCTCCCCGCCCTCACCAACATCCCTTTCGACCGATACGAATTCGAGACAGAAATACTGTGCATGGTAAAGAAATGCGGCCTCGCCTTCGATGAAGTCCCCATTCATACCGTCTATCTGGATGCCAACCAGGGTTCCCATTTCAACCCCATTCTGGATTCATTGCGGATCTATTGGGTTCTCTTTCGCCACATGCTGGCGGGCATCACCTCGGTTGTCGTGGATTTCGGCGTCTATCTTGTCGCGCTGACGCTCTCAGGCCACATCCTGTCGAGCGTGTACCTTGGCCGGCTGTCTTCACTACTGATCAACTTCTTGCTCGTCAAGCACTTCACATTTCGCTCTCGCTCCCGCGGAGCACATGAGTTCCTGCTCTACCTGTTGCAGGTAATCAGCATGGCCTTCGTTACGGCATACCTGGTCCACATGGCTCATTCCGTCTTCGGTATCGCCCCTGCGATCTCGAAGATCCCTGTAGATATTCTTCTTTACCCGATCAATTTTCTGATTCAAAGATTCGTCATCTTCCACCCTGAACATGCAGATGAACCGCACGATCAGGAACAAATCGATGCCTCCCAGCCCAACAAGTAAACCACGGCAACCCCTCAAGCAAGTACTTGTCCCGATTCAGTACCTATGAAACAACATCAAGCCGCCTGCTTGATGTTGAAGGGCGTTAGCCGGAAACACCTTCAGTCGGTCCGGCCCTTGAGATGAATCCTCTTCCAGTGAATCCGACAACAACCGGTCCAGACCTCCCGAGGCCGGGACGGTGCCGTATTCCTGACGCAGACTCAG
This sequence comes from Gammaproteobacteria bacterium, assembly GCA_963662865.1. GTDB lineage: Bacteria > Pseudomonadota > Gammaproteobacteria > JAJDYQ01 > JAJDYQ01 > JAJDYQ01. Next base: position 710,301 of record OY759969.1, on the reverse strand, counting down.
CGATGGGCCCCGCATCGAATCCGGTGACGAACCCGACCGCCGGTCGTAGCGCAGCGAACCGGACACGCCCTGCTCATGCCACTTTGCGGCCTCATGGTCCAGCAGGCACCGGCCACACAGGTCAATGATCAATCCTTTGGATGGCAACTCCCAACTGACGCCGCCCAGTTCCACTCCAGGCCGTCGGCTGGTATTGCCGCCGTCATAGCGCAGGCCCAACTCCAATTCCGATTCAATACGCGCCAGCGCCGCATCCGAGGTCAGCACCAACGTCAGGCCACCTGCCTCCATCGGGCGCTCCAGCAGCGTCCTGCACACAGCGGCCGAGGTCTGCTCAATGTGCGGTATGCTTCTGAACTTACTACAGTTAATTGAAACCACGCACCCGGAAAAACTCATCTATTTCCGCTAGAATGCGCCTCACTTTTGTATTGACCTCGCCTTAATGACGCCAGAACAATATTGTCAGGACAAAACGGCTTCCAGCGGCTCCAGCTTTTATTACAGCTTTCTATTTCTGCCGCCTGATATTCGCCGCGCCATTACTGCATTGTATGCCTTTTGCCGGGAAGCAGACGACATTGTTGATGAGGTACGCGAGGCCGCGGTCGCTCAACAAAAACTCAACTGGTGGCGCCATGAACTGAATCAAATTTTTGCCGGAAGTGCCCAACATCCCGTAGGCCTGGAGTTGCAGCGCCTGATTGAGCCTTTCGGACTGACACAAGGATACTTTGACGACATTGTTGACGGTATGCAGATGGATCTCCTGCAAACCCGTTATGCCAGTATTGCAGAGCTGGAAAAGTATTGTTACCACACCGCCAGCGCAGTCGGCCTCATTGCGGCGCACCTGTTTGGCTATGAAGACAAGGCAACTGAACAATATGCCCATGATCTGGGCATGGCCCTCCAACTCACCAACATTATCCGGGATGTTAAAGAAGACAACGGACGTAATCGCATCTATCTTCCTCAGGACTTACTTGCCAGATATGGCGTTGATGAAACATCGTTGATGGCAGGTGAATTCAGCGATGGCCTTCATGCCGTGTTGCTGGAGCTGGCGAATCGCGCCGAAGTCTATTATGAGTCATCGATCTCGAAATTGCCTGAGAGCGACCGTTGGAATCAGCGCAGTGGTCTCGTCATGGCATCAATATATCACTCCCTGCTCACTCGCATCCGCAAGAATAGCTTTAATGTTATGGGCGGGAGGATGTCCACACCCAATCTGTCCAAGTTATGGATCGCCTGGAAGACGATACGCCGCGAACACAAACGCTATCGGCATTACCTGAAAAGAAGCGCCGCCTGATATGTCATCGGAAAAACCCGTCGTTATTGTTGGCGGTGGCTGGGCCGGTATATCAGCAGCAATCCATCTTGCCGAAAAAGGCCGGGGCGCTACCATTATTGAGGCCGCCGAACAATCTGGCGGCCGTGCCCGCATGGTCATGTTTGGCGACCTGCCGGTTGACAACGGCCAGCATATCGCACTGGGCGCCTATCGCAATCTGCTTGAACTGCTCAGTATTATCGGTCTGCGTGAATCGTTTGTATTCCACCGCCTGCCGTTGTCGCTGAATGTCATCGGAGCTGAAACCAGCGTTGCTCTCAAGGCGCCTGAAATTCCCGCGCCCTTTCACCTTCTGCTGGCACTTTTACGTGCCGAAGGGCTGACCGCTTCCGATAAAGGCAAGACCCTTTTCAACTGGTTCAGATTAATCAATCTGGATGCACATCACGACATGACAGTTACCGAACTTCTGCACTGCACGGGTCAGTCAGTGCGCGTCTCGCGTTTCCTGTGGGTTCCGCTTTGTATTGCGGCGTTAAATACCTATCCGGACAAGGCTTCTGCCCGGCTGTTTCAAAGAGTGCTTAAAGACTCCTTTATGCGTAAGAACACGGACTCCGATTTGCTGCTGCCTCGCTACAATATGGGACGTGTGTTACCACAACCTGCCCTCGCCTGGCTTGCACGGCATAATGTAAACGTCATAACACGGGAACGTGTCACCGGTCTGCAACTTGCCCGGAATGAAATTTCCGGTGTCATTACCAGTCGCCAAACGCTGCCGGCTGATCAGGTTATTCTTGCCACCAGTGCCTGGAGTGCGGCACAGCTTGTTGCGAGCATTTCCAGCCTGAGTGAACTCCATACAAATTTACTGCAATTCAAATATGAACCGATCACCACAATTTTTCTCAAATATGCCAAAGCCGTGATGCTTAACCCGGCCATGCAGGGCTATGCGGACAGGCTCACCCAGTGGGTATTTGATCGCAGAATTACCAGCCACCCACAAATTATTTCGGCCGTTATCAGCGCGGATGGCGGATATTCGAATATGGGCAAAGACGAGCTGGTGCAAACCGTCATCAACGATATAAAGACAGCCAGCAGGCTACGGGATGAACCGACGGACAGTCTGGTGATCCGTGAGAAACGGGCGACATTCTCAGCGACCCCGGAAATGGAAAGCCTGCGCCCGACCAATGTAACCACTCTTAAGGGCCTTGTGCTCGCCGGTGATTACACTCAAACCGGATACCCGGCAACCCTGGAAGGTGCCGTAATGAGTGGTAAGCAGGCCGCAAGCGAGATCCTGCAGGTCTCTTCATAAATATACGGATGGCTTCATGAGTACCGCTATCCCTGACAACTACACGCCACAGGAAAATTGCCTGCATGATAAAATCATCCTGGTTACCGGGGCCACGGGTGGTATCGGTTCAACGGCCTGTAAGACTTTTGCCCGTTATGGCGCGACCGTCATTTTACTGGGCAGGAACGTAAAGGGTCTGGAGTCCCTGTATGATGAGATTGAGGATGCTGGCCATCCCCTGCCAGCAATCTATCCAATGAACCTTGAAGGCACAACAGACGAAGACTACGCGGAACTGGCTCGCGTCGTAAAAAAGGAATTCGGCAGGCTCGATGGCCTGCTGCATAACGCCGCAAGACGTGATGCCTTAACCCCACTCTGGCGTATTGATCTTGAAGACTGGTTTGAAATATTACAGGTCAATCTGAATGCTCCGTTCATGCTGATGTGCGCCTGCCTGGAGCTTCTGAATACCGCAGAGTCTCCTTCAGTTATATTTACCACCGACCATCAGTCACGTCAGCACCATGCTTACTGGGGGGCTTATGGCGTCTCCAAACATGCCGTGGATGGTCTGATGAAGACCTTTGCCGATGAACTGGAAAACCAGTCACCGATACGGGTCAACGCCATTGATCCGGGGCCGGTCAGAACCGGTATGCGCACTAAAACCTGCCCCGGCCTTGATCCGAATATGATGACCAGACCTGAAGATATCATGAACAGCTATCTGTACTTAATGGATGAGGCTGGCAAGCATATGAATGCCCAGGTAATTTATGCGCAGGCGGACACGTAGTCCCGGTCATATATTATTCAGAGGTCCGCAGTAACAATGCCGGTGTCTGACGTTGTTGCTCACGAAGTAATCCCCAACCCGTCAGCATAACGAGCAACATACCGGCTACGACCACGACCAGGGCCAGAGTTACATTTAATCGAAAGCCGATATCCAGTAATTTAACCGAAATCCACCATGCGGCAATATTCGCCAGTATTACGGCAATTAAACCGGAACAGGCACCTATCAATAAAAATTCAATCGTCTGTGCCCGGCTGATTAAGCTCCGAGTTGCACCCATGGCACGCATCAGCGCATTCTCATGCTGACGCAACCGCCGTGTTGACATCACCATGGCGGCCACCAGTAACACGGATGCCGCCAGTGTAAACAGGAAGGCCGCCTCCGCCGCATAGCTGACTCTGTCGATAACCGTTCGCACACGCAACATTAACGCATCGACATCCAGCACCGTCACCGATGGATATTTCAATACCAGCTTATCCATCAAATGGTTCGTCTCGGATGGCAGGTAAAAGCTACTGATATACTGTGTCGGCATATCAACAAGCATATGACGTGTCCCAATCACAAAGAAATTGACTTTAAAGGAATCCCAACTGACTTCACGCAAACTGGTTATACGGCCCGATATCTCACTGCCTGCCACGTCATAAGCAATCACGTCACCCATTCTTATATTCAAGGCATTGGCTATACCGGATTCAACCGACCATTGCGGCGTTTCAGTGGATTTCTGCCACCATTGTCCGGCAGACAAATTATTATGTACAGGCAATATATCATCCCATGACAGATTAAACTCGCGGCGCAACATTCGCTTGGCGCGCGCCGTGCCATAGTCATCGCCTGTGACGCGCTGGCCGTTAATTTTTACCAGCCTGCCGCGAACCATGGGAAAAAATTGTATATTTGTCAGGCCCTTATCAGTCAGCCATTGCTGTACACCCCGAGCCTCATCGGGCTGAATATTGATCAGGAAGATATTTGGTGTATCAGCCGGCAGGCGGTCACGCCACTGATCTATCAGATCGGTACGTATCAGCGTCAGAATAGTGATGAAGATAAACGATAAACCAAACACACTGATTGCCATCAGGGTCTCCCGTCGATGACGCACAAGCGCTTGCATACCGAACTTCATGGTTCTGGGCAACCGGCGAGAGAACCGGTTCAATACGAATAGCATACCCATCGCCAATAACAGCAACAATAGCAATGCACCAATCAGGGCTGCCAGCGCCATTACCATAAGCTGCGTATCCCGCGTTACGGCATACAGCGTGAGACACAACGCGGACAGGCCGAGTACCAATGACCACCTGACCTGCTGCAAGTCCTCAGGCATGCTGCGTAATACCCACATGGGTGATACCGAAACCAGACGCCAGTAGGCGGGTAATGAAAAGGCCAGCACCAGTAAAAATCCGAGCAGACACGCCCAGAAAGCCGGTGAGATATCCGCAGGGGGTAAATCCGATGACATATATTGCCGTAAAATACCGACGAGAAAACCTTGCAGGCCGTAGGCAATCAGCAGGGCAAAAACACAGGCCAGCGCACTCAGCATGGCCAGTTGCAACAGATACAGCGCGGATATCTGCAATCGCGTCAGGCCGATGGTTCGCAACACGGCGGTATGGATCAACCGCTTTTGCACCCAGTTCTGCATGGCCACCCATATCGCCAGACAGGCCAGCATGATCGTCACCATGAGGCTCAGAGCGAAGAAGCGTTCCGCACGCTCCAGCGAAGCCCTCACTTCCGGTCGGGAATCCCGTACCGACTGTATCTGGTAATGATTGCCCAGCAGCGGTTGTAACCAGAAGCGATAGGCATCAATGGATTGCTCCGAACCGGCGAGCAGCAGTCGAAAACCGACGCGCGAGCCCTCTCCAACGAGTTCGGTCGCTGTAATATCGGCCAGATTCATCATGACGCGCGGCGCCAAAGAAAACAGGCTTCCGCCCCGGTCCGGTTCCTGCTCAATCACGGCATCTATCGCGAAGCTCATCTTCCCCAGGGCCACTGAATTACCCGGCTTCAGGGCCAGTTTACGCAGCAGACCCTTTTCAACCCAAACCTTCCCCGAAGCAGGTATTTGTCGGCTGACAAAAGTGCCCTGCCCCTTGTTCAGTTGCAGCTTACCGCGCAGAGGATAACCGTCAGTAATCGCCTTGACCTCAACCAGCGCCGTATCGTCCCCGGCAATCAGAACGCTTGGAAACTCCTGGAATACACTGGTTTCGAGACCGCGGTTATTGGCCTCTTCAATCCAGCTTTGAGGTATTGCACGGGATGAAGCGACCACCAGGTCAGCACCAAGCAGTTCATTGCTTTGCTGCACCAGGGTTTTGGCAGTACGGTTAGTCAGCAGGCCAACCGTAGCCATGGCAGTAATCGTCAGCACCAGCGCCAGGAAGACAAGGCGCATTTCGGCTTGCAGACTTTCGCGCCAGAGAAAACGCCAGCCATGTCGCAGTACGCTCATCATAGCCGGATAACCCGGTCACAACGCTCACTCAAGTGCATATCATGCGTAGCCAGCACAATAGCTGTCTGATGCTGCCCCCGCAGACTAAACAGCAGATTCGATATCTTTTCTCCGGTCTTATGATCCAGATTGCCCGTCGGCTCATCGGCAAACAGGATTCGTGGCCGAACCACAAAGGCCCGTGCAATCGCCACACGCTGCTGTTCTCCTCCGGATAACTGCGAGGGATAATGGCGCAGACGTTTGTTCAGTCCGACTTCCGCCAGGGCTTGCCGTGCTTTCTCACGGGCATCCGCAATGGACAATAGCTCCATGGGCATGAGGACGTTATCGAGGGCATTTAACGTCGGCAGGAGATGAAAGGACTGGAAAATAAAACCGACCTGCCCTGATCGTAATCTGGCACGACCATCTTCATCGAGAGCAGAAAGATTCTGGCCCAACAGCTCCACCGAACCGCTGGTAGGCAGATCAAGGCCAGCCAACAAACCCAGCAAAGTTGATTTACCGGAACCCGAGGCACCAACAACGGATATGGACTCAGCGGCCTGTAGCCGTAAATCAAAGTCAGACAAAATTTGAAACTTTTCGCCAGCGGTGGCAACCTCTTTACCCAATCCCCTGGCCTGTAAAATACTTTCCATGTTATTGATCCGTTTATTGTTGCTAATCAGCCCGATGGTTATTGCCCCTTTACCCGCACGTGCCGCCGATGTCCAGTCTATCCTGATATTTGGCGATAGCCTCAGTGCAGGCCATGGCCTGGAAAAGGGCCAGGAATGGCCCGCCCTGCTGCAACAACGATTTAATGACAGACAGCAGGCAATTCAAGTGCACAATCACAGTATTTCCGGCGAAACCACCAGCGGCGGCCTGTCGCGTCTGGCGAAATCTTTGGAACTGAGCCAACCCGACATCGTTATCCTGGAACTGGGCGCCAATGACGGGCTGCGTGGATTATCGCTCAAGGCCATGAGACATAATTTACAGCAAATGATTGACCTCATCCTGCAAAATCAGGCTGAAATCCTGCTGGTCGGCATGCATCTGCCGAGCAATTATGGTCAGACCTATACCGAACTGTTCCATAAACAGTTCGTCAAACTGGCTGAAGAAAACGAACTGATCTTGCTGCCTTTTCTAATGGACAAGCTGGGCATCGGTCTCGACATGTATCAGACCGATGGCCTGCATCCGACGACGGCGGCTCAACCGCAGATGATGGAGAATGTCTGGCTGGTTTTGGAACCGATGTTGCGCTGAGGTGCTGCGATCATTGGAAGTCATCTCTTTATCCTGCCATACTCTGAACATCAGGCGTCCCAACCATCGCCGAAAAACCGCCATCCACACACCCTTTCCAAGTGAAGCAACTGCCTCCACGTGCGGTTCTGGCACCCTGCTTGTTACAAACCATCCTCAATTATGCGTTTCGCTGTTTTGATTGATGCCGGCATACTCAAAACCTGCGGGCACCGAACACGGAGGCGGCCGGACCATTGCATTGCTCTGTGAATTTGGCTGACACGAAAATTTGAACATTTCCATGCATTGACTGCCTTTGCCTGTTATCTCCTTCACCGCACTTTCGCTTTTACGTAATTTATGAAAGTGGAACAAACTACCAGCATAAATTTGGCATCATGAAAATCATGGCTCTCTTTTTCCATTAACGCATGCCGTATCCCACCGTCATCTGAGGTGTAACCGTACAGCTTGCTAAAGGCTTCTGTCAGGGCTGGATGCAGCTTAATCTCAGTTTCCAGTTTCTTTAGCAGTTGACCGAGCGTTCCATTCTTCTCATCAAGAACTTGCGCTACCAGACTTTCAACGGCAGAAACTGCCTCCTTTATTGAATTTCGGTAATCCGGAGAATTTCGGTCCGACAGCAATTCAAGCGAACGCCTGATGTGCGTGGATACGGTGTCAATGTCGCTTTCAAGGGCCTGCTCTATTGCTTGAATCTCTTCCTCTCCGGTAATTCGAGTTATCATATTTCCCACAAATCGATACCCGGACATTTCTTTTTCAAAGAGATTATTACAGTCTTCAATAAATTTTTTACAAAGCCGATCATTTGGATATTCATAGGCTATAAATTCGATGAAGTCATAGACCTCGTTCCATTCATAGCCAAAGTAATAGTTTCTTAATTGATTTAAAACTTTTCGCCAGTCAGAATCCAGTTGATCAAGTGGTTTTTTAAAGAAACTGAGCCATAGTCGCATGCAGAAAACATAGAGCTCTCTGTTTGAATCTTTTGAAATGTAACAGCCTCCCCTCCAGCGATCCCAGAAATACATTTGAAGCAGACTCCAAATACCATTCCTCAGCGGTTCATCCATTGATTCAATCTGTATTATTTCACGAACCGGCTTGTATCCATATCTTTCTGAGAAACTCATTCCTGCTCCTTATGAGGGATGATGACCAAAATCAGCGACGGCTTTAGCCATTCGCTGGGAGGCTTCGTTATACTGGTATTTAACGGGCTTCATTTTCCAGCCATTTGATGGCGGCTTGCTCGTCTTGTTCGATGGCAATTTCCACTGCCCGCTTGGCGCATTCCAGCAGGTGTTTTGACTGCTTGCGTAGATTGAAAGATTCGGTTACTTTACAAAAATCACCTCGCTATCAATCGATACAACCCGTTTATCCCGCCGTCGCTGGTAAAATAAAGCACTCCATCCGGTCCCGTCCCCAGGCCCATCGGTCTTGCCAATCTTGCTCCGCGGACGTTTTGAAATCCGGTTAGAAAATCATCGACACGTACCGCTTCGCCATTTTCAAACCGAACAAGTACCAGTTTCGGTGGGCGTCGGGTTGCCGGGTTACCTGATCCCGAGCCGTCCGGTTGTGTGCCCCATGATCCGTGCAGGGCAACTAATGCGTCACCATGATATTTTTCTGCGAATTCGCCATGAGTAATAAAATGCACGTCCATCGGTGCATTGCGGGCCGGAAAGGTTGCCACCGGGGCAACGACATCGGTTCGAGGTGGCCTGCCCCGGAGACAGGAATCTCTGTGGATATTGTCGCCATCGTATTGATACCAGGGCATCCCATGAAAGGAGTCTTCTTTCAGTTTTGCGAAGGATTCCGGCGGTTGTTCATACCCCAGGTGGTCCGGGCCGTTATTGCTCGCATACATGATTCCAGTATCGGGGTGCCAGTCAAATCCTATCGGGTTTCGTAGTCCGCTCGCCCAGGGTTTCCAGATCGATGGTGACGCAGTTTCGTCCAGTACCATGACGCCGCCGCGGCGGTCCCGCCATGGATAGCTGTTATCCAGATATTCGTCGCTACAGTTTCCGGTAATACCCAGGCTGAGGTACAGGCGTTTATCCGGTCCGACCTTCAATGTCCGGCTGTTATGTCCGCTTCCTCCAGGTATCGGGATAATTGCCTCAAGATCGGCTTCGTCGGATATTTCATCGGCTGGGTTATAGGGTATCCGGGATAGGCTGGAGGTTTGTGCGATATACAGATAGTCATTGCGTATGGCCAGACTGTGCGGATAGTCCGGCAGGATTAATAGTGGCTCCGGGTCGTTATAGGGTGGCTCTAAACGGTAGATGTGACCGGAACGTGAACCCACCAGCATGTTTCCCGCATGGTCGAAGATGAATAATCGCGGGCGTTGCATATCGGTGGTCAGTAGTTCCAGTTGATGGCCTTTGGGTACTTCGAGGGGAAAAATTTCATCGCCGACTTCGGCTACGTGCAAATCATGCTGGATACTGTTCTGCCCTGCCTGAAGATCGCCTGCAAGAGTCAGTAAAAATATGTAAAGCAGCCGGCTCATCAAAGCGACTGTGCCGGATAAAGACAACGGCAATCGCCTACTTCCACAGATCGACATGTATGCCCTGTGCCTCCAGTGCGTCGGCTTTGGCGGCGAGCCAGCGCTGAAAGTTCGGCTGTTCCCTGTACCCCCCTGAAGAGACATAATCCATTACTCCCTGCGTATGGAAGGTTCTGAGATAGGCCTCTGCGCGGAAGACCTCTCGGCCTCCGTCATCGAAGAATACAAAGCTTGGGCTGTTCTGGATGTTCAGTTCTTTTGCCCAGTCCCGCACCAGCACCTGACGCCCGTCAGGCGTCGTTACCCTGGCCTTGGACCACATATCCAGCAGTACGATATCCAGTTTGGCTGTTTCTCTTTTTGATTCTTCACGTTGCAGAATATCCAGGTGCAGTTCGTCGCAGGTCAGGCACTGTTTCTGCTCAAACATGACCAGTAACGGTTTACTGGTACCGCGACGCTCGGCCCTCAGATCATAGGGAGGCTGAATATAACTGTCTTCAACATGCAGCTTACCGATGGCTTTGATCTGAGCCTGTTCACCATAGTACTCACGAAACGTTGAAGCCACTTCATGTTTTCCGGCGACATATTTTAATGCCGCCATGAACTTGCCCGGATGATAGTAACCATTGATACGCAGTACGACCCTGCCCTGCTCATCCAGCATCAGCATGGTCGGTGTAAACATAACCTTGAGATCTTCGGCAAATTTCTTTTCGGTAGAGTCCTCGCCATTCATATCGACCACTTCTCTGTCACCCCACATATTAATGGCAATGGTATCGAAGTGTTTCCGGGAATATTCAGAGATATCGCGGTTGCCGTAGTTATCCTCCAGCAGCTTTTTACAATAAGGGCAGCCATCCTGGTAAAAGTACAGTACGACACGCCTGCTTGCTCCGGTCGCCTCGGCAATATCCTCCCGAACATCCAGGAACGACTGCTTGAACCATTTTGGCTTTTCCTCATAGCCGGGATTTTCTATACCTTGATTTAGCTGCTCCGACTGTCCAGCGACTTGCAGCGGCAATAAGCCTGAGCACAAGGCGAATATGACCATCAATATGCTGGTGGATAAACGCATGCTTTTACCTCTCATCCATTCGATTCCTTACCCCTATTCATATGCGGTTTTCACCGAAAATGCAATACTCATCCCTTGAAATAGTCACAATCCATTGCCAGCGGACACCGCTCGCAAAGCGGCCTCTTGCGACAATATTCTTTGGCATGAATCACAATTAAGGCGTGATATTCGTTGAACAATGCAGATTCGGCGGGCAGTGAATCCTCAAAATGTTGTCGTAGTTCCTCATAGTTTTTCGAGCCATCCACCAGGCCCAGCCGAGAGAAGATGCGCCGGGTATAGGAATCAATCACAAACACCGGACGATTAAAGGCATACAGCACAATATCATCAGCGGTCTCAGGCCCTACGCCATAAACATTCAGAATGGTTTCTCGCATGACATCCGTCGGCATGGCATTGATCGAGTCGAAGCCACCCTGTTCCAGATACCAGCGACAATAGGCCTTTAGACGTCTGGCCTTCATGTTGTAGTACCCGGATGGCCGTATCAACTGTGCGAGTTCATCCTGAGACAGAGCATCAATTGGTTCCGCGTTCAGACAGTCGGCGGCCTTGAGGTTATCAATGGCTTTGATGACGTTGGTCCACGCCGTGTTCTGAGTGAGGATGGCGCCGACCATGACCTCGAACGCCGTATCGCCGGGCCACCAGTTGCGCGGCCCAAAGTGCTCGGACAACCGCTTGTAGATTTCGAGAAGCTCCACAGTTACCCGCGACGTCGCCGGTACGGGCTGTTGTGCTTCTGCGTTGGCTTCCCTCCATGTCCTGCTTTTCGCCGCGTCGGTTTGCCTGAAAGAAAAGCTGAGGAACGCCTCTTCTTGTCTACCCGACATGGCTTGATCGGCGGTAGGCCGGTTTCATTCAACAACCGATTAAGTTCACCCGGGCTCAATTCCCGATATGCCCCCGCCCTCATGTCCTTATCGAGCCGCAGTGAACCGAAACGAATACGGATTAAGCGACTTACCATGACGCCCTGTGACTCCCAGATACGACGTATCTCCCGATTACGCCCCTCCCGCAGGCTGACGTGATACCAGTGGTTACTGCCCTTACCACCGGCATCCTGTATTGTTTCAAACTTGGCAGTGCCATCTTTCAGTTCCACGCCCTGCAGCATATTATTAATCTGTCCTTCACTGACTTTACCCAGAACACGCACCGCATATTCGCGCGGTATGCGATATTTCGGGTGCATCAGGCGATTCGCCAACTCGCCGTTATTGGTTAGCAATATCAGACCGGAAGTATTCAGATCAAGACGACCGACATTTATCCAGCGACCATATTGGCATTCTGGCAGGCTGTCAAATATTGTTGGTCTTTCTTTTTCATCTGAGCGTGTCGTCACCTCGCCTTCAGGCTTGTAATACATCAGACCCAGTATGAGCGGTTTGTTTATGCCGCGAACAGTCACTGATTTGCCATCAACGGCCAGCTTATCACCGGACGAGTAGCGATCACCCAGCCTGGCGGCCTTACCATTTAACTTTACGCGGCCTTCCTCAATCCAGCGCTCAATTTCCCGGCGGGAACCTCTGCCCTGTCTGGCAAGGACTTTTTGCAGCCGCTCGCCCGATTGCGTGGTTTTTTTATCCATGGCAAATGAAGCACAGATCGAATTAATGCAACGCCTCAGATTGCCGTTCCCTTGACGAGGTTTCTTCGGCGACCCGGCCATCCGTTTCAGATGCGCTGCCTGACTCATCAGCTTCTGCTACGCCCTCAGTCGACTCATTCCGCCCGTCCTCATGATTCTCCGTTATAGCTCCATCGCCTGAGATTTCATCATCGAGATCCAGTTTGGCATTAATTGAATCAATGTCCCGCAGCTCCTGCAACGATGGTAACTGAGCCAGGGATTTGAGATTGAAATAATCCAGAAACTCCCTGGTTGTGCCATACATCGCCGGCCTGCCAGGTACGTCACGATGCCCCAGAACCCGTATCCATTCGCGCTCCTGAAGCGTCCTGATAGTATTGGAGCTCACACTGACGCCCCGGACATTCTCAATTTCACCTCGCGTAACCGGCTGTCGATAGGCAATCAGGGCCAGTGTCTCAAGCAAGGCACGTGTATAGCGCGTCGGCTTTTCTTCCCAGAGGCGCGAAACCCACGGAGCCAGATCTTTCCTGACTTGCAGGCGGTAACCTGATGCGACCTGTTTAATCTCAATACCACGCCCCTTATATTCTTCATTCAATACATTAATAGTCTTTCGAACAGTGTCGCGATCCGGTGCAGTGCCTTCCTCAAAAACAGCAATAATACTATCCAGAGTTAAAGGCTTACCGGCGGCCAGCAGTGAGGCCTCGATAATATTTTTAAGTTCTTTTTTTTCCATGTTCCAGTCTCTGAAGCTACCTGTTAATGGCTTAGCCTTTTATATTTCACCATTCTCAGGCAATGCCTCCTGAGTCGCAATTTTTACGTGTATTTCGTTGTAAATCCCGGTCTGCTGAATAATAATCAGCTTCTCTTTTACCAGTTCAAGAATCGCCAGGAAGGTGACAACTACGCCAGTGCGTCCCTCTTGATGATCAAGCAAGGACTGAAAGGTCGTAAACTCATCCCGCGACAGGCTATCCAGCACATTTGACATACGGTTACGAACCGAAAGTGGTTCCATTTGTACGTGGTGGTGCTCATTCACTGATGCCCGCCGCATTACTTCAACAAAAGCCTTTAATACGGATTCCACAGGAACTTCGGGAAGTTTGCGTGTAACAGTTCTATCAGCCACTCCTACGGTTGCCTGAAATGTATCGCGCATCATACGGGGAAGCTCATCAATATCTTCCGCGGCTTTTTTATAACGCTCATATTCCTGTAAACGACGAACCAGTTCGGCGCGCGGATCGTCGCCTTCATCTTCATCCTCACTGACCGGACGGGGCAATAACATCCGCGACTTGATCTCGGCCAGTATGGCCGCCATCACCATATATTCTGCAGCCAGCTCAAAAGACACTTCCTGCATCATCTCAATGTAGGCAATGTACTGCGTCGCAATACTGGCTACCGGTATATCAAGAATATCCAGGTTCTGGCGGCGAATCAGATACAGCAGCAAGTCCAGAGGACCTTCAAATGCCTCCTCCAGAAAAACTTTCAACGCCTCCGGAGGGATATACAGATCCCGGGGAAGCTGCGTTACCGCTTCTCCCTGCACAACAGCAAATGGCATCTCGTTCTGGGAGGGATGCTCCGCACGCCGCTCTGTGGTCCACACTTCGGTCACTGATTATCTACCATGGCTTACAATTGACCGCATCAGTAATTCAGGCCCATGACATGATTAACCTCATCCATCGTTTTGCGTGCCTCGTCACGCGCCTTCTCACTGCCCTCGTTGATAATATTTCTGACCAGATCGGGCGATTCCTCATAGAGCCGCGCCCGTTCCTGCATCGGCGATAAATCTTCATGAATGGCCCGGACGATATGTGCCTTGCAATCGATACAGCCAATCGCGGCCGAACGGCAATCCTCCAGCACCTGCTTTTGCAACTCATCCGTGGAGTAAACCAGATGCCATTGCCAGACCGGGCACTTGGCCGGGTCACCCGGGTCCGTGCGTCTGACACGTGCCGGGTCGGTTGGCATGGTACGTATTTTCCTATCAATCTCATCTTCGGTATCACGTAACGAAATCGTATTGTTATAGGACTTGGACATCTTCAGCCCGTCAAGCCCCGGCATTTTGGAAGCGCTGGTCAATAATGGCTGAGGTTCAGGTAATATTATCTTGCCGCTGCCTTCGACATGACCGAACAGGCGCTCACGATCTGCAATAGTAATGTTCTGCTGTCCCATCAACAGCTCCCGGGCCACTCCCAGCGCTTCCTTATCACCCTGTTCCTGATATTTGTTCCGCAGGCTGCGGAACAGCCCGGCATTTTTCTTGCCCATCTTCTTGATGGCAACTTCAACCTTCTCCTCGAAACCCGGCTCACGTCCATAGAGAAAATTAAAGCGGCGCGCAATCTCGCGCGTCAATTCGACGTGGGCAACCTGATCTTCACCAACAGGCACCCAGCCAGCACGGTAAGTCAGAATATCAGCGCCTTGCAGTAACGGATAGCCAAGAAATCCATAAGTGGAAAGGTCTTTCCCTTGCAACTTTTCCTGTTGGTCTTTGAAGCTGGGGACACGCTCCAGCCAGCCCAGTGGCGTAATCATGGACAACAACAGATGCAGCTCGGCATGTTCGGGGACACGCGATTGAATAAACATGGTCGCCGCATTCGGATTCACACCTGCGGCCAGCCAGTCAATTACCAGTTCCCAAACGCTTTTACCAATAACACCGGGGTCTTCATAGTGCGTAGTCAATGCATGCCAGTCAGCCACAAAGAAAAAGCAGTCATACTCATGCTGCATCTCAACCCAGTTTTTTAGTACGCCATGGTAATGGCCCAGATGCAATCGTCCGGTGGGACGCATACCAGACAAAACACGGCTATTGGCACTAACGGGAGAATTCAAGAAATTTCCTTAGCTTAGGACAAACTGTTCAGCATCAACTGACATATCCATCAATTCATTCAAGGCATCTTATCACAGCCGGTTCCCAAGCAGCTTGTTATAAAGAAGAAGACTTGGCGTTCTCAAGGACCTCAAAGGGTGCCATACCTACGAGGCTGTCATGGTCACGTTCTTCATTGTATTCGAGCATCCATACCCAGATGATCCCTGATTTCATTCAGATGACTGAACAACTTCGTGCGACAGGGCCCGGTCGATCAGGTATCGCTGGCTAATCATCCAAGAATTTCTTCCAGATGGTGGTCATCCCGCCTGCCCTGCCGAAGCAGTACGGGTTGATCGCCGGTGAGGTCAATTACGGAAGTGGCATCTACACCGCAAAATCCGCCATCAATCACCAGTTCCAGTTCATGTTCCAGGGCCTCTCGGATATCCCAGGCTACAGGCATCGGCAACGTTTCACCAGGCATGATCAGACTGGAACTCATGATCGGTTCACCAAGATCATGCAACAAGTCGGCAACAATCCGGGAATCGGGCACACGGATACCGATGGTTTTACGCTTCAGATTTTGCAGCCTTTTCGGAACCTCCCGGGTTGCGCACAGGATGAAAGTGTATGGTCCCGGCGTTAGCGTTTTCATAAATCGATAACCGGCATTATCGGCCTTCGCATAGGTCGCAATCTCGGAGAGATCACGGCAAACCAGTGTAAAATTATGCTTTCTGTCGAGTTTACGTATTCGATAGATGCGCTCCATCGCCGCCTTGTCACCAATATGGCAGCCCAGTGCATAACCCGAATCGGTCGGATAAGCAATAACACCGCCTTCACGGATAATCCTGACCGCCTGATGAATCAATCGTGCCTGTGGGTTTTCGGCGTGTATTTCAAAATACTGGCTCATGCTGTATGATTGTACGCACATACACGGGAAAAGTCGCACTGATATTATGCGGTCGGCCACCCTGGAGACAACGGTCATCTTCTGTTAAGCTCAAACTGAGCCTGATTTAAGGAACGTTGTAAAAATGCAGATACCGTCCGCCAACCCAGATGCGCTTTCTCAAATTCTGGATGCGATTGCTGATGCCATTGCACCTTTGAGCATCAGTCAGCGATCCTCTAAGAATATGGCGAACAATCCCCAACAAACTGTCACCGCCCTCAGGCAAATGCGGGAGATCATTCAATCCGATCATTATTCCGATGATAGTCTGACCGCGACCAAAGTCACAGAAATAGGTGAATACGCTGTACAACTCCTGAGCAATACATCGCAGATTCTACAGCGGCTGAACGATATGTATCTGCAACGCCAAAATGGCCTGCTGACCGTGGGCATCGCTCTATGGGTTGGCGAAAATGGCGGGTATATTAGCCGGCTCGAATCACTTGCTGATACCCTTGCCTGGCTTGCAAATCAGCTCACCGACCCCGAGGAGCTGGCGGAGCTCAGTGATGTCTTCGGGAAGCTGATACGGGCTGTCAGCCCCACTATCAGCAGCGATCTGGATAGCATCAATCCCGGACACCCCTGGCGGGTTTTGAATATTAACCGAGGCATTGTCGCAACCCGGACGCACAAGCCCGAGGTAATGGAGGAGGTCTTCCGAGTCCTTATAAGAAACCTGCCGCAGGATGCCCCTGATTTCTTTGCCCATGGCATGTCTGAAATGGACCGTGTCGGATATCCGGACCACGTTCGAGTTATTATGAAAAAATATTACGACGGATATAATTCATCAACACCATTACATTAGGAACAGACATGCTTTACATGATTGTGGGTACGGATGTAGAAAACAGCCTGGAAAAACGCTCGTCCGCCAGACCCGGACATATTGCTCGCCTGAAGTCACTGCAAGACCAGGGTAGACTGGTTCTTTCAGGCCCCAATCCTGCCATAGACAGCGCTGACCCGAGTGAGTCGAGATTCAGCGGCTCGCTCATAGTCGCCGAGTTCAATTCGTTGCAGGACGCACAAGACTGGATGGACGCCGATCCTTATGTCTCGGCAGGCGTTTACCGCCATGTCGTCGTCAAACCATTTAAAAAGTTTTTACCGGCCTGAGGACAAACCCTATGACTGCAGAAAGAGTGGAAATGATTCGTCGGCGTCTGACAGACGCCCTGCAACCCGAATCCCTTGATATTGAAGATGACAGCGCCCGCCATGCCGGTCACGCCAGCTCCGGCGGTGGCGGCCATTTTAACGTGACCATCGTCAGCGATAAGTTTAACGGCCTTAATCTCATTAAACGCCACCGAATAGTCTATGACGCCGTCGCGGATATAATGAACTCCGAGATCCACGCCTTGAGCATGAAGACTTATACACCCAAAGAGATTTAGGGAAGTTCTGAACAACCTGCTTTCAGTGCGTTTAGGATTCTGTTTTTGCCGGACAGAGCTTCTCATGCCATGCTCACAGCACAACTTACCGAACGACAGAAATCGAAGAACAGAGGTATCTCGCCGGAAGAAGAGCTTAATAATCGATTGGGAATAAGCACTCTTAACATTCAGAAAGCCTCGCTTGAATCGAACCTAACAGAAAAGGCGACCACTCTCGCGGGACTGCGGTTCAAGGATTTCCGTGTTAGAAGAACGGCAACGGAATTCAACTTGCAGGTCACAAAAAAAGAAAGCATTATCCCTCAACTGAAGACTCTCATATGGACATCTCTGAGAAGTCTCAGCTCGTCGGCTACGCGGCTTCCCTCGGCAAAGAGAGCTAACAAGGAGCTTTCGTAATCTTCGAGATTTAGAAAAGGAGATGAAATCGTGTAAGATTCCATTCCCTAAATCAGATATCTAGAGAGGCAGCACAAATTGGTTGACAATTATCTTAAGGGCAAATGGGCGCTTGTGCTCAGCTCTTCAACAGGAATAGAGCAGAATCATGGGTTTTCTTGAAGGCAAGCGTGCTCTGATCACCGGCATCGCCAGTCATCGTTCCATCGCCTGGGGTTGCGCCAGAGCAATGAAGGACCAAGGAGCGGAAATTGCGCTGACTTATCAGAGCGACAAATTCAAGGAACGTGTTGAAAAGTTTGCGAAGGAACTGGGTACGGATATTACCATCCATCTGGATGTCGCTTCTGACGAAATAATCGACAACGCTTTCGCTGAACTAAAAACACACTGGGATTATCTCGATATTGGATTGCATTCAATTGCCTTTGCACCGAAAAATGAACTGGCTGGCATGTATCTGGACAGCGTGACCCGTGAAGGATTCAACACAGCCCATGAAATCAGTTCCTACAGCTTCTCGGCGCTTGCCAATGCCTGCCGTCCCATGATGGAAGGTCGTAACGGTGCCCTGCTGACCATGTCTTATCTGGGTGCCGAACGTGTCGTACCTCACTACAATGTCATGGGTCTGGCAAAAGCCAGTCTGGAAGCCAATGTCCGTTTTATGGCCGACCATCTGGGCCCTCAGGGTATCCGCGTCAATGCCATCTCCGCCGGACCGGTTCGCACACTTGCCGCCGCCGGCATCAGTAATTTCAAGAAACTGCTGGACGCCTTTGAGGAGATTGCCCCTCTGCGTCGCTGTATCACAATCGAGGAAATCGGTAATGTTGCCGCGTTCCTGTGTTCGGATCTGGCGTCTGGCATTACCGGCGAAATCACCTATGTCGATGGCGGACACAACATCATGGGCGGCGGTTGCCCCAAGTAAACATCAATAACAAACTGATTCAAACTGTCTGCACAAACAAGCATCTTCAGGAAAACGCTGATTAATTCAGAGTTTCCTGCAACACAGGGATGTATTACCAAAATCAATAACAATCCGTCATTGACTTTGAGAGAAAAACAAAGATCGCATTGTTGTTTTCCGTACTCTGACCAGTTCAGGATGAACTTATCAGAGCCTCTCCGGTTTGAGTATTAGATACCGGTTAATATCTATCTGGAAAATGCCGTGCCGTAATACCTCCGGCAGAAACACAATCACGGCACTGTTCCATGATGCCTTTTCTCAGACACAGCGGGGGCTTGTCAGCGAACTATCTGCTTCATCAGTTCCAGATCAATCATGGGGCGTCCGCCGGCATCCCCATACAGCACATTCATCGGCACATCTTCTGTACCCCATCCATCAACCAGCAACTTTGCCCCTGATAAATCATGACCATTGGAATATTCACCTTTAATCACCAGCACCGGCATGCCTGCCGCCAGGGCTGAACGCACACCGTTTTCTGAATCTTCCACAGCCAGCACCTCTTCAGGCTGAAGGTCCATTTTCTGCAGGGCATGGATATAAATATCCGATGCCGGTTTTTTATGCGGAACAATATCACCGGCCGCAATCACTTCAAACCAGTCAAGCACGTCACCACCAATACTCTCCAGCAGCAAAGTATCAACATTCTTCGGTGCTGTGGTTGTAGCGATACCCATGCGAATATCACTATCATGTATCTCTCGCAGCACACGTTCCACTCCGGACTTTAACGATATCTCACCGCTTTCTACTATGCGCCTGTAATTGATATTTTTATGCCTTACGATTTCAGCTATCAGGCTATCCAAGTCTTTATGGACATAATCGTACTCAGGATTATATGTCGCAATGTAATAATTAATACGTTCGATACTACCCGTTACTTTCAATAGCTCACCGTAAAACTCCGCGGACCATTGCCAGTCCAGACCAACAGTTCTGAAAGCCTTGTTCATCGCCTTTAAGTGGCCATGGCGTTCTGTTTCCGACAATGTTCCGTCAATATCAAATAAAACTGCTTTCAGCATGTCCGCTCGTGAAAAAAATTAAGAATTATATGCCTTGGAAGCGACAATCGTATTGCTCAAAGCGCACCGTATGCTTGCCATATTGCCACGTATCTAATAGTGTTATAGGACATTGCATACTCAAACGATTAAGTTTTTCTGAAGCAAAGCCATATTGATCCCAGATATTATTGCGAATCCATACAAAACGTTTATTCTCAATCGGCGCTTCAGGATTGAGATAGGTTTTTCCTAAGCCCTCTCCAAACAGCTTATCTCCTTTATAGCCATGTATGTTAAGTAGAGTAATCAATACCGGCTGTCCAGGCATGATCCAAACAATGTGTGCAGTATCTTCCAGAAATTAAACTATAGACCACGATAGTCAGACAAATAGATAAGGTTATAAGCCAAAATGGCAGATCATTATTTTTAAACGGAAAATTTATTAAGCTAATTTCTTTGAAACCCAGGGTGATGCTAGTCGAACCATTATGGCACAAATTCGATGCTCTGAAACGAATCTAAGATGGAATCGTTCAGATTCTTACCCCATTTCCATTTTATAGTTAAACTCATATCATGTCATCCTCTGATAACAAACCCTGCAAAGGCCGTTTTGCCCCTACTCCCAGCGGACCCGCGCATCCGGGCACCATGCTTGCTGCCGTAGGAAGCTATCTACAGGCGCACTCCAGTCAAGGTGAATGGCACATCAGGATAGATGATATTGACCCACCCCGCGAGATTCCGGGATCCGCCGACAGCATACTTCGTACAATTGAGTCCTATGGACTACACTGGGACGGGCCGATAGTCTATCAAAGCCAGCGCCACGATCACTACCAGGCCGCATTGCATGAGCTGCAATCGAATAATCTGGCCTACGATTGCGGTTGTTCGCGTAAAGAGATTGAGCCGTTAGCCAAAATCGGACCAAATGGAATGATATATCCAGGCACCTGCCGCAACGGCCTGCCTGAAGGAAAATCAGCACGGGCTACCAGACTACTAACAGAAAACAGATCAATAACTCTTTCCGACCGCATCCAGGGCGAGTACAGCCTGAACATAGGCCAGGAAGTCGGGGATTACATCATATGCCGTGCAGATGGTCCGTATGCCTATCATCTCGCCACTGTTGTTGACGATGCTTTGGATGGGTTTACCGAAATCGTGCGCGGTCGGGATTTGCTCGGCATTACTCCACAACAAATCTATCTGCAACTGCTACTCGGCTACCCAACGCCGAACTACACCCATCTGCCGTTATTTGTTGACAATCAAGGTAAAAAGCTATGCAAACACTCCGGTGCAAAAGCGGTAGATGAGCTGGCTAAAAGCGATGTGCTCAAAAGCATCTTCAACGCTCTCGGCCTACCCGTTGATACGGAAATACTGAATGGCCCAAATGAAGCATTATGGACATGGGCAATAGAACAGTGGGACGTTCATAATGTAGCCACCACCGCGGTCGACCCGGCAATCTGAATCGCTGATAAAGATCATCAAATGTGGCCGGTAACTCTTCCTCGCCGCAGGCATGGAACTGATACCCAAATCAACGACAGTTCATCGGATGAGCAATCGTACCTGATCTGGCCGGATCAAGCTCAATGCATCACTGGCATTTTGTGAATTACACCCATCAGGAAGCATGACGTTTATAGTAACGTATCAATCCCTGGGTGGAACCATCATGAGCATCAGAGATATCCGCACCCAGTAATTCGGGCAGAATATTTTTCGCCAGCACCTTGCCCAATTCTACGCCCCACTGGTCGAAGGAATTAATATCCCAGATCACCCCTTGTACAAACACCTTATGTTCGTAACAGGCAAGCAGGCTACCCAATGTACGAGCATCAAGCTCAGGAAAAACTATCGTGTTTGTTGGGCGGTTGCCTGCGAACACCTTGTGCTGAAGCAGATTTTCAATGTCAGCCTCGTCGAGACCTCTCGATTCCAGGTCCTGCCGAACTTCTTCGGCGGTCTTGCCTTTCATCAGCGCTTGAGTTTGTGCAAAAAAGTGCGTTAACAGGATCGCATGATGGTCACCGATGTCATAAGAGGAGCGCATTGGCGCGATGAAATCAGCCGGTATCAATCGCGTTCCCTGATGAATTAACTGATAGAACGCATGCTGACCATTCGTACCGGACTGCCCCCAGATAACGGGCGCCGTATTATAATCAACAGCCTGCCTTCGGCGCGTAGTGCATTTGCCATTACTTTCCATTTCAAGCTGCTGTAAGTAACACGGCAAACGCGCCAGATGCTTGTCATAAGGCAGTACGACCTGCGCATCGGCGGCAAAAAAGTTAATATACCAAATTCCCAGCAGTGCCATAATGATCGGCATATTTCTTTCCAATGGCGCTTGCCGAAAGTGGCAGTCCATTTCATAGGCTCCCTCAAGTAATTGCTCAAAATGTTCCATGCCAGCATAAAGAACTACAGGTAAACCTATAGCTGACCACAGCGAGTAACGACCATTCACCCAGTCCCAGATACGGAAGATATAATCCTGTTTAATACCAAACGCCAAAGCCCGTTCCGGGTGTGCCGTCACGGCGACAAAATGCTTTATCCAGGCATCATCACTTCCCTGGGCTGTATTAATCCACTGGCGTGCGGTCACAGCATTGGTCGTGGTTTCCTGTGTAGCAAAGGTCTTTGACGACACGATAAACAGCGTGGTCTCCGGATTGAGCACGCTCAATACGTCAATAGTTTCCTTACCGTCCACATCGGATATGAAGTGAATCTTGAGACCGGTCTTAGCGCGTGATTTAAGGACATCGCAAACAACGGACGCTCCGAGAAATGATCCGCCAATGCCGATATTCACCACGTCGGTAAATACTTTACCAGTATTACCGGTGATTTCGCCGCGAAAAATTGCATTAGAGAATTTGCGCATGCAGTTCAGCATCTCACGGATATCAATCGTAATGTCATGATTATTTACCCAAATAGGCCGTTCGGAACCACGACGCAACGCGGTATGCAAAGCCGGGCAGTTTTCCGTGTTATTTACCAGTGCACCGGAAAACATGGCCTCTCGTTTGCTCACTAGATCGCACTCCTCTGCCAGCAATAACAGAAGCCTTAATGTTTCCCGGGTAATTCTATTTTTGGAAAAGTCAAAAAACAGACCACAGGCTTCAAGACTGAAGGTTTCAAATCGCTGCCTATCGGAGGCAAACAGATCGTGCATGCGTAGCGATTTAATCTCATCAAAATGCGCTTGCAAAGATTTCCAGGTCGGCTTTTTCGTAAGCATCGACTAATTTTGTGAACAGAGAGTATACGATTATACATAAAGCCTCTCGGTATTTCAGGCAAAATTTGAAAGAAATACACTCAAGCACCGGTAAAGCTTGTCATTCAGATGAAAACGGCTCGCGCTGCAAACGCTGTCGTTAGTTAAGACAGAACTGAAAGCCAACTACAGGGCTGAACCAAGCCATGACCGGCAATCGTTAAAAAAATTAAGTCAGTAAACTTGGATTTATTTTGAGTTTTCTGGATTCTTTTGTCCAGTATTTGCAGATCAGTTCATCGAAGGTCAGTACCTTGAGATGCTTTGCAAAATTATAGGCACTCATGAAGCTTTTAAGATAGTTTTTGGCTGTCGATGGGAGTTATAATAATAAGTATCAATCTGCAATTAATTATATTATTCTACATGCGTTATAGTATAATATAGAATGGCTCTCTTTCCTTATTCTCTAATCTACTCTATTTATTACAATCAATATCAATTACTATATCACTGACTTTGCTTAATTTTTTTATTATTATATATAATTCTCATTGTTATCTATTACACGCTTAATGTCAGCAAGTAACAGCATTTCATCCAGTATTTTCTGCTTTTCTTTGCGTATAATATGGATGCGCTTTTCCCACTCTTTATTTTCAATTGCCTTTTTTATAAGGCTAATCGCCTCAGCAGGCCTCATTATATCTATATGGATAAATGCCTCGCTATCTATCCAGTCTTTAGCTGTCTTCGTCCCATAATAAAAGCATAAACACTCCGCCAGAATTGCATCCGTTAGCTTCTCCGTAATGTAATTATCTTCAATGCAGCTCTCAGAAGCAAAATGATATTTGTATGGAAACAGTCCTTTGTCTTTCTCCATATCAACAGGTAGCTCTCCTCGATATTGCGAACAGGCTTTTAGTGGCGACCTGAACCTGTTCACTTTTCCATATATGTCTATGCTGATCTGCTCATCCAGCATTGTGACGAACTGCAATCTTTTTTTATGAACAGGAAACAGGTTCCAGCTTGATATTATCGTGGAAAACATCTTTGTTTTACAGATGGAATTTTCTTTCAACCAGTGGTATGACTTTGAGAGATACCAAATCGTAAACATTCGTCTATGCGGTGTTTTTGATATATAAAAAAAATCTTCTTCATTAAAATTTTTCCAACTCCTCATGAAGCTTTCCCTAGCAATTAGAGGTTCTGAAAAATAAAGCAACGTTCGCTTTGGATTGTAGTATGAAAGGAAGCTATCCAGCGGGTGATTCATTATAAAATAATAATCAGCGTATCTGTCTGTCGTGAATTCTATATTCATCCAACCTTTTTCTGTATTAAAGTATCTTTTTAATATGGTGTAACTTGCTCTTGATTTATTATGTAAAACTTTAACTGTTCGTACACTTTTGTTCTTATCTATGATCGGTTCTTTTCTTCTACCAATTTGAAGAATTAACGGGTAAAGCGCTAATTTCCATATATAATTCAAGCGCCTTATTATGCGAAGCATTATTCTGCGTATAATGCGGTAGCATAAATATGAGTTTTCCTTCAAAACAGAAAGCATCTCTGTCTTCCTTTATCTATGATAATACGCCAAACCAATCTCACTATGAGGCCGATAGCGGTTATAGCTGCGTTGGTATTGTACCAGCGTAAGTTTCTCTATCAAATGGATGTATGAGTCTACCACATATTTTTCGTTAAACTCCTCCAGATCGATGAACAGCAGGTCTTCGTGGAAGTCCACCAACTGTTTCTGGACCGTGCGGTTAAAGCGCTCACATACGGCATTCATCCTGGGGGATTTGGGATAAGCCCACAGGCGGACCATCTGACTGTCTTCAATCAAGCGATTGAACTCACTGCCGCCATCGTTCACAACTCGCCGGATAGAAAAAGGCGTGAGCCGGAAGCATTTTTCAAAAAATTGCCTGACCACCATGGCCAGGGAATAATAACTGACCTCATCAATGCAGGTCAGGATGTAGCGCCGCAGATGACACGTAATGTAAGTTAGGGCGTCGTTCAATGGCATCCGTCCCCACGCATTCCTCCACTTCGCTGGGGCGGTAGCCTTTGAGACGGCGTTTGACCGGTGTCCGTCGGTATCACCTGAGCTTGCCTCGAGGCGTCAGGACCGGTGGCGACATTCGCATTCTATCGGGAGCATCGGCGATCAGTCGCCCAATCGTGGACTCACTGAGGCAAAGCAAGCCTTGTGTCGAACACCAGGACTTGAACAGAACATGAACTTACTCCTTGCCCAGGTTAGCAAAGTCACGGCGCAACTGGCGGCTCTGGATCACAATCGCACGCGGCCAACGGCGTGATCACTTACCTTTCGGTCGCGGCATCAAACCTGCCAATCCCTGTTCACGATACGCCTTTTTGCCGGACATACACGGTGCAACGGCTTTGACCACTGTGACCCAGGGCCACTTGCGGTCCGAGTTGATCCCAGAACTCCAGCACACTCAGGCGCTGTGCGGTGACTTCATTGTTCATACCGGCTTTCATGGCATAACGGATGATCAGATAGAAGCCTTTTACCTATAGCCTATGTATTGATATTGCACTCGCTTTCATCCCCCTCATAGTGCAATATGTTTCTGAACTCACTGCAAAAAATAAATCTGAGCAAACATTCTGGTGTATTACATCAGAGACATATGAATCTGCTGATTCTTTCATAGAATATCACCCTGTTTTTGAATATGTTGGAGTCGTAGTCGCATGAAAGAACAAATCGAAGTCGCCCTTTCGGGGATTATTGATCCGCATCTTGATCAGGACTTGATGAAGAGCAAAGCGGTTAAGGATATTGCTGTGGACGGAGATAAAGTCAGCATCGAAATCATGCTGGGTTACCCCGCCAAAGGCTATCTTGATAACCTGTCCGAACAGGTGAAAACGGCTGTTGAGACACTTGATGGAATATCCTCCTGTGAAGTAGATGCCTCCTTCAAGGTTGTTGAACACAAGGTTCAGAAAAACCTGGATCTGGTTCCGGGTGTAAAGAATATTATTGCTGTAGCCTCTGGCAAGGGTGGTGTGGGTAAATCCACCACAGCCGTCAATCTGGCATTGGCCCTGTCTGCCGAAGGTGCCAGCGCGGGAGTGCTGGATGCTGATATCTACGGCCCTTCCCAGCCCCGGATGCTGGGCATTGCCGGCCGTCCGGATTCACCTGACGGTAAGACATTAGAACCGATGATGAGCTATCACATTCAAGCCATGTCGATTGGTTTTCTGGTAGAAGAAGATACGCCGATGATCTGGCGGGGGCCCATGGTAACCCAGGCACTGGAACAGTTACTCAAAGACACGAACTGGAAAGATCTGGACTATCTGGTAGTTGACCTTCCGCCGGGAACAGGCGATACGCAACTGACGCTGGCACAGAAGGTACCGGTCTCCGGCGCGGTAATTGTGACAACGCCGCAGGACATTGCCCTGCTGGACGCCAGGAAGGGCTTGAAGATGTTCAACAAGGTAGAAGTACCGGTATTGGGTATTGTGGAGAATATGAGTCTGCATATTTGCTCAGAGTGCGGCCATGAAGAGCCGATCTTTGGCGAGGGTGGGGGTATCCGTATGGCCGAGGAAGAGCAAGTGGATTTTCTGGGCACATTACCGTTAGACAAGCAGATTCGAGAGGAAACGGACACCGGTAAACCAACTGTGGTGGCCGACCCTGAGTCACGGATTTCACAGATCTATCGCGAGATTGCCCGTCGGGTCGCCGGCAAACTCAGCCTGCAGGCGCGGTCCTATGCCCGGAAGTTTCCCAAGATCGTGATCCAGAATAATTAGGGATGCCCCATATCCTGGCTCACTGAACCACGCCAGACTATGAAGTATCTTCCCATATTCATAGATATCCGTAGCCGTGATTGCCTGGTTGTTGGCGGCGGCGAGGTTGCCGCACGCAGGGCCGCGCTACTTTTGGATGCCGGTGCCAACATAACAGTTATGGCACCCAGGCTGAGCAAAACTCTGAATCAATGGCAAAAAGAGGGAAAAATCATATGTCAGGATTGTTCTTTCGATACTGACACGGATATCAGCAAATATCGAATCGTGATCGCCGCAACCGATAATGTGGAAATAAATCACCTTATTTCTCAAAAGGCACAGGCGTGTAATACGCCGGTTAATACTGTCAATAATCTCGACGATGGCGCATTCATTATACCGTCAATTGTAGATCGTGACCCGGTTCAGATCGCCATATCGACAGGTGGCGCCTCTCCCGTACTGGCGCGGCTACTACGCGGCAAACTGGAATCCACCATACCGAAGGCTTATGGCAGATTAGCGACTCTGGCTGAGGAATTCAGAGAAAAGGTCAAAGCACACTTTGACAATGTAACCCAGCGACGAAAATTTTGGGAAAAAGTGCTCGAAGGCAGGATTAGTGAACTGCTATTTGCCGGCAAAGATGCACATGCACGCGAGGCTTTACAGGGAGCGCTTGACGCAGATGATAGCAACATCACTCAGGGTGAAGTTTATCTTGTCGGCGCGGGACCGGGAGACCCGGACTTATTAACTTTTCGTGCATTACGATTAATGCAGCAAGCCGATGTAGTCCTGCATGATCGCCTGGTCTCTCACCCTATACTGGAGATGGTACGTCGCGATGCACAACGCATCTATGTCGGCAAGAAACGCGATTATCATACTGTGCGTCAGGAGCGTATTAACAAACTCCTGGTTGAACTCGCCCAACAAGGCAAACGTGTTTTGCGCCTGAAGGGCGGTGATCCTTTAATATTTGGCCGTGGCGGTGAAGAAATTGAAACACTGGCAGAAAATAATATCCCTTTCCAGATTGTGCCGGGGATAACGGCAGCAGCAGGGTGTGCAAGCTACTCAGGCATACCATTGACCCATAGAGATTATGCGCAGTCATGTACCTTTGTTACCGGAAATTTTAAGGACGGCATCGTCAACTTGAATTGGGAATCTCTGGCAATAGAAAATCAGACCGTAGTGTTCTATATGGGATTAAAGTCACTATCCCGGATATGTAAAAAAATAATCGCTCATGGACTGCCCGGTGACACGCCTGCTGCTATCGTTCAACAAGGCACCACACGCCATCAACGGGTTCTGACATCAACAATCAAAGACCTGCCGCTGCTTGCCAGAAGCGAGCATATACTGCCCCCGACATTAATCATAGTGGGCAGGGTCGTTGAATTACACGATAAACTGGCGTGGTTTGAACCTGCCGTTGAAAATGATTCACACTGGGATGACCAGACACTCTAGCAGGCTGTTGAAATAAGCTCAAAAACTGCCTCACAGTACCAGAAATTACACGGCAAAATGAAAATGACAGAACATTAACCAGCCATTTCGGCGGCTTGCCCGGGCTCAAAAGAATCGTAGTGGCCACCGATGGCGAAGATATAGATATGAATATCGTCAAACTTATATACAAGGCGATCTTTTTGACTAAGTCGCCTAGACCAAAAACCAGAGAGGTTATCTCGAAGTGCTTCTGGCTTACCCAATCCCGGGCTCGGGTCGCCTCGCAGCATTTCTTTCAAAATCGCGCAAAGATTCTTGTGCATTCGTTTATCGCGCTGCCGTAGATCCTCGTACACCTCCCATGTTCTACCCTCAAATACCAACGATCTCATCTAACTGCTCTTTGGTTGGGGTATATCCGGAGTCAGCATTGTGGGAAGTACTGGAATCGGCGATCTGGTGCATAAGGTTCGTATTCTGGAGCACGTATAAGGTTTCCTGGTCGCGCTCCCAGTCTTCGGCACTCATTACCACAAAATCTGAACCGCTGCGGCGTGTTACGCGAAGAGGGGTATGGTGGCTAACCACCTGTTCTACAAAGCGTTTTAGGCTGTCTCTGAACTTGTTTACGGTCGTGGTGTCCATTGTCGGGCGTCTCATTACGTACGGTATTACCGTACAGTTTAGGAGAAAAACCCTAACAATGCCATACCCTGTATGAGTCCACCACAAACTGCACTTTTTGTTGTGATTGATAATGTACCGCACTGGATTTACTTTACCGGGGTTTGTAATCCCAGCCCTTTATGGGGTCGAACGCCGTTGTATTTGACCAGCCAATCGGCCAGTTTTTTATTAAACCCCTCCAAGTCGGTGAACAGTAGATCTTCGCGACAGTCCACCAACTGTTCCTGAATTGATTCCGGGACCGTGCAATTAAAGCGCTCACACACGGCATTCATCCTGGGGGACTTGGGATAAATCCACAGATGTACCATCGGAACGAACTTTGCCAAAATTGCACTATGCGTGTTCCTCCCGCCACCCACTCGTCTCGAAACTCAATATTCAGTACTGGAGAGGCGAAAAAATGAGAAACTCACCCTCAGACTGCCGCGTAAATGATTGGCAAGGCAGCACAATCGCTGCTGACGGTACTCATCATATCGACGAAAACACCAAGCAGCCTTTGTACAAAATAAGGTTCGATACGATTCTGCCATTCCATTCTCCGGGACTTGCGGCAGTCTGTGCCGGAAACCGGTTTTTTCATATTTGTCCAGATGGGGCACCAGCATATTCCTCAAGGTTTGACAGGGCTTTCGGATTCTACGACAGTTTGGCTACCGTCGTTACAGGTAGAAACTGGTTCCATATCCATCCTGATGGAACAAAAGCCTATGGAGAGGCATGGGATTGGTGCGGCAATTTCCAGCAAAACAGGTGTGTGGTTCGCAACGGAAAAGATACTTCAGATGGCAAAAGATACTTGACTACCGAACCTTTCTATAATGGTCAGGCACTTGTAAAAACACTCGACGGTGAAACCATGGTGGTTAATGAAGCAGGCGAAACCACAGTAAAAATTAATAACCCTGACAAAAAGCGCTTGACAGGATTTTAACGTACCGCAACAGCCGAACCGGATAGCAGCGGTTGTATCACCTCAAGCACCTCTTCTTTGGTGACCTCAGCGCGGAAGGTCTTGATGATTTTCCGATTCCTGTCGATGACAACGGTATAGGGCAAGGTTGTCAGCTGGTTACCGTATTCCCTCATAATTGTCAGCCCTTCCAGCTCGGCGAGGAGAATTGGATATTCCACACCGATTCCATCAACAAAATCCTGGACAGGTTCGGCACGGTCAATTGCCACGCCGATAACCTCAAACGGTTTGCCTTTGAGCTGTTCACGCAATTCGATAAAGTCCGGCATCTCCTTACGGCAGGGAGGACACCAGGTTGCCCAGAAATTGAGCAGAATAATTTTACCATCCCATTCGCTTAAGCTGCGTTTACCACCCTCAAGGCTGCTTAAACTGAAATCAGGTCTGATTTCAGGTACGCCAACCTGCCGCGCTACTTGTCCCTGGGTGTTTTCACTCCCTTCCAGCCATTGCGCGGTAAATACCCCTGCGGCCATGGATATTAGAGCGACGGCGCTATAGACCAGTGCCGTTTTACGTGACGCCTTCATGGTGATCACTACTTCAGGACTTCATCCAAATGGGCCTTGAACTCAACAGGCCCCTGAAATCCAACGACCCGGTAGTTCTTCCTTTCCTGGCCCTCTGATGTGAAGAAAAGAATAGCCGGCGGAGCAATCAGACCGAAATGTTTGAGCAGGGCCTGATCCGCTCCGTCGTTAGCCGTGACATCAGCCTGTAACAGGTGGGCGCCGGATAGCGCCTGCCGGACGCCGCTGTCGGGAAAAGTGCGCTCCTCCATTTGAATACAATAGACACACCAGTCGGCGTAAAAATCCAGCATGACATATTGTCCTCGGGAATTTGCGGCCGCAAGCTCGCGCTTGAAGTCATCAACGGTTTTGACCCGGCCAAAGTTTAAGTGGCCCTGGCCTGCTGTAGCTGAACCCCCGCCGCCCACATTGAGCTTTTTCAGCGGATTCAGCATGTCACGGGAACCGGTGGAAGCACCGATGACCATCAGAATACCCCAGACCAGGATAACAATGCCCAATCCTTTCCAAAGTCTATGCCAGCCACTGTCGCCTTCCAGTTGGCTGAGGGCACCCATGTAAACGGCGGAAACGATAAACAGAATCGCCCACAGGAACAGACCGACGGGGCCGGGGATGACACGTTCAAGCAGCCAGATGGCAACAGCCAGCAAACCAACACCAAATACGGCCTTGATGGCATCCATCCATATACCGGCCCTTGGCAGCAGCTTACCGGCTGACGTGCCGATCAGCAGTAATGGAGCACCCATGCCCATGCTTAGCGCAAACAGTGCCGTTCCCCCCAACACGGCATCACCGGCCTGGCCGATTACAATTAGAGCACCAAGCAATGGGGCAGTAACGCAGGGGCCAACAATGATGGCAGACAGAACACCCATGATGGCGACACCCGCCAGCGTACCGCCCCGCTGCGAATTGCTGATTCTGGTCAGGCGCGACTGAATAGCGCCGGGCATCTGCAAATCGTAAAACCCGAACATGGACAGCGATAACAACACGAAGACAGCGGCAAAAATACTGATAATAACCGGATCCTGGAATACGGCCTGCAGATTGGCACCAAACAGGCCGGCGATTATACCGACAGCGGTATAAGTCAGCGCCATGGCCAGCACATAGACCAGAGACAGAGTAAACGCCTTACCGGTTGACAGCTCCTTACCCTGGCCGATGATGATACCGGAAAGGATCGGGATCATAGGAAACACGCACGGCGTAAACGCAAGCAGCATACCCAACCCAAAGAACAGCAATGCCGACAGCCATAGCGGGTTTTGCAGCAGAAAGGCAGCCAATCGGTCCTGTTCGGCAACCTTTGGAACTGCCGTCGCAGATGCGCCCGCCGCTCCTGCATCAACCATGGCATAGGCATCTTGTGTACTTGCAGCTTGCCGGGCTGCCTGAGTCTTTTTTTCCGTCAATTGCATGGCCTCAACAGGCCGGTTTACAACCCTGGCGGCGGTTGCAGGCCGGATGCCGGGAGGCGCACTCAGTTCAAACGATTTAGTAATCGGTGGGTAACATAACCCGGCATCGGCGCAGCCCTGGTATTGCACCTTTAGTGTAAAGGGGAGGATTTCTTTGCTGTTGTTAGTCGCCGGCAGGTAAGCCGTAACCCCCTTATAGAAGACCGGGACATCACCAAAATACTCGTCGGCCTTGATCTTGCCTTGCGGAAGCCGGAGGTCCCCGATCCGGATGCTTTTCGGATGGTCGTCTGCCAGAATTATCCTGATCTTGTCCCTGTACAGGTAATAACCCTCAGCGACCGTGAAATCAAGGCGCACCGCATTGTCCTCCCCGGCGGTCGTAATCAGTTGAAACGCCTGGTCCGGCTCAAGAAACTCATCATCAGAATAACCATTACCAAACCCCAGCGATTTGCCGAAGTTACTCAGTGCATCAATCGGATTGGGCACCGATAGCCCGGATGCCCCAACAGCAGGCAAACTGACCTTCAGAACCTGCTTATAGGGCGGATAACAGATACCGATGTCGGCACAACCCTGTGAAACAGCAGTCAGCATAAAGTCAGACGGAGCGCCCCTGCTTCTGCTGTAGGGGAGTTTAGCGGTGACACCGTCACGATAGACTTCAACATCGCCGAAAAACTCATCATGCTTGAGCCTGCCGGGCGGGAGCACAGGCTCCCCCAGCGCTATCGCCTCCTGCCCTTCGAGGAAACGAAACTTGGAACGGTACATATAGTAATTATCCGCG
The DNA here is from genome assembly GCA_963662865.1 of Gammaproteobacteria bacterium. Taxonomy (GTDB): domain Bacteria; phylum Pseudomonadota; class Gammaproteobacteria; order JAJDYQ01; family JAJDYQ01; genus JAJDYQ01. The sequence goes on along the minus strand of OY759969.1, from coordinate 677,292 downwards.
ATGTTCCAGCGAACGGATATCGTATCGTTTTCAACAGAGACGATTTCCGCTGGAAAAGCCTCTTCAGGCATGAGAGGCTCATCGTCTTCCTGCGCCAGCACCATCGCGGGAGAAAAACCCAGGAAAATGGCCAGCAAAACCGGCTTCAGGAAACGATCAATAATACCGACGTGAGATTTCATACGATGTTTTCGCAGCTTTCATCTACCCAGTCAAGATAACCCCGCAAACCCCGCTGTATCGGCAGAGCAATGATTTCGGGCAACTCATAAGGGTGATGTTTCTGCATGAAAGCCTCAAGCGCATTGTAGCTTTTCTCGACAGTCTTAATGAATAACTGATGCTCGGTACTGTTTTGCAATTTGCCTTCCCAACGATAGATAGACTGTATATTGGGTAGAATGTTCACACAGGCAGCCAGCGACCCCTCAATAATTCCGCAGGCAAGCGCTTCCGCGCTTGCCATGTCAGGCACAGTGGTTATAACGAGTAACTGGGACATATAAATGAATAATGACTTTGAACAATTGAACAGAAAGCACTATTTTCTTGAAATCGCCGCCCGCAGACTTCATCCTGTGCACCTGTATTCATACAGCCTTGGATTTTAACCATGTTTCGCCTGCTTTTCCTGCTGTTTTTAATTGTACCGGCGATTGAAATTGCTTTATTCATCCAGGTCGGCGGTATTATCGGAGTCATACCAACCTTACTGCTAATCGTCACAACTGCCGTAATCGGAGCCGCCCTGCTGCGTGTACAGGGGCTGGCGACCATGGTTCGCGTGCAGGAAAACCTGCGCCGCGGAGAAATCCCGGCGGTTGAATTGATTGAAGGAATGCTGCTGCTGGTATCAGGGGCGTTTTTACTAACCCCGGGATTTTTTACCGATATAGTGGGTTTCCTTGCTCTACTGCCTGCGATTCGACGCAACACCGCGATCTGGCTTCTGCTGCGCACCAACATCGTCAAGGCAGCCGGCTCGTCTCATCCTCACGGACCCGATACGTATGCAGACTCGCATGGACATCACGTCATCGAAGGAGAGTATCAGAGAAAAGACTAGATAGCGCCCCGCAGAGCAACATACGGAAAACTCATACAAAGGGCTTGCAATACGGCCCGGATGGAACTAAAATAGTGCAAATTGCGAGCATGAATCCGGTTACGGCCCGGACACCAGAATCGGCCCGAACACCGAACCTGAGCAAAGAACCCCGGATAGAGGACACGAAACAATGAATAGAAATTTAAGCGGCCCGCAAGGCCGGTCACAAACCGTCAAGGCAAAGGAGATAAACATGGTCACAATGCCCCTGAAACGCACCACAGGCGACCTACACAATTTAATGCCCCCCCCCCCCCCCCCCCCCCCCCCAATGGAGTATTTATGCTTAGCCTCGCCATCGACACAGGGCGGCGCTCGGCATCCCATCGGTTCGCTTCTGTCTTGAACCGCTTTAGCCTTTCCGGCCTGCGCCGCGGGCTGGTTGCCGTACTGCTCGGCCTGCCGCTGCTGGCAGGACTGGCCAGCGAAGCCGCCGCCCAGACCACGCCAATGGCCAATGCCGACGGTTCCTACAACGTCCCCCAGAACTGGGCGCTGAAACCGTCTGCCGTCAACGCCGGCGGCAGATTCCGGCTGATGTTCCGCACCACAACCAGCAGGAACGCCGTGTCAGCGAACATCGCCGACTACAACACCTTTGTGCAGAATCGCGCCGCCGCCGGCCACATGGCCATTCGGCCCTACAGCTCGGCCTTCCGCGTCCTCGTCTCAACCGCCACGGTGAACGCCCGCGACAATGCCATGACCACCGGTACCGGCGTGCCTATCTACTGGCTGGGCGGCGCCAAAGTCGCCGACAATTATTCCGACTTCCACGACGGCTCGTGGGATAGCTCAGCAATACGCAACGAAAGTGCGGGTACAGTTAGCTCAACTTCTGCGTTTTGGACAGGCAGCAACGACGATGGAACCGCGCTTGCCGGAGAGGAGTTGGGTAGTGGTGGCAGGGTCAGAGCAGGGGCGGGCGATGAAGGTTTGAATGATCATGCATTTACTGCAGGTTCTCTTACCGCTTTCGTCGCCCTCTCCCCAGTCTTCGTGGTGAACCCGCACGAAGCATCGATTAGCCTGACCAGTGACGCCGGGCCCGAAGGCAATTCCGGTTCGCAGGACACAAGGTTCCAGATTAACATGGCACCTGCCCGTTCGAGGCGCACCAACTTTTTAGTTTGTATTGACCCCGGCAGCACCGCCATCTACCAGGGAGGGAGCAGGGACTTTATCCTTAGGACTGGAAGCAGAAATTCGTTTATCGTCGGCGTGGGCAGTACTACACAAGTCGAAGGCACTACCACGCCGGGTTGCACAAGCGTGTCTGTTGGTGCCAATGCGACAAGCACAGGCACAACTTACAACATACGGACCGACGGCGACACGACAGATGAGCCGGACGAGACGGTGGTACTGACCCTTGCCAGGTTGACGACAAGCACCTCGTCGGTAAACACCCCCAACGACGTGGGCATTACCACCAGCCGCGTCACCTACACCATCACCGACGACGACCCCACCATCGTCTCCCTGACTCACTTTGCTCGTGGTACAGTTTACGAAGGCAACCGTGTGCAGCTTAGGGTCAGCCTGTCCCGGCCACTGGTTGCCGGAGAGATCATTGATGTGCCGCTGTCTATCTCCGGCACGAATGTGACCCCGGAAGACTGGAGCCTGATAGTCGAATCAAACCAAGCAGCTATCGATGCGACCCTGTCGGACGAGACTACGTCGACCCCGCTGCTGCGCCTTTCAGGCACTGGAAGTGCCAGCTCCGTCGATCTGTTTCTGACACCGACGTTCGACGAAACCGCCGAAGGTAACGGCACCGGTACCGAGACCTACACCATCGCTCTCGGCCCGGACGACACTACCGCCAACGGCTTTGACCGCACAACCCTGGGCACCAATGTCGGCGGCGGTGCCGACCCGCACAGCAGCGACAACGGCTTCGATTTGGAGGTTCTGGACTCCGTGCGCCACACCGTGTCGCTTAGTCTCGACTCCGCAATGGGGGCCGAGGGCGATTCGGGGCTTAGCGACGGTGCGACCTTGACGATAACCATTGATCCACCTAATCCGCAGGTGTTTGAGACCATACTGAACTTGGGTGGCACTGCCATCCGTGGCAATGACTACATTGTCTCTAGATCCGGCACTGATGCCGATATCTCGCTAAGAGACCCACAAATTCGAGTGAATTTTGCCGGCGAGTTCACCGGCGAGGCCACCCTTCAGTACAGGATCCAGGCAAACGGCGACACAGTGGATGAATCCAACGAGACGGTGATGATATCTCTGAGGCGGTCCGCTAACGCCCCCGTCAATGTCACCTTAGACGCCACCACCGTCACCTACACCATCACCGACGACGACACGGCGGGCGTCACCATCAGCGAAACAGACGACGCCACCACACCCACCGAAGGCGGCACGGACCAATACACGATGGTGCTGGACACACAACCGACCACAGACGTGACCATCATGGCCACCTCAGGCACAACGGCCACCGCCACGATCAACCCACCGAGCCTGACGTTCAGCAACACCAACTGGAACACGGCCCAGACCATCACCGTCTCCGGGGTGGATAACAACGCCGACGCCGTCAATCAGGAAGTGACCATTACCCACGCCATCACCTCCACGGATTCCACTTACAGCGCAATCACCCCGGACCCCGTCACGGCAACGGTGATCGACGACGAACCTACGGTTGTTTCCTTGACTCGTCCCAGCAGCGACACTGGCGCGATTTACGAAGGCGCTGCAGCGACTCTTTTAGTTAGACTGTCCCGGCGACTGATTGACGGTGAGACCATCGACGTGCCGCTGTCTATCTCCGGCACGAATGTGACCCCGGCCGACTGGAACCTGGCATTAAGCGACACAAGTTTCGGTGCGACCCTGTCGGGCGAGAACACTTCCACCCCGCTGCTGCGCCTTTCAGGTACTGTAAACCCCGGCGGCGCCAACCTGATTCTGACACCGACATTCGACGAAACCGACGAGGGCGGTACCGAGACCTACACCATCGCCCTCGGCCCGGACGGAGCTGGCACCAACGGCTTTGACCGCACAACCCTGGGCACCAATGTCGGCGGCGGCGCCGACCCGCACGCGACCACCAACACCCTGGATTTGGAGGTACTGGACGCCGTGCGCCACACCATGTCGCTCAGTCTCGACTCCGAAATGGGAGCCGAGGGCGATTCGGGGCTGACCGACGGTGCGACCATGACGGTGACCATAGATCCGCCTAATCCGCAAGTGGTTTCCTTCGATATTCAGCTGAGCGGTACCGCCACCCGTGGTGGCAATGACTACTCTGTCTTTGTAGCCGGCTCCAATACCGACGGTTCGGCAAGCGATCCAACCCTTAGTCTGAATCTTCCTGCCAATCGGGCCACCCTTCCGTTCAGGATTCGGGCAAACGGCGACACAGTGGATGAATCCAATGAGACGGTGACGCTGGCTCTGGTCCGGTTCGGCACCCCCGTCAATGTCACCTTCGACGAAAACGCCACCACCGTCACCTACACCATCACCGACGACGACACGGCGGGCGTGACCATCAACGAGGCGGAGATAACGATTGCAGAGGGCGATGAGGGCACGTACACTGTAGTGCTGGACACGCAACCGACCGCAAACGTGCTCGTCACGCCCGGCGGGGTTGGGCCGGTCATCGCCATGTTCAACCCGGCTGCCCTGGCCTTTACAGCCTCCAACTGGAACGTAGAGCAGACCGTCACCGTCACCGGGGTGAATAACGACGACGACGACGCCAATCAGGAAGTGACCATTACCCACAGCACCGGCGGATTCGACACCACTTACATCGCAATCACCCCGGCCTCCATCACGGCGACGGTGACCGACGACGACGCCACCACAGTGACCCTGGCGGGCGCCGCAGGCAACGTCATGGAAGGCGCCGCCAAAGAAATCACCGTCACCCTGAGCCGCGCCCTGGCCGAGGGCGAGGCGCTGCCGGTGCCGCTGACCTTTGGCGGCGCGGCGACACCGGGCACGGACTACAGCGTCACCGGCGCCACGGCGCAAGGCGTCGCCTACACCGGCCTGGACAGCGCCACAGGCACGGTGACCTTTACCGGCCCATCGCCCACCACTATCGCCACCCTGACCCTGAGCGCGACCCCCGACAGCGATGTTGAAGCCAGCGGCGAGACAGTCATCATCGGCCTGGGCACCCTGGACGGCGACTCCGGCACCGGCCTGGACGGCGGCGCCAGCGGCACAGACAGCCTGGACGACTTCAGCATCGAAGACCCGCTGCTCATCAGCATCACCGGCGGAACTGCCGTCACCGAAGGCAGCCCCGCGACCTTCACCGTGACGGCCAGCCGGGTACCGAGCAGCGCCCTGATGATTGACCTGACCGTAGCGGACGCCGCCGCCGGTGATTATCTGGACTCAGGCGACGAAGGCGATAACATGGTCACCCTGTCCGGAGCCACCACGGCCACCGTTGAAATCCCCACACAGACCGACAGCACCGACGAGACCAACGGCACCATCACGGTAACCATAGCGGACGGCACCGGTTACACCGTCGGTATGCCGTCCTCGGCCATGGTCGGGGTGACCGACGACGACGCCACCACGGTGACCCTGACGGGCACGGCGGGCAATATCAGTGAGGGCGTCACCCGCAACCTCACGGTCACCCTGGACCGCGCCCTGGTTGCCGGAGAAAGCCTGGCCGTACCGCTGACCCTGGGCGGCACCGCGACACGGGGCACGGACTACACCCTGACCGGCACCGCGGCGAGCGGCCTTGCCTACAACATCCCGGACACCGGCAACGTCGGCACGGTGACATTTACCGGCCCGGCCCTGGCCACCGCCACGCTGGCCCTGGCCGTGCAGGTTGACGGCACGTCCGACGCCAGCGAGACCATCACCATCGCCCTGGGCACCCTGGACAGCAACTCCGGCACCGGCCTGGGCGGCGGCGCCAGCGGCACAGGCAGCCTGGACTTCACCATCATGGAGGATCCGACCATCGTGCTGCCACTGACCCTGACGGTCGCTGAAGGCGATACCGATGGTGTCGGTTACCCGGTGTCCCTGGCAACCGCCCCGATGGCCAATGTCACGGTGACGGTCACGGGTCACTCCGGCACCGACCTGACACTGAATCCGAACAGCCTGGAGTTCACGGCGACCAACTGGAATATGATACAGACCTTCACGGTGACGGCGGCTACCGACGCCGACGCGGCGAACGACACAGTGAGCCTGACACATACGGCCTCAGGCAGCGCAGCCGATTATGATGGTTCGATAACAGGCGCGGTGACGGTGACCATCACCGACCCCGACACGGCGGACGTGACCATCAGCGAGACGGCGATAACGATTGCAGAGGGTGGTGAGGGCACGTACACCGTGGTGCTGGCCACCCAACCGGCGAGCGGGGTGGAGATCACGATGACCTCCGATACGACCAGTGCGGCCACGGTGAGCCCGCTGATCCTGACGTTCACGACGGCCAACTGGGATATGGAGCAGACGGCGACGGTCACGGGCGTCAACGACAATCGGGTCAACGCCGGCGGCGAACGCACGGCGATGCTCAGCCACCGCATCAGCAGCGGCGACGGCGGCACCTACCCGACCGATGGCCCCCCGACCCCGGCGGCTGTCATGGTGACGGTAAGCGACAACGACGAGGCCGGCCTGTCGTTCTCTGGCGAGATGATCACGGTAGCCGAAGGTGCCACCGCCAACTACACGGTGGCCCTGACGACTATCCCGACGGGAGACGTGACGGTCACGGTCAGCGGTCATAGCGGCACCGACCTGACGCCGGACGAAACCAGCCTGACGTTCACGATGACCGACTGGGACACGGCCCAGACGGTGACGGTGACCGCGGTTCAGGACGGCGACGCGGCAGACGACACGGTGAGTCTGACGCATACGGCCTCAGGCACGACAGGTTATGGCGCGGTCACAGGCGCTGTGACGGTGATCATCACCGACGACGACACGGCGGCCATCACCATCAGCGAGACGGCGGGTACCACCACGGTTCTGGAGAACGGCAGCGAGGCCGGTGGCACGGACACCTACACGGTGGTGCTGGCCACCCAACCGGCGAGCGGGGTGGAGATCACGGTGACCTCCGACCTGACCAGTGCGGCCACGGTGAGCCCGCTGATCCTGACGTTCACGATGACCAACTGGGATATGGAGCAGACGGTGACGGTCACGGGAGTTGATGACAATATAAACAACCCCGGCGATGCCCGCACGGCGACGCTCAGCCACCGCATCAGCAGCGGCGACAGCGGCGACTACCCGACCGGCGGCCCTCCGACCCCGGCGGCGGTCACGGTGACGGTGACCGACGACGAGACGGCACCGGGCGTGACCCTGAGCGAGACCCGCATCACGGTCGCCGAGGCTAACGGCATGGACACCTACACGATGGTGCTGAACACGCCACCGTCCGGCGAAGTGGAGATCACGGTGACCTCCGGTCTGACCAGCGCGGCCACGGCGACCCCGACCAGCCTGACGTTCACGACGGTCAACTGGGGCACGGCGCAGACGGTCACGGTGACCGGCATAAACGACGACGATACCGGCGATCGTGAGGCGACCATCGGCCATGCGATCACTACGGGCGACGGCGGCAGCTATGCGGCGGGCGACCTGAATCAGGATGTCACGGTGACGGTGACCGACGACGATGCGGTGGCGGGCGTGACCCTGAGCACGGCCCGCATCACGGTCGCCGAGGCTAACGGCATGGACACCTACACGGTGGTGCTGGACACGCCACCGTCCGGCGATGTGGAGATCACGGTGGCCTCCGACACGCCCGGTGCGGCGACCGTGGCGCCGCTGAGCCTGGAGTTCACGGCGAGCAACTGGGATACGGTACAGACCGTGACGGTGACGGGCGTCAACGACAACGTTGGCGGTAACCGCACGGCGACCATCAGCCATAGTATAGACAGCGGCGACGGCGACGGTGCGGGTTACCCGGATGGTCTGGCCATAGCCACGGTGGAAGTCACGGTCACCGACGACGACGAGCCGGTCGCCTCGTTCGCCGTGGCCGGTTTTACCACCAACGAAGGCTCGGGTACCTACAACGTGGTAGTCAATTTGACTCCGGTGCCAGCCGCGAACACGACGATCAGCTACACGGTGGCCGGCACCAGCACGGCGGCCGACTACGCCGCGCTGACCGGCACGGTCGTGGCGTCTGCGAGTGCGTCCAGCGTTAATATTTCGGTGGTCATCACCGATGACAGCACACAAGAGGGCAGCGAGACGGTCATACTGACCCTGACCGCAGGTTCGGGTTACACGGTGGGCACCGATCGTGTGCACACACTGACGATCGCCGACAACGACGCGGCCCCGGTCGGTACGGGGGCGATGCAGGAGATGCAGGCGGCACAGGAAGCCTGGCTGCCGCGTTTCGGTCTGACGGCGGTAGAGCATATGCTGAGCGGCCTGGATTACCGCTTTTCGGTGGCCGATCAACCTGGGCTGTCGGGCAATGTGAGCGGCCTGTCCGCTGGTCGTGCGCTGCATGGGGGCGGTAATGGAACCGGCACGGGATATGGTTTGGGCGCGGACGGCTTCGGCCAGGGCGGAGGCGGCGGTGATGGCCTGGGCGCCGGTTCGGTTGACCGGCTATTGAATCTGTCCAGGACACTGTCGCTGCGCGATATGCTGCGCGGCAGCCGCTTTGTGCACCGTGGCGGGGAGAACGGTGTTTCGGTGTGGGGTCAGGCGTCGTACTCGCGCTACGAGGATGACCAGGACGGCATCGCGGTGGATGGCGATGTGACCACCGGCCTGCTGGGCGTGGATCGTGACAATGGCCGCACGCTGCTCGGACTGGCGCTGTCGTACAGCGACGGCGATGGCGATTGGAGCGGTGCTTCGGAACAGGGCGAGTTGTCGAGCACACTGACCTCGCTGCTGCCGTATATCCGGCATAACGTGACGCAGCGATTGCAGGTGTGGGCGGCGGCGAGTTATGGCCGTGGCGAGCTGGAGCAGACCCTGGAGCAGACTTCGGCCACGATGAGTACGGAGCATGACATCGAGCAGAGATCGGCCTCGGCCGGTGTGCGCGGGATACTGCTGGAGCGCCCGCTAGAGGAGGGCGGCCTGACGCTGACGCTGATCTCGGATGCGGCGCTGGCGCGTATTGAGTCGGACGATGCCGACGGTATGTCGGGTATGTCGGCGGACACGCAGCGTTTCCGAATGGGTCTGGAGTGGTCCTGGCAGTTGCCGCAGGCGGACGGTGGCCGGTTGATTCCGGAACTGGAGTTGGGGATGCGCTATGACGGCGGCGATACCAGCGACGGCCTGGGCGTGGAACTGGGCGGCGGCATCAGTTGGCAGTTGCCCTCCAGGGGCTTGACCATTGACCTGCGTGGCCGGCGTCTGCTGGATCATGAGGCCGCCGACCGGCGTGAGTGGGGCGTGTCCGGTTCGCTGCGCTATGAACGGCAGCCGGGTTCCGCTCATGGGCCGTCGCTGAGTCTACGTCAGGAATACGGCACCGCCCCGGCCTCGGGTGGCCTGGATCGGCTGTTGTCGGATTCGCTGTCGGACGCACTGGAGGAAGATTCATCGCAGCCCGGCCCGGCCTCCGGTCGTTGGAGCCTGGAGGGCGAGTGGGGCCTGGCCCTGAATGACGGCGCCACCGGCATCCCGTATGCGGGCCTGTCGTCGTCCGATGCCGGGCACGACCTGACCCTGGGCTGGCGTCTGCTGTCGGCACCGGGTGACCTGGATACCGAGTTGGACGTCAAGGCGCTGCGCCGCCGGGACGACGAAGGCAAAACCAACCACGGCATCGGCGCACAGTGGAAGCTGCGCTGGTAGCGCCCGGCATGACCGCCCCGGAGGCCATCACCCTCGGCGGCGCCGGTTATTGCCGCAGTACCGCGTTTCTATCATAAAGGCGGAGAATATCGCTGTCTGGCCACCCGATATTTCCTCTCTGTCAGCGCAATTCAGATTTGAATTGCGCTGACAAAAGCAGATTTTCGCCGCAGAACGGGGTTATATCGGTTAGACTTTACAGCCTTACTGTTTTCGGTTTCCTCCATGGTAAAAGAACCCACCGTAGGATTTATCAGCCTGGGTTGCCCCAAAGCGCTGGTTGATTCCGAGCAGATATTGACGCAGTTGCGTGCCGAAGGCTACAGCCTGTCCCCGGACTATAATGGCGCCGACCTTGTTGTGGTCAATACCTGCGGCTTTATTGATGAAGCCAGAACCGAGTCGCTGGAGGCCATCGGCGAGGCCCTGAGTGAAAACGGCAGGGTCATCGTTACAGGTTGCATGGGTGCCAATGCACGGGCTATCACTGACTTGTATCCGGATGTGCTGGCAGTTAGCGGTCCTCATGCCTGCGAGGAGGTCATGCAGGCCGTTCGTGGCTATCTACCACCATCGCATGATTCCCGTACAGACTCGACACCGCCACAGAGGGCCAGATTGACGCCACGTCACTATGCCTATCTGAAAATTTCCGAGGGCTGCAATCACCGCTGTAGCTTCTGTATCATCCCTTCCATGCGAGGCGGTCTGGTCAGTCGTCCGGTTGGCGAGGTAATGGATGAAGCGGTCCATCTGGTGGAAACCGGTGTGCGTGAGCTACTGGTAATATCGCAAGACACCAGTGCCTATGGCGTGGATCTGAAATACCGCACCGATATCTGGGATGGCCGTCTGCTAAAGGCCCGTTTTACTGAACTGGCCGACGCCCTGGGAGAACTTGATGCCTGGACGCGCCTGCATTATGTGTACCCCTATCCGCATGTTGATGAAGTCATTCCATTGATGGCCGAGAGCAGAATACTGCCCTATCTGGATATTCCTTTCCAGCATGCCAGCCCTGTGGTACTGAAGAATATGAGACGACCCGCGGCCAGCGAGAAGGTTCTGGAACGAATCAGGCGGTGGCGAGAGATTTGTCCGGATCTGACGCTGCGAAGCACCTTTATTGTTGGCTTTCCGGGAGAAACTGATGATGATTTTGAAATGTTGCTGGATTTTCTCGAAGAGGCACAATTGGATCGCGTCGGCTGTTTTCAATATTCTCCGGTTGAGGGTGCTAAGGCCAATGATCTGCCTGACCAGATTGACGAGGATGTAAAACAGGAGCGCCATGATTATTTCATGCGTTTGTCAACCCGCATCAGTGCAACAAAGTTGCGCGGTAAGATTGGAAAAACCATGACGGTTCTGGTTGATGGTAAAGATGAGGAGTCCGACAATACTATCGCCCGCTCGTCGGCTGATGCGCCCGAGATTGACGGTACGGTATTTATCGATACCGAGACAGATCTGCAGCCTGGTGATTTTGTCGAAGTGACAATTAATGATGCCGGTCAGTATGATCTCTATGCGTCCATAGCTAAATAGACGTATGGGTTCATGGGCGGTAAAACGGGCGGCAGATATTATCACCGGAGGGGGTGTCATCGCCTATCCGACCGAAGCGGTCTATGGCCTGGGTTGTAATCCTTATGACGTACAGGCTGTGATGCGTCTGTTGCAGATTAAACAGCGCAATCCAAAGCAGGGGATGATACTTATCGGTAGCTTGTGTCAGCAGTTCGACAATTTTATACGACCGCTGGATGACGCGACCCATGAAAAGATACTGGCACGATGGCCAGGCCCGGTTACATGGCTGTTACCCGCATCGAATGACTGTCCCTACTGGTTACGGGGAGAACACAGTACCGTTGCGGTAAGAGTGACCGCACATGAATTGACTCGTCAGCTATGCAGGACCTGCGATTTACCGCTGGTTTCAACCAGCGCGAATAAACATGGAAAGCCGGCGGCCCGCACTGCCCTACAGGTTCGTCAGCACCTGGGCAGTGAAGTTGATATGATTTTAAACGGTTCAACTTCGGGGAACGCCGAACCAAGCGAAATATGGGATGCACACAGCGATGTGCGATTACGATAATCATTCTGTTATGTTAATCGGCCATAATTTGAACACCACAGTCTGAAAAATTACTATGTCAGAAATTAATATTCAAGCGGTCAGAGATTATCTGCTGAGTTTACAGGATGGTATTTCTACGGCGATAGAACAGGCCGATGGCACGGCCAGGTTCCGGCAGGATGACTGGAATCGCGGTGAGGGCGGTGGAGGCATTTCGCGTATAATGGCCGATGGTGCCGCCTTTGAACAAGCCGGCATTAACTTTTCCCACGTTTATGGCACCAACCTGCCGCCGGCGGCAACGACGCAGCGCCCGGAACTGGTTGGACGTTCTTTTCAGGCCATGGGCGTGTCGCTGGTATTCCACCCACATAATCCCTATGTGCCCACCACGCATATGAACGTGCGCCTGTTTGTTGCGGAGAAAAAAGGCGAAGCGCCGGTCTGGTGGTTTGGCGGCGGATTTGATCTTACGCCTTATTATCCGTTTGAAGAGGACGTGATTCACTGGCATGAAACCTCGAAGGCGGCCTGCCATCCATTTGGTGATGACGTTTATAATCGTTACAAGAAGTGGTGTGATGACTATTTTTATCTGAGGCACCGCGACGAAACCCGCGGGGTTGGCGGCATCTTTTTTGATGACCTCAGTGAATGGGGCTTTGATCGGTGTTTTGCTTTTCAGCGCAGTGTCGGAGATTGCTTCATCAAGGCCTACCTGCCAGTTGTGGAAAAACGCAAAGACCATGAATATGGCCAACGCCAGCGTGATTTTCAGCTTTATCGGCGCGGACGTTACGTCGAGTTTAATCTTGTCTATGACCGCGGCACAATTTTCGGCTTGCAGACCGGCGGGCGTACTGAATCCATCCTGATGTCGTTACCGCCCAATGTGCGCTTTCGTTATAACTGGCAGCCGGAACCCGGTAGTGAGGAAGCGAAGTTATATGATCGTTATCTTCAGCCACAGGACTGGCTCCGGCAATCATAATATATGGCCAGGTCACTTAAAGATATTGTTACAAAACAGCGTCGGCATCTGGAGGAAACACTGAGCGTTATCCTGTCTGATCTGGCCAATCGACTTGCATCGGATATAAATGATCGTCAGCAACTGGAAGCAACACTAAAGGACAGTTGTAACAATCTTAAAGACTGTAAATATTTATACGTTCTGAATGATGAAGGCAAGCAAATAACGGCGAATATGACACACGAAGGTATTGATGAAAGTCAGTTGGGTCGTGACCGTTCTCTACGACCTTATATGGCTGGCACATTTGGTAATACAAATTTTCGACTTTCCGATGCTTACATCAGTCGCCGTAAAAGACGGCCCAGCCTGACGGCAATGCAAGTGATACGCGATAAGGCAGGTGAACGTATCGGCTTTCTGGGTGTTGATTATGATTTACGTGAACTGGCGCATAGTGAGGACATGTACGATGAAGATCGACAGTGGCGCCAGATCAGGGGCGATCCCTCTATTCGCTCCAATTTGTTTATGCAGTCGCGTGTGCAAAGCCCGATGGATGATCACATGGAGGATGTGTTCTGCCTGATGGATGAGCTGATAGCTTCACAAGGGGTGTACCATGGAAAATTTCATTTTGCCAGCAGTCGGGCGACAATCTGGCACGTCGATGATCCCTTTGACTATCATATTTTGTCCATCGATGAGTTGATTGATCCGGACATCTGTCTGGCATACCCAAGACGCCCTTATTTCGAACGCGCAGTAGTCCCATCTGAAATGATTATGCCGATATTCAAGCAGTTTGGCGCCCTACGGTTTGCCGATGAGACCATTTACCTTCGAGCCGGGTCGCTGAATATCGTCAATGGCATGATCGGTCTGAATTTTTCCTGCGATGGATCCCATTATCTGCCTTATACCGAGTTTATGGATAAAGGTCTGAATTTCTGGTTTGGAGCCAATTCTCAGGATCGTTTCGTACTGAGCACGGGCTAGTTTTATCCGGAGAGTACTGCCCTGACACGAGATACCGATTGCGCCCGCCGCCATAAACGGATTGCCGGGCAGCCAGGGTTTGCTGTCATCAACTAGCCCTCCAGGGCTCCGCCACAGGAAGACCCCTGCCCTGCCGTACAGCCATAGCAGTGATCTGCTGTCATTATGGGTTGTCCGTCAATATTTACGTCAATCAGGTCACGAATATGCGTATGCGATCTGGAATGAATAGCGGCAGGCAGTTCCAGCATCTGGTTGAAATCACAGTCATATACATAGCCTTGCCAGTCGATGCTGATTAAGTCCCGACACATCACATTTTGCAGATTACTTTCAGAGTAACTGCTTTTCAGCAAAGACATATATTCATCGAATTGCCCTCGAGAAACCAGTGTGCTGCCAAAACGTTTTATCGGCATATTGGTTATGGTCAGCAGGTGATTGAATTCAATATGATATTTTTCAAAGAGGTGTTTTTTGTAATCCTGCTCAAGGTCGATTTGTGGAGGGGGAAGCAATGGACCCTGTGGATTGTATACCAGATTCAGGATCAGCCCTGTTGATTCTCTACCGTACCCCAGGACATTTAATTTCTGCAGACCTTTAATACTTTTTTTGAAAACACCGTCACCCCTCTGGGCATCGACATTTTCTTCCAGGTAACAGGGCATGGAGGCCACTACCTCAATCTGGTGCTCCGCCAAAAATTTCGCCAGATCTTCCTGCCCTGGTTCTAACAGAATACTCAGATTACAGCGGTCAATTATGTGTACCTCCAGTTTACGGGCCTCCCTGATCAGGTAGCGGAAATCCGGGTTAAGCTCCGGTGCCCCACCCGTCAGATCGAGTATGGTGGCGGTTGAGTGTTGCAGGAGCTGTAACAGGTCTTCAATTGTCTCACGTTGCATGACTTCTTTACGCTTCGGACCGGCATTGACATGGCAGTGCAGGCAGCTTTGATTGCATTTGTATCCGAGGTTGGCCTGCAAGGTCGTCAGCTTGCGCCTTGTAATGGCCGGGAAGCCGGTCTCCTGAAGTAAGGGTAGCATTGCGCGCATGGTGAACTCTCTACTGGGATAAGGTACTACTTGATGGCGTTGATAACGCCCTGCAGAGCGGAAAATAAGAGAAGAATCATAAACTGCAATACGTATATTTTCATTGATATCCCCCGGAGCACATCATTTAGTGAGACAGATGCAACCAGCTCAGGTTCCAGCATAACCTCAATTCCCATAGCAGAATAATTATTTCGCGTTACATGATACCGGGGTTGCATCCCGACATTATACAGTGCTTATGGTATAAAGTGGCAATCCACAACAGAAAGATCGGCATGAAAGTAACAGACAGCTATTATCCCTTCACTCGCCCGCGCCGCATGCGGCATGACGATTTTTCACGGCGGTTGATGCGCGAAAACCAGTTAAGCACCGATGATTTGATTTACCCTGTATTTGTCCTAGAGGGAAATGGCCGGGTCGAAGCTGTTTCCTCAATGCCTGGCGTGCAAAGGATGTCGATTGATTTAATGGTGCAGGAGGCCGAGACCATTGCAAAGCTGGGGATACCGGCAATAGCCCTGTTTCCCGTGACTCCGGTTGAATTGAAATCAGAAGACGCCGCCGAGGCCTGTAATCCGGATGGCCTGACGCAGCGCACGGTACGTGCCATGAAAGATGCGGTGCCGGAACTCGGCATCATAACTGACGTGGCACTCGACCCGTTTACAACGCATGGTCAGGACGGATTGATCAATGATGAAGGCCATGTCATGAATGACGAGACGTTGCAAGTGCTGGTCATGCAGGCTCTGTCACACGCCGAGGCCGGCGCGGATGTGGTCGCACCTTCTGATATGATGGATGGACGTATCGGCGAGATACGTGATGAGCTTGAATTCAATAATCATGTGAATACCCGTATCCTGGCCTACGCCGCCAAGTACGCCTCCGGCTACTACGGCCCATTCCGGGATGCCGTTGGATCAGCCGAAAATCTGGGTAGCGGTAATAAACACACCTATCAGATGGATCCGGCCAATTCAGATGAGGCTATGCGCGAAGTGGCGCTGGATTTACAGGAAGGCGCTGACATGGTCATGGTGAAACCCGGTATGCCCTATCTGGATATTGTACGCCGCGTGAAGGACGAGTTTGGTGCGCCCACCTATGTCTATCAGGTCAGTGGCGAATACGCCATGTTAAAAGCCGCATCCATGAACGGCTGGCTGAATGAGAAAGACGTTGTCATGGAGGCGTTGTTATCCATGAAACGAGCCGGTGCGGATGGCGTTTTAACTTATTATGCAAAACAGGTAGCCGAGTGGTTATCTGAATAGCCGTTCCCACCCAAACGCAGGAATAACGGTGCTGCGTGATAGCCGACCTTCTGGCACATCCCGGCGATGTCAGATATTGTGAAACTTGGCGCTGTATTCGTGTACGGTATCCACTAGGACGTTGACGTTTTCGGGATCAATATCGGGCGTGATACCGTGACCAAGATTGAAGACGTGCCCGCTGCCCTGACCAAAGTCTTCAATAATGCTTTTGGCAGCTTCACGAACATCTTCCGCATTCGCATACAGGGCGGACGGATCAAGGTTTCCCTGCAGGGCGACCCTGTCACCAACCCGGGCACGCGCCTTGCCAATGGGCAACGTCCAGTCTAACCCCACGGCATCGCAACCGGTATCGGCCATGGCGTCCAACCACAGGCTGCCGCCTTTAGTAAACAGAATAACAGGAATCCTGCGGCCCTCGTATTGGTGCGTCAGACTTTCAACAATCTGCCGCATGTATTGCAAAGAAAATTCCCCGTACTGAGGTTCGGCCAGCATACCTCCCCAGGTATCAAAAATCTGTACCGCCTGTGCACCAGCGGCAATCTGTGCATTGAGATAGGACGTAACGGCTCGTGCGACTTTATCCAGTAGCCGATGAAGCAGTGCCGGTTCGCTGTAAAGCATACCCTTGATTCTGGAAAAAACCTTGGAGCCCCGGCCCTCAACCATGTAGGACGCGAGTGTCCACGGGCTGCCGGAAAACCCTATTAATGGCACACGACCATTTAATGCAGCGAAAGTCGTGCGGACAGCTTCAGTTACGTAAGCCAGCTCACATTCCGGATCAGGGATACCAATCTTTTCGACATCGACCCTGGTTCGCACCGGGCACGCAAAAGCCGGGCCTTCGCTTTCGGTAAAATAGAGTCCCAGCCCCATGGCGTCGGGGATAGTCAGAATGTCGGAAAACAGTATGGCGGCATCCAGATCGAACCGCTCCAGCGGCTGTAAAGTGACTTCACAGGCCAGTTCCGGGTTTTTGCAAAGCTCCAGAAAGCTACCGGCTTTTTTGCGTGTGGCGCGGTATTCGGGTAGATAACGCCCCGCCTGACGCATAATCCAGATCGGTGTTTTATCTACGGTTTCGCGCAGCAGGGCGCGAAGGAGGCGGTCATTTTGCAGCTCAATCATTGTAAATCAACCGGACACCCCGGCGAAGGTTCCCACATATGCTTTGCACTCCGTCTCTCTTTTTGCCAGCTTCCCGGACCGGAAAGGTATTTTTATCTATGGATGCCCTGATTAAGTCAGGACTTCCCTATAAATTGGGCGACGGATCATGCCGGCTACACGTCCAGATAATCAAGTATGCCTTCGGCAGCCTGACGCCCTTCAAATACTGCCGTAACCACCAGATCAGAACCGCGCACCATGTCCCCGCCAGCAAAGATTTTTTCATTACTGGTCTGGTATTTGAACTCGCTATCCGCCGATGCAACAATGCGGTCGCGCCCATCCAGATCAATATTAAAGTCACTAAACCAGTCGGCTGGGCTGGGCTGAAAACCAAAAGCGATGACAACGCGGTCAGCCGGAATAACTTCTTCGGAATCCGCTATCGGCTCAGGATGACGGCGACCAAACTCATCAGGTTTACCAAGTTGTGTGGCCACCACTTTCACGCCTTCAATCTTGTCATCTCCAACAATCGCTACTGGCTGGCGATTCCACAGAAAATTGACACCTTCCTCTCTGGCATTGGCAACCTCGCGTCTGGAGCCCGGCATACTGGCCTCATCACGGCGGTACACACAGGTAACTTTACTGGCCTGCTGACGAAGCGAGGTGCGCACACAGTCCATGGCGGTATCGCCACCTCCAAGTACGACGACATTCATGCCTTTCATATCAATAAACTCAGGCGTCCCACTGTCAAAATCCACCACGTTATGAGCATTGGAAACCAGGAAAGGCAGCGCTTCATAAACACCATTCCTGTCTTCACCCGGAAAATCACCTTTGATATATTTGTAGGTGCCCATGCCCAGGAATACGGCGTCGTAGTCATCTAAAAGCTGCTGCATGGGGATGTTTTTGCCGATCTCGGTATTCAGAACGAATTCAATGCCCATTTCCTCCATGATCCGGCGGCGCGTCCGGACGATTTCCTTTTCCAGCTTGAATGGAGGAATCCCGAATGTCAGCAACCCGCCAATTTCCGGATAGCGGTCATAGACGACGGCTTTCACGCCATTACGCGCCAGAATGTCCGCACATCCCAGGCCGGCGGGGCCTGCTCCGACCACAGCAACCGTGCTGCCCGTATTCTGGACGGCGGACATATCCGGACGCCAGCCCTGTTTCAGGGCTTCATCGGTAATATATTTTTCCACTGAGCCGATAGTGACAGCTCCAAATCCGTCCTCCAGGGTACAGGCGCCTTCGCAGAGACGATCTTGCGGACAGATACGACCGCAAATCTCCGGCAATGAGTTCGTCCGATGCGACATTTCAGCGGCCTCGAACAGATTCCCTTCGGCAATCAGCTTTAGCCAGTTGGGAATAAAATTATGCACCGGACATTTCCATTCGCAATAGGGATTACCACAGGCAAGGCAGCGCCCGGCCTGACTGGCCACGCTGGCTTTATCAAACTGCTTATAGATTTCCTTGAATTCATGCACACGCACATCAACGGAAACCTTTTCAGGTTCATTGCGTGGCAGGTCCAGAAACTGGAAAACATTGCCGGCAGAATTACTCACGGTTCTCTCCATCAAGCCGCATCACGCAGACTTGCGGTTAACGCTTCAATGTGGCTGGCTCTGGGTATGACCAGCCAGAACTGATCTATCAGGGAATCAAAGTTTGCAACGATTTCCTCACCCCACATGCTGCCAGTCTCGCGCACATGCCCCTCAACCATACTGAGCAGATAACGTCTGTAGCTGTCCATGTTTTCGGGTTGCAGGCTATGGATAGCGACATCGTTGTTGATGTTGTGCTGGAATTTCTTTTCCCGGTCAAGCACGAAAGTAAAGCCGCCCGTCATACCGGCACCAAAATTGACGCCGGCCTCACCAAGCACAGAAATGACACCGCCTGTCATGTACTCACAACCATGATCACCAACGCCTTCGACAACGGCTCTGGCACCGGAGTTTCGCACGCCAAATCGCTCACCCGCCTTACCGGCGGCAAATAACTCCCCACCAGTCGCACCATACAGGCAGGTATTACCAATGATAGTGCTTTCATTGGACTTGAATCTGCTGCCCGCAGGCGGCGTAATAACAAGTTGACCACCGGCCATACCTTTGCCGACATAGTCATTGGCGTCGCCTTCAAGGCGCATATGCAGGCCACCGGCATTAAACACGCCGAAGCTTTGCCCCGCTGTGCCCTTCAGATTAATGAAGACAGGGCTATCCGCCATGCCGTGATTACCATGCAGTCTGGCAATCTCGCCTGACAGGCGTGCGCCGATTGAGCGGTTGTTGTTCCTGACCGTGTAAGAGAACTCACCGCCTGAACCGGATTCAATCACCGTCCTGGCATCCTCAACCATCTGTTCCGCCAACTCACCTTTGTCGAAAGGTTCGTTATTGGGCTCAATACAATAGCGTGGCTGCGCCGGATCAACACCACCGTCAGACAGTAATGGGGAAAGATCCAGTTGAGTTTTTCTGGCTGTATCGCCTTTGAGTACCTCAAGAAAATCAGTGCGCCCAATGAGATCAACCAGCCTGATGACACCGAACCTTGCCATGTATTCCCGCACATCCCGAGCGACGAAGCGGAAGTAGTTAATAACCTTCTGCGGGCCATTCGGCTTGAAGTGCTGTTCACGAAGGGTGACGTTTTGAGTCGCCACACCGGTAGCACAGTTGTTCAGGTGACAGATTCGCAGGTATTTACAGCCCAGTACAATCATGGGCATGGTGCCGAAACCAAAGGTTTCAGCACCCAAAATAGCAGCCTTGATGACGTCCAGGCCGGTCTTTAATCCGCCGTCGGCCTGCAAGCGAACCTTGTCACGCAGGTTATTGGCGCGTAAAACCTGATTGGCCTCGGTCAGCCCCAACTCCCAGGGAGAACCGGCATAACGCACACTGGTCAATGGTGAAGCACCGGTGCCACCATCATGACCGGAAATAGTAATGAGATCGGCATAGGCCTTGGCAACGCCAGCGGCAATCGTACCAACTCCCGCCTCGGCAACCAGCTTGACCGATATCAGAGCTTCCGGATTGACTTGCTTGAGGTCAAAGATGAGCTGTGCCAAATCTTCAATGGAATAGATATCGTGATGCGGCGGCGGTGAAATCAATGCAACACCTGGAGTGGAATAGCGCAGTGTGGCGATCATTTCATTGACTTTATGCCCCGGTAACTGACCACCCTCGCCCGGCTTGGCACCTTGGGCGATCTTGATTTGCAGAACCTCCGCATTCACCAGATAATATGGCGTCACACCGAAGCGGCCGGACGCCACCTGTTTGATCTTGGAACGCCTGATCGTACCGTAACGTTCTGCGGCTTCACCGCCTTCGCCAGAATTGGAGCGACCACCTATGGTATTCATGGCTTCGGCCAGCGCTTCATGGGCCTCAGGAGACAACGCACCCAGAGACATGCCGGCGGTGTCGAAGCGCAGCATGATGTCTTCGATCGGTTCCACTTCGTCGATAGAGACCGGGGATGTATCTTCACGCAGCTTCATCATGTCACGCATTGCTGCCGCAGGACGATTATTGACGATACGGGCAAACTCCCGGTAGTCATTGTAATCATTGGTTTGCACGGCCTTATGGATTGCGTGAACGACATCCGGGTTAAAGGCATGGTATTCCCCACCATCAACGTATTTGAACAGGCCTCCCTGCTCACGGCCCTTGCGAGGATTCCATGCCCGTCTATTCAGCGCCTGTTGGTCATTATGCAGATCCGCAAAACGACTACCCTGAATACGGCAGGGGGTGTTGGTGAAACACAGATCAACGACCTCGTTATGCAGGCCGACAATTTCAAACAGTTGCGAACCACGGTAACTGGCAATCGTGGAGATACCCATCTTCGAGGTAATCTTCCTCAGGCCCTTGTTAATGCCATTGATGTAATTCCTGCTCAGCGTTGAAATATCCACATTCGGAATTTCGCCCGTGCGGATCATGTCGCGCAGACATTCAAAAGCAAGGTAAGGGTAAACTGCCGTCGCTCCGTAGCCGATCAGGCATGCAACATGGTGGGGATCGCGTACGGTTGCAGTTTCGACAATAATATTGGCGTTACAGCGCAGGCCACCGTTGATCAGATGATGATGGACAGCTCCGGTGGCAAGTAGTGCATGTACCGGCTGCTTGTCCCTGCTGATATTCCTGTCTGACAGGATCACAATGACCTTGCCGTCGGCAACGGCCGCTTCAGCCTGCCGACAGATTGACCGGATAGCATTTTTCAGGCTTGTCGCGGCATCGCAATTCAGATCAATACGAATCCGGTCGTATTCCGATTCCTGCAAATCCTCAATCTGTTGAAATTTGTCTCGGGAAAGTACCGGCGAGCTGACGATCAGCCGTCTGGCGTGTTCCGGTGTTTCCTCGAACAGGTTGCGCTCTCGCCCCAGGCAGGTTTCCAGCGACATGACGATATTTTCTCGTAATGGGTCAATCGGCGGATTGGTCACCTGGGCAAATTGCTGACGAAAATAGTCATACAGGGAACGCACCTTGCCGGACAAAACCGGCAATGGCGTATCGTCACCCATGGAGCCTATCGCTTCCTGGCCTGATTCAGCCAGCACGCGGACGACCTGATCACGTTCTTCGAACGTTAGCTGGAATAATTTTTCATAAGCCGAGTAGTCACAGGCCTCTGAAAAATTACCGGGATTATCGTCATGATCGTTCAGGTCACACAGATTGCGCAGCCCGGTTGATAACCATCTGCTGTAGGGTTGGCGCGACTTCAGGTCATTATCAATATCTTCCGGCATCAGCAACCTACCGGTGTCGGTGTCGGATGCCAGCATCTGACCGGGCATAAGACGACCCTTGCAAACAACATCGTCACTGGAATAATCATGCACACCGATTTCAGTAGCCAGTGTAATCACACGGCCCTGCACATTATTTTCGGTAACCGTATAGCGCGCAGGCCGCAGGCCGTTACGGTCCATAGTGCAAACCGCATAGCGACCATCAGTAAACACGATGCCCGCCGGCCCGTCCCAGGGTTCCATATGCATGGAATTGAATTCATAAAATGCGCGAAGCTCCGGGCCCATGTGCTTGACGTTCTGCCATGCAGGAGGGACCAACAGGCGCATGGCCCGGAACAGATCGATACCGCCGGCAACCATGACTTCCAGCATATTATCCAGGCTCATGGAGTCAGAACCAGATGTGCTCACAAGTGGACGAATCTGATCCAGATCCGGAATACTATTGGTATTGAACACTTGGCTGCGCGCTCTCGCCCAGTTACGGTTACCCTGTACCGTGTTAATTTCACCATTATGGGCCAGATAGCGGAAAGGCTGCGCCAGGCGCCATTGTGGCAGGGTGTTAGTAGAGAAACGCTGATGGAAAACCGCAAGCTTGGCCTCCATGCGCCCGTCAGCTATGTCCCTGTAGAAAACCGGCAGATAGGCCGGCATAACCAAACCTTTATATGACAGTACGCGGGTTGACAGAGAAGAAATGTAAAACATCTCATCATCCGCCAGCACCTTTTCCGTCTGGCGGCGGGCGATATACAGGCGCCGTTCTAGATCAACTTCAGAGCGACCGTCAGGGCAGTTCACAAATACCTGTTCAATCCGAGGCAGCAAGGCGCTGGCCTGTTCACCAAGAACCGAGGCGTCTACCGGGACAACGCGCCAGCCGGCTATATCAAACCCCTGCCCTATAAGGTATTTTTCCAGGATATTACGCGCTGAATCCGCTCTATCTTCAGCGGTATTCAGAAAAACCATGCCTGCCGCATACTGGTTGGCCAGCCTGACCCCGGCTTCGCCACATACGGCACGCAGGAAGACATCGGGCTTGCTGATTAGCAGACCGCAACCATCACCGGATTTACCATCTGCCGCAACCGCACCCCGGTGAGTTAATCTTTCCAGGGAGGTAATGGCGGTCGATACGAGCCAGTGCGAAGGTCTACCGTCCATTTGGGCAATAAGGCCCCAGCCACAGCCATCGTGCTCAAATTCAGGGCGATAGAGCCCGCTCTCTGCCAGCTTTTCGAGGGTATCCATAGGCATATCCGGTGGGAACCGCAGAAACTCCAAGGGTACACCCTGGCAAGCGTTTTTGTTGTGCTGCGCGAGCAAGGGCGGCTGAGGATTGTAGTCGTTTAATCAAGCAGTGTCCAGCGTCTGACGCAGGGTTTCTGGAGGATAATCCCCTGTAACAATGGCGTCGCCAATGGATTTGAATAGAACCAGACGGATAATGCCGTTACGAGCTTTTTTATCAACCTGCATATGCGTCAGCATATTGCCGGTTGACAACTCATCGGGCTTGGAAGTTGGCAAGCCGGCCCTGGAGATCAGACTGACAACACGTTTTACGTCAGCTTCACTAATCCAGCCCAGAATCGCAGAATGCCGGGCGGCCAGACATATCCCCGCACCAACAGCCTCGCCATGCAGCCAGGCACCATAACCCATGCCCGTTTCGATGGCATGACCATAAGTATGGCCGAGATTAAGAAGGGCCCGCTGACCTGACTCCAGCTCGTCGGCAACGACTACCTCTGCCTTGTTTGCACATGAACGCTTGATTGCTTCCGCGAGGTGCGCCGGGACACGCCGGATGAGTTGCTCAATGCCAGCTTCGAGCCACTCCAGGAATCCATAGTCACGAATCAGACCGTATTTGATCACCTCGGCCATTCCGGCGCTGAGTTGGCGGTCATCCAGCGTGTTGAGGGTATCGGTATCGGCAATAACCGCCCTGGGCTGATAAAACGCACCAATCATGTTTTTACCGAGAGGGTGGTTTACGCCGGTTTTCCCTCCCACCGAGGAATCAACCTGCGCCAGCAATGTGGTCGGTACCTGAATAAAATTCACGCCCCGTTGATAGCTGGCTGCCGCAAATCCCGTGATATCGCCGACCACGCCGCCACCCAGGGCAATCAATGTACAGCTCCGATCAAACCCTTCTCGCAACAGCTTGTCGAAAATCAGATTTAATGTTTCGAGGGTTTTGTATTGCTCCCCGTCCGGCAGAACGACGTCACATACCTGTAATGTATGCAGGGTATTTTTCAGCTTGTCCAGATAAAGCGGCGCGATGGTTTCACTGGTCACCACCAGAACCTGATTCCCGGAGATGTAAGGCAGAAAGCAATCGGCTTTTTCCAGCAGAGACTGGCCGATAAATACAGGATAACTTCGCTCCTGAAGATCAATATTAAGGGTGTTCATTGTGCCGGCGCTTCTTTGATTACTAAAAAGCCGATTATGAGGGTGCGTTTGCATCTTTCCGCAGCTTTTTTTGAATCTGCCTCACGATCTGGCTTGAATGCCGGTGGTCCGTATCCACGATTATATCGGCGGTATCAACATACAGTGGTTCCCGAACTCTCGACAGCTCTCTCAGTCTGGCTTCAGGGGCCCCTGTCTGAAGCAGGGGGCGGTTTTTGTCATGCTGCGTGCGGAGTGTCTGCTGTTTAACGGATGCTCTCAGGTAAATGACCATGCCGCGAGACATCAGGTGTTGCCGGTTGGTTTCCTCAAGGACGACCCCGCCACCCGTGGCGAGCACGATGTTATCCAGTCGGGTCAGCTCATCAATAACGACCGCCTCACGCTTACGGAACCCCTGTTCCCCTTCGATATCAAATATCGTGGTGATATCGACGCCGGTTCGTTCTTCTATGACGTGATCGCTGTCGATAAAGGTCTTGGACAGCACCTCAGCCAGCCGCCGGCCAATGGTACTCTTACCGGCCCCCATTGGTCCTGTAAGAAAGATGTTAGGCATTGCGGGGAAAGGGGCGCCATACTCATGGTGCCTCAATAAAAATCAGGTGCCTGAACGTTAATTGAGTTGCAGGCTCTCGCGCAGGATTTTAGGCGTTACAAAAATCAGCAGCTCAGACTTGTTATCAAGGCTGGTGTTGCTTCTGAAGGCCCAACCGATGTAAGGCAGGTCACTGAAAAAGGGCACCCGCCGCTTCGATTCATTCACCGTTCGTGCATAAACACCGCCCAGAACCACCGTTTCGCCGTTATCAACAATGACCTGAGTCGCCAGATTCTCTGTATTAATAGAGGGAGCCCCGCCGCCAAATTGCTGGCCGACCGAATCCCTGTTGACCGCAAGGTCCATAATCACGCGATCATCCGGCGTGATCTGTGGGGTCACTTCAAGCGAAAGGACGGCATCCTGGAAGGAGGTACTGGTTGCCCCGGAGGAGGTCGCCTCCTGATAGGGAATTTGCACACCTTGCTGTATGGTTGCGGTATGCTTGTCGGCGGTAATCAGTTTCGGGCTTGATATCACTTCACCACGCCCTTCTTCCTGCATGGCAGAAAGCTCCAACTGAAGCAAACGGCTGCCAATACGGCCGATTCCCAGCACTATGCTGGCACCGCTCACTGTGGATGGCAGATCCACTAGCAGTGGATCTTCAGTACCACCGTCGCTTACAACACCCACTGCCCCTCCCGGAGGCGTAAGAAAACCTGATTGACTGCCGGACACCACATAAGAGGTTCTGCCATCATTGACGATGTCGCTCTTGCTTAAACCAAAACGGACACCGAGGCTTTTGGTAAAGTTGTCGTTGGCTGACACAACCCTTGACTCGATCAATACCTGTTTAACCGGCACATCGAGTTCAGCAACCAGCGACCGTATTTCCACAGCCTGTGAGGCCGTCGCACGCACGATCAGGGTGTTTGTCCTGCTATCGGTCACGATGCTGCCTCGATCATCAAGCAGGCCCGCATCTTCTCCTCCGGAAGTTAAAATACCAACAAGGTCGTCTGCATCCGCGTAATTGACTTCGATGTACTCGATTTGCAACGGTTCGAGCTCACGAATCTGCTGTGCCGCTTCAAGCTCCAGCCGCTCTGCGTTAGCAATTTCCGCGGCAGGAGCAATCCGTATGACATTACCCACCTGACGCTGGCTCAGTCCCTTGGCTTTCAGAATGATGTCAAGCGCCTGATCCCAGGGAACATTCCGCAGACGCAACGTCAGGTTTCCGCTTACCGTGTCGCTGACGACAACATTGAGGCCGGTAAAATCGGCAAGCAGTTGTAACACGGAGCGGACTTCAATATCCTGAAAGTTCAGTGAGAGTTTCTCGCCGGTGTACTGTTCCTTCTTTGCGGCTTCTTCCTGTGCCGCCGTCAGGGGCTTGACCTCTATGACAAATTCTTCATTAGACTGGTATGCCAAATGTTCATTGCGGTCACTGACCTGTATCTCCAAACGGGCATTGTCGGCTTTCTGAACAGCATCAATCTGGTACACCGGGGTGGCAAAATCGGTGACGTCCAGCTTACGCTGCAGGTTCTGCGGGAGCCGGGTATCGATTAATTCCACAACAAGCTTGTCCGCCTCCTGTCTCATATCAACAGCAGTCCTGGCGGAAGGAAGTATTATTTTAATCAGACCCTCTCCCCGTCTGCCTCGTTCAAAATTGATACTTTTAACCTCGCTGTCAGGCGAAACCCGGGCCGTACTGATAACCGGACTCACTGCGTCATCTGCCACATTGGGGGCGCTGCCGCCAAGTTGTATGTTGATTGTATTGCCGCTCACGCTTGTTTCATATGACGTCATTTGCACAAGGTCAATCACAACACGAGTACGGTCCTTGGCTTCGGCGGAGCGATAACCGTTGATGACGCCCACGCCTACCTTGCGTGACTTGCTTGTCAGGCCATTCCTGGTATCGCCAAGATCAAGCACTATCCGGGCCGGATTATCAATGGTAAATACCATGGGTTCCTGAACGGATTCGGAGTGAGATAGCGTCATCTGTACCGCGTTTCCGGGTAAAGTGGAATAACTGATATCCGTAAGAGTGTTGGCATGAACGAGAGGGGCCGCCAATAACAGGCACAGCACGAAAAATACACGCTGACGGAAACAGTCAGCGACTGAAAAGTCTGGTTGATTAGAGATGTTGTCATAATGTTTCATTGCTCGTGGCCTCCTATAACCCGGCAGAGGAAGATTCACTGAGTGCGATTGTTGCCGGACGCTCAATATAGGCACCCAACCCATTCGGCACGATTTCCAGCAGCTCAACTTCACGCTCCGATATCGAAATTATCTTTCCGTAGTTTTTACCTATGTAGTTCCCGGCTTTCACCCGATGAATGGAACCTACACTGTCTTTTATCAGTGCCCATATCGTGGCGGTCTGCTCCAGTGTACCTACCATTCTGAGCGCATCCAGCGGGAACTCCTCCAGCGGCTCTTTGGTGTCTCTTTCCGGAGGACGAATACCGCCCCCTTCAATTGCAACTTCGACCTGCTGTTCGATGAACGCCGACCTCTCAAACGGGTCACGCAAATCGCCGGATTCGTAAACATGAACAGGGTAAGGACTGAATTCCGGAAGTGGTTCAATTCCCGGTCTCTGTCGGTTGATGACCTCATCAACATATGCCTGCAAGTCGGAGCGATCATCTTCGATACAGCCAGCCAGAACCAGAACACAGAGCAGAACACCTGAGCGTACAATGACAGAGATGTGCGGTTTAACAAATTCTTTTATCATGATCAACTACCTCTGGACTACCCTATTCTTCTGCCTCAACCTTGGCTTTGTAGGTCTTCGCCACAAGCTGCATCTGGAGTTTGCCAGTCTCGCTCAGCGGTGCCAGATTAACATTGTGTACGCTGACAATTCGATTGAGTTCAGACAAACCACTGACAAAGTCACCGAATTCATGGTAAGTACCCACAACGGTAATGTCGATCGGTAATTCGACATAGAATTCCTGTGGGGTTTGTGGGCCCGGCTTAATCAGATCGAACTCCAGCCCACTACGCAGTCCCGCCTGTGAAACATCAATAATCAGGGAATCAATTTGCAAATCTTCAGGCAGTTTTTGCAGCATAGCCCCGAAGGATCTCTCCATTTCCTCTAGCTGGGCCTTATATGCGTCAAGATTAGCAGCCAGCGCCGCCTTGGTTTCAAACTTGGGCTTCAGATCTTCCTCAAGAATCTGCTCGGCTTTCTTCAGTTCCTCATCCAGCAGGGTGATTGGACGATAAAGGCCCATATCCAGAAAGATTCCAGCGGCAATGATGACTGCAAATAACGCTATCAGGGACAACCCTTTAATACCAGCAGGCCAAGAACCGGGATTATTCTTGTCTAAATTACTGGTATCGAACGCCGCAACAAAGTCTATTTTCATTAGCCGCCCTCTTCATCTTCATCGCCATCTTTTGCCGCACTCGGGCTATCCTGTTGCAGATGAATAGTAAAGTTATTGGTTTGTAGTGTGGCGGTCTTGTTCCGCGTAATAATGTTGATTTCGGGACTTTTCATCCATTCGGATTTCTCGATATTGCCGACAAATTCCGAAACACGGGCATTGGATTCAGCAACACCAGTCATGGAAAGCTTTCTGCCGGACTGCTTCATTGAGGTCAGATAAACTCCATCGGGAACGCTTTTAACGGTCTCATCAAATAAATGAACGATTTCAGTACGGTTGGTCTGTAATTCCTGAATAGTCATGATTCTTTGCAGCAGACGCTCCTTTTTATCCTTTAATTCCCTGATCTCTTCTATCTTTTCATCCAGCTTGGAGATTTCGTTCTCCAGGAACGCATTGCGCCCTTTCTGGGCGTCAATCAAAATTCCATAGTAGGCACCCATTGCCGCGACTATGCCGATGGCCATGGCGGCCACAATACCTACAATGATTCCGAATTCCTGATTACGCTGGACGCGAAGCTCATCGCGCCAGGGCAATAGATTGATTTTTGCCATTAGTCAAAACTCCTTAGAGCAAGCCCAAAGGAAACCAGCAGCGCCTCGGCATTGCCATGCAGTCTCTCCGCATGAGCGCGACCGGATACTTTCAGATTAGCAGAAGGCTTGGCCATGATGGTTTGTGCCCCGGCATTTTGCTCTACCATCTTGTCAAGACCCGGTATAGCGCTGGTGCCGCCTGCCATGATGATATTGTCAATCGAATTAAATGCACTACTGGCAAAGAAAAACTGAAGGAGACGGTTAATTTCCTGGACAATATTTTCCTTGAATGGCTCCAGCACCTCGGCGTAATAATTATCCGGCAACCCACCCTGGCGCTTTTTCTGCTCGGCTTCTTCATAGGAAATGCCGTAGCGGCGCATGATTTCCTCGGTCAGCTGCTTGCCGCCAAACGTCTGATCGCGCGTGTAGATGACGTTTCCGTCATGGAGCATCGTAATCGCCATGGTCGTTGTACCGACATCAATAACAGCAACAACCTTGTCTATGCCCCGGTCCGGGATCTGGTGTCTGAGTAATTCAAATGAGTGTTCAATCGCGTAGGCCTCAATATCAACCACTTTTGCCGTGAGCCCGGCATACTCACAACACTCGACGCGCTGCCCCACGTTATCTCTCTGTGAGGCAGCCAGTAATACATCGACCTGATCGGAGTTGCCTTCAGCAGACCCAACAACGGAAAAGTCGTAGCTAACTTCTTCCAGATCGTAAGGTATGTACTGATCGGCTTCAATCAGAATCTGATCGGCCATTTCAGCATCCGACAGATTTGCCGGCATTGGGACAACCCGGGTGATAACAGAGGAACCTGACACGGCGACGGCACAGGTCTTTAATCTAGTGCCGGATTTTTTTACTGCCCTTTCAATGCCTTGTCCGACGGCCTCAACATCCTCAATACGCTTGTCCACAACCGAATTTACCGGCAGCGGCTCAACGGCATAGCTCTCGACCTTATAGGTCTTACCTGCTCTACTCAGCTCAATCAGCTTTACCGCGATAGAGCTGATGTCGATTCCAAGTACCGGTATTGATTTTCTACCGAACAGTCCAGCCACAGTTTTTTCCTTTTGTTACTGTAAGTTGCGTATTTTTAGTAAGTAAGAACATTAAATACCATTTTTAACTATATGTCAACACAATGTTTAATCAAATTTTTATTAAATTCGCCCTTCTACGTATAATCAGGCCCCTAATTCTTACAATACTGGGAATATTTTGAGGTTTTTTTTACGTTTTTCTCGCCTGCTCCTGGCACTGGGCTTTAGTCTGTTGCTTCTGGGATTGGCTACGATATTTGGCATATACAGCTATTATTCTCCAGATTTACCCTCAATTGAGGTGTTACGGGATGTCCGTCTACAAGTTCCGCTGAGGATATATACTCGTGATGAGGAACTCATTGCTGAGTTTGGAGAAAAGCGTAGAACCCCTGTCAGCTATGACGATCTCCCGCCGATAATGATCAAAGCATTCTTAGCGGCAGAAGACGACCGCTTTTTTCAGCATCCTGGAGTAGACTATCAAGGAATAACCCGAGCCACCATTCAACTATTGCTAACGGGCCAGAAAAAACAGGGCGGTAGCACGATTACCATGCAGGTCGCTCGGAACTTCTTCCTGACAAATGAAAAGACCTATGAACGTAAGATCAAGGAGATTCTCCTTGCTCTGAAAATTGAACGGTCCTTATCCAAGGAGGAAATTCTCGAGCTGTATCTGAACAAGATCTACCTTGGAAACCGCTCTTACGGTGTTGGTGCGGCTTCTGAGGTCTATTACGGTCGCCCACTGGGCGAACTGTCCACGGCAGAAGTGGCCATGATTGCGGGATTGCCCAAAGCTCCCTCGCGTTATAACCCGATTATTAATCCCCAGCGCGCAATGATTCGCAGAAACTACGTACTGGGCCGTATGCTGGAGCTGGGTTTTATCCCGGATAAGGAATACCAGATTGCAAGGGATTCGTCCCTGACGGCACGTTTACATGCCCCCATTGTGAGTGTCAGGGCCCCGTATATAGCGGAGATGGTGCGCTCACAAATGGTCAGGACTTTTGGTGAAAGCGCATATATCCGCGGCTTTAAGGTTATTACAACAATCAGTATGGAAAGCCAGGGTCACGCGAACCAGGCGTTGCGACTAGCACTTGACCAGTATGACATGCGTCACGGGTATCGAGGCCCTGAAAATCATATTGAAGAATCCGAAATACAGACAATAGAGGCAATGGATAGGGTTCTTGACCGGTATTCAAGCATTGGTAAACTCTCGCCCGCATTAGTCATACAGGTGAATGAAAAAGATGCCAAAGTTTATCTGGGTAATGGCGAAAGTGTGCTGCTGGGCTGGGAGGGAATAAAGTGGGCGCGTCGATATATTAATGAAAACCGGCAGGGGGCCGCGCCAAAGAAAGCAGCAGATGTGCTGGCAACGGGTGACCTGATTCGCGTCAAGAAGGTTGAAATAGCTAACGGCGGGGACAAGAAGCAGGAAATTTGGCAATTGAGACAGATTCCCGCAGTAGCAGGTGCCTTTGTTGCCTTGAACCCATCCGATGGCGCGATACTGAGTTTAGTCGGCGGCTATGGCTTTTATGTAAGCAAATTCAATCGCGCAATACAGTCAAGGCGTCAACCGGGTTCGAGCTTCAAGCCCGTGCTGTATACTGCGGCACTTGAAGCCGGTTTCACACCGGCCACAATGATTCTGGATGCGCCTATCGTACTTGAAGACAGTTCCATGCAAGGTGGGGCATGGCGGCCTGAAAACTACAGCAGTAAATTTTTTGGCCCCACCCGACTACGTCAGGCCCTGTATAAGTCAAGGAATCTGGTTTCTGTACGACTCCTGGATTCCGTGGGCATCAAACCTGTCAGGAAGATGGCACAACATTTTGGCTTTTCGCTGGAAGAGGTACCGAACAACCTGACTATTTCCCTCGGTAGTGGAACAACCGCTCCCATTCGAATGTCTGGCGCCTATGCCGTGTTTTCCAATGGCGGTTATCGGGTACAACCTTACCTGATAGACCGAATCTATGATCTGGATAATCAGCTTATTCTGAGAGCAAACCCATGGATTGTCTGTAAAAATTGTGATGATGAGGAAAAAATTGAGCGCGAAGTCACAAAAAACAATGAGTTACTAATCCCGTTATGGGATTACCTTTCGGGTGATATACAGACCAGCGGACCGGAACCTGTGCGAATTGCCCCAAGGATTATTTCTCCTCAGGTACATTACCAGATTACATCAATATTACGTGACGTGATCAGGCGAGGGACCGGTCGCAAGGCCATGAAGCTGGGGCGCAATGACCTGGGGGGGAAGACCGGCACTACCAATGAACAACGTGATGCCTGGTTTAACGGCTTTAACCCCGATATTGCAGCAACTGCATGGGTTGGGTTTGATAATTTCAATCCACTCGGAAAAAACGAAACGGGAGGTAAGGCAGCCTTACCCATGTGGATAGATTATATGGACTTTGCCTTAAAGGAGCGCCCTCAAAAAGATTTTCTACAACCCGATGGCATGGTGACGGTAAGGATTGATCCGGCCTCAGGTATGGCACTGGCACCCGGAGGAACAGGAGGCATCTTTGAGACTTTTCGTCGCGAGTACGCTCCGGGAATACTGGTTCACTCTTCGTCACCT
This sequence comes from Gammaproteobacteria bacterium, assembly GCA_963662865.1. Lineage (GTDB taxonomy): Bacteria > Pseudomonadota > Gammaproteobacteria > JAJDYQ01 > JAJDYQ01 > JAJDYQ01. The sequence continues at coordinate 644,348 of OY759969.1, read as the reverse complement.
GCCAGCAGGGAAATAAAAAAGGATGAGTCAATAGCTCCTGCCATGGATATTACACAGGATCTGTTCTAGAGCGCGCCGGGAATCGTTAAAAGCTACCGATCTTCAATTTTCCTGAAAGCCCGTTGGGTAGGCCCGGTGTACAACTGTCTGGGACGCCCGATTCGAAGCCTGGGGTCGGAAATCATCTCCGCCCAGTGGGAGATCCAGCCTATTGTGCGCCCAATGGCAAACATCACCGTAAACATGTTGGTTGGAATGCCGAGTGCACGGTAGATAATACCAGAGTAAAAATCCACGTTAGGATAAAGTTTACGCTCGACAAAGTATTCATCCTGTAAGGCTATTTCCTCTAATTTCATGGCGAGTTCTAATTGAGGGTCACCATGATCGCCCAGTTTCCCCAATACTTCATGGCATGTTTTACGGATAATGGCGGCACGTGGATCGTAGTTGTTATAGACACGATGTCCAAAGCCCATTAGACGGAATGAGTCATCCTTGTCTTTGGCCTTGTCAATGAATTTGGGGATATTTCGGGCTGAGCCGATCTCATCCAGCATGTTCAACACGGCTTCATTGGCACCACCATGGGCCGGCCCCCACAGGGAGGCAATTCCGGCAGCGACGGCCGCAAATGGGTTGGTTCCTGAACTACCCACGAGCCTTACAGTTGAGGTGCTGGCATTTTGCTCATGGTCTGCGTGCAAGATAAACAGAAGGTCAATAGCTTGGGCCATCACCGGGTCAATCTCATATTCTTCCGTTGGCTGGGCAAACATCATGCGAAGGAAATTAGAGGAATAATCGAGACTGTTCTGTGGATACACGAAGGGTTCACCCCGTAGCCGTTTGAAACAAGCGGCTGCAATGGTCGGCATTTTGGCTACCAGACGGATCGCAGCCAGATCTCTGTCCTCGGCATTATTAATGTCGATATTACCATGATAAAAAGCCGAGAGCGATCCTACTACACCGGTCATGACCGCCATGGGGTGAGCATCGTAATGAAAGCCGGAAAAGAAGCTCTTCAGATTCTCATTTATCAACGTGTGGTGAATTATTCTCTCTTTGAAGTTTTCGAATTCATTGGCATTTGGCAAGTCACCATAAAGCAGTAAATAAGCGACCTCAAGAAATTTGCAGTTTTCCGCCAGATCTTCTATGGGGTAGCCCCGATAACGGAGTATGCCTTTATCACCGTCAATATAGGTAATGGCGCTTTTGCAGCTAGCCGTCGCCATAAAACCAGGGTCATAAGTAAAGTAGCCAAACTCCTGGTACAAGGAAGATATGTCAATTGTTGCGGGGCCTTCAGAGGCTTCCAGCACAGGATATTCTTTCTCCAGGCCATTGTTACTATCAATAATTTTTATCGTGCGTTCTGCCATGATCCCACTCCCTCAATCTTGTCATTTATACCTGGTTTACATTCACCCTTGGTCAGAAAACCGATTCTATCCTAATCTATGACTTTTATCAGGCTTCCCGGCTCAGGTCTTCCACTTGGATAATCTCCATTCAGGAGCCGTATTTGTGATTCAGCCAGATGACTCAGTCCGGATAATGTACCCAGTTTGGAATAAGATTCACCTTGGAAAGTCTTAACTCTCAGCTTTCGTTCACTGGACAGTAGCTTTTCCGCATCAGTAAGCCGACGGAAACTCTTTGCCGTTTTGAGGAACAGGGAGTCATATTGATAGGGCTTTCGGCTGTCCTTGCTGACCCCGGTCAGGGTAAATGCCCGCTTGTTATGGTAGATGACTGTAGCTCTGGTGAATCGTTTTCCAAACAGTGTATCGATGTAAGCGAGGGCCGTATATCCCTTCAAACCTTGATGGGTGGTAAACGCTTCACCGGATTTAACTACGCCCGGGTTAAGGCGCTTGTGCAGAAAGGACCGAGGGCTGATACGATTGTTAGCATCCTGCACGGTCAGGGTCAGTATCCCATCCTGTTTGGGAGACCAGACCATGATGCGATTGGCCTGACTGTTTATGCTCCAGTTAGCGGGGAAGACCAAGGAAAAATCCAGATCGCGATGATAGAAATCGGAACCGCGCAATACACCCCGACCTTCACTGTCACCGTAGGTAATACCATCTATTCTTGAAAGATAGCGCTCACGATGATCAGATATGCTGTTGGCCGACTGAACTGATTTCCTACTTTCGCGGATTACCAACTGCAGGCGAGTATCATTATCCGGGTGGGTAGAAAACAGTCCATGATAGGTTCTTGGTTCCCTGTTTTCTGCTTTCGCGAGTTCTTTTTCAAATGTTTCCTGATTTTTAAGCAGTCGAATCACATTCAACATCGCTTCAGGTTCGTAACCGGTTCTGGCCAGATAAACAGCACCCAGCCGATCAGCCTCCAGCTCATGTTCTCTACCATAACCTCTGACAAGGGTGGTTCCGAGAAGATCGGCGGCATCACCGATGCCTCTGATGCCGGTGCCTGCAGCGAGAACAGCGCTCGCGATACCGCTGATAGTCTGTGCACTATGCTGCCTGACCGAATGGCGGGCCGTAACATGGCCGATTTCGTGCCCAAGTACCGCAGCGAGTTCTGCCTCTGAATTAAGATAGGCCAGAATGCCGCGTGTTACATATATGTAACCACCGGGCAAGGCAAAAGCATTTACCTCCGGGCTGTCAAGAACAATAAATCGATATGTCAGATCAGCTCGATGGCTGCTTTTAGCGATTTTTTCACCGACCTTTTGAACGTATTGTGATAATTCAGCATCGCCATATTCGTGGTATTTTTTCAGTATTTCCTGGTGACCCCTACGACCAAGAGAGATTTCCTGATTCTCAGACATGAGCACCAGATCATTTGAACCGGTAACGGGGTTGACCGAGCATCCATTAATGATGGTCAAACCAAAAAAAAGGATATATATAAGCACCCATCTCATAACTATCTTATGACCCTGATTACAGCAGGATGATGAACCTGCATTCGTAACTCACGTTTACCTTTACCATTATAAGCATATATCCAGCCGCTTGTTTCGATACGCTTGTGCAGCAGTTCCTCCGGTCGCCATGAAATAAAGTATTTTAAGTCTTCACGGTCAATCCTAATCGAAAAGTTGAAAGGCAGGTTTAGCCAGACATGCCGCCTGCTTTCTCCTGCCCGGACGACTCTCCCAGTAATTAATTGAAATCCTGTGTCTTCCAGCTTTAGCGAAGCAGCATCAATTATATCAGGGTTTTTCCATACTCCCAGTTTTTTGGCGCGTGCCTCCTGCTGTTCCCGAGCATAGCATTCAAGGAATTCGGTGTTCGGGGTAACAGCGATATGCCAGCCCAAACCTTCCCGGAGCAAGAGCGCACTGATATTGGTGCTGTCAGGCAAAAAAAGATGTGCCAGAGTTCTGCCAAACCGGTCTTTCTTCTGATTATCCATGAGAACACCAACTTTCCGGTTCGTGCTGTTGACGAGTTGCCGGAGTCGACTCTTGGCCTGTACTGCATAAGGTTGATCGGGTGAACCGTCTCGACCCAATTCAGGCGTGTTGATACCAATGAGGCGGATCTTCCCTCCATCTTCCAGTCGCACGGTATCGCCATCATAGACCTTCTCAATCACATCAAAGGTGAAGGCGCTGCCAATCGATTGAATCGAGGCACGGCAATCAGAGTTTACGCTGTTTAAGCCGGCGCAAATAAAAAGAGCGCCAAAAGTTGACGTCCTTTTCAGGACTCTGAATAGCATAATGTATTATTTCATGCCGTACTTCTTGCGGAATCGGTCTACACGCCCTGCGGTATCCAGTATTTTCTGCTTACCGGTATAGAACGGATGGCATTGTGAACAGACTTCCACACTCAGGTCACTGCCCAATGTAGAGCGGAGCTGGAAGCTGTTGCCGCAGCTACAGGTAACATTAATTTCAGTATATGCTGGATGGATATCCGGTTTCATGGCGAGCACACCTAAACAGTCTTGACACAGAAGGCGCATATCGTAACCGCGTTTAAGCCTCAAGACAAGATATATCGGGTCCTGTATTAGCTCAATTCAGACCGACCGAAAAGCCGGGATATTATCGGCCCCGAGACAATGGAATGACTGGCGGCTACCTCCCGGAATTACATTCCCCATCGGAGCGGCCTGCTACGGCATCATCAGGCATATTTTCACTCTGCCGACTTTCCATGTCGAGTTCATAGGTGTCTTTTTGTGTTTTGCCTATTGCCTCCTTGATCCTGTTACGCTGCTGCACGATTTCTCTACGCTCTTCGATACGCTTTTTAACAGCACCCGCCTGTAGCGGAATCGTTTGTTCGCCGAACAGCACCTGCTTCATTAGATCAATACCAAAATGCATCAGCGCCACATCATCGACATTAAGCTGGTTCAGCTTTTCTCCATCGAGACTAAAAGCTTTCCGGAACGATACGCTATTGACGAATTCACGAAACTTATCATGGTTATAACAAGCCATGAACAAAAATTGCAGGCTTTCAGCAGTTGGCTTGCCAAGGACAGGACCGGAAGAGATCTTCTTCAGAATCAACTGGCGCCAGCCACGTGAATGTTCGTCATATTCCACCACACCTTGTTCTTCACGGTACTGGTCAATGGTCTGTACCTTCTCTTCAAAATGGCCCTTACAATGATCTTCCTGCACGATAACATAGGACTGACGATCAACGGACTCATCTTGACGACGCAGAGATAACAGGCCAGCCGGATAATAGCGGCAGGAAGCCGGGCGATCCTCATACACACTACAGCCTTCGCTGGTCATAAACTGGCACTGACTGGTATCTTCAACCGGCTTCATCTTCACACCGGGCACACCATCCTTATCAATTTCATAAGGAAAAGTGTACTGCTTGAGAAACTCCTCGGAGGTCATGCCAAGACGGTTCTTCAAGCGCACGATGTCATAAGGCGTCAGCTGCAAATCAATTTGCCTGCAACAGGCGTTGAAGCATTCAATATCCTTGTGGCAACTGAACTGAATTTTCTGATCACCGGTGTACTGTACCGGCTGAAGCGGGCTCTCCGGAATCGGTGAGTCTTTAATATCAATCTTCGGATCAGGCACAATCAGTAACTCTTGAAAAAAATTCAGAGACAACGCTATAGCTCGAAATCCATCAATCTATACCCCGGAAACGAAAAAGGTTCGGGCACTCGACGGCTCTCGAATCTGCTATGAGACCTAATTAACCCGAACCTTGCTTGAACAGCTTGGATTTATCTACCAGATCAACATGTGCACGCTTGAAACACGTCCACTGCTTGGTCTCTTTATCGTAGACAGAATTTACAAAGCACTTCCAGTTTTCTTCGTCAACAAAGTTCTTGTCCATACGGTAGTAGAAACCGGGATAACGAGACTCTTCACGAAACTGGATATGTTTCATGTGAGCCTCGGCTGTCAGGATACGGTGGTAATTTTCCCACGCACGCAATAGTTCGTGCAGATCTTTGGCACGCATTCTGACAGCATCTTCCTTCAGCATGCTTAACTTCTCTTCAGCCACAGCCATCATTTCAGCGTTAGTAGTGTAATAAGTCGCAACACCGGCAACATACTCGTCCATGATCTTCTGCAGACGAAACTGGAGCATTTTAGGCGTAATGTAGTTAGGATTAATGTCAATCGCGGTTGAGTAATCTTTGAACTCCAGGTAAGTCTTGACAGGCTGGTAGATTTCAGCAACCAGATCTTCCACTGAAGTGTCCAGCTCCGGAGTCCAGTCCTTGTTATCAATACAGTACTGAACCATCGCCTTGGCAGCGATACGACCTTCAGCATGGGAACCGGAAGAGAACTTGTGACCAGAAGCGCCAACACCGTCACCCGCTGTAAACAGACCGGCAACGGAGGTCATGCTACGGTAACCCCAGTTCCAACCCCGCGGCAGATGCTCGGGGACACCATCCATGGTTTCTTCAGACGGTGCGCCAACATCAACAGGGCCAGAAGCCCAGATACCGCAGCAACCAGAGTGAGAGCCCAACAGATATGGTTCGGTAGGCATCAGTTCCGAATTCTTTTTCTCAGGTTCAACGTTCTCACCGACCCATATACCGCACTGGCCAACACACATATCAAGGAAATCCTCCCATGCTTCCGCCTCCAGATGCTTGACTTCACGGGGAGTCAGTGTTTCGCGAAGGTTAGCCAAGGCAGTTACCGTGTCCATCCAGATAGGACCACGACCTTCTTTCATTTCCTTCAGCATCAGGTGGTTACGCAGACATGAGGATGGAACCGCAGCCTGACCATATGGGGGGTAGTCATCCAGCATTTCCTTGTTACGTGCCATGTAAACTTCACCGTAAGCGTTAGTCGCCTGAGACTTGAACAGCAGGAACCAGGCACCTACAGGGCCATAACCATCCTTAAAACGCGTGGGAACGAAACGATTTTCCATCATGGTCAACTCAGCACCGGCCTCCGCAGCCATGGCGTAAGTTGAGCCCGCATTCCATACCGGATACCAGGCACGCCCGGTGCCTTCGCCAACAGAGCGTGGACGGAAGATGTTCACACAACCACCAGCAGCCAGCAGAATAGCCTTGGCAGTATAAACGACCACCTTGTCTTCACGAGTAGAGAAGCCCACAGCTCCGGCGATACGATTTTTGTTGTTCTTGTCATTTACCAGCTTCACGATGAATATGCGCTCCTGGATACGCTCAGTACTCAGAGCTTTCTTCGCGGCTTCAGCAACGATCCATTTGTAGGATTCGCCATTAATCATGATCTGCCACTTACCGGAGCGAACGGGTTTACCGCCGTCTTTCAGAGGCGTCATGCCCTTTGAACCATCGAAACGCTCACCGTTCTCATCGGTCTTCCAGATTGGCAGACCCCACTCCTCGAACAGATGCACAGATTCATCAACATGGCGACCCAAATCATAAACCAGATCATCACGGGTAATACCCATCAGGTCGTTAGAGACCATGCGGACATAATCCGCGGGATCTTGCTCAGTACCGATATAAGTGTTGATCGCAGACAGACCCTGCGCAACCGCGCCGGAACGATCCATAGCCGCCTTGTCAACCAACTGCACAGACAGGTCGTGGCCGTCCTTCCTAGCCGCTTCGACCCAGCGAATGATTTCAAAGCCCGCACCACAACAAGCCATACCACCACCGATTAACAGGATATCGACGCTTTCTTCAATGACTTCAGGATTTCCAAATTCACCCATTTTAATCACTCCTACATTCTAAAATTTAATGTGCTTGAACGATTACGTACGAACCAGCTCGCTGGGATCTCCAGCACGATAACCATTTTGTTCCACAAAGAAGCCGTTACCGGTAATTTTGCCCATATCCGCCTCCGGCTTACCCGCATAAGGATCAATAGAACCTTCCGGGGTGGTACGGATTGGAAACTTAAAACGCTTCATGGTGCCGTTACGGAACTTGATGGTCCACATAATTGAGTCAGAACCGCGCAGGGGCTGCACTGAACCGCCCAGAGGCACAATGTCGGCATAGTGACGGGCCTCAATAGCGTTCTGGGGACAGATCTTCACGCAGGAATAACATTCCCAGCATTGCTCCGGCTCCTGGTTATAAGACTTCATCGCATGGCCGGTTTCTGAGCCGTCTTTATCGAGCTTCATCAGGTCATGTGGGCAGATGTACATGCAAGCAGTCTTATCCTGACCCTTGCAGCCATCGCACTTTTCGGTACGTACGAAAGTAGGCATGTTTTACTCCGTTATCACTGTCAGTAAAAAATTTATTTCACCCGGGAAGGCTGCCCGGCAAGCACAACTGACGGAATACTTGCTGAAAAACAAATGCTTACAGCCAGTCATTCGCTAAAAATGACGGCCCACTCCTCTCAGGATTTTTTCACCATAACGCCGTGGAGCTTAAAAGCAATTCAGAAATATCATATCAAGCATAAGAAACCTTTATGCAGTCAGGCTTATGGCCCAATTTATCCGATTTATCTCTACGCAGATGCTCTGATCTGTGCTATCTCTTCAGGTGATATTGTGAACACCAGACCGGTCAATATCAGCAAAAGAATAAACGGGGTAGAGGCTTTACTCCAGTTCAGGATACCATATAAATAAGCCGATACAGGAAATATGATTATTGCAACCCCCCATACAATCTGCTCCGACTTAAATGCCACAACAATCAGCCAGACCCATACGACGGTCCACGAGATCCCAATTAGATAGGCCATTTGTACCTCCTTATGATGCTCATGAAATATGGCGCTTCGGGCCGCAGGGCGGCTTACCTGCATCTCATTAACTTATCGGTTCATCTTACATTAGTAGCATAAATAGTCTTCATCATCCGTGAACAACAATCGTCTTACCTTTGGCCGAAATCAGGCCCTGTTCCTCCAGATCCTTCAAAACCCGACCCGCCATCTCACGGGAACAGCCGACAATACTGCTGATCTCAAGACGGCTAACTTTGATTTGCATTCCATCCGGATGCGTCATTGCATCGGGTTCCTGGCAGAGATCCAGCAATGTACGCGCAACACGGCCCGCCACATCCAGAAACGCCAAATCGACAACCTTGCGGGAAGTCTTACGAAGACGTGCCGCTATTTGCCCAACCAGCGCAAAAAGCACTTCGGTATTATCTTTGGCAATCTGGCGAAACCTGCCATAACTGATTTCGGCCAATTCACATTCAGTCTTTGCTCGAACCCATGCACTACGCTGTTCTTTTCCATCGAACAGGCCTATTTCTCCAAAGAAGTCACCCTGGCTCAGGTAAGCCAGAACAATTCTATGACCATCCGAGTTTTCGATTAACACGGTTACAGAACCGGAAATAATGTAATACAGTACGTCGGACTTTTGCCCTACCTCAATGACTGTCGCTTTCTTAGGATAACGGCGCTTACGGCAATGCGAAAGAAATCGTGCCAGATACTCCTCCGGTTTTCCCCTTCGGCTTTTTATCGGCAACGCCTGCTTGCGTGGGCCTCTCTCATGGTGCGGGTCCACTGCAGCGTCCTTGATACGATCTTCGGACATATCGGGATAACTCTCTTGTAATCGGCAGCACGAATCATCAATTACGGACGACTATGCTACCCTCTTGATCGTGTGATTCTAACATCACTTTGAAGAAGAGGCACCATGAAAACACAGATAAGATGGCACGAAGCATGCCGCTTTACTGGGCAAACGGACAGTGGGCACGCACTTGTTATGGACGGACCAACCGAATCCGGCGGTCGCAACCTTGGCCCCCGCCCCATGGAAATGCTATTGCTTGGCCTGGGCGGCTGTACGGCATTTGACGTAGTTCGAATGTTACAAAAAGCCCGTCAGAAAGTGCTTGACTGCACAGTGGATATCGATGCACAACGCACGGACAAAATACCCAGGGTATATACCAACATCCATATCCACTTCCGCGTCTATGGTCTGAGGCTCTCTGAAAAACATGTCGCCCGTTGCATCAGCATGTCCGCAAACAAGTATTGCTCCGCATCCATCATGCTGGGTAAAACGGCTGAAATTACTCATGATTACGAAGTCCTTGAAGGCTCTGCCCCAAAGGAAGGCATGACTCCCTGAGCATATGACCCCTGAAGCAATACAGAACTTTGACAAAAAGCATTTGTGGCATCCGTACACGGCACTGAACAATAGCGACCCGATCTTTGTTGTTGAATCCGCCGAAGGCTGCCGATTAAAGCTGAAAGATGGCCGTGAACTGATTGATGGCATGGCTTCCTGGTGGTGTGCCATACACGGATACAACCACCCGGTTTTGAATCAGGCCATGAAAGATCAGATCGACCACATATCACACGTCATGTTCGGTGGCCTGACACACGAACCCGCAGTACGGCTCGGCCGGACACTGATTGATATGACACCGGAGTCACTACAGGCAATTTTTTACGCTGATTCCGGTTCCGTTGCGATGGAAGCCGCACTGAAGATGGCCGTGCAATACCATCAGGCGCAAGGCCACGCAAAAAGAACAAAGTTTCTGACAGTACGTGGAGGCTACCATGGCGATACCAGCGGAGCCATGGCAATCAGCGATCCGGAAAACGGGATGCACTCGATGTTCCAGGGAATCCTCAACAAACACATCTATGCGCCGCGTCCGAGATGTCGATTTCATGAAGATTGGAGTCAGAACGACTTTAATGCCATGAAAGATTTAATGGAAATACATCAACAAGAAGTTGCCGCTGTCATTATTGAACCCATAGTGCAGGGAGCTGGCGGGATGTGGTTTTACCACCCAGAGTACCTTCGGCAACTACGCCAGATGTGCGACGAATATGAACTGCCGCTGATCTTCGACGAAATCGCGACCGGCCTTGGCCGAACAGGCAAACTGTTTGCCATGGAACATGCGGATGTCGTTCCGGATATTCTCTGCCTTGGAAAAGCATTAACCGGCGGCACGATGAGCATGGCCGCCGTCATAACCACAAGGAATATCGCGCAGGCAATCAACAAATCCTCGGCGGGCGTATTCATGCACGGCCCGACTTTCATGGCCAATCCTCTGGCCTGCGCGGTCGCCGATGCCAGTATCAATTTACTCTTGGGAAACAACTGGCAGGAGCGAATTCATGCTATCGAAAAGATCATACGAGAAAGGCTTGAACCTGCTCGCCGATCACCTGCTGTGCTCGATGTGCGGGTCCTTGGCGCCATTGGCGTCATAGAAACCCATCAACCCATTGATCAGGCTACGCTTTGCCGGATGTTTGTCGAGCGCGGCGTCTGGGTAAGACCTTTCAGTCGATTCATCTATATCATGCCCCCTTACATCATTGAGACAGAAGATCTCTACCGGCTATGCCACGCCATGGTCGAATCCATAGAGCTTCTCTAACGGCCAATGATGCCTCCCCCTGTGAATCATTGACGAAAAATCACCAGATGCTCCGCGTCAATACCAACCCTTACCTTCTGACCGATGTTAATGTCAAGGTGGCTGGGCACCAGTGACAACAATTCATCGCCACGAGGTGCGCGTAGTGTGTACATAATCTGCGCTCCCTTGAAATGTCGGTCCGTAATCAGGCAGTCCACTCCACTCTCGACATCCAGCAACACGTCATCCGGTCGTAACAGCACATCCACTCTGGTATCTTTCGGCCATTCGTAAGCACGATTACCTTTTAATAACCCCAGGGAAGTACTGACCGATTTATGGTTTACCAGAACCCCCTCAATTAAACGACCCTGACCTATAAAATCTGCCACGAAACGACTGGACGGCTCATGGTACAGGCTATACGGTTGAGCCCACTGCATGATACGACCGTCATTCATTACGCCGACATGTTCCCCGATTATGAATGCCTCCTCCTGATCATGCGTCACAAACAGCGTCGTGGTTTGTCGTTGATGCAGGATTTCACGGATATCCAAGACCAGCCTCTCACGTAGATCCACATCAAGATTTGAGAAAGGTTCGTCCATCAAAATCAACGGTGGATATGGAGCAAGCGCCCTGGCAACTGCCACACGCTGCTGCTGCCCCCCGGATAACTCATGGGGATAACGGTCCGGATAACCTTCCAAGCCGACTAGTTCTAACATCTGTTCCGCGACCCTGCGTTTTTGTTTCCTGCCCGGCTTGCGCAAACCAAAACTGACGTTATCCGCTACCGACAAATGCGGAAACAAGGCATAATCCTGGAATACCATGCCGATACCACGCTGCTCGGGAGGCACCGTCATCCCTTTCGACGATATCACCTTACCATCAAGGATAATTTCGCCTGCCTGAATCGGTTCGAAGCCGGCTATCGCCCGCAGCACCGTCGTCTTACCGCAGCCGCTGGGCCCCAGTAAACAATTCAGCGTAGTATCACGAAAACTAAGTGAAAAATTATCAACGATAACTTCCCTGTTGTAATCACATCGAATATTTTTAATTTCCAGCGTACCTGCCATAGTCCACTCCGGTTCAATGCTTCGCAGATCGCCTGACCAATATAATAATGGGCATTAAACCAACAAGAATCAGAGTAATCGCCGGCAAAGCCGCACGCTCCCATTCCCCCTCAGATGTCATTTCATAAATGCGCACCGCGAGCGTATCCCATCCGAACGGGCGCAATAACATAGTGGCCGGCATCTCCTTCATCACGTCCACCAGCACCAGCAAACCGGCTGTAAATAAACCCGGCCTCAGCAGTGGCATATAAACCCGCAACATGGTGACAGTGGCTGACACCCCAAGCCCACGCGCCGCTTCAGCCAGGCTGTTACGTATGCGGCCCAAGCCGCTGTCTATTGGACCATAAGCCACAGCGAGGAAACGCACCATGTAGGCAACAACCAGAGCCAATACGGTACCGGTCAGTATTGGCCCCGAAACCTCCAGTCCAACAATCGTTGCCAGGGTATTCATAAAATTATCAATGCTGGTAAAAGTCAACATGATACCAACCGCAAGCACCGACCCGGGCAAAGCGTAGCCCAAAGTGGCGATACTCACCGAACTTTTGACCGCCATATCGGCATGGTAACGGCGAGTAAAAGCCAGCACCATGGCGCCGATGACCGTAAGCACGGCTGCCATGCCACCCAGTATGAGCGTATGCCATAACAACCCCCAATACCGGCTATTCAAATCTTCCCCTATAACCTCCCACGCCCAAAGGCCCAGTTGTATCACGGGAACGATAAAGGCGACCACCAGCACCAATCCTGCAATCATGGTGGCGGTCCATCTTCTCCAGCCACTCAGTCGATAACGAAAAACACGGCTGTTTCGTGCAACCTCATGGTATCTGGCACCGCCACGCAACCGCCTCTCAGCCGTCAGTGCAATTACAACCAACACCAGGAGAAAAGAAGCCAGTTGGGAAGCCGCCTGTAAGTTAAACAGGCCAAACCAGGCCTTGTAGATCGCGGTGGTAAAAGTATCGTAATTAAAAATTGCGACTGTCCCGAAATCAGCCAGTGTCTCCATCAAAGCCAGAGACAAACCGGCTACAATTGCAGGACGTGCGGTCGGAATACTAACTCGAAAAAAGGCACTCCAGGCAGACAGGCCCAGAGAACGCGCCGCCTCAACCATGCTGCTACCCTGAGTCAAAAAAGATGAGCGCACCAGCATGTAAACATAAGGATAGAGCACCAGCGACATGACAACAATAACGCCACCCGTTGAGCGCACCTCCGGAAACCAGTAATCACCACGCCCAAGCACATCTCGCAGGACACTTTGCACGGGCCCGGTAAAATCCATTACACCCAATGCGACAAAAGCCATGGCATAGGCAGGTACGGCCAACGGCAACATCAACCCCCAGTCAAACATCCTGCTACCGGGAAATTCACACATCGCCGTTAGCCAGGCAAGACCAACCCCCAGGATAGTAGTCAGCACCCCGACTCCAAATAACAACCAGAAAGTGTTGATCAACAAGTCGCCCAACACGGTTTTTGCCAGATGCTCCCACACCGAATTTCCGATCTGCATCCAACCGGAGAAAACCACCAGCAACGGAAAAACCACGACCGTAGCGAGCGAGATGGTGGCTATCTTCCAGATCGAAACTTTCATACGAGACATCCTGATCGCCTCTCGTGGCGAAAAATTCGGCTTTTATCAGAGCCTACCGTAACCGCCTTCATCAAGCAGACGCTTTTGACTATGGCTCGATAGAAACGACTATTTGTAACCCGCCCGGTCCATCAACATAACTGAAGCGGCCTGCAATTCACCGGCTTTCGAGACATTCAGCCGATCTTGCTTGAAGTCGCCCCAGGCCAGAACAGCAGCATCGGGCTCCACGCCCGGATTGACCGGATATTCCATATTCAAGCTGGCAAAGATCACTTGCGCCTCCCTACCGGACAACCATTCAATCAATCTAAGGGCCCCTTCACGATGCCTGGCATACCGGGTCACACCGGCACCGGAGATATTAACGTGCACACCACGGTCATTCTGATTTGGCCAAAACAACGCCAGCCTGGTATCGGGAGCTTTCTTCATCAAACGGCCATAGTAATAAGTATTGACGATACCGACGTCACACTGGCCCGCAGCAATTGCCTGCATGACTTTAGTATCATTTGAAAACGGTGCCGTCGCCAGATTAGCAACCCAGTCTTTGGTAATTTCTTCGGTTTTAGCCACACCATGCCGGGCGATCATCATGGCAACCAGCGACTGATTATAAATCTTCTTGGAAGTACGCAGACACAGGCGACCTCTCCATCTTGGATTCCCAAGATCCTCATAGGTTATCAACTCATCATCCTTAACCCGGTCAGTCGCATAGACAATAGTGCGCGCACGTACCGACAGCCCAAACCAGCGATTACCGGCATCGCGCAAGTGAGACGGGATATTGTTCTCCAGCATGTCCGATTTCACCGAAGCCAACACACCCTGGTTGGCCGCCTGCCACAGGTTCCCCGCATCAACAGTAATCAATAGATCCGCCGGTGAATTTTTACCTTCAGCCCGCAATCGCACCAACAGTGGTGCCGCCTTATCAGTAATGTATCTGATGCTGACGCCGGTTTTCTCGCTATAGGCATCAAACAGGGGTTTAATGAGGTGCTCCTTACGCGCCGAATAAACCACCAGATCACCGGCAGCCAACGCAACAAACGATGCCGTAGAAAGTATTGCACCGCATAGCAGTGCGGCAAGCGCCTTAAATGCCTGATAACTTCTTGTCTTCATTATTACCTCTGTTTTTAGATACTCAGTAAATTTCTGTTTTCGCTTTACCTGCGCAAAGACAGATGGCATTAACGGCCAACGCCATCAAAGAAGAGAATGATATTAATAATCATTATCATTTGCAACAAAAAATCAGACAGTATACCCTTTGGTTGTTAACCAGACCTGCCGACGGTGCCGGGACCTGCCGAACCCGGATAAGAAACAAATCCCTGAAACCGGCAAAACCGAGTGATATCGACGCCGATGCAGGTTTACCTCCATACCGGTATGCAGAACCTCTCTCCAAACCGCACAACCATCATTGATCACCTGAGCACAGATCAGGAGGCTACCCGATGCAGAGCAAAGGCCAGCGACTCAAATCCTGCAAAAACTGGGCGGGATAGTGATGAATGCAATAGCGACACCTCTAAAGCTCAAACGTATTGATCCTGTCCCATTTAACCTTTGCCCGCATCAAACCTGAGCAGGCACAATACCAACACAGCGATATGATGAAACTGGCTTGGAAACGCTCATGGACGACTATCGGCAACCCATGCAGGCCGCGATTTTGTCTCATGGCCTATCGCTGAGTCTGAGTCAAGAGTATGGCACTGCCCCAGCCTCGGTCGGTCTGGACCGGCTGTTGTCGGACGCACTGGAGAAGAATTCATCTCAGCCCGGCCTCCAGACGCTGAAACCTGCTAAGACAAACCACGGCATCGGCACACAGTGGAAGCTGCGCTGGTAGCACTCGGTATGGCCGCCGAGGGCATCATTCCCAGCGGCACCGGTTATTGCTGTAATAACAGCCGCCCCGTTGCGTTTCCAGCGAGGTTCCTATTCGGAGACCGGGCCCGCCTGCTGACTCATCCAAATCTCCTACACAGCACACCAGATGCTGTGAGCGTGAGCCTTGGCGAGGGTGTTATACCCTGCAAGGGTTCAAAGCAGCCTGCCCGATTACGGACATGATCATCATGCGGGATGATCGCCGTGCAACCAGCCACTACCAGTGGTTCACTGACGGTTAGAGCTGTCAATCAAAAACTGGCACAATACCAACATGTCTATAACCACTATCGGCAACTCACGCTGGCTGCTTGATACTGTCCCACAGGTCCTGAACCAGGACACCGGCTGCCTATATGCTGTGGAAACCGTATAATTGGTAATTGGAGCAGGGCGAACCAACTGAGGCCAGTGACCTGCACAGGGACTCTCTACAGACACATCGCCTGCTAATGATTAGTGAAAATACTATTTCCAAGGATCTGAATGGACCATAAATTGCCAGGAATTATCGGCGCTATCTGGGGTTTCAGCGGCGTTTTCACCCTTATCGCTTTCGCGGTATGGCGACTAACGCCTGTTGCAACCGAATCGCTGAATTACTCCCTTACCCTAATTCAGTGGCTGACCCTGATCAGCAATATTCTTTACATGGCCTACGCCGAAGGCTACAAGGGTTTTCAACTCGCCTTTGCCCCCAGAGTCGCTGCCCGAAGCCTGTATCTGGCAGAAAACCCGACCCCGCTACGCCTCATTCTGGCACCACTATTTGTAGCGGGGTATTTTCACGCAACCCGCCACAGAATAATTACCAGCTATGCGCTCACCATGATGATCATCTGTCTGGTCATACTGATTCGTTTTCTGGATCAACCCTGGCGCGGCATTGTTGACGCCGGCGTCGTCATTGGCCTGATTTGGGGTTTAATCTCCATGGTGTATTTCATTACACTGGCGATTATCTCTGGCCAATATGACTATTCACCAGAAATTTCCTGAGAAAAATCATATGCTGCCGCAATTCGCGCTAGAGCAATGTTATTGGTTGCACCACATCACCTTGTGGTCGAACTTCCCCGATAATAGCGGCATCCTCGTATCCTGCGGATCTTAATGAATTAATACAATTACCGGCGTGGTCTAACGGTACGGTCGCCAATAGACCGCCTGAAGTTTGCGGATCGAACAGTAAGCTGAGTATGGTTGACTCTTTGTCAAAACCATTATCGGCCACCGCACGGCGCAGACGGACATTCTGGGGTTGCAGTGAACTGAAAATCCCCTGTTCAATACATTCACCGGCACCGTCAAGCACAGGAATATCCTGCGTCATCAGGGTCGCATCCTTCCCTGAAGCTTTCGTCATCTCAATGAGATGCCCGAGCAATCCGAAACCGGTTACATCGGTACAAGCCGTCGCATGATACTTTCGCAATATCTCCGCACCTTCACGATTGGACAGCATCATTTTATCCAGCGCATTATGAACCCAGCGACCTTTGGCCTTTCTTCGCATATCAGCGGCCATAACGGTGCCCGTGCCAATTGCCTTAGTTAATATGATGGACTGACCATTCTGCATACCGCCCTTTTTAAGCAGCTTTTCCGGGTCACCTATACCATTTACGGTGAGCCCGAATGATAGTTCAGCGCCTTCACTCGAGTGACCACCGACCAGCGCGATGCCTGATGGATTGAGCATTGAAAGTGCACCGGACATGATCTGAAATAACTGATCTTCAACAACAGATTCCCTTCCATAAGGCAATGTTGCAATCGCAAGCGCCGATTGCACTTCAGCACCCATGGCATAGATATCGCCCAGCGCATGATTAGCCGCAATACGGCCAAATATGTAGGTATCGTCAATAAAGGCGCGAAAATAATCGACAGACTGAATGAGTACTTTCCCCTCCGGCACAGTCAATGCTGCAGCATCATCCGGGGAATCAAGCCCAATAACAACATCATCTCGCCGGGTTGTCTTCAACCTGCCAACAACACGGCTGAGTACCGTACTACCAATCTTCGCGCCGCACCCGCCACAGCGCATAGCAACCGCGGAGAGCTCACGTATGGCATCAGTATCCGCCAGTCCTTCGGTGTAAGCAGGGGCCGCCTCGCCACCCATATCCGGCAGGTCACTGAACTTCCGCATAAAACGCCTGTCAATCCAGTCTTTTAACCGCCAAAGCCAACGGCCTTCCAGCGACCAGTGCCCCCGTGACGCAATGGCATATTTATCGCCCGTACTGATGAGTCCGAGAAACTTTTCCTGCGCACAGTATGGCCGCAGCGGACGGCCAAGGAGTTTATTGCGTAAATTTTTTGCCAGCACAGAACCCTGACGCACGGCAAAAACCCCGGACTTTTCTCTGCGTTGATTAACAACACTCGCTATATCGCCTGCGGCGAATACTGCCGGATGACTGATAGATTGCAGAAAGTCATTGACCCGGATAAAACCACCTTCATCAACGGTCAGTCCCGAATCCCGGGGCCAGGACTGGGCTGAAGCATTTGTTACCCATATAACGGCATCGCTTGGAAATGAACCATTTTTGAAAGATACGGCATTTTCATCAACCTGACTGATAGTGACACCGGTTTTGAGATTGATACCCCTTTCAGCCAAAACACGGCGGAATTTGCCCTGAACACGGCTATTATGAGTTGGCATTATTTCCTCGCCTGAATCAATGAGAGTTATTTGAATTTTTTCAGGAGACAGATTTTTCTCCCTGAGAAGATTCTGTAACCTGTGTTGTGCCGCCAGAGATACCTCTACCCCTCCGGCGCCTGCGCCCACCACGCTAAGACGAAACGTGCCGGGTCTATCGGCGACCTGCCTGACTATGTCACGCCATCCGGCGAGAAAGCCATCAATAGGCTTAATGGGCAATACATGTGCTTCCTTCGTCAATACATTCCGGGGGCGTGAACCTATATTAACCGATAGAACATCATAGGAGATCGGAGGTCTGTCCCGAAAATATACCTGTTTGCCAGCGGTATCAATTTTACTGGCCGATGCGTGTATCAATCGGGCATTTGCAAATGCCGCGAGCGGGCGAAGATCAATATGCGCCTCGTCATAATCATAATGACCAGCGATATAGCCAGGCAGCATACCTGAATAAGGCGTATGGATATCGCGCGTGATGAGCGTGATTCTTAAACCGGGCAGGGGCCGCATACCGAACATTCTCAGGACAGCAACATGCGAGTGGCCCCCCCCGATTAATACGAGATCCTTAACAATAAGAGATGAGTTTTGTTTCATTTTTATATCTGCACAGACCTGATCGTGCAGACCGGACCTGTGAATTGCGCACACAAAGAAGGCACACCCTCCGCACCGTTCTCGTAACGTTCAAGCAAACAAATACAGTGACTTAAATGACCAGTTTTGAACAATGCCCTGCCCTTGCCTGACACGGAATGTACCCAACAATCCCTTGATTTTCCAGCAGTTGTATTAGCCAGATACCTTTGCCGCTCAGGATAATTGTTGAGTGCGCCATTGTAATGGAGGTTTGAGGCCGACGCCATGGCATGGCAGAACGATATTACAAATAATCCACCAGACGCCGTTTAAATACTTGAAGTTCCGTGAATAACAGGTCTTCATGAAAATCGACAAACTGCTCCTGGAGAGTGCGGTTAAAGCGTTCATTGTGCGCATTCATCTGGGGAGCGCCGAGGGCTATGAGTTAATATGACAAGCTGGTATTTATCTCTGTGATTGCCGAGGGCCTTTATACAATGCTATCGTTCGTATTATGGACACGCTGATTATCATGGCCATTTCAGCCATCTTTTTGTATGTCTTGTCGGCGACCCGCTTAGGCATGGATTTGTCTCGAGGCACTGCGGTCACACCTGACAGGTCGCGTATTTCCCTCGGCATCGGAGTCATCGCAGTTGTTCTGCACGCTATTTGTCTTTATCAGGGGATTATGGCCGATAATGGTCTGAATCTGGGCTTCTTTAATGCCCTGTCTTTGCTGGGCTGGATGATCGCCGCCATGTTAATTGTCGGCGCATTCCTGGAACCGGTATTGAATCTCGGTATCGCCATGTTTCCGGGAGCGGCGATTACCCTGCTCCTGATGATGTTGTTCCCATCAAATGAGGTGATGGGCCTGCAGGGAGGGTGGCCGATGAAGGTTCATGTGCTTTCATCAATACTGGCATACAGCCTGTTTGCCATCGCGGCGGCGCAGGTCATCCTGCTCGCCGTCCAAGACAGGTCTCTGCGAAAACACAAAGCTGGCGGCTATGTGCGGGCATTGCCTCCATTACAGACCATGGAAGCCCTGCTCTTCCAGATGATTTTACTGGGTTTTGTCATTCTGAGTTTTTCGCTGTTGACAGGCGCAATCTATATTACTGACATGTTTGCCCAGCATCTGGTTCATAAAACGGTACTTTCGATTGTTTCCTGGCTGGTCTTCGCTATCCTGCTGTGGGGCCACCGACAGTCGGGATGGCGGGGCAGAAAGGCCATGGTCTGGACTCTGAGTGGCTTTCTGGTACTCGGCCTTGCCTATCCGGTAACCAAATTCACTCTGGAAATAATCCTTAACCGTTAAGGAAACTCTGATTAAGTCAGAGTTTCCCTAGTTTGTCAGGATCTTACCACCGGTGAAGTCGAGCTGGACGACGGAGAAGCTCTCGCTATGGTTGCGCTTGGGAAGAAAGATGGATTGAAGGACGGAGTAGAAAACCGGGTTCGGATTGATGTGCCGAAATAGTACGAAAAGCCGCAAAAATCAGATGGTCCGCAAAGATAAAAAGAAGGGATAAGTTGAACACCTGGCACACAGTAAGGATGGCCCTGCGGTAACGGCCCCTTGACTTCATAGTGAGTCAGCGCTGAAATATCCGCCTCTCAATCTTGAGGTCATCGACCCCATTGGACGATATTTCAATAGCCAGCCTACTGGTCATTCTTGCTGGCCTGATTGTTATGTCAGGCTTTTTCTCCAGTTCGGAAACCGCTCTAATGGCGTTAAACCGGTATCGGCTGAGGCATCTTGTGGAGCAGGGCCATAAAGGCGCAATTCTGGCCAATCGTTTATTGCAACGCCCGGACCGATTAATTGGCGTCATCCTGCTCGGCAATAATGCGGTGAACATTATTGCCGCATCGCTGGCCACGATAATCGGTTATCGCCTTTACGGAGAACCTGGGATATTTATGGCCAGCGCTGTTCTGACGTTCGTCATTATCATATTTGCCGAGGTGACGCCTAAAACGCTTGCAGCATTGTACCCTGAGCGTGTTGCCTTCCCGGCTTCTTATGTTCTCTCGCCATTGCTGAAGGTTACTTCGGTCGTTGTTATCGGCATCAATTTCGTTACCAATGGCTTGTTGAGGTTTGTGGGTATCTCGCCTGGAGCCGACAGGAATGAAGCCCTGAGCCAAGAGGAGCTAAAGACCGTGGTACAACAAGCCGGCAGCCTTGTACCGGACGCTCACCAGGAGATGCTGCTGAGCATTCTGGATCTTGAAACGGTCACGGTTGAAGACATCATGATCCCGAAAAATGAAATAGTCGGTATTGATCTGGACAACGACTGGCCTGACATCGTGGAGCAGCTAATCCATACGCAACACACACGCATTCCGATTTTTCGCGACAATATGGATCAGATCGTCGGCTTTACTCATCTCAAGCGATTATTGAAATACATCAAGGATGGAAGCCTGACAGAGGAAATTTTACTAACGGATTTACGTCCCCCATATTTCATCCCGGAAACAACACCACTTAACAAGCAGTTACTGAATTTCCAGAAGGAAAAACGGCGCGTTGCGCTTGCCGTCAATGAATACGGTGACATCCAGGGTCTGGTGGCGCTTGAGGATATTCTGGAGGAAATTGTCGGTGAGTTCACAACGGACCCCTCGGCTATCCACCAGGATATTTTTCCACAGGAGGATGGCAGCTACCTCATTAACGCCACCATCACTGTGCGTGAGCTTAAACGCACGTTGCAATGGGAGCTGCCAACTGACGGACCCAAGACACTGAATGGGCTGATACTGGAATACATGCAGGATATCCCGCAACCCGGAACCAGCCTCCGACTCTATGGTAATCCTGTGGAGATCCTGCAAACACAGCATAACAGCGTCAAAACAGTTAAGCTGAATGTCGTGAGTGACAATGAAAAACAGGCTGCCTCATAATGAGGCGCCAGCCGGCGTGATTGCGTTGCTGAACTCTGGCTTTGTCGACGAACGACTGAACGCTTTTTCATCCGCCACCGGCGAGGGTGGTCTTTGGGCTTTGGAGCAATATGGATTGACTGGTAATTGGGTTCATGCGGCGTTTGTTATATACTGCCACCTTAATCTAAGGAAGCTCTGAGCAAGGCCATCCGGGAATTGTCAGGGAGCGGCAAACAAAAAACGCATTTTTTTGTTTGCCGCTCGAAATTCATGACTTAGTTGTCATGGGTTTTAGTTCATTGATTTTGGCGACACGTTCCTGTATCGCAGAAAACTTCTGACTTGATTCAGAGTTTCCTCAGGGCGGAAGATCGCTTGTATAGGGCAATTTTATCAGGAGTCGAATTCATGCGTCATTTAATCGCTGTGCTGGTCAGCACAACCGCACTAATTATGAGCCCGCTGGCAGCGGCCGGAGATATTGAAGCAGGGAGAAAGACCGCTTTGGAAAAAGGCTGTGCTGGCTGTCACAGTGTTGATGGCAATAGCATCAATCCCCAGTGGCCCAAGCTGGCCGGCCAGAATGCCAATTATCTCGCCAAGACGCTGAAAATCTTTCGTAGTAACGATTCTGAAACCTATGGTCGCATTGACGCCGCAATGGCCGGTATGGCCAAGGCACTGACGGATGAGGATATTTCTAACCTGTCCGCCTATTTTGCTTCTCAAAAAATGAGAACCGGTGAGGCTGACCCTGAACTGGTCAATCTCGGCTATCACATCTATCGTGGTGGCAATAAGGACAAAAGCATCCCAAGCTGTATGGGGTGCCACGGTCCAACAGGCGCTGGTAATCCGGCAAGCGGTTACCCTGCCCTGGCGGGCCAGTGGGCCAATTATACTGAAGCGCAACTGCTGTATTTCAAAAGCGACAGCCGCCGTACTGACCGGAATCAGATGATGCGAGATATCACATCCAAGATGAATCGTGAGGAAATCAAGGCCGTTGCATCTTACATTCAGGGCCTGTATGACTGATACGTTAAAGCTCTGCCACCCGGCAGAATTTTTTTATTGCAATATGGAACCTGTCATCACATATGGCTTCTAATACGGCATTCATACATAGCTCAGAAATTCCTACAATGAACCATAAGTATTTTTTTTCCACGCTGGTTTTCTCTCTGGTATTAAGTATCACCACACTGATTCACGCTGAAGAAAAGGCATCAGAGCCTACAGAGGGGATTCACTATGAGCGTATAGAACCTGCACAGGCCACGTCGGCCCCTGAAGGGAAAGTCGAGGTCGCGGAATTTTTCTGGTATGGCTGCCCACACTGCTATCGTTTCGAACCTTATGTCAAAGGCTGGCTAAAAAACAAGAATGAAAACGTCGTATTCGTGCGTATTCCTGCCGTCTTGAATCCAAAGTGGGAAGCTCATGCTCGGTTTTACTATGCTGCCGAAACGCTTGGGGTAGTTGATGAGCTGCATGAACCGCTTTTAATCGCCATACATGAAAGGAAACAGCGTCTTTACAAAGAAGCTGACCTGATTGATTTTGCCGAATCTCGTGGTATTGATCGTGAAAAATTTACTCAAGCCTATCGTTCTTTCAGCGTTGATGTAAAAATTCAGAAGGTGCGTAAACTTGTCGAAGCGTCCAATATCACGGGCGTACCCGCAGCTACGGTCAATGGCAAATTCCTGATCAACGGTTCTCAGGCCGGCAGCTATGAAGGTATGGTGTATCTAATGCACCACCTTTCCGAAGAGGAACTGGCACTAGCCACTGAAAAGAAGTAGCCAGACCTCGGTTCAACTTCCCCGGGCCGCCGTCCCGACATAAGCAATAGCTTGGGTAGGCCTTTTCAAAAGGCTGGTTCCAGCTCGGAATCCCCTGACCCTCAAGATACCGCCAGCGGGCCCTCTGTAATGCTCTACTGATGCCCTGCCGTTATTCTCACAGGTTCAACAATATTCAAAGCGGACACTCCGAAAGATAAATGGAGAATATCCCAGGACAAAAAAACGGCGGCACCATGGCCGCCGTTTTTATTCCATCAATAAAAGACCGTCTTACATATTTACCTTGATTTCAACACGACGGTTCATGGAACGGCCTTCGCGGGTCTTATTGTCAGCCACAGGGCTGGACTCGCCTTCACCTCTGGCATTGATGTTGGATACACCTTTGCCTTCCAGATAGGACTTCACTGAATTGGCGCGGCGTTCAGACAGTGCCTGATTATAAGCTTCGGGACCAATGCTGTCTGTGTGACCTGTTACGTCTACAGACTTGACTTTACTGGCGTTACTATTGATCTGGGCAACAGCGCCGTCCAGAACAGCCTTGGCGGGTTCTTTCAGAGTTGCACGATCAAAGTCAAAGTAAACACCCGGCACATTAATCCTGGTAGTGAGATCGCAGCCGCGGGTATCCACACGTGCGCCACGGGGCGTGCCCGGGCAATTATCTTCATAATCAGCAACTCCATCGCCATCGCTGTCGATGCCACAACCACTCTCATTTACGGAAACGCCTTTAGGCGTGCCCGGACAATTATCTTCATAATCAGCAACTCCATCGCCATCGCTGTCGATGCCACAACCGCTCTCATTTACGGAAACGCCTTTAGGTGTGCCAGGACAACGATCTTTGTCGTCGGGCACACCATCACCATCGGAATCAGACTGACCGCACTCCCCCATATCGGGGGTCCATCGCGTGGTATGCAGGCAACCGCCTACACCATCGCCGGTGAACGTGCCGCTGGCATTATGTACAAAACCAGAGTCATGAGCAGAAACCACTGAGGGCACCATACCTAAGGCCGCAAAAAGCGGCAGCATTACTACTATGATTTTTGAAAACTTAATAATGTTCATCTCTGAGCTTCCCTTATTACCAGAATTAATAACTTTAAGTGCCAAGCATAGCTAACCTGAAGGACAATCGGAACCTCCATTTAGCAAAAGACCCTCAATCCCCCTCATATTAACGATTCTGCGACCAGAAATCCATGATTTATATATTAATGGTACTGGCAAAACCACTCTGTTAAGAATCATTGCCGTACCGGCCAGGGCTCGAACAGCCGCCCGTAGTTAATACTTCAAGATACCTGTTGAGCAACCAGCCCGCGAATGACTTCGTGAAATATGGTAGCTATGGGTGGACTTGAACCACCGACCCCAGCATTATGAATGCTGTGCTCTAACCGACTGAGCTACATAGCCACAAACCTTTCAACCGACAGGCCAAAGGGGGCGCGGATTCTCCCGTTTCGCTCCCGTTTTGTCAATACCATGCTATGAGTCCACTACATTCTGTCAGGGCACGGAGAACAATGCTCTGACTCAAGCAGAGTCGCCTTAGAAATCACCTTCTGCGGCTCGCTTCATAATATCCTTGATTATGGAACGCACACTAAGTGCTTCCTCTTCAAGAAAATCCGGCAGCGTTGCGCCACCCCAGATCATCATGTCCATATCCAAGGCGTATAACCAGAGTTTTCCCTCTTTATCTTCAATTAACGAGATTCTACAGGGAAGATAGGCTGAATACGCATCACTATGCTGCACCATGTTCATTGCCGTTAACGGATTGCAAAACATGTAGATTTTCAGGAAACGCTGTTCCTCGCCCGTCATTAGCTCAACCTGATCAGATAATGGTAATTCACCGACGTTTTTTATATTGTGCTCATTCGCTACATTCTTCATGGATAATTCAACATCTTCGACCGACAGACCTTCTTCAACAGGAATTTTCCATACGGTTGCATCGGCGGAGTTTCTGGTCTCAATCAGCCGACTTATCATTTTTCTGTAAACTTCTGGAGCTTTGGGGTCAAGTTCATCACCCAACCTGATGAGGGCAGGAATATCCCAGTCTGCCATCCCGGCCATCATGAATTTCATTTTTTCCAGGCCGATTTGCTCAATTGTGAGCATCACAGGCTGGTATTCATCATACATTGGCTTGTACTTTGAGTAGGCGTAACCACCGCCTATCAGGGCTATCAGGCCAATCAAGGCCAGAATATTGCGCAAGACTACCATTGCTTCTCCTCGTCAGGATTAAGTACCGAAAAATGTATCGCGAACTAACGTAGAGGGGCAAAGTGCTTCTGTAGTATACTCGCCCGTCCCGGATTCAGGTTATGGATAATATGCAGGGTTTTTCTGGCGCGTGGGTTATCGCCGTTCCTGAGCAACCGAACAACCGCCTCGGAATACGCATTGACGGCAAGCTCTGCTTCTCCACGGGCAAAATAGATATTTCCCAGCTCTCCTGCAAAATCCGGATGATTGCCGTATTCCCGCATGAGGCGCATATATTGCTGAACAGCTTCCCCGGATTGACCACTGTGCCACGCCTGCCTTGCGGCAGCTAAACCGACGAGGGCATTTTGTTTGCGCTGAAGAGTATTTATCTCAGGTGTTGTTGCAGCCGAATATGCGGGCGGCACTGGTTCACCGGAAGGTTCTGTCACCTCCTGGGCCCCGGAAATATCTTGGGGATATTTTGACCACTTATCCTGTGCCTTCGCAAGCTCTGCTGTATTCGCTGCGGGCTTTGCCTCAGGATGTGGATCGCTGGCATCCCCGCTTTGCGTTTGTAACGGGTTATCGCCTGATACCAGACTGCCTTGCATATCGGCAATGGCTGCTACCCGGTCTGCTTCACTTCTGGCACTTACTGTCGCCGGTCCTGATTCAGCCAAGCCGTAATCCGTGGCTGTATCCTGCTGTTGGCCCGGAAGCTCTTGTTGGGGCTGCGAGGCTTTAGATTGTCTCGTTGTGCCAGATTCCCTCAAAGAGTCAAGCTCTGGAAGTATCTGCGAATTTACAGGCTTTAATACAGGACCCGGCCCCTGCGGATTCTGCATTTTTACTTCTGCCTTACCCGATTGATCTATATTCGCAACTCGCTCGCCTGTCGTTACCGCCGTCGCCGGTTTTTTCGCAGGAATCGTATCATTTGCACCTGTGGTTGCTGACACCTGAGAATGATCGGCCATGAGGCCGCTATATTGAGCAATATCTTTTACAAGCTCACGAAAGGCAGTGTGTTTTTCATAGGCTGCCCAGCCGACTACCAGCAGAACAACAAAAACAATTAACTGTGAAACGACTTTCATGTTACTTGCACCCCTTAATCAAAGTTCTGCTGACAACGCCAATATTTCAGTCGCAGCCTTACTACGCGGTTCAAGCTCGTAAACGGCCAGTCCTTCACTAAAAGAACGCCGGAATGCCGTTCTTTGGCCCAGCCTGCAATCAAGTAGCCTGATACCCGGCAGTGTTGCCAGTGCGACGGCAGTTTCATTAGATTCCCTCACGGCATGATGTGTATCCGCACGGTTTATAAATGCCAGCAGTTCTGGCATATCATCGCCCCTGACTTCTTCAATAATACGGATAAACCGTTGGGTTGACCATATATCCGCCTGGCTGGGCGGAACCGGGACCAAGATTCTGTGACACACCGATATCGCCGTTTTCATGCCGTCAATGTTGGCAGATCCCACGTCTATCAGTACATCACCATTATGAGACAGCAGTTTTCTGTCCAGTTGCGTATCCGGCAGGTAAACGGGAAACTGCGGTTCATAGCCTTGTTGCTCCCTGATTGAGGCGACATCATGGAGCGTCTTCTGAGGATCAAGGTCATAGGCCACAACAGTGCGGCCCGCCATGGCAAGCCAGACCCCCATATTGAAAGCCACCGTACTCTTGCCTGCTCCACCTTTCAAATTACCGATCACAGTAATCATCGCCTGAGGCTTACTCCTTGTTTCCCAACATTGCTGTAATGGCTACGGAAGCTCTGATTTAATCAGGGTTTCCTTACTGTAGTCTGCGACGAAGATTAGCATATTTGATCCAGCCACTCCCATGCAGCCAATCAAACCATCAAAATGATATGTGGCATAACGCCATAATCCAGACACATCAACCGGTTCTGATTTGCCATATTGTCCGATCACTGGTATTTATCGTGCCGTTAACGTCAATACAGTGGTTTGCCCGGTGCGGAATTGCCATATCTTAAAGGCTCAGGGATGCCCCAATCCCACTGATTACGCTCAACCGAGCCGGATTGCCGGCTCTCACTCCCCCTGTGCTGCAAGGGGTTATCCTCGCAGGCACCATCCCTGAATGACTTATTATCGGACCTATTGAAACCGCCGGAATGCTGTACCGCTCGTTCTCGTGAAGCTGCCGAAGGAGGTTCCCCCCGAGCCAGATCATCTTCCAGCGACTGATAAGGGCCGGCCGGCGCCGGTGGCATCGCCACTAAAACCGGTGATACGAGCGATAGTAACGATATGATTGTTATTCCAAAGTGCCGCATGGAAATACCCGCGAGGAAACATTGCGCTTTAAATGTAGCATAAGAGGCCGCGCCCTGCGATTGAAAGGGCTATCCTGCCGGGTAATCAGGCAGGCACTCAGTTTTTTCGGCCCGAAATAATCTGGCTTGTGTTGCCCATGCTTTGTTGCTTATACATGGCGTTCAATTTCACCGACAATTTTTTCAGCCAACGCCTTGAAGTCATTTTTCGCATCCCGAACGGCATTTGCCTGCGGTCCGATTGCGCCATCTGCCGGGGTGAGCCTGAAGATCGGTTTACGATATTCCTGTCCCAGAGGGATGAGACTTCGATAATGTTTAATGGTTGCCAGACAATATGAGTCATCCATTGGTTTCATAGATGCCGAACCTGCTTCCTCTAACACAGCTTCTCGGTAAACCTGCGGAATTCGGTTTACCCATTTTTCATATGCCTTCACCGGGCGGTCTAAACGCACACCATGCTGCTGGCATACATATCCGATGGGCTGCATTTTCCCTTCGGGCAGAGACAAGTCCTCATAATGACTGCCTTCTTTATTCTCCTTCCAGTTATCCATTCGTTTGCTCCACAGGCTTTTCCAGGACCTTAGCGTCGGACCAAGGTTCTTTAATCCTTGTAACGAGAACAGACCGGCTCCAAGCGAAATCACAACAAAGTCGGTTGCAATCAATACAGATCGGTTTATGGCCCCCAGATTGGGCTCAATATTGACTAGAATGATATCGGCCCCGATCTGTTGCGCCCCCATTTAATATCTCCCACCCCTGCGAGGGGCTTTACACAATGATAGATGGTGGAGCCGAACTGTTGTTCTTTCCAAAGCGTTTCAATTTTTTCTTCGGTCAGGAATGCCGCAGTAAGGTTGGCCTGTGGGTACAGATCGGCAATAGCCACTTTTTTACCGAGAATGGAATACATCCGTGCCAGGTGATAAATCAGCGAAGTCTTGCCAACGCCTCCTCTATTATATTGAAAAAGGTCAAGACTGGCCTGTTCATGGTTTTCTCCTAAGTATGCAGAGCACTGTGCTTGGGTTAACGTCAAACTTCAACTCTGGATTTCCGTTCTTTTGCATCTCTCGATGTGCCGTTGCAATACCTCGACCAAAAGCCTGAATGTAACCCAGTGTTTTCAAAACAAAAGATTGCATTGTTGCTTTCCATGCACTGACAGGTCCGAGACGGATTTCTTCAGAGCTTCCCTCATATATCCGGGTTTAGACGGATACCGCGCCGATTAGCTTTCCCGCGGGCCGGTATTATCGAGTTAGCCAATGGTGTTTTCAGTCCGGTTTTTTGCGCGGTTGTTACCGTTTTGGCTTTCTCTTTTACATCCTTTTTATCCGTCGCGCTATTCTTTGAATGTTCTGCTTCTAGATTCGGTTCGGCCGGTAAATCAATAGAGTTGGACACCGGGGTTTTCCCTTCGCCTCCAGTGGTTTTAGCGCGAACTAACGGACGTTTCCTTGCGGGAGATGTCGCTTGCGCCTTTTTCTTTCTTGCCGCACGTTTGCTAATGACCGGTACAGATTTATCTTGTCTTACCTGTTTGCGAACACTTTTCTCGGCGTCCGGCAGGTCACGCATAGAGACATTATCTGCCTCTGTCATGGGGGCAGTTCCGGCTTTGTCCGTACCGGGCTCTACCGAAGCCGCTTTAACCTGAGACTTGCCGGTAGTGGTTTGGGGTTGCTCCGCCCTGGTTTCAGTGGTCTTATGTTTTGACTCTTCCGTGGTGCCTTTTACGGCAACTTTCTTTGCCGGCCTGTGTTCTGCGGAAGCAGACTTGTTTTCTTCATCAAACTTCCTTAATGCCTCCTGTTCTCTTGTCTGAAACTCGGCCTTGATCCGCCCGGCATGAGTAATCACTTTTTCACTACCATCATCGAGAAATTTCCTGGTTCGCTCATAACCGGTCCTGGCGGCCATATCAATCCTGATTGCTACTGCACGCAGTATGAAAAAACCTGTAATACCGGCGGCAGAAGCCTTGGGCCACACCGCATCAAGCCAGCCGCCACCAGTTGAGCCATCAGAATCGTCAGGCGCTCCGTTTATATCTGAAAACGGCCTTGGGCATTCAGGACATAGATATGGGCCGGCGGAAATACAGCCAAGCGGTATAACAACCAGGGTCAGCACAGAGGAAATCAGAACGCCAAACAATAGAGAAATCGCCATCCCCTGAAAGATTGGATCAAAAAGGATAACGGCAGAACCGGCTACCAGCGCCAAAGCGGTGATGATAATAGGACGCGTCCTGGCACGACATGCATCAATAACGGCTTCGGCACTGGTCCTGCCAGCCCTTACCTGATGTGTGGCAAAATCAACCAGGAGAATTGAATTGCGTACAATAATACCGGCCAAAGCAATAAACCCGATCATGGAGGTCGCAGTAAATTCCGCAGGCGTCCCCGCGAGTACGATTCCCATAATAAGGTGGCCGGGGATAATACCAAGCAGTGTCAGCGGGATCGGTGCCATGATAATGGCCGGGATAATAAAGTTACCGAACTCCCATACCACCAGGATGTAGATCACAATCAACGCCACACCGAATGCCAGTCCCATATCCCGGAATGTTTCATAGGTCACTGTCCATTCACCACCCCATTCAAATGCGGAGTAACCGGAATCTTCCGGTGCGCCGGCAAAAGTACTTTTCATATTGACACCATCCACCGTCTTATTTTCTTTCAGTTGCAAGGCATCATTGATTTTCAGCATAGGATAAACAGGCGCCCCCAATCTTCCAACTGCGTCACCCACGACGTACTCCACCGGACGGAGATCTTTGTGATAGATAATGTGATCGTGCCGTGTACGCACAAATACGCCTAACTCAGCCAATGGAATAGTTTCCTGACCATCCGACATTGGAATCGGCAGATCTCCAAGGCGACTCATATCGGAACGTTCAGATAAAGGCACTTCAAGAACAATGTAGGTCGGTTCAAGCACCGAACCACGTTTAACGTCGCCCAGTCGATTTTCGCCCAGAGCCAGAGAGAGGTTCCGGTTGATCGTATCGACAGAAATACCACGCCTTACAGCTTTATCAACATCAACCTCAAAACGCCAGACTTCAAACTCATCCTGTAAATAATTATCAACATCGGCCATGCCTTCAGTTTCCTCGAAGATTTGAGTCATCTGATTGGCAACGTCACGACGTGTTTCGGCATCAGGACCATAAATTTCCGCCACTACTGTCTGTAATACCGGCGGGCCAGGCGGCATCTCAACCACAGTTGTACGCACGCCTTTACCGGACGCCGGATTCATGTCGTTGTAGTCAGTCACAATTTCATTGATTATTTTACGTGCCATCACCGCCAGTTCGTGACTCGATTCACCGCGCTCATTTTTATCGGCTAACTGTACCTGTATCTCCGACTGCCATGGCCTGTCCCTCAGATAGTAATGACGAACCATACCGTTAAAGTCAAAGGGCCTGGCCGTTCCAATATAGGTCTGCATGGCCGTAACATGCGGCACCTCGTCACGGATACGTTCCGCAACCATATTCGTCAGGTTGGCCGTTACCGACAGCGCCGTCCCCGCAGGCATGTTAGTCACAACACTGAATTCAGGCTTGTTGTCATAAGGCAACATCTTGACAGGCACCAGTTTCAGCAGAAACATAGCGCACACAAAAAAGAAAATGACAATCAGGCTGACCAGAAAAATTTTACCCTTCCTGCTATCTTCGATAAGAGGAATCAGAGTTTTATCAAGGATACTTGAAACACGTTCGTTATCTTTACGCTCCGCCTCTTCGGCTTTACGCAGCGCCACCATACCCGGTTTGATGCGCATTGCCAGATAGGGCACAAAAACAAAAGCCGCAAATAATGAAATAACCATCGCCACCGATCCTAACATCGGGATCGGAGACATATACGGCCCCATCAATCCGCTGACAAAAGCCATTGGCATCAGGGCAGCGACTACAGTGAATGTCGCCAGAATAGTCGGATTACCGACTTCACGAACTGCATCAATCGCCGTCACCGTATCGGTTACACCATTCTCCAGCCAGCGACGATAAATGTTTTCAATGACCACGATGGCATCATCAACAAGGATACCGATGGAAAAAATCAGCGCGAATAAACTGACCCTGTCAATCGTAAAGTCTCCGACCCAGGCAGAGAACACAGTCATCAACAATACGACAGGTATCACAAGAGTCACAACTAAAGCCGGTCTCCAACCCAGGAAAAACCAGACGAGTATGGTCACCGCACCTGTCGCTATAAAAAGTTTCAGAATAAGGGCATTTACCTTATTGTGCGCAGTCTCACCATAATTTCGTGTGACCTCAACGTGAACATCGGGTGTAATCAGCTCAATTTCATCACTACGCAATAACTCGATTTTACTGAGTATATTTTCAGCTACGGTAACGCCGTTACTGCCAACTTTCTTTGCTATGGCAATGGTTACTGCGGGGACACCGTTTACGGTGTGTCGATCATCACGCCCGCGGCCACTGTAGTATGTCACCAGACTCTTTGGCTCTTCAGGTTCTTCAGCTACATCGGCTACATCGCGAACATAGACTGGAGTACCATTGCGTGTGGCTATCACAAGGTCGGCAACATCATCCGCGGCACGCAGAAATGAACCCGTATAAACCATGAAATACTTACCGGAAGACTCCGCATCACCTGCCTTCCGCTCACTGTTTGCCGTGCGAATCGCCTGCACAACCTGATCCAGACTGACATTATAGCCGGAAAGGCGCTCTGGCCTGACCTGGACTCGAATCTGTTCACGCAAACCACCGACGATAAAACTCGAACCGGTATCCGGAATCTCCTTCAAGCGCTGCAAGATGTCATTCGAGAGTGTTCTTAACTGCCCCTGATCCAGATTTTCGGACCATAAAGTCAATGTAACAATGGGAACATCATCAATACCGACAGGCTTGACCAGCGGTGGACGCACACCTGGCGGCATCTTATCCATATTCGACTGGATCTTGTCATGAACCTTGACGATGGACGGGCCCATCTCCTCGCCGACAATAAAGCGCACGGTGACCATCCCCTGGCCACGCTCCGCGACAGAGTAAACATGCTTGACGCCAGGAATTTCGCTCATAATGCGCTCCAGCGGCTCAATCGCCAGACTGGCGACTTCAACCGCCGTCGCTCCTGGATACTGGACATATATATCAATCATGGGCACAGAGATCTGAGGATCTTCCTGACGAGGCGTTAGCAGGAGACCCATCAGACCCATGGCCAGCATGGCAAAGAACAGCAACGGTGTGATAGGAGAATGAATAAACGCCTGCGCCACGCGCCCGGCGAGCCCGAGGCTCCGCTCCTGCGATGCGGTACTATCCATCACTGCATTCTGCGCAGTAATCCCCGCTTCCGCCTTCGACTTTTTGTGATCGTCAGACATATTTGTAATTCAGCCAATTCGGTACTCATTAACTCCTGGATCATTCTCACCACTCCAGGTACTAATTTCCAAAAATAAAATACAAGGAGTTTCTGATTTAATCAGGGTTTCCACAACCTTAAGTTGCAGCCCCCTCAACGCCAATCATCAATGACGAGCGTATCACCCTCACTCAAACCAGAAAGAACGCTGATGTGCTCACTATCAATCTGCGTCCCCAAACGAACGTAGCGGCGTTCCTTTCTTTTTCTTTCTTCATTCCACACATAAACGGCGGGCATGCTGCCACGCCGCTTGTTCGCTATCGCTCTACCGGGAATAACGATCTGCTTCTTTTTCCGGGAATTCGATTCCGGGATCATCACTTCGGCATACATCCCCGGAAGTGCGGGCACATCCTTTTTTAAATCAATTTTAACCGTAACGGTGTAACGCTCAGGGTCCGCAATCGGATACTTCTGTGCAATGCGCCCCTTGGTTACCGTCTTATCGGCATCATCCAAACGAACCGCCACAAACTCGGTCTCCATCAGGCCCTGCATTAATCTGGAAGGAACATCAACCTTAACCTGTAAATATTCCAGATTGGAGAACATCATTAGATGCTGACCTGGCTGTACGGTGTCACCTACCTCAACCAACTTATGGGCAATTACTCCATCAAATGGCGCCACTGAACGGCTATCCCTTAATCTGGCTGCGATCTCATCAAGACGGGACTGCGCCTGAGTAACCCTGGAACGACTTTGATCAAGTTGTGTCCCCTGCGCATAGAGATCACTGTAACGATCAACATTCGGGCTTCCAAAACCTGCCATACTGCCAAAGTTTCGGGTAAACATCTGATCGAAAAGCGCTGGCATCCCCATTCCCGGGATACGGTTAATGCTGCGCGATTGTGGTGCCCAGAGTTCACGATTGTACTGTACACCTGCGTTTCTCATCGTGAGGTAGGCGTTCTCCAATTCCGCAAAAGCCGAACGCTGCTGAGCCAGCAGGTCATCGTCATCTATACGAACCAGCTCCGTATCTTTTTGAAACCAGTTACCCTCTATACCTGCAATGTATTCAATGCGTCCAGGCATCTGGGCAGCCAGCGTGACTTCCTGGAAAGGAATGACAGCGCCGCCTAATGCTGCGGTGCCGGCAATTTCCATAACCCTCACCGGCACATGATTGACATTCTCGGCTCCCTGCTGAAGCCTGCCCTGGAGACCATAAACCCTGGAGGCCTGCTCAGCCTGACTCAGTTGCACCAGACCAAGCAACAGGCCACTAATAACCAGCGCCAACAAACCGCCCAATGGATTTTTTTCCAGTAACTTCATGTCAGCCCATCCCATGCCTAAGTTCTATTATCAGCCAGCCTGCCCATCGAGGACAAATGGCTGCCATATCCTGCCATCCTCAACAACTTTTCAACCAGACATCTGACAGGTCTGTTTATCCGTTTCAGCATCAGATCTTAAATCCTCTTCACCATCAGGTGCGATATGCAAATCGTTCATCTCCCTTATAAATTCGCCAGACCGGGCGAATATCCCCGACAGACGCCGACGTGTCAGGATGTTCCAGCCTGCGGGTGTCCACCAGAATATACTTCTCAGTGCGGAGGTGGATCTAAGAAATGCCTTATCCAAATACTTATGAGATGCCAAACCATTGGGAAGGGTGTCAGTTGTGGGGCGATATCGACGCCGTCCCAGGCCACGCAGGCCAAAATGAAAAATAAAACAGGCTGCAACCAAAAATACGGATAGCAACGTTATTAATATCCTACTACCCATAATTGACTGCAACGGCAATGGCGACGCATACGACAGGCCCTCCCAGTGGCCGCCAAACAGGAGCCAGAAAACAACCAATACCATTGCAAGAGAAAAAATAATGGCATCTCCGGTCAATACAAAGCGGCGCCAGTCAGAGAGCCGCTCTTCCAGATCCGGAACAATAACCGACTCGATATCGGTGCATAGCTGACGCAGATTGTCCGCCACACGATAAACTCTCTGCATTTCAGTCTGACCGAAACGCCGTTCCAAATCAGCCATATCCTGCTCACGCCATTTGATCAGCCGCCGTGCCGCTTCTTCATTCTCAATGTGTGTGCAGGCCGTCAAGCTAAAAACACGATAAAATCTGCCCGCAGTCAGGCCCTTCTGGGCCAGTGCCCGTTGCCATGCAGCGACAACATCTTCCAGGTCATTTTCATCTGCAGTTACATCTATCTGATTCAGAATGTATATGAACTTGGTCGAATCATGCCGTGCTACCGCCTTTTCAACAAGATGCTCAAGCGTATCCCGAATAGCGCCAGGTTCCGGGCGATGCGCATCAAAAAAAACCAGCACAAGATCTGAACGTCCTATAATGCGATCAGCGATCCGTAAAGTGGCTGTACGCTGGTCATCGGCATCAAACCCCGGCGAATCAATCAGTATTTTGCCTTTGAGTTTATCGCAGGGGCAGGTTTTAAGCTGGAGATAGCTATCCAGTCGACGACCTTCTCCCAAAGCCACCGACTCAACTTCACGCCCTATGGAATAAAAAGGAAAACGCGGGTCGGCATCCAGCGCCGTCCCCGGTAACACGTGAGATTCATCATCGGATGAATAACAGATAACGGAAAACTTATCATCCACCGCCTGATGACCGGTATGTTGTAGCGAGAACTCCAGATAATCGTTAATAAAAGTGGACTTACCCGCAGAGAAAGTTCCCAGGATGGAGATCAAAGGCCACCATGAGATCTGATCAGCATAACTCTGATTGCACGGAAGCAGGCCCATTTTATAAGCCAGCCTGTCCAGATTACGGTACTCATCAATCAGACACGCCAGCATCGGCTGCTCGTGACGCAGATAGGATTGCAGATCGTCCAGATGCCGTACAAGCTGGTCAGGAGTTTGGTTCATTCTTTGTCTCCAATAATAACCAGCCAATCATAACCAAAATCACTCTACCTGACAGGAACCGGATCAAAAATATCAACCAAAACTACCCGTTTGTTATGGAAAAATCTCCATAGCTTTCAGGAATACCTGCGGATACTGGCCACCACTTCATTGACCCGGGACTGTAGATAGGCATCGTCCCTGCGCGTCTCGACATTCAGCCTCAGCAATGGCTCAGTATTGGACGCACGCAGGTTAAAGCGCCAATCCGGAAACTCCAGGCTGATACCATCAATTCGATCTATCTCAACTTCATCCGTGACAAATTCAGCCTCTACCCTGCGCATAACATCGGCAGGATCAGCAGCAACCGTATTAATCTCGTCACTTGCCGGAAAGCTCCGCTGATAATCCGAGACCAGCTCAGACAGCGATTTTCCGGTACGGCTCATCAACGCCGTCACCAGTAACCACGGAATCATGCCGCTGTCACAATAGGAAAACTGCCGGAAGTAGTAATGTCCGCTGATTTCCCCACCATAGGCCGCGTTTTCATCGCGCATGACCTGCTTGATAAACGAATGACCCGCCCTGCTCTTCAGCGGCCTGCCGCCGGCGATCTCAATAACCCTGATCGTGTTCCAGGTCAGGCGTGGATCATAAACAATACCCTCGCCTGGCGACTGGCTTAACAATTCGGCGGCAATCAGGCCAACAAGATAGTAACCATTGACGAACCCGCCGTTTTCATCAAACAGGAAACACCGATCATAATCGCCATCCCAGGCGATACCCAACGCAGCCCCTTCAGCTCTAACCCGGTCAGCGGTGCGGCCCTGATTTTCCGGCAGTAACGGATTGGGTACTCCATTCGGAAAGGCGCCATCCGGATCAAAGTCCATTTCTATAAACTCAAAGGGAACTTTACCCCTGAGACACCGTATCACAAGTCCCGCACCGCCATTGCCGGGGTTCACCAACACCTTCATAGGCCTTAACCGGTCCACATCAATATAACCCAATAAGTGCAGAATATAACCTTCCCAAGGATCAAGATTATAGAGACCACCCGTTTCTTCTTCGGGCAACACCAAACTATCGTCTTCCGCCATGGCCTGAATATCCTTCAGCCCGGTTTCCTGACCTACCGGGCGAGCATCCTCACGTATCACTTTCAGGCCATTGTAGTCGGGAGGATTATGGCTTGCTGTGACCATGATGCCACCGGACATTTTTTCATTCGCAGTGGAAAAATAAACATTCTCGGTACCACACATACCAATGTCGTAAACATCGGTACCAGCCAAGCGCAACCCACGAATCACCGCTGTGGAGATAGCAACGCTGCTGAGGCGAATATCGCGCCCGACAACTACGCTTTTCGACCTCAGTACCCGCGCACAGGCATAGGCAATGCGACAGGCCAGAGCTTCATTCAGATCATCAGGTATGCACCCACGAATATCGTATGCCTTGAAGCAGTTGGTTTTCATAAATGTAAGGTGCAGCACATTATCGGGTTACTGTGCCAATCATAACCCATGCCATCATGGTTTCTCTGTTACCTGCCAATGTCGCCAACTCCTTCGATTGGCCTGACTTATTCTTGCATATAACGCTTGTGCTGATCGAGGCCGGTTTACGAGCATCCGGGCTGAATACCTGGTCCGGCTTTTTCTTCTTTTTCTGTTTGGTCGAATCCTTCAATCCTAGCAGATTGTTTTTCCAGTATAAAATCAGCCAGACCGTCAATGCTGTCGCCATGCTCCCTGGCGATATTGTCTTTTACATCCCAGAGCCCTTTGATTACTTCATCAGCCATCATCTTCCACTCCCATCAATTCTATTGGCGTTGCTATTTCCTGGCCCTTACTAGCGTAGATCTTCGATATTCCCATTTATGAATCACTTTTTGGCTGCATACCCGGGATCAGGAGTGTACAGCAAGACATCCCTTGAAGAGTTGTCATACTTTACCCGAATACTTTTTCAGTTGCCGCTTGTCTGATGTGACGTAAGAATCTCCGGGCATATCTGCACCCGCAAAAACCAACGATGCAGATTGGCCACTAATCAAAAATAATCCGATTTACGGCAATCTGCCCCCAACTGGAACCCTTTTCTAACCCAATGCCCTGTCCAGATCATTGATTAAATCGTCAACCGTTTCCAATCCGACAGAAATGCGCAGGAGACTATCGGTAATACCGGCGGTTGCCCGCTGCTCGGCGGATATTCTGTGATGGGTTGTCGTAGCCGGATGAGTAATCGTTGTTTTCACGTCACCCAGATTGGCAGTGATGGACATCAATTTAAGATTGTCCACTACCTTCCATACAGCTTCCCGCTCGCCATCAATCTCAAAACCGATGATTCCACCACCAGCAGACTGCTGCTTTTCCACAATGTCATATTGCGGATGCGTCTTCAGTCCAGGGTAATATACATGCGCCACCCTGGGATGCCCAATCAACCAGTTGGCTATCTTTGCCGCCGATTCGCTATGCGCTTTCATCCGTAATGAAAGGGTCTCCAGCCCCCTGCTGAATATCCAGGCATTAAACGGACTCATAGTGGGTCCCGCTGTACGTAAAAAGGAAAAAACCTGATCACCAACCTGCCCCTGATTGCCGACTACCGCGCCGCCTACCGCCCTGCCCTGACCATCAAGATACTTGGTTGCGGAATG
The DNA here is from genome assembly GCA_963662865.1 of Gammaproteobacteria bacterium. GTDB lineage: Bacteria > Pseudomonadota > Gammaproteobacteria > JAJDYQ01 > JAJDYQ01 > JAJDYQ01. The sequence goes on along the minus strand of OY759969.1, from coordinate 605,353 downwards.
TATAACAACATCGGCTCCAAGCTGTAACGGCCTTTGCAGGGCCGGCGTACAAAAACAGTTATCGACCACCAGAATGGCATTACTCTGACGCGCAAAGACAGACAACTCGGCGATATCACATACCTCAGTCAACGGGTTAGAGGGCGTCTCGACAAAAAGCATCCGGGTATTCGGCTGTATGGCAGCCTGCCACTCTTCAATACGGGACAGCGTCACGCAGGATGTTTCGATACCAAATTTTTTCAGATAAATATCAAACAATCGTATGGTTGAACCGAACAGGCTTTTAGATGTGACTAAATGGTCACCTGACTGCAGCAGAGCCATAACCGTGGAAAGAATGGCCGACATGCCGGATGATGTTGCCACACAGCTTTCACCTCCTTCCAGCGATGCGAGTCGCTTTTCAAAGGCTCTTACCGTGGGATTATCGAATCGGGAATAGACATTCCCTTTTTCTTCACCGCCGAATACCGCTGCGGCATGCGCCGCACTATCAAACACATAGCTGGACGTTGTAAAAACAGCCTCAGAATGCTCATGCTCTTCAGTACGCCGCTGCGCATAACGTACCGCACGGGTATCAAATCCCGCCAATTCCAGGTCCTTGTCATACATATCTGCATCTCAGCCGTAGCCTGCCACGAACATAAAAAACCGCTTATTGTTTACGAAAGCTCTGACTTCAGGCAGAACCTCCTTCTAAGAAATATCTGAATTAATCCCGGATAGAAGGATAGCATACTCGCCTGCCGGAAATAATCATGTACCGACAATCCCGAACAGATGGCTTGATAGAGGCTATAATGAATCTGCTCCCTGACGAAACAACTATCTGTCAATCCCGCCTCACCTGATGGAAAACCCTGTTTTGAACGATTAGTCTGCTCATCCGGCCCGATGAACAAGCATCCCCGGTCCATATCGACGGCACAATCGTGATGAGCGGCGTGCCGCATGGCTAAATCACTCAGAGTGCAGGAACCATGCCTGTGCCGGGAAGAAATGAATGATTCGTCCCGTGAATCCACGGCACCGGAGACTTTACCCGGAAACAGCTATGGACATTGACTTGATGTTTTTCTTAATCTGGGTCGACCGACCTGATTCACGACAACTTTACTTGCATTATTGACATCTCCGTCAGACGGACAGACTCTAAAGGTATCATTGCCTAATCCGCTGCCGGATTTTGATGTGCCCGTAGGCAGGTAAGCAATCCAGGTCCTGAAGTTATTTCCTGTACGTAATGTATAACCATGCTCCAGCTCCGGGAATGTGGCCAGCAACAAATCTTCCGTATCCTTGTTCCCATTGCCATTATGATCAGTAAAAACAGTCCAGCCCCGCTCCCATACGCTTTCGGTGCTGCCCTTACGTTTCATCGTCACCTGTTTTCTACGTTTAATCGCTTCGCTCCTGGCAAGATTCAAGGAGAGCACCACCGTATTTGTCGTACTTGCTATCCTGTTATCTTCGACAAATTCTGTCAAAGTCGGGACGGCCGTAAAAATGACAACTGACGCTATAGCCATAGATACAATGGTCTCAACGAGAGAAAAGCCGCTATTTGCATTCATGAGAATTACCGTACCCGTATTGTGTTCATAGTCAGAAGTAAATATCCGCTTCTTAGTGAAACGGATTATCACGGTTTATACGGTAGAAAATTAACTATAAATAATTAGAGTAACCATGGAAATTACAATGCATTTCTATAGTTAAGAAAGCTCAGACCAAGTCAGAATTTCCTTGAAACAAACCAGCTCAATCAGAATTAAAAAAAATTAATTGAGCTTTTTCACGTATGGATGCCAGGCAGATATGTCCATAGAACAGGGAATATCCGATGAAACACGGCGTAGCTGATAGTCTGATGTGGTGGATTGCTTTGGTTATTGGTCTGCCAGACATTATTGGTCATTTTATAACCATGCCATTCATCAGCGCCTGCGCATTCTGGCTGATTGTGCTCGACTTTGCGCTGTTCTTGCTTATACCGGCACTTGATGAGACCATGCACACCTGAGACCGTTGGCAGTGGCAGCAACAGCGACTATGCTGTTTTCGCATAACCCCTTTTTACTATCCGAACAAATATTACAGAACCGTAATCATGTCAAAATTTCTCGATTCCATACCACTGATGGTGATAATAGTGCTGGCTGTACTATTAGGTCTTGCGCCGATGTTTCCGGAGCCACACCTGATCGAAAAAACCCGGATGTTAGTGGATGGCACTGTGGGAAAGCCGATTGATATTTTTGACCTGTTCCTGCATTCGTCGGGGATAGTGCTGTTGGTATTGAAACTGATCAGGCTGGCACAAATGCGGGCGCAACGAAAAAGGTATCCGAAGAATAGGCTACCTGACTAACATACCGGAACCGGATTGACATGAAAACAATACGGCGCATATAAAAATGGTTACAGAAACAACCTATACCGATTCAGCCATAGGCATACTGAACAGGGCGCCACAGCCCCTCTGAGAGGCGAGGAGATAATGAATAAACTACGCATTATACTGGCCATATGTTTGTTTATCCTGCCATTACCCGCATGGTCAAACCCGCTGGATGAACAACTGGAAAAGGGCGTAAAGGCCTTTTCAGAACAACGCTATCAAGAGGCCCACGAAAACTGGCTGCCGTTAGCCGACGACGGACACACCGAGGGCCAGTTATTCATAGCGGTATTATACCGCTATGGTCTGGGCGTTGAAAAAGACCTTACGCAGGCCGCAAGCTGGTATGAAAAAGCGGCCCTGCAAGGCGACGTTGACGCACAGAACGAAATTGGTTTCTTCTATGAACTCGGACTTGGTGTAAAGCAGGATATCGGGGCAGCGGCAAGGTGGTACGAGATGGTACAGGAGCAGGATTACTGCCTGACCGATACCCAGGCGACGGGACGACTGATGTATCGGCCATGATAGTTGACCTAAGTGACAAACTGGTGGTTGCGATTTCATCCAGCGCATTGTTTGATCTTGATGAAAGCCATAAGATATTCAAGAGCAAAGGCACCGAAGCCTACTGCAAATACCAGATTGAACATGAAGATGAGGTATTAAAGCCGGGCTCCGCTTTTCCACTGGTACGTAAATTACTGGCCCTTAACGACCCCGATCATCCGGTGGTCGAGATTATCCTGCTTTCCCGCAACAGTGCCGATACCGGGTTACGGGTCTTTAACTCCATACAGCACCACAACCTAAAAATTACCCGTGCGGCATTTACGGGTGGCGGTAGCCCGTATGAATACGTTTCGGCTTTCGGGGCACATTTGTTTTTATCAACCAATCCGGAAGACGTCATGAAAGCGCTGGGCGCTGGCTATGCGGCAGCAACAATTATCCCAGGCACCGGTAATAGCGACAACATCGGCAACGAATTGCGTCTGGCGTTCGATGGCGACGCGGTATTGTTTTCTGATGAAGCCGAACGGATATTTAAAGAAGACGGCCTGCAAGCCTTTACCGAGAGCGAAGTAGCCGCCGAGAAAACCCCATTATCCGGCGGACCATTCAAGAATTTTCTGGCGGCACTGCATGGAATTCAATCGGCATATCCTGCTGACAAGGCACCGATTCGTACCGCACTGGTAACAGCCCGTGCGGCACCCGCTCATAAACGGGTTATACTGACACTCCGTGCGTGGAACATCCGTATTGATGAAGCGCTATTTCTGGGTGGCATGGACAAAGGCGAGTTTCTGAGAACCTTTGGAGCGGATATCTTCTTCGATGATCAGCACCATCACATCGAATCAGCTTCACAGCATATCACTACGGGTCACGTACCGCATGGTATTGCCAACGAGGCATAAGGGAACTCTGATTAATTCAGATGTGCCTGCGATACAAGGATGTATCACCAAAATCAATGGCCCTAAATCCAATCGCAATCGGTCATTGATTTCAAGAGAGGAACAAAAAAACATATTTTTGTTTTCCGTGCCCTGAAATTTTCGCCCCTTGCCGCTAATATAGACAAAAGCCTGAGGAACACACTATGACCATAGACGGTAAATTACTTGAAATCCTGTGTTGTCCGGTGACCAAATCACCTGTGAATCGCTTAACGGCGGCGCAACTGAAGACGCTCAATGCCGAAATTAGCCGGGGGCAGATACACAACATCGCAGGAGACACCCTGACCGATGAAATACGGGAGGGACTCATCACCCAATCGAGTAAAACAATTTATCCGGTTGAAGACGGGATCCCCATTATGCTGGAGGATCAGGGCATTAACACCGATCAATTGCCGGATGGAACCTTATAAATCCGCCGGGATAAATGAAAATCGGAAAGAGATACCATAGCCGCCGACACTTGCCCCCGGACTTGAGCTCGCCTGGTCCCGCTATGGCCGAATACCGTGGCAGGATTTGCTGGTTCCGGCATGTGCCATGGCAAGGGAAGGATTGCGGATAGACTGGCCTACTCAGCTGATGATCGGATCCGCCGCCGCCGACTTGCAAAGCGATGCAGATTCAGCTTCGCTGTTTCTCGATACCAATGGAACAGGCATTGCGACAGATTGGACAGCAAAATCCGATATCCGCCTCCCTTTGGCGGAACTTGCGAATACTCTGGAAGCAGTTGCGTGTGACGGGGCCAGTACCCTGGTCACGGGTGACTTGGCGCAGGTATTGATATCAGACATCCAGGACAAAGGCGGTGTCATCACTCAGAAGGATCTTGAGACTACGCCGCCGCAATTTGCGACACCCGTAGAAATGACCTTACCCGGTGGCAAGACGCTTTGGTCAACTCCCGGCCTTTCGGGTGGCCCCGCCATCGTGGCAATGCTAAAACAATGGTCCAATACCGGACCGAAAATGCTGGAAGGGGATATGCTTGCTTGGCGCGCACAAAAGGCGATTGACGTCTTGAAAGAGCGTCTCGCCGCTGTCGGTGATGGCGCAGAACACCTCCGTCATCCGAGCTGTACCACGAGTTTTTGCGTTGTTGATCAACACGGGCTTACCGTAGCAGCAACCCTGACCCTGGTGTCGATCTTTGGGTCGAAGTTACTGTCTCCGGGTACAGGTATCTTGTTAAACAATGCAATCTCCTGGTTCGACCCGATGCCTGGAAAGCCCAATTCACTTAGACCAGGCAAGCGTCCGTTGTCGAATATGGCGCCAACCCTGATTGACAACGGACGGGGGCGGCTGACGGCACTTTCTGCGGCGGGTGGGCAGCGCATCGGCCCTGCGATCGCGCAAGTTGCCGCCAAGATTGCTCTGGACGGCATGGACACGGGTTCAGCTCTGGGAGAACCGCGCCTTAACATACGCGCAGATGGCGGGATTGTTGCGGACACTCGAATTTCCCTCGAAAATCTGAAGAAGCTTGGTAAAGTTGGGGAGCTGTCGCAGGCTCACCCGACGGTGTTTCCTTATCATTTTGCGATTCTGAGTGCCGCGGAGTTTGATGGCTCTGGCAACATTACTGGTTTTTGTGAACCATTTTGTCCGAACGCCGATGTCGCGGCGCAGAAATAAGCGAGGTGCTGCTGCGCCACCTGTTCGAGATGACCGTCGCACGATATGTCGAAGACGATCTCGTCAGCAGGCAACATTCCGCTGTAGATACCTGCCTGATCGAGGCCGATACCAACAAGTAGAACTCGACGATTGCTCAAAACCGACGCCGCAAGGGATTATTCGAGGCAGGGTCGGCCCGCAGACCGCCATCAATTCCGATAGATGGCGCGGCTACAATCGTATTTTTGCGGAAATATATTCTCGGCAGCGGCTATCAATGGGCATTTATCCGGCCGGTTTTGCATTCGCCCATGGACATGGGAAAATGGCTGGCTGTACGGTTTTCAACATCGGAGGCATATCATGAGTGTTCTCAATAAAGTCAGTTCCCGTATTACCCAGCCCAAATCCCAGGGCGCTTCTCAGGCCATGCTTTACGGCACGGGCCTGACACGTAAGGACATGGATAAGGCCCAGGTTGGCGTCTCCAGCGTCTGGTACGATGGCAATACCTGCAATATGCATCTGATGGATCTGGCAACCCGGGTTAAGGAAGGCGTGGACGCAGCCGGCCTTGTGGGTATGCGCTTTAATACTATTGGCGTTTCCGATGGCATGTCCATGGGTACCGATGGTATGAGTTACTCGTTGCAGTCGCGCGATATCATCGCGGATTCCATTGAGACCGTCATGAGCGCCCAATGGTATGACGCCAATATTTCCCTGCCGGGTTGCGATAAGAATATGCCCGGCGCCCTGATTGCCATGGGCCGCCTGAATCGGCCTTCCCTGATGGTTTACGGCGGTACCATCCGCGCAGGACATTCTCAGGGCAAGGCCCTGGATATCGTGTCCGCTTTTCAGAGTTACGGCGAGTTTATCGCCGGTAAGATTTCAGAAAACGAGCGTCAGCAGATTGTTGCGCACTCCTGTCCGGGTGCCGGCGCCTGTGGCGGCATGTACACGGCCAATACCATGGCTTGTGCTATCGAAGCCATGGGTATGTCGCTGCCGTATTCGTCTTCCACTCCGGCCGAGGACCCAAAAAAGCTGGAGGAGTGTTTTAACGCCGGTACGACTATCCGTAATCTGCTGGAAATGGATTTGCGCCCACGCGATATCATGTCCCGCGAGGCGTTTGAAAACGCCCTGGTCATGATCATGGCGCTGGGCGGTTCCACCAATGCGGTACTGCATCTGATCGCCATGGCCCGTGCCGTTGATCTCAAGGTCACAATAGATGATTTCCAGGCCGTCTCCGATCGTGTCCCGTTTATTGCCGATCTCAAGCCAAGCGGCAGGTATGTGATGGAAGACCTGCATCATGTCGGTGGTACGCCCGCCGTTATGAAGTATCTGCTAGAGCATGGGCTGATTAACGGTGACTGCCTGACGGTTACCGGCAAAACCATCGCCGAAAATCTGGCCGATTTGCCGGGCCTGAGTGCGGGACAGGATGTCATCCTGCCGTTGGACAGGCCGATCAAGAAGTCGGGGCATATCCATATCCTCAGAGGCAATCTCGCGCCCGGCGGTGCGATCGCCAAAATAACAGGCAAAGAGGGTTTAACATTTAGCGGTCCCGCACGCGTCTTTGATTCCGAAGAAAATATGCTGAAGGCGCTTGAAGATGGCAGGATCTATAAAGGCGATGTCGTTGTGATCCGCTATGAAGGTCCGAAAGGCGGGCCAGGTATGCCGGAAATGCTGACTCCGACTTCGGCAATTATGGGTGCCGGCCTGGGCAATGATGTCGCCCTTCTCACTGACGGTCGTTTTTCCGGCGGCTCACACGGATTCATCATTGGTCATATCGTACCGGAGGCCCAGGAAGGTGGGCCAATTGCTTTAATCAGGGATGGCGATGTCATTACTGTCAACGCTGAACACAACACGCTGAATGTTGATGTCGAAGAGGGGGAAATACGAAAACGCCGGAAAAACTGGGTCATGCCGGCATACAAAGCGACACGTGGCACACTGTATAAGTATATCAAGGCCGTGAAAGACGCCTCCGAGGGTTGTGTCACAGATGAGTAAGCGCCTCGCCGGCAAGCCCGGTGCGCTTGCGATCAAAACATATACCCCCGCCCAGCTTCAGAAATACCGTTGGTCAGGTCACCAGACTTGATACCTTCAGGTGCGCGCTACCGTGATGGATGAATTCGGCGTGTCGAGCGGCGGAACTCCGGCTTTTATCGAGATAATGCCTTTTGCTCCCACCGGCAAGGGATGCCTTATTGTATTTCCCGCAGGTCAGCCATTACTGAATCCAGATCGGCTTTCCAGCGGGCAAATTGTATTTTAAGCTCTTCCTGGGGGAAAAATCGGCCATAAATTTCGGGATTAAAACTCACGGCCAGCATCTGGTCGCCTTCAGCAAAAACGGCCAGCTTCAAGGGAAGATAGGGAATGAATTCGGGGTATGTGTTACTCAGATAACGGACTTCGTCCGGCTTGCCAAAAAAAATGACCCGGTAATAGTCTGTCTGGTAGCCGAAATTCTTTAGCCCGCCATCACAGCGTTGTTCATGTGCAACCGTGTATCCATGGCCTTCCAGGCTGGCTTTTGCCGCCTGCAACACGACATTGAAGCTCTGGTAGGAACGGGTCATCAGAATATTTTCCGCATGAGCGGCAAGACTCGTCATAAATATCAACAGGCCGATAGCAAGGTAGCGCATCAGAAGATTACCTCTTCCAGAATCTGTCTCTGGATATTGTCCATCTTAACGGCGTAATCCCTTAGCTGGTCGTTATTAAACAACCGCGCAATCACAGCCATGTTCATGGCAATCAGTTGCACCCGACCATCGTCCTGCTCGACGACCGTAATACGACACGGCAATCCAACCCCCAGGCGTGGGTCAATCTTGAGCATGTCGTATAAATCATTAAAGTTGCAGTATCGAATCGTCATCTGCCTGCCGTTTTCTTCCCAATCGGGGAAGAGCCCTTTTTCCAGCGAGCGATCAGGGAATACCCTGAAGTTGTAACCCGACAATGCCTGCTTCAGATTTTCCAGAGTCGCGTCAAAATCTTCCGGAGAGTCCAGTGTGATACTTGCATCGGGCATGATTTGCTCTTCCTGCCGGGGTGGTAGCTGCGTTTGCAGGCTGCGAAGGTAAGCTACCAGATCATTGATATCCCGTTCGCTCAAACCCAGCTTCCCAAATGCCGCCATTAGCGTTCCTTTACGACCATTCGTAATAATATCCTTCAGCATGGCATCGGAAGCCGCATTCAAAAAGCCCGCATTGCCTACGGCAGGAGGGACAACCTTGAAATCACGTTCTCTTGAGTAACTCTGTCCCGTTCCTTTACCCAATCCCCTGCCCTCAGGGCCGTGACAGTTGGCACAATAACCGGCGAACAGCTTTTTGCCGTTCGTGACATCACCGGTAATATCGGTTTCAGTCTCATTAAACGATTCGGTGCCGGACCAGGCACGCAAATAGCCCACAATGGCACGTACCTGTGCATCACTCAGCCTGTCAAAGGCTGGCATAATGCGCCCGGGACGCCCATTACGTATGGTTTTGTATAAATAATCATCCGAAAGGCGGGCAAATTTCGCCTTTGTCAGCGGCAAGCCAATGCCGCCTTGCCCATCTTTCCGATGGCAGGCCACACAGGTAGATTCAAACAACACCTTTCCGTCAGGCCCGGCAATAACCGGAGGTATTTGCAGACCGACCGCAAACAACAGCACAGCACGTAAAGTTATCTTTCTAACCATAATCATAGAACCGAAAGTATATTAATAGTTTACCATACTCTTACATACACATATCCGTTAGAGGCAGATCTTTTCAATAAGTTCGTTCGATGCCATCCACTTCTCCATCGATTCCGGTGATACCGTCCGGTATCGCAGGCAAATCTGACTTAATCAGAATTTTCTTAAGCAATAGGCGGACATGTCCCCTACGCCCTCCCAGCAATGGCTGCCATATGGATTAAGCACTTAATTCAACCCATGCAAAACACCGGGATATAATCCACTGACTTTTACAGATAACATCACCAACCATGGCACAATAACCGTATGAAAAAAACAAACACAGAAAACCACTTTTTACAATGGTTTCACGAGGCATCACCTTACATACAAGCCCATCGCGGCAAAACCTTCGTCGTCTGCGTACCCGGTGAGACCATTGACAATCCCGGCATTTTCGAGCAGCTCCTGCGCGATATTGCCGGTATATCACACCTGGGCATACGGATTGTCCTTGTGCATGGCATCCATTCACAGGCCGAAGCGTACCTCGGCGGGAGCGAGTCTGAATACCACCGGGGACTTCGAGCGACGGATGACCGCGCCATGGCCGGCGTGGAACAACAGACCGGCAAGGTACGCCTGAGGATAGAATCCCAGCTTTCACGCACGCTGGCCGGTGTGTATGCCAGGACTTCCTCCGGTAACTTTATAACATCCCGCCCCTATGGCGTACATGCAGGTATCGACTACGGTCGTACCGGCGTCGTCAGAAGGGTGGATGCCGCCGCTATCCGTCATCAGCTTGATATGGGTTCAATCGTCCTGATACCTCCCGTTGGTTATTCCCCATCGGGCGAGACATTTAATCTGTCTGCTGGGGACATCGCTGAGAACTGCGCAACGGCACTGGCCGCCGACAAGCTAATTATCTTTACCGACAGAACCTCAATATGTAACAACCATCGTAAACTATTACACCAGCTCACTGAGCATGAGGCACACGAATTACTGCATGGACGACGCAGGCTGGACGATAAAACCAGACGGCTGCTGAGTATATCGTTGCAGGCTATCAGCGGCGGGGTGCGCCGGGTCCATATTCTGCGCTGGGGCGTCCCCGGAGCGATTTTGCAGGAATTGTTTACCCGCGACGGGATAGGTACCCTGATTAGCGCGGAACCTTATGACACGATTCGTGCGGCACACATTGAAGACATTGCAGGTATTTTGCAGATCATTGAGCCACTGGAAAATTCAGGCGTACTGGTTAAACGCCAGCGGCGCCGGTTGGAAATGGAAATCGACCATTTTCTGGTTGCCATCCGTGATGACACCGTTATCGGTTGCGCGGCGGTCTATCCATACGGAGAAACCGGCATGGCCGAGCTCGCCTGCCTGGCAATAGCTGCAACCTATCAAGGCTCCGGCGGTGGCGACCGATTACTCGGTGCCGCCCAGAGGCACGCCGTCGATGCAGGCATCAACAGGATGTTTGTGCTGACCACCCAGGCGGCCCACTGGTTCAAAGAGCGCGGATTCGTAGCCGCCAGAATTGATGATTTACCCGTAACAAAACGCAGACTGTACAACTACCAGCGCAAGTCCCGTATTTTTCTGAAAGAGCTCTGACAAGCCTGATATGGGACTGTTCAGGGCCACCTTGACATAAGACCGAAGAATGAGAATCACACTGCAATTCATGCTTTTAGCCACCCTGTGGGGCGCCTCCTTTGTATTGATGAAAATCGGTGCACAGGACTTCGGCAGCATCGGCATTATCTGGATGCGGGTTGCCATTGCAACCGCGTGCTTACTACCGATCATCATCCTGTGGCAACAGGGACAGCGATTAAGCCTTAAAACAGGTGCGATTTTATGCCTTATCGGTTTGTTCAACTCGGCCATTCCCTTTGTACTGCTGGCTCAAGCCACGCTGACATTACAGTCTGGCCTGGTATCGATTTTGAACGCCTCCACCCTGATTTTTACCGCCATCATTGCCGTACTATGGTTAGATGAGGCATTTTCCAAACGTCAGGTCACAGGCACCATTCTGGGTATAACCGGCCTGGTGATTTTATTTGGCAACAGCATCGACAGCTACGGCAATGCCCAACAAACCGTATTAGCGCTCAGCTTATGCCTGCTGGCCGGGCTGTGTTATGCCCTGGCCATCAATTTAAGCAAGCGCTACCTCACTACCGTCAAACCGCTGTTTTCCGCGTTTATCAGCCTGCTGTCTTCCACCATTGCTTTATGGCTGATTGGCGGGCAACCGAACAGCCTGCCAACCCTGACCCAGCTACAAGCCCCACTCATTCTCGGCACCTGTTCCACTGCGCTGGCCTTTGTACTGTATTTCGACCTCATCAAAAAAATCGGTGCCAGCAAAACCGCTTCGGTTACCCTGCTCGTCCCCGTATTTGGCGTATTATGGGGCATGGCCTTACTCAATGAAACCCTGGCTGTCGCTACCCTGATTGGCGCGTTATGTGTTGTCGGCGGCGCAGCGCTGATTCACACCGTGTCAAGGCAAAGCTAATCAAATCTCATCAGAAACCGAATCAGGACAAGGGCTTGCAATCCGTCCCGACTGGAACTAGAATAGCTCAAATAGCAGGCAGCAACCCTGAACCGACCCTGGGAGTCAGGCCTGCACAGAGAAGACCGAATAGAGAAAATTGAAACAAATTGGAAATGAACCGGCCCGCAAAGCCGATTGAACACCGTCGAAACAAAGGAGCAACAATCATGGTCACCATGCCCGTAAAACACGCCACAAGCGCCATACACAATTTAATACCCCCCCCCCCCCCCCCCAATCGAGATATTCGGCCTGAGCCTCGCCGTCGATTAGCGCAGCACCCGGCATTCCGCCGGTTCGCCTCTACCCTCCTCTGTCTGCGCCGCGGCCTTGCCGCCGTGCTGCTCGTCGGCCTTGCGGCACCGGCCTTCGCCCAGACCACCCACACCGTATCGATCAACATCGAACCCGCCATGGCAGCCGAAGGCAATTCGGGAATTACCGACGGCGCGACCGTAACGGTGACCATCGATCCACCTCGTGCGCAGGTTTTTCCGCTTGAAATCCAATTGGGTGGCACCGCCACCCGTGGTGACAGCAACGACTACCAGTACACCTTCACCAACAATGCTGTGCCTACTATAGGAGCGAATTTCGTTAATCTTAATGTACCCTCCAATGTGGCCAGCGTTCAGTACAAGATCCGGATAAACGGCGACACGGCGATTGAACCCGACGAAACAGTGACCGTGACTCTGGTGCGTGCTACATTCGGTATTCAAACCCCCAACGACGTCGTCATCTCCACAACTGCCGGCAGCGCCACCTTCACCATTACCAACGACGACGCAGGGAGCGTGACTTTCACCGAGACGGCGGACGCCACCACACCCACCGAAGGCGGCACAGACGAATACGACATGGTGCTGGACACACAACCCACCGCAAACGTGACCATCACACCCACCTCAAGCACACCAACCACCGCCACGGTCAACCCCAACAACCTGGTATTCACCAGCGCCAACTGGAACATGGCCCAGACCTTCACCGTCACCGGGGAAGATAACGACGACGACGCCGCCAATCAGGAAGTGACCATTACCCACGCCGCCACCTCCACGGACACCAACTACAACCTCACCCTGGCCCCCATCACCGCGACCGTGATCGACAACGACGCCACCACAGTGACCCTGGCGGGCGCCACGGGCAACATCATAGAAGGCACCACCAAAGCCATCACCGTCACCCTGGGCCGCACCCTGGCCGCAGGCGAGACACTGCCGGTGCCACTGACCTTCATGGGCGCAGCGCTACCGGGCACGGACTACACCGTCACCGGCGCCACGGCAAACGGCGTCACCTACACCGGCCTGAACAGCGCCACAGGCACCGTGACCTTCACCGGCCCATCGGCCGCCAGCGCCACCCTGACCTTGAGCGCGACCACCGACAACAACGACGAAACCACCGGCGAGACCGTCATCATCGGCCTGGGCACCCTGGACAGCAACTCCGGCACCGGCCTGGGCGGCGGTGCCACGGGTACCGACTCACTGGACAACTTCAACATCGAAGACCCGCTGACCATCCGCATCACCAGCGGCCCCACAACCACCGAAGGCAGCGCCGCGACCTTCACCGTGACCACCAACCGCGCCCCGGCGGCCAACCTGCCGATCAGGCTGACCGTCACGGACGCCGCCGCCCCCAGTGATTATCTGACCGCCGGCAACGAAGGCACACGCATGGCCACCCTGACCGGCGGCACCACCACGACCACCATTGACATCGACACACAGGCCGACAACACCGACGAACCTAACGGCACCCTCACAGTGACCATAGCGGACGGCACCGGTTACACCGTCGGGATACCGTCCTCAGCCATGGTGCAGGTCAGCGACGACGACGCCACCACAGTGACCCTGGCGGGCACGGCGGGCGATATCAGTGAGGGTGTTACCCGCAACCTCACCGTCACTCTGAGCCGCGCCCTGGTCGCCGGAGAAAGCCTGGCCGTACCGCTGACCCTGGGCGGTACCGCCGATCGAGGCACGGACTACACCCTGACCGGCACCCCGGCGAACAACATCGCCTACGACATCCCGAACAGCGGCACCGCCGGCACGGTGACATTTACCGGCCCGGCTGCGGCCACCGCCACCCTGATCCTGGCCGTGCAGACCGACACGCCCGACGCCAGCGAGACCATCACCATCGCCCTGGGCACCCTGGCCAGCAGCTCCGGCAGCGGCCTGGGCGGCGGCGCCAGCGGCACAGACAGCTTGGCCTTCGCCATCGCGGAGGATCCGACCATTGTGCTGCCGCCGACCCTGACGGTCGCCGAAGGTGCCAGTGTCGGTTACCCGGTATCCCTGGCCACCGCCCCGACGGGGGATGTCACGGTGACGGTCACGGGTCACACCGGCACCGACCTGACGCCGGACGAAACCAGTCTGACGTTCACGATGACCGACTGGGACACGGTACAGACGGTGATGGTGGCGGCGGCTGAGGACGACGCCGACGCAGCGGACGACACAGTGACGCTGACGCACACGGCCTCGGGCACAACAGCCTATAGCGGGGTAACGGGTGCAGTGGTAGTGACGATCGACGACAATGACCTGCCGGTCGCCTCATTCGCCGTGACCAGCTTCACCACCAGCGAAGGCTCGGGCACGTACAACGTAGTGGTCAATCTGAGTCCGGCGCCAGCCGTGGCCACCACGATCACCTACACGGTGGACAGTGCCGGCACAGCGATACCCGGCACCGACTACACCACGCTGACCGGCACGGTCGTGGCGTCCGTGGACGCATCCAGCGTTAATATTCCCGTGGCCATAACCGAGGACAGCGTGAGCGAGACCAGCGAGACGGTCATACTGAACCTGACCGCAGGTTCGGGTTACACGCTGGGCACCGATCGTGTGCACACACTGACGATCGCCGACAACGACACGGCGGGCGTGACCGTCAGCGAGGCCAGGGTAACGGTCGCTGAGCCTGACGGTACAGACATGTACACCGTGGTGCTGAACACACAACCAGCCGGCGATGTGGAGATTACGGTGGCCTCCGACACGCCCAGTGCGGCGACCGTGAGCGCAGCCAGCCTGACGTTCGCGGCGGGCAACTGGAGTACGGCGCAGACGGTGACGGTGACGAGCGTCAACGACAACGTTGGCGGTAACCGCACGGCGACCATCAGCCATAGTATAGAAAGCGGCGACGGCGACGGTGCGGGTTACCCGGATGGTCTGGCCATAGACACAGTGGCAGTCACGGTCACCGACGACGACGAGCCGGTCGCCTCGTTCGCCGTGCCCAGCTTCACCACCAACGAAGGATCGGGTACGTACAACGTAGTGGTCAATCTAAGTCCGGCGCCGACCGCGAACACCACGATCAGCTACATGGTGGCCGGCACCAGCACGGCGACGATGAGCGCCGACTACGCCGCGCTGACCGGCACGGTCGTGGCGTCTGCGAGTGCGTCCAGCATCGAGATTCCCGTGATCATCACCGATGACAGCACACAAGAGGGCAGCGAGACGGTGATACTGATTCTGGGCACTGGCACGGGTTACACGGTGGGCACCGGTCGTGTGCACACATTGACGATCACCGACGACGACGCGGCACCGGTCGGTACGGGGGCGATGCAGGAGATGCAGGCGGCACAGGAAGCCTGGCTGCCGCGCTTCGGTCTGACGGCGGTAGAGCATATGCTGGGCGGCCTGGATTACCGCTTGTCGGTGGCCGATCAACCGGGGCTATCGGGCAATGTGAGTGGCCTGTCCGCTGGTCGAGCGCTGCATGGGGGCGGTAATGGAACCGACACGGGATATGGAGCGGGATATGGTTTGGGCGCGGACGGTTTCGGTCAAGGCGGAGGCGGCGGTGATGGCCTGGGCGCCGGTTCGGTTGACCGGCTATTGAATCTGTCCAGGACACTGTCGCTGCGCGATATGCTGCGCGGCAGCCGCTTTGTGCACCGCGGCGGGGAGAACGGAGTTTCGGTGTGGGGCCAGGCGTCGTACTCGCGCTACGAGGATGACCAGGACGGCATCGCGGTGGATGGCGAGGTGACCACCGGCCTGCTGGGCGTGGATCGTGACAATGGCCGCACGCTGCTCGGTCTGGCGCTGTCGTACAGCGACGGCGATGGCGACTGGAGCGGTGCTTCGGAACAGGGCGAGTTGTCGAGCACACTGACCTCGCTGCTGCCGTATATCCGGCATAACGTAACCGAGAGATTGCAGTTATGGGCGGCGGCGAGTTATGGCCGTGGCGAGCTGGAGCAGACTTCGGTCACGATGAGTACGGAGCATGACATCGAGCAGAGATCGGCCTCGGCCGGTGTGCGCGGAATATTGCTGGAGCGCCCGCTAGAAGAGGGCGGCCTGACGTTGACGCTGATCTCGGATGCGGCGCTGGCGCGTATTGAGTCGGACGATGCCGACGGTGTATCGGGCCTGACGGCGGACACGCAGCGTTTCCGAATGGGCCTGGAGTGGTCCTGGCAGTTGCCGCAGGCGGACGGTGGCCGGTTGATTCCGGAACTGGAGTTGGGGATGCGTTATGACGGCGGCGATACCAGCGACGGCCTGGGCGTGGAACTGGGCGGCGGCATCAGTTGGCAGTTGCCCTCCAGAGGCCTGACCATTGACCTGCGTGGCCGGCGTCTGCTGGATCATGAGGCCGCCGAGCGGCGTGAGTGGGGCGTGTCCGGTTCGCTGCGCTACGACCTGAGACCGGGTTCCGCCCATGGCCCATCGCTGAGTCTACGTCAGGAATACGGTACCGCCCCAGCCTCGGGTGGCCTGGAGCGGCTGTTGTCGGATGCGTTGGAGGAAGATTCATCACAGCCCGGCCCGGCCTCCGGTCGCTGGAGCCTGGAGGGCGAGTGGGGCCTGGCCCTGAGTGACGGCGCCACCGGCATCCCGTATGCGGGCCTGTCGTCGTCCGATGCCGGGCACGACCTGACCCTGGGCTGGCGCCTGTTGTCGGCACCGGGCACCCTGGATACCGAGTTGGACGTCAAGGCGCTGCGCCGCCGGGACGGTGAAGGCAAAACCAACCACGGCATCGGCGCACAGTGGAAGCTGCGCTGGTAGTCTCTGGCATGGCCGCCGGGCATATCACTCCCGGCGCACCGGTTATTGCCGCCCTGCTGCGTTTCTATTCGGGTTTCTATTCCGCCTGATTCAGGCCAACCGGATTGTCTGCCTGTGGACTTATCCGACAAATCCAGAATAGGCAGTACCTTAAAATGGGCTTTGGTCGGACTGCCCTGGAATGGTTTGTTGACTGCAAACCTGCTGCTCACAGCCGGGGTTGTTTAATGAAAGACTGACCGATTGGCTGGTCAGATACAACGGCATACGATCACACAAAGGGTTGGGATTACACCCCTCAATGCAGTACATTATCAACAGCAACAAAAGATGCAGAAGGTTGGGTATGGCGTGACAGCGGATTCGATGTATACAAACCTCGGCGATGGTGTCAGCGCCGGGAGTCGAGAAGGCGTCAACGGATTGGTGCCAGACCTCAATGAGTCTGGCGGAGTGGCCGGGGGCGATGCACGGTATGAGAGTGGTCGTGCGAACGCCGGCAGGCCGGGTTTTGCAGGGAGCACCTAGATGGCCACTGGACGCGGCTATTCAAACGTATCCGATGCCATTTATCATGGTGGTACGGAACCTTTCAACTATGGCTTATCCGGGGATTCCTATCACAGAGATGTGCTGCATGAGCAGATAACCCTGCTTTATAAGTCGCTGTTTATCAGCGGTTTCAGCAATATTGTCGCCGGCTTCCTGTTCGCCGCGTTCCTGTGGCCAATTTCGCCGCATGGCGAGTTGTTATTCTGGCTCTTGACCCTGGTTGTCGTGTCCTGCATACGCCTGTTGCTGGCGTACCTGTTCAGTAAAAGGGAATCCCGGTTTTCCGATGCGATCTGGCAAAGGCTGTTTTTGGCTGGAGCTATCGTCTCAGGGCTTATCTGGGGAATAGGGGCTCTGTGGTTTTTTGTTCCTGATTCTCCTGTATTGCAGGTTGCTCTCGCGTTTACCGTGTTTGCCATCAGCGCAGGTGCGGTGGCGACGCACGCCTTTCAGTGGCAGCCGTCGGTTGCACTTATTGTCCTTGCCATTCTCCCGCTTAATGTTGTGATGTTTATGCAGGACAAATATCTGGCCTATTCCCTGGGCGCGGTATTGTCTTATGCCATCATTTTCCTCTGTCTCACCGCCGTGAGAGTCTATAATGTTACCCTGACCAATATCAAAACCCGGTTGGAGGCGACCGAGAAGGGTAAATACCTGGAATACATCAGCATATTCCAGCGTAATCTGCTATCGGATATGGCGGACGCCCTGATCACCCTGAACGATAACGGTAATATCCTGCTTTCCAATACTGCCGCGGAAAAATTATTCGGTTATCAGATAGAGGAACTTAATAACCGCAGTGTCGGCGATTTGCTTGCATTGTCCGAAATCAATGTCAGGGCTTCCCAATATATAAAAACCACGGCCACTCACCATGATGGCCATCAGTTTATGGTCGAACTGGTCACGACGCCGATAAAGCTGGAGGATATGACGATTGTTTCCTGCCTGTTGCGTGATATGACGGAGCGTCAGCAGTATGAACAAATGCTCATCAACGCACGGGATGAGGCAGAGTCCGCAAGCCGGGCAAAATCTGAGTTTCTATCCGGTATGAGCCATGAACTCCGAACCCCGCTGAACGCCATTCTGGGGTTTTCCCAATTACTGGAAATGAAGCTGGAAGATGAAGAAGATATCGCTTCAGTACAGCAGATTCTTGTTGCGGGCGAGCATCTGCTCGCGTTAATCAATGAAATCCTGGACCTTTCAAAAATCGAAGCCGGGCACTTTGAGATGGAGTACGAATCGGTTGATATTCAAACGCTTGTCAGGGAGTGTATCGAACTGACCGCGCCGCTTGCTGAAAAAGACAATGTTCTGGTCAGCAACCGGGCTCCGGATAACGAGAACCCTGTGTTCCAGACCGACCGACGGCGATTGAAGCAGATACTGATTAATTTGCTGTCTAATGCGATCAAGTACAATCGGGCCAATGGTTCCGTTACGATTATTACTGAGCTGGTGCCTGTCAATCAATTGCGTATCACTATTTCAGATACCGGAATGGGCATGACGCCGGAGCAGCAGTCGTCCATATTCCAGCCGTTTGAGCGGGCCGGGATTGACCATATTTCCGGTATCGAGGGTACGGGTATTGGCCTCGCGGTAACTCAAAAGCTCTTGCAGTTAATGAAAGGTGAAATCGGCTTGACGAGCGTACCCGATGAAGGCAGTTCTTTCTGGATTACGCTGCCATTGAGCGTAACGGATAACGCCGGCAGGTAGTCAATGTTCAAGCGATTCTTCACACTGGAGATGGTCCGTCCGGGGTCCTGCTTTTTTTGAGGCCCGCAGCGCGGACAGTGCTGCCGACCTCCTTTCAGGAGAAGTGTTGTCCGTGCTGCCTTTGTCGCCGGGATGCTGGATTTTTTGCGAATTGCAGCCCATATAGGCGAGCCCTGTGCTTTCATGTAGAATGCCTGCTTCTTTTTCACTTAAAAAGTGCCAGGCATGGAGCAATTCGAAGGTACTACGATCCTGTCCGCCCGCCGTGACGGCAGGGTTGCCGTCGGCGGGGACGGTCAGGTCTCGTTAGGCAATACCATCATGAAAGGCGATGCCCGCAAAGTCCGCCGCCTGTATAATGAGAAGGTACTTGCCGGATTCGCCGGCGGCACCGCCGATGCCTTTACCCTGCTTGATCGCTTTGAGGGTAAGCTGGAAGCTTATAGTGGAAATCTGATGCGGGCCGCAGTCGAATTGGCCAAGGATTGGCGAACCGACCGTATGTTGAGGCGGCTGGAGGCCATGCTGGCAGTCGCTGATCACGAGACTTCGCTGGTCATTTCAGGTAACGGCGACATCGTTCAGCCTGAAAACGATATTATGGCGATTGGTTCCGGCGGTATGTTCGCCTTGTCTGCAGCCGTTGCATTGCTTGAAAATACGACACTGTCAGCTCGTGATATCGTGGAAAAGGGCCTTAATGTCGCTGCCGGTATCTGCGTCTATACCAATTCCAGTCTGATAATTGAAGAGCTGGGATGAGACACCATTATAGTGCTGACATCTCTAAGGAATGAGTCACAATGTCCGAATTAAACCCCAAACAGATTGTCGCTGAGCTCAATAAGCATATTATCGGTCAGGAGGCCGCCAAACGGGCGGTGGCCATTGCCTTGCGTAACCGCTGGCGCCGCTTGCAGCTTGGCGAGGATCTGCGCAGTGAAATCACACCCAAGAATATTCTGATGATCGGCCCTACCGGCGTCGGCAAAACGGAAATTTCCCGCCGTCTGGCAAAACTGGCGAATGCCCCGTTCATCAAGGTAGAAGCAACAAAATTCACCGAGGTTGGCTATGTCGGCAAGGAGGTTGATACGATCATCCGTGATCTTGCCGATATCGCAGTGAAACAGGCCCGTGAAAGCGCGATGGAAAATGTCAGGGAGCAAGCTGAAACCAAAGCCGAAGAGCATATACTTGATGCCCTGCTGCCTGCGCCCGATTTCGAGAATATCGACGACAACAAATCGAATAGCGGGACCCGTGAGAAGTTTCGCCAGAAACTGCGTGATGGCGAGTTGGAAGACAAGGAGATTGAGGTCGAGGTTTCCGGAGTTTCCGTCGGCGTCGAGATTATGGCTCCTCCCGGCATGGAGGAAATGACCAGCCAGTTGCAGGGCATGTTCCAAAGCCTGTCAAACACAAAGAAATCCAACAGGCGTCTGAAGGTATCTGATGCCCGCCAGTTATTACGAGATGAGGAGGCCGCCAAACTTATCAATGAGGAAGAAATCAAGCTTCATGCCTTGGAAAACGTCGAACAGAACGGAATTGTCTTCATTGATGAAATCGACAAGGTCACTAAGGGCGGACAGAGTGGGCCGGACATTTCCCGTGAAGGGGTGCAACGTGACCTGCTACCGCTGGTTGAAGGCTGTTCAGTCAATACAAAATACGGCATGGTGAAGACCGACCATGTTCTGTTTATCGCTTCCGGTGCATTCCTGCTTTCCAAGCCCTCCGACCTTATCCCCGAATTACAGGGCCGCCTGCCTATTCGGGTTGAGCTCGACCCACTGAAGACCGAGGATTTTGTGCGAATCCTGACTGAACCGAATGCCAGCCTCACCGAGCAGTATATCGCGCTGATGGCAACCGAAGGTGTCGATATCAAATTTTCCGGGGACGGTGTGCGCAGAATCGCTGAAGTCGCTTATTCCGTTAATGCAAGGATTGAAAATATCGGGGCCCGCCGCCTGCACACGGTTATGGAACGCCTGCTTGAGGATGTTTCGTTTGAGGCATCTGATATGAGCGGGACGCTTGTTTCCATTGATAATAAGTTTGTTAATCATAACCTGTCTGAATTTGCTGAGAATGAAGACCTCAGTCGGTATATTTTGTAGAGGTATCTGTCATGTCCGGTAACAGCCCTGTTCCCATCGAACTGAATTACGATGCCTCAACACGGGTTCTCACGGTCAAGTTTGATGAGGGCAGCGTGTTTGATCTCTCTTCGGAGTATCTGCGCACGCATTCACCTTCCGCAGAAGTCCAAGGCCACGGACCGGAGTCTTATAAATTACAGGTCGGTAAGGAAGACGTGACAATCGAGAAAATTCTGCCCGTAGGGCGTTATGCGGTCTCCATCGTGTTCGACGATGGCCATGACTCCGGCATTTTTTCCTGGGACTGGCTTTACCGGCTGGGCATTCACAAGGATAGCAACTGGAAAAAATATCTCGCCGCATTAAAGGCAGCCAACCACGAGCATAAGGAACTCTAGCAGGCTGTTGAAATTCTACTCATGCGGCACGATACGGTATAAAAATGACCTCAAAATGCTCATTGACTCTGGGTAAACTGCGCTTTTTCGGCCTTTTTTGCCTTGTCTCGCACTCGCCTGAGCGAATTTCAACCGCCTGCTAGCGACCCGTATTCCGCGATATATGAGACGGCTGATATGGTCGATGCTACAGATAAAAAAGGTTATGTCGATTTCGGCTATGAGGATGTGCCCTATAACGAAAAAGCCAGACGGGTAAGGCAGGTTTTTGATTCCGTCGCCGGTAAGTATGATGTCATGAACGATGTCCTATCTTTCGGTTTGCATCGCCTCTGGAAGCGTTTTACTGTCAGCCTGTGTCAGCTCAGGCCGGGCAATCGTGTGCTGGATCTGGCTGGCGGTACGGGCGATCTGGCTAGGCGCATCTGGCCGGAAATTGGTCGTACTGGCGAACTGATTGTTGCCGATATTAACGGCGCCATGCTCGGTAACGGCCGTGACCGCCTGATTAATGCGGGCGTCAGCGGTAATGTCTGGTATGTGCAGGCCGATGCTGAATTACTGCCATTCCCGGACAGCTTCTTTGATGTGGTTACCATTGGATTTGGCCTGCGTAACGTCACCGAAAAACGGGATGCCCTGCACTCCATGTATCATTGCCTGAAGCCGGGTGGCCGCTTGTTGGTACTGGAGTTTTCAAAGCTCGTTGTTCCGGGCCTCAAGCGGCTGTACGACTTGTATTCTTTATCTGCCCTGCCGAAAATAGGTGGGTTCATCGCCGGCGATGAGGATAGTTACCGCTATCTGGCAGAGTCCATTCGTGTGCATCCGGATCAGGAAGCCCTTAAGGGGATGATGCAGGATGCCGGTTTTGAAAGCTGCCAGTTCTATAATCTGACAGGTGGCATAGTCGCCGTACACCGAGGCTATCGACTTTGAGATTACCTGGGGTTATCCTCGCCCGGATTGAAGCTGCTTTTAATCGTTTAATCGCGGAACAGCCCGATCTTATTTCTCCTACCCTGACCGGCAAATGCGTCTGCCTTAACCTGACCGGTGTCGATTTAGTATTGTTCTTTCAATTTATTGTTGATCGCGTCATTTTGCCGGATGCTTACGAGAAAGGTGCCGATGCCACTATTTCCGGCACCCCTCTGGCTCTGATCAGCGCGGCTTCCGGCGGACAGGCCAATGCCCGAGATTTACGGTTCGACGGTGACTTGCAGGCTGCCCGGGCGTTCGGTGACTTGTTGCAGGGCATCGACCCCGACTGGGAGGAGTGGTTATCATGGTATACTGGAGATGTAGTCGCCTTCCGCATTGGTGAGGCTGCCCGTCATTTCCGGCAGTGGGGCCGTCAGACCAGACAGGCATTTGCCGAGGATCTGAGAGATTATTTGCAGGTCGAGACCAGACAACTGCCTGTCAGGGCCGAGGTTGATCAGTTCATCCGTGGTGTCGATGAGTTACGAGCAGGCGTTGAACGCTTTGAAATGCGCGTACAACGGCTGCAACGCAGGATCGATGCCGGGAAATCATAAGCCGATGGCCAATGTACGCTTTGCCCATGAGCCTGAAGAATAAGCACCGTATTTTTGGCAGCTTCACCGCAGAATTCCCGGTAAATCTGCCCGGGGCTGGCCTCAGATGAGTGGCCTGAAACAGTTTTTCCGTTTGGTTCTTATTAACCGTGTTCTGGTTCGGCATGGGCTGGATGAAATTGTCTTGGAGGCGCATATCCTTAGACCTCTGCGCTTTCTCATATATCTTGCGCCCTGGAACTGGTTCTCTCGCAATAAAGAACCACACGGGAAGCGGATTCGCAAGGCGCTCGAAGATCTCGGTCCGATTTTTATCAAGTTCGGGCAGATGCTTTCCACTCGCCGCGATCTATTACCCTCCGGTATTGCCAGCGAACTGGCACTGCTCCAAGACAAGGTTCCGCCGTTTCCCGGCGACAGGGCGCGGGCGATTATCGAGAGGAGCCTGAAACAACCCATTGACCAGCTATTCGATGAATTCAGTGAGGAGCCGCTGGCCTCGGCTTCTATCGCCCAGGTGCATGCGGCCCGGTTCAAGGATGGCCGTGAGGTTGTCGTCAAGGTGTTACGTCCTGATGTCAATCGCTGGATCAAGCATGATCTGGGTATTCTTTACACCATAGCCAGACTGGCAAATCGCTACTGGAGCGAGGGTAAACGTCTGCGCCCCGTCGAGGTCGTGCAGGGGTACGAAAAGACCTTGATGGATGAACTCGATCTGATGCGTGAGGCCGCCAATGCCGCTCAGCTAAAGCGTAATTTTGCAGATTCGGATCTGCTTTATGTCCCCGAGGTGTACTGGGATTTCTGCCGCAAGGATGTCATGGTCATGGAGCGGATTCATGGTGTGCCTATCGGCGATATGGACGCCTTACGCGCTGCCGATGTCGATTTTCGTGCGCTCTCCGAACGTGGCGTGGAAATCTTTTTCTCACAGGTATTTACCTATAATTTTTTTCATGCCGATATGCATCCCGGTAATATCTTTGTCGATGTCAGGAACCCTGAAAAACCTCGCTACATGGCCGTGGATTTTGGCATTATGGGCAGTCTGTCGCTTTCCGATAAGCGCTATCTGGCCGAGAACTTTATCGCCTTTTTTAAGCGCGATTATTTCCGGGTGGCGCAATTGCATGTCAATTCCGGCTGGGTGCCGGAGGACACCCGTGTCGATGAGTTCGAGGCTGCGATACGTACCGTCTGTGAACCAATTTTTGAAAAGCCACTGAAAGATATTTCTTTCGGCCAGTTATTATTGCGCCTATTCCAGACCGCACGCCGTTTCGATATGGAAATACAGCCGCAACTGGTGTTGTTACAAAAAACCCTGTTAAACATCGAAGGCCTGGGGCGTACTCTCTATGATGAGCTTGATCTGTGGGTTACCGCCAAGCCTTTTCTGGAAAGCTGGATGCGGAATCAGGTTGGGTATCGTGCGCTCATGAAGCAGCTCAAGCACGAGTTACCACTGTGGGGGGAGAAGCTTCCCCAATTACCTTTACTGGCTCATGAGTTTCTAAGACAAGCCAATGAAGGGAAACTGAGACCTCGCCGCTCGCATGATGAAGCCTTGCAAGAGGTTAAAAACCATATCTCTGCAACCGGTGCCAGGCGTAACAAGGCTATTGTTGGCAGCGGTCTGTTCATAGGTGCAACCATTCTGCCGGCGACAACATCACTGGCGCTGTGGGTCCCTGCGACTGTCGGTATCGTAGGGATCGGTTTGTTAATAACCAGCCTGAGTAGGGATAATTGAACCACCGCCGGTAAATGTGCTCCAAATGTCTACACAAGATATGAAAAAAATTATCACCTTACTGTTCTCGCACGGGATTGTTTTTGCGCTGGGTTTCTCCGTCGGCATCTATACGCTGCCTGTACTGATCGCACCGCAAGCACCCGATCAGACCGAGGTAATCAAACATGCTGAAGGGGCGAGTTATACCACCACGTTCAGGCGTGACCTGAAAGGCAGCGACTCCGTTCATTGGGGCGAAGGTTCTTTATCCATCGGTAAAGATGCTATTTCATTCATGGGTAAACTGGCACCCGGCCCGGATTACAGGCTTTATCTTGCGCCGGAATATGTCGAGGACGGAGCACGGTTCAAAGCAATAAAAAATCGGTCCGTCCAGGTTGGTAATGTGAAGACGTTTGAGAATTTTATTGTAAAATTGCCGAATGACATCAATCCGGCCGAGTACACTACCGCCGTAGTCTGGTGCGAAACCTTTAGCAGGTTTATTTCAGCAGGGACCTACAGATAGAGAGGGCTGACTGTTGTTTCCTCATGGTAAATCGCCATCACCAGCCAAAGGATGGCAAGGTGTATCTATTGTTTAATGAATGGCCCCCGGCGGTGGCTGCGCTGGAATGGAATCAGCGCCTTCTTATGTATTATCCTGCCGTATTTTCACCACAGGGGCGACCATGAAGGACCAGCTTATTGAATTGTTGACTGCAACGGTCGGCACACTCAGGGATCAGGGTATTCTGCGCATTGATTCCATTCCTCCCCTGAAAGTGGAACATACCCGTGACCCGGCTCATGGCGACCTGGCAAGCAATATTGCGCTTATGTTGGCAAGATCTGCCGGCATGAATCCGCGTGAACTGGCTCAGAAGATTGTGGATTCCCTGCCGGATGTTGACTGGGTGGAAAAAACCGAGATTGCGGGGCCGGGTTTTATCAATTTCTTCCTGAAATCTCACCTGACCCGTGACATTATCGGTCAGGTACTGGAACGGGGTGATGCCTTTGGGTGCAACGAGTCGGGCAGGGGCGTCAGGGTTTTGATTGAATTCGTTTCCGCCAATCCGACCGGGCCTTTGCACGTTGGCCACGGTCGAGGGGCTGCCTACGGGGCCTCACTGTCCAATCTGCTTAAGGCCAACGGCTACTCGGTACACAGCGAATATTATGTGAATGACGCCGGGCGTCAGATGGACATACTCGCGGCCAGCGTCTGGCTGCGCTACCTTGATCTCGCCGGCGAGCAACTACCCTTTCCGGTAAATGGCTATCAGGGTGACTACATCTGGGATATAGGCGCAACCCTGCACCGGGAGAACGGCGATGCCTTACGCCATCCGGCTGAGACCGTTCTTACTGACCTGCCCGCCGATGAACCGGACGGCGGCAACGGAGATTTGTATATCGATGCGCTGATTAAGCGCTGTAAATCCCTGCTTGGCAACGAGAAATACCTGCTGGTTCACCGACAGGGCCTGATAGAGGTTACCGCTAATATCGCCCGTGACCTCCGTGAGTTCGGCGTGGAATACGATGAATGGTTTCTGGAGTCTTCTCTCATGGAGAATAACTCCATTCAGGGGACTATCGACCGGCTGCGGCAGTCTGGAGACATTGAGGAACGCAATGACGCATTATGGTTTAAATCCACTGTCCATGGTGATGAAAAAGACCGCGTTGTGCAGCGCAGTAACGGCCTGTATACCTATTTTGCCTCAGATATTGCTTACCATATGAACAAGCTGGATCGTGGTTATGGCCGCCTGATTGATATCTGGGGTGCCGATCATCATGGCTATATCGCCCGGGTAAAGGCGGCCATGACCGTGCTGGGCGCCAAACCGGAACAACTGGAGGTCATGCTCGTACAGTTCGTCAGCCTGTATGAAGGCGGCCAGCAGGTCAAGATGTCAACCCGTTCCGGCAACTTCGTAACTCTGCGTGAGTTGCGTCAGAGCGCAGGCAATGACGCCACACGTTTTTTCTATATCATGCGCAGGCCGGAACAGCATCTGGATTTCGATATTGATCTGGCGAAGTCTCAATCCAGCAAAAATCCGGTATATTACATCCAGTATGCCCATGCCCGCGTCAGCAGCGTGTTCCGCGAACTGGAAGAACGTGGCCTGCATTGGGATATCGAACAGGGTCTGGATGCTCTGGAATGTCTTACCGAGGAGCAGGAGCAGGAGCTGGCTAGAGTCATGAGCTATTACGCGGAACTCATCACCGACTCCGGCAGTCGGCATGAGCCACATCAAATTACCTATTACTTGCGCGACCTCTCTCAGGCACTGCATTCCTACTATAATACCCATCAATTTATTGTCGATGGCGAGCGCCTGCGCAATGCCCGCCTCTGCCTGATCAAGGCGGCGCAGCAAATTATCCGTAACGGCTTGAATATCATCGGTGTCAGTGCTCCGGAAGCGATGCACCGAGATTAATACGGTTATCTCGCATGTCCGCACCGAAGAGAGTTGAACTTCCCGAGCATAGCCGGCCATACCGATTTTGCTGGAAGAACTGGCTGTTGGGCGTTGTCATGGGCATGTTCGGCTGTTGGCTCATTATGAGCGGTACAATTATCCCGGAAAATCTGACCCGAGGAGGAGGCATCAGGGATGACATGCCGATTAAAGCAGAAAGCTCCCCTCTGGAAGAGGATATCCTCGAAAAACTTCCCATTGAGTTTTACAAGTTGTTACCCAGCCGCGAGGAGCATGTGGAACCGCACATTATCAGCCGGCAGATTCGTGAAGGCTCGTCGGGCACACCGGCGGATAAACCGGGGCAATACCGGTTACAGGCCGGTTCTTTCCAAAAGCCAGAGGATGCCGACCGACGGCGCGCCAGTATTCTGCTCCTTGGCCTGGAAGCCGGAATTGAAAAGGTAACTCATGGCCATAAAACCTGGCATCGCGTCATGCTGGGACCTTTTGAATCACTCAGGCATCTTGAGGCCGCACGTCATCGTTTAAGCAACAATAATATCGACAGCATCGTCTTAAAACTTAAATCGAAATCTTGATTGATCCTGTCACGCCTCTATAATCCGGCGCATCCGAATTGAAAGAGTGGCTTATGTTGAGAATTGGTTTATTTCTGGGAACTAACATCGCTGTTCTCCTTATCCTGAGCATCACGTTCAGTGTGCTGGGCATAGATGGCCTGTTGCAGCAAAACGGTGTCGGTCTCGATCTCAATGCCCTGCTGATCTATTCTGCTGTGATTGGTTTTTCCGGTTCCCTGATCTCGTTGCTGATGTCAAAGTGGATGGTCAAACGCAGCATGAAGGTGCAGGTTATTGGTGAGCCTGCCAATGAAACCGAGCGCTGGATCAAGGAGACTGTGCGTTTCCAGGCCGATCAGGCCGGCATCGGAATGCCGGAGGTCGGGATTTTCGACCATCCCTCGCCCAATGCCTTTGCCACTGGCTGGAACAAAAACAACGCCCTGGTCGCCGTCAGTACCGGCCTCATGGAACACATGGACCGCGACGAGGTCGAGGCCGTACTCGGACACGAAGTCAGTCACGTAACTAACGGTGATATGGTCACGCTGGCATTGATACAGGGCGTGGTGAATACCTTCGTAATTTTCCTGTCGCGGGTAATTGGCTTTATCGTTGACCGGGTTGTTTTCAAGGTTCAGCGTGGCCATGGACCGGCTTTCTGGATCGTGTCCATACTGGCTCAGTTCATACTCGGTATTCTTGCTTCGGCCATTGTGATGTGGTTCTCCCGCCGACGTGAATTCCGTGCCGACGAAGGTGGCGCCAGATTGGCAGGCCGGCATAAAATGATTGCGGCCCTGAAACGTTTGCAGGCCGCACATGATTCGCCGCCTCTACCTGAGGAAATGTCTGCCCTGGCCATTAATGCCGGTACAGTTCAGGCCATGTTTTCCAGCCACCCTCCGTTGCAGACACGAATTACCGCCCTTGAGGCGCTGGCGGACAAACCCACCGTATATTGATAATATTTTCACTTGAACCGATGGCCTATGGAAGTCACGCCCGATTCACTTCAGCCTTAAGAAATAACCATGGAGAAAGACATGTCAGAAGCCGTTATTGCCCAAAAAGAACCCTATGAAGTCGAGCTGGAGCCTGGTGTTTACTGGTGGTGCGCATGCGGGCGCTCGAAGAGCCAGCCTTTTTGTGATGGTTCACATACCGGGACCGGCCTTTCGCCGGTTGAAATCAGGGTGAAAAAAAAGGAGACCTTCTGGCTATGTGGCTGCAAGGCAACCGCAGACGCGCCACATTGTGACGGTGCCCATAACAAGCTGTAGATCATAGCGGCATCAGAAACCTATGGCCGACCACAGCGGGTAACGTAAGCTCCCCTGTCAAGGGGACAGCTCAAAAATAGAAGATCTGGCGTTCTCAGGGTCTCGAAGGACATCATTCCTTCAAGGCTACCATGGTCCCATCCCTCGTTTGCCAGGGTAGCTTGCGTTTCAGCAGACTACCCTCTCAATATCTGTACGCAAACGCAACAAGGGGCTACGTAACGCCCCCTTGCACATGGTTTTAGTGAAACACCTGTCAGGTAATTTGCCAGGCATCCGCCAGGATCGGCTGCAACTCCTCCTTTACATCCTCAGGAACCACATTGCCCGCTCCACTTGGGGCTTTGATGGACGCCATCGCTGATACCAGTTGATCCACCTGATTATTGAGCAGCGCAGATGTACGAGCCTGAATACCGTCTAACCGGTAATGCTTGTTGCTGTACCAATTGCTGATCGTCACCGAATCGTCTCCATCTTCACTGTGCAGCGCATCATGGCCCTCTCCGCCTGTCAGCGTATCCTGGTCATTGCCTCCATAAAGGCTATCGTCGCCTGTCCCTCCATCTAAGTGATCATCTCCGTTATAGCCATGCAGCGTATCGTCTCCGCCAAGTTCCGCGCCGGCATCGTTACGGTTGGTGCCTCCCAGAACATCATCGCCTTTACTCAATCCTTCCATTTTCACCAGATAGTCGTTCATCAGGACCGACAGGCTCATTGTCTGGCCTTCAATTTCGATATCTTCCAGATCAGCCCGGCCTCCCCGGAAGTAATCTTCCACACTCACCTGATCGCCCTGGCTGCCGATGCGAATCATCAGATCATGGCCAAGTCGACCAAAGCTCAGGTCACCCTTACCAATGCCCGGCCCCAGCACCAGCTTGTTGCGTATGTCGCTGCCGTCACGATTGGCTATCGTGTCGTGGCCATCGCCTCGGTTGAGAATGAAGGTGTCAGCACCATAGCTACCATCAAGGCGATCGGTACCGGTACCACCAATCAAGGTATCGTCACCACTTCCACCATAGAGTACGTCATCGCCTGCACCGCCGATTAAAGCATCGTCTCCTTCTCGCCCGGTTAGCTGATCATCACCCGTATCTCCCAGCATGATATCCCGGCCCTTAGCGCCCTGGACAATATCCGCTCCCGTTGTGCCAAACGTGAACACCATATTCAACCATCCGAAGACCGGATTGGCAAAGGCCGCCTTCAAATCTTCCAGGTTATCGCCAGCGTATGAACCCATGAATTGCTTGACCGACTCGGCCAATATGCTCTGCGAAGACGGAGCTATCTCCAGCAGGGCCGCTACCGCAAGCCATTGCTTGGTCACGGCTTCCGAGTCACTCAGCGAGAAGTCAATCCGAGTCAGCACCTGATCAAAAGCATCCCTATCTATCCCTGTGGTAATAGTCAATAAATTGATGGCAACATCATAGCTCAGCTCCGGCATCATCTCCGACAGCAGGTCATTGGCTACCACAAACTTCATCAGCAGATGCGGTTCAGCAGGTTATAGGCCTGACGGTAATAGCCACCTGTACTGACCGATCTTGCCATCCTCTTGCCATTGACCATCGCCTAGCGATAACGCCTCAATGCTTGATCAGCTCCAGTTACGGCTGGTGGCACGGCTTTAAGTCCACATGATGGTCATGCCTGCAATCGGACAGATGGCCTTAAATTCCTTACACGTGATACCCTCGCTGAAGTTCACATTCATGTGATCTATTTGCATCAGCTCACCGAACCACCTGGTCTTTATGCCGGACTTCCAGCACTTGACGTGTCGCGTGAACACTCGAAGGTACCTGGACTTAACACAGGCAAATGACACAGAGACTTAAATACTACCATTCAATCTGGCAGAGTCTTTGAATCATCTCTATTTCTATATCTTAAATGTTAAAATATGTTATTTTTTCCTGTTTTACGGTTTCCACTTTTTTAGAGTTGTTGATTCTTATTGGATAGTCTATATTGCAGACTCTTAAATAATAAGAATTTGTTCTTGAGTTAATACTATTGTAATACTCGGCCGCAAAGCAGCAAGGCATGCCGGAGTATTCGTTGAAGGATTTATAATCATATAAGACATGGATACCGGTTTACATTCGCTTGTCGCCATCGCACGATTTCACCAGCTGCCCGCTGATCCTGAGCAGCTCGCGCATCAGTTTGCCGAACCGGGCAAGCCGTTTTCCGATACCCAGCTATTATCTGCAACCAAGGATTGACCTTGCGCGCCAAAAGCGCGTCACCCAGCCTTTCGCAAATTAAAAATGAAATGCTCCCTGCCATTGCAAAAACCTCAGATGGTGCTTATTTTATTCTGACCAGAATCGAAAAAAATGCAGATGATAATGGGTCAAACGCGACGTGCACTTATCTGTTTCACCAGAGGAGTTCGAAACGATCTGGTCGGGCGAGTTGATTCTGGTCACTCGTCGCCACAGCCTGGGCGAGAACCTGAGACAAAAATTCGATGTCTCCTGGTTTATCCCTTCTCTGGTCAAGTACCGCAAGTTGTTCGGAGAGGTGTTGATCGCATCTTTTTTTCTGCAACTGTTCGCGCTTGTTACACCGCTCTTTTTTCAGGTGGTGATGGACAAGGTACTGGTGCATCGCGGCTTCACCACGCTGAATGTGCTGGCCGATCGGCTTTTTCTTCATCGTGGTATTCGAGGCATTTCTGGGTGGCTTCCGTAACTATCTGTTCAGCCACACTACCAATCGAATGGATGTGGAGCTTGGATCGCGCCTTTTCAATCATTTGCCTGGCCTTCCACTGGCTTATTTTGAATCCCGACAGGTTGGCCAGAACGTAGCGCGGGTACGCGAGCTGGATACTATTCGTAATTTCATTACTGGTACTGCGCTTACTCTTGTCATTGACCTTTTTTTCGTGTTCGTATTTCTGGCGGTAATGTGGTACTACAGCCCGACGTTAACCTGGATTGTGTTGGCCACGATCCCTGCCTATGTTATTCTGTCGATTTTCATCACACCTATCCTGCGCCATCGTCTAAACGACAAATTCAAACATGGAGCGGCCAATACAGCTTTTCTCACCGAATCCATCACCGGCATCGGTACCGTCAAATCCATGGCAGTGGAACCGCAAATGCGGCGCAAACTGGAGGATCATCTATCCAGCTATGTGCACGCCTCATTCCGTAGTCAGAATCTCGGCAATGTCGCCAATCAGATCGCGAGGTTAGTCAACAAACTGATGACCCTGGGCATCATCTGGTGGGGTGTCCATCTGGTGTATCGATGGCGCCATCACCGTTGGTCAGTTGATCGCTTTTAATATGCTGGCCGGGCGCGTTAGCGGCCCCGTGCTGAAACTGGTACAACTGTGGCAGGAGTTTCAACAAGCCGGAATATCCATCGCTCGCCTCGGGGATATTCTCAATACACCGCGTGAACCGGGATTCAATCCCAGTCGCTCACGCTTGCCATCCTTGCAGGGTGCGGTTTCACTCGATCATGTCAAATTTCGCTACCGGGATGGCGGCCCATTGATCCTGCAAGACATCAATCTTCAGATCAAACCTGGAGAGATGATTGGTATCGTCGGCCGCTCCGGCTTCGGTAAAAGTACCATCACCAAGCTGATACAGCGTTTATATGTTCCCGAGACGGGTCGAGTTCTCGTGGATGGTGTTGATCTGGCCATGATGGACACCATCTGGTTGCGCCGCCAGATTGGAGTTGTTCTGCAAGAAAACTTCCTGTTTAATCGTAGTATCCGCGAGAACATCGTGCTGGTTGATCCTTCCATTTCCATGGAGCGTGTGGTGGCTGCCGCGAAAATGGCGGGGGCACACGATTTTATTGTTGAGCTGTCGGAAGGTTACGACACTCTGGTGGGTGAACAAGGTAGTAATCTCTCCGGCGGTCAACGTCAGCGTCTGGCCATTGCCCGCGCCCTGATCAACAATCCGCGCATTCTGATTTTCGACGAAGCCACCAGCGCCCTTGATTACGAATCCGAACACCTGATTCAAGATAACATGATTCACATCTGTTTGGAGATGCCAGCCAAACAAGGGAACTGGCCGCTTTTTTACCTGCCGCACTGGAGATTCAGGAATCACCACCCAATCCGCTGGTACGCTGGTTGACATGGGGATTGTCAGCTTTCGTCGTTATCGCCGTCACATGGGCATTGCTGGGCCATGTCAATATTGTTGCTTCCGCCGAAGGCAAGATCATTCCCAGCTCCCGGGTTAAACAGGTACAACCTTTGGAAAAAGGTATGGTGAAATCTCTGCTGGTAAGTGAAGGCGAATATGTCAAACGAGGCCAATCGCTGGTTGAACTGGATACCACTCTCACGCAGGCCGACAAAAAGCGATTGGAATCGGAACTGCACAACGTTCGGTTACGCCTTGCCGTTAGTCGAGGTGTGCTGAGTCTACTGGAAAAAACTAATCAACAAATCACTACGCTTTACATTGATACTCTCACGCTGGAACTGCCCTTCGACACCACCGCACAAGATGCCGCGCTACACAAAAGCCTGCTGAAGCAGCAATGGCTACAATACCAATCGCAACTGAATGCGTTGCAAAGCAGTTTGACAAGAATCCAGGCGGAACAATCCGCCACCAAAGAAATAATCACCAAACTGGAGAAGACCTCGCCTATCGCCGAAAAGCGGGCGAATACCCTTAAGAAATTAAATGGCAATAATTTTGTATCAGAAAACGATTATTTGACTGCTGAGCAGGAGCGTATCCAGCAAGTGCAAGATCTGGCGGCAGAGCAACAACGGCTAAAGCAATTGCAGGCGACAGAAGCCGAAGTGCATGAACAAATCAATCTGCATAGGGCGCAATCCAGTGGTACGCTACTGACTGAAATCACCGAACTGCAACGGCAAATCGCTGCGCTGGAGAAAGAATTCATCAAAGCCAGCGATATTAGCGCCAAACAGATTCTTTACGCCCCTGTTGCGGGTCGTGTACAAGAGCTTGCTGTGAGCACCGTTGGTGGCGTTGTCACCGAGGCACGACAATTCATGTTGGTGGTGCCTGATGACGAACAACTGGAAGCGGAAGTCTTTCTTGAAAACAAAGACATCGGCTTTTGTAAGCGAAGGAATGCTGGCAGAAATCAAAATTCACACCTTTCCCTTTACTAAGCACGGCATCATCAATGCCGAGATCACGAATGTATCGGACGATGCCACTATTGACGAACAGCGTGGTCTGATTTACCGCATGCAACTGCGCATGGCGAAAAGCACTCTGTGGATGAAAGGCAAAGAGGCGCGACTGCAACCGGGCATGGCGGTCACGGCGGAAGTACGAACTGGCGAGCGACGCATTATCGAGTTTTTCATGGCACCTTTGCTAAGGGTCAAGAGCGAGAGTATTCGAGAGCGATAGTGCATCAACCAGGCAAATCATATAAAAATTGTCATGCCGAGAACTTATCTATATGCACAGCCATCTACACCACAAAACTTCAAGTCAGAAAATCTGCAAATGCCTGAATGAAACCGGCCTCATTATAGAAACTCAAACCATACATGGCACTAAGGCCTTTAGCCTGCTCATCACTCAGATCGGCGACAATCAGCCAAAAAGCACTTTTATCTAATTTCAGCTTCTTGCATAGCTTTACATATTTATTTATCTGGGAACGGAATTCCCCCGACTTACACTCTATACATACCGCCTGCTGACCATTCAAAAGCAAGAATAAATCCAACTCATTCCTGGCTCCGTTAGGAAACGTGACATCAATGCTTCGAAGTATGGAAATTGGCACTTTGGCATCACGACATAAGCCCGCTAATTTAATAAAGACATACCATTCCAACCATTCGCCATTAAAAAAATTGGTAATGACCGGTGCAGTTTGTAAAGTCAGGTATAATTTTTGCTGATCTTTTTTATAAAAGCACTTGGCCAGAAAAGAATACTGGTGAAGTGCTTTACAAAAAGTATGAATAGCTTGTCCGTCTTTTTTGCTGTAGTCACTCAAATTAAGTGTTGTGGATGTATAATTGCCACGTTGCGTTCTGGAAATTTTGCCACTGACATCTTTGAGCAAGGCATAATTATCACCGAGATTCAGCGCTATTTCATCAAAAAAACCCGTGGTATCTACCGCCTTATGATCAATATCCATGTCAATTTGTTTACATTTGAACCACTCCATAATTGGTGCATACTGTTCTTGGCTGGCAAAAGCAGTAGAGTCATGAATATCAATATCCAATAAGTCTACGGTCTCACTATTGTTCAGCTCAGGTTTTTCTGTAGCTTGTAGTTCAGACATTTGGACGCGCAAGTCTATATATTTTTCCAGAACTTTTTGAATAAATATGACGGTATCGAAAATTATCACGGAATTTTGGCATCTTGGACACGCAATGGATTTGCCAATGTAATTATTGGGGATCTCACGCAAATGCTCGCATTTTCCACAACGAAAAATAGCCATCAACTTGTCCTCAGCTCTTTTACAGAGTTTTTTTAATCAGCTTCTGATCAGATTACTTTATAATACTGCGAAAGGCAACTCACTGTAATAACATGAATCGCTTTCTCTGCAGACGGAATCGCTACGATGGCAATTAATCTTAAATATGACAAGGAATTACGTAGCCGGGTTCGACTCTTCGGAGACCTGCTCGGCAATGTCTTAAGTTCACAAGAAGAACCAGAAACCCTGAAAACTATCCAAACTTTGCGCCGTGGTTTCAATAAATTGCGTAAAAAGAATAACCCTTCTCTGCGCCGGCGCCTGATACGAGGTATCAACAAGCTGGAACCTGAGTTACTGACCCATGTGATCCGAGCCTATACCACTTTCTTCAGTCTGCTTCACATCGCAGAAGAGTCCTTTCAGCATCGTCGCCGCCGGATTCAGGTAAGTCGTGGCAAGCCACTTTGGTCAGGCTCGTTCGATGCCACGTTCCGCGAGTTACATAGCCGGGGATTAAGTGAACAACAAATTCAGGAGCTGCTAAATCAGCTGGCCTATCGCCCTGTTTTTACCGCACATCCAACCGAGGCCAAGCGTCGCACAATCATGGTGCTCATGCGTAAAATATTTCTAACAGCAGAACAATACAGCGATCCCAGAAACAATCGGGAGCAAAAACAATATTTTCACCGCCAACTGGAAACACAAATCCAAACTCTGTGGAAAACCGATGAAGTTAGAAACCGCAAACCTTCGGTTGAAGATGAAATACGAACCGGCTTGTATTATTTCAGAGAATCAATGTTTTCTGCGGTGCCAATGATTTACCGTTACATGGAAAATGCCGCCGTAAGAATCTATGAAAATGGTGATCGAATTAACATCCCTTCTTTCCTGAAATTCGGTTCATGGATAGGTGGCGACCGCGACGGTAATCCCTATGTTCTGCCAGAAACCACCGAAAAATCAATCCGTCTACATGCTGAAGAGATTCTGAATGAATATCTCCGTAGAGTGGCACAACTGGACAATATTCTGACATTTTCTATTGATATGTGCGGTCCATCGCAGGAGCTGCTTGATAGCCTGGAAGCCTGGGGAAGAACCAATGCCGAGGCTTTTGCCAGTAACCCGAATCAATTCAAAGCCGAACCCTATCGTCGCAAGCTGGCATTGATGAAGGTCAGATTGGAGCAGACATTACAATACATTACACAGCCGATTTACGGTGGCCTGCTCCCCAAAGAAAAAGGCTATCCACATCAGCAGGATTTTATTAATGATCTTTATATGATTCGTGACTCTCTGATCTCTCATGGCGACGATCTGGTCACCAATGCCGAGCTACAGGATTTGATACGCCTGGCAGAAACATTCGGATTCAATCTGGTGAAACTTGATATTCGACAAGAATCATCCAGGCATACCGACGCGATTGCTGAAATTATCAGGCAGCATCTGAGCGAAGATTATAAAGCGCTGGACGTTAAGCAACGCCTTGAGAGGCTTGCCGAATTGATTGAATCCGGTAAATGCAATAACGTTGACAAAATTACACTGACGGCAACCACCGTTCAGACGCTGAATATATTTTCTGTTATGGAAAAAATGCAACGTGAAGTCAGCCTCGAAGCATTTGGAGCTTATGTTATTTCAATGGCTCATAGCGCAAGTCACATTATGGAAGTCATGTTTCTGGCTTCTCTATGCAAGCTGGCAGGCGGCAAACAAGATCAGACATTTTGCAGTATTCTGATT
Source organism: Gammaproteobacteria bacterium (assembly GCA_963662865.1). Taxonomy (GTDB): domain Bacteria; phylum Pseudomonadota; class Gammaproteobacteria; order JAJDYQ01; family JAJDYQ01; genus JAJDYQ01. Next base: position 567,884 of record OY759969.1, on the reverse strand, counting down.
GCACCTTTATTTGAGACGATTGAAGATCTGGAACGAGTAGAACCTGTTCTTGACTGTCTGTTTTCAAATAAAACCTATGTCCGGCTACTCCGCTCATCGGGAAATCTACAGGAGATCATGCTGGGCTATTCGGATTCCAGTAAGGATGGTGGAATTTATTCGTCAGCTTGGAATCTGTACGAAGCCCAGGAAAAGATCATCAGTATTGCCAGTAAGCATAATATTCGCATTCGCCTTTTTCATGGCCGAGGCGGTACCATGGCTCGTGGCGGCGGCCCTACGCATGAAACACTGCTTTCCTATCCACCGGGTACCGTGCAGGGAGAAACCAAATTCACGGAGCAGGGAGAGGTACTTTTTTACAAGTATAATAATCCTGAAACCGCCATTTATGAGCTCAGCGTCGGCATGACCGGATTGATGAAAGCAAGCCGCAATCTGGTAGAACCCACAGAAATCATACCAGACGAATTCAAATCAGCCGCGAAAGAGATGGCCCGCCTCAGTGAACAAACCTATCGCGAATTGATGGATACGGAAGATTTGATTGACTATTTCTACGAAGCCACCCCGGTCAATGAAATCGGCCTGATGAATATTGGTTCCCGGCCATCGCACCGCAAAAAACAGGATCGATCCAAAAATTCACTACGCGCCATACCCTGGGTCTTTGGCTGGGCGCAATCACGACATACCATTCCAGCCTGGTATGGCGTTGGCTCAGCGCTGGAAAAATGGATCGATAAAGACCCGGCCAAACTGGCACTCTGCCGCTGCATGTATCATAAATGGCCATTTTTCCATTCGTTTCTAAGCAACACACAGATGTCACTTTTCAAGGCTGAAATGGACATTGCACACGCATATTCAAAACTCTATAGCAATCAGGCACGGGCTGAAAGCATTTTTCAGACGATAAAATCCGAATATCACCGAACAATACACATGATTATTTCTATCGCTCAGATAGACGGACTCATGGCAGAAACACCTGAAATTCTCCTGTCCCTAACACGCCGGAATCCATACCTTGACCCGTTAAATTACATACAGATCGAGATGATGCGGCGACGTAAAAATGAGACGCTGGATGAAGAAGAACGCGACCGCTGGCTCAATTCGATGCTGCGCACCATCAATGCGATTGCCGCCGGTATGCGCAACACGGGTTAACGTACTGTGCGCCAGCCCAGCCAGCCCGCCAAAAGAAAAACCACGGCGGGCAAAATGCTGCTCAACGCAGGATTAAAATCATAAACCTCACCGGTTCTTCCAATAAGGTGGGACAGCAGATAATAAGTAATACCGAGAATAATACCAATCAGGATTCGCTGGCCCGAACCGGTTGAACGCAGTGGGCTGAAAACAAAAGGCACTGATAAAAACAGCATAACAGGAATGGCAAAGGGTGCAGTAACTTTTGCCCAGAAAGCAACCTCATAAGATTCCGTATCCAGATCATTGGCCCGCAGATAGTTCATATAGGTAATCAATCTCCATATCGGTAGCTGTTCCGGCTTTACCGGAAGAATGCTCAACAATTCGGGACTCAGCAATACATTCCAATCAGCTTTTTCATAGGACTTCATCAATAATTCATCCTGTTCAAACCTGATCTGGGTAATATCATATAAGGTCCAGATATTATCCTTGAATCTGGCGCGCTTCGCCAACATCCTGGCCTTCAAACGATAGTCGTCATCGAGTTCATAAATATCCAAACCACGTAATTCCCCATTCGGATGTACCTGAAGCACATTGATGAAGCTCTTCCTGTCGCGAATCCAGATACCATGCTCACTTTTCAGGGCCGTACTTTGAGTTTGCGCGAATGAACGCATTTGTTGAGCATAAGATTCTGAAAAAGGCTCGATGCCTTCCCCAAGTATGATGGCAATCACAACCAGCACCACCCCACTCTTGAGAACCGAACCGGCAATCTGCTGCGTCGATACACCTGAACTGCGCATGGCAATAAATTCACTTTGTCCGGCCAGCCCACCCAACATGACCAGACTACCGACAATGGTGGCCATCGGCATAAAATCATAGGCTCGCCTCGGTGCAGTCAGCAAAACATAGAATAAGGACTCGCCCAGGTTGTAATCACCTTTACCCAGGTCCGGCACCTCCGCAGCAAAGGCGAACACCAGATCAATGCCAACCAGAATAAACAAAGCAATGATGGAACCAACGATGACGTGGCGACCGATATATCGACCCAGTATATTCATCAACCAGCCCTCGTCAGGCGTCTTCCTGCCCACCAGCCACCCGACTTTACCTGGGATTCGGAATACAGCGTCCATAGCAAATACAACATCAATCCGAGATGCACCCACCAGATACCCAGCCATGGAGGAAGCGCCTCACGTTCCAGTAGCGCTTGTCCCACACGCAGCAGCTTGAAATAGATAATGTAAATGAGTACGCCAACCACAATTCTTCCATACCGACCTTCCCGCTGCCTCAGTCGCCCCAGAGGCAATCCGAGGAAGGCGAATAAAATCGGGCTGAGCGTAATTGCAATCCGCATATGCAATTCGGCACGGTCCAGCGGATTATCTGACCCGATCAGTTCAAGGGTTGGACGAGCTTCGTAATCGACCCTGAGCGCTTCGCGCTCTCCTTTCTCGGCGCGTATCCAGTGGAGTTCAAACTGTGTGGAACGAAAACCGGCCATTCCCTGCTCACCCTGGTAACGATATCCATCTTTCAGAAAAATCAGGGTATCACCCGTAGCGGGCTCATTATATTGGTACGCCGATCTGGCCGTAATCAGGCTGAAACGATTTTTCTCCTTACTATGAATAAAGACATTTTCGGCTTCCTTGGAATCCTTATTAACACGCTCAGCATAAATGACACGCCGACCATCCGAAGATTCATGAAAACGCCCCGGCGCTACCCCGGTAATCTCGGAGATTTTCTCTGCGCGTGCTTCCAGAACCTGAGCGGCCTGTTTCGTAACAGGAATAACGTAGAACGACAGAAAACCGACTACAATCCCAAAAATAATGGCAAGCACACCCAACGGACGATATAGCTGATACGTGCTCACTCCACAACCACTGATCGCCGCCATTTCGCTATCTTTATAGAGCCGCCCCACCACCGATATAACAGCCAGGAACGCCGCCATAGGCATAATCAATGCCAGACTGCTAATCGCGGTCAGACCCAGCATCGGCATAACAACATCCACCGGCCATTCACCGGAAGCCGCATTCTTTAAAAATCGGGTTGACTTATTACTCAGGACGATAAGCACAAGTACCAGCAATATTGCAGCCAGAGCCTGCAGGATTCCCCTTAGCAGGTAACGGTCAAGAATTGTCAGTCGGAAAAAATTCATTCAACACAAAAAACCCGAAGAGTGCGCTATGATACGCAAAACAGTTAAGGAAACTCTGATTAATTCGGCATTTCCTGCGATACAGTTATATATCGCCAAAATCAACGACAGCCAGGCTATTAAACAGCGTCATAACATACAAGACGACATCGGAGATGAGTATGAAATTTCAAACTATCAACACCCTTCCATATAAAACCACCGCTGACTGCATTGTCGTCGGCATCACCCCTGACGGCATGACTGCAAACACCAAACAGCTGAATAAGATATGTAAAGATGCCATACAAAAAGCCGTGGACCAGGGTGATATCAAGGGTAACGTGGGGGAGTCACTCTATCTCTACAACATGGAAAGAATTAAAAGCCCGCGGGTGTTAATACTCGGGTGTGGCAGTGATGCCAAACGCGATGCGGATTGCTGGACAAAAATCATCGAAACGGCCTTTAATCGCCTCAACAAGGGCGGCAGTAAAAACGCCGCGATACTTCTCAACGATGTCAAGGTCAAGGACCGCAGATTCAACTGGATGCTTCAGGAAGCCGCCCGCGCCATGTCTAATGCCGGCTACCAGAAAGGCGAGATGAAAAGCACCTTCAAAAAGCCCTCAAACCCGCTGACCACCGCAAAATTTTACACAGGAAAGGACACGGCACCGGCCCGCAAGGCCCTGTCACAAGGCAAGGCGATTGGCGAGGGCATGATATTGACCAGACGCCTGGGCGATCTACCGGCCAATGTCGCCACCCCCTCCTACCTGGCTAATCAAGCCCGCGCTATCGGGCGTAAATTCGATAATCTGAACGTCAAGATACTGAACGAAGCTCAGATGGAGAAACTGGGTATGGGATCATTCCTGTCGGTCACCGCCGGTAGCATCGAACCAGCCAGACTTATTGTACTGGAATATAAGAGTGGTAAACCGTCCGAAGCCCCTGTGGCACTGGTCGGCAAAGGCGTAACTTTTGATACCGGCGGCATTTCATTAAAGCCTGGGGCTTCAATGGATGAAATGAAATATGACATGTGTGGTGCCGGCTCAGTGCTGGGCACCATACAGGCCATAGCCTCCCTGAAGCTGCCGATCAATGTCGTTGGTATCATCCCGGCCACGGAAAACATGCCCGGCGGAAAGGCCACCAGGCCCGGCGATATCGTTACCTCAATGTCCGGGAAAACAATCGAAATACTCAATACCGACGCCGAAGGGCGTCTGATATTGTGCGATGCCCTGACCTATGCACAAAAATACGAACCCGATGTGATAATTGATGTCGCCACACTCACCGGTGCCGTTATTATTGCCCTGGGCAACCATATTTCAGCCGTTATAGGCAACGATGACAGCCTTATCACCGAAGTCATTAACGCCGGTAACGATGCTCAGGACAAGGCATGGCAATTACCTATGGATGATAAATTTCAGCGGCAGCTCGACAGTAATTTTGCCGACATGGCAAATATAGGTGGCCGAGGTGCGGGGGCGATTACGGCAGCCTGCTTCCTCTCACGTTATACCAAAGATGTAAGCTGGGCGCATATCGACATCGCCGGTATAGCATGGCAAAGCGGCGGGAAAAACAAAGGAGCCAGCGGCAGGCCGGTCCCTCTGCTGACACAATTTCTGATTAATCGTTGCGCCTGACAAAAATAATCCGGTAAGAATGGATTATCGATATTGCCATTCCCCTTATACCACCGGACATTGAATACACATGACACACATCGACTTTTATATTCTCAAAGACAACTCACCCAATAGTCGTATGATATTTATCTGCCGTCTGGTCGAAAAAATTTATAATAAAGGCAATAAAATTTTACTGCATACGGAAGATAGCCAGAAGGCAGGAACAATAGACGACATGCTATGGACATGGAAACAAGGCAGCTTTATCCCTCACGAAGTTTATGTCCAGGAAGAAATATCTGACTGCCCTGTTATCATCAACCACCATCCTGAATGCAGTACCAACATACACGATGTCCTGATAAATATGGCGGATAATGTCCCCCTTTTCTTCAGCCAGTTTGAGCGCGTCAGCGAGATTGTCGATCAGGACGAAACAACAACTCAAATGGCAAGACAACGATACAGATTCTATAAAGAACGCGGCTATCCGCTGGAATCCCACAACATAAATTGATCGAGACCCTGAATTAATCGGAGTCCCCTGATACTATCGGCGAATGAAAGACAGGCAAACCAAAAGAAATATTCCGGTACTGACCGATGTAGTCAGCCTGGGGCCCCTTGCATCTGAAAATACAACATCTTCCGGTAAAACACCTGCTGCAACGACTCCGGACAGCATTCCAACGGAAGATTCAACAAAGCAACACACAGCCGATACACAAGCCCATCAACTGGTCGAACAAGCCATGCCACTCATCATGCCGGAACTGGAAAAGCAGGCCCGCAAAACCCTGCTTGATCTTGCCAGAAAGCTGCAAAAACATGATATTGCTTCGTGATTTTTGGATGCCCTGTAAGCCGATCCATTAATTACCCATGGTCACGCTATACCACTAATTTCAAAGAAATGTATCGACACTCATTGTCAATGGCTAAGATAATCGGCAGTGGATAGCTCTACAGGCAACAGGCCAATTTTCCGCCGCATTTCGTCACTCGGACAAGTTCCCGATGCCCATGAAACAAAACCTGGCTCTTCCTGCCACGCAACCGATTGCGTTGATGCTTTGGTGTGTTGCCTCACGCAACAACAGGGCGGAACCGGATCGCTTTGGCCCGTTTGCGGGGAATCACTTTCTCTGCGGCGCGAGCACCGGCTTGCAGTTGCTTGGCGACCTTGCTGACGAGTGTTCCTTGTTTCAGTTCAAGAGGGATAATCCATTCCCCGTGTTGGTCCTCGGCAATCAGAAGATAGTCGCAACGTGTCGCGTTTGAGGAAAATGGGGCACCCGGCCTATCACAATCAATAATCAGACGAGACTTCGGCATACCATCCATGCGAACACCACATTTCTGCTTTTTCATCTGGCCCATGCTGAAACACGTATCATCAAGATTACCACGAACCCTGTTCACCAAACCTGTCACGAATCGTCCCCGGTTTTTCCTGATAATCAGCCCATTCGTTATGCAGCGCCATGGACACAGCATCGTAACCGGCAGGATACAAACCAGAATCCTCATCGAGACAGATCTCCTCGACAACCGCCCCCCGAGGTTTCTTCTTGTGCCGAAACAGCCACACCCGCCTGGTCCGGGCGAAGTGAGACGCTGTCTTTCGTGCTGCTGCCGTGTGAGATGCTGGGCAGTTTGGAGCGTTGCACAATGTTGGCCAATTCTTCCATCAGCCATTCGCTATGGGTGGTAAGGATGACCCGAACACCCGCATTTGCACATGGGTCTCGCGGATTGGCCTGAAATCCGTTACTTCGAGTTCAAGAGGTGTTTTTGTCGGTGTCTTTTTCATCGTCCTGCGTTTTCTCCGGTTGCATTTCCTCGTAATGGATTCTATCTAATAAACATTTCAATCTTTCTACGTGTTTATAGATATGGTCTTCACATTCTTCGCTCTCTTCGTAGTGCTTTTTTTCACTATATTCCAAATAGTCCACAACCACCCTTAAACTATCTTTTTCAAATTGTTTAATCAATATTTTCTTCATGATTGAAAGTGTGTTTTTGAGAGCAATATTTTTTGAATGTCTGCGATTGTCCGTTTTTGAGCAAAATGAGCCATTCTATGGTGATGTGCACATAAAACAGATAAATTCCATATACCATCTTCCCCTCCTTGATGTAACGGAATAATATGATGCACTTCAATATAGGGTTGATTATTAGTTGTCAAAAAAGTAGGTGATTATCCCCTGTGAACATGTACCGAAGAGTTTTAAGTTAAGTTCATAATTCACGGATGCAGGTTCGACGCCTTGAAGCATCCGTAGTCCATTCCATTTGCACCCAGTTGGAGAACCTTGACTGGGTTGTCGATGAGCGCGACAAACATAATAACGTAACCCAGCAGCGTCCAAAAACAGAAGTTGAAAAGGAGAAGCTGAGGGATGCGAATGGGAATCTGAAATTCCCGGACTTTGTGTTGTATGAGCAGGGAACTACCAACCCTGTTGCAATTATTGAAGCAAAGAGGCCGGGAGAGTCGCTGGAAAAAGCTCTGATTCAGGCTAGAGACAGATATGCAAAGCCACTGGGTGCACCCCTGATCTTTGCTTATAACGACACTTTTGTTTCTACCAACTACCTACATAATGAACGGCCTTTGAAGATCGATGGTGAAGACATACGACAGTTCATTGATCATTACACTTCACTCCGATTTGTAAATGAAGGGCCTGAAATACTTTCGGCCCCACAGCATGTACAGGTATCGCGCGAAGAACTGATCAAGATATTCAAGCGACAGGCCAACTATCTTCGAGAAGCTGGCCTACAAGCAGGATTGGACAGATTTGGTGCATTTTCAGATGTGCTGTTCCTGAAACTCATGGATGAGCTGTCACAAATCCGTGAACATGCTGGAAACGAGGCTCCCTTCCCCAGGCACTTGAGGTGGTCCGAATTTCAGGACAAGAAGCCTCCTGAACGGCTGGACTATGTTCGTGATGTAGTCTGGCAGGGAATGAATGATCGGTATGGTGAGATATTCAGTCATGCCTTCCCGATCACATCACCAGAAATTTTTGATGACATGGTGTGCGATCTGTCCCAGTTGAATTTCACGGGCACTGACGTGGATGTCAAAGGGGATGCTTTTGAGTACTTCCTCAAAAATGCCTATCAGGGAATCAAGATCAAGGATTTGGGGGAGTACTTCACGCCACGCAATATCGTTCGCACGATGGTCAGCATGGTTGACCCGCGTATAGGTGAACAGATATATGACCCGTTTTGCGGTACTGGCGGGTTCCTGATTGAGGCATTCCGCTATATCTCGCTCAGAACCAAGCTGACAGAACAAACACTGGACATCCTGAAGAACCATACCATTTATGGCAATGAACTTACTGTAACTGCAAGGGTGGCAAGGATGAACATGATCCTGTACGGAGACGGACACAGCAACGTGCAACAGAATGACAGCTTTGCAAATCGTGTAGAGGGGAAGCATGACATCGTATTGACCAATCCCCCGTACTCACAGAAAACCAGGCATGGAAACCTCTATGACATTCCGTCTCAAAGCGGAGATGCTATTGCAATACAGCATTGTATGGATTCGCTGGCACCAAACGGGCGAGCTGCAATCCTTGTCAAGGAAGATTTCCTGACGGAAGGTGGGGATGTTGGAAAGGTTCGGGATGTGATGCTGAACTCGGCAAGGAATTTCAGCATCGTTTCATTGCCTCGCCGATTGTTTGAACCATACACCCCTACAAAGACCAGCATCATCTATTTCGAAAAGGCAGGCACTCGGAACAAGACGTTCTTTTTTGTGGTTCGCAATGTTGGCCACACCTTTGGAGCACGCAAGAAGTCTTTGCCGGAGAATGATCTGCCAGAGGTAATGAGTGTATTCAACAGGGATGCAGACCATGATCCTGTAATAGATCATGCAATAATCCCGAATGACTCGATCATGCAGGCGGGCAAATCCCTATGGATATATGATTATGTGGATGTTGTTCCGCAGCGGACACCTGGACTGGTGCCACTTGGAGAACATATCGAGCCAAGCGGGTCGCGCTTCAAGCCTTCGGACAGTGAGAATGAGTTGTTTCGCATTCTTGGAGTCAGCAATACCCGTGGCATTTTCTTGAATGAAGAATCTTTTGGCAGGGAAATCAAACAGTCATATATCAAGGTAAATGCAGGTGATCTTGTATATAACCCGCATCGAGTAAATGTAGGTTCATTAGGGCTGGTACCCGATGATCTGGATGGTGGGATAGTGAGCGGCGTCTATGTGGTATTCAAATCAAAAGATCCTGAAAAGCTGCCACCTGAATACTTGCTGCGCCTTCTCAAGTCCAGGGCATACCTGGACATCATCAGAGCCTATGACACCAAGCATGGTGCTGTACGGGCCAATCTAAACTGGGAGCAACTTTGCCGTATGAAAATAAAATTACCAGACAAGCAGCAGATAGAGGGATTTAACAGTAAGCAGGCTCAATACAATGAATTGAAAAAAAACATGCGATGCGTGGATAATGAACTGACTAGGATGATCGAGCCGGAAGATAGCAACCCCAATCACCATGGCCGCTCAGTTTGTCAGGGGAACTGCTGCCCATGAGTTCTCGCACCTTGTGGCACATGCGCCATGCAGTCTTGTAGGTTACTCCCAGTTGACGCTCGACTTCCTTTGCAGACACGCCGTATCGCGTGGCAGTCATCAGGTAGATGACATAGAACCAGTCTGAAAGCGGCGTGGTTGACTTCTCGAACACAGTGCCTTTAGTAGGATATACTTGATATCCGCACCACTGGCACTCATAGCATCTACGGCCTTTAACACGGTGAAATCTGCTTTCCTTTTCGCACTCAGGGCAGGTAGTATGATCGCCATAACGCTGTACCATTAACTCATGCAAGCAGGAATCATTATCTGGGAAGCGTTTGTGAAAGTCATTGATGGTAAATTTCATGTGTCTATCTCCTTATTTTCAAAGAGAATAGCCCAACTTATACATGTTTACAAGGGATAATCACCAAAAAGTATTACCACAATTATCCATCATACAAAATAGACCATAAATTTCTTTAGCTTGCTTTACCCATTCAATATTTCTAGCATAGGTCTCGACTAAATATTCTCTTCTATTAGAGTTCTCGTTTGAAATATCTAGATTTTTTATATCCTCTTTTTCATCATTCAACAACTCAATGCCTCTTAAAGTATAGTGTCCTGAATTGTCTTTGAACGAAATAAAATTTTCATTTCTTAGTTCTTGTAGTAGCCTTCGCACGGTTGCCTGTGGCGTTTTTCCACCTATTTCTATTTCACTGTAATCTGCAAATTCTTCATTTAGCTCTTGCAAAGAAAAAGTTCTGCTTCCCTTATTATTACAAAAGCGAACCATTAGATCTTTTAATTTTTCTCGTTGACTCATACTGTAAAATCACTCTTTGATCTTGTTGAAAGCAAGGATAAAAATCAAATCTTCCTCTAGGAAGGACCCGCGAAAATCATATCAAGTTTACCTTCAGATTGTTATACACCACCACTGCATTCCGGTCAAATCCCGTGCAGGTTTAATACCTGTAAGGCTCAAAGAAGCGGTCTGCACTGGAGCAAGTAATCCAATACCACCATGGCGCTCTGTGACATGGGCACTGTCTCTTATCAAAGCATCCATGGATATTAAACCGGAACAACGTTGAGGAACTCCCCACAACCGCACTGCCCTGCCAATCACAACACCAAACGGTATCGGCATCCATAACCTGCCGAAGGTGACCGCTGCCCTTCAAACAGCAGGGAAATATCCGCAGCACCAAGCTATCGGCCCGAGGAATCAATCACACCCAACACACATGGCTCTCTGTTTTCTGTAAAATGCGCTGTTTTCGCACGACAGCCCGTAGAATACGGATATGGACAAGACCTATTCCCCACAGGAAATCGAAGGGCGCTGGTACAAAACCTGGGAAGAGAACGGCTATTTCAGGCCGGACATGGAGGGTAACGGCGCGCCCTACTGCATCATGATCCCGCCACCCAATGTCACCGGCAGCCTGCACATGGGCCATGGCTTCAACAATACCATCATGGACACCCTGACGCGCTATCAGCGTATGACGGGCAAGCCGACGCTCTGGCAGCCTGGTACCGACCATGCCGGTATCGCCACACAGATGGTGGTTGAGCGCCGTCTGGAAAAAGATGGTGAAACCCGGCATACACTCGGACGTGAGAAATTCATCGAGCGTATCCGGGAATGGCGCGAAGAATCCGGCGACAATATCACCCACCAGCTCCGCCGTATTGGTTCCTCGCTGGATTGGGAACATGAACGCTTCACCATGGATGAAGGTCTGTCTGAGGCCGTCAGGGAGGTCTTCATCCGATTGTATGAGGAAGGACTGATATACCGCGGCAGGCGTCTGGTGAACTGGGACCCCGTCCTGCACACCGCTATATCGGACCTGGAAGTCATTTCCGAGGAAGAAAACGGCCATATGTGGTATATGAAATACCCGCTGGTGAATGGTACCGGTCACCTTGTCGTCGCCACCACACGCCCGGAAACCATGCTGGGCGACTGTGCGGTCGCGGTCAACCCGACAGACGTGCGCTACAGGCATATGATTGGCGAACTGCTGGAGCTGCCGCTCACCGGCCGTAGAATCCCGATCATCGCCGACGAAGAACACGTCGATACCGAGTTCGGGACCGGCTGCGTGAAGATTACCCCCGCACATGACTTCAACGACTATGCCGTCTGGCAGCGTCATCGCGCTGAGGTGGCTATCAGTGAACAAGTCCACGGTGGCCTGATTAACATCTTCACCACCAATGCCGCAGTCCGTGCGAACGAAGAAAGAGAAAAAGACCTGATTCCGATAGCTTACGTCGGCATGGATCGCTACCAGGCCCGAAAACAGATCGTAGCTGACCTGGAGTCACAGGACCTGTTGGAGCAGATCAAAGAGCATAAACTGATGGTTCCGCGTGGCGACCGTTCCGGCACCGTGATTGAGCCTTTCCTTACCAGACAATGGTATGTAAGGACCGGGCCACTGGCAGAACCGGCGCTCAGAGCCGTCGAAGACGGCACTATCCGGTTTATCCCGGATAACTGGAAAAACACTTATTACAGTTGGATGCACGACATCCAGGACTGGTGTATCAGCCGCCAGATCTGGTGGGGTCACCGTATCCCGGCCTGGTATGATCAGGCCGGTAATATCTATGTCGGTCATTCCGAAAAAGACATTCGTAAACGACACAATCTGGCCGATGGCCACGAACTGCGCCAGGACGAAGACGTACTGGATACCTGGTTCAGTTCGGCACTCTGGCCTTTCTCCACTCTGGGGTGGCCAGGAAACACTGAACGCCTGAAAATCTTCTACCCCACCTCGGTACTGGTCACAGGCTTCGATATCATTTTCTTCTGGGTCGCACGCATGATAATGATGGGCCTGAAATTCATGGACGGCAAACCACCTTTCAGAGACATCTATATTCATGGTCTGATACGCGATTCTCACGGCGACAAAATGGCTAAATCCAGAGGCAATGTACTCGACCCGATTGACCTGATTGACGGTATTGATCTTGAGACACTGGTACAAAAGCGCACTACCGGCATGATGCGGCCGCAGTTAGCAAAGAAAATTGAAAAACAGACCCGCCAGGAATTTCCCAACGGTATTCAGGCATTTGGAACCGATGCCCTGCGCTTCACTTTTGCCGCCATGGCTTCAACCGGTCGTGATATTAAATTTGATATGTCGCGTATAGAGGGCTATCGCAATTTCTGTAACAAGCTATGGAATGCCGCACGTTATGTATTGATGAATACCGAAGATTGGGACTGTGATCTGAAAGGCGAGATCAAGCTATCCGCAGCCGATCAATGGATAGCCTCGCGGCTACAGGAAACCACCCGGACCATGACCGATGCCATCGAAGGCTATCGTTTCGACCACATGGCGCAGGCAATTTATGACTTCACCTGGAATGAGTACTGCGCCTGGTATCTGGAACTGTCGAAAACCACACTCAATAGCGATACCGTCGACGATGCACAAAAGCGCGGCACACGCAGAACGCTGGTCACCACGCTGGAATCCATCCTGCGGCTGGCTCATCCCATCATGCCGTACATCACGGAAGAAATATGGCAGGCCATCGCGCCGATAGCCGGAGTCAATGGGGATACGATCATGCGGCAAAGCTATCCCCGCTACGACGAATCACCCATCAATGCGACAGCCACCGAGGAAATGCAATGGACCAGAGAATTTATTCTCGGGGTACGCCGTATCAAATCTGAAATGGACATCGCACCCGGCAAGGCCGTACCTGTCCTGCTTGCCAATGCCTCCGATACCGACAGGGTACACCTGGAAACCGCACGCCCTTATATCAATTCCCTCGCCAGAACAAACAGCATCGACATCATCGACAACGAAGACGACGCACCTGAGTCCGCAATCTCCCTGCTCGGAAAAATGAAAATCCTCATCCCACTTGCAGGACTGATTGATAAGGACGCTGAACTGATGCGCCTGCAAAAAGAAATTGGTAAGCTGAAAGACGAAGTCAAGCGGCTCAATGGCAAACTATTTAATACCAGCTTTCTCGACAAGGCGCCGGCAACCATAGTCAACAGGGAACGCGAGAAACTGACCAATACCGAGGCCGCATTAAAAAATCTACAGGATCAAAAGAACAGGATTGAAAGGCTGTAATGCCTGCGGTAACCCGACCATGGAACAAGCCACTCTGTCGGAGAATGGCAAACATTGTCTGGTTCCTTAGATAAGTCCTGTGTGGAGTAGCTTACGCAAGGTCTGGTTAGTTATTTTTAAAGCAATGCTCGCTGGAACAAAGGCCGTTCCTTCGCTTTGTCCTTGGTAATTGCCCTCAACCTTTCCAAAGATTTAGCGTGAAACTCTGGATTGGCTTCAAAACCAATAAACTGCCGGCATATATTTTTTGCAGCAATAGCTGTTGTTCCGCTCCCCATAAATGGATCAAGGACAATTTGATTTTTCCTTGTTGTAAGTCTTATTAGATATTTGATTAGCTCTAAAGGTTTCTGCGCCTCGTGGATTCGTGCTTCGTGCTTACCAAAGCCAAACTCAAGCATATTGGTTGGGCTATGTTCATTTAATCGGCAATCACCTAAATTCATGGCTCCAACTTCATTTTCAAGTATATTGTCTGTAATAGTTCCACCGATTGTATAAGGCTTCATAAACCATCCTATCGGTTCCCAAATAGGAGCCAGATTACCGATCCGCCAGCCTTCCCACTTGTTTGCCTCATCTACTAAGCCCCTGCGATCAAGGACAATGCTCACTCTTTGAGCTCTATGGTGTGCAGATGGCTTCTTCCAGGCTAAAGTATCTTTTAGAAGAAAGCCACTATCTTCAAAAGCGTTAACAACCCTATGAATAGTTCTTCTTGCGCCAAACACAAACAAAAAAGAACCATTCTTCATCTTTGGATAAATTTTCATTGCCCAATGTTTACACCACTGCTGGTACTCTAATCCAATATTCCTATCAGATTGTGACCAACCATTGATTGGCTTACCTCGACGCTTAAATCCCGATTTACCCTCTTGAGCAGGTGATTTTCCCAGCAATGCTGAATTTTTATTACTGTGTAAAACATCCCAATCATCAAGGTTGATCCCGTAGGGAATATCGGATAAAAACAAATCGATACTGTTGTCTGTTAGCTCAGAGATGTAACCCAGACAATCGCCGAGAGTAATTTTATTTATATAGTCATCATTCATAATAAATATTCATCCCAAGGCTAATAATCCATTATCAGCAACAGACTTGATGGCTTTAATTTTATTCTCTATCCTGCTGATTTTGAGAATTTCTCTAATCGCCTGTTCCTTCGAAAGTCTCATAATTCTTTCACGCTCAGAAGAAAGAAAGCTAAGAGCCTCTTCCTTAGAAATATGTATAGATTCTAAAGATGCCTTCTTTTCCTCTTGCCATAAATCTCTAATGACTGTATCAAAATCGAGTATTTTTCGATTTACAGTTTGCCAGTATATATTTGCATCTTTCGATGGATTCATGGCTTCAATCGCCTTAAACACTTCATGAATCAGCGCCATAGCACGATCTTTGCCACTTGCTTTTGCATAACACGAAAGAGCTGCAAGATGGGTGTATGTGCTTATACAAACTGATCTTACTCCGGCTTGCTGGTATATTTGGCTTGTACGAGCGGGTAGTTGGTAAACCGGACAAACAACCATTGCATATGGCTTACCGTGTTTCCAATCATCCATAGCTTGAACTTTGAAGTCTTTTTGATTCTTTGCTGTTCGGCTTAGTCGAAATGCCTTTGCATCTGCAACAAAACTATAATCATCATTAACACATTCGACATCTGCAACATCAGTCCTTTCTTTCAATACTATGCTATTAAACCCCATGGAAAGATACGCCTCGTGGATTACCACATCAGTGTACTTTGAATACAATTTTTCCTCGCTTGTGTCGTACCCATATCTCTCTGGTATTGCTCCACATAACCGCAAGTGACCAAGTAGTGTGTCAATTCCATTATTCTTTATCTCCAAACCTACCTTATCCTCAACTTTTTCAGCATCGACACCAAAATCACCACTTAATCTACTGATTTCATCTATCCAGTAGCTACGGCCATCTATTTGATCTTGCGTTATTACTTCGATATTCATTTTATATCTGTTCATAATTTCGGAAGGCGAAGCATTTTTATATCTTAAGCCTCAAAAATCTTATTCATAACGAATCTCGACTATTTCATAACTGCGTATTCCGCCGGGAGCCTGAACTTCAGCCACATCGCCCTGCTGCTTGCCAATCAGCGCACGGGCAAACGGAGAACCTATTGAAATCCTGCTTTGTTTAATATCGGCCTCATCTTCACCGACAATCTGATAAGTTATCTCTTCCTCGGTATCTTCATCCATCAAATCAACTGTAGCGCCGAAAATCACCTTGCCGTTCGCATGTTTCCCCATCTTGGTTACATTAATAATCTCGGCATTGGAGAGCTTACCTTCGATATCCTTGATGCGTCCTTCACAAAAACTCTGCTGCTCACGTGCGGCATGATATTCCGCATTTTCCTTAAGATCTCCATGTTCGCGAGCCTCTGCAATCGCAGCGACTATTCGGGGACGATCAACTGTCTTTCGTCTTTTAAGTTCTTCGCGAAGCTGCTCGGCCCCGCGTAATGTTAGATAAACCTTATCCATTTGCAATTTCCTGATGTATATCCTGCAAGCGATTCACGCTGCAATCATTTCGATGCCTTATTGCCATGCACGTCGCATGAGCGCCAGCTAAAGTCGTAGTATAATAAACTTTGCGATGCAGTGCTTCGCGTCGAATTTCAAAAGAATCGGCTATTGCCTGTACTCCCTCAGTGGTATTAATGATCAGTGATATCTCGTCATTCTTGATCGTGTCAACGATATGTGGCCGGCCTTCCTGCACCTTGTTAACCGACTCACATTCTACACCCACCGCCTGTATCGTTCTAGCGGTTCCATGCGTCGCCACCAACGAGAAGCCGAGCTTCACTAATTCCTGAGCCACAGCGACTATACCTTTTTTGTCCGCTTCACGTACGCTAAGCAATGCCTTACCTGAATCCGGTAAAACATTTCCCGCGCCCAACTGTGATTTGGCATAGGCGGCGCCAAACTCGGAAGCCACTCCCATAACCTCACCCGTGGACTTCATTTCCGGTCCTAATATTGGATCAACTCCGGGAAACTTCATAAATGGGAAGACCGCTTCCTTTACGGAATAATAATTCCCGGGAGCGGCAGGCTCTTTAATCCCCTGTTCACGCAGAGTCTTTCCAGTCATACAGCGTGCGGCAATCCTGGCAAACGGAATGCCGGTAGCCTTGGAAACAAATGGCACCGTGCGTGACGCACGAGGATTAACCTCCAGCACATAAATTTCTTTTCCCTGAACCGCAAACTGCACATTCATCAACCCACAAACGCTCAAGTCCCTGGCCATAATCCGGGTTTGTTCCTTGATCTGTTCAATTACCTCGTCACTGAGCGAGTAAGGCGGTAATGAGCAGGCCGAATCGCCAGAATGTATGCCTGCCTGTTCAATATGCTGCATAATCCCTGCAACAATCACTTCTTCACCATCACAAACGGCATCGACATCAATTTCTATGGCGTGTTCCAGAAAACGATCAAGTAATACAGGTGAATCATTGGATGCCCGTACAGCCTCATGCATGTAGCGGACCAGATTATCATCATTGTGTACAATCTCCATAGCGCGCCCGCCAAGAACATACGATGGCCTTACAACCAGAGGATAACCTATTTCACCAGCCAGTCCCACGGCCTCATCAGCGCTGGTTGCTGTTCTATTTGGCGGCTGTTTAAGGTTGGCATTATGCAACACCTGCTGAAAACGTTCGCGGTCCTCCGCCAGATCAATCGAATCCGGCGTTGTCCCGATGATTGGTGCGCCTGAGGCGGCCAGATCACGCGCCAGTTTCAGCGGCGTCTGACCTCCATACTGAACAATAACCCCGGCAGGGCTTTCAACACGCATAACCTCCAGCGCGTCTTCAAGTGTCAATGGCTCAAAATACAGGCGATCAGACGTATCGTAATCTGTCGAAACCGTTTCAGGATTGCAATTGATCATAATGGTTTCATAACCATCTTCCCGGCAGGCCAATGCCGCATGCACACAGCAATAATCGAACTCAATACCCTGACCAATACGATTCGGCCCTCCACCGAGCACGATTATTTTTTCGTTATCATTCGGCCATGCCTCGCACTCCTCCTCATAAGTTGAATACATATACGCCGTAGTTGAGGCAAACTCTGCCGCACACGAATCAACACGTTTATAGACCGGGTGTATATCGTCATCGAAACGACGCTTTCTTACCTCGCTCTCGCTGCAATCAAGCAGCTTCGCCAGACGCGCATCAGAAAAGCCCTTACGCTTGAGACGGTGTAACCTATCCCGGGTCAGATCACTTAATGACCGGCCCTTGATTGATCCTTCATCCTCCACCAGATCCTGTATCTGCGCAAGAAACCATGGATCAATTCTGGTCTGGACATGGATTTTCTCAAGACACTGTCCAGCACGAAACGCATCAGCAACGTATAAAATACGTTCACCACCGGGGAACCCCAGTTCCCATGATAATTTATCATCCCTCCCTTCAGCATCCAGATTGAGCACCTCATCCAGGCCATGTATTCCAGTCTCAAGCCCTCGAAGCGCCTTTTGCATTGATTCCTGAAAATTGCGGCCAATCGCCATGACTTCCCCTACCGATTTCATCTGCGTTGTCAGCCTGTCATTGGCCTGAGGAAACTTCTCGAAGGTAAAACGTGGAATTTTAGTGACAACATAATCAATAACAGGCTCAAAAGACACCGGAGTAACGCCGCCCGTTATCTCGTTACTCAATTCGTCCAGCGTAAAACCAACTGCCAGTTTGGCGGCCACTTTGGCGATTGGAAAACCCGTCGCCTTGGAAGCCAGCGCCGAGGAGCGGGAGACCCTCGGATTCATCTCAATAATAATCAGCTCACCATTATCGGGATTTACAGCGAACTGCACATTGGAGCCGCCGGTATCGACACCAACCTTACGCAAAACCCTGAGTGACGCATCCCGCAGTATCTGGTATTCCTTGTCAGTCAAGGTCTGTGCCGGAGCAACGGTGATGGAGTCACCCGTATGGATTCCCATAGGATCAAAGTTTTCAATGGAACAGACAATAATGCAGTTGTCTTTATGATCGCGCACCACCTCCATCTCATATTCTTTCCAGCCCAGAGCTGATTGCTCCAGGAGAATTTCAGTTGTGGGTGACGCATCAAGACCACGCCTGCAAATCTGTTCGAACTCTTCACGGTTATAGGCAATACCACCACCACTGCCACCCATGGTAAATGACGGGCGGATGATAGTAGGGAAGCCCACGCCGGCCTGTACCTGCCATGCCTCTTCCAGACTGTGGGCAATGGCCGACTTCGGCATGTTCAGCCCAATCTCTTCCATGGCCTGACGAAACTGATCACGATCTTCAGCCATATCAATGGCATCTTTTGAAGCGCCGATCATCTCAACACCGTATCTTTCCAGCACTCCTTCCCGATACATATCCAGAGCACAGTTCAACGCCGTCTGGCCACCCATTGTGGGTAATAACGCATCCGGCTTTTCATCTTTAATAATCTGCGCAACCGTGCGCCACTCGATAGGCTCAATATAAATAGAGTCGGCCATATCAGGGTCAGTCATAATGGTGGCCGGATTCGAGTTCACCAGAATGACACGATAACCCTCTTCCCTCAGAGCCTTACATGCCTGGGCGCCGGAATAATCAAACTCACAGGCCTGACCGATAACGATAGGCCCTGATCCTATCAGCAGGATAGACTGAATATCCGTGCGTTTAGGCATTTTTATACCTCTCCATGGACCGGATGAAGCGATCAAACAGTGACACCACATCATGAGGACCAGGACTGGCTTCCGGATGCCCCTGAAAGCCAAAGGCAGGACAATCCGTGCGCTCCACACCCTGAAGCGAGCCATCGAACAATGACTTGTGAGTAGCCCTGAGATGGTCCGGCAAACTGTTTTCAGCTACCGCAAAACCATGATTCTGACTGGTAATCATGACCTGCTTTGAATCCAGATTCTGTACCGGATGATTAGTGCCATGATGGCCGAATTTCATCTTGAGTGTTCTAGCACCACTTGCAAGCGATAACAGTTGATGCCCAAGGCAAATACCAAAGACAGGGACCTTTTCCTCAAGTATTGACTGAATAGCCGCAACGGCATAGTCACAAGGCTCCGGATCACCCGGGCCATTGGATAAAAAGATACCGTCCGGCTTCATAGCCAGCACATTTTCCGCAGGCGTGGTGGCTGGCACTACGGTCACCCGGCAACCACGCTGAACCAGTATTCTCAAAATATTGCGCTTAACGCCAAAGTCATATGCGACCACATTACAGGACTCGGCATCAGAGAAAGAATGCTGATCTCCGTCAGGCTGACAGACACCTTCAGTCCACTCATATTGAGAGGAAGTCGTTACCTCTTTCGCCAGGTCCATCCCGGACAGTCCGGGAGATTCAAGCGCCATCTTAAGTGCCCTTGATTCATCAATCTGGTCGCCGGCGACTATGCACCCGTTTTGAGCCCCTTTATTTCTAAGGATAAGGGTCAGACGACGTGTATCAATATTAGCGATGGCAACAATACCATTTTCGATCAGATACTCCGGCAGGGTCTTCTGTTGACGCCAGCTACTCGAAAGAAAAGGCAAGTCACGAATAATCAATCCGGCCAGATGAATGGTAGAAGATTCTTCGTCGCTTGCATTAACACCGGTATTGCCAATATGCGGGCAGGTCAATGTGACCATCTGACGCGCATAAGAAGGGTCGGTTATAACCTCCTGATAACCGGTCATTGCGGTATTAAAAACAACCTCACCACTGGCCTCACCATCAATACCTATACTATCCCCGCGAAAGAGGCTTCCGTCAGCCAGTGCCAGCAATGCCGGTTTTTCCAAGAATCTATCCCTCAAAAAGCCTGTTTCATACACACAAAACGGGAAGAACCGGAAGGTTCATCCCGTTTAGACAGATCAGACATGGTAATGGCAGAAATACTACCCGAACCGGGGCACAAGTTTACGCACCCAATCATAAACTGTCGAGGCTTTGTATGAGTCCGCCGTATAAATTCAGAAACATACTGCACTATGAGGAGGATGGAAGCGAGTGCAATATCAGTACATAGGCTATAGGGTAACGCGCCCCAGTGATGTCGGTGAATACGTGAGGATAGATGCCATTAAACGACGCATGGGCAGCCTGCGGCCGCCATATACTGACCGACACTGATGAAGTCAGTGGCTATGCCCCGGCCATGACCGTTCCCAAACTCAACAGTCGGGCCACCAGACAGTTCTCCGGGAAATACCTCCGCTTGGCTGGTCAAATACAACGGCGTTCGACCACACAAAAGGCTGGGATTACAAACCCCAGTCCAGTACATTATCAACCATAACAAAAAGTGCAATTTGTGGCGGACTCATACACTGAATTGCGCTGGCAGGGTATGTGCTTACACACAAGTGCATGATCGAATACGGCTTTAGATAATCAATCACCATGACATTCAAGCAAAACCATCCCTTGCTGCTGGCTTTTTTACAGATCTGTTTCCTCAGACAAGGGCCACAAATTCTGCCTGCTTCCCGGTATCTGTTCGGGCTATTGGTGGCATTGAATGTCATTATTGGAACAGTGGAGCTAGTCTTCGAATTTTCACTTCTTGCCGCGATACTGCTCACTGTCACCCATATCGGCATCAGTCTGGGCCTGGTCTATCTGATATTGCTGGCATCAATGAAAGCCGGAAGGACGCTACAGACACTGACCGCTTTATCCGGTACTGCGGTTATTCTAAATGCCGTTTCGCTGCCGCTTATCGGGCTGCTTCCGGAGGAAGGGCAGCAACAGAATATTTTCACCATGCTGCTGGCCGGGATATTTTTCTGGAACATTTTCATCATCGGTGGAATTTTTCGTCATGCGCTTTCCATTAGCCTTGCGATGGGGGTATTTACTTCCATCGGCTATATCTTTATCACTCTTGTGATTCTCTATCCCTTCTTTCCGGCGGTATAGTCAGGATTAAACGGTAATGTATATTCATATACTGGGAATTTGCGGCACCTTCATGGGGGGTATTGCATTACTGGCCAAGCATGCGGGTCATACAGTCAGTGGTTCGGACGCTAATGTCTATCCGCCAATGAGCACTCAACTGGAGGATCAGGGAATCACTTTAATGGAAGGCTATTCGGCGGATCATCTTAAGCATGAACCTGATATGGTTGTGGTCGGTAACGCGCTGTCGCGTGGCAATCCGGCCGTGGAATATGTACTTGCAAGAGGATTTCGTTATGTATCGGGTCCTCAATGGCTTGCCGAGCACTTTTTACAGGATCGATGGGTGCTGGCAGTAGCCGGAACGCATGGAAAAACAACGACTGCCAGCTTACTGGCCTGGATACTGGAATATGCAGAACTCAAACCCGGCTTTCTGATTGGAGGAGTACCAAAAAATTTTGAGATCTCTGCACGGGCAGGAGAGGCTCCCTTTTTTGTGATAGAGGCAGATGAATATGATACGGCCTTTTTTGATAAGCGCTCGAAGTTTGTTCATTATCATCCGCATACACTCATTATAAATAATCTGGAGTTCGACCATGCCGATATATTTAATGATATCCGGGATATCCAGCGGCAATTTCATCATCTGATTAAAACCGTACCCGGGAATGGCATGATTATCTACAATCAAGATACTACAGCGCTGAGTGAAGTTATGGATATGGGTTGCTGGACACCGACTGAGAGATTCTCATCAATGAGTCGCGCAGGATGGAACCTGCGACACCATAAAGACAATGATTTTGCATTTGACGTTATACTGGACGGCGAACGGATTGGCGGTACGGAATTAGTCTTGCCGGGATCACATAATCAATTAAATGCGGTTGCGGCTATCGCTGCGGCAAGACATGCGGGAGTGCCCGTTGACGTGTCATTGCAGGCAATCAAGGCGTTTCAGGGTGTAAAACGTCGAATGGAGTTACGCGGCAAAGTGAATGGTATTCGCGTTTACGATGATTTTGCCCATCATCCAACGGCGATTCAGTTGACGTTGCAAGGTCTGCGACAACAGGTTGGAGAGCAGCGCATTCTTGCGGTGCTTGAGCCGCGGTCAAACACTATGCGCATGGGGATTCACAGGGAACGATTAGCATCATCGCTTGATATGGCTGATAAGGTATATCTCTACCAATCGCCTCAAGCAAAGTGGAGCACTGAAAAAATTGTCATGCAGATTGGGGAATCGGCAACAAGCCATAATGATATTGATAGTATGGTTAAGAAAATTAAATCCGAGGCAGTCGAGGGAGATCATATCCTGATAATGAGTAATGGTGGCTTTGACAATGTGCATGAGAAACTAATGGAGGCTATGGCTTGATCGGTAAATTAAAAAGTGTGCTGCAAAATATGCTCACGGAAGTCAGTGTTGATGATGAAAAGCACTCGTTAAAGCTGGCTTGTGCAATTTTAATGTTTGAGGTGCTGCGTGCGGATATGCATGCCGACGAGTCAGAAATGAGAACTATATGTCAGCATGTTATGCAGGCATTTTCCCTGAGTGAGCACGAAACGAAACAGTTAATGGAAAAGGCGCTGCAGGAATCAATCAATGCTGTCTCATTACATAATGTCGTGCGCACCATTAATGATGAGTATCAGCCGCCGGAAAAGCGAGAGCTGATTCGTATATTATGGGACGTGGCTTATGCCGACGGTCAACTGAATCCGCATGAAGAATATACGATCAGAAAGCTGGCAGACTGGTTGTATGTGCCGCATCGGGACTTCATTCAGACCAAGCATGAGGCGATAGAAAACTGATTTTACTTTATAGCGGCACCGCTCCAGTCTATTAACCAGCGGCTTATGCCAGACCGCCATATTCGGACTGCCATTTGTAGCAGGTCGCCGAACTGATACCACGCTCGGGACATTTCATTGACACCAGACCATTGTCGGCCCACCCCTGGAACCGGGCAGGACGATCTGCGTCTCGGTGAGTCGTGATTTTCTCATCAGTACCTCCCCGGGCTTATTTTGCCTATTTAGAGGTCTCTATTAATGAGGCGCCTGCCTGAAGGGGTAACTTACGACTGCGAGGCGGAGGGCTTGAACAATTAAAAAGCCCGGCATTGCCGGGCCTCTAAAAACGGGTTCTGAGGATGCAGACTTATGCCATATCTCTCAGGCCCTTCAATGGCGAGACTTTCACGACATTGCGTGCTGGCTTTGCCTTGAACATCGCCTCTTCACCGGTGAAAGGATTGGTACCTTTACGTGCTTTAGTCGCAGGTTTACGGACGACTTTGATTTTCATTAAACCCGGAACGGTAAAGTCACCGGGGCCAGAGCGCTTGTTCAGATTTTTCTTGATCAGGGCATTCAAAGACGCGAATACGTTGTCAACATCCTTTTTTGTCAAACCTGTTTCTTCGGCAATGAGCGAATGGATTTGGGTTTTAGTCGGCGCTTTTTTAACGACAGCAGCCTTTTTCCTAGCGGGCATGGCAATAGTCTCCTTGTAAGTGAGTGTTACTCTTGGCTACTCTTAAAAGTGCGTAACATAACCAGCCGTTCAATTCAGCGCAAGCAAAAAGTGTTTATTAAGTGAAGTTTTGCGCAAATTCATCCTGAACTTGATCAGAGAACGGCAAACAACCATGCGTTTTTTCTCTCAAAATCAATAACTTACTTGTCATTGGCTTTGGATCGCTGATTTTGGCGATACATCTTTGGGGCGCAGGGAATACGGGTTTAATCCGAGTTTCATTAAGGAATTTCAGGCGGACTCCGGTGAAAATCACAAAAAATATTTCTTGTAGCGACGGCTACAGTCCCGGCGTGAAGTGATGTCCGGTACTCCTTAAACGGGAATACGCCCGGCAAGGTCCCTTAATGGAGGGACAATGAGCAATCTAAAGAAAAACAGCCCGATGAGTGCCACCATGGGACTCAGGTCTATCCCGCTTACCGAGGGCATTAACTTTCGTGCCGGCCGCATAATCGGTTGAGTTAACTGGTCAAGTATCTGAACGATGGGATTGTATTGATGGGGAGAGGATATCCAGCTAAAGACTGCCAGGATAATAATCGAGAAAATAAAAATATTAAATGCGTGGTTGATGATCTCGACAACGCTAAACGCAAGCAGGGCGACGGGCAAAAATTTTGCACCAATAACGAACGTAATGAAGACAAAAGAGAGATACTGCACAGCAAGCATCAGAATAATTGATGAAACATCTACTTTTCCAATACCCGGGGCTATTGGTCTTAAAACTCTAAGTGCAGGGTTGGTTATCTTTACAACGAGTTGAGATATTGGATTGTAGAAGTCCACACTGAATAACTGAAATAAAAAACGCATTAACGCTACAGTCACATACAGTCCAAAAATAACCTCGATCAGAAATACCAGAGGGTCGTTCAGATATTGGCTCAAGACTCTATTCTCCTGATTCTTCAGATAGCTGTTCTGAGCGCCTGATCGCCGCATCGACGGCTTGCCGGATTAATTCAGGCAGCTTACCGTTTATCAAAATTTTTATCGCCTGCTCGGTTGTCCCACCGGGCGAAGTAACCTGACGCCTGAGTTCGGCAGGCGCCTCGCCGGAAAGACTGACCATACCAGAAGCGCCCAGCGCGGTTTGTAAGGCCAGGTGTCGGGCCGTATCCGTTGACAGTCCATGGGATATGGCGGCCTCTATCAGTGATTCAATAAAAAGGAAAAAATAGGCAGGCCCGCTTCCACTTATCGCCGTTGCCGTATCGATATCTTTCTCAACCATCAGCCATACAGTCTGTCCTACGGTCTGCATTATCTGTTCCGCAATTTTTTTTTGTGCATCGCTGCATTCCGGGTTTGCAAACATTGCGCTCATTCCCTGACCTATCAGCGCGGGGGTATTGGGCATGACCCGTATTATGGGAGCCCTGTGTTGCAGCCAGCGCTGAATAGATTCAATGCGGATTCCCGCAGCAACGGAAATAATGAATGGGTGAGTCTCCCCCATAGAGCCAGAAAGCTGTTTGCATACCTGCTTAAGTATTTGCGGCTTAACCGCAAACACTAATACGTCTGAGCATAATGCGACGGCCTGATTATTCGTAGTGACCTCTATTCCAAGTGATTTCGCTCGCTGATTGATCTGAGGATCAGCGGCAATGATCAGGTCACTCCTGTAGCCCGCACGAAGCATTCCGCCGATCAGGCTACAGGCCATATTACCGGCACCAATAAATCCTATTTTAGCTTCAGTCATGTATTATCGTTTTTTCTGTCTTTGTCCAAAGATTGCCGTTCCTATACGCACCATTGTTGTGCCTTCTGCAATGGCTGCTTCCATATCGCCGGTCATCCCCATGGATAGTGTATCGAGTAAATAGCCTTGATTTTGGAGCCTGTAGCAGGCCCGCGCCAACTTTGCAAAAGCCTTTCTTTGCCTCTCGAAATCGTTTTCTTTTGCAGGGATGCCCATGATACCTCTAAGTTTCAGGTTAGGTAAGCTCGATACTGATTCTGCAAGGTTTTCCAACTCATGGGGAGCGATACCTGACTTAGCGCTCTCTGCACTGATGTTAACCTGGATACAGACATTTAATGGCGACATGCCGTCGCGGTGTTCATTTAATCGCCTGGCATGCCTGACTTCGCCAAGGCCGTGGACCCATGTAAAATGCGAGGCAATTTTTCTGGTTTTGTTGCTTTGGATCGGGCCAATGTGGTGCCATTCGATATCAAGTTCGGAGAGAAGCTCAATTTTTTCAACAGCCTCGTTGACATAACTCTCCCCGAACAGGCGCTGCCCGGCTGCATAGGCTTCCCTGATCACCTTTACGGGGAAGGTTTTGCTGACGGCCAGTAGTCGAATATCATCAGCGGATCGCTGATACCTGCTTGCCGTAGCGCTTATTTTCCGGGATATCCGACGGATATTGTCCCCAATATCATTGTTAACAGCGATCATAATATACGTGTTCGGTGGCGAGGTCGTTGCGTATCAGCAGATTAAGTGCCAGAATCTCTGCGAGAATATAATCTGTGCTAGTCTCAACTCACTATTGGGTTTATTATAAGGGAACTGCGATTAAATCAGCGCTTCCTGCGAGAGGATAGCGCCAAAACCAAAGTAAAAGCTGCATTGTTGTTTTCCGTTGCTCGGACAGGCCCGGGATGAACATGTTCAGAGCTTCCATGAATTTGTAAGGTAACATTATAAGAAGGAGATCATAGTGGATATTGGTGAGTTGCTCGCGTTTGGCGTTAAAAACGGCGCCTCGGATCTTCACTTATCAGCGGGGCTGCCCCCCATGATCCGTGTCGATGGCGACGTAAAGCGGATTAACGTACCTGAAATGGACCACAAGATGGTTCATGACATGGTCTATGACATCATGAGTGACAAGCAACGCAAGGACTATGAAGAGTTCCTTGAATGTGACTTTTCCTTTGAAATTCCGAATCTGGCCCGTTTTCGGGTTAACGCCTTCAATCAGAATCGCGGAGCAGGCGCGGTTTTTCGGACGATTCCTTCAGAAATCCTTACACTTGAGCAGCTAAGTGCCCCACAAAAATTTGCCGAATTGGCAATGCTGCCGCGTGGCGTATGTTGTGTGACAGGACCCACGGGTTCGGGCAAATCAACAACTCTGGCCGCGATGCTGAATTACCGCAATGAGAGTGAATACGGCCATATCCTGACAATCGAAGATCCTATCGAATTTGTGCATCCGAGTAAGAAATGTCTGATTAACCAGCGTGAAGTGCATCGGGATACCCTGGGGTTTAATGAGGCATTACGTTCGGCCCTGCGTGAAGACCCTGACGTTATCCTTGTTGGTGAGATGCGCGACTTGGAGACCATCCGTCTCGCGCTGTCAGCAGCGGAAACAGGCCATATGGTCTTCGGAACTCTGCATACGAGTTCGGCGGCCAAGACTATTGACCGTATTGTTGACGTGTTCCCCGCCGAGGAAAAAGACATGATTCGCGCCATGCTTTCAGAATCATTGAAGGCGGTTATTGCACAAACGCTGTTGAAGAAGAAAGGTGGTGGCCGTGTGGCTGCCCATGAAATCATGATCGGTACGCCGGCGATTCGTAATCTTATCCGTGAAAATAAAATTGCACAGATGTTTACCGCAATTCAGACCGGACAGCAGTTTGGTATGCAGACCCTGGATCAGAATCTTCAGAAACTGGTGCAAAAGGGCGTGGTTGAAAAACAGGCAGCCAAAGAAAAGGCAGCCAACCCGGATACGTTTTTATAATTTTTTTTCAATGCAAGTGAAGACTAATTCAATAATTAATTTCAGGATAAAGTATGGAAAGAGATGAAGCGATTAAATTTGTGCTTGACCTGCTGAAGACGATGATTGCCAAGGAAGGGTCGGATATGTTTGTTACCGTTGGATTTCCACCGGCAATCAAGATGCACGGCAAGGTGACCGCAGTTACCAAAACCCCGCTTAAACCTGATGATACCAAGGCAATGGTTTATGCGATAATGCGCGACAAGCAGCTCAAGGAATTTGAGGCAACCAACGAATGTAACTTTGCCATCTCGCCTCCCGGCATTGGCCGCTTCCGCGCAAACGCTTTTGTACAACAGGGCAATATGGGCATGATTCTTCGTGCCATTACGACTGAAGTGCCGACCATGGCTCAACTCAAGCTGCCTGAAATTCTGAAAGACGTGGCCATGGCCAAGCGCGGTCTGGCGATTATGGTAGGCGGAACAGGTTCCGGTAAATCAACCTCTCTGGCGGCCCTCATCAACCACCGTAACGAGAATGAGCGTGGTCATATCATTACCCTTGAGGACCCAATTGAGTATGTACATCCACATAAGAAAAGCATTATCACACAAAGAGAAGTTGGTCTGGATGCTGAAACCTGGGAAGTGGCTCTGAAGAATACCCTGCGCCAGGCGCCGGACGTCATCCTCATGGGAGAGATTCGTGATGCCGAAAGTATGGAGCATGCCATAGCCTTTGCTGAGACCGGTCACCTTTGCGTGGCGACTCTGCACGCCAACTCGGCCAATCAGGCGATAGACCGGATTATCAACTTCTTTTCTGAAGAACGTAAAACTCAGCTATTGATGGATCTTTCCTTAAACCTTAAAGCGGTAATATCCCAACGATTACTGGCCACAGTTGATGGCGAAGGGCGGGTTGCTGCGATTGAAATCATGCTGAACTCACCGTTGATCGCGGACCTGATTCTGAAAGGCGAGGTTCACGGCATTAAAGAGGTTATGAAGAAATCCCGAGAGCTCGGTATGATAACTTTCGATGATGCACTGTTTGACTTGTACGAAGCGGGCAAAGTCAGCTATGACGACGCCATAAAAAATGCAGACTCAGCCAACGAATTACGACTCAAGATCAAACTTCAGGGCCGGGCTGCCAAGGGTAAAGATAAGCTGGATGGCCTGGACCACCTCACTCTTGAGGATGATGAAGAAAAAATGCAGGCATGACAGCCTGATGTCTGGCTGATTATCCTTACCTGCAAAGGAATATTTATGGATCTTACCCCCTATCTTAAGCTCATGATTCAGAGAGGAGCTTCTGACCTGTTTCTTACCGTTAACTCCAGGATCAATATAAAACTTGAAGGCCGGGTTGTTGCGGTTGGAAGAACGGTATTGACCGCCGATATGACACGCGATGCTGCTTACAATATTATGAGTAAAAAGCAGATCAGCGAATTCGAAGACAGCATGGAAAGCGATTTTGCTCATGCATTATCCGATAATTCCGGTCGCTTTCGCGTCAACGTCTTCAGGCAAAGAGGGAATGTAGGCCTCGTCTTACGCCTGATTCCTTCAAGGGTTCCGACAATGGAAGATTTGAATTTGCCGGAGATATTATCTGACCTGATACTAAGGAAGCGCGGTCTGATTCTTATGGTAGGTGCAGCAGGCTCCGGTAAGTCCACGACGCTGGCAGCAATGATTGATTATCGGAACAAGAATTCCGCCGGACATATCCTCACAATTGAAGACCCTGTCGAATTCTCTCACCCGAATCGGAAATCAATCGTTAATCAGCGTGAAGTCGGGGTAGATACTCACAGCTACACAAACGCACTGAAAGCCAGTCTGCGCGAGGCACCCGACGTTATTCTTATTGGGGAAATCAGAAATCGTGAAACGATGGAAGCGGTTATGGAACTCTGCAATACCGGCCACCTGGTGGTATCGACCCTGCACTCCAACAACGCCAACCAGGCATTGGAACGTGTGATTAACATGTTTCCTCAGAACCTCCATAAACAGTTATTCATGGATTTGTCGCTGAATCTGGTCGCTATTATTTCACAGCGACTGGTAATGGGCCTGCATAACAAGCGCTGTGCTGCTATCGAAATACTGGTAAATACCCCTCATATTTCCGAACTTATACTGAAGGGAGAAATCCACGAAATCAAGGATATCATGGAAGGTAGTGGGGCCAAGGGTATGGTAACGTTTGATAGCGCACTTTACAGCTTATACACAAAAGGCCGAATATCTGTGGACGAGGCCCTGAACAACGCGGACTCCAAGACAAACCTGGAGGCCAAGATTAATTTTGGTGAATAAAATCGGAGATTGCAATGTCTGACCAAGGAGTTCCATATTATATCGTTTATGCAGGCTTGATTGCCGGTGAAACGCGCTTTGGTTCACGAAAGGTACTTAGCCCGGTCGAGCTCGATAACGAAGAGATCATTCGTGAAATCGCCAAGCAGATAAAGAAGCAAAAACGATTTAAGGAAGTCACAATCGTGAACTGGAAGCGACTGAAAAAATAGATAGAGATGTGTTCAATGGTCTGCTTAATTGTGGCAGTAACCGATCTTTAATAACACCGGCACGGACTGGCGATTATCAGGCATTCAGTTCAGCTCCGGAAGACCGGTATCGAGTCTCCATGTCCTGGACTCCTCAAACCACAACCAGGTTTGCTGCTGGTTGATTTGCTTAACGACTCCTCTATCTGTCAGGTAATAGCTGATTTGAACACTGCCGGAAAGGCTTTCCTGCGCTTCATCCACGACCCATTTCAGAGGCTCAACGGCGGTTATTCGTACATTTTTCAGCGAAGGGATTGAAGCAGTCACCGACGGAATATAATCCGCTGTCATAAAGGCGCTGACCTCATAGAAATGTCCCCAGCGCAAATGACTCGAATAAGCCGAGAAAGATGCACTGAATATCATCATCCTGTCCTCTTCTTTTTTCCAGGAATTGCAACCTGTCAGGACGACAAAAACCGTGATCAGTAACAGGCCGTAAGTCAGTTTTTCACGCATCGAATAAAACCCTCCCGCCCTGTCTCCCCGGCAGACAATGGAACCCGCGCCTTTGGCACCCGAAGCAACGCTTAAGAGGAGCGACGACGGAGGCCACCATCCGGCCCCACATCAACGCCACCGATACCCGGGCCGGGCGTATTGACCCGTTACCAGCGCAGCTTCCATTGTGCGCCGATACCGTGGTTCGTCTCGCCTTCGCCGTTCCTGCGGCGCAGCGCCTTGATGTCCAACTCCGTATTCAGCCCGCCCGGTACCGACAACAGACGCCAGCCCAGGGTCAGGTCACGATCAGCACCGGACGACGACAGGCCCGCATACGGCACACCCATGGCACCGTCATCCAGGGCCAGGCCCCACTCGCCCTTCAGGCTCCAGCGCCTTGAGACCGGGCCGGGCTGCGATGAATCCTCCTCCAGCGCGTCCGACAGCGAATCCGACAACAATCGATCCAGACCGCCCGACGCCGGGGCGTTGCCATACTCCTGACGCACACTCAGCGACGGGCCATAAGCCGAACCCGGTTGCAGGTCGAACCGCAGCGAACCCGACACACCCCACTCGCGCCGCTTTGACGAATCATGGTCCAGCAGACGCCGGGTTCGCAGATCCAGCGTCAGCCCCTTGGCCGGCAACTCCCAACTGATGCCGCCGCCCAGTTCCACGCCCAGGCCGTCGCTGGTATCGCCGTCGTCATAGCGCATCCCCAACTCCAGTTCCGGAATCACCCGGCCACCGTCGGCCTGCCGCAACTGCCAGGACCACTCCAGACCCAGACGCAACTGCTGCGTGTCCGCCGTCATGCCCGATACACCGTCGGCATCGTCCGACTCAACACGCGCCAGCGTCGCATCCGAGGTCAACGTCAGCTGCAGGCCGCCTTCCTCCACCGAACGCTCCAACAGCGTCCCGCGCATACCGGCCGAGGCCGACATCTGCTCAATTTCATGCCTCGAATTGCCGGACGCCGAGGTCTGCTCCAGGTCGCCAAGGCCATAACTCGCCGCACCCCAAACCTGCAACCGCTCCGTCACATTGTGTCGGATATACGGCAACAGCGAGGTCAGCGTACTCGACAAACCACCGCCACCCAGGGCGCCGCGCCAGTCGCCATCGCCGTCGCTGTACGACAGCGCCAGACCCAGCAGCGTCCGACCGTTGTCGCTATCCACGCCCAGCATACCGGTCGTCACCTCGCCGTCCACCGAGATACCGCCCTGGGCATCCTCATAGCGCGAATACGATGTCTGACCCCACACCGAAACACCGTCCTGATCGCTGTACAGGAAGCGGCTGCCGCGCAGCATATCCCGCAGCGACAGCGACCTCGACAGATTCAACATCCGGTCAATCGAACCGGCGCCAAGGCCATCGCCGCCGGCACCGCTCCGACCGAAACCGCCAACTCCGAGGCCATAACCCGGTGCGTCACCACCCGCGTCGGCATTCAGCGCCCGACCACGCGGCAGGCCGCTCACATTGCCCGACAGACCCGGCGGCCTGTCGGTCACCGAAAAGCGATACTCCAGACCGCCCAGCATATGCTCCACCGCCATCAGACCGAAGCGCGGCAGCCACATGGCCTGCGCCGTCTCCATCTCCTCCGTCAGGCCCGAATCGTCGTCGTCCGTGATCGTGACCGTCACCGCGCCCGTCACCGCGCCATAACCTCCACCCGCCGCCGTGTGCGTCAGCATCACCGTGTCGTCGTCGCCGTCGGTATCCTGACCCGCGGTCAGCGTCACCGTCTGCGGTGTGTCCCAGTCTCTCGTCGTGAATACCAGACGGCTCAGATCCGGCATCAGCTCGGTGCCGCCATGACCGCTGATCGTCACCGTCACATCCGCCGTCGGTTCGCTGGCCAGCGCCACCGTGTAGGGGGTGCTGGTGGCGGTGCCTTCATCCACATCCACAGCCATCATCGAAAACACCAGGCTCGGCGGCATATCGTCGTCCGTCACCGTGACCACCACATTGCCCGTCACCGCGCCATAACCTCCACCCGCCGCCGTGTGCGTCAGCGTCACCGTGTCGTTGTCGCCGTCGGTATCCTGACCCGCGGTCAGCGTCACCGTCTGCGGTGTGCCCCAGTCTCTCGTCGTGAATACCAGACGGCTCAGATCCGGCATCAGCTCGGTGCCGCCATGACCGCTGATCGTCACCGTCACATCCGCCGTCGGTTCGCTGGCCAGCGCCACCGTATAGGTCGTGGTAGTGCCCTCGACCATCCTCACCGTCGTGTCGGATAACAACAGCCTCGGCATATCGTCGTCCGTAATCGTGACCGCCACAGCGCCCGTTACCAGGCGATAGTTGCCGCCCGTCGCCGTGTGCGTCAGCGTCACCACATCGTTGCGGCTGTCGGCGTCCTGACCCGCGGTCAATGTCACCGCCTGCGGCGTATCCCAGTTGTCCGTCGTGAACGTCAGGCCGGCCACATCCGGCGTCAGATCGGTGCCGCCATGGCCGCCGATGGTGACCGTCACAGCCGCCGTCGGTTCGCTCGCCAGCACCACCGTGTAGATCGTGGTCGTGCCTTCATCGACATCCACATCCGTCATCGAGAACGCCAGCCTCGGCATATCGTCGTCCATCACCGTGACCACCACATTGCCCGTGACCGAACCATAGCTACCGCCCGCCGCCGTGTGCGTCAGCGTCACCGTATCGTCGCGGCCGCCGGCGTCCTGATTCGCGGTCAACGTCACCACCTGCGGCGTATCCCAGTTGCCCGTCGTGAACAGCAAACGGGTCGCGTCCAGCTCCAGGGCGAGGCCGTCATGACCGCTGATGGTGACCGTCACAGCCGCCGTCGGCTCGCTGCCCAGCGCCACCGTATAGGTCGTGGTAGTGCCCTCGTCCATACTCACCGTCGTGTCGGATAACAACAGCCTCGGACGCTCGTCGTCCGTCACCGTGACCGCCACCGTGGCGATGATCAAGTCATAGTCTCCACCCGCAGCCGTGTGCGTCAGCGTCGCCGTGTCGTCGTCGGCGTCGGCATCCTGACCCGCCGTCAGCGTCACCGTCTGCGGCCTGTCCCAGTTGTCCGTCGTGAACGTCAGGCCGGCCACATCCGGCGTCAGATCGGTGCCGCCGTGACCGCTGATCGTCACCGTCACCTCCGTTGTCGGCTCGCTGCCCAGCGCCACCGTGTAGGGGGTGCTGGCCCCTTCATCCAACTCCACAACCAGCGTCGAAAATCGCAGTCCCAGCACGGCATCGTTGTCGCCCACCACCGTCACGGTCACAACATCGCCGCTTGCACCGCGCGGATAACCCCGTGCCCCGGTGGTAATGAAGTGACGCAGCGGCACCATGCGGATGTCATTGTCGATGGCGTCGTCAACTCCCATGACCGTCACCGTCTGTGCCGCCTCCCAGTCACTCGACGTGAACGTCAGCGCCGTCGGAGCCGTCGTCACGCCCGGCATGGCCGCTCGGATATCAATCACCACGTCACTGGCCGGTTGCGTGTCCAGCACCACCGTGTAGCTGTCCATGCCGCCGTCCTCGGCCACCATGACGCCCGTCGTGCTGAGGGTCACATCCGCCGTATCGTCGTCGGTGACCGTCACCGTCACACCCGCAATGTCCAGGCCATCCGGGTAGCCGCCACCGTCGCCGTCGCCGGCTGCAATGCGGTGACCGATAAGCGCCATGCGCCGGTCGTCGAGGTTGTCGATGCGGTCGTCAATACCGGTCACCGTCACAACCTGCTCCGTGCTCCAGTTGCTCGGCGTGAACAGCAGGCTGGTCGGGCTCACCATCGCCGTCGCGGGCCTGTCGGAGGTGACCGTGATGACGGTGTCAATGGCCGGTGCCGTGTTCAGCCTGACGGTGTAGCTGTCGGCACCGCTGGCCTCGCCGATCTCGCCGCTGTCACCGACGGCGGCCCGGCTGATAATCACGCCGGGGGCATCGGCGTCGGTGATGGTCACCGTCGTGTCCACCGTCACCGCGGCGTAGTTGCTGTCCATTGAATCCGTCGTATGGGTCAGCGTCACCGTGTCGTCGCTTGCGTCGCCGTCCACAGCCGCCGTCACCGTCACCGTCTGCCCCGCGTTCCAGTTGGCCGACGTGAACGTCAGGCTGGTCGGGGCCGGCGTCAGCGTCAGGTCGGTGGCGGCGTGACCCGTGACCTCGACCGTCACCTCGCTCACCGGCTCGCTCGTCAGGGCCACCGTATAACCGGCGCTGCCGCCCTCATCCACTCTCAGGTTCTCCGGCGCAAGACTCAGCCCCGCACTGTCGTTATCAACTATAATGAGACTCGCCTCGGTGATGCCGTCAGCAGCCACAGTCACACCCTCCGGCAGGTTGGCCAGGTCGAAGGCCACCCTGAAGGTCTCTCTTCCCTCTGCGACATCGTCATCCAATATAGTGATGCTGGCGAAAGCAGTAGTGGATCCGCCCGGGACGATGAGCACGGCAGGTGGTTGATAATCCTCGCCGACGGTGGCGGTCTCATCGGTGAATTGCAGCGGTATCTCCAGGTCGTTGACGAGCGCCCGTGAGAGCGTGACGACCGGCTGAAAGGGGCCTTCGTCCTCTAGTACGGAAGGAAAAGGGTTCCGAGTCCATGTTATTGAGGCCGTAGAGGGGCCATCGTCGTCAATGATGAAAATTCCAGCTGGAGAAACAGTACGAGTCTCCTGACCGCCGCCGCCCAGGCCGTGCTGACTACGACCTGTACCTGTACCTGTAACGATAAACGCTGCACGCGTCTCCTCCGGGTCGTTGTTGTTGAGCGCGGTCAGCTCCAGCTCCGCCACCCGGGCACCGGCGCCGGCAAACCGCACCAGCGGATCCTGCGCGGACGCCGTGACCGTCGTCACGCCCACGGGGTGCGTGCCCGAGGTCAGCAGGGTCACGCCGCTATTGGCCGCACCCGCCTTGAGCCCCAGTGTGAAGTGCGTGTTCGCGACGGCTCTTGGGGCACTACCGAAGCCAGTTATGCTTAGGGGGATAAACAGCTCCTGACCCGCCACCAGCGGCTGGACGAGCGTCAAGGTGATATCCGCCGAGTTGTTGGCGCCGGACTCGGCAATGGCCGTGCGCGACACCGCTATAGAACTCCCTACTAGCTGCGTTCGTTCGTCGTCTCTCACCGTCACCGTCGCCATGGCCGGGTCACCCACCTGATAGCCGTCGCCGTCGTTGACGGTCACGCTCACCCGGCCATCGGGTTCGTCGAGGTCGTCGCCCTGCGTGGGCACCGTGTAGGTCAACGAGGTCTCACCGACCGGCAGCATCACTACCCGACGACCCGCCTCTGTGGGTTCCACAAAGCCGCCGCCCGGCACCTCGGCCACCGCCACCGCCACATTGATCGTCAGATCCGTGCTGGGCGCCGGGCTGGCGGTCACGACAAAGCGGGCGTTACCGCCCTCGGTGATCACCGAGTTGGCCGGCGCAACCGAAATCGACGGCACATCGTCGTCGCTGACCGTGACCGTCACCCCGTCAATGTCCAGCGTATCCGGATAGTCGCCGCCGTCGCCGGTGGTAACGGCGTGGCGAATGACCGCCGTGCGCACACCACCGGGATTGTTGATGGCGTCGTCAACGCCGGTCACCGTCACGGTCTGCGGCGTATCCCAGTTGCTCGGCGTGAACATCAGGCTCGCACTATCCACCGTGACCACATCGGTGTCGTCGCTGGTCACGCCCACCGTCACGTCCGCCGCCGGCTGCGTGTTCAGCATCAGGGTATAGCCCGTCGAATCGCCCTCGCCGAGCGTGGCGCGAACCCGATTGGCCGTCACACCCGCGGCGCTGTCCGCCACCGTCACATCGAGCGTCCCGCTCACCGCGTTATATTCGCCGCCCGCCGCCCTGTGCGTCAGTATCGCACTGTTGTTGACCATGTCATTGTCCTGGCCCGCCGTCACCGTGATCGCCTGCCCCGTGTCCCAGTTTTCCGGCATGAACGTCAGGCGCGAGGCGCTCAGCGTCAGGCCGTCACCCGCCCCGGCAATCGCCACGATTACGTCCACCGTCGGTTCGCTCGCCAGCGTCACCGTGTAGCGCTCGCTGCCGCCTTCGGCCAGCGTCAGCAATGTCGGGTCAAGCACCAGGCCCACCGCGTCGTCGTCGCTGACCGTGACCCGCACCTCGCCCGTCACCGTATCGTAGCCACCACCGCTGGCGGTGTGCCTCACAATCGCCGTCTCATCCACCGCATTGGTGTCCGTACCCACCGGCACCATGACCGTTTGCGCCACCATCCAGTCGGTGGTCGTGAAAACCAGGCTGGCCGAATCCACCGACACACCGGGGGCCCCGCTCACCTCGATGCCGACCGTCACAGCACTCGCCGGTGCAACCGTCAGCGCCACCGTGTAGGTAGCCGTGGTGCCCTCCACCGCATCGAGCCGCTCCGGCGTGAACACCAGGCCACCCTCGCCCGGATCGCTCACCGCGACCGGCAACTCGCCCACGACCGAGACATAACCACCAATCAGGGCCGCGTGCGTCAGCGTGACGCGATCGTCCGCCGGGTCGGGGTCCGCCGCTGCCGTCGCCGTCACCGTCTGCGCCGTGTCCCAGTTGCCACTCGTAAACGTCAGGCTGGTCGTGCTCAGGGTCAGATCGGTGCCGGCATCACCCGTGATCTGAATCGTCATGGCGGCTACCACCGGTCGGGCCGTCAGCACCGCCGTGTAGCTCAAGCTGCCGCCTTCGGTCAGCGCCAGCGATGTCGGGTTGAGCACCAGCCCCCCCTCGTCGTCATCCATGACCGTGACCACGACCCCGCCCGTGACCCTATCGTAACCACCTGCCGACGCCGTGTGCGTCAGCGTCGCCGCCATTGTGTCTACCGCGTCGGCGTCCTGTCCGGCGCTCACCGTGATGGTCTGCGCCGTGTCCCAGTTGCTGGCCGTAAAGGTCAGACTGGTCTCATCCAGCGTCAGACCCTCGGGATTGCCCGTCACCGCCACCGTCACCGCCGCCGTCGGTTCGGTCGTCAGCCGCACCGTGTAGGCCTCGGTGCTGCCCTCCATCACCGTCAGCTCCGTCGGATTGAGCACCAGACCCACGTCGTTGTCGGCAATCAGCACCGCCACTTCGCCTCTCACCAGGCCGTAGTCACCTCCCGAGGCCGTATGCGTCAGCGTCACCGTATCGTTCATGCCATCGTCGTCTTCCGACGCCGTCACCGTCACCG
Organism: Gammaproteobacteria bacterium; assembly: GCA_963662865.1. Classification (GTDB taxonomy): domain Bacteria; phylum Pseudomonadota; class Gammaproteobacteria; order JAJDYQ01; family JAJDYQ01; genus JAJDYQ01. The sequence continues at coordinate 529,702 of OY759969.1, read as the reverse complement.
TCTGCACCGCGTTCCAGTTGCCCGGCGTAAACAGCAGACGGGTCTCATCCAGCATCAAGTCATCCGGGTTGCCCGTGATGGCCACCGTCACCATTGCCGACGGCTCGCTCGTCAGCCTCACCGTGTAACCGGCACCGGCACCACCCTCGGTCACCGAGACCCTGTCCGGTGCCAGTCTCAGGCCCGGCTCGTCGTCGTCTGCAACCGTCACTGTCACCTCGCCCGTCACCAAATCGTAGTCACCCCCCGTGGCCGTGTGCGTCAGCGTCACCGCCATCTCGTCCATCGCGTCGGCATCTTCAGCCGCCGTGATCGTGATCGTCTGCGCCGTGTTCCAGCCGCTGGCCGTAAAGGTCAGGCTGGTCTCGTCTGCCATCAGGTCATCCGGGATGCCCGTCACCGCCACCGTCACCGCCGCCGTCGGGGTGCCGGCCAGCCTCACGCCGTAGCCGATGCCGTCGCCCTCGTCCACACTCAGCATCCGCTCAGAAAACCGCAGGCCGGGAGGGGTGCTGTCGTCGTCCGTTACGCTGACCGCCGCCGCGTTGTCCGGTTCCAGCGCCACCACATAGGCGGCGTTGGCGGCGATCGTCGCGGTGACCGTGCCGTCCGCCTCGTCCCCCTGGTCGTTGACGATGTCGATAGCCAGCTGCGCCGTGCCGCCGCTGCCCACGCTGACCGTGTAGCTGCGCTCATCGGCGGCGGCAATGAAGTCGCCTTGCTCGCTGACATTCACCGACACATCCAGCGAAGTCGTCGGCGCCGGGCTGACCGTGATCGTGTACACCGCCTGGGCGCCGCTGGCCTCGGTCACGTCCTCAACCGCGGCGATGCCGACCGTCGGCAGGCCGTCGTCGTCCATGACCCGCACCGTCGCCGTACCGCCATCCGGCGCAATCTCATAACGGTTGCTCGCCACCAGCGTCAGCGTCACTCGACCGTCCTGCTCGTCGTTCGTATCCGACAGCGTAGCCACTTCTATCGACGCCTGCGTCTCCCCCGCATCGAGATCCACTATTATCCTGTCATCGATGTCCGCCGCAAAGAACGCGCCACCCACCGACAGGTCAAATGTGACCGTACCGTCCGTCGACGCGGCGTTTGATGCCGACACGGTGAACGTCGCCGACGTGCCCTCGGTGACGCCGGCCATGTCCGCGACCACTCGGACCGTCGGCAAATCCTGCGTGTCCACAATGGCCGCTTCTATGACGGGATCCGCCAGCATCGCATGCTCGCCCGTCTCAAACATCACCGAAACGGTCTGCGGCCCTTCATACACTGCGTCGTCCACAATCGGCACGTCAACCGTCTTTGCTGTCTCCTCCGTGGCAAAAACCAGCGTGCCGTCAACCGGCGTGTAGTCCGCGTCCGGCTGCACATTGGTGCCGGCACCGCTGGCGTAGCGCACCTCAATCGGCACCAGGCTGACACCGATCCTGGTCAGCACGAAACTCGCCAGGCCGTCTTCCTCATAAACCTCGGCCGCCTCTATCGTGATCTGCGGTCGGTCGGCCGCGTCCGTGATGGTGCCCACCGCCGCAACATCCATCGCTCCGATGGTAAAGTCGCCGGCAAATCCGTCTATGGTGAAGCGTCCGCGGATGCCGGTCAGCGTCAGCGTCATGTAGTGATCCGACTCGTAGCTGTCGTCTTCCCGGGTGGGCACCGTGATGGTGCCGCTGGTGTCTCCCGAATCAATGGTGAGCGTCCCGGACGGGATGGTGTAGTCCTCGCCGGAACCGTCCTCGCTACCCGTGGCCAACCGGTAGTCCGCGTCTGCGGCAATGCCGCGACCGGCGGTCGTCACATAACTCACCGTGAGGTCTCCCGCTGCCGGGGTTGGCAGGGTGACCGTAAACTCGAGATCGCCGCCCTCGGCCACCGTGGCCGCGGCCAGACTGAGCAAAAAGTCGTCGTCCGTCACGCGAACCGCTACCTGACCCGTCACCGAGTTGTAACCCCCGGCCGAGGCCGTGTGCGTCAGCATCACGCGGTCGTCGTCCATATCGTCGTCCTCACCCGCGCTCACCATCACCGTCTGTGGCGTGTCCCAGTTGACCGTCGTGAACGTCAGGCTCATGCCGTCGAGCGTCAGGTCGGTACCGGAATCGCCGCTGATCGCCACCGTCACCGACGCCGTCGGCACCGTCGACAGCGCCACCGTGTAGTTCGTGGCGGCACCTTCGGTCACCGAGACTATCGCCGGGGCGAACACCAGGGCGGGCGTATCGCCATCGTCATCGTCTGTCACCGTGACCGTCAGCGCCGCCGGGCTCAGCCCGCTCACCGGGTAGGCGCCGCCGTCGCCCATGGCAATGGCGTGGGCAATGGTCGCCGTGCGACTATCGCCGGGGTTGTCGCTGTCGTCGTTAATGCCCGTCACCGTCACCGCCTGCGGCACCTGCCAGTTATCCGTCGTGAAGCTCAGGCGCACAGGGCTCACCGCCGCCACCGACGGCATGTCCGTGGTCGCCGTAATGACCACTTCGCCAACCGGCGGCGAGGCCAGCAACACGGTGTAACCGGCTGTGCCGCCCGCCTCGTCAACCGTGACCGCGGTCTCGCTGACGATCACATTCGCAGCCCTGCCGCTGTCAATTAACGTGACCGGCAACTCGCCCGTAAGCGCATCGTAGCCGCCTCCCGAGGCCGTGTGCGTCAGCGTCGCCCTGTCGTCTATGGTGTTGGTGTCCGTACCCGCCGACACCGTGACCCTCTGCGGCACCATCCAGTTGGTCGGCGTAAACTCAATGCCAGGCCGCTGCGGGCTCAGCTCCGCTACGGACGCACTGATCGCAACATTGACGGTGCCCGTCGGGGCCCCTGCCAGCCGCACCGTGTAGGCCGTCGAGGAATCTTCAATCAACGATAAATCCGCCGAAGAAAACACCAGGCCCGCCTCGTCGTCGGCCACCCTGACCTGCAGATCGCTCACTCCCAGAAAAAAACCGCCGCTTGAGGCCGCGTGCGCCAGACGCCCCATGGCGCTTGCACCGTCGCTGTCCTCAAGCGCCGTCAGCGTGATCTCCTGTGGCCTGTTCCAGTTACCCCTCGTGAAGCTCAGGCTGGAACGGCTCCGCATCAGACCCGCAAGGTCGCCCGTGATCGCTACCTCCACGGTCGCCACCGGTTGTTCCGTCAGCACCACCGTGTAGGTGCCGCTGTCGCCCTCTTGCAGCTCAATCAAGCTCTCACTCAGCGCCAGACTCGGGCGGTCTTCCTCGACCGTGACCGACACTTCGCCTGTCACTCCATCGTAATCTCCCCCGGACGCCGTGTGGGTGAGCGTGAGCGTATCGTCCACCGCGTTACTGTCTTCCGATCCGGTCAGCGTGATCGTCTGCGCCGTGTTCCAGTTACCCGTCGTGAATGTCAGGCTGGAACGGCTCAACATCAGATGATCCGGGTTGTCACTGACCCTCACCGTCACGGCCGCCGTCGGTTCGCTCGCCAGCGTCACTGCGTAGCTGACGCTGCCGTTCTCGTCCATCGATAACCGCTCCGCAGTGAAGTTCAGCCCCGTCTCGTCAATGTCCGTCACCATGACCGTGACAGCGTCCGCTACACTGTAGCCGCCTCCCGAGGGCGTGTGCCTGAGCATGACCACTTCGTCCACCGCGTTGTCGTCATTCGATATCAGGGTCACCGCCTGCTCCCTGTTCCAGTTACTCCTCGTGAAGGTCAGCCTCGAACGGCTCAGCGTCAGACCGGACGGATTGCCCGTGATCACCACCGTGACGTTCGCCGACGGCCGGTCCGTCAGCCGCACCCGGTAGCTGTTCCTCGCCGCGCTGGTAACGCCCTCCGTGATCGAGACCACCGCCGGGGCCAATATCAGGGCCTGTCCATCGTCGTCCGTCACCGTCACCGTCACCTCGTCAATCTCCAGAGCCGCTGTGTAACCACCGCCGTCGTTGGCGGTGCTGATGGCGTGGCTGATGCTCGCCTCGCGTCGGTCGCCGAGATTGTGAACCGTGTCCGCAATACCCGTCACCGTCACCGTCTGTGCCGTGTTCCAGTTGCCCGTCGTGAAGCTCAGCGAGGCCGGCGCCACGGTCGCCACGCTCTCATCGGTGGACGTCACCGCAATCTCCACGTCGCCGGTCGGTTGCGTGTCCAGCACCACGGTGTAGGCGCCCGTGCCGCTGGCTTCATTCACCGTGACGCCGGAACGACTGAGCGTCACGCCGACCGCCGTGCCGCTGTCGACGAGCGTGATCACGGTATCGAGCCGCACATTATCGTAGCGATTGTTATCGCCTCGAGCACGGTACGTCAGCGTCACCATCTCGTTTTCCAGGTTGGCATCCGCTCTCGAATTCAGAAAGACATCCTGATCCGTGTTCCAGTTGGCCGACGTGAAGGTCAGGCTGGACGGAGACAGGGTCAGGCCGGTGTCGGCGTGACCGCTGATGGTGACCGTGACATCCTCCCTCGGGGCGGTTGTCAACAATAGACTGATGAAGGCCTCACTGCCCTCGAACACCAAGGACGCCCCGCTGGCAATAGCCAGACCGGGCGTCGTACCGTCGTCGTCCCATACCTCCACCGTGGCCGCTATCTCGTCCGGGAACCGCGACAACCGATAGGCGTCGTCGGTGGCGATGGCCGCCGTGATCATGCCGTCGGCCTCGTCCAATCCGTCGTTGACCAGCGGCAGACTCAGTTGACCGCGGCCGCTGCTGTCTATGGTGACCGTGTGGACGCGCTCATCGGTTTCGGCAATAAAGTCGCTGTCCTCGCTGACGACCACCGATACGTCCAGCGTACCCGACGGGGGCGGGCTGACCGTGACCGTGTACACCGCCCGTGCGCCGTCGGACTCGCTGACCTGGCCATGGTCGGCCGCTATGCCAACCGTCGGAACGCCGTCGTCGTCCAATACCATCACCGTCGCGCTCTCTCTACCGTCTCTGATAGTCCATTGAGTGGGCACCGGCAGACCGGAGTTCGGTATCTCTACCGTCACCCGACCGTCCGACTCGTCAACATTATCACCGACGGTGGGCAGGCGGTAGGTGACCCGCGTCTGACCCGCAGGCAGCACCACGGGCACCGTCGCCGGGGTAATGAAGTCGCCCTGCGTGGTCAGACGAAGCCTGAAGGTCTGGGCCTCCTGCGCGGGGTTTGATATCTCTAAGGTAAACGTGGCCGTTGCGCCTTCGGTGATGCGGTTCATGTCCGCGGTAATACCGACCCTCGGCTGGTCATCGTCAAGTATGGTGACTGCACTAAGCGACCTAAACCCCAACGTCACATGCTCCAGGTTGTTATCAAGTATTACAATAAAGCTCTTTGATCTTTCAAATACATTGTTCTGCAAAATCGGTATGCGGGCGCCCTGGATGCTGAAGGTCTGGGTAGCAGTGTGAGGGGGAAAGAACAGCGTAATCGAGTCCGGACCCGCGTAGTCGCCGCCGGCCCTCGTGGCGGTAGAGTCTCTGATGGTGAACGTCACCCGGGTCGGCACCAGACTGACGGGACGGGAGGCCCTCCGCACCCGCACCTCCGCCGAGTTACGCTCGCTGACGCTGAAGGTGCCCATGTCGAATTCGACCGTCGGTCGGTCGTCAAGGTCCGTGATGGTGCCCACCGCCGAGGCGACCGCCGCGTCCAGGGTAAAGGTCGCTGTGGTGCCGCCGACGTTAAACTGGCCACGGATGTCGTTCAGCATCAGCGTCAGGTAGTGGGCCGACTCGTAGATGTTGTCGTCCGTGGTGGATACCGTGATGGTCGCCTCGCTATCGCCCTCGGCAATGGTCAGGGTACTGGCCGGGATGACGGTGTAGTCCACGCCGCCGGTGGCAATCTGGTAGTCGGCGTCGCTATCCAGCCCGCGTCCGTCAACCGTGGCATAGCGGATCTGCAAGCCGCCGGCGGGGGCCGGACTACGCAGGCTGACCGTGAACTCAAGGTCACCGCCCTCGGCAACCTGCGCCGCGGCGACGCTGAGCGGAAAGGTGTCCTCGATGTCAACGGCGACCTCTCCCTGCACTGCGTCGTAGTCCGCGCCCGAGGCAGTATGCGTCAGCACGATACGTTCGTCGATCGCGTTGGCGTCATCGGTCGCGGTCACTGTGACTGTCTGCTCCGTGTCCCAGTCGCTCGCCGTGAAGGTCAGGCTGCCCGGGGCCGGCGTCAGGTCGGGGTGTCCCATGATGGCAACCGTCACCGCGCCCGTCGGTTCGCTTGTCAGCACCGCCGTGTAGCTCGCACTATCGCCTTCATTGAGCGCCACCTCGGACACGTCATCATCCGACCCCGGTGTCAGATCGAACATCAGTCCCCTCGTATCGTCGTCGGTCACCGTGGCGCTCACCGTCACCGGGCTCACGACGCCCGTCGGGTAACCGGCGCCGTCGCCGCTGCTGACGCGGTGCGTGAGGGTCGCCATGCGTGCATCTCCGGCGTTGTCAATGTCGTCGTCCACTCCGGTCACCGTCACCCTCTGCGCCGTGTTCCAGTTGGCGCTTGTGAACCTCAGGGTGGTCGGAGACACCGTGGCCGCCGTGTCCGTATCGGATGCCACCGTCAGCTCCACCGTGCCCGCCGGCTGCCTGCCCAATTCCACCGTGTACATGGCCGTACCGCCGGCCTCGCCAACCGTCACCGCGGTCGTGCTAACGGTGAGCTGGAAGGCGTCCGTGATGTCAACCTCTACCAGCCCTGCCGCCACTGCACCGTAGTCTGCGCCCGAGAGGGTGTGTGTCAGCACGATACGTTCGTTGTCCGCGTCGCCATCTCCCGCTGCGGTCACTGTGACCGTCTGCTCTGTGTTCCAGTCGCTCGCCGTGAAGGTCAGGCTGGCCGGGGCCGGCGTCAGGTCGGTGCCGGTGTGGCCCGTGATCGTCACCGTCACAGCGCCCGTCGGCCGGGTCGTCAGCACCGCCGTGTAGCTCGCGGTATCGCCTTCATCCACCGCCAGTCTGTCGGCAACATCCGTTGACCCCGGTGTCAGATCAAACGCTACGCCCCTCGTGTCGTCGTCGGTCACCGTGACGTCCACCGATGCCGGACTCAGGCCAGCCGTCGGGTAGCGGCCACTGTCGCCGCTGCTGATGCTGTGGCCAATGCTCGCCGTGCGTTCGTCTCCAGGGTTGTCAAGGACGTCGTCCACTCCGGTCACCGTCACCGTCTGCGCCGTGTCCCAGTTGGTCATCGTGAACGTCAGCACCAGCGGGTTTACCGTGGCCGCCGTGGCCGTATCGGATGCCACCGTAATCTCGACATTACCGGCTGGCCGTGTGCCCAGTTCCACCGTGTACATGGCCGTGCCGTCATCCTCGCCAACCGTGACAACGGCCGAACCGATGTCCACTCTATCCGTGTCGTCGTCGGTCACCGTGACGCTCACCGAATCCAGACTCAGACCGCCTGCCGGGTAGCTGCCACTGTCGCCGCTGCTGATGCGGTGACCAATGCTCGCCGTGCGTTCGTCTCCGGTGTTGTCAACGTCGTCGTCCACTCCGGTCACCGTCACCGTCTGCGCCGTGTTCCAGTTGGCGCTTGTGAACGTCAGGGTGGTCGGAGACACCGTGGCCGCCGTGGCCGTACCGGAGGTCGCCGTAATCTCCACGTTGCCATCCGGTTGCGTGTCCAGCACCACGCCGTAGGCGTCCGTGCCAGCGGCCTCGGTGACTATGGTATCTGCGTCCGTCTCGCTGATGGTCACGCCCGCCATGTCGTCGTCGGTGACTTCCACTTCCACGTCGTCGATTTCGAGGCTGGCGCCGTAATCGGTGTCTGTGGACGACGCGCCGTGGCTGATGGTCGCCGTGCGGGCGTCCATGGCGTCATCCCGGTCGTTGTTCATGCCCGTCACCGTGACGATCTGTGCCGTATTCCAGTTGGCCGTGGTGAAGGTCAGGGTGGTCGGAGACACCGTGGCCGCCGTGGCCGTATCGGAGGTCGCCGTAATCTCCACGCTGTCGGACGGTTGTGTGTCCAGCACCACGCTGTAGGTGTTCGTGCCACCGGCCTCGGCGACGATGGTATCCGCGTCCGCCTCTGTGATGGTCACGCCTGCCGCGTCGTCGTTGCGGATGATCAGATCGTAGGTGACCTGGCTGCCTAATGTGTAACCCTCGCCAGCGGTCAGCCTCAGCCTCAGCAGCGCGTTGTCCTCTGGGACGCTGTCATCGATGAGAACCACGGAGAGATCGGCGCTGGTCATGTTCGCAGGCACCACGACCATGCCGGACAGCGCGGCGTAGTCTTCGCCTGCTATCGCCGTGCCCGTGATGATCACCGTGTAGGTGATTGTCGTGTCCGAGGTCTGCGCCGGACTCAGATTGACCACCACATCGTGCGTGCCCGAAGACTCGTCTACGACGGCCTCGGTCTTGGCGAAGTCCACTACCGGCGCGTCGTCGTCGGTGATCGTGACATCCACAGAGGCAATGATCAGACTGCCGTCATCCGGATAGCCCATACCGTCGCCGCTTTCAATGCTATGGCCGATGCTCGCCGTGCGCTCACCGACGGTGTCGTCGTCCACTCCGGTCACCGTCACCGTCTGCACCGCGTTCCAGTTGGCGCTTGTGAACGTCAGCATCAACGGGCTTACCGTGGCCGCCGTGGCCGTATCGGATGCCACCGTAATCTCGACATTACCGGCTGGCTGTGTGCCCAGTTCCACCGTGTATGCGGCCGTGCCGCCTTCTGCGTCACCATCCTCGGCGACCGTGACGCTGGCCGAACCAATGTCCACGCTCTGCGCGGCGGCACCGGGGGCAAAACCGGTCAGCAGCGCCAGCAACAGCAGGGCCGATTGCACATTGAACCACCGGCTGCGGGCGGCCGCATCCATGCCGGCGCCAGCGCCGCCGGTGTGTGTCATGTTACGTCCGCTATATCCCTGAGGCCTCATTGTGCTTCTCTCCCTGCGTTGTTGTATCTATTCGGTTGTATCTTCAAGCTTTTCTGCACCTGACGCACAGGCGCTGTCGCCGATAACATAACATAAATGTGCCGGAATGTGCCGGTGTCAGTCAATCGTAAAGGGCGGCAAGACGACGGGCGTTTGGTGTACCTGGCCTCATCGCCCGGTGCAATCATCACCGGCGTGTTGTTGTCGGTCAGCGTGATGGTGTCGTTGTTGATAGTCGCCGTACCGGTGGCGGCGTCCTCACCTGTGGCGGATGTACCCGCCGCGAAGTTTGTCATCGGGGTGGTCCGGAAGGGCGGGACCACGAGGCCGCGGCAATAACGGAAGCCTGTGCTCATAATGCCGAAGCCCTATGTCGGCACCTGACGGCGGGTATCGGTTCGGACAGCAGCAGGACTGAGGGCCATATCCAAATTGGGGGGGGGGGGGGGGGGGGGGGGGGGCAAGGGGCATTAAATTATACATGGTGTTTATCGCAGACCTCATAGCCGCGCCGGCCATTAATGTTCTGATCATGTTCGCTTCGCCTCCGCTCCGACGGATGTTCCGATTGGCTCTCCAGTCCCAACCTTCCAGGCCAGCGGACTTTTTGAACCACTCTCAGGTCCGGTTGTTATCCCGGACATCCAAAATCGTTGTTCATGCAAAATGAATATTCTAGACCCATACGGGTTATATTGCAAGTCCATATTGTATCAGTCCACTACATATTGCACTTTTTGTTGTGGTTGACTCAGACGGCGGCTGAATAATATTCCATCGGGGCCAGTCACCCCGCCCTGATGCGGACCCGGGCGTTCAGGCAGACGGAATCATCCGGAACGTGGCAGGATAGCGAAATACTTTGCCTTTCCAGGTCTTTACCGACCCCGTGGCCGTGCCAGTCAGGTGCAACAGAAGGACGACCGGAACGAATACCCAACCAATCGGGGTCGCCGCCAGAATCACGGTGAAAATGGCGTAAAAGGTGATCGTTAGCTGGAAATTCATTACCTCCCGACCCTGCTGGTCAATATAGTGGGATTCCCGGCGCTTGAGTGACCAAAGGAGCAATGGCAACAGGAGATTCCCCAGAGGAATAAGGAAACCTGAAAGGTGTATCCACATCGCATAGATGCGCTCCTGGTCACTGACCACGTCACTGGAGTGGATGTTCATGCCATTAAATTTCATCTTTCCGTTCTATGGCTGTTCTCTGTCGCATGATTTCGTATAGTACTACACCTGCGGCGACAGAGACATTCAGGCTGCCGATCTCCTCAGACACGGGTATGTGAACAAGCTGGTCGCAATGTTCCCGGGTCAGGCGGCGCATACCCTTGCCTTCACTGCCCATCACAATAACCTGCGGGCCCGTCAGGTCTGACTGATAGATGTTTTTGCCTTGCATGGCCATTCCCGTAATCCATAAGCCATCATCCTGTAACTGCTTGAGCGTTCGTGCCAGATTAGTGACCTGTATAAGCGGTAAATGTTCAGCCGCACCGCTGGCCGATTTACGAACGGTGGTATTGAGTCCGACCGCCTTGTCTCTGGGTATAATCACGATATGGGCACAGGCGGCACAGGCGGTGCGGAGACAGGCCCCCAGGTTATGCGGGTCCGTTACTCCATCAAGAACCAACACTAAAGGAACGCCGTCTATCGCCGCCAGGAGCTGGGGCAAATCCCGTTCATGGCGAAGATTCGTGGCGCGTGTCAGCAAAACCGCGCCCTGATGCACCTGCCCTTCGGCATACTTGTCGAGTTCATCACGGCCAACGTATTCAATGGCAATACCATGTCGGCCCGCTTTGTCAATAATTGACTGTATGCGCTTATCACGACGCCTGCGGTTCAGCCATAGCGTCAACGCCTTGTCCGGCACGGAGTCTATTGCCGAACTAACGGCATGCAGGCCGCAAATAACCGTGGCCCTGTCCATCAACGTCGTCTTCTTCGCAGCCCGCGCCCTCGCCCCCTTTTTTTACCAGGGGCTCTCGACAGGCTATCGGGCAATTGGACCGGTTCCAGGTCAATCTTGCGGTCTTCGATGTCAATCCGTATCAGCCTGACCCTCATGACCTCACCCAGCCGGAACGATGTGCCCGTATGCTCCCCTTTAAGCCGATGATGTACCGGATCATGATGAAAATAATCGTGCCCAAGCGCCGTCACGTGAACCAGCCCGGAAGTACTGATGTTTTCAATTTCGACAAATAATCCGAAGTTGCTGACGCCGGCAATTACGCCATTAAATTCTTCCTCCAGATGAGCTTGCAGGTATTTACATTTTAATACCTCGGCAACATCCCAACCGGCTTCATCCGCTCGACGTTCGTGAGCCGAGCACTGGTGACCGAACTTTTCCATGTCGTGTTGGGCATAGCGGTAATTACCGGCATTTCCACCTTCTATAAGATGGCGTATGGCACGATGGACCAGCAAATCGGAATAGCGCCTTATTGGCGAGGTGAAATGGGTGTAGGAGTCCAGTGACAGGCCAAAATGCCCCTTATTGTCCGGCTGGTATATGGCTTGCTTGAGGGACCTCAGCATTACGGTCTGGATGACGTGCGCATCGGGGCGTTGTCTGGTTTCACTCAGTAGCTTATCGTAGTCCTGCGGCCGTGGCTCTTGTCCCCCGCCGAGTGACAGACCCAACCCGGCCAGAAATTCTCTCAACGAGGCCAGATCGTCTTCGGAAGGCCCGGCATGAACCCGGTATAAGGCCGGCAGCTCATGTTTTTCAAGGTAACGGGCTGCGGCAGTGTTAGCCAGAATCATACATTCCTCTATCAGCTTGTGTGCGTCATTACGCACCAGTGGCTTGATTTCGCACACCTGTCCCTGATCATCGAAGACAAAACCGGCTTCTTCGCTCTCAAATTCAATGGCCCCACGGCGTCGGCGGGCCTCGGCCAGCACCTTGTAGAGTCCATGCAGGTCTTCCAGAAGGGGCAGTAAATCCGCATATTCGGCACACTGCTGTTCCTGCGTTCCGAGCAGCATGGCCGCAACTTTTGTATAGGTAAGGCGGGCACGGGACCGCATCACTGCAGAATCAAACCGGGCCCCGATAAGTCTGCCCTGCTCGTTGATGTCCATTTCACAAAGCATACAAAGGCGATCAACATCGGGGTTGATCGAGCACAGGCCGTTGGACAGCACTTCCGGCAACATCGGAACGACACGGCCAGGGAAATAGGCTGAAGTGCTGCGCTCATATGCTTCGCTATCCAGCGCCGTACCAGGCTGTACGTACCAGGATACATCGGCAATCGCAACAAACAGCTTCCAGCCTTTGGCCACCGGTCGACAATAAACCGCGTCATCAAAATCGCGGGCATCTTCTCCATCAATGGTGATCAAGGACAGGTCACGTATGTCCCGACGCCTTTTGACCTCTCCTTCCGGCAGCGTCTCACTCAGCGAGGCTGCCTCCTGCTGCACCGCCTCCGACCATGTATGCGGTAAACCAAATTTCCTGAGCGCCAGTTCAATGTGCATGTCAGTCGTCAGCGCATTTCCCAGAATTTCGGTTATTTCCCCAAGGGTATGCGATTTAATGGTGGCATAGGCGGTAATCCGTGCGCTTACAATATCACCATGACGCGCACCTGATTCGGCTCCAGGAGGAATTAGAATGTCCTGGGTAAGACGGCGGTTGTCCGGGCGGACGAATCCCAGACCTGACTCTTGAAAAAAGTGTCCTGAAACCGTGGCGATGCGACGCTCAAGGGTCTCTATCAGCTTGCCTTCCGGCTTCCCCCTGCGATTCATTCCGGCCGGGCGGACAATGGCACGGTCACCGTGCATGAGGGTTCGCATCTGTTTTGCTGACAGGTACAGGTCTTCCCCTCCGGAATCGGGCCGGAGGAAGCCAAAACCGTCGCTATGGGCAATTACCTCTCCCACCACAAGGTCGGCCTGGGTCACAATGGCATATTGCCCTTTGCGGTTCTGGAACAACTGCCCGTCCCGAACCATGGCATTGAGACGACGCTGTAACGCTGTTTTCCGCTCATCATCCCGATATTCGAGGATATGGGCGAGGCGCTCGAACGGCAGAGGCCCCCGCGCCTCGCCTAAACACTGGAGAATAAATTCACGCGAGGCTATGGGCTGATCGTAGTTATCTGCTTCCCGGTCCGCAAACGGATCTTTGCTGGTTTGTTTCGACATGGTTCGCATCATACAGGAGTTATGGGTTTGCTGTTGCAATACGGTGCATCGGTTCAGAAACACGATGAATGCCACACGTGAGTGTTCTAATCGGACGGTCCGGGAACGGTTTGTTTATTTCCATGGGACTTACTGTTCACGGCCTCGGGATTGTGTAACAGAAGGCTGGCTGGTCAAATACAAACGTATCCGTCCACACAAAGGACTGAGATCACGAACCCCGGTGCGGGACATTATCAACCATAATAAAAGCGCAATTTATGGCGGACTCATACACAGGGTGGACTTGTCCGGAGCTTACCTGATATAATGCGCCCCATCCTGCGGAACAGGGCGTTGCGCGGGTTCCATGCCGATCTGGTCGCGGGTCGGTGATTCGTGGTTTTTCGAGGCAAAAATAATGAGTGTAGATTTTTCAATTAATGCGGAGATGCGCACGGACACGGGAAAAGGTGCGAGCCGCCGCCTGCGTCATGCCGGATTAACACCCGCCATCGTGTACGGCGGTGACGAGGCTCCGGTAGCTATTACGCTAAAGCACAATGATATTATTCAGCATATTGAGCATGAGGCTTTTTTTTCCCACATCCTGGATCTGAATCTAGGCGGCAGGGTTCAAAAGGTTGTCTTGCGTGATATGCAGCGTCACCCCACCAGACGCATGGCGATGCATCTGGATTTCCAGCGTGTCGGTGACCGGGACAGGATTCACATGCATGTGCCTTTGCATTTTACAGGCACAGACGCGGCTGCCGGCGTCAAGGCCGGTGGAGTGGTTTCTCATCTGGCTATCGAAGTCGAGGTCACCTGCCTACCAAAGGATCTGCCGGAATATATTGAGATTGATATGAGCGGCCTGGATATTGGCGAGGCAGTGCACCTGAGCGATATCCGGCTGCCAACGGGCGTTACCCTGGTTGGACTGACGCACGGTGAAGGCCACGATAGTGCGGTGGCTTCCATCCATGCCCCCCGTGCTTCGACTGAAGAAGAAGAGGAAGAGAGCGCCGATGAAGATGAGGAAGAGGGCGCATAATTCATCTCTTACCAGGCGCCGGAGGGTGGCAGATCGTGGTCAACAGACCAATCAGGCTCATCGCAGGGCTGGGTAATCCCGGCCCCGAGTATGAGAAGACCCCCCACAATGCCGGGTTCTGGATGATTGATGAGGTTGCACGGCATTTTAACGGGCATTTCAAGGTCGATAGCAAGTTTCACGGCGAGGTCTGCAAAGTGCGTATTGCCGGGCATGAGTGCTGGCTGTTGAAACCCATGACATTCATCAATAAAAGCGGGGGGGCCGTGAACGCATTGGCGCACTATTACCGGGTTGATGAGACCGAAGTTGTGGTGGCTCACGATGAACTTGATTTTGAGCCGGGGGTTGCCCGAATCAAGTTCGGGGGCGGTCACGGTGGTCACAATGGCCTGCGTGACATCATGCCCGCTCTGGGGAAGAATTTCTATCGACTGAGGCTCGGTGTCGGGCATCCCGGCGACCGCAACCGGGTGACCCGCTATCTTCTGGGACGCGCCAGCAAAGAGGTTTATGATGGTGCGATGCATTCAATAGCCGATATTCTGGATATCATCGGGTTACTCGTTGCCGGGGATATTGACAAGGCTACCCTGCAACTCCACTCGAAATAGTCCTGGTGGAATCCTGTGGGGTTTAAGTGTGGAATCGTTGGATTGCCGAATGTGGGCAAATCAACTCTCTTTAATGCGCTGACGCAGGCTGGAATCGCTGCAGAGAACTACCCTTTTTGTACCATTGAACCGAATGTCGGTATCGTGCCCGTACCGGACAGTCGCCTGGACAGGCTGGCCGCTATTGCCAATTCTGCGAAGGCGATTCACACAACTATCGAATTCGTCGATATCGCGGGCCTGGTTGAAGGCGCATCCAGAGGCGAGGGACTGGGCAATCAGTTTCTTTCCCATATCCGCGAGACCGACGCCATTGCCCATGTGGTCAGATGCTTTGAAGACGATGATGTCACGCATGTGGCCGACGGGATTCATCCTTCGGCCGATATTGAGACGATTAATACTGAGCTGGCTCTGGCCGATCTGGCTACGGCTGAAAGGGCGATGGAGAAAGCGGCCAAGGCTTCCAAAGCCGGTAATAAGGAAGAGCAGGCGAAAGTAAGACTGTTTGAAAGGATTCGGAATCATCTGGATGAGGGAAAACCGGTTCGCTCGCTGGAACTCTGTAAGAGTGAAAAAAAAAGACTGGAAGGCGCGAATCTGATCACGGCCAGGCCAGCGATGTATATCGCCAACGTGGCCGAAGACGGCTTTGAAAATAATCCCTATCTGGACGAAGTTCGGGCGCTGTCCAAAGAGGAAAGCGCTGCGATTGTCGCCGTCTGCGCGTCTATTGAGTCCGAAATTGCGCTACTGAATGATTGGGAGAAAAAGGAGTTCCTGGAGGATCTTGGCTTGCAGGAACCGGGACTCGACCGGGTTATTTTTGCCGGATATTCCCTGCTTGACCTGCAAACCTTTTTCACTGTTGGCCCCAAAGAAGCTCGCGCCTGGACCGTCCGACGCAATAGCACGGCTCCACAGGGTGCCGGAAAAATTCATACCGATTTCGAGAAAGGATTCATCCGAGCCGAAGTCATCGGGCATGACGACTATGTCGCCTGCAATGGGGAAGCCGGTGCCAGAGAGGCAGGGAAGTGGCGCCTGGAAGGCAAGGACTACATCATGCAGGAAGGTGACGTGGTACATTTCCGCTTCAATGTCTAGTATGTCAGCGCAATTCAGTCATGTTCCCTCCGTAACACAGGGGGAGCATTTCTGTTTTTAGCTAACAATCCGACAAAAGGGTTGCAATTTCAGAATGATTCGTTTCAAATGCAGGTTGATGAAAGGTTCCGCTGGTTTCCCTACTGGTTAAATTCTTAAGAAGAGCCCTGAAGAGTTCCCACTATATTCAAGCCAATAAGACTCCAACAGATACCTAATTCATTATTTGCGAATTAATACGTTCAACTTTTATTCATTTCCCGACAGAAAAGCGGAGGTCACTCAGGTGAGCGATAAAATTATTTACACTACTGACAGTGGTTTTGAAAATGATGTGCTGAGTTCGGATATTCCCGTGCTGGTGGATTTCTGGGCTGAATGGTGCGGCCCTTGCAAAATGATCGCACCAATTCTTGATGAAATTGCCAGTGAGTACGAGGGTAAGATCAGTGTCGCCAAAGTTAATATTGACGAAAACTCTGAAGTACCCAAGAAATATGGTATTCGTGGCATTCCCACCCTGATTCTTTTCAAAAATGGAAACACTGAGGCCACTCAGGTCGGCGCTGTCTCCAAGTCGCAGGTAACGGCGTTCATTGACAGCAATATTTGATTGTCAGTGACCCGCTTAATAACATTGCTTTTTAATAGCACTGCTTTAGCCAAACTATGGCACAAAAATTAAAAAGCCTCCCACTAACTAATTTCAGCTAATCCATTCCAGATTATCTTAACCTTCACTAAAAACATCCAGGAAGTTCACATGAATCTAACCGAACTAAAGCTCAAACCCGCTCACGAACTCATCGACATGGCTCGTGACCTCGGTATTGAGAATATGTCACGTAACAGAAAACAGGATGTGATTTTCTCTATCCTGAAAAAACAGGCCGGTAACGGTGATGATATCTACGGTGACGGCGCACTGGAGATTTTGCAGGATGGGTTTGGTTTTTTACGCTCGGAAACAAATTCATATCTGGCCGGGCCGGACGATATCTATGTCTCTCCCAGCCAGATTCGACGCTTTCAGCTACGCACCGGGGATGTCATTGCCGGGAAAATTCGGCCTCCCAAGCATGGAGAGCGTTACTTTGCTCTGCTAAAAATCGAGACCATCAACAATGAAAAACCGGAAAAGGCACGTAACAAGGTCCTCTTCGAAAACCTGACACCGCTGTTTCCGACCGAACGACTGACAATGGAGCAGGGAAACGGCAGTACGGAAGACATTACCGGCCGTATTATTGACCTCATCTCACCTATCGGTAAAGGTCAGCGTGGCCTTATCGTGGCCCCGCCCAAGACCGGTAAGACCATGATGCTGCAAAATATTGCGCAGGCCATTGCCTGTAATCATCCCGAATGCCACTTGATTGTCCTGCTGATCGATGAGCGCCCCGAGGAAGTTACCGAGATGGAGCGCTCCGTTCACGCTGAAGTAATTTCTTCAACATTTGACGAACCGGCAACGCGACACGTACAGGTTGCCGAGATGGTCGTTGAAAAGGCCAAACATCTGGTTGAGCACAAAAAAGACGTGGTGATCCTGCTGGATTCCATGACCCGTCTGGCTCGCGCCTATAACACGGTTGTTCCATCATCGGGTAAGGTACTCACCGGCGGCGTTGACGCCAATGCCCTGCAAAAGCCTCGTCGCTTTTTTGCGGCGGCACGCAATATTGAGGAGGGTGGCTCATTAACCATTCTTTCCACTGCCCTGATTGATACCGGCTCAAAGATGGATGAGGTAATTTACGAGGAGTTCAAAGGCACCGGAAATATGGAAGTTCATTTGGACCGGCGCGTTGCTGAAAAGCGTATTTATCCCGCAATTAATATCAACCGCTCCGGCACACGCCGGGAGGAAAAACTCACAGCGGCTGATGAGTTACAGAAGATGTGGATTCTCCGCAAGCTGTTACATCCGATGGACGAACTCGCCGCAATGGAATTTATGCTGGACCGTCTGAAATCAACCAAGGCCAACGCTGAATTCTTTGACGCAATGAAGCGTAATTAACAACGCCATTCACGGTTTCATGGATTTCTGTGACCGTATGCGCGGCAATGCTTTCGTAAGCCACTCTTTTAAGGAGATGCTGAGCGATTCCATTTCGGACTCGCCAGAGCGCAGATAACAAAAAGGGGTACGCTTTGTGGGTTAATCAAGGGCCATAAAAGTTCCTCGGCTTTGGCGTGCAACTTCACGCATCAGAATTGAAAGGCGTGTAATGTTACCTCCTTTCCGGTTGTAGAATCCGATACCATGAATACGAGCAATCGGTTCGCCGGTTATCCTGTTGGTGTTCAGCCTGGCAATTGTTTGAAGTACAGGATCGTAAGATGAACCGGTGTAGTCATCGCCCAAAATATAGATTGATATTTTCATGTTTGGCTTTACATAAAGTCGCAATGCCGTTTGTAACCCTTCCACCGGACTACTATTAGAGAATGCCTGCCATGAGTGAAGTATCTTCAGCACGCGCCTGCGCATGTTTGGCGTATCGTTAATCCATTTGTTTTTATATGCTGAAATTATATGTATGCCATTATCATTCATAATCTGAAATCCTTTAACTTTCGGATGAATGTCCAGTATGTTTTCCATCCGCTGCATAACTTTTCTCCAGATTGATCTCATAGAGCCTGATGTGTCCACAATAAAAATAATGTAGTTTGCATCCACTGGAATACCACCGGCGTAAACTTCTTCCTTAGCTTCGTCGTCTGTACTGATCGTCGCAGAGGGAGGTGTCGTTTTTTCGCGCAAGGCAGCTATTTTCTTATTCAGACTTGAGTTTGCGGATTGTATTGCTGTAAACGCTTGCCTGACTTTCTCAATTTCTTTTTGTAATTGTACTGTACGATTCGTTTGTTCATTCGTCGTCGAAGAAAATTTTTGTGATTGAGTTTCAAGTTCAGAATTTGTCGTTTCCATCTGAGTCAGGGTTCTAAGTAATTCCGAGATGCGATCTGTGTCAATTATTCCTCCGGTGACTGTTGACTTGGAGAGCAGTATCAGCAATACAATGGAGCCAAATCCGCAAGAAATGATGTCCAGAAAAGACAGAGTGAAAATTTCTAAATTACGTGGACGTTTTTTCATGGCCAGGAAGCCTCTGGAGCTATCAGTAAGCCAGTATTTTTGGCTGTCCATTGCCAGAAAGCCGCCGCCGCTCCGGAATCACCTTCCAGTGGCAAAAGAATCACATTAACAGGTGCTCTTTCTTTGTAAGATGAAATGACATTGTCGAGTAATTTGCGCCGGCATTCACCACTGATCGTTTGTGCTTTTCCCCCGATTGAAGCGCATCCCGAGAAAAATGAAGAGGCCGCTCCAAGTGTTCCGGTTTTTCCCTGTGTCGGCATGCCATCTGTTATCAGATATACATTGGAAAATCCTCCCGCAGAACTGCGCATTAAGGAAACAGCGGCATGGAGATTCGTTCCTCCACCGGGGGTAATTTTAGAAAAATCGGCCAGCACTGTTGCCGCATCTCTGGAATCAGCTCCTTTTTTCCAATCACTGCCCCCGACAAAACCGGCTTGTTCTGCAAAATGAATAATCCTGTACTCGCTCTCGGTCGGGACTTTGGCGATAAGCCATTCCACAATCCGTAAGGTGCGTCGCCATTTAGGGGCCTGTCGGCGCTCTTTCGCGGGTGCCACTTTGTAGCGGACTATGTCTATAAGGCGCTCTTCTGTCATCGAAGCACTACTATCTACCAGTATAACGATTTTTCCGCCTTCTACTTTTAAGCCAAGCAGATAATCTTCCAGGCTTTTGCCAGCCACCGGAATCGGGGTGGCAGGTGTTTGCTCCAGTGTATCAGCCTGCAATTCCAGCTTTGCAAGTTGTGATTCCAAAGATCGCTGCGTATCTTTCTCCCTATTGATTTTCGCCGTCAGACTCATAAGCTGTGCGTCTAACCGGGAAAGCCTGGTCCGGGCTTGGTCTGACTGGCCCTGAAGTGCTTGTAACAGCCCTTCTGATCGCTGGTTTTGTCGCTCTATTACCGCAATGTCAGCTTGCAGTGCAGATGACTGAGCGTCCGGTAATTCACTTTGATATTTGACCAGCATCAGCACCAGAATAACAGCCCCCAGGCCGCATGACATTACGTCCAGAAAAGAAATATTAAATCCTTCGGCTTTCTTTCTAAATTTCCTCACAGCTATCAGATTATGGATCTTGTCCTATTGGGTTCATGATATGTTTCTCACAGTAGTTTCTAATATCGACAATCAATCCGTCTTGTATGCTTTGTAGCTGGTGCAACAGCAACATTAAAAATATGCTGATAATCAATGCAACCAGAGTGGAATTAAACGCTATTCCCAGGCTATTTGTCATGCCGGCAATGTTACCCGCCAAAGCCTGATCTGCTTGTGATAGCGCCTGACCTATACCGCGCACTGTACCGACAAAGCCGATTGAAGGAATAGCCCAGATCAAATAGCGTATCATTGAATTTTCTGTTTCCATACTGAGTAATAATGCATCCATTTGCGCATCTATGGCTTCAGCCGTGTAATGTACGTCTTTGGTAATCAAAAATCGGTCAAGCCCTAACAGTAGTGTTTGTACTAATGAGGTTTTTATGACTTCTTTCGGTAAGGTAGTCAGTCGTTCGCGCACTGCCCTGGCAGCTTCGATTTTATTATCGGTTTGAGTTTCAGAAAAGTTGACCAGTTCTTCATCAAGAAGATAGCGATCTTTGCTGATTGAGATGATTTTGCTGATAATCAAATACGTCCCCCATAACATTAGAATAATACATATTTCCTGCTCCAGGTCTTTTATGATTACAAAAAAATTACGCGGGGCTGTTTGCCCTTGTTGGCCTGCGATTTCAATTGCAAGTTCAGCATTAGGTAAAACAATTCCGATATAGGCAAGATGAACCAGTAATACCGATATTATTATCGCAATCAAATTTTTGATTAACTTTGACACTTTTATATGTCAACAGGAAAGGCTGCTGGGGAATTAAGACTTAAAGAATAGCCCACAACACCAGCAACCGAGATACCAATAATTAAAAAAAGCACGATAAGCGCAATGATTTTAATGCGCCATTTTTTATCTTGTTGGATTTTCATAGTTTCTAGTATTCCGGAATAAACCTGATATTCTAATCAATAGATATAACGCGCAATACGGAATCCTCGATCATCCGCCCGCCCGGTTGCTCTCTGCCGATATGCGGAGCGTAGTTCCGTTAACGTACCTGACTTCCAGCTTGAACCTTTGACAACATGTCCGCTATGGCTGGTATTATTCAAACCTCCTAATGGATTGCTCATGGCTTTATGATCTACAGTGTAGGCGTCGTGTACCCATTCACTAACATTGCCCGCTAAATCATGCAAACCCGTTTTATCCGGCTTGAATGAACCAACAGGTGCCAATTTCAGATAGCCGTCATTATAACCAGAGATGTAAGTTGCAACGCTGTTTTTCGCACTTTCATCTGCAAGATTGCCAATCCCTATCGGAATTGTCGCTTTATTACCCCAGACAAACCGGGCAGGTGTATTACGATTTGCGTAGCGCGCCAACCACTCCCATTCTGCTTCACTCAACAATCGATATCCGATACTTTGAGGATTATAACCGGTAATATTATTTCCATTCGTAATATAGAAATAAGGCAATTTCTCTTTTTTGCTTAACCAGTTACAAAAAAGTGCCGCCTCACTCCAGGTAACATTGCTAACCGCGAGATCAGAAGCGGGAGTCCGACGGCCAAAAGCCTGATCATAATGCCCGGCGGATATCTCCATACGGCTGACATAAAAGGCTCTATGCAGCTTTACTGTGCGCAGAATCTCATTGGCGCGTTGTCCTTTTTCACTACGGTGTGCACCTAGTTCAAAAGAAGCCGCTTTGTCTGGTTTGAATAATACAAGTTCAATCCCTATCGAATTTTTAGTCACTTCAGGGGCCTCGGCAAGCCGAGCCTGTTCCTCTGTCATTAGCGTCTCATTAATCTGAATGACACGCTGCCTGCTGGGATGTATCGTCTTTTGAATTGAACGATAGCCGGATCTGGAAAGATGAATATTATGCGGGATGGTTTTTAGTGTAAATGCTTGCGGGGTTTGCCCTTTTTTTTCGTTGTTTATTTTAATGTCTGATGCTGGAGTTGTTTTAAGAATAACTTTTCCAAACTCCGGTTTTAGTTGCAACGAAATATTTTCTTTTTGATTCGGCTTGAACATACGCTTGATGGTTTTTGAAGAATAACCGGCCTTAGAGTAGCTGATAATAAGCTCGCGCAAGGATTCAAGTTCCAGGCGGGCATCCATTGCCGGAAATGCCTTACCATTAACTGATAACTGCCCTCCGAGCGGGGTAAGCTTAAAATCTACGGAGGCTTTTTTATGGATTAGCTGGTAGTTTCTTTTAACAATCGGCTGCCGATAGGTGATGTCGATAGTGTCGTTAATTGGCTCAAAGTCAGAGGTCTCTATCTGTAAGCTATATCGACCTCCTTGTTGTGCCATAGAAACAGGTGTTTTCCCAATAGCATTGCCATTTAGCGAGACTGGCACGCCTTCAGGTCTGGAAAACAAATCAAGCCGTCCCTGCACGGGCTTCAATTCAAACGATAATGTTTTCTCTGTACCGCGCTCTACTCTGATAGAGCTTTGTTGCGGCTGATAATAAGGATGCGAAGCCTTCAGGGTGTGCGTCCCTGGCTCCACCGCAACCTGTAGCTCAGCTCCTGAACCTATAATTTTTTTATCAATATGCCATTTTACCTGCTCATCGACCGGTATGGCGGTTGCTTTAATCATGGCTGGTGCTTCTTTTAGACTAATCGCGATATGCCGCCTAGGCATACTGCGTTCCAGGGTAACTATCTCACTGATAAACCCTTGAGCTGCAATCTCTAAATTCACCCTGGACGCCAGTAGATAGACCTTGTTTTGTTGTACCCAACCCAGACCATCTAAAGTGCGCTGTGCTTTGAGTGCCGCGGCTTCGGGTCTCACTTCAACAATAACTGCCTTAACCCAGAAGACAAATGTTAACACTGTCACACCAACGACTGTAATCACAATACTCGCCGCAACAGTCTTTTTCCAAAAGGTTCGCTTCTGCTTGCGAAAGTAATCTTCAGAAGATAGATTCATCACAGATAACTCTGATAATGACGGGCCGATCAGGTTTTATATAAACTTCAAGAAGCTTGTCCTTAAAGCCTCTGCGCTCTCCCTTGAACAGATAACGCCCCGGCTTCAAACCTTCTTTTAGCTTATACTCAGTTGCTCTTCCGATAACACCAACGCCAAGTACTGATATATGGGTATGCCCGTCCGAATAAATTGTCACGGCAACAGGTTTGGACATTTCTGCGATTGTATTTTTTAATCGAATGGCAATCTGTTGAAGCTTAATACTGTGTTCAGCCTGGTTAACACTTTCTTCAACAATCTGTTGCATTGCAGAGGCTATTTGATTATCTGCCAGCCGCTCGGGACGTAATAATGCCTGTTCAATCATCTGAATATATTGATTAATTTTTGCCGCCCGTCGCAGACGGTTATCTGAATCTTCCCTGCTGGGGAAAATCAATTGAGCCTGTTGATAATGGGATTCTGCCGCTTGCCAGCTATCTTCCTGCTCCGCAGCTTTGGCTTTTTCAATTAAATTTTGATACGTAAGCTCTTTCTCAAGCTGCTTAAGCTTATTTGACAGCAGAATTAAGGATGGATGTTTGGTGTCTATTTTTTTTATTTCCATAAGCCTTCCTCGAGCTTGTTTAACGTCTCTGCTATCCAGATCCTGGTGGGCTTGCTGCAATAAGGTATCAAATATTTGTTGACGATGTTGCGCAATCAATTGACGATGTCTCTCTACGAGACCAGTATGGTGCGGATCATGCTTGATTGCTTTATCCAACAGCTCAATTTCTTTGACAAGATTGTTTTCCACACGCGCAACATCAGCTTCTCGAACCAGCTGAGAAACGGTCTCCATTGAAGCAACACGCCCTTTTAGCAACTGCGCTTCCTGATTTTCAGGCTTATAACGCAAGGCGTCATTGACTGCGGAAGATGCCTGCTCAAAGTTTCCTTCTGTAAATGCTTGCCGTGCACCTTCCAGAGCGGATAGAAACTTTTCCTGTTGTATTGACCGCAGTCCTGATATTTTTTCCAGCAATCCATCTAATTGGATCAGAGCTGCACCAAACTGATTACTGCCAAAGGCTTCAATTGCTCTTTTTTCTTGTGTCCGCAATTCTGCGGTGCTATCTGGAGACCACATCGGCAGGTTGAGCTTTTCGATTTCAGCTTTAGCCTCGGACTCATAGAGTTTCATCCTGGCAATATACTTTTGTCGTAAAGTCTCCTGCTGCTCATCGCTTAAAGACCCGGTATCGTCGCTATTGGTATCCTGTGTTTCAGGGGTAGGAATGGGGGCTATGCGCCCATAGAGCAGCATGAAAACCGCAATGGCAAGTAACGCTGTGACGACCACGATATTTGCAAATAAGGAATATTCTCTGCTTTTTTTCTTGCTTTTGAATCGACGACTATCCAATTTAATGCTAGAGCTGCCTATCTGGCGTCCGTTCCTCAGCGAATACTCTTTTTAGAGCCGCACGCCACTGATCAAATTGTTCTGCCATACCCCCTGTCAGTTTTATTGTTCTCTCCTCAAGCTCAACGACCTGAGGGGTGACTTGCACATCTACAGATTTTCCGAGCTCCATTAACGCCTCTTGATGAAATTTAGCTTCTTGATAACTCTGTACGCTACTTGCTAAAAGTGCTCCACCAGCAACCACCGCGCCTGCCTTTACAGCCTCACCACCGCTTGATTCAGAATCACTGGCAACAGCCAAACCAATCGCCAGAATACCGGCCAGCGCCTTTAATACAGCGTCTTTTTTAGCCTCACGCCTGGCTTTATTTTCAGAATAGGCCGCTTCCTGCCATGCCTTATAAGATGGCCCTACTTTCTGGGCAAAATCGTAATAGTTCTGTTGCATATGATCGGTAAAGAGCTGGTCTTCCACACGGTATTGGTGAATGCGATTGAGCATCGGATCATCGCTTGAAGGTGCCTGCACCAACTCTACCTGGTTGCCTCTGAATTTCAGGAATTGAGCAAAGCTGTCGTCTGACATAGAGTGACCAAAACGCACCTCGGCAAGCTGGTTAATCGTTTTCAAGTAATCAGATTCCTTGGACTTCAGTGCTTTAACGATGTCGATCGCCGCTTTTTCAAACACGGGATAATAAGCGCTTTTATCTTTGTTACGTATATTCGTAAAAAAATATCCTTCAACCTGGTGACTATAATTTTTACTCAGCCAGCTTTTACCATCTATGCTGATAACCCTGATATTAATACCGACGTCTTCACCGTTTGATTCGTTTATTTTCCCAACTACATAAATATCACCTGTAACCTTTCGATCAGGAGTTACACGAACTGCTCCTAATTGATTGGTCTCTTCTAATGCCTGCTTCATTTCAAGAGCAAAATTCACCGACTCTACTCTGCGCAATTCAGGCCAAATACCTTCTTTCTCCCACTCATCGGGGTCTTCGGGGATATTGGGATCAAAAACAGGAATGATAACCTCAAGTTCTTTTTGTATCGCGCGCACTGGGGCTTCCTTTTCTGAAGCAGAAGAACCTTCTGGTCCGACTAAACCTGTAGAATTATCAAATACCCCGCCGGTAGTCGCATAGCAACCGGTTAATAAAAAAATTGCGATAAGCAGACAAAACCCTGTCAGCCGAGAGCAACTTATTGGGCACGACGAGAAAAAAAGAGCACGGAAGTATTTATCTGCATTTATAGAACCAAGCCAATTTGTGTCTTTGCAATGATACATCTCAAACCCTCTTACCTGACGCCCCGGCTTTATTTTTCCGGCAGCCCTTTATAGCGGCGATATTCATTCCAGAGTTTTACCTGCTTTTCAGGGTCAGGTTCTGAAGAAGCCGCTTCTCTGATCTGACGAGCAATTATACTATCATTATCTGCCGACGGTATATCTTCCGGTGACTTTCCATCAGGCATTGAACCGGTTCGCTGCCCGGAATTTTCTGTGCCTGAAAGCTCGCTATTCGGTCTGGCAGACTGCACATTTTCAGCGTTATTTTCCCTGATCCCGGTATCCTTCATCGTCGCCTGTTCGGCTTTCGCGTCACCCTTAGCCCCGGCGGCGTTCAGACCTGTGTCACTACCGGAAATATCGGGCGCCGCTGAACCGGGAATATTATTATCCCCTTTTTTCATACCACCAGATGTCTGGCGGCAATCGCGCACCTGATTGAGCGCATCTTTGAGCGCCTGATCCATTACCTGAATGCGCTCCTCTCGAGTTAATAGCGCCGTACCGTCAAATTCTGGTATCACTAAAGGGCAATCGCTCTCATCATGCGAATCACCCACACAAAGTGCGGCTGAGGGTAAAAATAAGATACCCCGGAGCAGCATCCTGATTGCAAAAAAGTCTGTTTTCATCTGGTTCGGCAGTCACACCCTGTGGTTAGCCTTAAGGCAAGTTTACCCACGGTGCAATAAGTCTAATGCCAAAAATAACACAAAACAATGCCGATCAACCCGGGCCGAGCGATTCGTTTCCCCGGTAATGAATTTTATAAAGGCGATTGCATTTCGGGGAGTGCCAAAGACATCCGGATTTATGCCATAACTTGCCCGGACTGATACAAGATAAAAGAATATGCTGCTTAATGGTAAACGGTGGCCAGGGACAGAATCGAACTGCCGACACGGGGATTTTCAGTCCCCTGCTCTACCGACTGAGCTACCTGGCCATAGGAAAGGGCGCGTATTAGACGCAGGAAGTATGGATTAGTCAAGCCGATACCATAATCACGGCTTATATTCTGCGGGCTTTTCTGAACCGTCGCCGAAAAAATAATTTTCGAGCTCTTTCATCAGATACTCTTTGGCCTTTGGATCTCTCAAACTGAGGCGATATTCGTTAATCAGCATTGTCTGGTGCTGTAACCAACCCTGCCAGGCCTGCGCTGAGACATTTTCAAGGATTTTTTGCCCCAGCTCGCCCGGCACCGGTGGAAAACCCAGCCCTTCGGCCTGCACACCGAGTTTGACGCAACTTACAGTTTTACTCATCGCTTTATCCGTGTTGTTTATTCCGTTCTATCAGGCGCATTACCTGATTCGCCACGCGCCCGTTAAGTATGTCCTGAATTCAATCTTCATGGAAGGGGGGATGCTCGATAAGCAGATCATGAACCGGGGTTTACGTCGCAAAAATCAGCCGCGTTCCGCTGCCGACGCAAGCTTCATTAAAAACTGACCAATAGGGCCAGGCATTCCTATCTTCGATAATTCCCGGAAACGATACCACTGCTCTCCGGGCTCCTGAATCCTGTCCTGCATGATTGACGTGTTGATGATCCACGGCTCGATCCGCAGGCGAAAGTGCGAAAAGACATGATTAAAGCTTCGGACCTTTTCAAGGGCCTCGATCTTCACTCCATATCTGTTGCGCAATAGCTCTGCCACCGCTCTTTCAGAAAGCGTGACATCAATTTCCGGGAGGCTCCATAACCCGCCCCAGATCCCGACAGGCGGTCGCTTTTCCAACAGGATTTTTCCCTGACTACGTAAAATTATGACGCGGGCTGATTTTTGAGGTAGCGGCCTTTTCGGCTTTCTGCCGGGAAGCTGCCCGGCTAATCCTTGTCGCCGGGCTTTGCATGGCTCGGACAGGGGACAATCGGCGCACTCAGGCTGATGACGCAGGCAAACCAGCGAACCCAAATCCATCATTGCCTGTGTATAGTCATCCAGCCGATGGTTCGGCGTCAACTGTTCTGCCAGTCGCCATAGTTGCTTTGATACGGCAGCCTGCCCCGGCCATCCCTCTATGGCCGCATATCGGCTCAAAACACGTTTGACGTTGCCATCCAGAATAATTCCCCGCTTGCCAAAGGCCAGGGATAATATGGCCCCCGCTGTAGAACGACCTATCCCGGGCAGAGCTGCCAGTTCCTCCTGGGTAGCGGGGAATTCACCATGGTATTTTTTAACGACCTGTATCGCACAGCGATGTAAATTTCTGGCCCTGGCGTAATACCCCAATCCGGCCCAATGCGACATGACTTCGTCATCGGTAACCCCGGCAAGGGCCTGTACGTCTGGAAAGCGTCGTATGAATTTTTCAAAATATGGAATAACCATGGCAACCTGAGTCTGCTGTAACATGATCTCTGCAACCCAAACGCGATACGGTGTTTTTTGCTGTTGCCAGGGTAGCCCCCTGCGTCCATGGTTATCAAACCAGGCGAGAACCTTTTGGCTAAATTCTTCCATGCCCCACTAAAACCTTCACCCTCTGTTGCAGGGTCTTCAGAGTATATTGCCCGGCAATCGGCCTGTTGCCAGTATTCACATTATGGGTCGGATTCCGCGACCGGGGACACCCGGAAAGCCCGGCAGCATCAGTGTGCATATCAGCTAAAAAAGACCTTTTAACCTGCCTTTTAGTTTGTCTTGTAGCTCGTCTTTTTTCTCCTGCACTTTTTTCCTGGCGCGGTCCGATAAGACGGCGGATAAGTCCGGCTTATAGGAAAGATCGGAGAATGGCCCTTCAATACGCAGAGGAATCGTGACTCCCTTTAATTTCGACAGTTCTTCCCCTCCTTGTCCTTGTAATGATCCGACCAGCGAGACTTCCAGCAGATAATCGACACGTTCTCTGGGTAGATCAACTGTACCATCTCCCGACGCACGCAGCAGCGGCGACTTCATGGAGAAGTCCTTGCTGGCCACCACACCGTTTTCAATGGTGGCTTTACCTGATAGTTGTGAAAAGTCTGTTTTTTCAGGCGCACCTGTTTGTTGAACCGCTTTACCTTTCAATTTGGCTATACCTTGCCTAAGAATTTTGCCGATATTAATGCCAACGATGGCACCGTCATTAAAATTAAATGATGCGTCACCATTGAGTGTTTTCTTCAGGGCGTTTTGCGAATTACCTTTGCCATTGACTTCCACAACTCCCCTGGTGGTGCCCGCAAGTCTGGCTTCTCCCATCAAATCCTTTAACAATGGCTCGATCTGGATATTATTAAAGCCGGACTTGATTTTGACGACCGGGACTTTGGGCTGGACATTCACAGTAAAGTCACCGGAATATTGCCCTTGGTAAAGTCTGGCCTGCGGCTTCAGATTGACGTGACCGTCTTTGGATTTCAGCTCAAGACTTATATCGTCGGCCTTTATGTTGTTCACTTTCAGACTGGCAATACGCATCATGCCATTGGCGTTAAGTTTTCTCAGGGTTACAACAGGGAACAGTAGTTCATCTCCGGTCACGTCAGCGCCGGTTGGCTGCGGCTGAACATCGGACTCTGCCTCCCTTGATGGCAGATAGCGGTCAAGATCAATTTTGTCAATGTCCAGATCGAAGGTCACCGCCTGCTGATTGAAATCGGTAACATCGGCCCTGCCTTTAAGCGTCGTATCGTCCATTGCAATATTCAAGCGATTCATGGAGATATGTTGACCGGATGCCGCAAAATCAAAGTCCGCCTTAATGCGGGTGAACGCTATCGGATCCGCTGTCTCGGGAACTGACTGCCCTAAAGTTTCCAGTAATTGGCGGGCATTAAATTCCGCAATATTAAACTGACCATTAAGCCTGAGTGACTCCGATGTGTCGAGATCGACAGTCAATGCCGAGGATTCCAGTTTCAGCCCTGCCTGCTTGTTATTCAGCGGCTCGCCATTGGCATCAACTTCCACCAACAGATTGGAAAGACTGTACCGCCCGACATTCAGATCAAGCGCTGCGTCCACCTGCACCTCGGCAACTCCCTTCAACATCGGATTGGATAAATCAAAATCGAGTACCATAGCAAAACGACCGGGCTCCAGTTTCCGCCCTTTAATATCGAAAACCACTCTTTCAGAAGTTATATCCAGACTCGCTTTTCCGGGAATGACTCTTCCGACTTTGGCATCCGCATTAAGTACCATATTATCCATTATGATATTTTGAGTTGCTTCAGAATATAATATATTACCGGCAAACTTGAACATGCCCTTCGCCTGATGCTGTTGACTGCTAAAGCGTGTGGAAAAATCAATGCCTACTGGTTGATCCAGTCTAATAACTCCACTGGATAAATTAAATTCTGAGATCTGGTAAGAGTCTCCCGTAGTATCATCCTGCCAATTGATGTGCGCATCACGGATATCGATCCCACCGATATACAGCGCCTCAAATTCGACCCCTGCCTTGTGGTCTAAAGATGGTGATTTCTGGCTGATTTTCCGGTCTCCACCTTCGGAAAAATCATCCCAGTTGGTCTGGCTCTCTTTATTGCGCTGTAGGTTTAAAGATAAACCCTCGACAATAATTTTATCCATTTCCACTCGTTTGCTCAACAAAGGCAGCAAGGCGATCCGGATACTAACGGCGTCCATGCTGGCAAATGGTTTATTACTAAAACCTGCCGCATTACTCAGCTCCGTCCTCCCCAGGATAAGACTAACCCTTGGAAACACAGCGAGGTCAAGATCACCCTCAATACTCAGAACCCTCCCCGTGTACTGCTTTATGACCTTCACGATCTGAGGTTTGAGGTCTTTGGACTGAATAACGATGGGTAATATGACCGCCATCGCAACAATGAGGACGAACCCAAAGATGGCCAGTCCTGCTAAAATTCTGAATGGTTTTTTCATGGCATCTTTAACTTAAGTTGCTGATCTGGAGGCAGTAATCACCTGCAATACTCTGGTGGGATGATCCTCCGCTTTCGGCACCTTTGCCCAATGTTTAACGACCCTGCCATCAGGTCCGATCCAGCCGGTAGATCGGATAACACCCGTTACTTTTTTACCGTACATCATTTTTTCGCCCCAGGCCCCATATTTCTCCATTACTTTCTTATCGGGGTCACTCAGCAGTGTGAAGGGTAAATCATATTTGCTGATAAATTCAAGGTGGCTTTCACCGTCATCAGGAGATACTCCCAGGACAACAATACCCTGCTCCTGATATTTATTCCATAAATCTCGAAAACCGCAGGCCTCTTTTGTGCAGCCCGGAGTGTCATCTTTCGGGTAAAAATAAACGACCACATCTGCTCCACGAAAATCTTTCAAGGCAATCCTGTTGCCATGCTGGTCCTTGAGAGTAAATAACGGTGCAGTTTTTCCTTCCTCAATTGGCATTTGATTTCTCCTGTTTGCCCCTCGGATTATTCATAGCATATTCTGTAGAGATAGCTCCCTGATGGCAAGTGCTTATTATGAGTCCATCCCATATTGGGCTTTTTGTTAAACAATCTCTGGTCTATGAACAAGCGATGGCCAGGTCGGCAAACCGTGCAGGATAACAATAAATGGCCAGCAGGCGAGTATAGATCAAGTGTGTGATTAAGCCTGCTATAATGGAAAAACATATTGAGATTGCCTCCATGATTAAAGAAACTGAAAAATATGACATCGGGCAAAGCCTGCCGTGGGATCAGGTACTTGACAGTCTGCTGTTTAACATCGACGGACTGATGCCGGCAATTGCTCAACAGTTCGATAGCAAGGAAGTGCTGATGATGGCCTGGATGAGCCGGAAATCATTGGAAGAAACCCTGGAAACCGGGCGGGTATGTTATTTCTCCCGCTCCCGACAGAAGCTCTGGCGCAAGGGCGAATCCTCGGGACAGATTCAACTCCTCAGGGAAATGCGCCTGGATTGCGATGGCGATACCTTCCTCCTTCTGGTCGATCAAACCGGCCCCGCATGCCATACAGGCCGTAAAAGCTGCTTTTACAATCTGGTAAAGGACGACAAAGTCCGTGTTGTCCAAGCCCCGCTGATAGATCCGGACATTCTGTACGGAGAACACGAGTAGCCGCACACAAGCCGCCTGGAACCGGATATGGCTTTATACATACACAATACGCTCACCCGCGAGAAAGAAGAGTTTTCCCCGATTAATTCGGAACGGATTACGATGTATGTCTGCGGTCCGACGGTCTATAACTATGTTCACATCGGTAACGCAAGGCCCGCGGTCGTATTTGATGTGATGTTCCGGCTGTTGCAGCAACTCTACCCGAAAGTTATCTATGCCAGAAATATCACGGATATTGACGATAAAATCATGAACACAGCCGCCGATGAAGGTGCCGGTATTGATGAAATCACCCAGCGCTATACGGTAGCCTACCACGAGGATATGAAAAACCTGGGGGTACTGGCACCCACGATCGAACCCTTCGCTACTGCACATATCGAGCCGATGCAGGAGATGATACAGTGCCTCATCGACAAAGGTCACGCCTATACGGCGGACGGCAACGTCATGTTCAGCGTTCCCTCTATGAAGGAATATGGCCAGCTCTCCGGACGGAATCCGGACGATATGCTGACAGGGACACGCATTGAGATTGCCGACTACAAAAAGGACCCGGGCGACTTTATATTATGGAAACCCTCTTCGAACGCGCAGCCGGGCTGGGATAGTCCATGGGGGCGCGGTCGCCCCGGCTGGCATCTTGAATGCTCAGCCATGATAAAAACCCACCTGGGCGAGGTCATCGATATCCACGGCGGTGGTCAGGATTTAATCTTTCCTCATCACGAAAACGAGATTGCGCAGGGGCGTTGTGCCCATGGCACTGAAGGCTATGTGAACTACTGGATGCATAACGGTTATCTCACTGTCAATGGTGAAAAAATGTCCAAATCCCTGGGTAATTTCCTGACGATTCATGACGCCCTGAAACACGCACCGGGAGAATCGCTGCGTTATGCCCTGCTCGGCGCCCATTACCGCCAGCCACTGGACTGGTCGGACGAGTCGCTAAAACAGGCAAAAGCCAGCATTGATCGCCTGTATAACGCCCTGCGACAGGCGGGTGATATTGAGCCCGTGTCGAAAAGCGCCGATCCCCCTGCGAAAATCATGAATGCCTTGCAGGATGATCTGAATACACCGGTGGCTTTAGCACATCTGCACGAGCTTGCCACGCAGCTCAATAAAGCGGACACTGGCCTGAAGGCCCACCATAAAGCCCAGTTACTGGCCGGTGGCGCCATTATGGGCCTGTTGATAAATGACCCGGAAGAATGGTTCCGCTGGCAACCCAAAGATTCAGGCGGACTCAGCGATGATGAAATTGATCATCTGATCGAAGAACGCAGGATCACAAGAGCCAATAAGGACTTTCAGCGGGCAGATGAAATCCGCGACTTATTGTCTGGTGCGGAAATTGAACTGGAAGATAGATCAGAAGGAACCCGTTGGCGCAGGAAATAAGCCCGTCGCAGATGGAGCGGGTGAAGGGAATCGAACCCTCATTAAAAGCTTGGGAAGCTTTCGTTCTACCATTGAACTACACCCGCCTGAACACATCCGGTTTCACCCGCCCAAGTATGTTAGCACAGCATGATCCTACAGGAAATCAGGTGTGAAAAACGGTGCCTATGCCTCCCGGATACCGATATGCGGTATTATCTTCCCATGAGACGACTGACCACCATACTCTGCCTGATAATCGCCGCGCTGCCGGGAGGCACGAGAGTAGCTTGGGGCACCGACCTGCTGAAGGGTACACACCTGCTTGAGTGGTGATTACACGACCGCCCTGCGTGAATCGACGCCTCTTGCCAAACAGGGGGATACCAGCCGCCCAGAATAATCTGGGCGCACTGTATCGGCGTTGCACAGGACGACAAGACAGCGGAGCCGTGGTTGGTCTTGCCTGCGCCGTCCGTGCAGTGCTTTGATGTCCAGCTCCGTATCTGGTTCGCCAGGCGCCGACAGGCTCGCATACGGGATGCCGGTGGCGCCATCATTCAAGGGAAAGCCCCACTCACGCCGCTCTACGGCCTCATGGTCCAGCAGACGCTGGCTACACAGGTCGATTGTCAGGCTCCCGGGAGGTAGGTGTTTGTGTATGCAGGGTTGTGTGTGGTGGGTAGAGAGGAGTGGATGGAGGCATTAAATTGTCTATGGCACCTGCGGCGCATTTCAAGGGCATTCTAACTATGATAACTTCATCTCTCTCCGATGGTGTGCAACTAACCTTGCGGGCCGGGACCGGAATCAGTTCAGAGGAACGATTCACAGGTCCAGGTTCAAATCATACAGGCAATTTGCACTACTTTAGTTTCATCCGGGCTGTATTGCAAACCCTTGTACAGAGTATATCATACTATTGCCTTTGGGGTGCTGTCATCCTCCGAGGGGGTGCGATCTATTCTTGAACTTATCCATCTAGCCAAAGGGCTGCTCGATAATAATACTATCGCTACGGTCGGCACCGGTGGAAACGATATGGATAGGTGTACCGGCCAATTCTTCTACGGCTTGCAGATAATTCTGTGCGTTTTTCGATAAATCATCTATTGATCTGGCACCGGCGGTGCTTTCTGACCAGCCTGGGAATTCTTCATAGACCGCGTCGCAGACATCAAAGGCTTCCGCCCCGATTGGTGGCGTTTCTATGATTTCACCGTGGTATTTATAGGCCGTGGCAATCTTGATGGTCTCCAGACCATCCAGTACATCCAGCTTGGTAATGCACATGCCCGTTACACTGTTGATTTCGTTGGAACGTTTCAGCGCGACCATATCCAGCCACCCGCAACGACGCGCACGCCCTGTCGTGGCCCCAAATTCATAGCCTTTATCCGCCAGGTGCCTGCCTTTCGGATCATTCAAATTCACCGCATCATAAAGCTCCGTCGGGAACGGTCCCGCACCGACACGGGTTGTATATGCCTTGGTGACTCCCAGAACATAGTCTATATGGCACGGTCCAACGCCGGCGCCTGTCGCGGCCCCCCCTGCGGTAGTGTTTGAGGATGTTACGAACGGGTATGTACCTTGATCGATATCGAGCAAGGCCCCTTGAGCTCCTTCAAAAAGGATATTGTCGCCCGCCTGACGCGAGCTTGCCAGCAGGCCTGTCACATCTGTCGCCATTGGCCCCAGAGTTTCCGCAGCCTTGAGAGATTTATCCAGTACCATCTGGTAACCGACTGTATTGACCTTGAAGTAATGCTCCAGGACAAAGTTATGGTAGTCCATGACTTCACGTAGCTTTTCCGCAAATCGCTCGGGATGGAGCAGGTCACCGAGGCGCAGGCCGCGACGTGAGACTTTGTCTTCATAGGCCGGGCCAATACCACGTCCTGTGGTGCCAATGGCTTTTTTACCACGCACGATTTCACGTGCCTGATCAAGCGCAATATGATAATCAAGAATTAACGCACAGGATTCACTCAGACGCAGGCGCTCTTGAACGGGGATGCCGCATTCATTTAATTCCGCCATTTCCTTCAACAGGGCATCAGGAGACAACACTACACCGTTTCCAATCATGCAGGAAACTTTCTCTCTGAGGATGCCGGAGGGGATTAAATGCAGGATATTTTTTTTGCCATCAATCACTAAAGTATGGCCAGCGTTGTGCCCTCCTTGGAAACGAACGACCGATTGTGCTCGCTCGGTTAGCAGATCAACGACTTTTCCCTTGCCTTCGTCACCCCATTGGGTGCCAACGATCACGACACTTTTACCCATCATGCTATCCCTGCAAATATGTTTCGCGCAGGCGCAAGCTACCTGCAGCAAATGTCCTTGTTGATACTTTCCATGTGAAAAGCTAGAGAGGAATGATTTCCCAAATGTCGCCCTGTTTGACCAGGCGACGATCACAACTGCTTATTCTACCCTGATTTGCAAGGCTCTGTATAACCCGTTCACCTTTCTCACGGAGATTGGTGATCACTTCCTGCAACTGAGGGTCATTATCCCACGGTGCCAGAATGGCTGGGCTATATGGTGTCGTATTCCGGCCTGAGAGCTGAACCCATTGTTTCAGATCGGCACTAAAGCCTGTCGCAGGACGTAATACACCAAAATCCCGACCGATATTATCGTATCGCCCTCCCTGTGCAATCGCCTTTCCATGACCGATTGAATAGGCGGCGAAGACAACCCCGGTGTGATAATGATAACCACGTAGATCTGCCAGATCAAAATGCAGGTCAAGTTCCGGAATACGCTCCAGCAGTAACTCCGCTACAGACTGTAGTGCCCTCAATGACTGTTGAACCTGTCCGCCCGCACCTTGTAGCCGGGTAATGGCCTGCTCCAGATTTTCTATTCCGCCATGAAGGTCACATAGCGCGGCTAATTGTGACTTAATCCCGCCATCGGCCCGACAGCTCTCCAAAAACTGTTGCAGTTCCGGTACTGCTTTACGCTGCAAAATATCGAATAAAACCGACTCCTGTGATTCACTCAGACTGGCATCCCGCACCAGCCCGCGAAACACTCCGACATGGCCAATATCCAGCAATATATCACCAACTCCGACAATTTTTAGAGACTCCATCATCAATGAAATCACTTCAACATCGCTCTCGGGGCCATGATGACCATACAGTTCGACACCTACCTGCAGGGGACTACGGGAACCACCTGATTCAACCGGGCGCGTTCGTAATACTGCCCCCATGTAGCATAACCGTGTCGGTTCATTGCGCTTGAGTGTTGCTGACTCAATCCGCGCCACCTGGGGGGTCATATCGGCGCGGACCCCCATGGCCCGGCCTGTCAACTGGTCGGTAAGCTTGAAGGTCTGAATATCCAGGTCTGCACCCGTACCGGTTAATAATGACTCCAGATACTCAATAAGGGGCGGTATCACTAACTCGTAGCCCCAGCTTCGGTATAAATCGAGTAGCTGCCGGTGCAGGCTTTCCAATCGGCTGGCGGCTTCCGGCAGTACCTCTTCAATACCATCGGGTAATAGCCAGCGATTTTCACTCATTCGATCAACCTCTCACCCAATAGAGTGTTGCCAAACCGAGTCCTATCCAGATCATGCCTAGGATACGAACGCTTTTTCTTTTCATTTCACTAACCACTTTCAGCGTCCTGCAAAATGACTCCGGGTTAATAAATGGCATAATGCCTTCAATAATCAGCATGAGTGCAATCGCAGCCCACAGGTCATCCCAAGCAATATCCATCGAAACGTCAACGCTTACTGAGTAGCGGCCGACGGCCCTCTCGGGTTGTTGAAGTAGCGAAAAAACTCACTATCAGGCTCCAGCACCATAACATCTCTACGCCCTTGAAATGTCTTACGATAGGCCTCAAGGCTACGATAAAGCCTAAAAAATTCTTCGTTTTTTCCATAGGCGCTGGCATAGGTTTCCGCCGCAGTCGCATCACCCCCACCTCGTATTTCCTGCGCCCTGCGATAGGCCGAAGCCAGTATCTCGGTGCGCTGACGATCAGCGCCGGCACGAATCTGCTCCGCAACCTCCGCACCCTGTGAGCGCAAATCGTTAGCAACCCGCTTACGCTCGGAGCGCATCCGGTCAAAGACAGAATCACTGACCTCATCCGGCAGGTCAATTTTCTTGATTCGGACATCAACCACTTTTGCCCCCAATTCAGAGGCGGCCTGATTGGCTTGATCGCTTAAAATATTCATAACTTCCCTACGCTCACCGGAAACCACCTCTTTTATCGTGCGCAGGCCAAACTCATCACGTAGCCCGGCATTTACCTTCTGTGCCAGAAGCCGCTGCGCCGCGAACTCGTCACCACCGGTTGTCGTAAAGTATTTCTCCTCGTCTTCAATCCGCCACATGATGAAGGAATCAACGATAAGAAATTTCTTTTCCTTGGTGAGAAATCGCTCTGGTTCCGCGTCCAGGGTTAACGTCCGTTTATCAAACTTCTTCACTTCTTCAATGAATGGGATCTTGAAGTACAGGCCAGGCTCATAGTCCGAGCGCTGCACCTTCTTGAATTGTAACAGTACGGCTTTTTCCATCATATTTACCGTGTAGAATATCTGCGGAGCAAATGCCGCTAACAGCACAATGACGATAAGGAATAACTGAGTTTTGATTGCGTTCATCGACGTATCTCTGGACGTGAGTCGGTGCGAAAAGGTGTTGTCTCGCGGCGTGTGGATGGTGGCGCCTGAACGCGAACAGCAGGCTGAGACGCCGCACCAGCCGCCTGTGCGGTAATCTTATCCAGTGGCAGATACATCAGGTTACTGCCGCTCTTTACATCAATCATAATTTTATGGTTATTCGCTAACACACTCTCCACCGTCTCAAGATACAGGCGATCTGTGGTCACTTCCGGTGCCTTTTCATATTCGGTGAGCAACTGCCTGAAACGGCTGGCGTCTCCCTCGGCTTCGTCGATAACCTGGGCTTTGTATGCCTCTGCATCCGCAATATCTCTGGCATATTTACCGCGCGCCTTGGGAATAATGTCATTACTGTAGGCTTCAGCCTCGTTCTTGGCTCGCTCCTGGTCTTCCCGGGCCTTGATGGCATCATCGAACGCCGCCTTCACTGCCTCAGGCGGCTTTGCATCCTCAAGTTTGAGTTCACTTATCACCAGGCCCGTATCGTATTGATCCAGAATCTGTTGCATAAGCTGGCGAGTTTGCGTTGCAATCGAGGTGCGCCCCTGGGTCAGAACATAGTCCATCCTGGATTTACCCACCACATCTCTGACAGAGCTTTCCATTATGGAACGCAGGACACTATCCGGGTTCCGGTTCGGCCAGCGGATTTCAAATAAAAATCTTTCTGGCCTCTGAATTTGATACTGAATAAAAAACTCCACTTCAACCAGATTCTCGTCCTTTGTCAGCATGCTGGCTTTATCGGTAAAGTTATATATCTTTTTCACGTCGATTTTATAGACTTTCTCAATCGGTCGCGGAAGACGAAAGTTCAGACCAGGCTGAATCGTATCTACATACTTACCAAAGCGAAGTACAACGCCGCGTTCCGCTTGCTGGACCGTATAGGTCATGTCATATACCAGCCAGATAATGACGAGGGTGAACAATATAATCACATAAAGACCGGCCCCAGGCGCATTTGATGATGCGCCTGAGGAACCATTTCCGCGACCACCTTTTTTACCACCGAACAGCCCACCGAATTTATTCCGCATTTTTTTGACAACTTCGTCAAGATCGGGGGGAGCATCCTTATTATTGGTCCCCCAGGGGTCCTTTTTACTGTCTTTACCATCTCCGGGCTCATTCCAGGCCATTTTCAGTCCGGTAAAACGAATCAGCCGGCCCAGAAACCTGTTTCTGGAGAGATACATACTAATCGTACTGTTCATGGAGAAATGCCTGATTTAATTAAGATGCGCATTGTAGGCGGTGCAGCCACAAGTCGCAACTTTGCTGAATTTATAGTGCGGTTGAATTTGTCTATCGAGACGATAAATCTCTTTTCAAACCGTAACCGTCTGTAATCTCCCTGCCAGGCCAGTCGACTCAAGATCACGGCCATGGATGCTGATTTCCAGAACCGCCCGCCCCTGTTCATCGTATGTTTCGCTTTGCACAACATTACGCTGATACAGTTCAGCACGGAGTGCGGATTCTTCAGGCGCCAGCCTTATCCATCCATGATGCTTTCGAGCACGGAAAATTTCGGTGAGTGCCTCAAACAGATATTCAAGGCCATCTGAATGATACGCCGAC
The DNA here is from genome assembly GCA_963662865.1 of Gammaproteobacteria bacterium. Taxonomy (GTDB): domain Bacteria; phylum Pseudomonadota; class Gammaproteobacteria; order JAJDYQ01; family JAJDYQ01; genus JAJDYQ01. The sequence goes on along the minus strand of OY759969.1, from coordinate 490,352 downwards.
AACCAGACTCGCACAGGTTGACCCTGTTCGTCACGATCAATGCCGGGGCCGCGATTGGTTAGATCGACTTTGTTATAAATCATTAAAACAGGTTGGTCAGCATCCCTGGCGGGCTTACCCGCGTTGACTTCCTCAAGAACCGCCTCCACCTGCGTAATGCAGTCCTCACGATCCTCCCTGGATGCATCAACTACATGCAACAAAAGGTCGGCATCGCGGGTCTCTGTCAGAGTTGCACGAAATGCGGTCACGAATTCATGGGGTAAATCCCGGATAAAGCCAACAGTATCTGCCAGAATAATATGCGAGCCCCCTCGCAAATTGACGCGCCGCAGGGTAGGGTCAAGCGTGGCAAATAGCTGATCAGCCGCATACTCCCCACTTGATGTCATTTGATTGAACAGAGTTGATTTGCCAGCATTCGTATAACCCACCAATGCCACGACCGGTGTTTCTGCTTTCTGCCGGCAACGACGCCCCTGTTCCCGTTGAGATCTGACTTTTTCCAGGCGTGATACCAGTTTTTTGATGCGCCCGCCAATCAGCCGACGGTCTGTCTCCAACTGAGCTTCACCGGGGCCTCGAAGTCCGATCCCGCCCTTTTGCCTTTCCAGGTGAGTCCAACCCCTCACCAGACGAGTGGATAAATGACGTAATTGCGCCAGTTCCACCTGTAGTTTACCTTCAAAACTCCGCGCACGCCGGGCAAAAATACCAAGAATCAAACCGGTACGATCCAGTACTCGGCATTTCAATAGCTTTTCCAGGTTTCTTTCCTGTACCGGAGAAAGCGCATGATTGAATATGGCGAGCTCAGCCCGCGAAGACTGCACTTCAAGCGCGATTTCCTGCGCCTTGCCTTTGCCTGTGAAATACTTTGCATTGGGCGCATACCGCGACGAAACCACCACACCAGCGATTTTAGTGTCAGCCGATTCACACAACTCCCGGAATTCCTGCTGAATATCCTCAAAACCGGCGCTACCGTGGCTTAAAGAAAATTCAGCTTTCTGGAAGCGGATATGCACCAGCAGGGCAAGTTCGCCATCCTCGGAATGATCAAACAAGACCACCCCCATAAAACATGGCTCTAAAAGTTACCTGCATCTCCTCCGTCAAGGTCAGTCTGAGCACTTTCAACATCAGTCTGAAAACGAACGCTCCGTGAAGGCACAACAGTTGAAATTGCATGCTTGTAGATCATCTGGTTTACATTGTTCTTGAGCAAAACAACGAACTGATCAAAAGAATCAATATGACCGTGAAGTTTAATCCCGTTTACCAGAAAAACCGAAACGGGTATTTTCTCCTTCCGAAGGGCGTTCAGGAAAGGTTCTTGTAATGAATGGCTTTTAGACATGTAGCAATCTCCGATTAATTATCGTTATCGTGGAGAAATATCTCCCATAGCTACCTGATACCTCAGGCAAAAGTTTCACGTATGAAAGATACAGGATTAGCCGATTTTTGTACATTACTGATTGAATCAAACCAATTTATGCCCAAAATAGAGCGCAACCGGGTAAGCTGCCGTTTAGCCAGTTGCCTGGAAGCATAGATGCCCTTGAGCCGGGCTTCTTCCCTGCCGTATTCGCCGTCCAGGTACCGCCAGATTTGCCGGTAGCCTACACATCGCATGGACGGCTTATCCAAGCCGAGATCTTCTCGCTCCTTCAGTCTCTCCACTTCTTCAATGAAGCCCTGTTTTAGCATGTTATCGAAACGCTTTTCAATACGGCGATGTAATACCAGCCTGTCCTCAGGCGATACCGCTATTTTAATGAAATTATACGGCAACCCCTCAGATTGACGTGATTTTATCCAATTAGACATAGAGTCACCAGTAATGTAGTAGATCTCCAATGCACGCTGTATCCGTTGCGGGTCATTCGGATGAATCCGGGACGCTGACTCCGGGTCAATGCGCTTCAATCGCTCGTGCATTTGCCTCCAGCCTTTTTCTCTGGCCTCGCAAAATAACCTCTGACGGATCGCTTCATCGGCTTTTGGTAATTCGGATAATCCCTCCGTGATCGCCTGATAATACAGCATGGTGCCACCAACCAGCAGAGGCACTTTACCTCGGGAAAGTATGTCTTTGATTAATACCGCAGCAGCGGCAGAAAACTCGGCAGCCGAATAGGATTCCGCAGGGTCACGTATATCAATGAGATGATGGAAGGCTCGCCTCAGAGTTTCGACATCAGGCTTGGCTGTGCCGATATCCATTTGACGGTAAACGAGCGCGGAATCCACGCTGATAATTTCCATATTAAAGTTCTCGACCAGTTCAACGGCCAGATCCGTTTTACCGGCAGCCGTCGGACCCATTAGCAGAACAACTTTCGGCCTAATTTCCACGATCAAACAACTTATCCAGTTCAGTTAGTCCAATCCGGGTCCAGGTTGGGCGTCCATGACTACACTGCCCGGATCGTTCGGTTGCTTCCATATCACGTAACAGCGCATTCATCTCTGGAAGAGTTAACTGGCGATTGGCCCTAACGGCCCCATGACAGGCCATAGTCGAGAGTAATTCATTCATGAGTTCGCTGATTCGATTCGATGATCCTGCCGCGTGTAAATCTTCTATAACACCATGAACCAGTCGTGTTAGATTTTGCGAGTGCAATAAGGCTGGAATTTCTCGTAACAAAAGGCTTTCCGAACCACTGATATCAAGCGACATACCAAGCGACAGTATAACATCCTGATACTCTTCGACCAGGGCCGTATCTTGCTGTGAAACAGGGATTCGCTCCGGGACCAATAATGGTTGCACGCGCACATCCTCCTGATCGAATTGTAGTTTAAGGCGCTCATAAGTGATCCGTTCATGCGCCGCATGCATATCCACAATAATTAAACCCTCCTGATTTTGCGCCAGAATATAGACGCCGAGGAGTTGAGCCAACGCATACCCCAGCGGGGGGATATCCTGTTCATCAACTGAATCAGGTAAAATGGCCGCCTTCTGATCGATTCCAGGCTGACTTAGACTGACTGTAGATGGCTGGCCGTATAGATTATTGTAAGAGTTTATCGCTTCCCGAATCTTCAATCGCGTCTGAGTCTGAGGCGATGAATATAAACCATCTCTACCAGGACTTGTGGTCGAATCCAGCAACGCATCCGATTCCACAGAGCTTTGTTTCCCCGCACGCGTATCGGACAAAGATTCATACAGGCAATGAAAAATAAAGTCATGCACGGTGCGCCCGTCTCTGAAACGCACTTCATGCTTGGCCGGATGTGCATTGACATCAACCCGTGATGGGTCAAGTACCAGATATAGAACATAGGCCGGACATCGGCCATGAAACAATACATCGGAAAAAGCCTGACGTACCGCATGCGCGACAAGCTTATCCTTTATCATGCGCCCGTTGACGTAAAAATATTGCTGGTCAGCCTGTGATCTGGAATAAGTTGGTTGGGCGATCCAACCTCTTAGCGTAAGACCGGCACCTGCATGATCCAGATAAATCGCATTTGACGAAAAATTGCTTCCTAAAATTTGAGTGATTCTGGATTTCAGGCCTTCAGAACCATCCGTAACTTTAAGGTCAAATAAGGTTTTACCATTATGCTTTAATGAGAACGCCGTGGTCAGATGGCTTAATGCGAGACGACGAAATATTTGATCAATGTGCGAAAACTCAGTTTTATCGGTACGCAAAAACTTGCGTCTGGCGGGGACATTGTAAAATATATTATGCACATCCACTCTGGTTCCAGATGACAGATTCGACGGAGTAAACTCAGGATGATCGGATAAACAATCTGACATCTTCCAGGCATGTTCATCATCTTTGTGTTTTGAGGCTAACTCAAAATGGGAAACTGCCGCGATACTGGCGAGCGCCTCCCCTCTAAACCCCAGAGATTGGATTGCATTCAGGTCGTTCAGTTCTGATATTTTACTGGTTGCATGGCTGGCAACAGCCAGGCTCAACTCCGATCTGCGAATACCATAACCATTATCACGTACCTGTATAAGACGAGTCCCCCCCTCTGATATGCTGACATCAATCCGGTTAGCGCCTGCATCCAGGCTGTTTTCCATCAACTCCTTAACAACAGAGGCCGGCCGCTCCACCACCTCACCTGCGGCAATCTGGTTAACAAGGTCGGAGGATAATTGACGGATGGGCATATTGTCAGACCAGATAGCCGAACGCGAAAAACTTCTGAACTATCTGAGGGAATATGGCTTTCGCCCTCCAGCCTGCCTGCAAAAACGACGCCGCAGGAACCATTGCAACTACCAAGTCCAGCAAAATCTGTAAAGGAAGCTTCATTGCCTCTCCGGTTAATCGACCAAACCGAAACATTACCAATCTACAATTTATCCTCATGTATTATGACGATTGCGGTCTCGCGCACAGCAGTCACGACACTTTGCGCCGCCCTTGCCGCATAACGCTGGCCTAGCTCCCGAACTAAAAGCTCATTTTCCGTTTCAGGCAACATGATTTTATTCAGCAAAACCACTCCATATTTACTATCAGGCAAAGATACGGCAGCCACTGAAATACTGTTTTCGGCGGGAGCAGGCATTTTGAACACTTCCGATAACATCCCCGCCGGCAGAGACTGGTCGTCACGCCCAATCAATCCAATGTTTTCCAGCGCTAAATCGTGCTGTCCGGCAAGTTCTTCAAAAGAGCCGCCATTACGCACTTTTTCAGCCAGCTTATGAGCGAGTTCATTGAGCTTTGCATCAGTCGCGGCATTCTTTGCGCCGGATAGTGCCTGATCTTTTACGTCATCGAAAGACAGTATCATTGCCTCTCGATAGTCCGCCACACGTATAATGACAGCGTCATTCCTATCAATTTCAATTGGCTCGCTATTGCTTCCGGTGCGCAACCGTTCACTAAACGCCTCACGCAGCACATCAAGATTACCTTCGATACCGGAGTTCTCATTCCCCTGGCTAATCCAATCTGTTGTCTGTAACGGAATTTCCAAGGCTTCCGATACCGGGATCAATGAGTCCTGGCTTTCATAACTGAGTTCAGCCATATGCTCAGACACATCATAGAAAAGCCCGACGGACTCCTGCTCCGCATAGCCTTCCACAAGTTCCTGCCTGACTTCATCAAAAGATTTCTCTTCACTTTGAATGACTTCATCAAGGCGGATAAAATGATACCCAAAGCTGGTACGTACCGGTTCACTGATTTCACCGATTTCGCCCATGGCAAACAGGGCTGTCTCAAACGGCTTCACCATCATTCCAAGAGTGACCTGACCAAGATCACCACCTTCCGATGCAGAACCCGGATCATCTGAATACTGACGTGCAAGTTCTGCAAAGTCCTCACCGGCACTCAGTTTATCTTTTACGGTATTAAATTTTTCAAGGGCCTCAGCGGAATTTTCAAGCAACTCGCCTTCAGGCAGCGCAATCAGTATATGACTGGCCTTACGCTGCTCATCAACAATATAGCGATCAGAGTGCTCCTCATAATACCGACGAAGGCTATCATCTGTAACTTCCACTCTGTCGGTAAGTTGGGAAGCAGATACTCGAAGATATTCAAGTTTGATCTGTTCCGGCCTTCGGAACTCGCCTCTATGAGAATCATAATAGGCCCGAGCACCGTCTTCACTCATATTAATGTCATCAGGAAATAAATCTTTATTGATTACAACATAGCTGACATCACGCTTATGGGCTGACAGATCATTAAGGCGCTTCGCCTCTCCGTGCGTGGCAAAACTACTCGCCCTTATCATTCTCGGGAGAATCGTCAGAATACGTTCCTGACGTAAAAACTGTTCATACCGGGTCGGAGTAAATCCCTCCTGTCCAATACGAGCTTGATATTCATTGAAATCAAATTGACCGGCTTTCTGAAAACCTGGATCGGACTGAATGGTCAGTGCCAACTCATCATCACCAACATGGATATTATTATCTTCAGCGACCTCTCGTAGCAGTGCTTCTTCAATTAACATACTTACAACCTGTCGCTGTAACTGAGGATCAAATATTTCAGGATTGTAGCTTGCTTCCAGTTGCCGCTGCACGCCCTGCCGACGCAACTGATAACGTCTTTGATATTCTCCCTGATCAATGGGAATATCATTTACTTCCGCGACCGCGATAGTTCGTGCCGGTGTCCCAAAGTCTGTAACACCTATTATCGCAAAAGGGACACCTATTAGAATTACGATACCCCAGGCAACCCAGCCAACCAACCTATCTCGTATGGATTGCAGCATAAAAAGTTTCTCTATGGCCAGTTATCACACTACAACTTCTATATATTTAAGAAGCGCCAACAACCACCGACGCTTTCCACATGGCGGAGCGGACGGGACTCGAACCCGCGACCCCCGGCGTGACAGGCCGGTATTCTAACCAACTGAACTACCGCTCCGGATATCAGCTTCAGGAGACTCTGATTTTAATCAGAATTTCCTGCGGTACAGGGACATATCGCATTATCGCTTCCCATGCTCTGACAGGCTCAGGATGAACCTGTTCAGAGCTTCCTTAAAATTGGTGGGCGCTGCAGGGCTCGAACCTGCGACCCTCGCCTTGTAAGGGCGATGCTCTCCCAGCTGAGCTAAGCGCCCGTTTGGAAGCCATCACCGGCTTACAAACGACATGGACATGGCCCTCAAAAAAAGCGCATTAGTTTACGGCATCTCTCAGGGCTTTACCAGCCTTGAAAGCAGGAGCTTTTGAGGCCTTGATTTCTATCCTGGCTCCTGTCTGAGGATTACGCCCCATACGTGCGGCCCGTTCTCTGATCAAAAACGTACCAAAGCCTACCAATGTAACCGAATCACCCTTCTTCAACTCATTTGTTATCGTATCCACAACGGCATCAACAGCACGGCCAGCGTCAGCCCTGGATAGATCCGTGGCCTTTTCAACTGCATCAATCATTCCTGTTTTATTCATAAGACTATTCCCCAAATCTCTTAGTGAGTATTAATGTACGCCTCAAGGGCATCCTCATGTCCCTTACCTGAGACTATACCTTACGTGAAGCTCAGTCATACACGCAGCCATAATTGTACAGAAATTCAAGCGAAAAGAAATCGCTAATGTGCAGTAACCTGACTACGTTTTGATGATTTCTTGCCTTTTGATTTATTAATTGGAGTCTCCGCCTTATCCAAAGGTACGGGCAAATGTTCAAGCGCCGTCTCAAGTACCTGATCTATCCAATTGACAGCCCTGATATCAAGCCCCCCCTTGATGTTATCCGGAATATCTGTCAGGTCTTTCTGATTCTCACCCGGAATCAGAACAATTTTAACACCACCACGGGACGCCGCCAGTAATTTTTCTTTCAGGCCGCCAATAGGCAACACCTCGCCCCGCAGGGTAATCTCACCAGTCATTGCAACATCAGCCCTGGCAGGTATATTAGTCAACGCGGAAACTATAGCGGTACACATCCCAATGCCGGCACTTGGCCCGTCTTTCGGCGTAGCCCCCTCGGGCACATGGATGTGGATGTCGTGTTCCTGATAAAAATCGTTTTTTATGCCCAAACTGTCAGACCGCGATCTAACAACTGTCATCGCCGCCTGTATCGATTCCCGCATAACATCACCAAGCTGGCCTGTATTGGCAAATTTCCCTTTGCCCAGCAAAATGGCAGCCTCTATATGTAACAGTTCGCCGCCAGCTTCCGTCCATGCCAAACCAGTGACTTGTCCAGCACGATTGGAATCTTTCGCCTCACCATAACGAAATTTCTTCACTCCCAGATACTTTTCGAGCATGTCAGGAGTTACTACAAGTTTTCCATCCTGCGGTTCTGTGATCAACTCCCTGACGATCTTACGGCAGATCTTACTGAATTCACGCTCCAGATTACGCACACCGGCTTCCCGTGTGTAGTAACGAATGGCTTCAAGTACAGATTCTCCAGTTATTTCTATCTCGTCCTCTTTAAGGCCATTCGCTTCGATTTGTTTCGGTATGAGGTAACGCTCGGCAATATTTTGTTTCTCATCCTCGGTATAGCCTGCAAGACGAATAACCTCCATACGATCCAGCAATGGCCCCGGGATATTATGCAGTGTATTAGAAGTCGCTATAAACATCGTATCCGACAAATCAACGCCCACTTCCAGATAATGATCATTGAACGCATTATTCTGCTCAGGGTCCAGCACTTCCAACAGGGCTGAAGAAGGGTCGCCACGAAAATCCATGGACATTTTATCAATCTCATCAAGCATGAACAGCGGGTTTCTTGTCTTAGCCTTGGATAGATTCTGAACAATCTTTCCGGGCATAGATCCAATATACGTTCTTCGATGACCACGAATCTCGGCCTCATCACGCACACCGCCAAGAGACATACGGACAAACTTTCGGTTTGTTGCCCTGGAAATAGACTTACCTAAAGAGGTCTTACCAACCCCCGGGGGGCCTACCAGACAAAGTATCGGCCCCTTCAATTTCTTGACACGCTGCTGTACAGCCAGATACTCAATAATACGCTCTTTCACTTTCTCCAGGGCATAGTGGTCGGCGTCAAGGGTCTTCATTGCTTCCTTGAGATCATTACTAACTTTAGTTTTCTTGCGCCACGGGAAGCTGACCAGTTGATCAATATAATTACGAACGACCGTCGCCTCGGCAGACATTGGCGACATCATCTTCAATTTATCAAGTTCAGACGTTGCTTTCTCCCCAGCTTCTTTACTCATCTGGGCCTTTTCAATTTTTTGCGCCAACTCCTCAACTTCATTGGGCACATCCTCCATCTCACCCAACTCTTTTTGAATCGCTTTCATCTGTTCATTCAGATAGTACTCACGCTGGCTTTTCTCCATTTGCTGCTTAACGCGACCACGTATGCGCTTCTCCACCTGAAGCATATCGATTTCATCTTCAATCATTGATATCAGGTGTTCCAAGCGCGTCTGGATCTCAAAGATTTCGAGTACCCGCTGTTTTTCTTCGATCTTGAGAGACATATGAGCCGCAATTGTATCGGCGAGCCGTCCCGGCTCTTCAATACCTGACAATGAAGTCAATATTTCAGGCGGAATCTTCTTGTTGAGTTTCACGTATCGACCAAACAAGTCGGCAATCGAACGAGTCAGAACTTCTCCCTCGCGCTCGTCCTCAAAATCCTCCTGATCCTCTATCTGTACCTGTACCGAAAAGAAATCACTGGTTGTAACATATTCAACGACATTGGCACGCTGCCCACCCTCGACCAATACTTTAACTGTACCGTCAGGCAGCTTTAGCAGTTGCAGTATCGTAGCAAGCGTACCGATATTGTACATATCATCAATGGATGGTTCGTCAACGTCCGCGTTTTTTTGTGCCACCAGCAAAATTTGCTTGTTGCTGGCCATCGCCGTATCAAGCGCTCGGATAGATTTTTCACGCCCGACAAAAAGCGGGATAACCATATGCGGATATACGACCACATCACGAAGTGCCAGCACCGGGATACCTCTCTCGGCATTTTCGCTGACTGTCAACTGGCCCGATGTATCCTTTTTTACCATATAATATTTTCCTGTTTATGAGAAACTTGATAACAGCAATAATTCGACAGTCTGCGAGGTTCCGGCTTCAATCAGCGCTCCATGCAGCTCTGTTCCTACCTGCCTCATATCGCTTTCTCGAAACACATCCACTTCAACGACGCAAACCGACTAAACCAGGCCGGTTAATGAGCTAATTATTGCCGCTGGAAGAAACAAGCTGCTCGGACTCTTCTTCCACGCTTTCATACATGATATAAGGGGGGGAATCTCCTTTAATCACAGCCTCATCTACAACCACTTTACCAACATTCCCCAATGTCGGCAGATCATACATGGTGTCTAACAGGGCATTCTCAAGAATGGTTCTCAGGCCACGCGCACCGGTCTTTCGCTCCATAGCTTTTCTTGCAATGGTACGCAGGGAATCCTCCCTGAAATCAATCTCAACACCCTCCATCTCGAATAACTTACCATACTGCTTGGTGAGCGCATTTTTCGGTTCAATTAAAATTTTTACCAGCGTGTCTTCATTGAGCTCCTGCAAGGTCGCGACGACCGGCAGGCGCCCTATAAATTCTGGTATCAAGCCGTAACCAATAAGGTCTTCGGGTTCAACTGACTCTATTACTTCACCAAAATCACGTTTTTCGTCCTTAGCCTTAATCTCGGCTGAAAAACCTATTCCAGCTTTCTCAGAACGATTACGGATAACCTTATCGAGACCAGCGAATGCACCGCCACAAATAAAAAGGACATTGGCAGTATTAACCTGCAGAAACTCCTGTTGAGGGTGTTTTCGCCCTCCCTGCGGAGGTATGGATGCGACAGTGCCTTCAATCAACTTTAACAGGGCCTGCTGCACACCCTCGCCGGATACATCACGAGTAATGGACGGGTTCTCAGACTTGCGGGATATTTTGTCGATTTCATCAATATAGACGATACCCGTCTGGGCCTTGTCCACATCATAGTCACACTGCTGCAACAGCTTCTGGATAATATTTTCAACGTCCTCACCCACATAGCCAGCCTCAGTCAACGTGGTCGCATCAGCTATGGTGAAAGGCACATTCAGCATCCTGGCCAGACTTTCAGCAAGCAGGGTTTTGCCCGAGCCAGTAGGCCCGATAAGGAGAATATTGCTTTTGCTTAGCTCAACGTCGTCCGGCTTACTGGTATCCATAACTTCGAGTCGCTTGTAATGATTGTAAACAGCGACGGAAAGGACTTTTTTGGCGCGTTCCTGACCAATAACATAGTCATCAAGACTGGCCTTGATCTCACGAGGCTTCGGAAGCCGTCCGCCTTCAACGGATTTCCCCTCCATCTCCTCACGAATAATATCGTTACACAGCTCCACACATTCGTCGCAAATAAAGACGGACGGCCCGGCAATCAACTTACGGACCTCGCGTTGACTTTTACCGCAAAACGAGCAGTAGAGCGGCTTCTCGTCGTCTCTTGATGTATCTTTACTCATGTGGACCCGCCATACACCTTAAAAAGGCCACCAAACGCTGGAAGTTCAACAGTCCGACCCAAACGGCATAAAATCAAGACCTGAATCAGGATTAATGCACCATTATCTGGCAATAGCTGCAACCCTACCATAAATCAGAATGAGAAAAAGGCGGTATTTACCCCTCTTCTCTGACATCCCTTTGGCGAGCCAGCATGACCTTGTCAACGAGGCCATAATCTTGCGCTTCCTCGGCACTCATGAAGTTGTCACGATCAGTGTCATGTTGAATTTTCCCCAGATCCTGGCCGGTATGGTTTGCCAGAATCCTGTTCAATCGCTCCCGAACCAGCAGAATTTCCCTCGCGTGAATATCAAAATCCGAGGCCTGCCCCTGAAAGCCGCCCAGAGGTTGATGAATCATAACCCGCGAATGCGGTAAAGAATACCGTTTACCTGTCGCGCCACCAGCCAGTAATACAGCACCCATACTGGCCGCCTGACCAATGCACATGGTACTGACATCAGATTTTATAAACTGCATGGTATCGTAAATCGCCAGACCGGACGAAACCGAACCACCAGGGGAGTTAATATAAAAATGAATATCCTTATCCGGGTTCTCCGCCTCCAGAAACAGCAACTGAGCCACAATCAGATTGGCCGAATAATCCTCAACTGAGCCAACCATAAAGACCACACGTTCCTTTAACAGGCGAGAATATATATCGTATGAACGCTCGCCTCTGGGAGTCTGCTCAACCACTATCGGAACCAGATTCAGGTTTCTGGCATGCTGTGCGCCCTGCTCATCTACCCAACTTTTCATACTGTCACCCCTGACCACGCCATTCTAAAACGGTTAAGTGTACACTCTGTGTTGGACAACATCGTAAAAATCTTTTGCGGCGTCAGAAACATCGACCTGTTCAAGCAAGACATCGATAAGCTGATTCTCCATAATCACAGCCTCCAGTTGCTGCCTTAAATCCAGACGATCACGGTAGGCGCGTTCCACAACATCGGACTCTTCATAGGTCGAGGCAATCGTCCTGACCTCTTCTTCAAACTTTTCCTTATCCGGTTCGATCTTATTGGTTCGTATGAGCTTCGCAACCAGCAGACCAAGTTGAACGCGGCGACGCGCCTGAACTTCAAAGACAGACGAAGGCAACTTCAGACTGGCATCGCTGCCGGAGCGCTGCATGTCTTCCCGGGCAGACTGGCGCAATCGCTCGACTTCCTCGTCAACCAGGGCGTTTGGAATCTCAATCTGATTATTTTCCAGAAGCCCATCCATGATCTGATTTTTAACACTGGAACGAACGACCTGATTGAGTTCCCGCTGCATATTTTCCTTCACATCCCTGCGGAACTGCTCCATGCCCCCCTCGTCAACACCGTAAGCTCTGGCGAACTCATCATCAAGTTCCGGTAGCTCCGGCTCACTCACAGAATCAACATTCACGATAAACTGCGCGGTCTTGCCTGCAACGGCTTTTCCAGGATAATCCTCGGGGAAAGTGACATCGAACCTTTTTTCCTCGCCGGCTTTCATCCCGACGAGGCGATTCTCGAACTCACTCAACATTGAACCGGAGCCCAACACCAGAGGCATATCTTTAGCCGAACTACCATCAAACTTCTCATCATCTATGCTACCCTCAAATGCGATTACCAGACGATCATCGTGCCGGCTTTCACGGTCAACCTCATTCCAGTCAGTGCGCTGTTGACGTAATGTCTGAATCATACGATCAACATTTTCCTCGGAAATAGTGACCACCGGTTTTTCCACCTTGATCCTGTCCAGCCCCTGAACTTCAATCTCAGGGTAAATCTCAAAGGTCATAACATATTCAAGTGTATTGTCATCCTTTAAGTCCCGTGATTGCAGCGCAGGGCCGCTGGCGGGCCTGATATTTTCCTTCAACAAAGCCTTCCCATAAGTGGACTGGATAATATCCGCCACGACCTCGGTCTCGATCTGGTCAAGATACTGCCTTTTAATCATCCTAAAAGGCACTTTACCTGGGCGAAAGCCCTGCATACGTGCCGTTTTAGCCATTAAACGCAGCTTTTTATCGACCTTCGATTGAATCCCATTAACAGGAATCGTAACCGTCATACGACGCTCCAGCCCCTGCACAACTTCAACCGTCACTTCCATTTGGATCCCCATCTATTTTACTTTATCGATTTTCGTCAAAACATGGTGCGAAAGGAGAGATTCGAACTCTCACGCCTTGCGGCACTGGAACCTAAATCCAGCGCGTCTACCAATTCCGCCACTTTCGCATAAAGGCATAAAAAAAGGCTACCGCAGCAGCTCTTCTGTTTTCTCAACGCGCCAGTTATGGCCAGCATCTCAAGGCCTGAGTATTGAGTATAGCTATGTATATGATTATAATTGGGGTGAGTGAAGGGACTCGAACCCTCGACATCCGGAGCCACAATCCAGTGCTCTACCAAACTGAGCTACACCCACCATAACTCCCATACAAACGCAGGCCAGACCCATGACCTGCCCGTTCATCTTTGGCGCGCCCGGCAGGATTCGAACCTGCGACCGACGGCTTAGAAGGCCGTTGCTCTATCCGACTGAGCTACGGACGCAAAATCCGTTGCACGGAACGAGAATCCGGCCTCGCAGCAAAATCCGATTGCCTCACAGACTCCGGATACTTGAGGAATTCACCGCATATTACTGGTCGGGGCAGAGGGATTTGAACCCCCGACCCTCTGCTCCCAAAGCAGATGCGCTACCAGACTGCGCCATGCCCCGATTCCCCGCAAATCGCTCCGAATTCGCCAGGGAACGGGATAATACGGACATGATCCACCAACGTCAACGCGATGTATAAGTCCACCACATAGCGCACTTTTTCAGACGGTCAAACTCACCCTTGAACGGGCTGCCTGCTTGAAGTCGATAGGGCGTTAGCCGGAAACCCCGCTGAAAACACAACAGAGCGGCTGGTATCACAACAAATAGCCGCCGGGGAAAATACCCCCGGCGGCCATGCCAATCACTACCAGTGCAGCTTCCACTGTGCGCCGATGCCGTGGTTGGTTTTGCCTTCACCGTCCCGGCGGCGCAAGGCCTTGATGTCCAGCTCCATGTCCGGGCCGCCCGGTGCCGACAGCAGGCGCCAACCCACGGTCAGATCGCGCCCGGAACCTGAAGATGTGCCGGACGACGACAGGCCCGCATATGGAATGCCGGTGGCGCCGTCACTCAGGGCCAAGCCCCACTCGCCCTCCAGGCTCCAACGACCGGAGGCCGAACCGGGCTGTGAGGAATCACCCTCCAGCGCCTCCGATAACGAATCCGACAACAATCGGTCCAGGCCGCCAGAAGCCGCGGCGGTGCCGTACTCCTGACGCACACTCAGCGACGGGCCGTAGGCCGTGTCCGGTTGCAGCTCGTAGCGCAGCGAACCCGATACGCCCCACTCTCGCCGCTCGGCGGCATCATGATCCAGCAGACGCCGACCGCGCACATCCACCGTCAAGCCCCTCGACGGCAACTCCCAGCTGATACCGCCGCCCAGTTCCACTCCCACTCCGTCGCTGCTATCGCCGCCGTCATAGCGCATCCCCAGCTCCAGTTCCGGAACCAGCCGACCGCCGTCCGCCTGCGGCATCTGCCACGACCACTCCAGACCCAGACGCAGCCGCTGCGTATCTGCCGTCAGGCCCGCTACGCCCCCGTCATCGTCATTCGATTCAATCCGCGCCAGCGTCGCATCCGAGGTCAGCTCCAGCTTCAGACCGCCTGCCTCCACCGGACGCTCCAGCAGCGTGCCGCGCAGCCCCACCGAGGCCGATAGCTGATTAATGTCATGCCTCGAATCAGCCGATGTCGAACTCTGCTCCAGGTTGCCAAGGCCATAACTCGCCGCCGCCCATAACTGCAATCTCTCGGTGACGTTGTGTCGGATATACGGCAGCAGCGACGCCAGCGTGCTCGACAATTCGCCCTGGGCACTCGCTCCACTCCAGTCTCCAGTGCCTTCGCTGTATGACAGCGCCAGACCCAGCAGCGTCCGTCCGTTGTCGCTGTCCACTCCCAGCAGGCCGGTCGTCACCTCGCCATCCACCGTGACCCCCTCGCGGGCATCTTCGTAGCGCGAGTACGACGCCTGACCCCACACCGAAACTCCGTCCTGATCGGTGTACACGAAACGGCTGCCGCGCAGCATATCGCGCAGCGACAGCGTCCTTGACAGGTTCAACAAGCGGTCAACCGAACCGGCCCCCAGGCCATCGCCATGACCGGCGCCACTGCCCTGACCGAAGCCGTCCGCACCCAGACCCGATACATCACCGATTCCATGATCGACCCCAGGCAGTGCACGACCAGAGGACAGACCGCTCACATTGCCCGACAGCCCCGGCGCACGATCCGTCAACGAAAAACGCGCATCCAGGCCGCCCAGCATATGTTCTACCGCCATCAGTCCGAAGCGCGGCAGCCAGGTCTCCTGCGCCGCCTGCATCTGCGATGTCTCGGTCTCTCCGTCCGTCACCGTGACAACCACCGATTCCGGACTCAGCCCTCCCGTCGGGTAGGTGCTGCCGTCGCCGTTGCTGATGCGGTGGCCGATGCTCGCCGTGCGTGCTCCTCCGGGGTTGTCTATGTCGTCAACCACCCCGGTCACCGTCACGGCCTGGGCCGTGTTCCAGTTAACCGTCGTGAACGTCAGAATCGACGGGCCTGCCGTCGCCGCCGTCGGCGTGTCGGAGGTCACCGTCAGCTGCACCGGTGCGCCCGGCTGCGAGTCCAGCACCACCGTGTAACTCGCCGTGCCGCCATTCTCATTGACCGTCGCGACATCAACGCTGATCGTCACTCCCGGGGCCGCATCGTCGTCCGTCACCGTGACAACCACCGATTCCGGACTCAGCCCTCCCGTCGGGTAGGTGCTGCCGTCGCCGTTGCTGATGCGGTGACCGATGCTCGCCGTGCGCCGATTGCCGGGGTTGTTGATGTTGTCGTCCACTCCGGTCACCGTCACTCTCTGAGCCGTGTCCCAGTTAACCGTCGTGAACGTCAGGCTCGCCGGGCTGACCATGGCCGCAATCGGCATCGTCGAGGTCGTGGTAATCTCGACATCGCCCGCCGGCTGCGAGGCCAGCTCCACCGTGTAACTCGCCGTGCCGCCATTCTCATTGACCGTGAAATCCTCCATCGCGCTGATCATCACTGCCGGGGCCGCGTCGTCGTCCGTCACCGTGACAACCACCGATTCCGGACTCAGCCCTCCCGTCGGGTAGGTGCTGCCGTCGCCGTTGCTGATGCGGTGGCCGATGCTCGCCGTGCGCCGATTGTCGGGGTTGTTGATGTTGTCGTCCACTCCGGTCACCGTCACTCTCTGAGCCGTGTCCCAGTTAGCCGTCGTGAACGTCAGGATCGCCGGGCTGACCATGGCCGCAATCGGCATCGTCGAGGTCGTGGTAATCTCGACATCGCCCGCCGGCTGCGAGGCCAGCTCCACCGTGTAACTCGCCATGCCGCCATTCTCATTGACCGTGAAATCCTCCATCGCGCTGATCATCACTGCCGGGGCCGCGTCGTCGTCAAGCACCGCAACCACCACCGCCGTCAGGCTCAGGCTCGTCGGATAACCGCCGCCGCCGTCTCCGACGCGGATGCCGTGGCTGATCCTCGTCCGGCGCCGGTCGCGCGGCGAATTGTCGAGGCGGTCGTCAACTCCTCTCACCGTCACCGTCTGCTCCGTGTCCCAGTTACCCACCGTGAACGTCAGAACCGCCGGGCTCGCCGTCGCCGCCGTCGGTAAATCAGAGCTCACCGCAATCTCGACAGCCCCCGCCGGCGGCGTGGTCAGCACCACCGTGTAGCTCGCCGTGCCGCCGTCCTCGGCACCATTCTCGTTGACCGTCACTCCGGTCTCGCTGAATCGCACACCGGCTTCGTCGTCGTCCACTACCGTCACGGCAAGCGATTCCAGCGTCAGGCCGTCCATCGGGTAGCTGTTGCCGTCTCCACGGCTGATGCGGTGGCTCAGGCTTACCCTGCGTTCGCCTCCGGCATTGTCTATGCGGTCGTCAACTCCTCTCACCGTCACTTCCTGGGCCGTATTCCAGTTGCCCATCGTAAAGGTCAGGCCCGTCGGACTCACCGTCGCCGCCGTCTGATCCGAGCTCGCAATCATGAGCTCCACATTGCCCGACGGTTGGGTCGACAGTTCTACCGTGTAGGTGTCCGTGCTGCCGTTCTCGACTATGCGGGTCGCTCCTGCCGTCTCAACCAGGGTCACTCCCGCCACATCGATGTCGGTGATCGTGACCGGCAGCTGCGCCGTCACTCCGTCATAACCATCGCCCGTGGCACTCGCCGTGTGTGTCAGACGGGCCGTGTCATCCACGGCGTCCACGTCGGTATCGGCCGTCACCGTGATCGTCTGTACCGCGCTCCAGTTGGCCGACGTGAACGTCAGGCCGCTCGGCGTCGGGCTCAGGTCGGTGCCGCTGTGACCCGTCACCGCAATGGCCACATTGACCATCGGCCGGGTCGCCAGTGATACCGCGTAACCCACGGCGCTGCCGCCCTCGGTGACCGTCAGGCTCGCCGGCATCAGCACGATGGTCGGCTCCTCCATGATGACGAAGTCCGCCAGATTGTCGGTGCCCCTGGCGCCGCCGCCCAGGTTGGTGCCGGTGGTCGTACCCAGGGGGCCCAGGTCGATGTCGATGGTCTCGTTGGCGTCGGTGATGATGTCGGTCAGTATCCGCAGCGTCAGCGTGGCCGCGCTTACGGACGGGCCGCTAAACGTCACCGTGCCGGCGCCGCCGCTGTCCGGGATGGTGTACATCACGCCGCTCGCCGGGGCACCGGTCAGGGTGTAGTCCGTGCCCCGCTCCGCGGTGCCGCCCAGGGTCAGCGGCACCGCCAGGCTCTCGCCGCTGATCAGGCCGCGGTTCAGGGTCACGCTCAGGGCGCTGGTGGCCCCCTCGTTGAGATTGCCGCCCGCTCCCGACAACGTCACGACGGTGGCATCGTCGTCATTGACCGCGACCATCGCCACCGGCGAGGGGCCGACCATGTAGCCGTCGCCATCCGCCACGGTCACCGTGAGCGTGCCGCTGGCCTCGTCTGTGACGTCGGCCTGCGTGGCGACTTCGTAGGTCACCGTGGTGGCACCGCTCGCCAGGGTCACCGTGGCCTCGCCCTCGGCGCCTGAATCCACAAAATTACCCGCCGCGGCGTCTGTCACTGCCACTGTAATCGACAGCTCTGCACCCGGTGCCCGGCTGGCCGTCAACGTGAAGGTCGCCGAGCTGCCCTCGGTGACCGCGGCGCCGCCGGTGATGTCAATCACCACCGGTTCTTCAATGGTGAAGTCCGCCAGGCTGTCCGTACCGCTGGCTCCGCCGCCCAGGTTGGTGCCGGAGTCGCCGTCCAGGGTACCCAGGTCGATGTCCACCGTCTCGCCGCCGCCCTCGTCCACGCTATCGACCGTCGCGCTCAGCGTCAGCGTGGCCACGGTCGCCGTCATGCCCGTGAGGGGGCCGGTAAATGTCACGGTACCGGCGGCGCCGTTCAGGCCGGTGTAGCTGACTCCGCTCGCCGCGCGGCCGGTTATGCTGTAGTCCGTGCCCGGTGTCGCCGCGCCGCCAAAACTCAGCGGCACCGCCAGTACCTCGCCCGCCACCAGGGCACGGCCCAGGGTCACGGTGATGGTTTTGGCATCGCCTTCCGTCAGGTTGCCCGCCGCGCCCGCCAGGGTCACCGGGGTGGCGTCGTCGTCGCTCACCGTCGCCGTCACCGAAGCAACCGCAAGGCCGCTGTAATTGGCGTCCGTCGAGGTCGCCGCGTGGCTGATGATCACCGTCCGGTCGGACGCGTCGGCATCGTTATTGACCCCGGTCACCGTCACCGTCTGTGCCGTGTCCCAGTTGCTGTCGCTAAAGATCAGGCCAGCCGCCGGACTCACCGTGGCGAGGCTCGCCATGCCCGAGGTCGCCACAACGGTCACGTCGCTGGTCGGTTGGCGGTTCAGCACCATCGTGTAGCGGGCCGAACCGGTCTCCGTGAGCGTGGTGGCACCGTTCGGCTCGACGAGGGTCACGCCCGGTGGCGTATCGTCGTTGAGCACCGTGTAGCTGACGCTGGCGGCGCCTGGCGCTATGGCCACGTCTTCGGGCGTGGTGCCGACCCGATCCACGGTGACGATGACCGTCTCGTCGTCTTCGTCCACCGCATCGCCGCTGACCCGGATCTTGTAGGCCACGCTGGCCTGATCGGCCGCAAAGCTCAGCTCAAGGGCGCCCGTGATTTCGCTATTGTCGGCTTGAGTGAATCGATAGTCGCTGCCGCGAGTGGCGGTGCCGCTCAGTTCCAGGCTCAGCGCAAAGCCCTGCGGGCGCGGCGGTGTGACCGTGACTGTCACTGTCGCCCCGTCGCTCAGGCCCGTATCGCCCTCGGCACCCATGGCCGGGTCGATCGCAATCGACACAAGGTGGCTGGCGGCGTCAACCACTTCCACATCAAAGCCGTTGGCGCTGCCGTGCGGGTCGGCTCCGCCGCCAACATTGGTGCCCAGGCTGGTGTGATCAAAGCCATTGGTGCCATCGCCGTTCGCGCCCAGCTCGATGCGATAGGTCTCGGTGCCCTCGTCAATGTTGTCCGCCTCCGGGCTCAGTTCCAGGGTGGCGGTCTCCGCTCCCTCTGCAAAACTCAGCAACGGGGTCGCCGTGGCTTCGTTTGTCAGGCTCACGCCGCTGCCGGCGGCGGCCAGGCTCCAGTCGGCTGTGGTCACATTCGTGCCGCCGATCGACAGCGGCACGTCGATGATCTCGCCGGCGATCAGTGCCCGACCCAGGGTGATGGTGAAACCCACCGTGCCGCCTTCGTCAACGGCACCCGTGGTGCCCGTGCGCATCAGGCTGACGACCGTCGGTTCGTCGTCTCTCACCGTCGCCGTCACCGAGTCAATCACAATGCCGTTGTAATCGGCGTCCGTCGAGGTCGCGGCATGGGTGATCGGGCTCTGCCGGTCAACGGCGTCGGTACTGTCATCCGCCCCGGTGACCGTGACCGTCTGCACGGCCTCCCAGTTGGCCGGCGTGAACGTCAGCCGGGGCGGGCTCACCGTGGCGGCGCTGGTCGTACCCGAGGTCGGCACGATGACCACATCGGCGGACGGTTGGGTGTCCAGCTCCACCGTGTAGGTGTCCGTGCCGCCGTCCGCACTGCCGTCCTCAACGACCGTGGTGCCTCCCTGCGTCTCGGTGAGGGTCACGCCCGCCTCGTCGTCGTCGCTCACCGTCACGGTGACCGGGGCCGGGCTCAGGCCGTTGGTCGGATAGCTGCGGCTGTCGCCGGTGCTGATGCGGTGGCTGAGGCTCGCCGTGCGTGCACCGCCGGCGTTGACCCGATTGTCGTTGATACCCGTCACCGTCACCGTCTGCGCCGTGTCCCAGTTGGCCGTCGTGAATGTCAGGGTCATCGGGCTCACCGTGGCCGCACTGGTCGTATCGGAGGTCACCGTGATCTCGACTGCGCTCGCCGGTTGCGTGGCCAGTACCACGGTGTAGGTGTCCGTGCCGCCATCCGCGCTGCCTTGCTCAATCACCGTGGTGTCGTCTTGCGTCTCGGTAATGGTCACGCCCGCCTCGTCTTCGTCGCGGGTGTTGACCGTGATCTGTGCCGTCACGGTGTCGTAGTTGCCGCCGGTGGCCGTGTGCATCAGCGTCGCCGTGTCATCGTCGGCGTCGGCGTCGGTGCCCGCCGTCACCGTGAAGCTCTGTATCGTATTCCAGTTGGTCGCCGTAAATGTCAGGGCGTCCGGGCTCAGGGTCAGCTCGGTGCCGGCTTGACCCGTCACCGCAATCGTGACATTGATCGTCGGGAGCACGGCCAGGGACACCGCATAGTTGGCGCTGGCGCCTTCTGTGATCGCCAGGGTCGGCAGCAGCACGATGGCCGGGTCCTGCATGATGGTGTAGTCCAGGCTGCCCGTGCCGATAAGCGCGCCGCCCAGGGGGCCGCCCGGCCCGCTGCCGGTCGGGGTGCCCGGGGCGATGGTGATGGTCTCGCCGGCGTCGTCGGCGTCGTCGGTCTGCACGGCCAGGGTCAGCGTGGCAATGGCCGGGGCCGGGCCGGTAAATGTCACCGTACCGGCGGGGCCGCTGTCCGGGATGGTGTAGGCGATGCCGTCCGCATCGGTGCCGGTCAGGGTGTAGTCCGTGCCCCGTGTCGCGGTGCCGCCCAGGGTCAGCGGCACGGCCAGGCTTTCGCCGGCGGCCAACGGGCGGTTCACGGTCACCGTGAGGTTGCGGGTGACGCCTTCGTTGATGTCAGCCGCCGTGCCCGCCAGGGTCACCGTGGTGGCGTCGTCGTCGCTCACTCCGACCATGGCCGAGGACGGCATACCAACGGTGTAACCGGTGCCGTCCGCTATGGTCATCGTGATCAGGCCGTTGGTCTCGTCGGTGGCGTCGGCCTGTGTGGGGATTTCAAGGGTGGCTGTGGTGGTGCCGGACAGGGTCACCATGCGCTCGCCTTCGTCGTCTGCATCCAGATAATCACCGGCGGCGGCGTCCGCGACGGTCAGAGTAATGTCCAGGTCGCTGCTCGGGACCCGGTCGGCGGTCACCGTGAAGGTCACGGAGCTGCCCTCGGTGACCGCGGCGCCGCCGGTGATGGTGAGGATCGACGGGTCTTCGATGGTGAAGATATTCAAGATGTCTGCGTCGAATGCGCCGCCGCCCAGGTTGGTGCCGGAGTCGCGGCCCAGGGTGCCCAGGTCAATGTCCACCGTCTCGCCAGCGGCCTCAACCTCGTTGTCGAGGGTCGCGGTCAGGGTCAGTCTGGTCCTGTCCGCGGACGGACCGGTAAAGGTCACCGTGCCTGCGGCGCTGTTCAGGCCGCGGTAGGCGATGCCCATCGCCGCGGGGCCGGTGACGGTGTAGTCCGTGCCCGGTGTCGCCATGCCGCCAAAGGTCAGCGGCACCGCCAGGCTCTCGCCGGCGATCAGGGGGCGGGTCAGGGCGACGGTGAAGACTTTGCTGGCACCTTCCGTGATATTGCCTGCGGTGCTCGACGACAAGGCCACCGCGGTCATGTCGTCGTCACGCACCTGTACCGTGGCCGCGGGCGGTGTGTCGACCGTGTAACCGGTGCCGTCCGCGATGGTCGCCGTGATCAGGCCGTTGGGTTCGTCGATGCGGTCGGCCTGCGTGGCGATTTGAACGGTGGTCATGGTGGTGCCGCCGGGCAGGGTGACCATGCGGGCGCCTTCATCGCTGGCATTCAGGTAATCACCCGGGGCGGCGGCGTCTGCGACGGTCAGCATGATCGGCAGGTTGGTCGCCTGGGCGCGGCTGGCCGTCACCGTGAAGGTCGCCGCGCTGCCTTCGGTGACCGCGGGGCCGCCGGTGATGCCGATGACCGGCGGCGGGCCGCCGATGTTGAAGTCCGCCAGGTTGTCGGTGCCGCTGGCGCCGCCGCCCAGGCCGGTGCCGGAGTTGCTGTTCAGGGTGCCCAGGCCGATGATGACCGACTCGCCGCTGGCCTCAACATCGCTGTCGGCGGTCGCGCTCAGGGTCAGGGTGGCGCTGGCGGCCGATGGGCCGGTGAAGGTCACCGTGCCGGCGGCGCTGCCCAGGCCGCTGTAGGTGACGCCGCTCGCCGTGGCGCCGGTGACGGTGTAGTCCGTGCCCGGGGTCGCCTCACCCATGAAGGTCAGCGGCACTGCCAGCGCCTCGCCGGCGGCCAGGGCACGGCCCAGGGTGACGGTGAATGCCTTGTCGGCGCCTTCCATGATGTCGCCCGCGGCGCCCGCCAGGGTCACCGTGGTGGCGTCGTTGTCGATGATGAACAGCGTGTGGGTCGAGGTGGAGCCCGGCGTATAGTCCGAGCCTATTGTAGTCAGGGTCAGTGCGGCCGACTCCCTGATCTCGTCCAGGCTGTCATCAATAATGGTCACCGGAATGCTGACGCTGCTGGTGTTCGCGGTGACCGATATGCGGCGGCCGGGGACGCTGTAGTCACCGTTCTCAGTCGCACTATGGGCGGTACTTACGTAAGTGATCATCATATCCGCGGTCGGTGCCGGCATGAGATTGAACACCACATTGTGTGTGCCGACGCCTTCGTCTGCCGCCGATGATGCCAGGGCGAAGGATATCAAACTGACATCGCCCACCATGACGTCGAAGGTATTGTCGCTGGGGTGCGGGTCGGCGCCGCCGCCGACATTGGTGGCCCGGCTGGCGTGGTCAAAGCCGTTGGCGCTGTTGTCGTTCGGGCCCAGCGCGATGGTGTAGGTCTCGGTGCCGGTGCCCTCGGTGGTGACGTCACGCGCCGTGGTCAGCACCAGGGTGGCGGTCTCGGATCCCTCCCCTGCAAAGCTCAGCAACGGGGTGGCCGTGTCCTCTGCCGACAGGGTGACGCCGGTGCCGTCGGCTGTCAGGCTCCAGTCGTCTGGGGTGACTCCGGTGCCGCCGATTGACAGTGGCACGTCGATGATTTCGCCAGCCGTCAGTGGCCGATTCAGGGCGATGGTGAAACCCACTGTGCCGCCTTCGTCAATGGCGCCAGTGTCGCCGGTGCGGGTCAGGGAGACGATGGTGGGTTCGTCGTCGATCACCGTCGCCGTCACCGAGGCCGGGGTGATTGCGCTGTAAATGGCGTCCTCGGTGGCGGTGGCGGTGTGGGTAATGGTCACTTGCTGGTCGGCACCATCGATGGCGTTATCCACTCCGGTGACGGTGATGGTCTGGGGCGTGTCCCATGTCCTGACGACGAAGGTCAGGACGGACGGGCTGACCGTGGCGGTGGCCGTCGTGCCTGAGGTGGCCGTGATGGTGACGTTCGAGTTCGGTTGTGAGGTCAGCACCACGCCGTAGTCGTCCGTGCCGTCTTCGGCGAGCGTGGTGGCGTCGTCTGTCTCGGTGATTGTCACGCCTGCCGTGTCGTCGTCGATGATGGTGTAGGTGACGCGGTTGGCAGTTGGGGAGATGACGACATTGGCGGGAGTGCCGCCAACCCGTTCCAAGGCTATTTGCACTGTCTCGTCGGTTTCATCCGTGTCATCGCCTATGGCGCGGACCCTGAATGTACGGCTGGACCCGCTCGAAAAGAAGGTTGCTAGATTTATGGATAGGCGTCCTAGTTCGTGAAAAAATACCGTGGGATTTTCGCTTGTGGCGAACAGGAAGTCTGTGTTGTCAAGACTACCAACAATGTTCAAAGAGACAACCCCTGTCGTCGCACCCGGCGGGTCGATGGTGAATGTTAATGTCGCACCTTCGCTCAAACCGGAATTGCCTATACCGAAATCGCCCTCGGCGGACATGGTGCGGTCCAGGCTGATTGATAAGGTGTGGCCGATGCCATCACCCACCATCACGTCGAAGCCAGTGTCGCTGGCGTGCGGGTCGGCGCCGCCGCCGACATTGGTGGCCCGGCTGGCGAGGTCAAAGCCGTTGGCGCTGTTGTCGTTCGGGCCCAGCGCGATGGTGTAGGTCTCGGTGCCGCCGCCCTCGGCAGTGTTGTCGAGCGCCGTGGTCAGCACCAGGGTGGCGGTCTCGGCGCCTGCGCCTGCAAAGCTCAGCAACGGGGTGGCCGTGTCCTCTGCCGACAGGGTGACGCCGGTGCCGGCGGCTGCCAGGCTCCAGTCGTCTGTGGTGACTCCGGTGCCGCCGATTGACAGTGGCACGTCGATGATTTCGCCGGCTGTCAGTGCCCGGTCCAGTTCGATGGTAAAACCCACTGTGCCGCCTTCGTCAATGGCGCCGGTGCCGCCGGTGCGGGTCAGGGAGACGATGGCGGGGTCGTCGTCGGTGATGGTAAAGGTGACGCTGTCGGCGTCTGAGTCGAGAACGATGTTGCGGGGGGTTGTTGAGGTCCGTTGCAAGGTCAGGGTCACGGTCTCGTCCAGCTCGTCCACCGTGTCGCCGTTTATCCGAATCTTGCGCTGAAGGCTGGCGAAATTGGTAACAAAACTAGCCAATGCATTGCACCCAGAGATGCTGCAGCGTTGTCGGTAATGGTCTGTTGACTATTATCGGTGCTGGGTATACCGCCAGTCGGCGCTGTCGCCGCGGGTGGCGGTGCCGCCCGGACATATATCGAAAGTGAAGCCTCCCGTATAAGGCGGGTCGAAGGTCACCGTCACGGTCGCGCCGTCGGTAATGTCTGCATCGCCTTCAGCGGCCATGGTGCGGTCCAGGCTGATTGATACGGTGTGGGGGACGGCATCGGTCACCATCACGTCGAAGGTATTGGCGCTGGCGTGCGGGTCGGCGCCGCCGCCGACATTGGTGCCCCGACTGGCGAGGTCAAAGCCATTGGCGCTGGCGTCGTTCGGGCCCAGCGCGATGGTGTAGGTCTCGGTGCCGCCGCCTTCGGCGGTGCCATCGAATGTCGGTGACAGCACCAGGTTGGCGGTCTGGGCACCCACACCCGAAAAGCGCAGCTGTGGCATGGCCGTGGTTTGGGCCGACAGGGTCACGCCGGTATTGAAGCCGCCGCCGATCGCGGGCGCCAGGCTCCAGTCGTCTGTGGTCACCCCCGTGCCGCCGATGGCCAGCGGCACGTCGATGATCTCTCCGGCAATCAGTGGCCGGGACAGGCTGACGGTCAATCCAATCGTGCCGGTTTCGCTAACGGCGCCGGTGCCATCGATACGGGCCAGGGAGACGATGGTGGGGTCGTCGTCGGTGATGGTGTAGGTGACGCGGCCAGTGGTAATGCCCACGCCGTTGGGGGTGTTTACCGACGAGGAGCTTGTCGTCAACCTGGCAAGGGTCAGTACCACCGTCTCGTCCGGCTCATCTGTCGTGTCGCCGTCGGTCCGTATGTTGTAAGTTGTGCCTGTGCTTGTCGCATTGGCACCAACAACCACGGCTGTGCAACCCGGCGTGGTAGTGCCCTCAGTTTGTGTAGTACTGCCCACGCCGACGATAAACGAATTTCTGCTTCCAGTCCTAAGGATAAAGTCCCTGCCCTCTCTCAGGTAGGTGGCAGTGCTGCCGGGGTCAATGCAGACTAAAAAGAAGGTGTTACTACTACGGGCAGGTGCCATGTTAATCTGAAACCCTGTGTCCTGCGAACCGGAATTGCCTTCGGAACCGGTGGTACTGGTCAGGCTAATCGATGCTTTGTGCGCTTCGTCATCTATGATGGTGTGGGTGACGCTGTTGGCGGTGGGGAAATCGATATGTCGCCGGGGGTCGGAGAGCTTCCCGATGTTCTTCTTTGAAGGTCCAGTATGATGCTCTCGGCCTCTTCAGTTGTCGTGTCGCCAAAAACCCGAATTACTCTTGTCTCTGTTAAGCCAGCTTCCCCTCCCAACTGTGCGGCGCTGCAGAACTCATTATTGTTACCTAGTCTGTTCAGGTTTAAATCTGCCACACTCTCCAAACCCGCCCGCATACTCCAGTCACGCCCCGCGTCAGAAGATCGTGATGAGTAGGTGGCGGTGGCAGCGTCATTACGATTTACGCACAGGTGGACGCGAAAAATATCCGAGACAGCCTTCGACAGGCTGATCGTCACCACATAATCGGTAAAGCCGGAATCGCCTTCGAGCGCGGTGGCTGTGTCCAGGGTGAGTGAGACTACGGCGACGTTGCGTCCACCACGAAGACTGGGGAGAGGGCGTAGAGGCTGCCGGTGCTTAGTCTGGATTTGATTTGTGTGACTTAAGGGGCTTACTGAGCCGGAAGTAGCTACACGTCCGACCCGAGCTTGTCTAATGCCGTTGATAGGGCTGCCACCGCCGAGAGGCGAAGAGTGCGTGGTGCCATCATTGTTGGTGCCGGTTAAAACTGATCTGCCTTGATTGATAGTTCCTAATTGATTTCTAGAATTTAAGTTATCCCAGCTTCCGTCGTAGAGGTCCGCATAGTTGTCGGCGACCCTGGCGCCACCCAGCCAGTAGATGGGTATGCCGGTGCCGGCACCGGTGGTCATGGTATTGGTGCGGGCATTGACTGCGGCGGTCGAGCCAAGCGCCCGGAACAGTGAGCCGTAGGGCCGGATGGCGCTGTGGCCAAAGGAGGTGGCTCGTGCCTGCACGAAGCCGTTATAGTGCCCGATATCCGTTGCGGCCCCGGTGGTAAGATCACTGGTTGTGAACAGCAGCCGAAATCGACCGCCGGCGTTGACGGCAGACGGTTTCAGCGCCCAGTCCCCGGGGACGGTGTAGGTGCCGTCGTCATTGGCCACCGGCGCGGTCTGGGCGGTGGCTTCGGTTGCCAGTCCTGCCAGCAGCAGCAGGCCGAGCAACACGGCAACCAGCCCGCGGCGCAGGCCGGAAAGGCTAAAGCGGTTCAAGGCAGAAGCGAATCGATGGGATGCCGAGCGCCGCCCTGTGTCGGTGGCGAGGCTCAACATAAATACCCCATTTGGGGGGGGGGGGGGGGGGGGGGGGGGGGGGGGGGGGGGGGAGGGGGGGGGGCATTAAATTGTGTATGTCGCCTGTGGCGCGTTTCAAGGGCATTTTAACCATGATCATTCCTCTATTACGACGATGTGCAAGCCGGCCTTGCGGGCCGACTCATTTCCCATTTGCTGCTCTGGATGCTCCGATCTGAATTTCCTGTCCAAATTCCCGGGTTCTCTATCCGGGATTGTCCGCTCAAGGCCGGCTGTTGGGCCGATTCCAGAGCCGGTTCAGAGTTCAGGCCCGGAGCTACTCCTACAATTTGCACTATTCTAGTCCTTCTCGGGACGGATTGCAAGTGCCAGATACTCATTCTTTATTCCGGGTAAACTGCGCTTTTTCGGCCTTTTTGCCCGGTGTCGCACTCGCTTGAGCAAATTTCAACCACAGGCTTCTGAGATTATACACTATCAGGGCCTGTCGCTGCTCAGGCGGCGGCGCAGGCGGTTGGCGCTGCCACGTGCGATCTCAAGCCCGGGGTCAAGGGCCAGTGCCGACTCGAAGCTTGCCAGGGCGTCCTCAAGCCGGCCAAGGTGGTACAATGTCGAACCCAGGTTTGAGTGTGTCTGGGCATTGTCGGGCTGGACCTCCATCATGCTCTGGTACAGGGTGAGTGCTTCGTCGTAACGTCTCTGTCTGAAGCGCACCATGGCGAGACTGTCGAGCGCCTGGGGGTTTTTCGAGTCGATTTCGAGGGCGCGTGCCAGCCGCACTGCGGCCTCGTCCAGCCGATTCATGAGCAGCAGGGCATAACCGAGATGGGCATATACTTTGGTGGAGTGCGGGCGTTGTCCGGCCTCGACAAGGGTCGCCGCATAACCTTCTTGGATCCGGTCCGCTTTGAACAACGCGTTACCGAGGTTGAGGTGTGCGTCACGGGCTGCGGGGTTGTGCGACACGATGTAGCTAAAGAATGTGATGCCGTCGCGATAAATCCTCGACTGCTGCCAGGTCAGTGTGCCCAGCACGGCCAGCACGGCAATAAACACGCCCACCGCTATACGCCGCCATACATCGGGCAAGCGGTTCACGCCGCCGACCGCGCCTCCGAGCAGTACCGCCATCGGGCCAATGCCGGCCAGATACTGGAAGCGGTCGGCCACCAACGAGAACTGCATGTATCCGTAGTCCACGAAACCGAGCACCGGCGACAGGGTGACCACGAAAAACAGGGCAGCGGCCAGCGGGCCGCGACCCAACCGATGGCGCAAGTGCCACAGCGCCGCACCCAGTGCCGCCGCTGCGGCGACATACACCCAGCCGAACAGATGGTCGGCACGTATCTCCCACAGCGGGTAGATGACGATCAGGTCGACCGGCCACAGCAGCTTGTCTACATAGAACCATAACGCACGCGCCGCAATCAATATCCGCTCAATGGCCGAATAATCCAGTGCCAGCGGCTCGCGCGAGGTGTAGTAGGCGAGGTCGGCGAGCGTGATGGCAAACCCGACCAGAAAGAACGGCGCCAGCCGCAGCAGGTCTTTTGCAGCGATGCGACCGTGCTGCCACCAGTGCCATATGAGTAAGGCGGCCGGCAGGGTGACGACAATCGACTTGGAGAGCATACCGGCTGTGAATAACACGAGCGCCGCGCTGTAACGCCACGGGTGCGGTGCCTCGGTGAAGCGAATCCACATGAGTACCGCACTCAGATAGAACAGCGCGGAGAGCAGGTCCTTGCGCTCGATGATCCATGCCACTGACTCTACATGCAGGGGATGAACGGCAAATACCGCGGCGATGGCGAGCGCTCCGGGCACGGCAAGTCTCTGCATCAGCCGCCACACCAGCACGACATTGACCGTATGCAGCAGCACATTGACCAGGTGATAGCCGAATGGTGAGAAACCCCACAGTTTGTGTTCGAGCCAGAATGTGGTGTAAACGACCGGCCAGTAGTGGCCTTCTCTCTGGATGTCGGTCGGTGAAAACCAGATGCTCGACAGGCCTGACCATTGACGGATGGTCGGCTCCTCGGAGAAGATGATGTCGTCCCAGATGAAACCGCCGGAGAGTGCGGGAAAGTAGGCGACTGCGACGAGGGATACCAGTCCGAGGATGGCCGCCACGCCATGTCGCATGAACGCGGCAGGCCCTTTGCCGGCGAGTCTCTGCAATTTTCCGGGCGCCCGGTCCTGCCGTGCCGATGCCCGCCGCTCGCGTCGCTGTCGCTTTGCGCTTTCCATCAGCTACCTTCCTTTATGGCTTGTATGGCTTGTCCGGCAAATGTTCCAGGTTCCATTGTCGTTTCGCTCTCTGCGGCTTTTTCGGTTTGTTGCGGACACGCCCTGTCGCGTCGCGGCGAAAACCCTATCACAGCCTGTGCCGTGCCGCTACGGCGTGTCCGGGTTCGGCTGTGGGGTTTATCGTGAGATTTATCGGGGGCAGGTGGTCTATGGTGTTGGGTATCGGCGGTGCCGGTCAAAATCAATGACGGATCGTTTATGATTCCGGTATTGATTCCGGCGATATCTTCTTGTGCCGCACTCGTCTGTGTGAATTTCAACCGCCTGCCAGGGGGGAAATCAGCTCAGCGCAGGCCGTTAAGCCGGATGTGCTGTAACGCAGCCACTGAAATCATGTCCTGGCAACGCTATACTGCGCCACCCTGCTTATTATGAATGCCATGCACGAGCGACTCGAATTATTACAACCCTATCCTTTTCAGAAGCTGTCGGCGTTGCTTGCGGGTGTCCGGCCACCGGAGGGTCTGACATCGATCCCTTTGTCTATCGGCGAGCCCGGGCATGAGCCACCGGCGTTTGTGCTGGAGATTTTGAGGGAAAATCTGGATTCGATTTCCCAATACCCGACGACCCGGGGGCTCGCCGGGCTGAGGGTGGCTATTGCGAACTGGCTCAGGCGGCGGTTCAACGCCAGTGTATCGGCACAAACTCAGGTGCTGCCGGTCAACGGCACTCGTGAGGCGTTGTTCGCTTTCGCGCAGTGTATGGTCGATAGTTCACGGGACGCCCTTGTCATGATGCCTAATCCTTTCTATCAGGTCTATGAAGGCGCGGCCGTTCTGGCCGGAGCTGAACCCTGTTTTATGGGGACGGACAGGAAAAATGGTTTTCTGCCTGACCTGAATGGCATTTCTGAATCTGTCTGGCGACGCTGCCAGTTGTGCTATGCCTGCTCTCCCGGCAATCCGACCGGCGCGGTGTTCCCCAGGGGGTTGTGGCTGAGGCTGCTGGAGCTTGCTGATCGGTATGATTTCGTGATTGCGGCGGATGAGTGTTATTCCGAGATCTATGCGGATGAAACCAGTCCGCCGGTCGGTTTAATACAGGTCTGCGCCGAGTCCGGGCGTGATAATTTCTCGCGGTGTGTTGTGTTTCACAGTCTGTCCAAGCGTTCCAATCTGCCCGGCCTGCGGTCCGGGTTTGTCGCCGGTGACCGGGCCATTCTGGACAGGTTCCTGCTGTATCGAACCTATCATGGCTGTACGATGCCGATGCCCACTCAGGCGGCCAGCATTGCCGCCTGGGGTGATGAGGGTCATGTGCTCGCTAATCGTAATCAATACCGGGATAAATACGACGCGGTCGTTCCTATACTGCAGCCCTGGCTGGAGTTCAGCCGCTCTGAGGCCGGTTTTTATCTGTGGTTGCGGATTCCGAGCGGCCATGACGAACAATTTGCCCGGGGGCTGTTTGAGCAGCAGTATGTCACTGTATTGCCCGGAAGCTATCTGTCCAGAACCCACGGCGGTGTCAATCCCGGTCGGGGCTATGTGCGTGTGGCGCTGGTCGCTGAAACCGAACGGTGTATCGAAGCTGCTCGGAGAATCGCCGCTTATTGTGAGCAACTTTGCCGCTAAAGCCGCTATACTGCATGCTGTTTTGAACCAGCAATGGAGAGGGAGCCATGTCTGACGATATCTCTGCAATTATTGTGGATGCCTTCGAAAAGCGTGCCGATATCACGCCACGTACTGCCGATACGCTGACCCGTAATGCCGTAATGACTGCGATTGAAATGCTGGATACCGGCAAGGCTCGCGTGGCTGAAAAGAAGGACGGCGTGTGGGTGGTCAACGAATGGCTGAAGAAGGCCGTGCTGTTGTATTTCCGCCTGGAGGATAACGCATTTATCCGGGGTGGCTTTACTAACTACTGGGATAAGATTCCTGCCAAGTTTGCCGAGCATAGTTCGCGTGATTTCCGTGGCGATGGTGTGCGCGTAGTCCCGCCTATGACGGCCCGTAAAGGCAGTTATATCGGCTCCGGGGCTGTCCTTATGCCTTCTTATGTCAATATCGGTGCATATGTTGATTCCGGGACCATGGTCGATACCTGGACAACGGTTGGTTCCTGTGCGCAAATCGGTAAAGATGTCCATCTTTCCGGCGGTGTCGGTATCGGCGGCGTGCTCGAACCCGTTCAGGCAGCTCCAACCATTATCGAGGACAACTGTTTTATCGGTGCACGCTCGGAAATCGTCGAGGGGGTTATCGTCGGCGAGGGGTCGGTTGTTTCCATGGGGGTGTACATTGGGCAGAGCACCAAAATCTATAACCGCGAAACCGGTGCAATCACCTATGGTTATATACCGCCGGGTTCGGTTGTGGTGTCCGGTAACCTGCCTTCTAAAGACGGTCATTATTCCCTGTACTGTGCGATCATCGCCAAGCAGGTTGATGAGAAAACACGCAGCAAGGTCGGCATTAACGAATTACTGCGGGATATTTAGCCCCGGCGTTTCATGCGTCGGTCCGATGTCCGGCGTGAGAGAATGCTTTCTGTCCGCTGACAGTGTTCGAACCGTTCAACCGACATGACAGTAGCCGAAGGTGCAAATTGGAACAAGAACAGACAACTTATCCGGCGGCAATAGACCTGCTCCATCGCTATAAGGCTATGCATAACCCGGGGGCCTGTCATGTCGGAAACGCTTGACCTGACCATAGAGCTGGTATCACGTGCTTCGGTGACGCCCGATGATCGGGGTTGCCAGCAATTACTGGCCAGCCGACTGGAGAAGCTCGGTTTTACCTGCGAGCCTATGCGATTCGGGGATGTTGATAATCTTTGGGCGCGTCTGGGCGACTGCGACCCGGTATTGTGTTTTGCAGGTCATACGGATGTTGTGCCTGCCGACCCTGTAGAAGACTGGCAAAATCATCCCTTTAAGCCCGAAATTCGTAACGGTATGTTATATGGTCGTGGGACCGCCGATATGAAAGGCAGTGTGGCGGCCTTCACTACGGCATGTGAGC
The DNA here is from genome assembly GCA_963662865.1 of Gammaproteobacteria bacterium. Taxonomy (GTDB): domain Bacteria; phylum Pseudomonadota; class Gammaproteobacteria; order JAJDYQ01; family JAJDYQ01; genus JAJDYQ01. The sequence goes on along the minus strand of OY759969.1, from coordinate 457,759 downwards.
GTTTTCTCCGCAGGGATGGCGGAATTATCAGGGGTTCTCTGGCGTTTCTGATCACCAGCGACGAGGAAGGCCCTGCAATTAACGGCACCGTCAAGGTTGTCGAAGCTCTGGAGGCTCGAAACGAAAAAATTACCTGGTGTCTGGTGGGCGAGCCCAGCAGTACGGATAAGGTGGGGGATGTTGTGAAGAATGGCCGTCGCGGGTCGCTCGGCTGTGAATTGATCGTGAAGGGGGTACAGGGGCATGTCGCCTATGCACAGCGGGCGCAAAATCCCATACACTGTCTTGCTCCCGCGCTTGCGGAGCTTGCGGCGACTGAATGGGATCGGGGAAATGATGATTTTCCGCCGACGACGTTCCAGGTTTCAAGCATTAATGGCGGCACGGGCGCAACCAATGTGATTCCAGGCCGGTGTCAGGTTGTTTTTAACTTCCGTTTTTCAACGGAACAGGCGCCGGATTCTCTGAAGGCTCGCGTCCATCAAATTCTTGACCGCCATGATATTGATTATGATAGCGATTGGACATTGTCCGGCATGCCGTTCCTGACGGTTGCCGGCGAACTGGTTGAGGCCAGCCAAAAGGCCATTCGTCAGATCGCAGGCTATGATGCCCGGCTGGCAACGACCGGTGGTACCTCGGACGGGCGTTTTATTGCACCCACCGGCGCTCAGGTACTTGAACTTGGCCCATTAAACGTTACTATTCATCAGATTGACGAATGCGTCGCCGTGGGAGATCTGGATACCTTGAGCCGGATTTATGAATCCATCCTCAATCAGTTGCTGATCGAATGAAAAAACTCGTCTTATTGTTTCTAGCTTCGCTGTTGACGGCCTGTGGCGGTCCATCGAATTCGCTCACACCATTGGCTGATGACGCCACTATACTCGCTTTTGGCAACAGCCTGACTTTTGGCAGCGGGACAACGCGGGATAAAAGCTACCCGGCTGTTCTACAGGAATTATCGGGCAGGAAGGTTATCAATGCCGGAATACCGGGTGAATTATCCACTGCCGGGCTTGCCCGTCTCCCGGAACTCCTGGAGGAACATAGTCCCGATCTGCTGATTCTGATTCACGGCGGCAATGACATGTTGAGAAAGAAAAATCTTGGCAAGGCCGCAGAAAATCTCAAGGCGATGATTCGTCTGGCCCAATCAAAAGGCATACAGGTCGCTATGATGGCCGTCCCTAATCCGACGCTAATCCTGAGCCCGGCGGAATTTTACGAGACAGTCGCAGAAGAGACCGGCGTTCCCATTGAAGTTGACGCTATTGCAGATATTTTACAATTCCCGGGAAACAAGTCGGACGCTGCCCATCCTAACGCGAAGGGATACCGAAAAATGGCCGAGCGCCTGTACGCCCTGCTACAGGACCATCAGGCTCTGTAAGAAAGTCAGCCTGTATGCCGTCAAGTCAACTGGATATTCAGGTCATTGACTCTCTGGAAACGATTGAATCCGATAGATGGAATGCCCTGAACACCGATCACTGCCCCTTTCTACGCCATGAATTCCTGGTCGCTCTGGAGCGCCATGGGGCCGTCGGTGAGCGTTTTGGCTGGTTGCCGCATTTTCTTGTGGCGTATAACAGGTCAGGTGCGCTGGTCGGTGCAATGCCGTTGTATGAGAAACATAATTCCTACGGTGAGCTGGTCTTTGACTGGGCCTGGGCCGATGCCTTCCATCGTCACGGCATCTCCTATTATCCCAAGCTGGTTGCAGCCATCCCTTATACGCCCGCAACAGGCAAACGCCTGTTATCGTTGAATAATGGTATGGAGGTGCAATCACGGCTGGCAAAGGCCGCGCTGGGGTATTGTCACGAGAATGATTTTTCCGGCCTGCATTGTCTGTTCCTGCAAGACAGGCAGTTGGCACTGCTTAAGAAATTGGGCATGTCTGCGCGATATGATGTCCAATACCACTGGCACAATGCGGGTTATGACAGTTTCTCGGATTTCCTGTCAATACTGCGTCATGCAAAGCGCAAGAAGATCAAACAGGAGCGGCGTAAGGTCAGGGGGAAAAATGTTCATGTCGATATGTTATCCGGTAGCGAGCTGGATGACAGTCAATGGGAGTTGGTTCATCGTTTTTATGCCAATACCTTCGCCGAGAAAAGCGGTTATGCCACGTTGAATGCCGGATTCTGGAAAGAGATCGGTAATACCATGGGGGAGCAGATTGTCATCGCCATGGCCTGCCTTGATGAACAGCCCGCTGCCGTGGCTATCAACTTTCGTAGTAACGATGTGCTGTATGGTCGTCACTGGGGATGCCGTCGTGAGGCGGCCCTGGAGGTTCCCGGCCTGCATTTTGAAACCTGCTATTATCGCGGCATTGAATATTCGATAGAACACGGGCTTAAGCGCTTCGAGCCCGGTGCGCAGGGGCAGTACAAAATGTCCCGGGGCTTTGAGCCATCATTAACGCAATCGGCACACTGGATAACACGCACAGAATTCCGCCCGGCCATTGATCAGTTTCTGGAAAGCGAGATCCGTGCCACGCGGAATTTTCACCAGAATCTGTCCGGTAGTTCCGCATACAGAAAGAATAAAACTCTATGAGCCGGCTGTCTTTACACTGGATTGAGCCCGGTTCCGATTATGATAACTTCCCTCCGACAAGGGCCGCCCTCAAATACCCCGATGGCCTGTTATGCTTTGGCGGTGACCTGGATATGGGGCGCCTGTTAACCGCTTACCCAAAAGGCATATTCCCCTGGTATTCCGACGGACAACCTATTATGTGGTGGTCTCCATCGCCCCGTTGCGTGCTGTTGCCCGGTGAATTCAAAATGAGCCGCAGCCTGAAAAAAGTCTGTCGGAACGGCAGATTTGAATTTGCCCTTGATCGTGATTTTGCCGGTGTCATAGAAAGTTGTGCCGCGCCTCGTAATGATGATCCCTGTACCTGGATAACGACGGACATGATGCTGGCGTATAAACATCTGCATACTCGGGGTACGCCCATTCCGCCGAAATATGGCGGGATGGGCGATTGGTCGGCGGACTGTATGGCATTGCCATCGGCCAAATATTTTTTGGGGAATCCATGTTTTCGAAAGTGCGCGATAGCTCAAAGGCAGCCCTCGCCTGTCTTGCACGTCACCTGCTGGATAGCGGCTTTCAACTGATTGATTGTCAGGTTAGTTCAGCACATTTGTTTACACTTGGCGCAGAAGAAATCACCCGTGAGGATTTTCAATCCCGGCTGCGGAAATATTGCAATCTGGAGAATTCTGTCCAGGTATGGCAAACTGAACCTATGTCTGTCAGCCGATTCCTCCATTTACCATGAGCGACGCTTCTGTCACTGAACGCCTGGATCAACTGAGATTTTTCCAGACTCCTGAGCACGAATGCAGCTACCTGCCTGACCGCGAAGCCAGTACGGTATTTGTCGATCCTTCAACCGTACTCAGCACCTGGATATATTCCCGGCTGGCGCCGATCGGCTTTCGTCGAAGTGGGCGTTACCTGTATAGACCTCACTGTTACGACTGCCATGCGTGTATTCCGATTCGTTTGCCCGTACATGATTTTCAGCCCAACAGGTGCCAACGGCGTATCTGGAAAAAAAATCAGGATTTGACGACTCGTATCATGGATAACTCATTTTGTGACGAACACTACAGGCTTTATGAACGTTATCTGAAGTGTCGTCATCCTGACGGGGGCATGGATAATACGACGCCTGAAAAATACCAAAGCTTTTTACAATGCAACTGGGCAGATACCCGATTTATTGAATTCAGACTAAAACAAAAATTGCTGTGTGTTGCCGTAACGGATTTCCTCGCCGATGGCCTGTCGGCACTGTACACCTTCTATGACCCCGACTATGAAAAACGCAGCCCGGGTACCTTCGCAATCATGTGGCAGACGGAAGCCACTAAACGGCTTGGTATGCAGCGGCTTTATCTTGGTTACTGGATTGAGGAGTCAGCAAAAATGAGCTACAAAATCCGCTTTAAGCCTTATGAGATTTTCAGCAACGGGGTCTGGCAATGTCATGACTGAATCCGCCAACCCCATCGAGTTTCACGACTATTCCCTGAGAAGCAGTAATTTCCTCAATGAGGTATTGTCCGGTCTAAGCAATACGCCAAAGGTGATTCCCCCCAAGTACTTTTATGACCGGCAGGGTTCTGCGCTTTTCGATAAAATCTGCGAACTACCCGAGTACTATCCGGCGCGTATCGAAACCGGTATTTTCAGGGACAATGCGGACGACATTGCCAAACATATAAGAGAAGAGTGCATACTCGTTGAACTGGGCAGTGGCAGCAGTGAAAAAGTCAGAGTTTTGCTCCAGTCACTCCGTCCCAATCAATACCTTGGTGTGGATATTTCAAAGGAGTTTCTAATTGAGGCGACCCAAAGTCTGGCTAACGATTATCCATGGCTTGAGGTACATGCGGTATGTGCGGATTTTTCCGGTCAACTAAGGTTGCCGCCGCATTGTAATACGGGTCCTGTTGTCGCGCTTTATCCGGGTTCCAGCATTGGAAACTTTGAGCCGGATGAAGCAATGGCTTTTATACGGCAAATTCATGGGCTGGTCGGTATTGGCGGCCAACTCTTGATTGGGGTTGATCTGAAAAAAGACGAGCGGGTTCTGCATGAAGCCTACAACGATAAGGCAGGCACCACTGCCGCGTTCAATCTGAATCTCCTGCATCGGATTAACCGGGAACTTGATGCCAATATCGATGTTGAAAAGTTCCAGCATGAAGCCTTTTATAATGATTCCAAGGGCCGAATGGAAATGCATCTGGTAAGTACCACCAATCAGGTTTTTAAGATCGGTAAAAGAAAGTTCGCTGTTGCGCTCGGTGACAGCATCCATACCGAGAGCTCATATAAATACTCATTACAGGAATTCGAGCAACTCGCCCAACAGTCCGGCTTTCGAGTCAAAAAGGTCTGGACTGATGAAAACAACTATTTCAGCGAACAGTTACTGGTCGCAATATAGCCTTGTTGCAAGCTGCATCGAATCACTATCGGAGCCGGTATCTGAAAATCGAGAGATAATCAGACCATCCATGCTGGCTTATTACCAAAATCTCCCTTGCTTCCAGTATCAAATTATGCAGAATACACCGCTTTCCAGACTACCCTAGAAGTATGGCTAAAGAAGATCAGATCGAAATGCAGGGCACGGTCGTTGAGACGCTGCCCAATACGATGTTCAGAGTGAAACTTGAAAACGGCCATCTGGTTACTGCGCATATATCCGGGAAAATACGTAAACACTACATTCGTATCCTGACCGGCGATACGGTCACCGTCGAACTGACTCCCTATGACCTTACCAAGGGTAGAATTACTTTCAGAGAACGCTAACAGCCGTTAAAACAATCACGGTGCAAGTTCATACGCTATTCAGCCCTTCACTTCATCCATGACCGCGCACACTGGACACAGGCCGAAACCCAGGCAGATACTTTAAGAAAATGTCATTCGGGCATGCCATAGAACGAGCAAGTCGCTGAAATCCCTCCCGCCCTGTTCCTGATTAAGCAGAATTTAACCCCGATGCCCGATGCCTCACTGAAAGAATTGCCTGAAGTTACGCCGGACCGTGGCGGCCATGCTGGAAAAACACCCGGCAAGTCATCCGTTCCCCGGTGGTACATCTATATGATCCGCTGCCAGAACGGCGGGCTTTATACCGGTATTACAACCGACCTGCAAAGACGACTTGAAGAACACCAGGGGAAAAATGGTAAAGGGGCAAAGTCGCTGCGCGGTAAAGGGCTTTTGAAAGTGGTATGGCAACAGAATGCAGATGACCGGAGCGAGGCGTCCAAACTCGAATATCGGATAAAACAACTCAGTAAAGCAGAAAAGGAAAAACTGATTATTCGACAGGGCGCTTTCGTGGCCGGCCGGTTGTGAAAATTCACCACATTGTGTAGAAAGTGATGATAGATACTTGTTCTCAGAACATATCCGGCTTGCACAATGTCAGAGACTTTGCTGGTTTTTCTGACATGAACGGTACGGCAGGGAAGCTGTCCATGCCTGAGCAGTTCCTCCCTCTCGAAGATATGAAAAGAGAAGCCAGCAAAGGGTAGAAACGGGGATGGCCCGGTACGCTTGAAGCAGCGAGGTTCAGGCGTAAAAAAACCGGTTTCAGAGAACCGGTTTTTTCGTGAATTGGCGGAGAGAGAGGGATTCGAACCCTCGATACGCGTTAACGTATACTCCCTTAGCAGGGGAGCGCCTTCAGCCACTCGGCCATCTCTCCTGATTTTTTCAACAGCGATTGTTCCTTATATTAATCTTTTCCGAGTAGATCGGATTGTTCTTTCAGAATTTGATCGTAAATTTCTCTGCGGTGTACCAATATATCACGCGGTGCATTTATACCCAGCCGAACCTGATTCCCTTTGACCCCTAATACTGTAACGGAGACATTATCACCAATCATTAACGTCTCTCCAGACCTCCTGGTTAATATCAGCATTTTGCTTCTCCTTGCATCCCCTGGACGACCATGTGAGTGGTATCCCTGTCCTGTGTCTCCGGTCCCCACCAGATTATTCCTGAATAATCGCAGAGAATTATTACCCGGCGGGTGTTCGAAAATCAATTATAAATGCCTATTCCTGCTCAAGTTTGAATTTTTCGTGCAGGGTACGTACCGCAAGCTCCAGATATTTTTCATCAACGACAATCGATATCTTGATTTCAGATGTTGAAATCATCTGTATATTAATACCCTCATTGGCCAGCGATTCAAACATGCCGCTGGCAATCCCGGCATGGGAGCGCATACCAACGCCTACAATTGATATTTTTACAATCTTTGGATCACCGGTCACTTCGCGCGCCCCCAGGTCTCCGGCAATACCTCGCAAAATTTCCAGCGCTTTATCGTAATCATTGCGATGGACAGTGAACGTGAAGTCGGTCATATCATCCTGGCCCACGTTCTGAACGATCATGTCAACTTCCAGATTACTATCTGCAATCGGACCTAATATGCGATATGCCACGCCCGGGTGATCCGGCACACCGGCAATGGTCAGCTTGGCTTCATCTCGATTAAACGCAATACCCGCAATTTTTGGTTGTTCCACTCCTGCTTCCTCGTCGCTAATCAGTGTACCTTCACCTTCTTCAAATGAGGATAGCACTCTTAACGGTATATTATACTTTCCAGCGAATTCAACGGCACGATTCTGCAGTACCCTGGAACCGAGGCTGGCCATTTCCAGCATTTCTTCAAAGGTGATACGAAATAACCTGCGTGCCTCGGGAACGACCCGCGGGTCTGTTGTATATACACCGTCAACATCGGTGAAAATCTGGCATTCATCGGCTTCGAGCACAGCAGCCAGGGCCACCGCAGTAGTATCGGATCCTCCACGACCCAGTGTGGTAACGTTGTCGTTTTCGTCAACGCCCTGGAATCCGGCAATCACGGCCACTCGTCCGGCATCCAGGTCTTTTTTTATTCTGAAACCGTCAATCCTGCGGATGCGCGCCCTGGAATACGCATCATCGGTCAGGATATGTACCTGCCCTCCGGTGTAGGAGCGTGCGGCCTGACCCCGTTCTTCGAGCGCCATGCTTAACAGGGCGATAGTAACCTGCTCACCGGTTGAAACCAGTACGTCATATTCACGTGCCACGGGACGCCTGCTGATTTCGCCAGCTAAACCAATAAGCCGGTTGGTTTCACCGCTCATGGCAGAAACCACAACGGCCACATCGTGTCCCTGCTGCCTGTAACTGATTACCTTGTCGGCTACCGCCCGGATACGCTCCGTTGTACCAACTGAGGTTCCGCCATATTTTTGAACAACCAATGCCACTGGATTTCCTTACTGTTTTATAACGGGCCTTTAGCCCAAGCTGTGCGACACAAACGGCGAGCAGGGTTATGGTAAATGAATGAACGGGCAATAAGATTATATTGCCGACCCGGTCAGGCGTTGCTCAACCCAGCCGGTTACCGACCGCAGGGCCGCCGGCAGTGCATCGACATCGCTTCCACCAGCCTGTGCCATATCGGGACGGCCACCACCACGACCGCCGACCTGCTCGGCCACCATGTTCACCAGTTCTCCGGCAGGAATCTGTTTGCTGGCGTCCTTGCTCACTCCGGCGATCAGGCGGATTTTATCCCTTTCGACGCCGGCTAACACAACGGCCGCACTGCCCAGCTTGTTTTTCAGTTGGTCAACCGTCTCCCGCAGTACTTTCATATCGGCATTGTCCAACATCTCAGCCAGTACCTTGATACCGGCAATCTCGGTCGCCCTGCCGACCATGTCATCGCCCTGGGAACTCGCCAGAACAGACTTGAGCTGCTCGAGCTCCCTGTCCACAATGCGTAAGCGGTCCGCCATGGAACGAACGCTATCCGCGATAGTATGGCGTGGGCCTTTTACAATGGATGAAATCATATCCAACTCACTTTCAGTCCGGGACACCGCGTCAAGCGCAGCGTCTCCAGTCACGGCTTCAATACGGCGCACACCGGCTGCAATACCCGTCTCCTGGGTCAGCTTGAAAAAACCAATATCGCCGGTTTGCTTTACGTGGGTACCACCGCACAGTTCCATGGAGAAGTCTCCCAGGCTCAATACGCGAACTTCATCATCATACTTTTCATCGAATAGTGCCATCGCACCGGAGGTTATTGCATCGTCAATCAGCATCAATCTGGTCTGCGACTCATAGTTGGACCGGATTTGCTGATTGACCAGATATTCAATGGCCCGTAATTCATCATGGTTAACCGGGTCAGAATGAGCGAAATCGAAACGTAAATGATCCGGCGCAACAAGAGAACCTCTCTGCGTCACATGGGGTCCCAATATCTGACGAAGTGCCGCATGCAACAAATGGGTTGCCGAATGATTCAGCGTGATGGATTGACGACGTTGCCGGTCAATACTCGGCTTTACCCGGTCACCAACATTCAACACGCCTTCTTTCAGCCTGCCAATATGAATAATTGAATTAACCTGCTTCCGAGTATCAGATACCTCAAATAGAACCGAGTCTCCCGTTATTGTGCCCTGGTCACCAACCTGACCGCCGGATTCGGCGTAAAAAGGCGTTTCATTCAATATCACCGAGCCTTCCTGATCGGATTTTAACTGGCCTACGGACTTCCCATCATACAACAGTGCTGCAATTTCTGATGTGCCGTCGAAATGTTCATAACCTGTAAAATCTGATTCCATGTCTGCGCTGATCGTCTGGCTATAATCTGCTTTGAAGCTACCCGCGGCACGGGCACGTTCGCGCTGCCCGCTCATGCAGGTTTCAAAACCTTCCATATCCATTCCCAGATTCCGTTCACGGGCAATATCGGCCATCAGATCAACTGGAAAACCATACGTGTCATAGAGCCGGAAGATTGTTTCTCCTGGAATATCACCGGAAGACATGCCCTGAATATCCTGTTCAAGAATTTTTATGCCCTGCTCCAGAGCTTCGGCAAAACGTTTTTCCTCCTGTTGTAATACCTGTTCAACCCGGGTACGCGCCATATTCAGTTCTGGATGAGCTTCTCCCATTTCACTGCACAGCGGGCCAACCAGCCTGTGGAAGAACGGATCTTTTGCACCGAGCTGATGGCCATGTCGAACTGCGCGGCGAATAATCCTGCGCAGCACATAACCCCGCCCATCGTTGGACGGCAGTACACCATCAACTATCAGGTAGGCGCAGCTACGGATATGATCGGCAATAACCCGCAATGATTTTTGCTGCTGGTTTTCAACGCCAATGATCCTGGCCGCAGCCTGTGTCAAATTAACGAAGAGATCAATCTCATAATTTTCATGGACGCCCTGCAACACGGCAGCCAACCGTTCCAATCCCATACCCGTATCGACGGAAGGCTTGGGCAAGAGATGCATTTCACCGCTTTCATCGCGGTTAAATTGGATGAAAACGAGGTTCCAGATTTCTATATAGCGATCACCGTCATCCTCTGAAGCACCGGGGGGGGCACCGTGACACTGCGAGCCATGATCGTAAAAAATTTCAGTACAGGGGCCACAAGGGCCAGTATCTCCCATGGACCAGAAGTTATCGCTTTCAAAACGTTTACCGCCCGGCTTGTCGCCAATTCGGCCGAAACGATCCGGGTCAACTCCAATCTGCTGCAACCAGATATCGGCCGCTTCGTTGTCTTCTTCGTAAACCGTTACCCACAAACGTTCCGCAGGCAGGCCTGCCACCTCAGTTAGAAAATCCCAGGCAAGCCTGATCGCATCTTCCTTGAAATAATCACCAAAACTGAAATTACCCAGCATTTCAAAAAATGTATGGTGACGAGCGGTATAACCGACATTCTCCAGATCGTTGTGTTTGCCACCGGCACGTACACAGCGCTGGGAACTCGTGGCACGAGAATAATCACGCTTCTCTCGCCCCAGAAAGACATCTTTGAATGGCACCATTCCGGCATTGGTAAACAGCAATGTCGAATCATTGGACGGCACCAGCGTAGCGCTCGGAACAACCTTGTGACCTTTGTCCCGAAAATAGTCAAGAAACATCTGGCGAATTTCAGCGCTGCTTTTCATTAACCGGCTAATCCATGAATCGCTTAAAAAATGAGGACGGATTCTGCCACAATTATGACTGCGAAACAGCCGTTGCAGCTTAAATCAGGCGTTAAAATCGCCCAAAACAGACTGAATCTGCTCACCGGAAAAGCCTCGCTGACGCAGGAACCTTGATCGCTTCACCTTTTCTTTGTAATCAGGAGCCGGTTTATCGGCAAATTTCTTCCGATAAACCTCGGCGACCAGTTCGCACCAGTCGAATTCTCCTGAATACAAAATCTCTTCAATCTGCAAGATATCAATGCCTTTTTGTCCCAGTTCCATGGCAATTTTTTCCGGACCGTGCCCACGGTTGAACCGCGATTGCACATAAGACTCGGTAAAGCGCTGATCACTCTGCAAACCCTTTTCTACCAATCGTTGCAGGACCTCCTCAACTTCCTTATCGCTGTAGCTGCGTGCAGCAAGTTTCCATCTTAATTCCGCCTGGGAATGCTCTCGGCGGGCCAGAAAACTCACCGCCTTATGTAAGGCAGCGACACCCTGCTTAAAATCCGGCGACTCATCCATTCGCAATTATCCGGTTAGCTCGACATTGATCGCCTTTAAAATCTGAAGCGGATCTTCAGCCCGGGTAATCGGGCGACCAATCACCAGATAACTGGCACCGGCCTCAATGGCCTGGCCAGGCGTCATAATACGTTTCTGGTCATTTACATCCGTTCCCACGGGACGAATACCTGGTGTCACTAATTGAAAACCGGAACCACGAGACTGTCGAAGACGCTCCGCCTCAGGAGCGGAACACACCACTCCATCCAGACCTGCCTGTTCCGCTGATGCCGCAAGTCGATCTACATTCTCAGCAGGTTCGCCTGCCAAACCAATACCCTGTAAATCAGACCTGGCCAGGCTGGTCAGAATGGTTACCGCAATACAGATCGGACGATTCTGATAACCGGCAACCGCTTCTGCAGCCGCCTCCATCATCTGCAAACCGCCCAGAGCATGCACATTGACCATCCATACTCCCAGCTCCGCCGCTGCACGACATGCCGCCGCTACCGTATTCGGAATGTCATGAAATTTCAGATCCAGAAAAACCTGGAATCCCTTCGCCTGCATTGACTCTACAAACTGCGGACCACCGCGAACAAATAACTCCTTGCCTACCTTCAACCGGCACAGAGAGGGATCAAACCGGTCAATCAACGCCGAAGCAGATGCCGTATTCGGAAAATCCAATGCAACGATTATTTTCGGGTCATTCACCACATTCATGCTCCGACAGATTATTACAGTTCATCTACGAAAATTTATTTCAATCCGGCAATCAGCCTCACCAACGACAGCGGAATGATTGCCTGATACGGAGTGTATCTTGCCAGGATTGATTCTTCAGTATTGCAGGCAATTATAGAGTTAACAATCCATTAAGTTATTGAATTAGAGTAGAAAAATTTAAAATCGTTATAATTTGACTTTGATGCCGTTGAGATCATAGGACAGGCATTTGCGGATGAAATCTACAGGGTATTTAAAATGCGGCACCTTGAAACCGAACTGATCTACTTAAATGCGAACAAACCTGTTGAGCGAATGATAACCAGGGCTTTAACCAGGAAATAGCCCTGACACCAGATTTCAGAAGCTTCGTCACAGATGTGGGCCTCGAATTTTTTGTTAGCTTCCATTCCTCATGCTTGTATCGATGTTTTTCATCGAAACTATTCACCTTCAACACCATGTACCGGTTTCATATTGTGCCAGCTCTTACAACCTGGGCATTGCCAATGCAGTGACCGACCCTTAAATCCACAGCGCACACAGTTGTATATAGGCTTTCCTTCAAGAATTTTACGTGTCAGTTCCCGTAGCATCACGAGATTTTCTTTCGCGCTTTCTTCGCAATATGCCAGATGAACATCAATCAACTTGTCAAGGCCACGAACAGTCGGGCGACGCCGTAACTGTTTGGTGATATAGCGCTCCGCAGCTTCATCTCCATCCCTTCTTTGAATCAGGGACGCCTGAGCCAGCATCGGTGAAAGTCCCTTGGATTTGCGCACAAGTTCATCCAGATGAAGCATTACAGCATATGGCTTACCTAATTTTTCATAGCAAGAAAGCAGGTCGTCTATAATTTCCGGGACATATTCTATATCCTGCTTTTCTACTTTTTTATAGGCCATAATGGCTTTTTCATAGTTTCCTGCTCCTTGATGGATATGGCCTGATAACAGATTGGCTCTTACACAATCCGGATCGGTCGCTAAGGCCCTTTCCAGATAACGCATAACGGCGCTGGTATCGCCTCGTTCACGGGTCTGTTCCGCCAGCTCGCAAAAATACTGCGCCATTACACTGTTATAATTATTCCCGGACTGATCGGAAAGCTCACGGGTTGCTTCAATTGCGCTAATCCAGTCTTTTTCCTGCTCATAGATATCGATTAGATAACCCAGGGCGCGTGGATGACTACCAGGGCGTCGCACTATCTCCTTGAACAGGTCTTCAGCCCGGTCCAGCAACCCTGCACGCATATAATCTTCCGCCAGGGCCAGCAAGGCCTGAGAACGATGTTCCTCCGAGAGCGCCTCTCTCGCGATCAGGTTTTGATGAATACGTATGGCCCTGTCAACTTCACCGCGCTTACGAAACAGATTACCTAATGCAAAATGGGTTTCTACAGTATCCTTATCGACTTCAGCCATACGAAGAAAAACCTCAATAGCTTTGTCTTCCTGCTCATTGAGAAGGTAATTCAGACCCTCGAAGTAATCACTGTTAAAGCGATTCATCGAAGAATCCTTGGGTCGCTGATGACTGTGCCACGCAGCAAACCATCCCGATGCGGCGGCGATTGGCAGTAAAAGTAGAAAAGCGGAATTCAAATCAGCCATTCAGAGACTGTGGCATATCGTTAAGATGGCCTGTATTTTTAGTGATCGTAGCCGGAATGGCAAATAAAATTCCGAAAACCTATGGTTGATTATTCTGTCCGGTCTCTCGACGTAACGCATTTTGCATACCAGCATCAACCCTTTCTCTTAGTTCCTTCCCCGGCTTGAAATGCGGGACATGTTTTGCCGGTAAGGCAACGGATTCACCCGTTTTCGGGTTTCTACCCATGCGTGCGGGTCGATAATGCAGGGAAAAACTGCCAAACCCTCGGATTTCAATACGCTCACCATTGGATAATGACTCACCCATGAGCTCTAGAAGATGTTTCACTGACAGTTCAATATCACGATAAGCCAGATGATTGAGCTTACTTGATAACATCTCGATTAATTTTGATTTAGTCAAGCCCGCCTCCCCCTAGAGTGAGAACCTAATCATACCTCAGGCAACCTTATAAGCGAACAGGTTACCCGATAAAAATATCTGGTAACCTGCCTGTCTAACAATAGCTTTACTCCTTGTTACTTCCCATTTTCTCTTTCAGCAGATCGCCCAGACTGGCCGTACCGGTACTGGCAGGAACTGCGGCATATTCATTAACCGCCGCATTTTCCTCGTCTTCTTCCATTGCTTTAATCGACAGCGAAATCACCCGATTCTTGCGATCAACACCTGTGAATTTCGCTTTGACCTCATCATCGACATCCAGAACGGCGTGGATATCATCCACATGAGTACGGGAAATTTCGGAAATACGTATCTGACCCTCAACACCATCACCCAAGTCAATGGTAGCCGCCCTGGCGTCAATCTCTTTAACCCTGCCCATTACAATGCTGCCCTTAGGGTTGGCTGCAACATAATTGGAGAAAGGGTCCTGATTCATTTGCTTGATACTCAGGGAGATGCGCTCACGCTCGGAATCAACCGCCATAACAATCGCTTCGACTTGCTGGCCTTTCTTATAATTACGAACAGCTTCTTCACCAGGAATTTTCCAGGAAATATCTGAGAGGTGAACTAAACCATCAATTCCGCCCTGCAAGCCAACGAAAATGCCAAAATCAGTAATTGACTTGATCTGACCGGAAATCGTATCACCCTTGTTCTGGGTTGCTGCGAACTCATCCCATGGATTTGACTTACACTGCTTCATGCCGAGAGAAATGCGACGACGTTCTTCGTCGATATCCAGCACTCCGACCTCAACTTCTTCGCCAACGGTAACAACCTTGGCAGGGCTGACGTTCTTGTTCGTCCAGTCCATTTCAGAAACGTGCACCAAGCCTTCAACGCCCTCTTCAATTTCAACAAAGCAGCCATAGTCGGCGATGTTAGTAACATTGCCGAAGACGCGTGTACCTTCCGGATAACGACGTGCCAGATCAACCCAAGGATCATCACCCATTTGCTTCAGACCCAGGGATACGCGGTTCTTTTCTTTGTCGAACTTAAGAACCTTGACTTCGACTTCCTGCCCCACTTCAACTATTTCGGAAGGATGTTTAACACGCCTCCAGGCCATATCGGTAATGTGCAACAGGCCGTCAATACCACCGAGATCAACGAATGCTCCATAATCAATAAGATTCTTGATCGCACCGGTCAGTACCTTGCCTTCTTCTATGCTGGACAGTAGCTGTTCACGCTCTTCACTATATTCGGACTCAACAACGGCACGGCGTGAAACCACCACGTTATTACGCTTTTGGTCCAGCTTAATGATCTTGAACTCAAGCTCTTTACCTTCCAGGTAAGAGGGATCGCGGACAGGGCGCACATCAACCAGAGAGGCTGGCAGGAATGCTCGAACATTGCTTAGCTCTACTGTGAAGCCGCCTTTCACCTTGCCTGTAACAGCGCCCTTGACAATTTCGCTGGATTCCATGAGCTTTTCCAGCTCTTCCCAGGTGCGGGCACGTTTTGCCTTCTCACGAGATAATCTGGTCTCGCCAAAGCCATCTTCGAACGCCTCAACAACAACTTCAACTTTATCACCCATCTGAACTTCCACTTCACCGCTCGAGTCCTTAAACTGCTCCAGCGGGATAACTCCTTCAGATTTCAGACCCGCATCGACCACAACCATATCCGGGCCTACGTCAACCACGTGACCTATAACGATCATGCCCGGACGCATCTCCAGATCCTTTACACTTTCTTCGAATAATTCGGCAAAACTTGCGCTCATTTTGAATAGCATTCCTGACCCACTCGGGTCGGTTACACGACATTCCATTGAGGCCTGCCTGTCGTGGTCAAGTTAGTAAGGGCCGCCGTTACCCCGGCAAGAATTGATAACAACAGCCGCATTCATGAAACTCCGATTAAATCAGAGCTTTCTGCGATACAAAAAATGTATCACCAAAATCAATCACCCAATCAGAGCGCCCTTAAATATTACCCCGGGTTACAACCTGCCCTGAATATATTGCGTTACCTTTTGCAGCACCTGCTCAATGCTTAATCCGGATGAATCCATCAGGCAAGCATCCGCCGCAGGCTTCAAGGGAGAGGCCACCCGATTGGCATCGCGTTCGTCTCTCTCCCTGATATCCTGCAAAAGGCCGTGGACATTAGCATAAAATCCTTTTTCTTTCAACTGGTTATAACGCCTATTTGCTCGAACCTCGGTGCTTGCAGTCAAAAAAATCTTCGCCGGGGCATCTGGAAACACGATAGTACCCATATCTCTCCCGTCAGCGACAAGCCCCGGAGCCTTTGCGAAGGCGTGCTGACGCTTGAGCAAGGCCCTGCGGATGCCATTCATGGCCGCGACTTTAGATGCCGCACTGCCCATGGCCTCTGTACGAATGTGGGCCTCAACACTTTCTCCATTAAGCAGGGCATGAATATTGCCATCTATCGAGCTAAAACTGACAGGCAGATTTTCTGCCAGATCGGTCAAGTCGTCCGATTCCACATCAATTGATACACCCTGTTGCTGCGCGGCGTGAGCCAGAACCCGGTAGAGTGCACCGCTATCCAGCAGGTGCCAGCCGAGGTTATCCGCAAGCAACCGGGCGATTGTGCCTTTGCCTGAACCGCTGGGACCGTCAATGGTAACGACGGGTATCGTCATATCCATCCAATGCCCATATACTTAAGGAAACTCTGAGCAAGTCCATTCAGGGCTTGTCAATGCACGGAAAACAGCAATACAATTTCTGTTTCTCTCTCAAAGTCAGGGAACAGTATTTACGGTCAACGCGAAAGCCTGATTCCGGGAGTCGCAACCTGTTGATCTGGTTTGACCGCCCCAAAACCACCCCTGCAGCAGCCCTGGTTACTCCGGATGAGCGCCCGCACACGATTACTTCCACGGCCTGCTATCCACCGCTATGGATAATCCTGACCGGCTCGCCAACCCAACAAAATTCGGGAAGGAAGTATCAACATTTGCGCAGTCATTAATGATAATGTCGCCGCGGGACCGCAGGGAGGCCATGGCAAATGACATGGCAATACGATGATCGCCGCAGCTTGCCACTGTGCCTGCTGTAAAACCATCCCTCCCCTGTATGACGATACCATCCTGTGTCGGTGTGGCATCAATCCCAAGAACCTTCAGGCCATCAACCATTACCTGGATGCGATCACTTTCTTTGACACGGAGTTCCCTCGCACCTGTTAATACCGTTTCACCCTCGGCACAGGACGCAGCAATAAAAATGGCCGGAAATTCATCAATGGCCAGCGGCACCAGTTGTTCCGGTATCCGCACACCCATAAGAGGCGCCGAACGAACCCGAATATCTGCGACAGGTTCACCACCGACTGTACGTTCGTTGTTGATACTGATGTCGGCCCCCATCAGGCACAGTACGCTGATGACTCCTGTGCGGGTCGGGTTCATGCCGACATGCCGCAAGGTAATATCGGAACTCTCTGCAATGCTGGCTCCCACCATGAAGAATGCCGCCGAAGAAATATCGGTCGGCACATCAATTTCTGCCGCCGACAAGCGCCCACCGCCGATCAGGCTGAATACGCCGGGCTCCGGGCTATTCACCTCATATCCAAAGCCTCTGAGCATTCTTTCAGTGTGATCACGGACAGGTACCGGCTCAATCACTCTGGTCTCCCCTTCGGCGTACAGGCCCGCTAATAGTACGCAGGATTTTATCTGGGCGCTGGCTACAGGGAGCTTATAGTCTATTCCCCTTAAAGCGGCACCGCCTTTTATCTCAATTGGCGCAGTTCCGGCTTCTGTAGTGGAGACATTGGCCCCCATACTCGCCACCGGATCAGCCACCCGGCGCATAGGACGTGACATCAATGAACCGTCGCCCACCATGACAATGTCAAAAGACTGGCCCGCCATCAATCCGATCATCAAACGCATACCGGTACCAGAGTTACCCATATTCAGGACATGATCCGGCGCGTTCAAACCATTAATACCAACACCGTAAATTGTAACTTCACCGTTTTCCGGCCCCTCAATTTCCACACCCATGGCACGAAAGGCATTCAAGGTCGCCAGGCAGTCCTCACCATCCAGAAACCCATGCACCCGGGTTACGCCGTCGGCCAGGGAACCGAGCATAATGGAGCGATGCGAAATTGACTTATCACCCGGTATGCGAATGTCACCCGTTAGCCGCTTCGCCGGCGAAGCTATGAAGTTTATCAAACTATTCATTACAGAAGCTCCTGTTGCCGGGCATTTCTTCTGGCAAAACTCAGCGGTAACCGGTTAATACCGACAGTCGCGTTCCCGTGCATCCAGCAAGCGCCTGAAGTGTGCGCGAGCGTTATGGGCTTCGACAAACATATCATGCATGGTATCTGCGTCAGATTCACGTATCGCCTGTTGCAGCCGATCCAGTTCATCACGATAACGATCAATAGCTGCAAGGATGGCATCCCTGTTGGACAAACAGATATCACGCCACATTACCGGGTCGCTTTCCGCGATTCGGGTAAAGTCACGAAGCCCTCCTGCCGCATAGCGAAAGATATTATCGTGGTGCGGGCTGTTTACCAGCTCACGCACCAGCGAGAATGCCAGCATATGCGGCAAATGGCTCGTCGCCGCCAGTATATGGTCATGCAGTCCGGCATCCATATATTTTACTTCAGCACCGGCTGCCTGCCACATTTCAGTAACCGTATTCAATGCTTTCTTACAGCCGTTTTCATGCGGAGTCAAAATCACACGGCGCCCCTTATACAAATCAGCCGTGGCAGCAATAACTCCGCTATTTTCATTGCCTGCAATGGGATGCCCCGGGATCAGGCCCGCAGGCAGGTCTCCGAACACCTCGCGGGCGGCTTCAATAATCAGTCCTTTGGTACTGCCAGCATCAGTAAGCACGACATTTTCAGCCAAAGAAGGCTTAATGGCATCCATAACAGCCTGCATGCCGCCCATCGGCAGGGCCAGCAACACGACATTGCAACCTTTCACTGCTACCGCCGGGTCGGTGTAGTAATCATCAATCACACCGAGTTCAATTGCTTTATCCAGATTTTCGGTACTGCGCCCACAGCCGGTAATGCGCTTACATGCATTGTATTTCTTCAGGGCAAGGGCCAACGACCCCCCTATGAGACCGACTCCAATAATGCATAAATGATTAATCAAAAAAACAACCTACATCACTTTTTTCAGTGCATTAATAAAACGTTCGTTTTCGGACTCAGAGCCTATTGTGACGCGCAGACAGTCCGGTAAATCATAACTGGCAACCGGACGCACGATGACGCCTTCGCTCAGTAAGGCACCATGAATCGACATGGCTTCGCGACTGAAATTTACACAGATAAAGTTACCGGCGGAAGGAATCCAGGATAACCCCATATCATTGAATGCGGACTCCAATTGTTCCATACCGGCAAGATTTTTTTCACGACTTAGCCGCACATGGGCATCATCACCCAACGCAGCCAATGCCGCCGCCTGAGCCGGCAGATTGGTATTGAATGGCTGACGGACACGGTTCAATAATTCCGCCAGCTCAGGTTGAGAAACCGAGTAACCGATACGGAAACCTGCCAATCCATATATTTTGGAAAACGTGCGCGTTACCAATAGATTAGGAAAATTCACAACCCATCGGGCGGCAGACTCATAACCCTCTTTTTCAGCATACTCGAAATAGGCTTCATCGAGTACGATAATCACTTGCGATGGAACCCTGGAAATAAAACCCCGCAACTCAGTTGCCGTCAGCCAGGTTCCAGTCGGGTTGTTTGGATTTGCCAGAAACAGTACACGTACCTGATCGCTTAATCTGGACAACATGCCGTCGAGATCAACCTGACAGGCTTTCCCTTCGACCGGCACCACTACAGCCTCAGCGCCGGCTGCCTGCGTGACTATTGGATAAACTGCGAAGGCATGCCGGGAAAACATGGATTGTGTCCCCGGTGCCAGGAACAATCGTGCAACCAGTTCCAGGATTTCATTAGAGCCATTACCGATGGTGATAAAGTCCGCATCAAGGTCATGATGCTCCCCTAATGCTTTACGCAGCGCGTAACCATTACCATCCGGATAGAAGGAGACTTTCCGCAGTTTTGCGGCGGCGGCCGCTAGCGCCTTCGGGCTGGGGCCAAAGGGGTTCTCATTGGATGCCAGCTTGATGGAGTCGGAAATGCCCGATTCACGTTGCAACCCTTCAACTGATTTGCCGAATTCATATGGCCTGAGCCCGTCAATGCCAGGCACGGTAAGATCAATAAGCGACATGACTAGAGCACACTGACGGGGTAGGAACCCAACACTCTGACCAGAAAGTGATTATCCTGAAGTCTGGATAGAACCTTTGAGATGTTCGCATCTCTTTGATGTCCCTCAACGTCAACAAAGAATACGTAATCCCACACCGCACGCCGCGACGGACGAGACTCAATTCTTGTCATACTCACGCCATTTTCAGCAATCGGTGACAGCATGGCATACAGTGCTCCAGGATGGTTAGCGGCTGAAAGCAGCAGTGATGTCTTGTCTTTGCCGCTCGGGTCTGTCTGCTGCTTTCCGATAACAAAAAAACGGGTGATGTTATTCGGATCGTCTTCAATATTTCTGGCCAGAGATTGCAATTGATATACGGATGCCGCTGACTCGGAGGCAGTGGCAGCCGACCCTGGGGTTTTTACGACAATACTGGCCGCTTCCGCGTTACTGGAAGCAGCGATCCGCTCGACATTGGGAAGATTGATACTCAACCACCGGCGACACTGGGCCAATGCCTGCGGATGTCCGTACACCGTATTGACCTGATTGATATTCTCCTCGTTAGAGAGCAGATGATGATGAATTCTCAGGGAGACCTCTCCACAGATATTCAGTGTCGACTGGAGAAACATGTCGAGAGTATGATTGACTACTCCTTCGGTAGAGTTTTCAACAGGGACAATACCATACGCGGCATTACCAGACTCCACTTCACGAAAAACCTCATCTATGGCAGCCAATGCAACCGGTTCAATTGAAGTGCCAAACTGCTTTAGGGCGGCGGCATGAGTATAGGTTCCTTCCGGCCCCAGATATGCGACCTGTAACGGCAACTGGAGGGCCAGAGAAGCCGACATAATCTGACGAAAAATCGCAACAACGGCTTCATCATGCAACGGGCCTTTATTTCTGGTCTTTACGTTTCTTAATACTTCGGCTTCACGTTCCGGCCGATAAAAATCAGAAAGCCTCGGATTAGATGCGCGCTTTATTCGGGCAACCTTCCCCGCACATTCAGCCCGGCGTGAAATTAACCCCTGGATTCGGGTATCCAGATCATCAATTTCCCGTCGAATTGATCTGAGCTGTTCCTCTTCGCTGCTCACCATGGATGAATAAAGACCGTCTAAAAAGCGGGATTCTAAAGTGCTCTCGCCGAGAGGACACCATCGATACTGCAAATGGCATTGACAAGCTCCTGCGGAACCGTCGCGTTGAGGTCCATTAACGTATAGGCGATCTCGCCGCGTGATTCATTCACCATGTGCATAATATTGTGGCCGGTCCCACCCAGAGCATGGGTAATCCTGCCGACCATATCAGGAACATTGGAGTTCACAACAGCAAGGCGATAGCTGCTTGCTACCCGGGGTAGCTTCACAGCCGGGAAATTGACAGAATTCTTGATATTGCCGTTTTCCAGGTAATCCTTCAACTGCTCCGCCACCATGGCGGCGCAGTTATCTTCCGCCTCGCGTGTAGAGGCCCCTAAATGCGGTAATGTCACGACACGGGGATGTCTCTTTAGCAGATTGCTCGGAAAATCACAGATATAGGCATACAGACGCTGTTCATCCAGCGCCCTGACCACCGCCTCGTCGTCGATAATACCGTCACGTGCGAAGTTCATGATGACCGCTTCAGGTTTCATCAACCTGATGCGATCTTCATTAATCATATTTGCAGTTGTATCGATCAACGGCACATGAAAGGTCACAAAATCAACTTTCGACAACATGTCATCAACGCTGGTGGCCTGCTCCACTTCTGAAGACAATTGCCAGGCCCGCTGCACGGTCACACCCGGGTCAAAGCCGACCACCTTCATATCCAGAAAGACAGCTGCATTAGCCACTTCCACACCAATCGCACCCAAGCCAATGACACCAAGGACACGGCCCGGCAACTCAAAACCACCGAATTTTTTCTTACCGACTTCCACCTGCTTGCTGATTTCCCCATCATCACCCGGCAGGCTGCGCACAAAATCCCAAGCCTGAGCAATATTCCGGCATGATATCAGCATTGCAGCCAGAACAAGCTCCTTGACCGCATTGGCATTGGCCCCCGGGGCATTGAATACCGGAATACCACGCTCACTCATGGCGTCTACCGGAATATTGTTCACACCGGCACCGGCACGACCAACCGCTTTCAGTGTCCCGGGGATCTCCATATCGTGCATCCTGAATGAACGCAGCAGAATTACGTCAGGGTTTCTGATTTCAGATGAAATCTCGTAACTGTCAAGCGGCAAACGGTCCAGACCAGCCACAGAAATATTATTTAAGGTCAGTATCTTATACATATATTTACAAAATTCAGTTCCGAGCATAATACCGGGATTTGCGCAGACGGGGCTATACCATCGTTCCGGACAGGTTGAATCTAACCGTTGCTTCTCTCAAACTCCTTCATAAAACCCACCAGAGTATCCACCCCTTCCTCCGGCATGGCATTATAGATACTTGCACGCATACCACCGACCGAACGATGCCCTTTTAATGTCAGGAGTCCAGCCTCCCTCGCTCCTGCCAGAAAAGTCTCATCCCGACTACCGTCACCTACAATAAAAGGTACATTCATCCAGGAGCGGCAATCCGGGTGAACCGGATTGGAATAGAGACCGGACTCATCAATGGCCTCGTATAGTTTATCCGCCTTACGCTTGTTTACTTCGGCCATGGCTCGCAAACCACCCTGTCCCCTGGTCCAGTCAAATACCAGACCCGCGATATACCAACTGTAGGCCGGTGGAGTGTTGAACATGGAACCATTATCAGCATGTATTTGATAATTCAGCATCGTTGGCGTACCGGCAATTGCGCCACCAATCAGATCTTCACGAATAATGCACAAGGTCAGTCCGGCCGGACCGATGTTTTTCTGTGCGCCCGCGTAAATCACTCCATAACGCTCGACCGGAATCGGACGTGACAGGATGGTAGAAGACATATCAGCCACCAGAGGCACGTCACCGGTATCCGGAACCCAGTGAAATTCCAAGCCCCCAATCGTCTCGTTTGGTGTGTAATGCACATATGCCGCATCGGCATCCAGATTCCAGATATCAGGGGCAGGAATCTCCATAAAGTTCTGTTCGGAAGAATCGGCAGCCAGATTGACATCACAATAGCGCCTTGCTTCAGCCACGGCTTTTTTGCCCCACATACCGGTCAGCAGATAGTCGGCCCTGTTCTTGCCACGCAGCAGGTTCATGGGAACGGCGGCAAACTGTGTACTTGCACCGCCCTGCAAAAAGAACACCCTGTAATTGGAAGGAATTTCCATAATCTCACGCAGCGTCGCCTCCGCATGCTGCGCGATGCTCATGAATTCACTGCCACGGTGACTCATTTCCATCACCGACATACCAGAACCATTCCAGTCCGGCATTTCAACCTGTGCTCTTTCAATCACTGCGGCGGGCAACATTGCCGGCCCGGCACTAAAATTATAAGCCTTACTCATAGCGCGTCATCCCTCGTCAGACTCCACGTCCGCTACTCCGGCATCCAGAGATACTATCTTTTCCAGGCCAACCAGCATTTCCTCCTCGCCAAGGCGTATCAGGGTCACCCCCCGAGTATTGCGTCCGGTTCGGGAAATCCCATCAACCCGTGTCCTCACCAGAGTCCCCCCACTACTGATCATCATAACCTCGTCATTTTCCTCGACCTGCAACGCACCAATCGCCTTGCCATTACGCTCACTGCATCGAATCGAAAGGACCCCCTGTCCGGCACGACTCCGTAAAGGGTAACCCTCAACAACGGTCCGCTTACCGTAGCCATTCTCGGTCGCAGTCAGGATATCCCCCTTATCGCAGATAATCAGCGCGTTGACCTCGTGGCCTGCCGACAACTTGATGCCACGGACACCGCGTGCCGTGCGCCCCATTGGCCGTACATCGCCTTCCCTGAAACGGATTGCCTTGCCTGCATTGGTAAACAACATGATTTCACGATTACCGTCGGTTACGGCCACATCTATCAGCCGGTCACCATCGACGATCTCCAGTGCGATCTTACCGTTGGAGCGTGGTCGAGAAAATTCCATCAATGATGTTTTTTTCACCAGACCGTTGCTGGTTGCCATAAAGACATAACTATCCCCGGAACACTCACGGACCGGCAGGATGGCGTTAATCCGTTCGCCTTCTTCCAGTGGTAACAGATTGATGATTGGCTTCCCTCTGGCGACACGGCTCGCCTGCGGTAACTCAAAGACCTTGAGCCAGTAAACCTTGCCGCGGCTGGAAAAGCACAGGAGAGTATCGTGTGTATTGGCGACAAACAGTTTATCGACAAAGTCTCCTTGCTTGACGCTGGTCGCTGTCTTACCTTTGCCCCCGCGGCGCTGCGCCGCATAGGCCGTTAATGGCTGAGACTTTGCGTAACCCGCATGT
Organism: Gammaproteobacteria bacterium; assembly: GCA_963662865.1. Lineage (GTDB taxonomy): Bacteria > Pseudomonadota > Gammaproteobacteria > JAJDYQ01 > JAJDYQ01 > JAJDYQ01. The sequence goes on along the minus strand of OY759969.1, from coordinate 433,206 downwards.
GACAGCGTAACGACCACGTCTTCCTCGGTAATCAAGTCCTCCAAACTGAGGCTCAGGCGATCTTCAATAATCTCGGTACGACGTTCACCACCATATTCTTCACGGATATCAACCAGCTCACCGCGAATAACAGCCATAAGCCGGTCGGCGTCGGAAAGTATCTCCAGGAGATCTTTAATCCTGCCGAGCAATTCCTGATATTCAGCCAGAATTTTATCTTTTTCCAGGCCGGTCAACTTTTGCAGACGCATATCGAGAATGGCCTGAGCCTGATTGCGGAAGAGGCGGTAATCCCCGTCAACCAAACCAAACTCAGGCGGCAGTTCTTCCGGGCGCGTGGCATTAATATCCACTGCCTTGAGCATCTTCACAACCACATCGGACTTCCAGGAACTGGACATCAAACGCTCCCGTGCTTCAGATGGGCTTGAGGATGCCCTGATCAGCGCAATCACCTCATTGATATTCTCCAGGGCGACCGCCAGCCCCTCCAGAACATGCGCACGCTCACGCGCCTTGCGTAAATCGAATATGGTTCTGCGGGTAACAACTTCACGACGATGCCGGATAAAAGCCGTCAGTATGTCGATCAGAGTCACCAGCTTAGGCTGACCATCCATCAAGGCGACCATATTGATACCGAATACACTTTGCAGTTGCGTGTGTTGGAACAGATTGTTCAGTATCACTTCGGAGACTTCGCCCCGGCGCAATTCAATCACCATGCGCATACCGTCCCTGTCGGACTCATCACGCAGCGCCGTAATCCCTTCAATCTTCTTTTCCTTAACCAGTTCGGCAATCTTCTCCAGCAAGCGCGCCTTGTTGACCTGATAGGGCAACTCGGTCACCATAATTGCCTGCTTGCCTGAATCATCTTCCTCTATCTCAGTGCGGGCCCGCATATAGACACGCCCACGACCCGTCATATAGGCCTGACGAATGCCGGCGGCGCCATGAATCAGACCGGCCGTTGGGAAGTCCGGACCCGGTATAATTTCCAGTAACTTATCAACCGTGAGTTCGGGATTATCAATGAGGGCGATACAACCGTTAACGACTTCCGTGAGGTGGTGCGGCGGGATATTGGTTGCCATACCCACGGCAATACCCGAAGAACCATTGATCAACAGGTTAGGCACTTTGGATGGCAGAATAGCCGGTTCTTTTTCCGCGCCATCGTAGTTAGGCACAAAATCAACGGTCTCCTTATCCAGATCGGCCAGCAACTCATGGGCGATTTTCGCCATGCGTACTTCGGTATAGCGCATGGCCGCTGCTGCATCACCATCAACCGAACCAAAGTTACCCTGGCCATCAATCAGCATGTAGCGCATGGAAAATGACTGCGCCATACGAACCATCGTGTCATAGACTGCGGAATCACCATGCGGGTGATACTTACCGATCACGTCACCGACGACACGGGCCGACTTTTTATAAGCCTTGCCCCAGTCATTGCCCAGTTCACTCATGGCATAAAGTACGCGGCGATGCACCGGCTTCAGTCCATCACGCACGTCAGGCAAGGCACGGCCGATAATGACCGACATGGCATAGTCCAGATAGGACTGGCGCATCTCGTCTTCGAGATTTACCGGGAGAATTTCTTTGGCAAAATCAGCCATTGGATTTCGTGAAAACAGCTTCCTTGTTAACCATATTCGTCAAAAATGACGCTACACGCTATTAAGCGCCGCTTAAACGGTCAATTTTAACATATCCCCTAAGGGAGCTGCATTATTAAAATCGGGGATTAGAATCCGAACCAGGACATGAACAGGCCAATTCGGAATTTTTACATCAGTTTAGATAGGCGTTCTCGAAGACAATGGACAGATCTCCCCTTTCCGTGTCATTTCTCCAGCGGATACCTGAAACCCGACAAGTCCAACGGCATCTCATCGCGTGCTGCGGCAAACTCGTGTCCGGGAGAGGATGGTTCCCTGAAAGTTATTGCCTCATAGTAATCATCCAGCGCGATAAAAATCCCTTTTTCTTCCGCCCAAAGATGCATGCGCTTGTTACATACGTGCCGCCATGACAGAATTTCCACCCTCCAGCCCTTCTTGTGCATCCGCTCCAGGGTGCTGTGAAAGCCTCGGCCTTCGACATACCCCGCCCCGTCACCGGTCAGAAGGACGGCGATACCAGGGTCACCATTGTAGTCCAGGGCATCTTCCAGCATTCTAAGCTGCAACCATTGGTCGGGCGTCTCCTGTTCACCTCGCTGCGGCGAACCACGGTCAAACACCCGGACTTCCACACCCTGATTTTCCAGACGATTCCAAAGTTGGTGTAATTCCGGCGGTACGGAACCGGCGGCCAGGGCCTTTTCAAGCGGGCGGTCAGCATGGGCCAGACGCAACATATGATCGAAGTGTATGCGGACCAGATAACGGGCACCGGGCGTACCTTCCTTCTCCTCAGCGACCCGCTGCACCCCATCAAATATATTAGAATTATGCCAATAGACAAATATGTGGCTCATAGTTTTACGCGGAGATATTTACCCTGCAAACGCAGGGTCGGTACTGTAGGCTGATTATTAAAAGGTTTAACTTGCGATACCAACACCCTAATCCTGTTTTTTATTCCGCTTTACATTGCCATGCCACCTGCGGCCAACCGGGATTTTCAAACATATCGCCATCGTTACAAAGGCGGTAATGGCCGCTACCTGCTACAGCTATCTGGCTTCGACATCCGTACAGCGCAATGGGTCATAAGCCTCGCCGGCGGCCTTACGAGCCGCATCGGTAAACAGCGCCTTCCAGCTACCGGAATGCTCCAGTATTTCCATTCTCAGGTCATAGCACGCATTCATCTCAGGTTTGAACAACCTGCCTTCGCGGGTCGCTGTAACCCGCTTCCATTCGGCAATTTTTGCCCGCCACTCATTATCATAAATACGCCAATAGACCTTATCCTGAATTGCGCGTTGTTTGGCGTGCTGTCTTGCCCAGCGTTGGCGCAGTTGACCGTACAGGTCATAAGTGGACTCATGCTCGGGATAAACCATACGACAGGCATAGGATGCCACTGATTGCCTGATATCGTTTTCAAGTACTACAATAGCGGCCAGTTCAAAGCCATTCAGACAGGTTGCTGCGGCACCATTCTGGCTACAGAGCAGCAACGCGAGACCTGAAAGTGTTTTGCGAAGATAATACATGGCCCCTCCCCTGTAATTGTAATAGCGACCCGACAAACCGCTATCACGCTTTAGTCCCCACCCGGTAAATCAAGCCGGCCTGTTTTCGCATTTGTCCGGAGATTTCCAACAGAAGCCTCAATAAATCCGGTCGATTTAACCACCTTATCCAATATCATCATGGTCTCAAGCAACTCTTTCATCCTCGATAGCGGCCACGCATTCGGCCCATCGCTCAAGGCCTTATCCGGGGCAGGATGCGTTTCCATGAAAACCCCGGAAACACCTGCCGCTATAGCCGCCCGCGCCAGAACCGGCACATGTTCACGCTGACCACCAGAGCAATCGCCCCGCCCACCGGGTAATTGAACGGAGTGCGTTGCATCAAATATGACCGGGCATCCCGTGCCACGCATCACAGCAAGCGAGCGCATATCGGAAACCAGATTATTGTAACCAAAGGACGCGCCACGCTCACAGACCATGATCTGTTCGTTACCGACGGCTCTGGCCTTATCGACAACATTGCCCATATCCCAGGGTGCGAGAAACTGGCCTTTCTTGATATTGACCGGTTTACCCAACCCGGCAACACTTTGAATAAAGCTGGTCTGGCGGCAGAGAAACGCCGGAGTCTGCAACACGTCAACGACACAGGCGACCTCCGGTAACGGCGTATTCTCATGTACATCGGTAAGCACCGGTACGCCAATCTGCTGTTTCACCTTATCCAGTATAGCCAGCCCCCTTTCCATACCCAATCCGCGAAAACTGCTTACGGCGCTGCGATTCGCCTTGTCAAAGGAAGACTTATAGATAAAACTGATTCCGAGTTCCTCAGTCATTTCCTTTAATCGTCCCGATGAGTCCAGGGCCAGTTGTTCACTCTCGATAACGCATGGGCCCGCAATCAGGAAAAATGGCTGATCAATGCCGACTTGAAAACCACATAGTTCCATTATGCCGCCTCACTTTGTTCTTTTACGCTCCGTGCGGCACGGATAAAACCGCTAAAGACCGGATGACCATCACGCGGCGTTGACGTGAATTCAGGATGAAACTGGCAGGCAAAAAACCACGGATGACCCGGTACTTCCACAATCTCAACCAGAGACCCGTCTTCGGAGCGGCCAGCGATTTTCAGCCCCGCCTCCTCAAGCGCATTCAGATAATCGTTATTGAATTCGTAGCGATGCCGGTGACGCTCATTAATAACTTCCTGATCGTACAGAGACCCGGCCAGACTTCCCGCTTGCAGGCAGCATTTCTGCCCACCCAGACGCATCGTGCCGCCCAGACCCGAATCCCCGTCCCTGGTTTCAAGGGCACCATTAGCACCTTTCCACTCCGTAATCAGCGCAATGACCGGATACATCGTGTCTTTCCTGAACTCGGTGCTATGCGCATCGCACATGTCAGCCATGTTGCGTGCATATTCAATTACGGCCACCTGCATACCGAGACAGATGCCAAGATAAGGTGTGTGGTTCTGACGCGCATAGGAAACCGCCAGGACCTTGCCCTCGACACCGCGGTCACCGAACCCACCGGGAACCAACACGCCGTCCATATGCCTCAGGCATCCGGTGCCATCGGCCTCAATAGCCTCTGAATCAATGTAATGGATATCCACCTTCGTCAGTGTCTTGACACCGGCGTGGGTCAAGGCCTCATTTAACGATTTATAGGCTTCGGTGTGTTCCACATATTTGCCGACCACTCCGATACTCACACTACCCGTCGGGTTCGCTTTGGCATGTACGACATCCTGCCACTCGGACAGATTTGCAGGGGGTACGCTCAAACCCAGTTTTTCGACGACAATATCATCCAGCCCCTGAGCATTAAACACCATGGGAAGTTTGTAAATATCATCGACATCCATGGCCGATATCACCGCTTTTTCCTCAACATTGGTAAACATCGCAATTTTACGGCGCTCATCATCCGGGATCACGCCCAGAGAACGACACAGCAGAATATCCGGCTGAATACCGATAGAGCGAAGCTCCTTTACCGAGTGCTGAGTCGGCTTGGTTTTGATTTCGCCTACTGCGGCAATATAAGGCACCAGGGTCAAGTGCATATAAATTGCGCGGTTATATCCTAACGCGACGCCCATCTGGCGTATCGCTTCCAGGAAAGGCAGGGACTCAATATCACCTACCGTGCCACCGGTCTCGACCAGTGCTACATCAAAGCCCTCGGCACCGACTTCTATGCATCGCTTGATTTCATCGGTAATATGCGGAATCACCTGCACCGTTTTCCCCAGATAATCGCCTCTACGCTCCTTCGCAATCACACTGGAATAGATACGGCCGGTTGTATAATTATTACTCTGGCGCATGGGCGTACGGATAAAACGCTCATAATGCCCCAGATCAAGATCAGTCTCGGCGCCATCTTCGGTCACAAACACCTCGCCGTGCTGGAACGGACTCATGGTACCCGGATCCACATTAATATAGGGATCCAGCTTGATCATAGTGACTTTCAGGCCACGAGATTCGAGAAGCGCGGCGAGAGATGCGGCTGCGATACCTTTACCGAGAGAAGAAACCACACCGCCTGTAACGAAAATATAAAGGGTCATTAAAAGCCCACGCAGGAAGAATTACAGACGGGAACACATTCTGCCACAATGCACGGCCTGACTCAATATATTAGTCTGGCGCCTTTGGCCCTGGAGTGGCGCTGAATGAACCGGTGTGGCACCGGAAGTGCGGGCCTGAATGATGGCAGAGCGGAAACCACCACAATCCGGCAGCAAACGTCAGGCCCCTGGTGTCGTCGTCAGTCACCGTGACTTGCACATCGGCAATGTCGAGGCTGGAGCCATAGTTGATGTCTGTGGACGCTGCACCGTGGCTGATGGTCGCCGTGCGGTCACTGATAATGGAGCAGTAAAAACTCCCGAGAGGGGTGACACTTGTCATGTCAATTTCAAAGAGATATTGCGTGTTCGGCTTGAGGAAGATGCCGCTGGCACCCGCCGAGAAATTGAATGTCGTGTCTGACAACGTGTGGTTTTGCAGAGTGCCCACAACGGCGCCCGGAGCGCGCCTTCCGTCGAGTCGGATACTCGACACATAGGCGTAACCGGACAGGGTGGTGTCGCTTGAGACCAGCAGATCAATGCTGCTCAGGCGGTAGCCCGCGCTGTTTGTGCCAATCCTGAACCGCTGAACCCGATCAACTTGAAAAACCTGTTCACGAAAGAGAAATGAGTCATTGGCAAGGCCTATCAATTGACTGATCACACCGGTTACCCCTGGTTCATTAAAACTGGGCAAATCGGATTGTCTCCTGTGTGTTGATCACATACAAAGGCCTCAAAACTATTTCAAGCTGCACATCAGATCCGGCATTCGCGCTTGTGTGAATGGATTTTGGTGTTTATGCTTTTTTGTTCCGTACATATGAATTTTCCCCGCAATGGACACTAAAGTTATTCCCGTCATCCTGTCCGGTGGTTCCGGAACCCGTATGTGGCCGCTCTCCAGAAGCCATTATCCAAAGCAGTTTCTACCATTGGCTTCTGATCAATCCATGTTGCAGGAAACGATTACCCGGCTGCCTGACAGGGATGACATTGCCGAACCAATGATTATCTGTAACGAGAACCATCGTTTCATGGTGGCTCGACAGTTGCGTGAACGGGGGATCGGGACCACTGCTATTATTCTTGAACCATTCGGCAGGAATACTGCTCCGGCGGCCACGCTGGCGGCCTTATCCGCCACGAACCCGGACGACATTCTTCTGGTGCTCGCCGCAGATCATTCCATTCGTGACAGGAACGCGCTTGCCACCGCAATCCATGCCGCCGTTGAGTTGGCCATGGCCGATCAGCTGGTTACTTTCGGAATCGTCCCAAGCGCCGCAAAGACCGGCTATGGCTACATACGGCGCGGGAAAAACGTGGGAGATTCGGCTTATCGGGTTGAACATTTTGTGGAGAAACCGGATAAAACCGCTGCTGAAGATTTTTTGTCGAGCGGCGAGTTTTACTGGAACAGTGGCATGTTTACCTTCAAGGCGGGTTGTTTTCTGCATGAAATCGCAAAACACCAGCCTGCCATCTCGAACCATTGCCGCCAGGCATTGGATAATGCCCGGAAGGATATGGGTTTTACCCGAATAGATCGTGAGGTGTTCGACAGGTGTCCCTCGGATTCCATTGACTACGCCGTTATGGAAAAAACCAGTCAGGCCGTCGTCGTCCCTCTGGACGCGGGATGGAACGATGTGGGTTCCTGGTCTTCTCTGTGGGAGGTGTCGGATAAGGATGCGCATGGCAACAGGATTTATGGCGATGTCCTGGCGTATGACTCCCGTAATAATCTGTTGCATTCTGAAAAGAGACTGGTTGCCGCCGTCGGCCTTGAGAATACGGTGGTCGTCGAAACACCTGACGCGGTCATGGTCGCTGCCAGGGACAGGGTACAGGATGTTAAACAGATCGCTGAACAGTTGAAGGCGACCAACCGGGCGGAGGCTGAGGCGCATCGCAAGGTGCATAAGCCGTGGGGCTGGTATGATTGTATTGACGCCGGTTCGAGGCATCAGGTGAAGCGGATCTGTGTTGATCCGGGTGCCAAAATTTCTTATCAGATGCACCATCATCGTGCGGAGCATTGGGTTGTCATCAAGGGGACTGCCAAAATTACGCTGGACGGTAAGGTGTTTATTCTGAAGGAGGATGAGTCAACCTATATCCCCATCGGCTGTAAGCATCGGCTCGAAAACGAGGGCAAGCTGCCCCTTGAGATTATTGAGGTGCAAACCGGCAGCTATCTGGCAGAGGATGATATTGTCCGGTTTGATGACGACTATGGACGTGAGGAGGAGGCGTAGGTGCCTGGCGCTCAAAGCCCGGTATCTGTCTGTTTTATGGCGCGGTCTATCCACCCGGCTTCTTGTCAGGGTGAATTGGAAGCGGACCTAGTGGTAAGATGCGCCTATAATTGTGAGCTTTATAACTACCGGGGATAAACCATGCCAGATAAGATTTATGGGCGGCCGACGCTGACTGCGGTGTTCAAGGCCTTGCAGAAGGCGGCACGCGATGACGATAAGGTATCCGAGCTTGAGGAAGTAGCAGAAAGCAAGGAACTGAATAGTCAGCCCACTGCATGCATGGTGCCCGGCGGTGGTTGAACAGGTCACGGTACTCATGGCAACGGTTAAACGAACCCGATTCGTTTCTGCCGAACTTCATTTTTTGTCTCAACTTCCTGCTTGAGCAGGTTTATCAGTTGCCCGACATCCGGTTCTGCCGCAAAAAATCTCAGCTTCCTGCCGACAGTTGCGAAATCTCCCGAGGTCAGGCCGTGTAAGGTTTCAGCCTTTTTGCTATCCAGTTGCAGATTGAAAAAATACCTGAAGGCAATAACGATCTGTTCTGTTTTCAGATAGCCGAAATGAATCTTGAAGATAAATCGGCGCATTGATGCCTGATCAAGCCGTTCCTTGAGGTTGGTGGTGCAGGCAAATGGCAGGGGATGGCATTCCATCCAGGTCAACATCTCGTTGACCTGTGAAATCTCCCAGGAGCGTTGTGCATGGCGGCGGTCACTCAAAAGAGAATCCGCCTCATCAAAGACCAGAAAGCTTTCCTGCTCTTTTGCCTCGTCAAAGGCTTTGGCGATGTTTTGCTCGTTCTCACCGACCCAGGGGGAAAGCAGGTCGGAAGCACGCTTGAAGAGCACCGGCATACCGAGCCTTTCCGCTAGATAACGGACATAAGCGGATTTACCGGTGCCCGGCGGGCCATAAAGACAGAGCGAGAAATCTTGTGCATCGACTGAACAAAGCCGATCGGCGAGTTCACCCGTGTCGCTTTCCGCGTTGATCAATTCCGATAGATAGCGGTCGTTTCCTTTCTTCGGGATCACCGGGCTACGGCCTTTCGTGGCCTTGATGATGCCTTGAGTCGCAAACTCAAAATCTTCAAGCGATGAGCCGACCAGGCCGGCAAACCTGACCGCATTGCCGGCAACCGCGGGGGAAATTTCTATTTCAGATAGTTTGGCGATTGCCTCATCCGGTACGGACAGGTCATTTTTATCCAGCAGTCGCTTCCAGACATTTTTTCGCGACCTCGCTGCCGGAACCTTCATCTCAATAGCCAGAGCCATGCGGCGGATGATGCTTTCGTCGAGACACGCGGGTTGGTTAGTGATCCAGATAGTCGGCACCGGGTTGTTTTCAAACAGGCGGTTTGTGAAGACCTTGGAGCCTGAAGAGAATTTCATTCCCAGGAGCGCGGCCAGACCATTATTCTCGAACATGTCGTCTATTTCATCGAACAACAAAAGATTGTTGTTCTGGTGTCTGAGAAGATTCTGCGCGATTTGAAAGGCGCTGATTCTGTCTCGTCGGTTTGGTTCTTCTCCTGAGCCGTCTGCTTCTCCAAGGGCATACAGATTAAAATTGAGTCGAGCCGCCAGGGTTTTGCAAAACTCGGTCTTGCCCGTTCCGGGTGGCCCCCAGAGCAGGACATTGACGCCCGGAATTTTGTTGCGGATTGCTTCTTTCAGAAAGGCCGCCAACTTGTCTCGCGCACGGCCGATATGATCGAAGTCATCCCACTCAAGGGTCGGTCGCCGGGTTTCACCGAGAATGTTTTGGCGTACATCGTCGAGATTGTTCAGGGCCTCTTGCATGGCCGCTGCAATCACATCCGGTATATCAAAGTGATCATCCAGGTCCTTTCCGGAATATGACTGTTGGACGATGACGCCGGAAGTCATCAGGCGGCTGTTTTTCCTCAGCCGTTCGGCCAGGTCTTTTTGCTCCCGCCCGATACAGGCCGAGCAAAGGCCCAGGATGCCGATATATTCGTTCGTGAGATCATCAATGAATGAATGGAGCGGTTCATGGATACGATAACGCACGAGCAGGGCAAAAAAATCCGTTTCCACAGGATCAAACTCCAACTCACCGGTGATCATTCGAATGTTCTTCTCAATCAAGCCTGGGGGTGCGTCAGCGATGTCGTTGGCCCTTTTTTCAAGTATGCCACCTATTTCATCGTGTAAGGTTCTGTAGAGTTTTTGTGTTCCGGAGTTATTGCGGATGGCATTCTGATAATCATCAATCGTTTCAAGGAAGTCGTCGCTATTGTCCTTAATGCCGAGAAAAGGCATCCCGGTCTCCAGGAAGTCACATACTTCCTTGAAGGCGCGAGCCGACAGCTTCCTGCCAAGCAGGTTCTGCATGTAACGGATGATGGCCAATTGTTCAAATGTCTCAATCATGTCTTGCTCCAATCTTGTGCAATTTCAGGTGAGCTGACAGTTTGGCACTTGTCCGCGACAAAATGTGTCGCTTGGGATTCGTATTGTCCGTTTGCTGAGAAAAGACTATAAATAGCCGGCTGTATGCGACATATTCTGTCGGCATGGCGTGAAAGAATATAAAACATGACAAAGCTAAAGAAACATTATGCGTTACTCCGACAGTGGAAAATGCTGCAACTTTTGCCTTCCAGGCATCCGAAGGATGCTGCCACGATACGGGATGAGCTGGAAAATGAAGGGTTCAATGTTGACCTTCGTACTGTGCAAAGGAATTTGAAGGAATTGATGGAGGTGTTTCCGATTACCGTCAAACAGGGTAAACCGCTTTCCTGGCGCTGGGACCGAAATGCCAAGTCATTTGACATTCCCGGAATGGACCGAACCGGTGCGCTGACATTGAAGATGGTCAGTGATTTTATGATGCGGTTGTTACCGCGGGGCTGTCTCGCGTCGCTTGAGCCAAACCTGCGGCGGGCCAACGCCATTCTCAATGAATCAGGCGATAAGGGCTACGGCGGCTGGCCGGACAAGGTCAGGGTTGCCCCGCGAACACAACCGTTACTCCCTCCGGATGTCGATGCAGATATATTGGAAATTGTCTATGAGTCGCTGTTTCAGGACCGGCGCTTCAACGCGATGTATTTAAAAAAGGGGACGGTTGAACCGGTCGAATATACGGTCAATCCGTTGGGCCTGATTGCCACAGACCCGGTTCTGTATCTGGTTGCGACGCTTTGGGATTATGACGATATCAAGCTGCTGGCCGTGCATCGCCTGCAAACGGCTGAAATGACGCCGCAAGCCTGCAGAAAACCGGCAGGATTCACACTGGATAAATATCTGAAGGACGGCGCACTTGGCTTCCCGATGCCTGGGAAGAAAACGATCAGGCTCAAGGCCCTGTTTGATCAATATGCCGCGGCGCACCTTCATGAGAGTCCGCTGAGCCACAACCAGACGATAAAAGAACAGGAAGATGGCGATGTGCTGGTCGAGGCTGAAGTGCCGGATACCCATCAATTACGCTGGTGGCTGTTGAGTTTTGGTGAATACGTCGAAGTGGTTTCTCCAGAATCTCTCCGCAGGGAATTTGCCGAAACTGCTCGTAACATGGCGAGCTACTACGAAGATTGATGTCCATCGAATCCATAAATCAGGAGGATCTATGAAGCACATTCCGTTTCTGAGTAAATCGCAATATATGCTTGGTATGCAGTGTCACAAATACCTTTACCTGCATAAACATCACAAACAACTGCGCGACGGGATCAGTCCAGCTCAACAGAAGATTTTTGCACTCGGGACGGAGGTCGGCGTGCTGGCCCAGGATATTTTCCCGGGAGGAATTGAAGTCCCCTATGACGGGCTGTCGATTGACGATCAGATCAAAATGACGAAGGATGAGATTGCCGGAGGCGCAAAGACCATCTATGAGGCTTCGTTCAAATACGACGATGTGTTCGTCAAGGTTGACATTCTGCATCAGGGCAATAAGGGATGGGAGCTTTACGAGGTGAAGAGTTCCACTTCAATCAAGGATGTCAATTACGATGATATTGCCCTCCAGTATTATGTGCTGGCCGGCGCCGGTATCAGCCTCAGCAAGGCCTGCCTCGTACATATCAACAATCAGTATGTTCGCAACGGGGACATTGAGGTCGGCGAGCTGTTTACCATCAATGACCTGTCTGTTGATGTCGTTGAGATGCAACAGGATGTACCCGCCAACATCGCTGAAATGCGCTCCATGCTTGAAGGCGATATGCCGGCGATTGACATCGGTGCGCACTGTTCCGATCCCTACGGCTGTAATTTTACTCATCATTGCTGGCAGCATATACCGGAAAATTCGGTTTTTGACCTGCATGGCCGGGGGGTCGATAAATTTGACTTCTATCGCCAGGGGAAAATTGCGTTTGCAGACTTGCCCCTGGATGAACTGAATGACAGTCAGCGCCTCCAGGTAAAGATGCACCTGACCCAGGGCGAGATAGTGGACCCGGACGGGATCAAAGAGTTCCTCGATAACCTCTGGTATCCGCTTTGCCATTTCGATTTGGAAACATTCATGTCGCCGATTCCGCTCCATGATGGAATGCGTCCCTATCAGCAGATTCCATTTCAGTATTCACTGCATATTCAGAGAAAAGAAGGCGGCCCAATTAAACACCATGAATTTCTGGCTGAACCGAATGTTGACCCGCGTCCGCAGCTGATCAGGACGATGTTGGCTCAAATCCCGAAGGACGCTTGCGTACTCACCTTCAATATGCCATTTGAAAAAAGCAGGCTTAAGGAAATGAGTGAAGATTTCCCGCAATATGCTGAAGATATGAACAATATCCGTGATCACGTCATGGACCTGATCACGCCTTTTCGTCAACGCTGCGTCTATCGCTGGCAACAGCACGGTTCCAATTCGCTCAAGGATGTTTTGCCTGCCTTTGTCCCGGATATGTCTTACCAGGGGCTTGAAATCTCGGATGGCAGCATGGCGATGGACGCCTATCACCTGATGTGTGCCGAAACCGATCAGGCAAAACGACAGGCGCTGTGCCGCAATCTGCTACAATATTGCGAACGCGATACTGAGGCGATGGTAAAATTGCACCAATGCCTGGTTAATATGGTAGCTGATGCGAATAGCCATCAGGACCGAATGGCAGAACCAATTGTTAAAAACCAACAGGAGTTAAATATGAATACCAAAATCAGCAGTGAAATGTTTCTTGAAGCCTTTGCCAAACAGTGGAGCGAGAACATCCAAGAAAGTAATGAAAAATACATGTCAGAAGATGATTCTGATTGGCCAGATTTTATACATCCGCCAGAGAGATTTCTCAACAAAGTTATGGACCGGTTACAGTCACAGCTAACTGACAAACTGACGTACCAAACTAGGAAGCATGACATTGATTCCCTTTATATCGGCGGCAAAGACCTTCTGGGGAAAAAGAATCTGGACTATCCTCCAAAGATATTTGCGCTGATTGAAGATTATAATAAAGAGAATCCTGAAATAAAAATGTGGAAGCTCATGCATTGGAGAGCCCCACTAAAAGTCATTATTTTCCATGGTGATGACAAAGACGATACAGAAGAGTGGTTAACAAATAAAATATCGTCCATGATGAAAATGTTGGAAAAAATTAATGATTTCTACCCTGAAAATTCAGCAACCGAGTATCTTTTCGTTGTTGGATCCTGGAGAGAAAAAGACGAGGATGAATCCGATGTTTACTGGAGATGGGCCTCTGACAAATCACCTACGCCGACCAAACTTATCGGCGGTTGATCCCGCGAAGGGGTGCAAAACTTTTCAAGGCTTTTCAGTATATGAGCCTGACCGTGCCTATCCCGTCGAGCTTTCTCAGGCTGCGCATCAGGTCTTCCGCAGGAGTCAGTTTCCAGTCGTCGCTCAGGTATATCGCGGAGCTTGCCATATTGTTGACGTAGTACAGTCGAACCGGACAGCGCCCGGGCCGATATGGTTTGAGCGTTTCCTCCAGACTGTGCATGAGACCGGGATTGGCGTTACCCGATTCCATGGTAATCATGAGGTACTTCGCATAGTGTGATCGGGCCTGCTCCAGCGTCAAAATAGTTTTAGCCATCAGCCGCATGTCGCCGCCACTGAATTTGTTAAATCCCAGGTCGCCCTCAACCATAATGAGGCTGTCTCTGCCCAGGTATTGACCAAACTGTTCCAGAACTTCACTGAACAGGGTAACGTCAAGCCTTCCTGTCCTGTCGTCCAGCAATATGGTCGCCATGCGACCCTTTCGCGTGTTTTTGAAATGGATATCGCTGATCAGGCCGGCCACGCGGGCGGTTCTGGTTCCATTTTTGCGATATTCCTGATGGTTATGGTCTCCGGGACCCGGCGCTTCAGCCGCAATCTGCGCATTGATGTCTCTCAGTCGATGGGTTGCTATCTGCTTAACGTCTTCTTCATAATGATCAATCGGGTGGCCTGTCAAATATAACCCGAGCGCTTCTTTTTCGGCACTCAGCCGCTGTTCTTCCGGCCAGACGGGGACGCTGGTCGTCGCCACAGGGTCGGGCTGTGGCACCGCCGGTTTGGCCATCAGGCCAAACAGGTCGGTCTGGCCAGTTTCTGTATTATGCCCATGTTGGTCGGCCAGCCGCAGAACTGCTTCCAGGCTGTTCAGCAATGCAGCCCGGTTGCTGTCAAGGCAGTCGGTTGCACCAGCCTGAATAATGGCTTGTAGCACGCGACGGTTCAGCCTGCGTGTATCACAGCGCATACAAAGGTCGGCCAGATCCTGGTATGGGCCATTGGCGTTGCGCTGTTCGACTATGCTTTCGATAGCGCCCTCGCCTACTCCCTTGATCGCGCCTAATCCGTAGATAATGGCGTCGTTGTCCCAGGCAACAAACTTGTAGTCGGACTGGTTGACGCTCGGCGGACAGATTTCCAGTCTCATCTCACGACATTCGTTCACCAGACCGAGCATCTTGTCGCTGTTGTCCATGTCCGCCGATAATACAGCCGCCATATACGCGGATGGGTATCTGGCCTTGAACCAGGCGGTTTGATATGACAGCAGGGCGTAGGCAACGGAGTGCGATTTGTTAAAGCCGTATTCGGCAAACTTTTCCATCAGGTCGAAAATATAGGCGGCCTGTTTTTCCTCAATATTGTTCTTTAACGCACCTTCGATAAAGGTGGTCCGGTGCCCAGCCATTTCTTCTGGTTTCTTTTTGCCCATGGCACGGCGCAGCATGTCGGCACCGCCGAGGGTGTAGCCAGCCAGTACCCGGGCGATCTGCATGACCTGCTCCTGGTACAGGATTACGCCGTAGGTCGGCTTTAGTATCGGTTCGAGTTGCGGATGCGAGTATTCTACGGTCGCTCGACCATGCTTGCGATTTATAAAGTCGTCCACCATGCCAGAGCGCAGCGGTCCGGGCCGAAACAGGGCCATCAAGGCCACGATATCTGCAAAGCAGTCCGGTTGCAGTCGCTTAATCAGGTCTTTCATGCCACGCGATTCGAGCTGGAATATCGCCGTGGTATTGCCGGTCCTCAATAATCTGAAAACCTCCGGATCTTCGCTGTCAATGCGGCTAATGTCAATTTCCTGGCCGGTAAGTTTTACGATGTTCTTTAATGCCCAGTCAATAATGGTCAGTGTCCTTAGCCCCAGAAAATCAAACTTCACCAGGCCAATGGCTTCTATATCATCTTTGTCGAGCTGTGTAACAAGGCCACTGCCGCCTTCTTCACAATACAGCGGCGTAAAGTCGGTCAGGACTGAGGGGGCAATCACGACGCCTCCGGCGTGTTTGCTGACATTGCGTGTCAGTCCTTCCAATGGTCTGCCCAGTTCAATAACGTTATGGACTTCTTCGTCTTCATCGTAGAGCTTGAGAAGTTCAGGTTCTTCTTGCAGTGCCTTGTCCAGGGTCATGCCGATTTCAAACGGTATCAGTCTGGCGATCTTGTCTCCAACACCATACGGGTACCCCAGTACGCGGGCAACGTCGCGCACAACGCCCCGTGCGGCCATGGTGCCGTAGGTAATAATCTGTGAAACTCTGTCGCCGCCGTAACGCTTGGATACATACTCGATAACGCGGTCGCGTCCATCCATGCAGAAATCAATATCAAAGTCCGGCATGGAGATGCGCTCGGGATTCAAAAATCGCTCGAATAGCAGTTCATGGAAGATGGGGTCAATGTCGGTGATGCCCAAAGCGTAAGCCACAAGTGATCCGGCGCCGGAACCTCTCCCCGGTCCAATCGGTACATCGTTATTCCTGGACCACTGAATAAAATCTGCAACAATCAGAAAGTAGCCGGAAAAGCCCATGTCGATGATAACGTCCAGCTCCACCTGCAGGCGTTCGTGGTAGAACTGTTCTTCATGACTCAGTAGCTTGGCATCACGCAAAAATTCCAGGCGCTTTTCCAAACCGATCCTTGATTGTTGCATCAGATATTCTTCTGTCAACAGGCCGTCTGGTATCGGGAAGTCGGGTAGAAAATTTTTGCCCAGTGTCAGTTCCAGATTGCAGCGCTGAGCGATGGCAACAGAGTTTTCTATGGCTTCTGGAAGATCGGAGAAGAGTTCTACCATCTCTTCGGCACTGCGTAGATATTGCTCGTTGGAATAGTTTTTTCGACGGCGCGGATCATCCAGCATACGTCCTTCACCAATACAAACGCGCGCCTCATGCACTTCAAAGTCATTGGCTGTAAGGAAGCAAACGTCATTGGTTGCAACAACAGGGGTCATCGTGTCGGTGGCCAGCTTGACACATTCCCACAGGTACCGTTCCTCGTCAGGACGTCCGGTTCGTATGGCTTCGAGGTAAAAACGATCAGGAAACAGGTCCTTCCAGAATTGTAGATATTGGCTGGCTTCGCCGGTATTGCCATTCAGCAGGGCGCGTCCAATGTCTCCCTCCCGGCCTCCGGACAGAGCTATGATTCCTTCGGTGTGAGAGTTGATCCACGCTTTACGAAGTACCGGGGTGCCGCGAGTCTGGCCTTCGACGTAACTGCGACTAATCAGTTCGGCCAGATTGTGGTAGCCCTGTGTGGTCTGACAGAGGAATACCATTCTGAATGGTGAACCCGGCTGCTTTTCGTCACGTATCAGACATTCGGCACCAATAACCGGCTTTATGCCCGCGCTCAACGCCGCCCGATAAAATTTGATCATGGCGAACATGTTTGACAGATCGGTAACAGCCAGCGCTGGCATGCCTGCATCGGCACATTGCTTTATCAGTGGCTTGATCCGCACCACTCCATCGACCAGTGAGTACTCAGTATGAACGTGCAGGTGAACAAATGTCGCCGAGACCGCCATCAGCCTCTCATAGCCTCACGCACGGGCCGAAAGAACCGACGATGGTGCCGGATGACGCCGTGCTCTTTTATGGCCTGGATGTGCCGTCTGGTCGCATAGCCTTTGTGTTTGTCAAAGCCATATTGCGGATAGGCCTGGTGCATACTTATCATTTCGCGGTCACGTAACACTTTGGCAATAATAGATGCCGCCGCAATGCAGTCCTCCTTGTCGTCGCCTTTCACGATTGTGGTAACCGGTTGGGAAATTTGTGGTGCCCGATTACCGTCAACCAGCACGTGCTGAGGTGTAGTTGGTAGTTGTTCGATCGCCCGTTTCATGGCCAGCAGACTGGCATGTAAAATATTAATGTCGGCGATTTCGTCAACTTCCGCCCGACCAAAGGCATAAGCTATCGCTTGTTCTCGGATGAGGATGTCCATCTGCTCACGACGCGCTTCACTCAGTTTCTTTGAATCCCTGAGACCTTCCATCGGTTTGTCGGGATGCAGGATTACGGCTGCCGCCATAACCGGTCCCGCCAGCGAACCGCGCCCCACTTCGTCAACGCCGGCGATCAGCGTTGTACCGTGCGTAAGGTTAAAACTATTCCCCACTCTATTCATTGAGTACTTCCATCACGGCATCAGCAGCGCGTTCGCTGGCATTGCAGCGTAGCAGCTTATGTATTTTTGTGAATTCCCGCTTGAGCCATTTTACTTCTTCAGGTGAGTCATGGAGACGCCGTATTTCATCGGCAATGGCTGCTGGCCGGGCTTTTTCCTGATATAGTTCCAAAGCAACATTTTGTTCGGCTAGGTGATTGGGTAAGGCATAACGGTCCACGATAAGTTTTTTCTTCATGTACCACCAGGTTGATGCAGCCATTTTATACGCCACGACCATTGGCCGTTTACACAGTAGGGCTTCCAGTGTCGCCGTACCGGAAGCGACCATAAGCAGGTCAGAGGCCACCATGACGTTTCTCGCTTGCCCATCAAATAAGTGAACGGGGATTTCCGGTATTTGCTTCCTGATCATTGGTTCAAACGTCCCTCGGATTTGCGGCGCCGCCAGTGGCACCGCAAATTCCCAGCCAGGGTGTGCGTTATGTAATCTGCCCGTTGCTTCGCAGAATATCGGACCAATTTTCTGCACTTCTTTACAGCGGCTTCCGGGCAGTACACCGATAATGGTTTTATCCGCCGGGAGGTTTAGTTGTTCTCTCGCCCGAGCTTGGTTCGGCTGAAGCTCAATAGCGTCCGCCAGCGGATGTCCGACGTATGTGGCCGAGATATGATGTTGCCGGTAAAATTCGACTTCGAATGGAAACAGGGTCAGCACACGGTCCACGGCTCGCCTGATCTTGTGTACACGCTCCGCACGCCATGCCCAAACTGAAGGGCTGACATAGTGGATGGTTCTAATACCTTTGTTTCTCAGCTTGAGCTCCAGTTCGAGATTGAAGTCGGGCGCATCAACTCCAATCATTAAATCCGGTGGATTATTGAGCAGATATTTTCGGAGCTTGCGCCGTATGCCGTAAATTTCAGGTAGTCTTGCCAGTGCTTCGGTAAATCCCATGACCGCCAGCTTGTGCTGCGCGAAATGCGCGTCACAACCCGCTTCAATCATGCGCGGCCCGGCAATACCGATAAAATTTACGTCCGGTATTCGACGCTTAACGGCATTAATGAGTCCCGCCGCAAGGTAGTCACCTGAGACCTCTCCTGCGACTATCGCGATAATGGTCATGTATCAGCGGATAATACCGCGTTCAGACATACGCAAAAATTCAGATAGCCGCTTCACTTCCTCATGTTCTTGTACCATGGAATCCAGTTTATCAATTGCTTCCTGGAGCCGTAAACCCGATTTATAGATCAGTTTGTATGCCTGCCGGATCACTTTTATCTGGTCCATGGTGAAACCCGTGCGCTTTAGTCCCTCTGTATTAATTCCACGTGGTTCGGCGGGATTACCATCCAGCATGGTATATGGAGGAGTATCGCTTTTTATAACACTACCCATGCCTGTGAAGGCATGATAACCGATTCGACAGAACTGATGGATAACCGTAAAAGCTCCCAGTATTACCTTATCTTCAATCTTTACGTGACCGGCCAGCGTCGTTCCATTGGCGAAAACGGTGTTGCTGCCAATCCGGCAGTCATGGGCCAGATGAACATAGGCCATGATCCAGTTACCATCACCTATGCTGGTTACGCCACTGTCCTGCGTGGTTCCACGATTAAACGTGCAGTATTCACGAATCACGTTACGGTCACCAATAATGAGTTCGGTAGGCTCACCGGCGTATTTTTTGTCCTGCGGTGCATCACCCAGTGAATTGAACTGGTAGATTTTATTGTCTTTACCGATCCTGGTCGGGCCATTAATCACAACATGAGGCCCAATTCGAGTACCTGAATCAATTTCTACATCTCTGCCAATAATCGTAAAGGGGCCAATGTCCACATCATCGGCTATCTTTGCATGCGAGTCGATTATAGCTCGTGGATCAATCATGGCTGTTCCGGCTGTTTGACAGTACACATCAATTCAGCACTCACTGCCAGTTGATCTTCAATGTAACATTTGCCATCAAAAACATAGATGCCACGCTTGGATTTTAAAAATTCTACCTCTATGCGAAGCTGGTCACCGGGCACCACCGGGCGTTTGAATCTGGCTTTATCTACTCCGGCAAGATAATAAGCGGAACCATCTGCGACCTGCATATCGTCGGATCGAAATACCAGTATACCGGCCGCCTGGGCCATTGCTTCTATCATCAGAACGCCAGGCATAATGGGTTCCAGTGGAAAATGTCCGAGGAACTGAGGCTCGTTGGCTGTTATGTTTTTGATTGCCGTAATCGTCTTACCCGGAATCAGTTCGAGTACCCGGTCAATCATTAAAAACGGATACCGATGCGGTAAAAGCGATTTAATCTCTTCAATGTACATCACACTCACTTATGTCCTCTCTGAATTTCCCGGTCAGTCTCTGGTCTTGTGGTCTTTATTGACCCGCTCAAGCTGTTGCTCCAACTTTTTCAGTCGCTTTGCGATGCCATCCAGTTGTGTAAAGCGGGCAAAGTTTCTCTTCCATCTGGCATTTGTCTGTAGCGGCGTGCCTGATGAGTAAACGCCAACCGTTTTTATTGATTTGGTTACCATGGACTGGGCGGTAAGATGGACATCATCTGCAATTTTCAGATGCCCCAGAATCAGCCCCATCCCGCCTATTGTACAACGGCACCCGATCTCAGCACTACCCGCAATACCTGTGCATCCGGCAATGGCTGTGTGCTCGCCTATCCGCACGTTGTGGCCTATCTGTATCTGGTTGTCCAACTTTACGCCATCGCCTATTATGGTATCTTCTATGGTTCCTCTGTCTATCGTTGTACTCGCACCTATTTCAACATTGTCACCAATAATAACCCGACCAAGCTGCGGTACTTTAATCCATTTCCCTCTATCTTGCGCTATGCCAAAACCATCGGAGCCAATAACAACGCCCGCGTGAATCAGTGCATTACACCCAAGAACGCATTGCTTATATATCGTAACGTTGGAGTGCAGATTAACGCTTTCGCCAATAACAACATTATCGGAAATAATACAGCCCGGCCCGATATAAGAATTATCTCCGATAGAAACGTTCGCACCAATAACAACGTTTGCTCCCAGGGTTACTCCTTCTCCCACTGTTGAGGTGTCATGGATCACGGCGCTCGAATGTATCTCTTTGGTAACCGTATCATTATGGCTGATATACCCGGCCACTCGCGCATAACAGACGTAAGGGTTATCATGTATCAGGGTGGCAACGGGACACGAAGAAGCGTCGTCAGACCGGAGTATTACTGCCGATGCTCTGGTTGTTTTTAAGTATCGGGCGTATTTGCGATTGGCCAGGAAAGTAATTCCACCTGCCTTACCATCATACAGAGTACAGACCTTGTCAATCTCTATTGACGGATTACCCTTTAACCTGCAATCCGCATATTCTGCCAAATCACCTAAAAGATAGGCCATAACTCACCTTTCAATCCGCCTGTAAAAGGGTGGCCCGCGTAATTATTTACCCGCGCTCTTCTTGAATTCTTCACGGAGGATTTTCAGAACCTGCTCTGTGACGTCTATACGTTCGCTCGCGTACACAACCGAATCGCCGACGATAAGATCAAATTTTTCATCTTTTGCAAGTTTAACGATAGCTTCATTAATATACTTTTGCAGTTTTGCCATTTCACGGTTACGCGCCAAAGAGAAATCTTCGCGAAAGTCATCAAGGTCGCGCTTCAGTTCGCGCCGTGTCCTGGAGATATTGACCTCAAGTTTTTTACGGGCTTCACTGGACATCGTACTGCCATCACGCTTTAATGTTTCTTCCTGACGGCGTAGTTCCTTCTGCTTGTTTACAAGCTCGGTGTCCCGTGTCTTGAATTCACGCTCAACCTTTTCTTTAGCCGCCTTCGTTTGTGGAGCCTTGTCCAGCAAGTCAATCGGATTGACAAAGCCGATTTTCGATTCCTCAGCATTCGCAGTTCCAGTATGCAAAAAAAGCAGGAAAACGGCAAAAACAATTTTAATATGTAAATTAACCACAGCTCACCTCGTGTGTATGGAAACTTTAATAGGCTGCTCCAAAGGTAAATTGGAACCTCTGAATCTGATCGCTGTCTTCATCATTTAACGGATATGCCAAACTTGCTTTCAGCGGCCCTATCGGTGATAGCCAGCGTATACCAATACCAGCAGAATAACGTAGCTCATCCAGTGTGAAATCATCTGCTTTTGCGAACACATTGCCCGCATCGACAAACGTGCTGAATCGCCAAGCCCTGTCACTCTCGTCAAAAAACGGTACGGGCATTAAAAATTCCGCGTTTCCGACAGTCCTGAAATCTCCGCCAAAAGGCTCTCCTTCAGAATCTTTTGGGCCGAGAGTATTGTCTTCGAACCCGCGCACCGATGAAACGCCTCCTGCGTAAAAATGCTCAAGAAAAGGCAGGTCATCCAGGTCTCCGTAGCCATCGCCGATTCCCAGTTCACCATTTAACAGCAAGGTAATACGGCGCGTTAATGGAATGTAGGTTTGATGGCGGTAGGTGAGCCGATAATATTCCAGGCCGCTGCCGGGGAAGGCAAATTCACCACTGATGAGGTTGTAGGTGCCGCGATCAGCAAGTATCGCAGCCCGATTACGATTATCGCCCACCCAGCTCGTAGTCGCCACCAGATTTTTGTAGTTCTTGCCCTGGCTGGCGGCAAAATCCTGTATTTCTTGAGGTGCTCCACTTGCCGGCTCCAGATCCAGGCGCTCATAACCTAAGCCGGCAAATATGGTGTTTGTCTCTGAAATCGGAAATCCATAGTTCACTCTCATCAAAAGCTGATCGGTTGTGTAATCGGATGTTCCCAGTTCCTCCGCATTCCGCTCCTTGAATAACACGTTGAAACCACGACTTACTCCGTCAGCCGTATAATAGGGATTGGTATAATTCATTCCGTAGGCTGTATCGGCCTCGCGAGTGTTGACACTGATACCAAACCGTGCGCCTGTACCCAGAAAATTATCCTGGGTAACAGATGTACTTAACAATAAACCCTGGGATTGCGAGTAACCAATGCCCGCAGTCAGCGCCCCGGACGGCTGTTCAACGACAGAGTATTTAACGTCAACCTGATCGGGATTGCCCGGCACTGAAGGCGTTTCGACATTGACTTGATTAAAATATCCCAGTCGCTCCAGGCGCGTGGTCGAATGTTCGATAGCCCTGGTGGACATCCAGGAATTTTCTAGCTGACGTAATTCACGACGAATGACTTCATCCTGTGTTTTAGAGTTACCGGAAACATTGATTCGTCTAACGTAGATTCGACGTCCCGGATCAACAAAAAAAGTCAGCGAAACCGTTTTATCCTGCTCGTTCAACTCCGGAATGGCGTTAATGTTCGCAAACGCATAACCGTCATTTGCCATCAGCTCGGTCAGGCTGTCCGTGCTGTCAACAATAAGCCGGCGAGAAAATATATCACCATTTCTAACCTTGACGGCCTTGAATAATTCCTCGTCAACGTGCAGTAGCTTGCCTGATATTTTTACGTCTGAAACTTTGTATTGTCCGCCTTCGGTAACATTAATCGTGATATAGATATCCTGTTTGTCCGGTGTAATTGATACCTGCGTGGAATCAATATTGAATTTCAGATATCCTTGATCCAGATAGTATGAGCTTAGTGTCTCCAGATCTGAGGCCAGCTTCTGCTTGGAATACTGGTCGTCCCTGGAAAAAAGTGAGTACCAGACCGGAAGGGTCAGCTCAAACCGGTCCAGTAATTCGCCATCATCGAAAACCGTATTACCAACAATGTTGATTTCCCTGATCTTTGCGACTTTGCCTTCGGACACGTCAATCTGAATAGCCACACGATTACGTTCAACCGGGGTCGCGGTGGAGGTGATTTTTACTGAATATTTCCCGTTCGCATAGTATTGCCGACGCAGTTCATCCTCAACGGTCTCAAGGATGGCCTGCTTGAATACCTCCCCTTCAGACAGTCCTATCTCTTTTAGCGCTTCCTCGAGTTCCTCGCCTTCAAATTCCTTATTCCCTGAAAATTCGACACTGGCAATCGCAGGCCTTTCCTCCACAATTACAATCAGAGTGTTACCTTGTCGCTCCAGCCGAATATCCTGAAAGTAGCCGCTCTTGTACAGGGCGCGGACTGATTCAGCATAGCGGGATTCACTGAATTCCTCTCCAACCTTGGTCGGGAGATAGTTAAAAACCGTGCCGGCCGAGATTCGCTGAATACCCTCAATGCGGATATCCTCAACTATAAAGCTGTCCGCGAATGCGGAGGCAACGAAGCAATGTCCAATAAAAAAAGTTAGCAGTACTCTATAGCAGATTGTTTTCATTATATTTATCCATTATGTCATTTTCAACCAAGCAGCCGACTAAAGTCGTTATAAAACGCCAATCCCATGATAAGGAGTAAAAACATCAGCCCAATTTGCTGTCCCGTCACCATAGCTTCATCAGACAGCGGCTTACCGCGGACGAATTCTATAACGTAATAAAGCAAATGTCCCCCATCCAGCATGGGGATGGGCAACAAATTCAAAACACCCAGGCTGATACTGATGAGGGCCAGAAAACGTACATATTCCAGCCACCCTAACTCTGCGGTTATGCCGGCATACTGGGCGATCGTTATTGGTCCGTTGATATTTTTATATGACACATCACCAATAATCATACGACCAAGCATCCTGACCATGAGCACGGATAAATCCCACGTTTTCGTAATCGCCTCGGCAACGGCTCTGAGTGAATTATATGAAATTTCCACATAATGCCGCTGACGAACTTCTTCGGGAATGTGACCGCGCACCCCAATTCGCCCAATATCCCTGCCTTCAACTCTGATGCGGTCAGGTACAACTGTAAGCTCTATTTGTTCGATATGCCGTTCGACTACGACACGAACAGGTCTATTTGGCCGTTCACTGATGTGACTCACCCATTGTGACCAGTTCTGAATATCTTTTTCATCCGCACTAACGATAAGATCACCCTGACGAAAACCTGCTCTGTGCGCCGGTCCTCCCTGCATGACCTCGCCTATCCATGCAGGTGGAATCCAAGGCTTTAAGCCGAGATTGGCCACAACCCCTTTATCATCAATTAATCCGACTCTGTCCGTAAGGGCAAGCCGGTAGCGGCGCAAGCCACCTGAACGGGTCTGTGTATAAATATCCAGGCTGGTATCCGCTATGGCTGCTTCCAGCAGTGCATTGTTAGCCATTATCCAACTGGGGGTCTCAGCGTCGTTGACACGGATAATCTGCTCGTTGACCTTCATGCCAGCATTTGCCGCAATAGACCCTTCGACTATTTCACCAATCATCGCAATCTGCCCGGGCACGCCAACGGCGTATATCAGCCAGTAGGCCACAATTGCAAAGATGAAATTTAACAATGGACCGGCAAATACGATCACAGCTTTCACTGAAAGCGGCTTGTGATTAAAGGCGAGATGCCTGTTGGTTTCGTCAACTTCATCGTCCTGCTCTCCCAGCATTCGAACGTAACCACCCAGAGGTATTGCCGCCAACACGTATTCGGTTCCATCACCGGCCTTACGCATTAACAGAGGCTTTCCAAATCCGACTGAGAATCTCAGGACTTTCACTCCCAGCCTCCGGGCTGCCCAGAAGTGCCCGAATTCGTGAACCGTTACCAGAATACCAATGGCAACGATGAAAAAAATGACGCTCTGTAGAATTTCTGTCATGCGGCCCTGGAAGCTAACAGGGTTTCGGCTGCGACACGGGCCTGCCGATCAGCTTCAAGAATGGTTTCAAGAGAATCCGCCGGACGATTCTCCATGGCTTGCAGCACTTGCTCAATCAGATCGGAAATTTGAGTGAACTTCAGTCGATTGTTAAAAAAAGCGTCAACCGCAACTTCATTAGCGGCATTTAATACGGTCGGCGATGTCCCCCCCTCCTGCAGAGATTCATAAGCCAGCCCCAAACATGGAAATCTCCGCATATCAGGGGCCTCAAAATTCAACCGGGCAATTTCAAGGACATTCAGCGGCTCAACTCCTGATTCACAGCGATCAGGCCATGCCAGACTGTGGGCAATCGGTGTACGCATGTCCGGGTTACCCAGTTGGGCCAGCACCGATCCATCAGAGTACGCAACCATGGAATGAATAACACTTTCAGGGTGTATAATCACTTGGATATCATGGACCGATGCACCAAACAGCCAATGAGCCTCAATAACTTCCAGTCCTTTATTCATCATGGTCGCAGAGTCAACAGAGATCTTGCGCCCCATATCCCAGTTTGGGTGTGCAATGGCCTGCTCAGGTGTTACCGAGTCAAGTAGCTCCATTGGCATCGTTCTAAGAGCCCCTCCAGACGCAGTCAGGAAAATACGTTCAACACCTACCCGGGATAGGCCATCTCTGAAATTGGCGGGCAGAGATTGAAAAATTGCATTGTGTTCACTGTCAATGGGCAGCAGTTCTGCGCCGTTTTCATGAACGGTCTGCATAAAAATATCCCCAGACATTACCAGCGCCTCCTTATTGGCAAGTAACACACGCTTACCGGTTTTTGCCGCCGCCAGGGTAGATAACAGCCCCGCCGCCCCAACAATCGCCGCCATGACGTAATCAACGTCTTCCCTGGAGGATACATATTCCAGAGATTCGGCACCGGATATCACTTGAACATCTGTATCGACCAGATTGGCTACCAGCTTTTCCGCCGCAATCTCGTTGACCATTACCGCCACTTTCGGTTGGTAAATACGGCATATTTCGGTCATGCGTTTAACGTTGTCGTTTGCCGTCAGGGCAATTACCTCATACTGGCGAGGATGCTTGGAAAGTACCTCCAGCGTACTCCGACCGATGGAGCCGGTCGCCCCGAGTATCGTTATACCGATTCGATTTTCAGAATCGTCCACGACTATATGCCCGGCATAAGCGCAGGAAACCAGCCCAACGCCAGCACATAAACCGGCGCAGCGGCTGTAAGGCCGTCAATTCTATCCATAACGCCGCCATGGCCCGGAAATATATTACTGCTGTCTTTCAGCCCGGAAGAACGCTTCGCCACGCTTTCAAACAGATCCCCAATTGTTGAAAAAATACTGCTGAGTAGCGCCAGACTGATAAATTGCAGTAGGTGAATATCCTCGAATTCCAGAGCATAGCTTAATAGAAAAGCCGCGATAATCGTTGCGACGAGTCCCCCGTAAACGCCTTCCAAGGATTTGCCCGGACTAATCGTCGGCGCCAGTCTGGTAACACCCGCCAATTTGCCGGAAAAATAGGCACCGGAGTCCACCGCCCAGATTAATATGAAGAACGATAGCAGGAGATACAAGCCATAACCTGCCAGCGAGTGCAGCCATAGCAAGGAAAGCCAAGGAGGAATCAACAGGACAAGCCCGATAAAGCCACGAAAATACACATTAACTGCGTTTGACAACATTTTTTCCGCCGGAGCCAGCGTCAACCAGACAAACATCAGTAACCAGCAGACAAACACAAAATACAGCATATATTGCATGGCATGACTCCAGCCTATCCAATCGTAACCATACCACATGGATACTCCGATCAGGCCGACGTAAGCCAGCCGGGATGTAACACTGGCAAATCCTGACAGGCGGGACCACTCCCAGCCACCAATCAGAATAACGCCTCCCAAGAGTACGGCAAGGTAACCGGTGGATAACCAGATAACCGCCGCAAGCAATAGCGGGATGAGTACCAGTGCCGTGAGAATACGAGCTTTAAGCATGAGAAACCTTTCCGGATGTCATTTGCTCCGAGGTCATTCCATAACGGCGCTGCCGCCTGGCATAATCTTTTAACGCCATGCTAAAGGCCATTTCATTAAAATCCGGCCACAGAGTATCGGTAAAATAGAGCTCCGTATAAGCCAGTTGCCAGAGAAGAAAATTACTTATGCGGTGTTCTCCCCCGGTACGGATAAACAGGTCCGGCGCCGGAATATCAACCGTAGAGATATTTTCTGCCAGAGATTCCTCTGTAATATCTTCTACGTTAACTTCCTCTGACTTGACCTGTTCGGCCAAACGTTGCGCGGCCTGTGTTATGTCCCATCGTCCACCATAACTTACAGCGATAACTAATGTCAGGGTGTTATTGGAAGCCGTCTGTGTTTCTGCATCCTCCATCGCACGCTGAATATCGGCAGGAATGTGATTCCGGTCACCGATAAAACGCAACTGAACGCCGCTCTCGTCCAGCTCCCTAATCTCGCCGTCCAGTACAACCAGAAACAGATCCATTAACAGACCGACTTCCTTACGCGGTCGTTTCCAGTTCTCGCTACTGAAGGCAAATAATGTCAAATAACGAATATTATTCCTGAGACAGGCCCTGACGATATTCTTAACGGACTTTACGCCCTGGCGATGTCCCTTGTGACGCGGTTCATCACGCCGTTTCGCCCAACGCCCGTTACCGTCCATAATAATCGCAACGTGGTCCGGTATTGCCAAAGCGGTATTGTCAGCAACAGTTCTCATAAACGCTAGATTTCCAAAAGCTCTTTTTCCTTTTCCATAACCATGACGTCAACTCTGGTAACAAATTTATCTGTCATTTTTTGAACCTGGTCCGCTGCTCTGCGTTCATCGTCTTCAGAAATCACTTTTTCCTTGACCATGGCTTTCAAATCGCCGTTGGCGTCGCGACGAATATTGCGTATGGCAACCCTGGAGCTTTCGGCTTCGCCTTTAACAACCTTGACTAGATCACGGCGGCGCTCTTCGGTCAGCGCCGGCATCGGAATCCGGATAACAGCCCCCACCGTATCAGGGGTAATACCCAAATCAGAAGTTAAGATAGCTTTCTCAATAACCGGAGTCATGTCCTTTTCATAGGCAGTAACGGCTAAGGTACGAGCATCCTCAGCAACAATATTCGCCACATTGTTCAGCGACACCTCCGAACCGTAGTACTCTACTTTGATATGATCCAGAAGACTTGCATTGGCGCGACCGGTGCGTATTTTTGTAAGCTCCGTTGCCAACGTATCCAGCGACTTACCCATTCTGCGCCTGGCATCCCCTATGATTTCTTCAATCATTCGCTCCCCTCCTCCTTTATCAAGTCAGGCTAATTTACCAGCGTGCCGACACTGCCACCCAACATCAGGTGTTTCAGTGCGCCTTTTTCGTTAATATTCAGTACCCGCAGAGGCAGGCTGTTATCCCGGCATAATACAATCGCTGTGGCGTCCATCACACCCAGCTTTTTTGACAGTGCCTCGTCATAGGAAATCCGGCTGTACCGGGTGGCGTCAGGACTTGTTGCGGGGTCGGCCGAATAGATACCATCAACCTTGGTCGCTTTTAGAAGAATGTCCGCCCCGATCTCGACCGCGCGCAAGCTGGCTGCGGAATCCGTAGTAAAGAATGGGTTACCCGTACCGGCCGCAAATATCGTCACGCGCCCTCTCTCAAGGTGCCGTAACGCACGGCGACGAATATAATCTTCGCACATTTCATTGATTGAGACTGCGGACATCACGCGCGCCTGCAAATCCAGTTTTTCAAGCGCCTGCTGCATTGCGAGAGAATTAATCACGGTTGCCAACATCCCCATGTGGTCCCCGGTTACCCGGTCCATGCCACCAGCCGCCAAGCCAGCACCACGGAATATGTTACCGCCGCCAATCACCACACCAACTTCTACACCCAAGCCAATAACGGACTTAACCTCGGACGCGACAAAACCGATCATTTCCGGGTCAATACCATAATCACCGGGCCCCATTAACGCCTCGCCGCTAAGCTTGAGAAGAATACGCTTAAAGACCGGTGATTCCGACATTACTGCGCAGCTTTCGCTTGAGCCATAACCTCTTCAGCGAAGTTCTCTTCTTTCTTTTCAATGCCCTCACCCAGTTCAAAACGAGTGAATGAAATCACCCTGGCATTACTTGCCTTGAGTAGTTTTTCAACAGTCGTGTCAGTGTCCTTGACAAAAGACTGACCCAGCAAGGTAATTTCCTTCAAAAATTTGTTCACGCGCCCCTTGACCATCTTTTCGACGATAGCGGCGGGCTTGCCACTTTCTTTTGCCTGTTCCGTCAAAATGGCCTTTTCTTTTTCCAGCACTTCCCGGTCAACCGCATCGGAATCAATGAACTGCGGTCTGGATGCCGCGATATGCATCGCGATATCCCGGGCCAAAGCAGCATTACCGCCCTCAAGTGCGGCAATCACACCAATACGCGCCGTCGGGCCGACTTTGTGCAGATAGCTACCCAGGTTGTCACCTGCAACGATCTCGAAGCGACGAACATTCATGTTTTCACCGACTTTGCCAATCAGGTCCTGCAAACTGTCAGTCACCGAAGCGCCACCATCTTCCAGAGGCAGGGCATTCAGGGTATCCAGGTCCGCAGGGCGATCAGCAAGCACACGCTTTGCCACCGCTTCGACATAGGCCGTAAAGTCATCATTCCTGGCGGCGAAATCTGTCTCACAGTTTACTTCCAAAATCACCATGGCGTTGCTGCCTTCAGCGATTACTACGGCACCTTCAGTAGCAACGCGCCCTGCTTTCCTATCAGCCCTGGCTGCACCTGCCTTACGCAGAAGATCCGCAGCGGCATCCATGTCGCCATTGGCCTCAACCAGTGACTTTTTGCATTCCATCATGCCTGCACCGGTACGTTCGCGCAGTTCTTTAACCATCGCAGCTGTAATTGCCATTTCAATAACCTCTCAAAGTTCAAATCCTAAAAACCGGGGAGAAATCCACCGAACAAGCGTGCCTATTCACTATCTTTTTCAGGCACTTCAACAGCTATCTCTTCGTTAAAGTCAATGTCCTTGTCCCAAATCCTGTGCCTACCTCCAGTGGTGACCGCATGGATAAGCCCGGCGATAAGCTCCTGTATCGTGCTATATCCTTTGGTTTGACCGTTTTTTAAACGAGCGGCAAGTATTTCACGACCGCTCTCCGTTAAATCATCCGAGGCCTGATCATAATAACCCTCTCTCTTCCAATAGCCATGCGCCGATTGTCCGAGCAACCTGCGGACCAGTGATGGATTTTTTGCCTTGCGGCCGGGGATAATCTCACCTTCCTCAGATAACTCGATCATCCGGCAAGAATAAAAGAAGCTGCGGTATATGCCGCTTCAATCGTCTTGCCCGGCAATGCCTTATATGGGGCCTTACGATTGGTTACGTAATACGTTAACTGCTGATTGGCTGACTCAGACTTTTTCTCTTTGAAAGCAACCTTTTCTCCAGTAGCTGGAATGACTATTTTTTTCTTTGTGGTCACTTTCGCAACTTTTTTGGCAGCCTTCTTTTCTGCCTCTGTACGCTTGTCTTCGTCCACTTCGACGAACTCATCGCCACCTGCGTGCGTGGTCACCGATTTGCTACCTTCGACAATGGCATCGGCGGCTGCTTCCACGTAAAGAGTAATCGCCCGAATAGCGTCATCATTCCCCGGGATAACGTAATCAACACCATCAGCCTTGTTGTTCGTATCAACTACGCCAACAACCGGGATACCCAGCTTGTTTGCTTCACTGATGGCAATATTTTCATAGCCAACATCAATCACGAAGATCGCATCGGGCAGGTAATCCATATTACGAATTCCGCCCAGGCTTTTATTCAGCTTCTCTGCTTCACGACGCAGACCCAGCGCCTCTTTCTTGCTCAGACGTTCCACACGACCATCTTCTTCCATGGACTCGATATTCTTCATGCGTTCAACAGATTGACGCACGGTTTTGAAGTTCGTCAGCATACCGCCCAGCCAGCGCTGACTCACATAGGGCATTTCACAGCGTTCGGCAGCCCCGGCAATCGGGTCACGCGCCGCACGCTTGGTGCCTACAAAAAGAATTTTGCCTTTCTTGGCGGCCACTGCTCCAAGATAATTGAGCGCACCGCTTAACATCGGAAGGGTCTTTTCAAGATTAATAATATGAATCTTGCTGCGATGACCGAATATGTAAGGGGCCATCCTGGGATTCCAGTAACGGGTCTGATGACCGAAGTGTACGCCAGCCTCCAGCAATTGGCGCATGGTAACATTTGCCATTATATTTACTCCAGATTGTATTGGGTTAATTCTCTGCGCTACCCCGGCGGACAACCTGAAGATCAAACCAAACCCAGGCACCCATCCGCCGTGACGGTATGCGTGTGTATTTACAAAAAATCAAGCAGTCGATAATTGATCGAATAATGCTCAACCGCCCACTTGTGCCGCAAGCGTGCGCTTTATACCATAACAAGTTGTTTTCAACAAACCACTTTGCTGAAAAGTTAGAGTTTTTTCATAATCGGTGGAAATTTCGGAGCCATGTCATGACAGTCAGCATCAAAACATCTGCGGAAATAGAGAAAATGCGCGTAGCCGGACGCCTGGCCGCCGAAGTGCTGGATATGATTGGCCCCCACATCAACGCGGGGGTAACCACTGGTGAACTCAACGAGATCTGCCACAACTATATCGTAAATACCCAGGATGCCATTCCGGCACCACTGAACTACCGGGGCTTCCCAAAATCAATCTGTACGTCCGTCAACCACCAGGTCTGTCACGGCATTCCGGGAGACAAACTCCTCAGGAAAGGCGATATCATCAATATCGACATTACCGTCATCAAGGATGGATACCACGGTGACACCAGTCGCATGTTTTCCGTCGGCGAAACATCGCTCCTCGCGAAAAGAGTCACCCTGGTCGCCTATGACTGCATGTGGATCGGTATAGAGCTGATTCAGCCGGGAACGCGACTCGGCGATATAGGCCATGCCATTCAAACCTACGCGGAATCGCACAATTGTTCGGTGGTTCGGGAGTATTGCGGCCATGGCATTGGCAGGTTATTTCATGAAGATCCACAAGTATTGCACTACGGTAAAACGGGCACCGGCCTGATGCTGGAACCAGGCATGATCTTCACCATTGAGCCCATGGTCAATATCGGCAAGAGACATACCAAGCTTCTTGGCGACCAATGGACGGTTGTCACCAAGGACAGAAGCCTGTCGGCGCAATGGGAGCATACCATTCTAGTCACCGACAGCGGATATGAGATATTAACCATCAGTCCTACTAAGAAAGGCCGCCAGGCCCCGCCTGACTGGCGCCAGTAATGTCCACGGCAGAGTTCGCCCCCTATGCCCCTGTCCTGGAAATACTGACGGTTGCTCTAGACGATACGCCAGCATCCATTGCCGCCTTCAAAAAAGCGCTTGTCTCAGGGCAGAGCATCCTTCAGGAGCGTTTCCGGTCAGGTTCGTCTCCCCGAAAACTGACATGGGGCTATGCCCGGTTTATTGACGAAGTGCTGATCCTGGTCTGGCAGCCTGAGCTTGTTGAACACAAGAAAGAAGCTGCTCTGCTGGCTGTGGGCGGCTATGGCAGAAACGAGCTTTTCCCTGGCTCTGATATTGATCTCATGGTCCTGACCAGGGAAAACCTATCGGCCACGACAAAGGAAAAGATACAAAAATTCCTTACCTTTCTGTGGGATATCGGGCTGGAGGTCGGCCACAGCGTCCGAACAGTCAAAGAAACCGTCACGGAAGCAAAGAACGATATCACCGTTATTACCAATCTCCTTGAAGCCCGCCTGCTCAAAGGCTCTCCTGTCCTTTATGGCCGGATACGCAGAGCAACTGCAAACAAGCGCCTGTGGCCCAGTAAAAAATTCTATGCCGCCAAGGTCGAGGAGCAGGAAAAACGTCGTAAAAAATATGAAGGCGCAGCTTATAAGCTGGAACCCAATATCAAGGAAAGTCCGGGCGGACTAAGGGATATTCATACCATTGGCTGGATAGCAAAACGTCATTTTGAAACCCGCAAGGTCACGATACTCAAAGATTCCGGTTTTTTAACCGAAGAGGAATTCAAAACCCTGCAGGAAGGCCGGGAATATCTCAGCAAAATACGGATTTCATTACACTTGTTGGCGGGTCGCGGTGAAGATCGTCTGCTATTTGAATTCCAACGCACCCTGGCCGGGCAGCTTGGCTACGAAGGTCAGGGCAACAAACCAATCGAACGATTCATGCAGAAATACTACCGCACGGTCATGGAATTGAGCCGACTAAGTGAAATGTTGATTCAGCACTTCGACGAGGCAGTATTACCCCAGGCATTCTGGCGCCCACAACGCATCACTCAACTTAGCTGGCGCTTTCAGGTGCGTTATGGTTATCTTGAGGTGACCGATGAAAATATATTTAAACGCCATCCTCAGGCGCTCCTGGAGGTGTTCCTTTTACTCCAGCAGCATCCAAAACTTAAAGGTGTACGCGCTTCAACGATTCGCTTGATTCGACATTATCGTCATCAGATAGATGATGTATTCCGTCATGACAATCGCACGAAAAGCTACTTCATGGAAATTTTACGGCAGCCACACGGTATCACCCATGAGTTACGCCGCATGAACCGCTATGGCATCCTGGCCGCTTATCTACCGGAGTTTGAAAATATTGTCGGCAGGATGCAGTATGACCTGTTTCATATTTATACGGTTGATGAACATACCCTGTTTGTCATTCGTAATCTGAGGCGCTTCACAGTACCTGAGCATCACCATGAGTTTCCACTGTGCAGCCAGATCATGGCGACCCTGCCAAAACCAGAACTTATCTATATCGCTGGTCTTTACCACGACATTGCCAAGGGACGTGGTGGCGATCATTCTGAACTCGGCGCCGTCGATGCCAGAGATTTTTGTGAACGCCATGGCCTGAGTGAATACGATACCGACCTGGTATGCTGGCTGGTAGAAAACCATTTGTCGATGTCTTCCACGTCACAGAAACAGGATGTTTCTGACCCGGACGTTATCGAGAAATTCGCCCGCCATGTCGCCGACGATACACGACTGAATTACCTCTATGTCCTAACCGTCGCCGATATATGCGCAACCAACCCATCGTTATGGAACAACTGGAAAGCCAATCTGCTCAGCGAACTATACCATGCCTGCAAAAGCATGTACCGCCATGGCCTTGGCTCCGAGGAACTGGAAAAGCGTAGTATTGAATCCCGCCGGAAAGAGGCGCGTGATCGCCTGCTAAAATCCGGGATAAGCAACGATCAGCTACGGACATTATGGGAACGTATGCCGCTTGAGTACTTCCTGCGCCATTCCCCGGACACCATCGTCTGGCATTCGACTACCATTCTTGACTGTTCGGATAGTAAACCACCCATCGTAAGCTGCCGTTATGACACACAGCGTGGCGTCAACAACGTGTTCATATACACCAATGACCAGATCAGTCTGTTCGCGCACTGCGCCAGCGCCCTGTCACAATTACAATTAAATATACTTGACGCCCGCATCCTAGAAACCAATGACAGTTACGTACTGGATACCTTTGTTGTACTCAACGAACAAGGCAAACCTGTCAGCAACCCCACTGACCTGAATATTATTGAAAGCCGCGTATTAGAAGAAATTCGGCTGGGCGACGCACCGATACGTCGGCATACGGCCGCCGTCCCCAGGGCCTTAAAACAATTTACAGTAAAAACCCTGCTAACATTTGAGCAGGATAGACGTTTGAAACGCACCCTGTTAAGGCTACGCACCACCGACAGACCTGGCATACTGGCCAATATCGGTCAGGTATTCATGGAACACGATGTGCACCTGCATAACGCGAGAATTGCCACGTTCGGTGAGCGTGTCGAAGATGTTTTTTATATCACCACTCAGGATAAACGGTCGATTACCGACGGCCAGCAACTGGAGAATCTGAGGCTGGCGATTGTGGATGCGCTATCGGTTAATGATTCCCCTGAGCAACAAACCGGCTAATGCCTCTGAATACGTTTTGGACGGGATAAAATCAGCTTGTTCTACCATTCTGCGTCCTGCAACCCATACCACTAACTCCCTGTGGGCCATATTGTTTGGGACGATGGGCATCGGCTGATTCCCGGGAACGACCGAGGCGTGCGTTACAGGCTTACATGCAGGTGAGAAGGCATTGGCAGTTTGTTTGTATCTGGCGGGATTGTTTACCCACTACCGCCTGAATGACCAGCTACCGGTCAACCCTCGGCCTGCTCAAGATGAGCCTTCCCTGGTCATAGCCTCTCCAGTAACCCAAAGAGGATATGACTGCTTTAGGCTAACGCCATTGAAAAAATTGTTGGATTGCGCGACATTATAAATTAATATCACTATTATTCTGTGGAATATATGGCTGGAGACAGCAATTCCAAATAACGATATAAGGCAAACAATGACAGCAAAAAACCCATCACCAAAATTAGGCGGCTTGCCGCGCCGGCTGGTTGTTGATGGGTTCATCACTGAAAAAACCGCGCAACAAGTCACTGAAGAAGCCCAAAAGGAAAAACTCTCCTTTGTTACGCGACTGGTAAAATCCGAAGCACTGAGCGCCAAAGCTATTGCTAATGCGGCATCTCAGGAATTCGGCATTCCGGTCATGGATGTCAATGCGTTTGATCTCGAGGACATCCCGGCAGATCTGGTTGACGAAAAGCTCATCATTCGGCATCACGCCCTACCCATTTTCAAGCGTGGTAAACGACTCTATGTGGCGGTATCTGATCCTACGAATCTTCGAGCTCTTGACGAAATCAAATTCAATACCGGTCTGAATACCGATCTCGTCCTTGTTGAAGAAGACAAACTAGCCATAGCCATTGAAAAAATACTCTCCAAACAGGACAACACACTGGAGAATATGGATCTTGATGAGGACCTGGATAACATCGATACCATTGATGAAGGGGCTCAAGATGACGATACTATAGGCTCTGGGGAAGACGACGCACCTGTCGTGCGTTTTGTCAATAAAGTCCTGACAGACGCCATCAACAAGGGCGCTTCTGATCTGCATTTTGAGCCTTATGAGAAAAGTTACCGTGTCCGCTTTCGCATAGATGGCATGTTGCAGGAGATCGCGTCACCGCCGCAAAATCTGGCACCAAGAATTGCGGCACGCCTGAAAGTTATGTCTCGCATGAATATCGCCGAACGACGCGTCCCTCAGGACGGCAGAATTAAGCTCAGAATATCCAAAAAGCGGGCTATCGACTTTCGCGTAAGTACCTGCCCTACTCTGTTTGGCGAAAAACTCTGCTTACGTATCCTTGATCCTTCCAGCGCCCAGATGGGCATTGACATGCTGGGATATGAGCCGGAACAAAAACAGACATACATGGAAAACCTGATGAAACCCTATGGCATGTTTCTGGTTACCGGGCCCACCGGTAGCGGAAAAACCGTGTCACTTTACACCGGCGTTAATATTCTGAATACGGTTGATCGCAATATCTCCACTGCAGAAGACCCTGTGGAAATCAACCTGCCCGGAGTTAATCAGGTCAATGTTGATGAGAAAACAGGCATGAGCTTTACGGCTGCCCTGAAGGCCTTTCTGCGTCAGGACCCCGACATTATTCTGGTTGGTGAGGTTCGAGATCTTGAAACCGGCGGCATCGCCATAAAGGCCGCCCAGACCGGTCATATGGTCATGTCCACTTTGCATACCAACGACGCCCCGCAAACCATTACACGTATGGTAAATATGGGGATCCCACCATTTAACATTGCCTCTGCAGTGAATGTCATTATCGCACAGCGACTGGGACGGCGTCTGCACAAAGCAAGCAAGATTATTGCAGATATTCCCAAAGAAGCCCTGCTTAAAGAAGGCTTTACAGAAGAAGATCTGGCCGATCCGGATTTCAAGCTTTACTCCCCCGGCGACTCCGATGAGGCCCCCGGAGGCTATAAAGGCCGTGTCGGTATCTACCAGGTTATGCCTGTTTCAGAGGAGATGGGACGCTTGATTATGAAAGAAGCAAACGCATATGAGCTGGCTGATCAGGCTAAAGCCGAAGGTATTAACGACATCAGGCGTTCAGGGTTGATGAAAGCCATGCAAGGCGTAACCAGCCTGGAAGAAATTAACCGAGTAACCGCTGAATAGCAGGGCTGCACCCTATGGCATCAACATCAAGCGATCTGGTATTTACTTATGAAGGCAAAGACGCACAAGGGCACACTGTAGCGGGAGAACTCGTCTGCCAGTCTGAGGCCATTGCCAAAGCAAAGTTACGTAAACAGGGGATCATCCCTCAGAAATTTAAACAGAGAAAGAAAAAAGCCGGCGGCAAGGCGATTAAGCCCGGAGATGTTGCGATATTCGCACGCCAACTGACAACCATGATGCGAGCCGGTGTTCCCATGATTCAGGCCTTTGAAATCGTGGGCCGCGGCCATGAGAATCCCCGGATGCAGGATCTCATCCTGGCACTTAAAACCGATGTTGAAGGCGGTACTAACCTCGCCGATGCTCTGGAAAAGCATCCCATCTATTTTGATGACCTTTTTGTGCAGCTGGTGCGTGCAGGAGAACAATCAGGCGCTCTGGAAAGCCTGTTGGATAAAATTGCTACCTACAAGGAAAAAAATGAGGCATTAAAAGGTAAAATCAAAAAAGCGATGTTCTATCCAATTGCCGTTATCGTGGTGGCCATGATCGTGAGTTCGATCCTCTTGATCTTCGTGGTTCCTCAATTTAAGGAGGTATTTGCAAGTTTCGGCGCTGAATTGCCCGCATTCACACAGCTAGTGATCAACATGTCCGAATGGTTGCAGGCAAACTGGTATATCGCTTTATTCCTCATTGTCGGTATCATTTATGCCTTTTTGGAAGCGAACAAGCGTTCCAGAAAATTTCACAAATTCCTTGACCGGGCCATACTGAAATTTCCAATTGTCGGGCCAATTCTTGTTCAGGCAACCATTGCCCGGTTTGCCAACACCATGGCGACCATGTTTGCCGCTGGTGTACCATTGGTTGAGGCGATGGACTCCGTAGCCGGCGCATCGGGCAACGTTATCTACGAAGAAGCGATTAAACAGATGAAGAATGATATCTCCGCCGGTACACAGCTACAAACATCCATGCGCACACATGGTACCGGCCTTTTCCCCAACATGGTTATCCAGATGGTCGCCATCGGTGAAGA
Source organism: Gammaproteobacteria bacterium (assembly GCA_963662865.1). GTDB lineage: Bacteria > Pseudomonadota > Gammaproteobacteria > JAJDYQ01 > JAJDYQ01 > JAJDYQ01. The sequence goes on along the minus strand of OY759969.1, from coordinate 394,325 downwards.
ATCCGGTCAACTGGATAATATGTTGAATAAAGTCGCCGAATTTTATGAAGAACTGGTCGATAACGCGATTGACGGCCTAACATCATTACTTGAGCCTCTCATTATGGCTTTTCTCGGAGTGGTCGTTGGCGGCCTTGTCGTCGCCATGTACCTACCGATCTTCAAACTGGGCGCGGTGGTTTAATACTCATTAGCCCCGCGCAAAGTCGCTAGCCTAATCTTTTACCGGTGAGGTTTATGGACTTTATCAGACCAATCCTGGAGTCCGATGCTCTTTTATTCCTGCTCCCATTTATAATCGGGGCAGCTATTGGCAGCTTTCTCAACGTTGTCATCCACCGCCTTCCGCTGCTGATGTACAAAGACTGGTCGGATCAGTGTGAGGAATTACAGAGTGATCCATTCATGAAAATGGTTCCGGAAAGCCATATATCCCTCGCCACTCCGGCATCACGTTGCCCCAAGTGCTCATCACCAATCACTCCTCTTCAGAATATTCCAATCCTTAGCTACTTGATACTTGGAAGAAAGTGCGCAAGCTGCGGCAAGCGAATCAACCCACGTTATTTTCTCGTTGAAACCTGTTGCAGCCTGCTTGCTGTTTTTCTGGTATTTCGTTATGGGTTCACCATGCAAACCCTTTTCTATCTCACATTCACATTTATGCTGATTCCGCTAACTTTTATCGATATAGAGCACAAGCTATTACCGGACTCTATAACCTATCTCGTTCTCTGGACAGGCATCATTTATAGCCTGCTTGGCTACAATATAACACTGGAAAGCAGTATCTATGGAGTGCTTATCGGATATTTATCTCTCTGGGGCGTTTACATTGGCTTCAAAGCCATCACAGGCAAGGAGGGTATGGGTCATGGTGACTTCAAATTACTGGCGGCCATTGGTGCCTGGATTGGCTGGAAAATGTTATTACCGGCTATTCTCATTGCCTCATTGGTCGGGACAGTTATCAGCATAACGATGCTTGCACTATCGAAAAAAAGTAACAATGCACAGCTCAACACAATACCTTTCGGACCATATCTCGCTCTAGGTGGATGGATCACCCTCCTATGGGGCACTGACCTGCTCAACTGGTACTTAAACCAGCTTTAGACATGCTCTCCGTTGTAGTCACTGGAAATACCGGCAGCGGCAAATCCACACTCAGCGGTTTTTTTTCCGAACTGGGAATCGACACAATCTGTGCTGATGAAATCAATACAAATATACTTAAATATTGCCGGTTTATATCCGGCCAGATTAATCAAATTATCGGCTCTATTGATACGGTCGGAGACCGTGAAATTGATAAAGCAAGGCTACGAGATATCATTTTCAATGAACCCTTTATAAAAAAATCCATAGAATCTGCACTACACCCGCTTATTTACGAAAACCTGATTTTACAAAAAAGCCTTCATCCAGAGAAATCTTATCTAATCCTTGAGATTCCATTGCTATTCGAATCTCAATCAGAGTTTGACGATATTGATGCCGTCATTCTAATTACTTCAGAATATACTGAGCTGCAAAGAAGAATCGCCAACCGTCCAGGCATTTCGCCGGATCAAGCTGAAGACATCCTCAACTCACAGCTTACAGACAGAGATAAGTTTTCCGCCAGTGATACTATAGTGATAAATAATGGCGATTTAAAGTCACTACGAGACAGTGCGCTCGAGCTTGATCATTATTTGAGGACACTTGTCCGGGACCAAGCATGATGGCTCAATTTCATTATGAATACCCGCTAGGGAAGTTTACACGTAGCTGCCTGAAAATTGATCGTCTACAGGCGCTGCTTGCATCCAGCTTATCCTCTACGACCAGCTTTACGGAAACCGATCACCGTAACCTGTTAATGCGGGTTCTGGAACTACATAGCCTGGTGTCTCGTCCGGAATTTAAAAATGAGTTGATCTCGGAAATTGAAAAGCGTCTTTTACGTCTTAGCAAGCTCAAGAATGCTCCCAATATCGATACCCCAACACTTGATAAAACACTCCACCATCTGAATGCTTCCTTGCAAGAGTTAAAGTCCATCTCAACAGATAGCTACACTCAACCGCTCCCTTATCTGATTGATTCGTACAAACAAAGAGCTTCGGTGCCGGGTGGTCAGTTTGAGTTTGACTTACCAGCTTTTCAACACTGGCTTAATAAGAACAAAGAGCAGTGCCATGAAGAAATTCTGCGCACGGTATTCGGCTTTAGCCCAATCATAGATACCATGCAGTCACTATTACAGTTGCTAAGACAATCAGCGACGGCCAGCGCCGTTACGGCAAATAATGGCATATTCCAGTTAACGGCGGAAAATAACAATTATGACCTCATAATCATCAGCGTCCCACAAGACCTGAATATATATCCTGAAATTAGCGGCGGCAGATATCGTGTGTTTATCCGCTTCCTTGAATTTCTAAACGCACGGGAAAAGCCGCGACAAACCAGCGGGAATATACAATTCTCATTAACGTGCTGCAGGATGTAGTCATTACTCTGCAAGCGAAGCCAACCAACGCCGTTAAAGCGTCAGGGCCAATCTGGCTTGAAGCGAGGCTTCCATGCGGTAAGCCGGAAGACATTCTGTGAGATCAGGCGACATGTTTACATCAGCCCCTGCAAAAACCGGTGATGGGAATGGATTTTACGCCACTTTCCCATGACAATGTTTGTATTTCTTTCCGGAACCACAGGGGCATAAATCATTGCGCCTGATTTTTGCTCCTGCCGCAACTACAGGGTCAGGACCAGACGCCGGCAAAGTCAGTATACGATCCACATCCAGCCTGGCTAAAACTGAGATTATATCTCGCTTGATCGCATTGAGCATGTCAGAAAACAGGTTGAAGGCCTCTTTCTTATACTCCTGCTTCGGATTCTTTTGTGCATAGCCTCTAAGCCCAATGCCCTGACGTAAATAATCCATTGCCGCCAGATGGTCTTTCCAGCTGGTGTCAAGAACACTGAGCATGACATCCTTCTCTATACCCGTTATTAATTCCTTGCCCAGTCGTTCACGTTTATGTTGATACGCTGATCTGGTTTCATCAAAAATATCTTCGATAAGCGTTTCTTCATAGAGATCATTATCCAGTTCAAGTTTTTGCCTTGCCGGGATCTGCATACCAAAGACTTCAAAAAGCTCCTGCTCCAGGCCTTCCAAATTCCATTGCTCTTCCAAGCTGCCCGGTGGCATATATGTTGCGCATACGTTGCGAACCTGCTCTTCCCAAAGCGTGTTTATCGTGTCGCTAATAGACTCAATCTCCATTAACTCGTTTCTTTGCTCATAAATAACCTTACGCTGATCATTCGCAACGTCGTCATATTCAAGTAGATTTTTACGAATATCAAAGTTATGTGCTTCAACTTTCTTCTGTGCATTGGCGATAGCCTTTGTCACCCAACCATGCTCAATCGCCTCTCCCTTGCGCATACCCAGTTTCTGCATAATTCCCGCCACTTTATCAGAGGCAAAAATTCGCATTAAATTATCTTCCAAGGAGAGATAAAAACGTGTCGAACCCGGATCACCTTGACGCCCGGCGCGCCCACGTAGCTGATTATCAACGCGCCTGGATTCATGCCGTTCAGTGCCAATGATATGCAGACCGCCCGCAGATAACACAGCTTCATGCCTGACTTTCCAATCGGAATATATTTTGTTTTTTCTGGACTCGGATATTTCGGAGCCTTTCGTGTCAATCTCTTCCTGAAAGTTCCCTCCCAATACAATGTCCGTACCACGACCAGCCATATTAGTTGCAATCGTTACCGCTCCCGGTTCCCCGGCACAAGCAACAATATGCGCTTCTTTTTCATGATGTTTGGCATTCAAGACCTTGTGCTTGATTTTATGCTTCTTCAATCGTCGTGAGATATGCTCAGACACTTCAATTGATGCAGTACCTACAAGAACCGGCTGTTTACCAGCCACTTTATCTTGAATATCCTCAATAACCGCATCGAATTTCTCTGCACTGGTCAGATAAACGAGATCAGCCATATCATTTCTTACCATTGGCTTATGTGTAGGGATGATCACAACCTCCAAGCCATAAATCTGCAGGAATTCAGGAGCTTCCGTATCCGCCGTACCCGTCATACCGCTTAGCTTGTTATAGAGCCGGAAGTAATTCTGATAGGTAATTGACGCTAAAGTCTGATTTTCATGCTGAATCGAAACACCTTCTTTTGCTTCTACCGCCTGATGGAGGCCATCTGACCAACGCCGACCTTCCATCGTGCGACCGGTAAATTCATCAACGATTACAACATTGTTATCACGTACAATGTAATCGACATCTTTAGCAAACAGATGGTGCGCTCGAAGCGACGCCAGAATATGGTGCAGTAACGAAATGTTTTTTACATCATACAGACTAGTGCCGTATTCAATAAGCCCATTAGCCTCCAGGATTCTTTCAACTTCCTCATGGCCAGCCTCCGTTAAATGCACCTGCTTATTCTTCTCATCCAGGCTGAAATGTCCACCATCCCCTTCTTCCTTTTCTCTCTTCAGGGATGGTACCAGGGCATTCACTCTTTGATACAACGCGGAGCTATCCTCAGCCGCCCCTGAGATAATAAGAGGCGTACGAGCTTCATCAATCAAAACGGAGTCCACTTCGTCAACAATCGCATAATTGAGAGGCCGTTGCACCTTCTCACTTAATCGGAAAGCCGTATTATCTCGAAGGTAATCGAAGCCGAACTCATTATTGGTGCCGTAGGTTATATCGGCAGCATAAGCTATCTTACGCTCTTCTGACGAAAGTTGACTGATAATCAAGCCTGTGGTTAGCCCCAGGAAACTATAAATTTTCCCCATCCATTCGGAGTCGCGACGCGCCAGATAATCGTTTACAGTAATGACATGCACACCTTGCCCAGACAGGGCATTCAAATATGCGGGTAGCGTTGCCACCAGAGTCTTGCCTTCGCCCGTACGCATTTCAGAAATCTTACCCTGGTGCAACACAATCCCACCGATCATCTGTACGTCGTAATGTCTCATAGACAAGGCACGCACCGACGCCTCACGAACAACGGCAAATACTTCCGCAAGAAGATCACTCAGAGTTTCACCATTGGCAAGACGAGCTTTAAACTCGGATGTTTTTGCCCGTAGAGCGGCATCATCAAGAGCTTGAATATGAGGTTCCAGCGCATTTATTTTAGAAACCAGCTTCCGATAGCTTCGAACCAGACGATCATTACGAGAACCAAATAGTTTCTTGATCGATTTCAACATAGGCAGAGCTAATTAAAGACTGGCTGGGCTGGAGGAAATAACAGAGTTCAGGATACTGCAGGGGGAAATCAGATTAATGCTGGGATACGCGATTGATATATTTTTGCGGATTAAGCACCTTACCCTCATGGAGAACTTCAAAATGCACATGAGAACCCGTTGAACGACCGCTGGAACCCATCTTGGCGATCACATCACCTCGTTCTACAACATCACCGACACTGACCAGATTTTCTGAATTATGGGCATACCGCGTCACGTATCCATTACTGTGGCTGATCTCAACCAGCTGACCGAAGCTGCCCTTATGCCCGGAATACGTAACAACACCGGAAGCAACGGAAATAACATCAGAACCGTGCTTTCCGGCAAAATCAACTCCGGCGTGCCAACCACGTCTGCCGGTAAAGGGATCAATCCGGTAACCGTATTTAGAAGATAGCCAGCCTTTTTCTATGGGCCTGCCTTCCGGCAAAGTCTGCCTCATCAATTCCATATCCATCATAATAGATTCCAGTATCTGGAACTTGTACCGCCTGTCGTCTATCTGTCTCTGCAAATCAGTAAATCGCTCCAGCAACCCGGGTAACTGGCTTGACATAACAATCGGTTCAGCCGGCCCACCAACGGGTGGCTCGCTATTGAAATCAAACTCATCTTCGCCAAGCCCGGCCATTTTAGCCAGACGACTACCCAGTGCATCAAGCCTTAAGGAACGAGCTTCCATCTGCCCGAGACTAAGTGCCAAAGCATTTAAATCATCTGATGTCTGCTGTAGTATGCGTTGAACATCTTCTCGGTCCTGCTCAAAAGAGCTGACCCACCGATTAACATTCTGTTCTTCGTCAACGGAAATTTTTCCTAGCTGATAACCCAAAGCCACAAAAACCGTGCAAAGCACAGTAGCTATTACAGGGAGAATAAGATACAGGAGCGGTCTGGATAGATCATATGACCGCAACCCGCGACGCCCACTCATTATCAGTAGATTCATAGGATGCAGCTCATTATTATCCAGTATCCGCCAGCGACCGAACCAATTATCCGGCCCCGACATATGACGGCTGTAGATATGATACCGGCGCCGTCTCTTGATCGTCAAAACAGATTTCCTCCCAGGCATCCTCCTGATACAGTAACTCTCTGAGCAGCAGATTGTTTAATGCATGACCGGAACGATATCCCTTAAATCCCCCAACAAGACTTTTACCTAACAAATACAAATCTCCAATTGCATCCAGTACCTTGTGTTTAACAAACTCATCGGAATAACGCAGACCATCCTCATTAAGGATACGGTAATCGTCGAGAATAATCGCGTTATCTATGCTGCCTCCCAACGCCAACTGTTTTTCGCGTAATTGCTCAATATCTTTCATGAAACCAAAGGTTCTAGCTCGACTAACTTCTTTTACAAACGAGGTTGTTGAGAAATCCAATTCAGCAGTCTGCTGACTTGCGGCAAACAATGGATGGTCAAAATCAATTGTAAATCCCACCTTAAAACCATCAAATGGATAAAACTCCGCCCATTTATCATTCTGTTCAACACGAACACTTTTTTTAATCCGTATAAATCGTTTGGGGGCGGTTTGCTCCTCAATGCCAGCAGACTGAATCAGAAAGACAAAAGGCCCGGCACTGCCGTCCATGATAGGTACTTCAGAGGCACTTAGATCAACATAGGCATTATCTATCCCCAAACCGGCAAAAGCCGATAGAAGGTGCTCCACAGTCGAGATTCGAACATTACCTCTACATAGAGTTGTAGCCAGCCGGGTATCTCCCACATTAGTCGGTGCCGCTTTAATCTCGACATTACCATCGACATCAATACGTCTGAAAATAATGCCCGTATCCACAGCAGCAGGCCGCAGAGTCAGATAAACCTTCTGACCGGTATGTAAACCCACCCCAGTTGCTCGAATTATATTTTTTAAGGTTCTTTGCCTTATCATAAATAAAATTATATTAATCAGTAAGTTATGCGCTATTTTCGACTTTATCTATTAGAAAGTTAAGCCCCTTACATTCATTATAGGACACTCTTTTACCATATCCAAACCAACGCTATTTTCCTAAGCAAAAGCACAGTCAGTTTTCATGCAACTGTAACACTAATCTGCTTGCTTGCGAAGGAACGCCGGAATATCCAGATAAATAAAATCTTGCTCCTGTGTTTCAGGAGCAGCACCAGCCTTACTCATGGCTGCGGTCTGTTCTGTTGCTTCATGGTCATCTGCTGCCCGAATCGGCGCCGGAGGCATAGGTTCTGAAGTAACATTTTCCTCATTATGCCGATAAATCAGCCGGATACTTTCATCCTGACCGGTTTCTCTGGCACCTTCTCCAATACCCGTCGCAACCACTGTAACGCGCAATTCATCACCCATTTCAGGTTCAAACACCGTGCCGACAATCACCGTGGCATTTTCGGAAGCGAATTCCTTGATGGTGGAACCTACCTCACGAAACTCACCAAGTGATAAATCAAGATCTGCAGTCACATTGACCAGAATGCCACCCACATTCGAAAGATCAATATCTTCAAGTAATGGGCTGGAAATAGCTGATTCCGCAGCCTGTCTCGCACGGTCCTGACCTCTCGCGCTGGAGCTCCCTATCATCGCCATCCCCATCTCAGACATGACAGTACGTACGTCGGCAAAATCGACATTAATAAGACCCTGGCGGGTAATCAGTTCCGCGATCCCCTGAACGGCTCCAAGAAGGATATCATTGGCCGCCTTGAACGCATCCAACAAGGTTGTATCTTCGCCGAGGACAGGCACAAGCTTTTCGTTAGGAATAATAATCAAGGAATCAACATGCTCTTCCAGCGCCCTGATACCACTCTCTGCGATATTCATACGCTTATTACCTTCAAAACAAAAAGGTTTGGTAACGACAGCTACCGTTAAGATACCCATTTCCCTGGCAGTTTGTGCAACCACGGGCGCCGCACCCGTACCCGTCCCACCTCCCATTCCAGCCGTGATAAATAACATATCACTACCTTCTATAGCCTCTTTGATACGGTCCACATCATCCAATGCGGCCTGCATACCAATCTCAGGGTTCGCACCGGCACCCAGACCCTTTGTTGTTTTTTCGCCTAACTGCAAAACAGTTTTCGCCTCGACACTTTTTAAGGACTGTGCATCAGTATTAGCACAAATAAAATCAACCCCTTCAATATTGGCCGTCGTCATATGCTGAACGGCATTACCTCCACCGCCGCCAACGCCAATAACCTTTATTACCGCATTCTGACTGTAAGAATCTAATGGTTTAAACATTGCTAATCTCCGTGCTGTTTAACAATTAATTAAGTTAGTTCACCTACGAACAGGCTTTTCAGCCTTTTCCACCACCGTTTACCACCTGACCGACTCATATAGTCGCTATAGCTGGAAAGTCCAGCTTGAACCAGACCTACTGTTGTTGAATAAATCGGATTTCTAACAATATCGTGCAGGCCTGAAATATTCTTTGGGACGCCGATTCTGACCGGCGCATGAAAGATTTCTTCGGCAAGTTCCACAACGCCTTCCATGCGGGAAAATCCTCCCGTGAGCACCACTCCAGCGGGGATCGATCCATCATATCCGCCTCTGCGAATCTCCGCCATTACCAAGCTTAACAACTCCTCATAACGAGGCTGTATTACTTCTGCCAGGGTCTGGCGATTCATTTTCATGGCACCACGATCACTAACAGAAGTCACCTCAAATGATTCATCATTGCCAATCATTTGTCCCATGGCACATCCGTAGCAAATTTTTATCTCTTCAGCATTTTGCGTCGGAGTACGAATAGCAACCGCAATATCATTGGTAACCTGATCTCCTGCAATCGGAATAACAGAGGTATGACAAATAGCACCCTGTGTATAAACAGAGATATCTGTGGTTCCAGCGCCAATATCCACCAGACAAACGCCCAATTCCTTTTCATCCTTCGATAAGGCAGCATAACCGGATGCAAGTTGTCCAAGCACTATACTATCGACCTGCAAACCACATCTCATCACGCATTTCGTAATATTCTGCACGGCACTATCCGCACAGGTTACGATATGAACCTTGGCTTCTAGTCGCACTCCCGACATTCCTAATGGCTGCTGAACCCCAGCATAATCATCAATCAAGTATTCCTGAGGAATAATATGTAATATGCGCTGATCTGCGGGTATCGCAACTGCTCCCGCAGCTTCGATGACTCGATCAATATCAAGCTGCGTCACTTCTTTATCACGTATGCCCACAATACCATGCGAATTCAGGCTGCTAATATGAGTACCTGCGACACCGACAACAACTGAACTGATTTGATAACCGGTCATCAACTCCGCTTCCTGTATTGAACGTTGAATTGATTGAACAGTGGATTCAATGTCAATTACAACGCCTTTTTTCAAGCCGGAGCACTCACTGATGCCGATGCCGATAATTTCTATTTCACTCTGCTCATCAGCAACACCTACAATAGTGGCCGCTTTGGAGGTTCCAATATCCAAACCAACTAATATTCGCTCGTTACTCTTCATGGTATTGATAGTGTTGCAACTGACTTGATCGTAAATCCAGACAAATACCTAAGATCGACGATTAGTGAACTAACTAAACCTTTTCTCCGCAAGCCGTGATGAATACTCCAGACTTTAGTAAACATTTTATCAAGATCATTGTTAATAACATATATAATATCATTAATTATCAGTCGATAATCGCCATTGCTTAATAGAGTAATAAGTTTAATTTCACTGGTTAAATAAGGCTGAATTTGAATGACTTGCTGACAGATAAATTCATTCAAATCAGATTTCTCCAAATCAAAAAAATGCACATTTTCAAAATTCGTATCCTTATATCCTATAATCATGCAGTCAGAGGACAGAAATCCATGCCCTCTTATAAGCACTTTAGGAACAATCTCCTGTATGTCGATGATAACTTCGTTCGGCCAGGTATAGCGCACGGTGGATGATTGAATATATGGTTCCGAAGTCAATAATTTCTCAAGCCGATTTAAAAATAATTGCCTGTTTCCCACAATCTCAGATAGATCATTAATACGCTTTAATAAAGCTTTCTGATCCACCAATACAAAAATACCCGTCATGCTTATTTGGTAGCTTTCCTCTCTGTGCGACCCAAAACCCTGATAGATCACAATGAAAACAAAGCCAAGCGTCAATAAAAATCCGGCCGCACGAGTGGCAATAGCCCTATTCATAAGAACTCTCCAGGATAGCCAAACATACACCAGGAAAATCAAGACCGATTGCTGCAGCTGCTTTCGGTATGAGGCTGTGATCTGTCATACCTGGTACGCTATTCACTTCAATAAACCAGGCATTTCCTTGTTTGTCGACCATAAAATCGACACGCCCCCATCCGGACAACCCTAATATCGCATACGCTGCCCTGGCTTGTTCCATATAGCGACGACGGCGACTTTCATTAAGCTTCGGATCGACTATGTAGTCAGTATCATCACGCAAATACTTTGCTTCGTAATCATAAAATTCAGTTTTAGGTTCAAGACAAATCAAGGGAAATTCTGATTGCCCGGAAATATAGGAATACGTATATTCTTTTCCATCAATAGCCTGTTCTATAATGACATATTCATCATAGGCACTTGCCTTTTCTATTGCCGACTGAAGCAAATCAGAATGACTCACACGAGTGATGCCGATACTGGATCCCTCATTTATAGGTTTAACATAAACAGGGAAAGACATATCACGAAGATCAAGACCAAATCCTCCACCAACAATCGAATACGATGGTGTCGAGATACCTGCACTTTGCCAGACAGCCTTTGTATGCCATTTATTCATAGACAAAGAAGAGGATGCGACGTTACTACCAGTGTATGGAAGCCCTGCAAACTCCAGAACTGCCTGAAATTTTCCATCTTCACCATCACGACCATGTAAGACAATAAATGCACGGTCATAAGTTAAAAAATCAATACTGGCTTTTACTGTATCAATCAGACTTACATTCGCTCCTTTTGATTGAAGCGCAGAATAAATAGCTTGACCGGATTGCAATGAAATTTCTCTTTCATGTGAACTTCCACCGCAAAAAACACCAATGTGACCATGTTCCGAAATATCTCTCATGAGGTCATCCTGCTCACATACAGCTTCACAAGTTTTCCTATACTTCCAGCTCCCATAAATAATATGACATCGCCATCTTCTGCCACACGATCCAGTACTTCAAGTAATGCGCCAGTATCTGCAACAGAGTGCGCATTTCGCGCTCCCATGCTGCGCAATGAATCACACAAAGTGGCAGACGACATGCTTAAAGTATCGTTTTCACCAGCGGCATAAATCGGTAAAATCAATTGATAATCTGCTTTTAGCATTGATTCCACAAAGCCATCGAATAGCGATTTCACACGGCTATAACGATGAGGTTCAAAAACAAATAATACACGTCGCCCTTCAAATACTTCCGATACGGTTTCCAATACGCTTCGAATTTCTGTGGGATGATGTCCATAATCATCTATGATCGAAACAAATCGAGAATCAGACAAAGTGATAGAATATACGTTAAATCTTCGAGCTATTCCCATAAAATTTCCTAACGCAGATTTTATTCTATCCATGGTTAATCCTACTTCCAGGCCGACGCAAATACTTGCTAAAGCGTTCAAAACATTATGTCGACCAAATAAACGTATCTTGACAATATCGTTCAGGTCAAACTTTTCACTTTTTACATGCATCTCAACACCTTTGGCATCTTGCCTCATAGAAATACATTGCAATGTCGCCTGTTCATGAAATCCATAAGTGGTTACACGACGATGTATATCAGGCAATAAATTGACAATATGCTCATCGTCCATACAAAGAATGGCGCAGCCATAGAACGGAATATCGGTAATAAACTGCTTAAATTCTTCTATCAACTCATTCATATCATTCCGGTAAAAACCCAGATGATCGTTATCTATATTGGTAACCACTGAAAGTACGGGATGAAACAATAGAAAGGAGCCATCACTTTCATCGGCTTCTGCCACAAAATATTCGCTACTACCGAGCCTGGCATTCATATCATTATGCAACAACCGACCACCAATAACATAGGTAGGGCTTAGATCTGCTTCATCCAACATGCTGGCTATTATGCTGGTTGTGGTAGTTTTTCCATGTGTGCCAGATACGGCGATACCGTGCTTCATTCTCATCAGCTCAGAAAGCATTTCAGCTCTTGGCACAATAGGAATATCATCAGAAACAGCTTTTATAATTTCTGAATTGTCTTGATTAATCGCGCTTGATCTTACAAGAACATCAGCACCTTTAATGTTATCAGCAGAGTGACCAATACAAATTTGTGCTCCGAGGCTCTGCAAGCGCTGCACATTATCATTTTCTGTCACATCAGATCCAGATACTTCATAACCCTGATTTAACATGACTTCCGCTATACCACACATACCGATACCACCTATACCCACAAAATGTATTTTATCGATAGATTTCATGATCTTGCTGGCGCGACACTGACATCATGAGTAATTGCATTCATGGAATATATGGATGCCTTATATTTAAGCCCGCGGCTAATCGACATAACCATGCCAATCATAATAATATGGCTTACCACACTGGTTCCACCATATCCCATTAATGGTAATGTAATTCCATTTGTAGGAAATAGCCCGTAATTTACTCCAATATTAAAGAGCGATTGAATGAAAATAAAGCTGGCTATCAAAAAAACAAGATAACATTCAAATAATATTTCATGCTGTCTTAGCTTAAATGAAAGACGAGCCAACTGAAGGCAAAGATAGGTAATCAACACGAGCACAAAGAACACTCCAAGCAATCCTGTTTCTTCAGCAAATATACTTACAGGAAAATCAGTATGTGCCTCAGGAAGATACAGCATTTTCTGCACACTTTGTCCCAATCCCACACCAGTGATACTACCACTACCTTCGGCAACCATTGCCTGAATCAGCTGAAATCCGGAGCCATAGCGATCCGACCAAGGATCAAAAAATATCTCTACGCGCCTCATGCGATACGGAGCGGAAGTAATTAACCAGACCACAGCCACGAGTATAAATGTTCCAATAAAAATAAGTTCTCTGGTTATCCCTTTTATAAGAAAAAACATCAAAAGCATGACACTGACAAGTAACGAAAACGAACCAAAATCAGGTTGAAGAGCAAGTAACACACAAGCAATAAACAGTACAGTGATTGAAGTCTTAAGATCATCGGATTCGTTAACTTTTTGATATCTCTCCAATGCGTGAGCCAAAAATAAAATATAACCCAGCTTAAAAAGATCATAAGGTTGAAATACTAAAGGACCCAGCTTTAGCCATCTTACTGCTCCATTAACATCAACAGAAAGGCTTGGTACAAAAAGCAACAGGCTGAGAAAAAAACCGGCCATCATCAATGAAGGAGAAAACTTTTGCAGTGAACGAATACCGAACATATATACGACCATTGCAGCACCTATTCCTAATACAATTTTCGCCAGATGAGCTGCCGTATGATGATACATACTACCATAGCTATAATCCGATAAAGCCATAGACGCCGAGGAAACCATAACCAAACCTATACCAAGCATGGTAAGTCCGGTCACCAGAATGCGAGCAAGTAATTGATTAATCTCTTTAATCAACATGCCATCATCCTTCTGACATGGCGCTTGAAGTCATCGCCTCGATCATTAAAGTCGCGATACTGATCAAGGCTAGCGCAAGCCGGGGAGAATAATACAGTATCCTCGTACATAATAGCGAGCTCAACAGCCTCAGAAATAGTAGACAGCACATGTCGTTTTCTAATAGATTCAGCTTGACTTGCGATCAAGTTTGCAGCTTCTCCATATAAAATAAGCATTGATATTCTGTCGGCATACTGCTTTAATAATTCTAAATAATCTTCTCCTTTACCACGTCCACCCATAATTAGCACAACCTGCTTATCCATTGAAGCCAAAGCCGCCTTTGTCGAATGTACATTAGTACTTTTGGAATCATTAATCCATTCACGGCCTTTTGCATCTTTATAAACCAGCTCCATACGATGTGCCAAACCTACAAATTTTTTTAGCACAGCAATCACTCTATTCTGATTCAGTTGCAAATGATGAAGTAATGCCAGTACCGCACATATATTCAGATAATTATGATGTCCGATTAAAGCGATATCAGCTATATTGCAGTATTGATTTTGATTCTGGCATATAAATTTGCCTTCGACTTTATAGTCAGAAGCATCTGACCGATAACCGACAATACCTTGCCCATAGTCCAGATTACCATCTTGATTAACTGGCTTCACTGAATACTGTGAGTGTTCATATATTAATTCTTTTACTAATCTGTAATTATCTATATCAATATATCGATCAATGTGATCAATACCAATATTCAAAACAACTGCCGCCTCTGAGACAGCGGATGAGATATTCTCAATCTGATAACTAGACAATTCAATAACATATATGTCTGGTTGATTCAGATAGGCTTCCAGAACCGGAACGCCATTATTGCCACACGCTATTGCATATATATCATTCTCTCTTAAAATAGCTTCCAATAAACTGACAACTGTTGATTTACCATTTGTACCTGTGACAAGAATAATGGGTTTCAATGTCAGCCTGAGCAATAGTTCCACATCATTAATAACTTGTAGACCATCAGGCAATCCGACATATTTCTCTGGCCTCAATCCCGGGCTTTTAAAAACAAACCCCGGATTACTAATATGACCAATCTGGCAATCCGGATAATCCAACCCGTCGTCACAACATAATGCAACAATAGAAACCGATGACAGAAAGGCATCAACGGCAACTCCTGTCTTACCCATTCCAGCTATTGTTATATACTGTTGATAATTCGCCATACTATCTAATCTTCAAAGAAGCCAGACCAATCAAAACCAGCACAACGGTAATAATCCAGAATCGCACTATTATTTTCGGTTCCTGCCATCCCTTCAATTCAAAATGATGATGCAATGGCGCCATTCGAAAAACTCGGCGGCCCAATAATTTGAAACTGGCAACCTGCAAAATTACAGAGGCAGCTTCCATTACGAACACGCCACCTATAATAACGAGCAGAAATTCCTGACGAATCAAAATTGCCACAATACCCAGCACAGCTCCTAGCGACAGCGCACCAATATCTCCCATAAACACCTGTGCAGGGTAAGCATTAAACCAAAGAAAACCGAGTCCCGAACCGACTATAGCCGCCAGAAATATCGTGATTTCTCCCACATCACGTACATAGGGAATTGACAGATACTCTGAGTAATTTACATTTCCAGTCATGTAAGCCATGACTCCTAATGCCCCACAAACCAGCACAGTCGGCATTATTGCCAGTCCATCCAAGCCATCAGTCAGATTTACAGCATTACTACTGCCAACAATAACCAGCATGGAAAAAGCAATAAAGAAAACACCAAGATCAAAAGTAATATCTTTAAAAACAGGGATGATATATAACAATTCAGCGCTATCAGTTGCTGTTACATAGATATACGTCGAGAACAGAAAACCCAGTACCATCTGCAACGAAAACTTCATTTTTGCACTAATGCCCTTACTGTTGTCACATATCACTTTTTTATAATCATCATATAGACCTATCGCCGCATAACCTGTTATACAGAGTACGCACAACCAGACAAAACGATTCGACAGATCGCTCCATAAAAGTGTTGTAACCACAATCGATATGACAATGAGCATCCCTCCCATAGTGGGAGTTCCTGATTTATCCAGGTGAGCCTGAGGACCATCATCCCGGATACTCTGTCCAATCTGACGTTTTATCAAAGTTCGTATAAGATATGGTCCCAATATAAGTGAGATTATCAAAGAAGTCAGAACACTTAAGATAGAACGCAGCGTAATGTATTCAAAAATGCTGAATAATCGCTCATACTCACGTAGACTTTCCGCTATCCAGTAAAACATATCAGTTCATACTCTCTATCAGATATTGGCTAACACGATCCATTCTGTGACATCTTGACCCTTTTATCAGAACTGTATCTCCATTTGTTAGCTGATAAACAAGGGTTTCAGAGAGTTCTTCTATTTCATCAAAATAAAACTTATTTCCAGAAAATACTTCATATGTAGCTCTGGCATTCGATCCGTAAACATATAATTGATCAACTCCAATATCTCGGGATTTCGCCCCTACATCACGATGAAATTTGTCTGAGCTTTTACCTAGCTCCGCCATTCCCCCGTAGGCAAACAACTTACGTCCGGTATAAGTAGCCAACACATCCAGAGCCGCATAACTTGACGCCGGATTTGCATTGTATGTATCGTCGATTAATGTAATATTATTCGGCAATCTTTGTATCTGGAGCCTCCCCCTTACACCTCTATACTTTTCCAGACCTGCGATAATCGAATCATTTTGAATTCCGATGGCCTGTGCCAGTGAAACAACTGCCATTGAGTTGGATACATTATGTCTCCCAGGAACCCTAAGCCTATAAGCCAATTTCCCTCTGGGTGACATAACAATAACTTCTGACCGCGTCTGATTAACAACATACACATCTGCATCATCAGAAAAGCCATAAGTTATCACCGCACGACCAGCTGCCAATGACCGTGCGCTTGCAGAATATCCATCGTCCAGATTCACAATCACTGAGCCAGTTGACTTTGTCTGCTGAATAACCGCTGACTTCTCGACAAACACATTATCACTCCCATCAAATCCAGAAAAGTGCGACTCCGACACATTAGTTATGATAGAAATATCGGGACGTACAATATCTGCAAGATAAGGAATTTCTCCTTGCTCGCTTGTACCCATTTCTACGATAACCACTTCATCGTCGTGCGTAGCCGATAATAGAGTCAATGGAACACCAATGGTATTATTGTTATTAGCAATAGTCGCTGTTGTTTTTCCGTGTAATTCACATACAGATTGCAACATCTGCTTAACGGTCGTCTTACCATTACTTCCCGTAATGCCGATAATCATTGCCGTCAAACTATCGCGATAAAGACGTGCGATAAGGCCGAGCATATTTACAGTATTATTTACTTTAAGTATGGGAATATCAACTTTCACATCACAGTTTATGATAGCAGAGGTTGCCCCTGCTTCTATCGCCTGAGCAATAAAATCATGGCCATCAAAGTGCTCACCGGCTATTGCCAGATAAGTCTGACCGGGCTTGATTTTACGTGTATCAATACTAATCTGATTTATTATGACATCCACATTAAAGGATGCTGATTTATCATGTCGCACAATATCAGAGAATGATATATTAATACTCACTTTACCCTGCTGCATTGCTCGACAATATCACGATCACACTGTATAATTTTACACTTTCCATAATCTATATCAATTTCGTTACCTTTGCCAAGCAAAAACACATTATCACCTTGATGCGCTCTCGATAATACATAACTTATAGCTTGCTTTCGGTCACGACAAATGACCGTTCCTGATTTAGCTCGAACTCCCCGTAACATATCAATAATAATCCGAGTAGCCGAATCACGGCGCACGTTATCATCGCAAATAACAACATGAGACGCATAATTGGTCATACCAGCCATTTCTGCACGCTTTCCTATGTCACGATCCCCTCCACTCCCCAGTACGCACCAGATATTTCCTGACACTACAAACTCATCAGTTAACACGGCTTGTACACTTGCAGGGGTGTGGGCATAATCAATGAATACGTTAACCTGGCGACCCGTTTGCAAATATTCCATTCGACCAGGTATCGGAGACACATTTGGTACCACTTGCATTAAGTCTGCCATCGAGTAATTGAAGGCAAGGCATGAAGCGATTGCCGCTACTATATTAGCCGCATTAAAGTTACCGTAAAGCGACATCGACAACTCATATGTCCGACCTTCATACTGTATAGCCATATGACTTTTTCCATCAGCATGAATACCATATGAGTCATATCGGAGAATATCAGGTGCCATATGCTTCACTGAAAAACCGAGAATCGGTCTATCATTTCCCCATTCTTCTGCTATTTGCCTACCGACCTCATCATCAAGATTTACAATCAAGCAATCCATCTTATAATTGGCAAAGAATAAACGCTTGACCTCCGAGTAATTTTTCATGGAGCCATGAAAATCAAGATGATCACGAGATAGATTTGTAAACACACCAGTAAAAAATGACAATCCATGGATACGATCAAGTGCTATACCATGCGAGCTGATCTCTACTACGATTGACTGACAACCCTGCATATATAATGTTGCAATGTAACGATATAACGTCACCATATCCGGGGTCGTATTTCGTCCCTTAACGATAGACTGGCCAATCACGCCAAAACCAAGAGTGCCGATATAACCCGTCTTGCGACCCAATGCATTCAGTAACTCACATACAAAACCTGCCACACTGGTTTTACCATTTGTCCCTGTAATCCCAATTAATGAAACACCATCAATCGCGTAGCCATAAATCCGTCGGACAAGAGCTCTAATCACATTATCAAAATTCTCTACACCGACGATTCGTTCATGCTCAGGCACGTCCACAACAAGATCACAAGCATCATAGACTACAAGAGCAGCACCTTTATCCAGAGCTTCCTGAGCAAAACTCAGTCCCTTACCCACTGCGATATAGATATCCCCGGTCGCCACATCATTGGTATGCTGACATACGCCAATCAGATCAGATGATCCCGCGTATTGCTCTGCGGTGCGGAGCAATCCATTAATAATAGATTCAACATGAGTAAACATCATTGCACCGCCATCAAGGCAGGTGGCAACTTATCTGGCACGATATCCAAATATCTCAAAACCCGAGAAGCCACTCTTGAAAAAACCGGGGCCGCAAATTGCCCTCCATAGAAGCCATCTTTCTTTGTACCATCAATTATCACAGCAATAACGATTTCAGGCTGAGAGGCAGGAACAATGCCACAAAACACTGCTATATACTCATCACCGGAATAGCTGCCATTCTTCAATTTTTTCGCCGTCCCCGTCTTACCAGCGACGCTGTATGCCGTTAAAGTCGCACGCTTACCCGTACCATTCACGCCAACCACTCCCTGCAGCATCGAAGTAATTTTTCTGGCCACCCCGGGTTCCATCACCTGAACGCTTTGCGACCCGGAATCCTTTTCAAGGATGCTAATATCCTTACGCACCCCATTGTTAGCCAACACGACATAACCGGCCGCCAATTGCAGGGCACTAACCGCCGCACCATAACCAAATGAAAGAAAGTGTTTATAGGTTTGATTCCAATCTGGTCTGGCGAGAAACAATCCTGAAGATTCGCCGGAGAGCTCAATACCTGAAGATGAAAACAATCCATAACTACGCAATCTTTCAGCCAGAAAATCATCGTCGATCATTGATGCGATCTTCACGATGCCAACATTACTGGATTTCGCCAATATGCCAGCCACATCGATCTGTTTATAATCAGAACTGTCCTTAATCTTTTTGCCAGCTACACTGATGTAACCCGGCGACACATCAAACACCCGATCTTCCGAAATAACCCCCGACTCAAGCGCGGCAGCCACAATGAATGGCTTGATTGCAGATCCCGGCTCGAACACATCAGTGATGGCACGATTCCGAATTGCAAAGGAATCTAACTGACTACGCTCATTAGGATTATAAGTAGGATAATTGACCATCGACAACACCTTTCCGGCATTGACATCAATAACGACCAGCATCCCGGAAGAAGCGCCATAAAGCTGCAATGCTCGACGTAACTCACTAAAAGAAATATACTGAATGTTTCGATCAAGACTCAAAACAATATTTTCTCCATTATGCTTTTCCCTGGGCGTTTCAACCACCTCAAAGCTACGCCCCAACCGATCTCGAATGACACTTTGAATACCGTTCTTGCCCTGTAAATACTGATTAAAAGACAACTCAGCACCATCCACTCCCTGACTATCGATATCGGTCACACCGACAATCTGACTGAACATATGTCCCTCGGGATACACACGTTTGCTTTCACCGATCACGCTAACGAAATCTATATCGGATCGCTTCACATATTCCGCTACCTCCGGGCTTACCTGACGTTTGATATACATGAAAGAACGGTTTAAAGATCGTTTCGCCTTTCTCTTCAAGGCATACAAATCGATATCCAGATGCTTACTCAGAGCTGTCAGATCATCGAGACGATCAGACACATCATCCGGATCGATCCAGATGGAGACAGCCGGTGCGCTTACGGCCAGCTCATAACCATTCCTGTCTAAAATATCCCCGCGATATGCATATAAAGGTATATTGCGTTTGTAATGCCGTTCACCTTCTCGTTTGAGAAATTCACTTTTTTCAATATGAACATAAGCCACCCTGGCAGACACGCTAAATGCCGCCAACAGCATAAACAGCACGATAAGAATGTGCCGCATATTCTGTCTTTTCAGGTTGCTTATCATTTATATCCCCAGGTACAGATAATTACCGTACTCATACTTCATATTTAACTGCTCAATTGCCAAGCGTTCGATTCGGGCGTTCGCACTCCACGCCGCATACTCAACCAATAACTGTGACCGTTTATCAATGATCTCGTCACGCCTCTCTTCCAGGTGGCGCATTTCTATAACGGCCAGACGTTTACGATACTGGTTATTCACCACACCGAGAGCGGACATGGTATTCAAACCAATCAGTAAAATAATCATCCAGACTTTCATGCGATCTTTCTTATGGCCCTCAATCGCGCACTACGCGCTCGCACATTGACTTTGACCTCTTCATCAGACGGCTTTATCAACTTCGCCACATACTCATAACCACGATTCAACTCATTATTCCTCAACGGCAATCGATCAGGCACCTTATCGCCTTTAACAAGATTACGAAAAAAGCGCTTAACGATACGATCCTCCAATGAATGAAAAGAAACCACGGCCAACACACCTCGAACCGCCAATACCTCCGGCACCGCATTCAAAGCCCGCTCAAGATGTCCCAACTCATCATTAATCCGCATACGAATTGCCTGAAAAACCTTGGTTGCAGGATGAATCCTGCGTTTACGCTTCTCCTTCTCGGGGAAAGCCTGATAAATAATGTCAGCCAACTGTTCCGTCGTTGTTATTGCATCCCGTTGCCTTGCCTTGACAATAGCCCTTGTTATCAAACCAGCCAGTTTCTCCTCACCCAACCGATCTATCACACGTACCATTTGAGCCGGCTCCACCGTATTAACCCAGTCTGATGCACTTTGTCCCTCACAGGGATTCATTCGCATATCCAGTGGCCCGTCGCGCCGAAAACTAAAGCCCCTGGCAGCATCATCAAACTGAGGCGATGAAACTCCCAGATCAAAAACAATACCGTCTGCCTTATCCGGCACTGGCAAATCCTTTAGCTCCTCAGCAATCCTGTCGTAATTCGCTTGCCTTAAAAATAAGCGAGGCTCATTCCCGTATATCTTCTCACCATGTGTAATTGCATCAGGGTCCACATCCAACGCGATCACTCTGCCATCACCGCCCAGAGCACTCAGAATTCTCCGGGTATAACCACCACGCCCAAAAGTGCCATCC
The DNA here is from genome assembly GCA_963662865.1 of Gammaproteobacteria bacterium. Taxonomy (GTDB): domain Bacteria; phylum Pseudomonadota; class Gammaproteobacteria; order JAJDYQ01; family JAJDYQ01; genus JAJDYQ01. The sequence goes on along the minus strand of OY759969.1, from coordinate 372,450 downwards.
ACATACACACCCGTATGCTGTAGCCGCAAACAATCCATAACCTCATCAATCAAAACCGGCCTGTGCTGATATTCCTTCTCTGCCATCTTCAAAGAGACAGCAACGAGAACTCATCCGGCAAGTCCGGCTCGCCTATATCTTTTATATCGTCCAGCCAGCCACCGCGGTTCTTCTCAAACTGCTCGGCATCCCAAAGCTCAAATTTACGGACCTGCCCCATAAGTACGGCCTTCCTGTTGATGCCGGCGAACTCACGTAACGGCGCAGGGACCATCAAACGACCATTGGTATCCATCTCCACTTCAGTCGCATGACCGGTCAAGGCACGTTGTAGCTTTCTGGCTGAGGGATTGAACGTAGGCAGGCGATCCAGCTTGCGCTCGATCTCCTCCCATATCTTCAACGGATAGATCGACAGACAACGGTCCGGATCAACGGTAATCACTACCTTTCCGGCATAGCGGTCTATAAGCAGGCCACGGTACCTCATCGGCATCGCCATTCTGCCCTTGGCATCCAGACTCAAATTTACTACTCCGCGAAACATATATTCTACTTACCACCATTTATATCCACTTCTCACCACTAAAATACACTATAGGCCGCAAAATCACAGGATTCAAGTCTATTTTTTCTAAATCACTTTAAATAACAGAGAGTTAGCCGTATTTTTAGAGACAAAAACCGGCCTTAGAGAAGGCAAAAATATTGAGTAATCAAGAGGATAAATATCCTATTGAATAAATCACTTTAATCCAAAGAGAACAACAGAAATAAAAGTGCCGGATGATTGATACGCCACCATTTGTTCCCGGCAGAGAGAACATTTGAGTCAGGGAGTCAATCGATAAGCCGGATTCTGTCGTGAACAGTCATTCGTCTGGGACAATTGTCACCAATTGCCTCTAGCAACCTACCCGAGAACTACATGGGCCATGCATTGTTCCCCTATTTGGTCTTGCTCCAGGTGGGGTTTACCCTGCCACGGAATGTTACCACCCGTGCGGTGCGCTCTTACCACACCCTTTCACCCTTACCGGCAGGCGAACCTGCTTAGGCGGTTTATTTTCTGCTGCACTTGCCGTAGGCTCACGCCCCCCAGCCGTTAGCTGGCACCCTGCCCTGTGGAGTCCGGACTTTCCTCTATACACATCTAAACTATATAGCGACTGCTTAACTGACTCCCTGAGCGTTACATTATAGACTGAATTATCCCAAAATACCGATTAACCGGCGCCTCAATACGAAAGACAATCAACTCTCACGTTCATCGAAACAATAATCCACCATAACCGAACATAGAACCAGACAGGCTGAAAAAGATTATCATCCCCCCACAACTGATAGTCATTCGGCAACAAAAATACGGAATCGACCGGTCGGGTCCTGTATCAGCGTCCGAAAATGAACAGCTAAATGGTGAAATCTTTTGTACGTTGAAAAAACCCGGAGAATGGTCGGGCAATTCAGGCCAGCCCGGCCCTCGAATAGAAACCTGGATAGAAATCCCGCCGGAAACACAACGGGGCGGCTGGTATTACAGCAATAGCCACCGGGAGCGATGCCCCGCGGCGGCCATGCCAGAGACTACCAGCGCAACTTCCACTGTGCGCCGATGCCGTGGTTGGTTTTGCCTTCACCGTCCCGGCGGCGCAGCGCCTTGACGTCCAGCTCGGTATCCAGGTCACCCGGTGCCGACAGCAGACGCCAGCCCAGGGTCAGGTCGTGCCCGGCGTCCGATAGCGAATCCGACAACAGCCGATCCAGGCATCGGGCCGGGGCGGTGCCGTACGACGACAGGCCCGCATACGGGATGCCGGTGGCGCCGTCCTTCAGGGCCAGGCCCCACTCGCCCTCCAGGCTCCAGCCGACCGGGCCGGGTCTGCGATGAATCCTCCTCCAGTGCGTCCGACAGCGAATCCGACAACAGCCGATCGAGGTCTGCTCGATGTCATGCTCCGTACTCACCGTGGCCGAAGTCTGCTCCAGGGTCTGCTCCAGTTCGCCACGGCCATAACTCGCCGCCGCCTACACCTGCAATCGCTGCGTCACGTTATGCCGGATATACGGCAGCAGCGAGGTCAGTTGGCTCGACAACTCGCCCTGTTCCGAAGTGCCGCTCCAGTCGCCATCGCCGTCGCTGTACGACAGCGCCAGTCCGAGCAGCGTGCGGCCATTGTCACGATCCACGCCCAGCAGGCCGGTGGTCACCTCGCCATCCACCGTGATGCCGTCCTGGTCATCCTCGTAGCGCGAATACGACGCCTGACCCCACACCGAAACCCCGTTCTCTCCGCCGCGGTGCACAAAGCGGCTGCCGCGCAGCATATCGCGCAGCGACAGCGAACGTGACAGATTCAACATCCGGTCAACCGAACCGGCGCCCAGGCCATCACCGCCGCCTCCGCCCTGGCCGAAGCCGTCCGTGCCCAAACCATATCCCGTGCCGGTTCCATTACCGCCCCCATGCAGCGCACGACCAGCGGACAGGCCGCTCACATTGCCCGACAGCCCAGGTTGATCGGCCACCGACAAGCGGTGATCCAGGCCGCCCAGCAGATGCTCTACCGCCGTCAGACCGAAGCGCGGCAGCCAGGCCGCCTGCATCTCTTGCGTATCGGTGGCATCGTCGTTGGTCACCGTCACCGTGACATCCTGATTCAGGTCACCCGCCCCATAGTTGCCGCCGTCGCCCGTGGTGATCGCATGGCCGATGGTCGCCTCACGGTCGCCGCCATCGTCGTCGTTTATGCCGGTCACCGTCACCATCTGCGCCGTGTCCCAGTTGACCGTCGTGAACGTCAGGATCAGCGGGGTCACCGTGGCCGCGCTTTCCAGATCGGAACTCGCCGTGATCTCGACATCGCCGGACGGTGGCGTGTTCAGCACCACCGTGTAGGTGTCCACGCCGTTAGCCTCGGCAACCGTGATGCGGGGCTCGCTCAGGGTCACGCCCGCCACCGCATCGTCGTCGGTCACCGTCACCGTGACCGCCGCCGAACTCAGGTCGCCCGCCGCATAGTCGCCGCCGTCGCCACTACTGATGCGATGGCTGAGCGTCGCCGTGCGGGCATTGCCAGCGCTGATCAGGTTGTCGTCAACGCCGGTCACCGTCTGCTCCGTATCCCAGTTGGTCATCGTGAACGTCAGGATCATCGGGCTCACCGTGGCCGCACTGGTCGTATCGGAGGTCATCGTGATCTCCACCTCGCTCGCCGGTTGTGTGGCCAGCACCACGGTGTGCGTGCCCTCATCGCCCTCTGCAATCGTTATCGCCATCTCGCTGATGGTCACGTCCGCCGTGTCGTCGTCGGTGATGGTCACCGTCACCGCGCCCGTTATCGAACTATCATACTCGGTTGCGCTGCCTGACGCCGTATGTGTCAGGCTCACCGTGTCGTCCGCCGCGTCGGCGTCCTGAACCGCCGTCACCGTGAAGGTCTGTATCATATTCCAGTTGGTCGCCGTGAACTCCAGGCTGTTCGGATTCAGCGTCAGGTCGGTGCCGGAGTGACCCGTGACCGTCACCCTGGCAAGGGTCAGTACCACCGTCTCGTCCGGCTCATCTGTCGTGTCGCCGTTGGCCCGTATGTTGTAAGTTGTGCCTGTGTTTGCCAAGTTGGCATTAACACCCGTGAATACGCAGCCCGACTTGGTAGAGCCTCCGACTACTGTAGTACGGCCCACGCCGACGATAAACGAATCTCTGCTTCCAGTCCTAAGGATAAAGTCCCTGCCCTCTCTCAGGTAGGTGGCGGTGCTGCTGGGGTCAATGCAGACCAAAAAGAAGGTGTTACTACTACGGGCGGGTGCCATGTTAAGCTGGAACCCTGTGTCCCGCGCATCACCGAGGACTGCCGGCTTGTCGAAGATCACTGGGAAGTCTTGTCGCTTGAGGAGTCGAGCGACAAGTTGCTGTCTGCCGAAACTGTCAAGCGGCAGGAATTTGAGGACGCGCTGTGCGCGAAACTGCAATGGATCGGAGGAACCCATGACCGATGAGACCGAACGCCCGGACAAGGAAGCGTTCTACGATGCTGCACTGGATCCTATCAGCCTGCCAAGGATGACATGCTGCTCGACGTGAGCGTTCCCGTCACGCCCGAACGTTTGGCGCAAGCCGCGCTCAAGGGTGGCGCGCCCAGACGTGAGAGTTGAGATTTTCGGTATGCCGCCCTATGATTGATACGTCCGGGCCCGATTTTATGGCGGAACTGCCCCATGATATTGCACTGGTTGTCGGTCGTGCGTTATGTGAGGATATTGGTGACGGCGATAAAACGGCTTCTCTTCTCAAGGCTGACCCTGTCGAGGCCAGGGTAATCTGCCGGGAGGACGCGATTTTATGCGGTATTGCGTGGTTTGATGAGGTTTTTCGGCAGCTTGGTTCTGATATTGAAGTTGACTGGCGGTGTATCGATGGCAGCGTCATTGTGGCGGGTGGCTTGCTGTGTACGCTTTACGGGCCGGCCACGGTGTTGTTGACCGGTGAGCGCACCGCTCTGAATTTCTTGCAGACGTTATCGGCGACTGCCACTGCCACTAATCAATGCGTCAGGGCGATTTCGCATACTGAGTGCAAAATGCTCGATACACGCAAAACTATCCCGGGCCTGCGTAGCGCACAAAAATATGCCGTGGTCTGCGGGGGGGGTGTGAATCACCGTGCCGGTCTGTTTGACGCGATTTTAATCAAGGAGAATCATATTCTGGCGGTCGGTTCAATCCACGGGGCTGTGGTTATGGCTCGCAAGCGGTATCCCGGCATGTTTGTCGAGGTGGAGGTGGAGAATATGGATGAGTTTGAGCAGGCTGTGGATGCGGCCCCTGATCGGATATTGCTTGATAATTTTTCCATTGAGCGTTTGCAGGCCGCCTGCCGGGTTAATCGGGGTCGCTGCCAGTTGGAGGCGTCGGGCAATATTACCCTGGAAAATATTGCGGAGGTGGCGGAAACCGGGGTGAGTCATCTATCGATCGGCGGCATTACAAAGAATATCCGGGCGATTGATTTATCATTGCATATCCGCCGTTGAACCGGCCATATGTGTGCAAAGAAAATGATCAACGGACTAACCCGCAAAAGGATCATCATCCTCAAGAGGGCCACCGTAACCATAAGAATCACTCCAGGTCAAATCATCAAGGTGACCATCATCATCATCAACCTCACCTCCATATTTTGCATCCCACATCATGTCACCATAATCATCCATACATCACCTCACAAAAAAGAAAAAAAAAATCTAAATAGGAATTATCCCAATCCAAACTATCAATAACATCATCACCGGAATAAAGATTATCCCAACTCAAACCATCATCATCATCACATAAATCACCTCTCAACATCAGCAGGGCCAAAAGTCAAAGAACCACCCGGAGAACCAGACCGAGGAATAAAACGACGATAAGTACCAGGCACACGACCAGTAAACCTGGTGACGCGATAGCCGTCATAAATACACTCATAATCCGATTGATCGGGATCGCCAAGAAGACGACAGTCAGAAGCAGATAAACGAACAATCCAACCGGAAGTATGAGAAAGAAAAATAAACCGGCCAGAGGAAAAGGACATAGACCCGGAAATGCGAAAATCAGGCGACAGAGGCAACTGAACGGGAGGAGCTACAAAATCAGAAACCGGAGAGACAACTTGATCAGGAGGGCTACGCAAATCATGAAAAACAACATGATCATCAACCGGAAGATCAACCTCAGAGAAAACCGAATACAGTTTTGAATCATCCTCTTGAACCAAATCAGAAGCCTCTGAATCATCCTCCTGAACAACATCCAATGCTTGGAGCGGGACAGAAAACTTGTGGTACAAGCCAGGCAAGAAAATAGCCAAGAAAAAGACACCAGATAACGCAACCAAAGAAAACCACTGGAAACGACGGTCACGCACCGGAATGTTTATTGTCGATCAAATAGGCTCAGGAATTCCGCATATCCTTCGTTGACCAGGTCTTCCTTTGGCACAAAGCGCAACGATGCGGAGTTGATGCAGTAGCGCAGGCCGGCTGGCTTGGGGCCGTCTGTAAAGACGTGACCCAGATGTGAACCAGCGACTGCGCTTTTCAATTCTGTGCGCGCTACGAAGAGTTTTCTGTCTTCGTGCTCGGTCAGGGCATTTTGCGTAATCGGACGGGTGAAACTGGGCCATCCCGTGCCGGACTTGAATTTGTCGGTCGAGCTAAACAGCGGTTCACCAGAGACGATATCTACATATACCCCTTCTCTTTTGTCGTCCCAGTATTCGTTTTGAAACGGCCGTTCGGTCGCTTCATGTTGTGTGACTCTGTATTGTAACGGGGTCAGGGCCTTTTTTAGCTCGGCATCGGATGGTTTCTTGAAACCTTTGTATTGGGCCGGCACCGAAGCAACATCGGTTACACTGTCCGCTCGGTCCGAGGAGATTACCGGATTAGCCAATAGCCAGGCTGCGACCAGGGATATTGCAGCCACTGTCGAAATTGTCTTTGTGATGTTCATGATTACCTCGATCTGATTATCGTCCTTTTATCGTTCTTATAATGGACAGAGAAACTGATTGCAAGTTCGTTTCTTCATCTACCGTCGGCGAGTCCTCCGAATCTGTGTGTTTTGTCGCTTGTTCCGGTGGCGGCATCCGGCTATACCCGCCGGGGTTGCGATCAGAAGGTTTGGCCTACCATAATGATTATGGCCCTGGGCGGTCATAGTCCTGGCCGGCTATTGCGGGTATACTACGGGGCTTTTCCAAAATGGGCCCCGGGTCATTGGGAGGCAATAATGAAAACACTGGTAGGCGTCATCATGGGTTCTCGCTCTGACCAGGAAACAATGCAGAACGCTGCAGATGTTTTACTGCAACTGGAAATCCCTTATGAGGTCAGGGTTATTTCAGCTCATCGCACGCCCGATCTGTTATTCGACTATTGCTCTACGGCCATCGACAATGGCCTGGAGGTTATTATCGCAGGTGCCGGTGGCGCCGCTCATCTGCCCGGCATGGTGGCCGCTAAAACCAGTCTGCCGGTGCTGGGTGTGCCTGTTAAGTCAGACGCCTTGAATGGCCTGGATTCGCTGCTGTCTATCGCCCAGATGCCTGCCGGTATTCCGGTGGGGTGTCTGGCTATCGGTAACGCGGGCGCGAGTAACGCCGCTTTGCTGGCTGCCGGTATTCTTGCCAATAAGCACCCGGAAATTCGTAAAAAACTGGAGGCTTTCCGTAAGCGCCAGACCGACAGGATTATGGCAGACCATGACCCTGGCTTAAATCCTCCGGCCTGACCGTTTCCGGATATGAAGATCGGTATATTAGGCAACGGCCAACTGGCCCGTATGCTGGTCCTGGCCGGCAAACCGCTCGGGTTGGATTTTGCCTTTTATGGTTCCAGTCCCAACGGCTGCGCCAACGCGCTGGGTGATGGTGTCTATTGTGAGCCGGGCGATACCGAGTGCATCAGGGGGTTTGCCGATAGTGTCGATGTTGTGACTTTCGAGAATGAAAATATTCCTCGGTCTGTGCTGGACAGTATTCCCGCCAACAGGATATTTCCTCCCGCAATGTCCATACTCACTGCGCAGGACCGACTCACGGAGAAACAATGCCTCGAAAAGCTGGGTATCGCCGTGCCGAGGTATTTTGCCATTGAAAGTGAACGGGATCTGCTGGCGGCCCTGGATGAAAATCAATCGCCCCTGATTGTGAAGACTCGACGTCAGGGTTACGATGGCCGCGGGCAGGCACGTATCCATACGGCAAAAGATGCTCATACGGCGTGGCGGGAACTCGGCAATAACGATCTTATTGCCGAGGAAATGGTGGAATTTCAACGTGAGATCTCCATGATTGCGGTACGTAACCAAGGCGGTGAGATGCGCTTTTATCCCGTTACCGAAAACTGTCACGAACACGGCATCCTGATTACTTCTATCGTGCGCCGGGATGATCCTCTGCAGGGCAAGGCGGAAGACTATACGTGCCGGTTAATGGAGGAACTTGACTATGTGGGTGTCCTTGGCTTTGAGTTATTCGATTGTAACGGGGGATTATTGGCAAACGAGTTTGCGCCCCGTGTCCATAACACCGGCCACTGGTCCATAGACGGTGCGGGATGCAGTCAGTTTGAAAATCATCTCAGGGCTGTATGCGGCTTGCCGCTGGGTGATACGTCCATGCTTATACCGAGCACCATGTGTAACATTATCGGGGACTATCCGGATTTAACGGATGTGCTCAAGTTGCCCGGCGTCCATTATCATCATTATCAAAAACAACCACGGCCTGAAAGAAAGACGGGTCATATCACTGTTTGTGCGCATGATGGCGGGGTAATGAGGGATTCCGTCCGTCGCGTTATGGGCATTCTTGGGCGGGGTTGATTTAATGGCAGTGAGTCTGTTTTGGTGTCTGTCTGGCGTCGCCGGAGAGCTTTCGACAGGCTGGCGCAACAAGCAACTGGAGTATTCATTCAGGCTCGGGTTGATGGGATATTACAGGCAAGGCAAGCCTGACCTCTCCGCCAGACGCCTGGCAAAATCGGGTACCAGTTCAGGATGATTGCGTGATGGTACACAACTTATCCATTGGGGTGAAGGTTCCGGTTGCCAGCGTTGTGCAATCATTTCTGCCAGGGCATCGACCAGTTCATCACGAAAATGGCCGTGATGCTTGTCTTCGGCCACCAACGTTCCCCAACCGGCATCAGCTCAGCGGGAGAGTATGAATACAAAAATAACTCTGGCCTTCGATATCTACGGTACGCTTATTGATACACATGGTGTAGTCGGTCGGCTTGAGTCGCTCGTCGGTGATGTCGCCGGAGAGTTTTCGGCAAGCTGGCGCAATAAGCAACTGGAGTATTCGTTCAGGCGCGGGCTGATGGGGCATTACAGGGATTTCTCTGTTTGTACCCGCGAGGCGTTGTTGTATTGTTGCGAGCGGTACCGATTGAATTTGTCTGAAGACGAAATCCGGGGTTTGCTGGACTTTTACGGGGTGCTGCCTGCCTTTGCGGATGTCGGGCCTGCATTATCGGCTTTCAATGAGAATCGGTTTGCGTGTCATGCCTTTTCCAATGGGAGCAGGCAGGCCGTTCAACGGTTGCTGGAATATGCAGGGCTTGAGCGGTTGGTGGCATCGGTGGTCAGCGTCGATGATCTGAAGACGTTCAAACCCGATCCCAGGGTGTATCGGTATTTCCTTGAGAAAACCGGCTCCCGCAGGGAGGAGACCTGGCTTGTTTCCAGTAATCCGTTTGATATTATCGGCGCTGTTCATGCTGGCTGGAAGACGGCATGGATCTATCGCAGTGAGGGCAATGTCTATGATCCATGGGGAATGGAGCCGACGGTCGCCGTATCTGATTTGCGGGAGCTGGTAACGACTCTCATTGAGCGCCGGTGATCACTGAATTGATGGGGGTATGGCGACAGTCATGGCCGGATGATGCTGCGATAATATTCGGGGCCGGCCTGATTTGACGGATTGGCCCTATATGATTGAGGACGAAGGACGATCGTGTGGCCGCCTTGCGGCGCAGGTTGCATAAACCAGCCTATAAAAAATGAATAATTTTCTTCGTGTCACCCTGAAACAACCCTTGCTCGCCCTGCTGGCGATGTTCGTCCCTTTTAAGGGTTGGGTTGGCGAGCTGGAAGATAGCCGGATTCTGAAAAAGGATATTATCGCCGGCATGACGGTTGCTATGGTGCTGATTCCGCAGTCTATGGCTTATGCTCAGTTGGCGGGGCTGCCGCCTCATTATGGCCTTTATGCGTCTTTTCTGCCGCCGATGGTTTCGGCGCTGCTGGGTTCGTCCCGTCAGTTACAGACCGGACCCGTGGCCGTGGTATCGCTGTTGACCGCAGCGGCTTTGCAGCCTCTGGCTACAAGCCCTGAAACGTACATAGCTTACGCCATCCTGCTGGCGCTCATGGTCGGCATTTTTCAGTTATCGCTTGGTATGTTCCGCCTGGGCGAGCTGGTTGATTTTCTCTCGCACCCGGTTGTCATGGGTTTCACCAATGCGGCGGCTCTGATTATTGCCTCTTCTCAATTAGGTAAGCTGTTTGGTGTCAGCGCGGAGCGGGCGGAGCATTATTATGAGACTATCTGGGGGGTATTGGTCGCCATTACCCAGAATACTCATTGGCCTACTGTCGCGATGGGGCTTATCGCCTTTCTACTCATCGGGTATATCGGCAAGCGGCTGCCGAGGGTTCCCGGTGTGCTGGTTGCCGTTGTTTTTACCACGCTGGTCGCCTATATCACCGGCTATGCCGATAACGGCGGTGCCATTGTCGGTTTTATTCCGGTGGGTTTGCCGAGCCTGTCAACGCCGGTCATTGATTGGGTGACGGCTTCGCAGCTTGTCAGTACCGCGTTCGTTATTTCTCTGGTCGGTTTTATGGAGGCGATATCCATCGCCAAGGCTATGGCGGTACAGACCCGGCAACGGCTTGACGCTAATCAGGAGCTGTTCGGGCAGGGGGTATCCAATATCGTATCGGCGTTTTCACAGGGTTATCCGGTGTCCGGTTCATTTTCGCGCTCGGCGGTCAATATAAACAGTGGCGCGATAACCGGATTTTCTGCCGTGATCACGGGGCTGGTCGTTGGGATCGCGCTGTTGTTTTTAACGCCTTTGTTGTACCACCTGCCTCAGGCGACCCTGGCGGCGGTCATTATCATGGCCGTAATAAGGCTGATCCGCATCAAACCTATTAAACATGAGTGGAATGTGCAGCCACATGACGCCATCGTTTCGGTCATTACATTTGTTCTCACTATTGCCATGGCACCTCATCTTGACCAGGGTATGTTGATTGGCGTCATGCTTTCACTGGGCCTGTATGTCTGGCGTAGTAAGCGTCCTCATATGGCACTCCTGTCCCGGCACAGCGACGATACTCTGCGTGACGCCGAGGCGCATATCCTGAGCACCTGTGATTATGTTACGGTGCTGCGTTTCGACGGTCCGCTGTATTTTGCGAATGCCGGTTATTTTGAGGACAAGGTGCTGAAGAGGCTGGCAGTAAAACCTGATCTTAAATATCTGTTAATTGATGCCGAGGGTATTAATGAGGTCGATGCTACCGGTGAGGAGATGTTGCACGAGTTGATTACACGCCTCGATAAAATGGGGATTGAACTGGTCTTTGCCCGTGCCAAGGCGCCTTTGGTCAGTATGTTTGACCGTATGCATCTGACGGAACTGCTAGGCAGTAAAACGCAGTTTCGTACCCGCACCAAGGCGCTGAGCTATTGCTGGCAGAATATTCTGGATGGGGATATCTGTGACAAGGAGTGCCCGCGGCAGTGTCCGCTCAATTTTCATAGTAACCCCGTGATACTGACAAAAACAGAACCGGCTCCCAGGGAAACGATGGAAGCGGGCTAGAACAAAGCCTTCGAGGCGGCTCATGGTCGTCCGTGCTTATCGGATGAAGCTGCGTAGGTAACTACTTGATTGATTCCCGGGCGTCAATCACGGTTCCTAAAGGCGTTGATATGAACAAAGATTCGTTTCCCGCCAGCAAGTGGTGTGATAAAATCAAATCCTTTTTCATCATTCCAGGATGAAATTTTTCCTTTAGGACGCCTATTGATTGTTTCTTAAGTCTAACGCCTCAATCAGCCGCTGCCGAAGGCGGTCGGCTGGATTGATTGGTTAGCTTACGGTGTACGTATAACTGATGGGGGTCAGCTTTTTCCTATCAATTACGTGCTTCCTGAAAGTCATCAATGCTCGGTGGTACAATTTTGAACCATGGAAAGTTAAAAACATCCTCGCGCCTCTGATCGTAGTTGCCCGGATCCTCAGCCGTAAAACCTTCACCTGGCTCCCCGGATTTGTTGACAACTAACAATGTAAGCGGCGGCAACCCATTCTGCTCACAGTAATACATAATGCATCCAAGAATGTGGACCAGTGGATTGCAAGTCGGATACTCCATCATCAAGCGGAGTTCATCGTACTGCACGATTTGCCTGACCGCCGCCTTGCCGATCAGATACTGCCACGCCTGAAGTGCGCGGATGGCTGACTTTCGACCATCCTTCGCACTGTCTGTTTCTTTCTTGAACCGCCGGACCATGTCCTTTCTCCCTTAATGAGCTGTTAATAGACAGCCTAGTCTATCGCAAAATGCAGATAGATGTAAAAGCCTTATGCTACAATTATTTTCCTTATTTTAGCATATCTATCCCATTGATTTAATTATGCTTTTCATTTTAGAAAAATACTTTATGTTGCCTGAGTCATGGAAAATTAAAAGATAAAATCTCCCTTGTTTGAATTTGGTGTGGGAGTACTTACGGCAAGTGGATTATTCATTGCGAGAGTGTGAGATTCCGGTCCTGTACCGGGCGCGTGCAGCCTAGGATGACTTGAGTATGCCGGCGCAGTGGACGGCATCAAGCCAGACAACAGAATAAATGATTTCCAGGTCGCGTTCACGCCACGCCTGTAATTTCCACGGCAGTTTGTTGGTCACGACGTTGGTCGTGCCATTAGATGTGTAAATCGGGCACCAAACGCGAGGTATTGCGTAAATCCGGGAAAACCCTGAATCAATCCCGGCTTCCCTGAAATTTCACCAGGCGGGTAACCTGTATGTCCGAAACAAACACGACACCGGAGTGTCTGCTGAAAAATGGTGCAAAGCCTTCCAGAATCGGTTCAACCTTTTCTTCCGGAACGGCCGCGATAATCATAACAAGCACTTCTTCCTCATTAAACATCAGGTGTCCTTCATGGAAACCATGACTACCCTTGCCGGACAGGTTGTTGACAATCGTGTAGCCCTTAACGTCCGCATGGTCCAGCAGATCTGTGGCAAATTCGAGCTGTTCGCCCTCAAGAATAATTTCGAGCTTTTTTAACGGATTCAGATTTAGATTTTTCATAATGCAAATAACTCCTCGGAAGATGAAGACTCATCGATTGGTAACTTGATTTCATGCCAGCGTTCTGTGGCGTATAAAGAGGCGTTTCGGGTGTCCGGATCAATGACTATCATGCGCAGCCAGCCGTTGTGGACGAGCTTTTTCACTGCGACGACGCCTTCAATTGCCTGTCTGGCATGTTCTATCGGCGCTTCAATCACGGTTATCAGGCGTATCGGTTCATGGTAAGGCAGTCCGTCCTTGAGTACCGTTTGTGACGGCAGGCCGGTTCTCAGGTCGCTGATATTACCGGTCATCACGCCGAAACGACCGGCAACATTGTGGTTTACCTTGCTGCCACTGCCAAATCGTTCATTATCGACAACCGAAAAGTAGTGTTCCATGTTGATCCATTGCCCTACTACAAGCGGGCCGGTGAGGATGTTTTCCAGCAGGCGCCGACGCGGGTCGGTGCGGTAATCATAGGAATGCAGAAAGGCCCGTCCATGCAGCGCAAATTCCTTCGTCAGGCTGCGCCGGCCAATCACAAAATAGGCGTTTTTCGACAGGCCCCACTCGGGTCTGACCTGAGACCAGTCCATGGAGTTGCGTTGCGCCAGACTGAATGCCTTTGCCGGGCCCGTTTCCTGATTTTCATCCGGTGTCAGATCGGGTACGCGCTCATGCGCACTCAGGCGTGAGGCCGCCACCAGACCGTTTCTCAGACGGTCAATGTAAACCAGATGCGACGGCGGAATCAGTTCCAGGTCGTGCATATGCAGTTCATCCGTCGTTGTATTGTGGAAGGCCGGAATGAACCAGGTATCATCGGGGATATCAATATCGTGCTGCCGGCGCAACGCCCGGCGTACTTGTGGCTTGTTCGCCATTTGTGCCAGTACACGGCCACTGACAAGGCCATGGTTACCACCACAGGCGCCGCAATCAAGGGCGGATTCATATGGGTTGTTTTCCGAGGTGCTGCCATGACCCACCAGCAGTACGAATCGGGAGAAGTTTTTCATCAGGCCAATGGTGCGCAAGGCAGTACCGACATACGTCACTTGCTCGTCAAGGGTAAAACCAATGCGCCCCAGTTGCTCAATTTGCAGGTGGGAAAAGTCCCTGTTAATGCGATAAGCCCCTTGCAGGCGGCCAATAAAGGCATAAGCGGCTTCATCATTCAGTCCCAGCTCTCTGGTAAATATGTCGGCTCTGTGCTGGCGTCCGAGCGCCGTTTCACGAACATCGCGTGTAATATCATCGGTAATTTTTTCCGGTTCAATTCCGAATTCTCTTTCCACGGCCTTTTCGATAACGGCCCGCTGTACTGCACGCAAGACGGAATCTGCCTGTCGTCGGCTCAGTTTATCAAGCAACAGGCGGGTTGATGGTCTGGCTTCGTGTAAATGTCTGCGCCATCGGTTATAGGTTTGCGGAATGAGTGTCTTGCCTACCATATCAAAACCAAACAGCAGGCCAATCGCCTCTACGGTCACAAACGGTGCCAGCACGGATTCCTTGAGTTCGTGTATCGCCTTTTCCAGCGTTGTAATCGCTGCTGCGTCCTGGTATTGGGCTGCGGTAATTTCCAACACCAGATTTTTGGGCGTGACAATAACCGGACATAAATGGGTCTCACTGCCTTTTCCATGCGGCATAAAGCTGACCGGAACACCAAAGAAGCCGGCGATACCGAATGTCTGATAATCCCCTACGCTTTCCAGGTGGCGGCGAATGCGTTCCGAGCGTGTATCAATGCAGAACATCGCCTGTGCAAAAGGCCGTCCGGCTTCAGGCCCGTCTGCACCGGATTCGGGTGTCAGTCCGTTCAACAGGTGCCCAATGGCCCTGGACTCCAGGGCATGCAGCCAGAGCATGCCTTCTTGTTTTTCAAAGTCTGCAATAATATTCTGTAGCCTGGAAATATCTTCTGCAGATAGCCGTTTTAATGCATCCTGGTTGCCGGAAAGCCTTGCAAGCTCCTGAAAACGCGCCGCCTGATGCCGAGCTTCATGGTTACGCTTGACGGCAATGTATTCATAAAATACTGCTTCAAGCTTTTCTTTATTGCCCAGTTGTATCGCCCTTTCCACACGAAAGGCCATTTCAGGCAAAATCGTTTTCCCGTAAAGCTCATGCCTCAGATAGGTTTCAATGGTATTGCTGTGAATTGTCTCTTCCAGGTCATTCATCGTATGGGCAAGGCGTTTCAATTTGCGACTGTTAAGCAGAGCCAAAGCCAACGTCAGGCGAATCGCCATAAAATCAACCAGATCTGCGGGATATTGATCCGCCCAGTAGTAACGTCTGGCGCTTGAACGCCAGCGTATGAATCCGACCCAGCCATGCAGGCGTGACAATTCACGGGTAAAATAATCTATCCATTGCTCTTCCGGAATACCAAGCTGCTGCATGACGCAGGCAATAATTCCTTCAGGGGTATCCGCAGCTTCAAGAATCCGGCTAATGTGAAAGCCTCGCAGGAAAAAACGTAGATTACGCTTTGCAACGCAGCGCCAGGCCGCAAAAAGACCTCGCCCGCGTTCGGGCATTTCCCACACCGACTGACCTTCATCGAAAAAATCAAGGCAGGTCCTGATAACCAGTTCGTCTAATTCATTGCCAATATCGGTTCCAAACAGGGTGTCAACCGCCTCGTAAATCGGACGGCAGTCAAGCAACTTATTGCAAAGAAACGACTCAAGGTCAGCCAGATTCATATTTTCGACCGGCCGGATATCCCGACTATTAAGGGAGGCATGGACATCGCCGGCATCAGCCAGTGTATTGGTGAGCGTGAAAGGCAGCTCCATTTCATTGAGCAGGGACATGAGCCACTTGTCGAGCGCGATGCCGTTAATCCGCTCATGGTTTCCAACAAAATCCTGAATGGCGGCGGCAACGGCGAATTGATTGATTTCTCCTGCAGCCAGATATTTCTGATACACCTTTCGAGGCAGAAAAGTACGCCCGTGGAACAGTTTTGCACCCCTTTCAACAGCCTCCGTGAACGGCATATCCTCCAGGCCATGCAGGGGGTTATGGTGAATGAATGTCCGCATTGGCCAGAAGAACGGTATGGGTTCTGCCGCCATATGAATCATGGAACGGATTTTCAGGCTGGTACCCAGGGCAATATTCATAACCGCCCTCCTGCAAGGTATAGACCAGACAGTGCCAGCACGGCCATTAACAGGGCATACAGCCAGGTCAAGACCTTGCCGATATCCTGAACTGCCTCGCCGGCCTTCGACCCTACGATCAATCCCTGGAGCAGGCGGGCGCTGGCCCAGGTCCATAACAACCAGGCGATCAACATGGCCGCCACAATTTCCGGCGCAGAGCTGACAATGTTATGCAGCATGATGAAAAATGCCGGAAATACCGGGGTGGCTGTGGCTGCAAGCGTGGCAAATACCAGAACTCCCGAAAGCCGCGGTGTAGTCGCCGCAAGCCCACCGTACAGACCGGTGTAGGCCGCACCAAATCGGGCCCCTATATGGGTCGCCATAATCACCAGCATAACCAGCGGAACGGAAAATCCAAGTGCGAACTGATAAAGCCAGCCGCCATTCATACCTGCGTTGATACTCACCCACAGCAGGGACCAGGCTGAGGTGGCCAGAAATCCGATCCATCGCCCCATATCGCGTATGGCGATCAACCTGAACCCATAGAGAATGGCCGTAGCGGATGCCCAGATGACTGTCCAGTCAGGGGGTAGTTGCCTTTCCCCCTGTAACAGGTAAATGCCGATTAAAGGCCAGACCAGCAGCATGACGCTGCGTAATACCGGGTGCGGCAAACGCTCAAACAGGGCATTAAAAACCATACTGAACGGAAATAATGGCAGGAAAACGGCGGCCAATAGCAAGGTCACAATATCCATCATCCCCATCTCAGTAACATGTTAAGACGGGTGGAGGCCGATAGCAGGCTACGGTTCAGGCCAGTGTAAAGATCATTGATATAAAATTCACGCGAAATCAGCGCATAAAAGTTCAGCCATACGTTGCCCGGAGGCTGGCTTTTATGGATTCGATGATGATGCTGGTAATAGACGCGCACCCAGCCGACGACAATAACGAGCGCAGCAATCGAAACCAGTACATCGAAGGACAAAATGTCAATGCTGGCAGCATGATAGAGTTGAGCGGCGAACTCAGGGTTTGGATACAGAAAGAGGTCGAGCGCATGGCTGATGAACGTATAACCAATCACCACGATTACAAACGAGACGATAATCAAACCGACCAGACGCCAGGGATTTTGTGCACTCATGTGATAAGTCGAGAACAATAGCTGCGCACCCGTTACCCAACCGAAAAACAGCAAGACAATAGCGCCCTGCTTCTGGGACAAATCCGGCGCTACCGCCCAATGCGAGAGAAACAGTACAAATATGGGCACCGCTAATGTAATGGCCGCCATAATCAACCACGGCTGTTTATCAGTGGGCGGCTGACGCTCCACGATGAAGGTATATAAGTCCTTTTTCGGAACGCCGTCGTCGTGGCGAGCCTCTCCGATGACGCCGCCCGCGCTCAGAAACATCGTCCCCTTGAACAGGCCGTGGGCGATCAGGTGAAAGACAGCCAGCGAGAAGGCCCCGACTCCACATTCCATAACCATGAATCCCATCTGGCCCATAGTGGAATATCCAAGGGATTTCTTCACGTCATTCTGGCTCAGCATCAGCACCGAACCAATAATCGCGGTAAACAGACCTACGATAAATACCCAGTGCAGCACGCTATCGGTGTGTACGTATATCGGGGCAAAGCGGTTAATCAGGATGCCACCTGCATTCACAATACCTGCGTGCATCAGTGCAGACACAGGCGTCGGCCCTTCCATGCTGTAGGGCAGCCATGTATGCAATAGAAACTGCGCTGAACGTGCGAATGCCGAAAGCGCGACAAGCCCTCCCGCGACCTCTACGACCGGTAACCCCAGAAAGGTCGCTGCATCCGGATTGGCCGCAATTTTTTCAAAGATTTCCGGCAGCCACCAGCTATCGTAGCTGTGGAAGAGTAACATCGCGGCCAGAACCAGCGGCAGGTCACCAAGACGGCAGGTAATCAGGGTCCAAAAGCCATAACGGTATGCTGAATGACTACGGGTATCGTGGCCCAACAGGAAATAAAGCAATAAACCTATCAGGTGCCAGGAAATCAACAACGTAATCAGGTCGCCTGCCGCCACCATTATCAGCAGGCTGGCCGTCATGAGGTCAAGCAGCACGAAGAAACGCGCATAACCGGCCTCTTCCGCCATGTAGCGAATGGAGTAAACACGAACCAGCAGACTAACGCCTGATATCATCAGCGCCATCAATGCGCTCAACGGATCAAATAACAACCCTCCCCAGGAGATGCCGAGCGTATGCAGGTGGACATCTGCCCCCAGGAGACTCAAACCCAGAAGGCAGGCCGATAATATCAGGAGCAGAACACCACACGTAGTACTGATCCTTACGATGCCTCTGCCCAGCAGGTGGGTCAGCAACGCTGAAATCAGAGGAATCGCCGGCAGCCATAAAATCAGTTGATCCATTGCCCAAATCGCCCCTTAACAGGAAAGTGAAATCCAACCAAAATCTACCTGAAAATCAACAGACCGGATTCTCATCACACGAAAGCGGTAATCATGTCGAATTATCATTCGTCAAGATGAAACGAACCTCGCTCGACAATCACTATCACCAGCAGCGAGAGACTAACAAAGATAAAACTAGATAATTATCAATAATTTATATCGAAAATATCGTTTATTATCTATACATAGGCTGCAAGATACAGGAGTCGCCTGAAAGAAACAGTATTATCCAGCCCGAACCTGTTCAGCTTATGGGGCCGATGCAAAAGATACTTTACCGGTGCGCCTCTCACTTTCCATACACAAGCCCGATATAATGCCCGGAGATTCACAGAGAGATTATCCGCATGGGAGCTTCCCTGACCCTCACTCAACCTGACGACTGGCACGTACATCTACGCGATAACGCCATGCTGCAACAGGTAGCCGGATACACGGCTCGCCAGTTTGGACGCGCCATCATCATGCCTAACCTCAACCCGCCGGTAACGACAATCGCCACCGCGACGGCCTACAGAAAAAGAATTCTGGCCGCCACGAATGAGTGGCCCGACTTTCAACCTCTGATGACGGCTTATCTAACGAATAATATCAGCAGCGATGAGCTCAAGGCCGGTTATGATGAAGGTGTCTTTACCGCAGCAAAACTTTATCCCCTGAATGCAACGACCAACTCGGCTTTTGGCGTCAGTGATATCAAAGCAATCTACCCGGTGCTGGAAGTCATGCAGCAAATCGGTATGCCGTTACTGGTTCATGGCGAGGTCGTTAGCCAGGATGTCGATGTTTTCGACCGCGAAGCCGTCTTTATCGAAACCGCTATGGCTCCATTATTACTCGATATACCTGAACTCAAAGTTGTCTTCGAACATATTACCACCAGTGACGCAGTCGATTTTATCACAACAGGCGGCGACAACATTGCCGCCACGATCACGGTGCACCACCTGCAAATCAATCGCAATGATATATTGACAGGTGGCATTAAACCTCATCTGTATTGCCTGCCGGTAGCCAAGCGTGAAACACACCGACGGGCATTACGTAAGGCGGCAACTTCAGGCAGCCACAGGTTTTTCCTGGGGACGGATACCGCGCCACACACCATGGAAAACAAGGAAAGCGCCTGTGGTTGTGCCGGTATATTCAGCGCACCTCATGCCCTGGAAAATTATGTGCAGGTATTTGATGAGGAAAATGCTCTGGATAAATTCGAGGCCTTTGCATCGCTTAACGGTCCGACTTTCTATGGGCTTCCCATAAATACTCGACAAATCAGGCTGGTGCGTACCGAACAACGGATCCCGGAAGCCATTGGTTCAGGTGAACTATCGGTCTCGCCCTACAAGGCCGGAGAAACCATAGCCTGGCAAATTCAAGATGCCACTGGCCTCATTTAAGGTATTGTGGGTAAACTGGTCTTAAGGCGTTGCGTCGGAACGCAATACCCTTTTGAATTATCCGGCCTTAAATCCAGTACACAAAGATAAACAGACCCAACCACACCACATCGACGAAGTGCCAGTACCAGGCGACTCCTTCAAACGCAAAATGTCTTGCCCTGGTAAAATGGCCTCTCATTGAACGCACCATAATCACCAGCAGCATGGTTGCTCCCATCGTCACATGGAAACCGTGAAATCCGGTCAACATGAAAAAGGTTGAACCGTAGATACCGGACTCCATGGTCAGGTTCAGTTCATTGTAGGCGTGCGCATATTCCATTGCCTGCAGGTAAACGAAGAGATAGCCCAGAATAACCGTTGCAGCCAGCCACATAATCAGGCCTTTGCGACTATCCTTTTTCAACGCCCAGTGCGCCAGGGTTACCGTCACGCCAGAAGCCAGAAGAATCAAGGTATTGATGGCGGGCAAACCCCATGCGGGAATTGTCCGGAAGTCACCACCAAAATCGGCAGGGCCATTACTCGGCCAGCCTTCATCAAACAAAGGCCATAAATGGATATTCGTCAGAACGCCGTCACCTTCTCCCAGCAGCCAGGGCAGTGAAAGCGCCCGTGCATAGAAAAGGGCACCAAAGAATGCGGCAAAGAACATGACTTCCGAAAAGATGAACCAGCCCATACCCATACGGAAAGAAACATCGACCTGGTCGTTGTAGTAGCCATCCTCGCTTTCCTGGATTACCTGGCCAAACCAGCGATACATCATGTAAGTAACAATCAACAGGCCTCCAAACATGACGGTGAAGCCGGCATTATTACCGTTCAAATAACTGGAAAGACCTGCGGCGGCTGTTGTGAGGCCGATCGAACCGATAATTGGCCATCTCGTACCGTGCGGTACGTAATAGCCGTCACCCGGATGTGCCTGTGCCATTTTTCCCTACCTTTCTTCTTGAAAAATTAAATAAATTATTTCGCTGCAACCCTGTCCAGTTCAAAGAACGTGTACGACAGGGCTATCGTTTTAATCTTTTCCGGCAACTCCGGATCTACCATGAACCGCAACGGCATATCTTTGCCTTCTCGCGGTTCAAAAACCTGCTCGTTAAAACAAAAACATTCGGTTTTATGGAAATAAAGCGCGGCCTGACCCGGAACTACGCTGGGCACCGCCTGCGCGACCTTGTTCAAATCCGTCATATTCTCGGCATAAAACAAGGTCTCTTCCAGCTTGCCCGGATGCACCTCCATTTCGAATACAGCCGGTTTGAATTTCCACGATCCGGCGCCATTCATATTTGCTATGAACTGCACTTTCACCGTGCGACTCAAATCAACCCTTTGTTCAACGGCAACGGGCCTGTCAGCCGTTTTACCGTTCAGGCCGGTTATCTCGCAAAATACGTCATATAAAGGGACCAGGGCAAAAGAAAATCCTGACATGAAAAACACCATGGCCACCAGCATGGTGACCAGTTTTTTATTTGATTTTCTTTCTACCCTGCCGCTTTCAGGTTCCATAAACCTGACTCCCCAGGGCCGACATTACAATATAAGTCCCATATACGGCCAGTGCCAGCAGCGCCAGCACAATCACCGTTTTGCGATTCCTGGCCTTCAGTTTGTCATCCTGACTCATTTTGCTTTCTGCGTTACCGTGTCAGTGTCGAATTGTAGCGGCGCCGGGGAGATAATCGGCTGCTGCCTGATTTCAGGTGCTGTAGTAAAACTATGGTAAGGTGCCGGCGATGGCAGGTTTTCAAACTCCAGACCCGTTGCGCCTTCCCAAACCTGAGCAGTTGCTTTCTCTCCGCCTCTGATGGTCTTGTAAACAATCCAGCAGAAATAAACCTGGGCCAGACCAAAGGCAAAACCACCAATACTTGAAACCATGTTCCAGTCGGCAAACTGTACGGAATAATCGGGGATACGACGCGGCATGCCCGCCAGACCCAGGAAATGTTGAGGGAAGAACAGGACATTGACTGAAATGGTGGACCACCAGAAATGAATCCTGCCTGCGGTTTCGTTATACATATGACCTGTCCACTTGGGCATCCAATAGTAAGCGGCCGCGATGATTGAATACACCGCACCGGTGACCAACACGTAGTGAAAGTGAGCGACTACAAAGTATGTATCGTGGTATTGAAAATCCACCGGCGTAATCGCCAGCATCAGGCCGGAGAACCCGCCGATGGTGAACAGGATAACAAAGGCCAGTGCAAACAGCATGGGCGTTTCAAAGGTCATGGAGCCTTTCCACATGGTGGATACCCAGTTAAATACCTTAACGCCGGTGGGCACCGCAATCATCATGGTGGCGTACATGAAAAACAGCTCGCCAGCCAGCGGCATACCGACTGTAAACATATGGTGCGCCCATACAATAAATGACAGGAACGCGATAGAAGCAGTCGCATACACCATAGAACTGTAGCCAAACAGTGGTTTACGGGCAAACGTCGGAATAATCGCCGAAACAATACCGAAGGCTGGCAAAATCATAATGTAAACTTCGGGGTGACCAAAGAACCAGAATACATGCTGATACAAAACCGGGTCACCACCGCCCGCCGCGCTGAAGAAAGCCGTACCGAAAAACTTGTCGGTCAACAGCATGGTTACCGCACCGGCGAATACCGGCATAACGGCGATCAGAAGATAGGCCGTAATGAACCATGTCCATACAAACAGAGGCATCTTCATCAATGTCATATCCGGCGTACGCATGTTCATGATTGTCGCGATAATATTAATCGCACCCATCACCGAGGAGATGCCCAGCAAATGAATCGAGAAAATCAGGAAAGGAAACGCATCGCCGGTTTGCAGCACCAGCGGCGCATACATCGTCCAGCCCGCTGCGGGAGCGCCGCCTTCCATAAACAAAGTGGCGATCATCAGGGTAAATGCAAAAGGCAGAATCCAGAATGACCAGTTGTTCATACGCGGCAGCGCCATATCGGGCGCACCGATCATCATCGGGATCAACCAGTTAGCAAGACCTACGAAAGCAGGCATGATCGCGCCAAAAACCATGATCAGCGCGTGCATGGTTGTCATCTGGTTAAAAAAGTGAGGATCAACCAACTGCATACCTGGCTGGAATAGTTCCGCACGAATGACCATGGCCATTGCGCCACCAAACATGAACATGGCCAGCGAAAACAACAGGTACAGCGTACCAATGTCCTTATGGTTAGTTGTATAAACCCAACGCATCAGGCCCTTTTCCGGGCCATGAGCGTGGTCGTTGTGGGCTACTGCTTCACTCATGGGTAGTCTCCGTAAATCTAAAATAAAATCTTGTCGCTGTTATCTCCGACTGCGCCGTTAACGCACCGCCTTTACATCGGCCGGCAGAACATGGTCACCCGCTTTATTGTCCCAGGCATTACGCTGGTAGGTGATAACGGCTGCCATATCCACATCGTTCAACTGATCCTTATACGCTGACATGGCGGTGCCCAGACGACCGTTCATTACTATATCCATATGATCAACCACAGGGCCGGTAGCGATTGCGCTGCCATTGATTGCAGGAAATGCAGGGGGCAGACCCATACCATTCAACTGGTGACAGCCGATACAAGCCGTGTTGTAAACCTCTTCACCGCGGGCATACAGATCATCAGCCGTCCAGACCCTGTCAGCTATTTCTGCTTCTTTTCCGTCGTCTTTCCTGCCGGCGGCCCAGACAGCAAATTCTTCCTCGGTTACCGCACGAACGACGATAGGCATAAAACCATGGTCCCTGCCGCAAAGCTCCGCACATTGACCGCGATATACGCCAGGCTTCTTGATTTCCGTCCAGAGGTCATTTACGAAGCCGGGGATAGCGTCCTGCTTCTGACCGAGCTCAGGCACCCACCAGGCATGAATGACGTCTGATGCAGTCAGCAAAAAATGAATCTTTTTGCCCACAGGAAGGACAATCTCATTATCAACATCCAGTAAGTAATTATCGACTGATCCCGGGTCAGCGTAGATAGCCTTGCGGCTGTCAGCAGACAGAGAGCTTATGAAGTGCACCCCTTCTGCAGCGCCATCCAGGTACTCATATTCCCATTTCCATTGATGACCAGTGATCTTGACTGTCATATCAGGCTCGGCCGTATCGGCCATAAATACCAGGGTCTTTGTTGCGGGAACAGCCATACCAATCAGAATCAGGAACGGAACAATGGTCCATATAATTTCCATTCTGGTACTTTCATGGAAAGTCGCAGGAACCGCGCCTTTCGATTTACGGTGGTTAATCATGGAATAAAACATGGCACCAAAGACCACGATGCCAATGATTACACAGATCCAGAGGATCAGCATATGCAGGTCATAGACCCTTTCACTGACAGGCGTGACGCCCCGTGTCATATTCAGCGTATCCATGTAACCCGCCGAGGCAGACTGCATGCCAGCCGCCATAGTCACCGTGGTTGCCAAGATAAACTTATTGATTCCACGCAACATCGTCTTATAACTCCCAGTAGCTTCAATATAAAAAATCATAAATTTCGCCGGATTGTCTGTTAAACAATCTGCCTGAGCCTCTCGGCCAATTCCTCACGTTCAGTCTCGTCCAGAAACCCTCCGATCTCTGTGGTTCTGCCATGCGACCTTATGATCAATCGCCTCGGATACCAGCCACGATCGGCAGCCTCTAACCGAATCTGCGCCCAATGACGCCATACCAGTACTTTGGATTCCATCTGCCGCCGCCCCTTGCATATTTCAACGGTTTCTTCATTGATGGAAACAACCTCTTTATCCATGCCTCGTGAGGAAACCATATGCAAACCCAGAGCCAGCGCTGCCAGCTCAAGCCCCGCAAAGGGAAAGATTATCCAGACCCCCTGCCATGCAAACCATGCCGCAATACTCAGGGAAACTGCCGACATCCACGCAAGAAATTCCGAGTTTCCCTTCCAATTCAAAGAGTTATTTGGTCGCAGCGTAAACCTGACCATGCCATCTCCACCTTGCTCCGCGATTATCATCGGCTATCCACACACCATTGAGAATTCTGAAAAACCCGCAAAAGCGCTCACAGTCTGGAATCGGGCGCAGAGTATACATAAAACGAGGGTCGGATGAAAAGCATTCTGTATGAATCCAGTACCTACTGAGACAACATCAAGCCGCCTGCTTGACGTTGAAAGGCGTTAACCGGAAACAGCTTCAATCATCGGCCCGGTTCCCGAATAGAAACCCCGCTGGAAACACAACGGGGCGGCCGGTATTACAGCAATAGCCGCCGGGAGTGATGCCCCGCGGCAACCATGCCGGAGACTACCAGTGCAGCTTCCACTGTGCGCCGATGCCGTGGTTGGTTTTGCCTTCGCCGTCCCGGCGGCGCAGTGCCTTGATGTCCAGTTCGGTATCCAGATTGCCCGGTGCCGACAGCAGACGCCAGCCCAGGGTCAGGTCGTGCCCGGCATCGGACGACGACAGGCCCGCATACGGGATGCCGGTGGCGCCGTCCTTCAGGGCCAGGCCCCACTCGCCCTGCAGGCTCCAGCGACCGGAGGCCGGGCCGGGCTGCGATGAATCCTCTTCCAATGCGTCCGATAGCGAATCCGACAACAGCCGATCCAGGCCACCCGAGGCCGGGGCGGTGCCGTATTCCTGACGCAGACTCAGCGACAAACCATGAGCGGAACCCGGCTGCCGTTCGTAGCGCAGCGAACCGGATACGCCCCATTCACGCCGCTCGTCGGCCTCATGATCCAGCAGGCGCCGGCCACGCAGGTCAATGGTCAAGCCCTTGGAGGGCAACTGCCAACTGATACCGCCGCCCAGTTCCACGCCCAGGCCGTCGCTGGTATCGCCGCCGTCATAGCGCATCCCCAACTCCAGTTCCGGAATCAGTCGGCCACCGTCCGCCTGCGGCATCTGCCAGGACCACTCCAGACCCATTCGGAAACGCTGCGTGTCCGCCGACATACCCGACATACCGTCGGCATCGTCCGACTCAATACGCGCCAGCGCCGCATCCGAAATCAGCGTCAGCGTCAGGCCGCCCTCCTCTAGCGGGCGCTCCAGCAGTATCCCGCGCACACCGGCCGAGGCCGAGGTCTGCTCGATGTCATGCTTCGTACTCACCGTGGCCGAAGTCTGCTCCAGGGTCTGCTCCAGCTCGCCACGGCCATAACTCGCCGCCGCCCACACCTGCAATCGCTGCGTTACGTTATGCCGGATATACGGCAGCAGCGAGGTCAGCGTGCTCGACAATTCGCCCTGTTCCGCAGCACCGCTCCAATCGCCATCGCCGTCGCTGTACGACAGCGCCAGACCGAGCAGCGTGCGGCCATTGTCACGATCCACGCCCAGCAGGCCGGTGGTCACCTCGCCATCCACCGCGATGCCGTCCTGGTCATCCTCGTAGCGCGAGTACGACGCCTGACCCCACACCGAAACACCGTTCTCCCCGCCACGGTGCACAAAGCGGCTGCCGCGCAGCATATCGCGCAGCGACAGTGTCCTGGACAGATTCAATAGCCGATCAACCGAACCGGCGCCCAGGCCATCACCGCCATCGCTCTGGCCGAAGCCGTCCGCGCCCAAACCATATCCCGTGCCGGTTCCATTACCGGCCCCATGCAGCGCTCGACCAGAGGACAGGCCGCTCACATTGCCCGACAGCCCAGGTTGATCGGCCACCGAAAAGCGGTAATCCAGGCCGCCCAGCAGATGTTCTACCGCCGTCAGGCCGAAGCGCGGCAGCCAGGCTTCCTGCGCCGCCTGCATCTCTTGCATCGCCCCCGTACCGACCGGGGCCGCGTCGTTGTCGGCGATCGTCAGTGTGTGCACACGATCGGTGCCCACCGTGTAACCCGAACCTGCGGTCAGGGTCAGTATGACCGTCTCACTGCCCTCTTGTGTGCTGTCATCGGTGATGATCACGGGAATCTCGACGCTGGAGGCACTCGCAGACGCCACGACCATGCCGGTCAGCGTGGTGTAGTCGGTGCCGGGTGTCGCTGTGCCGGCCACGGTGTAGGTGATCGTGGTGTTCGCGGCTGGCGCCGGACTCAGATTGACCACTACGTTGTACGTGCCCGAGCCTTCGTTGGTGGTAAAGCTGGCCACGGCGAACGAGGCGACCGGCTCGTCGTCGTCGGTGACCGTGACTGCCACCGTGTCTATGGCCAGACCATCCGGGTAACTCGCACCGTCGCCGTCGCCGCTTTCTATACTATGGCTGATGGTCGCCGTGCGGTCACCGCCAACGTTGTCGTTGACGCCCGTCACCGTCACCGTCTGCGCCGTATTCCAGTTGCCCGCCGCGAACGTCAGGCTGGCTGCGCTCACGGTCGCCGCACTGGTCATGTCGGATTGCACCGTAATCTCCACGTTACCAGCCGGCTGTGTGTTCAGCACCAGGGTGTAGGTGCCCGCCGCATTCTCTGCAACCGTTAATCTGGCCTCGCTGACGGTCACGCCCGCGGAGGCGGCGACAATGTCGAAGGCATCCAGGTTGTCCGTGCCGCCCGCGCCGCCGCCCAGGCCGGTGCCGGAGTCTGCGTCCAGGGTGCCCAGGTCGATGTCCACTGTGCCAGCGTTGACTGCGCTCAGGGTCAGCGTGGCGGTGGTGGCCGTCATGCCCGAGGACGGGCCGGTGAAGGTCACCATGGCGCTGGCGCTGTTCAGGCCGCTGTAGGTGACGCCGGTCGCCGTGGCGCCGGTCACGGTGTAATCCGTGCCCGGTGTCGCGCTACCACCAAAGGTCAGCGGCACCGGCAGTATCTCACCGTCTTCCAGACCGCGGCCCAGGGTCACGGTGATTTCCCTGGTGTCGCCTGCTGTGATGTCGCCTGACGCGCCCGCCAGGGTCACGGTGGTGGCGTCGTTGTCGGTGATCGTCAGTGTGTGAGCATCGGGGGAACCTGACCCGTAAACGCCAGAGCTTACTCCCAGAGTCAGCCCGATTGTCTCGCTGGTCTCGTCTGCGCTGTCATCGGTGATGGCCACGGGGATATTGGCGCTGGTCATGTTTGCGGCCACCACGACCGTGCCGGTCAGCGCGGTGTAGTCGTCGCCGGGGGTTGCCAAATTGGCGCTGCCCGTCGCCACGGTGTACATGATCGTCGTGGCCGTGGTCGGCGCCGGGCTCAGATTGACCACCACGTTGTGTGTGCCCGAACCCTCGTTTGCCATGGACGTGTCAGCCGCGAAGCTCGCTACCGGCAAGTCATTGTCGGTAATGGTCAGTGTGTGCACACGGTCGCTGCCCACCGTGTAACCCGTGCCGGTGCCCAGAATCAGTATCACCGTCTCGCTGTCCTCTCGTGTGCTGTCGTCGGTGATGGCCACCGAAATATTAACGCTGGACGCACTCGCAGACGCCACGACCGTGCCGGCCGGCGCGGTGTAGTCGGTGTTCATCGTCGCCGTGCTGGTGCCGGCCACCGTGTAGCTGATCGTGGTGGCCGTGGTCGGCACCGGGCTTAGATCGACCACCACGTTGTAGGTACCCGATCCTTCGTTGGTGGTGAAGCTGGCCACGGCGAACGAGGCGACCGGTTCGTCGTCGTCGGTGACCGTGACTGCCACTGTGTCTATGGCCAGACCATCCGGGTAACCCGCACCGTCGCCGTCGCCGCTTTCTATACTATGGTTGATGGTCGCCGTGCGGTTACCGCCAACGCTGTCGTTGACGCCCGTCACCGTCACGGTCTGTGCCGTATTCCAGTTGCCCGCCGCGAACGTCAGGCTGGCTGGGCTCACGGTCGCCGCACTGGTCGTGCCGGAGGCCACTGTAATCTCCACATCGCCGGCTGGTTGTGTGTTCAGCACCAGGGTGTACATGTCTTCACCGGCAGGCTCAGCGACCGTTATCCTGGCCTCGCTGACGGTCACGCCCGCCGTGTCGTTGTCGGCGATCGTCAGTGTGTGCACACGATCGGTGCCCAGCGTGTAACCCGAACCTGCGGTCAGGTTCAGTATGACCGTCTCGCTGGTCTCGCTCACGCTGTCCTCGGTGATGGCCACCGGAATATTAACGCTGGACGCGCTCGCAGACGCCACGACCGTGCCGGTCAGCGTGGTGTAGTCGGTGCCGGGTATCGCTGTGCCGGCACTGTCCACCGTGTAGGTGATCGTGGTGGCCACGGCTGGCGCCGGACTCAGATTGACCACTACGTTGTACGTGCCCGAGCCTTCGTTGGTGGTAAAGCTGGCCGCGGCGAATGAGGCGACCGGCAGGTCATTGTCGTCGATCGTCACTACCACTGCACCCGTTACCCCGCTATAGGCTGTTGTGCCCGAGGCCGTGTGCGTCAGCGTCACGGTGTCGTCCGCTGCGTCGGCGTCGTCCTCAGCCGCCGCCACCATCACCGTCTGTACCGTGCCCCAGTCGGTCGTCGTGAACGTCAGACTGGTTGCGTCCGGCGTCAGGTCGCTGCTGGTGTGACCGGTGACTGCCACCGTGACAGCCCCCGTCGGGGCGGTGGCCAGGGATACCGGGTAACCGACACTGGCACCTTCAGTGACCGTCAGGGTCGGCGGCAGCACGATGGCCGGTACCTGCGGTTCCATGATGGTAAATGTGTCCAGGTTGTCCGTACCACTCGCGCCGCCGCCCAGGCCGGTGCCGGAGTTGCTGTCCAGGGTGCCCAGGCCGATGATGACGGTCTCGCTGGTGGTCTCGTCGTTGTTGTCGGTGGTCGCGCTCAGGGTCAGGGTGGCACTGGCGTCCGATGGGCCGGTGAAGGTCACGGTGCCTGTGGCGCTGTTCAGGCCGGTGTAGGTGACGCCGTCTGCCGCGGCGCCGGTGACGGTGTAGTCCGTGCCCGGTAGCGCTGTGCCCATGAAGGTCAGTGGCACCGGCAGCGCCTCGCCTGCGGCCAGGGGGCGGCCCAGGGTGACGGTGATGGCTTTGGTGGTGCCTTCTATGATGTTGCCCGTGGCGCCCGTCAGGGTCACTGTGGTGGCGTCGTTGTCGATCACGGTCGCGGTGATGGGGTCCAGGGTGAGGTTGTAGTTGGCGTCCGTGGAGGTGGCGGCGTGGGTAATGGTGACTTCCTGGTTGGCGGCGTCGTCGTCGTTATCTTCCCCGGTGACGGTGAAGGTCTGGGCCATGTCCCAGTTGGCGCTGGTGAATACCAGGTTGTTGGGGTTGACCGTGGCGGTGCCCGGTGTGCCTGAGGTGGGTGTGATGGTCACGTTTGCGGTGGGTTGTGTGTCCAGCACCATGCCGTATTCGTCTGTGCCGCCTTCGGTGGGTGTGGTGGCGTCCGCCGTTTCGGTGAAAGTCACGCCTGCGGGGGCGTCGTCGTTGGTAATGGTGAAGGTGGCGCTGCCGGCGGTTGTGGAGATGACGACGTCGTTGGGGGTAGGAGTTAGACCGCGTATAACACGCACCAGAGTCACGGTCACTGTCTCGTTGGGTTCAATCGCCGTGTCGCCGTTTATCCGGATCTTGTCCTGAAGGCTGGCCAGATTGGAGGACACACTAAGGGGAACGAAATTCGATGCCGAAATAGTAGGCACAACATTGTTGGTGAAGGTGTACTGGTAGTCGTTGCTGTCACCACGGGTGGCGGTGCCACCCAATTGTAACTCAATCCCAAAAGCCTGCGCACGAGGTGGATCGATGGTCACTGTTACGGTCGCGCCGTCGGTAATTCCCGAATTGCCTTCGGCTGCCATGGCGGGTTCGATGTTGATCGATACGGTGTGGGTGGTCTGGGCGAAGGCCGGTGCCGCAAGGCCGACGAGCAGCACGGCGGCAAGGCCGCGGCGCAGACAGAGGAGGGTAGAGGCGAACCGGCGGAATGCCGGGTGCTGCGCTAATCGACGGCGAGGCTCAGGCCGAATATCTCGATTGGGGGGGGGGGGGGGGGGGGGGGGGGGGGGGGGGGGGGGGGGGGGGTATTAAATTGTGTATGGCGCTTGTGGCGCGTTTTACGGGCATTGTGACCATGATTGTTGCTCCTGCTTTTACGGTATGTAACTGGCTTTGCGGGCCGGGTAAATTTCTGTTCATTGTTTCGTGTCCTCTATCCGGGATTGTCTGCTCAGGCCCGGCCTTTGGGTCGGTTCCGGCACTCAAGCGCCCGGATTCATGCCTGCAATTTGAGCTATTTTAGTCTCATCCGGGACGGATTGCAAGCCTTTTTTCTGCTTCGGTCTTCGGCAGGCGGTTGGAATTCTACTCATACGGCGTTAAAGATGGCAATTATATTCTTGACTCCGAATAGAATGGCCATACTGATGTAGTTATTCATTGAAATAAATCAAGATGAACAACCATGCTGGTCTATCCACTTTTCAGTTTTTTGATGCAGAAGCCGCTCGTCTCTACTTAGAAAAGAATCGTTGGAATGGCCCTGTATCCTGTCTGCACTGCGACGGTTGGGCCGGCTTGTGGACAGGCGGCTTTGCGGGGGTTATGTAATCCGCATACCCGGTTGGGCGCCGTCGTCGGGGTGTAGAATGTACAGGTCTTTGCCGCCGGGGCCAGCGGCCAGAAGCATGCCTTCGGAGACGCCAAAGCGCATTTTTCTGGGTGCAAGGTTGGCCACTATCACCGTTAAACGACCTTTAAGGTCTTCGGGGTTGTAGGCGGATTTGATGCCGGCCAGTATATTTCGGGTGCCGGTACCGGTGTCCAGTGTGAGCCGCAGCAGTTTGTCCGCTCCTTCGATGTGTTCTGCCTTGACGATACGGGCAATGCGCAGGTCAATTCTGGCGAAGTCGCTGAGTTGTATTTCTGCCGCGATGGGTTCAATGTCGGAGGTCGGCTTTGTCTCGATGGCGGTATCTTCTTTGCTGTCTTTCAGCATGGCTTCAAGCTGCGATTCTTCAATGCGCGTCATCAGGGGTTTGAATTGATTGATGGTATGGCCGCCGGCCAGTGGCGTTGCGATGTCGTCCCATTGCAGCGCACTGCAGTTGAGGAATGTCTCGCTTTTTGCGGCCAGTTCCGGCAGCACGGGCTTCAAATAGGTGATTAGTACGCGGAAAAGGTTGATTCCTGTTGAGCAGATGTCCTGAATTTCCTGTTCGCGGCCGGTCTGCCGGGCAAGCGCCCAGGGTTCTTTGTCGGCTATGTACTGATTGGCGCGGTCGGCCAGGGCCATGATCCGGCGCATGGCTTTGCTGTAGTCACGCGATTCGTAATAGGCGACGATTTGATGTCCGGCTTCGATAAAGTCGTCATAGAGGGGTTGTTCGCTGTGTATCGCAGAAAGCCGGTTGTCGAATTTTTTGCGGATGAAACCGGCGCTGCGGCTGGCGATGTTGACTACTTTGCCGACGAGGTCGCTGTTGACGCGCTCTTGGAAGTCATACAGGTTCAGGTCCAGATCGTCCACGCCGGAACCCATCCTGGCGGCGAAGTAATATCGCAGGTATTCCGGGTCGAGATGGTCCAGGTAGGTCCTGGCCTTGATGAAGGTGCCGCGTGATTTGGACATTTTGTGTCCGTCCACGGTTAAAAAGCCGTGCGCAAAGATGGCGTCGGGCGTGCGAAAGCCGGCACCGGTGAGCATGGCCGGCCAGAAGAGGGCGTGGAAATAGATGATGTCTTTGCCGATGAAGTGGTAGAGTTCGGCGGTGGTGTCCGGGGCCCAGAATTCGTTAAACGAGACGCCGCTTCTGTCGCAGAAGTTTCTGAAACTGGCCATGTAACCAATCGGTGCGTCCAGCCAGACGTACAGGTATTTGTCTTCGGTTCCCGGAATCCGAAATCCGAAATATGGCGCATCGCGGGAGATGTCCCAGTCGTGCAGGCCTGCCTCGAACCATTCGCCCAGTTTATTGCTGATTTCGTTTTGCAGGTGGCCTGCCGTGGTCCATTCTCTTAGTGTGTCTTCGAAGTCGCTCAGGGCGAAAAAGTAGTGCAGCGAGTCTTTTTTTACCGGTTTGGCACCTGAAATGACCGAGTGGGCATTTTTCAGTTCGGTTGGGGAGTATGTGGCTCCACAGGCTTCACAGGAATCACCGTACTGATCGGTTGCGCCACATCTGGGGCATTCGCCCTTGATGAATCGGTCCGGCAGGAATATTTTCTCCTGCGGGTCATACATCTGGCTGATGGTACGCCGATGGATATGGCCACCTGTATTCAGAGCGTTGTAAATCATCTCGGCATAATGCCGGTTTTCGTCCGAGTGTGTGCTGTGATAGTTGTCAAAGCTGATATTGAAATCTGCGAAGTCGGCCTGATGTTCTTTGGCGACCCGGGTAATCAATTCTTCCGGGGTGATGCCCTCGGCCCGGGCGCGTAACATGACGGGTGTGCCATGGGCGTCGTCGGCGCAGACGTAGTAGCAGGTATTGCCACGCATACGCTGAAAGCGTGCCCAAATATCGGCCTGTATATATTCCACCATGTGGCCCAGGTGAATTGGGCCGTTGGCATAGGGCAGAGCGGAGGTAATCAGTATGTTGCGAGCCATGGCTTGTCAGTTAATGGCTGAAGGGCCGGGTATGCTACCCGAATTGTGCTATGGCGTGTAGGGAGGGAGTCATGTTCTCGTGCCTTGCTGTCGAACTTTATCGTTCAGGCTGCGTGATGGTGTTTGAGTCGTTGGCCTGTACGTTGCCTCTCGTCGGCACGCTTCTGCTCTGGCCGGTAATATGGTCGGCTGTTAGTTCCATTGTAAAGCCGCCCGGGTGCGCCAGTAGTTGTCTGGTGGCTCCGCTAAATGTGACAGTTCTTCCGGCATTGCGTCTCGCCATGCGACTTTCAGCGCTCCCCAGTTTGATTTAAGTTGTTTTTTTGTGACGGCACCGCTCAGTACGATGTCTGACCACGGTTGATTAACGGCGGCAGCCAGCGCGAGCTGGTCTCCGGAACAGTTCAGTTGATTGGCCGCGGTTTTTAATCGTTCGAGCTTTTGTTTGAGTTGCGGTTCCCGGTTTCTGTCGGTGAGTCGGCCATTTGCCAGGGCTTCTTTTACGATTACCGCCATACCGGCGTCTCCGGCGCGTTGTAATGCCTCACCGGCGGAGGTTTCCAGTAAATTCCAGGTGGCCTGTATGGCTCGGAACAGCGGTTCGCCGTCGATTTCAATTTCGATGGCTCTGTCGATTAGTTCCGGCTGTTGTGGACCGCTGACGGTCAGACCTATTAATCGGCCATCGGCTCGAATTTCTGCCAGTCGGTTCAGGACTTCGGTATTTTCCAGTACGCCGCTGGTGAATGTTGCGGAGTGTATCTGGTAGATTTTCATGGCCCGTCCGAGTCGCAGACAACTCCAGATGAATGATGGATTGAGATTTTCCAGGGTGTGTTTTTTGATTTCATGGCGTTCGGCCTGAACCTGCCAGTCGGCGGTGTACACGTAACCCCATTTCGATGCTGCGGTGACTCCCTGCACATGAAAACCCCTTTTGAAGATCCATTCTCCCAGGAATTGTTCTCCCGCTCCATAGGAGGCGGCAGTATCAAAATAACGAATGCCCAGTTCATGGGCATAGTCCAGCATGTCAATCGCATGTCGGCGCATGGCCGCAAAGCTTTTGTCATGCAGATCGGCGTCATGCCCCAGGTTGATATAACCGGGTCTGCCCAGCGCTGCCATCCCCAGGCCGATTGGCGAGGTCGTCATTTCCTCGAATCGCGGATTTACCCTGAGCGCTTCAGGTAACCGTCCTTTGTTTTTCATTTCGCTATAAAGCGCGTAAGCGGTGCGCAGGTTGCGCTGCGTCTGTTGTCTTCAGGGAATTATGCAGCAAAATCAGCAAAGGTTCTTGACCATGGATATGGAGAAAAGACCCACAGGCTATTATACAATAATTCTCCGAAAATTTCGGCGCACAGGGAATTTAGCTTAATCACGTGGATGCCTGAGAATGTCATCAAGTGGTCAGAGCAGTTGGGTAACAGTCTGGCCCCCGATCTGGCGGCAACCCTGATTCTGACCCCAGCAAGCTGTTGAAATTTTACTCATGCGACGCGATACGGTGTTAAAAATGACCTCAAAATGCTCATTAACTCGGAGTAAACTGCGCTTTTTCGGCCCTTTTTGCCTTGTCTCGCACTCGCCTGAACGAATTTCAACCGGCTATCAGGATGTCAGAGGCCTCCCGGTTGCACCGTTGTTCTTGACCTGCGTGTTGTTGTGAGCTATACTGCGAGCATGTCGCCTGGTCTGGAAGTAAGTCGGCTGAATCGACTAAAAAAAGCCGCCCGAAGGCTGCTTTTTCCCATCGTCAGGATGTCTATCCAACACTAAAAAAGGAGAAGAGTTTATGAGAAATGATTATGGTGTGATGCCCTCGCGCAGCAAGCTGATTCTCCAGGGGATTGGGTCGTTGATTGATATTTGTCCGCAGCCAGCCAGACTTGAGCAGATTATCATCACGGATCAGGCGGAACTAATGAGGCTTCCTTGGGAGCGTGTTGGGGTCGCGATAAGGGGCGCCCTGGATGAATATCAAGCGGCCGGGGAAGAAGAAGCACAATAGTCAGCCCTCCAGGGGACAAAATCCGGTTCGCAGTCCAACCCAGGCTGATCGTTTGGTCGAGACTCAAGCTCCAGGGTATTCCGGGCCAATACCACCTTCGGCCGAGTTAGAAAAATATAATAATACATTGCCGGGAGCGGCAGAAAGGATATTCGCAATGTCTGAGCAAAACAGCGAACACATCAGACAAGCGCAGGAAAAGCACCTGGATTATGCTTATTCACAAGTGCGACTGGGTCAATATCTGGGCTTTTTGCTCGGCCTGCCGGGTTTGGGCGTCGTGGCATTTTGCGCTTATTTGGGTTTGGAATTCGCGGCTACCGCCATCGGTACTACCGGGGTGGGCGCTCTGGCCGCCACGTTTTTGCGGTCATCGAAAAGCGAATGAGGTTGACACAGCCATGCGAGTTTCCGTTATGCGTCGCGTCTTCAATTTACGTGCCCTGGTGGGTGGCGGCCTGACCGGTTTGTTGATTTTTTCCTGTGCGCCTGCTCCCACCGGGCCCGAGCCGGTTCGGCTGACCGCCGGCATGCCTGTTTCCCGAATTATTGTTGCGCACGGCAAGCCGTACCGTATTTTGGAGGAAAGGAATTTTCATACCTATGTCTGGCATTTGTCTGAGGTACGCCTCGCCAGTGAGCCGAGGTCGTCCCGCGCCACAGTCACCGGTGCCGGTGTGGTGACCTATGATCATTCTTCTCTGCCTATGATTGTGACTATACGCTGTGTTCTGATGGCCCGTGTGTCGCTTGAAGGTCGTTTAATTGATTGGCAGGCCGATGGCGGCGGTTGCCAGCAGATCCTTTATCGGCATCTGTGATCGTCAATGCCGGATTCGTTCTACTGGCTGGTATTCAGTAGCGGCCTGTTGTCTTCGACATTGTTACCGGGTAATTCCGAGGTTGTCTTTACAACGACGCTGGTTGCTCACCCTGAGATCTGGTCAGGGTTATTGGTTATGGTCACCGCAGGCAATACCATTGGTGGCTGTATTTCCTGGGGCGTGGGGCGAGTACTGGCGATCCGTTTTCCGGCAGAGTCTCCCGGCCAGCCTGATCGCGAAAATTCTATTCGTGTGATTCAAAAATGGGGTAGCCCGGCATTGTTGTTATCCTGGGTACCGGTCATCGGCGACCCGCTTTGTGTCGCCGCAGGCTGGCTGAAAACGGCGTTAATCCCCAGCCTGTTATACATGGCGGCTGGTAAGCTGTTGCGCTATAGCCTGATTGTCTGGCTGATTGTTTAGCAGGCTGTTGAAATTCTACTCATGCGGCACGATACGGCGTTAAAAATGATCTCAAAATGCTCATTGACTCTGGGTAAACTGCGCTTTTTCGGCCATTTTTGCTTTGTCTCGCGCTCACCTGGGCGAATTTCAACCGCCTGCTAGGCAAGCCCTGAATTAATTGAGGTTTTTCTGGCTGCTTTTACGTAACCGATGTCTTCCATGATGGCGTAAAGGGCCGGTAGTATCAGCAACGTCGAGGCCAGCAGTCCGAATACGATGCTGGTTACCAGCGGAATCAATACCTGGGCCTGTTTGCTGGTCTCCGACAGTAGCGGCAACATGCCCGCACTGTGTATGGGCTTGAGTGGCATACCCTGTATTACCGGCACCAGATCTGTAACGATTACCGGTTCACTTTCTTCCAGCCCTTCCGCAATCACCGCAAATTCATTGCCTGCAGTACGCCGTGTCGGGTCGACCGATTCACTGAACCGGACCACAAGACGCACCCTTGCCTGTGTCTGACGCCTGAAACAGCTCTGTTCCCACGCTAACGAACTCGTCCTTTTCAACCGCATCAATTCGTATCGCCACCGTGTCTTTCGGCAGGCCGTCGCCTTTTTTCAGTTGGGGGGTGGATGTAGCTTCCTGCTGCTTACTTCGGCACGGGACATCAGGTCAGCCGCAGGTTCAATCGTGCCATAGCCAATCGCCCGAATGAAATCAATTATTGTTTCAGGCGGCTTTAAGCTGTTCCGCTTTATCGATGCGCTCCCAGGTAAATTCCGGCTCTTCACGACCGAAGTGGCCATAGGTTGCGGTTTTACGATAAATCGGACGCAACAGGTCCAGCATCTGTATGATGGCCTTTGGGCGCAGGTCAAAATGTTCGGCGATCAGGCTTTCGATCCTGTCCTCATTGATATGGCTGGTACCAAAGGTATTGACGTGGATGGAAACCGGTCTGGCAATGCCAATCGCATAAGCCAACTGTACTTCGCACTTGTCTGCCAGAGCCGCAGCAACCACATTTTTCGCAACATAACGTGCAGCATAGGCGGCTGAACGATCTACCTTCGACGGGTCTTTGCCGGAGAAGGCGCCACCGCCATGACGGCCTGCGCCACCGTAGGTGTCCACAATAATTTTGCGGCCCGTCAGGCCGCAATCGCCAGCAGGGCCGCCAATCACAAAGCGGCCGGTGGGATTTATAAAGTATTTCGTATCGTTACTCAGCATGTCGGCAGGCAGAACCGGCTTGATAATTTCCTCCATGACCGCTTCTTTCAGATCGTTATGGCTGATGTCTTCATTATGCTGGGTTGATAGTACAACGGCGTCAATCGCCTTTGGAGTATTGTCTGCATAACGAACGGAAACCTGGGATTTTACGTCAGGACGTAACCAGCCCAGCCGGCCCGATTTGCGAATCTTCGCCTGCCGTTCGGTCAGGCGATGCGCCAACTGGATCGGCATGGGCATCAGGGTGGGCGTCTCATTGGTTGCATAGCCGTACATCAGGCCCTGGTCTCCTGCGCCCTGGTTCGGGTCGATACCCTCGCCTTCGTTTACCCCTTGGGCAATATCGGGGGATTGCCTGTCCAGTGAAATAAGAACCGCGCAACTGGAACCATCAAAGCCCATCTCGCTGCTGTTATATCCAATATTCAGGATGGTATCGCGCACCACCTGTGTGTAATCAACGCTGGCAGTTGTGGTAATTTCACCGCAGATTATCGTCATACCGGTGCTCACCAGGGTTTCGCAGGCCACGCGCGCCTTTCGGTCCTGTTCAAAGATGGCATCGACAATGGCGTCTGAGCAGCTATCGGCTACTTTATCTGGATGTCCTTCACCGACCGATTCCGATGAAACGATATATTCCCTGGTCATTTTATACTCCTGGCGAGCCGCTGAAGCGGGTTTTGTGGCAGCGGCGCATTGTCTGCTGCTTTCCCGGAGAAAGCAAATTCTCAGAATCCCAGCCCGATGGATTATGATCCTCCCATGAGCACAAAAATTGTATTTCTTGACCGACTGACGATACGCAAGGATATTGAAATCAGACGACCTGATTTTCCGCATGAATGGGTGAATTTTGACGCGAGTTTCCCTGAACAGGTGATTGAGCGTTGTCATGACGCCGACATCATCGTCACTAACAAGGTGCCTGTGCATAAAACCACCATTGAGTGCCTGCCACGCCTGAAAATGATTGCTGTGGCCGCAACCGGCGTGGACCCGATTGACATCATGACATGCCATGAGCGTGGGGTGATTGTCAGCAATATCAGAGACTATGCGCTGACAGCCGTGCCCGAATACGTCATCGCTGTGATCCTCGCATTGAGACGCCAAATAACTCAGTATCGTCAGGAAGTCTTGAATGGCCGCTGGCAAGCCGAAAGTAGTTTCTGTTTCTTCGACCAGCCCATCCATGATGTCAGGGGGACGCAACTGGGAGTTATCGGCTATGGTGCCTTAGGACAGGCCACGGCCAGACTGGCGCACGACCTTGGAATGCGGGTGCAATACTACTCACCCTCGCTTAAGGATAATGATTTTGCCAAACCCGTGAAACTGGATTATCTACTGCGAACGTCCGATGTTATTTCATGCCATTGCCCGCTAAACGGGCAAACCAGAAATTTGATTGACGAGCATGCTTTTGGCAGGATGAAATCTTCGGTCATCCTTATTAATACTGCGCGAGGTGCCGTTGTTGATGAGCAGGCCCTGGCCAGGGCACTGATGAATAATGAAATTGCGGGGGCCGGTATTGATGTGCTGGTCCAGGAACCTCCGGCTACGGACAGCCCCTTGATGCGGCTTGCCAGTCGGACTAACGTCATTGTTACTCCGCATATCGCCTGGGCCAGCCAACAGGCCATGCAGCTATTGGCAAATCAGTTGATAGACAATATTGAGGCGTTTATGAAAGGCAGCCCCGGCAATGTTGTTCGAGTCTAGCTCGGCCAGTGGATTGCCTGTACAATCTTCGCTTCAATACCGGGCAGGGCTGCCGGATTTTCAGCAACAATCGCCATGCCACCCCAGGCCACCGGAAAAATTACGCCCGTAAATTGATCATCGGAGATGTTGGTGCGGCTATCTATATTCTCTCCCGGCATTAAAAATACCGTAACCGGGCCATGTTGCGAATCAATAACAATATGCGCACTCTCCCCCTTACGGATATCACATAAACCGGCATAGTTCACCTGCCCTATTGAACCAGTCAGCCTGCCCCCAAGAGAAGCAAGCAATGAGTTGAGCCGTGCATCGCTGACATTGTGCTTTTTATTGAGATGATTGCGCTCATTATGGACATGGGTCAGCATCATCCGGCCTATGTTCTGGGTGTCGGGCATCGCAGTCACCAGTACGGCTATGGCAAGCAGTACGCTGGCCGTTACAATGCAGGCGTTCTTCCACCGCCGGCCTTTCCCTCGCTCTTCAACCAGAGATTGCCTTAGCAGGATTCTACCGGGCAGGCTTTTACGAACATTCACCTGCAGCGCTTCGCGGATATCCGGGTCCAGTGGGGACTCAATTTCTCCATCATCAGCAACTCCCGAACCGAAGCGCCTGATGTCGATTCCCTTACCCATGGGTCGGCTTTATTGCGGCAATCGGACGGACGCCAACTTTCTCACCCTGCCTGATCGTATTTGCCAGTTTCCGCTTTGCCCTGAATAATCTGGTCATAATCGCGCCCCTGCCCACATCCATTATTTCAGCGATTTCATCACAACTGAAACCGCCTAGTATCTGTAGCACCAGCGGCTCGCGGTAGGCGATGGGCAATGATCCGATCGCCTTTCGGAGATCATCCCGCTCAATAACTCTTTCCGGCCATTTATCTTCATACAGGGCCGGTTCATGTGACTCCATATCCAGCAACTCCAGTTGCTTGCGCTCAAAACGACGTGCGTTTTCCCGCCTCAATATGGTAACCAGCCAGGACCTGGCTTTGCTTTCGTCGTCTAACGACCCCAGAGCCCGCCAGGCTCTTAAGAAGGTGTCCTGCACCAAATCCTCAGCAATTTCCTGATTGCGACACAGCCAGTAAGCCATTCGGTAAATATCGCTCGAATAGCCGGATACCAGGTACTCAAAACGCCTGTGTCTGTCCGCCATGTCAAAGTTGACCGCATCTTCCATGAATTTCTTTCATTTTTTATGGTGTGGTGCCGGATGTTGAGAGTGGAGAGTGAAGAAAGTTCAAAATCCTTGAAAGATATTGACGATTGTTTCGGTCTTTTGTGCTAAGGTAGTTACACAACTGCCTCTCAGTTGTCATATTTAACTTAAATCTTAATGGAGAATCTAAATGACTGACAAAAGAACCTTTTTGAAGAGTGCCGTCGCTACGGCTGTCGCTTTAGGAGCGGGTGCGGCAGCCCCCGCAGCCATGGCAATCCCGCCTGGTATGGAAAAATGTATGGGTATTGCTAAAGCAGGCATGAATGACTGCGGAACATCCAGCCACGCCTGTGCTGGGCAGGCCAAGGCCGATGGCAGCCCGGAAGAATGGGTCGCTGTACCAAAAGGCACCTGTGAAAAAATTGTTGGCGGGAAGGTGAAGTCAGCCTAACGCCGGCAGGTCTTTATTTTTGCATGACCTATTTGTCTGATTGTTGTGAAGCCAGCCCGTTCACCGACGCGATTAATGGCGTTGGTATCGGGCTGCGTTCGCAACATTACCGGCATATCCTGACAAACAGACCTTCTACCCCCTGGCTGGAGGCGCTTACCGATAACTATATGGGAGACGGCGGCCAGCCCCTGGATTATCTGGAGCAGATAAGAAACCACTATCCCATTACCTTTCATGGCGTCGGCATGTCTCTGGGTTCGCCCGGACCAATGAATAAGGATTACCTGCAGCGTCTAAAGGAAAGAATGCGGCAATTCGAACCGGTATGGATATCCGAGCATCTTAGCTGGAGCGCCTATCACCGGCATAACAGCAACGAATTATTGCCACTCCCCTATACGGAAGAGGGCATTTCCCACATGGCCAGCAAAATCGCTGAGGTTCAGGATTTCCTCGGCGAACGTCTATTAATCGAAAACGTATCCTGCTACGTCGAGTTCAAGAATTCGCAGATGTCTGAATGGGAGTTTATTAACCGTATCGCTGATGAAGCCGACTGCCACATATTGCTCGACATCAACAACATTTATGTCAATGCCTTCAACAATGAAGGTCAGGCAGACGATTTTATTCAAGGGATAAATCCCGAACGAATACGTGAAATACATCTGGCGGGTTATGAAGACCGGCAGACCCATTTACTGGATACGCATGGTCAGGCGGTTCATCAACCGGTCTGGCATTTATATCTGCGGGCAATTGAGCGGCTCGGTCCGGTTCCAACACTGATCGAGTGGGATATGGATATTCCCGAATACCGAACGCTGCAACAGCAGGCGAATATCGCCGAAGGCATTATCTCAACGGCCTCCAAAGCGCATGCCCACGCTGCCTGAAATGCAAAAAGATTTCTTTGCCGGCCTTTTCAGCGACAACAGGCGGGTTGTTGACACGCTATTGCCATCAAAGACACTATCGGCAGAAGCACGCTTCGATATCTACCGGGGCAGCGTATCCGGCCTGTTTACCCAAGTGCTCGCTGAAATATATCCCGTCTGTAAACGGTTGCTGGGAAACCGCTTTTTTGATGGCATGGTGGACCACTATATTGTCGGATATCCCTCAACCTCCGCTAACGTCATCGACTATGGTCGGCAATTTCCGGAGTTCCTGGAAGGCTTTGAACCGGTATCCGGGCTACCTTATCTCGCCGATACCGCCCGCCTGGAATGGGTCTGGCACCGTGCGTTCAATGCACGTAATTCCACGCCGATTGATACATCCGAACTCATGTTGCTCAATGAAGATCAGCTATATCGGACGGTGTTGATGCTGCCTCCCGGGACCAGGCTGTTGCATTCAATATATCCAGTTGATACTATCTGGCAGCAGAACCAGCCCGAGAACAAGCAGCCCACCGATATTCAACTGGAAGTACAGGATCACTATCTCCTGGTCCGGCGTCTCGGTTACGAAGTCAGAATCGACAGGTTCAGTCACGAATACTGGTTGCTACTGGATTCCATAAACCAGGGGCTGACTTTGGGCCAGCTAAGTGAGCAATATGACGATATGGATTTGCAGGCATTCCTTGTCGAGGCCATCAGACATCAGTGGTTCAATGATTTTTCAATAACAAACCGGAGCTTAAGTTCATGTATAAACAAATAAAGGTCGGTCTGCATGAGTTCATAGAATACTACACCTATGGGATCAAAGGCCTTGATGCCCTACAATCCGTCTTCGCTCTGGTGCTGCGCGGCTGGCTGGCCTATGTATTTTTCCTTTCTGGCCTGACCAAGATTAAAAGCTGGGAAAGCACCCTGTGGCTGTTTCAATACGAATTTAGCGTGCCGGTCATTTCACATGTCCTGGCGGCATGGATGGCAACTATTACGGAACTGGTATTACCACCCCTGCTGGCTCTCGGAATACTGACGCGTCCCATGGCAATCATACTATTCGTGTTTAATCTGGTCGCCATGTATTCCTACCCGGACATCAGCCCTGCGGGCACCAAGGAACATATGATGTGGGGAATAATGATTGCCGTCCTTGTGTTTTATGGTGCGGGTAAAGCCTCCGTTGATTACTGGATGAAAAACAGGTTTACTAATTAATGGCATATTAAAGTCCGGTCATACTGCCGATTGCCATTATCCACAGGCCAAGTCCGCCAACCAAGAAGAGAGGCTGGCTATTGCGTCA
This sequence comes from Gammaproteobacteria bacterium, assembly GCA_963662865.1. Lineage (GTDB taxonomy): Bacteria > Pseudomonadota > Gammaproteobacteria > JAJDYQ01 > JAJDYQ01 > JAJDYQ01. Next base: position 329,103 of record OY759969.1, on the reverse strand, counting down.
GCAAACCGGAAGCCAAGGGATGCGATAATACTACCCTCGGCTGGGTAGTGGTATTGTCCCGAAGACCCCGACGGACTGTTATCGACCACCTACTCGGGTCGCCTGACTTTTATATTACAGACATTGAACCGGTGCATACCATGGTTTGGTTTCATGTAACGTTGATTACAATGGTTAGTTCAATATCATATTGTTATACTTGGACGGCGCGAATTATGGTTTAATCGCCGATCCATGAATCCTGCAATTGAACTCCTGATTGGTCTGCGCTATCTGCGTGCCAAGAGACGTAATCATTTCATCTCCTTTATCTCCCTGATATCCATGCTGGGCATAGCGCTGGCGATTGTTTTGCTGATAACCGTTTTATCCGTCATGAATGGCTTTCAACAAGAGTTGCGTGACCGTATCCTGGTGATGACATCACATGTCACTGTATCGGGTATTAACGGTGGTGGTGTTGATGATTGGGAGTCAATAGTGGATACATTTTCCGGTGATTCGAGCATCACCGGCAGCGCCCCGTATGTACGTGGAGAAATCATGCTGAGTCATGTCGGCAATGTAAATGCCGCGCTGCTTCGTGGGGTCCTGCCTGAATTAGAATCTTTCGTATCAGCGGTTGCCGACAAGATGACGAGCGGAAAATTATCGGATTTAAAGTCCGGAGAATTTGGCTTGATCATGGGTACTGAGCTGGCCCGGTCGCTGGGTGTGCTTCCCGGTGACAGATTGACCGTGATTTCGCCGCAGTTAAATGTGTCTCCGGTTGGTGTTATGCCGCGATTGAAGAGTTTTACCCTGGTCGGCATCTTCGAGGTCGGTCTGCATGAGTTCGATGCTGGTCTGGTTCTTATGCATATGGATGATGCGGCAAAGTTATTGCGTCTTAAAGGTAAGGCCAGCGGGGTACGCTTCCAGATCGAAAATCTTTTTGATGCGCCCAGAAAACGATATGAGTTCTCGCAGCAACTGGCGGGACGTTACTGGACCAGTGACTGGACACGCCGTCATGCCAATTTCTTTCGGGCAGTGCAAATGGAAAAGACTGCTATGTTTATCATCCTCTTACTCATCGTGGTGGTGGCCGCTTTTAACATTGTCTCCACCCTGGTGATGGTTGTGACGGATAAGGAATCGGATATTGCCATACTACGCACGCTGGGGATGTCGCCTTCGTCCATCATGCGGGTATTTATGGTTCAAGGAACGGTGATCGGAGTGCTGGGGACCTTGGCCGGTATGGCGGGTGGTGTGACTTTGGCGACTCATCTGGAATCCATCGTGCGGTATATAGAACAGGTGTTTCAGACCAAGTTTCTCGATTCCAGCATTTATTACATTAGTGATGTCCCCTCGCTGGTGCTGTGGGGAGATGTTGTATTGATTTGTGTGATCAGTTTTCTGGTAACCGTGCTGGCAACCCTGTATCCGGCCTGGAGGGCATCTCGCACTCATCCCGTAGAGGCGCTCCGTTATGAATAATTCAGCCGTGTTGTCATGTCTCGGGCTAAGCAAGAGCTATCAACAGGGCGATAGCCACATTGATGTTCTGCATAATGTCAGCCTGAACGTACATCAAAGCGAAAGTATCGCAATTGTCGGGGTGTCAGGTGCAGGTAAAAGCACCTTTTTACATTTGCTTGGTGGTCTGGATAAGCCGGATGACGGAGAGGTTCGGATAGGCGATCAAAATATCGCCCGGTTGAATGAACAGCAACTGGGCTATCTGCGTAATCGTAGCCTGGGATTTGTTTATCAGCTTCATCACTTGTTACCCGAGTTTACAGCGCTTGAAAACGTCAGCATGCCTTTGAGAATTGCCGGTATGGCAAAAGAACAGTCGGAAGAAAAAAGCGGGCAGATGTTGTCCCGGGTTGGATTGGCAAACCGAATCAGTCATAAGCCTTCCGAATTGTCGGGCGGTGAACGTCAGCGGGCGGCAATTGCACGCGCCCTGGTAACTTTACCGTCATGTATACTGGCCGATGAACCGACAGGCAATCTGGATAGCAAGACGGCGGACGAGGCTTATGAACTGTTTCTGGAGTTGAATCAGGAGTTTGGTATCAGCTTGCTGATGGCTACCCATGATGAAAACATGGCCTCGCGTATGGACAGGGTTGTACGTTTACGCAACGGGTCGTTAGTCGATCTGAATTAAGTCAGGAAGACGGATCACCACTATGTTGTTTGCGTCGATGTCTTTTTGATCTGATATGCAACATACGCACAAGCCGCTCGTTCCACAGTAGTTTTATCGCAAAGAAACCGGTAACTGAGCTGACAATCGCCAACATCAGGCAGCCGAGCAAAAAAGGTTCTCCAATGGTTTGCAATTCCTGTATGAACCATTTGTAACTCGGTTCAAACTCAAACTGTCTCACGGCATCACCGGTAAACCATGTACCGACAATATAGGCGGAGTAGAACATTGGCGGCATGGTGACAGGGTTTGTGACCCATACCAGGATGACGGAAAGCGGCAAGTTAACACGGACAGGGATCGCGATGGTGGCGGCAATCAGCATCTGAAAGGGCATAGGAATCCAGGCACTGAAGAACCCCACGGCAAATGCGCCGGACACAGAGCGCTTATTCAGATGAAACAGATAGGGGTCATCCAATAACCGGCCAAATATGCGTAGGGAGCGGTGTTCACGCATTTCGGTATATTTAACGACAAGCCAGGCGAGTACCTTTAAGCGCATACCGTAATTTTATGCAGTTGGGCTAAAATCACGATTCTCTCATAATCAACGATCCCCATGTCGGCTTTATGCCCATAGATATGCATAAAGTGATTCCAGCCTTTTCCGCAGGCATATTTTTAACCACTTACCTGCCACATTTACCGCAGAGCAACTGGCTGCCGTTACTGTTGCCTGTGTTGCTGTTTCTCGGGTATCGGTGCCATCGGCTTTTTATAAGGATATTGCTGGCGGCGGCTCTTGGCTCTATCTGGCTCATAACCTGCGTTCAGTGGTTTTCACCGCAAGCGTTACCCGTCGAACTGGAAAGTCAGACTATAAACGTGACCGGGGTAATCAGGTCAATTCCGGAAAATCAGAAAAAACGCAGCCGATTTGATTTCCAGATTCTGGATGTTTACGGGTCTGACTGGAAGGCAAATGTCAGATTGAACTGGTACTCACCGAAGTCGTCATTGTCCGCAGGTCAGGTCTGGCGCATGGCGATCAAACTGAAGCGTCCTCATGGCTTTTCCAATCCGGGCGGCTTTGACTATGAAGGATGGCTTTTTGAGCGCGGCATAGCGGCTGCCGGGTACGTGCGTCATGCGGACCAGGCCATGTTGCTGGAGCAACGGGTAACTCTGAATTATTTGCGTCAGTTGCTTTCGGAGCGATTGCTGTTGCTGCTTCAGTCGGAAGATGTATCCGGGCTGCTGATCGCGCTGGTAACCGGTGACAGGCAATATATCTCACAGCCGCAATGGCAGGCGCTGCAACGGACCGGAACCACCCATTTAATGGCGATTTCTGGCCTGCATATTGGTTTGATCTTTGCATTGTTCTACTGGATAGGGAAGCGGATCTGGTGCTGTCGCCCACGGTTTTGTCTATACCGACCGGCGCAGGATGTTGCCATGATAAGCGGCTTGCTGGCGGCGATAGCCTATGCGGCGCTGGCGGGCTTTTCCATCCCGACGCAACGTGCGCTTATCATGCTCACTGTCGTTGTTCTCAGCCTGCTACTAAGAAGGGCAGTATCTCCCCTGACCGTCTTACTGGTTGCCCTGCTGGCTGTATTATTGATTGATCCTTTATCCATATTAAATGCCGGGTTCTGGCTATCGTATGCTGCAGTTGCCATTATTTATTTTGTACTGACAGACAAAGTTAAAGAAAGATTAGCCGGCAGAATCAGGCGATTGGCCTATTTGCAAATAGCCCTGGCTATCGGATTAATGCCGCTAACCCTCATTTTTTTTCATCAGTTTTCCCTGATAGCGCCATTGGTTAATCTGTTTGCGGTGCCATGGGTGGGGGTACTTATCGTACCCATGTTGGTATTGTTGGTGATTATCCAGTTCCCTTTTCATGGGCTGGCCGGTTATGTGTCCGATGCAGTTGAGTTTTCGATGTCACTACTCTGGAAGTTTATAGAATTACTGGCCGGAACTGAATATGCAGTGATACATCTTCCCGCGCCGGTTTCATATAATCTGATTGCAGCATTACCCGGGTTTGTCATCCTTTATAAATTCCGGAAACGTAATTTCGCCATGGTGGGATTATTGTTTTTCATCCCCTGGTCAATCCTTATTGAAAATTCTTTGGGTGAGGGAGAGCTACAGATTGACTTCCTTGACGTTGGTCAGGGGTTGTCCGTGGTGGTTCGTACACACAAGCACGTATTACTGTATGACGCGGGTTTTCGTTCAGGAGATCACTTTGACATTGGGCGCAGAGTTATATTGCCTTATCTCTGGCATGAGGGCATCACGCATATTAACCGTGTCATACTCAGCCATGACGATAAAGACCATGTGGGCGGCTACAAGGCAGTGGCCAGCGAGGTTATGACGGACTCATTAACTGTCATGCCGGGTTCTGAATTCAAGAACCAGCATCCATATTCGCAGGTATGCCAGACCGGTCAGAGATGGCATTGGGACGGTGTGGATTTTGATATTCTTTATCCGCTAGCCATGGCGAAAAATAGCCTGGGGTTGAGTGAAAATAACCGCTCCTGTGTTTTACGCATTCGAAATAAAGGAAGAACGATCATATTGACCGGGGACATTGAAGCCCGGGCTGAGCATGAAATGGTCGCCGTATATGGTGACCGCTTGAAGGCCGATGTGATATCGGCTCCGCACCATGGTAGCGCAACTTCTTCGACCCAGATCTGGTTGAATAATGTCCGACCCGAATATGTGGTTTATTCGATGGGCTACAGAAATCGCTTTGGGTTTCCCCGAGAAAAGGTCATGTGGCGTTACCGAGAACTGTCAACGCGGCAATTACGAAATGATGAATCCGGTATGGTTCGTTTTATCTTTTATGATGATGGTGAAATGGACGTGCCCTATGAATATCGTCGAGACAGGCAAAGGTTCTGGCATCGCGTGCCAGCCAACGATAAATAAAGTATCATTCAGCCTTACTTCAGAAAGCGCCAGCTTCAAAATCAAGGGGGCAGTGTGTTTGAAATAGTCAAGGCCGGTGGTTGGGTTATGCTTCCCATTATTTTGTGTTCCATTGTGGCGTTTGCCATTATTGCGGAGCGCTTCTGGAGCCTGCAGAAAAAGCGCGTTATCCCGCCAAATCTGGTAGCCGACGTATGGGTTAGCTTCAAGGACAAGTCTTTCGATGAGGGAGCATTGGCGCGGCTGAAACAAGGTTCCTCACTCGGGCGCGTACTTGCCGCAGGATTGGTCAATCTGCAGCATGATCGTGAAATCATGAAAGAGGCAATCGAGGAAACCGGCAGACATGTCGTCCATGAACTTGAACGCTTTCTTAATACACTCGGCACTATTGCGTCGATTAGCCCTTTACTGGGTTTACTTGGTACCGTGATCGGAATGATCAAGGTGTTCAGCACAATAACAACCGCTGGCGTCGGGGATGCCAGCCTGCTGGCGGGCGGTATATCTGAGGCATTGATTACTACCGCCGCCGGCTTGACGGTTGCCATTCCATCGCTGATGTTTTACCGCTATTTTCGCGGAGCTGTCGAAGAGTACGTTGTTCGTATGGAGGAAGAAGCACTCAAACTGGTCGAAGTCATTCATGGAGAGCGTGAAGAAGATACGCAAATACGTAACACGAATAGGCAAATCCGGTGAATCTGCGATCAAAAAAACAGGAGGAGCCCGACATTAATCTGACGCCACTGATTGACGTGGTGTTCCTGATGTTGATTTTCTTTATGGTTTCCACGACCTTTGAAAAAGAGTCGGCCGTGAAAATTGATTTGCCCAGGGCAAGTAGTAGTGAACAAACCGTGCAAGAAGAAACCATCGAGGTTGCAGTCAATGCAAACGGTGAATACTTTATTAACCGCACCAGGGTATTGAACAGTAGCCCTGATGCCTTAAAGGCCGCAATTATCCGACATGCAGGAAGTAACCGTAACCTGCCTTTTACGATACGTGGCGACCAGGGAGCTAGCTGGCAATCCATGATAACGGTCATGGACATTGCCGGACAACTTGGATTTAGCCGTTTATCAATGCCGACTGTTCAAACGACACCAGAAAAGTAGCAGCCCTGTTCGATGAACCGGAATAAGAAGGACAGTAAAGTGAGCGGTGTAAGCATCTACCGGCGCTTGCTGCGACTTGCGTATCCTCATTGGAAAATATTCCTGCTAGGAATTCTCGCCATGGTGGCAAATGGCCTGGCCGATGTGAGTTTTGCTTATCTGATGAAACCTCTTATGGACGACGGGTTTGTTGAACCGAACCCTGAGTTGGCGCTATTCTTTTCGCTGGCCATTATCGGCATTTTTTTTCTTCGTGGTATCACCAGCTATCTCTCAGCCTATTGCATTTCATGGGTCGGGCGTCGCGTCGTCGCTACAATACGACGAGATATGTTTAACCATCTCGTAATGTTGCCGAGCCGCTTTTACGATCATTCATCCACAGGCGAACTGTTATCCCGCCTGACCTATAACACCGAACAGGTCGCTGGTGCCGCAACCAAGGCGGTTACAGTCCTGGTGTCCGACAGCATTAAGGTGATATTCCAGGTTTCACTGATGCTTTACCTGAGTATCTATTTGTCACTGGGTTTTCTCATCATTGCACCGCTGGTTGCGCTAATGGTTCTGGTTATCAGTAAAAGACTTCGCCGAATCAGCAGAAACATTCAAAATTCCATGGGTAGAGTCACCCACGTTGCGGAGGAAGCAATCACCAGTCATCTGGTGGTAAAAGCATTCGGTGGGCAACAGCATGAAAAAAACCAGTATCGAAAAGCAGTGGAGTACAATCGCATTCAGAGCATGAAGCTGGTTGCAGCCGAGGAACTTAATGTACCGTTGATTCAACTGGTGATTGCCCTGGTGCTGTCCGGAGCGATTTTTATTGTCGTATCCGGATATCTGCCGGAGGCGATAACACCGGGAGATTTTGCAGCTTATGTGATTGCCATGTCGGTTCTGTTACCTTCAGTTAAACGCCTCACGGCCGTGAATTCGGTTCTGCAAAGAGGTATTGCAGCAGGCCAGACCATTTTTGGCTTTCTGGGTGAGGCAACGGAACCGGATACTGGTAAAGAAATATTGAAGCAATCGAAAGGATATATTGAGTATAAAGATATTCGATTCCGATATGCAGATGATAAATACGATGTGCTTAAAGGCATCTCTCTGGAGATTAAGCCGGGGAACATGGCTGCTTTTGTCGGCAAATCAGGCAGCGGGAAAACGACACTGGTTAATTTACTGCCAAGATTTTATGAAACAACCAGTGGTCAGATTATGCTGGATGGGATTGATATCAAGGATATACAACATCGATCATTACGTGAGCAAATCGCCTATGTCGGCCAGAACGTCACACTGTTTAACGACAGCATTAAGAACAATATAGCCTATGGACAATTAGAAGAGATCGATAACGAAACAGTAATTGATGTGGCCAGACGGGCACATGCCTGGGAATTTATTGAAAGGCTGCCGCAGGGCCTTGATACTCAGGTAGGTGAAGATGGCGTACTGCTGTCAGGAGGTCAGCGTCAACGATTGGCGATAGCACGCGCATTGTTAAAAGATGCACCGATACTGATTCTTGATGAGGCAACGTCAGCGCTGGATTCTGAATCTGAAAAACATATTCAGATTGGTCTGGAGATGCTCATGCAGGGCCGTACCACCCTGGTCATCGCTCATCGTCTCTCCACAGTTGAAATGGCCGATGTGATTTTTGTTATGAATGAAGGTGAGATCGTGGAATCCGGAAGACATGATGAGCTTTTGGCTGCGAATGGAGCATATAAAACTCTCTATCGTATGCAGTTTTCATAAGGACCGTGCGTAAAACACCTGAGTACTGGTATGACGGAAAGCGAGGGGTTAAGTACTATTTTCTGATACCCTTGTCCTGGATGTTTTGCCTGCTGGTACTTATCCGCCGATTTCTTTATAGAATAAAAGTACTTCCTTCACGAACATTTTCGATTCCGGTTATCGTGATTGGTAATATCACTGCAGGAGGAAGTGGAAAGACACCTCTTGTTATCTGGGCAGTAAATTTTCTCAGAGAAAACGGATATAAACCTGGTCTGGTTAGTCGAGGCTATAGAGGTAAGGCCGCGCAGTGGCCCCAGCAGGTAAGAACGGATAGTGACCATATCGTTGTCGGCGATGAAGCCGTTATGCTGGTCTCACGGACGGCCTGTCCCATGGCAGTTGGCCCTGACCGGGTTACGGCTATTCAAAGTTTGATTGAACACAACGACATTGATGTAATTATCTCGGATGACGGTTTACAGCATTATGCCATGCACAGGGATATTGAAATTGCGGTCGTGAATGGTAAACGCCGGTTTGGCAATGGTCGATGTTTGCCGGCCGGCCCCTTGAGAGAAAGGGCATCTCGCCTGGACGAAGTTGATATGATCGTGGTAAATGGGCAGAGTGAGCATCGTGAATACTCAATGTCCGTCAGCAATCGTCTCGCGGTTAATATGCAGACAGGCGAAACCAGAATCTTATCGGAATTTGCCAATCGAAAGATTCACGCTATTGCAGGGATAGGCTACCCGGATCGTTTTTTTAACGGGCTGAGAAAATACCAGATCGATGTGATAGAACATGAATTTCCAGATCATTATCAATATTGCCGTCAGGATTTGGAATTCGAGGACAGAGGCATCGTTATGATGACAGAGAAAGATGCCGTGAAATGTATGCGCTTCGCAAATAAATTTTTCTGGTATGTTCCGATAAATGTGACGCTTGCAAATACCTTCAGTCGGCGTTTTCTCATGCTACTGGAAAAAGCCGGGGAAAGTTAAAAAAAGGAATGATAAATTGAGCTACACCATCGTAATTCCCGCACGCTATGCGTCAGCTCGCTTTCCAGGCAAGCCATTAGTTGATCTGGCAGGCAAACCGATGTTGCAACGTACATTCGAGTGCGCGAGCAACAGCTCCGCACGGCGCATCATCATTGCAACGGACGATGAACGTATTGCGGCGCTAGCATACAAAATCGGGGCAGAGGTCTGCATGACATCCGACCAACATAGAAATGGTTCTGAGCGATTAGCCGAAGTGGCACTTATCTATGATATGAGCGATGAAGAAGTCGTGGTTAATTTACAAGGCGACGAACCATTCATGCCGGTGGAATGCTTAAATCAAGTGGCTGGGCTGCTTGAGTCAGACCATAATTGTAGTATAGCGACACTCTGCCATCCTTTGAAGGAAAGAGCAGATATCGATAATCCGAACATCGTAAAACTTGTAACCGACAGATATGGTTATGCGATGTACTTCAGTCGAGCGCCGATACCCTGGAACAGAAATAAACCGATTTCTGCCGAAGCGGGTTACTTCCGGCATATCGGACTTTATGCCTATAAGGCCAGTTTTCTCGGAAGATACGCTGAAATGCCTGCCTGTGAACTGGAAACCATTGAGGCGCTGGAACAGCTACGCGTATTGTGGAACGGTGAAAAGATCAAGGTCGGTATTACAAGGCCAGGCGTCGAAATGGGAATTGATACTCCTGAAGATCTGAAACAGGCCGAGCGATATGTCCGGCATTCATAGATTATCTGTTTCATCTGTGATGGCACAACCGGGACCGTTTCCAGAAGAAAATATTTCTTCTATCGGAGCGCTTTTTACCTGGATACAATGGCAAAGAAGTATTCTTGTTCGATGGGAATATGGCGCCGCAAATTTTGCAGGCTTTATTCAACTGGCTGCTATTAATATTCTGCTTGAGAAATTTTGAGATAAGTTCTAAATTGATTACCAAAATGAAAATGACAAAAAGAAGTTTTTTTAAAAAACATTCTATTGAGTATGTTTACTTCATGTTTTCCTATTTTGAATTCTTTGGCGTCAAAAAAATCTAATGTACTTTTTGTAGGTAGTGGAGAAAAACTTTATGAAACACATCGTCGCTTATTTAATAAGCGTTTCAATCTGCATCCAAAAATTATTGCTATTTGTAAGACAACACAAGGGGTTCAAAGAGCCGTACAATACGTGAATTACCCTGAGCGAAACATCAAAAATTATGGTATTGCCTATTATGGTGAAAATTACCTGCGCCTACAAAAATTAAAGCAAAAACTTGATCCGTATAGTCGTTTTCTTTAATAAGTTTTCACTTCAAACACATCGCTTTTTTGCAATCACATCCTTACGGATCGACGATGCGGCCCAAAGTTTCTCGGCTAATGCTTGACGACACTGAACTCGGCAAACCTAACCAGAACAACCTGCAAGAAACGATCCCCCTTGAGACCCTTGAAAACGCCAAGTCTTTTACTTTTGAACTGCCCACCTGACAGGGGAGCTTACGCTAAGCGTTGATCCGCCTGTATTTGATACGGTGTGGCTGATCCGCTGCTTCACCGAGTCGGCGCTTTCTATCTGTCTCGTAATCCGCATAGTTACCCTCAAACCACACCATCCGGCTGTCTCCTTCAAACGCCAGGATATGAGTTGCAATTCGGTCCAGGAACCAACGATCATGTGTGATTACAACGGCACATCCCGGGAAATTCAACAGTGCCTCTTCCAATGCGCGCAATGTCCCAACGTCCAGATCGTTGGTCGGTTCATCAAGTAACAGGACATTGCCACCGGAGAGCAGGAGTTTCGCCAGATGGACGCGGTTTCTCTCACCACCGGAGAGGTCTTTGACGAACTTTTGCTGGTCTGACTTCTTGAAATTGAAACGGCCGACGTAAGCGCGAGACTGAAGCTCCGTGTTGTCGATTTGAATAATGTCCTGACCATTCGAGATCTCTTCCCATACGGTTTTGTTGTCGTTCAGGGAATCACGCGACTGATCGACATAGGCCAGATTGACCGTTTCGCCGATGGATATTTCACCGCTATCCGGACTCTCCTGCCCTGTAATCATGCGAAACAGGGTCGTTTTACCTGCACCGTTGGCGCCGATGATACCAACGATACCACCCGGAGGCAGGCTAAAGCTGAGACCATCAAGCAGAATCTTGTCGCCAAAGCGTTTACACAGGTTTTTGACATTAATGACCTTGTCACCAAGACGCGGACCGGGAGGAATATAAAGCTCGTTGGTTTCATTACGTTTCTGGAACTCGGCGGAACTCAGCTCATCAAAGCGTCTCAGGCGAGCCTTGTTTCTGGCATGTCGGCCTTTGGGATTGGATCGTACCCACTCCAGCTCGCGCTTGATTGTCTTTTGATGGGCCGTTTCCTGTCCTGCTTCCATCTTGAGACGCTTTTCTTTCTGCTCCAGCCAGGTGGTGTAACTGCCTTCCCAGGGAATACCGTGTCCTCGGTCCAGCTCCAAAATCCAGCCTGCAACATTATCAAGAAAGTAGCGGTCATGCGTAACGGCAACAACGGTGCCGGAGTATTCTTTCAAAAACCGCTCCATCCAGGCGATTGACTCAGCATCCAGATGGTTCGTCGGTTCGTCAAGCAGCAACATATCGGGCTTGGAAAGCAGCAGCCTGCATAGCGCAACACGACGGCGCTCACCGCCGGAAAGCTTTGCTACATCACAATCCCAGGGAGGGAGACGCAGGGCATCCGCAGCCACCTCCAGAGTTCTTTCCAGGTTATGCCCATCACCGGCCTGCAGGATATTTTCCAGGCGGGCCTGCTCTTTGGCAAGGGCATCGAAATCGGCATCGGGTTCCGCGTAGGCGGCATAGATTTCATTCAGGCGCTCTTGAGCGTCACTGAATTCGCTTAATGCCTCTTCAACGCTACCACGCACATCTTTTGTGGGATCGAGCCGAGGCTCCTGCGGCAGATAACCGACCTTGATATCCGGCATCGGGCGTGCTTCCCCATCAATCTCCATATCAATACCCGCCATGATGCGCAGCAGAGTGGACTTCCCCGCGCCATTCAAACCCAGTACACCGATCTTGGCACCGGGAAAAAATGAAAGAGAAATATCTTTGAGAATTTCACGCTTCGGGGGAACGATCTTGCTTACATGGTTCATGGTGTAGATGTATTGGGCCATAAGCTCAGAGTGTCCTTAGTCACGGGAAGCAGGCCGCATGATAAAGCGCTCAATCCATCATGTACACAGGCGGCCTGCTTGATATTGAAGGGCATTAGCCGGAAGTACCTCCCAGTTCCCGGATAAAAACCCCGCTGAAAACACAACAGAGCGGCTGGTATCACCGCAAATAGCCGCCGGGGAAAATACCCCCGGCGGCCATGCCAATCGCTACCAGTGCAGCTTCCACTGTGCGCCGATGCCGTGGTTGGTTTTGCCTTCACCGTCCCGGCGGCGCAAGGCCTTGATGTCCAGCTCGGTATCCGGATTGCCCGGTGCCGACAGCAGACGCCAGCCCAGGGTCAGGTCGTGCCCGGAATCGGACGACGACAGGCCCGCATACGGAATGCCGGTGGTGCCGTCATTCAGGGCCAGGCCCCACTCGCCCTCCAGGCTCCAGCGACCGGAGGCCGGGCCGGGCTGCGATGAATCCTCTTCCAGTGCGTCCGACAGCGAATCCGACAACAGCCGATCCAGGCCACCCGAGGCCGGGGCGGTGCCGTATTCCTGACGTAGACTCAGCGACGGCCCATGAGCGGAACCCGGCTGCCGGTCGTAGCGCAGCGAACCGGATACGCCCCATTCACGCCGCTCGGCGGCCTCATGATCCAGCAGGCGTCGGCCACGCAGGTCAAGGGTCAGGCCTCTGGAGGGCAACTGCCAACTGATGCCGCCGCCCAGTTCCACGCCCAGGCCGTCGCTGGTATCGCCGCCGTCATAACGCATCCCCAACTCCAGTTCCGGAATCAACCGGCCACCGTCCGCCTGCGGCAACTGCCAGGACCACTCCAGACCCATTCGGAAACGCTTCGTGTTCGCCGTCAAGCCCGACATACCACCGGCATCGTCCGACTCAATACGCGCCAGCGCCGCATCCGAGATCAGCGTCAACGTCAGGCCGCCCTCTTCTAGCGGGCGCTCCAGCAGCGTGCCGCGTACACCGGCCGAGGCCGATAGCTGATTAATGTCATGCCTCGAATCAGCCGATGTCGAACTCTGCTCCAGGTTGCCAAGGCCATAACTCGCCGCCGCCCATAACTGCAATCTCTCGGTGACGTTGTGTCGGATATACGGCAGCAGCGACGCCAGCGTGCTCGACAATTCGCCCTGGGCACTCGCTCCGCTCCAGTCTCCAGTGCCTTCGCTGTACGACAGCGCCAGACCCAGCAGCGTCCGTCCGTTGTCGCTGTCCACGCCCAGCAGGCCGGTCGCCACCTCGCCATCCACCGTGACGCCGTCCTGTCCATCCTCGTAGCGCGAATAGGACGCCTGACCCCACACCGAAACACCGTTCTCCCCGCCGCGGTGCACAAAGCGGCTGCCGCGCAGCATATCGCGCAGCGACAGTGTCCTGGACAGATTCAATAGCCGATCAACCGAACCGGCGCCCAGGCCATCACCGCCATCGCTCTGGCCGAAGCCGCCCGCCGCATATCCCGTGCCGGTTGCATTACCGCCCCCATGCAGCGCTCGACCAGCGGACAGGCCGCTCACATTGCCCGACAGCCCAGGTTGATCGGCCACCGACAAGCGGTAATCCAGGCCGCCCAGCATATGTTCTACCGCCGTCAGACCGAAGCGCGGCAGCCAGGCTTCCTGTGCCGCCTGCATCTCCTGCATCGCCCCCGTACCGACCGGGGCCGCGTCGTCGTCGTCGGTGATCGTCAATGTGTGCACACGACCGGTGCCCACCGTGTAACCCGTGCCGGTGCCCAGAATCAGTATCACCGTCTCGCTGCCCTCTTGTGTGCTGTCATCGGTGATGGCCACGGGAATCTCGACGCTGGACGCACTCGCAGACGCCACGACCGTGCCGGTCAGCGCGGCGTAGTCGGCGCTCATCGTCGCCGTGCTGGTGCCGGCCACCGTGTAGCTGATCGTGGTGTTCGCGGTCGGCACCGGAGTCAGATTGACTACCACGTTGTAGGTGCCCGAGCCTTCGTTGGTAGTGAAGCTGGCCACGGCGAACGAGGCGACCGGCTCGTCGTCGTCGGTGACCGTGACTGCCACCGTGGCTATGGCCAGACCATCCGGGTAACCCGCACCGTCGCCGTCGCCGCTGTCTATACTATGGCTGATGGTCGCCGGGCGGTTACCGCCAACGTTGTCGTTGACGCCCGTCACCGTCACGGTCTGTACCGTATCCCAGTTGCTCGCCGTGAACGTCAGGCTGGCTGCGCTCACGGTCGCCGCACCGGGCGTGTCGGATTCCACCGTAATCTCCACATCGCCGGCTGGTTGTGTGTCCAGCACCAGGGTGTAGATGTCTGTACCGTCAGGCTCAGCGACCGTTATTCCGGCCTCGCTGACGGTCACGCCCGCCGTGTCGTTGTCGGCGATCGTCAGTGTGTGCACACGATCGGTGCCCACCGTGTAACCCGAACCTGCGGCCAGGTTCAGTATGACCGTCTCGCTGGTCTCGTCCACGCTGTCGTCGGTGATGGCCACCGAAATATTAACGCTGGATGCGTCCACGGACGCCACGACCGTGCCGGTCAGCGTGGTATAGTCGGTGCCGGGTGTCGCCGTGCTGGCACTGTCCACCGTGTAGGTGATCGTGGTGGCCGCGGCTGGCGCCGGAGTCAGATTGACCACTACGTTGTACGTGCCCGAGCCTTCGTTGGTGGTAAAGCTGGCCACGGCGAACGAGGCGACCGGCAGGTCATTGTCGTCGATCGTCACTACCACTGCACCCGTTACCCCGCTATAGGCTGTTGTGCCCGAGGCCGTGTGCATCAGCGTCACGGTGTCGTCCGCTGCGTCGGCGTCGTCCTCAGCCGCCGCCACCATCACCGTCTGTACCGTGTCCCAGTCGGTCATCGTGAACGTCAGACTGGTTTCGTCCGGCGTCAGGTCGGTGCCGGAGTGACCGGTGACTGTCACCGTGACAGCCGCCGTCGGGGCGGTGGCCAGGGATACCGGGTAACCGACGCTGGCACCTTCAGTGACCGTCAGGGTCGGCGGCAGTACGATGGTCGGTTGTTCCATGATCGTGAAGGCCAGGCTGCCTGTGCCGGCGGCGCCGCCGCCCAGGCCGGTGCCGGAGTTGCTGTCCAGGGTGCCCAGGGCGATGGTGATGGTCTCGCCGGTGTCGGATGTGCCGTCAACCTGCACGGCCAGGGCCAGGGTGGCGGTGGCCGCAGCCGGGCCGGTAAATGTCACCATGCCGGCGGTGGCGCTGTTCGGGATGTCGTAGGCGATGTTGTCCGCCGGGATGCCGGTCAGGGTGTAGTCCGTGCCCCGTGTCGCATTGCCGCCCAGGGTCAGCGGTACGGCCAGGCTTTCGCCGGCGACCAGGGTGCGGGCCAGGGTGACCGTGAGGTTGCGGGTGACGCCCTCACTGATATTGCCCGCCGTGCCCGTCAGGGTCACCGTGGTGGCGTCGTCGTCGTTCACCCCGACCATGGCCGAGGACGGCATACCGACGGTGTAACCGGTGCCGTCCGCTATGGTTACCGTGATGGTGCCGTTGGTCTCGTCGGTGCTGTCGGTCTGTGTGGGGATTTCAACGGTGGCCGTGGTGGCTCCGGACAGGGTGACCATGTTATCGCCTTCGTCGCCTGAGTCCAGATAATCACCGGCGGCGGCGTCCGCTACGGTCAGGTCAATCATCAGGGCGCTGCTCGGAACTCGATTGGCCGTCACGGTGAAGGTCGCGGAGCTGCCTTCGGTGACGGCAGTTCCACCGGTGATGCTGATGAGCAGCGGGTCTTCGATGCTGAAGTCGTCCAGGCTGTCTGTGCCGCTGGCGCCGCCGTCCAGGCCGGTGCCGGAGTCGCCGTCCAGGGTGCCCAGGCCGATGATGACTGTCTCGCCGCTGGTCTCAACATCGCTGTCGGGGGTCGCGCTCAGGGTCAGGGTGGCGCTGATAGGCGATGGGCCGGTAAAGGTCACCGTGCCTGTGGCGCTGTCCAGGCCGGTGTAGGCAACGCCGCTCGCCATGGCGCCGGTGACGCTGTAGTCCGTGCCCGGTGTCGCCTCACCCATGAAGGTCAGCGGCACCGGCAGCGCCTCGCCCTCGGCCAGGGCGCGGCCCAGGGTGACGGTGATTTCTTTGGCGGTGCCTTCCATGACGTTGCCCGCGGCGCCCGCCAGGGTCACGGTGGTGGCGTCGTCGTCGGTTACCGTCGCTGTCACTGAGACCGGGGCGAGTGCGTTGTATATGGCATCGCCCGTGGAGTTGATGGCGTGGGTAATGGTCACTTGCTGATTGGCGGCGTCGGCGTTGTTATCCAGCCCGGCGACGGTGATGGTCTGGACCGTGGCCCAGTTGGTGGCGGTGAAGATCAGGCTGCCGCTGACTATGGCGGTGGCCGTCATGCCTGAGGTGGGCGTGATGGTGACGTTTGCGGTCGGTTGGGTGGCCAGCATCACGCCGTAGTCGTCCGTGCCGCCTTCGGTGAGCGTGGTGGCGTCGTCTGTCTCGGTGATGGTCACGCCCGCCGTGTCGTCGTCGGTGATGGTGAAGGTGGCGGCGGTTGGGGAGATGACGACGTCGGCAGGGGTACCTGAGGTCCGTTGCAAGGTCAGGGTCACGGTCTCGTTCAGCTCGTCCACTGTGTCGCCGTTTATCCGAATATTGAACTGAAAGCTGGGGAGATTGGGGTTATTAGTAGTAACCGGGCTAGCACCCGACGAGCACCTGGCTAAAGTTGCAGCGTCGTCAACAATGCTTAGTGGACCGGCTAACCGCCAGTCGGCACTGTCGCCACGGGTGGCGGTGCCGCCCAGACATATCTCGAATCCGAGCCCCGCACTCGGATATTGCGGATCGATGGTCACCGTCACGGTCGCGCCGTCGGTAATGCCGGAATCGCCCTCGGCGGCCATGGTGCGGTCCAGGCTGATTGATACGGTGTGGACGGTGGCATCGCCTACCATGACGTCGAAGGTATTGTCGCTGGCGTGCGGGTCGGCGCCGTCGTCGACATTGGTGGCCCGGCTGGCGAGGTCGAAGCCGTTGGCGCTGGCGTCGTTCGGGCCCAGCGCGATGGTGTAGGTCTCGGTGCCCTCGTCGGTATTGTCGCCCGCTGGTGTCAGCACCAGGGTGGCGGTCTGGGCGCCTGCGCCTGCAAAGCTCAGCAACGGGGTGGCCGTGTCCTCTGCCGACAGGGTGACGCCGGTGCCGGCGGCTGCCAGGCTCCAGTCGTCTGTGGTGACTCCGGTGCCGCCGATTGACAGTGGCACGTCGATGACCTCACCGGCGATCAGTGCCTGACTCAGGGCGATGGTGAAACCCACTGTGCCGCCTTCTTCAATGGCGCCGGTGCCGCCGGTGCGGGTCAGGGAGACCATGGCGGGGTCGTCGTCGGTGATGGTGTAGGTGACGCGGTTGGCGTCCGGGTCGATCACGACGTTGGCGAGGGTGCCGCCGGGAATCCGGTTCAAGGTCATTTGCACTGTCTCGTCGGTTTCATCGGACGTGTCGCCTCTGGCGCGGACCCTGAATGTACGGCTGGGCCCGCTCGCAAAGAAGGTTGCTAGATTTATGGTTTGATTTCCTAGAAAGTAAAAAGCTGCCGTGGGGCTTGTGCTTGTGGCGATCAGGAAGTCTGAGGGGGCAACACTACCAGCAGCGTTCAAAGAGACAAACCCTGTCGCACCCGGCGGGTCGATGGTGAGTGTAAATGTCGCACCGTCGCTGAAACCGGAATCGCCTTCGGCTCCCATTGCGGAGTCGATACTGAGCGACACGACGTGGGCGTCGTCGTCAATGACCTGGACCGAGGCCGAACTCTGGGAGGGGGACACGACGTAGGCGGTGGTGCCGAGCACGGTGACGGTGACCGGGCCGTTGCCTTCTGACGTGGTGTCGGCTACGGTCGGCACGGAGTAGATGGCGCTGCCGGAGGTCGGCACGGTTACTGTCTGGGTGCCCTCGTTGGTGGAGGCCACGAAGTCGCGGCTGCCCGAGGCGTCGGCGACAAACAGGCTGACCGTCAGGTTCGCGCTGGGCGCGGGTGTTACGGTAATGGTGAAGCTGGCGGTGGCGCCTTCCGCCACCGGTGAGGTGCCGGCGGCGATGGTGATGACCGAAGTGGTTTGTGCCACTACGAAGATCGGGGACAGACCGAAGAAGCTTCTACCTGTATTACTCACTGAGTTAGCGCTATCCAAACCATCAGCTGGCGACCCATATCTGATACTCCCTACGGAAATCAGTCCCGATGAGTCAAACGCACGGCCGGGAAATGCGGTTCCATCGTCGCGGCTGCCGGTAAAGGCAGTGCCGGTTTGGGAAGCTCCATTTTCGTTGCGTCCTGCTGCGCTATCCCACGAGCCGTCGTGGAAGTCGGTGTAATTGTCGGCGACCCTGGCACCGCCCAGCCAGTAGATGGGTACGCCGGTACCGGTGGTCATGGCATGGTCGCGGGCGTCCACCGTGGTG
This sequence comes from Gammaproteobacteria bacterium, assembly GCA_963662865.1. GTDB lineage: Bacteria > Pseudomonadota > Gammaproteobacteria > JAJDYQ01 > JAJDYQ01 > JAJDYQ01. The sequence continues at coordinate 310,492 of OY759969.1, read as the reverse complement.
GTTGAGTAGAGGGCGCGGAAGGTCGAGCTGTAGGGCCGGATGGCTGTGTGGCCGACTGCGACGCGATTCCGCACGTGGGTATCGTAGTCGCTGTTGCTACCCGCGTTCGCAGCGCGTGTGTTGGATGAGATGAGCAGCAACCGGAAGCTTTCTCCGGCACCGATGGCCGACGGTTTCAGTGCCCAATCCTGGGGGACGGTGTAGGTGCCGTCGGCGTTGGCCGTCTGGGCGGCGGCTTCGCTGGCCAGTCCTGCCAGCAGCGGCAAACCAAGCAACACGGCAACCAGCCCGCGGCGCAGGCCGGAAAGGCTAAAGCGGTTCAAGGCAGAAGCGAACCGATGGGATGCCGAGCGCCGCCCTGTGTCGAGAGTGAGGCTCAACATAAATACCCCATTTGGGGGGGGGGGGGGGGGGGGGGGGGGGCATTAAATTGTGTATGTCGCCTGTGGCGCGTTTTACGGGCATTTTAACCATGATCATTCCTCTGTTACGACGATGTTTAAGCGGCTTTGCGGGCCGCTTCGTTTCCTATTCACTGATCTCTATTCCTTAGTCCGGGATTCTCCTTAGTCCGGGATTCTCCTTAGTTCGATATTCTCCATTCCGGGGGCTTCGTTCGGGCCCGGCTGCCAGGCTTGTTCCGGGTATGGGCTCGAATTATAGTCCGAATTATAGTCCGAATTATAGCCCGAATTATAGCCCGAATTAATCGGGGTCGAACATTCAGGTTTAACTATTTTAGTCCTAATCCGGTTTATATTACAACGCTTTGTATGAGTCAAGCGCATATTACACGGTGGGCCGGTGCCTGTCCATGTTCTGTGGTGCGCTGCACACTGGAGGAGGCATTATTGAATATGTTTCAGCCAGATGGCTTTTGTCATTATGTCTGGGCGCCGGGTGTTTACGGCGGGGGATTGGTTGGGCCGGTGCTTGCCTGTGAGGCCGGCAGCAATCATACTGTCCGTGTTGACGCAGCAGGCCCGGCTATGGGATTGACAGGAGTTTAAGTGTGATCAGGATTTATGGGATTTCAGCTTCTCGCACGTTACGGCCGCTCTGGCTGCTTGAGGAGATTGGTATTGAATATGAGCATATACCGATTGATTTCCATGGCGATGAGGTTCGCTCGGAAGGCTATCTGGCTATTAATCCGAACGGGCGAATACCGGCCATGAGGGATGGTGATCTGACATTGTTTGAGTCTATGGCCATTAATATGTATATCGCCAAAAGATATGGGGGTTCATTATTCCCGGATAGTGACGCCGATGCCGCACGGGCGAATATGTGGGGTTTTTGGGTGATGTCGGAAGTAGAGTACAGCCTGCTAACGGTGCTGCTTCATACGCGGGTGTTTCCGCAGGAAACCCGTGATAGTCAGAAGGTGGAGCGTAATCTGCGCCTGCTGCATCAGCCGTTCGGGGTTTTGAATCAGGCTTTGGAAAACAGCCCTTATCTATTGGGTGATCGGTTTACGGTGGCGGATCTGAATGTCGCTTCGGTGTTTTCATGGTGCCGTCCGGCACGAATCAAGCTGGGTGACTGGCCAAGTTTGAGGGACTGGCTGGAAAAATGTGTCAAACGGCCGGCCTGTCGACAGGCTATGAAAAAATAATTACAGGGTGTTTTTTAAGGGATGCTCGACAACTCGCCATCCGGCTGCGCCTCGGGATTCTACGTAGCAGATGTTCAGATTGGATTCGGCTCGACTCTCAACGATATGCACTGTGTGGTCGGCGTCCGCTCGATTATCGGTATAAAACCAGTACGCCGGTTTTCCCGCTTCGGCAACAAACAGGTGCGCGTCACCACGATTAGTGACGATACATACTTGAAAATCCGCGGCTGCCCGGGTCTCTGTTTTCAGTATGACCGGCATGATTGCTCTCCGTATTTTTTAATCCTTGGAAGAATAGCCGATCAATCGGGTTGAAATCCATTTATCGCGATTGTGGTGCTCCGGGCTTGCGGTGTCTGTATTGTCCGATGATTTCACCTTTATTGCCTTTGTCGATGCTATCGGTAAGCGATTGAGAAGTAATGTTTAAGGACTTTATATAGATGAAGGGTATCGTGACTACCGCAGGTTTCTCTGAGTGAGTGCATGGCTAGCTGAGGGATGCCAATATCCACGGTCTTTACGCCTGTTTCAGTCGCTGTAATTGGCCCTATCGTGCTTCCGCACTTCATGTCGCTGCGTGTAACAAAGTCCTGAACAGGGACGCTGGCCTGTTCACACAGCTGGCGAAAATATGCGCTTGTTTCAGAATTAGACGCGTATCTTTGATTGGCATTGGTCTTGATAACCGGCCCTTTATTGAGTACCGGTCCGTGATTGTCGTCGTGTCTGTCGCTGTAGTTTGGGTGGATGCCATGCGCATTGTCGCAGGAAATCATTATGGAACGATCAATCAAGCGGGCCAACTGTTCACTTGAGCCTGCTAACCGTTGCAGTACCGATTTGAGAAAAGGCCCTTGTGCCCCGCTGCTTGAAGCGCTGCCGATCTCTTCATGGTCATTACATACGAGTAGCTTTGCCGGGCCTGGGTCTGCATCCAGTAATGCCCGAAGTCCGATAAAACAGCTTAGCAGGTTGTCGAGTCGTGCGCCGGAGATGAAGTCATTATTGAGGCCGATTATGGACGGGGCCTGTGCATCGTAAAAAGATAGTTCGTAATCCAGCACTGTGTCGATTTCAATGTTTTTATGTTGGGTTTGAATTTGATCCTGCAGCATGAGGCGAAAGTCTGTGTTTTTCCCTTTATCCTGCCGTGACAGCATGGGGACTATGTGCGTCTGTGCATTAATGCTTTTTTCCTGGTTCGCGCTCGGGTCAAGATGAATGGCCAGGCTCGGTATAATCGCAACAGGTCGTTGAAAATCAATGAGAACCGACCGAATTGCACTGTCTTTGCTACGGAATGTCACTCTGCCTGCAAGCGATAGATCTCGATCAAACCAGGGGTTGAGAAGCGCCCCGCCATAGACTTCGACACCAAGCTGTAGATAGCCCTGTTTATTGATGACGGGGTTTGGCTTTATCTTCAGGCATGGGCTGTCGGTGTGTGCACCTGCTGCGTGAATGCCGCCACTTTTAATGCTTGCCGGTGTGGTTGCGAAAATTATGATTGAGGAGTCATTCCTTGTAGCAAAATAACGACCGTCAAGATTTTTCCAGCTATCCTGTTCCTGCAAGTGCTTAAAACCCTGATCGGTTAATAACCGGGACATGCGATTAACTGCATGAAATGGCGTTGGTGCGCTTTGAATATCAGACAGTAAATGGGCGTTTAACCGTGAAGAGTCCATATGCAAAAATAAGCCGTATCAAGTAGTATGCAGCATATCAGACCTTCGCTCTGATTAAATTATTTCTATCTGACAGACAGTAAGATATGCGGATTAACATACGTATTGAGGAAATTTCAATCATCATTCCCTGCTTCAATGAGGGCGATACCATAGGAAAACTGCTTGATGCCGTTGTGTCAGCAGAACTTCCCTATCGCAAGGAAATCATTGTTGTCGATGACTGTTCAACGGACAACAGCATGGATGTCATTCGCCAATATCACAATGTCATCATAATGGAGCATGAGCGGAATATGGGAAAGGGCGCCGCGTTACGAAACGGGATTCGCGCCGCAAGCGGGGATATTGTCATTATTCAGGATGCTGACCTTGAGTACGATCCCAATGAATATCCCAAATTACTCAGGCCATTTGAAGAGGGTGTTGCAGATGTTGTCTATGGTTCCCGCTTCAAGGGGGCGGATGCTGAGCGTATTCTTTATTTCTGGCACAGCATGGGCAATAAATTTCTCACTCTGCTATCTAATATGATGACAAATCTGAATCTTACGGATATGGAAACCTGTTATAAGGTTTTCCGTCGGGAAATTATTCAGGCCATACCGATAGAGGAAAATCGTTTCGGTTTTGAACCGGAAATTACTGCAAAAATCGCCGCATGGAAGCCTCAGCTCAGAATTTATGAGGTCGGCATCAGTTACTATGGCCGAACTTATGCCGAGGGTAAAAAAATAGGCTGGAAAGATGGCATTGCAGCGATTCGATGTATTTTGAAATACAGTTTGTTGAGATAGCGTAACGCAGGTTCCTTTGAAGTACTCACAGGCTATCCCGATATATGCTGTATCAGAATGCCGCCGCATATGTCAGCGCCTGTTTAATGGGGAGCTGCCGAGGTTCCGGCTATATGATATAAACATGAGATTTCGACCTTCTGCAAATAGCTGCACCCCTGTTCTCGTATGATTCCGCCAAGGTGCTCTCTAATTTTCAGGCCCGAATTATCTCTGCGTTTTTTTCTGGGGTGGTAGTATGTCAACAGTAAATAGTCTGAACCGGATTCGGCTACCCTGCGTCTTAGCTCTTTTATGTCGTCGGTCACTCTGAGCTTTGTTGCCTTAACTCCTCCTAATACGGCGAGATAGGATGGTTCATAATAGAGAACCTCTGCTTCTCCGACTCTGTCGCCGATTGCCATAAAATCCTGCAACATGGCATTTTGTATCAGGCTTTCATATACGGCTTTATCCCAGTCCGGAATGCGAAGAATGGCGTGCATCAGGGGTATTTGCTTTTCTTCGGAATTTGATACCCTTTTGTGAATGTGTGCGTGCGATGGAAGCACCGTTGACAGCATTACTATCGTGGCGAGCAGTGTATTGTGTACTATTTTTTTCTGGTCATTTAACCGACTTAATGCCGATTTGATGAAGTATACTGCGAATAGCACCATAAGCGGCATGACGGGCATAAGAAGGCGAACCATCTGGCCCGGATGGGGCCATAATATTAAAACCAGTAGATATACCACGACGTACCAGCCCATAATCCGGGTATGATTCCGATAACAGTACAGGGCTAAACCGGAAAGGCTCAACAGCAGGACAATCATCACCAGGATGTGGTTGAGCTGTATATTGTCCAGCCAGTATATCAGCCATTGAGTTTTCCACGCTTCAATCAATGCTGAAATCTGACTTGACAGCTTTTCGATTACCCCGGACTTATCTGAAAAAAATTGCTTAAAGACTCCAATGTAATGACTTTCCTGTTCAGGCCCAAACAGCGTTTTTATACAGATGTACAGAACCATTGCCAGCGCGGCTATCATAGAATGATGTTTATAATCTTTTTCGGACTCTATATATCTAAATAACGCCACAAGGACTAACGCCACGATCATCGATATACCAATGGTACGGGTTGACAGCAGTGCTATCAGTACGGGTAGCGCTATCGCCCAGTCCTGTTTTTGCAGTCTGTAGTAATATAAAAATAATAAACTCAGCAATATGTAGAGGGATTCACTCAGGATGCCCTGTAAACCCAGGACATACCCTGGCATTAAAACCGACACGGCAACAACTGCCATTGCTATCCATTCATTTCCTAAAACACGCATTGACAGCCGGTACAGAAACCAGATGCAGATAATGCCGAATAGAATGACGAGTGAGTGGGCCGCCAGCAGCGAATCGGCTACGTTAAACAGGGATAATACTAAAGGGAAAAAAATCGGGAAGTCTTCATATTGCCAGACCATTGCTATGGCTTCGTCCGGCTTTGACCAGATGCCTGTGTATCTTGCCATGACCAGATAGTTTACGCTGTCATTGGCAATCGAGCTAAGGTGATCGATATAGGCTATTTGTCCTGATATGTAGAGCAAATAACCTGCCGTTAAAAAAAGACCGACATGAACGTACCGTGTGGAAACCATATCCGAATTATAGCGCGATACGGGCTGATATATGGCTAGCCTGAAAAGGCTATTCTTGCTTCCGTTTCATCTACGCGGACTATATCTCCCGGTTTGAATTTTGCAGCGAGGATGTCCTGCGCCAGTGGATTTGCCAATTTCTGTTGTATGGCTCTTTTGAGTGGCCGCGCCCCGTACACCGGGTCGAAGCCTGCCTCACCAATCAGGTTCAGCGCCTCATCGCTCACCACAAGACTAATATCCTGCTCATGCAGGCGCTTGCGCAGGTCTTTAATCTGGATATCGGCAATCGCACGAATGTGTGCCTTGCCCAGTGGATGGAACACGATACTTTCATCTATTCGATTAATGAATTCCGGCCGGAAATGGCTGGCTACAATCTCCATGACCGCGGCCTTCATTTCATCGTACTGTCCTTCATCGGTCTTTTCCTGAATGATTTGTGACCCCAGATTGGAGGTCATTACTATAACTGTATTACGAAAGTCCACCGTGCGCCCATGACCATCGGTGAGCCGCCCGTCGTCCAGTACCTGTAGCAGGATATTAAATATGTCGGGGTGGGCCTTTTCCACTTCGTCCAGCAGGAGCACGGAATAGGGTTTACGGCGCACTGCCTCGGTCAGATAGCCGCCTTCTTCGTAACCGACGTATCCCGGAGGCGCTCCGATCAAACGGGCAACGGAGTGCTGTTCCATGAACTCCGACATATCGACTCGGACCACGGCATCTTCCGTGTCGAACAGAAACTCCGCCAGGGCCTTGCATAATTCGGTTTTACCTACGCCCGTTGGTCCCAGAAACAGAAATGATCCATTCGGGCGGCGAGGGTCGGATAAGCCCGCACGGGAGCGGCGTATGGCGTCAGACACTGCCTTTACCGCCTCATCCTGACCGACAATACGTGCCCGCAGTTCCTCTTCCATGCGCAATAGCTTGTCTCTTTCGCCTTCTAACATCCGGGAAACCGGTATTCCGGTCCAGCGTGAGACAATCTCGGCTATCTCCTCATCCGTCACTTTGTTGCGCAGCAATTGCATTTCCTGATGTTCTTCTTCACTGGCGGCTTGCAGTTGCGCTTCCAGCTCCGGGATACGTCCATACTGCAGTTCCGATACCCGTGCCAGATCATGGGCACGGGTGGCGGTTTCGATTTCGATACGTGCGCGTTCCAGCGCCTCCTTGATGTGCCGGGAACCATGCACAGCTGCCTTTTCGACCTTCCAGATTTCTTCCAGATCGCTGTATTCTTTTTCCAGTCTGGCTGTTTCCGCATCCAAAGCCTGCAGGCGCTTCTTTGACGAATCGTCGGTTTCTTTGACCAGGGCCTCTCGCTCAATTTTTAATTGAATCACGCGCCGTTCCAGTCTGTCCATGGGCTCCGGCTTGGAGTCAATTTCCATGCGAATGCGCGATGCCGCTTCGTCAATTAAATCAATCGCCTTGTCCGGCAGTTGACGATCAGTAATGTAGCGCGTGGCTAGCGTTGCTGCCGCAACAATGGCCGGGTCAGTTATATCGACACCGTGGTGCACCTCGTAACGTTCCTTTAATCCACGCAGGATGGCAATGGTGTCTTCTACAGCAGGTTCATCAACCAACACCTTTTGGAAGCGTCGCTCCAGGGCCGCATCTTTTTCAATATACTGACGATATTCATCAAGGGTGGTCGCTCCGACACAATGCAGTTCACCTCGCGCCAAAGCCGGTTTGAGCATATTACCGGCATCCATCGCGCCTTCGCTCTTGCCGGCACCAACCATGGTATGTATCTCATCAATAAACAGGATGATTTGACCGTCCTGCCTGGCAAGGTCATTCAGAACCGCTTTTAAGCGCTCTTCAAATTCACCGCGAAACTTCGCTCCGGCGATCAAGGCTCCCATGTCCAGGGACAGCAATCGTTTCCCCTTCAGGCCTTCGGGGACTTCGCCATTCACGATACGTTGCGCCAGCCCTTCTACAATTGCGGTCTTACCGACGCCGGGCTCACCGATCAGCACCGGGTTATTCTTGGTGCGCCGCTGCAATACCTGAACTGTGCGCCGTATTTCATCATCACGACCGATGACTGGGTCCAGTTTGCCTTGTTCAGCACGTTCGGTGACATCAATCGTATATTTTTCCAAAGCCTGGCGCTGGTCCTCGGCATTTGGGTTATTCACCTGCCGGCCGCCGCGTAACTGATCAATCGCTTTTTCAAGCGCTTCCCGGGTAATGCCCGCGCCCTTTAATAAATCAGTTAATTTGCCTTTGCTGTCGAGAACCGCCAGCACGAAGATTTCGCTGGGAATAAACTGATCGTTACGTTTGCCAGCCAGCTTTTCCATGACATTGAACAGCTTGCCAAGATCGTTTGAAATATGAATGTCTCCGTCAATTCCGGAAACACTGGGCAGGTTATCCAGGGCAGCGCCCAACTGTGTCCGTAACTGGTTGATATTGGTACCTGCCTGGAGCAGCAGATGACGGGTTAAGCCGCCCTCCTGGTCCAGCAGAGCGATCATAAGGTGCAAAGGCTCAATAAACTGATGGTCGTGCATTACCGCCAGACTTTGAGCATCCTGTATGGCCAACTGAAATCTGGCCGTTAATTTATCCATACGCATGTGATGGAATTTCCATTAAATTCTATTACGCGCTAGATTGGGCTGCCTGATCGGGTTTCAAGCATTTTTATGGCGCGGCAGTATCGTGATTGATCCAGATCAAACTGGCCATGCGACCGGTTATTCCATCGCGGCGAAAGGAATAAAAGTTATCTTCCTCCTCATAGGTACAGTGTCCCCCACCATATATCCCGGTCACTCCTATGGCATTCAGCCGTTGTCTGGCCAGTAAATAGATATCACATAACCAGCGACCATCATCCACCGCAGTAAAGGCTTTATCGGCTTCGCCGGAAAAATCTGTGAACACCTGATACACGTCTTTGCCAACTGCAAAGTTTTTCGGACCTATGGCAGGCCCCATCCAGACCAGGATTTTTGATGCCGGAACAGACATCTTATTGACCGTGTTCTCCAATATCCCGGCGGCAAGTCCACGCCAACCGGCATGGGCCACCGCGACTATTGTTCCTGAATAATCAGTAAAAAGAACCGGTAAACAATCTGCGGTCAACACCGCACAAATTACCTTTTCCCGGCAGGTTACACTGGCATCACAGGGCTGATGCCGATAAGCATCAGCCACGGCTACGTCACAGCCATGTCTCTGTTCCAGCCAGACCGGCTCATAAGGAAAATCAAGAAATGAGGAAAGATTTTTTCTGTTCTGTTGAACATTTCGCGGGTCGTCTGAAACATGAGTCGCAAGATTTAAGCTATGCCATGGCGTACCGCTGACGCCGCCATAGCGTGTGGTTCCTATTGCCCTGATGTGCCCGGGTGCCGGCCACTGAGGATGAATCAAATCGGTTTGCCTGATCATGCCCGTCTTAACCTCTGAGACCCTGTAATAATGTCTGCATGTCAGAAGGTGTGGGTGCCTCCCAGCCAATCTGTTTCTTATTAGCCGGATGCAGTAACGTAAGCCTGCGCGCATGTAGCGCCTGTCTGGGGAATTCCAGTAACAGTTTTTTCAATATCGATGTAGCTCCGACGGGAATCTTCTTACGACCGCCATAAACCGGATCGCCCACAATAGGATAGCGAATATGCGACATATGGACACGTATCTGGTGTGTTCGACCTGACTCCAGTTTCAGCCGGATATGGGTATGGGCGCGAAATTTCTCCAGTACCCGGTAGTGGGTTATGGCATCCTTGCCGTTGGTGACAACCGCCATTCGTTTACGGTTAACCGGGTGCCGACCGATCAGCGCATCAACTCTGCCGCCGGCAATCATGACACCGTTCACTATAGCTTCGTATTCGCGCTCCATTTGCCGGGCCTGCAACTGGCGAACCAGATCAGTATGAGATTGAAGTGTGCGGGCTACGACCATTAAGCCGGTCGTGTCCCTGTCCAGCCGATGCACAATCCCGGACCGAGGCATCAATCTCAGCTCGGGATAGTAAAAAAGCAGTGCATTCTGTAGTGTGCCATCCGGGTTCCCGGCAGCCGGATGAACCACAAAACCGGCGGGCTTATTCAGAACAATCAAGTCCGTATCCTCATAAACTACATTAAGTGGGATATCCTGGGGCTCAATTCCCCGGTTTTCCTGCATCGCATTGTCATCGACCTCAATAAATATGGTCTGGTTTTCCCAAACAATATCCCTGGCCCGGCAGTTGGCATTGTCTAAAGTGACACAGCCCAGTTTCACCCATTTCTGCAGCCGGGAACGGGAATATTCCGGCAAGCAGGCTGCGAGTGCCTGATCCAGGCGATATCCACTGCATTCATGAGGGACTCTAAAGGAAGTTTTCAATATTCCGGTTCGATGTTATCCAGTGGATGAAGTATACTCTGCGCCTTGAATCCACAAGCCGGAACCTGACCCATGCGCACATTGTTTTTCCTGTTATCTTTTTCAAGCATATTCCTGTTTCTGTCAGGCTGTTCATCTCTCGGTGAGAAAGACGACAACGACGAGACCAAAGGCTGGTCTGCCAACAGATTCTATGGGGCGGCACGCGCCGAACTGAATGATGAAAATTATAATACGGCGATTGACTATTATGAAAAGATCGAAGCAAGATATCCGTTTGGTCAGTTCGCCCAGCAAGCGCTGCTGGAAAGTTCCTACGCTCACTACAGGAATGGTGAACCTGAATCTTCTATCGCCGCTGCGGATAGATTTATCAGGCTCTATCCAAGACACTCCAATATTGACTACGCTTACTATCTCAAGGGTCTGGCTAATTTTGATCGTGATTTCGGCTTTTTTCAGCGCTATATCCCGACTGATCGCTCCCAACGGGACCAGGCCGCTTCATTACAGGCGTTCAATGATTTTTCTGAGCTGGCCAAACTCTATCCCAATAGCCGGTACACAGAGGATGCCCAACAGAGAATGATCTACCTGAGAAACAATATTGCCGAGTACGATGTTCATGTCGCCAGATACTATATTAAACGGGGCGCTTATTCGGCTGCGGTAAACCGTGGCATCAGCGTTGTTGAAAATTATCCTCAAACAACGGCTGTACCCAATGCCCTGGCCATCATGCTCATAGGCTATACCATGCTGGATATGAACGATCTGGCTGATGACACCAGAAGAGTACTGCAATTAAACTACCCCGATCATCCGGCATTACAAAGAGAAATCACCGCCAAAAGCGATACGGGGAAAGAGCAGAGGACATGGTTCCGATTCTGGGAGTAATGTAAGGTGTTCGGTCATTTTTTGTCTATCCGGGTAAAGTGTGGCCGCTTATCCGCAACACCTGTCAGTCGAGGAAAATATGACGCTGGAACAAAACAAAATATATTGTGGAGATGCCTTTAAGCTCTGCAAAAAAATCAAGGATCAATCCATGGATCTGATCATCTGTGATGGACCTTATGGCGTCACGCAAAATGCCTGGGACCGAGTCTCCTCAATTCAAGAATTTAATCTTGACTTGATCAAAAAGTTTTCTACAAAATTAAAGGAAGGCGGCGCTTTATATCTGTTTGGAAAACCGGACTGCCTGGATTTTATCGACTACCGGCCTTATCTTAATCTGCAATCAAAAATTATCTGGTATCAGCCAAGCAGGCTTGCCCAGGGGCGGCGGAGCTACACAAATAACTATGACATCATCGGTTATTTTGTAAAAGGCAAAAAACCCCGCTGTTTTAATCTTGACGATATTCGCGTCTCGCAATTGGTTGAGCTGGAGCATCGCCGGAGATGCGAAAATGTGCCCTCGGTTACCAACGGACGGTACGGCAAGACCAGATTTAACGAAAATGGAAAAAATCCCGGTGATGTGTGGGGGGACATCAAGCAACTCACCTATAAATCAAAGGAATTGGTCTCAAGACAGGCGCTGAACACTATTCAGAAACCTGAAAGGCTTATTGAAAGGCTGGTTCTCGCCAGTTCAAATCCGGGAGATATGGTTTTAGATCCGTTTTCAGGCGTTGGAACCTGTCCTGTCGTGTGCAAAAGGCACAAAAGAAATTTTACGGCCTTTGAAATACAATCTGAATTTGTTGAGACTGCTTATGAAAGGCTGGGTAAGCTGGACCAGGGACAGAAAGTAATTAATTTCTCATATGGCACGTGAGATATACAAAAAGATAGTGGACCTGGTTATTCAGGCTGCAACACTGGTCAGATCGGTTTGGCCAAAAAGAAGCAGCAATGACACTTTTCATGTGGGCTTTTCAGAGGGCCGGATCAAAGATAATGGAGAGATCGTCTATGAAGACGATGCATCAAGCCGCCCCTGACTGCGCTATCAGCCACTTATCCACGGTCTCGTCCGGCCTTATAAGCCTGAAGCTCCGCATCTGCGGCGGATAATGAAGCGGCAGGGGATGCAATTATAAGCCCGGCTACAACCTCTTAAAATATGTGATCGGAAATCGCCAGTCACGGCCAAAGGCCTTATCCGTAATTTTTACTCCGGGGGGGGCCTGTCGCCGTTTATATTCGTTGCAATCGACTCTTCGCGCTACGTCCTGAACCTGTGCAAACTGATGCCCTGCATCAACAATCGAAGTAATACTGTCGTGGTCTTCAATATACCGCTTCAGGATATTGTCGAGAACCTCATATTCAGGTAATGCGTCCTGATCCGTCTGGTCCGGCGCTAATTCCGCCGAGGGAGTTCTGTCGATAACTCGCCTGGGAATAACATTTGACATGCTGTTACGATATTCTGCCAAACGATATACAGTCGTTTTGTAAACGTCTTTCAAAGGTGCGTAACCGCCGGCCATATCTCCATATAACGTCGTGTAGCCTACAGCCATCTCGCTCTTGTTGCCGGTGGTCAGGAGCAGCTTTCCTTTTTTATTCGAAATCGCCATAAGCACCACCCCTCTGATCCTTGCCTGTATATTTTCTTCGGTAACACCGTTATCTTCCCCTGCAAAGATCTTGTCTAATACCCGCTTGAACTCATCAAATATTCGCCCTATCGGCATCACGCTGTAATCTACCCCGAGATTTACGGCTTCTTCTTCAGCATCCTCCAGGCTCATATCCGATGTGTATATGTATGGCATCATTACTGCACTGACTTTATCTGCTCCCAGGGCATCCACGGCAATGGCCAGCGTCAAAGCGGAATCTATGCCCCCTGACAAGCCAAGCACCACTCCTGAAAATCCATTTTTTCTTACATACTCGGATACACCATAAACAAGAGCGTCGTAGATCAATCTGTCACCTTCAGGTATGAATTCAATCTGTCCGCTTAAAATAAGCCCGGTGTCAGCCTGCCTGATAGACACAAGCTGTCTGTTTTCATTGAATACTGTGGATCGGGCACAGACATTACCGTTTCTATCTACTGCTATTGAGCCGCCATCAAAAACCAGTTCATCCTGACCGCCAACCTGGTTTACGTATATCAATGGTACTTTACATTCATTGGCTCTCGCGCCAAGTACGCTAAGGCGTTGAGCATGTTTTCCTTCATGGAATGGGGAGGCATTTATATTTATGATAATGTCGGCGTGTTTGGCTACTGCCTTTGCAACCGGCTGAGGAGACCAGATATCTTCGCATACGGTGATCCCCCCTTTGATACCAGGGAACAGTTCCACAACCAGGGTTTCGTTTCCTGCGGAAAAATAGCGATTCTCGTCAAAAACTCCATAGTTAGGCAAACACTGCTTATATGCCACCCCAATTTCCCGGGTATCACGAATAACTATTGCGGCATTATAGGTTGCACTACCAGTACGCACAGGCGTACCAATAATGGCCGTTATATTCTGGCAGCATAATGCAATCTCTTTGATTGCCTGCTCGCAACGAGAAATAAAACCTGACCTGTAAAACAAGTCTTCAGGAGGATAGCCGCTTATAACCAGCTCACTGAACACAATAATGTCCGCATGATGAATCGTGCGTGCCTGCTCGATAGCTTCAGACACCAGATTTTTATTTCCATCAATATCGCCAACCAATGGATTTAGCTGAGCCATGATCAAACGGCAGTCTTGTTTCTGCATAGCTATCCTGGGGATTAAGCCTGAAATCCGTCAGGCCATCAGATTTTGCAAGGTGCTGCCAATTTCTGCGGGAGAACGTGTTGTTGCTACCCCGGCTCTCTCCAATGCCGCGAATTTATCACCAGCCGTCCCTTTCCCGCCAGAGATGATCGCACCTGCGTGCCCCATGCGCTTTCCAGGTGGAGCCGTGACTCCCGCGATGTAGGCAACGACAGGCTTGCTGATTTCAGATTGAATGTATTCGGCCGCTTCTTCCTCGGCCGTGCCGCCGATCTCTCCGACCATCACAATACCTTCAGTCTGCTCATCTTCATTAAACAGCTTGAGACAATCGACAAAGTTCATACCCTGAACCGGGTCACCACCGATGCCTATACAGGTAGATTGCCCCAGGCCGATCAGGGTCGTCTGATGTACGGCCTCATAGGTCAAGGTACCCGAACGCGAAACGATTCCAATTTTTCCTTTTTGGTGAATAGCCCCCGGCATAATACCGATCTTGCATTCGCCCGGGGTAATAATGCCCGGGCAATTGGGCCCGATCAACGCAACCTCGCTGCCTTTCAGCACACTTTTTACTTTCAACATATCCAGTACCGGGATGCCCTCGGTAATGCAGATGATAATTTTTATACCGGCTTCTGCGGCCTCCAGAATGGCATCGGCGGCAAAGCCTGCGGGTACATAGATGACACTGGCATCGGCATCTGTCTCACGCACGCCCTCGGATACGGTGTTAAAGATGGGCAATCCAAGATGGACCTGACCGGCCTTGCCCGGTGTAATGCCACCAACCATCCGGGTACCATAAGCAATCGCATGTTCGGAGTGAAATGTCCCCTGCCTGCCGGTAAACCCCTGGCAGAGTACTTTGGTATCCCTGTTTACCAGCACGCTCATGGCTTGCCTCCAACCCGGGCAATCACTTTCCGGGCGGCATCCGTAAGCCCGTTGGCGGCGATGATATCGAAGTCACATTCTTCCAGCATTTTGCGCCCCTGCTCAACATTCGTGCCCTCCAATCGCACGACAATTGGCACCCTTACGTGAATGTTATTTATCGCCTCGATAATCCCCTCAGCGATCAAATCGCAGCGGACAATACCGCCGAAAATATTCACCAGTATGGCTTCGACATTGGAATTAGACAGAATCAGTCTGAAGGCTTCACTGACCCTCTCTGCCGTGGTGCCGCCACCCACATCAAGAAAATTGGCCGGTTCTCCTCCGTGTAACTTGATTAAGTCCATGGTGGCCATGGCCAACCCGGCGCCATTCACCATGCAGGCAATATTTCCGTCCAGCGAGATGTAATTCAGGTCATGCCGACGGGCGATGCACTCGTGCTCATCCTCCTGGCTTTCATCTCGAAGTGAGGCCAGGGCAGGGTGACGGTACAGCGCATTATCATCAAGGCTGATCTTGGCATCGAGAGCCACTAAGTCACCGCTTGCGGTGACAATCAGTGGGTTTATTTCAACCAGCGAGGCATCGTTATCGATAAAGAGCCGATATAGCGCACTCACTATCCGGACAAATTGCCCGACCTGCTCCCCGTTTAGCTCCAGCGAAAAAGCCAGATCACGGCCCTGATATGGCATTAATCCCGTCTGAGGCTTTATATACGCGGTATGAATTTTTTCCGGTGTCGCTGCAGCGACTTCCTCGATATTCATACCCCCTGCGGCTGAGCACATAATAACAACCCTGCGACAGGCGCGATCAACCAGAAGTCCCAGGTAAAGCTCCCGGTCTATATCCAGCGTCTGTTCTATCAGTACCCGGTGTACGGGCAGGCCATTCGCATCAGTCTGCGGGGTCACTAACCGGGAACCGATTAGATTGCCCGCGTATTCACGCAGCTCGCCGGGGTCATCCAAAACCTTTACTCCGCCACCTTTTCCTCTTCCCCCGGCATGCACCTGAGCTTTAATCACACAGGCACCGGATGTCACGGATGTAACCGCCTTATCCAGTTCGGACACATCCTCAATTACCTGACCTTTTGGCACGGGAATTCCATACTCAAGGAACAATGCCTTGGACTGATATTCGTGCAGATTCATGGTTCTATGCCATGTGGCAGCAGGTCAAATTTGACTGTTGTTGTTTTTCGGGCGACTTGAGGCATATCTGCCTTCAGAGGTCTCTCTTACTACACGATAAATTTATTCCAGTGATGAAGACTTCTTTAGCCATTGAGTAATTCCCCTTTTCCCTTATTTTCCAAAATGGTCACTATTTGGTGCAGTAGTTAAAATACTGGCCCACTTCAGGCGACTTGTCCAGCCATAAAAAATGACTGACAGCCAAAACTGCGACAATCCATTGATTATCTTGGGCCTATAGCTCGTAATAATTCGCCGGCACCTCGTCTCATGGCCCATGAGAACCGACCATATCCTCTTTTGTATGTGTGTTGGCACTATATTTGCTTTATCTTAAATTTAGTTAAGTTTGAGCCATGGATGAGTTCATGAGGATGGAATATGGAATTATGGGAAACGGCAGCGCATTCAACTGTCTGGCCTGCATACTTGCGGATCATAAACTCACGAAAAATGATGTTTGCTATAGTAGTATCTCTGTCCCGGTCCTTAAAATGGCGATGCCAGCACAGTGCCCAGCCGAACAGAGAAGGCTATCGGCGTTTCAATATCACGACAGGAACCCCCTCCATCAATGGGCATTTTAACTGCAATATCCACCCCTGATACTCCTGATAAGCCGTGGCGGGCGTTACATCTTTTCAATCTCTACCGACTTGTCACCGCCGGCATCATTGCCGTCATTTTCCATGCAGGTGAAGGTAATACGGTTTTTGGCCAGAAACTGCCCGATCTTTTTGGTTACGCCATTATCATCTGGCTAGGCATGGCATTCCTGAGCGGGTTCTTCAGCCGTCTCAGAACACCGCACTTCCAGCTACAGACATATGGTTTCATAATCGCCGATATCACCTTTATTACACTGCTGATATACGCCAGCGGGGGAATCGCCAGTGGCCTTGGTGCCCTGCTGCTCGTCACTATCGCGGCCAGCGGTGTCCTGTTAAGCAACCATATCCCCTTTGTCTTCGCCGCCATCGCCACGCTGGCAATGTTTTTTTCGCAGGGCATACAAGGCTACCAGATGTTTATCGGCGAGGGGGAACAGGAATTCGAATACACGCAAAACGGCCTGCTCGGCGCAGCATTGTTTGCTGTTGCGCTACTCTCTCATCTGCTAGCACAGAGAACACGAGCCTCGGAAGCGCTCGCAGAACAAAGGCGAGAAGAATTAACGGATCTGGCCACGATTAATGAGCTGGCCATCCAACAAATGGAAACCGGGGTTGTTGTTATCGACACCCATAACATGATTCGACTATGCAACTCTGCGGCGCAAGGCATGCTTGGGTACGCCAATGACGTTACTTCCCGTCCACTTGAGTTTATTGCGCCAAAACTGCATGAATATCTGACGCAATGGAGAAAGGACAAGCAAAATACGAGCGAGCTGTTCAGGAATGCGCTCGACGGTAAGGAATTACTGCCTCGTTTTAAAAACCTGCAAGGAAAATCAAACCTTTCAACACTTATATTTCTTGATGACACGTCGCTTCTGTCATACAAGGCACAGCAATCCAGATTGGCCTCGCTGGGCCAGTTAACCGCCAGTATCGCCCATGAAATCAGGAATCCTCTCAGCGCAATCAATCATGCCGGACAGCTTTTGGGTGAAGTCGATAAACTGGATACGTCAGGTCATCGCCTGATTGAGATTATTCAAAATCAGTCAGAACGACTGGACACCATCATCAAGAGCATTCTTTCCCTTTCCCGTAAACAGGAATTCAACCCTGAAAAGCTGGAACTCACCGACTGGGTGCATCAATTCATCACCACTACCATCAGCGAAAGGGGTATCGCCACCGAGTCCGTTCAACTCGAGTATCTGGAAACGCCGCTTTATATCCATGTTGACCCGCTTCACCTGAACCAGATAATGTGCAACTTAGCCGAAAATGGAATACGACATTCACAAATGCGGAACTCCAGTACCCTGCTGAAAATTGTGTGCGGCCCTGGCGCTGTCAACGAAACTGTAAAAATCGATGTCATTGATTATGGGAGCGGGGTCCCCGAAGAACACCAGGAGAAATTATTCGAGCCTTTTTTCACTACATTTTCCCGAGGCACCGGCCTGGGGCTCTATATTTCCCGCGAACTCAGCCAGATCAATCATGCCCATTTACAATACATCGCTGATTCAAAGCACGGCGCACATTTTGCAGTCAGCTTCAACAGGATCTCGGAATAATGCCGCACCACGCCTTAATTCTTGACGATGAAGCCGACATACTTGAGCTCATTGATCTCACATTCTCACGTATGGACATCCAGTGCACTCTGGCCGGGACCCTGGCCGAGGCCTACGACTTTCTCGACAAGAATCAATATGACCTGTGTATCACCGATATGAGATTGCCGGATGGCAGCGGCATGGAGCTGCTTAACAGGATCCAGAAAAATTACCCTGATCTGCCGGTTGCCGTCATTACCGCATTCGGCAATGCCGATCTTGCCGTGGAAAGCCTGAAAACAGGGGCATTTGACTTTATTTCCAAGCCTTTGGATCTGGCGAGATTACGTAATCTCGCCACAAATACGCTCAGACTGAAAGGCGAAAGACCTGAAACCGCTTCAACTGCCAGACTTCTCTTGGGCGAATCGAATGTCATCCAACACATCAAGAAAATGATTCGTAAGCTTTCCAGAAGTGAGGCACCCGTTCATATCAGTGGCGAGTCGGGAACCGGTAAAGAACTGGTAGCTCGATCAATCCATCAGCTCGGACCAAGATCTGAAGGCCCTTTTATTGCCGTCAATTGCGGCGCCATACCTGGTGAGTTGATGGAAAGTGAATTTTTCGGTCATAAAAAGGGGAGTTTTACCGGCGCGACTCAGAATAAACAAGGCTTGTTTCATGCCGCACAGAAAGGCACGTTGTTTCTGGATGAAGTTGCCGAGCTTCCTCCCCCGATGCAGGTCAAATTGCTGCGCGCCATCCAGGAAAGGGCAATCCGGCGCGTAGGGGAGCATGACGAACAGCCGATAGATATCAGGATACTGAGTGCCACCAACAAAAATCTTGCGGCACTGGTAGAAAAGCAAGAGTTCAGGGATGATCTGTACTACAGGCTGAACGTGATTAACCTGCGAATACCGCCTCTTCGGGAACGGCACGGCGACATCCCCTTATTAGCACGCCATTTTATGGAACGCCTGCAAAGTAACTATCGCATGGATATCGAAATCACCGATTCAGCGATACGAAAACTGGAAGAATACCACTACCCCGGCAATATCAGAGAACTGGAGAACATACTGGAAGGGGCCGCAGCCATTTGTGAGAACCGCACGATTGAGGCCTGGGATCTCAATTTAACAACGGCAACCCGTCCCCGGTCCGCTGGCATATCGACAGAAACCAGTGATGCGCAGGGACATTCAATACACCTGTCTCCACGTGGCGAAAAATCGCTGTCGAATTATCTGGAGAATATTGAACGGGCTGAAATCATTTCAGCGCTGGAGCAGACACAATGGAATCGAACTGAAGCAGCCAGAATACTGAAAATAACGCAGCGGCAACTGAGATACCGTATGGGCAAACTTGGTGTAAAAGACTGACAAAAACTGTCATATAAAGACAGATTTTGTCAACTCAAACGGAACAACAGCCTTCTTACCGGCTAGTCCACAGCAGTGAAGCCCGTATGGCCGCACACCCCAAGGTACCGCCCCTAACACGAAATTACCACCTCTGATGCGAATTCAGACCAGTTGTCATCAAAGTGGCACGCTAATTGCTCTTTGCTTCACTCAAGTTTGTATACAACCTATCGTTATTAACATTTAATATTTAAATATTTGAGGAGTTTGAAATGAAAAAGATACAATTCGGTTTTACCCTGGTCGAAATGATGATCGTTGTAGCAATCATCGGCATTCTCGCCGCTATTGCGCTGCCTGCCTATCAAAACTACACAAAACGCTCCCATGTGGCTGAGGGCCTGTCTCTAGCAAGCGGCGTAAAAGCCTCGGTTGCTGAATACTACTCTTCCCAAGGCCTCTGGCCTACTGATAATACTGCCGCCAGGATTGGCAACAATATTGAAAGTAACGCAGTACACGGGATCACCGTATCCAATGGTCAGATCCTGATTGAGTTCAATCATAGAGTAGAAACCGGCAAGCGCCTTTTATTATCGCCTCGTCCCAGCGATAGCACCATTGAGTGGTCGTGTAAACCCGCCAGCACTAATGGTCTGGACCCAAAATATCTTCCGTCGCGTTGCCTCTACTAAACCTTACCTGCTTGCAAAAATGAAGAGGGCCTCTTCGATAGAGGCCCTTTTTCATTGTGCACGATCATTCATTGCCACAACCTTCGGTCGCTATCATATTTATCGACCTCGTCTCATTAACCCTTTCATGCACAGTAATTTACTGGCCCGGTTCAGGTGGCCCATTCCTGTTTAATAATGTTTCCGGATCTGCCGGACGATCTGTTGCCATGCTCGGCTTCCTCATTGACGCTGGCAACTGGCCGACAAACCTCCGGCCATTCAAGATCGCTAATCTGGCCATTCACTTTTTGAACGAGTTGAAATCATTATCAGTACTGAAACAGACACAGTGGAATCAAGCTGAAGCAGCCAGAATACTGAGAATAATACAACGACAACTGAGATACCGTATGGCCAAATCAGGCAAAGGGCTGACAAAATCTGTCATATGAAGACAGATTTTGTCAATTCAAACGGAACAATGATATTCTCACCAATAATCCACGACAGCAAAATCCGCAGCCGCACATCCCCAAGGTATTGTCTCTAATGCGAAATAGTTGTCTTTGGTGTGGGATTCAGGCCGATCAACATCAGGATGGCACACTAATTGCTTCTGTTTACAGTAGGTATAATTTATAACCTACCATTACTAACCTTTTTAAAATTTAAGGAGTCTGAAATGAAAAAGATACAATCCGGTTTTACCCTGATCGAACTCATGATCGTGGTGGCCATCATCGGTATTCTGGCCGCTATTGCGCTGCCTGCTTACCAGGATTACACCAAGCGTTCCAATGTGACTGAGGGCCTGTCTCTGGCTGGCGGCGCAAAGGCCGCGGTTGCTGAGTACTACTCTTCTGAAGGCGCCTGGCCTGCGACCAATAACCAAGCCGGTCTCGTATCCGCGGCCAGTATCACAGGCAATGCAGTGGATAGCGTCGCAGTAGCCAATGGCGTAATCACTGTCACGTACAACACCAAAGTAGATGCCACCGACAATACCCTTGAGTTGTCGCCTGACGCCTCTGGCGGTTCCATTTCCTGGGAATGTGATGGCGGTGATGTGGACAAAAAGTATCGCCCGGCGCGTTGCCGCGGCTAAACCTCATCTGCTTACAGGAGTGAAGAGGGCCTCTTTGACAGAGGCCCTTTTTAATTGTGCTCGATGTTATTGTCACGGCCTCCGACCGCCGTCATATCTGCCGGCCTCGTCTTATTGGCCCTTACCTGCGTAATGATTTACTGGCCCGGCTTGAGTGGGCCGTTCCTGTTTGACGATTTTGCCAATCTGGATGCGCTCGGGAAATACAATGGCGTCAAAGACTGGGGAACCTTCAGGCTGTTTGTCTTTGGCAATGCCTCCGGGCCTACCGGACGACCGATTGCCATGTTGAGCTTCCTCATTGACGCACGCAACTGGCCGACAGACCCCCGACCATTCAAGACCACCAATCTGGTCATCCATCTTTTCAACGGGCTGCTGCTGTTCACACTGAGCAAAAAGCTGCTGAGTCTCCGCCATGACCTCGGGACCGCCAGCCTGACGGCCCTTTGCGTCGCGGCAATCTGGCTGCTGCATCCCCTGAATGTCTCGACCGTGCTCTACCCTGTACAGCGTATGGCATTGCTGTCGACCCTTTTTGTGCTTCTGGGGCTGACAGGTTACGTGCATGGAAGAAGCCTTCTTACAACAGACAAGCGGAAGGCCTATGGCCTGATGAGTATCTCCCTGGTGCTGGCGGGCATGCTGGCCACCTTCAGCAAGGAAAATGGTGCCTTACTGCCGATATTGGCGCTGGTGATGGAGCTCACCGTGCTCCGGCAACTGAAAGCTCCGCTGAATAAAACCTGGAAGCTGACTTTCCTGTGGGCACCCCTACTGCTCATCATCGGCTATTTTATCCATGGGCTCTGGGGCGGCGATATCCCTGCAGCATACGCCTACCGCAACTTTACCCTGGAGGAACGCCTGCTGACACAGCCCAGGGTCCTGATTGACTACCTCTATTACTGGTTTATCCCGCATATCGGCAGCCCAGGGCTATTGACCCAGGATTTCCCGCTGTCCAGGAGCTGGCTGCAACCGCTATCCACCGCGCCCGCCCTGCTGACCATCGTATCGCTCATCGTCTTCTCGTGGGTCTGTCGAAGACGTTTTCCTTATTTCAGCATGGGTGTGCTGTTCTACTTTGCCGGTCATCTCATTGAGTCAACGGTCATATCGCTTGAAATCTATTTTGAGCACCGTAATTACCTGCCCGCCGTGTTTCTTTTCCTGCCCACCATACTGGGCCTGTTCAGGCTAATCAACCAGAGACCACTCTGGTTACTGCTCCCTGTTGTATTGATCACGCTCATGTCGTGGCTGACCTGGCAGAGGGCCACCATCTGGTCCAGCGAACAGTGGCTCGCCCGGCAGTGGATGAGCATCCATCCGTATTCACAGCGTGCACTGAGAAACGCGGCCCTGGTGGCAGAAAAATACCACCGACATGATGAGGCTCTCGCAATCATGGAAACAGCCAGATCCCGCCTCCCCGACAGGATTGCCATACAATTGCACTGGCTGGAGCTCAACTGCAAATACCGAACATTAGAAGGAAAACTGGATGGGACAAAGCTTCTTGGAATTATGCGATCCGGCTATTATCAAGATCGAGTTGGTGCCTACGAACAGCTGCAAGCAACAAGCGAGCGCTTGTCGTCAACGGTATGTATCGAAGACCATGATGAATACGCGCTGCAAATCCTGGTCGCTCTGGAAGAGAATCCCCATGCCCGCAAGAGTCCGGACATACTGCACCAGATTTCCCATATTCGCGGGCTGATTTATCTATTACACGGAGACAACCGGCAGGCAGTATCCAGCTTCAAACGTTCTCAGAATCAGGCGCTACATATCGAAAGCGCGCTCCAGCAGACCGCATTACTGGCCACTCACAGACTGTATGATGCGGCTCTGGAGCATCTTGCAAGGCTGAAGCAACAGATGGACACCGAACATGAGCTGGGCAAGCTGGATTATCCGGCTGAGCTTGAACATCTGGAAAAGCAGATCATAAAAGCCAGAGAAGAGCATCGCGGCCATGGCGGACGTCATCTCAGATAAGAGGCATTTCCGGAGGCTTGCTGCGACACCATAGCGGCGTTGCGTGGTGCCCGGAATACTTCATGTATCGACTATACACTGCGGTTCCTGATTCCGCTGTACTTGTTGCTGCACAGGTTTCCGGAGATCGTGCCGAGTGGTACAGACCCCATTGACATCGAACACCAAAACCGCCCCCCTGTCCTCAGTCGTGACAGGATTGGACTCACAGGCTTTTGATGCACAGCGAACAGACACAAAAAGGGGATCCCAGAAACGCAAGAATGCTCGAAACCGGTTACAGAACAGATCAATGGAAACCGTATGGGAAACCAATGGACATCGCTTTCGATGACGGTGGGTTGGCTGGCACATGATACTCAACCGATAATCCGGCTGGCGTACTACCGAACCTGGCAGCAGGCCATGAGTCAGTTTATGATTCTGTGCAGTGATGGAACCGTGTTAGATAAACCGCTAATTACACCTTTACAGCCTCCACCCATATGCACCAGAAAAACGCCGTCAATCATATAATCTACCCGATACTGTGGGTATTCCTCCCGGTCACACTGGCAATAACCATTCTGTTCCCCGGGCTGTCCGGGCCGTTTCTGTTGGACGATATTCCCAATCTCGGCGCACTGGAAAACTGGGCGGACAAGAGTATCGATATCCGCTTTCTGGCGTTTCTTCATGGAGGAGAGTCTGGCCCGACAGGCAGACCGGTCAGTCTGGCCAGTTTTTTTATCAATGACCATGCCTGGCCCAGCGACCCGTATCCCCATAAGTACACCAATCTGCTTCTGCACACACTCAACAGCGTGCTGGTATTCTGGTTTACATGGAAGCTGATACTTTCAGCAGGTGATGAAACTCGAAGATCGGGTTTCATGGCCATGACGGTCGCGACGCTCTGGGCTATCCACCCCCTGCAGGCATCCACCGTATTTTATGTCATTCAGCGCATGACCATTTTGAGTACAGCCTTCACCCTGTTCGCGCTCATTACCTATCTATACGCCAGACAACCCCTGCGGGAAAACAATATCAAAAAGTCCCTGTTGTTAAGCGCATTCATCCCGTTCTTTGCCTTAACGGGCATATACAGCAAGGAAAACGCTGCCCTGTTATTTCTCTATATTCTTGTGACAGAGTACTTTTTCTTCCAATACAGGGAAGAACGCCCGTTGTTGATGAAGTGGTGGCTAATTCTGTTCGCCATCCTGCCTTCAATCCTGCTAATCATATCGATTACATACATGGGCCTTTCAAGCGATCACTACACGGCCAAACCCTTTGATCTTCCTCAACGCCTGTACAGCGAAGCCCGTGCCATTATTGACTATCTATCGCTCATCATCTTGCCACGCCTGGACGGTCTCAGTGTTTTTCACGACGATTTCATCGTATCAAAAAGCCTGTTTGACCCGAGAATAACCTTCATCCATGTCCTGCTTGTCACCCTGTTGCCGATTATTGCGATTATCGGAAGACATAAAATCCGCCTGGCAGCGTTTTCCATATTTTGGTTTTACGCCGGACATACCATGGAATCTACCGTGCTTCCCCTGGAGCTTTATTTCGAGCACAGGAACTATCTACCCATGCTGGGCATACTGATCGGCATGGTCTGTTTTTTATGCCGGGTTCCTACCCGCTACCGCAGGCACTCCTATACATTGCTCGGTATCTATATCGCCATGACCGCAATACTGTCCCTATCGAATGCATCATTATGGGGTAATACTGCCCGGGTCGCGACGATATGGGCAGAGGAGCATCCAGACTCCATCAGGGCGCGCCTATTTGCCAGCGAGACTTTATACTCCCTGGATTTGCCCGAAGCCCAAAAATTGGCAGGCGACCATATCAACTATCTGTATGAGAACAGGGATGAGCATGCAATGTCGACCCTGGCCCTGCTTTATTTTGAATGCCGGGCAGGCATTATCACCTCGACAAAGGCCGGTGAGGCGATCAAAAAATTGAAACAGGTACGCTATTATGGGCATTTTTCAGAAGTATTAACCAACTTGGAGGCCTATGCCTATGACGGGAAATGCCCTGAAGGCCTGGATATTCAATCATTTCATAATCTACTGCAGAATATCAAGGCGTCGCCCGGTTTTAACCATATGTACCAATCGAACCGGTTTCTGGTACACCGCATGGAATCGCGTATTTTTGCCTCCCGTAGAGACCTGCAAAAGACGATGGAAAGCCTGGAGCAGGCATATATCTTCAGTCCTTCCCTGGATATCCGGCTGATGCAGGCAAGCTTCCTGATATCGGCAGGGCTCTACCAGGAAGCAGCCGCCATACTGGATGCCATCCCGGAAACCTTCAGCGGGCTTGATATCGAATTAAATATCGAAACGATTGATGCGCTTAAAGAAATCATTCAGAAATATCAGCAAAAGACGAAGTAAGTCGTTACAATATATTACAGCTTGCAACCGAAATGCACATTTTCAGGAAACCATTCTATGGAGAAGATCACTGACGACAGGATCAGCATCATTATCCCCGCAAAAAATGAAGAAACAGGATTGAGCACAGTGCTGCCCGCCATCAGAAATATCCTGAGCGATGCCGAGATAGTCGTGGTCAACGATGGTTCATCAGATAATACCGGAAAGGTCGCAGCAGACTACGCCGATATGGTTATCCATCATCCGCACTCCATGGGCAACGGCGCGGCAATCAAGGCAGGGGCAAGGGCGGCGACCCGTGAGATATTCGTATTCATGGATGGCGATGGCCAGCATAACCCGGAGAACATTTTGGATCTGGTAGAAAAACTCAATGAAGGCTATATCATGGCCGTCGGTGCCAGACATCCATCGACTCATGCCAGCCTCCCTCGCCGCATGGCAAACTTTATTTACAACAGGCTTTCCAGTTATCTGACAGGCCAGTCAATCAAAGACCTGACATCCGGTTTTCGCGCCGTATATGCCGACGATTTCAGGGAATTTTTATATCTGCTTCCCAACGGATTTTCATATCCGTCAACCATTACCATGGCGCTTGCCCGAAGCGGCAAGACCATTACTTACGTACCAATACATGCCGGCAAACGATCAGGAAAAAGTCATATCAACCTGATAAGAGACGGTATTCGTTTCTTCATTATCATTTTCAAAATCAGTGCGCTGTACTCGCCCTTGAAGATATTTGCCCCTGCCTCCCTGTTTTGTTTCATCCTCGGCAACTCATATTACCTTTATACCTATGCGACAGACGGCAGATTCACCAATATGGGGTTGTTGCTGTTCGTGCTCGCCATGCTGGTATTCATGATTGGCCTGGTGTCCGAGCAGATTACTACCCTACTGTATGCTACATCGGACAACCGCACGGTGCGAGGATTAGCCACAGGGCATTATCCGGCGACCGAGGCTCGACATGACTCTCGCCGGTAAGCAGATAAACATTTATCCCTGGCCGAACTTTTGAGGACTACGGGCTATGATTACATACCATGCGCCGGCTGCGCTGAAACTGCTACGAAATACCATCCTGCATCCACAGTGGCTTTTGAACTGTGGTGCCGATTATCACAGGCTCGTGGCAGAACAAGCCACCGGTGTTGTTCTCGACATTGGCTGCGCCCGACCGTTGGGCTGCAGCGCATATTTCCCGGGGAGACGCCTATATTGGCCTGGATTATCCGGTAACTGGCACAGCTCTATATAACACCCGCCCGGATGTTTTTGCTGATACGGTGAGCTTACCCTTTACTACTGGCAGTATAGACACAGTGCTCATGTTCGGGGTAATTGAGCATGTTGCGCTGCCCGGACATGCGCTGCAGGAAATCTATCGTGTACTGAAACCTAAGGGAAAGTTGTTGTTGAGCATACCGTTCCTGTACCCGGCGCATGATGAACCCTACGACTATCAGCGTCTGACCGCACATGGATTACAGCGTGACCTCACGACTTCCGGATTGGATTGCAAACGACTATCAGCAAGCCTTCACTCATCAGCGAGTGCCGGGCTATTGCTTAATCTGTCTCTGGCTGGCAGTGCCTTACAGGCTATCCGTTCAAAACACTCCGCCCTACTACTTACCCCGCTGCTGGCCTTGATTATCCCGTCGGTGAATGTGTTTTTCTGGCTCGGCTCCTATCTGTTGCCACACTGGGAGGCGTTTAGCTGCGGATATTATCTGGTAGCCAGAAAAAGTCAGTTGCAAAAAACCAACTGCCCCGGTGGTGAAGGACAAGGCCGTGCAGAATAACAGGAAATTTATTGTGTTCGGCGCACCGGCCATTGATCAGGCCGAGATTGACGAGGTGGTGGATTCTCTTGAGCAAAGATGGATCGGTACTGGACCAAAGGTGGCTCGATTTGAAGCGGATTTTGCAAACTATAAAGGTGTACCTCAAGATACCATTCTGGCCACGAATTCATGTACCTCGGCACTGCATTTAAGTCTGCTTGCATCCGGGATTGGTGCAGGGGATGAGGTTATCACCTCGGCAATGACGTTTTGTGCCACAGCCAACGCAATCATTCACAGCGGGGCAACGCCGGTTATTGTCGATGTGGAGCCCATGACCCTGAATATTGATCCGGCTGCCATCGCCGACGCGATCAACGAGCGCACGGCGGCCATTCTACCGGTGCATTTTGGCGGTGCGCTCTGCGATATGGTACGCATCGTGCCACTGGCCCAGTCACGGGAGTTAAAACTGATTGAGGATTGCGCCCATGCCATCGAAACGCAGTCCACGCTCGGCAAGGCTGGGACCTTCGGAGATTTCGGCTGCTTCAGCTTTTACGCCACCAAGAACATCACCACAGGCGAGGGCGGCATGGTAATCGCCTCCAACCCCGACCATGCCCGCTACATGAAGGGCATGGCACTGCACGGCATGACCCAGGACGCATGGCATCGCTACCAGGATGACGGCTACAAGCACTACCGCGTTACCCAGGCAGGCTTCAAATACAATATGATGGATATCCAGGCAGCCATTGGCCTGCATCAGTTAGCGCGCATTGAGCAAAACTGGCACCGTCGAACCGAGATATGGGATTATTACCGGCAGGCTCTGCGCGACCTGCCGCTGCGCCTGCCCGCCCCGACGCCAGCGGGAGAATGCCATGCCCACCATCTGTTCACACTGATCAATGAACACCCGGTGCTCAGGCGTGATGAGATACTGGAAGCACTAAAGCAACGCCATATAGGCTGTGGCGTACACTATCTGTGTCTTGCGGAACACCCTTATTATCAACAAACCTATAACTGGACGCCCGAGCAGACGCCCCATGCGACCCATATCGGTCGCAATACATTCAGTATCCCGCTCGGTGCGGCGCTAACTGATGATGAGGTCGAATATATTGCCCGCAGTCTGATCGAACTGCTTTCTACATAGGGTATTGACACCTTGAGCGATTTTGTTTTCAGTCTTACTCCTCCAAACGAGTTGGAGACAGCCAACACAGCACGGAACCTTTTCGACAGCGCACTCTGGCAGCAACACTTGAACCGGGCGTTTGCCTGCCGGACCCTGTATGGTCAGTACCAGCCAACCGGCGCATTGTTCACGATCACCCTGTTCCGGGTCGGCATATTCAACATCGGTTATCTTGGCTTTCCCGTAGGTAGCTGTTCATTGTCGCCAGCAACCATAGGCACACTGAAAGGTGCCGATTACCCTGTCCCGGTCCATATCCTGCGATTTTCACCCAGCGCATTCGGCCTTGGCGTATACAATCAGGGTTCAGCGATGGATTTACCGACAACTATCGTCCCGGAAACCGCGATTATCGATCTACAGGCATGGGATATGGTACGCCTGCCTAAACTAAGGCGGGATATAAAAAAGGCGAACCGATCTGGTCTGGATATCTTGGAGGCTCATTCGACCAGCCATGCCGAATACCTGTATCGCCTGTATAAAACCACCATCCGAAAACATGCCGGCAGCCTGCGCTATACCCCGACCTATTTCAGGGGGCTGGTTGATCTGTCCAAAGAGATCAGGCTTGTCCGCTGTCTGCTCGCAGCCAAAGACGATCAGATCGCCGGATTTATAACTACGATATGGCATGGCACAACCGTCTATTATCTGCATGGCGGCTTCAATTCAGCATTCCGAACGCATGGTGTGTCAGATAAGCTGATGTACAGGGCAATTGAGCAGGCACAGCGGGATGGTGCGCAATGCTTTAACCTGATGGCTTCACCAGCTAACCAGCCTTCGCTCGTCAGATTCAAGGAAAAGTGGGGCGCGGTCACCCGACCACAAAATACCTATGTCATTGAAACCGACAAACGCTACGCCAAACTACTCAAATTGGTCCTGGCCGTTCATGGTCACGGGAAAAAACTCCTGCACCGGCTGTCACACATTTAGCACTATCTATTGAGACAGATATGACCGGCACGTTTTATCAGTTAATTGCCACTTCCATTTCGGCAAAGAACGCTTAATCCTTAGCGGATAAAAGCCTAAGGAGGCTCTGATTAAATCAGAGTTTCCTGCGATACTAAGGATGTATCGCCAAAATCAATAACGATCAGTTATTGACTTTGAAAGGAAAAAAATTACATTGTTGTTTTCCGCGCTCTGACAAATCCAGGATGGAATTGTTCAGGGCTGCCCTAAATCATGGACTTCATGTCCCGAACAATAAAGCCGTCAACATAAGGTGATAGATTCGCAACCGCAGCACTCAAAAACATCATATACTGTAGTCCAATTCGCATTGGAGTATCCATCATACGGTTCCGAATAGAATTGGATGCTGGTTAAAGTCACCAAGTGTTTGGTTTCATGCCCGCACTCATTACAGTGGATGCGAGCTGCTTTCCAATCTCAGGTCATTGGTGCTTTTGCCGCATAACACCTGCGCTTAGATGTGGTTGGCAGGCGCAGAAGACCAGATGTCATAAGCAACGCCTTTCTGGGTAACAAATACGCCGGGTTTTCGGAGTAGCCAAATGTAGCCAGGCACTAGCCAGTATGCATACTTGGCCATAGCTTGAGCTAAACGAACCTTAAGTGAGCCCGGCCGAAGCATATAGGCGACCTCGAATTTATCAGGATTACCTATTATTTCAGCTGTGTAATCGGCAATCTCAAAATTACTGACGAGCTTTTTTAGCCCTCAATTTGGTTTAGCAGGACTGTGAATTATCGGACAGGCGCAACCGGATCTTGCCCGCAAGCCGCTTGGCATCGCTGGCGATACCGCGCAGGTAGCGGCTGCGAAAATTGACAAGATTGTCAAAGCCGATAAAAAACAGGTTTGCCACATTGACGCTCTCCATATCCCGGGTTTTCGGTTCCCCCCGTGGACCACTGGGCACCAGCAAAGAGGGATCAAGGTACTGGAGCGCAGACCGATAGCCAGTGGCATAAATGACCAGATCGTATCTGGCCTTTGTCCCATCCGTAAACAACACATGACCTTTTTGGATACCATGAATCCCGGCCCTTTTTAATACCTTTCCGGTGTTTAGCAACATGCCTGTTTCGCCGCCCTCCATATCGACCCAGGAATTCATCTTTATATGGGGCTGAAATTTTATCTTGACAGCCTCATAAAAAAAATAGACGGCCTTTCTCAGGCCACCTCGAAAGGTATGATCCCTCCTTAAGCGCAGTTCAGAGCGACAGGATATATCCACTCTGAACCCGAATTCACTGAGTTCAACCATTAATTGTCCAGCAGTCGTCCGCTTGCCTACCAACAGGATGTTTCGGACGTCGGCATAATCCGCAGCAATCTGCCGGGCCGATAGATAACGACAGGCATGCAGTTCGGACAGGCTGCCATCGTTACCTCCCGGCATGGCCGGAATATGCGGGTTTGCAAAATAGCCCGTTGCACATACAACAAATCGGGCAAGATAACCTCCTTTGCTGGTCTCAATCCTGAATTTGTCATTTTCCCAGCTGATATTTTGTACCAGGACATGCTGCATCACTCTGATGTTGTTTTTTCTTGTATAGCGTTCCAGATAGTTATTATAGAAGGTCTTGCTGACCATCGCAAAGGGGTTGTGCAGTCCAATCCAGCTCCCCGGCAGAAGGTTTACCCACCAATGGCTGATGACAACCAGCCTGTCGGGCATGGATTGCCATGAAAAGCCAATCTCCTGCCGTTCCAGAATGTCGTAATCAATATCGTCTTTTTCAAAATAATAACCCAGACTCAGTCCGGCCGGGCCAGCACCGATGACGATGACATCCCGGGTCTGTTGCTGGCTCATCTAGGTCGGCCTGCGCAACACAAACAGGGTATCAAAATAGTCAAATGGCAATCCGGAAAGAAGAGAGGAATACCATTTGTCGATTCCGATCAAGTGAGGAAACATGGCTTGTGGCACAAATCCGTAACGTACCAGATATATAAATGGGAAATGCCCGGCCCTTACCGACTGCACCTGCTCAATCCGCAGGCCCGCCTCGGAAAAAACGGATATGAAATCCTGAATACAGCGCTGTTTCTTGTTACCACCATCCGTTACCTTCGTTACCTTGCGGGTCTGCTCTATGCAGATATAAAGTGCTCCCGGCTTAAGCACATGCCTTAACTCTCGTAAAACCTTTAGCAGGTGCTGTTCGTTCACTATATGGTTTAGAACCACATAGCTTGTTACTGCATCAAAGCTGTTATCGTTGAAAGGCATGGAACTGCCATCGTAATTCAGCAATGTCGCACTACCTGTGTGCAGGGCAAGCAGATCAAAGGCAATATCGATCCCGACTGCCCACATCTCCAAATCATTTAGATACTCGGTGATATGACCGGTACCACACCCGAAATCAAGTATGCGGCTGCCTTTGTCGAGCGAGGCAATGGCAGACTCTATCTGTGCATTCCGATGCGCCCGTATGTAGGCATTTTTGTATCCTCGGGTATCTGCCGGGTCTATAACTGCCGCGTCAACACCAAATCTCGACATGCCGTTCCAGTGCGCTCGACTTGATTTTAATTCTTTCCACATGATCGCGATGCCGCCAATAATTCAATTATCATATAAAATATGATATCACACGCAATATACAAAACCCTGAATACAATACTGTAAAAAAACAACTGCCCTATGGGTAGTCCAAAAAGACTACCCAACCAGAGAAAAACAGCCTCCCGTACCAGGATGCCATTGGGAACCACAAATACCAGTAATGCCAACCACGAAGCTGCGGCATAAAACCAGCCAATGTAAAGAAAAAACGGCGACTCACCACCGGTCAGATGATACCAGACCATAAAATAAAACAACCATTCAACACACAGACAGAGCAGTATGATCATCGCCTGTTTACATGAATGACCTTGAGAATCAACCGTAGTAATGGGGAAAAAGCCCGCTACGTAATTAAACACGTGAGCCAGTGTATTGTTGGTAAGAAGCGGAATGGCGAAATATAGCAGCAGCATGCCCGGCAGTGCAGCGAACGGACTATCCAACAAAAAGCAGATTCCCAGTATGACAAGCACCAGCA
Organism: Gammaproteobacteria bacterium; assembly: GCA_963662865.1. Lineage (GTDB taxonomy): Bacteria > Pseudomonadota > Gammaproteobacteria > JAJDYQ01 > JAJDYQ01 > JAJDYQ01. Next base: position 277,763 of record OY759969.1, on the reverse strand, counting down.
TCGATACGATGTTGGTGATCAAATACTGGGTAACATTCACTTCCCAGATAACGGCAGCCTTGGCGACATTCGCCATCCTGATGGACTCAGAGATAACGCCCAATACCTTGCCTGGGATGTATCTGACAACCTGACTATTTGCATAGGCGGCGACTGCCTGCAACCAGGTAATTGATGGAAGTCTGTATTTACCAAGAATCAACACATGTACCCACGCCTTGAACAGCAAAGTGAGCAGACAGAAAAATACCGCCAGCAAACAATCTATAGCACTGATGGAGAAATCCATGGATCGAATATCCTGGATGGAGGGCGTTATGATGTAAAAGATCGCTACCAGACTGATACCCAGCAACAGATACAGGATAAATTGCCGGTTTTTAAATAGCACTTTCATGATGTCTCCGTAATCTGACCAGCGTGGATGAGTCACTGTCCGCATACCAGTGAACAGGTAGTCCATGGATTTATGGCAACGGTGACCATCAGGAGGTCAGGACACTGCCATTATATCCATCATTTCAATAGATATAATATGCCGTCGGCTGCCAGCCGTATGTGATCATGGCTCCACAGTACAGTTGTCGCGCTCCGGCTATGGCTTTATGCTGTAAGCTTAAACCTTAATCGGTAATGACAGATGCCTAAGCTGATTCCGCGCTACCGATCTTCAGTAGATCTTCGTACACTACTGACGGTTCTGAGGACAAGCGGTTTACACGAAACTACGCCCCTGTTTGCTGAATCCGGGTTCAATACATCACTATATCGATCTGCTGCCGATGCGCTGCAGGCCTATCTCAACAAATATGGCATTCGGGGCAAGATTATTGTTCCTGCCTATACCTGTGACCGCGTGATCAGCGCTGTGATCAGCGCCTGCTCAACCCCTTTGTTCATTGATGTTGACCAACATACAGGCGTGGCTCCGCCCATGGCGATTATGGATGCGTGCAGGCAGTATAAGCCAGTAGCGGTAATCGCTACCCATATATTCGGCCATTCCTCGCAACCCGTTCAACTCATGCCTTACTGCCGCACCGAAGGTATCCACGTAATTGAAGATGCAGCGTTGTCCGCACCTGCTGTGACTAATAATGATCAATCCCAATCCATCGCCGACCATCCGAACGCAACAATCCTCAGCTTTGGAAAAGGGAAGCCCTTTAGCCTAGGACTGGGCGGGTTACTCATTGATTACTTGGAACCGGTAAACATAACTGCAAGACAGCATAAGCCCACAGCCGGCTGGCTTGCGGGATTTACCGAACTGTTGTCACTTGCTGTCTACGCCTCACCTTTATGGCTATATCAGGTATGGATTATTTCGCATCTAAAACGGTTTTTACGTTATAGGCATACTAAATCATCATTTCAGCCGAGGCCCATATTCGGAAGCGGGCTTTCTCCCTTCGCTGCAAGGCTTATCAACGCGCTTGCTACCACGGAGGCATGGAATCGTGACATGGAGCACCGCCGCTGTATTAATAAAGTTCTATCTTGATAATATCAATTCATGCTCACTGTTGAGCACACCTGCTATCACAGAGATAGACTCCTTTATCACACCCCACTACCCAGTTTTCACTCCTCGAAAGGGTGCCGGTGCCCTGCACCATTACCTTGCGCAACAGGGGTTCGATACGGCCACCTATTTCGATTACTGCATAGGCCGACTCACTACCCACAGCAGTTTCCCTAATGCCGAGCGCTTTGCCCAGGAGATTCTCCTGCTGCCTAATCATACCGGTATAACAACAGTAGAGGCGCTTGATCTGTCTCAGACCATCAACCGGTGGACAGTCCGCCGTTAGCCACACCCCGCTTCGGCCAGGGCACTACTCTGCATCCTGATGAAAGCCTAGATTCAAGACCTGCAGCAAACGCTGGCAGGAAGACTCCAGCGATAGTAATTCCCCAAGCCCGGCGCGGTCACCGAGCCGGGTGGTGAGGGGATGAGTGAGTGCTTCCCTTACTGCGGCAGCAATATCGGCGGGGGCAGTACCCTGTGCCAGAACACCAAAGCCGTAATCCGCGAAAAGGCGCGGCAGATCACCAACCGGCGTCATGATCAGCGGCGTATTGCAATGCACTGCATCGGAGAGGATAACCGGTATGGATTCAATGCGTGACGGCAGTAGCAGGTAATCGGCGGAGGTGATAAAATCGGCGGCCTGTGTCGAACCAAGATAACCGCGGGTGGTCACTGGCCGATTCATTTGCTGCAATCCGTTCACAACCCGCTTTACCTCTGGTTCCAAGGGGCCGCCGCCCGCGATCACCACACAGGCAATATGCTCCCAGTCCCGATCTTCAAGCAACTGCAGCGCCTGCAATAATAAATCAATGCCTTTATTGGGATGCCAGCGCCCCAAAAAATGAAGTACATGCCGACCATCATCATGATATTTGCGTCCGGCAACTGGTGGTAGTCGACGCGCACTGGGCAGAAACAGGCACTCACGTCCCGCAATTGCCCGAACATCATCACAAAGCCCGAAACCATCAGCAAAGCGATAGTTGGCGTCTCGGGCACAGAGGCGTAATAACGGACGAAAAATGGCGCTACCTTTATAGTTCCAGATGTCACTGCCAAGCGCCCAGACGGCGTATCGCGCCCCACATACCATAGCTGCCAGCCACGCCCAGAGCCCACAGGGCACTATCCATAGCGCCAGAATTTGAATTGATTCTTTACGGTATTTACAGACTGTCGCGAGAGTTGCCCACAGACCGGAGACCACAACCCGCAGCATTGTTAATATATCGGTCAGAGAGAAAAAAGACAGCGTACTCAGGGCTCGGCCCTCGGGTGCCCAGAAATGACGAATCTCAATATCGTCGAGACATATGCCCCCTGCAGCAGGAGCTATCACTGTCACCTTGACCCGCGCCTGCAGGTAATGACAGTAATCCCTGACAAAGGCACCTGCAGCCTCCCTGCCCTGCTCGGCTCCCGGCCAGGAACTGGTCACCACAATAAGCCTGAAACTTCTCATTCGGGCTCACAATGCCCTGGTGAAATGTATGTAGGCATAAACCGGAGCGGCTCCGCAGTCATTAAGTCGCAGCCCCTTATACGAAAAAAGACCGACATAAGCCGAATGTGGCCAGACACTAACCGGAATCCTAAACCAGTCTTTTTCCCAAAGATTTTTTGCGGCATTTATCTGCATCCCATGTGCGCTGACTATTATTGCGATGATGTAACTCCGACACGCACACACCGCTTTCTCTCAGAGAATTTATCAGATTGCGATTGCGCGGATAGGCGGCACCCATCGAATAAATGCCAAAATAAATAATATGCAAAGATTGAGGCACAACTATCAGGTTTTATACAACATCAAGCTCAGACGCTTCAACCCTGGAGAATCTTGATCAGGCCAACAATCACGCCCACCATCAACATCATGCGGCTTTCGCGCCACAACCTCGGCCGCCGTCCGCAACTTCGGTTCGCTGGTGCCTGCTTCGATAAAGGCATCATAGATTTCTGATTGCACAATACTCATGGCATTTATCCTACACGATCAGGATAGACAAGTGTATAGTCGGCCAATCATTGTCTTGGCTGGATATTTTGCAATAAATCCTGCATCCGGCCCCAGGATCAACTGCGAGATAAATTGCATGACCCGCAGCGGTGTAACCGACCTGCTGAAAATGTCTGAAACCATAAAAAGTTTACATAACTGGCATAGGCATAAACCCCAATGTTCATTTATAATCAGGCAATATCCTGCATCGTTCACCAGGGAAAATCTGCACCGAGACGCACATTTCATGGACTAAACCCATTCACTCCGGTACAAAAAATCATGTCAGCACAACTGAAAAACGATATTGACCCTGATGAAACCAATGAATGGTGTGAGGCACTTTCCGCCGTCATGGAGGCCGATGGCGCTGAACGCGCCCACTATTTACTGGAACAGCTTATAGACAAGGCTCGCCGCTCGGGTATTAATCTACCCTACTCGGCGGCAACGGCTTACATCAATACCATCCCACCCTATCTACAGGCCAAAATTCCTGGTGATATGGAAATAGAGCACCGCATCCGCTCATGGATTCGCTGGAATGCAGCGGCCATGGTGGTTAAGGCCAATCGCAAAAATCCTGAGCTGGGTGGTCATATTGCAACTTTTGCCTCATCCGCCACACTGTATGACATTGGATTCAACCATTTCTGGCGTGCCCCGACCCATGAGCATGGTGGCGATCTGGTGTATTTCCAGGGACATGCCGCGCCGGGTGTTTATGCCCGCGCCTATCTCGAAGGCCGCTTTACAGATGAACAGCTTGATAACTTCCGCCAGGAAGTCAATGGCAATGGCCTGTCCTCTTATCCCCATCCGTGGCTAATGCCTGATTTCTGGCAGTTCCCGACAGTTTCCATGGGTTTAGGGCCCATTCAGAGCATTTATCAGGCACGTTTTATGAAATACATGCAGGACCGAGGCATGGCGGATACCCGGGATCGACAGATCTGGACCTTCGTGGGTGACGGTGAGGCCGACGAACCGGAAACCCTCGGCGCGATCTCCCTTGCCGGACGCGAAAAACTTGGCAATCTGGTCTGGGTGGTTAATTGCAACCTGCAGCGTCTGGATGGCCCGGTTCGCGGCAATGGCAAGATTATCCAGGAACTTGAAGGGGTATTTCGCGGTGCCGGCTGGAAGGTCATCAAGGTTATCTGGGGTTCCTACTGGGACCCATTGCTCGCTAAAGACAAGGACGGCCTGCTGCAAAAACGCATGATGGAAGTGGTGGATGGTGATTACCAAAACTACAAAGCCAAGGACGGCGCTTATGTCCGCGAACATTTCTTCGGTGCCTACCCTGAATTAAAGACAATGGTTTCCACCATGTCCGATGAGGATATCTGGCGCCTGAATCGCGGTGGCCATGACCCCCACAAGGTGTATGCCGCATATAAACAGGCCATGGAAACCACTGACCAGCCAACGGTCATTTTGGCAAAGACGGTAAAGGGCTACGGAATGGGTACCGCAGGCGAAGGCCAGAATCGTACTCACTCACAGAAAAAACTCAGTGAGGACGAAATGATTGCCTACAAAAATCGTTTCAATATTCCGCTTTCCGACAAGGAGGCGGCCACCTGCACCTATTATCGCCCTGCGGAAGACAGCCCTGAAATGAGATACATGAGGGAGCGTCGTGAATCACTGGGAGGGGCTTTCCCCATACGTAATGCGACGGCGGCACCACTGAAAGTTCCGGATATTTCCATCTTTGCCAGGATGCTGGAAGGCACCGGCGACAAGGAAATGTCAACCACTATGGCGTTCGTCCGCATGCTGACGGCGCTGACACGAGATAAGAAAATTGGTAAAAACATTGTACCGATTGTCCCTGATGAAGCCCGTACCTTCGGCATGGAAGGGCTCTTTCGCCAACTGGGCATTTACTCCTCTGTTGGCCAGCTATACACGCCACAGGATAAAGATCAGGTCATGTTTTATAAGGAGGACAAGGCAGGGCAGATTCTAGAGGAAGGAATTAGCGAAGCGGGTGCAGTGTCATCGTGGATTGCTGCGGCAACCACTTACAGCACCACCGGTGTAAACATGATTCCCTTTTATATCTACTATTCCATGTTCGGTTTCCAGCGTATTGGTGATCTGGCCTGGGCGGCCGGTGACATGCAGGCCAGAGGATTCCTCATTGGCGGGACTGCCGGGCGTACCACACTGGCTGGCGAAGGTCTGCAACACCAGGACGGGCATAGCCTGTTACAGGCCGCCATGATCCCAAACTGCATCGCCTATGATCCGGCCTTTGCCTATGAGATGGCAGTTATCATTCAGTATGGTCTGCAACGCATGTATGCCGATCAGAACAATGTTTTCTTCTATATCACCGCGATGAATGAAAACTACGCACACCCTGAAATGCCAAAAGGAGCGGAAAACGGCATTATTAAAGGCATGTATAGCTTCCGGAAGGGCAACCGCAAAAAGAAGCTACGTGTTAATCTGATGGGCAGTGGCAGCATTTTGCGTGAGGTCATTGCAGCCGCCGAGCTGCTGGATAGCGACTTCAGTATCTCTGCCGACATATGGGGCGTGACCAGTTTCAATGAATTGCGTCGCGATGCCCTGGATTGTGATCGCTGGAATATGCTGCATCCGGGACATGATGTAAAAATACCTTACATCACTGAAATAGTCGGTCGGGAAAAAGCACCATTCATTGCGGCCACGGACTACATGCGCAGTTATGCGGAGCAAATACGTGCCTGGATTCCAACAGAATATACCGTGCTCGGCACAGATGGCTATGGGAGAAGCGACACACGTGAGGCATTACGGCGCCACTTCGAGGTTAATCGTTATTACATTGCGGTGGCAGCCCTTAGTACGCTCGCCAGAAAAGGCGATGTGCCCGCCAGCAGAGTCAACGCAGCCATTAAAAAGTACAGCCTTGATGCTGATCGTATCAATCCGGTTAGAACCTGAGGAAACAAGGGATGTCGGAAATAACACTAATCGTCCCGGATATCGGCGACTTCAATGACGTTGAAATTATTGAGGTACTGGTTGGCGAGGGCGACACGGTGGCCGCTGAAGGCCCTCTGGTGACCCTGGAAACCGATAAGGCGACCATGGACATCCCGGCATCGGATGCCGGCACTATCACCAAAATGCTGGTCAAGGTCGGAGATCGTGTAAACCAGGGTGACGCGGTGGCAGTACTGGAAGCCAGCGGCCCAGGAGAAACTGCGCCAGCACCCGTGACTAAAGAACTCGAACCCGTAACAACACCGGAACCACCTGCAGCGAAAGCTGCCGAGCCTGCCGCGGCATCTCGCCGCCCATCGCCCGTAGCTAAAGTGGATGAGATCAGCTTCAGTAAGGCTTATGCCAGCCCGTCCGTTCGCCGCTTCGCACGAGAGCTGGGTGTCGATCTGGGGCGAGTTAAGGGTTCCGGCCGTAAGGGGCGCATTACCTGTGAAGATGTTAAAGATTTTGTCAAACAGGCTATGACGACAGGTGCAGGGCTGGGCGACCTGCAAGTCGCACGCATGCCTGAAATTGATTTCTCCGCCTTCGGCGAGACCGAAACCCGGCCACTCACCAGAATTAACAAACTCACCGGCCAATTCCTACACCGCAACTGGCTCCAGATTCCACACGTCACACAATTTGATGAAGCCGATATCACGGAGCTGGAAAAATTCCGTAAGTCCATGGCCTCAGAATACAAGAATCAAGGCATTCGCCTGACCCTGCTTGCTTTCTTGATGAAGGCCTTGGTTTCCGCTCTGCAGAAATTCCCACGGTTTAATAGTTCGCTTGATACAAAAGGTGAAAATCTGATCCTGAAAAAATATTTTCATCTTGGTATTGCGGTAGATACCTCGGATGGTCTGGTCGTTCCGGTCATCTCGAATGTCGATAGAAAATCGCTGATTGATATCGCCAGGGAGTTGGGTGAAGTCAGCATGAAAGCCCGGGAGAAGAAACTGAAACCGGGCGACATGCAGGGTGGCTGCATGAGTATTTCCAGTCTCGGCGGTATCGGTGGCACATCGTTTACGCCGATAGTCAATGCGCCTGAAGTGGCCATACTCGGCGTTTCCCGGTCCGCAATGAGGCCTGTCTGGAATGGCGAGGGATTCGCGCCGCATCTCATGCTGCCGCTATCACTATCCTATGATCATCGTGTCATTGATGGGGCGGATGGGGCGCGCTTTACTTCCTATCTGGCAAGCGTTCTGTCTGATACGCGCCGCCTCCTGCTCTAGCGGCACAGAAAAACAATATGGGCAACAGCATTACGATTGAGATTCCCGATATTGGTGACTTTGAAAACGTCGATATCATCGAAATTCTGGTGTCCGCAGGTGAAAGCGTTGACAGGGAAGCCCCGCTCATTACATTGGAAACGGATAAGTCCACCATGGATATCCCCTGCCCTCAAGCCGGCATTATTGAAGAAATACTGATCAAGGTCGGCGATAAGGCCTCGCAGGGTGATGCCATCGTAAAGCTATCAACCACAGATACTACCGCAGCAGCTACGCAGAGCACAGAATCCGAAACCATACAGACAGCCGAACCGGAACCGATACCCCCTGGCACTGCTCCGCAGCCAGCGGCTGCTCCCGGTGAGACCGATTTACATACCGATGTCGTTGTCCTTGGTTCAGGCCCTGGCGGCTACACCGCCGCTTTCCGTGCGGCGGACCTGGGGAAAAAGGTTATTCTTATCGAACGCTATGCCAACATTGGCGGTGTTTGTTTGAATGTCGGCTGCATACCTTCCAAGGCGCTATTACATACGGCTGAAATCATTAACGAAGCTGAAGAAATATCCGCTCACGGCATTACCTTTTCCAGACCGGAAATTGATTTACCCAGACTCGCTAGCTGGAAGAACAAAGTCATCAACAAACTGACCGGTGGGCTTGCTGCGCTGGCCCGGCAACGCAAGGTAAAGATTATAATGGGAACAGGCATGATCACCTCTCCCCACACGATTGATGTCACAGACACAGATGGCGATACCACGTCCATCCGGTTTGATAACCTGATCATAGCAGCCGGTTCCCAGGCCATTCGGATACCGGCTTTTCCTAACGACGACTCAAGGCTGATGGACTCCACTGGCGCACTTGAATTGGAGAATATACCTGGGCGTCTACTGGTAGTCGGTGGCGGTATTATCGGTCTGGAAATGGCGACCGTTTACGACGCGCTCGGCTCCAGAGTCACCGTCGTGGAGTTATCTCCTGATCTGATCCCGGGTTGTGACCGCGACCTCGTTCGACCTCTGGAGAAACGTCTGAAAAAACATTACGAAAACATCTTTACGGCGACTCGAGTCACCGCGATAGAAGCCAGGGCAAAGGGCCTGAAAGTCAGCTTTGACGGCAGCAAGGCGCCGGAGTCCGATACTTTCGATGGCATTCTGGTTGCCGTCGGCCGTCACCCTAACGGCTCAAAAATCGGCGCTCAGAACGCCGGTATCAACGTAGATGAACATGGCTTTATCCCGGTTGATAAACAACAACGCACCAACGTCGATCACATATTTGCAATCGGTGATATCGCAGGACAACCCATGCTGGCACACAAAGCCACTCATGAAGGCAAGGTCGCTGCCGAGGTAATTGCCGGTATGAAATCCCACTTTGATGCCCGCACAATTCCATCCGTCGCCTACACCGACCCGGAAGTCGCCTGGATGGGCATGACCGAAACACAGGCCAAAGCCGAGGGCATTGCATATGAAAAAGGTGCCTTTCCATGGGCCGCCAGTGGCCGTGCCTTGAGTATTGGCCGTGATGAGGGACTGACAAAAGTCTTGTTTGACCGGGAAACCGGCCATGTAATAGGTGCAGGTATCGTCGGACCCAATGCCGGGGAACTTATCGCAGAAACTGTACTCGCATTGGAGATGGGTGCCAATGCACAAGATATTGGTTTGACCATTCATCCGCACCCGACATTATCCGAGACCGTCAACTTTGCAGCTGAAATGGCGGAAGGGACGATTACTGATCTGTATGTCCCGAAAAAGAAATGAAAGCCCGGTTTGCTCTGAGCTCAAGCCATAAAACATGGGTAATTCTTTTCTCCATTATTATTCTACTGGGTCTGTACCTGCGCCTGGAAACGATCAGGATAACCCGGATAGATAAACCTTTTCGCGCTGATGCGGGTGACTATACCGCCTATGCCTACAATATGCTCAACCACGGCATATATTCATCGAATAGGAAAACTGTACTGGATGCAGACGCTCCGGTTCCAGCGCCCGATTCTATACGTTCACCGGGTTACTCATTTTTTCTAACCACGCTGATAGCCGACAGCTTGAATACCTTCCAGGCCAGGGTCGGTTACGTTCAGGCTGTCATCAGCACACTTACGATCATCATTATTACGCTTCTTGCTCTCAGCCTGCTCAGTAAATGGCTGGCTCTGATAGTTGCCTTGCTGGCCGCAATCAGCCCACACCTCATCATTATGAATACGTATATTTTGACGGAGACGCTTTATACCTTCTGGTTATGTACCAGCCTGCTATCGGTTGTATGGGCCTCGAAAAATCCACTTCAAATATCAAGATGGATCGTAGCTGGCCTGCTTTTTTCAATATTGGCACTTATCAGACCAACAACGCTATACTTCATAATCCCTCTGATCATATTGATATGGTTCTATCTAAAAAAGGAAGACAGATATAAAACCGTTTCGCTATTCGTTCTTGCCTACTTCGCTCTGATACTTATCTGGGTAGCCAGAAATTATTTGGCTATTGGCGCTTCGTCAGATTCGACATTAGCAATGAATACCCTGCATCACGGCATGTATCCGGGATTCATGTACAATAATAATCCGTTGACCTACGCCTACCCTTATAAATTCGACCCTGAGTCATCTGCAATAACCGGCTCACTTCAGTCATTCCTGTCAATCCTGATCAACCGATTTATTGAAGAGCCAGCAAAGTACTTACAGTGGTATTTATCCAAGCCGCTTTATTTCTTTCAATGGAAGATGGTGCAAGGAAATGATGTTTTCATATACCTGACAATCGTATCAACATACTACGATGAACAAAGCATTTTCGATTTATCACTGGAATTTATGAAATACCTGCATAGTCCACTGGTCATTCTCAGCATACTGGGCATGGCATTGTGTGTATCACCCTCGAATATTACAGGCAGGACTATTCAGCTACCTGTTTGTGCCATTTCTATACTGTATTTTTATTTTATTCTGACTCATATCGTAGGCAGCCCTTTTCCCAGATATTCCATTCCTCTGCGCCCGTTAACCTATTTGCTTGCACTGTATTTCATACAGTGGTTATATATTTTTCTTCAGCAAAAGAAAAATCAGATACAGCATTCATGAATAAGCACCCACTCTCGAAAAGATTCCGTAGTTTTTTACCTGTTGTCGTAGATGTAGAAACCGGTGGCTTTAATTCACAGACCGATGCACTGCTGGAAATAGCCGCCGTGACGGTCACCTATAATGATGAAGGCTTGCTTGTTCCAGATGAGGAAATCGGCTACCATATCAAACCATTTGAGGGAGCAAATATCGAAAAGGCGGCGATCGAGTTTAATGGTATTGATCCATTTCACCCATTGCGCCCGGCGATTGAGGAGGCTGAGGCGCTACAAAAGATATTTCAGATGGTAAGAAAGGCCGTCAAGGCGTATGACTGCACGCGCGCTGTGCTTGTCGGCCATAATCCCGCAATGGATATCAGCTTTCTAAATGCCGCCGTTGCGCGGGTAAATAGTAAACACAATCCGTTCCACCCGTTTTCCACCTTCGATACCGCGACCCTCGGCGGACTTGCCTACGGACAAACGGTGCTCGCTCAAGCCATACAAGCTGCCGAAATTGAATGGGAGAATGATCGTGCGCATTCGGCGATATATGACACGCAAAAAACTGCCGAGTTATTTTGCAATATCGTCAATCGTTGGGATTCAGAAACCGGTAGCATTCACTTGCCAGCTAGCGCTCCCGGTAAATAAAAACGGCGCCATCGTGACGCCGTTCAGAGAAACCTGACTGAAACAAATATCAGGATTCGGTCGCCTTCGCGTTGGTTACCGCTTCCTCCAGCATTCCCTTTAACTCACCCTTCTCCGCCATCTCAACAATGATGTCACCACCACCAGCAAGCTCACCGCCAATATAGACCTGCGGGAAAGTCGGCCAGTTGGCATAACGCGGCAGGTTTTGAAAAATTTCAGGGTCAGTCAGTACGTTAACATACGAGAATTCCACACCCGTAGATGTCAATGTCGCCGCCGCACGCGCAGAAAAACCACAGGCAGGCGCCTCAGGACTACCCTTCATATAAATGACGACAGGGCTATTCTTGACCTGCTCATCAATACGCTCTAAAACATCCATAATTTACCTCAACTGATGACATTGACCCATTAGTCTAATCATAATCATGGCGACATTACATCACCCCATAGAGATAGTCATGTATTGCATACTTGGAATTATTCTCTGAATATCTACCGATCTCAAATCTGCATATTACCTATTGGCCCATCTTCTGCATCCACAATTCAAAGACAGCCAGATGCCATAGCTTATTGCCTCTGATTCGCGTGAGGTGTGTTTCGGGAGAGTCTATTAACGTATCAATATAATCACGCTCGAAAATACCGCGATTTTTGCAGGTACCCGAATAAAGAATATCGCGCATGAAATCCAGAAATTCTCCCCTCACGTATTTAAGAGACGGAACAGGGAAATAGCCTTTTGGCCTGTCAATCACATCATCGGGAATACGGCCTCGGGCAATCGCTTTTAGCACATTTTTACCATTCCCGCTGGCAATAGCCCTCACTCCTTTCTCTGAGTCAGATGACAACTTGCCGCCCAGCTTCATCTCCGGCGGCATACTGGCAGCCAGTTCAACCAGCTCATGATCCAGAAACGGTACGCGCGCCTCCAGACCCCAGGCCATGGCCATATTATCGATCCGCTTCACCGGGTCATCAACCAGCAACATCGTTGTATCCATGCGCAAAACCGAATCAATATACTCATCAGCCAATGGCTTTTCCAGATAACGTCTAATGGTGCCGGCAGTGTAATCACGCCCACGATAATCGGGGCATACCATCTTCAAATATTCGTCATGGTCACGATCAAAATAAAATCGTGAAAAACGCCTGAGCGAATCACCTCCCCATTCGTGCATTTGCGAATACCAGAAATAGCCGGCAAAGACTTCATCCGCACCCTGACCACTCTGCACAACTTTCACAGATTTTGAAACCTGCTCAGCCAACAGGTAAAAACCGATCGCATCCTGGGCAAACATCGGCTCAGCCATCTGCTCTACAGCCTCCGAAAGGCGCTCAATAACGTGATCATTCGATATCTGTATCCTGTGATGATCGGTTTGATAGCGGCCAGCGACCTGATCCGAATAAAAGAATTCATTACCCGCTTCTTCGGGTTGATCCTCAAAACCTATCGAGAAAGTCTGCAAATTCTTCTGCCCCTGTTCCGCCAGCAAGGCAACCAGTAAGCTGGAATCCAGACCCCCCGATAATAAAACCCCAACCGGCACATCGGATGCCAGCATGTGACGGCGCAAAGCTGTACTCAATGAGTCATGGATTGCTTCTATCCACTCACCAGCATCTTTAGGTGTTTCAGGCCGCCGGGCGTCCAGGTCCCAATAAGGCATCAATAACGGCATACCATTGAGGGGAACACGCATCACATAACCGGGATTCAGTTTACGTACACCCTTAAAGATTGTCATCGGAGCCGGTACGACACCATGCAGAGTGAACTGATGATGAAGCGCCTGAGAATCTATAGTCGTATCAATATCACCCAGGGCAAGCAATGCAGGTAAACCGGACGCAAAACGAATACGTCCAGGCGTGGCAGCATAGTAAAGCGGCTTAATCCCCAAGCGATCACGCGCCATGAAGCAGATCTGTTTTTTTCTGTCATAGATGACAAAGGCAAACATGCCAATCAGATGATCAACACAGCGCTCACCCCATTGAGCCCATGATTTGAGAATAACCTCGCTGTCACCCTCGCTTATAAAGCGATGACCCCTGGCCATCAACTGAGAACGTAATTCACGATAATTATAAATCGTGCCGTTAAAAACCAATACCAGATCGTGCTGCACATCGACAAATGGCTGATGCGACTTTTCCGACAGATCAATAATGGAAAGACGGCGATGACCGAAACCAACCGGGCCATCAATATAGATACCTTCATCGTCAGGTCCGCGACGTGCCAGACGGTCATTCATTTTGAGGACCGCTTCACGGGAAGCGGGTTGTTGGTCCAGCCGGATATCGCCGCTAATGCCGCACATATGGATAAAAACTCCGGTTATATGTTTTCTTCAGGAAAGTTGACAGAAATCGGAACAAGAATTGACAAAATTTGTTCAGACAGATGGCGTCAAGTATATAATTCCCCAAAACCTCCAATAAACTGAAATAAGAGACCTACACCCAACAGGAGAAATCCACGAAACTCGGTAATAGCTTGTCCCTGGATGGCCTCCCGTACATCATCAAGATGTCCAACACCCTTCCAAGTGCTATTAACACTCTCAACTTTCTTCCCATTTCGGAAAGCTGCCACGACAATGATCAGTGCTCCAAAAAACTCAAGCAGAATTCCAAATTGACTTATAATAAACCAAAGACACATACACTTCTCCCTATGTCAATAACTCAAAAAACTCAATGTCTTTGCTATTGGATCCAGACGGATAAATCCAAAAAATAACCAATGTAGTAAAACAAAAAAACCGGTGTTCGACCTATCTACTAACTAGGCGCATTGTCCAGTTGGAAAAGTAGTTTTACCAAATCAACAGCTTGCACATCATCCCATTCAATGTAACTACCCTCTGAGGGCTTCTCAGTAGGCGGACCAAGTACATATTGGCAGATAGATTGATAATCCGCTGATGCGGTTACCCGGACTTTATCGCTTAGGTGAATCATATATGTAGATCCTTTTAAGCCAGGTTTTTGAATTCGCTTTTGCCATGTCTTTACCTTTTGAGTGGTTATTGATATAGCCATCGTATCTCCAGAAAAGTATAACGTTTGAAGCCAACTGCGCGCGTTAGTGCATCGGACTGGGCTGAGTTGCCAGGGATTCCTGTAAGGCGCTTTCGCAACCATATTTCTCATGAAATGCTGTCGCGGCTGACGCTGAAATGAAATATTCATCATCCTTTGAATACACCCACCCAATAAACACTTTTTTTAATTCGATCCAATCTGGTGATTGTCTGGTCGCTAGACAAGTAGAATTTTCATAGACTCCAAGTAAAAAACCATGACAAAAATTCTTATAGCTTGCACCGCCAGTACACCACTCAATTAACTGGTCAGCAAGTATGCCATGATCTCCTTTGTATTCTGAACTCTCTGACATTATCGGGAGAACCAGTAATACTAAAAGAAACATTGCAGATAACTTCATATGACACCCCCTAATTTACCACGAACTGTAGATCAACACAAAATACCAGGCATTCTTGCCAGCATCAAGATTTTGTCCGGAAATGAAGCACAACGGAATTGCCACCAGTGCAAACCTTTGTTAGGGGTCATAAGCACCAAGCTTTTGGCTTACGCATGAAATAAGAATTATCCGATTGCCCATGGTGTCTCGAACCTGCCTTAAAGCTGTTTAAACAATATATTAACACTTGTCAGGTATTCGACAGCGCGGCTTTTATCTTTGCAGCGACCTCCACCGGAGTCGTGCCATGCTGCGCCAATGACTGGATAACGCCATTCCTGCCAATCACATAGATAATGGATGAATGGTCAATGTTATAGCCCATGGCGGAATCCTCCAGGGGTACTTTCTTGTAGATAGCGCGGTATCGCCATGCGACATCCTGAATGACCTCCAGATCGGCAGTCAGCCCCAGCATACCCGGATAAAAAGCATTGGCATAAGCATTCAGCTTTTCCACATCATCACGCTCAGGATCAACACTGATAAAGACCGGCTGGACCTGCTGCTGCTCTTCAGCACTCAATTGACGCAGTGCCGTAGCCAAAATGTTCAAGCTGGTCGGACAAACATCCAGGCAGGAGGCAAAACCGAAATACACAGCGACCACTTTGCCTTTGAGGTCTTCAGACAGGGTGACAGGCCCTCCGCTGGATTGCAGCGTGAAATCTCCGCCGATACTGGTAATGCCTTTCCGTTTATCGAGCTGCTTGTTTTCCTGTAAGGAAACCAATAAACCGGCAGATAGCGCAACCACAACAATAATACTGAGAAAAGCAAATTGATTTTTTTTCATACGAATTACTCCAGCCTGTTCATATCAAAATTTCAATCCGGACAAGCAATGCCTGCAACAATAGCCGGGATATTTTAATATGGCCCGAATAACAAGGTCTGATTTTCAAGTACAGGCAGGCTTCTATTGCCCGGTTATGCGTTACAATTCACGCGAGAGATTAACCCCGGGAAGTCAATATGACTACTTTTGCCTATATCATGGCGGCGGCTTTTATCATTATCTGGTTCTGGCTGATATACAAGCTGTATCGAATAGTCTCCGATGCCAGACACAAGGAAAGCGATGACAGTTAGGGAATCTGTGCGTCAGGCATGTTTCATTATAGTAAATTATCATGCGACTAGCTGCACAGCTATTTGCCTGCCACGCTCAGCTGACTCTACGAATGCCGGTATCCTGTCAAAATTCAGGTACCTGTAAATCTCAGGTGCCATTGAGTCAATTTTAGTCGCATACTCCATGTATTCTTCAACGGTCGGCAACTTGCCCATTACCGACGCAACAGCCGCCAATTCAGCAGAAGCCAGAAAGACATCCGCACCCTGCCCCAATCGGTTGGGAAAGTTACGTGTAGATGTCGATACCGCCGTAGAGTTCGCGGCTATACGTGCCTGATTACCCATACATAACGAGCAACCCGGCATTTCGGTGCGTGCGCCTGCGGAAGCATAGATATTATAAAAACCCTCTTCCATCAACTGCGCCTCATCCATCCTGGTAGGTGGTGCTATCCATAAACGGGTCGGAATAACTTCGCCTGCGGCCTGCAATAATTTCCCAGCCGCCCTGAAGTGACCGATGTTGGTCATGCAGGAACCAATAAACACTTCGTCAATCCTGCGACCAGCTACTTCGGATAACGGCTTGACATCATCGGGATCATTTGGGCACGCCAGCAACGGCTCCCTGATCTCGGACATATTGATTTCAATCACCTCGGCATATTCGGCGTTCTCATCAGCACGCATCAGCGTTGGGTTCTCCAGCCACTCTTCCATGGCGTACGCACGACGTTCCAGGGTACGCTTATCCTCATAGTCATTGTCAATCATCCAGCGCAGCATAATGACATTGGAGCGCAGGTACTCCGTCACGGACTCTTCCGATAACTTGATCGTACAACCACCGGCGGAACGCTCGGCAGACGCATCGGATAACTCGAACGCCTGCTCTACCGTCAGGTTGGGCAGTCCCTCAATTTCAAGAATACGGCCGTTATAGACATTCTTTTTGCCTTTCTTTTCGATCGTCAACAATCCACGCTTGATAGCCTCATAAGGAATCGCATTCACCAAGTCACGCAATGTGATACCAGGCTGTATTTTGCCTGTAAATCTGACCAGAACCGACTCCGGCATATCCAGAGGAATAACGCCCAGTGCCGCACCAAAAGCCACTAGGCCGGAACCTGCTGGAAAAGAGATACCCAGCGGAAAGCGAGTATGCGAATCACCGCCTGTACCAACCTGATCGGGCAACAACATGCGATTCAGCCAAGAATGGATTATGCCATCGCCCGGACGTAGCGAAACACCACCACGAGTGTGGATGAAATCAGGCAGAGTGTGCTGCGTGTCGATATCAACCGGTCGAGGGTAAGCTGCCGTATGACAGAATGACTGCATCACCAGATCAGAAGAAAATCCCAGACATGCCAGCTCTTTCAGCTCATCCCTTGTCATGGGACCGGTAGTATCCTGAGACCCTACAGTACTCATACGAGGCTCACAGTAGGTGTCCGGTAGAATACCCTCACCTTCGGCAAGCCCACAGGCCCTGCCCACAATTTTCTGTGCCAGAGTATAACCTTTTGCCGCATCTTCAGGATTTTGTGTTCGGTGAAAAATATCCGCTGGACCAAGATCCAGAGCCTCTCTCGCCTTTTCGGTCAGAGATCGACCGATAATCAGCGGGATACGACCGCCGGCCTTTACCTCGTCCAGCAGCACGTCAGTTTTCAGAGAAAACTCGACCAGGATACTGCCCGCTTCATTCGTTATTACCCGATCATAGGGTTTCACAATAATAGTGTCTCCCATATTGAAATCATCTACTGAAATCTCTATCGGTAATGCACCTGAATCCTCCAGGGTGTTAAAAAAAATAGGCGCGATCTTCGTTCCCAACACCACACCACCAACGCGCTTGTTAGGAACATAAGGAATGTCGTGACCCATATGCCACAAGACTGAATTCACCGCCGACTTACGGGAAGAACCAGTGCCTACCACATCGCCGACGTAGGCCAGCGGATAACCCCGGGCCTTCATTTCCTCGATTTGCCTCAAGGGACCGGTGACACCGGGTTCATCAGGATGAATACCCTCACGCTCATTTTTTAACATGGCCCGGGCATGCAAAGGGATATCCGGCCGTGACCAGGCATTCTGGGCAGGGGATAAATCATCGGTATTTGTTTCGCCAGTCACCTTGAAAACCGTGACCCTGATTTCTGCGGGCACATCTTTTTTGCGTGTAAACCATTCGGCATCCGCCCAGGACTGCATCACCGCTCGAGCATTCTCATTGCCGGCATCAGCCTTTTCTCTGACATCATGGAATGCGTCAAACATCAACAAAGTATATTTCAACTGCTCTCCGGCCAGAGAACCAAGCTCAGTATCATCAAGTAATCCAACCAGCGGCTCGACGTTATAGCCACCCAGCATGGTACCGAGCAACTCGACAGCGCGTTCCCTGCTCACCAGAGGGCTCTGCGCACTACCCCCGGCCACATCCGCCAGAAATGCCGCCTTCACGTAGGCGGCCTCATCGACTCCCGGGGGCACACAATCAGCCAGCAAGTGTACCAGCACATCTTCCTCGCCTGCCGGTGGCTTTTTCAGCAGTTCCACCAGCCCGGCAACCTGCTCAGCATTTAAAGACAGCGGAGGGATCATCTGTTCGGCACGCTCCGCCTCGTGTTCACGATATGGCTCAAACATCATTGCGACTCCATTAATATAAAGTGGGACACGCTTAAACAGACTGCCAGACACAGCGTCCACTAAAACAGAACAAGCATAGCGGCATACCAATCATCTGTACAATCAATACCTTTGGATAATACACGACCGTCTCATTTCCCAACCGCTGCCGGCAGCGTAACCACTGGCCTCGCAACGAACAGGCTTAACCTCGCCCGGTTCGCGTCAATCCTTCGCCAGCCATAATAATGCCGGAAGACCCATCAACTTCCACAAAAATCAGCCGCTTCGAAAAAAGCACAGGCTGCATATCATACCTACCTATCAATGCAGACTACATCGACATTTCGATATCAGCCTGTACTGCGTCAATACCTGCCTGGGCGCAAACTTCATCGGTTTCCCCGGAAGGCGCACCACTCACCCCGATAGCACCAAGCAGCGAACCACCCACCTGTAACGGTAAACCGCCGGCAGACATGACCAGACCAGGCTGTCGACCAACGGGACTGTTCGCTCTGTCAACGAGAGCGGAGGTTGCCGCATTAAAATTCGCCGCAGTGAAGGCTTTTCGCTTGCTGATTGGCGCGGTAATAGGTGCCGCTATGGTATCGCGTAGCGTAACCTGTACAACTCCGTCACGGTCCACTACGGTGACCCCTATCTGAATGCCTTGTTTTGTGCATTCCTCCACTGCGACCTGCGCCATAACCAGCGCCGTCGCCATAGTCATGCGCTTAAGATCAACCACCATGGTATCTTCATCCGAATGCACCTGATTAACACAAAAAGCAAACAGGGCGATGAATAACAATTTCAATTTCATTTCTTACCTCTTTTAGTAATGCCGGTATATCTCTCTCAACTCCATAACGTCGACCGCCACTGCCGGACATGCTCTTTATGAGCACCTCCAGAAAGGCCCGATAATAATGACGCACACATCAAACCCAGATAATAACTCCAACCGGCCATCATTCACAACAAGTGCATGAGCCCACCACATATTGCGCTTTTATTGTCTGTTAATCAGGCCAGAACTTCGGGGCGGCTGGTATTACAGCAATAGCCGTCGGAAGCGATGCCCCCGGCGGCCATGACGAGCGCTACCAGCGCAGCTTCCACTGTGCGCCGATGCCGTGGTTCACTCTGCCTTCATCGTCCCGGCGGCGCAGCGCCTTGACGTCCAGCTCGGTATCCGGATCGCCCGGTGCCGACAGCAGACGCCAGCCCAGGGTTGTTGGGGTTGACCGTAGCGGTGCCCGGTGCGCCTGAGGTGGGTGTGATGGTCACGTTTGCGGTGGGTTGTGTGTCCAGCACCATGCCGTATTCGTCTGTGCCGCCTTCGGTGGGTGTGGTGGCGTCCGCCGTCTCGGTGAAAGTCACGCTCCCTGCGGGGGCGTCGTCGTTGGTAATGGTGAAGGTGGCGCTGCCGGCGATTGTGGAGATGACGACGTCGTTGGGGGTTTGAGCTAGACCGGCGTTAACACGCATCGGGGTCACGGTCACTGTCTCGTCGTCCTCAGCCATTATGTCGCCTTTACCCGGATCTTGTACTGAGCGCTGGCCAAGTTGGGGGAAACAAACAAGGGAATTGTGTTCGTTGGAGTGATACTAGGCGCAACATTGTTGGTGAAGGTGTACCGGTAGTCGTCACTGTTACCGCGGGTGGCGGTGCAGCCCAATTGTAACGCAATCGAAAGACCCTGCGAACGAGATGGATCGATGGTCACCGTTACGGTCGCGCCGTAGGTAATCCCCGAATTGCCCTCGGCTGCCATGGCGGGGTCGATGTTGACCGACACGGTGTGGATGGTCTGGGCGAAGGCCGGCACCACAAGGCCGACGAGCAGCACGGCCGTGGCGCAGACAGAGGAAGGCAGATGCGAACCGGCGGAATGCCAGGTGCCGCTCTAATCGACAGCGAGGTTCAGGCCGAATATCCCGATTTAGTGAGGGGGTGGGGGGGGGGGGGGGGAGTGATGGATTAAATTGTGTATGGCATTTGTGGCGCGTTTTACGGGCATTCTAACCATTATTGTTGCTCCTCTCTCTTCGACGGTGTTCAAGCTGTTGGGCCGATTCAGGGCTCGGATTCATGCCTTCAGATTATGCTACTTTAGCCCCTTCCGGGACGGATTACAAGCCCTTGTCCTGATTTAATTCCTGAATGAGTGGCCGATAGTTGTCTATGGATGTTTCCTGGCCTGCCAAAGCCACCAGTCTGTCTCAATCGGCACCGGTTAGAGGTGTCAATCACTGGCAGCCCAGCAGGCTCAGCATTGTCTCAACCTTATACAGGTTTTCAATATCTTCATATCCGCTGTATATGATGCAACACTGGTTATTGTCTTTTCCCGCCGCTTTTCTTGTCACATCGGCAAGGAATTGTGCCTGTTGGCGATGCGGTTGCCGATAATCCAACAGGAGCAGCCAGCATGGCTGCCTGTGTTGTGCTGCCCGGGAGCGGCACGCCAGGGTCACTTTAATACCATGCTTTTGAATTCGGGATATATCAAGCGACTGATGATTGCTCGAGCAGGCAATCCGCTGCCCGATTAGCTGATCTTTCCACTCGGCGACTTTCATATCGTCTATATCGCCATCGAACCATATGCCTGTGGGTATTATCCCCACGTCATTCAATACCGCAGTCCACTCATTCAACTGAAGGGGGTCAGTCGCTCCCGGTTGAATCCTGATAACCGGTGAGAATGATTCATGACAGTCTTGCAGTTGCTCTGTAATCGGCTTGATTCCCGGCTTTATCGCCAGTGCGGCGATATCAAGCACTACGGTGTAAAACCGATTTGCGTAATACGGTAAACGCCAGTCTTCGGGCATATCGCCCGGATAGTAAGTCTCTGTCCATGCCGGATGATTCCAGCCATAAGAACCCAGTAAAACCCGATTCACGGTACGCTCCCTTTCATTGTCCACTCATGTAGAATGCCCCCCAGATTTGAGGGGGGATAGTGCTACTTTATATTTTCGCAGTAATTGGCGGCCTTGCGCTACTGGTGTATGGTGCCGACCGGTTTATCTATGGCGCAGCGGGTACAGCGGATGCTCTGAAGGTGTCGCCATTAATCATCGGCTTGATCATTGTCGGCTTTGGTACCAGTGCGCCGGAAATTCTGGTCTCGGGTACGGCTGCCTTGCAGGGCAATCCCGAACTCGGTTTTGGTAATGCCATCGGTTCCAATATTGCCAATATTGCGCTGGTTTTAGGTGCAGCTGCGCTCATCATGCCTCTGAAGGTTGACAGCCAGACTCTGAGGCGTGAGTTTCCCGCTCTGCTGGCCGTGTCTCTGGCCACTTTTTTTCTGGTGCTGGATGGTCATATCAGTCGAATCGACAGCGGCATTCTGCTTGTCGGGATCGTCGTTATTCTGTTCTTGCTGGCTTATATTGCCAGCCATAAAAAATCGAGTGATCCCCTGGTGGAAGAGTTCAATGAGGAAATTCCGCATGATATTTCCATACGCAGGGGTCTTGTCTGGTTAATCGTCGGGTTATGCCTGTTGATCGTCAGTGCGGAGATTCTGGTTTGGGGGGCGGTGAAGATCGCTCAGACTTTTGGCATTAGTGACTTGATTATCGGCCTGACGGTTATTGCAATTGGTACCAGCCTGCCAGAGTTGGCCGCCTCAATTATGAGCGCTATCAGGGATGAGCATGATCTGATTATTGGCAATATCATCGGTTCGAATATGTTCAATCTGCTCGCGGTTATTGGTATCGCCGGCATGATAAGTCCCGGAGAATTTCCGGCGGACGCGCTTTCACGGGATATGCCGATCATGCTCGGTCTGACCATTGTGCTGTTATTCATGGCTTTTGGTCTTCGCGGTGCGGCCCGTATCAGCCGATATAAGGGCGCTGTCCTGCTAAGTGGTTTTGTCGCTTACGAATACATCCTCTACACTGTAAGCGTTGGTGCCCGGTAAAAAATCATGCCAGATAGTCACATTAAGGAAATGGCCCTTGCGGTTCTGAAAACGGAAACTGAAGCCATTTCCAACCTTATCCCGAGAATTGATGATAATTTCGTTCGTGCCTGTGTGTTAATGCTGGATTGCAGGGGGCGGATCGTTGTAACCGGCATGGGTAAGTCCGGGCATATCGGCAACAAGATAGCGGCCACGCTGGCAAGTACCGGAACTCCGGCGTTCTTCATGCATCCGGGTGAAGCCAGTCACGGTGACCTCGGTATGATTACTTCACAGGATGTCGTGATTGCATTGTCAAACTCGGGGGGAACGCAGGAAATTATCTGCATTGTGCCATTAATCAAACGGTTGGGAGTCCCGCTCATCTCTTTGACGGGCAATGGCAAATCTGAATTGGCCCGTGAGGCCGATGTCCATATTGATATCAGTGTGGAAAAAGAGGCCTGCCCTCTGGGGCTTGCCCCTACTGCAAGTACGACTGCCGCTTTGGCCATGGGTGATGCGCTGGCAATTGCCTTGCTTGACCGTCGCGGGTTCACTGAGCAGGATTTCGCACGTTCTCACCCCGGAGGGCGCCTGGGCAGGCGGTTGTTGCTTCATATTCGAGATATTATGCATACGGGGGACGCTATTCCGGCTATCGCCCCTAGCGCCACTCTGAGTAAGGCCGTCATCGAAATCACGCGCGCCGGCATTGGTGTGACGGCCATCGTTGATGACAAAAACAGGATTAGGGGAATCTTCACCGATGGTGATTTGCGCCGACACATGAGTGAACAGATTAATCCGCATGAGACCGTTATCAGCGACCTTATGACGGAGGATTGCATTACTGTAAACGCAGACCTGCTGGCCGCCGAGGGCCTGCAAATCATGGAAGAAAAGAAAATTAATGCGCTGTTGGTTACCGACGAAAATAATCGTCTTATTGGTGCCCTTAACATGCACACACTGTTAAAAGCAGGGGTCGCTTAGCTCAATGACCCTGGGAATATCATGAATGGCGGCACAGAAATTACGGAAGACGTTCTCTCCAGGGCACGTCATATTGAGCTTGTCGGCTTTGATGTTGACGGTGTACTGACCAATGGCAGCCTCTTTTTTGGCGACGACGGGCAGGAGTACAAGGCTTTTAATTCCCGGGATGGTCATGGTTTCAAAATGCTGCACAACAATGGCATACAGACGGCCATAATCACTGGCCGATCATCACAGGCCGTTTTGCATCGGATGGCCAACCTCGAAATCGACATTGTCTATCAGGGTCAACATGATAAGGCCAGTGCGCTTGATGAATTGGTGAAAACAACGGGACTGGAATTAAGCAAAATTGCTTATGTAGGTGATGATGTCGTTGACCTGCCTGTTTTATACAGGGTCGGGCTGGCGATAGCCGTTAACGATGCCCATCCCCTGGTCCTGGAGCACTGTCACTGGAAAACACCAAGGCCCGGCGGACAGGGTGCCGGACGTGACGTCAGTGAGATGCTGCTACAGGCCAAAGGGCTGTATGAGGCTGAGATGCAGCCATATATGCCGTAATATTCTTCGGTCGGTTTATTGATTCAGGCTATGCAATCTCTCTTCTCCACAGTGACAGGCAGTCGTTTTTTTTCTTTGGTGTCGCTCGCACTGATTGCAATAGCGATCTGGTGGCTGGAGGGCATTATCCATGCTGTACAGGAAAATGAGCTGCGCGAGGCTGGTGACCGTCCTGACTTTTATTTGGAAGGCTTTGTGCTCCACCAGTACGACAGACCGGGCCATCCGCAATACCGGGCCCGTGGACAGTCCATGATTCAGCTTCCCGGTGATGATGATGGTGTCGAGGTTGAAAAAATCCACCTGCAACAGTTTCCCCGGCAGCGTTCGCGCATTACCGTAACGGCAGATCAGGCCCGTTTACTCGAAGACGGCAGGGAAGTACACCTGACGGGCAGCGTCCATATCCATCAGCCCAAAGGCAGGATGAATGACCTGCTTGATATCCGGACTGAAAGGCTGTTTATTGATCAGGCATCGAGATACATGGAAACTCCCGGGCCGATCACCATCAAAACCTCAAGGCATGAAATTTCTGGTACGGGTATGCAGGCATGGACCGAGCTGGGGAAATATCGACTGCAATCACAGGTAAGAGGACGACATGAACCATAAATATATTCTGATTGTTTTACTGTTTTTCTGCCCCGGTCCCGCTATGTCCTTGTCCACTGATAAAGATAAACCCATGACAATAGAGGCCGATTCCGTGGAAAACGACGACAGGACAGGGCTGACAATTTACCGGGGCAATGTCGATGTCAAACAGGGCACAATGAAGGTAACCGGGGATGCTCTGGTGATCGAAAGGAAAGATGGTAAAACCAACACGGTCACCGTAACCGGGAAACCGGCAACCTACCGGCAGCGTCCGGATAACAAGAGGCAGGACGTTACCGCAGAGGCACATAAACTACAGTTCTATCCGCAGCGCAACCTGATAAAACTGGAAAGATCAGCAAAAATCAAGCAGGAAGACAGTCTGTTCACAGGCAATATTATTGAGTACGACAACAAAAACGATAGCATCAGGGCACAAGGTAATATCGGCTCCACAGATACCGGCACAGAGTCCAGGGACCGGGTCCGCATGACTATCCAACCCGAGCAATTCAACTGAATGGTTTCTCTCAGTATCCGCAATCTCTGCAAGATCTACGGGGGGAGAAAAATTGTCAATGGTGTCTCACTCAATGTAAACAGCGGTGAGGTGGTCGGCCTGCTGGGACCCAACGGGGCGGGCAAAACGGTCTGCTTTTACATGATAACGGGGCTTACCCCCTGCGATGAAGGCAATATCATCCTGGACCAGAAAGATATTACCCGTTATCCCATGTACAAACGCGCACGCATGGGATTGGGTTACCTGCCGCAAGAGGCGTCCGTATTCCGTAAACTCAGCGTTGCCGAAAACATCATGGCTATCCTGGAAACACGCCCGGAGCTGTCGGCAGACGAACGGGAATTTATCCTGGAAGAGCTCCTGATGGAGTTACATGTTCACCACCTCAGACAATCATTGGCTATCAGCCTGTCCGGCGGAGAGCGGCGGCGCGTGGAAATCGCCCGTGCATTGGCCGCCCAACCTCGCTTTATGCTGCTGGACGAACCGTTTGCCGGGGTTGATCCTGTCTCAGTCAGTGAGATTCAACATCTGATCACGCATTTAAGAGATAAAAATATCGGCATTTTGATTACTGATCACAGTGTCCGCGAAACTCTCGGAATCTGTGACCGAGCCTACATCATCAGTAACGGTCAGGTTATCGTTGATGGTGACCCGGATCATATACTTGAAAATCAACGTGTTAGACAAGTTTATCTCGGTGAGAATTTCCGCCTTTGATCAGGGCCTGCTGTCTTCCGGCACGTTCATAATCCTGCAAAACCGGTATTTATGAACTACAATTAAATTATAAAGAGGAAGATTATTTCTTGATGAAGCAAAGTTTACAACTTCGCCTTGGGCAGCAATTGTCCATGACGCCTCAGTTACAACAGGCGATTAGATTGTTACAGCTTTCTTCCCTGGACTTGCAGACTGAAATCCAGCAGGCTATTGAGAATAATCCGTTGCTGGAGTTCGATGACGACAATACCACCACCAATAATCGGCAAACAGACAATTCAACCCAATCGACCGGGGAAAATCCCGATGCCGAATACGACCAATTCCAACAGACAACACCCAATGAAGCCGAATGGGGTCGTAGCAGCGAATACCCGGCACGCTCCCCAGGCTACAACTCAGACGATAAATCCGTTGACTTCCCCGCAACCGGGGAGGATTTAAGGGGACACTTATACTCTCAGGCCAACACCATGCAGTTAAGCGACAGCGACCGGCTCATAGCGGACGCACTGATTAATGCCATTGATGACAACGGTTATCTAAGTGTGGGTGCTGATGAAATATGTTCGATACTGCCTGAAGATCTGGAAATAACAAACGCGGAGATTGATGTCGTTCTGAATATAATTCAGCATTTTGACCCGACCGGGGTTGGTGCCAGAAACCTGCGCGAGTGCCTGCTGCTACAGCTCGAACAATTACCCGCGAATCAAGAAAGGCAGTTGGCTTTACAGATCGTCAGGGACTGTTTCGATAGTCTTTGTCGCAAGGATTATGCCCGCATCAGCAAGGATTCAGGCTATCCGGGCGAGGTAATACAGTGTGCCGTGAACACCATTCAGACGTTAAGCCCCAGGCCCGGGAGCCGCATCAGCGTAATGCCTACTGAATACATCATGCCCGATATCCTGGTTCGTAGAATAAAAGGCCAATGGCAGACCATGCTTAACGCTGATTTCTCGCCACAGCTCAGAATAAACGATTACTATGCCGCCCTTATCCGGCGCTCTGATGACAGCCGGGATAATCAATTCCTGAAAAATAATCTGCAGGAAGCGCGCTGGTTTCTTAAGAGCCTGCGAAACAGAAATGATACACTGCTAAAAGTTGCCACACTCATTGTCCGGCAGCAACAGGAATTTTTTGAGCATGGTGAGGAGCATATGAAACCTCTGGTTTTACGCGATATCGCAGAAGCTGTGGACATGCATGAGTCTACTATTTCCCGGGTAACAACCCAAAAATATATGCATACTCCCCGCGGGACTTACGAATTAAAGTATTTCTTTTCCAGCCATGTAAATACCGCAAGCGGTGGAGAATGTTCTTCTACTGCCATACGCGCCATAATTAAGAAACTGATCGCTTCAGAAAATGATCGCAAACCACTTAGTGATAGCAAACTGGCCCAACTGCTTGAACAAAGAGGAATCAAGGTGGCTCGCCGAACCGTAGCAAAGTATCGGGAAAGCCTGTTGATTCCACCTTCCAACGAAAGGCGTTTACGCGCCTGATTAAACAAAAGGAGAACCATAATGCACGTTGATCTGACTGGACATCGTATGAATGTAACCGACTCGCTCAGAACGTATGTCAATGAGAAAATGGGGCGTCTGGAACGTCATTTCGATCAGGTTACCAACACCCACGTTATTCTTAGCGTCGAAAAAAACCGGCATCGCGCCGAAGCAACGGTCCGATTGAATGGAAGCAATGTGTTTGCTGATTCCGTACAGGAAGATATGTACGCAGCTATTGACTCTCTGGTTGATAAACTTGAGCGTCAGATCAGGAAATACAAGGAAAAGCATTCCCAAGAAAGACACCGCTCCCCTAAACCTTCCCGGGTCACTGATGTCTGATTTCTTTAATTTATATTCAAGCCCATGAACATCTTTAGCTTACTGAACCAGGAACGTACAAATTCCAATGTTGATCTGGGAAGCAAGAAAAAAGTGCTGGAAACGCTTAGCAAACTGCTTTCATGTGATATTGAAAGTCATAACCGGAAACAGATATTTGATAACCTGATTATGAGAGAGCGACTGGGCAGCACCGGATTGGGTTCAGGCGTTGCCTTGCCTCATTGTCGTCTTGTGGGTCTGCAACAATCCTTTGCGGCCATGCTCACCCTGCAAAGACCAATAAATTTTGATAGTCCGGATCAGGAATATGTTGACATCGTCTTCTGTCTTGTTGTTCCTGAAAAATCCGATAAAGAACATCTGCAGATTCTGGCATACCTGGCAGAGCTGTTTAGTGACCCGGAGTTATGCCGGAAAATCCGTAAAGCTGAACTTCCCCAGGATATTCTTAATACTATCCACCACAGGCAACAAAGCGCAGCCGCCTGACTATTAGGAACGATAAAGAATATGGGGACATCACGCACGGTAACTATCGTCAACTCCAAAGGCCTGCATGCTCGTCCCTCGGCAAACTTCGTGAAGCTGGCTAACCAATTTCAATCCAAAATCAATATATCAGCAGATGATAAAAAAGTGGACGGCAAAAGTATCATGGGCGTGATGATGCTGGCCGCATCTCAAGACTCGGAGATTATTATCTGTACCGATGGCAGGGACGAAGCCGAGGCCCTGGATGCCTTATGCGCACTGGTGACTACGGGCTTCGACGAGACGGTTTAATTGATATGTCGGCACACATTCACGGGACAGGTGTCTCTCGACGTATTGCCGTCGGCACTGCCACAATTGTGCCACGTGGACATATCAATATTACCTATCGAAATTTACAGTCTGAAAAAATTCCAGCAGAACAGCAGCGCTATCATCAGGCCATTGAAAGCGCGAAACAACGCCTTATCGATATAAGCAGCGACCTGCCCGGCGAATCACCTGCCGATATACGTACGCTTATCAATACGCAGTTACTCATGCTGGAAGATCCGACGTTATATAAAACTCCACTGGAAATTATTGCAAAAGAATCCTGTAATGCCGAATGGGCCTTAAAACAGCAACATAATGCTCTTCTACAGGTCTTTGAGAATATTGATGACACATATTTAAAGGCCCGTCGTCACGATATTACGCACATCGTTAATCGTATTCAGCGCCTGTTACTACAAGAGGCTTCTCTCTCTGACATGGTCACAAAGATTAAAGATTTGTCCAGGCAGGTTCTTGTAATTGACGATATCGGTCCGGCTGAACTCATCGCAATACATCAAAGAGGTATCGCAGGCTTTATAACTGAGTTCGGCGGCCCGCTTTCACATACAGCGATTCTGGCTCGCAGCCTTGATATACCGGCAATTTTTGGCGTACACAGGGCACAGCATCTGTTTGAAAGCGGTGAACCCATTATTATTGATGGCGAGCATAATGCCGTTATCAGCTCACCTGATCGTCATATACAACGCTGGTACCGGCAAAAGATACAGGATTACAGGAATCGACAAAAAGCTCTGGATAAACTGTGTGATCAAAAAGCCGTTTCGCTTAACGGGGAAACCATAGAATTACAGGCAAACATTGAGCTACCCGATGACATCCGATTGGCGAAGAAGTCTGGCTGCACTGGCGTAGGACTGCTTCGAACGGAATATATGTTCATAAACCGAGAAAATCTTCCAGATGAAGAAGAACAGTACAAGGCTTATAGAAGCGTCATACGTCGCATGAAAGGTATGCCTGTGACTATCAGAACACTGGATCTCGGTGCTGACAAACAAGTTGATAGCGGCCGAAGTGACGCACCTTTACAGGTCAATCCGGCATTAGGCCTGCGCGCCGTCAGGCTCTGCCTGCAGGACCATAAACTGTTTCACACACAACTTAAAGCTATTTTAAGGGCGGCTTACGGCTATAATGTACGCATTATGATTCCCATGATTACTACGCTTCAGGAAATAAAGCAGGTAAAATATCACATGTCTTCTGTCAAAGCCAGCCTTGGATACCAGGGCGTCAAGTATGCGAAAGACGTTCCCATTGGAGTCATGATAGAAGTCCCCGCTGCCGCTATAATGGCAAGTAGTTTTGCGCGGCATTGTGATTTCTTGTCTATCGGAACCAATGATTTAATACAGTACACCCTGGCCATTGATCGTGTCGACGATAGTGTTAGTTACTTGTACGATCCATTACATCCGGCTATTTTACGACTTATCAAGATTACTCTTGATACGGCCAATGATGTCTCCATTCCGGTGAGCATGTGCGGTGAAATGGCCGGTGATTCTCAATACACGTGCCTGCTACTGGGCATGGGACTGCGTGAATTCAGCATGCAGCCCAGCTCGCTGTTGCAGGTCAAGGAAATCATCAGCCAGACGGATATTACCCGTGTAACCCGTTTGGCGGATGAGATTTTAGGCCTGAGTGACAGCGCCGCCATCCATGACTTGCTGGAGAGCATAAACTCCACCACGCTGCATTAGCCATTAACGTCTTCATTAGTTTATGATGCCGGATATCCGACATTAGGCTTGGTCGGCCTCTCGTTGTGAAACCATATCTGGTATGACTCAAACAAAATCAGAAAATCAGACACTTAGCCGCCTGGACAACATCAATGATGCATTGAGTGGCGGTGCCGCGTATTACACAAAAACATTGCTTTCAACTCTGAGCCCCGCCGAATTGGGGCACCTGCTGGAATCATTGCCCAGAGACAGACGCTATTTGATCTGGCGGCTGGTCAACTCGAATGACCAGGGAGAAACCCTGAGTAACGTCAACGATGAGGTGCGTACCAATCTTATTCATATCATGGAGAACGACGAACTGCTTGCCGCGACGACGGTCATGGATATGGACGATCTGGCTGACGTATTCAAGGATCTTCCGGAAGCTGTCACTCGGGAATTACTGACCTCAATGAATAGTCAGGACAGACAGCGTCTTGAGTCCATTCTATCCTACCCGGAAAACAGCGCCGGCGGTTTAATGAATATTGATATCGTCACCGTGAGGGCGGATGTAACTATTGATGTGGTCCTGCGCTATCTGAGAATACGTAAAGAGCTCCCTGAACTGACCGACACATTAAGCGTCGTGGACAGACAGGATAAACTCATGGGCACGCTGTCGCTTTCCACATTGTTGATCAGTGACCCCTCGTTGCATGTAAAAGACGTCATGTCTTCAAAAAACCATCATGCGCTGCTGGTAACTACTTCCGCAGAAGAGGTAGCCAAACATTTTGAGTTACACAACCTGATATCCGTGCCCGTGGTGGACCCGTCGAACCAGCTACTGGGACGAATCACAATTGACGATGTTGTTGACGTCATTCGCGACGAGGCAGATCAGGATCTGATGCGTATGGCCGGCCTGGATGAGGAAGATGACATGTTTGCGCCCATCTTACAAAGCGCCTCGAAGCGCGCCATCTGGCTGGGCATTAATCTGCTGACCGCCTTATTCGCATCCTGGGTCATCGGCCTTTATGAAACCACCCTGGATAAAATCGTCGCGCTTGCCGTGCTCATGCCCATCGTTGCCAGCATGGGAGGCGTTGCAGGTAGCCAGACACTCACGCTGGTTATTCGTGGTATTGCCCTGGGGCAACTAGGGCAATCGAACGCCCGCCTGCTGCTATTTAAGGAGGTTTCCGTAGGCGCATTAAATGGGATACTCTGGTCGGCTGTCGTTTCCATGGCAGCCTATCTCTGGTTTGGAGATCCCATGATCGGTGCAGTCATTGCAGCCGCACTCATAATCAATCTGATATTTGCCACCCTGGCAGGCGTCACGGTGCCGTTGGCTCTGAAAAAACTGGGAATTGACCCCGCACTTGCAGGCAGCGTCCTGCTGACAACAATAACCGACGTCATTGGCTTTACGGCCTTTCTGGGACTGGCTACCCTGATATTGCTTTAGCCACCGCCTGGCCTTTCTCCCGACATGCCGATGAATTTATAACGAGTCGGCGGGAGGCACATCATCAACTGCCTCAGGTGCCGGTCGCTCTTCGAGGACTGCACTACCAGGGTTATTCGCCAAAGCAAGGCTCTCTATCTTCGGCTCAGCCCACGTACCGCTGATCTGATATTCTATTTCGGTAAGTTTATTGATCGGGTTTCCCAGGATCTGGTGTGTAATCCATAAAATGGCGGCCAATCCCGAACCGCCAGCCAGGGCCCCGGCTACAGGCAATGAAGCGCTTACATTAGGAGTCACCTTCGCTAATTGATCATAGTCCTTGTCGAAAAGCCCCACTCGTCCGGAAATCTCCACGGTGCCCGAAGGCGCAGTCAAACTTAGATTATTGGTATAGGCGTTACCCTCACTGATTGTAAAATCACCCTCAATCTCATCAAAACTCATACCCTGGCTAAATAAATCGCTGAAATCCAGAGACAGTCGGCGCGGTAACGCCTGAAAGCTGAGCAGACCAAAAATTTTCCCCACATTACTTGCTTCCGCCTCTACCACCTCACCATCATACATGGCAATTTCAACCTCACCGTTGATATCTTCAATACCGATCTCTATTGGAGACAATGGAGCGGAAAATGACCCACGCGAGTCAATGTCGCCTCTGACCGTGTCGTTATATCCCAGTCTCCTCATCAAGCCACCAAAATCCGCGCTGGCAATTTTGATATCGATATCTGTCTGATGCTCATCTTCCCGATGCTGCCACGCCCCGCGTATGCTGAGATCAGATTCAGATTCCGCATTCCGCAGGTACGCCTCGTTTATCCGCAGCGTATTTTTACCGGAAGAAGAATTAAGTCCGGCCCTGCCAATGTCTCTGTTGTTATAGATCAGTTGTTTTATATCAATATCAAGAGATGGAATATCAGAAGGGAGGAGCTCGAATGACCAGACATTACCGGTGGTATTAATCTCAGCACCCGGTTCTTCCAAGATACTCATGGCATCAAGTTCCAGTTTCAACAAAGGGATACTATGGCGCTTAAATACGCCCTTCCCGGCTATTGCACTCCCGGAAAATTGCATGTCCCAAACATCATCGGCAAATAAGCCGGATATGTTGAATTCAGGTAGATGCCACTTTGACAGGGCCATATTGCCGATATCCACATCCACCAACATGGGCAGATCAAAATATTGACCTTCGTACCCCTCAGCCAGATTGCTATACCAATCAATCCAGCTATCCAGTTTCAGCCTGTCCAAGTGCCCGCGTATTTCAAATTTCTGACTATCGGGCTCAAGAGGTGTTTGTGTTTTTCCAAGATACACCATACCGGACGACAATTGATTCTCTTCATTAAACTTCATCTTGATGTGCGCTCTATCCTGAAAAGAGGCTTCCAAAGTAGAAATCGGTTCAGCGCCCAAACTGATAATTAACTGAAAAGGCAACTCGGTGTCTTTCGATTTGATAAACGGCGAAGGGAGACAGATTTCGGTACCTTTCAAATCCGAACTGACAATCAGGCGGCTCAATAGCTCCGGATCATCAGGGGCTTCTATTGCAACATTGATTACAGACTCGCCTCGAATCTGTTCAGCCAGCAAAGGGCTCTTTTGCGCCAGTAAGCGTGAAAGATCGGCGAGAGTTTTCAGTCGTATATGGGTTTCATGTCCGCTGTCCGAATTGACCGCTAACACCTCAGAAGTTACCGGATGATTGAGGTAGCTGGCAGTCAACTGCTCCGCCTCAATGGTAGTTTCACTGAAAGACAATCTACCCTTCAAGTCGGATAACTCAATCTGCCAGTCAGGGATGCTTAATAGATTACGATTGAAGTCCAGTGTCCCGTTAAATTCTACTCCCTGACCAGAGAGAGGAATCGACATATCCAGATAGAAATCATGCGTACCGGACAATTCCAGGGCCGACAACATCTTCTGATAATCGTTGGCCAGAGAAGTTTCGGTTAAATACTTCAATAAGTCACGCGATGAAGTTTCAGCAAATCCGTTAACCTTCAAAATAGGATTAGAGGTCAGATCTTCAATATCGGCAACGATTCGTTTTATGTCTGCATCATAGATACTACCTGAAGTTGCCTCTATATGCATCTCTCTACCCAGGAACAGCACTTCAGCTTCAATTTCTTCGATTCGTGGCCAACCATTATAGTAATCCAGAACACCGTCTTTCAAACTGAATCGTACCTCAACCCGTCCTTCCCGATCATCATAGGGAAAATCATCCATATGGCCACGCAATACAAAAGTACCATCAATGTAGCCCGCGACGATACCGTTATCCAGCCAGTCGATCACGGCTTCAGGCATAATTTTTGCTGGCCAGTACAGTGAGGCGTATGCGCCGTCACTATTTTCGAAGTTGGTCTGTATATCAACGAAAGGTGATTGCCCCTCGGCCAGATGAATCGACAAGCGGCTTTGCGTGGTGATATGGGAGTTAGCCATTTTCAAATCAGAAGATTCGATTAATACGCCTGAGTTGAGCACAGACCAGCTTAGCTGACCGGTTAAAGTGTTGACGCCTAACGGCTCACGAAACAGAGTCGTCATATCCAGTAATGCGTTTTCTGTCTGCAAATCGACCAACCCGGCCTGGGAAGTTGCCACAAGATAACCGTCTATGCCATGTATCCCGGGTGTATTTTCACCGGCCTGCATGGAAAAATCCTTTAGTCTGGCTTTTGCTGCATAATCTTCCAAGGAAAAATCGTCGTCAAAAATCAACTGCAAGCTCAGGTCAGCAACAGAACCTTCGAACCGTAGTTCACGCCACTTTGAATCCACATTTTCATTGACCCATGGCTGTATCATTACTACGGGCAGAATATCATCTACACGTAAATACCGGCTCCTGACATCATATTGACGTTTTTCTTCGTTAAACGTCATCAGCAAGCCACTCACAGGCCATTGATGATTATTACGAGACATATCCCAATCGGCGACCTGAAGCTGCCAGCCTTTGGCAGTCCGCTGCCAGTTAAAGTTTCCCTGTGTCGAATCGATCTCAAAGGGCATTCCCGCGCCATCTCCATAAACAAGGGATGACAGCGAAATATTCCCTTCAATTTTTGCCAATTCGCTATCACGGACATCAGCCCACAGTCGTATATCTGCGGTACCCTGGTCCGGTAAGGACGCATGCTCCGAGAGAACTTCCTTCCAGAAGGCCAGAGAGGCCTGCTTCATTTCCAGATAAATCTCAGCAGAATACAAATTCTTATTAAGATCAGAACGAGGTAATCTGGCAGACAGCTCAATACGTTCGGCTAATGTACATGCTTCAGCCAAAAACTGAAGCGCCACGAATCTGGCCTGGGTTTGCAATGACAGATCAGCGTTCTGCAAACATACGTCCGGAAGTTGTGCCTGCCCGTCTTTAAACTCAACGGCCTCTGCAAAGATACGGGTATCAGGTTGTTCCAGTACCCATTGCAGATTTTCCGGGACATCATGGTAATCGCTATTACCGGTCAGAGTATCGAGTCCGAGACTTATCTGACCGTCTTCCTGCCGGTGAATTACCAGGCCCTCGATTTTCATCGTAACCACCTCAGATCTGAGCTTCCAATTCAATAAGCTGGCGATCAAATCAAAAGAAATATTGAGCTCTTTCAGCTCCACTGCCGCATTGCCACTATCCGCGTCTTTTATATGCGCGTCACGCATAACGATGACGGGATTCAACCCCGACCATGCCGTGTCTATTGAACCGATCAGAACCGGCTTTTGCAGTACATCCGCGGCGATTGATTCGATTTCCGTGCGATAATTCTCCAGCAGAGGAAGAGCAATTCGGGCAATACCAATC
This sequence comes from Gammaproteobacteria bacterium, assembly GCA_963662865.1. Classification (GTDB taxonomy): domain Bacteria; phylum Pseudomonadota; class Gammaproteobacteria; order JAJDYQ01; family JAJDYQ01; genus JAJDYQ01. Next base: position 241,947 of record OY759969.1, on the reverse strand, counting down.
AGAGAACCGAGCAAAATCACAAGCAGGGCCGCCAGTTGCAGGCCCCATCGCATTATCAGGGCCCTGTTTAGTTCAGCATATCGCATGTAACTACATCAGCACGACATCATAGTTTTCTTGAGAATACAGACTTTCCGCCTGAAACTGTATGGGCCGACCAATAAACTCCTCCAGCTCCGCAACGCTGTTTGACTCCTCATCCAGCAACAGATCCACCACTTCCTGAGACGCGAGAACCAGTAGCTTTTCTGCTCCATACTGACGCGATTCCCGCAAAATCTCACGGAAGATTTCATAGCATATAGTTTGCGCTGTTTTTATCGATCCTCGGCCACTACAGATTGGACACGGTTCACACATAACGTGCTCCAGACTCTCCCGTGTCCGCTTTCGCGTCATCTCAATCAGCCCAAGACGAGAAATATCGGTTAAAAAGCATTTTGCACGATCTCTTTCGATATGCTTTTCAAAAGCACGCAACACCTGCCGCTTATGCTCTTCATTCGTCATATCAATAAAATCGAGGATAATTATTCCACCCAGATTCCGGAGACGTAATTGTCTGGCTATTGCCTGAGCAGCTTCCAGATTGGTTTTGAATATCGTTTCTTCGAGATTACGATGACCGACATACGCCCCGGTATTCACGTCAATAGTGGTCATGGCTTCAGTCTGGTCAATGATAAGATAACCACCTGATTTCAGTTGCACTTTACTTTGCAATGCCTTTTGTATTTCATCCTCCACGTTGTATAAATCAAACAACGGGCGCTCTCCGGGATAGTGTTCCATGCGATCACGAAACCCCGGCAAAAATTTTTCGGCAAACTCATTCATACAATGATAGGCACTACGTGAATCCACCATGACCTTAATCACGTTCTCATCGACAAAATCCCGCAACGTCCTGAACATAAGATTCAGTTCCTCGTAAACGACATCACCGGGACTAAACGTATTTTCACGATCACATATGATTGTCCACAGCTTCTGCAAATACTTGATATCGGCCTTTACCTGCTCTTCACTTATGCCCTCGGCTGCGGTACGAATAATAAAACCTTCCTTACATTCTTTATCGAGCTGACCTGCCACAAGATCCTTAAGCCTCAGACGCTCTTCCTCCCTGCCCAGTTTGCTGGAAACACCCAGATATTTAACCTGCGGCATCAGAACCAGATAACGCGAAGGGATGGTAATCTGCGTTGTCAGGCGGGCACCCTTGGTGCCCAGTGGATCCTTGATAACCTGGACCAGTAAAATCTGCCCCTCTGACAACAATTCAGTTATAGACCTGGATTCCTCTTCACAACTATTTTCCTTTCTGGAAAAAATATCGGAAGCATGCAGAAACGCCGCTCGGTGAAGGCCGATATCAACAAATGCGGCTTGCATACCGGGGAGAACCCGTCGAACCCTACCCTTATAGATATTCCCTACCAGACCCCGTTTCGAGCTACGCTCCAGCAATAATTCCTGCAACATACCGTCCTCAACCACGGCCACACGAGTTTCCTGTGGTGTAACATTAATGAGTATTTCTTCCCGCATAGTATTGGTGGCATCAGGGGAAAAGTGGGTGAATACCATGATGGTGTAAAAGCGTTGCCGTCTCAAACAACGGCAACCCCATCACCCCTGAATAACTTCCCTCAATACTCTCAATAAACTGCGCCGCGATCCCCTGTATGCCATATCCTCCGGCCTTATCGCGTGGCTCTCCCGTCTCCCAGTACGCCACAATCTCATCATGTAACAGCGGCCTGAATGTAACCACCGATGTCTGTATCATCACGTCCTCGCCACGGGACGAAATAATGGCGATCCCGGTCATTACCTCATGACAACGCCCTGACAGAGATTCAATCATCCTGATTCCATCCCGCCGGTCTTTCGGCTTGCCAAAAGGCACATTATCTACGATGACCATCGTATCCGAACCCAGCACCACGCTATCCGGGTACCGGTCAAAAGTCAGTCTGGCCTTTTGCAGGGCGAGCCTTTTCACGCACTCCCCTACAGGCTCACCCTGTCGCCAGGATTCATCGACGGCCGCCGGGCAACATTGAAAGGCAAGACCGATTTGCTCCAGCAGCTCACGACGCCTTGGAGACGCCGAAGCCAGTATAAGAGATAAAGCAGTCACAATGGTGGGGACGGTTCCCGTATAACCGCCCGGACGCGGGATAAACATTCAGTCAACACGATTCTTACCATCACGTAGCGATGCAGATTTATCGGTTACATGTATTTTTATGACCATCACAAATGCCGGTTCACCGCATTAATGTGCGACCTCGCCAATCAGCCATAGACGTTCAAGCTGATAGAAGTCCCTTACCTCGGGCAGCATAATATGCACGACCACATCGCCAAGATCAACCAGGGCCCACTCCGCTGCTGCTTCACCCTCCACGCCCAGCAGCGTAATACCCGCCGCCTTGACCTTTTGAATAACATTATCGGTAAGCGCCCTCACATGACGTGATGACGTACCGCTGCATATCACCATAATATCGGTTACAGCGCTCTTATCTCTCACATCGAGAGATCGGAGATCAACGGCCTTCAAATCGTCCAGTATCCCAATGACAAGCTCCTGGATTTTCCGTGCCTTATCCATATATATTCTCATCTCTGATCAGGGTCTCGACTGCCGACGGTAATAACGAGGCCAGCCCCGCCCCACTCCTGATTTTCCGGCGAACCAGCGTTGAGGACACACCGGGCACTTCAGCGTCCACCCAGAGTATGCCGCCCCGCGATCGGCCATTTTTATCGGTCAAACTTTCCGGCAACTCTGCCACTTTGTGACGCCTGTAATACTCGGCAACCACGGCACTTAACCGATGATTGTCGCCTGCTCGATTGACCACCATGATATGACTGAAATTCAAAATTTCATTGCCCAGATGCCAGGCGTCAATTTTGCCAAATGCGTCTGACCCCATAATGAGACAAAGTGTCTGCCGACTATACCGCCGATAAAAATGCTCAAGGGTCTCGATCGTCCATGATTTTGATGGTTTCTTGATTTCAAAGTCGCTGATGAAATGCCTGTCACTGCCAGATACAGCCGCCTGCAACAGTCTAAGCCTGTCCTCAGCGGACGCATGAGGACCGTCTCGATGCGGGGGCTTACCTGTCGGCACAAATATTATACGCTCAAGGCCGGATTGCCGACCGGCCACCTCCGCGACACCCAGGTGACCAAGATGTACCGGGTCGAATGCTCCGCCATATAGTCCGATCATCACAAGCTGCAGAAAGCCTTAACCAATCCCTACTGACGGATAGCCCCATCCCCCAACACAATATATTTCACAGAAGTCAATCCCTCCAGACCAACCGGCCCACGGGCATGAAACTTATCGGTCGAGATCCCGACCTCAGCCCCCAGACCATACTCAAACCCATCCGCAAAACGTGTCGATGCGTTGACCATAACCGAACTGGAATCCACATCGCGTAAAAAGCGCCGTGCCTTACTGAAGTTTTCCGTAATAATGCTTTCGGTATGACCAGAACCATGTTGCGCGATATGCTCAATCGCCTGATTGAGACCATTGACGACACGAATGGATAAAATCGGTGCCAGATATTCGGTGTCCCAATCTTCCTCGCTTGCCGGCAAACAACCGTCTCCAAGGATTTCACATGTTCTCGCACAACCGCGCAATTCCACGCCCTTTTCCCGGTAGGCGTCGGCCATTCCGGGAAGAAAGTCCCCAGCCACGACATCCGATACCAGCAGCGTCTCCATGGCATTGCAGACACCGTAACGATGCGTCTTGGCATTCAAACAGACATTAAAGGCCTTTCCAGAATCGGCCTCGCCATCAACATAGACATGACAGATACCATCAAGGTGCTTGATGACGGGGACGCGTGCGTCACGGCTAATGCGCTCAATCAGACCCTTGCCGCCACGCGGAATAATGACATCGATAGACTCGGGCATGCCGATCATACATCCGACCGCCGCTCTATCGGTTGTTGCCACAACCTGCACCCCGGAAGCAGGGAGACCCGCAGATCGCAGACCATCCTGAACGGTTTTCGCAATAGCCTGATTTGAGAAATACGCCTCCGACCCGCCACGCAATATCGTAGCATTCCCCGACTTCAGACACAGGGCCGCGGCATCGGCCGTCACATTCGGCCGGGACTCATAAATAATCCCCACAACCCCCAAAGGCACCCTCATACGCCCGACCTGTATACCCGAAGGACGATAACTCATATCAAAAATCTCACCGATAGGGTCAGGCAATGCCGCAATCTGACGCAAACCATCAATCATGCCGTCAATGCGGGCAGACGTTAATTCCAACCTATCCAAAAATGCCGCATCAAACCCCTTCTCCTTCCCGGCATCAAGGTCTTTGCTGTTTTCCCGCATCAAGCTATCGCGGCTGACATCCAGGCCATCCGCAATACCCAGCAACGCCCGATTCCTGGCGGCACTATCGGCAGCAGCCAGTAAACGTGATGCCTCTCTGGCATGTCTGCCAAGCTCCAGCATATATTGTTTAACATCGTCATTCATAACCTGAACCTGTTTAACGATAACCGAACTGCCCGTATTTGTCGGCCAAATCAGACAATTCATCAAGATCCTGAGTTAATGTTTTGTATCGCGCAGGAATACTCCCCTTGTCAATTTCCTCAAGGATGAAATCTCTGGAAATTCCATGCTTGCTGTTCGGTATCAATACCGGATGATCAAACAATCTGCAGATACGCACATCAGATGAAAAAGGCGGAGCGGCCATTAATTTCTTCTGGTAAAGGCCAACCACACCTCTCCCACACAGGAAAATTTTATTATAGCCGATCAGGAACGGCACATAACGACCATCATGCCGGCAAAACTCATAGACCGCGGCCTCTATTCCAGGAAACTCCCTATCGTTATAGTCATCTAAAACAATCACTCCCGCATCGGCAACCACACGGGAAAATAACAATAAATCCCTGTAAACCTCAAAAAAATCATGGCCTGCATCGATATGCAGGAAGCGGACAGGCCTTAAAAAAAAGTCTCTGGCCCATTCCAGAGTACACTTCGTGGTATTGGCCTGAAACAACTCGGCGACAAGATCATATTTACCCAGATTTTCAATAACCGTGTTTTTTTCCCTCTGGTCAAACTTATCAATCCCGATCAAGTCTTCGGATTCACGCTTGATCATACCAAGCAGAACAAGAGACTTACCCTCAAAAACGCCCAATTCACACACACTTCCGGCAACTCCCAAATCTATTTGAGCGAGCCCCACATAATAGAAATACAGCATATCATCACGGAAGAACCAACCCGGAATACCGGCACCATCATGCCGGATATAATCCTCAATTTGTCCGATACTGAGCATTCAATTTCTACCCGAACACATCGCTGCCGGTCTATCCGGCCATCTTCATTCCCAACTGCAGCAACTCATCCCAGGGGTTTCCGTCGCAGCGGCCCTTGAGTATAAGATCAACCAGACTACAGCGAGATAAACACCGTTGCCAGTATCCGGGCGGTTTGCGGCATGCCGCATCAATAATCATTTTCCGCCGACTTTCCCAAACCCTCATGCTCTTCATTATCTGGCCCGGATTACGGTCGTTTTGTATCGCCTCGGACACACCGGCCAATGTACGGAACGCATTTGCCAGCACCACCAAAACCACCTGTGGCTCGCACCCTTCCGCTCGCACATGACCGAGCATACGCGAGAGTTTTTCCACTCGTGCCTCCATAGCCGTATCGACAAACTGAAACACATTATGCCGGGCACTATCAACAACGGCCTGAAGAACATCATCTGCATCCAGTTCTACCTTGTCTGCCAGCATTTTGAGCTTGCGAATCTCCTGATCGGCCGCCAGTAAATTGCCTTCTACCCGATCAGCCAGAATATGAATAACATCCATGCCGGCATGCAGACCATGCCGGCTCAACCTCTCCTGAATCCAGGATGGCAGTTGTTGAGCGGACAATGGCCATACCTGCACACAGACCGCCCTCGATTCAAAACTGCGATACCATTTGGATTCCCGGACCTTCTTATCAAGCTTATCCGTAATCACCATGACCAGCGTATCTTCCGGTGGGAACTGCGCCAGTTGCTCCAGGACCTTACCACCCCGGACACCCGCCTTTCCGGAAGGCAGAAAAATCTCGATAATCCTGCGCTCTGCGAACAGAGACATACTATTACCGGAGAGCAGAATATCGTCCCAGTCGAACCCGGCCTCGACGGAATACACCTGACGTTCGGAAAAGCCCTCATTGCGGGCACACTGCCTGAGCCGGTCCGCGGCCTCCATAACCAGCAGAGCCTCATTTCCTGAGATAAGATAGACGGACTGCAAACCTTTTTTCAGATGACCGTCAAGCTGATTGTAATTGAGTCTCATAAAATCAATGACAGCAAAAATTACCTGACCAGCGCCTGAATACGATGCAACATCAAACCGACCATCTCCTGACGCATCTGCTCGCGCAGCAACCGCTCCTGACGTGAGGTACCATACACATCCTCATCAACATAAAGATAATCGCGCACCAGATCCAGGCGCTGCGGCTCAACCATAACCGAACGATCAGCCCCAATAACGTCAAATTCCAACACATAAAAAAGTTCATACTCCAGGGCCTTACCAGTGGCATTGACAGAGACAGTGCGTTTGCCAAAGCGCTCACCAAGTATACGTAATCTTGTCCCATCACCCACTGCCTTACGCAGATTACCTCCGGCCGCAGCAAAACCCCGCTTTAACTCACGATACAGATCACGGCTGCCACCCAGCAAATCGACCTCACCCATACCGGCCGGCAAATCCCAGCCACCGCCCATCCGGAATCCGCAGCCAGACATAATCGCCAGACACAGCACCAACGGATAGAATAAGCAGACTCGCTGTACTTCAGACACCAGAGCCACCTGAACGGACCACAGACGGCCTCTGCCCCCGGTCGAGGCCGGCAATACAGGCCATACTGACACAAAAAATACTCATTCCGGTCCCCTGTTTTGCATACCATCAAAATTCCCCTGAACCAATTGTAACACCACCCGTTCCGGTTCCATGCCGAATTAAAGCCTTACCCACACAAAGGACTGGAACGACAAACCCCGGTAAAGTAAATCCGGTGCACTACATTATTAACCACAACAAAAAAACGCAATTTGTAGTGGACGCAGACATTTACATTACCGAACCGGCGTCTTGTAGTATAATTGCCTCCATTCGGAGATGAACAGGCATGGCCTCGGCACCCGTCAAGCAATGAAACAGGCCGGGCCCGGGACGCTTCAGAAAACAGGAGAAAAAAAATGTACAGCAGCAACCAAAAGGGGAAAATCCTTGACAAAGCCAGGTTTGGCAGGCCCACAATAATTGCCGAGCCGAGCCGAGCCGAGCCGAGCCGAGCCGAGCCGAGCCGAGCCGAGCCGAGCCGAGCCGAGCCGAGCCGAGCCGAGCCGAGCCGAGCCGAGCCGCCATGAATGTGCCTGCGCGTCCCGTCCGGGCGTAGAGCGCCCCCCCGCAGCCCGATTCTTCCGACGGTAACGCCCCCGCGTTCGTGCGCGGTATTGCCCGCTGCGTGCGCAATCCGCGGCGCGCCCTCCTCTCGGCGCTGCTGTGCCTGCCGTTGCTGGCGGGTCTGGTACCGAAAGCCGCCGCACAGACCACCCTGACCACGGCCTCGCTGGAGCTGGCCATCCCGTCTGCGGCAGAGGGCGATTCGGGGACGCAGAACCGCATCTTCCGAGTAAGGCTGTCGTCTTCACGGAGCTCAGGGACTAACTTTTCCCTGTGCATCGCCCCGTCCGGTACCGCTGAATTCCGCGCATCGGGACAGGACTTCTCGCTGCGATTTTCAAACGGCAATGCATTGCAGGTGGTCGGGGTGGACGGATTTAATTCTAGCTCTGGTCAGACCACGGCGGGCTGCGCAACCGTGAACGTAGGCGCCAATATGACCCAGAGCCAGGACTACAGAATCCGCGTCAACGGCGACACAACCCCGGAAGGCGACGAAACGGTGGTACTGAGACTCGCCAAGCTGACGACCGCCGGAGGTAACAACACCCCCGCCGATGTCCTGATCTCCGCCACTGCCAACACCGTCATCCATACCATCGAGACCGACGACCCGAAGATCACCATTTCGCGCGCCTCGGGCACCCGTGCCACCATTACCGAGGGCACGGATGCGGTGTTCACGGTAACAGCCAGCCAGGCACCGTCTGGCCGAACTGAACGCAGGCGAGAAGACGGTGACGGTAACATTGAGCCACGCCCCGGCACCGGGCCAGGATATCCTGTTGCGCTTCACCACCGCCGGCACGGCGACATGGTGGACAGATTACCGTGCGATCGCCCCCACTACGGTGCCTGCCGGAGTCACCTACAGCTTCGCACAGGCCGTGACTCAAATCCAGTTCAGATCCACATTGACCACGCCGTCTGCGACGCAGGCGACCTTCACCCTGAGGGCGACGGACGACACCAACTTTAGCGAATTGACCGAAACGGTCGAGTTCGGCATCGCAGAAGCGCTGTCGCTAAACGCCGGAACCTGGACAGATTCGGTAGCGGACTTCGACATCATCAACAATCCGACCCCACAAGTGAACCTGTCGGTATCGGACAGTGGCGCGGCATCGGAAGGCGGCAGCGCACTGAGCATCACAGCAACCCGCAGTTCAGCCAACGCCTCAGGCGCGGCACTGCTCATCCCGATTCAAGTAAAGACCGCCGACACAACGGCACAGAGCGGAGACTACACGGTTGCCGCTTCAATCAGCATTGCCAACAACGCGACCACCGGCACGGCCAGCTTCACGGTGACCAACGACAGCACGGACGAACCGCCGGAGACGGTCGTGGTGGAACTGGGCACACTGCCGGCCGGCACGGCGGCCGGATCGGACAGAGAGGTCACCATCACCATTGCAGACAACGACCCGACCATCGTCTCCCTGGCCCGCACGGGCAGTGGCGCGATCACCGAAGGCGGCACGGTAGAATTCACAGTCACCCTGGGTCGGCAACTGATTGCCGGCGAGATCATCGGCGTGCCGCTGTCCATCGGCGGCACGAATGTGACCCTGGACGACTGGAGCCTGGCACTCGCAACCAGCGGCAATACCGGCGTGACCCTGACCAACCAGACCACAGCCACCCCACAGCTACGCCTTTCGGGTGCGGGCGCCCAAATCGCGAACCTGATACTGACGGCGGCGACCGACAACACCGACGAGGGCAGCGGTTCCGAGATCTACACCATCGCCCTCGGCGCGGACGGCCTGGGCACCAACGGCTTTGACCGTGTCGGCCTGGGCACCACTGCCGGCGGCGGCGCCGACCCGCACGGCACTGCAAACACCTTCGATGTGCAGGTAGACGACACCACGGCGGGCATCACCGTCACCGAGACGGGCAGTGCCACCACGCTCACCGAAAGCGGCGCGGACACCTACACCGTGGTGCTCGATTCACAACCCGGCGCAGACGTGGCCATCGTGCCCACCTCAGGCACGATAAGCGCCGCCACAGTAAGCCCGGCCCGCCTGACCTTCACAAGCATCAACTGGAGCGCGACCCAGACCATCACCGTCAGCGGGGTCAATGACAGCACCGACGCCGCCGACCGAGCGGTGACCATTACCCACGCCGCCACCTCCACGGACGCCAACTACAACGCAATCATTCCGACCCCCGTCATGGCCACGGTGACCGACGACGACGCCACCGCGGTGACCCTGGCGGGCACGGTGGGCAACCTCACGGAAGGCGGCACCAAAACCATCACCGTCACCCTGGGCCGTCGGCTGGTCAGAGGCGAGGAGCTGCCGGTACCACTGACCTTTGGTGGCGCGGCAATGCGAGGCACGGACTACACCCTGACCGGTACCGCGGCGCCCGGTATCGTCTACGCCATCCCGGTCAGCGGCAACGGCACGGTGACGTTTACCGGCCCATCCGCAACCGTCGCCACTCTGACCCTGACCGCGACCCCCGACAGCCTGAACGAGACCGGCGGCGAGATAGTGGACATCGATCTGGGCACCCTGGGCACCACCTCCGGCACCGGCCTGGGTGGCGGTGCCAGTGGCACGGACAATCTGGCGGACTTCACCATTGAAGACCCACCGACCATCACCATCACCAGCGGCCCCGCTATCACCGAAGGCAGCGCCGTGACCTTTACCGTGACCGCCAGCCGGGTACCGAGCAGTGACCTGATGATTGATCTGACCATAGCGGACGCCGCCGCCGGTGATTATCTGGATTCAGGTGACGAAGGCGCCGATAGGGTCACCCTGTCCGGCACCACCACGGCCACCGTCACCATCCCCACACAGACCGACAGCACCGACGAGGCCACCGGTTTCATCACGGTGACTGTGGCGGACGGCACCGGTTACACCGTCGGCACGCCGCCCTCGGCCACGGTACGGATCAGCGACGACGACGCCACCACGGTGACCCTGGCGGGCACGGCAGGCAACCTCAACGAAGGCACCACCCGCAACCTCACCGTCACCCTGAACCGCACCCTGATCACCGGCGAGAGCCTGGCCGTGCCGCTGACCCTGGGCGGCGACGCGATACGGGGCACGGACTACAGCCTGACCGGCACCCCGGCGAACGGTATCATGTACACCATCCCGGACAGCGGTACCGCCGGCACGGTGACGTTTACCGGCCCGGCCCCGGCCATCGCCACCCTGGCCCTGGCCGTACAGGCCGACAACACCGCCGACCCCGGCGAGACCATCACCATCGGCCTGGGCACCCCGGTCGGCACCGGCCTGGACGGCGGCACCCGTAGCACGGGCAGCCTGGCCTTCACGATCATGGAACAACCGGCCATCGTGCTGCCGCTGACCCTGACGGTTGATGAAGGCAGCAGCGCCGGTTACCCGGTATCCCTGGCCACCGCCCCGACGGCCAATGTCACGGTGACGGTCACGGGTCACGCCGGCACCGACCTGACATTGAATCCGAACAGCCTGGAGTTCACGGCGACCAACTGGAATATGATACAGACCTTCACGGTGACGGCGGCTACCGACGCCGATGCGGCGGACGACACAGTGAGCCTGACACATACGGCCTCAGGCAGCGCAGCCGATTATGATGGTTCGATAACAGGCGCGGTGACGGTGACCATCGCCGACGCCGACACGGCGGACGTGACCATCAGCGAGACGGCGATAACGATTGCAGAGGGCGATGAGGGCACGTACACCGTGGTGCTGGCCACCCAACCGGCGAGCGGGGTGGAGATCACGGTGACCTCCGATACGACCAGTGCGGCCACGGTGAGCCCGATGATCCTGACGTTCTGACGTTCACGATGACCAACTGGGACACGGAGCAGACGGCGACGGTCACGGGCGTTGATGACAATCGGGTCAACGCCGGCGGTGAACGCACGGCGACGCTCAGCCACCGCATCAGCAGCGGCGACGGCGGCGACTACCCGACCGACGGCCCTCCGACCCCGGTGGCGGTCACGGTGACGGTGACCGACGACGATGCCACCGATACGCAAGAGATGCAGGCGGCGCAGGCAGCTTGGCTGCCGCACTTCGGTCTGACGGCGGTAGAGCATCTGCTGGGCGGCCTGGATTACCGCTTTTCAGTGGCCGATCAACTTGGACTGTCGGGCAATGTGAGCGGCCTGTCCGCTGGGCGAGCGCTGCATGGGGGCGGTAATGGAACCGGCACGGGATATGGTTTGGGCACGGACGGCTTCGGTCAGGGCGGAGGCGGCGGTGATGGCCTGGGCGCCGGTTCGGTTGACCGGCTATTGAATCTGTCCAGGACACTGTCGCTGCGCGATATGCTGCGCGGCAGCCGCTTTGTGCACCGCGGCGGGGAGAACGGGGTTTCGATCTGGGGCCAGGCGTCGTACTCGCGCTACGAGGATGACCAGGACGGCATCGCGGTGGATGGCGAGGTGACCACCGGCCTGCTGGGCGTGGATCGTGACAATGGCCGCACGCTGCTCGGTCTGGCGCTGTCGTACAGCGACGGCGATGGCGACTGGAGCGGTGCTTCGGAACAGGGCGAGTTGTCGAGCACGCTGACCTCGCTGCTGCCGTATATCCGGCACAACGTAACCGAGAGATTGCAGTTATGGGCGGCGGCGAGTTATGGCCGTGGCGAACTGGAGCAGACCCTGGAGCAGACTTCGGCCACGATGAGTACGGAGCATGACATCGAGCAGACCTCGGCTTCGGCCGGTGTGCGCGGGATATTGCTGGAGCGCCCGCTAGAGGAGGGCGGCCTGACGCTGACGCTGATCTCGGATGCGGCGCTGGCGCGTATTGAGTCGGACGATGCCGACGGTATGTCGGGTATGTCGGCGGACACGCAGCGTTTCCGAATGGGTCTGGAGTGGTCCTGGCAGTTGCCGCAGGCGGACGGTGGCCGACTGATTCCGGAACTGGAGTTGGGGATGCGCTATGACGGCGGCGATACCAGCGACGGCCTGGGCGTGGAACTGGGCGGCGGCATCAGTTGGCAGTTGCCTTCCAGAGGCCTGACCATTGACCTGCGTGGCCGGCGTCTGCTGGATCATGAGGCCGCCGAGCGGCGTGAGTGGGGCGTGTCCGGTTCGCTGCGCTACGAACGGCAGCCGGGTTCCGCTCATGGTCCGTCGCTGAGTCTACGTCAGGAATACGGCACCGCCCCGGCCTCGGGCGGCCTGGATCGGCTGTTGTCGGATTCGCTGTCGGACGCACTGGAGGAGGATTCATCGCAGCCCGGCCCGGCCTCCGGTCGCTGGAGCCTGGAGGGCGAGTGGGGCCTGGCCCTGAAGGACGGCGCCACCGGCATCCCGTATGCGGGCCTGTCGTCGTCCGATGCCGGGCACGACCTGACCCTGGGCTGGCGCCTGCTGTCGGCACCGGGCACCCTGGATACCGAGCTGGACGTCAAGGCGCTGCGCCGCCGGGACGGTGAAGGCAAAACCAACCACGGCATCGGCGCACAGTGGAAGCTGCACTGGTAGTCTCCGGCATGGCCGCCGGGCCTCACCCCGGCCATTGCCGCCCCGCTGTGTTTCTATTTGGGAATCGGGTCGCGGCTGAAGGGGTTTCCGGTTAACGCCTTTCAGCATCAAGCAGGCTGCTTGATGCTGGCTCATAAATACTGAATCAGGACCGAAACTTGCCGTAGGCGAAGGGTCGTACTACCCTATGTACGCTTTCGTATTTCGGGAATGTAAGTGCATATTGTAATACGGCTTTCCGCAGCCCTTATCTTAATCGCTGTTTCCTTTCCACTTTTCCCCTACGATCCGGTCCTTGATGCTGAAGAAGGGGAAACCATGTTCTCTCGCATGAATATTCAGGAGTGGGAATTCCACGAGGACCTGATCAATCTGCCGGGCTACCCGAAACAGAAAAATTTAGTGCCCATTGATATTGACGCCCCGGATGCTCGATTTGAATATTTTATTGATCCTGAGTCCATACAGGCTGGTGACGATGGGCTGACATCACGGCTTACGATGATTATTGAGTCCCGAACGGGTTATCAGAATATTTTTGTTGAGCGTTACCGCTGTGATAGCCATGAGTATAAAACGTTGGCGTATGGAACCGGAAAACAGACATTTTACGAGCACCATGACCCTGTCTGGGAAAATATCGGGCAACGTGGCGGCACAGGTCTGGATTACCGTCATGATTTGATCACATTCTATCTGTGTGATGGAAAAGGGGCGGCCCTGCAAAAAAGCGAGATATTACAGCGGGTAAGATTCCCTCAAGAAATACCTGAAGACAGCAGCGGATTCTAGATCATAATGGCCGAAGAATATGACGCCTCGTCAATTGAGGTATTGAGTGGGCTTGATCCGGTACGCAAGCGACCGGGCATGTATACTGACACGACCAGGCCCAACCACCTTGCTCAGGAGGTGATTGATAACAGCGTTGATGAGGCGATTGCCGGACATGCCGGAAAGATTGAAGTAACTTTGTACAAGGATGGCTCTCTTGAGGTCGTCGATGACGGTCGCGGGATGCCGGTTGACTTACACCCGCAACAGAAAGTTCCAGGCGTCGAGGTTATTTTTACCAAGCTGCACGCCGGCGGTAAGTTTTCCGATAAAAATTATCGGTTTTCCGGTGGCCTGCATGGCGTCGGGGTCTCTGTTGTTAATGCCCTTTCCAAGGTTCTGGAGGTATGGGTTCGACGTGGCGGCAAGGAGTATAACCTGGCCTTTAGGGGTGGTAATAAGGTGTCTGACCTGGAGGTGGTTGGTGATGTTGGTAAACGAAACACCGGAACGACGATCCGCTTTTGGCCGGATGGCAGATATTTTGATTCAGTAGGTTTCTCTGTCCCGCGGCTGAAGCATGTGTTACGGGCGAAAGCGGTTTTATGCCCCGGTTTGTTAATCAAATTTTATGGCGAGAAGGATAAGGACAGAGAAGAATGGCATTTTGAGGATGGACTGAAGAACTATCTGACGGATTCCCTGCGGGGATTCGAGGTTCTGCCGGACGATCCTTTTCTCGGCAGCATGCAGGGAGAGAAAGAGGCAGCAGACTGGGCTGTTCAATGGCTTCCCGAAAGCGGGGAACCGGTTACTGAGAGTTATGTCAATCTTATTCCCACCTCACAGGATGGGACCCATGTGAATGGGCTGCGCACGGGGCTTACCGAGGCGGTAAGAGAGTTCTGCGAATTTCGGAATCTGTTGCCGCGTGGCGTAAAGATTATGCCGGAGGATGTCTGGGCCAGGTGTAGTTATATCCTGTCCGTAAAAATGTCTGAGCCCCAGTTTTCCGGACAAACCAAAGAGCGCCTGTCGTCCCGCGAGGCCGCCACGTTTGTTTCCGGCGTGGTAAAAGATGCCTTTAGTCTCTGGCTCAACCAGCACCCTGAAGCGGGAGAGAATATTGCCAGACTGGCCATAGCCAATGCGCATAAGCGCCTGAAGACAAGTAAAAAGGTCGCCAGAAAACGAGTGACGTCAGGGCCGGCGTTGCCAGGTAAGCTCGCGGACTGTAGTTCTCAGGATTTGGGCAGGACCGAGCTTTTCCTCGTTGAGGGCGATTCAGCCGGTGGCTCTGCTAAGCAGGCGCGGGACCGGGAATTCCAGGCAATCATGCCGTTACGCGGAAAAATCCTGAATACCTGGGAGGTGTCACCGGATCAGGTTTTGGCTTCGCAGGAAGTTCACGATATATCCGTGGCGATAGGCGTGGAACCCGGATATGGGGATCTCAAAAATGTACGATACGGCAAGATATGCGTACTGGCGGATGCAGATTCAGATGGGTTGCATATCGCCACCTTGTTATGCGCATTATTTGTTCGGCATTTTCGCCCGCTGGTGGAAGCAGGGCATGTATACGTTGCTATGCCACCTCTGTTCCGAATTGATGTCGGTAAGGAGGTTTTTTATGCGCTTGATGAAGCCGAGCGCGAAGGCATTCTTGATCGCATTAAGGCCGAAAAACGTAAAGGAAAAATCACCATCACCCGTTTTAAGGGGCTGGGTGAGATGAGCCCCAAACAACTCCGCGAATCCACCATGTCGCCCTATAGCCGTCGCCTGGTCAGGCTTATACTTGATCCCGGCGACCAGACCAATCGCATGATGGATATGTTGCTCGCCAAAAAACGTGCTTCAGACAGACGGGCCTGGTTAGAGAAAAAAGGCGATAAGGCTGAAGTGTAACTGACCCATGTCCTTTACCATTGATCGCGGGATTTCTCTGAAGTCATTGAATACCTTTGGTGTTGGTACGATCGCTGAGGAATATTGTCTCATCACCTCCGTCAAGGATTTGGTTGAGTTGCTTGCAGAGCA
Organism: Gammaproteobacteria bacterium; assembly: GCA_963662865.1. Classification (GTDB taxonomy): domain Bacteria; phylum Pseudomonadota; class Gammaproteobacteria; order JAJDYQ01; family JAJDYQ01; genus JAJDYQ01. The sequence continues at coordinate 226,103 of OY759969.1, read as the reverse complement.
TAAGCCGGCGCTCATCCTGAGTGGCGGAAGCAATCTGCTTTTTATTGATGAGCGGGTTAAGGGCCTTGTATTGCAGCCGCGTTTAAAAGGCATTGAGGCGGTTTCTTTTGATGAGGATCATGTCCTCGTCACAGCGCAGACCGGCGAGGACTGGCATCAGTTTGTGCTTTGGTGCCTTGAGCGCGATTATGGTGGTCTGGAAAATCTGTCTTTGATTCCGGGTAGCGTCGGAGCCGCGCCAGTACAAAATATCGGTGCCTACGGTGTCGAACTGGCGGATACCTTATATCAGGTGAAAACCATTAATATGGATACCGGTGAAATGGAGGCTTTTCTCAATAGTGAATGTCGATTTACGTACCGTGATTCTATTTTCAAATCCGAGTTGAAGTCTAAAAGAATTATCATCTCGGCATCATTTTTATTAACGAGAAAAAAGCACCGGTTAAATACGTCTTATGGTTCCCTTGGAGAGACGCTTCAGGAACGGGGTATATGCGATCCCGGTATTCAGGATATATCTCAGGCAGTCATTGATATGAGACAAAAAAAGTTGCCTGACCCCGCAAAAATTCCTAATGCCGGTAGCTTTTTTAAGAATCCGATTATTAATGATAGCGCATATCAGGAAATTTCTCTGGATTACCGGGATATGCCAGGTTTCAGGTTGTCGGATCAGGCGGTAAAAATTCCGGCCGGCTGGCTTATCGAACAATGCGGCTGGAAGGGTTTTCGTGGTCCGCATGCCGGCGTACATGATCAGCATGCTCTGATTCTGGTGAATAATAATGGCGCGTCGGGACTGGAGATTTATGAGCTTTCCGTGGCTATCATCAATAGCGTTTCTGAAAGATTCGGCATTGCCCTGGAACGGGAGGTAAATGTTATTCAGGGTGATCCCGGGTGAGGGATTTTGGTGGTACAGGCGTCGCCAGGCGCTCTGGTTTAATCAGAGTTCCTTTAACCTTAAGGTATGATATGGCGATAATAAATTGGATTGGAAATGTTCTCACCCGTGAGGAGAATCTGAATAGATATGAGTAGTGTGCAAGAACTGGATTTCGAGGGGCTGGAACAAAAGCCATTAAGTGAATTCACTGAAAAGGCGTATCTGGACTACTCCATGTACGTTATCCTGGACCGCGCCTTACCGGCGGTCGGCGACGGCTTGAAACCAGTGCAAAGGAGAATTGTATATGCAATGTCGGAGCTCGGGCTCAGCGCGTCATCCAAACCAAAGAAGTCGGCCAGAACGATCGGTGATGTTATCGGTAAATTTCATCCACATGGCGATTCCGCCTGTTATGAGGCCATGGCGCATATGGCCCAGGATTTTTCCTTCCGTTATAAATTAATCGAAGGGCAAGGAAACTGGGGCTCCCCGGATGACCCCAAATCTTTTGCGGCCATGCGCTATACCGAGGCGAAGTTATCGCCTTACGCCAAATCGCTATTACAGGAGCTCGGCCAGGGAACAGTGGACTGGAAACCGAACTTTGATGGCACTTTGGAAGAGCCGGTACTGTTGCCGGCTCGATTGCCTAATGTGCTGCTTGGCGGAGCAACCGGGATTGCCGTGGGCATGTCAACCGATATTCCTCCACATAATTTGCGCGAGGTGGTTTCTGCAGCCATATGCTTATTGGAATCCCCCAAATCAACGGTGGAGGATTTATGCACGCATATTCAAGGGCCTGATTATCCTACCGAAGCGGAAATCATTACACCCAGGGAAGAGATAATTGAGATGTATCGCTGTGGCAATGGAGCGCTCAAAATGCGGGCAAAATATGAAAAGGAAGATGGCGATATCGTCATTTCCGCATTGCCCTATCAGGTATCGGGAGCAAAGGTCCTTGAGCAGATTGCGCAACAGATGAATGCCAGAAAGTTGCCACTCGTGGAAGACCTGCGTGATGAGTCAGATCATGAGCATCCGACCCGGTTGATTATCGTCCCTCGTTCGAATCGTGTCGATACCAAACAACTTATGGCGCATTTGTTCGCGACCACTGATCTGCAACGTAACTATCGCGTCAACATGAACATGATCAACAACCATGGTCGTCCTCAGGTGATGGATTTACAAACCACACTAAAAGAATGGCTGGTTTTTCGCACCATGACCGTGAGGCGCCGCCTGCAATGGCGGTTGGACAGGGTGTGTAAACGTCTGCACTTGCTGGAAGGCCTGTTGATTGCGTTTCTCAATATAGACGAAGTGATCCGCATTCTCCGCACCGAGGATGATCCCGGCAAAGCCCTGATGAAACGCTTTTCTCTAAGCGAATTACAGGCCGATTACATACTGGATACCAGATTACGCCAACTGGCCCGCCTCGAAGAAATCAAAATCAAGCAGGAACAGGGGGACCTGCTTGAAGAGCAGGGCTATCTGCGGAAGACCCTTGGCTCTTCTCAACGCCTGAAAACGCTCATCAGAAAAGAATTACTGGAAGATGCAAAACTCTATGGTGATGAGCGTCGTTCTCCGATCGTAGTGCGTTCCGCTGCACAGGCTCTGGACGAAACGGATCTGATATCCTCGGAACCCATTACCGTTATTCTCTCGCAGAAAGGCTGGGTGCGTGCGGCCAAGGGGCATGACATTGATTCCATGGAACTCAACTATAAGGCGGGTGACGGATACCAGGATTCGGCTAGAGGCAAAAGCAGCCAGATGGCTGTTTTTCTTGATTCCACGGGCCGGGTCTATAATGTGACGACGCATAACCTGCCTTCGGCCCGTGGTCAGGGTGATCCTTTATCCGGCAGTGTAACTCCGCCCGATGGGGCAACTTTTGTCGGTGTAATGATGGGTAAACCGGATGATTATTATCTGTTAAGCACAGATGACGGCTATGGTTTTGCCTGCAAACTGGAAAACATGATGACGCGGAACAAGAAGGGCAAGGTATTAATCAATGTATCCAGAGGATCAAGAGTACTGCCGCCGGTATATGTGCGAAGCCTGGAAGATGACCGGATTTTAGCGCTAACCAGCGCGGGCTATATGTTGGTGGCCCGCTTGGCCGAATTGCCGATACTGGCGAAAGGCAAGGGCAACAAAATCATTAATATCCCCACGGCGAAATTCAGGAGTCGTGATGAGTTTGTCAAGGCTGTCGATCTGGCTCAGGAAGGTGAAAAGGTCACGGTTTTTGTGGGTAAGAAACATAAAATCATGAAAGGTGCCGAGGTGGATAAGTACATTGCCGAGCGCGGCCGTCGGGGATGGAAGCTGCCTCGCGGGTATCAGTCGGTTGATCGGATGGAGGTAGAGCAGAAGGGTTGATGCTTTCAGGCTACTCGAACAAGTACGAAGTCTTGTACAATACCGGCCTGCTTAACGAGTCTTTCCTGTATCCCCGCTAGAATGCGCATTGTTATGCCTCTGATAGCTCCTTTTGCCGGTTTACGTCCGGCTCCTGGAATGGCCGCCGATGTATTGGCACCGCCCTATGATGTATTGAATACCGAGGAAGCGAGAACGCTGGCAGAGGGAGCGCCCTGGCGTTTTCTGCACGTATCCAGGCCGGAGATTGACTTTCCTCCGGGGACTGATCCTTATGATTCAGCGGTTTATGCCCGGGGCGCTGAAAATTTTCAGCGCATGATTGATGAGGGCGTTCTGGTTCGTGATAGCCGGGACTGCTACTATGTTTACCGCATTACCATGGCGGACCACAGCCAGACCGGGTTGGTCGCCGGAGCTTCTGTAGCGGCTTATGATCGAAATGACGTGCGTAAACATGAATATACCCGGCCGAAAAAAGAAGATGATCGGGTACGCCAGATTGACGCATTGAACGCCCAGACCGGACCGGTATTCCTGACCTATCGGGGACGGGAAACCGTTGATGGCATCCTGGCGACAGCCAGTAAAGGTAAACCTGATGTGGATGTTACTCTGGCAGATGGCATACGTCATGAGCTATGGGTTATTGACGACGCGGATACCATAAAGCAGCTGACCAGAGAGTTCGATAAGATAGGTGTTGTTTACGTTGCCGATGGGCACCATCGTTCTGCGGCAGCGTCGCGCACGGCGGCAATGCGCAGGCAACAAAATACTGATCCTCAGGCCAGCCATGAATATTTCCTGGCTGTTATATTTCCGGATTATCAAATGCAGATACTGGATTACAATCGTGTGATTCGCGATCTGAACGGGCTGGACAGGGATGAGTTGCTTGATAGGATTCAACGAGCTTTTTCCTGCGAAGCCGTTAGCGAGCAGTTCAAGCCGGTCGTCCATGGCGAGTTTGGCATGTATCTGGAAGGACAGTGGTACGCGCTGAGGGTTAATACGGATATTGTTCCGACCGATCCGGTGAAAAGGCTGGACGTGAGCATACTGGATGATAATTTGATTGGACCTGTATTGGGAATTTCAGAATCGCGTACCGACGAGCGGATTGATTTTGTCGGTGGTATCCGTGGTCTGGGCGAATTGCAAAAACGAGTTGATAGCGGAGAGATGGCGATTGCTTTTTCATTGTATCCAACCAGTATTACTGACTTGATGGCGGTGGCGGATGGTAATCAGGTCATGCCACCGAAATCGACCTGGTTTGAACCAAAGCTGGCCGACGGTATGGTATCGAAGGTACTTGGCTGATTGTTATGGGTAGGTGGTTATTCCATCACGGACTGAGAACGATGTATGGATGCCTAATTACTATCAAAATTAAACTGCATGACGGCGCTGGGCTCCTGTAAAAAATTACCCTGTACAAAGTCAAAACCGCATTGAAATAGCGCAGTCATGCTTTCCGCGCTCTCTACGTGTGATGCAATCGTAAGCTTATTCATGTCGTGCGTGGTTTTCACCAGTTCCTGTACTTTCTCCATCGCAGTAGAATCGCCTGTGATGGTGCTGGTTAAGGTCGAATTAACCTTGACGAAGTCAACAGGAATCGTCTTAAGCAATTCGAATGGATTATCGACCATGCCAAACTCGCTGACGACTATACGGCACTTCATGGTTTTTAAGGTGCGGCAAAAACTTGTCGCCTTCCTGATATGTGTGACGGCCCCTAGTTCTGTAATCTCAACAATGAGCCTTGGCGATTTTATCTTTGCTGACTTGATTCGCTCATATAACCAGGGAAGCAGGCTTTTGTCGCTATAGGATGAGCTGGATAGCTTGATAAACAGACTTATTTCGCTACCCTCATAGTCCTTGCTGGTCAGTGTGTGGAGCGCTCGGCGAATAACCCAACGATCAATAAGACTCGTCATGCCGATTTTTTCTGCGGCTGGCAGAAGTTCGCCGGTATGTATCTTTTTGTCTTTTTCATTATCCAAATGCAGTAATACCTCGTAAATCTCTTCACTTTCATCGGTAAGGCCGACCACGGGCTGGAAAGCCAGCTTGAAAAGTTTGTTTTCCAACGCGCTTTTAAGAAGATTAACCCAGCGTAAAACATCCTGAGCTGCCTGTTTTTTTACTTTTTTCTCTGAATCTTTATGGGCCTCGGCCTTGTTGCCACCACCTTGTCTGGCGATGCTGCAGGCGGATTCGGCGTAAGCCAGAACTTCATATGGAGACTTGGTTGTGCTGTGGATGGACGCCAACCCCAGGCTGGCGGTTATCTGCATGGATGACTCTTCCGCTTCAATGGTGGTGTTGAGAGATTTGATCAGCTTTTTGGCTTTGGCCTGGATTGTTTTGACGTTACTCTCTCTTACCAGAATAGTGAAAACATGGTCACCAAACTGTGCGCCAAAGTCGTTTTCTTTCAGTGTATCGGCGATTATCCGGCCGATACTTAAAATGACAGCGTCCATACTTTTCAAGCTCATGGTACTTTGAATCTGGCTGAATTTATCGATATCAATGTAAAAAACCACACTCGGGTGACTGCCACTTTCAACATCAGCGATGGCCTGTTCTACTGCTTCAATAAAGGCCCGCCGGTTATAAAGTCCCGTGATAGAGTCCTGGAACCTGAACATTTCCAGCTCGTTGACCATGGTCATGCTGGTAGTCTGGTCCCTGATGATGATCTGAGTACAGTTTTCACCATCAATATTGGCCGAGAAAAACTCCAGGGAGGCCTTAAATTCCGTACCATCATTGCGTCTGCATTGAATATCGATACTTTCCTCGTCAATATTTCTATCACATTCAGTCAGAAACTTCTTGAGTCGGGGGTGATCATCTTCAGCCACAAGATCAAGGATGGGCAGGCCTTCCAGATCATCGCTGCCTTCAAAATCAAACATCTTCGCGTAAACATTGTTTGAATAGATATGCATTCCATCATGGATATATGCAATGGCATCACGGGAGCTGCACAACAGGTTGAGACAACGCTTCTCACTTTCCGTGTAGGCTTTCTGGTATTTGCACATATTCCTGTAACGGTATATGCCTTTTAGCTCTCGTTCAGTGACGAGTCGAAGGAGTACAGGCTGGTTTCTGCTGACCAGATCCCTGGCGCCCTTTTCCATGGCCTTAATCACGGACACGGTGTCGGTATCGGTGGCTACGGCGACAATGGGGATGTGTTGGTGTTTGTGATCATCAAGTATCTGGCAGGTAGAATCGAGTTCGGATTCATCGGCAGAGCAGTAAATAAGGTCAACCCGGTTTTTTGCAAGAATCTTTTTTAAGTGAACCGGGCTTTTGAAGGCGAAAGACTTAACCGCATGTCCGACATTACGCAGTTCAGCTGCAATGAACTCTACTTCGTCGGGCGTGCTTTCGTAAACAGCGATATGAATCGTTTGATTTCTCTTCAATTTATTTTCGGGATTCATGTTTGGAGATAAATGTAAAACATGTGCAGGTCATTCTTATCTGGTCGGGACATTCTCTTGTGTTTTGCGTTAAGGGACAATAACAGATTCTCAATCGATAGAGGCTAAATCCAGATTTTAGACGCCTCTCCGGAGATTTCCCTGACAAGTTTGGGGGTTAAGTAACCCGGGAGCTGGTTTTTAATGCTGTGGTGCAGAGAGATAGCTTCTGTTTGCGGAATATCAAAATGAGAAGCCCCGACAACTTTGTCCAGCACATGGAGGTAATAGGGTTGCACGTGCAGATCGAAGAGCTTGTTCGATAGATGGCATAAAACTGATGTATTGTTATTGATATTTTTTAGCAGCACTGTTTGATTAAAAAGTCGTATGCCTGTTCGATGCAGTTTGTTGACAGCCTCCGCTACCGTACTATTGAGTTCCTGTGCATGGTTACAGTGAATCACCATGACGAGCATGTCGCTATAAGGTTCCAGAGTTCTTAAAAAAGTCTCATTGATTCGCTCAGGCAGCACTATGGGCAACCGGGAATGGATGCGTATTCGTCGAATTTGCGGTATTTTTTTTAATTGTGACAGTAGTTTGCCAATAATACTGTCGTCGTGCATCAAAGGATCGCCTCCGCTGAGAATGACTTCATCAATTTCTTCATGAGATCTTAAATAATCCAGAGCAGATTGCAGATTATGTCCTCCTGTGTGCGAGTCCGAGTATGGAAAATGGCGCCGGAAGCAATACCGACAATGTATTGCGCAGGCTCCCGTGGTAATCATTAATGCCCTGCCGTGATACTTATGAAGCAATCCTGGTTCGCAGGCTGCGTCAAGATCACCAACGGGGTCCGGGGTGTATCCGACTACGGAATCCAGTTCCTCCCCTAAAGGCAAAACCTGTAGCAACAGAGGATCCCGCGGGTTACCCTTTTCCATTCGTTGTATGTATCCTGCGGGGACCTTGAGCGGGAAAGTCCGGCTAGCCTGCCTGGCATTATCAAGCCATAGTGACTTGGGTAGTGCCACAAGTTCCAGAAGAATCTCCGGGTGAATTACTGCCTGACGCAGAGCTGATTTCCAATCAGTGTCCTGAGAACGAGTTCGAGGTATCATGCGCGGTTTGAAGCGGTTCCTGCTTATATTACCAGAGGGGAAAAATGGCATTTTACAGCACAAACGAATTCAAGTCTGGCCTTAAAATCATGCTTGACGGCGATCCCTATAACATCATTGAAAATGAATTTGTCAAGCCCGGCAAAGGTCAGGCTTTCAATCGTGTAAAGGTCAGGAATCTGAAAACGGGCCGTGTGATCGACAAGACCTTCAAATCAGGAGAAAAAGTCGAGGCCGCGGATGTAATGGATACCAATATGCAGTATCTCTACCATGATGGTGAATACTGGCACTTCATGGACGAGACGACATATGAACAGGTGCAGGCAGACGAGATGGCAGTAGGTGATCAGACACAATGGCTGAAAGAGCAGGATGTTTGCAAAGTGATTTTGTGGAATGGTTCTCCTATCGGTATTGAGCCACCTAACTTCGTCCATTTGACTGTGGCCGAAACTGAACCTGGCGTGCGTGGTGATACCGCCCAGGGTGGTGTAAAACCCGCAACCCTTGAAACAGGAGCGATGGTTCGCGTGCCTCTCTTCATCGAAATTGGTGACGTATTGAAAATTGACACCCGTACCGGAGAATATGTCTCCCGGGCTAAAGACGAATAGTCATTCAAATATCCGGGATGAACTGGCGTCCTGACGCATCTATTGCCATGCTGCGTATGCGGGCGGTGTGGCTTAAACAAATCCGGGCGTTTTTTGATGCACGCGGTGTGTTGGAGGTTGGAACGCCAATACTGGCTCCGACCACTGTCACCGACCCTCATATCGAGAGCCTTAAAAGCCGTTTTCGACATCGGGATTATTATTTACAGACCTCTCCTGAATTCTATATGAAGCGCCTGCTGGCGGCAGGTAGCGGGCCAATCTATCAAATCAGCCGGGTGTTTCGCGATGACGGGCCGGGCAGATTGCATAATCCTGAATTTACCCTGCTGGAATGGTATCGGCCCGGGTTTGACCAGTTCCAGTTGATTCAAGAAGTCTCCGGCTTGTTAGCTCAGTTATGTGGACCGGGCCCGACGGCTCAGGACATTGAAATTGTCAGCTATCAGGACCTGTTTGTTAAATACACTGGCATTGACCCGCTGGAAGAAGATAAGGCCGCATTGTTATCATGGTGTAACGCGGCCGGCCATGAACATCCAATAGATGAAAAAGACAGTTGGCATACTGCGCTCGACTGGGTCTTATCAATGGTGATACAGCCGCAAATGAAAGGGCTGTGTTTTATTAAGGATTACCCGGCCGGTCAGGCGGCACTGGCGAAGATGAATCCGGAGGATCCCAGGATTGCTCGACGATTTGAGCTGTATGTTGACGGGATAGAGATTGCAAACGGTTTTGAAGAATTGACGGATGCCGAAGAACAGCGTCAGCGTTTTGAAAAAGACAATGAACTGCGTCGTTTATATGGGCAGGAACCTATTCCCATTGATGAACAATTTCTCATGGCATTGGAGCATGGAGTTCCTGAAACGTCAGGTGTGGCTTTAGGGTTGGATCGTTTGTTGCTGTGGAAGAGCGGCGTACATTCTATTCGAGAGACCATGGTGTTTGGCTGGCAGGAGTAGCAACGGGCCCTGAAAATCGGAAGTCGCTACACCCAGCCATTGGGAGCCGCTTCTTTTGCATCCATTCTTTTTCGTGCGTAACCTGTTAAGGAAACTCTGATCAGCCAGGGTTTCCTTAATTAAAGCACAGATTTCGCCGGCCTAGACCCAAAGCCCGACAACAATAAATATGGTCAGCAACACCAACAACCTCTCCGTCAGGTTACCGGTCAACCATCCCTCAACGTCTCGTGTATTCACCGGTATCCGGCTCAGGATGGTCAATGGCAGACGTGCGGCTGCATAAGTCCGTGCTGCGATGTTTCGGGTGCCGTTGGCGATTACCGGTAACGCCTTACGGTAAAGCCATTCAGCATCGATATTCACAGCGTGCAGTTCCGCAGGGGCATAGTGTCTTTTCTCCATCCAGATAAACGCCAGTGCCGCGAAGAACAGGAGCTGTAATTGCGCAACGACATGCGTGATGTCATACGGCCAGTAGTCAACATCCCACGGCAACAATGCGTAAAGGTATTGCGGAAAGACGCCGATCAGGATGCACAGTGTGGCGGCAATAAACATCGCAACAATCATATTTGTTGGCGCTTCCCGAGTGCGGATACCGGAATCATGTGCAAAGAAGGCAAAGTATGGAACCTTGATACCGGCGTGGTGGAGCACACCGGCAGAAGCGAACAACAACGCCAGCCAGATATATTGATGCCCTTCTTCAAGTAGCGCGGTCATCACAAAGGACTTGCTGACAAAACCGCTGAACAATGGAAGCGCCGAGATCGAGGCTGCGCCGATAATACAGAGCACGGTGGTTTTCGGCATGGTCTTGTACAGCCCCCCCAGATCAGAGGCATAGACATTGCCAACCCGGTACAGGACCGCGCCCATCGACATGAACAGCAGTGATTTATACAGGATATGCGAGAAGGCATGTGCGACCGCGCCGTTCAGCGCCAGCGCCGTGCCAAGACCAATACCGGTGACCATAAAGCCAAGCTGATTGATCAGGCTATAGCTCAATACCCTTCGCAGGTCATTTTCGATCACGGCATAGAAGATCGGAAAACAGGTCATGACTGCACCGATGTAAATCAGAATGTCCGTTCCGGGAAATCCCCGCGCCAGCGTATAGACCGCAACCTTGGTGGTGAATACGGATAAAACAGCAGCCCCTGTTGGGGTAGATTCCGGGTAGGCGTCGGTCAGCCAGTTATGCAGAAACGGAAAGGCGCACTTGATACCGAAGGCCAGCAGGATTAACCAGCCGCCCGGGCTTTCGATACCGATAAAGTTGAATTCCAGTGAGCCCGTGTAACGGTAGTGAATCAGCGTACCGGCCAGTAACAGTACGCCGGAGGAGACCTGAAAAACCAGATAGCGCATACCCGCCCGAGTAGCACGAACGCTGCGTCTGGCCCAGATCAGAAAGACGGAACTGATGACCAGTAATTCCCAGAAAATGAACAACGTGATCAAATCGCCCGCGAATACAGCCCCCATCGCGCTGCCTGCGTAGATCAGTCCGGCAACGTGTTGCATGGTATCTTTCAGGTGCAGCGTATAAAGCACCAGAACAAAGGCAGCAATGTGAAATATGTAACCGAATATCAGACTCAGGCGGTCGCTGCGCATCAGGGTAAGATCGAATTCAAGCAATGACACACTAAGTAGTACGCCTTCGGGCACATCCAGCCACAGGTGCAGGCCACCCAGCAGAGGCGCAGCCAGCATCAGCGCACTGCGCAGATGCCTGCGCGTTATCAGCGCCAGCAACGCGGCCAGAAAGAAAGGAATAAACGGTGGCAGATTATTCATCCACATCGTAATAATCTTCCTTTCTCATTAACAACCTGCGCAGGAGATGTGAAATCACCACCAGTACGACGAAGGCCACGAAGCCATAGAGGGCGTAAAAACCCGGTAGTTTTTCCCAGTTCGTACTAATATGCCGGTGGATGACAAAGTCCAAAATGAACAACAGGCCACATACCACGTAAAAAACCTTGAGCAGCTTTTCCACGTTTTCCGACTTATCGAAAAAATATCTTTTTTTATCCGATGAATGTTTATCCATCACGCCTCCTATCGGGTCGCCAGTTGAGCAAGAGAATAAAAAGGCTCGGGGTTAAAAAACAGGTAAATACAGATCAATGACGGTATCAACATGCCGATCAGACAGGTAACCGGGGCTTCTTTAATGCCTCCGCAGATTTTGCTGTTCATGGTCGGAAAAAATGCCCTGGCAGGAATTTCCAGCAGGTAAACTATATTTAACAACGAGCTAATCATTAATACTGTCAGCATGGCCCATTGACCGGCATCCACCGCGCCCAGCGCCAGATACCATTTGCTCCACATCCCGCCAAAAGGCGGTAAGCCGATAATGCTGGCCGAACCAACTGCGAAGAAAATAAATGTAAACGGCATTTGTCGTCCCAGTCCGTTTAATTGAGAAACCTGTGTTTTATGCGTGGCGACAAGGATTGCGCCGGCGACGAAGAAGAGCGTGATCTTGGCGAATGCATGCATGGCAATATGCAGAGAACCGCCGAGTAATCCCATCTGATTGGCAAGCACAGCACCAAGAACAATGTAACTCAACTGGCCGATGGTGGAGTAAGCCAAACGTTCTTTCAGATTGTCACGTGTCATGGCAATAAACGATGCCAGTAAAATAGTTATGGTCGGTAACCAGATGATCCATAGGCCGGCACCGGTTGACGTAATAAAGTCAGGACCGAATATATAGATGGTGACTTTCAGAATACTAAAGACACCAGCTTTTACGACGGCCACGGCATGCAGCAGGGCACTGACCGGTGTTGGTGCCACCATCGCAGCCGGCAGCCACTTATGGAGCGGCATGACGGCCGCTTTACCGATACCAAGGATAAACAGCAGGTATAACGGCATTGCCCATGCCGGGGAGACCTTGCCTGCCATAACGCCTTTTGCAGTAAAATCCAGCGTGCCGACCTGCGACCAGATCACGATAATTGCCGGTAACATCAGGGCGATGGATGTCCCCATGAGAATGCCGAGATAGACCCGCCCACTGCGACGTGCCCTGGCAGTTCCGGAATGCACGACAAGCGGATAGGTGGATATGGTCAGGAGTTCGTAAAATAAAAACAGCGTCAGCAGGTTGTCGGAAAAGATAATGCCCATGGTGGCCGCAATGGCGACGGCAAAGGTGGTAAAAAAGCGAGTCTGATTTTTCTCATGATGGCCGCGCATATAGCCAATGGCATAAATACTTGTCACCAGCCACAGGAGACTGGCAACCACGGCAAACAACATACCCAGAGGTTCGACGGAAAAGGCTATGGTCAATCCCGGCACTGGTTCAGCCAGTATCAGTTTTCCGGTTTCACCGGCCTGTAAATTATGATATGTCCGGTAAACTACGCCAATCAGAATCGTGGCGGTAATCAGCGTGACCGCTTCCCGTATATTCGGCCAGCGTCCTAACCGACTGATGATGACGGCACCGATCAGCGGTACCAGCATAGCCCACATGACGTAGTCTGCGATATTCATGGCCTTGCCAATCCCAGACTATTCACAGCCGCTTCGGCCGCACCAACGGATACCTCGGTATCCAGCCCCAGATAAATGCAGGCAATCGCCAGTATCCACGTCGGCAGGATTAATGCCGGGGTGCGTTCAATGTGTCTGGCGTTATGCTGCGCAGGTTCCATAGCCACAGGTTGGAAATAAAGCGTTTCGATCAGTTTCCAGACATAGATAATCGCCATCACCGAACCCAGGACGATAACCGCGACAATCCCCCAGGCCTGCTGTTCGACCGCCGCCAGCACCAGATACCACTTGCTGACAAATCCAACTGTGCCGGGTACGCCGATCAGGCTCAGCCCGGCAATCACAGTGGCCATAAACGTCAGCGGCATACGCTTACCCATACCGCCCAACGAAGAAATGCGCAGGCTGCCGGTTTGATATAACCAAATGCCTGCCGCCATAAACAATGCCGACTTGATTAGCGCGTGGTTAAACATATGAATCATGGTTGCCATCAGGCCCGTTGCCGATAACAGACCGATACCAATCATGAAATAACCGATCTGTGACAGACTGGACCAGGCCAGCAGCGGTTTGACAGAGGTCTGACGAATTGACCGGGCGGCACCGTGGATGACGGCGATGGCGCCAAATACGATGAGCAATTCATTCAATAGCGTCTGCAGGGAATATTCCGGTGTGAATACGGTAAATACCGAGCGGGCAATGACATAGACTGCCACCTTGGTTGCCGTACCGGCAAGGAAAACCGACACCATGACAGGTGCATAAGTGTAAGCTCGGGGCAGCCATTGATGCAGTGGGAACATCGCGGCTTTTAGGGCCATGCCGATAAAGATAAAGCCGAGTGCGGTATGGATGGTTTGCGTATGAGCTGATTCGGATAATCTAATGGCCAGGTCCGCCATGTTCAGACTGCCGGTCGCGGCATAGGCCAGACCGATACCAATTAGAAAAAAGGTCGCGCCGATAGTGCCCAGAATCAGGTACTGAAATGAGGCCGTGAGCGCCCGGCGATTACGTCCCATGCTTACCAGCGCATAAGTGGATAATGAAGATATTTCCAGAAACACAAACACATTAAAGATATCGCCGGTCATGCACATGCCAAGCAGGCCAAGAAAACATAACAAATAGGCCGCATAGAAATGGGGCTGTTTGCTTTCGGGAATATCAGCGGGAACACTATACCAAGCATAAATTGTAACCAGAGTGCCAATCATATTGATGATAACGGCCATCAGCGCGTTAAGGCCGTCAATCTCATAGGCAATCCCCCATGGTGGCGCCCAGCCACCGAGCTCATAATGAATCAGATGACCGTTGATTACATCGCCCAGGATACTCAGCGACATGAGCAGACATAAGGTCATGACCGCCATAACCACAGCCCAGGATGAACGCCCGTTAGGCAGCAGGGCTGTAACCGGTGCCGCCAGTAGCGGTAACACTACCAGCAAAATACCAAAATGCTGGCCTACCATTCCTCAATGTTCCTGCTTTGCTGTTTATCTCGCTCCAACAGCTCATCTTCTTCCACCGTGTTATAGGCCTCCTTGATGCGCACAATGAACGCGAATGCCAGTGCTGTCGTTGCAACGCCCACCACAATGGCGGTCAACATTAGAACCTGCGGCAATGGATTGGAATAGATCGTAAAGGCCTCTGTCGCAATGGGTGCAGTGCCTCCGGTGACCACGCCCATGCTGATATACATTAGAAATACAGCGGTTTGTAGAATACTCAGTCCGGCAATTTTCTTAATCAGATTGGTATGGCTGGTGATTGTGTACAGGCCGATCATCATAATGATAATGGCGGACCAGTAATTGTAATGGGATACCCAGTGATTGCTGATGTAATCAATCATCCTGCTCTCCCGTATTTGCATCCTTCGTCGTTAGTGGACGACCGGCGAAGGAGTCGAAGATCAGCAGCATCGTCGAACTCACGGTAAAGCCAACGCCCAGTTCAACCAGAATAATGCCCATGTGTTGACCATGAATTGGCGTATCGGCAAGTACGCTGTAATTAAGAAATGTGTTGTCCATAAACAGAGCGGCCACACCCGTGCCAGCATAAAGCAACACACCCAAGCTGGCAAAGAGCTTCAAAACAGGCCGGGGGATCACCTCATTGCCGGCCTCGAGGCCGAAGATCAGGCGATACAGAATCAGGGCGCTGCTAAAAATTACCCCCGCCTGGAATCCGCCCCCTGGGCTGTAATCACCGTGAAACTGCACATAGAGCGCAAACAGGATAATCAGTGGAATCAGTAGCTTGGTTACAATGCACAGGATAATATTTTCTTTCATTCAGACATCCTTGTCCCGGGACCGGCGCGTCCCGCTGCCAAGCAGCAACATCACACCGACGCCTGCCGTAAAGATCACGACCACTTCCCCCAGTGTATCGAAACCACGGTAGCTGGCCAGCACGGCGGTTACCATATTTGGTACGCCGGTCTCGTTCCGAGCTTCGGCAATGTAGCGATCAGCGACATGCTGATGAGCTGGCGCATCAATATCACCCACCAGAGCAATATCATGTACGCCATAAAGCAAAGCAGCACCGGTTAGCAGCACCACGATTAACGGCTTTCCTTGAAATCCGACTGCATCTTTTTCATAGCGGGTTTTGGTCAGCGTCAACACCACCAGCAGCAACACGGTCGATACCCCGGAACCGACGGCCGCCTCGGTAAAGGCAACATCCGGCGCATCCATGACCATGAACAGACCAGCCATCAACAGGCTGTATAGACCAAGCATCATCGCCATAGCCAATATATCGCGCAGTCGCAGTATTGCTACCGCCATTGCAATCAGGAACAGTAGCAGGACCATGCTGATGGCAATATCAATCATTGGCATCGTCTTCTTTTACCCGGTCTTTGCTCCAGGGCTTGATTTTTTCCTGCCAGGCACCATTGCCCAGTGAAAAACTGGAAGTCGGGCAGGTAAAAAACAGAAAGGCATAAATAAAAAATAATTTAACACTTTCAAATGACCAGCCTGCCTGCAGGCCAAGGCCAAGCAGGAGCAGTGAAGCGCATCCGGTATCGGTGATACCGACGGCGTGCAGACGGGAGTAGATATCCGGGAAACGTATCAGACCTATTCCCCCGACGATACCCAGCGCACCACCAACAACGATTAAAATCCAGCTCAGGATATCGATCATCATGACCGGTCCTTACCGTTATCGGAATCATCCGGACCAGCCGAATGAAACTCCTGCCGCTCCACCATTCGCAATGCTGCCAATACCCCGAGCCAGTTCAGCAGAGAATAAAGCAATGCGATATCCAAGACATCGGGACGACCGGAAAGGAAGGAAAACACGGCGACCAGCAATATGCTTTTGGTACCGAACATATTGACGGCAAGAATACGGTCAAAAACGGTCGGGCCGGCAATGGCGCGCACGACCGCCAGTGCCATACTGACCAATATCGCGATTGCAGCCACCACAAACAAGGTCATGGCTTATCCTGCTGTGGCATGACATCCTCAATTTCCGGCACGATGGATGCCAGATAACCACGCTTAAGTCCTTCAGCCCCTTCCTCGGAAAGTGCGTGTACAACGATAGTTTTCTGATTGACCTCAATGCTGGCGGTGCCGGGTGTCAGGGTAATGGCATTGGCGTGCATTACCCTGCCCAGGTCTGTTTTATGAAGCTCAGGAATAGTGACCACCATCGGACTGATCGGACGAATTCCAAGCACCCTCAAAGTTACGTCAATATTCGCCCTGGCAATTTCAATCAACAGTAAAAACCAGAAACGGGGCAATAAAAAGGTTAAGCGGAGCGGGTAAATTTTGCGGTCTATCACCCCCATACGCAGTGCAATTACCAGCGTCAGCATGACAGAGGCCATCCCAAAACCAAGCATTAATGGCTCAAAATGAGTAGAGAGCAGCAACCAGAGCGTTGCCAAGGCAAACCCCATGCTGATGGTATGTTTCATTCCCGAGTCTCCGGTGCATCTGAACAGAATCGAACCATCACCTCGCCGGGTATCATACCATCGGATGACGTAATGTCATTCCATTGTATGAGCCCACTACAAATTGCACTTTTTGTTGTGGTTGATAATGTACTGCACTGAATTTACTTTACCGAGGCCTGTAATCCCAGTCCTTTGCATGGGCAAACGCCGTTATATTTGACCAGCCAATCGACCGGTTTTTCGTTAAACAACTCCAGGTCGGTGAACAGCAGGTCTTCGTGGAAGTCCACCAACTGTTCCTGAATCGATTCCGGGACCGTGCGCTTAAAGCGCTCACACACGGCATTCATCCTGGGGGATTTGGGATAGGTCCACAGGTATACCAGCTGGCCGTCTTGGGTGAAGCGATCAAACTCACCTTTGAACTCACTGAGGCAAGGCAAGCCTTGTGCCTGACACCAGGGCTTGAGCAGGACCTGGACTTGCTCCTTGCCCAGATTGGCAAAGTCACGGCACAACTGGCGGGTCCGGGCCACAATCGCACGCGGCCAACGGCGTGACCGCTTGCCCCTGAGCGCTTTCGGTCGCGGTACAAAGCCAGACTTGATTACAGAATCTGGACTTTGGTTTTGGTCAATTTCAACATTCGAGGCTATTGAAATATCAGATTGGCAAAAATTGCCTCCCCAAAGCTTAATTGATCAGACATTTCTTAAGTTTTAAGGGCATTAAATCATACATATTGCGTACCATATGATATTACTGGTCTTCGCTATGTTGCGGTGGTGCATTTCGATCTTCTTCTGATGGGTTCAATCTCGGCGGCGCCAGCGGTGGTACTTTTCGGCCCATTTGAGTACACCTTGTGGCGCATGGGCCTTTTTCCAGTTCCCCGCGACGAATTTGTTGGCCTCGGCAAGGGTGGGGTAGATATGGATGGTTCCCAGGATTTTGTTCAGCCCCAGGTTATGCCGCATGGCGAGAATGAATTCGCTGATTAAATCACCGGCATGTTCGCCAGCAATAGTGACGCCGAGAATTCTGTCCTTACCGGGTTCGGTCAAAACCTTGACCACGCCGTGATCTTCTTCGTCGGCTATGGCCCGGTCCAGGTCATCAATGCCGTATGTTGTGATTTCATAGGCAATACCCTGTTGTCTGGCTTCCTGCTCGTTCAAGCCAACACGAGCGACCTCAGGTTCGGTAAAGGTACACCAGGGGATGACCGAATAGTCGGACTTGAATTTCTTGAAACCGAGCAGGGCGTTGACCGATGCGTACCAGGCCTGATGCGCAGCAGTGTGGGTAAACTGATAAGGTCCGGCAACATCGCCGCAGGCGTAGATGTTGGGGTATCTGGTTTGCAGAAACTCATTGGTGTCGATGGTGTTATGCTCACCTAAACCGATGCCCAGGTTCTCCAGCCCGTAGCCAGCAGTACGGGCTTTTCGTCCGACAGCGAAGAGTACGGCATCAAATTCAAAGTACACTTCTTCGTCATTATGCTGGCAGACAAGTGTATTATCGCCTTCAAAACGAAGCGGTGTATGTTCGGTACAGACATTTATACCCTCCTCTGAGAAGCGTTCCGCGATCATCGCCGAGATATCCTCATCCTCTTTCGGCATGAGGCGGGAACCGCGATGCACATGGGTTACCTGGCTGGAAAGGCGTCCGAATGCCTGAACCAGTTCACAGCCAATCGGCCCTCCGCCAATCACAATCAATTTCTGAGGTAATTCACGAATACCCCAGATAGTATCAGAGGTAAAAAAGTTGACATTCTCGCTCCCCTCTATTGGCGGAATATAAGGTTCGGCGCCAGCAGCGATAATAATGGAAGGTGTATGAATGATCTGTCCATTGACCTCTACTGTCCAGGGAGAAGTGATTGTGGCGTCGCCCTGAATGCAGTCAACACCAAGCCCGGTGTAACGCTCAACGGAGTCATGCGGCTCGACCAGCTTTATTTTTTGCTGGACCCGCTCCATGACATCTGCAAAATTGAATGTTACCTCAGCCCCGGTGACCCCGAATTCACGGGAGCGCTTCGCATGTGACAGAAACTTCGCTGAACGGATCAATGCCTTGGATGGAACACAACCGGTGTTAAGACAATCTCCTCCCATCTTATGTTTTTCAATGAGTGTGACTTTGGCTTTGATTGCCGCTGCGATGTAGGCGCTGACCAGACCCGCAGACCCGGCACCGATTACGACGAGATTGGTGTCGAATTTACGAGGTTTTTTCCAGCCACGATAAACCCGCCGGGCTTTGATGAAATCTAACAGTCTGCGAGCCAGTAATGGAAATACCCCAAGCAGAGTAAACGCGAAAATAAGTTCAGGTGAGAGGATGCCACTCAATGATTCAATTTCCCCTAACTGTGTGCCCGCATAGACATAAACAACGGTGCCGGCAAACATGCCAATCTGACTGACCCAGTAAAATGTCCATGTTCGTATAGGCGTGAGGCCCATTAACAGATTAATAATAAAGAATGGGAAGGCGGGCACCAGACGTAAGGCAAACAGATAAAAGGCGCCGTCCTTTTCAATACCTTTATTGATCGCTTTAAGTTTTCCGCCGAATTTTTGTTGTACCGTATCCTGCAACAAGTAGCGGGATACCAGGAAAGCGGCAGTGGCGCCGATGGTTGATGCAAATGAAATAATGACAACCCCCGCGACAAGACCGAATATCGCACCACCAACTAATGTGAGTACCGCAGCGCCGGGCAACGATAAACCGGTTACGGCAACATAGATCAGAAAGAAGCCACCAATCATCATGGTGGGATTCTCCTGATACCAGAGATTAATTTGCTGCTGTTGTGATTTCAGATACTGGAGATTGAGATACTGACCCAGATCATAATGAAAAAACAGAGCCACGGCGGCAATGAGCAGGATTATAAGAACGATTTTGCTTGGTTTCATGGGACACCTGTTATTGATATGGCCATTATCTGTGACAATGGCTTAATTCTATCATGTTCCGCGCAATAATATTTCCTCGGCGTGCTTAAGCTCCTCTGTCCCACCTTCAAGTAGCAGTGCGTCGCCCTCCCTCAGGGCCATACTCGGATCAGGACTGTCGCCGCGGATATTACCCCGCCTAACGGATAAGACACTGACGTCCATTTCGGAAATATGCAGACTCTCAATGGTCTGGCCAATGGTTTGACTGCCGGGGACCAGTACGACGGTGTGCCGTCGATAGTGGTCAGAGGGGATGTCCTCTACGCTTTCGGCCTGGATGCCGTGAAAATAGCCACGCAGGTTGTAGTAATGATCTGCCCGCGTTTTTTCAATCAGATACAATATTTCTTTGGTCGGTACATTGAGCACCTCAAGCAAAAGGGTTGCCAGCATCATGCTGGATTCCAGCTTTTCAGGCACAACCTTGTAGGCACCGGCCTGCTCCAGTTCTTCGAGGTGTAAATCGTCTTCAGTACGGACGATAACGGGTAGGTCCGGATTGCGAATATGTACGGTTTTAATGATTTTGCTGGCGGCATGGCTATCGGTCGAGGTGATAATCATCGCCTTGGCGCGCTTTACACCGGCCGCTCGCAACATGGAAATATGCGTGGCATCGCCATAATAGACACGTTCGCCGGCTTCATAGGCTTCACGCACGATGATCGGGTCCAGATCCAGTCCAACGTATTCAATCCCCTCTTGTCGTAGAAACGACGACAGGTTCTGGCCGATACGACCATATCCGACAATAATGACGTGATTGCGGAGCTCTCTGGAGGCATGAAAAATATTTTTAGCACGTGCCTGATGTCGTTTGAGATAATTTTTCGAATAAAATTTTCTGGCGATATTGCCATTTTCCCGAATGAGTAACGGTGCGATGATCATACTGGTAATAATGGCCGCGAGAATGGCCTGGCTGTCCTGCATGGAGAGTAATTCCTGGCTGAGGGCCAGAGTGAGTAATGCAAAACCGAACTCTCCACCTTGTGCAAGAGTCAGGGCTGTACGCATTGCAACGGCGCTTTCATAACCCATCATGCGGCTGATAATCATTACCAGCAGACCCTTACCGACAATCAGCATCAACAGTAACAGCAGCGCCTGCAACCAGATGGAGGGAATCACAGTGACATTCAGTTGGATACCGATGGTGATGAAAAAAAGACCCATAAAGACATCGCGGAACGGACGTATATCGATCTCAATCTGATGGCGATATTCGGATTCCCCCAGCATGATGCCTGCCAGAAAGGCCCCCATGGCGGCTGACAGGCCCAGTATATGAGTGAGGGCGCCGGCCATCAGGGCAATAAACAGAACGGTCAAGGTAAATAGTTCGGCCGAGCGAGCAGCGGCCACCATATGAAAAATCGGGCGTAATACCCAGCGTCCCAACGCATTCATAATGACAAATGCGGCAGTGGCTTTGCCCAGTGCGAACAGTAATTCGACGCTCATGTTACTGCCTGATTCGCCGGCCATAATCGGAATAATAACCAGAAACGGTACGACGGCCAGATCCTGGAACAGCAGTGCGCCCAGAGCCAGTTGACCATGACGTGACTGCATTTCCAGTTGTTCGGTTAGCTGCTTGACAACAATCGCGGTGGAGGACAGTGCGATGGCACCACCAACCACGATTGAACCCGCCCAATTGATACCCATGGCATGTGCAACCATCATTCCTGCGGCCGTAGTCAGAATGACCTGGGTACTTCCAAGGCCGAGTACGGCCTTTTTCATGGAGAAAAGTTGCGCCAGTGAAAATTCCAGGCCGATTGAAAATAGTAGAAAGACCACACCAATTTCAGCCAGCAGATGAATGGAATGTTCATTCCCCACCATGCCCAGCGCATGAGGACCGACGGCGATGCCGACAAACAGATAGGCGAGTATGGGCGGCAGGCTGAATTTCCTCAGCACGATCACCAGTGCAATCGACATGGCCAGCAAGGCCAAAACGGCATATAAAACGTACTCAGCCACGACCTCTCCCAGTTTGAGTGAAGCATCCGCTATCAAATAGCGCGTTTGGGGTGCTCTATCCTTGGAACATGCCTATTGTGCATGAAAAATACCTGTGCGCGCACGTCAGTCAGATAATTTTCTGTTTCAGCCTGCGGCACTATGAGGTCTGAAAAGCGTCAGGAGTCTGCACCGCAGGGGCCCGCATGGGCGATAACACACGCCTTGGACTATTGAGACGCCGCGATGCCGATGTCAACCGGACCAGGGATTGTTGTTACTGCCGAAGAGGCGCCTTGCGGCACAAGTTGATCAATGGGCCGGATAAACGGTTAAAAAATAATCGCTATTGGTCGGCTTCAGCCGGTGACCGCGTTTTTTGCCAACACCGCCTCAATTTCCTGCATAAACGCCCGCACGATCAGAGGCGGCGCAGTGCCTGCACGTGTCGCCACGTAGAAAGGTGAGCACCACTGCAGGCCCAGATGGTCAATTTCCCGCATCCGCTGTTTCTCCATCCAGCGTTTTGCGTAATGTCTCGGTAGGAAGCCGAGAAAGCAGCCGCTCTCAATCAACATTGCCTGCGCTTCCATATTAGAGGCGGATGCCATGACGGTCGCACTAAGACAGTAATTGTCAATCTCAACATTTTTCAGGTAAGGCCGGACAGTCATGGCGCACTGGGCAATGGATTCCACGGTAATTGCGCCATTATCCCGCGCAAACAGCGGATGCCTGTAGCCGCAGTAAAGCCCGTGCACTTCCTCATAGATCTTTTTATAGCACAACGCTTCGGACTGAACGGGGAAAGGGCCGATGGCGAGCTGAATATCACCGTTGATCAGGGCTTTTTCCAGTAATTGCGGTGTTTCCACTTCCAGGTCCAGATACACATCCTGCTCTTTGGAGAAGAATTGATGAATAGCCTCATGGATGGAAAAATCCTCGTTGGTCGTGGTGCTGTCCACCACACCGACCCGCAGGTGACCGGTCAAACTGCCGCGCAGTTCACCAAGTGCCGACTCAAAATCGGTCATGGAATTCAAAAAGGTCCGGCAAAGCTTGTAAACGATTTGTCCACGATCCGTGAGGGCAAAACCACTGCGGCCCCGTTTACACAGGCGAAAACCCAGCGACACCTCAAGATCCTTAATGTGCGAACTGATTGCTGGCTGGCTCAGCCCGAACATCGCCTGAACCCCGCCGAATCCGCTCTGTTCAACAACCCGGCAAAACGTTATCAGTTTTCTCAAGGAATAATCGCTGATTTTCATCGCTGAACACCTCGCCAGTCTGTACAGGAATACATACGGAAGATACTGCAAGCTGCGCCCACATCATCTTAATTACATTTGAAAATATAATATAAACATTGTTCATTTCATATTTTTATTATTTATTACTTACCTATACTTAGATTTCAATTTATTCGTTCAACCGTGCTTAATGAAAAGGAGTACCCAATGGCTAATTATCTGAAAGCTCTACTAACATCTGCGCTGGCCGCAGCATTGCTCGCCGCATCGCCGCTGCTGCGCGCCGAAGAATGGAAATTCGCAATCGAGGAAATTCCGGGCTCAATCATGGATTCCTATGCGCAGGAGTTCAAAAAACGAATTGAGGCTGCAACAAACGGAGAGGTGACCATCACCATTTACCCGCTAGGCACGCTCGGTGCGCCCACGGAGACCGTTGAGCAGGCGGCCGACGGCATCATCCATTTCACCAATGTGTCGATTGGCAACCTCGGCACTATCGTGCCCGAGAGTCAGGTTTTCCTGTTGACCTACATACTCCCTTCCAGCCCGGCCGCAACCTCGAAACTCCTCAGTTCCAGCGACTTTATCTACAAGGATATGGCACAGGATTTCGAGAAGCGCGGGCTGAAAATGCATACGATGTATTCCGAAGGCCCGCAGGTATGGACAACCAACCGGGAGATCCGTACACCGGCAGATTTTAAGAACTTTAAAATGCGTGTTATGACTTCACCCATCCTGGTCAAAGCCTATCAGGATATGGGCGCCAGCCCGACCCCGCTGCCGTTTGGTGAAGTCTATGGCGCACTGCAACTGAAAACCGTCGACGGTCAGGTAAACCCGGCGGCAACCATTGAGGAAATGAAGTTCTACGAAGTAACCGACTACCTGATCTGGGCAGGTGAGCAGGAGTTGGTCACCACGATTCTCTCCGGCACCGACTGGTACAGAACCCTGACGCCCGAGCGCCAACAATTGATTGCAGATACCATGGCAGGCATGACTGGCTTTATCGATCAGGTTGTCGCTCGCTTTAACGAAGAAAAGCTGGAAACGATCAAGGCAGCCAAGCCGGATATCGAGCTGGTGGTACTGACGCCTGAAGAGCGTGCGGCATTTCGCGAGCGCAGCAAAAATACCCATGCCGAATACATCAAGATCGTCGGTGCTCGCGGCCAGCAGTTGCTGGGTGCCCTGTTGAAAGAAGTGGCGTTGAGCGAGTAGTCGACCTCGTCGCGAGGTTGTGGAGTGTGGCCGGAAGCGGACTTTCATGCGTTCCGGCCAGCCTCCTTCGGCCCGCTTGCATCACCACATGTTTAACCAATGGTTCTGCCAACACGGTCAGACAGACTCGGCAACAGGAGGGATAACAGCATGGTAAAAGTGCTTTCCGCTATCGACAACGCAATGCGATGGTTCGAAATACTCGTCCTGAGCAGCGGTATCATGCTGATGGCTGTCAATACAATCGCCAATGTCTTCGCCCGTTATTTGTTTGCCAATAGCCTCTATTTTTCAGAAGAGCTGAACGAATTTCTGATCATTATCATCACCTTTGTGGGCCTGGGTTATGCGACCCGCGAGGGGCGGCATATCCGCATGTCGGCAATCTACGACATGCTCTCGCCGAGATCGCAGAAACTGCTGATGATTTTCATTGCTGGCCTGACGGCGGCGATCATGTTTCTGCTTGCCTGGTACGCGCTGGAATACGTGCAGAAGACTGCCCAACGAGAGCGGGTAACACCGGCACTGCAAGTGCCGCTTTACCTGACCTATATCTGGGTCATTATCGGATTTGCAGTAACGGCCATACAGTACACACTGACCGCCATCCGCAATCTTGACCTTTCCGACCCGTGTGTCTACATCTCCTACACCAAAGAGGACACTTATGAAGACCCCGACCTTCTCAGTGTCATCGAAAAATCTGCGGGTAGCGCCCCGGCGCACACCTCTGTGAAGAAAGCAGGGAACCAACAATGATTGCCGAGGTTATGCTGGCGGTGATGCTGTTGCTGTTGCTGGCCGGGTTTCCGCTGAAAATGCCGCTGCTGGTCGCAACGGTGCTGGCGTTTATCATTTTCTTTCCGAATTTGAGCATGCAGCAAATCATTCAGCAAATGATCGGCGGCGTAAAACCCGCCGCACTGATTGCCGTGCCCATGTTCATCCTGGCCGCCGACATTATCACCCGGGGGCATTCGGCCGACCGTCTGGTTGATGTAGTGATGCGTTTCATGGGGCATATTAAGGGCGGGCTGGCCATTTCGGTAACGTCGGCCTGCGCACTGTTCGGCGCCGTCTGTGGTTCCACGCAGGCGACGGTAGTAGCGGTGGGTGGCGCGATGCGCCCGCGTATGCTGAAAGCCGGGTACAACGACGGCTTTTCCATTGGCTTGATCGTGAATGCCGCTGATCTGGCCTATCTGATTCCACCTTCCATCGGTATGATCGTTTACGGCGTGGTTTCCGGCACCTCGATTTCCGAACTCTTTGTCGCCGGTATCGGTCCCGGCTTGCTGATCGTGCTGCTTTTTTCCCTGTACTGCGTGTATTACGCGTGGCGCCACAATATCCCGACGGAACCGAAATCGCATTGGAATGAGCGGATTGTCGCGATGCGTCAGGCCATCTGGCCGCTTGGCTTTCCGGTCATTATCGTTGGCGGCATCTACGGCGGTGTGTTCACCCCAACCGAAGCGGCCGCCGTTTGTGTCCTCTATGCCATCATTCTCGAACTGCTGGTGTTTCGCTCAATCAAGCTACGCGATATTTCGGACATCGCGCTATCCACGGGGACGATCACATCCGTCGTCTTCATTCTGATTGCCGCAGGTGCAGCCTTTTCCTGGTTGCTGTCCTACGCGCAAGTGCCCCAGCAGATCATTCAGGCGGTTGGCCTGGATAACGCCAGCGCCTTTGCCACGCTGATCGCCGTCAATGTGGCATTCTTTGTCGGCTGTATGTTCGTGGATTCGATCGTCGTGATTCTGATTCTGGTACCAATCTTCGCACCGCTCATCAAAGCGGCAGGTCTGGACCCGGTGCTCGTCGGAGTTATCATCACCCTGCAAGTCGCCATCGGTGCGGCGACACCGCCATTCGGTTGCAATCTGTTCACCGCAGTGGCCGTTTTCCGGCGGCCTTTTCTGGATGTGATACGGGGCGTTCCACCGTTTCTTGCCATTCTGGTGGTGGTCGCCGGTCTGCTGATCACCTATCCGCAGATCGCCCTTTTCTTGCGCGATCTGGCCTTCAGATGAAACTGGACCATTTGATTTTCAACAACCTGATAGAGATTCGCTACACCATTTAACGAGGATAACAAAATCATGAGCAAACCCGAGTATGAAAAGGGCCGCTTGAATTTACCTTTTGTCGGTCACTGCACCTTTGGCAAATACCCGGCCTGCCTGAACTGGGACACTATCGACGCCGATGTAGCGGTATTGGGCGTTCCCTTCGACATGGGAACGCAGTATCGGTCCGGAGCACGCTTTGGTCCAAGGGCCATCCGCGAAGCCTCAACGCTGTTCGCCTTCGGGCACGGTGGTGCCTACGATTTTGAAGACGACTGCGTGTATCTGCCCAGCGACAAGGTCAGGATTGTTGACGTCGGTGATGCCGATATCATCCACACAGATACCAACAAGAGTCATGACAATACCGAATTTGCGGTGCGCAAGATTCTCAAGGCGAATGCCTTGCCCGTCGTGCTTGGCGGCGATCACGCTGTCCATATTCCCTGCATTCGTGCGTTTGCTGACGAGCCACCGGTACACCTGATCCATGTGGACGCTCATCTGGATTTTGTGGACGAACGCCACGGCGTCAAATACGGTCACGGCAACCCCCTGCGACGCGCATCGGAGATGCGCCACGTCACCGGCATGACACAGCTGGGCATTCGCAACGTGTCTTCCTCCAACCGAGGGGATTACGAAGCGGCCCGTGCCGCCGGTTCCGATATCCTCTCCGTGCGGGATGTCCGGCGTCTGGGGATTGAAGGAGTACTGGAGCGCATCCCTGATGGCGTCCGCTACTACGCGACCATTGACGTGGACGGCTTCGATCCCTCGATTGCACCTGGCACCGGCACACCCAGCCACGGTGGCTTTCTCTACTATGAAGTGCTGGAACTCTTTCAGGGACTCGTAAAAAAAGGCAATATCGTCGGTATCGATTTTGTCGAAGTGGCACCGGATTACGACCACGCCGGTATCACCGCTTTCCTGGCCGCGCAGTTTCTACTCAATGTGCTGGGTTTTATCTACGAAGCGAGAAACACCGGCGTTTAGCAGCAATACAGGCGCACTAACGGCGAATGCCTTGATCACATGAAGGGTACCACTCCTTGGTCAGACTTGCATAAATGCCCTTTACCTGGTTGGATACTTCCAGTGCCGTTTCGTATGGCCTAAACATGCCACTGGCTTTAAGCAGTTTTCAAAATTGGCGACAGCCTCGGATCAGTGTTTGTATTTCGGATAGTATAGGGAGACTGCTTCCACAGTGTTCATCACATTCGATACCCGGCTCAAATCCCGACCTCGGGCAACCTCTCCAGCTCACAGATAAGCCCTTGTTGGTGTTTCCACCCCATTGAGATTGCCTTAAAATATACCCGTGCCTTGTTATTATTAGCCGTTAAATCATTCGGCTCGGATTCCCTGTTTGTTTTGAGGCAAGCCGCCACTTTTGGGGATGCGGGTTTAATCAGAATTTGGCCGGACGCCAGTCCGGCTTGGCCAATACAATTTGCGCCGTACCGAGGATGCGCTCCTGGAAACCACCCTGACAATAACATAGATAATAATCCCACATTCGAATGAAGTATTCGTCGAGGCCGAGCGCACGTACCTGCTCAAGTTTATCGGTGAAACGCCGGCGCCAGGCTTCCAGCGTCCTGGCGTAGTCGGTACCGATTTCCTGCATTCCCACCATGACCATGTCGGTATGATCTTTCACCGTGGTAATGATGGTTTCATGATTAGGCAACGAACCGCCCGGGAAAATATACTTTTGAATAAAATCAACTGATTTTTGCGCGTGTTGGAAACGCTGGTCGGGCACCGTAATCGTCTGTAGCAACATCAGGCCATTTTTTTTCAGTAGTGAAGCGCAACCGCTGAAATACTGCCGGTAATATTCGTGACCGACAGCCTCAATCATTTCCACCGATACGAGCTTGTCGAACTGGCCTTGCAAATCACGATAGTCCTCAAACAATACAGTTATTCGATCCGCGAGACCGGACTCGCGTACGCGCTTACGGGCTGTCTCGAACTGTTCTTTGGAAATGGTCGTGGTAGTTACCCGGCAGCCGTAGTGAGTGGTTGCATGGATCGCAAGGCCGCCCCATCCGGTACCGATTTCGAGCAGGTGATCACCGGGATTCAGTTCGAGCTTTTGGCAAATCACGTCGAGTTTGTGGATTGCGGCCTCGTCGAGATCGGCCTTTTCATGCGGGAAGATGGCTGCCGAATACATCATTGCCGGATCCAGAAACAACGCGAAAAAATCATTGCTTAAATCATAGTGGCGCGAAATATTTTCACGTGCCTGCTTGACGGTGTTTCGATTCAGCCAATGACCAATTTTATCCATGATGCACCGGCCGAAAAACTGTGAATCGTCCATGCCATTGAGCACATCGATATTGGTGGACATTACCCGCATCACGTCGAGTAGATCGGGCGATGACCATTTGCCGGACATATAGGCTTCGGCCCCGCCGATTGAACCACGGAAAGCAAAATCGCGATAGGCACTGTGATCATGAATCACGATACGCGCATTGATATCGGACCTGCCCGGTGTCTGACCCAGCTCAATCATTTCGTCGCCGTCCTCGAACACCAGACTGCCTCGCTCGATATGGCCCAAATGCCTGAGTATCCGGCGACGGGCAAAGCTCTCGATCAGGCTTGCTTTGTCAAGATTGTGTGCTGTGGATTGCTGGACCGTGGTCATGGCTTCGTATTTGAGTTGCCTGAATTCCCGGAATAATGGTCTCCTGAACGGTTCGCGGGGCAAGGGTAAAAAGGGTTTCGCTTGAACCATAGTTTCAGTGCCTGCCAGTAAATCGCGGCTGCCACCTTGGCTGTCATCCACGGGTGAACCGTGAGAATTCCGGCGAGACTGTCAGCATTGATCTCGCATCGCTTGAGCGCCATGGTGGCATCGACATGAATCCGATTCTCATACTCGGCTTCAAGATTGAGACTCAGGGTTTTACCTGGGTTGTTACTGCGCCAGTAATATGTCATCTGCATCGGATTGAACGGTGAAACATGCATTTGCTTTTTGAATTGAATACGTTGAAAGCGCTTTTGTGGATCACAGTCAAGCACGTAACTTTGGCGTTCGCCCCAGGGCGTATTGGTAACTTCGGCCACAATTGTCTGCAACCGCTCGCCAGCATCGAAACAATAATAACAGGCGATGGGATTAATGATATAGCCATAGTAGCGCAGATTGGCCAGCAGTCGCACCGGACCCTCGTGCCAATGTCCGGTAACCTCCTGAATTCGTGCGCGCACCGCCTGGTCCAGCGGTATGGCAGGGTCGCCCAGATAATCACTGCGGACGAAGCGGGCGGGACGCCAGGGCCTCTCCGACCACCAGGGTGACATATTCAATACTGCGGGTAATTCATCCAGGTCCAGGTACATCATAAACACCTGATAAACGAACTTGTGTGCCCGTGGATAAAAGCGCCGGTGACGCAGCAAGCCTTCGTAGATGGCGCTACGCATGGGCCACCGCATCCGTGATTATCGATGGCGCGGGCGAGACCGGCAAGGCATTAATAGCGTCAGCGACCCGGCAGGCGCTGGTCACTCCGTCCTCGTGAAAGCCGTTGCCCAGATAAGCACCTGCAAACCAGGTACGATTCAAACCGTTAAAATCTGTAATCCGTTTTGCTGCGGCAATGGATTCCAGGGAAAACACCGGATGACTGTAATCGAATCGGTCAATAATTTTGTCGGACGCGATCGCTTCAGTCGCGTTTAGCGTAACGCAAAAGGTCGTGTCCGATTTGATTCTTTGCAGGATGTTCATGTTGTAGGTCAATACCGCATATTCCTGGGAACGTTCACGCAGCCAGTAATTCCAGCTGGACCAGGCTACCCGCCGCTTCGGCAACAGGCTGGCATCGATATGCAGTACGACCTTGTTCGATTGATACGGAATAGCGAGCAGGTTATCACGCTCCGTACAGGTGGCATCGGCTAGCAGCGCCAACGCTTGATCGGTATGACAGCCGAATATCGC
The DNA here is from genome assembly GCA_963662865.1 of Gammaproteobacteria bacterium. Taxonomy (GTDB): domain Bacteria; phylum Pseudomonadota; class Gammaproteobacteria; order JAJDYQ01; family JAJDYQ01; genus JAJDYQ01. Next base: position 195,660 of record OY759969.1, on the reverse strand, counting down.
TTGATCGTACGCCCGTGTACAGCCATTGGCCATGACCAGCTCAACCCTGTCCGAGCGGCGGCGCACCGATAAAACACGGGCGTTCAATTGGATTGCATCCCTGAAACCTGCCGTCAGGGGATCGAGATAGCTGCGTGCCCCGCCCTTGATGGCGTACCACTGCGGGCGACGGTTCACGCTGAGCAAGCCGTGATTTTTGAAAAAGCGGACAAAGAACAGCAACGGAAAATTGATCATGCGCATGGTCGAAGCAGACCAGATGGCGCACCCCATGGGCAGTAAATACTGGTGGATAAAGCCATCGCTGTAACGATTATTATGCAGGTATTCACCCAGAGTCGTGGTGTTTGCAATTCGACCGCTCTCCAGATCGCCAACCGCTTCGTAGTTGAAACGCAAAATATCGCGCAACATTCGGTGGAACGATGGCCGTAACAAATTGCGCCGCTGCGCAAACAGTGTGTTCAGATTACTGCCGCCGTATTCGAGACCGCTGTTGTCGCAGCGTACACTGAAACTCATTTCCGTCGGTTGGGTATCGACGCCCAGTTCGGTGATCAATTCGATGAAATTGGGATAGGTCCGGTCGTTATAAACGATAAATCCGGTGTCGATGGCATAATCACGGCCTGCGTGATGTACATCGACGGTGGCGGTGTGCCCGCCGATACGCGGCTGCAATTCGTAAAGCGTAATTCGATGTTTGTCTTTCAGGTAATAGGCGGCGGTCAGGCCGGAAATACCAGCGCCGATTATTGCGATATTCATCTGCTACCCTGTCGGCAATTTTCGTTTAATCGGGCTGCCAACCGCAGTCGTGGCCGGTCGGTGAAGCCGGTTCACAATGGTAACTGCCTGTTGAACATTGAACCCATGTCGTAAAAATCTTCGTGGAGCCCGATCTTTTCACTCCAGCACAAAGGATTGACACCACGCACACTGAGCAGTCGCTTACTCGGCTTCCGGCCAAATCGGCGCACATCGACCTGTAGTAACCTTCGAGTTTGACCAGCCCCGGAGCTCGTGTACCGGGTCCTTGAAACGTACCGTATCCACATAAAAATGGCACGACTGGCTCAAATCGACCTGATGCAACAATCTGAAAAAGTCCTTGAATTGCCGGACTAAAATCTCGTCTGAATCCATTGTGGTTAACTACTCTTGTCTTCAGGGTTCGCTTATCGGGTTTATACGCCCCAGACAGGCGATCAGATCATTGCCGATGGTCCGGCTACCATTGCTGCGGAACTCTCTCAATTCGGGAAATATCGTATCCCTGCTCTGCCAGAAACGACAGCAGCTCCTGCAGCTCCTGCTCTTCGATAGCTGGTTTGCGCGCCATAATCCAGACATAATCGCGTTTACTGCGCCCGATGATGGTCTGTGAATAATCGTCCTTCAAATAAACGACTCGGTATTCGGCCTTAAACGGCCAGATGAACTGCATCCCCCAAACGGCATTGCCGGTTTGCCGGCGCACGAATCCTCGCGAGTTGTATTCCCTGACTTCACCATCGAAGCCATCCTGCCGGAAAGTAAATCGCGTGGTGATCGTGCCGTCCGCATTCATTGAATAGGACTCCACGGCATTGTGTGCGCCCTTTTCGACAAAGGTCGGGATATTGGCGATGACATACCAATCGCCCATGAAACGCTCGAGATCAACATGGTCCACCGTGCGAATGGGCGACGGCGAAGTACAGGCAACCAGACTCGCCGCCACTAACAAAGTGCCATAGATTCGGCCAAACATGACGTTTCCATTCTTTTATTCCCTGTCCCGGATATGCCGTTCAGACTTCGCCTTGATATGCCGGGATTCCGTTGGCAGATAGCGAATCACCCGGCCGTCCAGACGCGATTCGAGCGACAGCCATTTGCCCGATTCGGCGTTGTACCAGATGCTGATATCGATGCCCTTGTCTTCGCTCCGCAGATTGTATCGCTGCGCGGTAACTTTCGCGCGGTCAAGCTGTAACTGTTCCGTACCAACCGCTTTAATATTGATCGGCAGGTAGTCACCGGTTTGCGAATTCAGCAGTTTGTTCTGGCTTAAAATGCGCCGATCCCAATAAGCAAAACTCATCACACAATCGCTTTGTAATTCGACGACCTCGTGCCGGGTTACAACCTCAAACACGGAGCCGATGTGTCGGCCATTGATCCGATATTCATCACCGTTATCATCGGTATGGGACTTGACTGTCTCCAGGCAACCATTGTTCCAGGTTTCACGGTTACGGTGGTCATAGCTATAGATGGGAATCGCAAGAAACGTCATATCGAAATCGGCATTGATATCGACCGTTTCACGACCACCATGCGAGGCGAAACGGAAACTGTGTGTGCCGATGTACTTGTCGTCCAGTAAAACCTGGAATACGAGTTCCTGATTGTGACTGATCGTCTGTGAAGCGCCTGCCAGTGGGTTCTGCAACAATAATGTGGTCATTCCGGCCAGTAGAAAATTCATCCTAGTCATGCCTTTTACTCTGTTGTCCGATAGGACGATGCTTTCTCAGTGGTCCCGGCAGAAACGCATTGGTTCGCGCAATATAGTCGGCGTATGCCGGACGGCGCTCGCCGATATCCTGCTCCAGTAACGAAACGCCTGAAACCTTGAGCAGTAGAAAAGTCATCAACATCGGCGACAACAGCGCCCACCATCCGCCGGCGGCAACACCAATCAGGCCCAAACCCCACCAGATGCAGGCATCACCAAAATAATTGGGATGGCGCGTATAGCGCCACAGACCGCGATCCATGACCTTGCCGCGGTTTTGTGGCTCCGACCTGAATCTGGCCAGCTGATAATCGCCACCCGCCTCAAACACCATCCCCAGTGTCCAGACCAGGACACCGGCCAGGTCGAGATAACCAAGATCGGTCGGACTCGCGATTGCGGCCAGTAATGGCAGAGATACCGCCCAGGCGATCAGAGCCTGCAAACCGAACACGATATATAGGCTCTTGAGCGCAAAATGAGGGGCATTATTGGCCCGGATTGCCTGATAGCGTCGGTCTTCTTTCTCACCATGGTTGCGCCAGGTAATATGGCCGCACAGTCGCAGCGCCCAGACCGCAACCAGCACCAGCACCAACCATTGGCGAGGGCCGGTCACCGGCAGGCTCAAGGCATAAGCCAGCGCAGCAAACAAAAACATCAGCGACCACAGACTATCGACAATGCTGACGTCTCGCCTGACCAGGCTCACTACCCATGAAGCTACAGCAGCCGACATAATCGTGGCCAGACCGATTAAGTAACTTTGTAAATCGAACATATTTATCTCTGACTCCCGGCCATAGCCGTTTTTCGCGGCAACCTGATCTCACGAAAGCCATCCCAGCGATTGGAAATAACCATCATTAACGGCATTAACAGTGCCCAACCCAGTGCCAGCACGGCAACGCCAGTAACGTGATCGGTAAATACCACGCCACCGAGACGCTCGCCGGCGAGGAACGCGAGTGGTCCGCCGATGGCACCGAACAGGCCGGCCCACCGCAGGCGTCGCTTGAACCAGCGCAGGCTGACATTGAAAGTGGTGGCAAAACTGATCCACAGAGCCACAATCCAGTAAGGTGCGGTACCCTGAATCAGGGTACCGGAGGGATACACCAGCCAGCCAGCAACAACCAGCAGGCTGTCCCAGGCTGCGCCAATGGCAGCGGCAATAACAATCAGGGTAAGTTCGACTCCGGCGCGAGGCGCTGTATATAAATGGCAGGCCACCGCAGCAGAAGCCAGCGCAACACCGATCAGCGGCATCATATTGGCCGCACCGAGAATGCACCCGATCCAGCAGACTTGGTAAATAACAATATTGATTACAATCTTTATTGCCACCTCATCGCTCCGGGCGCTCGAACAGATAATGGCTGACCCACCACTCCTGGCCGTTGTTAAAACCGAACAACTCGGCGCAAGCCATAAAAAACAGACGCCAGCGCATCCACCAGACATCGGCGTCATTACCGTAGGTCTGATGTAAAATCGGCATGACCCGTGACTTGCGTTGATCCATTCGTGCCAGCCACGCGTTGAGGGTGCGCTCATAATGGCGGCCGTTCCAGCGCCATTGCCGGCAAAGCTTCAAATGATCCTGGAAACGAAGCGGCAAGGCATCGCTCGGCATGATCCCGCCACTGAAAAAATACCGGCTCATCCAGTCACTGGCATCACGGTCAACAAACTCGTAAGGCACCAGACGGTGACAAAAGATGTGCATGAAAAATTTGCCACCCGGTTCAAGCCAGTGATAAACGCGCTCGAACAGCTTGCGGTAATTACGCATATGCTCGAACATCTCCAATGACACAATCCGGTCGAAGCTCTGGTCGGTTACAAAGTCGTTCATGTCGGCTGTAATCACATGTACATTATCGAGACCTTCGCAATGCACCTGAGCCTCAATATATTCCCGCTGGCCAGCGGAATTGGAAACCCCGGTAACATGTGAATGTGGATAGTGTCGCGCAATCCACAGCGTCAGCGAACCCCAGCCACACCCAAGTTCGAGAATGCGCATGCCGTTCTTGATACCGGCATGGTCACAGGTGATTTGCAACGCATCGTCTTCGGCCTGTTCCAATGACTGCCGACGCTGCCGCCAATAGCAGCTACTATACTTGCTTTTTTCGCCCAGTACTTCGGCAAAAAAACCAGCCGGGACATCGTAGTGCTGCTCATTGGCCTTTTTGGGACTCGGCGCAATCGGCCCCGTATCCATCATCTGCACGAAGGCTTCCAGCAGCTCAGCCGCGCCTTCGTTATCGGCCGGGTTGATTTCATCAATGCGTTGCTGCAACAACCGACGAATGGCCGTGCGCACCACACGGTCCGGTACCAGACCCTGCTCCATCCATCCAATTGCACGACCACTTGCGACACTCATTAACCGCTCCCCACATTCCCGTTGGCGGTCGGCATCGCGCTTGCTGTAACGACCTGACCCAAGCCTGCTCTCGCTTCACGTTGATCTTGCCACCTTATACGATGTCCCCGGAAAATTGGATCAATCAGAGATCCGAAGCCGTCCGAAACACGTATGATATGCAATCAACGCAAACGGACCCGGCAGATGGGCGGAATGGCTGACAATCAGGTAAACAGCGACAAGCTCGCATCCTTGGACGCATGTATGCGCCGGGTTGCCGAAGACCGCGATAAAAATGCGTTCGAGGAACTATTCGACCATTACGCACCGCAACTGCGCGCCTACAGTCTGGCGCGCGAACCCGGTGCCGGTCTGGTGGCCGACGAACTGGTGCAGGAAGTCATGGCACGGGTCTGGCTCAAGGCAGGTAAATACAACGCCAGACTATCGAATCTGAATACCTGGATTTTTACTTTGGCGCGCAACTGTCGCATCGACTATCTGCGTCGCAATAGCCGGTATGTCACTGAAATCAATCCGGCCGGTATATTTAATGAGATTGAAGACGAGAACCCCGGGCCGTTTCAGCGGGCCCAGACCAGTCGCGTCGAAGAGAATATACGAGCAGGTCTTGAAGGGCTGCCGCGAGAGCAGGCTGAAATATTAACCAAGGTTTATCTGGAGGGAAAAAGCCACCAGCAAGCCAGTGCGGAGTTGAGCTTACCACTGGGGACCGTCAAGTCGCGTGTGCGTCTGGCACTGAAAAAACTCGAAGTATTGGTCACGAGGTAATTGTGGCTACTGCAAATAATCACCCCCATGATGAATTACTGGCCTTTTATTCGGCCGGCAGCCTGCCGCTGAGTCAGGCCCTGTGTGTCTCGGCCCACCTGGAGTATTGCAGCGTCTGTGGCCCGAAACTACAACGCCTGAATCGCGTTGGTAGTGCGCTGATGCAGAAACTTGAACCATCGCCAGCATCGGTCGAACTGAAATCACGCATTCTTGAGCAGCTCGACACCCTGACTGAAGAGGAAGAGGAAACGGAACCACCATCCGGAATGAATTCATCGATCCCGCGTTGCCTGCGCCAGTTCGTCGACAGCAGCTACGACAATCTCGACTGGAAGCATGTATCGGCGGATATATCCAGTATCGAACTGTGCCGTGACAACAACGGCGCTAGGGTGGAACTGCTTAAAATCAGACCTGGCGGTGCGGCGGCAACGCACACCCACCTGGATGATGAATATACCGTTGTTCTTGAAGGCAGCTTCTCAGATGAAAAGGGTTTGTATCAGCGGGGCGATTTTCTGCTGCGTGACCGCAATGATCGACATACACCGGTTGCAACTCAGGACCGCGAATGTATCTGTCTGGCGGTAACCGGGGGCCCGGTCCGGCTTACCGGCTTTTTCAGCCGCTTGCTCAATCCATTTATTCGACGCGCCTACACTGGATTGAATACATAAACTTCGTGAACCGTGTGATCAATACCGGCGCACCGTGCCGCAAACACACCTGGAGTTTCCGATAAGGCTATCCCCTAGCGACCACTCCCTTAGCCCAAGGGCCACCTGCGAAGCCTCAACGCTGTCCGCCTTCGGGCACGGTGGCACCTACGATTTTGAGGACGACTGCGTGTACCTGCCCAGCGACAAGGTCAGAATTATCGATGTCGGTGATGCCGATATCATCCACACAGATACCAACAAGGGTCATGACAATACCGAATTTGCGGTGCGCAAGATCCTCAAGGCGAATACCTTACCCGTCGTGCAAGGCGGCACCACGCTGCCCATATTCCCTGCATTCGTGCGTTTGCTGACGAACCGCCAGTATACCTGATCCATGCGGACACTATTACGACCATGTCGGTATCACCGCTTTCCTGACCATACAGTTTCTACTAAATGCACTGTGCTTTATCTATGAAGCGAGAAACACCGACGTTTAGCAGTAATACGGGTACACTACCGGAGAATGCCTTGACCAAGTGCAAAGGGGATACCTCCCTAGTCAGGGCTCGTATAAATACCTTTACCTGATTAGATACTTCCAGTGTCGCTTTGTATGCCCCAAAGAAGTACAAAAATATTGAGATGATGCTCATCATTATTGGCGTGAAATCCAATTTGTCATAAAATTACTGAGCAGTTATTTTAGAAGAATAGATATGCCAGCATACGATTATTACTGTGAAGCGAATAATGAGACCGTTGAGGTAATACATTCGGCAAGCAAAAAGCTGCATTTCTGGGCAGAGGTTTGTTATTACGCACAAATTCCACTGGGTGATACCGAACCTGAAGCGCCTGTAAAAGTGGTTATCAGCAAAGCGCCTAGCGTATCCATACCAAAGTTTAACAGTGAACTGAGGAATATCGGCTTTACCAAACTGGAAAAACGAGACGACGGCATATACGAGAATGTCACCGCGACGGACAAGGAAAGCCGCTACATGAACCGGGGTGACTCCTCCACCTTGCCGGATATTAAAAGAAAAATCAGTGATTGATAGCTGAAAGCTCCAAGAAATTCTGATTAGTCAGAGCACCCTTAATTTTAGCGAGGTGGTCTTTCCCGGTTTTGCGCCCGGGAATGTTCTATTCTTTCTGACACACTTTGGAAGCGTGAATCTATTTCCTTCAAACTGAATTGTGGCCGGACATGGGTCATACCTGCAATATGCTTACGCTCGGCATGTTGCTGAAAGGGTCTGCATGAAATCCCTGTACCAGAAGAATGTGGTCTCCAGGTGATGCAAGTTTGAATTTCCGCGCATGTCGCCTTGCCAGACCGGAGGTGTCTTCCACCTCCTCGCAACCGGACAGACTGGGAATAACTCCCCACATCAAAAGCATTCTTCGGCCTGCATTTTCATTGTCGGTTATTGCAATAATCGGTGCCGCAGGACGGGCGGCGCTCACCGTAGCCGCAGACATGCCGCTATGGCTGATGACAACAATGGCTCTTACCAGCAGGTCCCGGGATAGTTGAGATGTGGCATTGGATATGGCATGGCCGAATGCCAGAGGCAAAACCTGTATTCCTTCCGGGGCAAAGCCGTCGAAATCACCAAAGCGCCAGCAGTATGACTCCGTATTGCGGATAGCTCGGTCCATTATACGCACCGAATCCACAGGGAACCTGCCGACTGAAGTCTCAGCCGAAAGCATCATGGCGTCTGCTCCGGATGCCACAGCATAGGATATATCGGAAACCTCGGCGCGGGTAGGTCGTGCGTTTTCGATCATGGATTCCAGTACCTGAGTTGCGACAATGACCGGGCGATTGGCATGTCTGGCCTTGTCGATAAGCTGTAACTGAGCGACGGGAACCTGCTCGGGTTTAAGCTCAACTCCAAGGTCGCCGCGGGCGACCATAATACTATCTGATGCGTCAAGAATCTCATCAATATTCTCCAATGCCAGATGAGTTTCAATTTTGGAAATAATATGTGCCGAACCGCCCGCTTTTTTAATGAGTCGTCTTAACTGGCCAATTTCTTTTGCCGTGCGCACGAAAGAGAGTGACAGGTAATCCACGCCCTGGGACAGGGCGAACTGCGCATCTTTCCGGTCCTTGGAAGTTAATGCGGGCGCAGAGACCAGAGAGTCCGGCAGATTGATGCCTTTGTGATTTGAAACAACTCCACCGTGTACGACTCGACACCGTATTTCGGTATCCTCAATGCCCTTGACCTCTAAAGAGATCAGCCCGTCATTGAGTAAAATATTGTCCTGTAATTTAACATCCTTATGCAAGGAACTGTACTGAGAGGAGATTAGTCCAGCGGTACCCTTCACTTTCCTGACAGTAACCGTGACCCTGTCGCCACGCTTTAGAGTCGCCACGCCACCTTCAAATTTACCGGTACGTATCTTGGGGCCACATAGATCCGCCATGACAGCGGCGGATATGCCCGTTGCTCTGGTGGCCGAACGTATATTTTTTATCAACTCCATATGCGTGGCATGAGCGCCATGTGACATATTGAGCCTGAGCACATTGACACCTGCCCGTAACAGACGGGAGATGGTTCTAACCTCTGATGAGGCCGGTCCCAATGTCGCTATGATTTTGGTCCTGCGCTGTATGAGCAGATCAATCCGGGTGTTTATGCCCATGCTGCCTCCCTGATAGTTTGCCCGGCAAGCCTTCTGACTGATTGGCCCATGTTATTAGAGATGCTTAGTCTCCCAGTCAAGTGGTTTGGATTTATTCTGAACCGCTTGAGTTCTTTTGTCCAGTGTTTGCAGATCAATTCATAGGGGGTCAGTCCCTTGAGTGTCTTAAGGCGCTTTGCAAAATTATAGGCATGGATGAGGTTTTTAAGATGGTTCTTTAGCTGCTGGTGAGAACCATAATGATAGGCTTTGACGGTCGCTTCCTTTAGGGTGCGATTCGTGCGTTCGACCTGTCCATTCGTCCATGGATGATTGATCCTGATCACTCTGTGCTCAATGCCATGCTCATCACAGACCCTCTCGAAAAGATGCTCAAAAGCATATTTGTGCCGGGCCTGATGCGTGAACTTGATGCCATTATCCGTTAAGACGGTATGAATACGATAAGCTACGGCTTCGACAAGATTTCTCAGGAACTGTGCGGTAATGTTCCTGCCTGCTTTTTCATGCAATTCCACATAGACATATTTTGAAGTCCGGTCAATCGCCACAAACAGACGCAGTTTGCCCTGGCCGGTACGCACTTGAGTAATATCTATTATGAAAATATCCGATGGGATAGGACTTGAATGCCTTGCTTGGCTTTTTATTTTTCACCACATCGGGTAATCGGGAAATACCATGTCGTTGCAGACATCGGTGCAGACTGGAGCGTGTCAGGTGAGGGATGCTGGTCTGTAAGGCGTACAGACCAGCATCGAGAGCTAAAACAGTGTGCTTCCTGAAAGCAATGAGAGTGTACAGCACACAAACTTTACGCTAAAATACAAGACTTGACCTAAATTGTTGGTATTAGATTGACAACCTCGTTACTGCTTAGGCAAGATAAGCTGTATAAATAATTAAGAGACCTTTAATGAAGAACAGTTGGGTTATTTGCGGACCTGAAAGCAGCGGTAGTGCCTTGATCGCCAAAACAGTTTCTTTCGCGACAGGGCATTGTGATTTCTTCGGTCAGTGGTCAGGTTATAAATATAATAGCGAAAGTGCCTGCGAAAATCTGGTTCTGCATTCGTCTCTTCCCTGTGATCGACCAAGGAAATTTCAGGACTGGCTCATCAAAGAGGTAGCAACATTTTCAGAAAAGTATGAACGGGTAAACTATATCTTAACTACGCGAGACAGAAATTGCTCCATCCGAAGTAAGATTTTACGGTTCGGAGATACCAAAAAAGAAGCTGAGAAAGACTATGAAATAGTGTATTCCTTCTTTGAAGAGCTTGTTAACGATGACAACTGCTTCATATGGAGTTACGAGACCATGATTTTGCTAGGCAAGCCCTATTTTTCCAAGATGTACCGTTTCTTTGGAATTGAGAGTGACTTTGTTCCCGAAATCTATGACGGGAACGCTCCGTACATTAGAAACCATTTTAGTAACCCGATTAAGCACGCTCGAGCCATGATTCGCAGACAAAAGTACCCAATAAGGTATTGAGGCGGGCTAGTAGAACCTACCTCAAAATTGTTTAAGCAGGATATTAACGGTAGCCAGTTGAACAAAACCAAGGAAATTGGCAGCATAATACTCCCACCGAATAAAAAGTCGTCTTTGCCATTGTATCCAGGCAAAAAAACGTTCAACCAACCAGCGACGTTGATAGCGCCTGAGTTTTCGCCCATCTTGAGTACTTGGCTTGACTCGATTTCTCTTGTGCGGCGCAATCATTTCTATTCCTTGTTCTGCCAGCTCTTCATCAAGCGGATCGTTGTCATAGGCCTTATCTCCAATCAGCTTTTCCGGCTTCGCCTCAATCATGTAAAAATCAAAACTCAGTTGAACCAATGTCACTTCATGGTGACTGGCCGCATGAGTACTGGCCGACAAAGGCAATCCATGCTTGTCCACTATCGCCATGATTTTAATCCCTTTTCCGCGTTTGGTCGGCCCAATTTCCTCGCCCAGATTGAAGTGATTTCGAGATAGGTTCTATTTCGTTCCAGGACCGCAGTTGCGGGAACGGACCGGAAATCTGCAATATGACACGAGATACCACATTGCATGGGGCCCGCTCACCGCCGGAGGGAGCCCGACACCTAGAGGTGGCACCCCGAATAACAGGCGATCCGGAGAAACAGAATTGGAAGCAAAGCAGTGCAAGCAGCTCACAGTGGCATTGTCGGCCTGCTACAGGGCCATGATACCCGTCAGGTCATATCACCCTGATAATCGGCAATACCCGGATTGGCAGAAACATTCAGCAACCTCGGGTTATTAATCTTTGGCAGCCTCAATACATTGTCACTGCCCCTGTTTGTCCGGATGTAATCACGGACAATGTCCCATATCAGGCGACCTGCGGGGATGCGGTTAACCGTTGCCCAGCCTGAGACGGTATAGGTTTTCGCTGGGACCAAGGCTTCACCGCTATCAAGCTTGATATCGGTAATACGCTCACCGAGTTTTCCAGTGGGGTCAACACCGTAGTTAAGCCCGCCGACACGCACCATATCGCCACCAGACTGTAGATAAGGATCAAGATCAAACAGATTATCGGCCACGCCTTCCAGCATATTATGGATGGCCTCACCAGTCATTTCCGAAACATAGGTCTCACCATAGGTCACGGAGCACTGCGCCATCACATCCTCCATGGTGATCCAGTGACCTTCAGGCACGGTCGTACCCCAACGGACGCCGGGTGACAATGAGATATCGGAATTATGCTCATAGCGCAACGCGTTACACAAGACCTGATCCCAGGTGCCCATGAAATTACCACGACGGAATAATGTGCGATCAGCGATAGCGAGTTTCTCGGACAGGATTTCCTCATAAGTTTTGCCAACCCGCTCCGGGTTAAAGAACCGATCACTCGCACGGGATTCGATAATTCCGTTGTCGTATTTTGCGGAACGCATCTGCCTGATGTATGCCGCCATTTCCTTGTCGGCTTCCAGCCAGTCTGAAATAACCGGCAGCATCTTGTAGTGCATATTCTTCAGCGTATCGTCATTACCGAATTCAAAGTCCATGACACCGACGTACTTGCCGTTGGAACCGGCGTTGGTTACCAGGCAGGTACCGCCTCCAATATTTTTCACCATAACCGGCCTGGGCATACCATCGTGTGTATGCCCACCGAATATGGCATTCAGCCCCGGCACACGCTCGGCCATCTTGATATCGACATCCATACCGTTGTGGGAAAGCAGAACAATGGCATCGGGTTTTTCCTCTGCACGGATTGCGCTGACCAGTTCGATCATGTCATCCTCGCGCAAGCCGAATGACCAGTCCGGGAAAAACTCCTGCGGATTGGCATTTGCGGTACGCGGGAATGCCTGACCGACGATGCAGATACGGCGACCATTGACTTCCTTGATGACATAAGGGCGGAAAGCATGGCCGGAATCCTCATCATGCAGGCCGCGCCCGTCGTATTTCTCGACCATGGCGGCGTATTCGTCACTCATCAGGGCTTCTTCTTTAACGCGGACATTTTGACCAATAAAGTCCCCCTTGAAGATACCAACATTGCTCAATACCTCGTCATCACGGTAAGTGAATTCCCAGTGACCGACCATGACATCCAGGCCGAGGATATTGGACGCCTCAACCATATCGATGCCACGGGTCCATAGAGACGTACCGGAACCCTGCCACAAGTCGCCGCCGTCGATAGTCAGGGTATTTTTACGACCACCCGCCTGCTCACGCAATCTGTCGAGCAGGGTTTTCACTTGAGGAAAACCGCCGGTCTTGCCGTATTTCCTTGCGGCGCTTTCGAAGTTCAGATAAGTATAGGCATAGGCTTCAGGTGAGTTTTCCTTCAGGCCCATTTTCGTAAGTAACTCCTTGCCCACAATATGAGGAGGACGACCATAGGCGTCACCGAGGCCCAGATTGACATTGGGTTCACGGAAATAAACCGGCTGTAACTGACCATGTACATCCGTGATGTGCAGGATTCGCGCATCTCCTTTTATGGGGACATCATAAAAACCGTCAGGCTCACCATCTGCAGCGACGGCTTTGGGAGTAGCGGGGACCAGAGCAGACTGCTGCGCCTCCGGTGGCGTGTCTGCCTCACAGGATACGAGTGCGGGCACAGACACAAGGCCCATTAATTTCAGGAATTCTCTACGGTTAGCAAGAGGCATATCTTCTCACCTTTTGTTTGTTAGCGTTTGTTGTGCTGGGGGATGGATGGCTTGACAAGCCGCCGCCCGGAACGCCAATTGTAATGCACGATAACCGGGGAGCGCAACTGTTTGTATGAGTCCACCACAAATTGCACTTTTTGTTGTGGTTGATAATGTACTGCACTGAATTTACTTTGCCGGGGTTTGTAATCCCAGTCCTTTATGGGGTCGAACGCCGTTGTATTTGACCAGCCAATCAGTCGGTTTTTCGCTAAACAATTCCAGATCGGTGAACAGCAGGCCTTCGAGGAAGTCCACCAACTGTTCCTGAATTGATTCCGGGGCCGTGCGCTTAAAGCGCTTACACACGGCATTCATTCTGGGGAATTTGGGATAGGTCCACAGATGGAGCATCTGGCTGTCTTGAATCAGGCGATCAAACTCATCCTTGAACTCACTGCTGCCACCGGTCACGACTTGCCGGATAGGAAAAGGCGTGAGCCGGAAGCACTTTTCAAAGAATTGTCTGGCCACCTGACTGTTGAGCCGGGGCACGGCTATGGCCAGGGCATAGTCACTGACCTCATCGATGCAGGCTCAGGTGCTGCGCAGCAACTTCATTTTTTATATCGGCTTTCATAGCATAACGGATGATCGGGTAGAAGCCTTTTACCCTACAGCCTATAAGGACTGCCGGCCAGCTACGGTCAGAGGGGATGTTTGTGAATTGCATTGACAGTATCAGGGATATTTACGAAGATGATTCTCTGAAAAATAATTTGACATTACCGGGCTTTTTTGAAAAACTGGACTTGTCATTTTTAGATAAATCACATAGAATTCAAATACTTATTGTTACAATCGGTATGATAACAATGTTACACGCCCCTATTCGTTCCATACATGGCATGGCTGCCCGCCATATTATTCCTGCGCCTCGCGGCTTGCATGCCCGTGTCATGTCAGAACAATCTCGAAAAAAAAGTCCTGCCTTATGCTGAATACGGAAGGTTTCTCATGGGTCTCCTTTGCCCGGACTGATGTCGGTAAGGTTCGCAAGGTTAATGAGGATTCTGTACTTGATAATAACCCGGCGGGAGTCTGGGCGGTTGCGGATGGAATGGGCGGCCATGCCGCCGGTAATGTCGCCAGTTCTTCTATCGTTGACAGCCTTAGCGAATTAAAGCCATCGGATGATGCGAGCGCCTTTGTCAATGAAATAGAACAGCGGCTGCTGGATGCCAACAGCGATCTGCTAAGACGGGCCACAGAGCGCGAAGACCGGCAGACTATGGGCAGTACAGTGGTCGTATTGATGGTGTTTGGTAAAAAGGCATTTTGTCTGTGGGTCGGCGACAGCCGACTTTACAGGCTGCGAGATGGAGCCCTCAGCCAGATCACGATTGACCATAGTAAAGTCCAGGAACTGGTTGATGAGGGCTTAATCACTGAGGATGAGGCTGAAAAACATCCTGACGCAAACGTGATCACACGTGCCATTGGCGCAAGTCAGCGTCTGTTTGTCGATATTGATATGCACAACGTGCAGCAAGGAGACCGCTATCTGCTTTGCAGTGACGGGCTCTTTAAGGAAGTCATGCAACATGAAATCAATGAACTGCTGGATCAGGGCACTCCCGAGGAGGCATGCAACAGACTGGTTGAGCTCACGCTCGAACGAGGTTCCAGAGATAATGTTACCGTTGTTGTCGTTGAAGCGAATTAATGTGATGGTCAGGCATCAGGAACGAGGTAGTCCGAAATGATTAATGAGTTTAAGGCGATCTTGCAGGAGCATGTCAAGAATAAAGCAAAGCTTAGTGATGTCACTGACCTTCTGCAGCAGCTTCTCAAAAAGCACCCACAGCTCGCAGGCCCTATAGAAAGCCAGATAAGGCAGCTTTCCCTAGACAACAAGATTACGGCCAAGACCCGGGATGCGATCATCGAAATCACCTCGGAATTCACCAGTGTCAGTGAAAATGCCGATAAAACCGTCCTTACGGACGCGATAACGGTTACTGAAATGACTCCCGGTCACGATGCAACCGAGGTCAGCGCTGCAACCTCAGTGCAACAACCCGATACCTCTCAGACCGAAACTGATGCCACCGTCGTCAATACCGATACGCAAACCAGCGCTACCGCTATGGATGACGGTTTTGCGCTTGACCTTGAGACCACAGGTGGCAGCCCGGCGGAAACAAGCCCGACAACGGGCCCGGATGGTATTCCTGTCATGGACCATGGCGATGAAGCCATTGAAGTCGGTTCCGTACTGCGTAATCGCTTCGAGCTGATCGCCAAACTTGGCGAAGGCGGCATGGGTGCTGTCTATCTGGCTATCGACAAGATTAAAGAAGAAGCTCAGGACAAAAACCCTAAAATCGCGGTCAAGGTTCTGAACGAAACGTTTAAACAATTCCGCGAATCTTTCATAGCATTGCAGCGAGAGTCATCCAAACAACAACGACTCGCTCATCCGAATATTGCCACTGTTTTCGACTTTGACCGTGACTATACCTATGGCACGGTTTTTATGACCATGGAATACCTGGAAGGCGAACCTCTCGATAAATATATTCGTCGCCTCCCCAGTAAGGGACTGAATTACGAGGAAGCCCGTCCGGTTATTGAAGGGATGTGTCATGGCCTTGCATATGCCCATCACCATCAGTTAGTTCACTCTGACTTTAAGCCGGCTAACACTTTTTTGAACAAGGACGGTGTTGTTAAACTGCTTGACTTTGGTATCGCACGGGCCGCCAAACCCAAAGACACTCCGGAGGGCAGCGCCAAAGAAAATACTCTATTTGACCCTGGCACATTAAGTGCTTTAACACCCGCCTATGCCAGCGCGGAAATGCTTGAAGGGGAAACGCCTGAACCCCCTGACGATATCTATGCACTGGCGTGTGTCTGCTATCAACTCCTCAGCGGCAAACACCCTTTTAACAAGATGCCCGCAAACCACGCAAGGGACAGTGAACTTACACCGGCCCCTATTAAAAATCTCAAACGCCGCCAGATGAAAGGTCTTATGCGAGGCTTGTCCTTTGATCGTAATAACCGGCCCCAAACGGTTGAAAAATTTTTAGACGAAATCACCCCGAAAAAGCCTATCCTTGCGTATGCCCTAACCGCTGCCGTGGTTATTCTAACGATTATTGGCGTTCTTGCAAAAGATGTCTTTGAGGATCATCTCCGCGAGCAACAAAACCAGGAAATGATAGCGGCCATCATTGAGGCAAGCGAAGCACGTCAACCGCAGGTTGTTAGACAACGGCTGGCGACGCTGGAAACATTTGAGGACGATTCACAAACACGCATCAAGGCGGATCCCGATGTACAAAATGCAATCGTCAGTTATTTTTCACGACGCATTGATGAACAGATAGATAAGGAAAAACAGCGTTATAGCTACCCACAGGCATTTGACATCCTGGGAGAAGCGAGAAGATTCTATCCTGACTCGGGAAGGCTGGACTCTAAAGAAGGAGAGCTGAATTCAAGAAAGAGCGAAGAGTTGGAAAATCAACGCGACCTGTACACTCGCTTCCTGAAAATAGGCCCCTGGCTGAGTGCCGAGGGAGTCAACAACGATATTCCTGACGTTGTCTCGATTATCCGTAGTATTGATCCTGAAAACCAGCTACTTACCGACCCTCGGCTTTTGGGAAGCTATATTACTGAAGCACGCGGTTCTCAGCAGGAAAATAATTATGATCGGGCAGAACTTCTCCTCAGCCAGGCCGCTGAGTATGTCGCAGATAAAGCTGACATTATCGACGCCGAGGATGAGCTCTCTTTCGCACGTCATAGCTACTTAAATCAGCAAAAAATAGCGAACTTCATGCCACAAGTCATCGCGGCCAGACCGTCAGCCGGTATTCAGCAGGGATTGTCTGTTGGCGATGAATTAGCCTTCCTTCGACTGGTCTCACCGGACAATGAAATTTTAACCAACACGGCTGAGGCGCTGACCAAACTATTTGTTACAGCGGCTGGTAAACAGTCTGATTTAAGCAATACTGAACAGGCATTCTTGAAACTGTCCCCCGCGTTTTCCTCCGAACAACAGGAAACCATACAATCCAAGCTTAATGATTCTTGGCAAAAATCCGGAGGGGTAACAGAGGAACTATCTGCTCTACGCCAAACAACAGCTGACCAGTTACAAGTTGAATTAGAGGAACTATCACTGAAAAATGAATTCACCCATGAATGGACTCAAAGCCTGCGTGATATTGTGTTGCGGTTCGAGGCTGTGCTTGGTCTAAATCACGTCGATACCCAGCGGGCAAAACGCGAACTGGCCGCGCAGTATATCGAACAGGCAACCAAAGTCAGTGAGGGAGGTCGCCTTGCCCAAGGCGCAATCCTGGTCGCTTATGCCAAACAGTTTGACGCCGATGCCCCGAACCTGAAAGATGCTGAAGACTTTATTGTCAAGGCTTTACGCGAGCAGGAAATCGAACGACTGGAAAAAGAACGACTTGCTATCATCTCAGCGCTCAAACAGGATACGATTGCCAAAGCGAGATCAGAAAAAATGGAAGATGCCGTGCGATTTCTGGATTTATTGCGCGTCTATCTGCTACCAGACGACGAATTCCTGACAATTGAGGCCCCCAACGAAATCGGTAAGGCCTATGCCAATCTCGCTCTGCGTATCAAGCGACAGGCGGACGCCATACCGAAAGACTATGCCGGTCAACGCGATGCTTATATAACCGCGATGAGACAAGTTACCTCGGGGTTTGAGATCGCACCGGAATCCCCCGAACTGATAAACGCTCGTGTGCAAATTGAATACGCGCAAACCATCGGAGAGATCAGAAATACCTTTGGTACGTCACAGTCTCTTGAGCTCGCTGACCTGCAATCCAAACTAGGCAAGCTGAGGGCATTTGATAGAACGCAGTATGAGCGGTTACAAACTGAATTTTCAGAGGCCGTAACGAATCGAATTTCCACCATGGAGATGTATGATCCCGAGGCTGCACAGGCATACCTCGAAGCTGCCAGACAGCTTCCAATCAACCAGACTCTGCTGTCCAGGATTCGTATTGCCGTTGTCGCTCCATCCAAGTATGCCTCTGAACTTGAAGACGCAATCAAGGCATCCATGCTGTCCAAGGCCGGTGGAATTTTTGCCAAGGCCAGGACGGAAGAAAACGATCATCCGGATATCAAACGCCTGAGAACCGCGCTGGCAAGTAAGATTAACGAGGCCAATAAGGCCTATAAGGCGTATCAGGTGGCCTTAAAGAATAACAGTACGGAAAATGCCAAGACCCAGATTGCGCGAGCCTTGAAAATATGGCGGGATAACCCGGAATTCAGGTCCGCTTCCAAATCTATCAAAATCAGTATTATTGCGAGCAAAAAGATCTGCCAGACACGGCTTGCGGGCTACGGTAAGCAAAGCCGTGGACGTTGCTATGACATGGTGTCCGTTGAGAATAAAGGGCCGATTATGGTCGTCTTGCCCTCCGGAGCCGGTCGCGATCAGCCTTTCGCATTCAGCAAATACGAGGTATCGGTCGCTGACTTCGCTCATTACTGCGAAAAATCAAAGAAATGCCAGTTGGATAATCCCAATTCCCGACTGCCCGTTACCGGTATTACCTTACAGCAGGCAAGAGATTATGCCGAATGGCTGAGTAAGACGACAGGCGCTAAATACCGGCTCCCTACTGTAGAAGAATGGGAATTCGCTGCGGCAGCGGGAGGTGATCAACCTAAAGGGAAAATCTATAACTGCACTTTGCGCCTAGGGAACAATATTATCAAAGGAACCGGATTAGAAGATATCAACTCTGGGAAACAGAATGGATGGGGCATAGTAAACTACATCGGGAACGCTCAGGAATGGGCCACTGGTCCCTCTGGAGTCACGGCGAGAGGCGGTGCTTATACCGATGCAATGCAGGATTGCACGATTGACCTGGAAAAAGACCATGATGGCAAGGCCGATGCCTACACTACATTCCGTCTCGTCAGGGATGTTATTTGAGTGGCCACATGTAAACACAGCAGCCTTCGTCAGCTGGCCGTAGCTTACTATAAAGGGCATATCGCTCGTGATCGATACCTTGAGCTCCGTAGTCAATATCTCCAGGCTATTACAGAAGGAAAAGAGCCTACCCCGATCAGCTCCGAGGATATCGCCTCGGAGATTTTCGATATCTCATCCACTAGAACAACCGACCGGGATAGGCAAAACAAGGTTCTTCTGATCTCGATTCTGATTGCTCTTTTGATCATCGTCATAATTGCAATAGTGGCGGCGGCCGTCAGCAATAAGCCTCTCACATCCCAAAACCCGGCAGATACCAGGAAACCCAACAGTTCAATACAGGGGAGAACTCCCTTCGGTACTGATTATTCCAGCACAATCCAGCCTCTGGATATAAACAACTCAAATGGAAAACCACGCCGTCCTGCTTTACTGGAAGACAAGGCCATAAAAACCTCATGTCAAGGAACATATCTCATCGGCTTGATCTAACAAAGTCCAAATTAATTGACCAGATCAAAAATCAAGACGATTTCCTGACCGTGAAGACATAATTATTAACAATTGGATAAAAAAGAAATGACAGAACTCAATCCAAGCCACGATAAATTTCCACGAACCAGCGTTGATTAGCGACCTCTCTTATTAGCCTATGATTCAATACCATATTAGGTAAAAATCCATATTTCTTAATATCCAACAATTCTAAATGAGATGCGCGGCAAAGCTGTCGAACAGCTGATTCACAATACCGAAACTCATGATGATACTTCGATAGAGAAAAAACCGACTTACCAATTCAATCCAGCCCCAACGACAGGGGAAGTGATAGCATATAAAATATGCCTCAGGCTTCATTACGCGCCGAATTTCACATAACGATTGCGCCTCGTTGCCACATCCCCAGTCCAAAAACCGCTTTCCATTCAATTCAAGGCCATCAATCAGTTCATATAATAATGCATACTGGCTACCACAACCTTTGGAATGAAACAGTTCAAATTATGAATTTTACAAATTAACTGCCACTGATTTTTAATGCATCTGATCATAGCTATCTCATGTCAATTCTGGCAAGCGTTCCAATTGGTTTTTCAGAATCAATCTTTTGGCTTTTTGAATCAGTTCCGGACCGTGCCTGAATTCAGGCTATTTTGGATCTTCAGATATTCTGGTTGATCATTTTACATCCACTCGGGGCGCATGGCAAATTCTTGTCCAGGTTCGATCCCCGTGAGATAAAATCAAGCGGCCTGCATGAGTTGCTGCCAGTAGTACTATAAGTATCTCCAAGAGAATACCATCATGAGGCCGATGGTCGCCACATATTGTACTTTGTTGTTAACAGGCCTGTAATCCGCACCTTTTATGTAATTTGTCCTGATCAAATTCATTCGGACCGTCGTGATTTCCATTTCATAATGCTTTTTTACTGAATATCCCGTTCCCAGAATATCTCTTCCAGATTCCCATCCTCGGCCAGTACACGAGCCACAACAAACAGAAAATCCGACAGACGATTGATATATTGCCGAATTTCCATTCTCGATGCCCGTTCATGCGTACAGCTTACCAGTGATCTTTCCATCCGGCGGCAAACCGTGCGCGCCTGATGACAGAGCGTTACCGAACGATTACCCGTGGGCAGGATAAATTCTTTCAAGGGTTTCAGCCGTCCGTTCAACGCATCAATCTGCACCTCTAGCTTTCCGATATGTCTGGCTGCAATGACCTGATACCTGGGCATTGCCAGCTCTCCACCCAGAGCAAACAGTTCATGCTGGATATGTTCCAACGCCTTATCTACAAAGTCGGGCAAATCTTCCGCACGTAACACTCCGATACAGGCATTTAACTCATCGACATCGCCTATCGCATGTATGACCGGAGCATCTTTCGCAACACGCGAACCATCGGCCATACCCGTTGTGCCGTCATCGCCGGTTCGGGTATAAACCTTTGAAATTCGATTCCCCATAGTGACCATCCTACTCAAAGCCATACCTGACCGATACCTGAAAATTTCTCTCAGGCGAAGGTTGTACAGATGCAAAGGCAATCGGCGCAAAATTTGGTGGTGGGAACTCATTACTCCGCGCACCAAATTCCGAATATTCCTCGTTCAGCAGGTTATTTACCCTGAAATCCAGCTTCCAGTTGCCGCGCTGATACCCTGCATTCATATTCAGAACCCGGTAACCATCCAACTCACCCAACCGATTGTCAAAATCACCCGAATAGGGACGACCACCAACCAGATAATATTCTCCATAAATATTCCAGTTGTCATTGATCCGGTGGCGCACACCCAATCGGGCCGTATAGTCGGCAACAAGCGGTACATCGCTGCCGACAAATGCGCCCGACAACACATCGGCATCAATCATACTCACTCCGGCTTCAATGCGGATTGATTCATCTAACCGGTAAGCCACATTCATCGTCACTCCCTGGCGCTCCGTCTCATCAAGATTGATACTGGCACCAAAGGCGGTCGAATCAAATACAATTTCGTCATTCAGATCAAGCTCGTACACAACAACTGATAAGGACCAGTCACGACTATTGTATTCTGTACCCGCTTCGAGTGACAGGCCAGTCTGGTTATTCAGAATGGTGGTGGTTCCAAATACCGGATTCAGGTGTTCATCGGCCTTGGCAAAACGAAAGTTTTCTGCGGCGCGAACAAACAGATGCCAACGGCGAGTCGGGCGATAGTCAAACCCTACCTCAATGGCGCTTAGATCATCATTCAGGTCGATACCCATCGGATAGGTAAAGCCGTCGCGTATAAAATTTTCTACACGGCTATGGCGCACTCCCAAAGTGGTATTGACACTGGAAGCAACCGGAACAACAACTTGTCCATACAGGCTATCAACTGTCTGATCACCGTTCTGCGGCCCAAAGCGAGATACCAGCCGATAACGTGCTTTGTCGTAGTCGTAGCCCAGCGTAGCGATAAGCCTGCCACCATTGAATGGATACCGGCCGACAAATCGCGGATTAAAGCTATTGACTCGACGATCCTGGGTTGCCGGTATGATCTCGGGCGCGTTACGTGAACTCTGTAAAAAATCGCCGGCACTTTCCCGATAGGTCCACTCGCCCTCGAATTTCCAATATCTGTTAAGGGCCTGTGACAAACCAAGCCAAAATACTCGAGTTTGCGTATTGATATAATCATTAAGATATTCCGAACGCGCCCGGGTTGGGTCGGCTTTAGCCTCAGCCAGATACAGGGCGCCCGGTGTATCCAGGTCCTCATCGGTACGCTGAATCCCGGCAAGCAGGCGACCCGAACCATATTGATACGTCAATACCCCGAACAGATTTTCATAATCCAGTTCGTTATTATCTCGATAGCCGCCGTCATGGCTTTTTTCGGCCGACAGACGATAGCTGAAACCCGACTCCAACCGGCGTGAAACCTCTGCTTGAATCTCGTGAGAACCAAAGCTGCCCGCCCCAATCTCGACATGTGCCCTTGCATCTTCAATGTCACGGGTAACGATGTTGATTACACCACCGACAGCCTGATCTCCATAAAGTACGGTCGCACTGCCCTGGATGATCTCAATACGCTCAATATCCTTAAGCGACACACTGTTCAGGTCAGGGCTGGCAATATCTGTGTTATTAAGGCGGCGCCCATTGACCAGCACCAGAGTATTGGCATTCGCGGTCTCACCAAAACCGCGCATCCCGATACTGGCTCGGGCACCATTACCAAAGGTATCCGCCAGTTGTATCGAACTGCGCCCCTTGAGCAGATCGACCACATGGCTGGCGCCACTGTACTCAATCTCTTCTCGGGAGATCACGTCAATACGTGGGGGAATGACTGCATCACTCTGCTCCGACCGAACACCCGATGTGATCCTGATTTCCAGCAGCTCTTTTGCCGAAATCAATGGCGCATTGATAACCAGCACACCAAGTAAAATTATTTTCTTCATTACAGCCTCCATAAAAATGGGGCAGCACAAAACGGCCTGAGCAACAGGTATTCTATTGAATACATATTAAAACCGGTCCGAACCACCCACCGTAGTTCATATTCCTAAAGTAAATATTCAGGCCGGTATCCGGGCTTATGAGGTTAAAGCACTTCGCGCCTTCCCATGCTTACGCACAGTGGCAGGATGCGACGCCAACTCACTTACCGTTGCGGGGGCAGCACCGGAATCCACTCTGCGTATGTCATTTTGAACCGACTTTCGCCAGCATGACGGTAACAGAGCATCACCGGTTTCCCGTTTAACTCCTTGGCCGAGAAGCCTTGGAGCACCTGAATAATTGCCGGGCAATCTAATATAAAGTAAGATGCAATACAACTGACATTAAGCGGAATGGTCGGGGATAATTGCAAGTATGAGACTTCTACAGAGAGAATCGAAATATCATGAACCGATTTAAGATTCGTGCCAACGGGTATCTTGATAAAGAAACAAGCGCCTTCTACCGTGTCCTCTATACAAGAAGGATTGGCGGAAGAAATTGTCAATAAGAGCGACTTGCTGATAACCGAGTATTACGAAAAGGCAAGATCTAAAGATGGAACAGAAGGGGCGATATCAGGAAAGAGATCGATTGCAGGCACTATTCAGTGATTGCGTCGTTCTTACGGCAAGCCATGCAAAAAATGACTTTGGCCATGACAGTGGGGCGAGATGGGCAATGGAGTACGCAGCAAACTACTCAATTCCTCGCGCTGTGATGTATGACTCTGCAAGAGATAGCAACAATCCAAAGTACAACTTGAACAAACAGCTTAAGGGGCAAAACAACATCATTGTCATCAGTCGTGAAAATGTGAATTCCGCAACGGGGAAAATTATGTGTAAGCAGCCACAGGCAGATTTATTTGGCTATTCAGCGCCAGACCTCTGATCGACCAGGAGAAAGATCAGTAATTAAAGAAGAGCATCCGTCAAAACGGACCTGACAGCAAGCCACTGCCTGGACTGAACATCAAATTACTCCGATGATTCGACTAGCACTCTATTACCCTTGAACCCGGCCAAGGCCACTTTGGCTTTCAATGCAGGCAAGGGATTACGTCGTTTGCGTTCCATAGTGAAAACTCCTGAGTGAAACTCCCTGCGCGGAGTTAAAATACTGCGGAGAGTCCACTTAAGCGGCTGCCTACCCAATTTCCAGAGTCCGCCTCCTGAAACATAAATTCCCACTACCAGACAAACCATGAACGACAAAACCCAACAACTCGAACAACTCCTGCACGAGCGCATCCTGTTCCTGGACGGTGCCATGGGCACCATGATCCAGCGTCATAAACTGAAGGAAGCCGATTACCGTGGCGAACAATTTGCCAACTGGAAAATCAACCTCAAAGGCATGAATGACCTGCTGGTTCTAACCAACCCGGATATTATTTGCAAAATTCACCAGTCCTACCTGGACGT
Organism: Gammaproteobacteria bacterium; assembly: GCA_963662865.1. GTDB lineage: Bacteria > Pseudomonadota > Gammaproteobacteria > JAJDYQ01 > JAJDYQ01 > JAJDYQ01. The sequence goes on along the minus strand of OY759969.1, from coordinate 171,056 downwards.
TGGGGCCGACATCATTGAAACAAATAGTTTCAATGCCACACCCTCTGATCTGACCCGCTATGGCCTCCGGGATTATGCCTATGAGATCAATATCGAGGCGGCCAGAATTGCGCGCACCTGCGCGGACAATTATTCGACCAACGACAAGCCTCGTTTTGTTGCGGGTGTTCTGGGCCCTAACCAGAAAACAGCCTCGGTGTCGGTCGATGTGAACGATCCCGGGGCGCGTACCATCACCTTCAATGCACTGGTTGAGGATTATACGATTGCCGCACGAGGCCTTATCAAGGGCGGCGTCGATATTATTCTCATCGAAACCGTCTTCGATACCCTGAACGCCAAAGCCGCTGTGTTCGCCACTAAACGGGTCTTTGAAGAAGAAAATGTAAAGTTGCCAATCATGATTTCCGGCACCATCACCGACGCTTCGGGACGTACATTGACTGGCCAGACAGTCGAGGCCTTTTATAATTCACTGCGCCATGCCGAGCCGATTTCCATCGGTCTGAACTGTGCGCTTGGACCGGATGAACTGCGCCAGCATGTCGAGGAAATGTCACGCATCTCCGAGTTTCGCGTTAACACCCATCCCAATGCGGGATTGCCAAATGAATTTGGTGAATACGATTTAACACCGGAACAAATGGCCTGTCAGGTCGCCGAATGGGCCGATTCGGGCTTTATTAATATTCTGGGTGGCTGTTGCGGCTCTACGCCGGATCATATCCATGCCATTGTCAAGGCCGTTAGGGATAAGAAACCCCGTCCGCTCCCCGAGATCGCCGCCAAATGCCGCCTGTCCGGCCTGGAGCCACTCAATATTAGTGATAAATCATTATTCGTGAACATAGGTGAACGAGCGAATATTACCGGTTCGGCAAAATTCAAACGCCTGATTCTGGATGAGGGATACGAAGAGGCGCTCGATATCTGCCGTGAGCAGATTGAAAACGGCGCCCAGATGATCGATATCAACATGGACGAAGGCATGCTTGATGGTAAAGCAGCCATGATTCGCTTCCTGAATCTCTGCGCTTCCGAACCGGATACTTGCAAAGTTCCCTTCATGATTGACTCCTCCAGATGGGAAATTATCGAGGCTGGCCTACAATGTGTTCAGGGCAAACCTATTGTTAATTCGATTTCGCTTAAAGAAGGCGAGGAAAAATTCCGGCATCAGGCAAAGCTCTGCCGCCATTATGGTGCGGCCATCATTGTGATGGCCTTTGACGAGACCGGTCAGGCCGATAGTCAGGTACGCAAGGTCGAGATCTGCACACGCGCCTACAGAATTCTGGTTGATGAAATCGGTTTTCCGCCAGAAGACATTATTTTCGATCCGAATATTTTCGCGGTTGCGACCGGTATCGAGGAACACAACAACTATGGTGTCGATTTCATCGAAGCCACCCGCAAAATCAAGAGTACCCTGCCATACGCGATGATATCGGGCGGCGTATCCAATGTCTCGTTCTCCTTTCGTGGAAACAACCCGGTACGTGAGGCCATACACGCCGTATTTCTTTACCATGCCATCAATGCCGGCATGAATATGGGTATCGTGAATGCGGGCCAGTTAGCCATATACGATGACCTGCCTGAAGAACTGCGCGACATCGTTGAGGACGTCGTCTTAAATAAAGATCCCGAAGCCGGTGAACATCTGGTTGAACTGGCACCGAAATACGCCGGTCAGACCCGGGAAGAAAAGAAAGAAGACCTGGAATGGCGTAGCTGGAAAGTAGAAAAGCGTCTGGAACACTCACTGGTTAAAGGCGTTACCGAATTTATTGAAGACGATACCCGGGAAGCGCTGGCAAAGCTGGAACGCCCCATCCTGGTCATCGAAGGCCCGTTAATGGACGGCATGAATATTGTCGGCGATTTGTTCGGCTCCGGTAAAATGTTCCTGCCGCAGGTGGTCAAATCCGCACGTGTCATGAAAAAGGCCGTTGCCTGGCTGGAACCTTACCTGGAAGCCGAAAAGGCGGATTATTCTGTTGGAACCCACGGCAGGATTCTCATGGCAACGGTTAAAGGCGATGTACACGACATCGGCAAAAATATTGTCGGCGTAGTGTTGCAATGTAATAACTACGAAGTCATTGACCTTGGCGTAATGGTGCCGGCCGAGAAAATCCTGCAAACTGCACGCGAGAAAAACGTCGATATTATCGGCCTATCCGGCCTCATAACCCCCTCGCTCGATGAAATGGTACACGTCGCCGGGGAAATGCAGCGTCAGGGCTTCAATATCCCGCTCATGATCGGCGGCGCCACCACGTCCAAGGCACACACCGCCGTAAAGATTCAGCCACAATACGAGCATGATACCGTTTATGTTGCCGATGCCTCGCGCGCAGTCGGTGTTGCCGCGGCGCTCTTATCGGAAGACCTGAAGCCGGCATATACGCAGGAGTTGAGTGATGAATACCGTCGTATCCGTGAACGCCGCACGGGCAAAAATAAAGCCGACGGCCTGATTCCAATCCATGATGCGCGCGCCAATGGCATCAGAATCGGTTGGCACAACTACACGCCGCCCGCACCAAACAAGCCGGGCATTACCGTACTGGATGATATCAATCTGAATGATGCAGTACCGTATATAGACTGGACATTCTTCTTTCATTCCTGGCAACTCAGGATGAAGTTTCCAAAAATCCTGAATGACGAAGAAAAAGGTGAAGAGGCACGCAAGCTATATAACGATGCTCAGGTCATGCTGGAACAGATTATCGCCGAAAAATGGCTCATGGCCAAAGCAGTTGTCGGGCTTTTCCCAGCCAATGCCAGAGGTGATGACATCGAAGTATTCGCCGATGATTCGCGTTCTGAACCTATAACCAGATTCCATTTCCTGCGCAAACAAAGCAAACAACCGGAAGGTCGGGTGAACGAATGTCTGGCCGACTTCATCGCACCAAAAGATGCGGATATAAAAGATTACATCGGCGGTTTTGCCGCCACTGCGGGTATCGGCATTGACGACAGGATTACCGAATTTGAAAAAGACCATGACGACTACAACTCAATCATGCTGAAAGCATTGGCCGACCGGCTTGCCGAGGCACTCACCGAAATGCTGCATGAGAAGGTCCGCAAGGAACTCTGGGGCTACATCAGCGACGAAGACCTCAGCAAGGACGATTTAATTGCTGAGAAATACCGGGGCATCCGCCCTGCTATCGGTTACCCTGCCAATCCGGATCACACCGAGAAAGACCTGCTCTGGAAACTGCTTGATGCCGAAAAAAATACCGGCATCTGGCTTACCGAAAACAAGGCCATGGTGCCGACCGCAGCCGTCAGCGGCTTATATTTCTCGCACCCGGACTCACGATACTTCGCTGTCGGCAAAATTAACCGGGATCAGACCGAAGACTACAGCCAACGCAAAGGCATGGACATCGAAACCATTGAGAAATGGTTGAGCCCGAATCTGGCCTATTCCTGAGTAGCACCTCCACCGCTGAGTAAATGACCAACACCAGCCAGTCTCTCTCTTTTTCGCTCAAAACCAAGGCTTCCCCTGGTTACAGCCCCTCCGACAAACCCAAGAAAGGGGGCATTATTGCTTTGGGCCAATAATATTCGGTTCACATGTTGCTTATTTGATATCGCTCCATTAGGATGCGCCCTTCTGATGCGGGGTGGAGCAGCTTGGCAGCTCGTCGGGCTCATAACCCGAAGGTCGTAGGTTCAAATCCTACCCCCGCTACCAACTCATCCCTGCAAGGGTTGAGCGATCTGCCCAAACCTTGCAGGGGCTTTACTTTCAGCCGAACTGATGTGCGGCAACATATTTGATATTCACACCCACCGCCTGCGTGGTGGCATCCCAATTTACCAACGGTTACCTTTACCCACAGTACCCAGGTTCAAGAATGCACCTGACGACATGGTCACAGCTGATTTGCAGCACATCATACCGCAGGCACCCCGGGGTCATCTGGAAGGACATCGCCTATCGATCGCTCCAGACCGCCAGTTCATTGCGATTAGGGTCAAGAAAATGAAACCGTCGCCCGCCGGGAAAGGAAAATATCGGCTGCGAGAGTTCGCCTCCGGCAGCAGTAATGCGCGCCAGCGTGGCTTCCAGATCCTTCGCATACAGCACCACCAGTGCGGCACCCTGGTTGCTGTCGGAATGCAGCGCGGAGCGGTAGAACCCACCATCCATGGTTCCGTCATTGAAGGCACAGTAATTGTCGCCGTAGTCCTGAAATGCCCAGCCGAACACATCACCGTAGAACGCCCTGGTCCTGGCGAAATCCTCCGCAGGTAACTCAATGTAATTGACTCGGGAGTCTTCGTTCACGGTTTTTTTGGGTACTTGCCAGCTGACGGTCAGGATAACACCATTGTAGGAGCAGCGTAATGGATAAGGTGAGTAGTTTCACCGACACTCCCTTAACCCTAAGTACATCAAGGTCAGAGCATACCATTGATCTGTGCATTTCATACAGTTGATCACTTCTCCAGCGCGATCAAAGTTTCTTAAAACCGTGATCAAATTTCGCTGATGCAGAAAATCAGCCTCTTTTCCAGTTTTAGACATATCGTAACATTATGCTTAATTGAAGCTCTAACTAACTCAGAGCTTCCACAATATCAAATAATCAACTACATCGGCTGTAAATCAGCATAGGCTATCACCAGCCACTTCGGACCGACTTTAGCAAAATTTACTTCAACCCGGGCATGCGCCCCGGCGCCTTCCAGGTTTGTCACCATACCTTCGCCGAACTTTTTGTGATTGACACGCTGACCCAGCTTAAATGGATTTTCCGATTGTACTATTGCTGAAGACTGACCTGTGGACAGGTCATCATAAACAGGCTGAAAAGTGCCGGTCCTGGGACGGATCTCATTGAGCAAACCGGCCGGCATTTCTTTTACAAACCGGGATACTTCCCGATAGCCCTCGCTACCATGCAGGGTTCTGGATTCGGCATAGCTCAATACCAGCTCCTCACGGGCCCGTGTAATCCCGACATAGCAGAGCCGGCGCTCCTCCTCAAGATCTGACCCATCCCCGGAACTGCGAGAATGGGGAAACAGTCCTTCTTCCATTCCACACAAAAACACCAGTCGAAACTCCAGTCCCTTGGCGCTGTGTAACGTCATTAGCTGCACACTAGCCTCTCCCGCAGTACTTTGCCCCTCACCGGCCTCCAATGCCGCATGAGTCAAAAATGCGGTCAACATATCCATTTCCGGCTGATCACCCGGATCGTAATCATAGACAAACCCTCGTGCGGCGCTGACCAGTTCTTCCAGGTTTTCCAATTTCTGTTCGGCCTTTTCACCCTTGCCCTTGGTGTAATGGTCGGACAACCCCGAATACACAATCACATGATTCACCTGTTCATGTAATTCCGTATCGCCCACCTGCTCAGCCATGGAGTCAATAAGCTTAAGAAAAGTCAACAACGCATTCCTGGCCCGTCCCGTGAGCAAATCTCCATCGATTAATGAAGCCGCTGCGTGCCACAGGGTCACAGCCTGTTCACGCGCAGTCAATCGAACGATATCCAGTGTGCGTTCACCAATACCACGGCTTGGCATATTCACTACGCGCTCAAATGAAGCGTCATCATCGCGGCTGTTAATAAGGCGCAGGTAAGCGAGTGCGTCCTTGATCTCAGCCCTCTCGAAGAATCGCAATCCCCCATAGACCCGATACGGGATGCCCCTGGCGACGAATAGCTCTTCAAACAGGCGCGACTGGGCGTTGGAACGGTATAGTATGGCGATATCCGCATATGACTGCCCCTTATCGATCGCCTGCTGTATCCGATCAATTACGAAGCGCGCTTCTTCGCGATCATTCCAGGCAGCATACAGCTCAATCGGCGGACCATCACGGTCATTTGTCCAGAGGTTCTTACCCATACGGCCCGAGTTATTACCGATAAGCGCATTCGCGGCCGCCAGAATATTGCCGGTGGAACGATAATTCCGCTCCAACCGGATGGTTTGGGCCTGAGAATAATCCTTGGTAAAATTCAGGATATTTTCGATACGTGCGCCACGCCAGCCATAAATCGACTGATCATCATCCCCGACAACAAAAGGATGTGTCCGCTCCCCCGCCAGCAAGCGTATCCAGGCATACTGAATCGCATTCGTATCCTGAAACTCATCTACCAGGATATGAACAAAACGTTCCCGATAGTGCTCCAGTAAATCCGAGGTATCGCGTAAAGTTTCCAGTGCACGCAATAACAACTCGGCAAAGTCAATCAGTCCTGATCGCTGACAGACCTCCTCATAGGCGCGATAAACATTAATCATCTGCATCTGAATGGGGTCGTCATAGTCGTTGAGATGCTGAGAGCGGCGCCCTTCATCCTTCTGTGCATTGATAAACCACTGCACCTGCCGGGGCGGATAGCGCGCCTCATCCATTTCAAGCGATTTCATCACTCGTCGAACCAGCCGGTACTGATCGTCCGAATCCAGGATCTGAAAATCCTCAATCAACCCGGCTTCATGCCAATGCCGGCGGAGAAAGCGGTGCGCCAACCCGTGAAACGTACCGACCCACATCGCACCGACACGAACCTGCAATATATCTTCCGCCCTGGTGCGCATTTCATGCGCCGCCTTATTGGTGAAGGTGACCGCCATAATGCGATAGGGAGAAATCCCCATGACTTTAATCAACCAGGCTATACGATGAATAAGAACCCGGGTTTTACCGCTGCCGGCACCCGCCAGCACCAGTATCGCCCCTTCGGGAGAGGAGACCGCCTCACGCTGGGCGGCATTCAGCTCCTCCAATATATGAGAAATATCCATCAGACAAGTCTATCAAAGCGGAAGAAAAATATGCCTCTGCATTTTGCAACCGCCACACTGCGCATCGAGACTAAACACCCAGTCTGGCTGCCTGTTCGACTGCGAATATTCGCGGTTTGGTACCAGATCAACATCAATCACCTTATAATCCGAGGATAAAGCTTTTACCGCAGACCTAAATAAGCAACATGAAACCCTTTGCTGAATCCAGTGAACAAAACAAGGGACCAATTCTTGATATTCTCAAAATTGAATTTGAGGGCAGGCTTCGTATCCTGGAAATCGGCTCCGGCACCGGTCAACATGCAACATACTTTGCGGAAAAGCTGCCTCAGCTACACTGGACCTGCTCCGATCTTGAGGAAAACCACGCAGGTATCCGCATGTGGCTTGAAGAAGCCAGACGAGACAACATTGCCGGACCACTCCTCCTGGACGCCAGAGAAGACTGGCCGCCGCTTTCTTTCGATGCCGTGTTCAGCGCGAATACTATCCACATCATGTCCTGGAACGCCGTACAGGGCATGATAAGAAATACCGGGAAAATCCTGCCTCCCAATGGAAAGCTTTGCCTGTACGGCCCGTTTATATACAATGGCGAGCACACCGCTGAGAGCAATGCCCAATTCGATAGCCACTTGAAAAGCCACGACCCCCTGAGTGGCATTCGAGATGTGTCGAAATTAAGGACCTTGATACGGCAACAAAATATGGATCTTGTCAAAGATTACGAAATGCCTGTCAATAATCGTATCCTGATCTGGCAAAAATATGATTAGTCAGGCATCTGGGTCATGCTTTATAAATCACTTATTAAACTGATTTTATCACTGGGGCTGCTCTGGAGCTCCTGCCTGGCTCACGCCGATCCGCTGGGAGAAGCCGAACAGGCGTTAAACTACGGCAACTACGACAAAGCCCTTGAGATATTTACCGGGCTCTCTGATGACGACAATCCCGATGCCATGATAGGGCTTGGGCGTATGTACCAGGGAGGATATGGCGTTGTAAAAAGCCATGATACAGCGATGAGCTGGTATTCCAAAGCGGTCAACATATGGAAAGTGCGCACCAGACAGAATGATCCGCGCGCCTACGCCTCACTGGGTGTTTTATTCGATAAAGGCATTGCATTCAAAAAAGATAAAACGCGCGCCAGACAATATTTCAAGCAGGCATTCGATATCGCCCACTCTGAGGCCCTTAAAGGCGATAACGACTCACAACACCTGACAGGTATGCTCTACAGCAGTGGCAAGGGCACCCCGAAAGACATTATTTCCGGCGTACAATGGCTGGAGGAAGCTGGCGAGGGCGGTAACGAAAACGCCATAAAGATGCTGATTCATATCTACGAGTGTGGTTGCCGCGGTCTGCCGAAAGACGGTGAACAGGCAGAATACTGGCGTGGAAAGCTGTATAGATGATGCTTATAAAACAACAGCCGAATCAATCAAAACTTCTTCCAGCCAACCATGTCAACGCAGCTTCTATATGCGCCCGTATCTTTGATGTTATGCGGCGCTGTTAATTTAAGGCGTCTTTCCTATTTTGTACTTTGTCATAACGATCTAAGCGGCACAGCAGGAACAGCCCGCCTACTTCGCCGCCAAATTCTCCAGCTTCTTCGCCTTGATGACCTGACTGTCCAAAGCGGCATCAGAGGCACTGCGACCATAAGCCACCGAAATCAACTGACTGTAGTAAACAACCGGCATATTGAATTTGGTGCCGTATTTGGCATTGATCTGATCCTGATAAATCTCGACATTTGCCTGACACAGCGGACAGGGCGTTGCGATCATATCGGCGTCATTATCGTAGGCTGCCTCGATAATGCCCTTGATCATCTCCTGAGACTTTTCAGGCTCGGAAAACGCCAGGGCACCCCCGCAGCACTGCACCTTCTTCTCGTAAGTCGGAATAGAATCGCCGCCCAGGGTATCGACCAGACCATCGAGATACATGGGATTTTCATAAGACTCGCCGTCGATACCGAAGGGCCGGTTGGTCTGACAACCCACATAGCCGGCGACCTTGATGCCTTCCAGCGGCTTCTTCACCCCTTTGCTGATTTCTTCATAACCAATATCTTCAATCAAAACCTCTGCCATATGGCGAATCGGCGTTTCGTTCTTCAGTTTCATTCCCGCTTCAGCCAACGCCTCGTTGGCCTCCCTGAACATGTTTTCATCGTCATGGAAACGCTCAGCGGCTTCACGAGTGGACAACCAGCAGGCTGCACAGGTGGCTACAATGTCCTGACCGGCGTTATGCTCCTCAGACAGCGCGATGTTACGCGCTGACATGACCAGACGAGGCAGCTCACCACCGCTGCCGTAACCAATAGAGGCGGAACAGCAGTTCCAGTCCGGGATTTCGTTCAATTGAACATCCAGTTCCTCACACATAGTGGCAACAGACTTCATCATATTGGACGAAGTCGCCCCCTTCTGTGAAGAACACCCGGGATAATATGAATATTCACGTTTTGCCATTGTAGAACCTTTAATTATTTACCGTACTGCTCAAATTTGCGCAACTTCCGGCCCCTGGAACTTCCTGATTATTTTGCAGAACCGGGATAATGTCCTTCATACATCGCGCTACCCAGGCATTTCATTGGCAGTATGCACCCGGCTTTCAGCCATGTTGCGGCCTATGCCGTGGCATCCCCGCAGAACTGCCGGGTCGCTCTTTGACCGAAGGCCCAAACGCTTCCGCGTAGTGGGCCGGGCCATACATACTATGAACGGTCGGCGACTCATGCAGAATCCGCCGCCGTCGAAGAGTTCTGCTTCTCGAAATACTCGCCGGTGACCTTGAAGACCATCGGCGCGAGCAAAAGCAGGCCGATCAGGTTGGGGATCGCCATCAAACCGTTGAGCGCGTCCGACAGGTCCCAGACAAAACCAACCTTGACGTTGGCAAAAGACAGGGCGGCAAGCACCCACAGGCCACGGTAGATCATCAGAGTCTTCTCACTAAACAGATATTGCCAGCAGCGCTCACCGTAGTACGACCAGCCCAGGATGGTGGTAAAGGCAAAGATCGTCAGAGCAATCGTCACGATGTACTGACCACCGGGAATTGACGTATCAAAGGCGAATGAGGTCAGCAACGCACCGGTCAGGCCACCACCGTCTGCGCCTGTCTCCGTCCAGGCACCCGAAGTCAGGATCACCAAAGCGGTCATGGTGCATACCACAATGGTGTCGATGAAGGTACCAAGCATGGCGATGATCCCCTGACGCACCGGGTTGTTGGTCTGTGCCGCCGCATGTGCGATCGCCGCCGAACCCAAGCCAGCCTCGTTGGAAAACACCCCGCGTGCGACGCCAAAACGAATTGCCGCAGCAACCGCCGCACCGGCGAAACCACCCGCCGCCGCAATCGGCTCGAAGGCGTACTTAAAAATCAGACCGATGGCAGCGGGCACCTCAGCAATATTGATCAGTATGACGAGCAGAGCAGCGACGATGTACAGGACAATCATGGTCGGCACCAGCTTGCCGGCAACTTCACCGATGCGGCGGACGCCGCCCAGAATCACGAAACCGACCAGAGCGGCAACCACCACTCCGGTCAACCACTTGGGCACCGAAAAGCTATCGACCAGCACCGCGGCCATTGAGTTGACCTGCACCGCGTTACCGATTCCGAAGGCGGCTAACGCGCCGAAGACGGCAAACAGCACCCCAAGAGTCTTGCCCAGGGCCGGCGCGAACTCGCCGACACCGTTACGCAGGTAATACATCGGGCCGCCGACATATTTGCCGTTGGCGTCAACCTCGCGATAAGTCACCGCGCACACCGCCTCGGCGTACTTGGTGGCCATCCCGAACAGGGCAATAACCCACATGTAGAAAATGGCTCCGGGCCCACCCAGGGCGATCGCCGTAGCCACCCCGACGATATTTCCGGTACCGACAGTTGCCGACAAGGCAGTCATCAGGGCGTTGAACGGCTTGACCTCCCCGGAACCCTCAGCCGCATCCTTGCTGAACAGCAGGCGAAAGCCATAGCCGACCTTGCGCCAGGGCATGAACACCAGACCAACAGTAAGCAACACCCCGGTTACTCCAAGAGCGCCAAGCATCGGCGGCCCCCAGACAAAGGCATTGATCGAGCTGATGATGTCGTTTAGTTTATCCATTGTTTTTTTCTCCTTTGATGTTTGATCGGCAAAGCCGGATACCAGAACCCCATGTCTCTTCTGATGCTTCTTGCAGCAATTGTATCCCGGAGTGCGGAGAATACAAGCACGCGAGGCAAATTATCCGATTTTGTAACGGCTGCTCTACCGACATCGGCAACACCCCGCCCATCGAGACCGGATGGCAAGCAGACAAAAAACCGGATTGGCAGGATAACAACTCGGTTTGGCACGGTCAGATGCCGGATGATTTCAGGAAAAGTCTTGATCTTCCGAGACGTGATAACCGGATTTACGCAGCTCCTCCACGATCTCCGAGACATGAGGTGCGCCGCGTGCCTCCATCGTTATGGCCAGTTCCGCCTCCTTAACCGGCAAATGACGATGCAGGCGATGATGTGAAATCTCTACGATGTTGGCTCCCTGGGAGCCGACAATATCGGCAACATGTGCCAGAATTCCCGGGCGGTCCTGAATACCGATGCGGAGACTCGCCAAAAACCCTCGTACATTCATCTGGCGCAGGATGACAGACGAAGCAAGGCGCAAATCAATATTGCCTCCACACAGGACAATGCCGACATTTTTCCCCCGGTATTTTTCCCTGACCTTGTGAAAAGCCGCAAAACCCGCGGCACCCGCACCCTCCGTCAAAAGACGCACCCCATTCAATAACTCATAGATTGCCGCCTCAATGTCGGCCTCCTCAACCAGCACCAGATCATCAACATAACGACGAATATAATGCAGATTACGTTCGCCCGGCGACTTTACGGCGATACCCTCCGCCAGCGTGCCGCCTCCTATTGGCAGAGAACCGCCGCGCACACGGTTATGCACCGACGCATAACGGGAAACCTCTACCCCGATCAGCTCAATATCCGGGCGCAGAGCCTTCGCCACAATTCCTATTCCTGAGATCAGGCCACCACCACCCACAGGGACAAACAAAACATCCAGATCGGGGACATCGGCAAGCATCTCCAGAGCAACCGAACCCTGACCGCAAATCACCTCGTCATTATCGAAAGGATGGATACAGATCAGCCCCTTTTCCTCCATTAATTCCCGCATGCGCCGAGTACAGTCATCAAGCGTTTCGCCGTACAACTCCACATTGGCGCCGAATGCCCGAGTGCGCTCCAGCTTTGTGAATGGCGTTTGCTCCGGCATCAGCACGGTGACCGGCACACCCAGACGCTGACCATGCCAGGAAAGACCTTGGGCATGATTACCGGCCGATGCAGTGATAACCCCCTTGCTTTTCTGTGCCTCGGTCAGGCGCAGGAGAGCCGCCAAAGCACCCCTGTCCTTGAAAGAACCTGTGCGCTGAAGCATTTCACACTTCAAGTACAGTGCACAACCAAATTGCTCTGACAAGGCACGCGCAGGAAGAGTCGGAGTGCGTGTTATTGACGGGGCAATGGCCTCATAAACGGAGCGAATCCGATCAAGTGAAATATCTTCGGACATGGAATGCCCACCCTCCTTTGTTGATTGCAGGTATCTTAAAACAGCCACATAGGCTTTAGAAACATATTACACCTCCCGCAGGATAACAGCGAATGCCATAACAATGGGCATGACAAACGAAATAGCGGCACGGCGCTGTGCAGGGGTATCGGGACACTGCCATGCACCACAAAGACCAAAGCCGCCACTCCCGGCCTGCCGGACAGAAAACGCACAATGAACGAGAGCAGAGGCAGGCAATCCCCGGCGTGTCACATTAAAATGTGACAACAACGGGAACAATATGCAACAAATTCATAACTAAAGGCTTGTAATCCACCCCGGACGAGGCTAAAATAGTTCAAATCGCAGGAATAAATCCGGGCCTGGACCCTGACCGGCCTTGAAACCGACCCAAAGGCCGGGCCTGAACAGACAACCCCGGATAGAGATTTACCCGGCCCGCAAGGCCAGTTACATACCGTAAAAGCAGGAGCAACAATCATGGTCACAATGCCCGTAAAACACGCCACAAGCGCCATACACAATTTAATACCCCCCCCCCCCCCCCCCCCCCCCCCCCCCCCCCCCCCCCCCCCCACCCCCCCCCCCAATCGAGATATTCGGCCTGAGCCTCGCCGTCGATTAGCGCAGCACCCGGCATTCCGCCGGTTCGCTTCTACCCTCCTCTGTCTGCGCCGCGGCCTTGCCGCCGTGCTGCTCGTCGGCCTTGCGGCACCGGCCTTCGCCCAGACCACCCACACCGTATCGGTCAACATCGAACCCGCCATGGCAGCCGAAGGCAATTCGGGAATTACCGACGGCGCAACCGTAACAGTGACCATCGATCCACGTCGTGCGCAGGGTTTTGGGATTGATATCCGATTGGGTGGCACCGCCACCCGTGGTGGCAGCAACGACTACCAGTACACCTTCACCAACAATGTTGCGCCTGTTATAGGAGGGAATAATGCCTTTAGCCTTAATGTATCCCCCAATCAAGCCAGCATTCAGTACAAGATTCGGATAAACGGCGACACGGCGATTGAACCCGACGAAACAGTGACCGTGACCCCGATGCGTATTCTCGGTGGTATACCTACTCCCAACGACGTCGTCATCTCCACAACCGCCGGCAGCGCCACCTTCACCATTAACAACGACGACGCCCCCGCAGGGAGCGTAACTTTCACCGAGACGGCGGACGCCACCACACCCACCGAAGGCGGCACAGACGAATACGGCATGGTGCTGGACACACAACCCACCGCAAACGTGACCATCACACCCACCTCAAGCACACCAACCACCGCCACGGTCAACCCCAACAACCTGGTATTCACCAGCGCCAACTGGGACATGGCCCAGACCTTCACCGTCACCGGGGAAGATAACGACGACGACGCCGCCAACCAGGAAGTCACCATTACCCACGCCGCCACCTCCACGGACGCCAACTACAACCTCACCCTGGACCCCATCACCGCGACCGTGATCGACGACGACGCCACCACAGTGACCCTGACGGGCGCCACGGGCAACATCATAGAAGGCACCACCAAAGCCATCACCGTCACCCTGGGCCGCACCCTGGCCGCAGGCGAGGCGCTGCCGGTGCCACTGACCTTCATGGGCGCAGCGCTACCGGGCACGGACTACACCGTCACCGGCGCCACGGCAAACGGCGTCACCTACACCGGCCTGAACAGCGCCACAGGCACCGTGACCTTCACCGGCCCATCGGCCGCCAGCGCCACCCTGACCCTGAGCGCGACCACCGACAACAACGACGAGACCACCGGCGAGACCGTCATCATCGGCCTGGGCACCCTGGACAGCAACTCCGGCACCGGCCTGGGCGGCGGTGCCACGGGTACCGACTCACTGGACAACTTCAACATCGAAGACCCGCTGACCATCCGCATCACCAGCGGCCCCACAACCACCGAAGGCAGCGCCGCGACCTTCACCGTGACCACCAACCGCGCCCCGGCGGCCAACCTGCCGATCAGGCTGACCGTCACGGACGCCGCCGCCCCCAGTGATTATCTGACCGCCGGCAACGAAGGCACACGCATGGTCACCCTGACCGGCGGCACCACCACGACCACCGTTGACATCGACACACAGGCCGACAACACCGACGAACCTAACGGCACCCTCACAGTGACCATAGCGGACGGCACCGGTTACACCGTCGGGATACCGTCCTCAGCCATGGTGCAGGTCAGCGACGACGACGCCACCACAGTGACCCTGGCGGGCACGGCGGGCGATATCAGTGAGGGTGTTACCCGCAACCTCACCGTCACTCTGAGCCGCGCCCTGGTCGCCGGAGAAAGCCTGGCCGTACCGCTGACCCTGGGCGGTACCGCCGATCGAGGCACGGACTACACCCTGACCGGCACCCCGGCGAACAACATCGCCTACGACATCCCGAACAGCGGCACCGCCGGCACGGTGACATTTACCGGCCCGGCTGCGGCCACCGCCACCCTGATCCTGGCCGTGCAGACCGACACGCCCGACGCCAGCGAGACCATCACCATCGCCCTGGGCACCCTGGCCAGCAGCTCCGGCAGCGGCCTGGGCGGCGGCGCCAGCGGCACAGACAGCTTGGCCTTCGCCATCGCGGAGGATCCGACCATTGTGCTGCCGCCGACCCTGACGGTCGCTGAAGGTGCCAGTGTCGGTTACCCGGTATCCCTGGCCACCGCCCCGACGGGGGATGTCACGGTGACGGTCACGGGTCACACCGGCACCGACCTGACGCCGGACGAAACCAGTCTGACGTTCACGATGACCGACTGGGACACGGTACAGACGGTGATGGTGGCGGCGGCTGAGGACGACGCCGACGCAGCGGACGACACCGTGACGCTGACGCACACGGCCTCGGGCACAACAGCCTATAGCGGGGTAACGGGTGCAGTGGTAGTGACGATCGACGACGATGACCTGCCGGTCGCCTCATTCGCCGTGACCAGCTTCACCACCAGCGAAGGCTCGGGCACGTACAACGTGGTAGTCAATCTGACTCCGGTGCCAGCCGCGGCCACCACGATCACCTACACGGTGGACAGTGCCAGCACGGCGACACCCGGCACCGACTATACCACGCTGACCGGCACGGTCGTGGCGTCCGTGGACGCATCCAGCGTTAATATTTCGGTGGCCATCACCGACGACAGCGTGGACGAGACCAGCGAGACGGTCATACTGAACCTGGCCGCAGGTTCGGGTTACACGGTGGGCACCGATCGTGTGCACACACTGACGATCGCCGACAACGACACGGCGGGCGTGACCGTCAGCGAGGCCAGGGTAACGGTCGCTGAGCCTGACGGTACAGACATGTACACCGTGGTGCTGAACACACAACCAGCCGGCGATGTGGAGATTACGGTGGCCTCCGACACGCCCGGTGCGGCGACCGTGAGCGCAGCCAGCCTGACGTTCGCGGCGGGCAACTGGAGTACGGCGCAGACGGTGACGGTGACGAGCGTCAACGACAACGTTGGCGGTAACCGCACGGCGACCATCAGCCATAGTATAGAAAGCGGCGACGGCGACGGTGCGGGTTACCCGGATGGTCTGGCCATAGACACAGTGGCAGTCACGGTCACCGACGACGACGAGCCGGTCGCCTCGTTCGCCGTACCCAGCTTCACCACCAACGAAGGATCGGGTACGTACAACGTAGTGGTCAATCTAAGTCCGGCGCCGACCGCGAACACCACGATCAGCTACATGGTGGCCGGCACCAGCACGGCGACGATGAGCGCCGACTACGCCGCGCTGACCGGCACGGTCGTGGCGTCTGCGAGTGCGTCCAGCATCGAGATTCCCGTGATCATCACCGATGACAGCACACAAGAGGGCAGCGAGACGGTGATACTGATTCTGGGCACTGGCACGGGTTACACGGTGGGCACCGGTCGTGTGCACACATTGACGATCACCGACGACGACGCGGCACCGGTCGGTACGGGGGCGATGCAGGAGATGCAGGCGGCGCAGGAAGCCTGGTTGCCGCGCTTCGGTCTGACGGCGGTAGAGCATCTGCTGGGCGGTCTGGATTACCGCTTTTCGGTGGCCGATCAAGCGGGGCTATCGGGCAATGTGAGCGGCCTGTCCGCTGGTCGTGCGCTGCATGGGGCCGGTAATAAAACCGGCACGGGTTATGCGGCGAACGGCTTCGGTCAAGGCGGCGGCGGTGATGACCTGGGTGCCGGTTCGGTTGATCGGCTATTGAATCTGTCCAGGACACTGTCGCTGCGCGATATGCTGCGCGGCAGCCGCTTTGTGCACCGCGGCGGGGAGAACGGGGTTTCGGTGTGGGGTCAGGCGTCGTACTCGCGCTACGAGGATGACCAGGACGGCATCGCGGTGGATGGCGAGGTGACCACCGGCCTGCTGGGCGTGGATCGTGACAATGGCCGCACGCTGCTCGGTCTGGCGCTGTCGTACAGCGACGGCGATGGCGATTGGAGCGGCACTGTGACACAGGGCGAATTGTCGAGCCAGCTGACCTCGCTGCTGCCGTATATCCGGCATAACGTAACCGAGAGATTGCAGTTATGGGCAGCGGCGAGTTATGGTCGTGGCGAGCTGGAGCAGACTTCGGCCACGATGAGTACGAAGCATGACATCGAGCAGACCTCGGCCTCGGCCGGTGTGCGCGGGATACTGCTGGAGCGTCCGCTAGAAGAAGGCGGCCTGACGCTGACACTGATCTCGGATGGGGCGCTGGCGCGTATTGAGTCGGACGATGCCGACGGTATGTCGGCGGACACGCAGCGTTTCCGAATGGGTCTGGAGTGGTCCTGGCAGTTGCCGCAGGCGGACGGTGGCCGGTTGATTCCGGAACTGGAGTTGGGGATGCGCTATGACGGCGGCGATACCAGCGACGGCCTGGGCGTGGAACTGGGCGGCGGCATCAGTTGGCAGTTGCCCTCCAGAGGCCTGACCATTGACCTGCGTGGTCGGCGCCTGCTGGATCATGAGGCCGCCGAGCGGCGTGAGTGGGGCGTGTCCGGTTCGCTGCGCTATGAACGGCAGCCGGGTTCCGCTCATGGGCCGTCGCTGAGTCTGCGTCAGGAATACGGCACCGCTCCGGCCTCGGGTGGCCTGGATCGGCTGTTGTCGGATTCGCTGTCGGACGCACTGGAGGAGGATTCATCGCAGCCCGGCCCGGCCTCCGGTCGCTGGAGCCTGGAGGGCGAGTGGGGCCTGGCCCTGAATGACGGCGCCACCGGCATCCCGTATGCGGGCCTGTCGTCGTCCGATTCCGGGCACGACCTGACCCTGGGCTGGCGCCTGCTATCGGCACCGGGCAATCCGGATACCGAACTGGACATCAAGGCACTGCGCCGCCGGGACGATGAAGGCAAAACCAACCACGGCATCGGCGCACAGTGGAAGCTGCGCTGGTAGTCTCCGGCATGGCCGCCGAGGGCCACCCTCGGCGCACCGGTTATTGCCGCTCCGTTGTGTTGCTATCCGAGTTGCTATTCCATTTGATATCAGGTCAGTCAGAGAGTTAGCCGATTGATTGGCTAGTCAGGCACAGCAGCATACGACCATATCAAGAGTCGAGATGGCAAACCCCAGTGCAGCGCATTATTCACAGCAGCAAAAAGCGCAATATGTGATGAATTTATACAAAACTATTGACTTTGTGCTTTTTGCCCTTATTATTAGCACTCACCAAAGGCGAGTGCTAATTAACTCGTTATTTGTGATTCAAATTATTTCTTGAAAATTAATGGAGAAAGGAAAGATGAATTTACGTCCTTTGCATGATCGTGTTGTGATCAAGCGCATGGAGGAAGAGCGTACTTCCTCAGGCGGTATTGTAATCCCCGACTCTGCCACAGAAAAGCCAAGTCGTGGCGAAGTTCTGGCAGTAGGTAACGGTAAGGTGCTCGATAACGGTGAGGTTCGTGCGCTGGATGTGAAAATTGGCGATACCGTGCTGTTTGGTAAATATTCCGGTAATGATGTCAAAATGGGCGATGACGAGTTGGTCGTTATGCGCGAAGACGACATCATGGCGGTTGTTGAATAATTTTTAGTCGAGGAATTTAGAGGAAAATAATATGTCAGCTAAAGAAGTATGTTTTGGTGACGAGGCGCGTTCACGCATGGTACGTGGTGTGAATACCCTGGCGAACGCGGTGAAGGTTACCCTGGGCCCTAAAGGCCGTAACGTGGTTTTGGATAAGAGCTTCGGTGCGCCTACCATGACTAAGGATGGTGTGTCTGTGGCCAAGGAAGTCGAACTGGAAGACAAGCTAGAGAACATGGGTGCGCAGATGGTCAAGGAAGTTGCATCACAGACTTCCGATACTGCGGGTGACGGTACAACTACAGCCACAGTGCTGGCTCAGTCCATGCTGAAAGAAGGCCTGAAGGCTGTTGCAGCGGGTATGAATCCCATGGACCTGAAGCGTGGTATCGATCAGGCGGTTACCGCCGCGGTTGACAAACTGCGTGATCTGTCGGTTCCCTGTGAGGACAGCAAGGCGATTGCCCAGGTGGGTACGATTTCAGCCAATGCCGACAAAAATATCGGTGAAATTATTGCCGAGGCCATGGAGAAAGTTGGTAAAGAAGGCGTTATCACTGTTGAAGAAGGTTCCGCACTGCAAAATGAGCTTGATGTGGTTGAAGGCATGCAGTTTGATCGCGGCTACCTGTCCCCTTATTTCATTAATAATCAGCAAAGCCAGTCTGTCGATCTGGATGATCCTTTTGTTCTGTTGTTTGACAAGAAGATCTCCAATATCCGCGATTTGCTTCCCGTTCTGGAAGGCGTAGCCAAGGCAGGTAAGCCGCTGTTGATTATCGCTGAAGATGTTGAAGGGGAAGCGTTGGCGACTCTGGTTGTTAACAATATGCGCGGCATCGTTAAAGTGGCCGCAGTGAAGGCGCCTGGTTTTGGTGATCGCCGTAAGGCAATGTTGCAGGATATCGCTATCCTGACCGGTGGTCAGGTCGTTTCTGAAGAAGTGGGCCTGAGTCTGGAAAAAACCACTCTGGATGACCTCGGTGCTGCCAAGAAAATCCAGATAACCAAGGAAAACACCACGATTGTTGATGGTGCCGGCAATAGTGACGAGATCAAGGCGCGTGTTGGGCAAATCCGCACTCAGATTGAAGAATCCACTTCTGATTACGACCGCGAAAAATTGCAGGAGCGTGTAGCCAAGCTGGCTGGCGGTGTTGCTGTAATCAAAGTTGGTGCGGCAACTGAGGTGGAAATGAAAGAAAAGAAAGCCCGCGTGGAAGACGCTCTGCATGCGACTCGCGCCGCCGTAGAAGAGGGCGTTGTCCCCGGTGGCGGCGTTGCTCTGATTCGTGCGCAGGGTGCGCTAAATAAACTTAAGGGTGATAACTCGGATCAGGATGCCGGTATAGCTATTGCGCGCCGTGCTGTGGAAGAGCCCTTGCGTCAGATTGCCTCTAACGCTGGTGTGGATTCTTCCGTTGTCGTTAATGAGGTGCGTGGTTCCAAAGGTAATCATGGCTACAATGCCCAGAGTGACGAGTATGTTGACATGGTGGCTGCCGGTATTCTGGACCCCACCAAAGTGGCTCGTACCGCATTACAGAATGCGGCTTCTGTGGCAGGGCTCATGATTACTACCGAGTGCATGGTTGCTGAAATTCCCGTAAAGGAAGCGCCAGCCGCAGCAGGTGGTGGTGCCGGAATGGATCCTATGGGCGGTATGGGCGGCATGATGTAAGCCCCCTGCCTCATAAGTGATGTGCCAAAAGGCCCTGTATTATTGCAGGGCCTTTTTTGTGGGTAGTAATGAAACGCGGAATCTGTATGGGTTGAGATAGTTTTGAGACTTCCTTACTAAAACCACGCAAGCGTGGCTCAACAAGCGGTTCAATTTTGAGCACTATCTGTATTTAGAATTATGCATGATGAATACCGCCAGACCAGTAACAACATGATCGACAACACCGCAATAAGCGGATAGTCCACATAGCGGCTGTAAGGCGTCTGCCCCTGTACTTTATGAATTCGGCCGGTAAGTACGCCCTGTTCAGATTCCGCAAGCCTTGCCTGAATACTGCCGGTTGGTTCAATAATCGCCGATATACCGGTATTCGTCGCACGTAAGATATAGCGTCCGGTTTCTATTGCCCTCATACGTGTAATTTGTAAATGCTGATATGGTCCCAGTGAACCGCCAAACCAGGCATCGTTACTGATATTGACCAGATAGGCCGCCTCCGGGAGTGATTCCATTACATCGCTGGCAAAAGCAATTTCATAACAGATGAAGACACCGGCCTCATGCTCTGCGGCCTTGATCAACGGCTTTTCCTGACTCCCGGAAGAAAAATCCGACATCGGAATTTCCAGATACCCGAGAACAGGTTCCAGTAAAAATTTAAGCGGCAGATATTCGCCAAACGGAACCAGACGGCGTTTCAGATAAGCCGTGTTATCTTCACGGCCCACATTCCCCAGCACGATCAGTGCATTGTAGTAATCGCCATTTTTTTCACTGACAGGCAGCCCTGTCATCAATGTGGTATTGGATAACCGGGCGGCATAATGTATTGCATCGAGATAGGTCGATACGTCTTTCCGAAAAGCGGGGATCGCCGTTTCCGGCCAGACAATGACATCCTTATCCCAGTGCCGTTCGGTCATTCGACGATACCGATCCAGCGTTGGCTGACGCTGACTCGCCTGCCATTTAATAGATTGCGCCACATTACCCTGAACAAGCGCCACCTTAAGCACATCTCCATTCGTCCGAGTATCAATCGGCAGCTCCATTCCTATGGGAATACCCCAGATCACAGTCGTCAGAATGAGTGAAATTATCTTTAGCCATGCCTTTATATTTACCGAGATTATGGTAAAGATGGCCGTTGCGCTGATAAGTGCCAGATAACTAATCCCCAGTGTCCCTGACCATGGCGCGTATTCCGCCAGAGGCGAGTCAACAAAGGCATAGCCAACCTGCAACCATCCAAAGCCGGTAAACAACCAGCCTCGAAGCCACTCAATCAATACCCAGACTGCGGGAAATATCGGCAATAAGGCCGCAGAGGTGTTATCTGCCAGTAATTTGCGAACCACCCAGCCTGCCAGCGCAGTATAGATTGACAGTATCAGAATAAAAAGCAATGTAATGGCAATCGCCAGGGGTACCGTAGCGTTGCCAAACAGCCGGATACTCACGTAAACCCAGGAAACCCCAACACCAAAGTACCCGATACCAAAGAGATAACCACGCCATGCGGCCCGTGTTGCTGAAACACGCTGAATACAGGTCAACAGTAGCAGGAAACAGATTATGACGACCGGCCACCACGAGAACGGGGCAAAAGCCAGAGGCAATACGGCACCGGCAATCAGTGACAGAGCGTCACCTTTCCAACCTGACAAAGACATCAATGCCAAGCGTCTTTGGTGCCAAACATATCCGGTTGCAGATACTGTAGTTGCAGCATATAAATTCTGCGACTATCCGCTCGCAACACCTTGAAGCGGCATTGGCCTATCGTCACTTCCTCCCGGCGCTTCGGTACATGCCCCAGATAATGCATAATCATGCCCCCAATAGTCTCATAATCGCCGTCGGGGAAGTCTGTATTAAAATATTCGTTGAATTCATCAATCCCCGTTAATGCTCGAAGGACAAACAGGCCATCGTCATGCTCGAAAATGTTATTACCAAGGTCCGTATCATGTTCATCGTCAATATCACCGACAATCTGTTCCAAAACATCCTCTATCGTTACCAGGCCGCTAACACCGCCATACTCATCCGCCACAATCGCCATATGATTATGATTTGATCGAAACTCGGAAAGCAGGACATTCAGGCGTTTACTTTCTGGTACGTAGACAACCGGGCGCAGATACTCTCTGATATTGAAATTTTCATCCTTGTCGCCGGCAAAAAACTGTAGTAAATCCTTTGCCAGCAGGATCCCGGACACCTCGTCTTTGTCTTCTGTCACCACGGGAAAACGCGAATGTCCGGAATCCACAATAACCTTTAACACGTCATTAATCGGGGCATCCCGGTGAACCACTACCATCTGCCCGCGTGGTACCATAATATCCCGCACATCCTGTTCGGGTGCCTCCAGCGCACCTTCTATCATCGCCAGGGCATCTGCTTCAAGTAAGTCCCGGGACTGCGCATCACGCAGCAGTTCGACTAACTGCTCACGGTCCTGCGGTTCACCGAGTAACGCCTGACTTAATCGCTCAAGCCAGCCTTTACTTTCCACTCTATCTTTCTTTTCGTCCATACTTGATCAGCCTGCCACCTCATAAGGGCTTCGGATATTCAGGGTTTCGAGCAGCCTGATTTCGAGGCTTTCCATCACCGCAGCCTGCTGCCTGGTTTCATGGTTGTAACCCAGTAAATGTAATACGCCATGTATGGTCAAATGAGCCCAATGATTCTCTACGGGGCATTGCCTTTGCGCCGCTTCCTGTCGCACGACATCCGCACAGATGACCAGATCACCGAGCATGTCCTCCACGCCTGCCTGCGAGAATAACGGTTCATCGTTATAACAAAATGACAATACATTGGTGGGCTTGTTTTTGCCGCGATACCGGAAATTGAGTGCACGGATTTCTTCGGTATCGACGATACGCACGGTCAACTGCGTGTTCAACGTGTCATCAGATACGGCCAGGTTAGCCCATTGCGAGAACTGGCCCGGCGATGGAAGCACTTCACCGTCTTCGGTGAAATGCGCATCCTGTGTCACCACTTCAATCGCCATCAGATTCCGGTCTGTTGAAATGATCATAGGCGTCCACAATGCGCTGAACAAGCGGATGTCGTACAACATCACGGGACTTGAAGAAGGTAAAGCTGATTCCATCAATGTCCCGAAGCACGTTAATAACCTGTTTGAGGCCGGATTGATGATCGCGCGATAGATCAATCTGGGTAACGTCGCCGGTAATTACGGCCGTGGAACCGAAACCAATGCGCGTCAGAAACATTTTCATCTGTTCTATGGTTGTATTCTGCGCTTCATCCAGAATAATAAATGAATCATTCAGCGTGCGACCACGCATATAGGCCAGCGGAGCAATTTCTATAACGCCACGTTCAATGAGACGGGTTACCTTTTCCATGCCCATCATTTCATACAGGGCATCGTACAGCGGGCGCAAATATGGATCGACTTTCTGTGATAAATCTCCAGGTAAAAAGCCCAGCCGTTCACCGGCCTCTACCGCCGGACGAACCAGAACAATCTTCCGAATCTGATCATATTCCAGGGCATCCACCGCGCAGGCAACTGCAAGGTAGGTTTTACCGGTACCAGCAGGCCCAATACCAAAATTGACGTCATTATGTTGAATACTGTGCAGATAATACTCCTGATTACTCCCACGCCCCCTGACTTTTCCATAATGAGTATTAATCACTACGGGCTCTACGTTGTTATTCTGCCTCGCTTCATCAGTCTCATCCGCTTGATAATCAGTCTGTTGCTCACGTAACGCCAAGTGGATATCCTCCATAGTCAATTCTTTATCTTTGGTCACCTCATAAAGCGATTGCAGGCAAGCAGAGGCGAGTTCAGTATCCTGCGGAGCGCCCATCAGCAAAAACTGGTTGCCTCTATGATGCAGTTCCACATGGGCCTGCCTTTCCAGATAATGTAGATGCTCATCAAACTGACCGGAAAGATTAGCCAGACGGATATTATCCTGAGGTTCCAGTAGTAGCTCCTGCTCATGTATATCAGCCTGTTTATTGACGGCTTCAGGAGGCAAGACGCGATTGGCCCTCTGTTGCTGATGAGGTGTCAGACAGTACTCCACGAAGAGAGTTTGGCAGGGCTTCCTCAATAACCACATCGACAAACCGGCCAATCAAATCAGCCCGTCCCTTAAAATTTACCATACGATTATTTGATGTTCGTCCGGCCATCTCACTTATACTCTTCCGCGACGGGCGCTCGACAAGAACCTTTTGAGTTGTCCCCACCATGGTCCGGCTGATTGCGCCGGCTCTCTGCGCCAATCGGGCCTGTAGTACGGCCAGACGCCTTTTCTTGGTTTGCGGACAGACATCATCCTGAAGTGTCGATGCCGGAGTACCGGGTCGTTGGCTGTAAACAAAGCTGAACGAGGTATCAAAGCCTGTTTCGTTCACCAGCTGCATGGTTTGCTCGAAGTCTTCATCGGTTTCACCGGGAAAACCGACAATAAAATCAGATGAAAGACTAAGGTCGGGGCGCGCTGTACGCAGGCGACGAACCGTCTCGGTATATTCCTCAACCGTGTAATTACGCTTCATGGCCGCTAAAATATGGTTCGAACCGGTTTGCACAGGCAGGTGAAAGTGGCTTGCCAGTTTGGGGATTTCCGCAAAGGCGTCAATCAGCGCGTCATTCACTTCCATGGGGTGAGAAGTCGTAAATCGAATACGTCCAATTTCTTCAATTGTCGCCACATGATGTAACAATAGCGCTAAATCTGCCGTTTCGCCATCATCCATAAGGCCACGATAGCCATTCACATTCTGCCCCAACAGGGTAATTTCTCGAACCCCCAACCTGACCAGATTCTGTATCTCTGCCATTACGTCATTCAGATCACGGCTGATTTCTTCTCCCCGCGTAAAGGGCACAATGCAGAAACTGCAATACTTGCTGCAACCCTCCATGATGGAGATAAACGCCGTTGGTCCCTCTGCACGCGGCTTAGGCAGGGTATCAAATTTTTCTATTTCCGGAAAAGAAATATCAAGCGCAGGCTTACCCTGTTTTTTGACCTGATCCAACATCCGTGGCAAACGGTGCAAGGTCTGTGGGCCAAAAACGATATCTACGTAGGGAGCACGCTGACGTATGCCCTCACCTTCCTGACTCGCAACGCAACCACCTACTCCGATAACCAGGTCCGGCCTTGATTGTTTTAAGTTTTTCCAACGCCCGAGTAAGGAAAAAACCTTTTCCTGGGCTTTTTCTCGAACGGAACAGGTATTTATCAAAAGAACGTCTGCCTCATCGGGAGACTTGACCCGGATCAGGCCATGGGAAGCACCGAGCACATCTCCCATTTTATCGGCATCATACTCATTCATTTGACAGCCGAAGGTCTGTATGTACAACTTTCCTGACATAAAATAATGACTGGGATGAACGAAGACCAAGGATATTACACCCAGCATCCGGACGATAACAGTCTATTGCACTTTTTCAGGTAGTCGAACTCCACCTTGAACTGGCTGCCTGCATTGGCAGCCGTCTGCTTGATATTGAAGGGCGTTAGCCGGAAGCCCTTTCAGCCAGCCCGGTCCCGAATAGAAGCACCGTAGGGCGGCAATAACCGGTACGCCGAGGGTGGCCCTCGGCGGCCATGCCGGAGACTACCAGCGCAGCTTCCACTGTGCGCCGATGCCGTGGTTGGTTTTGCCTTCATCGTCCCGGCGGCGCAGTGCCTTGATGTCCAGTTCGGTATCCAGATTGCCCGGTGCCGACAGCAGGCGCCAGCCCAGGGTCAGGTCGTGCCCGGCATCGGACGACGACAGGCCCGCATACGGGATGCCGGTGGCGCCGTCATCCAGGGCCAGGCCCCACTCGCCCTCCAGGCTCCAGCGACCGGAGGCCGGGCCGGGTTGCGATGAATCCTCTTCCAGTGCGTCCGACAGCGAATCCGACAACAGCCGATCCAGGCCACCCGAGGCCGGAGCGGTGCCGTATTCCTGACGCACACTCAGCGACGGCCCATGAGCGGAACCCGGCTGCCGTTCATAGCGCAGCGAACCGGATACGCCCCATTCACGCCGCTCGTCGGCCTCATGGTCCAGCAGGCGCCGACCACGCAGGTCAATGGTCAGGCCTTTGGAGGGCAACTGCCAACTGATGCCGCCGCCCAGTTCCACGCCCAGGCCGTCGCTGGTATCGCCGCCGTCATAGCGCATCCCCAACTCCAGTTCCGGAATCAACCGGCCACCGTCCGCCTGCGGCATCTGCCAGGACCACTCCAGACCCATTCGGAAACGCTGCGTGTCCGCCGACATACCCGACATACCGTCGGCATCGTCCGACTCAATACGCGCCAGCGCCGCATCCGAAATCAGCGTCAGCGTCAGGCCGCCCTCCTCTAGCGGGCGCTCCAGCAGTATCCCGCGCACACCGGCCGAGGCCGAGGTCTGCTCGATGTCATGCTCCGTACTCACCGTGGCCGAAGTCTGCTCCAGCTCGCCACGGCCATAACTCGCCGCCGCCCATAACTGCAATCTCTCGGTTACGTTATGCCGGATATACGGCAGCAGCGAGGTCAGTTGGCTCGACAATTCGCCCTGTTCCGAAGTGCCGCTCCAATCGCCATCGCCGTCGCTGTACGACAGCGCCAGTCCGAGCAGCGTGCGGCCATTGTCACGATCCACGCCCAGCATGCCGGTGGTCACCTCGCCATCCACCGCGATGCCGTCCTGGTCATCCTCGTAGCGCGAATACGACGCCTGACCCCACACCGAAACCCCGTTCTCCCCGCCTCGGTGCACAAAGCGGCTGCCGCGCAGCATATCGCGCAGCGACAGCGAACGTGACAGATTCAACATGCGGTCAACCGAACCGGCGCCCAGGCTATCGCCTCCATCGCCGCCTTGACCGAAGCCGTCCGCGCCCAGGCCATATCCCGTGCCGGTTGCATTACCGCCCCCATGCAGCGCTCGACCAGCGAACAGGCCGCTCACATTGCCCGACAGCCCCGCTTGATCGGCCACCGACAAGCGGTAATCCAGGCCGTCCAGCAGATGCTCTACCGCCGTCAGGCCGAAACGCGGCAGCCAGGCTTCCTGTGCCGCCTGCATCTCCTGCATCGCCCCCGTACCGACCGGTGCCGGGTCGTCGGTGATCGTCAATGTGTGCACACGGTCGCTGCCCAGCGTGTAACCCGAACCTGTGACCAGGTTCAGTATGACCGTCTCGCTGGTCTCGCCCATGCTGTCTTCGATGATGGCCACCGAAATATTAACGCTGGACGCGCTCGCAGACGCCACGACCGTGCCGGGCAGCGTGATGTAGTCGGTGCCGCCGGGTGTCGCTGTGCCGCCCACCGTGTAGGTGATCGTGGTGTCCACGGCTGGCGCCGGACTTAGATTGACCACTACGTCGTACGTGCCCGAGCCTTCGTTGGTGGTGAAGCTGGCCATGGCGAACGAGGCTTCCGGCAGGTCATCATCGGTGACCGTGACTGCCACCGGGGCTATGACCAGGCTACCGTCATCCGGGTAACCCGCACCGTCGCCGCTTGCTATACTATGGCTGATGGTCCCCATGCGGTCACCGCCAACGTTGTCGTCGGCACCCATCACTGTCACGGTTTGCACCCTATTCCAGTTGCTCGCCGCGAACGTCAGTCTGGTTGGGCTCACGTCCGCACTGGTCGTGTCGGATTGCACCGTAATCGCCACGTCACCAGCCGGCTGTGTGTTCAGCACCAGGGTGTAGGTGCCCGCCGCATTCTCTGCAACCGTTAATCTGGCCTCGCTGACGGTCACGCCCGCGGAGGCGGCGACAATGTCGAAGGCATCCAGGTTATCCGTGCCGCCCGCGCCGCCGCCCAGGCCGGTGCCGGAGTCTGCGCCCAGGGTGCCCAGGTCGATGTCCACTGTGCCAGCGTTGACTGCGCTCAGGGTCAGCGTGGCGGTGGTGGCCGTCATGCCCGAAGACGGGCCGGTGAAGGTCACCATGGCGCTGGCACTGTTCAGGCCGCTGTAGGCGACGCCGGTCGCCGTGGCGCCGGTCACGGTGTAATCCGTGCCCGGTGTCGCGCTACCGCCAAAGGTCAGCGGCACCGGCAGTATCTCACCGTCTTCCAGACCGCGCCCCAGGGTCACGGTGATTGCCCTGGTGTCGCCTTCTGTGATGTCGCCTGACGCGCCCGCCAGGGTCACGGTGGTGGCGTCGTTGTCGGTGATCGTCAGTGTGTGAACATCGGGGGAACCTGACCCGTAAACGCCAGAGCTTACTCCCAGAGTCAGCCCGATTGTCTCGCTGGTCTCGTCTGCGCTGTCATTGGTGATGGCCACGGGGATATTGGCGCTGGTCATGTTTGCGGCCACCACGACCATGCCGGTCAGCGCGGTGTAGTCGTCGCCGGGGGTTGCCAAATTGGCGCTGCCCATCGCCACGGTGTACATGATCGTCGTGGCCGTGGTCGGCGCCGGGCTCAGATTGACCACCACGTTGTGTGTGCCCGAACCCTCGTTTGCCATGGACGTGTCAGCCGCGAAGCTCGCTACCGGCAAGTCATTGTCGGTAATGGTCAGTGTGTGCACACGACCGGTGCCCACCGTGTAACCCGTGCCGGTGCCCAGAATCAGTATCACCGTCTCGCTGCCCTCTTGTGTGCTGTCATCGGTGATGATCACGGGAATCTCGACGCTGGACGCACTCGCAGACGCCATGACCGTGCCGGTCAGCGCGGTGTAGTCGGTGTTCATCGTCGCCGTGCTGGTGCCGGCCACCGTGTAGCTGATCGTGGTGGCCGTGGTCGGCACCGGGCTTAGATCGACCACCACGTTGTAGGTACCCGATCCTTCGTTGGTGGTGAAGCTGGCCACGGCGAACGAGGCGACCGGTTCGTCGTCGTCGGTGACCGTGACTGCCACCGTGGCTATGGTCAGACCATCCGGGTAACCCGCACCGTCGCCGTCGCCGCTTTCTATACTATGGTTGATGGTCGCCGTGCGGTTACCGCCAACGTTGTCGTTGACGCCCGTCACCGTCACGGTCTGTGCCGTATTCCAGTTGCCCGCCGCGAACGTCAGGCTGGCTGCGCTCACGGTCGCCGCACTGGTCGTGTCGGATTCCACCGTAATCTCCACATCGCCGGCTGGTTGTGTGTTCAGCACCACGGTGTAGAGGTCGTCACCGGCAGGCTCAGCGACCGTTATCCTGGCCTCGCTGACGGTCACGCCCGCCGTGTCGTTGTCGGCGATCGTCAGTGTGTGCACACGATCGGTGCCCAGCGTGTAACCCGAACCTGTGGCCAGGTTCAGTATGACCGTCTCGCTGGTCTCGTCCACGCTGTCCTCGGTTATGGCCACGGGAATATTAACGCTGGATGCGTCCACGGCCGCCACGACCGTGCCGGTCAGCGTGGTGTAGTCGGTGCCGGGTATCGCTGTGCTGGCACTGTCCACCGTGTAGGTGATCGTGGTGGCCACGGCTGGCGCCGGACTCAGATCGACCACTACGTTGTACGTGCCCGAGCCTTCGCTGGTGGTGAAGCTGGTCACGGCGAATGAGGCGACCGGCAGGTCATTGTCGTCGATCGTCACTACCACTGCACCCGTTACCCCGCTATAGGCTGTTGTGCCCGAGGCCGTGTGCGTCAGCGTCACGGTGTCGTCCGCTGCGTCGGCGTCGTCCTCAGCCGCCGCCACCATCACCGTCTGTACCGTGTCCCAGTCGGTCATCGTGAACGTCAGACTGGTTGCGTCCGGCGTCAGGTCGGTGCTGGAGTGACCGGTGACTGTCACCGTGACAGCCGCCGTCGGGGCGGTGGCCAGGGATACCGGGTAACCGACACTGGCGCCTTCAGTGACCGTCAGGGTCGGCGGCAGCACGATGGCCGGTACCTGCGGTTCCATGATGGTAAATGTGTCCAGGTTGTCCGTACCACTCGCGCCGCCGCCCAGGCCGGTGCCGGAGTTGCTGTCCAGGGTGCCCAGGCCGATGATGACGGTCTCGCTGGTGGTCTCGTCGTTGTTGTCGGTGGTCGCGCTCAGGGTCAGGGTGGCACTGGCGTCCGATGGGCCGGTGAAGGTCACGGTGCCTGTGGCGCTGTTCAGGCCGGTGTAGGTGACGCCGTCTGCCGCGGCGCCGGTGACGGTGTAGTCCGTGCCCGGTAGCGCTGTGCCCATGAAGGTCAGTGGCACCGGCAGCGCCTCGCCTGCGGCCAGGGGGCGGCCCAGGGTGACGGTGATGGCTTTGGTGGTGCCTTCTATGATGTTGCCCGTGGCGCCCGTCAGGGTCACTGTGGTGGCGTCGTCGTCGATCACGGTCGCGGTGATGGGGGCCAGGGTGAGGTTGTAGTTGGCGTCCGTGGAGGTGGCGATGTGGGTAATGGTCACTTCCTGGTTGGCGGCGTCGATGGCGTTATTGACTCCGGTGACGGTGAAGGTCTGGGCCATGTCCCAGTTGGCGCTGGTGAATACCAGGTTGTTGGGGTTGACCGTGGCGGTGGTTGGTGTGCCTGAGGTGGGTGTGATGGTCACGTTTGCGGTGGGTTGTGTGTCCAGCACCATGCCGTATTCGTCTGTGCCGCCTTCGGTGGGTGTGGTGGCGTCTGCTGTCTCGGTGAAAGTCACGCTCCCTGCGGGGGCGTCGTCGTTGGTAATGGTGAAGGTGGCGCTGCCGGCGGTTGTGGAGATGACGACGTCGTTGGGGGTAGGAGTTAGACCGCGTATAACACGCACCAGAGTCACGGTCACTGTCTCGTTGGGTTCAATCGCCGTGTCGCCGTTTATCCGGATCTTGTCCTGAAGGCTGGCCAGATTGGAGGACACACTAAGGGGAACGAAATTCGATGCCGAAATAGTAGGCACAACATTGTTGGTGAAGGTGTACTGGTAGTCGTTGCTGTCACCACGGGTGGCGGTGCCACCCAATTGTAACTCAATCCCAAAAGCCTGCGCACGAGGTGGATCGATGGTCACTGTTACGGTCGCGCCGTCGGTAATTCCCGAATTGCCTTCGGCTGCCATGGCGGGTTCGATGTTGATCGATACGGTGTGGGTGGTCTGGGCGAAGGCCGGTGCCGCAAGGCCGACGAGCAGCACGGCGGCAAGGCCGCGGCGCAGACAGAGGAGGGTAGAGGCGAACCGGCGGAATGCCGGGTGCTGCGCTAATCGACGGCGAGGCTCAGGCCGAATATCTCGATTGGGTGGGGGGGGGGGGGGGGGGGGGGGGGGGGGGGGGGGGGGTATTAAATTGTGTATGGCGCTTGTGGCGCCTTTTACGGGCATTGTGACCATGATTGTTGCTCCTGCTTTTACGGTATGTAACTGGCTTTGCGGGCCGGGTAAATTTCTGTTCATTGTTTCGTGTCCTCTATCCGGGATTGTCTGCTCAGGCCCGGCCTTTGGGTCGGTTCCGGCACTCAAGCGCCCGGATTCATGCCTGCAATTTGAGCTATTTTAGTCTCATCCGGGACGGATTGCAAGCCTTTTTTCTGCTTCGTCCAATAGGCATGGGCCTGGAAGCGGGTGTGAATCCGGCGTAAAATCGGCCTGCACGATGCCAATTCCCGGGGTTATCCGAGGATGGGCGCGATACTCGGGGGCCGAGGATGGCAAAAGCGCTCTCTGTTGGGGAGCTGGAGGTATGCCATGTTTTTTTCGGTATAATGTCCTGGTCCGGTATAGACTGCTGTTGTAATTTTTTATCATCTGTACTTGCCCGTTTTGTTGACTTATGCGTTTCTGGCGTCAGATACGGGATATCAGCAAACCATAAAGGCGCATCAATTATGAAAGCAATAGGCTATAACCAGAATGGACCGATTGATGCTGCGGATGCATTGATTGAGCTTGAGGTGCAAGCGCCGGAACCGGGCGAACGCGATCTTCTGGTTGAGGTGCGAGGCATTTCGGTCAACCCGGTGGATGTGAAGGTGCGTGCCGCTTTTCCGGCTGAAAACGGCGCTAAGATCATAGGATATGATGCGGCAGGCATTGTTAAGCGGTTGGGAAGCGCCGTCAAAAACTTCAAGGTTGGTGATGCGGTCTTTTATGCCGGTGATATTACAAGGCCGGGGACAAATTCCGAGCTCCATGTCGTTGATGAAAGAATTGTGGGGAAGAAACCGGAATCACTCGACTTTGCCGAGGCCGCCGGATTGCCGCTGACTTCTATTACGGCCTGGGAGCTTTTGTTTGATTCTCTGGGGCTTCGGGAAGGCGGTGGCCGAGGGGATGTTTTATTTGTCATTGGTGGTGCCGGTGGCGTTGGTTCCATCCTTATTCAACTGGCCAGAAAACTTACGAATCTTACGGTGGTCGCAACGGCCTCACGTCCGGAGACAGTGGCATGGGTTCAGAAAATGGGCGCGGACCATGTGATCAATCATCGTGAGTCGCTTATAGATCAGGTCGGAAAGCTGGGTTTAGAGCCACGTTATGTCGCAGCTCTGACCGGGACAGCCGGGCACTTTTCTTCTATCATTGAGCTTATTAAGCCGCGTGGCCACGTTGCGTTGATTGATGACCCGCAAACATTGGATATTATGCCCGGTAAATCCAAGGCACTGAGCTTTAGCTGGGAGTTTATGTTTGCCCGCCCTATGTATCAGACGAACGACATGGAGAGGCAGCACGAACTTTTAAACCGTGTTTCAGAGATGATTGATAGCGGCATCCTTATTTCTACGGTTCGCAATCATCTTGGCCGGCTGAACGCAGATAATCTCAGGAAGGCCCATGAACTTCAGGAAAGTGGTCGTGTCATCGGCAAAAATGTACTCGAAGGATTTTGACGTAATCAATATCATCGTAGTGTCAGCCGGTTTACTCAGTTTGCGCCTCCGGGCCGGAGCACAAAAACAGGGCTGGCACAGCATACGGGGTTGGGCGGAATATCCCTACGTGAAAAAATGCCAATCCATGAGATGGTACCGGGCTTTGGCCGGGTCTTTGCGTTGCACCATGGTCCTGGGCTTGATTGTGGGTACAGATGTCTCCGCAAGTACCCAGGCCTACTCTCCCAGGGCAAAGTGCGTCCAGGTCACTATAGTTGCATCCGATTCCCGAGTCGATGGAGCAGGTGTTAAGATTATCGCCGAAGCTGCAATCAGTCTTGCCGAGAGACAAAAGGGACTCATGCACCGAACTCAATTACCGCAGGGAATGTTGTTCCTTTTCCAAACTCCGCAGATCATCAGTATGTGGATGAAAAATACGCCGAAATCACTCGACATCCTTTTTATCAGCCCTGAAAACAGAATTATCAATATCGAAAGAGAGACTGTTCCGTTCTCTTTGAAAACTGTCTCTGCCAAAGCCCCTGCCACTGCCGCCCTTGAAATGCCCGCAGGAACAACAAAATTGCTGAAACCCGGTGATGTCGTCAAATGGACGCCCCACTTTTTCCCCTGTCCGCGAAAATAAAATCAGGGATTATCCCGACAGCTTTTTTATCGGATGGTAAGAAAGGGACTCGGTGCCTGATAAAAAGTCAGGTGGCGCCTGCGGTGCGACTGATTCAGGCGTTAAATTTCAATCAAACAGCAAAGATTCACTTGCACGGCCTATTCTCGTCATAATTCTGCCGGAAAGATATTATAATCCGGCGCGGTTGCCCTGAGCCTGAGGCAACGGAAGTATGCCCGCCATTAACTAATAATGAGATAACCCCTTGTCTGATCAGTTACTTAAATCGGTTTTTAGCTTTTCTTCCATGACGCTGCTATCCCGTTTTGCCGGTCTGGCACGGGATGTTGTGTTCGCCAATTATTTTGGTGCCCAGGCCGCTACAGATGCCTTTTTGGTGGCTTTTAAAATCCCAAACTTTCTGCGTCGCCTGTTTGCCGAGGGGGCGCTTTCGCAGGTATTTATACCGGTGCTGTCCGAGATCAAAACCCGCCGCGATGAAGAGGCTGTCAGGGATCTGGTATCTCATGTGGCCGGCACCCTGGGTATTGTGCTGCTTGGCGTTACCGCTCTGGGCGTTATCGGTGCACCCGTGATCATCTCTATATTTGGTGCTGGCTTTCTGGTTGATGGAAATGAAGATAAATTTGCTCTCAGTGTGGAGATGCTACGCTTTACCTTCCCCTATATTCTCTTTATTTCACTGGCCGCACTGGCTTCTGGCGTCCTGAATATTTACCGGCATTTTGCGATTCCGGCACTTACTCCGCTCTTTCTCAACCTGATATTAATCATCATGGCGATAGGGGCTTCGCCTTATCTGGATGAGCCGGTAGTATCACTGGCGTGGGGCGTTTTTATTGCCGGTGTAGTGCAATTAGGATTTCAGCTACCGGTTGTGGCAAAGCTGGGTATGCTGCCAAAACCTCGCTGGGGGTGGTATCACGAGGGTGTTACCAGGATTCGTAAATTGATGTTACCCGTAATCTTTGGCTCTTCTGTTATACAGATCAGCATTATGATGGATATGTTGATTGCCTCTTTCCTGGTGACCGGCAGTGTGACATGGATCTATTTTTCTGACCGACTGGTCGAGTTTCCTATCGGTGTTTTTGGTGTGGCTCTTTCCACCGTAATACTGCCCAGCCTGTCGCAAAAGCATGCTTTAGAATCGCCAGTGCAGTTTTTTAATCTGATGGACTGGGCGATGCGTTGGGCGGTCGTTATTAGTATCCCCGCGATGATGGGGCTGTTTGCTCTGGCCGGGCCTGTTTTGATTACTCTATTTGGCTACGGTGAGTTCTCTCTTCGCGACATTGAAATGTCACGCCTGAGCTTGATGGCTTACACGCTTGGTTTGCCTGCCTTTATTCTTATAAAAGTTCTTGTTCCTGGTTTTTTCTCGCGCCAGGATAACAGGACACCGGTCAGGATGGCTATTTATGCCATGCTGGCTAATGTTTTTTTGAATCTCGTATTAGTCGGCTTCCTGCTCTGGATAGTATTTGATGGTGTACACATGGGGCTTGCGCTGGCGACGGCGCTGGCCGCCTACATAAATTGCGGGTTACTGTATTATTGGATCAAGCGTCAAGGCGTCTTCTATTTTAATGCAGGTTGGTGGTCTTTTATTCTTCGTGTTGTACTCGCCAGCGCGGTTATGGGAGGTGTGCTGTGGTGGTTTTCCGGGCAACCGGCGGTATGGTATGCCCGTGATCTGTTTTCACGGGCAGTCTGGTTGTTGCTCTGGGTCTCGACAGGTACGATGTTGTTCGCAGCAGTTTTGCTGATGCTGGGCATAAAGCCATGGCAATTTCTACGACCGGTCCAGTCATAAAAAAACAGGACGAGGTAGTGCTTTCCAATCCTGACATGAACCTGAAGAGTCGGAGCTTCCTTTGATTTTATCTGCCTGCGGAAAGTTCTGCTTCCAGTTTTTTCTGCCAAGCCAGGAAGGACTCGGCGTGTTCCGCAGGAACTATGGCCAATATCTGCGCTTCGATTTTTGGGGTTGAGGAGTAGTGCAGTCGCAACAGCCGATAGAATCGCTTCGCTTCTTCCATCCTGCGGATTTGCAGCGCAAACAGCACTGCGGCATGCAGGGTATCTTTCCGTTTGATCAGGTATTCTTCCGGCTGCGCGATCAGTTCTTCGAACACTTTCTGTGCCGCTGCCGGGTTGCTCATGTTGGTATGGACGGCCATCAGGTTGATATAGTCGCGGTAGTTGCCGACCGGCGCATGCTGCCTAGATCGCAGTAATAACGGCAGGGTTTGCGCCCAGTTCCGTTTATTGTAATAAGACATGATCATGAATTGCTCGGTCATCCAGGAGCCCGGGATGCAGCTCTCGAGTGAGCGCGTCACGCCAAGGCTTTTGTCAGATTCCCCGGAATTCTGGTAGAAAGAAGCGAGGCCCACGAGGAGTCTCACGATGCTGCGATGACAAAGCGGTGGCGTCAGGTGAATGGGTTTGTGCCAGATGCCGTACCGGGTATTGGTTTCGATGGTGGAGAGCGTGTTCAGCCACGCCAAATTGAGCGCTAGCGTCAACACCAGCACGATGCCAGCGGTACTCAGGCCGACATTCCAGTGGTAGGCTTGCAAATTGATGTGCTTGACTCTGCCGCCGCCGGCTTTGAGGATCAGCCCGGCATAGACGCCAAAAATGATGACTGGTACTGGCATCTGATAAGGAAAACTGAACTGCGCCTGGAGTGCGCTACCGGTCAGCGCAGCGGTGATGATCAGGAAAAACACGCGCATGGTCAGGTCGCCGCGCCACACCACGGTAAACAACACGCCGGCCAGCCCGATGGCGCCAGCCAGAAACACCAGCATTCCCACCACGCCCAGCTCGACTCCGATTTCCAGTATGTCGTTATGCACGCGCAGCACCGAAGTGATCTCATACTTGCTACTGTCTGTCAGCAAGTTATAGAAAAAGCTGCCCATGCCGGTGCCGAGCACGGGGTTTTCCGCTACCATTTTCAGGGCGTCGTCCCAGATGCGGTAGCGCTCCGAGGGCCTCGCCCTCGAGTAACTGCTGAAATCCTCCTGTAGAGTGGCAGCTCTGGCAAACACTTTTGTGTAGGGGTTTCTCCAGCCGTCCGCCGAGAGACTGACCAGCGCTACCAGCAGCAACAGAGCCGCTGGTGCGGCGAATTTATGTGCGCGGTGCCAGGTCACCAGACCCTCATGCGCGGCCGCCTTGAGTGGGCGCCACAGCCACACCAATGCGCCGACAATGATGAGCGTCTCCAGCAGCAGTGCCAGCCAGCCTGAGCGCGTGGTTGTGTGAAACGCATATCCATATCCCAGCACCAGCGCAAACCAGGACAGAATCGACAATTCCCGGCGCCGTTCAAACAGCAGCATGAAGACAATCATCGGGAACGCCAGTACGATCACCTGCATGGCCGCGTTTCGGTTGTGGTAGTTCGCTGCTGGTTTGCTAGTCTGCATGAATATATCGGTCGAGAACAGCACCTGAATGAGTCCGATCACGGAGATATACACCACGATTAACGCAAGCCCGCGTGCTAGCTGCAGCATCGCATCGAGGCTGAGGTGCATGGTCAGCGTCATCCCCAACGCGGCGGCGGCGGCCAGCCACAAGAGGTATTTGCTGGCAAAATAACTGGGATCGGCCGTCCAGAATGCCGACGCACCCCCTAACAGGAGCAAGCCGCCTAACCAAAGGCGTGTCCAACTGAAGGTCAAACTGCTCTGGCGGACATGGCGGTTGCGCCACAGCCACCAGACCAGCAGGCCGAGAAAACCCACCTCAGCGACGGCTTCACGGTAATGGTCGGAGAAGCCAATGCTGGAGCCGACGAAAGTACCGGGCACCGCCGAGGCCACGCACAGCAGGACGATCACCGACATCGGTACCGGCCAGGCCGTTAACTGGCGTACTGGAGTGAATTTTGCCGGTTTCGGTCTACTGTTTTTTTTTGATCTCTTTCGAACCATGGTGCCTTGTCGTATTGGGGTATGCTGCTACATTGCTAACAACCGGCAATTATATAATTCATGATGAAAAAGGTCAAAATTATGCCTGAATTCAACAGCTACAGTGGGATGGTCACGGTCTCGTCGCTACCGTTATGGGAGCTTAAGGACAATTCCATCCTGAGCTTGTCAGAGCGCGGAAAACAACCATGTAATTTGTGTTTTCCTTTCAAAATCAATAACTGATTGTTATTGATTTTGGCGATACATCCTTCGATGTTATATGTGCCGGACTGCAGCCTTGCCTGGAATGTGGCCTGTCTGGTCATGGTGGCCGTCTCGCGCAGCGCACTGCTGCAATTACAAAATACCGGTACGTGAAATTCTCGTAAACCGGCTATAATGCGCCGCTTTGTCGAGTTCGGTTGGCCGTTGCATGCGACTTGTTCGTGGTCTGATCAATCTACCTGAAGAAGCAGCCCCTTGTGCGCTGACAATTGGGAATTTCGATGGTGTGCATCGTGGTCACCAGGAAATCCTCAGGTCATTGATTGTTGCAGCGGAAAAAAGGAATTTGTTGGCTTCATTGATGATTTTTGAGCCGCAGCCGATGGAGTTTTTTCTTGGAGAAAAAGCGCCAGCTCGTTTGTACCGGTTTGCAGATAAGCTGCGGGTGCTGGAGGAGTTGCCGCTCGACCGTGTGATTGCAATGGATTTTAATTGTTATCTGGCGGAAATGCAGGCCGAGGATTTTATTCAGCATATCCTTATCGAGCGATTAAATATGAAGTATTTGCTGGTTGGTGATGATTTTCACTTTGGTAAGAACCGTGCCGGCGACTTTGATGTATTGAGGGCTGCGGCAAACCGGTATAATTTTGAGCTGCATAGTATTGATAACGTGTTGGAATCCGAGCACCGGGTGAGTAGTACGGCAGTTCGTGAGTTGTTGTATCACGGGAATATCGAAGCTGCGAACCGGCTGCTGGGACGTCCGTACACAATGTGCGGTCGGGTCGTGCATGGCCAGAAGCTGGGGCGTGATATCGGCTGGCCGACGATTAATATTCCGGTGCGCCGCCGACATTCGCCGGTATCCGGAGTTTATGCGGCGCGTGTATCCGCAGTGGCGGGGAGCGCTATCTTAAATGGTGTAGCCAGTATTGGTACTCGACCGACGGTGAGCGGTGTGGGCTGGATGCTGGAGGTGTTTTTATTCGATTGGTCAGGTGACTGTTATGGTCAGCGGGTTAATGTGGAGTTTGTCAAGCATCTGCGTAACGAAGAAAAATTTGCAAGCTTGAAAGCAATGACGGTACAGATTGAACGTGACGCGGCAGCCGCCAGAGAGGCGCTGAACATATGAGCGAAGGAGACAAAGTGAATTACAAGGCAACATTGAATTTGCCGAGGACAGCATTCCCGATGAAGGCCAATCTGGCACAACGTGAACCGGAAATACTGAAGCTCTGGGATGAGCTCAGGCTCTATTCGAAGATGAGAGAGCGAGGCAGGAACAGGCCGAAATATGTTCTGCATGATGGGCCGCCTTATGCAAATGGGGATATCCATATCGGGCATGCCGTCAATAAAGTGTTGAAAGATATTATCATCAAATCAAAGACACTGAGTGGCTTTGATGCTCCTTATATCCCGGGCTGGGATTGTCATGGTCTGCCGATTGAACATCATGTCGAAAAGAAGAAGGGTCGCCCGGGTCGGAAGATCAGTGCACGTCAATTTCGTGATGCCTGCCGTGAATATGCCGGTAAGCAGATCGATAAGCAGCGGAAGGATTTTATACGTCTGGGGATAGTCGGCGATTGGCAAAAACCCTACCTCACCATGGATTATGGCTTTGAGGCAAATATTATCCGAGTTCTCGGCAGGTTGATTGAAAACGGGCATCTGCACAGAGGCCATAAGCCGGTTTACTGGTGTACCGACTGCCGCTCTGCCCTGGCCGAAGCTGAGGTGGAATATCAGGACAAGACATCGCCGACAATTGACGTGCGTTTCCATATTAATGATGTGGCTGCATTCGAGTCTGCAACGGGCGTAGAGACGGCAGGAGTGACAACCAGTATTCTGATCTGGACCACGACGCCATGGACGTTGCCAGCCAATCAGGCGGTATGTCTCCATCCGGACCTGGAATATTCTATAAGCAAGATCAATATTGATGGTATCGAGGAAATCATTGTGCTGGCAGATACATTGAGAGAGACTTGTCTGCAACGTTATGGCGCTGAGGATATGGGAGTGCTGTCCCGAGTAATGGGCGGCAGACTTGAGGGTTTATTGTTGCAGCATCCGTTCTATGACCGCCAGGTGCCGGTGATACTCGGAGGACATGTCACGACCGATATGGGTACTGGCGCAGTCCATACAGCCCCGGGACACGGGGTTGATGACTTTGAAATCGGACGAAAATACAACTTGCCGGTTGATAATCCGATTGGCAGCGATGGCTGTTTTATTGAAGGTACTGAGTTGTTTGCAGGCCAGTTCGTCATGAAGGCCAATGACGCTGTACTGGATGTTCTGAATGAGCGTGGCAGATTATTGCATGCTGCCAGCCTGTCCCATTCTTATCCGCACTGCTGGCGTCATAAGGCTCCGATTATTTTTCGTGCGACGCCTCAGTGGTTTATCAGTCTGAACCAGAATGGCCTGCGTGAGAGTGTGCTGAAAGCCATTGATAATGTTAACTGGTTCCCGAACTGGGGTCAGGCACGTATTCGCGGCATGATTGAAAATCGTCCAGACTGGTGTATCTCTCGCCAGCGCACGTGGGGCGTCCCCATCCCGGTCTTTATTCACAAGGATACTGAAGAACCGCATCCTAATTCTATTGAATTGATTGAACGGGTTGCCAAAAGGATTGAAAAGGGTGGTATTGACGTCTGGCATGAGCTTGAGCCGAAAGAACTCCTGGAGGAAGATGCCGGTCAATACATCAAAGTGACCGATACACTTGATGTCTGGTTTGACTCCGGTTCCACACATCACTGTGTATTGGAGCATAATGATGATTTGCACTACCCGGCAGATCTCTATCTTGAAGGCTCGGATCAACATCGTGGATGGTTTCAGTCTTCTTTACTGACGGCTGTCGGTATGAATGATGTGCCGCCCTATAAAAATGTACTGACGCATGGATTTACGGTTGATAAGGACGGCAGGAAGATGTCCAAGTCTCTTGGTAATGTGATACAGCCGCAGAAAATAGTAGGGCAGTTAGGGGCCGATGTTCTGCGTTTATGGGTGGCAGCCGCAGACTACCGCAATGAGATGCATGTTTCAGATGAGATTCTCAAGCGGATGTCTGAATCCTATCGTCGTATGCGAAATACCGCCCGCTACCTGCTGGCCAATCTGGAGGGTTTTGATCCCGCAAGACATCGTGTTGATGCGACAGATATGTTATCGCTGGATCGTTGGATGATCGGGCAGGCTGATCGGTTACAGCAGAATCTGATACGGGCCTATGATGATTTTAATTTTCACCTCGTTTACCAAAAAGTACATAACTTCTGTGCCGTGGATATGGGTTCGTTCTATCTGGATATCCTCAAGGATCGAATCTATACCATGCGTATAGATTCGATTGCCCGCCGTTCCGCACAAACTGCCATGTTCGATATCGCTGAGGCTTTGGTGCGCTGGCTGGCACCCATCTTGAGCTTCACTGCAGAGGAAATCTGGAAATACATGCCAGGTGAGCGCAATGAGTCAGTTTTCCTTAATGAATGGTATGGTCAGTTGGCAGAGCATGATGAATATGCGCTGAATGACGAATTCTGGATCAGCATTATGTCCGTGCGTGAAGAGCTCTCTCGTGAGTTGGAGAAAGAGCGTAAGGAGAAAACCATAGGCTCTTCTCTGGAGGCGGAAGTTGATATTTACTGTAACGACGAAATCATGGAAGTATTGAACCGGCTTGGTGACGAATTGCGCTTTGTATTCATTACTTCCTATGTGCGTGTGCATCCACTGAGTGAAAAGCCGGATGACGCTGTTATGGCCGAAGGCAGGGATGGTTTGTTTATGGTAGTCAAGGCGACTGAGAACAGTAAATGTGAGCGTTGCTGGCACTATCGTGAGGACGTTGGCTCACACCCCGGCCATGCAGCCCTGTGTGGACGCTGTGTCGAAAACGTGGATGGTGACGGTGAACTCCGTTCCCATGTCTGAAGTTTTTGCCATGCGACTGTCGTATGCCAGACGTTGGTTGCTGTTATCATTTTTTGTGGTCATACTTGATCAACTGACCAAGTTATGGGCCCAATCCGTACTTCAGTATCATCAGCCCATACCGGTTATGTCCATGTTTAATCTGACGCTGGCATATAATACAGGTGCGGCTTTTAGCTTTTTGAGCGATGCCGGTGGCTGGCAGCGCTGGTTCTTCATTGTGCTGACTCTGGTCGTCTGCGGGGTGATATTACGCTGGATATGGATCATGCGGGCACAGGAAAGGCTGCATGCCGCAGCTTTGTCGCTTATTCTCGGTGGTGCCGTTGGTAACCTGATTGACCGCATCTGGCTCGGTTACGTTATCGACTTTATTGACGTTTACTATCAACAATATCACTGGCCGATATTTAATATTGCGGACTCGGCTATTACGGTCGGAGTGACTTTATTGATATACGATCTATTCGTTAATCAGCGTGATGAGGCCAATGATGAGTGAAATCGTGCCGGGCAGCCGCGTCATTATGCATTTTTCCCTTACTCTGGAAGACGGGACGGTAGCGGAAGACTCGTTTGATAAGGAACCGCTTGAGTTTACCATGAGTGACGGTAGCCTGATCGAAGGACTGGAAATTGTACTGTATGGCCTCAAGGCAGGTGATGAACAAACGGTGACTGTGACACCCGAACAGACATTTGGCTTTTATGACCCTGAGAATATTCATGAAATGCCCTTGAGCGATTTTTCTGCAGGTATGCAGCCTGAAGAAGATCAGATTATTGCTTTTACTACGCCAGCCGGTGATGAGGTAGCCGGGACAATCAGGAAAATCTCAACAGATACGGCATTGGTTGATTTTAATCACCCGCTCGCCGGCCATGATTTGTTATATAAGGTAAAGATACTCAAGGTTGATTAATTTTATGGAAGCTCTGAATTAATCAGAGTTTCCATAAGCAGGGATTGGTGTTCCTTATGAGAAGAAAGACGGTAAGCATTCATGCAGTCACTCTCTCGTATCGGGACCGGATGGTTCTATTTGCGTGACTCCATTTTCTCCACCTAGAAGCAGAATGTCGGCCCCACGCTCGGCGAAGAGTCCAACGGTAACGATACCGGGTATCTGATTGATTTCACGTTCCATCTTAAATGGGTCAACGATGTCCAGACCCTGTATGTCCAGAATTTCACATCCATTGTCAGTAATAAAGCCTTCACGTAACACGGGTTGACCGCCATATTTCATAAGTTTGCGCGCAACCATGCTTCTGGCCATTGAGATAGTTTCCACTGGTAATGGGAATTTGCCCAGGCGGTTTACAATCTTTGAATCATCAGCGATACAGACAAATTTTTCACTGGCGGCTGCAATAATTTTTTCCCGAGTGAGTGCGCCGCCCCCTCCTTTGATGAGATGGAGATTGTGGGTGACTTCGTCGGCCCCATCGACGTAAACTGATATGCCGTTTACCTCATTGAGGTCATGCACCTTAATTCCATGGGCCTCCATACGTTTGGTTGATCCAACTGAGCTGGATACAGCACCATCAATCCTGTTTTTTACATCCGCCAGCAGGTCTATAAAATAGTTAACGGTTGAGCCTGTACCCACGCCGATAATTTCACCTGCCTGAACGTATTCCATGGCGGCTTCTGCAGCCAGCTTTTTA
This sequence comes from Gammaproteobacteria bacterium, assembly GCA_963662865.1. Taxonomy (GTDB): domain Bacteria; phylum Pseudomonadota; class Gammaproteobacteria; order JAJDYQ01; family JAJDYQ01; genus JAJDYQ01. Next base: position 127,692 of record OY759969.1, on the reverse strand, counting down.
CGTTCCTCCAACAACATGGGATTTCCCCTTTGTATTCAAAAGCGGCAATGATACCCTGCTTAACTTCTTTGTCGAACAGTGATGCGCACAAACCCTCATATGAGCCTGGAATCTTTGGTCAATAAAATACGGCAAGCCCCTGTCTATGATGTGGCGATAAACACACCCCTAGAGTATATGAAGCTGATGTCTTTACGCTTTTCCAACCGGATATATATCAAGCGCGAGGATCGGCAGGAGATTTTCTCATTTAAAATTCGTGGCGCTTATAACAAGATATCCGGATTGACTCGGGAGGAAATGGATAGGGGAATTATCGGTGCGTCAGCAGGAAATCATGCACAGGGCGTTGCGCTATCTGCCAGTCGGCTGGGCATTGACGCCACTATTGTCATGCCGAAGACAACACCCGATATCAAGATTAATGCCGTCAAGCGTTTAGGTGGAAAAGTCATTCTACATGGTAATACCTATGATGATGCTTCTACACATGCCTATGAATTATCTGCAGAGACGGGGGCCATTTATATCCACCCGTATGATGACGAGGATGTCATCGCTGGGCAAGGCACCATAGCGCGTGAGATTCTGGAGCAACTGGATGGTTTGCCAGACGCTATATTTATTCCTGTAGGCGGCGGTGGCTTGATCGCTGGTATGGCTGCCTGGGTGAAATATTATCACCCGGAGGTCAAGATTATTGGAGTCGAGCCGGATGATGCGCCATCAATGTACGAAGCGCTGCGCGCAGATAAATGTGTGGTACTACCTCAGGTTGGCATATTTGCCGATGGCGTTGCGGTTAAGCAGGCCGGTGCAAACACATTTGAGCTCGCACGTGATTTGGTGGATGAAATTATTCTCGTCAGTACGGATGAGACCTGTGCGGCTATTAAGGATATCTATGATGAAACCCGTTCTATTTCCGAGCCTGCCGGTGCTTTGGCTTTGGCGGGGCTTAAGAAATTCATAGAGCGTGAAACGGTGAGTAACAGGTTATATGTTGTTATTGATTCTGGTGCCAACATTAACTTTGACCAGTTACGTTATGTCGCCGAGCGAGCGGAGGTAGGTGAGCATAAAGAAGGATTGTATGCCGTCACGATTCCAGAGCGGCCCGGAAGCTTCCGTGAATTCTGCCATCTGATAGGAAATAGAGGCATCACTGAATTTAACTATCGTTATGCAGATAAGGATAACGCTTATGTCTTTGCTGGTATCCAACTAAAAAAAGGCCTGGAAGAAAGACAATACATCAATGAGATGCTGGAGAAGAAGGGCTTCCCGGTTATTGATTTATCTGATGACGAGTTAGCCAAGCTACATATACGTTACATGGTTGGAGGGCGTTCGCCTGGCATAAAAAATGAGCGTTTATTTCGTTTTGAATTTCCTGAAAGACCCGGAGCTTTATTGCGTTTTTTGTCTTTACTCGGAGGTAAATGGAACATCAGTTTGTTCCATTATCGTAACCATGGATCAGACTACGGCAGGGTATTGTGTGGGTTCCAGGTGCCGGATGCCGAGCATCAGGGCTTTCAGTGTTTTCTTGATGGCCTGGGATACCAATTTGGGGAAGAAACAAAAAATCCGGCCTATCAGCTATTCCTTACGAATTAGTATTCTTCTTATATCTCTTTAGATGTCAAATAAAAAGGCCTGCATATATGCAGGCCTTTAGCTATGCAAGATTTATAATAACTATCTTCGGGCTCTTTTTCTGGTGGTTTTCTTTGCAGAGGCTTTCTTTTTAGCGACCTTTTTCCTGGTGGCCTGCTTCTTAGCGGTTTTCTTCACAGAGGCTTTCTTTTTAGCGACCTTTTTCCTGATGGCCTGCTTCTTAGCGGTTTTCTTCACGGAGGCTTTCTTTTTAGCGACCTTTTTCCTGGTGGCCTTCTTCTTAGCGGTTTTCTTCACGGAGGCTTTCTTTTTAGCGACCTTTTTCCTGGTGGCCTGCTTCTTAGCGGTTTTCTTCACGGAGGCTTTCTTTTTAGCGACCTTTTTCCTGGTGGCCTTCTTCTTAGCGGTTTTCTTCGCGGAGGCTTTCTTTTTAGCGACTTTTTTCTTGGTAGCCTTCTTCTTAGCGGCTGTCTTCGTGGCAGCTTTCTTCTTGGCGGTCATTTTCTTTTTCTTTTTAAGGGCAAGTTGTTGCTTGAGTGCCACTTTCTTTCTTCCCGGGGTCGCACGCTTTGTACTAAACTTTTTCTTACGTGATGTTTTTTTTGTTGCCATAACTAGCTCCTAATGAGGTGAGATTTCAGCAAAGATTATATAACATAAGAAAGTGAAATACTACTTTAATGGAAATGAATTTTTGGAATGAATCCTTATTAGATGTTCTGATCATTTTGGCGTATGATTGTGTGCAGGTGATGTCTTATGCTGCCTTCATCAGGCTGCCAACGCCTTCATCCGTAAATAGTTCCAGCATCACTGCATGTTCAACGCGACCGTCAATAATATGTGATGTGGTAACGCCTGCGGCAATGGCGTCCAGCGCACATTGAACCTTGGGCAGCATACCACCATGTATAACACCATCGGCCACGAGTTGCTTTACATCTACAGACCTTAATCCCGAAAGTAACTTACCATCGGCATCAAGAATACCCGGTGTATTGGTTAGCAGAATTAGTTTTTCGGCTTTCAGTATCTCGGCAACTTTGCCGGCAACCAGGTCGGCATTAATGTTATAGGAATGTCCATCTTTGCCAGCACCAATCGGTGCTACGACCGGGATAAAATCGCCACCGGTCAGCATGTTAATAATATTGGTATCGATGCTCTCGATTTCACCGACATGGCCGATATCAATGATTTCCGGTGCGTTGGTTCCCTGATTAATTTTGGCCATTTTCATCTTGCGGGCGTGAATCAAGCCGCCATCTTTCCCAGTCAGGCCGACTGCTTTACCGCCATGACCGTTAATGAGATTGACAATATTCTTATTGATCAAACCTCCCAAAACCATTTCCACAACATCCATGGTCTCGCGGTCGGTGACACGCATGCCATTGATGAATTCGCTCTCCTTTCCGATACGTTTGAGTAATTCACCAATTTGTGGCCCACCGCCGTGAACCACGACCGGATTGATACCGACCAGCTTCATTGAAACTATATCGCGGGCAAAGCTGCTTTTCAGTTTTTCATCGACCATGGCGTTGCCGCCATATTTAATGACAACGGTTTTATCCTGAAAACGGCGGATATACGGTAGAGCTTCGGCTAACACCTTGGCGATATTCAAGGCTCTTTCGGGTGCTAATGACATGATGCTTAGTTCGGCTTATTGGTTTTTACGTCACTGTCTTTCAAGGATTTACTGATATTCACTTCGGTTGCGTCATCGCCCATGATCAGTGTTTTGCTTTCTTTGTCATTATCGTAGATGACGGCTTCGGGCTCGTACACATCATCCAACTCTCCAGCCACAGGCGCTTCAGGTGAAACGGGATGCTTCTTTCTGTATATGATTAAAAGAGTAATACCGGTAGCCAGTACAATAATTCCGAAGACTATCTTAAACCAGTGTATTGATGGAGGTTCATACTCACCAACTCCTACCCCGCCTGGCGTCCAGACAGCGATATTCCACCTTGTCCCCTTGATGCGAATGACCTTCCTGGCTGGACCTTGTTTGATCCGGGCATCGCCATGTTTCTGGATTATATTTCTTTTACCTGATACCGACTGTTGAAATTCGGTGTAGAGACCAATATTCCTGAGTCGTTTAATTGATTCTGTGATTAGTTCATAGGGATAGTGAGCGACTACCACGCCTATAGCCTGCCCGGACTCACTAAAAATGGCGCGCGCCAGGGTAATATTGGCATCTGATGTGTCGTAGAGTAGCGCTTCCGCCGGAGGTGGTGCCTCGTATGAGCTGGTGGCAATGTTAATGCAGGCGAAACCGCAGGCGGGAGTCGAGTAATTGTCAACTTCCTCTAATCCATTTGGATAGAACCTTACTTTGATGTTGTCGTAGAGTAGCCCCTCGAGCTGGTTTTCCCGAGAAAGCAGCATCCCGGTATCCGCTATAGCCAGTGCGGCCTGTAATTCAGGATTCTGAATAGCGTTTTCAATCTGAGTAAAGTAGGTTGAAATCCTGACTTCAATATATTCTGCAAGCTCAGCCACATTCCGAAAGCTTTGTGGGCCAATAATTACCGGTTGAATGGCAGGTTGGGCGGGGTCATTGGTCTGGGCGATTTTATCCTGGGCGAGTGACAACTGACAGCATGTTGCCAGTGTCAATATCAGTAACGAACCGGAAGTGCGCATTATTATGTCTTATTGCCTATGACTTTTTAATGTTAATTTACAATTGCATGATTGAGTAGCAATTACGCCTTAACTCGTGGATTCACGGGATGGCGCCACTCGGTATCTGTCGCCGATAAGCGCTATAATCTGTTGGGCGATCTTGTTTTTGCTGGCAAGTTGCAGTGTTTTCCGACCATCATTCCAGTAAACATCAACCGTATTTTCATCAGCCTCGAATCCTCGGTCAGGCAGGCCTACAATATTTGCAGCAACCATATCCATGTTCTTTCTCCGCATTTTGTCCTGAGCATAAGCACCAATATTTTCAGTTTCGGCTGCAAATCCTACCGTAAATGGTTTGTCAGGCAATCGACCGACCTCTTGCATAATATCGATGCCAGGTGAGAGCTCGATAGATAGATTATCACAAGTTTTCTTTATTTTCCCTTCATAAGGTGACATGGGAATATAGTCAGCAACCGCGGCCGAACCGATTAATATATCCTGGCCAGAAATCTGATTCAGGACAACCTGTCCCATTTGCTCGGCTGTTTCAACGTCTATTCGCGAGACTCCATCGGGGGTATTAAGACTGACTGGTCCGGAAATCAGCGTAACCTCCGCGCCGGCTTCTCTGGCCGCAGTGGCCAGCGCAAAACCCATTTTTCCTGAGCTTCTATTACTGATATATCTGACGGCATCAATGGCTTCACGGGTGCCACCTGCGGTGATCATGACCTTCAGACCAGCAAGGGTGTTTCGGGAAAAACTATTGTCGATGATGGTGATCAGTTCATCAGGTTCCAGCATACGTCCCGGCCCGATGTTACCGCAGGCCTGTTCACCTGATGCGGGTCCTATAGCCGTGACCCCGGATTGACTGAGATGATTGATATTCAGTTGGGTCTGGCGATTTAACCACATCTGCTGATTCATGGCGGGTGCCACCATAATCGGCGCATCGGTGGTCAGACACAATGTACTTAGCAGGTCGTTGGCCATGCCATGAGCCAGTCGGGCCAGAAAATTGGCCGAGGCCGGTGCCACGACAACGGTATCCGTCCAACGAGCCAGTTCAATATGTCCCATGCCGGCTTCGGCCCGCTCGTCAAGAAGCGCCGTATGAACCGGATTGCCGGACAGGGCCTGGAAGCTCATGGGTGTAATGAAAGCCTGGGCTCCCTGAGTCATGACAATCCGAATCCGTGCACCGGATTGAACCAGCAGGCGCGTCAATTCAGCGGCTTTGTAGGCCGCAATGCTCCCGGTTACGCCTAAAATAATTTGTTTGCCTGCCAAAAACCGCATATTTATCTAGGTTCGCATGTTAAAAAGTTTCGCTATCCTATTCGTTTAACTTATAAAAATGAAGTTTTATGAGTATCAAACAATGGCCGGCTACTGAACAGCCTAGGGAAAAACTTATCAATCAGGGGGCGCATTCGCTTTCAGATGCCGAACTACTGGCGATCTTTCTGCGTACCGGGGTCAAGGGGCAGAGTGCGGTTGATTTGGGTCGGGATATGGTTCGGCATTTTGGTGATATACGCGGTGTGATGCGGGCCGGTATTGGGGAGCTTTGCGCAATACCCGGATTGGGGGAAGCAAAATACGCACAGCTACAGGCGGCGTTGGAAATGGGGCAGCGTTATCTGGCAGTGGAAATTCAGCGGGGCGATGTGCTGGACAGCCCGCAGGCCACACGCGAATATCTCCGCCTTAAGCTGGGTCATTTATCCTATGAAGTGTTTGCCTGCCTCTTTTTGGATAATCAGCATCAGGTTATCCGATATGAAGAAGTGTTTAGAGGGACGATTGATGGTGCCAGTGTGTATCCAAGAGATATTGTAACGCGGGCGTTGAAATTGAATGCCAAGGCCGTGATTTTTGCCCATAATCATCCTTCCGGTATTGCTGAGCCGAGCCAGGCTGATCGCGCCCTTACCGAGCGTCTGCAGCGGGCTTTAGGTCTGTTGGAAATCCGCGTTCTGGATCATTTTATTATCGGCGATGGTCCGCCGGCATCTTTCGCGGAACTCGGGTTATTATAGCGGGTAAATCTCAGAATTCTGTTCATCATGTCATAAATTTAAAGAAGCTCTGACTGAATCAGAGTTTCCTGTGGAACAAAGATGTATCGCCAAAATCAATAACGATCAGTTATTGATTTTGAAAGGAAAAAAAATTACATTGTTGTTTTCCGCGCTCTAACAAATCCAGGATGAAATTGTTCTTAAGCTTCCTCGAAATAGTAGCTTAATGCGACAGTAACAATTACGATAATCATGTGGTTTTTAATTTATGTTGGCCGACCGATTCAGGAAGATGGCAATAAACTACGACAATTTCATTGTCAAACCCGGAGAAAAGACTCAATGTGCGCAATGTCCCGTGCGTAAACTGGCATTATTCAAGGGAGTCGCTCTTGAAAGTCTGTAATGGGCGCAAAGCTATCGAGAGCAGCAGTTTGTTATCAAGCCCAAGCGCAGACTGGTAGAAGAAGGCATCCCCAGTCAATATGCGTTTACCTTGTTTTCCGGCTGGGTTGCGTTATACCAGACATCAGCAACCGGTGAGCGCCAGATACACCGCTTTGCACTGCCTGGGGACTTTATCGGCTTCTGCCCTAACCCGGATATCCCCATCCACTATAGTGCCCAATCCTTAACTGAAATCACTGTCTGTGCCTTTCCGATCGACAGGCTTGACCAGATTTTAAGAGGGCGAACTGACCTGAGCGCCCGTATGATGGAACTGAATGCACAAAGTATGCGTTTATGCCAGCAGCACATGCTTGGCATAGGTCGTAAATCAGCTAAAGAACGCTTGTCGTTTTTATGCCTGGAGCTTTTTTATCGAACCAAATCCCTAGCGGGTCTTCTGGCGGGTACGGAAGAAAACAGCATTGCTTTTCCAATCTCACAGGAAGACATGGCGGACGCCATGGGACTGACATCAGTACACGTCAGCCGTACTCTCAGAGAACTGACAGCCGCGGGGCTGCTAACTGTAAAAAGTCGTCGATTGACGATTCATAATGAACCCGCTCTGGCGGAGCTGGCTCAATTTGATAAAAAGCTGATATTGGTTGACCATCCATTGCTTTAGATTATTATCACTACCTGCCAGTCATAACGACCTTAACTCCTCGTCAATGTTTTTGCTTATTGGCGAAATAATGATTGAAAGCCGCTTTCATTGTGGCCTTCCTGTCTCTGACGATATGATTGATAAGTTCAAGATCAGAGCCGGGGTTATCAAACAGATAATGTGTTGTACGGAATGCGAAGCTGTTGCGCAGGTTATTGCCGACTCCGGTATGGAAAGTTACTACTGGTTTCGAACCAACATCACCAAGACGAAAATTGACCTTGCCCAAAGAATCTTGTTGGGCAAATAATATCGATCTGACAGTTATGAATACCATATATTGTGTTCGCTGTTTCCAGCCGCAACCGCCGGAGTTGCATTGGCGGTCCAGCAACAAGAATATTGAATTGCCTTACGTTGTTGTCGTCATGCTCGCCGTGGTCATTATGGACTTTGCAATCTATTTACAGCAGTCATGGTTCATGTCATACCGCTGCTATGGTAGCTGCACCGGGGACATCACGCAGACATGGATGACGACTGGCGCCCGGTTTCACTCCCTTGAGATCGTCCTCTCAATGCCCATCAAATTCGCCACTATCATTTTACTGGGACCGGCGGTCATCGCCATTGTGATTTTTGAAGTGCTGCTCAATGCCATTTTCATATTTAAGGGAATTCTGACTTAATCAGAGTTTCCTTCAGTCACTCTCTTCGGTCTTAAGAGAATAATTCAATCGCCGTAAGTGCTCCTTGTACCAAATTCAAAAAGGGAGATTTGATAAACATTTTTTGCATGGTTAGCGAGAGAGCATCTAACATGCAATAGCAAAGACGCATTCTTGCCCGGCGGGAATAATCCTACGCTGCAAAATTTTTAGGCTTTGTCCAACTTGCTACTGTTAGTATTCTGCTTAAACATGTTTGAGATAAGCTCTAGTATGATCAAGATTTCAGGTGGCTTCGAAGAAAGACTGAGAAAGGGTATTTCATTTGTTTGGAATGTCTTTTCTGGAAAAGTAGGCTCAGGGTAATACTCCTCTCTTTTTGCGGGTTTTCGGTACAAAGTTTTAAGTTCCTCGTTTGCCGCCCTTCAACTCCAGCCGACGTTTATGCAGTGGTGGCTCGGTATAACCATTAGGCGTCTCACGTCCCATGAAAATCAAATCCTTTGCGGCCTCAAAGGCCTTGCCTGCAAAGCCGGGAGCCATGTCGATATAATCGGGGTCATCACTATTCTGACGATCAACTACCTGGGCCATTCGTTGCAGGGTCTCGATTACCTGATCTTCGGACACGATTCCATGGCGCAGCCAGTTCGCTATATGCTGACTGGAAATCCGGCAGGTCGCACGGTCTTCCATCAAACCGACGTTATTAATATCCGGCACCTTGGAGCAACCAACGCCATGCTCAACCCAACGTATAACGTAGCCAAGGATGCCCTGGCAATTATTATCCAGTTCCTGCTGAATTTCTTCAGCAGACCAGGATGATTCTGGTTCGATGGGAATAGTAAGAATGTTATTGAGGCTTGCCCGTTCGCGGGATTTAAGCCCTTCCTGCCGTGCAAACACATCAATTTCATGGTAGTGCAGGGCATGCAGCGTTGCGGCAGTGGGAGAGGGCACCCAAGCGCAACTGGCACCGGCATCCGGGTGTGCCAGTTTTGTCGCCATCATGTCAGCCATCTCATCGGGTTTGGGCCACATCCCCTTGCCGATTTGTGCATGTCCCTGCAGCCCGCAGGCCAGACCAATATCAACGTTCCAGTCCTCATAGGCGCTAATCCACAGCTGAGATTTCATATCCGCCTTCCGTACCATGGGGCCAGCTTCCATGGACGTATGGATTTCATCGCCTGTACGATCAAGAAATCCCGTATTGATAAAGATAACGCGCTCACTGGCCTGACGAATACATTCCTTCAGATTGACCGTAGTGCGGCGCTCTTCATCCATGATGCCAATCTTCATGGTATTGGGTCGCATACCCAGGAGCCGCTCAACGTGCGCAAACAATTCGACAGCAAAGGCAACTTCATCCGGACCGTGCATCTTGGGTTTGACCACATACATGGAACCGCAGCGTGAATTATTGAATCGACCTCGCCTCTTGAGATCGTGTAATGCGATCAATCCGGTAAAGGCGGCGTCCATTATTCCTTCAAAGACCTCGCTACCGTTTACATCCAGAATGGCCGGACTGGTCATCAGGTGTCCGACATTGCGTACCAGCATCAACGAGCGCCCCGGCAATGTAATCTGCTGACCGCTAACCGTGGTATATCCCCTGTTATGATTAAGAGAGCGCTCAACGGTGACGCCGCCCTTTGGAAAACTGGCGGTAAGATCACCTTTCATAAGGCCAAGCCAGTTTCGATAGACGCCAATTTTTTCCTCGGCATCTACCGCAGCAACGGAATCCTCGCAATCCTGGATGGTGGTAATGGCCGACTCCATGACAACATCGCATATACCGGCCGGATGACTCATACCGACAGGATGGTTCCGGTCTATCCGGATTTCGACATGTAAATGATTGTGCTTGAAGAGCAGGGCAGAGGGCGAAGACGCCTCTCCCTGATGCCCGATAAACTGTGCGCCATTGACCAGTGCCGTTTCCGCGTTGTTGATACCAACCTGTAATCCGTCGCCACCTGCAACATAGCGGGTAACCTGACTATGAGAACCATTAATCAGAGGTAACGCCCTATCCAGAAAATCCATCGCATAACAGACCACCCTTTCACCACGAGCAGGGTTATAACGGCTTCCTCTTTCCGCCCCATCTTTTTCGTCGATAACATCCGTTCCGTAAAGCGCATCGTAAAGAGAACCCCAGCGCGCATTGGCGGCATTCAATGCGTACCGCGCATTATTAACCGGTACAACGAGCTGTGGGCCGGCGATGATGGATATTTCAGGATCGACATTGGCTGTCGTGACCGAAAAATCATCGCCTTCCGGCAGGAGATAACCAATATCCTGTAAAAACTGCTGATAGGCAGCGGCATCATGCGGCTGGCCTTCGCGTTCCAGATGCCACTCATCAATTCTGGCCTGTAGCTCGTCACGGCGTGCCAGCAGCCCCAGATTACGGGGCGTCAGATCGGCCACGATACCGGCAAACCTCGACCAGAACCGCTCCGATTCCATGTCGGTACCCGGTATCACATCGGCATTAACAAACTGATAAAGCCCGGAATCAACCTGCAGGCCGTGGATATTGATGTAATTGCTCATTGGAATAAAACAGGCAAAGGCAGAAGCCGGAGAATGATAAGGCCAGCGGCAGCGACACAGGCCATTGAAAAAATTAAGCTATGGTAAAGAAGAATGCGATAAATGCAATCAGTTTTCAGGCCATTCGTAGCGGTCCTGCTGTTCAATAAAGGCGGATATGCCGGGGATAAGAGCTTTGGAGCTCGCACGTATGCCGTACAGCGCTATAGCAACTTGATCAGGGCAACGACCAAACCGCCCTGGGCGATCAGTGCGCCGATCATCCACTTCAAAAGATCGGCCTTCACCGAGGCAATGTCGGCCTTCGTTGCCAGCCGCAGAGCTTCCACGCTGGCCTGGACCTGCGCAATTTCGGTTTTTGTTTCCTGCCGCAGGACTTCCATGTCGGCTTTTGTTGCCAATCGCATGGCATCCATGTCGGCCCTGATCTGCTGGATGTCAGTCCTGGTTGCGAGATTGGTGTTGAGCATGGCAATCTGTTCATCGGCCAGGGCCTCGGCCTGCCTCTCGGTGAAACCGCCGTCTATCAGATGTTTGACAAAGCGGTGGGTATCGAATGCGATAGCCTCTTTCATAGTTGAATCATAGCAATCGGATATGTGCGGGACAAACTATTTACCAAGTCCAGTCCCTATTAACCGGTACAGCGAGTTGTGGACCGGTGATGATGGATATTTCAGGATCGACATTGGCTATCGTAATCGAAAAATCATCACCTTCCAGCAGGAGATAACCAATATCCTGTAAAAACTGCTTATAGGCAGCGGCATCATGCGGCTGGCCTTTGCGTTCCGGATGCCACTCATCAATTCTGGCCTGTAGCTCGTCACAGCGTACCAGCAGCAGCTCTCGATTACAGGGCGTCAAATGGCCACGATACCGGCAAACCTCGGCCAGAACCGTTCCGGTTCCATGCCGATACCCGGTATCACATCGGCATCAATGAATTGATAAAGCCCGAAATCAACCTGAAGGCGTAAGCTTCCCTGTCAAGTGGACAGTTCAAAAGTAGAAGACTTGGCGTTTTCAAGGGTTTCAAAGAGGGTCATTCCTCCGAGGCTGCCATGGTCACGTTCCTCGTTGTATTCGATCATCCAGGCCCATGTAATCTCTCTGACTTCGTCCAGATGATTGAACCAACTCGTGTCGAGCACCTCCGTGCGATAGGTTCGGTTGAATCGCTTAATGTTGGCGTTCTGGTTTGGCTTGCCCGGTTCAATATAGTCAATCTCGATGTCGTTATCGTGACACCAGACCATGAAGCATTGTCCGAGAAACTCCGGGCCGTTGTCGGTATGCAGCACATCGGGCAACCCCCGGGTCGCTTGCAACTGCTCGAACACGCGAATCAGGCGCACACTGGACAACGAAGTATCGATCTCAATTGCCAAGGCCTCCCGATTGAAATCATCCAGGACATTAAATGTCCGAAACCTCATACCATGGTACAGCGCGTCGCTCATGAAATCGGCAGACCAGGCCTGATTCGGTCGTGACGGCACCCTCAACGGTATTGGTTCCCTGATGGGTATCCGTTTCTTCACATGGCGGCGCCGATTAAGTTTGAGCAGGCAGTCCACTCGCCACACACGCTTGTGGTTCCAACGGTGCCCCTGACGCCTCAAGCGCCGGAACAGCTTCCAAAAACCAAGTCCAGGCTTGCTGCGTGGCCAATGCGCTCAATGTCTCAGCCAGTTGACCATCCCGTGCCAGTCTATTGACCAACGGCTTGTGTCAGGCCGATCGAGATAGCCCCACACTGCGGCAGTCCCATTGCATATAAAGCCCATGCGTATCGATCAGATACCCAATCGCTTCGCGTTTTTCGATCAGATCCTTCAAAGCCGTATTCTCCAGTGCCATATCCGCAAACAGGCCTTTGAGCTTGACCTTCTCGACTTCGAGTGTCTTGATTCGTTTCAGCTCTGAGGCTTCCAAGCCATCATATTTGGATTTTCATTTGGAATAGGTCGCCGAACTGATGCTGTGTTTGCGACACACCTCATTGACTGCCATATCGCTATCGGCTTCCTTTAGAATCGAGACGACCTGCGTCTCGGTGAATCGTGACTTTTTCATCCGTAACCTCCTGGGGTTTATTGTGCCAGAGATCTCTACTTATGATGTGTCTACTTAATGAGGAAGCTTACGTACCAAGGCATGCCTTAGTACGCCAGACCTTGTCGTCATGGAACAGCAGATATCTTCCACGCCTGTGCTCGTAGCATAACAAGCTTTTTGTCGCTCATAAATATCCAACTCAATCTTCACAGGCTTATGGTTCTGCTTTACGACGATCCTCAGCCTGAATTTCTTTCAGTCGCAGGTCAATGCGTGATAAAGCTTCGTCAGAGTCCTGAAAATAGTCTGTAGACCATAGTCGAATTAGCCTCCATCCAAGATTTTCTAGAATAATATGACGAACTCGGTCACGGTCTCTGGCTGACGGCGAACTGTGATAAGTCGCACCGTCACATTCTATGCCCGCCAAGTACATGCCTGGATCATCCGGGTGTACCACGCCCAAATCAACCCGAAACTTGCTAACCCCGATTTGAGTTTGTATCTTCCAACCTTTATCGCGCAAAGCCCCCGCCACTGCTTGTTCAAAATCGCTGTCAAACTGATCCACGCCATACGCGGCCGTCGATTGCTCAGCCAAGGCAACAGGTCCCTTCTCGGCAAATTCCAAATAGTGTTTCAGATGTTCCACCGCCAGTGCCGATGTCCGACTTAGATCTATCATTGAGGAGTCAAAACTTGAAAACAACAATACCTCGCTGGTTGCCCGGGTTATGGCAACATTCAATCTCCGTTCGCCACCAGACTTATTCAATGGTCCAAAAGTCATACTCATAGTACGCCCATCTGGCTCGGTCGGCCCGTAACCTAAACTTAAAATAATGACATCCCGTTCATCACCCTGCACGGACTCAAGATTTTTTACAAATACGCCATCGTAGGTATCGGTGGATTGAAAGTAACACTCAATTTGAGGGTGTTCGCGACGAGCGTCGTCCAACAAATCCTCTATCGTACGTTGCTGCTCAGTATTCAAGGTAACAACTCCTATGCTCTGTTTACAGCATTCAGAATCGGTAAGGCGTTTAACAATTTCGTTAACGACAGCTTTAGCCTCGCCAGGATTATTTCGTCCCTTACCTTTGGCATAAACACCATTTACGCGGTGTAGAGTCACCGCAGAGTCTTTGGTATGCGAGGAGGGATACGTCATAAGAGAGTTCCCGTAATATTTGCTGTTCGAGAAAGCTATTAAAGTTTCGTGGCGGCTGCGATAGTGGCCTTTTAATTGCCGATGAGGCAGTCGAACTGCCAGCGCTTGATCCAAGATTGACTCGAGATCTTCTTCATCTGGATCATCCTCGTCCACAGTTTTACTAAAAAAATTAGTCGGTGGCATTTGCTTAGGGTCGCCGACAACAATGACGTTTTTACCTCTGGCAATAGCACCAACGGCATCCCAGGGCGTTATTTGAGACGCCTCATCAAAGACGACCAAATCAAAGCCTTTAAAATCAGAAGGAAGAAATTGCGCAACAGACAAAGGTGACATCATCATGCAAGGACACAGATCTAACAAATGCATACCCATCTCATTGATTAGAGAACGTACAGGTTTGTGCCTGGTTTTCTTTTGAAGCTCTCTCGCCAGCATCCCAAATTCCTTGGGGCTATCTTTAGCAAAAGGACCCGGCACCTTTTGTGCCGTAATATCGGCAACATAGGCACTGGTCGTTTTAGTAACTTCGGAATCAATTTGATTAAATTCCTTTATTAGCTGTTCATGTGTTGATGCCTTAAACTGGCGTAGCTGATTACAATTATCAATGAGTTGTGGAGCAATCCAGCGGCAGAAAGCGGTTTGCACTTGCTGTTCGGCGTCCTCAGTCAAAATACTTCGTGCCTCAAGCCTTGCCGTCAACGCGGTGAGTTGATAGGTCTCTGACTCATCTTTAGCCGCCAACCACTCACTCCACGCTTTGAATTTGGAGGAATTAGCAATCAGTTCGTCGATAGCAGTAACCACCTGATCAAAGATATCGTTCTCAGCAAAATTTAGCTCTAGTTTATCGATCCTATCCGCCACAGCGATATAATCATCCCAATGTTTCTTGAACTCATTCTTTTGATTGATTAGCTTCGAGTTTTCAAGAAAATCATATCCATCAACAAGCTTGGACTTAACCGCTGTAAATATAACTGCGGGATCGTCAGTCAAGCCAATAATGTTCATCAAGGCTTTATGAGCGGTCATCTTCAGGGTTTTCTTTCCAGCGCAGCATTCCAAGTGCAAGATATAAGGTATTTGATCCTCCTTCTTCTAAGTCTTTTTTCGCTTTACGTAATAGAGTGATTTCATTCTGTTCCAGCTTTTTCCGAGGCATATTTGCCAGAAGTACTTTTTTATTAAGCTGATCCAAGGCGTACTCTTTGTGGATATCTGAACCAGCCTGTAATCTAAATGTCTCTTCACTGCGTTCGCTGTCGTTTAGAGGGCTCTCTTCTGCGGACAAAAATTTAAATGAAACATCGGCAGCCAGATTATCCTCCATCGAGCCAATATCCGGGCAATAAAGCTTAATGGCTACTGCTCGGTCCTTGAGTGCCAATAAAGGGTTTCGTTTAGTAAGGTCCAAGAGCTTCCGCTGCCAGGTATCGATGCGAGTGTCAGGCGTTTCGGGAATAACCCTCTCATTTGCATTCACCGGCGGTAAAGTTGGGACAGGCGGTAAACTCAAAGAGTGATCGGTGTCTGAACTCTTTTCCTCCAGTTTTTTCTCAATAGTTGATAAAGGCTTTATCTTACGGGCTCTTGCTTGCCCAATGTCGATAACATAAACAAAGTCATCTTCCTTTTCTTCGCTGATCAACTCGCGAGCACGCTCGCTGGCTTGAACAAAAGTTACTGGCGTCGGATTGGTAACCAGGGTACTTTCAAACAACACCATATCTCGAGCATCAACTCGCTTTCTCAACTCCATCGGATCGTCATTGATCAGCATCGGAAAACGCTCATCAATTAGCCAGACTCCGACAAAAGCATGTTCTTTGCTTAATGCAATTATCGGATTCAGCCCCATCAATTCAAGACAACTTGCAAAAAGTGGGGAATATTCAAAGGCCGTTTTTGCAGGGAAATAGTCTGACCCGGATTTATTTCATCTACAGGCCATTCTTCGACTGCAAAAAATTCCGGCACTGCCATCAATCTAACGACAAGGTCACGTAAAGGGCTTAAATCCTGTGGGCTGTCATTATCAGATACGTGGTAATGCAAGCGCAGACTGCGAAATAGCGGGTAAGCATTTTGCTGTGCGGCTAGCGAATAGGTTCGGTTATAATCAAGAACAAGAGCTATATTTTTCATACAATTAGCTCCTTTTGTGTACAGCAGAATTCGGTAAATATCACTGTCTTCCGCTGTCTACCTAACTCGTTCACTTTTGAGAAGGCTTTATCAAGAACGATCAATAGTGCTCCCCCTTTCGCATTTTGCTGGACTTTCTGAGCGATGGCCTTGTTGTAGACTGAAGCTCTTTGACCTCCTCACGCAACTTTGCCTCATCATATTCCAGCTCTTCACCGGGATCAAGAAGATGGGCCTGTTGTACTGCTTCTGCGCTGACCTGATGCGCAGTAAAGGCGTCAATCCGTTCTTCCAAGCTTGCTATCTTTTCGATGGTGCGTTCCATGGTGATGTTGAAGGAATGGACGGAACTTTCCAGTCGCTTGAGAAAGTTCACCTTCATCATGCCAATCAGAAAGTGCTTCCAGCCTGACTGGGAGAAAGGCCTCACACGGTCTGTTTCGTATTGCTCTCTGCATTCCTCCAGCAGGTACTTCGACGGATTGAACAGCGAAAGCTGGTAGTTGGAGATTTCTTCATTCAAACGATCAAGTATCCCACATAATCCAATGGATAAAGAGGTTATCGATGACTCAATGTGATTGATGACGATAATCGAAAAGGATCAGACATTGAGAAGGTGTGTATTCCACGTCATCCAGAGTTTTCCAGGTCGCCTCTATTTTATGGCTTGTAAAGATCTACGCCATCATGCAAAGCTGGCTCTAGCCATTATCCGCTTTAATCATATCACTTGCTTTTTCTGCGATCATGATTGTCGGGGCATTGGTATTGCCCGATGTGATCTCCGGCATAATTGATGCGTCAGCAACGCGCAGGCTTTTCACTCCGTAAACCCTGAGTCTTTCGTCCACTACGCTTGTGCCGTCATTTGTTCCCATCTTGCAGGTACCGACGGGGTGATAGATGGTCTGGCTGTAGTTTTTTGCTGCTTCCAGCAGCTCATCATCACTTTGATAGCTCTCTCCCGGGACAAATTCCTCTGCAATGACTTCTTTTAGCGGTGAGCTGTTTGCAATCCTGCGTGCCACTTTTATGGCGCCGATTGCGGTCTTTCTGTCTTTCTCCGTAGATAGGTAGCTGGGTACAATATCCGGCTTTTCCAGATAGTCATTACTTTTTATGGCGATGTAGCCTCTGCTCTCAGGGCGCAGGATACATACCGAGGAGGTAAAGGCTGAAAATGGATGCACTCCGTCTCCGGGTTTATCGGCGCTAAGGGGCTGCATATGAAACTGAATATCAGGGCGAGACCCGTTAAGTTTGGTATTGGTAAAGGCATAAACCTGACTGGCACTCAGGGTAAGCGGGCCTGTTCTGAACAATATGTATTGTATACCAACCAAACCTTTTTTCCACCAGCGGTTCAGTTCGTCGTTTAGCGTGTTTTCCATGGTTTTATATACCAGGCGAATTTGCAGGTGGTCCTGTAAGTTTTGCCCAACTGCCGGATTGTTGTACATCGGTATAATATTGTGTTGGTCAAGCAGTTTTTCATCGCCAATGCCGGATAGCTGTAATAGCTTTGGCGAATTGACAGCGCCCGCACAAAGTATTACCTCTAATCCGGCATAGGCTTCCTGCTTATCACCATTCTGTATGAATTGCACGCCAATCGCTTTTTTACCTTCGAAGATAATTTTTCTGACGTTGGCGCGGCAGATAATCGTGAGATTTTTACGCCGCTTAACGGGATTCAAAAACGCCTTCGCGCTATGGCAGCGAAAACCTTTGTATGCGGTCTGCTGAAAATAGCCAACTCCCTGCTGTTGGCTGCCATTGCAGTCATCGTTAAAAGGGATGCCGGCGGCAATGCTGGCTTTGATAAACTTATCTGCAATAGGCCGCTTCAGGCGTAATCTCGATACCCTTAATTCACCGCTGTCACCGTGAAATTCATTTTTACCGTCCTCATTATTTTCTGATTTCATGAAATACGGCAGAACGTCGCCGTAGCCCCAACCCTTATTGCCCAGCGCCTCCCAGTTGTCATAGTCGTACCTGTCCCCACGAACATACAACAGGCCGTTTAACGAGCTGGAGCCGCCTAAAACCTTACCTCTCGGCCATTCGATGGAGCGGTTGTTTATACCTTTATCTTTATTGGTTTTGTACATCCAGTCGAATTCTGGATTGTGCATGGTTTTGAAATAGCCTATGGGGATATGTATCCAGGGGCTGCTGTCCTTGCCGCCAGCCTCAAGTATCAACACTTTTTTACTACTGTCTTCTGAGAGTCTGTTGGCTAGAACGCACCCTGCGGAACCAGCACCAATAATAATATAGTCGTAGCGGTTACCCATGCCGACTTAAAACCTGTCATAGTCAATCGCGCTGCGATCCAGGCGCTTGAATGATGAGGTCATGGGATATTTCAAACCGGTGGCACAGTTATACAAAACGGCGGTATCACTTTTATCAATCCAGCCTTTGTCAAGCGCAACTTTGTAAGCCACAGCCGTTGCCGCTCCCTCAGGACAAAGAAGTAAGCCATCTTTGGCGGCAATGTCGTCTCGCATTTTTATAATATCGTCATCGCTGACGGATACGGCAAAACCATCTGACTCATAAACGGCCTGCAAAATTAAAAAATCACCAATGGCAACGGGCACGCGAATACCAGCGGCAACCGTTTGGGCATTTTCCCAGGGAGCGGCAAAGGTCTCTTTGTTCTCCCAGGCCCTGACTATAGGGGCGCAGGTTTGCGCCTGCACAGCAACCATTCTTGGCAGTTTGCCACTTATCCATCCTATGGTTTTCAGCTCGTCAAATGCCTTCCACATTCCTATCATGCCGGTACCACCACCGGTCGGATAAAAAATAACGTCCGGTAATTGCCAGTCCATTTGTTCGGCAAGCTCCATACCCATTGTTTTCTTGCCTTCAATACGGTATGGTTCCTTAAGCGTTGATACGTCAAACCAGCCTACGGCCTCTTTGCCCTCGGCAACTATCCTGCCACAGTCATTTATCAAGCCATCTATCAGGTAAACGTCACCGCCCTGCTGTTTAATTTCCGCAACATTAACCGCTGGTGTATCGTCCGGGCAAAATACCGTTGTTTTGATACCGGCATGAGTGGCGTAAGCCGCCATGGCGGCACCGGCGTTGCCATTAGTCGGTATGGCCAGGTGTTTAATGCCCAGTTCCTTTGCCATAGAGACCGCCAGACATAAGCCTCTTGCCTTGAATGAACCCGTTGGCAACCGTCCCTCGTCTTTTACGATCACCTTGCCGCTTAGTGAACCCAAAACCTCACGGGAACGATTCAACGTAATAAGAGGGGTTATTACTTCTCCCAAAGAGATCTGGTTCTCGCTTTTTTTTACCGGTAAAAAATTTTCATAACGCCAAAATCCGCTTTTATTTCCGGCTTTGACTGTTTGTTTGCTGACATATTTTGCCAGTTTCTCTAAGTCATATTTAACCAATAGAGGTTTGCCGGCCTCAGATAAAGAATGAAGGGTATCCTTCTCATACCTTTTTCCGGTCAGCGAACATTCCAGGTGAGAAACAAAAGTTTTTATTTCTGTCATTTTCGTTCCTTGTCAGTCATATAGTACTCCCGGTAACCAAAGCACCAGTTGTGGAAAAACAATAATCAGCAGCAGCCCCAGTAATTGAATCCCTATAAACTGGAGCATGCCTTTGTAAATGTCTTTTAAGTCCCATTCGGGAACGACGCCTTTCAGGAAGTAGGCCGACAGGGCAACCGGGGGTGAGAGCCACGCGGTTTGCAGATTAACGGCAACCAGGATGGCAAACCAGGTCAGATTAAACCCGAGTTGCTCAACCAAAGGCAGTAGAATAGGAACGATAATGAGAACAATAGGCACCCACTCCAGCGGCCACGCCAGCAGAAAAATCAGCAGCATAATGATTGCCAGAATAATGTATGGGGATAACTCAAGGGTCAGCAAGAATTCAGTCATCATAATCGGGGTGCCGAGGCGTGAGAAGACGGCACCAAAAAAATTGGACGCTGCCACCAGAACCATGATCAGTACGGTAATCTCCAGCGTTTTCATCAAGGCGTCCTGAAAAATACCAAAGGTCAGCCTTCTGTACATCAGAGTGAGAAAAATAGCGCCAATAACCCCTATTGCCGCCCCTTCCGTTGGCGTTGCCAAACCAAATAAAATACTGCCCAGCGCTGCGGCAATCAAAATAGCGGGAGGCAACAGACCCTTGGCAAATTCAAGCCAGACCTCTTTCATGGAGGCGCCGCGCAAGTGCTCGGGAACTTTAGGTCCCAGGCTTGGGTTGATATAACAACGAATCAGCGTATATGCCATATACATGGCAGCAAGCAGTAATCCGGGAATAATGGCAGCAGCAAACAGTTCGGTAACCGGCACTTCCATTATAGGGCCCATAACCACCAGCATGATGCTGGGCGGAATTAATATACCAAGAGTACCGCCGGCGGTAATTGCTCCGGCCGCCATACGCACATCGTATTTGGAACGCTGCATGATTTTACCGGACATGATGCCTAAAATAGTAACGGAAGCACCGACAATTCCGGTTGCCGCACCAAAGATGGTTGATACAACCAATACCGCAATGAACAGGGCACCGTTTACTCTGGAGAGCAGCAGTTGTATTGAATAGAAAAGCCTTTCCATAAGGTCCGCCTTTTCCATCAAAATACCCATAAACACGAAAAGCGGTATGGCCGCCAGAGTTTGCTCTAGCATGATGTCGGCAAACTGAAAAGTGATAAGGTAAAAAACCAGATCACCAAAGCCCAGAAAACCAAATACCAAGCCCAGAAATATCAGCGTAAATGAGATGGGGAAGCCAATAAATATCGCTATCAGCATTACCGCTATTAAAACAAAGCCCAGCGCCTCCGGACTCACTAAGGCCACCTGTTATGTTTAATCGTGTAGGCACACTTCAGAATCTCGGATATGCCCTGGATGATAAGCAGTACAACGCCAACAGGCAGTACTGATTTAATGGGGCCCATATGCGGCATCCATGCGGTATCCATACCTAACTCTCCACGAATCCAAGAGTCAAAGGCGTAGCCCGAGGCTGCAAGCAAAAACAGAAACATCCCCGGAAAAAAGAAGACGACATAAAGAAAGGCGTCCACTTTTGCCTGGGTGGACGCCTGCCAGTTTCTATAAATAAAGTCCGCGCGAATATGCGCCCCTTTCAGCAAACCGTAAGCCGCACCCAGCATAAACAAGGCACCACTGAACATACGGCTGATGTCATAGGCCCAAAGCGTCGGTGCGTTTAGAAAGTGGCGCATGAACACTTCATAGCCCATGGCCAGAAATATTGGCACCGTAAGCCAGCATATGACAACGGCAAGGCGGTGATTGGACTTATCAATCAGCCCAATCACCGCCGCCATCCAGGGCACCATATCGTCTGGTAAGTTACCAGCGCCGCGGGACTCGGCAATTAACTCGTCGGTAACGTCAAGCTTGGTACCTTTATCTGAAACAGGCACAGGTTTACTGCTTTAGCTGGTCCGCAAACGCCTTACCCAGTTTCGCATTTGATGTTTGTGCCCCTGACCAGAAAGGAACTACCGTCTTGGCAAATTCTTTTTGCGAGTCCCAGACACGCTTGAAGAATTCATTTTTTTCGGCATTTTCGTTGAGAATGTTTTTTGCCGCTCCCATATAGGCCGGGAAATAGTCAGCGGGAGTGTCGTGCAGAATTACCCCGTGATTTTCCGTCAAATCCCTTAGTGCCTTGCCATTTTCGTAAATTCTGTAAGCAACGGCACGCATAAGCGATGCGTCAGCAGCAACTTCCACGGCGCGCTTCTGTTTGTCAGTTAATTTACGCCAGACCTCGCCGTTGATATACAAATCCGCATTCACAACGACCTGGTGCAAACCTTGCAGATAGTAGTTCTTCAACACTTTTTGAAAGCCAAATACGCTGTCCGGCTTAGGGCAGCACCACTCCGCCGCATCAATCGTGCCTTTCTCCAGCGCGGGAAGAATATCACCACCGCCCATGGCCACTGCGGAAACGCCTATGTCATTGTAAGTCTGACCCGGAATACCCGGAGGTGCCCTGAAGCGATACTTACGAAAATCGTCCATGCTTTTTATAGGCTCCTTAAACCAGCCAAGCGCCTCGGGACCGACCGGCTGGAGCATAAAGCCCTTAATGTCAAAGCCCATTTCATCCCATAACTGGTCATATAGCTCTTTGCCGCCACCATTCAGATACCAGGACATAAAGGCAAAGTTATCCAGCCCAACTCCTGCGCCCGCCACCGGTGAACCAAAGAGCATGGCTGCCGGATGATACCCCGACCAATAGTGCGTCCACGCAAAACCGGCACCAATAAGGCCCTTATCAACGGCTTCTATTACCTGCTTATTGCCGACAACGGCATTGGCGGGCAAAACGGTGAACTTCACCTCACCATCGGTCAAATCACTCACATTTTTAGCAAAATCCTTGAGCATAACAATCTCATCTGCCTTTGATGGAATGACTGATTGAATTTTAATATCGACCGCTGAATAGGCGAAATTACCTGTCAGCAATAAAACCGCTGAACTGATTAGAACAAATATTTTTTTCATATCCTCCTCCTAACTATTGAGTTATGCCCATTACCAGTGTACGGAATGAGCAGCGAAGTGGTGTTCCCGTTGCTGCAGGATTGTTTTTTTAACGAAGACGATAACCTGCATGAGGGGAATACACCACCATCGGGTAAGATACGACAGTTTCCCCGAGAAAGCCAGCTAAAATCAATTTATTGACGGACCTGTTGCAGACGAGCGCGGGGAATATGTCGCCGTAAATTGCCTTTGAACTGCCGAAATAAAGAAATCCGGGACAGGCCATTCTCAATCAGGAGGATTAAGAATAATTTTTATGGCGTCTGCCTGCCCATCCAACAACTGCTTAAATGCAAATGGCCCGTCAGATAAAGCATAGTTTTTATACCAGTCCAGCTTACCAAACCCTCCTTTGGACATAATATCCACGACTTCCACAAACTCGTCATGAGTATAGGTATAGCTGCCAACCACGGTAATTTGTGCCAGTGTCATCTTTCGAGAGTCAAATCCATGCTCAGAATCACCAAGCCCGATATGCACAACCAATCCGCCGGAGGAAATGCCGCTCATTGCATTTTTGCGGGTTATACCAGAACCTACCGCATCAATAATGACATCCGCCTTGTGGGCGGAATTTTCAGCAGACGGATTATGGACATCAACATCCGTAGCCTCTCCAAGCAAGGCTATGCGCCTGCTGTTTGTTTCCAGTATGACAATATTGTCGCACCCCAGATATTTCAAAGCCAAAGCAGACGCCAGACCAACAGCGCCGCCGCCGTAAATTAAAACACAGGCAGACTGCAGTGGTTTTATGCTGTATTTCTGCGCCAATTTTACTCCGTGCCAAGCGGTTGCCACAGGTTCCGCCAACGCGGCTTGCTCAAAAGACAGATCACCATCAACCTTAACAAGATTACGCTTTGGTATGGCAAGCCACTGAGCAAAGGCACCTGCCCTTGGTTCCATGCTGATAATTTGCCTCACCGTACACAAGTTACTAAAACCATTAAGACAGTACCAGCACTTGGTACAGGTGACCAACGGGTCAACGACGACCATCTCAGGCTTACCATCTATCTGCACCATGCCACTGGCTTCATGTCCGAGAATCAGTGGCGGCGGTCTTCTGCTATCGTGCCCGACATAGGCGTGCATGTCTGACCCGCAAATACCGGATGCCCTGAGCCTGACCAAAACCTCATCTTCTCCGGCCCTGGGCTTCGGGTAAGAGGTGTACTCCATTTTTTCAATATCTGTTAGAACTAGTGCCTTCATTGCCATGTGACTCTACAAGTTAAGGAAGCTCTGACAAGTCCGTCTTGGACTTGTCAGAGCGCGGAAAACAAAAATGCGACGCAATTGTTGCTTTCCTCTCAAAATCAATGATCTGGTTGTTACTTTGCAAGTATACATTGGAATCAGTCGGCATTGTCAGCAATTATTTTGTTGTTCAAAGCCCTGGGAGGTTCAATGAAGAGCTGGCCGATTGGCTGGCGGGTCCAACATACAACGGCATTCGTCCGCATAAAGGGCTGGGATTACAAACCCCAGCACATTTATTAAAAAAAATTAAAGTGCAATTAGTGTAATTTATGGTAGGCTGAGGTATTCTTTAACCGAATTAATTTAAAAATCGCATACATAACATAGCCGGGGAGGAAAATTATGAATTACTTTAAAAAGTGTAGATTACCTGCTGTTTTATTACTACAAATAGGGACTTTTGCAGTATTTCCCTATGCCTACGCCCAAACCAATCAAATAGACGAAATCACGGTGACCGTTGAACGACGGGAGCAGAGTTTGCAGGACGTTGCCGGCACCGCTGCCTCTTTTAGTGGCGAAGAGTTAAAAATTCTGGGGGTGCAAAACATTAACGACCTGGATGGCAACCTGCCGGGCTTGTCCATCGCTAATAATGCGGGCAACATAGAGGTCTATATTCGCGGTATTGGCTCCAGCAACAATACCGAGCTTGGCGACCCTGCCGCAGCGACCCATCTGGATGGTGTCTATGTTCCTCGTCCTTCCGGCTTTGGTGCTGCCTTTTTCGATATTCAGCGCGTGGAAGTCAATATTGGTCCCCAAGGTACTTTGCGTGGACGCAATGCCACTGCTGGCTCCATTAACGTGATCCCGTTCAAGCCTGGGCTTGGTGTTTTTGATGGTATGGCCGAACTCTCTTTTGGCAATTACGGTGAAACCCGGGCAGAGGGTATGGTCAATGTACCGGTAACCGAAAATTCTGCATTTCGTGTCGCTGGTTTTACCCTGTCGCACGACAGCTACTACACGAATGCCAATCCTGACAGTGCGGACCTGGGCGTGGGCGTTCCTACCTCTGAACGAGAAGGGATAGAGGTGGCAGAGGCCGCCGATGATGCGGGTATCCGTACTACTTATTTGATTGATGGTCTGGGTGATGGTGCATTGGACGACCTGAAGCTGACCTTTACTTACGATTATATCGAGCAGAAAGGCACTGGCTACACGGGCACCAACTATGCTTCCCTGCTGGGAGCAGATCTGGATCCAGACAGTGTTGATGACCCCCGTAAGGTCTATGTCAGGCCGATTTCGCCCAAAGAAGACACCGAGCATTGGGGCATCAAGGGTCAACTGGACTATTCAACCGAATGGTTCGATGTTGAATATACGGTCTCGCATCGGGACCTGGTGTATGACTATCGATGGGGTGGAGCGGCCGATACAGTCGCTTATCCGGGTGCATTGACTACACGTCTGGACAACGGCAATACACAGATAGACTTTGACTTTGACAAGTTTGACCGGGTGCATCAAATCACCGACTCCGAATCCGACATTCATGAAATACGACTTTTTTCCGAGACGCTGGGTGATTTGCCGCTGCAATGGACTGCGGGTACCTTCCTGTTCGAAGAGCAACAACGCACATTTTTAGGTACTGTCGGTGACCGAAACCAATTTTTTTCCGGTGTTGAATTTAATCAACGAACCGAGACCGACAGCAATTCGTTTTATACTGACCTGACCTATTCCGCCACTGATCGATTCCGTTTAACGGGTGGCGCCCGCTATACCGAAGATGAAAAGACAAGAACCGGTGTGAATGCAAGATATCGCTTTGTTCTAGGCGGTGCAGGTTTCGCAGATAATGCATTTACCTCTGTTGGTACGGAAGGCTTTCGGTTCAAGGGTTTGGATAGAACGATTATAAACCCGGACACAGATGGTGACGGCGAGGTTTCTCAAGCTGAAGCTATTGCATTCTATCTGGATGGCGTTGCCCAATTTGGTGATCGTGATGGCTTAGGTCAGGTACTTGCTAATGGGCCAGTTGGTGGTGGGGATCCAGTTGATCAGCATCCTTTATGTCCAGATATTTATGGCGGTGCTGGTTGCCCTGTCGCTGATGGTAGCGACCCAACTTTTGATGATCATCTCGATGGTCGTGTTGCTTATGTTGTGCCTGTTTCTGTCATTGCCTTGCAGAATGGTGAATTGGATAATGATTTTGTAGATTGGCGCATTCGCCCTGAATTTGATATTACCGAGGATAATCTGGTCTATGGCCTGGTCGCCACGGGTCATAAATCGGGTGGTTTTAACGATAATGTGCCGACTGTTACTCCTGCCCCCCCCCCTGCTGATCCAAGCGATCCAACTCCACCGCCCAGAATCACTTTTGATGGAACAGGAACCGCACCCACCTACGATGAAGAAAAGGTCACGCTTTATGAAATAGGCTCCAAGAATGAGTTTCGGCTGGATAACCTTTTGGGTATGAGCGATGTCGGAGTACGTTTTAATGCCAGTGCTTTTTACTATGATTATACCGACCTGCAAGTCACCAATCTGGTTTCAACGGCGCAAATCATCGATTTTGCCGGCCTGACGGGCGGTGATCCTCAAGCGCTTGTTGACAGCGGCGCGGGAGATAACATTGTCTCATTCACTTTCAATGCCTCTGATGCCGAGATTTATGGGATGCAGTTTGATGGCGGCTTTCAGTTCCCGCGCAATATTAATTTTGATTATACGTTTCTCTGGCTGCAAGAAGCTGAAATTGAAAATTCAAGAACAGTGCAGGATAGCCGCTTTGATCCGACTGCACAATTTGGCGATTGTCTCCCCGTAGTAACTGATGCATGTAATGCGCGAGAGCAATCCATAGAAGGACACCGCCTGCCACGTACGCCAGAGTACCAATTCAATGCCTCGTTAAGCAAGGTCTTTGAACTGGATAACGGGGGCAGCATTGATGCCATTATCTCGGCGGGTTATCGCTCATCGCAGCATATGACGATATTCAATGGACGGGTTTACAATGATGGACTGTCAGACCTTGAAAAACGGCGGCTTGATGATAAGGTTGAGGGCTACTGGACTTATGATGTGGGTGCGGGCTACACCTATGAGCTTGCTGGGGGTGAGTTCAGGGCCGAGGCTTATATCAGTAACCTTACCGATGAACAACAGCCACAAGCGATTGTTATCACTCAGCGTGATAATACGCGCTTTTTCTCCCGCCCGCGTACCATGGGGTTACGCCTGAGGGTTCTGTTCTAATCTTTGACCTGTCTTAAAATCTAAGAATTATTTATTGGTATGCCCCGCTTCGCATTTGTTGCAGCTAATCTGCTCGCCGCTGGAGTATTGGTGTTTGCTTGCCTGCCAGCGGCGGCAGATGTCTCGCTTTGGCCCAGGGTCCGCTCGCCCATCCCACAAGATCCTGCTATAGAAGCCAGGATTGATAAATTAATCAATCAAATGAGTGTGGAGCAAAAGGTCGGCCAGATCATTCAGGCCGAAATTAAATCCATCTCCCCTGATGATGTTGGTCAATATCATATTGGTTCGGTACTGAATGGCGGCGGTTCCTGGCCTACAGAGAGTGCAGATGGACCGCTTGGTGCATGGCTGGCTCTGGCATCCCTGTATTATAAAGCCTCAATAGATACCCGTGACGGGCGGCTTGCGATCCCGGTGATCTGGGGTACGGATGCAGTGCATGGGCACAATAATGTGTCTGGTGCTACGCTTTTCCCGCATAATATTGGTCTTGGGGCTGCCAACAATCCGGCTTTAATGCGCGACATAGGTATCGCTACTGCCCGTGAGGTCGCAGTAACGGGTATAGATTGGACATTTGCCCCGAGCATTGCCGTAGCGCGGGATACCCGCTGGGGAAGAACCTATGAGAGTTATTCGGAGGACCCTGGAATTGTGAGGGCCTTGGCCAAGGAACTGATCATTGGTTTGCAGGGACATCCGGTTCTGGATAATTTTCTTTCGCAACAAAAAATTGTCGCTACGGCAAAACATTTTGTCGGCGATGGCGGCACCAGCATTGGTACGGGTAGGAATGGCGGTATTGATCAGGGCGATACGATTATTTCAGAGGAAGATTTGCTTGAAATTCACGGGCGAGGCTATGTAGATGCCCTGGGGGTTGGCGTGCAGACTGTGATGGCGAGTTTCAGTAGCTGGAATGGTCAGAAGATGCATGCAAACAAATATCTGTTGACCGATGTCTTGAAAAACCGCATGGGTTTTGACGGCTTTGTTATAGGAGACTGGAATGGTCATGAGCAAGTCACGGGTTGCAGCAAAACATCTTGTCCTGCGGCAATCAATGCCGGGGTTGACTTGATCATGGTGCCTGAAGACTGGCGCAATTTTTACGCCAATACTGTGAAGCAGGTAGAGGCTGGAGAGATTCCTATGGTTCGGCTCGAGGATGCGGTACGGCGTATTTTGCGGGTCAAGCTCAGGGCTGGTATTTTTGATGACGGCAAGCCTGTAAAACATATGTTAGCAGGCAAGGCAAAATTCATTGGGCACCCCGATCATCGTGCGGTTGCTAGACAGGCGGTGCGTGAATCTTTGGTTTTACTGAAAAATAACGGCGTATTGCCCATTGCAGCTTCTGCCAGCATCATGGTTGCCGGCAGTGGAGCCGATGATGTAGCCATGCAAGCCGGCGGCTGGAGCATAACCTGGCAGGGCCGGGATACTAAAATTTCAGATTATAAAGGCGCTACCTCTATTTTTAATGGATTTACCCAGGCGGTTAGCCGACCTGGTGGGTCGGTTTATAAAGATGATACCGACAAAGCTCCGGATGTTGCAGTTATTGTATTTGGAGAGACTCCTTATGCGGAGTTTGAGGGTGATCTGAAATCATCTGATTTTGATCTTGGTGATAACCCTGACTTTAAATTAATGCAGCGCTTGAAGGCAGACAATATTCCGGTCGTTGCAGTGTTTCTGACAGGCAGACCGAGAGGAGTTACTGCGGCAATAGCACTTGCAGATGCGTTTGTTGTGGCCTGGCTACCGGGCAGCGAAGGTGCCGGGGTGGCAGATGTTCTTGTCGCGTCTGACAAGCAATACGATTTCAAGGGGCGTCTGCCCTTCTCATGGCCTAAAGCCGCTGCTATCGATCCGGCTATAGTGGAGCCTGAATATGGCTTCGGCTTTGGTTTAACCTATTAAATCAGAGCTGAGAAACTGCGCCTGAATCTCTTTTTTATTTTTGAGAGAGTGCGTTCACAATTCGTACATTCAACTTATTTAGTGCATACTGGTCGGACAAAACAGGTGGCTTATCTTGAGTTACCTCAAGAGAAATAGAGGGAGAAAGTGGGATTATCAACATTAGATATCGCAATTGTATTGATCTATGCGTTCTTACTGATCGCAATAGCAACCTTTGTCTCACGAGAAAAGCAGGGGCATTCAAAAAATACGGGAGACTATTTTCTCGCGAGTAAGGCCTTGCCCTGGTGGGCTGTTGGTGCCTCGCTGATTGCAGCAAATATTTCTGCCGAACAAATTATTGGCATGTCCGGTTCGGGGTATGTTGTGGGGTTGGCTATTGCATCGTATGAATGGATGGCAGCAGCAACTCTATTAATTGTGGGTAAATTTTTTCTGCCGGTGTTTCTCAAGCGCGGTATTTATACCATGCCGCAGTTTTTAGAACAGCGATTTGACGCCAGGGTAAAATCGGTCATGTCAATATTTTGGCTAGGCTTGTACACTTGCGTTAATTTAACTGCGATTTTGTGGTTGGGCGCGACAGCTATTTATGCACTAACCGGTTTTGGTATTACTTACGGTTTGATAGCTTTAGCCGTGTTTGCGGTGGCTTATTCATTGTATGGCGGTTTAAAGGCCGTGGCGCTGACCGATATTATTCAAGTCGTATTATTGGTATCAGGTGGTTTGTTGATTGCTTGGATATCGCTGGATAAAGTTGCCGGTGGCGCGGGATCATTGGCTGGATTTCAAGTACTGCTGGATACCGCACCGGAAAAATTCGATATGATCTTGTCGAAAGATAACCCGGAGTATATCAACCTGCCAGGTATCGGCGTATTGGTTGGTGGCATGTGGATGATGAATCTTTCTTATTGGGGCTTTAACCAATACATTATTCAACGCGCACTAGGCGCTAAAAGTGTTAACGAAGCGCAAAAGGGTATTGTATTTGCGGCCTTCTTAAAGTTGTTGATGCCATTAATTATTGTTGTTCCAGGTATTGCTGCATTTGTACTGGCTCAGGATCCAGCCAGTGGTATTCATGTAGGCCGACCGGATGCGGCGTATCCCGCAGTGATGTCGCTTGCGCCTGTTGGCATCCGCGGTTTGATTTTTGCGGCATTGATTGCAGCCATTGTCTCGTCGTTAGGTTCCATGATGAACTCAATTGCGACTATTTTCACATTGGATATTTACCGTCCACTGTATAAAGGCCAGGAAAGCGAACAACATTTAGTTAAGGTAGGTCGGATCGCCAGCCTTATTGCCATTAGTATCGCAGTATTGATAGCACGGCCTTTGTTGGGCGGATTTCCGCAGGCTTTTCAATACATTCAAGAATTCACCGGATTTTTTACCCCCGGTATCTGCGCTATTTTTATTCTTGGCATATTCTGGAAAAAGGCAACTGCCAATGGGGCTTTGCTGGCCGCCATATCTTCCTTCGGTTTATCGTTATTGGGTAAAGTATTATTACCTGCTATCCCTTTCATGGATCGCGTGCTTTATGTCTTTATCGCTTGTTGCCTGATCATTTTCATGGTGGCATATATCGACAAAAAACCACAAGACAAGGCTATTCAGCTCAATGATATTGACTTTAGTACATCCACAGCTTACTGGGCCGGTTCAGCGGTAGTGGTCGCAGGTCTTGTAGCGCTCTACAGTGTTTTTTGGTAAGCGTTTATTCCAGTGACAACCACCATGAGTGGTTCCTTTCAGTGAAATGCTTTGTGTAAAGCGCAAGCTGCAGGGTAAAAAACAGTCTTTGGTACGAGTAAGTGTACTTTGGGCGCACTAAGAAGTACACGTCAGGCAATCTTTGGAAGTCAGGCTTGTGGTAATCATGCGCTGGTTGGTCATACTCTCTTTATTGACATGGTCATAATGAGTGTAGTTTCCAAGGCCTTAACAGTGCTGTCTTGGTCCAAGTGGGCTGTACGATGTTGTATCAGATTGTTTGGTTGGCGAATATGATCTGCTAAACAGCCCCGGGCTTGTGCTTACCAATTCTCCTGGATCTCCAGTACAGTGCTATGTGTGGTTGGTACTGGAAAGGTCTCAGTGTGGTAAGCTTTATCGATTCGGTGAGGATGTGCAGCCATATGACTTTGGATGATGAAGTAACAGAGGAAAGATTCGTGGATAGCATGTCTCCGCCGGTGTACTTGTGTCTGGATGGCAAAAAAGCACTTCTGAAGTAATGGTAACATTTTGGAAAGCTGAAATTTTCTACTTGTGTAAACCAGGTCTCTTGGTTTTCCGGAAATTACAAGATGGAACATGTCGGTGGCATCACCTGATCCGGGCTTATGTATGAATTGTGATCTTCTGATTATTGGTGGTGATGGTGACCTTGCTTTGCGCAAGCTGTACCCGGCGCTATATTCGTTGTGGGTTGCCGGATGCCTGTCTGATGATATACGTGTGTTGGTCATCGCCCGGCGGAAAAGATCACAAGGCGAGTTTCTGGAACTGGTTCGCACTTGGATGGAAAGCAGTAAATCTGCGATACAGCTTTCTGTTGCGTTCTGGGATGAATTTTCCTCAAAGATCAGATATTGCAGGCAGGACGCGACTTCCAGCGAAGGATTGGTCTGCTTGCGCAAGGATTATCTGAGTGACGCACGCCGCGAACTGGTGATTTACCTGGCCACGCCGCCGCAGATATTCGCGCCAATTTGCGAGGCATTTGAGTCTGCGGGACTCGTGCGACCCACTACCCGGATAGTGGTGGAAAAACCGCTGGGGGAAGATCGTAAATCATTTCTGGAGATAAATAATCAGCTAACCAGTATCTTCAATGAGGACCAGCTCTATCGCATAGACCACTATCTCGGCAAAGAGACGGTACAGAATCTGCTGGCGTTGAGATTTGCCAATATTTTTCTGGAACCACTTTGGAGCAACAAGTATATCGACAATGTGCAGATTACCGTTTCCGAATCTATCGGTGCGTCGGGTCGCTGGGACTTTTATGATAGGGCAGGTGCCATGCGTGATATGGTACAGAACCATCTTTTGCAGTTATTGTGCCTGACCGCCATGGAACCACCTGCCCATCTGGAGTCGACGGCTGTACGTAATGAAAAGCTGAAGGTTCTATCCTGCCTGCGGCCCATGGATAAGCATATGGTGCGGGAAAATGTGGTCATAGGCCAGTATACGGCGGGGGCGGTAAACGGTAAACCTGTGCCTGGTTATAATGGCGAAGATGATGCGCAACCTGATTCTGATACCGAGACTTTTATTGCCCTGAAAGCCTATGTTGATAACTGGCGCTGGGCCAGTGTACCATTTTACCTGCGTACAGGTAAACGCCTGCATCAGAGGTATTCGGAAATTGTGGTTGAGTTCAAGCAGGTGGCACATTCGATTTTTGGATCGTGGCTTCCCTCGGGTACGCCCAATCGATTGATTATCCGTTTACAGCCTGATGAAACCATTAGCCTGGAGTTGATGAATAAGGTAGCCGGACTTAACGTCAGTGCTCCTCTGCGCAAGGTGACTCTGGATCTCACTTTTCCGGACGGGAGTATCTCGGAGCCGATACCAGATGCCTATGAGCGCCTGTTGTTTGATGTCATACGCAATAATCCGACATTGTTTATGCGAGCTGACGAAGTAGAAGAGGCATGGAAGTGGGTGGACTGTATTCAGTCCGTGTGGCAGGCGACGGGTAAGGTACCGGAACCTTATACCGCCGGTAGTTGGGGACCATCCCGGGCGATTGCGTTGATTGCGCGCGATGGCAGGAGCTGGCATGAATACCTGTAGCACGCTAAATCACTTGCATCGGTTTGATACGAACCACGAGCTTACGCGCCGACTTGCGGGTCAGATAAGCTCCGATCTGAAGCAGGCTATTCGAGAGCATGGTGCCGCCACGCTTGCCGTATCCGGTGGATCAACCCCCAAGCCCCTGTTTGAGCGGCTTTCCCGTGGTTCGCTGGACTGGAAGCGAGTAGCCGTGACTCAGGTGGATGAGCGCTGGGTTGATGAGGATCATGTGGATTCCAATGCACGCTTGATTCGCGGGCACTTGTTGCAAAATAACGCCGCTGCGGCTCGTTTTGTCAGCATGAAGACATCCGCGGAATCTCCCTTTGACGCGGAGGCTGAAGTTGCTGAAAAACTGTCGGATTTTGCCGGCTCTATTGATGTTATTGTGTTGGGAATGGGTGAGGATGGGCATACGGCTTCTTTTTTTCCGGGTGCATCGACTCTGGTCAGAGCGTTGTCCCTGTCGGGCGAAGATCTGTGTATCGCAGTAGAACCGCCCCATGCACCGCATAGGCGCATGACTCTGTCACTACCGGCGCTGTTACGTGCCCGACGCCTTTATCTGCACATTACAGGCAATGCGAAGTGGCAGGTATTACAGAGGGCCATCTCGCCAGGAGAAGTGGAAGAGCTCCCCATCCGTAGCGTGGTGTTAGCACCTGCGCCGACACTTCAAATATTTTATGCAAGCGGGGTTTGAACCATGCATCCTGTTGTAGAGCGGGTAACACAAAGCCTGCGTCAGCGCAGCCAAGCAAGTCGCGATGCCTATCTGAACAGATGCGCGCGTACACGGGAGCGGCAACCACCCAAAAAGCGCTTGTCTTGCGGTAATCTCGCTCACGGTTACGCCGCTTGCAGTGAAGGGGAGAAGCAGCTGATCGGTGGCATGGCAGCTGCTAACATCGGCATAATAACCGCCTATAACGACATACTCTCGGCGCATCAGCCGCTGGCGAGCTACCCTGATCTGATTAAGCAGATTGCCCGAGATTGCGGTGGCACTGCCCAGGTTGCCTCTGGCGTGCCCGCTATGTGCGATGGCGTCACCCAGGGACAGCCCGGTATGGATATCAGCCTGTTCAGTCGCGACGTGGTCGCCATGGCGACTGCGGTGGGGCTCAGTCATAATCTGTTTGACGCCGTTATTTGTTTGGGTATTTGCGACAAAATCGTACCTGGTATGCTGATCGGCGCGTTGCAGTTCGGTCATCTACCGGTGGCTTTTATCGGTTCGGGTCCAATGGCCTCAGGCATACCCAATAAGGAGAAAGCAGCGGTGCGCCAGCGCTATGCAGAAGGTAAGGCCGACAGGGCGCAATTGTTGGCAGTGGAGTCCGCTTCTTACCACAGCCCCGGTACCTGTACGTTTTACGGCACAGCCAATAGCAATCAGGTGTTGATGGAAACGTTAGGCGTGCAATTGCCCGGCAGTTCGTTTTTGCATCCGCAGGATCCGCTGCGCCCGGCGCTTACCCGGCGCACCATTGAGGAACTGCTACATGCCACTGCCGACGACTGTTATCGACCACTCTATGAGGTAGTGACAGAGGCCTCACTGGTGAATGCTGTGGTTGCACTGCTCGCTACCGGAGGTTCCACCAACCACACGTTGCATCTGGTTACGATTGCCCGCTCTGCGGGTATTGATCTCACCTGGGAAGATATGAACACCCTGTCATCGGTGGTACCGCTGCTGGCGCGGATTTATCCGAACGGTTCAGCGGATATCAATGACTTTCAAGCGGCAGGCGGCATGGCTTTTCTGGTGCATGAATTGCGCTCTGGCAGTCTGCTCAACGAGGATGTCAGCAACATAATGGGAGAGGGACTTGATGCTTATTGTTGTGCGCCGGCACTTGAGGAGGCAGGGCAGGTGGCTTGGGTCAAGTCGGTTACGTGTTCCTCTCGGGAGGATGTACTGGCTCCTCTGACGCAGCCTTTCGCCACAGAGGGTGGTCTGCGCTGTCTGTCAGGCAACCTCGGCCAGAGTGTTATCAAGATATCGGCGGTGGTCGAAGATCAGCGCGCTATTAAGGCGCCATGTCGTGTATTCCATAGCCAGGAGGCGTTACGGGCGGCTTTCGAGGCGGGAGAGCTGGATCGTGATGTGGTGGCAGTGGTACGGTTTCAGGGACCTGCAGCCAACGGTATGCCTGAACTGCACAAAATGACTCCCTACCTCGGGATTCTGCAAGACCGGGGATTTCGCGTGGCTCTGGTGACCGATGGCCGTATGTCTGGCGCATCGGGTAAGGTGCCCGCCGCTATACATCTGACGCCAGAGGCGCTAAATGGTGGTCCCATCGCTCTGCTGCGCGATGGTGATCTGGTGGAGCTTGATACCGTAAAGGGCCGGTTACATGCACATGTACCCCCAGCCGAGTGGGCGGTCCGAACGCCTGTGGCCGCGCCTGCTGCCGAGGATACGTTAGGACGCAACCTGTTCGAGATTTTCCGCCGCAACGTAAAAGGCGCCATGCTGGGTGCTTCTGTATTTGATCACACCAAAACCATATAAATGTGACTCGGGATACTTGGGCATAAAAGGCTACCGGCCTTTGTAGCAGCGCACCTTGCTGCTTCTCCAAGTGTTCTCGCAATATACGGCTTCCTCGAATATGAGACTATGAATGGGCTTATGCAACAAATAGTAGCGGATATAGGCGGTACAAATGCCCGGTTTGCCTGTTTGCGACCGGGTTATGCGGAATTGTCGGAGATAGAAGTTTTTCCTTGCGCTGATTTCCCTTTTTTTGTGGACGCCATTCGCGCCTATATGAGGCGTGGTCATATAGAGCATGTTGACAAGATTTGTCTCGCGATAGCAGGCCCCGTGGAGTCTGATTTAATTGACTTGCCCAATAATCACTGGTCATTCACTCGTTCCGAAATACAAATGTCTCTGGGCGCTTCGGTAACCATTATTAATGATTTCAATGCTCAGGCGCTAAGTATTGATGGTTTGTCTGAGTCTGAATTGTATTGGATTGGTGGCGCACGTCCAAAAGGTGGGCAGATAAAAGCTGTTGCGGGGCCTGGAACCGGGCTGGGTGTTTCGGCGCTGCTGCCATCCGGGGATATCCTCCCTTCTGAGGGCGGGCATATAGCATTTGCCCCCCTGAATGATCATGAAGTAGGTCTGCTACGGCAACTCCAGAGGCGCTATGATCGCGTTTCCGTTGAGCGCGTTTTGTCGGGTATGGGGCTTGCCAACTTGTATTGGGCCAACTGTGCGATAGACGGCTATGAGAGAGAACTGTCTGCGCCGGATATCAGTGCGGGTGCGCGTGCTGGTGAGCCTTATTGCCAACAGGCGATCACTGATTTTTTTGCAATTTTGGGTTCGGTTAGCGGTGATATTGCGTTGATGATGAGGGCAACGGATGGCGTTTATCTCTCGGGCGGTATTTTGCCCCGGCTTATGGATCTGCTGGATGAATATCTGATTCGGCGACGCTTTGATAACAAGGGGCGATTTACCAAAATTTGTTCGACAACACCTTTGGCAATTGTGCTTGCCGAGCATCCTGGCTTGCGTGGCTGCGCCGAGGCGCTGAGACAGAGATCTTAGCAAATAGCGCATCGTAAATTTTTCAATAGCTTTCGATTGGGAGGCTTTCATGATTACCTCAATATTAGCTGACTGTCGGGTGCTACCGGTCATCACGGCTACCGATGTGGATAGTACGGTAGCGTTGGTGCAGGCACTGTATCGCGGTGGTATGAAGGTTGTCGAGATTACATTACGCACGCCCGCTGCGCTTGACAGTATCAGTGCGGCTACCGAAGAGGTGCCTGACCTGCTGGTGGGGGCTGGCACAGTAACCAGCCCTGCCGAAATACAGCGTGCACTTGAGGCGGGTGCCCGGATGGTGGTGAGTCCTGGTTCTACTCCCCGGTTGCTACGCGCTGCTCGTGAGGCTAAAGTTGATTTTTTACCTGGCGTAGCGACAGCGTCCGAGGTGATGCAGGGACTTGACGAGGGTTATGACTGCTTCAAGCTGTTTCCTGCCGTCGCTGCAGGTGGCCTGGATTTATTGAAATCTCTGGCAGGCCCTTATCCGAACGTAAGTTTTTGTCCTACTGGAGGATTGAATCCGTCTAATTTCCATGAATATCTGGCGTTGCCGAACGTAGTTTGTTGTGGTGGCTCCTGGATGGCTTCCTCAACCCTCGTGGAGAATGGTCGCTGGGATGAGATTCAAAAGCTGGCTTGTGAGGCGATGTCACCGGCTTTACTGAAGCTGCTGGTGTAGTTGTGCAGGTACACTAGGTGCTGGAGCAGCCATGACAGGGGCTTATACGTTGGTTCCTAGGCCGCATGTAGGGTTCGCTGGAGCGCTTACAGCAGCCTTGGGTTTAGGTGCTGCTTTATTTGGGCTATATGCCGCGACAGGCCCCGCAACATCATATCGGTCTGGTCGCTAGCCGACATACGGCCCTTGTCATGCAGGGTCCTCTGAGCCAATCAGAGGTCCCCTACATCATGATCTGTTAAAACCAGTGCTTTCATTGCTATGTAACTCTAACGAATTAAGGAAGCTCTGACAAGTCCATCGGTGCTTCATCTTGTGAAGCCTGCTGTGCTTGCCACACTTCGAGCAATCCAGCCGTGTTCTGCCGCAGCGGTTCACCATGATGTGATGTAGATTAAGCATTGCCATCAAGAAAATTATTCTAGGGAAACTCTGATAATCAGAGCTTCCCTAGAGCACTTCGTCGGCAATACCATTGCTAAGCGTACCAATCCCCTGCACTTCAACCTCAACAATATCACCTGGGACAAGGTATCTTGGAGGGTCAAAACGTGCTCCCGCACCATTTGGGGTACCGGTTGCAATCACGTCTCCCGGTTTTAATTGATAGAAAGTGGAGAGATAGTGGATGATATAGTCGATAGGGAACATCATGTTTGCCGTCGTATCATGCTGACGAATCTCGCCGTTTACGCGGGTTGTTATCCACATATCCCGGTAGTTTTCAGGTGAGATCTCGTCGGCTGATATCATCCATGGGCCCATTGACCCGGAGTGTACAAAATTTTTGCCCTGAGTGACATTAAATTTTGCATGCCGTACCCAATCACGAAGTGTTCCTTCATTCATGATGCTTAAACCTGCGATGTATTCCAGGGCGTTTTGCCGAGGAATGCGGCGTCCTGCTTTCCCGATAATGACAACAATTTCACCTTCATAGTCCAATTGATCAGATTCCGGAGGACGGATAAGCGGTGCTGACTGGCCGGTTAGTGAATCAGACGTACGCATAAAAACACTGGGAAATTCAGGCGCTTCGCTACCATCTTTATATTCCGCGTTACGGTTAGCATAATTTACACCGATACAAATGATTTTTTCCGGCATTGTAATCGGCGGAAGCAATGTAACTGATGCGAGTGGGAGACGTTTACTGTCTCTCTTGATTAACGTCAGTCCGGTGAGGCAATTCTGCGCGATTGCTTCTTTGAGTGTGGCGGCTATATGTCCGAGGTCAATAATCTCTTGCTCTGCATTGATCGCTCCCCATGATGTCTTGTCATTATAACGGTAGCTTACAAATTTCATTTTTAGTCCTCATGATGGATAGCGAGTGTTGGCATATTTTTTTCCGGTGTGAATCCGGATAGTGTTATTTTAAGGAAGCTCTGATTTAATCCGATTATACACTGGAATCAGTCAGCATTGTCAGCAATTATCTGTTGTTCGAAGACTTGGGACGGCTCAATGAAAAACTGGCCGATTGACTGGTCAAATACAACGGCATTCGACCACACAAAGAGCTGGGATTACAAACCCCAGTGCAGTACATTATCAACCACAATAAAAAATGCAATTTGTGGTGGACTCATACAGTTCATTGACAAGCAAGCCTGACATATTATAATTGGCGGCGTTTTTAGTGCTTTATGGACGGCACATATGGCTGGCTTTGACGAGAATAAGAAACTTGCAGATCAGTACTTACAGCGTTTCAGGGAGAGCACAACGGGACATTTTATCAATGGTGCGACGGTCGTACCTGAGAATGCAACGACTTTCCGGAACCTGACTCCGATTGATAACACCAGTCTGGGTAATGTTGTTGCGGGAACGCAGGATGATGTTAATCAGGCATGTGAAGCCGCTGCTGCCGCTTTCCCGGCCTGGCGTGATATGCTGGGTACAGAGCGCCAAAAAATGCTGAATCGCTTTGCGGATTTATTGATTGAAAGGGCGCAAGAGATTGCGTTGGTGGAAAGCAGTGATTGCGGTCAACCTATACGTTTCATGCAACAGGCCGCTGTACGTGGTGCGGAGAACTTCCGTTTTTTTGCCGCTAAAGCAACCGAAGCGAAAGACGGTAAGGCATTGTGTCAATCTGAGCATACGAATCTGACGGTGCGGTCTCCAGTTGGTCCTGTGGGCGCCATTACTCCGTGGAATACGCCTTTCATGCTGGCAACGTGGAAAATAGCACCTGCACTGGCGGCAGGTTGCACCATTGTGCATAAACCAGCCGAGTTTAGCCCGTTAACTGCAACCCTGCTTGCCGAAATCAGTGTTGAGGCGGGATTGCCAAATGGTGTATGGAATATGGTTAATGGTTTTGGCGAGGTCGCTGGAAAAGGGATTAGCGCACACCCTGCTATCAAGGCGGTTTCTTTTGTGGGAGAAACCGTAACGGGGTCGTGTATCATGTCACAGGGCGCACCTACTTTGAAGCGCATTCATCTTGAGTTAGGTGGCAAGAATCCGGTTCTCGTATTCGATGATGCAGATTTTGAACGTGCGCTTGATGCCGTTGTTTTTATGATCTACAGCCTAAATGGACAACGTTGTACGTCAAGTAGTCGCCTATTGGTTCAGTCGGGTATTCATGATCGGTTTATTGCAGCACTGAAAGATCGCGTTGCTGGAATTAAAGTAGGTCATCCGCTTGATTTTGCTACGGAAGTAGGTCCGATTATTCATAAAACCCATCTGGACAAAGTGATGAGTTATGTTGATGCAGCAAAGACGGAGGGTGCAACGGTTGCAATCGGCGGAATGTTGCGGAATGACTTGGGCACCGGTAATTATGTCGCACCCACACTCTATACTCATGCCAGTAACGAAATGAAAGTCGCTCGTGAGGAAATCTTCGGGCCGGTGTTAACTTGTATAAGCTTTGATACTGAAGACGATGTAATTAGCATTGCCAACGATACGCCTTATGGCTTAGCTGCTTATATCTGGACAAATGATCAGGGTCGGGCAATGCGTTTGTCACATAAAATTGACGCCGGCATGGTTTGGGTAAACTCGGAAAATAACCGTAATCTACCTTCACCGTTTGGTGGTAATAAAATGAGCGGTATTGGTCGTGACGGCGGTGATTACAGTTTTGAATTTTATATGGAAACCAAAAATATTTGCCTGGCACACGGTACGCACCGTATCCCGGTTATAGGCAAAAGGGAGTAGGCTTTATGGGAGAACTTGTTCTGGCAGCCAAAATCACACATGTGCCTTCAATGTACTTGTCTGAGCTGGATGGCCCACATAAAGGTTGTCGTGAATCGGCAATCAATGGCCACTATGAGATTGGGCAGCGATGTCGTGATTTAGGGGTGGATACCATCATCGTCTTTGATGTGCATTGGTTGGTAAATTCAGGATACCATATTAATTGTGCGCCGCATTTCCAGGGTACTTACACCAGTAATGAATTACCACATTTTATAAAGAATATGGAGTATGAGTACGATGGTAATCCGCAGCTCGGAGCGAGTATTGCAGAGCGAGTTAGGCAACTCGGTATTTCTGCACGGGCACATGACAAAACAACATTGGGGCTTGAATACGGTACCCTGGTTCCGATGCGATATATGAACCCGGACCGTTATTTCAAAGTGGTCTCAGTTTCAGGTTGGTGTAATTCACATAAACTGGATGATAGTGCCGCTTTAGGCAGCGCGGTGCGCGAAACTGTAGAGCAGAATTACGATGGGAAAGCGGCCATTTTGGCAAGTGGCTCATTATCGCATCGATTTGCGGATAGTCATATTGCACAAGACTATTTGCATAAGATCTGGTCACCGTTCCTTGAACAGGTAGATCGCCATGTGGTCGGCATGTGGCAACGTGGTGAGTGGAAAACCTTTGTTGAGATGCTGCCGGAGTATGCGGAAAAGTGTCATGGCGAAGGGCATATGCATGATACAGCAATGCTATTGGGTGCCCTGGGCTGGGATCAATATCAGGGTCAGGCAGAGATAATTACCCCGTATTTCGGTAGTTCCGGCACAGGCCAACTCAATGCGGTTCTCCCCGTAACCTGATTTTAAGATTGAATAATGGCTCATTTCGTACTTGAGTATTCGGACAATATAGATAAGGCAACCTTGTCTCTGCAACAGCTTTTTGAAAGGCTTCATCAGGCCGCTGATGCAACGGGAATGTTTGCTTATAAGGGTATCCGCAGTCGTGCGTATGCGTGTTCCGACTATCGAATAGCGGATGGCAACCCGCAGCATATGTTTGTGCATCTGAGTGTTTTGCTTGGTGCCGGGCGCAGTCTGGAAGAACGAGAGGTAGCCGCCAAGCGGTTTTTTGAGGTATTCAGTTCACATTTTGCTGATTGTTTCGATAAGCGTGGCGTTGCGATGTCGTTTGAAATGAGAGAGCTGGAACCCGTGCTGAAGTACAATAAAAATAATATTCTGGATTATCTATGATTACATTAAGCGAAACACAAATTCAAAAGGCTTCGCAAGACTTATACCAGGCGGAATGCGACCGGGTACAGATAGATGCGATGACTAAAACGTATCCTGATATGACCATGGATGATGCTTATGCGGTGCAGTCGGCATGGATAAGGCTCAAGGAGGCCAAGGGTGATAGCAGGATTGGTTATAAAATCGGGTTAACCTCTCGCGTTATGCAGCGTGCGATGAAAATTGATATTCCGGATTATGGTGTCTTAATGCAGTCAATGGTTTTTGAGGATGGTTCTGATATTAAGGCATCAGATTTTACAGATCCGCGCATCGAAGTTGAATTGGCCTTTGTACTAAAGGATCGTATATTCGGTGCAAAGACAAGTATTTTCGATGTGCTCAATGCAACGGATTATGTGATTCCTGCATTAGAGATTATTGCGGCTCGTAGTTATCGTATTCATCCTGAAACAGGTTATGTCCGCACAGTAATGGATACGATATCAGACAATGCAGCGAATGCCGGTATTATCGTAGGAGGGCATCCGATCAAGCCAGATGCAATGGACTTACGTTGGTGTGGTGCAATCCTGTACAAGAATGCTGTTATTGAGGAAACAGGGCTTGCTGCTGCGGTTTTGAATCATCCGGCAAACGGGATTTGCTGGATTGCAAAACGTTTTGCTGCACATGAAGTTGCGTTGCAAGCGGGTCAGATTTTGTTGTCGGGGTCGTTTACTGCACCAGTAGCGGTTAAGTCAGGTGATACCATTCATGCAGACTATGGGTCTTTAGGCAATATTAGTTGTCAATTTGCCTAGAGCAGGCGTACTGGCTGGGTAAATACAACAGCATATGACCACATGCTGGGATTACACATACCAGTGCACTACATTATCAGGCACAGTGCGTTACAATGTTTTGATTTGAAACCAGTTATTTAATAAAGTTACGCGTATGGAAACCCCGCATAATCCGTTTAAGCAGGCACTCAAGGATGGCAAGCAGCAATATGGCTACTGGCTTGGTCTTTGTAGCCCGCTATCCGCCGAGTTATGTGCTTACGCTGGCTATGACTGGTTGTTGATTGATGCGGAACATGCACCGAATGATATTAATACGGTATTGGCTCAATTACAGGCGATTGCGGCAACACCTTCTCATGCGGTAGTGAGATTGGTAAATGATGATCCCGCCATAATCAAACAGTATCTTGATATAGGCGTACAGTCTTTGCTTATACCGATGATAGAAACAGCACAACAGGCCAAAAATACAGTACGTGCGACCCAGTATCCGCCGCGGGGTATTCGCGGCGTGGGTACAGCTTTAGCACGTGCTGCACGCTGGAATATGGTTGATAATTATTTGAAGGATGCGAATGATGAGTTATGCCTGATTATC
Source organism: Gammaproteobacteria bacterium (assembly GCA_963662865.1). Taxonomy (GTDB): domain Bacteria; phylum Pseudomonadota; class Gammaproteobacteria; order JAJDYQ01; family JAJDYQ01; genus JAJDYQ01. Next base: position 84,747 of record OY759969.1, on the reverse strand, counting down.
CAAATTGAATCAGTAAAAGGTATTGAGAATCTCGACGGGATTCTGGCAGTTGAGGGCATTGATGGAATTTTTATCGGGCCTGCGGACCTGGCAGCTACCATGGGGCATTTGGGCAATCCGACTCATCCTGATGTTCAAGTTATAATAAAGCGTGCAATTAAGAAAATAAGCGCTTCTAACAAGGCTGTCGGCACGTTGGCGGTGGGTAAGGAAGTCGCGCAGGCTTATGAGGAAGCTGGCGTTCAATTCATTGCTATCGGTGTGGATACCTTATCGTTGGCATATGCTGCACGACAAATACTGGCGGATTGTCACAACTTAAAAGACAAGGTATTACGGTCTGCATATTAATCTTTAATTCTTATCACTGGGTTATCAGTTTGTCTCCTTGGTGGCGGCGTATTATTCCGTTCCAAGTTTATCTCGCATTAACAATGACAAGCCTTATATCCTGTATGAAGCCGTGTTTGGCAAGGTTGTTAAGGCGTGATCAGGCCGTGGCCCCTAAACAGGGTCTCTGATTTAGACATGCTCTGTATTCACTGGATGCCAACACGATTAATGCCTGAGTGTTTTTTCATGGGCCACAGTTTCATCGCACTAAGGCCGCAGTCAAACGACCTGTCGGATTAAGTCATGCAAGCCACTTGCTAAAGTTTGTTACAATCACAACAGGCAATCAGCATGAGGCCAATAGAGATGACGTCTTTATTGATTCAGCCACATCAAGCGCCGCGTGAGCCCACTGGCTCAAAAGATTTTCAGCCAAAGGTAGCACATTTTACTTGGAATGCTTTACCTGAAATGTTCAGACGGACCTATCAAAGGCACTAATGCTTAGTGGTACGAAACCAAGAAGCTATAACTTCTGCATCAATGACGTTTCCTTAAAGTGAATATAGCCCCTGCAGACTTTGATCAACCAACGTACAGGATTGCATCCAAATAGCCTGCTTCCATTCATAAGTATTAATATAGAACGCTTGCTTTATACGCTTTTTTATATTTTCTGCTAAAGCCGGGTCTGGCTCTTTACAGTGTGATAACCAATTGTCGGCAATAACGCTGAGCAACATTTCCTGAAGATTGACAGTGCCAAATTCAAGGCCCAGCGCGACCGCTGTAGGACAGCGTTTAGTTAGCGCAGATGTTAAGTCGCCAGCGACTTTGGGACTACTACTGATTGCAAACGCAGGACAACTCAGCAGCTCTTCGCCATACCATTTGGCCGCCAGACCATAGGCAATCCCCTTTTCCTGAACGGGTAAAATTCGCTCCAGCTCTCCCGAAGGCCCCAGGCCGCTGTGAATATCTAAATGAACGATCAATTCTGTATAGGATAGTACTCTATCAATGATTTCCTCCCAGACTTTCCGTGACCAAATCGGTTGCGTACCACCAAAAAACGGGTCCTCCGAATGACTGTACTGCCCACTGCTGATAGATTTCTGGAAATTCCATTCACCATACTTTTCAATAGCTTCCTTTATTTTCTTTTCAATAGAATCCCAATCACTGTCGGCCCAATTTTCCGGGTAAAAACGATCTCTGGCATTGAGAAAATCTGTCGAGTCGGGGACACCACTAGAAAAGTCGATAAAGTTTCTATTCAAGTCGACATTGTCCTCATTGACTCGCCTGTCATAGGCAAAGCCGTAGGGGTTCAAGGCATGCACCAAAAATAAACCGGTATCGCTTTGCAATTTCTCTGAAATTTTGCCGCATAGCAAACCTGTCTGAACCGCAGAGCCGCAATAACCCTCGGCACCATGGTTACCTGAAGAGATCAGCAGGACCCGGTCAGGCTTGTCTGGCCCCAAATAACAAATATCAGTAGCAAGCTCCTGTCCATCGGGAGAGGATGCAACCTGGTTCAGCTTTGTTTCGACCTGTGTTCCATTATCCGTTGCGGCGGACAGAAATTTTTTCCGTGCTTCTGCATAATTGTCAGAAAAATAGTCTTCTTTGAACTGCATAGGCTACCTCGGCATGAACTGCTTTATGAAGTTTGTATATCTTGGGGCTTACAGTGGAATGCGAAATTCCAGCCTGCCCGGAAAATCTCTTCCTGGCTGTTGTGGTCAAGGCGCGTAGACCAAGAAATCGGGTTGTGCGAGGCCAGGTGGTAGGCCATGCAGGTACCTTCGGTTGTATGCCCCAGCTGCCTATGGCTTGTTGGTACTAGTTGCATTGCCAAAATTACAAAGCGCGTAAAATCTGCTGTAAAACACGATTGAATTCTTCCGGACGTTCAAGCATAAGGAAATGCCCCGTACCGCTAATAGTCTGTACATCGATACGATTGCCAAAGATATTTAAAAAAGCATTTTCGTTGTAGCTATCCAGTGCTGCAACCTCTTTTACAGGTCCCATCGTAGCGGTCGAGGTAGTCAAGTATATCCCAGCGCAGGAAGGACCTGAGAATTTCTAAAGCCAGAGTAGGCTCTACCTCAGCCATTATTTCAACCACTTCCGTTTTTAGAGTTGGGGCTGAGCTTTCAAGAAAATAGCTGCTCGCAAGCGCACGAACCCCACTATCAAAATCGTCAGTTAATGGCGCGACGGTTTCTCTGACTATCTCTTCCTCCATTTGAAGGTGGAAATCGGTATGAGTAAAAGCATCAACACCAATAACTGCATCCACTCGCGATGGGGCCAGCGCTGCGGTTGTCAGTGCCAACGCTCCCCCTGCTGAATGTCCTAACATAATACAATTCAATAACTTCTCTCGTTGTAAAACAATCGAGACAAAGTCCGCCAGGAACTCCATGGAGAAAACATTATTTTCTCGGGGAAGATGACTATGACCAAAACCTGGAAAATCTATTGTAACAACAAAATAATCCTTTGCGAAATAACTGATCTGATCGCGCCAAAAGTCTCTGGCACCACACCAACCAGGTAGTAAACAAAGATGGTGCGAAGAGCGATCCCCAGCCACAGTATAGGTAAGACATGCCCCATTGTGTTGAATTTCACAGTTTTGCAGCCCATCTGCCGAAGGCATATCTGGCCTCGCAGAATTAAAAGCTTAATTTAAGTGTAGCGCCATATGTCCTGGGCGGCGCGATAAACTGGATTGTTCCGAATAATCCATCAACACGTAATGAGGACTGGACAGTTTTTTCATCAGTAAGGTTGCGCCCCCAAACAGACAGAGAGAGATCCTCATTAAAGTCGTAGCTCAAACGTGCATTAATTGTTGAGTTACTATCCCGGCGTACCGCATCGTCCTCAAAGATATCCAGGAACTGTTCGCTTTCATAGCGATAATCAGCACGCAGATCCAACTCCCTGCCATTGATCAACCAGGTATATTGTGCACCCAGATTTATGCTCCTTTCCGGCGCTCGTGGAAGTCGACCACCAGAGCGATCAATGTCACCGGCAGTCCTATTATTAGGGCTGGTCGCCACAAAGCTATCAAACTCTGCATCAAGCAGTTGAACCCCTACATTCAGCTCCAGGTTGTCAATAGGAACAAAGGTAGCGTCGGCTTCCCATCCCGTGATCGTCGCCGCTGCTGCATTGATTACAATTTGAAACGTACCTGTAGGAGAACCGGGAGGGATTGTATTTAACTGCAGGTCTTCGTAATCATAATAGAAAAATGCTGAGTTTATTCGTGCTCGACCACCCCAAAATGTCGATTTTATCCCTGCTTCATATGCCCACAGGGTTTCCGGTTCAAAGCCTTCAGGCTGAAATACATTGGTATTGAAACCACCCGCCTTATAACCGCGGGAAGCAGAAACATAGAGCAAGGTATCTTCAGCAGCAACATATTCCACAACAACACGAGGGGTAAATTCTTCGTAGGTATCACTTAGATCTAACGGTGGAGGTCCAGGTATCGGAGCTCCCGTTGACAGTACGCTCAACGTCTCAGCAAAATCCAGGTCACGCTCGTCATAGTTATAACGAAGCCCGGCACTTATAGCCAACGGATCAGAGATTTGATACTTCAGATTAGCGAAAACACCAAGGGAAATGGTTTCCACCGACCCGCCCGGCTGGTCAAGAAGATCAGAGGGCGCACCTGTTATCATAGGGAAATCAAGTGCCACATTGAGCTGCTGGCTGGCATCTTCTTGCAGGTAATACAGACCCAATACCCACTCCGCTGCACTGTCTCCTTGCGAGACCAGTTGTAGTTCCTGGGAAAAGGTTTCCGATTCCTGAACCGGTGCATTCGATGAAAAATCCAGTTGGGAGGCATCAAGATCAAGCACCATTGCGGCATCAGTCTCCCGATATGCAGTGATGGATTTCAGCGCCACGCTGCCTAAATCCCAGTTAAGAGTAGCCGCTAAACTGCGGGTTTCTATATCAACATTGATGTCTTCGTTTAGCGCGGTCTCGAACTCATCATCGGGGCGTATTGCACCGAAGGAGTCGGCTATTGCAGACCCTCCTGAGGTATCAACTCGCGTTACGACATTGCGTGAACTATCTTCGCTTGAATAATTACCTGAGAGCAATAGCCCCACATCATCACTCAGTACAATATCCAAATGGGTGCGCAATGAATAATAATCTTCATTATCGATATCTTCGTCAGTAAAAACATTATCGATATAACCATCTCGCTTGGAGATTAATCCGGCAATTCTCCAAGCCATGCCGTCCGACAAGGGTACGTTAAGAGCTCCCTCAAATCGAGCCTTGTTGAAATTGCCCGGTTGAATATTAAGATAACCTTCTAGCTCATCGGTTGGCTTGTTTGAGTAAACATTAATTGCCCCACCAACTGCATTGCGCCCAAACAACGCCCCCTGCGGACCTTTAACAACATCAACCCGCTGCATATCGTAAAAATCCTGCAGAGCTGAAATCGTGCGAGATTGATAGACATCATCGACAAAGGTCGCAATACTTGACTCAGCGCCCGGCGTAAACAGATCCGTCCCCACTCCCCTGAGATAAGGCTGACCAAAGGCTGCATTAGTGGTAAAAACCAAGCTCGGTTCAATAACCTGCAGATCAATAGTGTTTTCCACACCAGCGTCTGCCAGACGCTCTCCCGTATAGGTATTAATGGCAATCGGGACATCCTGTACACTTTCTTCCCGCTTTTGTGCAGTGACCGTTATAACCTCGATAAATTGATTTTCGCTTTCTTGGGCAGATACCTCCCCCTCAGTACTCATGATCAAAACCAAGCAAAATAATAAACTAAACGACCGCATTCTAACGATAGCCATCTTCCTATCCTTCCGTTGTTATCAGTTTGTCTACCTTGGCGGCACAAATAAAGTCATTTTCTGTCAGTCCGTTAACTGCATGTGTAGTGTAGCTTACAACGCATTTATCATAACCAATGTGCCATTCCGGGTGATGCCCTTCGCTGTGAGCAATCCAAGCCACAGCATTGGCAAACGCCATGGTTTTTGAAAATGTCTTAAAATGGAAGGTACGCTCAATAGCGGTGTTTTCTTGATTTGCTGTCCATTCGCCCAAATTACTTAACAAAGCGTCGGTTTGCGCTTTTGGCAAAGCCTCACCACCGGATTCGCAGATAGTGCAATGTTTTTGATGTAAAGCATCCATTACTAAGCCTCCTGACAGGTTGTATAAGCCGGGGATAATTGACCAAGTTCTCTGGCTTTTACGATGGCAGCCGGAAAATCGCAATCCAACAAGGTAAACAAGTCTGTCAATTCCTCAATATAAAAATAAATCGTTTGCAGTATATCAATACGATACGGCGAGCGCAGAGCGGTTAGCAAGTTAAATGGCAACCGCTTAGCTTTATTACTACCAACAGCATACGGAGTTTCTTTTATAGATGACAGGATACCACCACCGTAACAGCTAAAGCTATCTCCTGTTTTCAATAGCCCGAATTCTACTGTATACCAATAAATACGGGCATACCAATGCCTGTCCGCGTCGGTAGCACTGAGCCCCAACTCACCATATTTTTGCATAAACCGTGCATAGTCCGGGTCACATAACAGTGGACAATGACCAAACAGTTCGTGGAAGATATCCGGTTCGGTCAGGTACTCCAATTCATCATGGCGGCGTATAAACGTAGCCGCTGGAAATTTTTTCTCGGACAACAGCCTGAAAAATTTTTCATAATCAATAAGCGCGGCAACCGGGTACACTTGCCAGCCGGTCTCGGCCTGTAAAACTCCGGATACATCCGGCAACTGCGCTATCGTATCGACACTAAAATGAAGTTTCTGCAAGCCTTCCATAAAAGCGGGACAGGCATATTTTTCAACCAACGGTAGCTGCCTTTCATACAGTACTTTCCACGTTTGATTTTCGACTTCGGTATAGTTGACATAGCCATTCTCGTCTGGTTTTTTAGCCGTATACGATGTGGGTTTGCCCATAAACTACTCCTTGCTTTTCAAATTTATCTCAGGGAACCTCTGATTCAATTTAAGTTTCCTGCGATACAGGGATGTATCGCCAAAATCAATGACAACTAAGCTATTTCAGAGCTTCCCCTACAACTTCCAAGTTTATGGTTAGAATCAGTGAATTACATGTCTTTTTATTGCGAATATTCAAGCCTGTATGCAATGAAAAGTATTTTTTTATTAAATTAATGCAATAATATTGCCATTATTCCCGTAAACCTCGCCAATAATACGAAGGTGGTCGCATGAGCTGAATATATTAACGAGAAGGTAATGACGCTGTGCAACAAATTCAGATTGATGGCGAAAGCTGTCGTACAATACCCCAAAAGGCATGGTCATCGTACAAATAAATCCTGTATGGTGCGCCGCTGTTGTTGTGATGGTACTCGGCTTCTGAAAAACTCAGTTGGTTTGTGAGGGCTACCTGACAAATGAGGAGCTGCTATATTAGCTCATTTGGATGAGCTAATGCAGAAGTTCCCTAGTTGTATCCCAAAACAAAATATCTGGAATCCGGTTCTTCATAATTCGAGACTGGTTGAGCAATTGCATCCTTTTCACATATGGCCTTAACGCTTGAAAAGGCATCTCGAGTAATATTTTCTATGCCGTGGTTATGTATTACTATATCGTCTTCCACGCGAATACCTCCGTATGGAATTAGCTCATCAATTAGTTGCCAGTTAATATACTTTGAATTTTCGTCTTTACGTAAAATATCCAGAAAAGACTTGATAAAGTAAAGACCAGGTTCAATAGTAAAAACCTGCCTTTCTTCCAGCTTTCTCGTAAATCGGAGGTGAGGGTGTTCGGCAGGCGGTTTTAAAATGTCTCCATCAGAACTGATTAGAAAGCCACCGCGATCATGAACCTGAGTACCAAGCAGATGCCCTAGTCCATGAGGAAAGAAGCTGGAAACCAGCCTCTTGGCCACAATAAATTCAGGTGTTGCACGGATTAGGCCTGTATCTTTCAGTAAGTATGCCATTTTTCGATACGCACTAATGTGTAGATCCAGGTAAGTTTTGCCGGGCGATATTTCAGAGATAATGTTTTGTTGTAATCGATCCACCACTGTTATCAGATCAGCGAAAAAACCAGGCGTTGCGGCATGTGTACGCGTTATATCCGCCGAATAGCCTTGGAAGGGTGCTCCGGCGTCAATAAGCAGCGAGAGATGTTGCAGGGGTGGATCCTTACTCAACTGCATATGGTGTAAAATGGCGGCCTGCTCATTCAAACCAATAATATTGTCATAGGATAGCTCTGACTCCATGCAGTTAATAGCGCTCAAATAACCCATATGAATTGCATATTCAGAAGCGCCTTTCCTGAACAATTGCTCGGCTTTATGATGCCCCTTGACGGCCAGCCGGTTAGCCTGCCGGATACAGCCTATTTCCCAGTCACTTTTCCAGCAGCGCAGATAATCAATCCGACTCAATAGGTGTTCTGGATTTAATTGTGTTTTTGTGGACCAGTTTGCTTGTTTATCACTACCGATAATGGCTGTGTCGGGAGAATCAGCAACAATTCGCTTAAGATGTTCTACCTTTAAATAATAGTCAATCTGGAAGGTATTTTGGAGAATAACCGGAATTGGCCCTGGCTTGCTATGCCATAAGTCATCTTGTTTTGGGATAAACAGCCATGGCCTATTACTATTCAAATCAATCAGCAGATAACAGTCTGGCCGAAGCAATGGCAACCATTCCAAAAAGTAAGGGTTAGTCTTAAACGGGTAGTGCAAGTCATCCCGAAATCGGTAAATAAGCTGCCCTGAAGATATAACCAGTTTTTTGATGCCCGAAGCCAGCATGGCTGAGCGAATATCGCGCAACTTGCCTTGGACATGATCTGAATAGTGTTCGAAAAACATAGTCTCAGCCCAAATTTTCCTGAAGATTGAGTAGCATGGCATTACCGCCGGTGGCTACCACATTGTTGGTGTTGGTTTTTTCAACCGCGTAGGGCAGCAAGGCGAAAGGCCCTTTCAAGTGGGTTATCAGAGGAATGATGGCGCCAGTTCGCTGTGCCAATCGCATAACCATTTGGGATGCCAACAGAGATTCGCTATCCTGAATCGCCACACCCGATAAATTGTCATGCGTTAATAATGCGGCAATGTCATCGGTCGTGTTAACAATACTGATTAACCCTTTGGGTAGTAGGTTATTTAACCAGTGGGTTAAATTTGTACCGACATTTTGCTGTTTGTCAGCGATGCCGATAAGGACGGCATTACCTGCGGCTAATGCAGCAAAGATTTGCTGAATGGCAGCATCGAGTCCAGCTTCGTTTAAACAGACTAAAAATACGCCGCGACCATGTAACGATAGGGTATTGGTTTCTCCGGTTGGTCCAGGCAAGGTAATCGTATTACTAAATTGTATCCGGGCGTCTGCAAGAAATGTTTGACATGCTGCGATTATTTTATCGCTTATTGCACAGCCATGGATATTTGCCAGTGCCTGGTTCAGTAATTCTGAACGCCGTTCGCTGCTCAGCAGGTTCCAATGCCATTGTGCTTTATGCGCGTTTTGCAATAGCGTTTCTGTACTTGTCTGCAGTAGGGGATTGTTATTGGCATCCTGGCCGTTGTTTTCGATTTTTGTACCTCGCCAGAGATTTAAGAAGCGTAACAAATAGTAGGGGCCGCCAGCCTTAAAGCCGGTACCGGAAAAGCCCTGGCCACCAAAAGGGTTTACGCCCACTACGGCGCCTATCATATTACGGTTGATATAGGTATTCCCAACGCGGGTTTTGGCAAATATCTCTCGCGCAAAACCTTCTATCCGGCTGTGAATGCCCATTGTCAGGCCATAGCCTGTGGCATTGATTTCTTCCAACACCTTATCCAGGTCTCGGGCCTGGTAACGAACGATATGCAGAATCGGGCCGAATACTTCCCGATGCAATTGGGAAATACTGTTCAGTTCGTAAACGTGGGGCGCTATATAGTGGCCTTCTGGGCAATATTCGGGTAATTCCGCTTTGCCGATAAAGATGGCTTCCCTGTCCATACGCTCGATATGATCCAACAAGGTTTGTTTAGTCTTATGGTCAATAACGGGTCCCAGGTCAGTGCAAAGCTTCCAGGGTTCTCCAATCTTTAACGTCTTCAATGCGCCTTTCAGCATATGGATAGTGCGGTCAGCAACTTCCTCTTGGATAAACAATACCCGCAACGCAGAACATCGCTGTCCAGCGCTTAGAAAAGCCGAGTTGATAACATCATCAATTACTTGTTCCGGCAGCGCAGTGGAGTCCACCAACATAGCATTTTGGCCACCTGTTTCAGCGATAAAAGGAGGCATGACACCGCCACGCTTGGCCAGATTAATTTGAATTCGCTGAGCCGTTTCTGTTGAACCGGTGAAGGCGACGCCGGCAACCTGTTGTTTGGTCATCAACTGTAGTCCGATAGTCGCCCCCTGGCCAGTCAGCATGTGCAATACATCACCGGGTACGCCGGCTTCGTGGAGAATTTGTACCGCAGTGCCAGCAATCAAAGGAGTTTGGTCTGCAGGCTTGGCGATTACTGAATTGCCAGCTGCAAGGGCCGCAACTACTTGACCAACGAAGATAGCAAGCGGGAAATTCCAGGGGCTGATGCAGACAAATACGCCCCGGCCTTGATGCAGGTCCTTGACATCCGGATATCGTGCAGCTAATTCGCGGATTTGCGCTGCGTAGTATCGGCAGAAGTCCACTGCTTCACGCACTTCGGATATGCCATCTCCTAATGTTTTGCCAGCCTCGAAACTGATGAGGCCGGTTAACAATTCTGTGCGTTGCTCCATGAGGTCGGCTGCTTTTTCAAGAATCCGGGCACGGCTTTCCGAGCCAATCTCTTGCCATGTGGATTGTGCTTGGGTCGCCAGCTCAATGGCCCGATCAATGTCTTCTGTTGAAGCGGTACTGTAATGGCCCACTTCAATGCTGGTGTCGGCAGGGGAACGCAATAAATTGCTTTCGCGGTTTAACAGATTGCCGCCAATAATGGGGCCAGCCTGCCAAATTGTCTGGCGTGACTCAGTGATGCCTTGGGTTACGTTTATCATGGCAACTGGGTCATCTAGATCGATCCCTCGCGAATTGTCACGTTTGTCGTTGGCCGCCCAGTAAATATCTCTTGGCAACGGGATCTGGGAGTGACGGTAGCCTGGCAGAGCGCCAATTTCATCTTCTATATTGCGAACAATGTTATTGACCGGAACTTTGTTATCCAGAAGCTGGTTCACAAAAGAGCTATTAGCACCATTTTCCAGCAAACGTCTTGCTAGGTAAGGCATAAGATCATTGTGATTGCCAACCGGTGCATAGACGCGCAGAGGTAATTGTTGGTCTAGTCTGCTGGCAATTTCGCCATATAATAGTTCACCCATACCGTATAAACGTTGGAATTCCATACGCTGAGATAACTGGTTGTGGCCGTTTACTAACTCCATAATCGTGGCCACGGTATAAGCGTTGTGGGTGGCGAACTGTGGATAAATATGCTGCTCGAACTCCAGCAGGCGATTGGCGCAAACCTGATAGCTTAAATCAGAGTGGGCCTTGCGCGTAAACACCGGATAATCGGATAGGCCTTGTTCCTGGGAATGTTTGATTTCCATATCCCAGTAAGCACCTTTGACCAAACGTACCATTAGCCTGTGACCAGTCGTCTCGGCCAGTTTAACCAGCCAGTCAACAACAGGTAGCGCCCTTTTCTGGTAAGCCTGTAAAGCAAAGCCCAAGCCTTCCCAGCCAGTTAATGTCGAGTCTTCCGCCAGTGCCTGAAAAATATCTAAAGATAGATCCAGCCGGGCAGCTTCTTCCGCATCAATGGTAAAGCCGATATTAAATCTTTTTGCCTCCAGCGCCAGTTCCCGTACACGAGGCAGCATGTCAGATAATACTTGTTGCCGCTGACTAAACTGGTAGCGGGGATGTAGTGCAGAGAGCTTGATGGAAATACCGTCGGCATCATACACATTGTCTTGTTTATTACGGCTGCCAATTTCATGTACGGCATCCAGATAAGCATGAAAATAGGCTTTCGCATCTTCGAATGTGCGAGCACCTTCACCCAGCATATCAAATGAAAAGCGTTCGTCTCCAATATTTTTTCTTTCGCTGCGTTTAATGGCTTCGCCGATAGTGCGGCCCAATACGTACTGCTGGCCCATCAGTTTCATTGACTGCCGCACCTCAAGGCGAACGGCGGGTTCTCCCAAGCGTCCGATTAACCTGCGCAACCAACCGGAAGGATTATCCATAATGTTGTCATCAAGGCAAACAATCTTGCCTGTCAGCATTAACCCCCAGGTGGCAGCATTAACAAATAAATTATCAGATTTTCCATTGTGGCTACTCCAATCACCGCTGTGGATTTTTTCGGCGATTAAACGGTCGGCAGTGCGCCCATCTGGAACCCGTAGCAGGGCTTCTGCAAGGCACATTAAGGCGACACCTTCCTGACTGGATAAACTGTATTCCTGTAGAAGCGCATTGAATAGACCTTGCTTTTCGGGAATAGAGCGGCATTGCTTGACCCAGCAAGTGGCCTTTTCTTCCACACGCAAGCGAGCATTTTTGTCGAGAGAGGTCTTGTGCAATAGCTCTTTTACACAAACTTCTTCATTAATATGATTGAAGTGACGAACCTTATCACGAAGTTTGTCAAGTCTTTCTTCAGGCATGTTGATTTCCTGCTAAAAACGGGATGACCTAATTTCTACTAGCCTTGAGCGATCTGCTCGCTATACGTTGTAGTATTTTTTTGCCTGCCTGGTGGTGAGGTAGTCATTTTTAATGCCTTGCTCTATGGCCAATCGATCACGGTTAGCTGGGTCTCCCCAGCCTCCACCTGATGCTGTGACCATTCGGATGACATCGCCTTTCTTTAAAGGTAAACGGGCGGGTTTGCCATGAATTTCCGGTGGCTCACAGCGTTCACCTTGACGGAGGATCTCCACATAGTTGGAAGATCCGTTGTAGCCACCGTTGACACCCCAAGGTGGAAATTTAAAGCGTCCAAAACTGCCGGTAAAGAAAGCTTCATTGCAGCGAATTTGGTAATCGAGATAACAACCTTTACCACCTTGGAATTCACCGAAACCTCCGTCTTCATTGTGCAAGCAGTATTGATTAACCTGTACTCCGTAGCGGGCCTCTGTAATTTCCACCGGGAAATTAAAGGTCTCGCCGTCAGCGATCGAAAACTGCCCGTTAAGACCATCGCGGTTTTTCATAGCGCCCCAGCCGCCGACTAACGGACCAACCAGGATAATTGGCTGTTGGGTCTCTGGATGTGTGCCTGCCAAAATAAAGGCACAAACCGATAGTACATGTCCGGCAGTTAGTCGCTCGGGTACTTCTTCGGCCAGGGCCTTCCAAATCAAATCTTCTGCATACAGCATAGTTTCCCAATAAGTAGAAACTGGCGCTGGACGCTTCGCAGTAAATATGGTTTTGTCTGGACACACCACTTCCAGAGCTCGGAAACAACCACCATTGGCAGGGATTTTGGGATTGGTTAATGCTTTGAAAATGGTGCGTACCGCAGAAATCAGGCCAGTGCGAGAGTTATTGATCGGTCCTAAAGCTTGCGGCGCACTGCCAGAAAAATCGACTCTAAATTTGTCGTCGGTAATATCAATGTTAACGCAGACTTTTAACGGCTCATTGCTCAAGCCATCGTCATCGATCCAGTCTTCGGCATAAAAATGGCCTTTGGGCAGATTTTTGATCTCGGCCGCAATCATTTTTTCACCGTAATCAAGCAGCTCTTTCATTGCCTTAAAGACAGTGGCTTCACCGTATTTTTGGAATAGGTCGTGTAGTCGGCTTTCACCGACATTGTTGGCTGCCATACCCGCCCAGAAATCACCCATAGAGGACTCCGGCATCCGGATATTGGCTTGCAGAATATCAATCACTGAGCCGAGAGATTTGCTTTTTTCAAAGATTTTCACCGTAGGTAGCTGCAAGCCTTCCTGGAAAATTTCGTTGGCGTCGGTAGTAAAACTACCAGGAGATTTACCACCGACATCCACCCAATGGGCCTTGTTGACGGTAAAGGCTACCAGGGCATCGTTAAAGAATACTGGCTTGGCAATGGCTACGTCGGAAAGGTGAGTGCCTCCACCTTCGTAGGGGTCGTTGGAGATAAAAACATCGCCTTCGTAAATTTTGCCTTCAAACTTGGTCAGAATATCTTGCACCAGCGAATCAATCATACCCAGAAATACGGTAGTACCGTTGCCTTGTGCAATCAGGTCGCCCTTGGCATCGGTAACGCCTACGGAATAATCCAATGCCTCATAAATAATCGGGCTCATACTGGTGCGACTCATGGCGGCAAACATTTCATCGCCGATGGCGATCAAGGAGCTTTTGATAATTTCCAAGGTATAAGGGTTATCTTGGTGTTGATTGATCATCGATTAATTCTCCATCTCGATATGAATATTGCCGTAACTATCCATACATGCGTTTTTATTTGGGGCAATAACAATGGTGTTAGTGGGATCTTCAATAATAGCTGGGCCATGTAAATTCATTCCTGGTTCCAGCAATGCCAGATCATAAATATCGGCATCGTGGATACCGTGGTCATCGTAATCAACTTGGCGAGTACCTTTGAGGGCTTCTTTTACAGGGCGTCCACTGGTAGATTTTTGGGCTAGCGGCTGCTTGTCGATTTTTCCGAATACCACCACATGGTAGTTCACCAGCTCTACAGGATTGTCTAATCTGAAAGCATATTCCCGGTTGTGGGTTTCATGAAAGCGCTCAATTGCTGTGGCTATTGAATCGGCGGTTATTTCGCCTTCAGGCATTTTCACTTTGATAGTGTGCTCCTGGCCCAGATAGCGCATATCGGCAAACCATTCCACATACATTTGTTCACGGTCGATGCCTTCGTCTTCGCACTGGTCCTGAGCAGCGCTGGTTATTTCATCATATTTTGCATTGATAGAAGCAGTGTCAGCTTTTGCCAGATTTTCTACTTGGGTTTGCAGGAAGTCACGACGCAGGTCGCTCATCAACATACCCCATGCGGAGAATACTGATGCATTTACCGGCACAATGACTTTTTTAACTTTCAGGTCTTCGGCTAACGAGACAGCGTGCATGGCGCCCCCGCCACCAAAGGCTATCAGTGAAAAGTCGCGAGGGTCATAGCCGCGGTTCAGTGAAATCAGTTTTAAGGCGTTAACCATATTGGCGTTGGCGATACGAATTACACCACGGGCAACATCTTCGTTAGCGCCGCCCAGCTCTTCAGCCAATTTACCGAACGCCGTATTTAGAGAGTTCCAGTCTGGTTTGTGTTCACCACCCAGAAACAGATCTGGGTTAATACGGCCTAACAACAGATTGGCATCTGTAGTGGTGACATTTTCTCCGCCTCGGCCATAGGCGGCAGGACCAGGGGCGGAACCAGCGGATTGTGGGCCGACATGCATACTGCCGCCTTCATCAATCCAGGCGATGCTGCCGCCGCCATTACCAATCTCTACCAGATCAACAACAGGTGTACGAATGGGGTAGCCAGGGTTTTCACGGTCCCATTCAATACGATATTCAGTCGTAATACGGGCTTTGCCCTCATGAATCAGCGCACATTTGGCTGTTGTTCCGCCAATATCCAGGGCAATTAGGTTTTCTTCATCAATAATATTTCCAATTGACGCAGCGCCCAACATACCACTGGCAGGCCCGGATTCAACCAGAGTTATGGGGTCTGAAAGGGCGCCTTTTACGGTGGCAACCCCGCCATTGGATTGCATAATAAAGGGATTTGGTTGAAGCCCCTTCTTATGCAGGCGCTCCTTAAGGCGGCCTAAATAACGGTTAGTGGTCGGCAATACGTAAGCAGAAAGAACTGTGGTGCTGGTACGCTCATATTCGCGCCACTCCCGGCATACTTCGTGTGAAGCAATGACCGCGACCTCTGGCCATAACTTCAATATGCGTTTTTTGATTTGCCGCTCGTGGATCGGGTTTACATACCCATGAAGTAGGCAGACGGCGATTGCTTCAACATTCTCAGATCGTAATTTTTCTACTATGACATCCAGCTCATCGAGTTCCACGGGTGTGGTGATCTCGCCTCTGTAATCCAGCCTTTCGGTAATTTCATGGCGTAGGTAGCGTGGTACAAAGGGAGCCGGTTTTTTAAAGGAGATATTGAACAGGTCCGGACGGTTGCCACGGGCGATTTCCAGAATATCCCTGAACCCCTGCGTGGTTATCAGCGCTGTTTTAGAACCTTTCCTGGAGAGCAAGGCATTAATGACGATAGTGGTGCCGTGTGCAAAATAGGTGAACTCTTGGACATTGAGGCCCGATTTATCGACACAGTCCAGTACACCCTGCTCGAAATTCGGTGGTGTCGTATCGGACTTGACCGTGCGTATGCCTTTGTTTTCCAAGCACACTAAGTCAGTAAAGGTTCCCCCAACGTCGCTCGCTACTCTCATATAGCCTCCTGCACTTATAAAGGTTGCCAAATTTTAAGCTATCAGCTAGACATTTTATAATTTGACGTTGGAATAATATTAAACTAAAAAATAAATATTGATAATATCTAAATTTTTATTAAAAAATAAATATTTGACTAAATCAAAATATTTAGTATTATTGTGATTAAGGGAACGCTGATTTATTCAGAGTTTTCTGCGATACGAGGATGTTCTGGCGAGTCTAGGATGGAATTGTTCAGGGCTTCCTTAGCCTAGTCAATGGCAAGCTGCCTGCCAACAAACTAGCAAGGCCAATGTTCGAAAAGGAGAGCAATATGTGCAGATTTAAATGTAATACTCTGGCTACAGCGGTTTTTTTGTCCAGTTTGTGCGGCCTCTGTAATATGCCGGTAATAGCTGATACGGCCTTGCCGGAAGAGGTGGTGGTTACCGCCCGGAAGCGGGATGAGAGGCTGCAGGATGTGCCGGCAGCCGTTTCGGCATTTACTGAACTGGCAATTGAAGATGCCGGCATTGAGCGCGCCGCAGATTTTCTTCAGCTAACGCCCAATGTCACTTTCGCCAGCTCAGAGAGTGTGGGGGTAAATTTTTTGACTATTCGTGGCGTTTCTCAGGTAAGAAACGGGGAATCTCCGGTTGCGGTGGTAGTTGATGGCGTGGTGATGACGGATCCCGGGCAGTTTGATCAGGAATTGTTTGATATTCAGCAAATTGAGGTATTGAAGGGACCTCAAGGTGCGCTATATGGCCGTAATGCTATTGGCGGCGCCATTAACATTACCACTAAAGCCGCATCCGAAGAATTTGAAGGAAAAGTAAAACTGGGAACGGGCAATGGCGGTCGCAGAAAAATGCAGGTGGCTGTCGGTGGGCCTCTTGCCGAGGCGATGTCTTTCCGTTTAGCGGCTAGCCTTGTCGACCACGATGGCTATATTGAAAATACCTTCCTGAATGAGAAGGTTGATCCCTATGAGGATAGCAGTATTCGCACTCGCTTAAATTGGCAGCTTACCGACAATTTAAGTATTGATGTGCGTGCAGGAGGTTCTGAAACAGAGGGCGGTTCGCTGAACTTTATTCTGCAGGAAAATTGTGGTGAAGTTAACGGTTGTTTCACGGGTGATAGCGTATTTGACCGGAATGCCGCGGACGATACCAGCACTGATATCACAGCCAGTCGGTTGGGCGTTAATGAACGTGAAATTGCAACTGCTTCGGTTAAAATTGATTATGAAATGGATTTTGCAACCCTGACATCCATTACTGCATGGAGTGATCAAGACGAAATTTTATGCTGCGGACGCTTACCCCTACGATTGTGGCCCGGTTTGTGCCGCAATGAGTCGGAGGATCTTTAATACGGCGTTCGGATCAATACCGCTGGACAGTGAGCAGTTGGTAAAAGTACTGACGGAGGTCGAGACCGTGAGCCAGGAAATCAGGCTTACTTCCCCTGACGATCAGGCATTGCGCTGGATTGCCGGGGTATATTATCTGGCTACAGACCGGTTTCGTGGCCTACCTACAGAAATGGACGTAGGCCAACCTTATAGTCGTGAGGTATTTACAGCCAATACGCTGTCTGGTTTTGCCGATGACAATGAAAACAAGGCTTACGCGGTGTTTGGCCAGCTCAATTACGACTTGAACGAAGCGTCCGAGTTGTCTTTTGCCCTGCGTTATGACCGGGATAAGCGTGAGCAGACTGATGTCGCTCCAGCTATGATAGGAACTCGTACGTTTTCAATGACTTCAGGTTTAACTCGCAGTGAGACCTACTCAGAGGTTCAGCCCAAGTTAACGCTTCGTTATCAGCCAGACAATAATCTGAATCTCTTTGCCACCTGGAGTAAAGGTTTCAGGAGCGGTGGTTTTAACCAAAACGGTGTTGGTGCCGCAGCCACAGCCGCAGGAATCAATGGCATTCGTGACGATTACGATAAAGAAGTCTCTACCAATATTGAACTGGGTTTTAAAAGCACCATGGCTGATGGCCGCTTGAAATTAAACGGTAGTCTGTTTCGTACCAGGGTGAAAGATCAGCACTACTTCCAGTTCATCGGGGCAATCAATGCTCAGTTACTGAACAATATTGATGAGGTTTTACTGCAAGGCGCAGAGCTTGATGCGCAATTCCA
The DNA here is from genome assembly GCA_963662865.1 of Gammaproteobacteria bacterium. GTDB lineage: Bacteria > Pseudomonadota > Gammaproteobacteria > JAJDYQ01 > JAJDYQ01 > JAJDYQ01. Next base: position 66,750 of record OY759969.1, on the reverse strand, counting down.
GGTAACGGACGCATTAAGTCTCTATGCGGCTTATGGCCTCACCGATAGTGAAATTGAAGACTATGCAGTTGCACAGGGTCATGAAGGCAATTGGGCACCTTACGTGGCAAGAACCACATTTAATGCCGGTATTCAATATAATGCTTCCCTTGGCGACAATTTACAGGGATTATTGCGATTGGATTATGAGCGTCGCGGTAAACAATTCTGGGATACGGCAAACAGTAGTCCGCGTAGCGCGATTAATCTGGTTAACCTGCGTTTGGGAGTGGAGTCCGAGGATGGTGATTGGTCGATTACAGCTTGGGCAAAAAACCTCACAGACAAGGAATATAACGCCGAGTATGTAAGCGGAGGTATCGCGCAAATTGCACCACCTAGAACCATGGGCCTGGATTTTACCAGACGCTTCTAGGCATTTGTTACTCCCTTTCTTTGTTTCAGTCATATCAAGACAAATAAAGAGAGTGCTATCAGCGATGCTTGCTCTGCAATGCCGGGCTGGAGTTGATAAACAACGTATTATTTGGAGATAACCCATGGTTCTAGGCGCAAAACAGAAAAGCACTTCTCCCATCGGTACCATGTTACGTCTGCGCCGTAAAGAATTGGGAATGACTCTGCAGGCGTTGGCGGCCAAATCGAGCCTCTCAGCGCCCTTTATTTCTCAGGCAGAAAGAAACCAAACGATTCCTTCCATGGTGTCCCTGATGAAATTAGCAGATGCCTTGAGCGTTGATCTCAAATATTTTATGGAAATTCCTCATGATGATTCGATTATCCATCGAGGTGATGATCTGCGTGTTATCGATATGGATTCCCCGGTTACTTATTACAATATGAGTTCAGAACTTGCCGACCAGAAAATGGATGGCATGGTAATGTCGATTCCGGCAGGACATGAATTCCCGACTGATCGCAGAGAAGGCGAGGACTTTCTCTATGTATTAAAAGGTGAATTGTATGCAGAAGTAGGTGACGTAAAAGCCACTTTACGGGCCGGAGATGGGATGCATTTTGATTCAAGAGTGCCTCACACAGCATGCAATTACTCGGAAGAAGAAGTATTACTGCTCTATGTAGGGACACCCAGTCTCTTTTGATTGTGCTTCCGCCAGATTTCTTATCAGATTAACAGGTGTTCGATAGAGCACAAAAATGAATAAGTTAAAAATTAGCTATCCCAACAATGGAGATAAATTGAAGTCTCTGCTGTATTTATCAAAATCGGATGGTCGTCAGCACGAAGTAGGCACCGCTTTTCTTCCTTCAGGATGCAGAATGCCTGATATAGGCGAGTCAGCTCATTGTCGTCACGAAGTTTCGATTATTCTAGAGGGAAAGATTAAAACCACATCCAATGGAAAGACTGTTGTCTTGGAATCGGGGGACATGGTTTCCATTTCCGAAGATGAAAGCCAATCAACGGAGGTGCTTGAAGACACTCGTTTAATTTATATATTTTTTGATAAGTGAGTTTCATGAAGCTGCTGAAAGAAGAAGTCTTTTTTCAAGAGCTGGAAAGCCATTTGCAGGCCAATAGTGCAGAAAAAAATGCAGCCGAGCTTATGCTGTTGTCGCACAGGATTTTTGAACTATTCCCTCTTTATGAATGGAGGGATCAGGGTATTCGCTTCCATGATGTAATAGGCCTCTTGAGACATTTCCAGCGACTGTTTTCTGACCGATCCAACAAAAAAACCTTCATTAAAGTGTTCAATCCCACTCAGGAAGAAGATGGATGGGTAAGTGAATATACCAATATTTTTGTAATTCACAAAGATATGCCGTTTCTCATGGATGCCATTTTGGTAAAACTGGACCAACGAGACATCAATATTCAGGCTGCGAAAAGTTGCATCTTTGATCTGGATCAAGATGAAGCAGATCACTTTAAAATAAAGACAGACTATAATGACATTAACGATGCATCAACCATGGAAGAGGTTATCGTCTTTCTACAAATAGACCGCAGTGAATCTACGCAGGAGTGCTCTGAACTGGAAAATGAAATAGTCCATATCGTTGAAGAGTTGGAATGGACCACTAATGATTCTGAAGCGATTTTGCAGCGATTGGCCCTTTGTAAGTCGGAATTATCCGATGTTACCGGCAATAAAAAAACTGACCGGATTGAGCTTATAGAGCTTTTAGACTGGTTGAGAGATCACTTTACTTTCCTGGGTTATAGCCATATAGCCATTGAGACTAATCCGGATACCGACGGCTTTACTGCCTGTCAAAATCTGGCGTTAGGCGTTATGAGGCGTGTAGCTGATAATCAGCCGACAACCATCAAAGATGGTTCTATTGATGCCTTTTATCAAAGTGATAATGACAGTGTTTTTACTAAATCCATCTGGCATTCACGTATTTATAAACATACTTATGCCGACGAAATCAGAATTAAGCACTGGGACGATGATGGATGCTTGATGGGTGAACACCATTTTATCGGTTTATATACCGCCAATACCATCAGCCCTTTTGAGATACCTTGCATACGACGGAAAGTCAAGTGGCTGATTGAACAATCAGGCATGAAACCTTATAGCTACGCAGATAGAACCTTTCGTCGAATTATCGAGGAACATCCTCGGGATGATCTCTTTAACAATTCCAGGGAAACTTTATTTAATACCTTAATTGGTATCTGGCAAATATATGATAGACGAAAAGTTAAATGTTTTATTAATTACAGCTCGATCAATAATATATTTACCTGTCAGATTTATATACCTAAAAGCAGTTATACTAAATACGTTGGCTCAAAAATTAAGCAGATTTTAAAGCAGGAATTTGATGCTGATGATTGCCAGTGGAAATCCTCTTTCCCTCAATCAGCCTTAGCTCGATTATATTTTACTTTACTGGCACATTCTGACCGGCATTCACAGTCAGCACTCAAGGCACTGGAACAGCAGATATTTCGGATAGTACGTGATTGGGCCGAAAACTTTGCTGATGTTGCTGAAACTGTCTGGGGGACAGATAAGGCGCGGGCTAAAGTTCAACAATATAAAGGGATTTTCCCAGCCAGCTATAAAAACCATTTTGTCCCAGAGTTTGCTGTAAAAGATATCGAGTTATTGGAGACGCTCAACCATTATGATGGTATCTCCGGTGCTGATATTGCATTGAGGCTTACGTTACTGGAAGGTCAGCCCAATATTGAACTGAGATTGCTGCACCCTGACCATCAGCTGGAATTATCAGAAATAGTACCAATTCTGGAAAACATGGGATTTCAAGTATCTGGCGAATACATCTATAAATTGCTGGTTAGCCTTAAACAAACAGTCTGGCTACACGTAATTACTCTCAAAACAGAGTGGCTTAATAGCGCGAATATTGAGCAACTGGATGATTATGTAAAAACTGCCTTTATCGCTATCTGGTATAAAAGAGTTGAAAATGACATCTTTAACCGATTGGTCATGGCAGCTGGCCTGCATTGGCGTTTGGTGTCGATGCTGCGGCTATATGCTCGTTATTTAAAGCAATTGCAAGTGCCATTCAGTCAAAAGTTTATAGCTGAAACTCTCATTAATAATCTGACCATAACAAAATGTCTGATAGAATTTTTTGAGTTGCGTTTTAATCCTGTGGAACAGCAAAAAAGTGTTGTATCAACATTGACCTCAATCGAACAACAGTTTACAGAGAGCCTGGATCAGGTTAAAAGCCTAAATGAAGATCAGGTATTACGAAGCTATCTGGGAATCATCAAGGCGACACTGCGGACTAATTTTTACCAACAAGATACAATGGGTCAACCAAAGCCCTACATAGCGATCAAGCTGGCTCCACAAGATATTAGTTTCGCTCCGCAACCAAAACCCTTGTATGAAATTTATATGGGGTCTCCGCGTTTTGAAGGTGTTCATCTGCGAATGGGAAAAGTTGCGCGCGGTGGTATTCGTTGGTCAGACAGATCAGAAGATTACCGCACCGAAATTCTAGGACTGGTCAAAACGCAGCATATTAAAAATGCCATTATTGTCCCAGTTGGCGCCAAAGGTGGTTTCGTCACAAAAAGATTGGCTTGTTTTCAATCTAGAGATGAGCAGCTAGAAGAGGGTATAGCCTGTTATCAACAGTTTATCAGTGGGCTACTGGATGTCACTGACAATATTGTTAATGATCAAATTGTTACCCCAGGTAACATCACTGCCTATGATGGCAGTGACCCTTATTTTGTTGTGGCGGCAGATAAGGGAACAGCGGCTTTTTCCGACTATGCCAATGCCATATCACAGCAATATGGATTCTGGTTGAGGGATGGTTTTGCTTCCGGAGGCAGTAATGGTTATGACCATAAACAAATCGGTATTACTGCTCGAGGTGCTTGGGTTTCTGTACAGCGACACTTTCGGGAACAAGGGCTAAACACTCAAACCGATGACTTTAGTGTTGTCGGTATAGGGGATATGAGTGGCGACGTTTTTGGTAATGGTATGCTGTTATCCGAACATATTTGTTTAGTGGCTGCCTTCAATCATCAGCATATTTTTATCGATCCGGAACCGAATGCAGTAGCTGGCTTTAAGGAGCGGCAGCGGCTTTTTCAATTACCAGGATCTTCCTGGGAGGATTATGACCAGACACTTATCTCCGCTGGTGGTGGTGTATTCTCACGTTCAAAAAAAACCATCCATCTGAGTTCACAAATTCGTGATCGTTTAGATATTGCTGAAGAGTGCCTTACACCTAATGAGCTAATCAGCTATTTACTTAAGGCCCAAGTTGATTTGATCTGGAATGGTGGAATTGGCACTTATGTGAAATCCAGCCGGGAGCATGACTCAGATGTAGGTGACCGTACCAACGATAGTGTGCGCGTCAACGCCAATGAACTACGCTGCCGGATTTTTAATGAGGGTGGTAATTTGGGTATAACTCAACTGGGCAGAGTAGAGTTTGGCCTGCGAGGTGGCTTGTGCAATACAGACTCCGTTGATAATGCCGGCGGTGTGGACTGCTCTGACCACGAAGTCAATATCAAAATACTGCTGAATGGCCTGGTTGCGGAAGGTGTTTTGGATGATCAGGCTCGTAATGATTTGCTGGCGTCTATGACCACAGATGTTGCCGAACTGGTTTTATACAACAACTATCAACAAACCCAAGCTATCTCTTTGGCTCAATTTCAATGTGAGAGAAATTTTCAGGCGTATAAACGCTGTATGGCCAACTGGGAAGCTCGGGGGCGGTTAAATTGCGCTTTGGAGAAATTGCCAGACGAGGAGATTTTGTCGGAGCGGAAGAGCAATGGAACTTGGTTAACTCGGTCAGAACTATCCGTATTAATTTCTCACGGAAAAATAGCATTAAAAGAAGAATTGTTAAATTCTGAATTGGTTGATGATAATTACATTGAAAGATGGTTGTTAACGGCCTTTCCGGCGCGGCTCGCTCAAGACTACTCAGAAAGCCTGAGCTGTCATCCATTAAAACGCGAAATCATTGCCAATCAATTAGCTAACAAGATTGTTAATAGAATGGGATTCGCTTTCTGTGAAAGACAGACTGAATCTACAGGCACCTCATTGCCTGCGGTTGTTCAATCCGTAGTTATCGTTGAGGAAATTCTTAACCTGGATCAGGCTTGGCAGGATATTGAGAATCTTGATTACCAACTACATGCAGCTGAGCAACTGAACCTGTTTGGCACGTTGATGAAGTTAACCCGACATTGTTCACGATGGATATTGAGAAATCACGGCGGTGATTTTGATACAGAACAAATAATTATGGCATATAAGCCCCACATGCAACATTTGCAAGCCATCGTACCAAGCTTCTATGATAAACAACGACAAGACAAACAGCATCCAATGACTGATCGCCTGATAACCTTGGGGATTAGTGAATCGACGGCACAGTTGGTAAATTGTGCAAGTGACCTTTATTGCAGTTTTGGTGCGGCTTCTATTGCGATTAAAACAGATTTTGATCTTGATTGGGTGGCTAATACCTATTTTAAGAGTGGTGTCGCTCTGCAGCTTGACTGGTTGTCTGAACAGATTGTCGGTTTGCCTGTCGAAAATCGCTGGGATGATTTTGCCTGCGAGGCCCTTATTGATGATTTAGAAGTACAACGGCGAATATTGACGCAGTTGTTTTTAAAATCGGATAAGTATATCGAGAAGGAAATAGATGCTGTGTTGATAGCATGGAAAAACCAGCATAAAGGATCTATTACTCGTTGGACTAAGATATTGACTGAGATTAAAACAACAGCGGATAAAACCAGTTCTATGGCGCTTGTGCTGCTTAGTGAACTGAAAAGGCTAGCATTTTTGCCGGTGGACGTATCGTAAGTTCCTCCATTAAGTAGATACATTATAAGTAGAGACCTTTGGCAAAATAACCCTGGGAGGCTGCGATTCATCGAGAAGCAGATCATCTCAACGAAGAGGATGAAAACGTCAGATGTTCTATCTTTGAACTGTCCACCTGACAGAGAAGCTTGCGTAATTATCTCAGAACTTCATTCTGATAAGGTTTTACTTCTTTCAAAACGACAGACGATACTGCATCCTTTACCGCTGGCATGGACAGAATTTTTTTATTAATGAATTCGGCATAGCTATCAACACTGTGAGTACAAACTTCTGCTATAAAATCGGTTTTGCCAGTTAGCTGATAGCAGGAAATAACTTCAGGGTAGGTTATAATTTTTTCAGTAAAAGCCTCCACCATGCCCACATCATGGCGGTTAACCCGGATAGTAATGAAAGCCTTTATTTGTTGCCCCATTGCTTTGGCGTTTAGTTGCACCGAAAATCGGTCAATAATCCCTTTTTTCTCAAGCGCTTTTATCCGGCGCAGACAAGCAGAGGTGGACAGGTTAACGTGGTCTGCAATTTGGCTGTAACTCATACGCCCATTTTTCAAGAGCAGATTTAATATTGATTGGTCAAATTTATCCATGGAGCAATATATTTACGTAATAACTCAGTAATAATAGCTATTTATTGCGTATTTTGTGAAAATACCACAAAAATGTCAACATAATTATAGCTTATCGCCTGATAGCATTACATTTCTATTATGGAGTTCGTTACTTTATATCCTGGAGAGTTAGCTGTGTCTTACTTGAAGAAAATAGATCATGTTACGTATGCCGTAGAATCAGGCAATATTAAAAAATGGGCTTGGTTCCATATCGTGGTGGAAGGTGGGAAACTGATTAAACGTATTGATGATGTGCGTCCTCAAGACCCTGATAGCAGTATGAAAATCTGGTGTATTGATTACGGAGATTTTGGTATTGCTTTAATTGAGGGCATTGATCGTGCTCAGACATCTCAGGTAACTCAATTCGTTAACAAGCATGGTGATCATTCTTGTCAGCATGTCGCCTATGATACCTATAATCTGGATGCCTTTATCGAACATATGAGTTCGCTCGGCGGTAACCCACGTGGTACGACTATTGTGCAAAATGACGGCTTTGGAATATTAAAGCAGATGTTTGCCAAAGGTTATGCAAGTGGTCATGCTGGAGAAGCTGTATTTCCTGAATATTGTCAGCGACCGCAAACCGAAAACGAGGCAAAGGAAGTGGAGATAACCTTTTCCAATCAGGCTGGAAAAGGCTTTTACAAGCAAGTTCAAGATGCTATCGAAGATGGCGATACCGAACCATTTTTTGATTTTAGTAAGATGCCGACAAACTGGGAAGTTCCAACTGAACAGGTTAGTAGTTAGTGTTTTAAAGCAATCTGTAAATTTTTGGAGATTAGGAGATATATGCTATGAGCAAGTCATACGGTAATATGGTGTCGTCGAAATGGTTAACATGGTCATTAACGGTAATCTTTTTGTATGCTAGTACCATGGCTGGTTATGCTCAAGAAGAAGCCGCTACAGAAGAGATTGTTGTTACTGCAACCAAGAGAGAAGAGTCAATTCAGAGCATCGGTCTCAGTGTCAGCGCTTTGCAGGGCGAAGAGCTACAGGCACAAGGGGCGGTTGATTTTGAAGACTACGCGGTTTCAATCCCCAATCTTTCATTCGGTGTTACGGATGATGGGATCCTGGCCAGTAGATCCATTTCAATTCGTGGTATTCAGGGTTTGAATACCACGGGTTTTTACATTGATGATGTACCGCTGGATGAATCGGTTGATCCGCTGGTGCTTGATGTAGAGCGTGTTGAGGTGTTGCGCGGGCCACAGGGAACGTTGTTCGGTGCCCGTGGTCTTGGCGGCACAATCAGAATTATCACCAAACAGCCGGAGTTTGATGCATTCAGCGCACACCTGCATACGGGTTTATCCGATACCCGGGAAGGTGGATTGAACACGCTTATTGATGGGGCATTCAACATACCTTTTTCTGACACATTCGCTGCCCGCATCAGCGCCTACTATCAAGGAGATGAGGGTATTTTTGATCGAGTTGTCGGTTCGTCAACTTCTCCCGGAGTTGTTGTTGCTCCGGGCACGGCAGGCGCGATTACGGGAGACTCTGCCGGCGTGGTGGAAAATGTTGATGATAAGGAAACCTATGGTGCTCAATTAGCGCTTAGAATTGAACCCACCGATGTCTTTTCCATCAATGGCCGCCTTATGTATCAGAAAACCACACTGGATGGTTTTCCGTTGGCTGACTTTACTGGGGGGACAGACCTGTCCGCCGATGATTTTACTCAGGAAAGGCTGTTTAATATCGCCGAAGGCGGTGAAGATGAATGGTATCAGATCAGCCTTAATCTGAATTATGATACGGCATTTGGTACGTTTGGTTCTTCTTCGGGCTATTTTACCCGCGACACCCATGAGTTTGAGGATTCCAGCGAATTTATATCGTTTACACTCATTAATGGAATTTTTGGGCAGCCGGCGCAGGCTATTCCATCTCCTATTTTTCAGCTGCTTGAGTTTGACAGTTTTGTGCAGGAGTTTCGTTTTGTCTCGGATTTTGGCGGCCCATTCAGCACGACCCTGGGGGCCTTTTACCAACGTACCGATGATGATGAAGCTTTTCATCCGGATAATAATGCCAATGGCTTTGGTGGGGTAAATCTCCCATTAGGACCAAGTGGCGCCTTGTTGACTACCGGTAATGATTTGATATTTAGATCCGATTACGATACCGAGCTCAAGGAGCTGGGGCTTTTTGGTGAGTTTTCGTATGCGTTGACCGACCGATTGGATGTCACTTTGGGGGCGCGTTATTTTGATACCGAGGTGACCAGTGATAATTATGCCAATGGTTTTGCCGCAGGCGGGCCGAGTCGTGTAGCCGCCAACCAGTCTGAGGACGGATTTAATTTGAAGGGATTAATTGAGTATGAGGTTGACGATAATATTTTTCTCTACGCGTCAATCGCTGAAGGTTTCCGCATTGGTGGTGCAAATGGTGTACTACCAGCGCCACTTGGATGTCCTGTTCAATATCAGGCTCTTGGTTTTACCGCTAGTGATGTCTCGACTTATGATTCCGACAGCCTGTTAAGCTATGAGATCGGGGCAAAAACGGACTGGTACAATACAGGCTTTGGAGACTTGACGCTGAATGCGGCCGCTTTTTACATTGACTTTGATGATATACAGCAAAGAATTCTGCTTGGTTGCGGATTTCCATTTATTGCCAACCTGGGTTCAGCAAGAAGTACTGGTTTTGAGGTCGAAATGACAGCGCGTCCAAGTGACAATCTAAATATAAGCGTTGGCTTGGGTTACACCGATGCCGAATTTACTGAGACGGTTGCCGGGGTGATTGAAAAAGGTGACCGTTTGCAACAGGTGCCAGAACTTACATTTTCCAGTAGCATAGATTATTCCGCTCCATTTCGTGCTATTGGTGGCTATGACTGGTTCGCCCGGGCGGACTTCGCTTTTGTTGACAGCAGTATCAGCACGGTTGTTTCTTCGGGAAATCCACGTACCAGACCCTCCTACGCGCTACTCAATGCCCGTTTTGGGTTAAAAAATGATGCCAACAAGGTGACCTTTTTCGTTAACAATGTGTTTGACCGCGATGTCGTTTTATCCGACAGCAGAAGCCTGGCAGCGGAGGCTGGCGGAAGGGTGCGTGTGGCACGCAACCGACCTCGAACCATTGGGGTTGATTTTCGTATTAATTTCTAATGGGGGATAGGTCACATATCAAAATGATATCGGCATGATTCATCTGACGAAAAAAAGGCTTGAGATAGATTCAGGTTTACAGCTTGCTTATGCAGAAGTAAGACCTGTAAAGCCGATATCCGGTAAAACCTTGTTGTTGGTGCCTGGATTTACGTTTTCCAGCGAGGTTTTTCACTATCAGCTTGAGATGCTGGTCGATGAGTATCATGTTATTGCCATTGATCCTAGAAGTCATGGTGACTCTACGATAACTCAAACAGGCAATGATTACCTCACTCATACAAATGACTTGCAGGCGTTTGTTGAAAAACTTGAGCTTGATAATATTGTCTTGGTCGGCTGGTCATTTGGTGCACTTGCTACCTGGGGTTACAGTGCTCTTGATACGGAGCGAATAGTTGCGCATGTTTGCATTGATATGCCTCCCGTGCCGCTTTCAGTGGATGAGGAAAAAGGTGCTTGGGTAGAAGGTAAGATATCCAATATTGCTGAGACATACCATATGTTGACCTCAGATGAAGGGCAAATATCTTTAATAAAAAGCTATGCGCAGCATGTAATGGTGGAGCGTAAATTAACCAAGTCAGAACTTGACTGGCTGATAGATTTATCGCTCCATACTCCACACTCTGTAGCTGCCAGTATTTTTGCCTCAGGCGTGTTTAGCAACAGGCTTGAACAGGCAAAAATGCTTGATAAAAAAATTCCCAGTCTATTTTATCTTGCTAATCACTGGAAGGTAGTTGCTCAAAATTATATTAGTACGGAATTACCCAATTCAAGTACTATCGTTTTTGGTGGCCACATGATGTTCTGGGAGTACCCGGAACGATTTAATCGTGAGCTGAAAAGTTTTATTGAATCAATATAACAACCACTTGATTATATTCAATGGTTTCACAGGTACCATATCCATGAAAGAATTACTTAACGTATATGAGAAAAAAAAGCCGGAGATTGTTTTTGAATGGAATGATTCAGAGACTGAAGCCCGCGGCTGGACTGTTATTAATTCCCTCAGAGGTGGTGCCGCCGGAGGAGGTACCAGAATGCGATCCGGTTTAAACCTCAATGAGGTGGAATCCCTGGCTAAAACAATGGAGATAAAATTCACGATTTCAGGTCCTGGCATTGGAGGGGCTAAATCAGGAATCGATTTTGATGCCTCCGATCCACGCAAATTCGAAGTGCTTAAGCGTTGGTATAAATCGGTAAAACCATTATTAAAAAGCTATTACGGTACCGGTGGTGATCTTAATATAGACGAAGTCAGCGAAGTTATACCGATTACTTCGGAGCTGAATATCAGTCATCCTCAGGAAGGAGTTTTAGAGGGACATTTCGATCTAACAGATACGGCAAAGACAAAGATTATTAAGCAATTGCAGAAAGGTGTTTTGCTACCTTTGCAGGATAAAGATTTAACACCAACTTTAGATGGTAGATATGCCGTTGCAGATATGATAACCGGCTATGGTGTCTCCAAAGCGGTGAGCCATTTTTATTCTATCTACGGCGGTAGTTTGCAAGGTAAGCGAGTTATCGTTCAAGGATGGGGAAATGTGGCCGCTGCTGCCGCTTACTACCAAGCCCAAAACGGGGCAAGGATTGTTGGCATTATTGATCGTACCGGCGGACTGATTAACCCTGATGGATTTACCTGTGATGAAATTAAAGAATTACTACTGACAAAAGAAAATAATTTATTACGAACAAATAATACTATTCCATTCGATCAGGCTAATGAAAGAATCTGGAGTTCAGGTGCCGAAATTTTTATTCCCGCGGCTGCTTCCAGACTGGTAACTCAAGAACAGTTAGAGCAAATGATCTCCAATGGCCTAGAAGTTATTTCTTGTGGTGCGAACGTTCCATTCGCTGATGAGGAGATTTTCTTTGGTTCCGTAGGTCTTTATGCTGATAAAAAAGTCAGCGTATTACCTGATTTTATTTCTAATTGCGGTATGGCCAGAGCGTTTTATTATCTTATGCAACCTGAAGCTAAAATTAAAGACAAAGCTATCTTTGCGGATACTTCCAATGTGATTTTCGATGCACTGAAACATACACATAGCATAAATAGTAAAAAAACCGATATTTCCAAGACAGCCCTTGAAATAGCATTAAAAAAACTGCTGTAATATCAATCATTCAGGATGATAAAAAATGGCTAGATGGACTTCGGAATCTTGGCGTAAATTCTCTATCAGGCAAGTACCTCGATATGATGACGAGCAATTGTTACTTGCGACTGAACATGAACTAAAGAAAAAGCCACCATTAGTTTTTTCTGGTGAATGTGACCGGCTCACCAAAGAGCTTGCTGCTTGTGTTGATGGCGATGCCTTTTTATTGCAGGGTGGGGATTGTGCCGAATCTTTTTTGGAATTTAACGCCGATATTATAAGAGATACTTATAAAGTCCTGTTGCAGATGGCGGTGGTATTAACTTATGCGGCTTCCAAACCCGTCGTTAAGATTGGTCGTATAGCAGGTCAGTTTGCCAAGCCGCGCTCGGAGAACTTTGAGGAACGAGAGGGGAAAAAGCTGCCCTCTTATCGTGGCGATATGATTAATGCTATGGATTTCACACATGCCGCTCGTAGTGCTGATCCGAACAGAATGATAGAGGCTTATAATCAATCTGCAGCTATTTTAAATTTATTACGGGCTTTTTCTGATGGAGGCTTTGCCGACTTACATAAAATTCATCAATGGACTTTGGATTTTGTAAATGACAGCGGGAAATTATCAAAATTTCATGAAACCGCCGAGAAAATACAGGAATGCTTGTCTTTTATGGAAGCTTGCGGATTGACAGGCACAACAGCACAGATAACAAAAACAAATTTTTACACATCTCATGAATCTTTATTACTATGGTATGAACAAGCACTAACCCGACAGGATTCCATTTCGGGAGATTGGTATGACTGCTCAGCTCATTTCTTATGGCTGGGCGACCGTACACGATTTTTAGATTCCGCACATGTTGAGTTTTTACGAGGAGTAAAAAATCCAATTGGAATAAAATGCGGACCTGATACCGATTTGTGGGAATTAATCAAAATTATAAATTTATTAAACCCTGATAATATAAAAGGCCGTATCAGCTTAATCGTCAGAATGGGGCATAATAATATTATAGAACGGTTTCCTCCTATTTTAAACGGCATCACTGAACAGGGACTCAATGTTGTTTGGTCTTGCGATCCGATGCATGGTAATACTGAAAAAGTGAATAATTTTAAAACCCGTCGGATTGATAATATCTTTTCTGAATTACAGACGTTTTTTGAGATACATGAAAGTGAGGGCAGCAAACCCGGCGGGATCCATGTGGAGATGACTGGAAAGGATGTAACTGAATGCCTGGGTGGGTCCCTTGAAATAAAACCGTGTGATTTGGAAAGTCGTTATCATACGCATTGTGACCCAAGATTAAATGATGCTCAGGCACTTGAGCTTGCTTTTATGGTGGCAGACTTATTTTCGAGCTTCTCAGGATAAATAATTGGCATAGTCGCACTGGTATATTCTTGCACTCCCATATAGGATACGAGCTTATCCCATGAACATACTTAATGACAATACTTGTCTGCATCACATCATGGTGAACCGCTGCGGTGGGACACGGCCGGATTGCCCGAAATGTGGCAAGCACAGCAAGTTTTGCAAGATGAAGTACCCGAGCAACTATGTGTGCCAGTATTGCGGGCATCATAAGATTCGCAAGTACATGTCTGATGTAGGCAGGAATGTATCACCAAAATCAATGGCAACTAAGTCATTGATTTTGAAAGGAAAACAAAAATCGTATTATTGTTTTCCGTGCTCTGGCAAGTCCAGGGTGGATTTGTCCGGAACTTCTTTAGTGGAGAGAGGTTAAAAATGATACGAAATAGCTACGGTATTTACGGCTTTATGCTTGCCTCTGGATTGCTCTTTGTATCGGGGTTGGCGTACTCCGAGAGCCTGGAGCAGATACAGCAGGAAGGCGAGAAAAAGCTGTTGGAAGGCGAAGCTTCGCAGAAAAAGGTTGATGCAATCGTGGCAGGCTCACAAGATCGATTGATCCGGTATCGCGCATTGTTGAAACAGATTGATGGCTTGAAGACCTATAATGAGCAGTTGTCAACGCAGATTGCGGGTCAGGAAAATCTGTTGGTGCGTTTTGATGATTCCATCGCTCAGGCGGCGCTCATTGAGAGGCAGATAGCGCCCCTGGTAGCCAAAATGGTTGACAGCCTCGACCAGTTTGTTGATCTGGATAATCCCTTTTATACCGAAGAACGCCAGGAGCGTCTGGCCTTTATCCGGGAAAACCTTGCATCCGCCGATATTGATGTGGCTGAAAAATTTCGTCAGATCATTGAGGCTTACCAGATCGAAAATGAATATGGTCGCAAGATCGATAGCTATCAATCCATCGTTAATCTGGAAGGCCAGGACCGCGAGGTAGATGTGTTGCGTATAGGTCGTGTCGCCATGGTATGTCAAACCAAGGATACGAAAATATCGGCAAGGTGGAATAACACCAGCCAGTCATGGGAGATGCTGGATAACATTACCTACCGCAATGCCATTCGTAACGGCATCAAAATGGCGAAAAAACAGGTATCCATCGATATATTAGCCCTGCCAATATCCGCACCGGAGGCAGTGCAATGAAAGATAATATGAAAGCTGCTGTAATCCTGGCTATATCTGTGCTTATTGCAGGCGCGTCTGTCACGTCATATGCGGCGGACTCGGATTCCGAGTTGTTATCCATGCAACAGTTACTCCAGCAGGTGAAGGAGGGGCGAGCCAGAGATGTGACTGAAAATAAAAGACGTTTACAGGCATTTTTGCAGGAAAAAGCTCAACAAGAAGCACGCATCCAGCAGGCTAGAGCAGAGATTGCACACCTGGAAACGGTAAGCACTCAACTGGAGGAGCAATTCAATGCCAATGAGCTGCTTGTGGAAGAAAAGCGCAAGCAACGTGATGAGCGATTGGGTTCACTTAAGGAATTGTTTGGCCATCTGACAGGCGCTGCCGGTGATATGCGTACCCGCTTCCGTAATTCTATTACGACCAGCCAGTTCACAGATCGTGAAGTATTTCTTACCGGGCTGATTAAAAAAATGAACAACGATACTGACCTTCCAACATTGGATGAAATAAAGCGGGTTTGGTTTGAGCTGCATCGTGAGATGACTGAGTCGGGACGAGTTGTTAAATTCAACACATCCGTGGGTACAGAAGATAATCGCGAAGTCGTCAGAATTGGATTGTTTAATCTGATTTCGAATGGTGATTATCTCGCATACGACCCTGATACGCGAAGCGTGTCAGTTTTACCCAGGCAGCCGGAAGGATTGGCAGGTAATGCACGGAAATTGCAGGCTTCTTCTTCAGGAGTGACGCCTGTTGGGATTGACCCCACCGGCGCGGCTGGAGGCGGATTTCTAAAGGCCATCATCAATACGCCTACTCTCGTGGAGCGCTGGAATCAGGGGCGGATTGTCGGCTACGTTATCACGGCAGTTGGGATTATTGCTTTATTGGTTGCTGTCTGGCGGTTTTTTGCCCTGGCCCTGATTTCCAGAAGAATTAAACGCCAGTTGACATTAAAGCAACCCGATATGGCAAGCCCGCTTGGACGTGTGCTCAAGGTTGCGGTCGATAGTAAAAACGTCAATATTGAAAGCCTCGAATTAAAACTTGGAGAGGCTATTCTCAAGGAATCGCCAAAGATCAATGCAGGTCTATCCTTTCTCAAAATAATTGCCATGGTGGCGCCCTTGCTGGGTCTGCTCGGGACAGTGACAGGTATGATCATCGTGTTTCAAGCCATTACGATATATGGTGCCGGTGACCCGAAGGCGATGGCTGGGGGTATATCCAGCGCCTTGGTGACTACAGTACTGGGATTGCTCGTTGCCATACCCATACTTTTGCTGCATACGATGCTACACAGCAAGGCAAAAAATCTGCTGCATATTCTGGAAGAGCAGACCGTTGGTATTATTGCCAGGAAAGCCGAGCAATAAATCATTCAGTTACATGGAAGACTTGGGCATGCTTGTTTCTTTACTGGATATTCTGGAAGCCATAAGAAATTTTTTTGAATCTGGCGGACCGGTACTTTCCATGATTGCTATCATCGCATTTATTATGTGGGTATTGATGCTTGAGCGTATATGGTACTATCTTTTTGATTATCCGCATGATGTCGATCAGGTAATCAATACTTGGGAGGCGCGACACGAGCGCAAGTCCTGGCAGGCTCATGCAATACGCAACCAGTTGATTTCTGTTACACACTTAAAGATCAATCAAAACCTCCCTCTGATTAAAACGCTGATAGCGATTTGTCCTCTATTTGGCTTACTGGGAACGGTAACTGGAATGATTGAAGTTTTTACTGTGTTGTCAATCACCGGGGGAGGCGACGCCAGATCAATGGCAAGTGGAGTATCACGGGCAACCATTCCAACAATGGCCGGCATGGTTGCAGCATTATCAGGTGTGTTTGTAAATATCTATCTTAGTCAAAGGGCTGCACGTGAGCGTGAGCTGATAGAAGAACATTTAACATTGGACCATTAAAAATGAGAAGACGAACTCACGTAACCGAAACGAATGAAGATGAAGGTGCGATTGACTTAACACCTATGCTGGATGTTGTATTCATTATGCTTATATTTTTTATAGTGACAGCCACTTTCATCAAAGAGGCAGGCGTTGAAGTTAATCGTCCCGATGCCGATACGGCCACTCAGAAAGAAAACACCAGCGTGTTAGTGGCGATTAACGCAGATAACAGTATATGGATAGACAAACGTCGCGTCGATATACGTTCTGTGCGTGCAAATATTGAGCGGCTACATGCGGAAAATCCTGAAGGCGGTGTCGTTATTCAAGCGGATGAACTGGCTTCGGTAAAGTCGCTTACTGAGGTTCTGGATGCAGCACGTGAAGTCGTTGCGCCGGAAAAAATAGCCCTTGCGACCGAAAAAGCTAACTAATGGAATATGTACTTATGTGAATCATGTTTATTGCACTAAAAAGAACATTTTTGATGGTGCCGCTTGCAGCGGTAGTGACGCTAGCATTATTTGCACTCATGGTTTCTCTGATTGAATTTGCGGATAATACGCTGAATAAAGAGGCGCGTATCCGGCTCCCGGATATTCACATGCCAGAGGTGGAAATCGAAACACAGCGCGTGATTGAAAAACCGGAAAAACCCGAAATTGATGAAACACCTCCTCCTGAGATTCCACAGCAGGATTTTGATAAAATTGACGGTAATGCAGCCGTAGGTTTCATTGGTTCAGGAAAAATCAAGGCAGATCTTGACTTGAATCTTGGCGCCGGATTGTCGGCCACGGATGGTGAATATCTTCCAATAGTGAAAGTGGCACCACAATATCCTCGGCGAGCTTTAAGCCGCGGTATTCAAGGGTATGTCATACTTGAATACACTGTGACAAAACTCGGCACAGTGAAAGACCCTGTGATTGTTGAAGCCAGCCCAAAAAATGTTTTTAACAAGGCAGCGATCAAGTCTGCCTTAAGATACAAATACAAGCCACGGGTAGTTGACGGAGAGCCTATTGAAGTTGAAGGGGTACGCACCAAAATCACGTTTCAACTGGCAGATTAAGATTCATGAATAAAAATTTCCGGTTAAGTTCTACGTTCAGATTCTTTGTCGTTTTATGTCTGGTTTTATCAACCATGCAATTCTCCATAGATGCACATGCAGCTCGTCATAAAGAAAAAACCAGGGCCACCGGCGCTATCGACGCCAGGACGTTTAAGATATTGACCAAGGCGCAGGAACTCACTGAAGCCGGCAAGTTCTCAGAGGCAATTCAAACACTGGATGAAGTAAGAAATAACAGTAACTTAAACAGCTATGCAAAGAGTCAGATGTGGAATTTTTATGCCTTTATTTATGCCAGCCAAGAAAAATATAAAGATGCGATAGAAGCCTATAAAAATATATTAGCGGAAAAAGAAGCCACTGAAGGACTCAAACTAACGGCTAAATATACAATGGCCCAGCTTTATTTTCAGATAGAAGACTATAAATCTGTCATCGAACTAATGGAGCAATGGCTAAAAGAAATCAGCAACCCAACGTCAACGGCTCATATTATGCTTGCACAGGCTTATTATCAGAGAAAATCCTATAATCCCGCGCTGAAAAATCTTGTTAATGCTATCGCTATAGCCAGAAAAGAAGGAAAGCAAATAAAAGAAAACTGGTTACGCATGAAAGCGGCAATCTATTATGAAAAGGAAGACACAAAAAACACGTTGCAAGCCTATGAAGAGTTAATGACTAACTACCCCAGAACTTCGTATCTGAAACAGATAGCTGGACTGCATGGTGAATTGGGAGATGAGAGAAAGCGGCTTACCATATACGATGCGGCTTATTTGCATGGGGCATTACGAAAAGAAGGCGAATTGTTAAATCTTTCCTATATGTATCTAGGTCAGAAAATCCCTTATAAGGCAGGTCAAATAATTGAAGCAAATATGAAAGATGGCCGTATAGAATCATCTTCAAAAAATATTGAGACGCTTGCCAATTCGTGGGCTCATGCCAATGAGCACAAAAAAGCCATTCCTGCATTGGAAAGGGCGGCCGGTATATCAAAGAAAGGCTTGCTTTATGCCCGGCTTGCAGGGGTACATTTTGACGCAGGAAATTATAAAAAGGCAGCAGAGGCAGCAAAAAAGGCAGACATAAAAGGTGGTCTCAAGCACCGGGGTAATAATCAGATGTTGATGGGCATGTCTTATTATAACATCAAAGAATTTGAAAATGCCTTACAGACTTTTCGCCAGGCGAAACAAACGAAGAACAATTTTGATGATGCGCGAAAATGGGAAAAATATACTCTGGCTGAGCTTGAGCGATCGAGAATTATTAAGGAAAGTAAGTTAGAGCTAGCAGATAAAACCCAGAAAACACTTGAGGCTAATGCAACTGATGTAAACGAAATTGGTAGTAATCTGCTGCAAGATTCAGAAAATGGTCCAGTGCATAATACAAAGCAAGTTGAAACCGAAAAATAGCAGGTTGAATTTTGCAGCGGTCTCATGCATGAAGCAAGAAAACGTAAACTATGAAAAATCTATGTAAAGGCGTGAGGGTGTTCAAAATTCTGTGTCAGCCAGTTTCATAGATTAATATATCCGTCCAATCGCCTCTCAAAGCGAATGGCTGATTGCGAAAGCGTGAGGTTTCAGTTTTGTACCGGACACGTCCAGTGTTCCGACTGGTACGCCCTCTTCCAAGAGTACAGGATACGGCGGCATTTGCCACTGGGATCTATAGCCGCCTGTAGCTCGTGTTTGTTCCAGAACTCTCAGGCACTGTGCGGCGACTTGATTCATCTTTCATTACATAACGGCTGATTGGATAGAAGCCTTTAGCCCTATAACCTATGTATTGATATTGCACTTGTTCTTGTCTTTCGCACAGTGCAATATGCTTCTGAACTTATACAGCCAATCGACGCCGCAAAACTTCGTACATTTCGTCATGCTCCCGGCGACTGATGGCTGCGTCGGGCATAAACATACATGAACCATTAAATCCAGCGTTTTACAGATACATCTGCTACCGGGGTTTTCTTCCGATACGGCCTGCTGCGTCGCCTTCAGGCCCTGTTCATCCCTGCCGATTAAAACAATGTCCGCTCCGGCTTTTGCCAGTGTCTTTGCCATTGTATCCAGGCAAAAAACGTTCAATCAACCAGCGCCGTTGATAGCGCCTGAGTTTTCGTCCATCTTGAGTACTTGGCTTGACTCAATTTCTAAGGTATGCTTTTTTGTTGCCACAGCACATATGCCCCCCACGCAAAGCTGATAACGATAATCACGCTTCCGGTAATGAAGCTGACCCTTCCCAGATAATAGGCTTTATCGACCATATCCAGCATGGTCAAAAGGTTGCCCCAATCATGGGACTCCTCTCCCATTCCCATAATCAAGGGCAGGCCACGATATTCGCCATCGGTGATATAGGGGGAGACATCAATAAAATTCTGACCACACCACCAAAGCATGATTGATGCCTCAAAATTGTCTCGCTGTTTTAGAAACACCCCCATAGCAATCAATGGCAGCAGTATCTGGAAGAGGCTGCCGCCAAGAATAGTCATGAACTCGCCAAATGGTCTGAATATAACGTGCCCGGCTTCATGGAAGGCGAGATTAACGCTGTGCAGAAATGAACCGCCAATATCCATCCAGCTACCGTTGGTAGAGATGAACCACCAGCCCCAGAAAAAGAAAATCACATAGCAGATTGCACGACTCCAGAAGACGACCGGATCAATTCGGTCCGGGACATCAAACAACAGGGACATTATTCTGGCTTTCAGGGTTTCGTCCGGCAGATATTCCCCTCCCACATCGTCGTCGGCTTCGGTTGTATGGGCATCTGTCTGTGCTGTGGCAGCCTGTCGGGTCGCCATATATTTATCATAGGCAATTCCACAGGCAGGACAGACGCCATCCGGGATATGATTATCTTCCGGTGTCCTAGCGTAGTGACATTTAGGACATTCCGACATGATCTCTCCCGTCATATCTCGGATTACCGATTAAACCTGCGGACATCTTAATCATGCTCCAGCACTTCGGTGAGGGTGACCACCGGAGTCACGTCAATATCCTGTATGACGGATTTCCTGGGCATATTGGCTTTCGGCAGTAATACCCGTTGAAAGCCATGTTTGGCGGCTTCCTGAACACGCTCTTCACCATTCGGTACCGGCCTTATTTCCCCGGCCAGCCCAACTTCACCAAAAACAACCGTATCGGCGGGGAACGCACGATCACGAAAACTCGAAACCATGGCCATGATGATCGGCAGATCGGATGCCGGTTCAAGTATCCGCATGCCGCCGACAATGTTGATAAAGACATCCTGATCGTAGAGCGCCATGCCGCCATGGCGTTGCAGCACCCCCAACAGCATAGCCACTCGATTCGTATCCTGCCCAACGGTTACCCTCCTGGCACCGCCGCCATGATTTTCCGAGACCAGTGCCTGCACCTCAAGCAACAGGGTACGGCTGCCTTCCCTGTTCGCCATAATGACGCTGCCGGCCATCTCCTGCTCATGGCGGGACAGAAAAATTGCCGAAGGATTGCTGACCGGCTTCAGTCCATCCTCCAGCATGGCAAATATGCCAAGCTCATTGACCGGCCCAAAACGATTCTTGACCGCCCGAATAACACGATAGCGTCCACTGGGATCACCTTCAAAATACAACACCGTATCCACCATATGCTCAAGTACGCGCGGACCGGCCAGCATACCTTCCTTGGTTACGTGGCCCACCAGAAATAATGCACAGCCGGTTTGTTTGGCAAAACGAACCAACTGCGCCGCACTTTCGCGCACCTGCGCCACCGAACCCGGTGCAGACGGCAAATCGTCGGTATAAATTGTCTGTACTGAATCAATGACCAGCACACGCGGCTTTTCCCGTATCGCCGTATCAATAATGCGCTCTACGGCGGTTTCCGCAAGAACCTGCATATCGGTTCTTGCGAGCTTCAAACGCTGTGCCCTCAGACTGACCTGTTGCAGCGACTCTTCTCCCGTGACATACAGCACATCCAATCGTTTGGAAACCAGCGCCACACATTGCAGCAGCAATGTCGATTTACCAACACCCGGATCACCGCCGATAAGAACGACGGAGCCCTCTACCAGACCACCGCCCAGAACACGGTCAAATTCTCCGATCACCAGACTATGACGTTGAATCTCTTCCGGTTTGATATCGCTGAGCTTCTGCACCATATCCCGGTCCGCCTGACCGGCGTAACCGGTAAACCGGCGAACATCACCGGCAACCCTGGGTGCAATGACTGTTTCCTCCAGCGTGTTCCAGGCCCCGCAGTCGCCACACTGCCCGGACCATTTGGCGGCAGCCGCACCACATTCGGTACAGGCATATTGCACCCTGGCTCTGGCCGTCATGGCACGTCCCGCTGATAATCAACCCGGGCCGTCAAACGGCAGACCAGTTCATAAGCAATCGTACCGGCAGCCTCAGCAATCTCTTCAATCGGCAGCCCTTCTCCCCATAACACGGCTTCATCACCTATACGGACATCGGGTTGATCGCGCAAATCCACAGTCAGCATATCCATGGATACGCGACCCGCCAGTGGGCTGCGCTTGCCGTTAATTATTACAGGTGTTCCGTTTGGCGCATGCCTTGGATAACCATCACCATATCCGATACCAATGACACCAATACGCATATTCTCAGGACATCGCCAGGTTGCGCCATACCCCACACTATCTCCCGCCACGGCATCATAAATGGCAATTAATCTGGACTTCAGAGTCATGGCCGGCTTCAAGTTCAGTGCGGCCGCAGTCACATCTTTAAGAGGGGATATGCCATACAGCATAATACCGGGGCGGACCCAATCTCCATGCACTTCAGGAAACACAATAATCGCCGCTGAATTACAAAAAGAAGTTTCACCATCATGTCTTCCCGCCAGCGAACCGAATAAATCTAATTGACGTTGATTTTCAACTCGATCAGGTTCATCCGCACAAGCAAAATGACTCATCAATACAAGCGGCTTTTCCATGGCGACTGTATTCTCAATTTTTTTCAGGATATCGTCATAATCACCAGCCGCCAGTCCCAGACGACGCATACCGGTATCCATTTTTAACCAGCATTTCAGCGAATGAACCGAAGCCGCTTGTAAATCATCAAGCTGGTTCCAGCCATGAATAACTGGCTGGAAATTATTTTGTGCAAAAATCCGTAGATCGGACACATCGACAGCGCCCTGTAGAATTACAATGGTCTTGTCAGATGAGATTTTCCTGAGTTCGATGGCCTCAGAAAGTGTTCCAACAGCGAAGGCATCCGCACCTTCCAATGCCTCTGCAACCGTTGCCAATCCATGACCATAGGCATCGGCCTTGACCACTGCCAGCACTCTGGATGCAGGCGCATACTGTCGCACCCGTTGAAAGTTATGCCTGAGGGCGGCGGTATTGATCGTCGCAACTACCTGCGGCATCAATATTCCTTTCCCCCTTCCGTGTAAATATCAGGGATAAAGTTTTCAAAGCGCGTGTATTGCCCAAGAAAGGTCAGGCGGTCAGTACCGATTGGCCCATTACGCTGCTTGCTGGTAATAATTTCAGCGATACCCTTATCCGGGCTGTCCTCGTTATACACCTCATCACGATAGATAAAAACAATCAGGTCGGCGTCCTGCTCAATGGCCCCCGATTCACGCAGATCCGACATGACCGGACGCTTGTGCGGACGCTGCTCCAGAGAACGATTGAGCTGAGACAGCGCCACCACCGGGATACTCAGCTCCTTGGCCAGCCCCTTGAGTGACCGGGATATTTCGGAAATTTCAGTTGCCCGGTTCTCACTGCTACCGGGTATCTGCATAAGCTGCAAGTAATCAACCACAATTAAACCCAGATCATGTTCACGCTTGATACGACGGGCACGCGCCCTGATCTCGGTTGGGCTTAATGATGACCCGTCGTCAATGTAGATAGGGGCTTCAGACAGTAGTGAAACCGCAGACGTAACACGCGGCCAGTCTTCTTCGCCCAGCTTGCCGGTTCGGATCTTCTGCATGGAAATTCGCCCCAGAGAAGCAACCATACGCATAGCCAGTACCTCGCCGGGCATTTCCATGGAAAAAATGGCCACCGTCTTCCTGGCCTTGATCGCAGCATGCTCCGCCATATTCATGGCAAATGACGTCTTGCCCATGGAAGGCCGGCCTGCCACGATAATCAGGTCTCCGGACTGCAGGCCCGAAGTCCTTTCATCAAAGTCATCGAAGCCAGTAGGAAGCCCGGTAACCAGACTGCCATCGTTATAAAGCATATCAATGCGGTCAACGACATCGGTCAACAAGGCTGGCAATGCCCTGAACCCCTGCTTGCCCCGCATGCTCTGGTCGGCAATACGAAAAACTTCCTGTTCGGCCTTATCCAGCAATTCGCGGCTGCTACGTCCCTCGGACTGATAACCGCTGTTGGCGATACCGGTTCCAACGGTAATCAACTGACGCAGCACCGAACGCTCACGAACAATATCGGCGTAGGCATCAATATTGGCGGAGCTGGGCGTTTGACCGGCCAGTGTCCCCAGATAAGCCAGACCGCCGACGGATTCGAGCTCGCCCAGGCTATCCAGCCTTTCAGAGAGCGTCACCACATCAAACGGCTTACTGTTATCCGCCAGTTCGGCAATGACACGAAAGATATTACGATGATCCGCACGATAGAAATCCTCGCCGGTAATCTTATCTCCAATCTTGTCCCAGGCACGGTTATCCAGCATCAAGCCACCGAGAACCGATTGCTCTGCTTCTATGGAATGCGGGGGCACGCGCAGCGACAATGGCTCCGCCTCTGAGGCGTAGTCCACCGGCGCACGGCCTTCAACCGCTGTAAGGTGGGGTTCGCTCATATAGCCGGGCCTGCCATCCTGATCATTGTATTACGTACGGATGCAGAACTGAATCGCGGAAATCTAATATAGCGATAAAAAAGCCGTGCGTAGCATCGGCTTTCCAGACTTAAGGAAACTCTGACTAATCACGGCTTCCTTAAAGACGTTACATGAAAGGCTTACTCCCCAGCTTCAACCTCAAGCATCACATTAACCTCCACATCGGTATGCAGGCGCAGTCCAATCTGATATTGACCGACAAGGCGTATGGGGCCTTCAGGCATTCTGACGGCTTTCCTTTCAACCTCAACCCCCGCCACGGTCATCGCATCGGCGATCTGACGAGGGCCGACCGAACCAAACAATCTGCCTTCAGCACCAGCCTTGGAGAACAGCGTAACAGCACCAATAGCCTCAATTTCAGCCCTACGGGCTTCCGCCGTGGCCAGCGCCTCCGCCGCCTGCCTTTCAAGTTCGGCACGCATGGCCTCGAACTCAGCCAGATTCGCAGCCGTAGCCGGCTTGGCCTTGCCGGTCGGCAGAAGAAAATTACGTGCGTAACCAGACTTAACGGTTACCTTATCACCCAGATTACCGAGGCTTTCCACTTTTTCCAGCAATATGACATTCATAACGACACCTTAATCACAATAAATATTTTCCATAGCTGGTGGCAGCTACCCGTCTTTACCGGAATCTTCGTCATCAGCCGTTTCGTCTTTCGTCACTCCCCGTCTCCGGATACGTGAGCGAAAGTCAAACCATGTATCGATCAGCCCAAGACCGGACAACACCGGAGTTGCATAATACGGGATGACGGCCAGTAAAAAATAAATGCAGAACAACCAGCCGACGCTCATTCCCAACTGCAAAACAAGATGGTGGATCACCGCCAACCCCTGAAACAGGAACAGCAACCACACCACCGTTGCCAGATCAACCGTCAGTGAAAACCAACCGACCAGCGATACTGCGAGCAAAGCCAGCATGGCCCATGCCGTCAAACGCCCCAACCGTAAGCTGTGATACTCCCTTTGAAAACCACCGGGATTAAACAGCATCGCCTGCCACCAGCGGGCAAGCAGCAAACTGACGATGACCAGCAAACAGATCAGACCCATAACACCACCGGTCATAACCTGGGAAAAGCCCGCCAGCAGATGACTCAACTCCGCTTCACTCTGAGCAAACTGTATCTGAGCCAGTTGCGGACGCAAATACTGTTCCAGTAACTCCAGCCAATATTCCGCCGGGTCACCCAATGTCAGATAAACCGCGACCACCAACAGTACGCCAATCGCCCCGGTAGCATTTATCATCCAGGCCGTTGAAGCATACCGGCGATAGACCTGCGACACCAGCCAGGTCAACAGCCACAGGACCGTGAAGGCAACGACACCTATCCAGGCACCCCGGCTATCCACCAGAGACAGGATAAACATCAAACCCGCGCTGCCCACAGCGATCAGCAGGCCCTCCCGTGCGCCCATGCGCAGACCGACCAAAGCCAGCGAAGCCAGGCTGAGCAACAACAAAGGCGGGAATACCATACTCAGCACAGCGAATCCACCGGTCAAAGCCAGCGCACTAAGCCGCCCGGCCAGTACCCATCCTGCGAAGGCTTTCATCATGGCATAACCTGCCAATCAACTACTGATGTGCGTCGCTATAAGGCAGCAAAGCCAGATAACGGGCGCGCTTGACCGCAGAAGCCAGCTGACGCTGATATCTGGCGCTCGTCCCCGTAACGCGGCTGGGTATAATTTTACCGGATTCAGTGATGTACTCTTTCAGCAGGTCAAGGCTCTTGTAATCAATCTGTTCAACACCCTCAACTGAAAAACGGCAATATCGGTTACGACGATAAAATCGATTCATGACTCTGTCTCCGTGTTATCCGGCTCAGGCTTAACTGTTTCGTCACTGGCCTCTCCATCAGAGGCGGACTCCGCATGAGGAGTCGGCTCGCTCTGCTTTTCTTCCTCCACCGGATCGGAGGCCGGCTCCGCATGAGGAACCGGCTCGCTCTGCTTTTCTTCCTCCACCGGATCAGAGGCCGGCTCCGCATGAGGAGCCGGCTCACTCTGCTTTTCTTCCCTCGCCAGAGGCGACGGCTCAATGTAGGCCCTTTTAGTTCGCATAATCATGTTGCGAATCACGGCATCATTAAAACGGAAGGCACTTTCCAGATCATCAATGGACTTCTGGCCACACTCAATATTCATCATAATATAGTGCGCCTTATGCACATCCTGAATCAGGTACGATAACTGGCGGCGCCCCCAATCCTCGAGACGATGAATCTTACCGCCACCGTTCTCAATCATGGCGCGGTAACGACCTACCATGGCAGGAACCTGCTCACTCTGGCCAGGGTGGACCAGAAACACGACTTCGTAATGTCTCACGATATCTCCCTGTGGGTTATGCCTTCCGTCCGTCATTGCTCTGACACCAGTAAGGCAAGGAGTAAAAAATCAGGGGCCTGTCAAAAATATCAACAACCCCCTATGAACGGGCGCGGACTATACACAATGCCGCAATCGGAATCAATAAATGATATGACCTCACCACATATTGTACCAGGGCTGATCACCCCGGCCCCCGGATAGAAACACAACAGAGCAACTGGTATCACCGCAAATAGCCGCCGGGGATCTGCCCCCGGCGGCCATGCCAATCGCTACCAGTGCAGCTTCCACTGTGCGCCGATGCCGTGGTTGGTTTTGCCTTCACCGTCACGGCGGCGCAGCGCCTTGATGTCCAACTCGGTATCCGGATTGCCCGGTGCCGATAGCAGGCGCCAGCCCAGGGTCAGGTCGTGCCCGGAATCGGACGACGACAGGCCCGCATACGGGATGCCGGTGGTGCCGTCCTTCAGGGCCAGGCCCCATTCGCCCTCCAGGCTCCAGCGACCGGAGGCCGGGCCGGGCTGTGATGAATCCTCCTCCAGTGCGTCCGACAGCGAATCCGACAACAGCCGATCCAGGCCACCCGAGGCCGGAGCGGTGCCGTATTCCTGACGTAGACTCAGCGACGGGCCATGAGCGGAACCCGGCTGCCGGTCGTAGCGCAGCGAACCAGACACGCCCCACTCACGCCGCTCGGCGGCCTCATGATCCAGCAGGCGCCGGCCACGCAGGTCAATGGTCAAGCCTCTGGAAGGCAACTGCCAACTGATGCCGCCGCCCAGTTCCACGCCCAGGCCGTCGCTGGTATCGCCGCCGTCATAACGCATCCCCAACTCCAGTTCCGGAATCAGTCGGCCACCGTCCGCCTGCGGCAACTGCCAGGACCACTCCAGACCCATTCGGAAACGCTTTGTGTTCGATGTCAGGCCCAACACACCGTCGGCATCGTCCGATTCAATACGCGCCAGCGCCGCATCCGAGATCAGCGTCAGCGTCAGGCCGCCCTCTTCTAGCGGGCGCTCCAGCAATATCCCGCGCACACCGGCCGAGGCCGATCTCTGCTCGATGTCATGCTCCGTACTCATCGTGGCCGAAGTCTGCTCCAGCTCGCCACGGCCATAACTCGCCGCCGCCCACACCTGCAATCGCTGCGTCACGTTATGCCGGATATACGGCAGCAGCGAGGTCAGTGTGCTCGACAACTCGCCCTGTGCCGCAGTGCCGCTCCAATCGCCATCGCCGTCGCTGTACGACAGCGCCAGTCCGAGCAGCGTGCGGCCATTGTCGCGATCCACGCCCAGCATGCCGGTGGTCACATCGCCATCCACCGTGACGCCGTCCTGTCCATCCTCGTAGCGCGAATAGGACGCCTGGCCCCACACCGAAACACCGTTCTCTCCGCCGCGGTGCACAAAGCGGCTGCCGCGCAGCATATCGCGCAGCGACAGTGTCCTGGACAGGTTCAACAAGCGGTCAACCGAACCGGCGCCCAGGCCATCACCGCCGCCGCCCTGACCGAAGCCGTCCGCCGCATAACTCGTGCCGGTGCCATTACCTGCCCCATGCAGCGCTCGACCAGCGGACAGGCCGCTCACATTGCCCGACAGCCCAGGTTGATCGGCCACCGACAAGCGGTAATCCAGGCCGCCCAGCATATGCTCTACCGCCGTCAGACCGAAGCGCGGCAACCAGGCCGCCTGCGCCGCCTGCATCTCTTGCGTATCGGTGGCATCGTCGTCGGTCACCGTCACCGTGACATCCTGATTCAGGTCACCCACTCCATAGTTGCCGCCGTCGCCCGTGGTGATCGCATGGCCGATGGTCGCCTCACGGTCGCCGGTATCGTCGTCGTTTATGCCGGTCACCGTGACCGTCTGCGCCGTGCCCCAGTTGACCGTCGTGAACGTCAGGGTCAGCGGGTTCACCGTGGCCGCGCTTTCCAGATTGGAACTCGCCGTGATCTCGACATCGCCGGACGGTGGCGTGTCCAGCACCACCGTGTAGCTGTCCATGCCGTTAGCCTCGGCGACCGTGATTTCGGTCTCGCTGATGGTCACGCCCGGTGCCGCATCGTCGTCGGTCACCGTCACCGTCACCGCCGCCGGGGTCGGGGGGCCGCCGGTCGGGTAGTCGCCGCTGTCGCCGCTGCTGATGCGGTGGCTGAGCGTCGCCGTGCGGGCATCGCCGGGGTTGTTTATGTTGTCATCAACTCCCGTGACCGTCACCGTCTGCTCCATATCCCAGTTGGTCATAGTGAACGTCAGGATCGGCGGGCTCACCGTGGCCGCACTGGTCAGGCCGGAGGTCACCGTGATCTCCACCCCGCTCGCCGGTTGGGTGGCCAGCACTACCGTGTAGGTGTCCGTGCCGCCGGCCTCGCTGCCGTTCTCCAGAACCGTGGTGGAACCCGCCGTCTCGCTGATGGTGATGGCCGCCGTGTCGTCGTCGGTGATGATCACCGTCACCGCGCCTGTGACCGTGCTATAACCTGTCGTGCCTGAGGCCGTATGCGTCAGACTCACCGTGTCGTCTGCCGCGTCGCCGTCCTGGGCCGCGGTCACCGTCACCGTCTGGGCCGTGTCCCAGTCGGTCATCGTGAACGTCAGGCTGGTTTCGTCCGGCGCCAGGTCGGTGCCGCTATGACCGCTGACCGTGACCGTCACGTCTCCCGTCGGGATAGTCGTCAGGGCCACCGTGTAGTTGGCGGTGGCACCCTCGTCTAACGTGATCGTCTCGCCAGAGAATGACAGGCCGGCCTCGTCGTTGTCGGTCACCCTCACCGTGACATCCTGATTCAGGTCAGCCACCGGATAGTCGCCGCCGCCGCTGCTGATGCGGTGGCTGAGCGTCGCCTCACGGACGGCGTTGACCCGATTGTCATCAACGCCCGTGACCGTCGCCGTCTGCGCCGTGTCCCAGTTGGCCGTCGTGAACGTCAGGATCATCGGGTTTACCGTGGCCGCACTGGTCAGGCCGGAGGTCACCGTGATCTCCACCCCGCTCGCCGGTTGTGAGTCCAGCACCACGGTGTACGTGCCCTCATCGCCCTCTGCAATCGTTATCGCCGTCTCGCTGATGGTCACGCCCGCCTCGTCGTCGTCGCTGGTGTTGACCGTGATCTGCGCCGTCAAGGTGTTGTAGTTGCCGCCGGTGGCCGTGTGCGTCAGCGTCGCCGTGTCATCGACGGCGTCGGCGTCTTGTCCCGCCGTCACCGTGAAGGTCTGTATCATATTCCAGTTGGTCGCCGTGAACTCCAGGCTGTCCGGATTCAGTGTCAGGTCGGTGCCGGTGTGACCCGTGACGGTCACCGTGACATTGGCCGTCGGGGCGGTGGCCAGGGATACCGGGTAACCGACGCTGGCACCTTCAGTGACCGTCAGGGTCGGCGGCAGCACGATGGTCGGTTGTTCCATGATGGTGAAGGCCAGGCTGCCCGTGCCGGCGGCGCCGCCGCCCAGGCCGCTGCCGGAGCTGCTGTCCAGGGTGCCCAGGGCGATGGTGATGGTCTCGTCGGCGTCGGATGTGCCGTCAACCTGCACGGCCAGGGCCAGGGTGGCGGTGGCCGCAGCCGGGCCGGTAAATGTCACCATGCCGACGGTGCCGCTGTTCGGGATGTCGTAGGCGATGTTGTCCGCCGGGGTGCCGGTCAGGGTGTAGTCCGTGCCCCGTGTCGCGTTGCCGCCCAGGGTCAGCGGTACGGCCAGGCTTTCGCCGGTGGCCAGGGCGCGGTCCAGGGTGACCGTGAGGTTGCGGGTGACGCCCTCACTGATATTGCCCGCCGTGCCCGTCAGGGTCACCGTGGTGGCGTCGTCGTCGGTCACTCCGACCATGGCCGAGGACGGCATACCGACGGTGTAACCGGTGCCGTCCGCTATGGTTACCGTGATGGTGCCGTTGGTCTCGTCGGTGCTGTCGGTCTGTGTGGGGATTTCAACGGTGGCCGTGGTGGCTCCGGACAGGGTGACCATGTTGTCGCCTTCGTCGCCTGCATCCAGATAATCACCGGCGGCGGCGTCCGCTACGGTCAGGTCAATCATCAGGGCGCTGCCCGGAACTCGATTGGCCGTCACGGTGAAGGTCACGGAACTGCCCTCGGTGACGGCAGTTCCGCCGGTGATGCTGATGAGCAGCGGGTCTTCGATGCGGAAGTCGTCCAGGCTGTCTGTGCCGCTGGCGCCGCCGTCCAGGCCGGTGCCGGAGTCGCCGTCCAGGGTGCCCAGGCCGATGATGACTGTCTCGCCGCTGGCTTCAACATCGCTGTCGGGGGTCGCGCTCAGGGTCAGGGTGGCGCTGGTGGCCGATGGGCCGGTAAAGGTCACCGTGACGGCGGCGCTGTCCAGGCCGGTGTAGGCGACGCCTTGCGCCGTGGCGCCGGTGACGCTGTAGTCCGTGCCCGGTGTCGCCTCACCCATGAAGGTCAACGGCACCGGCAGTGCCTCGCCCTCGGCCAGGGCGCGGCTCAGGGTGACGGTGATTGCTTTGGTGGCGCCTTCCATGACGTTGCCCGCGGCGCCCGCCAGGGTCACTGTGGTGGCGTCGTTGTCGGTCACCGTCGCCGTGATGGAGGCCGGGGTGATTGCGATGTAAGTGGTGTCGAATCCGCCGGTGCTGTGGGTAATGGTCACTTCCTGATTGGCGTCGTCGTCGTCGTTATTCACCCCGGTGACGGTGACGGTCTGCTCTACGTTCCAGTTGGAGGCTGTAAAGGCCAGGGCAGCCGGGTTGAACATGGCGATGGCCGGCCCAACCCCGCCGGGCGTGACGAGCACGTTTGCGGTCGGTTGCGTGTCCAGCACTACGGTGTACGTGCCCTCATCGCCCTCTGCAATCGTTATCTCCGCCTCGTTGATGGTCACGCCCGCCGTGTCGTCGTCGGTGATGGTGAAGGTGGCGGCGGTTGGGGAGATGACGACGTCGGCAGGGGTACTTGAGTTCCGTTGCAAGGTCAGGGTCACGGTCTCGTTCAGCTCGTCCACTGTGTCGCCGTTTATCCGAATATTGAACTGAAAGCTGGGGAGATTGGGGTTATTAGTAGTAACCGGGCTAGCACCCGACGAGCACCTGGCTAAAGTTGCAGCGTCGTCAACAATGCTTAGTGGACCGGCTAACCGCCAGTCGGCACTGTCGCCACGGGTGGCGGTGCCGCCCAGACATATCTCGAATCCGAGCCCCGCACTCGGATATTGCGGATCGATGGTCACCGTCACGGTCGCGCCGTCGGTAATGCCGGAATCGCCCTCGGCGGCCATGGTGCGGTCCAGGCTGATTGATACGATGTGGGGGACGGCATCGCCTACCATGACGTCGAAGGTCGTGGCGCTGGCGTGCGGGTCGGCGCCGCCGCCGACATTGGTGGCCCGGCTGGCGAGGTCAAAGCCGTTGGCGCTGGCGTCGTTCGGGCCCAGCGCGATGGTGTAGGTCTCGGTGCCCTCGGTGGTGACGTCACGCGCCGGTGTCAGCACCAGGGTGGCGGTCTCGGCTCCCTCCCCTGCAAAGCTCAGCAACGGGGTGGCCGTGGCCTCTGCCGACAGGGTGACGCCGGTGCCGGCGGCTGCCAGGCTCCAGTCGTCTGCGGTGACTCCGGTGCCGCCGATTGACAGTGGCACGTCGATGATTTCGCCAGCCGCCAGTGCCCGATTCAGGGCGATGGTGAAACCCACTGTGCCGCTTTCGTCAATGGCGCCGGTGCCGGTGCGGGTCAGGGAGACGATGGTGGGGTCGTCGTCGGTGATGGTGTAGGTGACGCGGCCAGTGCTTGAGTCGATAATGACGGAGCCGGGGGTGGCGCCAAAAGGGCTAGAAGCCGCCCGGGCCATGGCCACAATCGCCGTTTCATCGGGCTCATCCACCCTGTCGCCGTTGATTTGGAGCCTGCCGGTAACGGATGTGGAATTTGGTAAAAACACTAAAGCTATGCAACCCGCTTCATCAAATTCAGTGAAAACGGCATCTTCAAAGCCTAATAACCGATAATCTCCGCTGGCGCGGTCTGCGGTGCCGCTCACACATACGCGGAACGGAGTAAAGGATGTCCGCGCTGGGGTCATGCTGTAAGTGATCGTAGCGACGCTGGTGAAGTCGTCTGAATTGCTCTCGGCTCCCATTGCGGAGTCGATACTGAGCGAAAGGATATTGGTGGCGTCTGCATCGGCCACCATCACGTCGAAGCTGTTGTCGCTGCCGTGCGGGTTGGCGCCTAAGGGAACATTGGTGCCCAGGGTTGAGCGGTCAAAGCCGTTGGCGACGTCGCCGTCCGGACCGAGGGCGATGGTGTAGGTCTCGGAACCGGTGCCGCCGCCCTCGGCGATGCCGTCAGGTGATGGCAACAAACGCAAAGTGGCGAATCTAGTTAAAGTTATGAAGTCGCCGGTGTTTCTCCCCGTAAAGCGCAGCTGCGGCGTGCTCGTGGCCTCGCCCGTCAGGGTCACACCTCTTTGTGCGCCGCCGGCTACGGTTAATGACAGGTCTCTCCAGTCGGCCGGGGCCACCCCTGTGCCGCCGATGGACAGCGGCACGTCAACGATCTCACCGCCAGCCAGTGCCCGATTCAGGGTGACGTCAAATACTATCTCACCGACTTCGCTAGAGGCACCGCTACCGGTGCGGGTCAGGGAAACGAGCATCGCGTCGTCATTTGTGATGGTGTGGGTGACGCGGTTGGCGGTGGAGGAAATCCCCACGCCGTTGGGGGTGTTTGTCCCCGTTGCGACGCTCATTTGTCTGGCAAGCGTCAGCACCACCGTCTCGTCAGACTCATTTGTCATGTCGCCATCAACCCGAATTCTGTAAGCAGCGCTCGTCTGATTGGCCGGAACCATGACGATGGTACAACCCCGTGTCCTTGTGCCTCCGTCAAGGACCCTGTCTACGAATTCGCCTCCAACTCTTTCGACTACGTGTCCAACTCTTTGGGACAAACGCATACCGACGACCGATAGCACGTTACCGTCTGGCTGCCTAAGGGAAAAATCTATCTCTGTGCTTACTGTAGTTATACTTCTGCTACTAAGTGAATTAATGAAGCTGGCGGTGCTGCCGGGGTCAATGCAGAGCAACAAGTGGGTGGCCGACGTACGGGCGGGGGTCACGTTAATCCGGAACTCTCTGTCCTGCGTACCGGAATCGCCTTCGGTGATGGTGAGGGACTGGGTAATTGATGCCTCGTGCGTGTCGTCATCTATAATGGTGTGGGTGACGCGGTTGGCGGTGGGGGAAATCAATATGTCGCCGGGGGTCAGAGAGCTTCCCGATGTTCTTCTTTGAAGGTCCAGTATGATGCTCTCGGTCGATTCAGCTGTCGTGTCGCCAAAAACCCGAATTACTCTTGTCTCTGTTAAGCCAGCTTCCCCTCCCAACTGTGCGCTGCTGCAGAACTCATTATTGTTACCTAGTCTGTTCAGGTTTAAATCTGCCACACTCTCCAAACCCGCCCGCATACTCCAGTCACGCCCCGCGTTAGAAGATTGTGATGAGTAGGTGGCGGTGGCAGCGACACTACGATTTACGCACAGGTGGACGCGAATAACAGCCGGGACAGCCTCCGACAGGCTGATCGTCACCACATAATCGGTAAAGCCGGAATCGCCTTCGACTGCGGTGGCTGTGTCCAGGGCGAGTGAGACAACGGCGGCGGTGTCCACCACGAAGACTGGGGAGAGGGCGTAGAGGCTGGCGGGGATTATTCGGGATTGAGTTGCGTGACTTAAGGGGCTTGCTGAGCCGGAAGTAGCTACACGTCCGACCCGAACTTGTCTAATGCCGTCGATAGAGCTGCCCTCGCCGAGAGGCGAAGAGTCCGTGGTGCCATCATTGCTGGTGCCGGTGAGAACTAATCTGCCTTGATTGATAGTTCCTAATTGATTTCTAGATTGTAAGCTATCCCAGCTTCCGTCGTAGAGGTCCCGATAGTTGTCGGCGACCTTGGCACCACCCAGCCAGTAGGTGGGTATGCCGATGCCGGGACCGGTGGTCATGGTATTGGTGCGGGCATTGACTGCGGCGGTCGAGCCAAGCGCCCGGAACAGTGAGCCGTAGGGCTCGATGGCGCTGTGGCCAAAGTCGGAGGCTCGTGTCTGCACGAAGCCGTTATAGTTCTCGATATCCGTTGAGACCCCGGTGGTAAGATCACTGGTTGTGAACAGCAGCCGAAATCGACCGCCGGCGTTGACGGCAGACGGTTTCAGCGCCCAGTCCCCGGGGACGGTGTAGGAACCGTCGTCATTGGCCACCGGCGCGGTCTGGGCGGCGGCTTCGCTGGCCAGTCCTGCCAGCAGCGGCAGGCCGAGCAGTACGGTGGCCAGCCCGCGGCGCAGGCCGGAAAGGCTAAAGCGGCTTAGGGCAGAAGCGAACCGAAGGGATGCCGAGCGCCGCCCTGTGTCGGTGGCGAGGCTCAACATAAATACCCCATTTGGGGGGGGGGGGGGGGGGGGGGGGGGGCATTAAATTGTGTATGTCGCCTGTGGTGCGTTTCAGGTGCATTTTAACCATGATAATCTCCTCTGTTACGACGGTGTTCAAGCGGCCTTGCGGGCCACCTGATTTGCTGTTCGCTGTTTGGTTATTCACTGCTGTTTTATCTCCTGTTTTTTCTGTTTGTTGCTCGGCTCTCCGACTTTTGGGTCGGGTCTTTCAGGTCGAGGTCGGCACCATGCCTTCAAGTGAAGCCATTTTAACCGCTTGCGGGCCATTGTGCAAGCCCTGACAAATATTATCACATATTGCCATCGCTGCTGAGTCCTTGTTGTGCACCGGCTGTTTGCCGTGGTGGCGTTGTTTCTTGGTCATGCCTGTTATCACTCACCTGCGGTTGGCCTGCGGGCGTTTTCGGCCGGCCTTGTGAATTGCCAGTCCGGCCACGTCCAGGGCGGCTTCATGCAGCGTTTCGGAAAGCGTCGGATGGGCATGTATGGTCCTGGCGATGTCTTCGGCACTACCTTGAAACGCCATCACGGTGACCGCTTCACCAATCAGTTCGGAGGCGCTGCGCCCGATGATATGAACGCCTGTTACGCGGTCTGTGTCGGCCTCGGCGATGACTTTGGCGAATCCTGCGGGGGCATTGACCGCTAAGGCACGCCCCGCGGCGGCATAGGGAAACAGGCCTTTTTTATAATCGACTTTCGATTGTTTCGCTGTCTGTTCGGATATGCCGACCCAGGCAATTTCGGGTTCCGTGTAGATCACCCAGGGGATGAGATTGTGATCA
The DNA here is from genome assembly GCA_963662865.1 of Gammaproteobacteria bacterium. Lineage (GTDB taxonomy): Bacteria > Pseudomonadota > Gammaproteobacteria > JAJDYQ01 > JAJDYQ01 > JAJDYQ01. The sequence goes on along the minus strand of OY759969.1, from coordinate 30,542 downwards.
ACCCGGGTGCTTTGCCCGGTTATGATTTCGGCGACGGCGATGCCTTCTTCCGAGCCTTTGTGCGCCAGCATGGGACCCTGCACGCAATCTCCGATGGCATAGACATCCGCAATGGTGGTCATAAAGTTATGGTCAATATTGATGAATCCTTTTGCATCCCGCTTTAATTCAACGGATTCATCTATCAGTCCCTGGGTGTTCGGGCAGCGTCCGACTGCCACGAGCACTCGATCGGCCCGCAGTTTTTGCTGTCCCTCGGGGTCCTGGTAAGTCAGGGTTATTGCCGTTTTGGTGGTCTTGCAGGCTGTTACCTGCGCCGACAGGCGAATGTCCAGCCCCTGGGATTTGAGCTGTTTCAAGGCTTCCCGGCCAAGCTGCTGATCGGCCATTGGCAGAAAGTTGTCCTGGGCCTCAAGGACGATGACTTCGGAACCGAGGCGATTCCACACGCTGCCCAGTTCAAGGCCGATCACGCCTGCGCCGATCACTATCAGTCGTTTGGGAATATCGGCAAACTCCAGCGCCCCCGATGAGTCAACAATCTGTTTGTTATCAACCGGAACCGCCGGGATATTAACCGGGACGGAGCCGCTGGCCAGGATAACGGACCGTCCGCTATATTCCGTCTGGTCACCGGCATGTGTGGTTACCATTACTTTTTTATCGGCCAGTAATGTGCCGTGTCCCTGAATCCAGTCTATGCCGTTTGCTTTGAATAAGCCTGCTATTCCATCGGTGAGCTGCCGGACAATCCGGTCTTTTCTGGCCAGCATTGTTTGCAGGTCCATGGTGACCTTATCTGTGTTAATGCCATGCACGGACGCCGTATGGCTTATTTCGTGATAGCGTTCGGAGGAGTCAAGTAACGCCTTGGAGGGGATACATCCGACATTGAGGCAGGTGCCGCCAAGCACGGGTTTGCTTTGCCTGCCGAGCCATTTTTCGACAACGGCGACCGATAGTCCGAGCTGGGCGCATCGAATTGCCGCTGTGTAACCGGCAGGGCCGGCACCAATGATCAGTACATCGTATTGTTTATTGTCAGGCAATGCTTGCTCCTATCAATCATCTCTATAAACCGGCCACGTAAAATTGCAGCGCCCCGATCGGATACCGATCTCTGATTGTTCAGCCATATTGAGATACCGCGTTCAATTTGTGCAAGCGCCTCTGTTCGACAGTCAGTGGCGGTTACAGGGCCAGCAGCATGGTCGCCGGGTTTTCCAGGGACTGCTTTATCTTGACCAGAAACCGGATTGCTTCGCGGCCGTCAATAATCCGATGGTCGTATGAAAGGGCAAGGTACATCATCGGTCTGGCGACGATCTCTCCCTGTTCTACTACGGCCCGTTGCAGGATGTTGTGCATTCCGAGAATGGCGCTTTGGGGCGGATTAATGACCGGGGTTGACAGCATGGAACCGAATATGCCGCCGTTCGTTATGCTGAAGGTGCCGCCGTCAAGTTCGTCCAGTGCCAGCTTTCCATCCTGGGCGCGTGCGCTGAAATCTCTTATGGTTTTTTCTATCTCACCAAAAGACAGGGTGTCTGTGTTACGAAGAATGGGCACTACCAGCCCTCTGGGGGAACCTACTGCAATACCAATGTCGTAGAAGCCATGGTAGATAATGTCGGAACCATCAACCGAGGCGTTGAGCACCGGATAGTATTTTAATGCCTCGGTGCAGGCCTTGACAAAAAATGACATGAATCCCAGCTTAACGTCATGCTTGCGGATAAACTGCTCTTGATATTTTTCCCGCAAGGACAGGATCGGCTGCATATCAATCTCGTTAAATGTGGTCAGTGTTGCGGTCGTTTGCTGGGACTGCACAAGCCGTTCTGCTATGCGGGTCCGTAAGCGGGTCATGGGAACACGTTTTTCCATGCGGCCATCGTCGGCAAGGTCTTCGGGCTGCGGAATCGCAGGCATTGATCCGGCCTGAGGGTGCGGCGGCCCGGAATTGTTGCCTGATGCAGATTCGGGCCCGGAGGCGCCGGCGAGGTATGCCAGTACGTCCTGTTTGATAATCCTGCCTGCTTTTCCGGAACCGCTGATCTGATGGGGGTCCAGATTATTATCGGCAATCAGTTTTTTTACTGCCGGACTCATCGGCATGGCGGCGGTTTCGGCAATACCCTGTTGTTGCGCCGTTTGAGATTCCGGCGCAGGGGCGATTGCTGTACTCTCCTCCAGAACGGCCAGGACATCGCCACTGGTCACGTTTTCTCCATTCGGTTTTAGTATTTTCCTGATGGTGCCGCTCTCCGGTGCGGGAATTTCCAGCACGACTTTATCGGTTTCAATCTCAACCAGATTGTCGTCGCGCCGGACGCTCTGGCCGACGGAAACACGCCATTCAAGCAGGGTACCATCTGCAACCGACTCTGGTAATTCGGGGGTTTTTACTTCGATCGTCATATGCTTTTTCCTGTGTGCTTTTCACCATCGCCGTGCAATGCCTGACGGACAACGGTATATTGTTGTTCAACGTGTAACGAGTAGTAGCCAACAGCCGGAGAGGCCGATGCCTCCCTGCCAACATAATGCAACCGCTGATTATCGCTCAGGTATTTTCTGAATCGATGCTGTACCTGATACCAGGCACCCTGGTTCTGTGGCTCTTCCTGACACCAGATCACATCGGCGGCGTTCTTGTAACGATTGAACATATGAACAAAATCGGCATGCGGAAACGGATATAGCTGCTCCAGACGCACAATGGCTACATGTTCAATGTTATCTTCTTTCCTTGAGTCCAGTAAATCATAGTAAACTTTTCCCGAGCATAGAATGAGGCGCGTTACTTTATCGGCCTGCTTAACATTATTATCATCAATGACGCTTTGAAATTTACCGGCGCTCAGCTCTTCCAGTGTCGAAACTGCATTTTTATGCCTTAACAGGGATTTTGGCGTCATCACGATGAGCGGTTTACGATAATCCCGTAATATCTGGCGTCGTAACAGGTGGTAAATCTGGGCCGGCGTGGTTGGCATGCAGACCTGCATATTGTGCTCGGCACAAAGATGCAGGTACCGCTCCAACCGAGCCGATGAGTGTTCAGGCCCCTGCCCCTCATAACCATGGGGCAGCAACAAAACCAGGCCACACAATAAATTCCACTTAACTTCCGCGGCGCTGATGAACTGGTCTATGACCACCTGAGCACCATTGGCAAAGTCGCCGAACTGCGCTTCCCATACGGTCAATCCCTGCGGCTCTGTTGCCGCATAACCATACTCGAACCCCAGTACGGCTTCCTCGGAAAGCAGTGAATCAATGACGATAAACTGCCCCTGATGCTGACCGCTGTGATCATGTATATGTTGCAGCGGGACCCAGTTTGTATCGTCGGCCTGGTTGTGAATAACCGCATGACGATGAAAAAATGTACCTCGCCCACAGTCCTGTCCGGATAATCTCACCGAAATGCCGGCACCAATCAAGGACGCATAGGCCAGATTCTCCGCGCATCCCCAGTCAACCGGTAATTCGCCATCTCTCATTTTACCGCGGCTATCCATGATACGCTTTACCCTCGGATGCAGTTGCAGGTCGTCAGGAAAGCTCAGTAACGAGGATTGTAGCTGTTTGAGCCTGTCTATCGGCAGTTTTGAATCATAGTGCATATCCCAGCGATTCTTGAAATAACGCTGCCAGTTCACGGCATATTGATTGGTCAGGCCGTCGATAATTGGACGGGATACGATATTGCCGCCTTTCAATTCCTGCTGATAAAGGTCAACCATCTTTTGTGACTGATCTTCAGAAATCACCTCTTCTGCTATCAATCGATCGGCATAAATTTTCCGCATTGCAGGGTGGTTGCGAATTTTCTTATACATCATGGGCTGTGTCACTGCGGGTTCATCCGCCTCATTATGCCCGTGACGGCGATAGCAGACCATGTCAATGACAACGTCTTTGTTAAAGGCCATACGGAAGTCCAGTGCCAGACGGGTAACAAATATAATGGCCTCCGGGTCATCGCCATTGACATGAAAAATCGGGGCCTGAATCATCTTGGCGACATCGGTACAGTACAATGTGGAGCGCGTATCCAGGGGATGACTGGTCGTAAAACCGATCTGATTATTAATGACGACATGCACGGTCCCGCCGGTCTGGTAACCACGCGCCTGCGACATGTTCAATGTTTCCATGACAACGCCCTGCCCGGAAAATGCCGAATCACCATGTATCAATACCGGTAATACCTGGTTGCCCTCGGTGTCATGGCGACGCACCTGCCGAGCCCGCACAGAACCTTCAATAACCGGATTAACGATTTCCAGATGCGAGGGATTGAAACCAAGCGATAAATGCACGGCTCCTCCCGGGGTATCGATATCAGACGAAAATCCCTGATGGTATTTGACATCGCCTGAACCGGTCCGCTCGTCAACGTGCCTGCCTTCAAACTCTGAAAACAGCCTGCCCGGATTTTTACCCAGAATATTGACCAGTACATTTAATCGGCCACGATGCGCCATACCGATTACAGCTTCTTTAATGCCATGTTCACCACCCTTCTGGATCAGGTCGTCCAGCAACGGGATGAGTCCTTCCCCGCCTTCAAGGGAAAATCTTTTCTGGCCGACGTATTTACGATGCAGATGTTGTTCGATTCCCTCTGCTGCTGTCAGCATCCGTAGTAACCAGCATTTATCTTCATTGCTGGCATCCAGTGTCGCCATGCTGCCTTCAAGGCGCTGCTGTATCCATCGTTTCTCCTCCGTACTGGTGATGTGCATATATTCGGAACCGATAGTGTCCGTATAGGTCTTGCGAATAATGCTGTGGATCTCATTCAGCGTCAGCTCCCTGGGTGCGACCAGCGAACCCGTATTAAACTGCTGAGAGTAATCCGCCGGGGTCAAGCCATGGAAAGCGGGGTCCAAATCGGGGACATTCTTCCGGTCACGTAATCTTAACGGATCAATGTTGGCGTGCTGATGCCCTCTGACCCGATGTACATTAATATAGCGAAGCACTGAGGCCTGCTTTTCCGCCTGCAAAGAGCAATAGCTGTCGGCCAGTCCACGCGGTCTGGCCAGCGAAGAAAGCCCTTTGAAGTTTTCGCGTATCGGCGAATGCGGGACTTCGGCCCCATCACTACGAGGCAGCCCGGAAAAGTATTCGTGCCAGACTTCAGGTACGGAATCGGGATTACGAAGATAGTCCTCATAAAGCGCCTCAATATATTCACCATTGGCACCATACAAGGGAGTATTGTCGGAAAACTGTTTATAATTCGAGGGAATATCCACTCGGGACTCAATCTGTGGTTGCTGTAATTAATCGTATATTGTGGCTTAATTTTCCATAATTACAATGCATAAAAAGCCATCTCATCGTGTTTTTTCAGATCGGTGCCGTCTACCATCAAGCCGTCATGGGACGCACTCCGGTTCCGCGCATCCGCCCGACTACTTAGCGCTCGCCCTGCTTCAGGCTACGGCGTAACCGTTCGACGCTGTTACGTGCGGTCTCAAACTCGGGGTCAAGGGCCAGCGCCTTCTCGAAGTTCACCAACGCCTCCTGCGGCCGGCCGAGATAGTACAGCGTTGAACCCAGGTTCAAGTGGGTCTGGGGACTCTCAGGCCGAAGCTCAAGCAGGGACCGATACAGGACGAGCGCCTCGTCGTAACGCTTCTCCGTGAAGCGCGTCATGGCGAGATGATCAAGCGCCTCGGCATTTCCCGGTTCAATTTCGACCGCATGTTCGTAGTACGCCACCGCCGCTTCAGCCTGACCCAGCTTAACCGACGCCTTGCCCATGAGCACGAGACGAGCCGTCGCAGTAGGCGGATGGGGATGCAGGTCCACCGAGCGGCCGAACGATTCAATGGCCTCCGCGTAGCGCTCCAGTTGATACAGGGCGTCGCCCATGCCGGCGTAAGCCATCGCAAATTCCGGGTCAATGGCGAGCGCGGCACGGTATGATTCAATGGCCTCTTCGCGGCGCCCCTGCTCTTTAAGCCTGCCGGCTATGTAGTGAAGGACTGTGGGGTCCTCCGGCGCAATCGCAAGCGCCCGGCGCAGGTATTCGTCGGCCTCGTCGAAGCGTTGCTGCGCGGCGCGAAGATGTGACAGGTCCACCAGCAGCATCGCATCGTCCGAGGCCAGCCGCACGGCATGCAGGAGCCTCTGCTCTGCTGCCTCAAAGCGATCAAGCGCCTGCAATGCACGACCGGTCAGCGCGTAGAGGCTGCGAGCATTATTCGACCGGGGCGCAAGTTCAAGCGACCGATCCATTGACACGATAGCTTCCTCGTAGCGCTTCAGATGGTAGAGCGAAAACCCGAGTTCCGCATGGGCATCCGCATTTGACGGATTGCTCGCCAGTATCCCGCCATACCACTCAACCGCTTCCTTGTGGCGCCCCTGCTTGCGTTTGAGCCTGGCTATGTTCTGTCGGACAGTCTCATTGCGAGGATTAAGCTCAAGCGCCCGCAACAGGCTCGCCTCCGCCTCATCGAATCGTTCCATGAGCGACAGCGCATAACCAAGGTTGGAATACGCCTTGGCGGAATTCGGCCGTCGCTTGAGCAAGGCGAGGGACACCGCATAGCCTTCCTCAATCCGGTCCGCTTTGAACAGCGCGTTACCGAGGTTGAAGTGTGCGTCACGGGCTTCGGGGTTGTGCGACACGATGTAGCTAAAGAATGTGATTTCGTCGCGATAAATCCTCGACTGCTGCCAGGTCAGTGTGCCCAGCACGGCCAGCACGGCAATAAACACGCCCACCGCTATACGCCGCCATACATCGGGCAAGCGGTTCACGCCGCCGACCGCGCCTCCGAGCAGTACCGCCATCGGGCCAATGCCGGCCAGATACTGGAAGCGGTCGGCCACTAACGAGAACTGCATGTATCCGTAGTCCACGAAACCGAGCACCGGCGACAGGGTGACCACGAAAAACAGGGCAGCGGCCAGCGGGCCGCGACCCAACCGATGGCGCAAGTGCCACAGCGCCGCACCCAGTGCCGCCGCTGCGGCGACATACACCCAGCCGAACAGATGGTCGGCACGTATCTCCCACAGCGGGTAGATGACGATCAGGTCGACCGGCCACAGCAGCTTGTCTACATAGAACCATAACGCACGCGCCGCAATCAATATCCGCTCAATGGCCGAATAATCCAGTGCCAGCGGCTCGCGCGAGGTGTAGTAGGCGAGGTCGGCGAGCGTGATGGCAAACCCGACCAGAAAGAACGGCGCCAGCCGCAGCAGGTCTTTTGCAGCGATGCGACCGTGCTGCCACCAGTGCCATATGAGTAAGGCGGCCGGCAGGGTGACGACAATCGACTTGGAGAGCATACCGGCTGTGAATAACACGAGCGCCGCGCTGTAACGCCACGGGTGCGGTGCCTCGGTGAAGCGAATCCACATGAGTACCGCACTCAGATAGAACAGCGCGGAGAGCAGGTCCTTGCGCTCGATGATCCATGCCACTGACTCTACATGCAGGGGATGAACGGCAAATACCGCGGCGATGGCGAGCGCTCCGGGCACGGCAAGTCTCTGCATCAGCCGCCACACCAGCACGACATTGACCGTATGCAGCAGCACATTGACCAGGTGATAGCCGAATGGTGAGAACCCCCACAGCTTGTGTTCGAGCCAGAATGTGGTGTAAACGACCGGCCAGTAGTGGCCTTCGTTACCGATAGCAGACGGTGAAAACCAGATGCTCGACAGGCCTGACCATTGACGGATGGTCGGCTCCTCGGAGAAGGCGACATCATCCCAGACAAAGCCGCCCGAGAGTGCAGGGAAGTAGCTGGCCACAACGAGCAGTGTGAGGCCGAAAATGATCGCCATGCTGCAATGCGTGAACACGGCCGGCCCTGCGCCGACGAATTCCTGGGGCCGATCAAATGTCAGGCACTCTCGTACTGCCGCCCGCGCTGCGGCCCACCACTCGCGCCGTTGCCGTCCGGCATTATTATTTTTTTCCTGTACCATCAAAGTCGCTCTGTATTTTGATGAACATATTTCTATTCTATCTTCGCTGACCGGCCATGCGAAGCCGGAACAGGTAGCGGCGCTGCATGCGTTTCAATGCAGCCGCATATCGGCTCCGCTCAGGGCCTGTCCTTGCTCAGAGTCCGGCGTAACCGTTCGGCACTCTCGCGTGCGGTCTCAAGCTCAGGATCAAGAACCAGCGCACGCTCGAAGTTCATTAACGCCTCATCGGGCCTGCCCAGACGGTACAGCGTCGAACCCAAATTCAGGTGGGCCAGGGCGCTCTCCGGTTTCAGCTCGAGCACAACCCGGTACAGGGCAAGTGCCTCATCGTAACGCTTTCCTGTAAAGTACGTTATAGCGAGATGTTCGAGTGCGATAGTGTTTTCAGGATCAATTTCGACCGCACGCTCGTAGTATGCCACTGCCGCATCGGCGCGACCAAGCTTCTCCGATGCCTTGCCCATAAGCACAAGGCGGGGCGTTGCGACAGGCGGACGGGGATGCAGGTCCACCGAACGGTCGAGCGACTCAATGGCCTCCTCGTAACGCCCAAGCCGGTAAAAGGCATCGCCCATACCGGCATGGGCACCCGCCAATTCGGGGGCGATAGCAAGTACCGCACGGTATGATTTAATGGCTTCCTGGTGCCGCCCCCGACTTCTGAATATCTCGGCCACATTCTGCAGGGCTGCGATGTCCTTGTGCGCGACCACAAGCGCCTGACGCAGGTACTCGTCGGCCTCATCAAGGCGCTGTTGCTCACTATGCAGCAGCGATAAGTCCGCTAGAGGTATGGGGTCACCGGGGTTGGATCGCGCTGCTTCCAGGAACCGCTGCCCGGCTGCGTCGAACTGCCCGAGTGCCTGTAATGCGCGACCAGCCAACAAATGAAGCGCCGACAGATTGGGCAAACCCGGATTCAGCTCGCGTGCCCGGTGCATCGACACAAGCGCTTCCTGATAGCTCCCTGACTCGTACAGCAGGACTCCGAGGTCGGCATGTATAGCAGCATTAGAGGGTTCGATGACAAGCATTTTACGAAACCACTCTGCCGCCTCCTGATAACGCCCCTGCTTGCGCCGCATCTCTGCCATACTCCTCAGTGCCTGCCAGTTATCCGAATCAAGCTCCAGGGTGCGTCGGAGACTTGCCTCAGCCTCATCGAAGCGCCCCTTGAGCAACATCGTATGGCCGATGTTGGCGTGTGCACCGACCGCTCCCGGATTCTCTTCAATTGCAATAAGGGCGGCGGCGTAACCCTCCTCAAGCCGACCTGCCTTGAACAGCGCACCACTGAGATTAAAGTGAGCGCCGGTCGCATTGGGGTTGAGTTCGATGATATGACTGAAAAAGGTGAGCCTGTCCTGATATATCCCGGCCTGACGCCAGGTCAGTGTTGCCAGCAAGGCGAGGATCACGATGAGTACGCCCACCGTCCCCCGCCGCAAGGTATCGGGTAAGCGGTTTGCACCCCAGGCCACACCTCCGATCAGCACTGCCATCACTCCGATACCAGCCAGATACTGAAAACGATCCGCCACCAGTGAAAACCGCATGTAACTAAAGCCAACGAAACCAAGCACTGGAGAGAGAGTGACTACAAAGAACAGGGTACCCGCCAACGGACCGCGAAACCGGCGGCGCAAAAACCACAGCATCGCACCCAGACCTGCTGCGGCAACAACATATGACCAGCCAAGCAGATCATCGGCATGAATCTCCCATGAAGGATAGATAACGGCCAGATTATCCGGCCACAACAGCTTGCCGACATAAAACCACAGCGCACGTGACGCAATCAACAACCGCTCGACAGCCGAATAGCTCAGCGCCAGTGACTCGCCGCGTGAAGTGTAGTACACAAGGTCGCCAACCGTAATAACGAAGCCGATCAGAAAGAACGGCAACAACCGCAAAATATCGTTCGCACTGATGCGCCCATACTTCCACCAGTGCCATATGAGTAAGGCGGCCGGCAGGGTGACGACAATCGACTTGGAGAGCATACCGGCTGTGAATAACACAAGCGCCGCGCTGTAACGCCACGGGTGCGGTGCCTCGGTGAAGCGAATCCACATGAGTACCGCACTCAGATAGAACAGCGCGGAGAGCAGGTCCTTGCGCTCGATGATCCATGCCACTGACTCTACATGCAGGGGATGAACGGCAAACACCGCAGCAATGGCAAGGGCACCGGGAACAGCCAGCTTCAACATCAGTCGCCACACCAGCACGGTATTGACTGCATGAAGCAATACATTAAAGAGATGATAACCAAACGGCTCAAGCCCCCAAAGCTTGTGCTCCAGCCAAAACGTGGTGTAGGTAATCGGCCAGTAGTGTGCTTCTTTCAGCATATCAGACGGTGACAACCAGATACTCCACAGGCCAGACCAGCGGTGAATAACCGGCTCATCGGTAAAAATCACATCATCCCAGATAAAACCGCCTGACAGCGCCGGGAAGTAACTGACCAGGACGAGAAGTGAGAGTCCGATAACAACCAGGGCACCGCGGCTTGCAAGTCCGGCAAACCTGGCGCCGACAGATTTCTGCGACTGCCCGGACGTACATCCCTCCTTTCGCGCCACCCGTGCTGCGGCCCGCCGCTCGCGCCGCTGCCGTCTGGCATTACTATTTTTTCCCTGTGCCATCAGAGTTACTCTGTATATTTGACGGACATATTTCTATTTTGTCTTCGCTGACCGGCCATGCGAAACCGGAACAGGCAGCGGCGCTGCATGGCGGCGGTAAACATAGAGTGTCGCCAGCGTGAAGTTGACCAGACTACCGAATCCAACACCAAGCATAAGCGCAAGCAGCCGGTGGCGATCAAACACGTCAAAGAAGCTCGTGAGCGCTGTATAACTACCAACGTTGACAACAAGCCCAATGAGACTGCCGATAACAAACTTTGCCCACTGGCGCAGATGCGTCTCCGGACAACGCTCCCGGAACGTCACCCGCCGGTTAAGCAACCAATTCCAGGTCACCGCAGGCCAGAATGAGCACAATCGCGCCACACGATGCTCAACCCCTGACCATTGCAGAGCGAGATAGAAGGCGACATCAACGACGAAACCGCTCGCACCTACCAGCGCAAAACATGCGAGCTGCACCGGGCCGCCATACCGGAACACATACAGCCGGTACAGGTGGCGCAGGTACTCAATCTGCTGGCGCACACCCATCTTGCTGATACCCCGGTAGCGGTCGCGAAAGCCAATGGGAACCTCGGTCACCCGCAACCGGCCACGCACCATTAGTTCGAGTGCAATCTTGTAGCCGATGGGCTGCAATGTGCGCGGCTCAGGCAACACACGGCGATCAAGGGCGAAGAAGCCCGACATCGGATCGGCACAGTCCGCGAGCGGACGCGCAAGCCACCTCGCCACACTCGAGACCGTAAATCGCCATGCGCTCCATCCACGGTCAACGATTCCGTCCGGCACGTAGCGGCTGCCGATTGCCATATCATAACCCGCGTCGAGCGCCTGCAGCAGATCGGTGATGCGCTCCGGCGGATGCGACAGATCGGCGTCCATCACCACGACACGATCAAATCGGGCACGGTGAATTGCGAACAACACCGAACGTGAAAGATCGCGGGGCAGCTCACGCCGCGTCTCGATACGAATGGGTAGCCGGTGTGCGAGACTGGCAACAAGCGCAGCGGTGCCGTCGTCTGAGTTGTCGTCGGCGAGGACGAGTTCCCACTCGACATCCAGGTCACGCAACGCATTTTGTACACGCTCGACAAGCGCCGGGATGTTCGCCGCCTCACGATACGTCGGCACCACAATGGAAATCGGTGAATTCAAGGCCGATGGGCGTGTGTCACAGCCGCTCACCCTGCATTCCCCAGTACGAACAGCACGGTGCGGATATCAGGCATCCCGACAAAAACGAGGCCACTCCCGCCCAGCTACAGGCAGTAAGGGCACATTGGGCAACAGGAACCGGATTCCATAGCGAACTGTCCGGAATCCATTGTCGTTTCGCTCTCTACGGCTTGTCTTTTGCATCGCGGATACGCCCCCAAAACTCAGCCGGGGATTTTACCATCACTTATGCCGCACTGCTACGCCGTGTATGCGTTCATCACATATTAGACTTTGTGGTTAATAATGGGCTGCACTAAATTTGGTCAGGCAAGTATATAAGTCCCTATTGTTTGGCTGTTTCCAGGGGTTTTCTTAGTCTGAGGCCATTAAGCAGCAGCGGCATGGTGGTCGCCTGGATGAATATGGTGAATATGACGACACCATAGGCGATTGATTGAACTGTCCACCAGTAAGGCAGGTCTATCGGTAGCGACAGGGCCAGGGCCAGGGTTACCGCGCCGCGGATATTGCCCCAGTACATCACTGTTCTGTATTTCAGATCAATCGGGACCACGCCCGGTAAATGGTTTAACAGCGGTATGATGCCCATGATGTTGACCAGTCTGGCGGCCATTGACGCGGCAATACCCATGAGTATGGCAAGCCATTGGTCTGTGAACATGACGAGCTGAATGGTAATGCCTGAAATCAGGAACAGCATGGCATTCGCTATATAGGCTTTATATTCCCATAGTTCGTGCATGAAACCATGTTGCTTTTTTTCCAGGATGTTGCGACTGGCATGTCCCAGCAGCAGTCCGACAATCAGTACCGACATCACGCCGGAGACATGTAATAGTCCTTCTGCAAGGACGAAGGATATGTACGCCGATATGAGGCTGACTACGCTGCGTGTGATTACGTTTTCTATTAACGGCAGCAGGAGAAAAACCGAGCCGCCTAGTAGACCGCCAACTAATATGCCGCCGAAAAATGTTTTTAGAAAGCTGTATACGACATCAGAGGTACCGGTCGTATTTTCGCCATGTGTCGCGATGGCGATCAGTAAGGTGAATAATACTATCGCGGTTGCATCATTAAACAGGCTCTCGCCATCTATCAGTATGGATAACCGTTCCGGTACGCCCGCTTTTTTGAACAGGGCCAGTACTGCTGCCGGGTCTGTTGCCGACAGTAAGGCTCCACTCAGCAGGGCTGCTACCCATGGAAAGCCGACGGGATGGCCAATGCCGTAGTATAGCAGTGCGGCTATGAGTACCGTTGACAGTAACATCAGGGGTATTGCCAGGAATAAAACGGGGATTATGTTTTTTATGAGTGAGCGCAGGTTAAGGTTGAATGCCGCTTCAAAAATCAGTATGGGTAAGAAACCAAAGAAGATCAGGCCGTGAAAGTTGTCCCAGCGTATGCCGGTGTCGATTGAGAACATTACCAGCATTTCTGATACGGTAAAACCGATCAGTAGTAACGCCGCTGTAAACGGTAAGCGGGCCTTTTCCGCCAGCGGTTCAATGATGATGGCCAGTAGCAGCATGCCCATAAATAAAAGGATGATGTGCTGTATGGCCATGTGCGCAAGCTGCCTATCGACGAAACTTGCGCACAATCCAGTAGTCGGCACTTATGTATTTGCCTGCGCCGATAAAGAAAAGCGCCAGTAGCATTATAAAATAAGTTGCTGCCCATTCTATGCCGTTGTTCGATATGACGAAGCTGCCTGAACCTGTCAGCCAGTCATAGTTTCCATGTTCCTGCAATATCGAGCGGGCGGCCTGTAACCGCTGGCCTGTTTCTTCTATGTCTGCCGGTGGCCATGGACTCATTGTATCTGCGACGGCCTGCCAGCCGTTTTGCCAATGGACGGAAAATGCGGCCACCAGCATGGTAATCATTAAGGGTATGGATACCCAGCGCACACCTATTCCTATTAACAGCATGATTGAGCCTAAAATTTCGGTCTTGATTGCCAATAGCGCCATCAGGCCCGGTAACGGTAAACCCAGTCCCCAATCGGGATTGCCGAACCAGTCGGCTGTATTTTGAAATCCTTCCTGAACCGCATTCCAGCTTTGCAGGCCGCCTATTTTGTTTGTGCCGGCAATCCAGAATACCGGGGCCAGATATAATCTCAGCAGTAAAGGCGCGAGAAAATCGGTTACGCGACTGGTGTCGAGCCAGTCCTGTAGCTTATTGAGCAGGGCTATCATTTTTTCCTCCCTGGTGTTACCAGATAACGTTCAGTCAATGGTTGTTGTGCCCTGGAATATATTGCGGACGAGGGTATTGTAAATATCGATTGTCAGTTAAGGTCTTACATCTTTTTTTGGGGATCATGCAGTGTAAAATCCGCAAAGGTTTTTGAATTAATGTTGTGCAGTCGCCCGGGAATCGGCTGCTTATCCCCACCGCAGGATGGCTAACCCAAGGCCCAAAAACATTGTCCCAAGGCCCAAAACAACTTTAATCAGGACTCCAATCAGCCATTTGTTCTGGCTGGCAAATTTCTCTTCTATATCTGCTTTTGTGGCGAGATGCCTGATTTCGCTCTCAATAACGGCTAGTTTCTTTTCAACTTCCCGTAAACGATCATCGCTTCCACCTGTACCATTTCCGCCAGGTGCAGAAGGTCTGGAAGTCCGGAGATCATGTACTGTCCCCTCGGAACTCATTGGAATTTCTCAAACCATTCCCATAAATCAACTGCTTCATATCCATTGAAGTGACTTACTTGTAGAACAATCCCGTTAATCTTCTGGCTACTCTCCATACCAATCATATCGGATATTTTCGTAGTGGTTATTGTTGGATCTTTCGATACGATGAAAGCAATTCTATCGCTCAGTATGTAATGAGATGATTCCCAGGACTCTTTAATCTTATTCCACACATATGGACTGGGTTCACGACTCAAAATTATCGCATATGTACTCATTATTTGATTGCCTTTTCCAGTTTCATCAGTTCATCATCGTCTTAATTATGCTGTTTTTTGTGTCATGTCGCAACATCTCCTCTGGTTCTATTCCATTGGGGGATCCGGACTTTGCTACATAATTCCCTTTGTTTTTCATACTCGGGCGAGTCTGGGATGGAACTTTGTTCAGAGAGCCCTCAAACCTTCCCTATCAAGCGCAAGCAGCCGTAACACTTTCTTTGGCTCCGTACTATCTGATAAACCGCATATCTCTCGCAGGATGGCATTATCATGTTCCATCAGCGTCGGTTGTTTCCGGTAACGGGTGGAGTTCGTTCAGGGGGATGGACAGGCTGTTCTGGCCGACAATTCGGGCGTGGTAACGCCTGAGTTCCCGCGGTTCTTTAACTCCGCAGGAGTGACCGATCATGCCAACTTCATAGACCATGTTGCGCGCATAGCTGGCGACTCGCTGTGCTTTTTCGGTCACTACCAGGCCGCCCTGCATTTTTTTGTTGTGCGTTGTGATGCCGGTCGGGCAGGTGTTTTTATTACATTGCAGGGCCTGAATGCAGCCCAGGGCGAACATGAAACCTCTGGCGCTTACGCAGAAGTCGGCCCCGAGGCACAACGCCCAGGCTACGTCGGCGGGTGTTACCAGTTTACCGGAGGCGAATACTTTTACCCGGTCACGCAGTTTGTGTTCAATCAGTCTGTTTACTAATAACGGCAATCCTTCGCGCAGGGGTAATCCCATATCGTCGATTAATGGCATAGGTGCCGCGCCGGTGCCACCGTCCGCGCTGTCCACGGTAATAAAGTCGGGGGCGCTTTGTTTACCTCGCTTGTTGACTTCGTCGAATAATTCATCGAGCCATCCGTAGGCGCCCATCACTGCCTTGAATCCGACCGGTTTGCCTGTAATCCGGCGAATGTGGTCTATCATGTCCAGCAGTTCGGCATTTGAGTTGATGTCCGGATGGCGGTTCGGGCTGATGGCGTCTTCTCCGACTTTGATACCTCGTATTGCGGCGATTTCTTCGGTCACTTTGGCGCCCGGCAGAATCCCGCCTTTGCCTGGCTTTGCCCCCTGGGAAAGCTTGATTTCAAACATTCTGACCTGTTCATGTGCGGCGACTTCGCTTAGTTTGTCGTCATTAAGGTTGCCTTGTACATCACGCACTCCATTCTTTGCCGTGCCGATCTGAAAGATGATGTCGGCACCACCGGCAAGGTGATAGGGCGATAGGCCGCCTTCTCCTGTGTTCATCCATATGCCGGCCTTGCGAGCACCTTTTGACAAGGCCAGTACCGCCGGTTCGGATATGGCTCCATAGCTCATGCCTGAAATGCCGAACAAGGCGCTGGTCGTCCAAGGCTTTTTACAGTATGGCCCCAAGGCAACCGGCGATGGGTCAACGGCATCTTTTCCCAGAGTGGGAAACGGGCAGTTCACAAACAGAACTGTGCCTGGCGATTTTAAGTCACGGGTGGAACCAAACGCTACGGTGTTATTCAGGTTCTTCGCCGCACGGTACGCCCATGAGCGCTGCGCCCGGTTAAATGGCAGTTCTTCCCGGTCCATGGCAAAGAAGTACTGTCGGAAAAATTCGCCGACATGTTCGAATAGATAGCGGAAGTGCCCTATCACCGGATAGTTGCGCCGGATGGCGTGCTGGGTTTGCGTTATGTCAATAATGTAGGTGACGATGACCAGAGCAACCAGGATGCCTATCGCAAAGATAAAGCTTATAGCGAGAACTTCCAAGGTTGCATATATAAAGTTATTTTGTAATGTTTCTACCATGTTCAGGCTCCCGTTACCTTTTTATATCGCTTTGGATCGTATTATCATCATTTTTTCTGTCGTCATATCTTCATAGGTATGTCTTATGCCACCTACTCCATAACCCGATTGTTTCAGGCCGGCAAATGGCATCCAGTCAACTCGAAATGCTGTATGTTCGTTTATCATAACGGCCGAGGCATCCAGATTTTTATAGGCATGCAGGGCTGTGTCCATGTCCCGCGTATAGATGGATGCCTGGAAGGAATACGGCAGGCTGTTCGCTCGTTGAATCGCTTCATCAATATCATCATATGCATAGACGCAGATAATGGGGCCAAATACTTCATTACAGCTAATTTTTGTGCTGTCGGGCGGATTGAGCAATACTGTTGCCGGGTAGCAGGTATCGGAAACCGGCTTGCCGCCGCTTAGCAGTTGGGCACCTTCGTTCACGGCCTGCTCAACCCATTCATGTACTCTGGTGACTTCGCGGGGGCGAATGAGCGGCCCAATATCCGTGTCTTCAAGCACCGGGTCACCAACCAGCATGGCATCACCGAGTTTCGCCAGATGTTGCGCAATCTGTTCGGCCAGCGGTGACGGGGCATAAACGCGTTGGACCGATACACAGACCTGCCCGGCATGATAAAAGCCGGCTTTGGCTATCATCGGCAGGTTTTCATCCAGGTCTG
Source organism: Gammaproteobacteria bacterium (assembly GCA_963662865.1). GTDB lineage: Bacteria > Pseudomonadota > Gammaproteobacteria > JAJDYQ01 > JAJDYQ01 > JAJDYQ01. The sequence goes on along the minus strand of OY759969.1, from coordinate 13,325 downwards.
CATCTGCCGCTAAAATTACCGGTGCAGCGCCTCCGTGTTCGAGTGCGCAACGCACGCCCGGGGCCAGTTTGGAATGCAGCATCCAGCCTACTCCGGCGCTGCCTATAAAGCTGAAAAATCCGACGCGCTCATCGGTCACCAGCTGCTCTGCAACATTGAGGTCATCAACAACACAGGACTGACACCATTCATCGGGCAGGCCCGCTTCTCTGAGTATCGAGATTAGCCGCATACATGATAGTGGCGTGTCTTCGGCCGGTTTGACAATCACGGGACAGCCGGCGGCGACCGCCGGTCCTATCTGGTGTACGATCAGGTTCAGCGGGTGGTTAAATGCGCTGACGGCTACGACAACGCCAACAGGTTCGCGATGTGTGAACGCCAGCCGTCCCGCTGATGCGGGGGTGATGTCCATTGGGATTTCACGTCCCGATTCATTGCGCAGTAATTCGGCGCAATTTTTGACGCCATCAATGGCCCGCGCAACTTCAGCACGTGAATCAACCAGGGGCTTACCTCCTTCCCGGGCCGCTTCAATGGCAAGGTATTCAAATCTGTCCCGCATGATTTCAGCCGCTTTGTTCAGTATCTGAATACGCTCGGTTCCACTCAGCCACTGGCTACGATCACGGTAAAGCTCAAAGGCGACGGACAGTGCGGTTTGCACGTCTGCGCCGCTCGCTATGCCCGCCGAACCAATCCGGGAACCGTCGAAAGGCGAGGTAACGGTCAGCTGCTGTTGCGCTTCGCATCCTGTAATCATTAGTGGATAATCTTCTGCCATATCGGTCCCTGGTGTGTTATTCAATCATTGCCGCCGTTAAATTGGACAAATCAGCCCGCCAAGTTTTTCCGTTAGTTTCATGTTTTCTTCGTAATCAACGGCGCAATCAATAATAGCGACGGTTCTGTCGTCTCTCGCACGTTGCAATGTCGGTAATAAATCCTGTGCAGATTCCACACGATAGCCCCGGGCACCGAAGCTTTCTGCATACTTTACAAAGTCCGGATTGTGGAAGTCTATATGGCTGGGCCTGCCGAAGGCTTTCATCTGGTGCCAGCGAATCAGGCCATATTTTGAATCGGTCCAGATAAGGATGATCAATGCCGTACCGATACGAAGCGCGGTCTCGATTTCCTGAGAGTTCATCATAAAACCCGCATCGCCGGTTACTGCGACCACGGTACGTTCAGGGTAATGGAGTTTGGCCGCAATGGCACCGGGAACGGCTATCCCCATCGACGCAAAGCCGTTTGAAATAATACAGGCATTCGGATATTCCCCCTGATACATGCGCGCCATCCACATCTTGTGTGCGCCAACGTCGCTAATGACGATGTCTTCCGGTTGCAGTAATTGCCGCAGGTCCCACATTATTTTCTGGGGTTTGACGGGGAAGCCGGTGTCATTGGCATGTTCTTCGGTTTCATCGAGAATGGTCTGACGCAGGGTCGTCGCCGGAAACGCATCACACGGCGTGGCCAGCTCGCTGATAGCGCCCAGCGCCTGGGCAATGTCACCGATAACTCCACATTCAACAATGTAGTATTCATCAACTTCGGCGGCTGAAAAATCAATGTGGATAATCCGGGCCTGTTTGTTTCTGTTCCATAAATGCGGGTGGTATTCGACGATGTCGTAACCCACGCAGATCACAACGTCGGCTCTATCAAAACCGCAGGAAACATAATCGCTGGCTGCCAGACCTACCGCTCCAAGGCAGTGATCATGTGAGAAGGGAATCGATCCCTTGGACATGAATGTTGTGGCCACGGGCAGGTTAAGTTTCTCAGAAAATTTGACCAGGGCTTCATTGGCCTTACCCCGCACAACGCCGTTACCGACCATGACCAAAGGAAAACGTGCGGCAGAAATAAGATCGGCGGCCTGTTGCAGCTTGTCTGCCGGTGGCATGGGAGACGCTGCGCTTTGTACTTTGAGTGGCTCTTTTCCCTCGATTGACATGCCCGCTATATTCTCAGGAAAATCTATAAAGCTACCGCCCGGCTTTTCCGCCTGTGCTACCTTGAAGGCTTTACGGACAATTTCAGGAATGATTTCCGGTTCACGCACCTGGGTTGAGTATTTTGATATGGGCTTAAACAGGTTGACGAGATCCAGTATCTGGTGGCTTTCCTTGTGTAATCGTGTCGTTGCGCCCTGGCCTGCGATGCCTAAAATCGGCGCACGATCCATATTTGCATCGGCAAAGCCGGTAATGAGGTTGGTCGCACCTGGGCCTAACGTGGCCAGACAAACTCCCGCCCTGCCCGTCAGACGACCCTGCACATCGGCCATAAAGGCGGCACCCTGTTCATGGCGCGTTGTAATAAAATTGATCGGGCTATCGAGCAGAACATCCATCACGGCGATGTTTTCCTCGCCGGGAATGCCAAAGATGTATTCGACATTTTCATTCTCAAGACAGCGGACAAACAGTTCTGATCCCTTCACTATTCACTCCTCGGTATTACCATTATCGGCTTATGCGTAACTGTTGCGGTATTGTGGCGGCAATAGTCAATCGGGGTGACGCGCCGCATCCTTAGTCTATTATAGAACCTAATATATAAACCTTTCAGGTTTTTATATCATCTTATCGGCGGACAGGCTGCCAGTACAATGTCTTTTGCTCGTAATTGCCTTAACGTATCCATTCCGCCTGAGATGATAATCTCCGGCTGTGGGTGATCCAGCTCTCGGGCGACCTGCTCCAGGGCCTGTGCACCACTCAAACGCCGTTCTTTATCATCCAGTAATTGAAACAATCGCGCAGTTACGGGATTTACCTGTATAAAACCAATGTCGTCGTGTTTATCACGATAAATAATAATCCGGGTTGGCTGGGCCGGCTTTTCGGTTGGCCGGTAGTCGCGACTGATCGCATGCACCGGCCATTCGTAGGAAAGCAGCCGCGCCAGAGGGGAGGTAACGATGGGATCGTGCATTAAATCCCCCTGGCTGTTATATGGGATGTCGGCCATACGATCTTTGGATAGCAGTAATGCGGTTTCCATCCATTCGTAATGAGCCAATTCAAGGATAAAGGCGGGATCATCGTCGCCCGGAGTCAATTCATTCTGCAAATAATGGATAAATTCTTCGGCCATTTCCGGAAAATGCGGGGTTTTGGCGTTATGGCGTGAGAAGTAATCTCTTATCAACAAATGCCAGGCATCATTATCATAGAGTGAACGCAGGACCGGAAAGCCGCTTGCCATAAAGCTTTCCACATTGTTATAGAATAAATTGCGGTAAATCGCCATGCGGCGATCTTCTATTCCTTCGGGTCCGGGGGCGTTCTCAGGATCGCGGATATGCGCGGCAAAATCGCGCTGTATCTGCTTGAAGCCCGGCTGTGACATGGCTAGGAGGCGCGTGATTTCAGCATGACATGAGAAGTATCACCCTGGTATTCGGCAATTCTGTCAACCTCAACGAGCAGCTCCTGTAAAGGCGGGATATTAAAATCACGCTCCAACAGGGTCGGAAACACACCAAACGTGTCATAGGCAATCCGTAATAGATTCCATACCGGTTCGCAAACGTCATCGCCATGTGTATCAACGCGCAAGTCTTCAGCTTCGACAAAGTGCCCCGCGATATGGGCATAAGCGATACGCTCGCCCGGCAGGGCCTTTAGAAACTCTTCCGCATCGTACCGATGATTGATCGCGTTGACATGGATGTTGTTGATGTCGATATGTAAATCACAATCGGCTTCTTCGAGGACTGCATTTATAAATTCTATTTCTGACATCTCCTGCCCCGGCGCCGCATAATAGGAGACGTTTTCCATCGCTATACGACGCTCCAGAATATCCTGTACACGATGTATCCGAGCCGCCACGTAGTGTACGGCCTCTTCGGTAAAGGGGATTGGCATTAAGTCGTATAAGTGTCCGTCGTCTGAACAGTAACTGAGGTGCTCGCTGTAGCATAGGATGCCGTGCTCATCAAGAAAGCCCTTTATTTCTCTGACAAACTCAACATCAAGGGGAGATGGCGAACCAATCGAAAGTGATAGACCATGACAAACGAAGTCATGTTGCTCCGTGAAAGTACGAAACTGCTTGCCGGCCTTAGCGCCGACTCTCATCCAGTTTTCCGGGGCAATCTCCATAAATGAGATGTGCTCCGGAAAACCGGCTGCCAGCGAGTCCATCAGGACTCGCCGGAAACCTAAACCTGCACCACGCACGGGATAATCACGTGTCCGAATATCATGCATCGTCTTTTCCCATGGGGCACGTTACCGGCCCTTTGCCCGATGTTACTTGTTGCCTCCACACTTGCCTTCGCCACACTTGCCTTCGCCACACTTGCCTTCGCCGCATTTGCCTTCACCTCCGGCTTTGGAACCGCCGCATTTGCCTTCGCCACATTTGCCTTCACCTCCGGCTTTGGAACCGCCGCATTTGCCTTCGCCACATTTGCCTTCACCTCCGGCTTTGGAACCGCCGCATTTGCCTTCGCCGCATTTGCCTTCACCTCCGGCTTTGGAACCGCCGCATTTGCCTTCGCCGCATTTGCCTTCACCTCCGGCTTTGGAACCACCGCATTTGCCTTCACCGCACTTGCCTTCCATTGCGACCTGATAGCCTGAACCCAGATCGGTCATACCAAACGGGCTGGCGTCGGCCTGGGCGACAGGCATGGCCGCCAGGGAGGCAGCCACAGCCGCGCCAATTGCAGCAGAGATGGGTTTCATTGAAATTTTTTCAGACATTAGTTTGCTCCTGTGTCGTTCAATCTTATTGATTGTTCATAAATGAGATCTGTAAAGACCTGATAAGCTTTTAGAAAATATACAAAAACAAGCGATGGCCCGCTCACAGCATCATTGTAATACATTCATACATATGATAAGGCCAGTACTGCAAAGTTCATAGTTTTATCGGGCCGTCAGTCAGCCATATCGTTTCGACGCTATATCGAGCAGGCCGGGGTAATCGGTTTTTCCTGCTGCCAGCAATGGAATACTGTCCACATGGGTGATATTCCTTGGCACCAGGGACTGGCTCTGACCCATTTGATGGGCCATTTCAAGCAGTTCTCTGCGGCTACGCTCTGTGATATCTCCGGTTGAAAACAGCACCAGTTGCTCTCCTCTTCCGGCATCAGGTATGGCAACTACGGCATGATCTTCATCCGGCCAACAGTGTCTCGCCAAGCTCTCAACCTGGGCAAATGATACCATCTCTCCGGCAATTTTTGCGAAGCGCTTAGCTCGGCCTTTTATCGTGACAAAACTCATATCATCTATGGAGACAATATCTCCTGTATCGTACCAGCCGTCACCTCTCAATGTTGATGGTGGCTGTAATATACCGGGTTCATCCGGCATAAGGTAACCACGCATGACATTCAGGCCCTTGACGTGTAAGCGTCCACCTTCTTCAATTCCGGCAACCGGTTCGAGATGGTATTCAATGCCCGGTAACAACCGCCCCGTAGTCCCCACTTTGTAATATAGCGGCGTGTTAACAGAGATGACGGGGCTGGTTTCAGTTGCTCCATAACCCTCAAGAATCCGCAAACCAAATTTTTCATACCATATTCGCTGCGTTTCTTCCTGTAACTTTTCCGCCCCCGCCAATAACAGCCTCACTTTATGAAAATCATAGGCTTGGGCTTTTTGCGCGTAACCCGCCAGAAAAGTATTGGTTCCAAATAGAATTGTAGAACGAATATCGTAGGCCAATTCAGGAATGACGTTGTAGTGTAACGGTGATGGATATAGAAAAAGTTTAACTCCAGAGATCAGCGGCAGTATCATTCCCGCCATGAATCCAAATGAGTGAAACAACGGCATGGCATTCAATATGACATCATCCTCTGTAAAGGTAATTACTGCGTCAAGCTGACAACGGTTTGCCAGAAGATTGGTATGGGAAAGCACGACGCCCTTGGGCTCGCCTTCTGAACCTGATGTAAAAAGTATGACGGCTGACTCTTGCGGATCGTCAGTCGCCTGACTGAAACTCCAGGCGAGACGAGGAAACAGGCTTGATAGTAAAGCCTTCAGCTTTATGTATACAGTGATGCTTTCTCTAACATCTTCTAAGTAAATAATATCGGTATCACGTTCTATTGCCTCTATGTCATCCTGTCTTCCCCAAACCTCAATAAATTTTCGAGAGGTAATAATCATGCCGATACTCGCCGTGCGAATTGCGGAGCGAATGTCTTTTATTCCCATTGTGTAGTTAATTATGGATGGTGTCTTGCCAAGCAGGTGTAATGCCAGGAAGGTCACAACCGTGGGTATGGCATTAGGCAGCATTAAGCCAATACCTGCCCTGTGCCCTAGTGATCTTTTCAGTGCATAGCACAGGCCAAACACGGAACGTAACAGTTGTTTATAGCTCAGTTGTCTGCGATTAATATCCTCTATTATCGGGAGCGCTCCACCATGGATCGTCCGCGCATCAAGCAATGACTCAAAAAGTGTCTGATGGTATCGCCCGGAAATAAACACCATGTCCCGCATCATGTCCTCCAGAAGTTGAGCGACAATTACACGGCGCCGGGAACCTTTAATCTCCGGATCAATGTCAATCGTGCGGGGAGAGAGGATCGTGATTCGTATTTCAGGAAACCAGCGTTGGCGGATAATGCCCTTCAGTCGGGAAAATTTTGAGTATTCCGGTCCATCAAGGTGTATGGGCAGTACCTGCGCTCCCGCTCTATCCGCCACCAGTCCTGAGCCCTGATAAATTTTCATCAGGGAACCGGTCACTGTAATACGGCCCTCAGGAAAGATGGCTACAAGCTCGCTGCCTTCCATAGTGCGAATCAGTGTTTTAACGTACAGCGGGTTTGTGGGGTCAATGGTGACGTATTTAACCAGTTGTAAAAATGGTTTCACCCACCAGTTACGGGCCATAAAGGTATTAATAACAAACAATGGCATTTTGGGCAGAAAAACAGCTAATAAAATCCCATCAAGAAATGAAACATGATTGGCAATGATTAAAACGCGGTTGCCTGCGCGGTGAAAGTTTTCAATCCCTTGCACCTCTACGCGATATAGGATGCGCAAAATCGTGCGCACTAAGTATCGAAGTATTTCCAGCATTTTACACAGACTCCCAGTTATGCTTATTCCGTATAGACAACTTTGGATCGCAGTCTATCAATAAGCCGGTTATAGCGTGAAATCATGGCTGATATCCGACTATATGGCAAGCGCATCTTCTTTCAAGGCTGATTGCCGTCTGCCCTGATCTCACCTTCGGAACGCTCGCTATGGCTCCTCGCTTTTTCGGTCATTTTTACCTTGGCTCGGACGCGCCTGAGTGAATTTCAATCACCTGCTAACGCCTGCGGCTCTGCCGCCTGATTCGTTCACGTTTCTTTATTTGCCGCGGTGTCAACTTATTCTTCCGACCCTTAAAAGGGTTATCGCCGCTGCGGAATTCAATTTCAATCGGCGTACCTTTCAATCGTAAATGCCTGCGTATCCGATTAACCAGATAGCGACGATAACTGTCAGGGACAATATCGGTAGAATTTCCATGAATGATAAAACGAGGTGGATTCGTGCCACCTTGATGCATGTATCTGAGTTTCATTCTCCGTCCTCGAATCAATGGCGGTTGATGTTCTGCAGCAGCATATCCTGTAATAACTGGTTCAGAACCGGCGTTGTGAAACGACGAAACGCCGCCTTGTAAACTCTCTCGGCCGCATCAAGGACATCAAATACACCCGTACCGTGAAGCGCAGATATAAAATGCGGTTCGATAAAGTCGGTAAAGCCGAGCTTTAGTTCCAACTGTGTTTTGATTTTATTTCGTTGTTCAGCCGATAGCCATGTCCCATTTATTGACCTGCAAGCACCAGTGCTCGCCCTCTTTTCAGAGTGTAACCCAGTAAGCTGGCATCCTGCTCGGCGATTCCTTCGCGGGCATCAAGCATCATTATCACAACATTGGCTTCATCAATGGCTTGCAGTGTCTTCACTACGCTGAATTTTTCTACTGTTTGTTTAATGCGACCACGGCGGCGTATGCCGGCCGTCATCAACCAGGGTAATTTTTTTATTGCCATGCCGGAGAGGAAACGAAAATGCTATCGCGCGTTGTGCCAGGCTGATCAAAGGTCACCAGTCGTTCTTCACCCAGCAATCGATTTACATAAGTTGACTTTCCAACATTCGGGCGTCCGACGACCGCAAAGGTCATTCCTCTATCAGCAGAATCAATCTGACTGTCAGGTTTCTCCGACACCGGGAAATGATCAATCAGACTTTCAGAAAGCTTTCTCAGACCTCGACCCTTGCACTGCGGCTATCGCTATGGGTTCACCAAACCCCAGGCATGGAATTCACTCAGGGCCATGTCGGCATCCGTAGAATCAATTTTGTTCACCAGCAGTTGCACCGGCTTTCCATAGCGCCTGAGTTGTCCGGCAATCTGCTCATCATGCGCATTAGGCCCCTGTTGCGCATCGACCAGGAAAAGAATCAGGTCGGCTTCATCCGCCGCCTGAAAAGACTGTTGAATCACCAGGTTATCAATATCGCCTGTTTCATCAATCAGGCCACCAGTATCTATGACAATAAACGGTCGGCCATCTATGTCGGCGTGACCATATTGACGATCACGGGTCAGCCCCGGATAGTCCGCCACAAGGGCATCACGTGTTTTTGTGAGGCGGTTAAAAAGCGTCGATTTACCAACATTCGGTCTGCCAAGTAACGCGAGAACCGGCACAGGACAATTCCCGAGTAATCCGATTATCTGGCTGAATAGACTGACAGTTTCCCGTCAAGCGAATAACTATACACAAACCCATCTACAACCAGCGGTGGAACATTGATTGCGGAGCTGCCTGCCTTGATGCGGCCCGCGAAACTCCCATCATTAATCGAAAGCCAATGCAAGTAAACCTTCAAGATCGGCTAACAACAATATGTTTGCCGTCCACGGCAGGCCCTGTTACGTTTTCTGAACTTCAGTTTGTCCTGCTTCCAAAGGGCGGCACCGCTTCTACGATCAAGTGCCCAGATGTTGCCTTCGACATCGGTTACATAAATGTTTGATTGGTCGGCGGATATATCGGCGGAAGTCGCCAATTCCTTTGACCAGATAGTGTGACCAGTCTCAAGGTCCAAAGCAACTACGGTGCCCTGATAGGATGCGGCATAAATAACGCCGTTAATTACCAGCGGGTCTCCGTCGATATCAACAATGCGGTCCAATTCAGAACGGCCACTCGGATAAGCAACGCTCTTTTCCCAGATTGGCAGGCCTTCCTTTAATGAAATCGCCGCTAATTTGCCGCCATCCGAACCATAGATCACCAGCCCACCCACCAATGTCGGTGAACTGCTGCCACGCAAGGTAAGAACCGGAACCGTTCGATCATAGGTCCAGAGGCGCTCACCATTTGCCGTCGAAAGACCAAATAAGCGTCCATCAATAGACCGTACTACGACAATGCCGGCAACAGCTACCGGGACAGACAGTACTTCACTGGTTACACGAACTGCGCCATAATTCCTTACCTTCGTCAGTTGTGAGTGCAATCACTTCTCCTTCGCGCGATCCCAGCAATACCAGAGCTTCGCCCACACCTGGCCCACCTCCTAAACGGGACTGCGTATCAATCCGCCATTTAATTTCGCCTGACCCTGAATCCAGGGCGGTGACAACACCGTCACGGACTGGCTGTGTAAAGACGTTGACCGGCATATATTGGCTTCAAATTAACGGCATAGTGTGTGTCACCGACATTTTTCGACCACACTCCACTGACTGTAACCGAGCTGTTAATTTTTGTCAGCGGTGTCGGAAGCTCTGCGTTATTCTCGCCCTCAAACATACTACTGATAGACTCGCATCCGCCCAGCCACAGTAAAAACAACAGATAAACAAGATAACGTGCTATAAACATGGCGGTTACTCCGTTGTCGTATCGGTCTGGGCAACACGATCCGTGTACATGGATAAGCCATCAATTTTCATATGCAGAATCTCGGTATTTCCCCTACCACCGGCACGCTGCTGTGCCCTTAGATAGGATTCCCTGGCAAGCTGAATATTGCCCTGTGCATGGTGAATATCGCCCCGGACTTCCTCATATAAAGCGACATACGCCGTTGAAGGCTGCTCAATCAGTAATGCTTTAGCCTCATCAAATTTCGATGCTTCGATATGGATTCTTGCCAGACGAATTCTGGCTACTGATGCCAGAATGGAGGCCTTGACCACGGTCAATCACTTCCCTAAGAGGCTGAACGGCGTCTTCCAGCTTTCCTTGTTCAACGTGTGAACGGGCAAGCAATAGCCTTGCTATATCTGGTGTACAGACCATCGCTCATTCCAGATAATAAAGACTGCGCCGCCGCTTCGGCCGCATCTGGTGTGGATTCATCGAAAGCCCTGACTATGTCATACAGTTTCCTGGAGGTTTCCTGGGAATCTATTATGCGGTGTTCTTTCCATGCGTTCCATCCGAATACCCCACCCAGGCCCGCGATAATCCCCAGCGCAATTGATAATCCATTTTCATGAACCCATTTTTTAATCTGTGCCAACTGTTCCTTTTCTGTATCCATGTCATCCGACCTGATGTTTATTAATGTTCAAGATTTCTGTCATTCGCCCGGCGAGCTGCTCATATGAGACCACTTCCTGCCGGGCATCCGTCCGAAGAAATTTAATCACGATATTCTGATCATTGAGCTCCCGTTCTCCAAGAATCAAGGCAATCATCGCACCGGATTTATCGGCCTTTTTAAGCTGGCTTTGAAGCTCCCGCCACCACAATTTACAATCATTCCAAGTTTCGGGATGTCTCGACGTAACCTTTCAGATAATCGGCATAAAGCTACTTGGACGGCATCGCCAACACCGACAAAGTAAACGTGCGGGGTGTCTTTCAGCTTGTATATTCGGCAGCATTTCGGCCAGCCTCTCAATACCCAGCGCAAACCCTACAGCCGGCACGGACTCCCCTCCAAGTTGACTGACCAGCCCGTCGTAGCGCCCTCCTGCGCAAACAGTTCCCTGAGCGCCCAGACTATCCGTAATCCACTCAAATACGGTATCGGAATAGTAATCAAGCCCTCTTACCAGCTTATCGTCCAGCACATATGAAATTCCTACCGCATTCAGTCGGTCACATAAACCCTGAAAATGCTAGCCGCGAAAACTCATCCAGATATTCTGTCAGATGTGGTGCGCCTTCTACAACAGCCCGCACATCAGGATTCTTGCTATCCAGTACTCTTAAGAGGGTTCGTATGGAGCCGCCGCTTGCTGTCATCATCCAGCTTGCCGATATGCTTCTCAAGATAGGCAACCAGCGCTTTACGATATCTGGCCCTGGATTCAAGGTTACCAAGAGAGTTTATATGCAAACGCATATCTTCAATACCCAATTTTTGCCAAAAACGATTCGTCATCATGATCATTTCAGCATCGACATCCGGGCCGCTCAATCCAAAGGCCTCGGCTCCGATCTGATGAAACTGGCGATAACGTCCTTTTTGTGGCCTTTTCGCGTCGAAACATGGGTCCCGCGTACCAAAGACGTTGAATGCCCTGATTGATTAAGCCACTTTGCAAAACCTGCCCGCACACAACTGACTGTGCCTTCAGGGCGCAGGGTCAGACTGTCACCATTACGGTCATCGAAAGTGTACATTTCTTTTTCAACGATATCGGTCACCTCTCCAATAGAACGCTTAAACAGCTCTGTTTTTTCGACAACAGGGGTACGAATTTCCCTATACCCGCAGGCAAATAAAATATCACTCAGTGACTTCTCTATATGCCGCCAGATACCTGAGTCAACAGGAAAAACATCGTTCATGCCCCTGATAGCCTGTAATAAGGGAGTTGCCAAGAAATAATCCTCAGTATAAGCCTGTATTAAAGCGATTTTGAACTAAAGACTGGCATTACTCAATTTGACTATCCAGAGTCAGTCGGGCCACTTTATTGTAGTAAGGGGTTAAATCTATAGACCTTCCCTTGTACGTTAGTTCGACGTTTTCCGGCTTGCCCAGGATAATCTCGATAGGAGCAACGCCATTCAGTTCAATACGTTGGCCATCGTCGAAAGTGCCGGCACGTAATTCACCATCGACATCATTGACTTTAACCCAGCTGCTACCCTTGAATGCCAGCACTACATCGGCTGTGGTTGCGTCTCTGGCAGGCTCCGATTGATCTGCACTGGCCGCTAAATCATCAACCAGAGGTAAGGTGGACTCAGGAGACTGAGTCAAAACATGTTGCTGTAAATCAATGGCTATTGCGGTTGAACCGTCAGTCAATGAATCCTCGGGCATCTCTGCTGCATGGTTCTGTGAATCAATTGTCGCTTCTTCTAAATCCATAACCGTCGCTGACATCCCGACACCATGATCTGTGGTTTCCGTTATCAGGCTATTATCCACCAGGCTTTCCGGTGTCTCTTCAGACTGGTCCGGCTGAGGCTGGGACATCTGTTGTATCAGATGGAAAGAATTTTCAACAAACCACAAACCAACGGCTATCACCAGAAGAATGATAAGCCCGCCATTGACGCATTTAACCCAGCCATCCTGACCACATAAGTCGAATGATGCCGTGTTGGTTGACCGAAGGGGCGAGTGTAGGTCGAAGTACTGGTCGAATGGTTCCAATACAGGTTCGGGGAGATCAAGCAACTTCGCATAGGCCAAAATATAGCCCCTGATATAGGTTGGTTCCGGCAATCGGGTATAATCATCCGCCTCCAGATCTGTTATCACGCGCACCTCAAGATTTAAGCGACCGGCAATATCTTCGGGTTTAAGCCCTTTCTCTTGCCGGGCTTTTTTCAGTGCAGTACCCGGTAAACCGGTCTTCTGTTCCTCGGCGGCCTGCTCATTATCAATTTCAGCGCTCATCTTGGGGCAATATCTTCAAGTAGCAAGATCGTTTGCGCCGAATCAGGAAAGCGCGATTTGAGGCGTACCGCATAGCCAGCAGCCGCTTCTTTATCTCCCATCTTTTTTTCGATCCGGTATCCGGCCCACAGAGTATCGGCGGTATGCCTGGACAAAGCCACATAACGTTGCAGGTAAGATCTACCTTGTAGATATTTGGCTTGCTTCAGGCTTACCTGGATCATGCCGGTCAGGGCAGGAAGCAGTTCCGGGCTTTCTTCCAGTGCTTGACGAAGATAGCTTTCCGCCATAATGTCCTCATCTATCCGCAGCGCACAGAGTCCCGCACTAACCAAAGGTAAATACGGAGCTTTATAGAGTGGATTTTCGGCTGCAATATCAAGCTGCTTTATACCTTCCAGCTCACTGCCATGCCGACACAGGTATTGTCCGTAA